>CAWHDR010000001.1:0-2335000 GCA_963828165.1 uncultured Chloroflexia bacterium
ACCCTTCATGTGGTCGTAGCCGTCGTAAATAGCCTCCGAGGTCGGGTCGCCTCCGGCGGGGTGGGGTGCTGCGAAAACCGGCTCGGTGATGACCATGTAGTTCGGATCCGGCGGGTCCGCTGCAAGAGCCTTCATGCTCTTAGATGCCGCGCCGGCTGCGTTGGCAATGCCGAGGATCACGTTCCATCCGAACTGAGCGTCGATCACCTGGATGGCCGCCAAGCCAACCCCAAACCAGGCAAATCCCCAAGAAGAGGGACTAGGCGAAATGAGGTTGAGCACGACGCGCATGACGCACACCCCTGCGACGGTGTACAACCCGCCCCGGGAGAGTCCTTCGATGACCATGTTGTTCTGTGCGATGGTCCCAGCTCGGAATTTGAAGCTCGCCATGGCGCTGTCGCAGATGGTGGTGTCAATGCTGCCGCAGAGGGGTTCATTGGTTACGGTGAACTCGATACTGGAGATTGAGATCGGTTTCTGGGGCTCATATCCGTACAATCTGTAGCGCCCCGAGCCGAGGAGCCCAGGCTTAATGAGCGGGATGGGTTCGCCAGTGCCTTGGAACGGCCCAATTCCGACGCCGGGGGTGCTGCAACCAACTACATCAGCGGGACCTGCGCACACAAATCCGCCGTTGCGGTCGGCACCCACGATCGCGTAGATCGGCTCATCTCGCTTGAAGGAGACCTCGGGAACCTCTGAGTTTGCGGGGGTCAGTGACACGATATTGGCCGCTACCGGCGGGGCCGCCACGTGACTGAAGGACGTCGCAACCATGAAGGCGGCCATGAGGGCCACGCCGAATCGACGCATACAACCACGAGACATCGCGCGCTCCCTCCACCCTAGGCGCGCGGCAGCCTCATCTGGGAGTCGCGCGGCCTATTCCCCCGGTGACGGTCATTCGGCTGCGCGCGTCCAGGACTGGGACGGAAAGGGCTCGCGGTCCGACGGCAGGGCGGGAGCATACACGCCAGGGTGTGGTGCAACGTCACCCCTTTTACGTAATCCTCTCCGGACCGCACTCCTCGCCGCACCCACTGTGCCTGCGCGCGTCAGGCTTTCTTCGCTGAGCTCGGACCCGTGCGACCTGGGGGCCGGTCCGCGTTGGGCTCGTAGCGGTCGAGTGCCGCGCTCCGCTTGTCGACCGCGCGCGGATCGATGGCTGCGAGCGATTCATCGAGGGGGGCAGCCGCCAGCCGGGCGGCCTGGCCAAGCTGCCGAACCTTCTCCGCCGCGACGGACCATGGCAGCGCGGCGAGCGATCCAGCCGTGGCCAGCCCCACCCGCGCCGCCCCCCGCCCGCGGGTCGAGGCGGCATATCGGGCGGCCCACAGCAGCAGCTCCGGGCCGTCATCGCTGCCCTCCCGTGTCGACAGGGCGCCGCAGATCAGGCCCCGCTCCGCCGGCCACGCCGTAGCCAGCCGCCAGTTGTCCGGACCGTCGATGAGATCCAGCGCCAGGCTGGCATAGGCGCCAGCCACGAGGGTGTCGATGCCCGCGGAGTCCGCGCTGCCCCCGGTGATCGCGAGGGACAGATGCACGTCGGATCCAAATCCGGCCGTGAGTGCCGCGTGCGTGTCCACGAACCGTGCACGGCCGTCGACGTCCGTACCGATCCCCGTGGCCCCCGGCTCGTGGACCTCGATCCAGCCGCAACCGGCGTCAGCCAGGCCGAGGAGCAGCCCACGCACCTCCGCCGCATCCCGACCGCCGCTGAACGGGCCGTCGACGACCGCCTTGACCAGCCCATCGGTTCGCGCCGCGGTCATCTGCCACGCAACAACGGGATCCATGCGATCGCGTGCCCAGCCGGCATCGGTCAGCGGCTCGAGCCCGTGCTCGATTTGGAGCTCCAGGACGGCGTCGAGAAGCGCCTCCGGCGCGACATCGTCCGCGAGCGGCGGCCGTGGCAGCGGCCCGAGGAGCGTGGCAAACATCCGGGGTCAGGTCGCCCAGCCGGGTCAGGTCGTCCAGCGGGCGGTGCCGATCAGCAAGCCCGCGACCACCACGATCACCACGACCCCGAACGCGATGACCGTGGCAAAGATCGGCACGGTGGCCAGGTGGGCCGTCCTCGCCTCCCCGTTCCGCTGCCAGAGCGAGGCAAGGGTCTGGACCTTCGTGGGCGGGATCAGTGCGCCCAGCCACAGCCCGGCGACGAGTCCCCCGATGTGCGCGGCGTTGTCGATGCCCTGGACGGCGAATCCGAAGAGCAGGTTGATGGCGATCAGCATCCCCAGCTGCCCCACCAGGGCGCGACTCTGCTTGTCGACCGGATGGTGAACACGGCCCGCAGCCAACAGCAGCCCGAACAGACCGAACACCGCGCCCGACGCCCCGACGGACGCTCCGGCACCACCCAGGACGAAGCTCCCGATCGAGCCCGCCGCCGCGCACACGAGGTAGAAGACCAGCATGTTCAGCGACCCGTACCAGCGCTCCACGATGCGACCCGACAGGTAGAGGGCGTACATGTTGAAGGCGAGGTGGATCACGCTGCCGTGTAGGAGCGTCACGGTCCACAAGCGCCAGTACTCGCCCGCGGCGACGGCCCCCTTGTCGAGCGCGAGGGCATCGAACAGGAATTGACCCTCGACAGACAGAAGCGCGGACAGGGACACGATGACCGAGGCCGCGATCAGGATCGTCGTGACCGAGATGAGCGGGGCATCGCCGCGGCCCTTGGCGAAGTACTTTCGCGCGGCCTTCGGATCGCCCGACTCCTTGATGAGCCAGCCGAGCCTCGTGGCGATCTCCTGCTTGTCGTCCCAGGGAGCGCGGTAGTCGGCCTGGCGGTAGGCCTCGATGGCGCCGGCAAGGTCGCCGTTGCGGACCCGTGCCGCGGCGATGTTCCGCCACGCCGGATAGGTCGACGGCGTCTCACCGACCTTGACGCCGGCCTCCCAGGAGGCGAGCGCCGCGTCGTCGTCACCGAGCCGGTAGCGGGCCTCGCCGAGGCCCAGGAGGGCGGCGGCGGTGATGGGCGCATCGTCGAACCCGATGACCCGGCCGTAGCGGACGGCCGCATCGGCGAAGTCGGCCGATGCCAGCGCGGAGTGAGCCGAGGCAAGGAGGGCGGTCGCCTCCTCGCGCGACAGCCGCCCGGACCGTGACGGGTCGGGGCCCTCGGGTGGCTGGGGGTCGTCCATCGAGCCGACGATACTAGACTTGCCCCCATGTGCGGACGGTTCACGCAGGAACGCCCGGCGTCGGAGCTGGCCGAGATCTTCGCCGCCGAGCCGATCGTGGACGATCCGGGTCCGCGCTACAACGTCGCCCCGACCGACGAGGTCCTCGTCGTCGTCCAGCGCGAGGAGCGACGCGCGATCACGGCCTACCGCTGGGGCCTCGTGCCGCATTGGTCGGCCGACCTCAAGACCGGATCGCGCATGTTCAACGCCCGGGCGGAGACGCTGACCACGAGCCCGGCCTTCCGGGATGCCTTCAAGCGACGTCGCTGCCTCGTGCCCGCAGAGTCCTTCTACGAGTGGAAGCGCGAAGGGAGCATCCGCCAGCCGTACCGGGTCGTGCGCGCAGACGGTCGACCGCTGGTCCTCGCCGGGCTTTGGGCGGGCTGGAAGGATCCGTCGACCGAACAGGTCCGGCGCACCTTCACGATCGTCACCACGTCCCCGAACGAGGCGATGGCCGGCCTCCACGACCGCATGCCCGTGGTCGTCCCGGACGACGCCTGGGAGCGCTGGCTGCATCCCACGGCCACCGAGCCCGGCGAGCTGCTCGCCATGCTCCAGCCGACCGATGAGATCGCCCTCCGGATCTACGCGGTCAACCGCGATGTCAACGACGTGCGGCGGGACGGGCCGGAGCTGATCGAGCCGCTGGCCGCCGTGGCTGCAGGCCCCGTCGAGGGGACCCTGGGCATCTAGGTCGTCGCGGCGGCGGTCAAATCGCGGTAGGCCTCAGCGGCGTCGTCGCCGCGCGACAGGGCAGCGGCGTACCGGCCGATGCGCGCCCCGACTCCTTCGGCGTCGTCCGCTGCTGCCGCGACGACGAGAGCATCAGCGGGCATGCCGTCGGGCACGTCGCCCTCGGGCTCGAGGACCACGACGAGGCGGGCGCTCGCCCAGCCAGCAGCCGCGACCGCTTCCGCGAGCAGCTCAGAGGGGGGATGCACGGCGACGAGTACCTCGAAGTCGGTCAGATACCGCAGCGCAAGTGACACATCGGCGGCGTCGAGGGTCGGGCGCAGGTCGGGCGGTGGGAGGACTTCGGCGGCCCCGTCCGCGGCCGTCTCGGTTACCTCGTCCGTGGCTGGGTCGGTGGGCTCGTCCGGTCGTGATCGGACCGGCGTGAACCGCGACGGGTCGCGCAGGGTGGCCACGTGACCGACACCGGCAGCCGCGAGCGCAAGCAGGACGGCGTCACCGGCGGGGTCGTCGCCGGCCTTGGAGATCAACTCGACTCGGGCGCCGGCCGCCGCAGCCGCGACGGCGATCGCGGGCGCGAGCCCATCCGGCTTGGGTTCCTCATCGGACCCACGCAGCCCAAGACTCCCGATGACGACGATCACCCGCGCAGCGTACCGCGCGTTACGTCACCCCTGTGGCCGCAGCGCCTGGCGGGTGGAAACGGCGCGCGAGCGACCAGCGTGCGCAGGCGTGGCGGGTCGGTTCCAGATTCGGTGGAGCGGATCGATCCCGAAGAACGCACTCACGCAGGCGGCGATCGGCAACCCGATGACTGACGGCACGCCAGTGATCAGGCTCAAGTACTCGAACCCCGCGCTAACGGCAAGGAACCACATGACCGCGGAGGCGACGCGCTTGACCATATGGCCATGCTGCGACCTGAACCGAGATCAGACCATAAGGCGCTGGTACCTGTCGCCGTTGCCGTTAGTACGCGGCTCGGGCAGCTCGATCATTCCACGAGGCCGGTCCCCTTGACGTGGAAGAGGTCCCCTGGGGCGTAGTTGATGTCGAACGAAGCCCCAGAGCCGTTGACCTGGAAGTTATAGACGATGACTTGCGCGGCCAACGTATCGGTGTCACTTCCGTTGAACTTCATCGAGCCACTGGGCGCATAGAGCGTTCCCGTGACGGCGATGTTCGAATCCGCGCCGTCCAGGTCGATATCGAAGCCGGTAGCGACCGCGGCGACACGGTCGACGAAGATGACCATGCCCTTGTAGTCGCCCGATTGCATCGGAAGCAGCGCCAGCGTCGGCGTACCACCCCCGCCGCCGTTGATCTTGATGGGACCGTAGCAACCCGCACCCGTGCACCCGGAGACCGGAAGTGGATCCACGGTGTTGTAGATCAAGACTCCACCGGATGGGACCGCGCCGGTGTTGTCGCCGGGCGCCTTGCTGACGACCATGCCGTTGGACTGGATGTGAAGGCCGCTTCCCCCAAGCCAGTAGATACCTGGGTCCAGGTACAGGATCGACTTGCTTGTGGAGATGCCGCCCGGATAGTTCCCGGGGAACAATCGATACGACTTTCCTGTGTGGGGGCCGCCTGAGAACGCACAGGTCGCAGGCGCCGCATCGGTCGCCGGGGTCGCGGATCCTGGGCAACCGTTGGGAATGGGGCCTGGCGTTGGGTCGAGGGGCTGGACCGCGGCGGGCGCTCCCGGCTGAGGGGGTGGCGGGAGATTCCGCAAGGGGTCCCCCGATACCAGGACGCCCGATGGCGATGTCGTGCAGTCGTTGTCTGCTCCGCCTTGCTCCGTGATGAGTCCTACGACGTCGCACTGAGGCGCGGTCAACACGCCATTGCCGCTCAACTGGAGCGCGCCCGGGGCAACGGCGCAATCCGAGTCGATGTGGACTGTTCCGTTCGTAACGACGGCCGTTCCGGGCGAGCCCGTGATCTTATTCGTTCCACAGCCATGAGGATCGAGGGCCAGCAGTGAGTACGGCAGTGCAAGGTCGGTGTTGTTCGTCGCGACGCCCATCGCGCCCGTCCGCTGTTGCGTAACTCCCATGACCCCCTGGAAGATCGACGGCCTGGTCGCGCCGATCTGCACTTCGATGTGATTCGCTAGACCCGCCTTCGTCGAAGGGGCGATCGGAGGCATATCGACTCGAACCGTTCGGCTGGCCACTCCGTCGACGTATCCATTCGCAGCCGCCACTTCGCATGCTGCGAGGACGGGCTGGATCGCGGGGGCGCCGGCGCAGCCGCCGTGATAGACAGCCGTCGTGGGGAAGTACCGAGCGCCGGCGAGGGCCGCGGCGTCTGCTGCATTCTGCTCAGCGCGGCGGTCGAGCAGGTTCTGGCCGACGTCGAAGACGAGCGCGGCAATGAGGCAGATCATCAAGAAGCCGCCCGCGAAGATGACGAGAATCTGGCCTCGTTCGGCGGGCCGCCGGTCAGTTGTTGATAACAAGGGTCGACTCTCCTGTGATGAGGATCGGTGGGATCGGGACGATCGGGATGATCGAATCGAAGTCGTATTGCACGGTCACTCGGACCTTCTGACCACGTCCGTTATGGGCGTTCCAATCTGCGGAGATCCGGAGGACTGCGTCGTTGCCGATCACGCCGACCGCGTGCCGGCGCACCACGGCCTTCACGTTTGCACCAGATGGATCCGAGTTCGTCGTACCAGGGGCGAAAGGCGATCCCGACGCCGGGATCCCGAGGCTGCCGTGCACGATGGCGTAGCGGGCGCCCTCACGAGCCGCGTTGTTAAGGATCTGCACGTAATACACGTACCGCCCGAAGTCGATGATGGAGAACAGGATCAAGAAGAAGATCGGCGCAACCAACGCGAACTCCGCAAGCGCCTGCCCACGCGAGCGCGCCCTGGCGCTGCGAACCGGGGACCGCCGGTGTCGGATCATGGATTGATGACCAGGTCCTGCATCCGGAACCTGCTTTCCCGCACCAGGCTGATGCTCTCCGGCAATGGTGGAAATGCCAGGAACATCCGGAATTCGTAGTCCAAACGAACGTGGACGACACACGGCGGCTCGGTGAGCTGGGTCGAACAATCCGTCGTGCCGACGATCCCGTCCGAGGTGGCGCAGTCCTCGGACGATGTGCCCCACTCAAGGGTGCAGGTGAATGCCGGGTTCGTGCAGCTCGAGCCATCCGCCGCTCCGACGTAGCCCTCGAGGTGACTGCCCTGCGCAGCGACACACGCACGCCGCAGCATCTCTGTCGTGGTCACCGGGACGTTGACGGTGGTCCATTGATCGGACTTGAACGCACCGTAGTCCGCCGCCTCACGGGCGGCCGATTCGACCGCGACCGCGCTCACGTACATCCGCCCGAAGTCCGCGATCGCAATCACCATCAGCAGCATCAGGGGTACGACCAGTGAGAACTCCACCATCGACTGGCCGCGTCGGAGTCCTCTGGAGGGGCGGCGGTGTCGCGTCAACTGCGCGCTCGACTTCATACTTGGTCACCGTAGGACGTCCGGTACCAACCCCCCGTACGGAAGTACCACGACCGAGTGTCGCATCCTGCCCTTGCAGAACACCTTTCGTCCAGCGTGTCTGACGCTTGCGAAAGCGTTCCCGGTGCGTGACGTCACCGTGGGCGCGTCTCAAGTCGGAGGCTATCCGCCGCCGGAACCCGAACCTGACGAGTCGCTACCCGAACCAGACCCGGACGAATCCCCACCAGATCCCGGCCCTGACGAGTCCTCGGTCGGTCGCTCCGTCTCGTCGCCCGAGCCCAGGCCCGGACGAGTCGCTTCCCGAACCGATCCGAACCCGGTCCGGACGAATCGTCGGTCCCTTCCGGCGTTTCGGCCGGCTCGGGGGTCTCGGTCGGCTCTGCCGTCTCTGTCGGTGACGCCGATGGCGTGGCGCTCGGCGACGGACTGACGGATGGGGTAGGGCTCTGGCTCGGGACGACCGACGGACTCGGTGTCGGCACGGGAGCCGGTTGCACCGTTGGTACAGGGCCATCCGGCGACAGGAGTGCACCAACGCCCACGGCCGCAAGCGACCCGAGCGATCCCAACGCCACCGCGGCTAGCAACACGAAGGCCAGGGCCTGCGCCCGGACCGCGATGGGTCGGTCGGCGCTCCATACGAGACGCCACGCGTCCCGAACGACCGCGACGATCCCGAGCAGGCCGCGGGAGCCCATTGGTCGCGGCGGCGGTTCGTTGGCGATCGCCGCCATGACGCGGTCCTCGAAGTCCCCGCTCAGCGTCACCGAGTCGCTCCGCGCGTAGGTCTCCAGATCCCTCGCGACGGCGAGCAGCTCGGCCGCGGCGGCATTGTCGACCAGGTCATCGCCCAACTCGGAGGCATCGAACCGTCGACCGAAGTCACTCATCGGTCATCTCGCTCGATGCTGTTGCGCAGCCTGGCCAGACCGCGGTGGAGGTGCGTCTTGACGGTGCCGAGCGGCCGGTCGGTGACTCGGGAGATCTCGTCGAGCGTGGCGTCGCCGAAGAAGCGCAGGGTGACCACCTCGCGATAGGGCTCGGGGAGGGCGGTGACGGCCGCTCGGAGCTCGGTGGCGCGCTCCGCTCGCATCGAGAGCATCGCGGGATCCGTGAGCGGCGCCGACTCGATGGCGGCCTGATCGGTCGCTCGCGTGATCGGATCGATCGACGCGTCGCGGCCGGCAGGAGACCGGTCGCCGAGTGGGTCGCGCCAGGTCACGGTCTTGCGCTTCTTGGCCTGGCGCAGGGCGATGCGTATCCCGATGCGCATGAGCCAGGCACCGAACGGACCCTCTCCACGCCAGCTCGCCAGCTGCCGATACGCGGTCACGAACGCCTCCTGGGCGGCGTCTTCGGCGTCCGATCGATCGCCGAGGATCCGATGACACGCCCGAACGAGCGCGCCCGACTCGCGCTCGACCAGGCGACGGAAGGCCTCGCGGTCTCCGGCCAGGACGGCGTCGACGATGGCGCGCTCGTCCCAGGCGGCCGTGGTCCGATCGAGCGATTGGGCTTCGATGCCGTTCCTACTCCGTTCACGTGCGGGCCCGCCAGCGGGCGGTCGGGTCCGTCCCCATGCTGCCACGGGAGCGGCCCATCCCGCCGCCGGCCCATCGTCCACCGATCGATTCGTGCTTGGCGATCAGCCGCCGCCCGAACCGCTGTTGTCGTCGTCACCCCCACCGTGGCCGCTGTCGTCGTCATCACCGCCGCCGGGGCCGCTGTTGTCGTCGTCATCACCGCCGCCGGGGCCGCTGTTGTCGTCGTCATCACCGCCTGGGCCGCTGTTGTCGTCGTTTGCGTCGTTCGTGGGCTCGGCGGTTTCCCTCGGCCCCGCGGTCTGGGTCGGTTCGGCCGTCGGGTCTGACGTGGGCTCGGCCGTCTGGGTCGGCTCGGCGGTCGCGCGCGGTTCCGCGGTCTGGGTCGGGTCGGCCGTCGGGTCTGACGTGGGCCCGGTCGTCTGGGTCGGCTCCGCGGTCTCGGTGGGCTCGGCCGTCTGGGCTTCCGAGGTCGCCGTGGGCTCCACGGTGGCGGCCGGCTCGGCGGTCTCGGTCGCCCGCGGCTCGCCGATCGCCGGGTCCGCCGGGTCCGAGCTCGTGAGGCCATCGGCCGCGAAGACCGCGCCAACGGCGAGGAAGAGGGTCGCGGTTCCGACGCCGAGACCGCGCATCAACTTGACATCTGTGCGCATCGTGGTTCGTCTCCTGGGTGGCTGACCCCTTGATCAGCTCCTACCAGTACGAGACATCTCGAGGCGAGAAGGTTTCAGTGGCCTTCCCGGTCATCGGCGTGGGTATCCGCCGCAGCCGGCTCATCGGCCGTGCCTGGCAGGTGGGGCTCCTCGGCACCAGCCGTAGGCCCGGCATCCTCCCCTTCGTCCACGGCTACGTGGCCCTCATCGGGGATCGGCCCCAGTGCGTGCGGCGCGTCGTCGCGTTCGACGACCACCTCCCCGAGATCCGCGGCCTCCAAGGCGGTCCCGATCGCGTCGGCGTCACCGACGAGGACGATCGCGGCCCCCTCGATCTGGAGATGCTCGCGGGCCGCGGCCGCGACGTCGTCGATGGTGACCGCCTCGATCCGGCGGCGGTAGTCGATCAGCTCCTCGACCGGCAATCCATGGATCGCCAGGCCCGACAGCGCGGCCGCGACCGCGCCGGGCGTCTCGAACCGGAGCGGGAAGACCCCGACGAGGAAGTCGCGAGCCGCCGCGAGCTCACTCGCCTGGACCGTCGTATCGCGCATCCGCTCGAGCTCGGCGAGGGTGTCGATCACGGCCGGGACGGTCACTTCGGTGTTCACGGCGGCACGGGCGGTGAACGGACCCGCCCCGCGTCGCATGTCGAACCCGGCACTCGCGCCGTACGTGTAGCCCTTGGCCTCCCGGAGCTGCATGTTCAGCCGCGAGTTGAAGAGCCCGCCCAGGATGGCGCTCATGACCGAGACGGCGTGGAAGTCCGGGACCCGACGGGGCAGGCCCGGATGCCCGATCCGGATCTCGGTCTGCACGGATCCCGGTCGATGCACGACGCGGATCCGCCGGTCGCTCGTCGCCCTGGTGTCGACGATCTTTCCGTCGGTGTTCGGCGATGTCGGCGAGGACCAGTCGGCGAGGAGCTCGCGCGCCATCGCGACCACGTCCTGGCCACCCAGGTCGCCCGCGACCACGAGCGTGGCCACCGTGGGGTCGACCGCCCTCGCATAGACGCGCCGCAGCACGTCGGCGTCGAGCCGCTCGACGGTTTCGCGTTGCCCGCCGGCCGGACGGTGATAGGGCGCCTCACGCGCATAGATGGTTTCGATGTAGGCCTCGTCGGCGCGGCGGCGCGGATCGGCCTGCGCCTGCAGCAGGTCGTTGAGCCGCTCGTCACGCAGCCGCTCGACCTCCCCCGCCGGGAACGTGGGTCTGAGCAGGACCTCCGCGAGGAGCTCGAGGGCTTGGCGGAACCGGGTGGTCGGGACGTCGATGCTCACGCTGGTCGCGTCCCAGCCGGCGTCCGCATGGATGGAGGCGCCCAGCCGCTCGCTCGCCTCGATCAGGGCGACCGCGTCGTATCGCTCGGTGCCCTCGGTGAGCGCGCGCGCCGCAAGGACGGCCGCGCCGCCCTCGTCCGCGGGCTCGTCCACGGCACCGATCGGCAGCACGACGGACGCGCTGACCAGCGGGCGACCGGGCAGGTCGGCGACCAGGATGCTGAGCCCGTTGTCCAGCCGTGCCGTGGCGAGGTCCGGGAACTCGTACGGCCGCGGGACGCCGGGTGTCGGGCGTTCGGCGACGACGTTCCCGTCGAGCTCGATGCGGTCCGTGGCGGTCATGCCGCCTCCTCCTCGTCGCGCTCGGTCTCGGTATCCGTGTCCGCCTTCTCGTCCGAGTCGCTGTGGACGGCGCCGGAGTCCGCCGGAGCGATCTCGGGGAGGTAGGTCAGCACGAGCCGGTTGTCCGGCCGGAACGTCGCGGCCGCAACCTCGAGGATCGCCTCCGGCGTGACCGACAGGTAGCGCGCCAGCATCTCGTTGATGATGCCCGGGTCGTCGAACAGGGTCGCGTACATCGACAGCCGGTCGGCGCGCTCCTCGACGCGCTGCAGCGCCCCGAGCTCGTCCGCCTCGATCAGCGCGAAGGCTCGCGCGAGCTCGTCCGCGCTCACCGGCTCGACCGCGAGGCGCTCGGTCTCCTCGTGCAGCGCGGCCTCCACCCGTTCGACCGTCACGCCGGGGCGGACGGTCGCCCATCCCGCGAGGATCGACGCACCGCCCGTGAAGCCCAGCGTGAACAGGGCGACGTCGTTGGCGATCCGCTCGTCGCGAACGAGGCGGCGATGCAGCCGGCTGCCCTTGCCGCCGGCCAGGATCTGGCCCGCGATCTCGAGCGCATCGAGCCGGCGGTCGCCGTACACGGGCGCTCGGAAGCCGAGATAGATGCGCGGCAACGGCACCCGGTCGTAGACGACCTCGCGGATCTCGCCACCGAGCGTCGGCGGCAGTGACAGGTCGCCGAGCGGCGGGATCGAGGGGTTCGCCGGGATGGCACCGAAGTAGCGCTCGACGCTGCGAAGGACATCCGGGGTGTCCACGTCACCGACGACCGACAGCACGGCGTTGTTCGGCGCGTAGTAGGTCCGGAAGAACTCGCTCACATCCTCGATCGAGGCGGCATCGAGATCCTCCATCGACCCGATCGTGGAGTGGTGGTAGGGATGCTCGGGCGGGTAGAGATGGGCCTGGAGCTTCTCCTGCCACGTGCCGTATGGGCGGTTGTCGTACGACCAGCGCTTCTCGTTCTTCACGACTTCACGCTGGTTGTCGAGGTTCTCCTGGCTGAGCGCGTCGAGCAGCGTCGCCATCCGGTCCGCCTCGAGCCACAGGGCGAGGTCGAGCTGGTGGGACGGCATCGTCTCGAAGTAGTTCGTCCGGTCCAGCCAGGTCGTGCCGTTCATCGTCCCGCCGGCTGCCTGGACGAGCGCGATGTGCTCGGCCTTGGCCACGTGCTTGGAGCCCTGGAACATGACGTGCTCGAAGAGGTGCGCGAATCCGGTCTTGCCCGGCTGCTCGTGCTTGGAGCCGACGGCGTACCAGACGTTGACCGCGACGACCGGCGCGAGGTGGTCCTCCGCGACGATCAGGCGAAGGCCGTTCTCGAGGCGGTGGTCGCTGTAGGCCGTGGTGGGGATCGGGGTGGTCGGGGGGGTCGGCACGCGCGGCTCCTGGGACGGGGCGGGTCGTCGGGTCGGTCGGGGTCGGTCGGACGACTGGGTGGGGCGAGTGGGGTCGATCGTACCGCGTCGGATCGGTCTGGGCCGCGAGCCCAGTCTCGAGCGTGCATCCGATGCATGTATCAGCGATCGGAAGCATCTCACGCCCCGTTTGTGCGCGCGATGCACGAGTGGGCGGTCGAAGACCGCGCTCAGGCGCCGTTCGAGTCGTTCCTTCGACGATAGGAGCATGTGGTGCACGCGGCTCGTCTCGCGGGCGCGCCGTGGCCACGTTCCGTAGACTCCGAGTCATGACCCATCGAACATCGCGCCTCGTCGCGCTTGCCGCCCTGACCATGGCCACCTTCATGATGTTTCCAGCGGGCGTCGCGGCCCACGCCGAGCTGGAGAAGGCCACGCCGGCGGACGGGGCCACGGTCGAGGGCACGCCCGCGGAGATCAGCGCGACGTTCAGCGAGGCCCTGGACCCGGATCGATCCACGTTCTCGTTGCGCACCGCTGCCGGGGAACGTCTCGCGGTCGGCTTCATCGATCCCGAGGATCCGACCCGCATGATCATCGATCCGGTGCCGGAGCTCGCGCCAGGCGTGTACGAGGCGCGCTGGACCGCCAAGGGCAGCGACGACCATCTCGAGCGGGACACGTGGTCGTTCACGGTCGCACCCGCGCCGTCGCCGTCAGCCACGGCGGCACCCACGCCGGCATCGTCGGCGAGTGCCGAGCCCACGCCCAGCGCCACCCCGGAGCCGTCGCCGACGCCCCCTGCGAGCCCGACGGCGTCACCCGCTCCGACCGATCCTGCCGGTTCCACGGACGGCGACGTGATCCTGCCGATCGTCGCGGCCCTGGCGATCGTGCTCGTCGCGGCGGCGGTCCTGTTGTCGCGACGCGGCCGACCCTCGACCGGCGCGTGAGCGGGGGCCGCGTGGGTCGGCTGGCGGCCGCCCTTTCGCTCGTCGGAGCGATCGCCCTCACCGCCCCGGCGGCCGTCCTGGCACACGCGCTCAACCCGACGTACACGAGCCGGCTGCCGCTGGCGGTTTATCTCGCGGGGGCAGCGGCGACCGTCGCGCTGTCCTTCATCTTCGTGCTGGTTCGCGACGTCCGCGCGGAGCGTCCGACCGCTACGGACGCGGGCCGGATGCCACCGGCGGCGCTGCGACTCGCGCTCCGCGCGCTCGGGCTCCTGGCCTGGCTGTGGATCATCGCCCAAGGGGTCGTCGGCGGCACCAGCAACGCCGAGGTCGCCACGCTGTTCATCTGGGTCTTCGGCTGGGTCGGCGTGGCCATGGTGTGCGCGCTCATCGGGCCGGTGTGGCACTTCCTCGACCCGTTCTCGACGCTGCACGACCTGGGCGCCGCCGTGATCAAGCGACTGGGCGTCACCCCGTGGCAGGTGGCTGACTACCCGGAGGCGCTCGGCAAGTGGCCGGCGGTCATCGGCCTCGCGGTCGTCGTCTGGATCGAGCTCGTGGTCGCCAGTGGGCCGGCGACCCTCTTCATCATCCTCGTCGGCTACACCGCATTCACGCTCGCGATGATGGCGCAATTCGGGCGCGACGCCTGGCGCGCGAACGCCGAGGTCTTCACGGTCTGGTTCCGGGTCCTCGGACGGCTGGCGCCCTTCGCCCTGGCCGACGAGGAGGGACGCATTCGCCGCCGGCCGTTCCTGGAGGGCCTGCTGGAGCCCGGCTGGACCATGGCCGACGTGGTCATCATCGCGCTCGGGGTGGGCTCGATCCTGTTCGATGGGCTGTCACAGACGCAGATCTGGTTCGAGCTGTTCGGCCTGCCCGCGTTGCCGGTCGAGACGCTGCTGCTCGCCGGCTTCCTCGGGATCGTGGTCGCGCTCGCGCTCGCGGTCACGCGCTTCGTCGGGATCGGAGCGACGGGTGCCGGTCTCCTGCCCATCGCCGTCGGCTACCTCATCGCGCACTACCTGACCTATCTGCTGATCGAGGGACAGCGGATCGTCGTCGCTTTGTCCGACCCATTCCAGCTCGGCTGGGACCTGTTCGGGACCGCGTTCTACGAGCCCTCGGGGGCGTGGCTGCCGCCCGGTCTCGTGTGGACCGTGCAGCTGGCGGCGGTCGTCGGCGGGCACATGCTGGGCGCGTGGGGCGGCCACGTCGTCGCGGCGCTGGACGCCCCACGAGAGATGGCGCCCGCCACGCTCCGGATCCGGCAGATCCCCCTGGCGGTCGTGATGGTGGCGCTCACGACGCTGACCCTCTGGTCCCTGGGTCAGTCGATCGTCGTGACGCCTGAGGAACCGGCCGCTCAGACCGAGGCGACGAGCGCTCGTCGGGGCTGACCCGGAGCCGGCACCCATTCATCGAGCGAGCGGACGCTCGCGACGGCCTCGACGATGTCGGGGTCGAGCGCTTCGGCGGCCGCCACCGCGGTCTCCATCGCTGTCAGGCACAGGATCCCCTCCCCCGTCGCGGCGAAACGGATCTCGGCCGCGTCCCGGACCGCGCCGGAGCGGGGCGTGGGCGTGTTGACGACGAGGCGGACCTCCCCGGACGCGATGAGGTCCAGGATCGGGACCTCGCCCGTGCCTTCGTCCGCGGCCTCGCCGAGCTTGGCGACCGGCCTCGCCTCGAACCCGGCGACGGCCAGCGCCCGGCGGGTGCCCGGTGTCGCCGCTAGTCGATAGCCCGCGGCCGCCAGACCCGTCGCCAGGCGCGGGAGCAGCGCCTTGTCGCGATCCGCGATCGAGAGGAGGGCTAGCGCTCCCGCCGTTCCGGGCCGCGGCGGCACGAGCGCGGCGCCGAGAAGCGCCTTCGCCAGCGCGACCCGCGGGTCCTCGTGCAGGCCGATGACCTCGCCGGTCGACTGCATCCCGGGTCCGACCGAGGGATCCACGCCGCGGAGCTTGGTCGTCGAGAACGCCGGGGCCTTCACCGCGAAATACGGCGGCGGTGGCAGCAACCCGCCGTCCCAGCCGAGCTCCGGGAGCGTGGCGCCGAGCGCGATGCGGACCGCCAGCTCGACCATCGGGACGCCGGTGACCTTGGACATGAACGGAACGGTCCGCGACGCTCGGGGATTGACCTCGATGAGGTAGACGCCGTCGTCGCGCACGATGAACTGGGCGTTGACGAGCCCCTTCGCACCGAGCGCCAGCACGATGCGCTCCATCGTCGCGACGATGAGGTCCTGGTCGCCCTCGCTGACGAACTGCGGCGGGAAGACGCCGACGCTGTCGCCGCTGTGGACGCCGGCTCGCTCGACGTGCTCCAGGAGCCCCGGGATCAGCACCAGCTCCCCGTCGCTGACCGCGTCCACGTCGACCTCGACACCCTCGAGGTAGCGGTCGATGCGAACGGGCCGGTCCGGATCGACGACGGTGGCGGCGGCGAGCTGCCGTGCCAGGTCCTCCGGTGAGTAGCAGAAATCGATGGCGAGACCCCCGATCACGAACGAGGGCCGGACGATGACCGGGTAGCCGATGCGCTCGGCAAGGGTCAGCGCCTCCTCGACGCTATGGGCCATGCCGCCCTCGGGCTGCGGGATCCCGAGACGGTCGAGCAGGGCGGCGAAGCGGACCCGCTCCTCGGCCTGGTCGATGGCCTCGAGGTCGCTGCCGAGCAGCGGGACGCCGCCCGCGGCCAGTGGCGCCGCCAGGTTCAGTGGCGTCTGGCCGCCGAAGGCGACGACCGCCGGCAGGAGATCCGCGCCCCCGGGCGATTCCGCGTCGATGACGCTGCGCACGCTCTCCGGGTCGAGCGGCTCGAAGTAGAGTCGCGATGACGCGTCGAAGTCGGTCGAGACCGTCTCGGGGTTCGAGTTGATCATCACGGCCTGCCAGCCGTTGCGACGCAGGGTGTCCGCTGCCTGGACCGCGCAGTAGTCGAACTCGATGCCCTGGCCGATACGCACCGGCCCCGAGCCGATCACCAGCGCCGCGGGACGTTGCACGGGCGGCGCCTCCGGTGCGGAGCCCGCTGCTGCATAGGTTGCATAGAAATACGGCGTCTCGGCCGCGAACTCCGCGGCGCACGTGTCGACCATCGAGTAGCCGGGCACGATGCCGAGCGCGAGTCGCGCGGCCCGCAGCGCCTCGGGGGTCGTGCCGCCGAGCCCCGCCAGCTCCTTGTCGCCGAACCCGGCCCGCTTGACGGTGGCGAGGAGCTCGGCGGCGGCCGCGTCCGCGGGGTCGGCAAGGCGCTCCCCGGCCTCCGCGACCTCGTGCTCCAGGGCCACGTTCCGGCCCATCTCGCCGAGGAACCACGCGGAGATGCCGGTGGCCTCCCCGACGACGTGCTCCGGGACGCCGCGCCGGAGGAGGCCCAGCAGCCGCCACAGGCGCGAGTCGGACGGCTCGAGAAACCGGCGCAGGACCAGAGGCGCCGCGGTTCGCTGCGCGTGGCGGGTGGATTCGCAGGCCTGGCCGCGCTCATCGATCCAGTGGATCGGCTCGTCCGCTTCCTGGTCGCCGGCATAGACGCCGGCCAGGTAGTCGAACGTCGGGGTCCAGGTCGGATCCTCGGCCAGCGGCCCCACCCCAGCCTGCTCGAGGCCGCGGAGCGCCTTGTTCAGCGCCGAGCCAAACGTCCGGTCGATCGCCATCACCTCGCCCGTCGCCTTCATCTGGCTGCCGAGCGTCCGATCGGCGGTCGGGAACTTGTCGAACGGGAAGCGCGGCAGCTTGACGACGACGTAGTCGAGCGCGGGCTCGAAGGCGGCGACGGTGGTGCCCGTGACGACGTTCGGGATCTCGGCCAGGCGCCGCCCGACGGCGATCTGGGCCGCGACCCGGGCGATCGGGTAGCCGGTGGCCTTGCTTGCGAGCGCCGAGGAGCGGCGACACGCGCGGGTTGACCTCGATGACGGCGTACTCCGTCGAGTCCGGCGACAGCGCGAACTGGACGTTGCAGCCGCCCTCGACGCCGAGCGAGCGGATGATCGCGAGCGCGGCGCTGCGGAGGCGCTGGTGGACGGCGTCGGAGAGGGTCTGGACCGGTGCGACGACGATCGAATCGCCGGTGTGCACGCCGAGCGGGTCGACGTTCTCCATCGAGCACACCGCGATGCAGGTGTCGTCGGCGTCGCGCATGACCTCGTACTCGATCTCCTGCCAGCCGACGAGGCACTTCTCGACCATGACCTGCCCGATCGGGCTGGCACGCAATCCCGTGCGGACGATCTCGTGGTACGCGGCCTCGTTCTCGACGATGCCGCCACCCGTCCCGCCGAGCGTGAATGCCGGGCGGACGATGGCCGGCAGGCCGATCGTCTCGCAGCGCTTCCTGGGTCGTGCGTTCTCGGTCTTCCTGCGTCGCTCCCTCGACGATGAAGCTCGGGGCGTAGGGCTGGTCGATCCGGTCCAGGAGGTCGCGGAACGCCTCGCGGTCCTCGGCCATGTGGATCGCCTCGAGGGGCGTGCCGAGCAGGCGGATCGGGTGTCGCTCGAAGACGCCGGCGCGGGCCATCGCCGTCACGAGATTCAGCGCAGTCTGGCCGCCCAGGCCCGCGAGGAGGCCCTCCGGCTGCTCCTTCTCGATGACGGCCTCGACGACCTCGACGGTGAGTGGCTCGAGGTAGATCGCGTCGGCGACCGAGGGGTCGGTCATGATCGTGGCCGGATTCGAGTTGATGAGGATCGTGCGGACGCCCTCCGCGCGCAGCGCGCGGCAGGCCTGCGTCCCGGCGTAGTCGAACTCGGCGGCCTGCCCGATGACGACGGGGCCGCTGCCGAGGATCAGGACCGAAGCGGGCTTGACGCCGGGCGGGGTCACGAACCCTCGCCGCGCGCCGCGGCGGTTGCTGTTGGTACGTTGGAGGGTCGGGATCCTGCCAGATGTGCATGGCCTGCACCTTGGGATCGCAAACGGGTCCCGGACGGGGGCGCGTGGCCGATATGAGCATCGTTGCAGGCCACCGTCACCCACGGCGTGCCGTCTTCGCCGAGCCCCGCCGCCCACGGATCCGCGCCAACGTGCATTCCTTGCACGTTTGGCAGGGTCTGGGGCCGGGTGCCAGGATCGAGTCGTCTCGGGAGCCGCACCAACCGGACGTTGATGCCGAATCGGCGCGGGGTGACGCCTGGGCGAGGATCGAGCCACGCCCAAGGGCGTGTCGCCCGGGTTTCACGCTCAGAGATGGGCCGGCTGCGGCCAGATCGCGGGTGATTCCCCGTGGAATCGGGCCTAAGCGTCATGGGGTGGATATCTGGCGGGAATCGGCCGCCAGCTCGGGCCACATCACGCCCCTTCCCCGCGCGTAGCGGCAACGAACCGGTCGAACACTGCCAGCGCGTCGAGCGGCCCCGGGGACCCTTCCGGATGGTATTGGACGGTTTCGATCGGGAGCGTCGAGTGGCGCAGGCCCTCCACCGAGCCGTCGTTGAGGTTGACCTGGCTCACGTGGAAGCGCGATCCCGTCGGGACCGAGTCGCCGACGACCTGGACCTCGTGGTTCTGGGCGGTCACCTGGACGAGCCCGAGGTCGACGTCCCGGATCGGGTGGTTCGCCCCGTGGTGCCCGAACCGCAGCCGGGTCGTATCGGCGCCAGCCGCCCGTGCGACGATCTGGTGGCCGAGGCAGATCCCGAGCAGCGGTCGCCCGTCGTCGATGATCGCCCTCGCCAATTCGACCGGACCGTCGAGCCGCGCCGGGTCGCCGGGCCCCGGCGAGAGGATCAGGCCATCGATGTCGCGGGCGAGGGCCACGGCGGCGGAGATCGTGTGCGGCAGGATCCGGACGCGGGCCCCCCGACTCCGCATCGCCCGGACGATGTTCGACTTCAGCCCGAAGTCGACGATTCCGATGAGCGGGCCGTCCTCATCGTGGCCACCGATGTCCATGATCGAGGACGGCGAGACCTCTCCGACGAAGTCCTGGTCCTCCCAGCGGGGAACCGCTCGCGCCCGATCCACGGCGTCGCCGCGGTCCACGAAGTTGGGCTCCGTGACGATCGCGCGCAGGCTGCCGTGGGTCCGCAGGTGTCGGGCCAAAGCGCGGGTGTCCACGCCAGCGATGGCCGGGATGCCGTCGTCGCGCAGGAGTGCCGCGAGCTGGCGGGCGTCTTCCAGCACGGCCGCGGTCGCGTTGGCCACGACCAGGGCGCGCAGCCACGGATGGGCCGACTGATCGTCGTCGATGAGGCGACCGTAGTTGCCGATGAGGGGGTAGGTCATGACCACGACCTGGCCGGCGTACGAGGGGTCGGTGCAGACCTCCTGATAGCCGGTCTGGCTCGTGTTGACCACGAGGTCGCCACTACCCGCGACCGGCGCTCCGAACGCGATCCCGGGAAAGACCGTCCCGTCCTCGAGCGCCAGCAACGCCGGACCCAGATCGCCGATGCGCGGGTCGACGATCGCAGAGGCTCGCGGCGGCGGGGGCAGGATCACGCGACGGCGACCTCGACGGGGGCGGGAGCGCGCCGGGCAACAAATGACCCACCCGCCGCAGGGGCGTGGTGGGCGAGGGCGTGCGCGAACATCCGAGCCTCCTTCGCCGGCCTCACGGGACCGGTACGCCAGCCTCACAGGACCGGCCATGAAAGGACGCCGTCAGGGTAGCATCCGGCGGCCTTTGGGACGCAGCGTCAGGACAAAGAAGAACGGGCGACCTCGAGCGGTCGCCCGTTCTGCGTCGGCGGCGAGGCTCAGTCGGTCTTGATGTTCCCGCGGATCTCACCGGGCTGGTAGGTGTTGGTGTGGACGTTGGCGTACGACGCACCGTGGCGCATCGCGCGGATCAGCTCGCCGAACTCACCAGGGTCGATCCCACGGCCAGGGCCGACGACGTCGGCCGCGGTGATATTGCCGGTCACCGTGCCATTTCGCGGGCACACCGGCTTGCCACCGCCGCCGCACAGGAAGGCGATGACGCCGCCATTCACGTCGGGGCGGGCGAAGTGGATGTGCGCGAAGAGCGGGTCCTCCGAGAAGTCGCGGACCGTCAGGCGGTAGCGCAGCGTGTCGCCATGGAGCTCGGCTCGGAATGATCCACGCGCGGCGGTCGCGATCGATGGGACCTCGAGGTAACCGTTGAGCGACGCTCGGAACTTGTTGTCGTTATCGCCACTGGCGATCGGGGCGAGAGCGACCAGCAGCAGGCCGGCAGCCGCGACAACGAAGAGCAGTTTTCGCATCCCGTGTCCTCCTTCGGGTGGCTGGATTTGACGGTCGGTGCGTTCGCGCTGGCCCGTCTGCCTCCCTTCTACAATTCCGGGCGCGCGTCGACGCTGGGGACTCGACAGTCTCTCCGAAGGTACGAGGCGAGTGGTCGGATCGGTTTCGCCACGTGGTGGAATGCCGTCGTCGGCAGGGCCCGACCGGACGCCACGAAGACGCCGGGCGACCCGCGACGGATCGCCCGGCTGGCGCTCCTGTGGGTCAGTCGCCCAGCTGCCCGCGGATCGCGCCGCCCGGGTAGGCGGTGGTGTGCACGTTCACGTAGTAGTTGTCCGGATCCGCGATGATCGCGGCGGCGGTTGCGGCGTCCGTGAGCACGCAATGCGACGCCATGTTGCCGGTCACATTGGCACCCAGCGGATCGAGAAACACGACGGGCGGGCCGGCGACGCCGGCGGCACCCACGTGGATGTGGGCGTCAGTGATCTGGCGACCGATGGCCTGGACCTTGCCCGTGTAGCAGACGGTCCCGTTCGGGTAGATGTCGAGCGAGACGAAGCCCTTGCCGTTGGGGTCGCCGGGGCCCGGGAATTCCTCGGCGCCGCTGAGCGACGTCGTAAGGGTCGTATGTGACGAGGCCGATGCGATGCCGGCCATGGATGCGAACGCAAGGCTCGCGACCAGGAAGGCGAGCGGGAGCAACGCGGAGCGTCGGATCATGGAGTACCTCCTCCTGATGACGACAACCACCCCCGGGGTCCAGAGGTGCGGTCGTGTGCACTCTGGTGCCGCTGAGGGTACGGGCTGGCGCATGCGCTGCGTCAGCCCGCAGGGTTTTTCGTGGTGTGTCAACGCACCGCTGCGCGATCGGCGTCATACCGGCCGCGCCCACACCCCCGTTTCGCGATACGCGGGTGTCCGCTTCAGGGTGAGGCCGGTTGGGCGGGTTCCTGGAGTGGTGGTGAGCCCGGAAGGACTTGAACCTTCAACCGCTGATTGAGAGTTGTTCTGGCGTGCTCAGGGCGGATTGAGCGTATAGTATTGGCATCCACCTACCTACAATGCCAGTAAGGGGGTATGGAATGGGGTATCGGACACCGTGGCGGTTCAGCTTCTCCTCGCGATAGGGACCGCGTTCTCGCGGCGCGCTCGGGGCCTTTGCGACTGGCGCTACGCGCCAGTGCTGGCGTCGTTCGTCGGCGCCGCGGTCGTCGCTGCGGTGCTCGCATCGCCTGGGAGTCCAGGGCGGTCCGCTCGCGTCTGCCGTTCGCCGGCCATTCGAGATCCAACTCTTGGACCTGTGGACCGAACTACAGAGCCTGCGGAAGTTGCCCGGTGACGAAGCTACGCACCAGACAGTTGCTAAGTTCGAAACAAAATTTTGGGCGGTCATCGAAATTGAGATGCCGGAACGGGCGGCCGTTACCGAGGCAGCTACCGGCGGCAGGTGGCGACCGACGGCCCGTCGCAGTCCCCCAGCGACATTTACCACCGCCTTGTCATGCTCAACACACTCCTCACGCAACTGATTGAGGAGGTCGGCTGACCCGGTCGGCCAGACCGACTGACCAGTAGGCGGGATCGAGGGTCTAGGACCGAACCGGGGCGTTGACAGGCTAGCCGTCGCGGCTTCACTGACACTTACCTCATGGCACGGCGAGTAGCGAGGAACAGAAGCGCGCGGCAGGGTTGCAGGCGGGCCGGCGGATGATCGCCCGCGGCGAACGACCAGGCTACCGCCTCCGGGCGGGTCAGGACGGCGCGTGACCGTCGTCGGCCTCCCCGGCGTTACGGTGACCGCCGAGACAAAAAAGCCGCCTGACGGCGGCCAGGACGGCTATTCCTCCGGTGTTGGAGGTCGACTCGGAGTCGTTTGACGTCGAGGGCTAGCACGGGCCAACAGGGACGGCGAATGGTTATCTTCTGACGTAGCGTTTCACTGATACACGTCGGTCATCACATCGATAGGAGGGCACCGTGGCTCACTCGGAGGAAGTGCTACACGCGGATCGTCTCCGCCGGGACGGCAGCATCACCTGGGAGGAGTACAAGAGCCTGCTGCGTGGCAAGTTCGTTGCCTCTGTGGGAGACATGGTGACCGACATTGCCAGGGGGATTCGGGATAGGGATGGTCGTCTGAGGGAGCTAAGGACTGGGCGGCAAAGGCTAAGGGCGGACAGGCACGGGAGGTACCAATGACGATCCCATTTGATTGGACTGAAGAGCTCGACCAATGGGCGCGCAGGACGGCAGAGGACATGCTCATCGGCACGGCTGGGGCGATTGACAGTGGCGGCAATGATGACGGAGCGGTCATCGAGAATTGGTTGCGGCGCGTGTGGCATCCGGCTTTCGATCCACTCATATTTCGAACGACAGGCCAAACTCGTTACCCTAATCTTCTACCTATCCTTCTGCGGAACCATCCAGGCGATGTGGACAGCGCAAGCCGGGGGAATCTCCCAAGCAAGCACCTCGCCACCATCTTTGAAGTGATGAACCAGTTGAAAGCTGGAGGTGCTGGAGCCGGGGGGGTCGCGCGCTGATCAACTGATGCGTCGGAGGGTGCCGGTGCGGAGCGGCACTCTCTCCGCCCCGGCTTGGGTGGTACGCGCCGACCGCGTGGTGATGCGCTGGAAACGTCCGGCGTACACCGCTGGTAGGGCGAGGAACTCGCCGTGGTTTCCCGATCCTCGGCCACGCCAGCATCACGACGACGGTCAACTTGTACGGCCACCTGACCGACGCGATGCTCGGCCGAGCGGCGGAACGGACCGATACGATCCTAGGGTTGCGGAACGTCGAGACGGCGTGAGAGGTACGGGTGGAATCAAAGGCCCCCGGAGAATGGCCTCCGGGGGTCATTCGGCGTGGAGTGGTGGTGAGCCCGGAAGGACTTGAACCTTCAACCCGCTGATTAAGAGTCAGCTGCTCTGCCATTGAGCTACGGGCCCACGGGTCCGGGATGATACCGCACCATCGCGGACCCGGCGACCGGGGGGCCGTAGACTCTGGGCGTGCCCACCGATCTGGATCCGGCGACGCTCGCCTCGCAACGCTGCATCGCGGCCAACGACTCGACACCCCCATTGGGGCCCGATGAGGTCGCGCGACTGTCCGCGGGACTCGACCCGGCGTGGCAGGTCCTGGACGAGCGATTGGTGCGCGAGTTCGCATTCCCGACATTCGCCGCCGCCTTCGGACTTGCGACGCGCATCGCACTTCTCGCGGAAGGTCAAAATCACCACCCCGCACTGGACGTCGCGTGGGGCCGGCTGACCGTGACCTGGACCACGGACGCGATCGGCGCCTTGAGTGCGAACGACGTGATCATGGCGGCCAAGGTCGACCGGCTCGTAGCTCGCGGATTCGCGTTGAAGGACGGCTGACCGCCACGACCGCGTCCATTCACGAGACGTTGACGGTGGGGTGATGCTGTACGGGTACGGTCGACGGCGCTCCCCACATCGAGCGTCCCGACAGATCCCGAGGGCCACGACAGCCGAAGGAGTCCCGATGCCTACTGTCCAGGCCGCTGCCACCGTCCGCCGCCGGATCGCGCTGTTCAGCACCGCGGCGATCCTCGCCACGCTCATCGCAGCGCCGACCGGGGCGTCCGCGGCGTCGCCGGTCACGCGCTTCGCGACATTCAATGCGTCGCTGAATCGGGGCGCGGCCGGCCAGGCCCTGACCGACCTGTCGGCTCCGGGCAACGCCCAGGCCGATGCCGTCGCCGAGATCATCCAGCGCGCCCGGCCCGAGGTCCTCCTCATCAACGAGTTCGACTTCTACGCGCCCACGGCGGCGCATCCGGACGGCCCGCTCGTGGATGCATTCCGGGACAACTACCTCGAGGTCGCCCACAACGGCGCGGCCCCGATCGACTACCCCTACTCCTTCGTCGCACCGTCGAACACCGGCATCTCGAGCGGATTCGACCTCAACAACAACGGCGTCACCGACACGTCGCCCGGCGACAACCCGTACGGCGACGACTCATTGGGCTTCGGCGTGTTCGAGGGCCAGTTCGGGATGGTCGTGTACTCGCAGCACCCGATCCTGACCGACGACGTGCGGACATTTCAGCACTTCCTGTGGAAGGACATGCCGGGCGCCCTGCTGCCGGACGACCCCGCCACGCCGGCCGCACGCGACTGGTACAACGCCGACGAGCTGGCGATCTTCCCGCTCTCTTCGAAGAGCCACTGGGACGTGCCGATCGACATCGACGGCGCGGTGGTCCATTTCCTGGTGAGCCATCCGACGCCTCCGGTTTTCGACGGTCCGGAGGACCGGAACGGAACGAGGAACTCGGACGAGATCCGCCTGTGGGCCGACTACATCACCCCGGGGCCCGCATCGTCCTACATCTACGACGACAACGGAACGCGCGGGGGGCTGAAGCCTGGCGCAGCGTTCGTCATCGCCGGTGACCAGAACTCCGACCCGCTCGATGGCGACAGCATCCCAGGCTCGATCCAGCAGCTGCTCGAGCATCCGCTGGTGAACACGAAGGTGACGCCGACCAGCGACGGTGGCGCGTACTGGTCCGAGTTCCAGGATGTCCTCAACGACGCCCACGAGACCGACCCGCATGAAGACACCGCGGACTTCTGCGACACGCCTGCCTTCCCGCCGTGCAGCGGCCCGGGCAACCTGCGTGCCGATTACGTCCTGCCGCGCCGGTCCCTGAAGATCGTCGACGCCGCGGTGTTCTGGCCGTTCCCGCCCGATCAACTGGTTCGCCTCACGGGTGCCGGATTTCCGGTTCCCTCGTCCGACCACCGACTCGTCTGGGTCGACGTCCGCATCCCGGGCTGACCCCAAGGTCGGCAAGCCCCCGGCCGGGTGATCCCGGCGCCTAGGCGGTCCCGCCCGCCTGCGCCGGGGCCTGCCCGGACTCGTCCTCGCCCTCAAGCTCCAGCTCGTCCGATTCGCCCTCGATCGTCACGCGCGGTATCCACGACAGGAACGGCGGCATCCACCAGTTCCACTCCCCGAGCAGGCGCATCGACGCCGGCAGCAGCACGCTCCGGATGACCGTCGCGTCCAGGAAGACCGCGACGGCCAGCCCGAACCCCAGCTGCTTGATGATCGCGAGCTCGAGGGTCACGAACACGGCGAACACCGCGACCATGATCGCGGCCGCGCTCGTGATGGTGCCTGCGGTGATCGAGATGCCACGCTCCACGGCGGCGTCCGAGTCGAGCCCGCGGTCGCGAGCCTCCTTGATCCGGGTGAGGATGAAGACGTGGTAGTCCATCGATAGCCCGAACAGGATCGTGAAGATGAAGATCGGGACGAACGACTCGATGACGCCGGGTTTCACGTTCAGGATGTCGGCGGCCCAGCCCTCCTGGAAGACCAGGACGAGCAGCCCGTAGGCCGCCCCGGTCGATAGCAGGTTGAGGATGATCGCCTTGATCGGGATGACGATCGAATGGAAGGCCACGAGCAGCAGCAGGAACGAGAAGCCCAGCACGAACACGAACACCTGGCCCATCCCGTCCTCGTAGAAGCCCACGACATCGGCGGTGAAGGCCGCATCGCCCGTGACGAGCGCCTCGACTCCTGGGAGGCCACCGAAGATCCTCGGGACGACCTCGTCGCGCACATCCCGCACGGTCGCCCGGTTGGCAAGGTCGTTCTGACCGCCGGACATGACCACCGAAACGAGGGCGACCGTGCCGTCCTGCGATGGCCGCGTCTCGACGGGACCGCTCAAGCCGTCCCGGGCCACGAGCTCGTCCGACAGTCGATCGATCGCCTCCTGCGTCGCCGGCTCGTCCGCCTTCGTGACGACGACCTGGAACTGGAGGGTCGAGCCCTCCGGCCACTTCTCGTTCATCAGGTTGATCGCCTGGACGCCTTCGATCTTGTCGGGGAACGAGGCGAAGTCGCCCTGCCCGATGTGCAGGCGCAGGACCGGCGACGCGAGAGCAAGGAGCAGCCCGGCCGACACGACGAAGGACAGGACCGGGCGGCGCATCGTCGCCCGCACGACGCGGCTCCACGGCCCGCTCCCCTCCTCGCGCGGCCGGCCGAGTACCGGCAGGCTGAACCGATTCACGTTCTGGTCCAGGATCGACAGGAGCGCGGGCAGGAACGTGAGCGACCCGACGACCGAGATGAACACGACCGAGATCGTGCCGATCGCCATCGAGCGGAAGAGCGGGTCGTCGAGCAAGAACAGACCGCCGATCGAGATCATCACCGCGAGTCCCGAAAAGAACACGGCACGGCCTGCCGTGCTCGACGCCGTGGCGATGGCCCCGAGCTTGTCGCGTCGTCGCCGCTCCGTGCGGAAGCGCGTGATCATGAACAAGGAGTAGTCGACCGCGACGGCAAGGCCGATGAGGACCACGAGCTGGCTCGCGTACGGGCTGACGGGCGAAACGAACTGGCTGTACAGGGCGAGGACCCCGAACGCGGCCAGCAACGATGTGACCGCCAGGATCAGCGGCACGAAGGCCGCGACCGCCGCCCCGAAAGCGAGCAGCAGGATCGCGAAGGTCAGCGGGATCGTGATGCGCAGCGAGTTGTCGAGGTCGTCGTTGACGAGCGTCTCGATGTCGTCGTTGGCGAGGATGCCGCTGAGGCCGTGGATCGCGCAGGTCGGGGTGGGCTTCACGTAGCGTGTCGAGGAATGCGGGGACCGGCAGGAGCCGCTCCACCACGACGTCGCGCTCGCCTGGCATGCGCGCCACGACACGGACCGTCGTCCGGTCCGGCGAGACGAGGCCGGCCTCGGGCGGCGCCTGGAGCGGATCGATGACCTGGTCGAAGGTCGGCATCACGGCGCCGCCGACCGTGGACGTGAGCGCCGTGGCGCGAGCCACGATGTCCGCCACCGCGGTGACGTTCGCCTCGTCGTCGACCGTGCCGGTCCCGGACGAGACGACGATCAGCAGGTCCTGGCTCGGATCGTCCGTCGTGCCCGAGGCGTTGAAGACGTCATACGCACGGCCGGATTCGTACTCGGGTGCGCTGTCCTCCTGGACCGCGTTCTCGGCGTCCGTGCCACCGGCCGCGAGGCTCAGGACGAAGATTCCGATCGTGGCCACGAACCACAACGCGATGACCGGCCAGCGATGGGCGGCACTGAAGGATGCGACCCGCACGGTCCAGGGCGGGCGTCGCGTCAGGGCTGGGGCCATTGGCGAAGCCTAGCGTCGGTCGGGGGTTCGCTCGTCGAGGGCCTCGAGGAGCCGGTCGATGAACGGGATCTGGGTGTCCTTGATCCGCAGCCTGGCCTCGTCCGGAACGAACCATTCGACGCGGTCGATCTCGGGGACCGTGATCCAGGCGCCGGAGCGCGGCGGCCACTGCAGGGGGAAGGTGTTGCTCTCGGCGGCCGCCGGGTCGAGGTCGCCCTCGACGGCCCACGCCTCGACGAGCTTACCGCCCTTCTGGCGAATCTCCCCGAGCTCGACCGGGTCGCCATCGGGCGCCGGATGGCCGGTCTCCTCCTCGAATTCGCGTCGAGCCACCGCCCAGGCCTCCTCGCCGTCGTGGAATTCGCCCTTGGGCACGGTCCAGACGCCCTCGTCGCGCTTCGCCCAGAGCGGTCCGCCGGGATGGGCGAGCAGCACCTCGATCTCGCCGTCGGGTCCGCGGCGGTACAGCAGGAGCCCGGCGCTCCGGCGGGAACGGGCGCTCACTGGTTGTCGATCTGGGCTCGCTGCAGTCGGCCGGAGAAGTCGACGTAGATCGACTTCCATTCGGTGTACGTGTCGAGCGCCACGTTGCCCGCCTCTCGATGGCCGTTGCCGGTCTCCTTCCAGCCACCGAACGGCAAGTGCGTCTCGGCGCCGGTGGTGCCCGCGTTCACGTACACGATGCCCGTCTCGAAATCGCGCATCGCCCGGAAGGCCGTGTTCACATCCTGCGTGTAGATACTCGATGACAGGCCGTAGCGGGTCTGGTTGAGAGCCACCATCGCCTCGTTGTAGCCATCGACCGGGATGACCGAGAGCACGGGCCCGAAGATCTCCTCCTGCCCGATCCGGTCCATCGCGTCGACGCCCGAGAAGATCGTGGGCTCGAAGAAATGGCCGTGCGTCAGGTCGCCACCGGTGGCGCGACCGCCGCCGATCACGAGCTCGCCCTCGCCGTTGCCGATGTCGATGTAGGAGGCCACCTTGTCGACCGCGCCGGCGTTGATGAGGGGGCCGACGTCGGTGGTTTCGTCGAGGCCGGACCCGAGGCGCAGCTTTCGTGCGCGCGTCTCCAGGCGCTCGAGGAGCGGTTCGACGACAGCGCGGTCCACGATCACGCGGGAACATGCCGTGCAGCGCTGGCCGGTGGTACCGAAGGCGCTCCACAGGATCCCGTCGGTCGCGAGGTCGAGGTCGGCGTCCCTGAGCACGACCACCCCGTTCTTGCCGCCGAGCTCCAGGGAGAGCCGCTTGAGCCGCTGGCCGGCCTTCACCGAGATCGACCGGCCCGTCGCCGAAGAGCCCGTGAAGGAGATCACCCCGATGTCGGGGTTGTCGACGATGGCGTCGCCGACCTCCGCGCCACCGCCCGTGATCAGGTTCACCACGCCCGGCGGAAAGCCGGCCTCGGCCATGAGCTCGACGAGGAGCGTGGCGCAATGCGGTGTATCGGACGCCGGCTTGAAGATCACGACGTTGCCGGTGACGAGGGCGGGCATGATCTTCCAGCACGGGATCGCCATGGGGAAATTCCACGGCGTGATGATCCCCGCGATACCGATGGGTTGGCGGATGCTCATGGCCCACTTGTCGGGGAGCTCGCTCGGGACCGTGTCTCCCGACATCCGGCGTCCTTCGCCAGCCATCAGGTAGGCGATGTCGATGCCTTCCTGGACGTCGCCGCGGGCCTCGGAGAGGACCTTGCCCATCTCGCGGGTCATCGCCCGCGCCAGGCGTTCCTTGTGCTCGGCCATGAGATGCGCAAACGCGAACATGATCTCGCCGCGCTTCGGCGCCGGGGTGCGCTGCCACATCGGCCGGGCTGCCCACGCCGCGCTGACCGCCATCGCGACATCAGCCGCATTCCCCTGCTGGAAGCGCCCGACGATGTCGCGCTCGTCCGCGGGGTTGTGGCTCTCGAAGGTCGAGCCGCTCGTGGAATCGGTCCACTCCCCGGCGATGAAGTGGCGGAACGTCGGGACGTCGGTCGGCGTGGCGTTCGAGGGGGGCGTCGCGGTCTCGGTCATGGACGCGAGTGTAGGTCAGACGCGCCGCAGGACGTACGCATGCAGGTCCTGCTGGAGCGCACTGAGGGTTGCGCGGGACCGGGGCGGTGCCGGGAGCTCCGCGAGGATCGCGCTGGTCTCCGGCGTGAGGTGGCCCTGCTGCCAGCGGGCCTCCTTGGCGACTGCGCCCGGATCATCGGGGGCGGCGAGCCCGGCGGCGATCGCCGCATAGGCGACGCCGCGAGCGTGCGAGGCCATGTGGGCCACGGCGGCTGCGTGACCCGCTGCGCGAGCCGCGGCCGTGGCTGCCGGGTCGCCGACGTCTCTCGCGGCGGCGTGTGCCGAGACGGCCAGCGTGCGTACCGGCCCGATCCGCAGCTCGCCTCGGGAGAAGGCCCGTACGCCGTCGATCGCATCTCGAGGCCGGGAGTCGCCGGGGGCCTGCGCTTCGAACAGGGGCAGCGTCCGCTCGGCGCAGTCCGCTGCCCAGACGGCCAGCACGCGCCGTTCGTCCTCGCCCAGGGTCAGGGCGCCCGGCTGGCGGCGCGACTCAGGCGTGGGCGTCGAGCCAGGCTCGGAGGGAGGGTTCATGCTCATCGGCTGGCCACGGGTTCGAGGCAATCTCCGTTCGCGGGACGCCGTAGCTCGGCGGCGGGCTGTCGGGTCGGTCGCGCGGCGACTCCTCGGCGAAGGCGCCTTGGCGAACGGTCACCCGCTCGATCTGCGTCGCCGGGGCAGTCACACGCGCTCGACGGCCATCGCGACCGAGCCGCCGCCGCCCAGGCATAGCGTCGCGAGGCCGTAGCGGCCCTCCCGGCGGCCGAGCTCGTGGAGCAGCGTCGCGACGATCCGCGCGCCGCTGGCCCCGATCGGGTGACCCAGCGCGATCGCGCCGCCGTTCACGTTGACCTTGTCCCAGTCGAAGCCGAGCGCCCGCCCGTCGGCGAGGGTCTGGGCGGCGAATGCCTCGTTGATCTCGATGAGGTCGAACGCTTCGATCGGGAGTTCGATGCGATCGAGGAGCCGGCGGACGCCCTCGACCGGCGCGAGGAACAGCCATTTCGGGGCGACCTCGGCCTGGGCGTAGCCGACGATCCGCGCGAGCGGCTTGAGGCCGAGCCGCTCGACGGCGCGTTCCGAGGCGACGAGCGTGGCAGCCGCACCATCCGTGATGCCCGGGGCGTTGCCGGCCGTGACCGTGCCTTCGGTGGTGTCGCCGCGGTCCTCGCCATCGGGCAGCGCGAAGACGGGCTTCAGCTTCGCGAGGGCTTCCGCGGTCGAATCGCGTCGCGGCCCCTCGTCCGTCGTCACGACGATCTCGCGGCCCTTCGCGTCGCGGACGGTGACGGGCGCCATCTCCGCGTCGAAGCGGCCGCCATCGATGGCGGCGATCGCTTTCTGGTGGCTCGCGAGGGCGAACGCGTCCTGGTCCTCGCGACTGACGTGCTCGCTGATGGCAACGCGCTCGGCATGGGTGCCCATATGGCAGTCCTCGATCGAGCACCACAGGCCGTCGTTGACGGTCGAGTCGATCAGGTGGGCATTCCCGAGCCGGAGCCCGAACCTGGCGCCCGGCAGGACGTAGGGGGCGCCGTTCATCGATTCCATGCCGCCGGCGATGACGAGCTCGGCGTCGCCGGCACGGATCTCCGACGCGGCCAGCATGATGGCCTTGAGGCCCGAACCGCAGACGCGGTTGATCGTGGTGGCGCTCGTCGTGTCCGCCAGCCCGGCGTTGAGCACGGCCTGTCTGGCTGGCGCCTGTCCCACGCCGGCCTGGAGGACTTGGCCCATCAGGACGTCGTCGACTTCGATGGTGGCCGGGTCCAGGCCGGCACGCTCGACGGCGGCCCGGATCGCCACGCCCCCAAGTTCCGTCGCGGGCACCGTGCTCAGGGCGCCACCGAACTTGCCGATGGGCGTGCGAGCGGCACTGACGATGAACGTCTGGCCATTTCGTTGCATGCCGGGATTCTACGCCGGTCCCTGCTGATAAGGACCCGGTGAGTGCCCGCGTCCAGACTCGCGCGATGGATGATCAACGGATCGGGTGGTCCCTGCGTTCGATCCGGGTCCGGAAGCGTTGGCGGCAGGAAGATCTCGCGGCCCGAGCCAAGGTCTCCCGATGGGTGGTCATGCGTATCGAGCAGGGCCGACTGGCGTCCGTACCGCTCGGGAAGGTACGCGCTGTGGCTGGGGCGCTCGATGCGCGGGTCGATGCGGTCGTGCGTTGGCAGGGCGGTGACCTATCGCGGCTCGTCAGCGCTCGACACGCCCGGATGCACGAGATGATCGCCAGCTATCTCCGCGGCGTACCGGGCTGGCTCGTGGAACCCGAGGTCTCGTTCTCGATCTACGGCGAGCGCGGAATCATCGACGTGCTCGCATGGCACCCGACCACCCGCATCCTTCTCGTGATCGAACTCAAGACAGAGATCGTCGACCTCAACGAGATGCTGGGAACGCTCGATCGCAAACGACGCCTTGCTTGGGCGATCGCGAAGGATCGGAAGTGGGAACCTGTCGCGGTTGGTACCTGGATCGTCGTGGCGGACAGCCGCACGAACCGGCGTACGGTAGCCGAGCACCGGGCCGTCCTTCGAGCCAAGCTCCCGACCGACGGTCGAGGGGTCGCCGGGTGGCTGCGGCGGCCGACCGGGCGCATCGATGCGCTCAGCTTCCTGCCAAATGTGCAAGGCCTGCACCTTGGCGTAGATCCAGCGCCAATTCGCCGCGTCGTCAGGCGCCAGTCGCGTCCAAGGTGAGTGAAGTCCAAGCGTGGACTGAGGCAGATCGGCTCTTTTCCGAGGCGCCAGCTTCGCCGGCAGGGCACCCAACCGCCGCCAAGGTGCAGGTGGCGCACGTATGACAGGAAACACGAGCCCGCTGGGCGATCACCAGCCGCTCCGGCCCGCTCGGCCCGCTGCAACCGGCGACTGGCCGCCGCGTGCCCGATGCGGCCCGCGACCTGGTCAGTGCCTAGCCGCCGGCCCCTGCAACCGGCGACTCGCCGCCGCGTGCCCGATGCGGCCCGCGACCTGGTCAGTGCCTAGCCGCCGGCCCGCTTCAGGACTTCGCCCGCGACGATCTCGCGGTGGATCTGGTTCGTGCCCTCGTAGATCTGGGCGCCCTTGGCGTCGCGCATCAGGCGCTCCACCCCCGTCTCACGCGAATAGCCGCTCCCCCCGAACAGCTGGACCGCGTCGGTCGCGACCCGCATCGCCGTGTCGGACGCTGTCCACTTGGCGAGGGAGGACACCTCGGCCAGGGGCTCGCCGCGATCCTTGGCCGCCGCGGCCTCCCGGGTGAGCGCCCGCGCGGCCGCCACGTCCCGGGCCATCTCGGCGAGCATGAATCGCAGGCCTTGCTGGTCCGACAGCGGCCCCCCGAACGCCTGCCGCTCCCCCAGGAAGCCCGCGGCGGCCTCGAGACCGGCCCGTGCCAACCCCACGCACGCGGCCGCGATCGAGATCCTGCCCTCCCCCAGCGCAGAGAGGGCGATCCGGTACCCGTCCCCTTCCGCACCAAGACGGTTCGCGACGGGCACCTCGCAGCCCTCGAAGACCAGCTCTGCTGCCGGGCAGCCCCGGATCCCCATCTTTCGCTCGTGCGCCCCGAACCGGAACCCGGGCGTGCCCTTCTCCACGAGGAAGGCCGTGATCCCGGCGGCTCCGGCGTCTGGATCCGCGGTCGCGAACACGAGGTAGCGCTCCGCCTCCGGCGCGTTGGAGATCCAGATCTTCGTGCCGGTCAGCCGGTACGCCTCCGGCGCGTCCACCGGCCCAACCCGCTCCGCCCGTGTCCGGATCGCGGCAGCATCGGATCCCGCGTGCGGTTCGGTCAAGGCGAAGGCCCCCAGCGCCTCCCCGGCCTGCATCGCGGGCAGCCAGCGCTCGCGCTGTTCGTCGGTGCCCCAGGTCACGACCGGGTACTGCGACAGGATGTGGACGGAGAGCGACACGGCCATCGCCATGTCCGCGGCGCCCAGCTCCTCCATGACCAGCGTCCATCCCAGGTACGAGAACCCGGCTCCTCCCACGGCGGCGGGGAAGGGCGCAGCGGTCAACCCCAAGGTGCCCATCGCAGTGAACAGGGAGCGGTCGTAGCGCTCGGCCTCGTCGCGCTCGATCGCGCCCGGGGCAACCTCCCGCTGGGCGAACTCGCGAGCGGTCGCCTGGAGCAGTCGTTCCTCGTCCGTCAGCGCCGAGCCCACGCGGGCTAGGATAGCGGCGTGCGAGAGCCGGGCGCGCCTGCCGATCACCCAGACGCCGCGGACCCCGCAGGTGCCACCACACTTCCGGCCGACGTCCCTTCAGGTTCCCCCGACCCGGTCGACGCGTTGAGCGTCCGCCTCGATCGGGAGCTGTCGCTGCTGGGCTCGCTGGCGACCGCCACCGGCGAGGCCCGGTCGCAGGCGACCCTGGCGCAGCGCGCACTCGACACCGTCATGTCGACGACGAGCGCGGATCATGGCTCGATCGTCCTGGCCGACGGCCCGGTCGGAAAGATGGCCGCGGTCAGGAACGTGCCTCCCGCCCTCGAGCACATCGCCGGTGATGTGGCGTGGTCAGATTCGCCGGGCATCCGGGCGCTCACGCCGATCGGCAGCGTGGTCCGCGGATCGGTCGATCGCCTGCCGCTCGACCCGGTTACGCGGCGCGAGCTGATCGATGCCGGAATCCGCTCGTTGCTCCTCGTCGGGCTGCATCGCGAGGACGAACTGATCGGCGTCCTCAGTCTCGCGTGGGGTGAGGACGACGTGCCACTCCCGTCCGAGGCCCTCGCCCGGCTCGCGGCGACCACGATCGCCCGCGGCCTCGAGAACGCGAGGCTCGCCGAGGAGATCGTCCGGCGCAACGACGACAGACGCACGACCTCGGATCGATCGCGCAAGATCGACGACCTGGCCCGAGCTGGCGCGTCGGTCCGCTCGCTCGACGAGCTGGTCGACCGATCGAGTCGGCTCATCAACAAGGCGCTCGGTGCGGCCGGGACGATGTACGCCCTCGTGGCATCCGACGGCGTCTCGTACGATCCATCCACCGTCGTCGCCGTCGATCCATCGATCGAGCGGTGGCTCCGGACGCACAGACCCGATCTCAGTTCTGCGTTCCTGCGCTGGCGGGCGGGAGAGGGGGCCTATCTCAGCGCCCTGGAACCGGGGGTCGTCTCCGCCACGGATATCGGCCTGGCGCGCGAGGCCGGCATCTCGTCCTACGCCGTCATGCCGATCCGCGTCGGGGAGGACGTGGTCGGCGCCGTGGCCTCCTACTTCGATCGCCCGATCACGGAGCTCCGCCTCGACCGACAGGATCTCGAACGCGTCGCTTCGATCGCATCCGTGGTGCTCGAGAACTTCCGGCTGCGGGAGCAGCTGGTGGGGGCAGACGAACGCTTTCGAGCGCTGTTCGCCGGTTCCCGCAGCCCCATGCTGCTGGCGTTGCAGGACGGCACCCTCGTGGATGCGAACGATGCGGCCCTGCGGCTCTTCGGATCCGAGCGGGAGTGGCTACTCGGCCGCCGACCCGAAGAGGTCGCGGCGTACGACTTCGAGCTGATCGCGACGCGACTCGAGGGCTTGCAGTTGGGCAAATCGTTCGCGGGGTCCGCGACGGTCATCCGTCGGGATGGGCGTCGACTCCCAGTCGAGGTCGAGACGACGCTTGTCCTGGTGGAAGGGGAGCCCCAATTCCTCGCCCGCATCGACGATCTCAGCGACCAGGAACGGCTGCAGAGCGAGCTCGTTGCGGCGCAGAAGATGGAGCTGGCCGGCCGCCTGGCGCCGGGAGTCGCCCACGAGCTCAGCAACCCGTTGGCGGCGATCGTTGGGTTCAGCCAGCTCATCCGCCGCGACCCGTCCCTGCCGGAGGACCTTCGGCATAACGCAGAGCTCTTGGTGGCGGAGGCCCAGCGGACCCAGGACATCGCCGGCAACCTGCTGGATTTTCTGACCCACCGTCCGCCGGAGAGGCGCTCGACGCCCATCCGCGCCCTGATCGACAGCGTGCTCCGCCTGCAGGCCAGCAGTCTTGGCGCGGGCACGATCGAAGTCGAGGTCGGTGTCCCCGACGACCTCCCGCCGGTCGAGCTTGATCGGGGCCATCTCCAGCAGGTCCTCGTCAACCTGACCCGTAACGCGATCGAGGCCCTTGGGTCGGGCACGGGTCGCAAGATCGGGATCAACGCGGTTCGAGAAGGGCGATCCGGCGTCGACGAGCGGGTCCGGATCACCGTCGTGGACGACGGCGACGGCGTCGCACCCGAGCACGTGGACCGGCTGTTCGAGGCGTTCTTCACCACCAAGCCACCCGGCGAGGGCAGCGGTCTCGGCTTATCGGTATCGCAGGCCATCGTGCGATCGCATGGCGGCGATCTGCGGTTTGCTCCATCCCCATCGCGAAGGGGCGCCGCGTTCACGTTCGACCTGCCGGTCCGGGCCACCTCGAAGGAGGGTGCCGTCGCCCCGTCGGCCTCAGGACGTGCGGGCGGGGGCGCGCCGGCCACGGGATCGGCCGCGGTCGCCCCCACCGTCGCGAGTGGCGGACGCGTCCTGGTCCTGGACGACGATCCGACCTTCCGTGCCTTCCTGGAGAAGGCCCTCGCCGCCCTCGGGTATGAGCCCGTGATCGCGGCCCGGGGGCCGGAGGCAGTGGACCTCGCGAGGGATGGCGACCCCGCGGCCATCCTGTGCGACCACCAGATGGTCGGCATGTCCGGGATCCAGGTCTACGAGGCCGTCGTCGGCAACCGGCCAGACCTGGCGAGGCGGTTCGTGATGATGAGCGGCGATGTGCTCGATCCGGCACTGGAGACGTTCGCGGCGACCCACGAGATGACGCGTCTGGCCAAGCCGTTCGATCTCGCCACGCTCGACCTCACGCTCCGCCGCGTGATGCGCGAGGGAGATCAGTCGCGCGGGTAGGTGTAGAAGCCTCGTCCTGTCTTCTGCCCGAGTTTCCCGGCCTCTACGAGCTCCACCAGCACGCGTGGCGGGCGCATGTGCTCGAGCCCCAGGCCGTCCTCCAGAACGCGCATGATCCCGAGACAGACATCGAGCCCGATGAAGTCGGCGAGCTCGAGTGGCCCCATCGGATGGTTCAGCCCGATGCGCGCACCGGCATCGATGTCCTCCGCGCTCCCGACCCCCTCCTCGTAGGCCCGCATCGCCTCCCCGAGGAACGGCATGAGGATGCGGTTCACGATGAACCCCGGCCGGTCGATGGACACGATGACCTGCTTGCCGAGCTCACCGGACAGCGCACGCACGGCCTCGACGACCTCGTCCGTCGTCGATTCGGCTCGGATGAGCTCGACGAGCGGCATGACCGGGACGGGGCTGAAGAAATGCATCCCGATGAACCGGGAGCGGCGCGCAGGCTCGACCGCCTCAGCAAGCCGATGGATCGCGATCGAGCTCGTGTTCGAGGCGAAGATCGCGTGCGGCGGCGCATGACGGTCGAGCTCCCGCCACAGCTCGGTCTTGACGGCCGCGTCCTCGAAGACCGCTTCGATGGAGAGGTCGGCTCCCGCGACTGCACCGATGTCGGCGGTCGGCTCGATCCGGGCCAGCGTCGTCTCTCGTTCGTCCGGCGTAAGGCGGCCCTTGTCCACGGCACGCTGGAGGTTCCCCGCGATACGTTCCCTGCCCGCCGTGGCCCGGGCGAGCTCGGGTTCGTACAGCGCGACGTGCTTGCCGATGGCGGCGTGGACCTGGGCGATGCCATGGCCCATCAGCCCGGCACCGGCCACGAATACACGCTCGATCGTCACCCCGGAAGCGTACCCGGTGACCGCACGACGGGCCGTACGAGTGTTGCTCGCACGAGCCTGAGGAGCACGCTCCCGCCGAACGCGAAGAACGCCGACGCGATGAAGATGCCGCCGAACCCGATCGATCCCACCAGCATCCCCAGGATCGCGGGCGACATCCCGAACGAGAGGTCCACGAACGCCGTCGTGGTCCCGACGACGGTCCCCCGCTCCGTCTCATCCACGCGTGCCACGGCAAGCGCCATGAGGGCCGGGAACAGGAAGGCGATCCCGAACGCGAAGATGGCCGTCCCGACGTAGACCCCGATCGGACTGCCGACCAGACCGAGCACGCCGAGCCCGAGGGCGGAACCCACCAGCGCGACCCCCGACAGGCGAGCCGCGCCGACCTGGTCGGGGAGCTTCGCAAAGACGATCCGGAGCACGACCACGATGAGCGCGTACATCGCAAACGGAATCCCAGCCCCGCCCATCCCGAGCTCGGTCGTGTAGAGCGGAAGGAACGCGAAGTATGCCGCCATGCCCCAGGTGCCGGTCATGATCAGGAAGCCCGGCAGGAAGCCGGCAGGATGGATGAGTGGCGTGCGCGGTGGCCGTTCGCCGGTCTCGCGCTGGCGCAGCGTGCCGGGTGCGGTCTCCGGCACGAGCAGCGTCAGCAGGGTCGCGACGCCCGCCATCGCCGCGGCCGCAAGCCACACCGCGTCGAACCCGGCCAGGCCGAGGATCGTTTCACCGAGGAACGGGCCGAACGCCAAACCCAGGTAGACCGCGAGCGAGCCGATGTTGATGGCCTCGCCACGACGCTCTGGTGGGGCGAGGTCGCTGACCGCGGCGAGGAGCGCCACGAAGAAGAAGGCCTCGGCGATCCCGAGCAGCGACCGGGCGACCACGAACAGCGGCAACGTCGTGGCGACCAGGTGGAACAGCAGCGCGACGACCGTCAGCAGGCCGCCCAGCACCAGCAGCGGCCGCCGGCCGAAGCGATCCGAGGCCCAACCGACCACGGGACGCAGCGCGAGGGCCGCGATCGCGAAGGCGCCGATCGAGATGCCGACACCGGTCGCATCGGCATGCAGCGGGCCGGCAGCGAAACGGGAGGCCACGGGCAGCACGACGTTGCCGGAGGTGAAGAACACGAGCGCGGCCGCGAACAGCGCGGCGAACGCCGGTGTGAAGAGCCGCGGCGATGTCATCCGGCCCGGAGCTCCCTGAGCAGCCGGTCGGCGGCGGCATACGGGTCGAGCCGATGGGCCGCGACGTCCTCGAGGACGGCCTCGGTGCTCACCGCGCGTTCCGGCGCGACCAGCGAGGCGCGGAGCCGCTCGCCCAGGATGGCCCACACCTGCGCCTCCGCGCGCGTCCGCCGTGCGCCACCGCTCTCCTTCGCGCGGCCGGTTGCTCGGTGCCGGTCCAGCGCTGCCAGGAGCTCGGGCACGCCCTCGCCCGTGGAGGCCGTCGTGACCATGACCTCGGGGCGCTTCGGTGTCGGTCGATCCGTGGGCGTCCGCGCAACGGTCGGGACGAGCATCGCGCGGAGCTGCGCGGCCGTCCGCAACGCCCCGGGCTTGTCTCCCTTGTTGACGACGACCAGGTCCGCGACCTCGAGCAGGCCGGCCTTGATCGCCTGGACCTCGTCGCCCATCTCGGGGGCCTCCAGGACGACGGTCGTGTCGGCGGCCGCGGCGACCTCGACCTCGCTCTGGCCGGTCCCGACGGTCTCGATGAGCACGAGATCGAACCCCGCGGCATCGAGCACCGCGGCGGCGGTCGTCGTCGTCGAGGCGAGGCCCCCGGCGTGTCCGCGCGACGCCATCGAGCGGATGAAGACGTCGCCATCGCCGGCGTACGACTGCATCCGCACACGGTCGCCGAGCAACGCGCCGCCGGTGATCGGCGAAGACGGATCGACCGCCACGACGGCAACGGCTCGGCCGGCCGCCCGGACCACGCCGATCAGCGCGGCCACGAGCGTGGACTTGCCCGAGCCCGGCGGCCCGGTGATCCCGACGAGGTGGGCCTTGCCGGCGACCGGATACAACCGCCGCAGCGCCGCCTCGGCGAGTGGTGTCCGGTTCTCGACGGCGGTCAGGAGCCTAGCCAGCGCTCCGCGATCGCCGGCCATCGCTGCATCGGCCAGCTCCGTCGCCCGGCTCGAGACCTGGGGAGTGGCGTCCTCCCCCACCCTAGTCGCGCGGCCGTGCGTTGGCTCGCAGGAACTCCGCGACCGCGGCGATCGTCGTGCCCGGGCCGAACACCGCCGCGACCCCCGCGTCGCGCAGTGGCTGGACGTCGTCGTCGGGGATGATGCCGCCGACGGTGACCAGGACGTCACTGAGGCCGGACTCGGCCAGCAGCTTCGTGATGCGCGGCACGAGCGTCATGTGCGCACCGGACAGGATCGACAGGCCGACCACGTCGACGTCTTCCTGGAGCGCGGCCGTGGCGACCATCTCGGGCGTCTGGCGAAGCCCGGTGTAAACGACTTCGAATCCTTCATCGCGCAGCCCGCGCGCGAGCACTTTCGCCCCGCGGTCGTGGCCGTCCAATCCGGGCTTCGCGATCAGCACCTTGAGCGGTCGATCGGTCATGCCCGGATTGTATGGGACGGCCACGCTCTCCTACGCGTTTGCTCGCGCAAACGTCCGGGCCGCGAACCAGACGGAGAGGACGGCGAGGATCGACGTGATCCCGACGCCGATGACGATCTCCGGATCGCCCCACTGTCCGTTGAACAGCGACCGGGCCGCATCGACCGCGTGGGTCAAGGGATTGATCGTGCTCAGGAACTGGAGCCAGTCCGGCGCGAGCGCCATCGGCAGCAGGATCCCCGACAGCAGGAGCATCGGCATCGTCAGGCTGTTGACGAGCGGCGCGAACGCGTCCTCGCTGCGCAGGATGAGCGCCCCGCTGTACGAGAGCGGTGCGAAGACGAGCCCGATGAGGACGAGCAGCCCGAGCACCACGATCACGCCGACCGGATCGACGACGAGTCCGAGCGGGATCGCCAGCACGATCAGCAGGATCGCCTGGAGCATCAGGATCGTGGTGTCGCGCAGCGACCGACCGAGGAGCATCGCGGTCCGGCTCATCGGCGTGACGCGCATCCGCTCGATGACGCCACTGCGCAATTCCGCGATGAGCCCGAAGCCGGAGAACGCGGTCGCGAACATCGCGATCTGGATGATCAGGCCCGGCACGAACCAGTTGAACGCGTTCGTGCCCGTGTTGGCCGCCTGGGTGGCGCCCTCGAGCAATGGACCGAACAGGAAGAGGTAGAGGAGCGGCAGCATCATCCCGAAGATGATCCAGACGGGCTGCCGGATCGTCAGCCACAGGGAGCGGTGGTAGATGAGCCAGGTGTCACGGAGGGTCTGCACGATCGGATTCCTCGTCGTGTGAACGGGGTTGACATCGATGGCGGTGGCCGCAGGTGCGCTCATGCCGCCGGCTCCTCTCGAAGGGATCGGCCGGTCTGGCGCAGGAAGACGTCGTCGAGGCTCGGGCGGGCGAGGGTGATGGTCCGCGCGCTCAGCCCGGCGCCATCGAGGATCCGCAGGATCTGCGGCACGGCCGTCTCGCCCTGGTCGACGTAGAGCCGGATGAGCTCGTCCTCGCTGCTCGCCTCGCGAACGAACGCCTGATCGCGGACCGTTGCCAGGATCTGCTCGCGGTCGCCGTCGATGCCGAGGGTGATGACGTCACCCGCGACCTGTCGCTTCAGCGCATCCGCGGTGCCCTCGGCCACGATCTTCCCGTGGTCGATGATCGCCAGCCGGTCCGCCAGCGCGTCCGCCTCCTCCAGGTAATGGGTCGTGAGGAAGACCGTCGTGCCGCGCTCGCGCAGGACGCGGATCTCGTCCCACATGCGGGCGCGCGCCTGCGGGTCGAGGCCGGTCGTCGGCTCGTCGAGGAACAGCACGGCCGGCCGGTGGACGATGCCGAGGCCCACGTCGAGCCGGCGGCGCATGCCCCCGGAGTACGTGCCGGTTCGGCGGTCAGCGGCGGCGGTCAGGTCCAGCGCGTCGAGGACCTCGATGGCTCGCGCCACCGCGGTCTTCTTGTCCATCCCATACAGGCGACCCTGGATGACCAGTTCGCCGCGGCCCGTCTCGGACGGGTCGGTGGAGCCGCCCTGCGGCACGTACCCGATGCGGCGCCGGACTTCCTGGGGTTCCCGGGCGAGATCGACGCCGGCGACGGTGGCGCTGCCGGAGGTCGGCGACAAGAGTGTGGCCAGCATCCGCAGGGTCGTCGTCTTGCCGGCTCCGTTCGGCCCGAGGAAGCCGAAGATCTCGCCGGCACCCACCTCGAGGTCGACGCCGCGGACGGCCTCGACGTCGTCCGCCTTGCCGCGGATCCTGAAGGTCCGCCGCAGCTCGTGGGTCTCGATCATCCTCTGGTTCGATCTGATCATCGTGACCATGTCCTTTCCGGTGCCGGGCCGCTATGCTGAGTCGGGTCACTTGCGCCGTTCAGCATCTTGGGTCATTATCTGCACGGTTCAGATAGTTACCCATACAGAAGCTGGTGTCAACATGGAGCGAAGTCAACGGGTCGATAGCGTCGTCAGGGCGCTTCGACGAGTGAACGTCCAGGGGTCGGTCTTCGGCCAGTCCGTCGCTATCCGATTGGGGCTGTCCGAATCGGACATCGACGCGCTCGAGCTGCTCATCGACACGGGCGCCGCGACGGCCGGCAAGCTGGCGGACCTGATGGGCCTTACCAGCGGCGCCGTCACCCGCGTGATCGACCGCCTGGAGCAGGCGGGCTATGTCCGTCGCACGACCGATCCGGCCGACCGCCGGCGGGTCGTCATCGAGGTCGTCCCCGAGCGGGTCGCGACGGTCGAGACGCTGCTCGACTCACTCGAACGCGCCTTCGCCAAGGAGGCGGCCCAGTACTCCCCCGAACAGCTCGAGACCATCCAGGGCTTTCTCGGACGGATGGCCGAGCTCACCCAGACCGAGGCGGCACGGCTGCGCACGACGCCCGATGCGAGCGATCCCGCCGACCATGGACCGGCCGACTACTCGGCCCCACGCGGCGGGATCGAGGAAGCCAGCCTCATGTTCCGCTCGGGCATGCAGGAGCTCCGGCTCCGGCCCCACCGGAGCGCGACCGAGCTGTATCGCGCCCGATTCGACGGCGCCACACCGCAGGTCCGCGTCCGCGATGGCCGCGTGCAGGTGAGCTTCCGCGGCGGGTTCTTCGACTGGCGCAAGCGCGCGGCGACGATGGCATTGAGCGTCGAGCTACCCTGGACCATCGAGATCGTCGGCGGGATCCAGCGGGTCGAGGCGGACCTGCGGACGGTCCCCGTCCGTCGCCTGGAGCTCACGGGCGGCGTCGAGCGGGTCCAGCTCGAGCTGGGCCGGCCCGAGGGCGAGGTGTCCGTCCGGATCGTGGGGGGCGCGAAGACGATCCGCGTCGAGCGCCCGGGCGGAACGCCGATCCAGCTTCGGGTCCGTGGCGGCGCCTCACAAGTCGAGCTCGACGGCCAATCCCTCGGCGCACGGGCCGGCGATATCGCCCTCGACAGTCGGGGCTGGAGCGGATCGAGCGATCGCTACGCCCTCGAGGTCATCGGCGGCGCGAAGACCATCACGGTCGTCGAGCGGCGGGACTGATCACTCCGTTCGCAGGCGGGCGACCACCTCGGTCGCGCGGTTGAGGCGCGTCTCGGACCGCTTGGCTGCGCCGACGTGATCGGCGTGTTCGCGTCGTCGCGACGGGGCGAGGCCGTCGAACGCGGTGCGGCGCCGGGGGATCCGCCGCGAGGGCGTGGACGAGCTCCGGCGGGAGCGTGATGTCGGCCGAACGCGAGCGCTCGTCGCGCTCGAGGTCGAATTCGACGGTGTCGCCGGCGACCTTGCCGATCGCCTCCCGGGTGGCCTTGTTCACGGCCATCACGACCTGCCGGCCGACGCCTTCGAAGGTGTACGGCATGAACTGGTGACGGATCGGATGGCCATCGATCGTGCCGGCCACCGAGGTCCGGCCGGTCGCCCTCAGCGCGTCGACCACCTCGGCCGGGATGACGACGAACGTCCCGCCTTCGATCGGCTCAAGGCGGGCCGTGAACTGCGCCACGGTCAGACGCCGGGGCCGGGCCGAGCGAGGTGGTCGAGGAATTCGGAGCGGGTCCGGTCCCGCGTGCGGAACAGCCCCAGGACCGACGAGGTCGTCATCACCGTGCCGGGCTTGCGCACGCCGCGCATGACCGCGCACAGGTGGGTCGCCTCGATGACGACGCCGACGCCCTGCGGCTCCAGCCGATCCTCCAGGAAGTGGGCGATCTCCTGGGTCAGCCGCTCCTGGACCTGCAGCCGGCGGGCATACGTCTCGACGATGCGCGGGATCTTGGACAGCCCGATGACCCGGCCGCGCGGGATGTACGCCACGGCGGCCGTCCCGAAGAACGGCAGCAGGTGGTGCTCGCACAGCGAGTAGAACGGGATGTCCTTGACGATCACCATCTCGCTGTAGTCGACATCGAAGATCGCGCCGTTGATCAACCGATCGGGATCGACGTGATAGCCCGCGGTCAGCTCGGTATACATGCGATGCACGCGCTCCGGGGTCCCGAGCAGGCCCTGGCGATCGGGATCCTCGCCGATCTCGAGCAGGATCTCGCGGACGGCGGCCTCCACCTTGCCGTTGTCGGTTGGTGCCTCGCCCGCGTGGTCGCGGCCGCGCGAACCCGTGATGTCGTCGGTGGCGACCGACGTCTCGCCGATCTCGTTCTCGATCTCGTCGACCAGGCGGCGGACGTTGGGTGGGAGCTCGGTCGGGCTGGGCATGGTCGCGATGGTACGCCCAAGTGTCAGCCGGCGACGGCGCCGCTCTCGCTGAAGCCGCTCGAGGGCATCGGATCGAAGTCGCGGCCCTCGGCGCCACGCAGCCAGGCTCGGGCGTTCTCACCGAGCGAGGGCCGGTGGTAGCCGCCCTCCTGGAGGATCACGAGCCGCCGACCCAGCCCCGCCACGCGGCGTCCGACCTCGTGGTAGACGTCCGTCGTCAGTGCGAAATCCCCGATCGGGTCGAGGCCGTACGTGTCGAAGCCCAGCGAGACCACGACGATGGACCCCGGGACTGCCGCGATCGCCTCGACGGCCCGGTCCGTGGCCTCGAGATAGTCCTCGTTCGTCGCGCCGGCACGCAGCGGGATGTTCAGGTTCTCACCGGCGCCATCACCCTCCCCCGTCTCGTCCGCTCGGCCCAGGAAATACGGGTACTGGCGGTCCGGATCCGCGTGGATCGAGACGTACCGAACGTCGCCGCGCCGCCAGAAGATCTGCTGCGTGCCGTTGCCGTGGTGGTAGTCCACGTCCAGGATCGCCACCCGCTCGCCGGTGGCCTGTGTGATCGCGTGCGCGGCGATCGCGGCGTTGTTGAAGAAGCAGTAGCCGCCGTACATCGCCCGCGCCGCGTGGTGGCCGGGTGGGCGGCAGAGGCCGTAGGCCGCGGTCTCGCCGGCCAGCACGAGGTCCGCCGTGGTCAGCGCGACATCCACGGCCGACCTGGCGGCCGCGTACGTGCCGGCAACCAGCGGCGCGGCCGAATCCAGGCCCCAGAACCCTGCCCGACCCCCGACATGGACCGGCTCGCGCACGAGCCGAGCGATACCGTCGGGACTCATCCCTTCGAACATGGCGCGGTTCGGGTACGTGTCCGCCGACAGGAACGCACGCGGGATGCCCTGGCTGCGCACCTCGGACCACGCGGTCTCGAGGAAGCGGAGCAGGCCCTCGTCGTGGACCGCGATGATCGGATCCTCGCCGTGCTCGGTCGGGCCGGTCAGCGTGTAGCCACCGTCCGCCTCGAGCGCAGACCGGATCTTCTCGGCCCGTTCGGCGACTTCGTTGGCCGGCACGCCGACGCCCATGTAGGTCTCGGTGTCGATGTCATGGGCCAGGTGGTTCGAGCTGTAGACGACCTGCATCGCGTCCTCGTCGTCGGGAGATGTGGGGGCGCGGCTAGCGGCCGCGACCGTCGATGGAGGCGATCGCCGCGGCAACCTCGTCCGGACGGTAGCGCATGAGGTTGTGACCGTCATCACCGAATGACACCTGGTCGATCGGCCCGCGGCCGGCAGTCTCCCGCGCAGCCGAGACCGCGGCGAGGGCCGCCGCACGTGACCCGGTGTCATCGTCGGCGGCGATGAGGGCGGTGATCGGGGGGTCGACGGCGGTCAGCGCGCTTACCGGGTCGTAGGTGAACATGGCGCGGACACAGGCCTCGAGGGCGTGCGGCCTGGTCGCGGGGACGACGCGGCCGGCGTGGGTCTCGACGACCGTGGCTCGCGCCGCTCGGTCCTGGTCCGCGTCCCACGAGCTCGGGTCGAACCGCGAGCGGTCGGCAAGAAACGCCGGCAGCGAGCGCATGACCTCAGGGGGCTCGTCCAGGCCCCGCAGGAATTCGTCGACGTCGAGGCCGGTGCTGGCTTCCAGGGACTCCCAGCCGCCGTCGACCAGGATGAGGCCGGCGCAGTTTGTCCCCATCTGGAGGGCCGCGGTCGCAGCCACGATCGCCCCGAACCCATGACCAGCGAGCACCACTCCCGTGGCCTCGCGGTCACCACCGAGCAGGCCGGAGCCCTCGGCGACCGCCTCGACGTCCGAGGCGAGGACGGCGAGGTCGTAGGCGCCGTCATCGGTCGGCGCGTCCGATAGCCCGTGGCCGCGCAGGTCCATCGAGACGAACCTTCGCGACCCCGCTGATCCCCCGAGGCGGCGCGCGACCGGGGCCCAGATCCAGCCGGTCTGCGAGAGCCCGTGGATCGCCAGCACGCCCCACGAGCGCGGCCCGTCCGCCGTCCCTGCCCCGCTCGTCCCGCCCGCCCCGCCCCAATCGAGGAAATGGATGCGCTCTCCGGATCCCGCGATGACGACGAAGCCTTCCGGCTCGAAGGTCTGGTCCGGGACGAGAGCGGTGGGAGGTGGCGGCGCCATCGGCCCTAGGATACGGGCGCCATGCCGAAGCGCCGCCGAGGTTCCCGCTCAGCGCGCTGCCGGGCCTCGTCCCGCCTCACTCGCCATCGCCGCTTCGAAGACCTGGTCGACGAGGCCCTTGCGACCATCCCGATGCCGTTCGCGGCGGCCCTCGACGAGGTCGCGATCGTCATCGACGACGAGCCGACGCCCGACCAGCTGAACCACAACGAGATCGAGACCGGCGACACGCTATACGGCCTGTACGAGGGGATCCCGCGAACCGAATGGGGCGCCGACTGGGTCGCCGAACCAAATCGGATCGTGCTCTTCCGACTGCCACTCGAAGCGGATTTCGCGGACCCCGACGACCTCGCCGACGAGGTCTGGGTCACCGTCGTCCACGAGCTCGCGCACCACCTGGGCATCGACGACGACCGCCTCCACGCCCTCGGGGTGGACTGAGGGTCGGGTCTCGCCATCGGCGCGGACCGCGTGTTGACCTAGCCGACGATCGTCGAAACGGTCAGCGCCAGACCGGCTGCGCCGAGCACGAACCCGAGCAGCATCGAGCGGGTCAGCCAACGGAACCGGGGACGCCCCGGAAGCCGGATGTCCGGGTCCTCCGGACCGCCAGATCGCACGCGATCGAGCCCGAGGGTCGCGTGGGTCAGACCCAGGAACATCACCACCTGGGGTGCCACCGTGATCGCGGTCACCGTGAAGATCAGCGTCCCGAATGCGAAGGTCACCGCCACGACCCCGATCGTGGTCGCCGCCAGTCCGATCGCCGAGGATTCGGGACCGAACCCGAGACTCCCGAACAGCCGCAACACGACGTCGAGACCGGCCGAGATGCCGAACAGGACGAGGAGGGCGGTGATGGTCTCGAACACGACCACGATCGCGGCCGCCATCTTGCGGGCACGGAAGACCCAGAACGAGCGGCGGAGCGCCTCGAACGGGTTGACGTCACCGAGCACGACGCCAGCCAGGACGTAGGCGAACGGCCCGCCGATCAGCGCCGTGACCAGGGTGGAGGTGATGACGGACGCTTCGACCGCCTCCCCGAACGTCGGCGCGAAGAACTCGGACACGACGCCCTGGACGAAGAACACCGGGATGCCGGCGAGGAATGACGCAAGGATCGCGGACCAGAACATCCGGCGCGAGCGCGCCAGCGCCCGGCGGGTCGAGACGGGCCGCTCGATCATGCGACTCGCGAGGACCGTCATGGCCAGGCACCGGGATTCGACCCAAGCGACGACGAGCCCGGTGAACGCCAGCAGCCCGAGGCCGGCGAACAGCGCCTCGGCGTTCGGGGCGATGCCCTCCTCGAATTCGGCGAGGCCGCGCTCTGTCTCGACGACGACCAGGCCCCACGACGCGAGCGCGAGCGGACCGACCGTCCCAAGCACGATGAGACCGATGTAGAACGACGCACGGCGCATGTCGGCACCCGAGCGGCCCAGCAGGTCGAAGCTCGCGGTCAGCAGTCGACTCGTCGTGACGAGCGGGATCTCCGGAGGCGGACCGCTTGGAAGGGCGGACGGGAGTGGCGCCGCCGGCTGCAACGGGGTGGCTGGCGCCACGGGCGTAGCGGCGGGATCGGGGGGCGTTGGCGGCGGCGCGACAAACGGTTCGGCGGGCGCGGCCATGGCTGGAGCGACGGACGGTTCCGTCAGCGCCGCGGCTGGAGCGACGGACGGTTCGGTTGGCGCAGCCACCGCTGGAGCGACGGGCGCCTCGGACTCAGGCTGGGAGGCCGGCGTCGGCGTGGGCAGGTCCACCCACGGCGGCTCGGCCGCGCCCGAGGGCTGCGCCGTTGGTGCCTCCTCCGCCTCCTCTTCGTCGGTCACGTCGCTCCGCCTGGCAGTGTCCCGGCCGCCGCCATCAGCTCGCCAAGCCGGCTGACTTCGACGTTCCCGCCCGACAGCAACACGCCGACCCGCTCGCCATTGCGAATCTCGATCCGGCCGGCCAGGACCGCCGCCAGAGCTGCCGCGCCGGCGGGCTCGACGACCTGCTTGAGCCGTTCCAGGGCGAAGCGCAGGCCGGCGAGGATCGTCGGGTCGTCGAGCAGCACGATGTCATCGACATACCGCCGGGCCATCGCCAGCGTCCACACGCCCGCGAAGGGCGCCCCGAGCCCGTCGGCGACCGACTGCGGCTGGATCGTCACGACCTCGTTCCGTTCGAGCGCGAGTGACATCGCATTGGACCGGTCCGGCTCCACCCCGATGATCCGGATCCCCGGGCGCACGCCCTTGGCAGCCGCCGCGACGCCCGAGATCAGCCCTCCGCCGCCGACGCCGACCACGAGCACGTCGAGGTCGGGCACGTCGTCGAGGAACTCGAGCCCGGCGGTCCCGTTTCCGGCGATGACGGCAGGGTCGTTGAACGGATGCACGAACGTGAGGCCTTCGACGTCGCGGATCCGCTCCATCTCGGCGAAGGTGTCGCCGACGTGATCACCGTGCAGGACGACTCGCGCTCCGTATCCGAGGCACGCCTCGACCTTGGATCGCACCGCGCCCGCCGGCATGACGACCGTGACCGGCACACCGACGGCCCGACCGGCCCATCCGTACGCCTGCCCGGCGTTCCCCGCCGACAGGGTGATGACGCCCCGCTCGCGCGCGTCAGGCGTGAGCGTCGCGATCCGGTTCGACATCCCGCGGGCCTTGAAGGACCCGGTCTTCTGCAGGTGCTCGGCCTTGAGGTACAGGCGCTCGTCGCGCAACGTGGCGCCGGTCGCGACGCGGACCCAGGCGGCCGCCGTGGTGGAGGTCAGGACCGGCGTGCGGTGGACCAGGCCCAACAGACGGTCCGCGGCGGCCCGGATGTCCCCGATCGGGACGTCGAGTTCGGGCTCGGCGCGTGCGTCGACCTCGGGCATGCGGCGGAGTATCGCATGGCCCACGCTCGGGTCCGCCTGGCCACCGGCCCGTCGCCCACGCCCGAGATCGTCGCTCGGCTACTTGCGTGTTTGCGCAAGCACTGATACCGTCATCGCAGTGTTGGATTACCTGCCAGTCTCCGCGGAGCCCGATCGCGAGCGGTACGCCGCCGTCGGACGAGCGCTCGCGGATCCCAAGCGCCTGTGTGTCCTCGAGTCGCTCGCCATCGGCGAGCTCTCGGTCAGCGACCTCAGCACCCGGGTCGGCTGCCAGGTTCCCAACATGAGCCAGCACCTCGCGGTGCTCCGCCGGGCGGGTCTCGTGACCAGCCGGCGCGACGGCAACACCATCCTCTACCGCCTCACGGACCAGCGCGTCCTCGAGGCGTATCGACTCATCCAGGACATCGCCCGCTAGGCGGGAGGAGGCATATCAATGGCGGAGATCAGGCACGTCACCGACGAGAACTTCGAGGAGCTCGTGCTCAAGAGCGAGCGCCCCACGGTCGTCGACTTCTGGGCCGTGTGGTGCGGACCCTGCAAGATGGTGGCCCCGGAAATGGAGAAGCTCGCGGCCAAGTACGACGGCAAGGTGGACGTCGTCAAGGTCGACGTGGACGCAAATCCGCGCCTTTCCCAGGCGTTCAACATCATGAGCATTCCGACGATCGCGTTCTTCAAGCCGGGCGCCACGCCCCAGGGCGTCGTCGGTTTCCGGCCGCTCGAGCAGCTCGAGGTGCAGTTCGGCCTGGCCGAGTTCGAACCCACTGCGGCCGATACTCCCGCCACCGAGTCCGTCTCCGCCGACTGACCCTCCAAGACTCCCGAACGCCCGTTCGACCCCGGCTCCGGCCGGGGTTGTTCGATTCCCGGGCCGGTCGTCAATGGGAGGCACAGTTCGTCAACGAGTGGCGTGGTCTCATCCTTGGCGTCAGCCTCAGTCACCCTTCGCCCACAGGCGTGCGTGAACGAATCCCCAGATTGCATCCGAGCGCGCTTTTAGCTGTCGGTCACGCAGGGATGTCGGAGATTCGTGCCTACCAGTGACACTAGATCGTGTCGGCGCGCCGCGATCGACTGGCACAGCCCGAGGTCGTTCGACCTCGCAAGGGACTAGGCACCCAAGCGGCGAAAGGCGGACAGGAACCAGGCGCCAGCCCGATCGGCGGCGTGGCCGTCGACCACGCGCGGGGTCATGTCGACCCAGCCGCGACCGCGGGCCGATGCCCGCACGTCCGGCGTCCGTGCCGCGGCACCCGCGACAAGAGGATCCAGCAGGAACGAGGCGGTCGTCCCGTCCGCGGAGAGCGCAGCGAAGACCTGCTCCCCCCGCGACCAGGTGACGGAGCCGTCATCCGCCGTCGCGGCACGGGCGTCCAGGCCGTACTGCGCGGCCGCCGCATCGATGACCTCGCGCAGCGTCACCCGGCTTCCGCCGCGCCGAGGATCGCGCGCAGGTCGTCGGCGTGTTCCTCGTAATGCTCGACGGTCTCGTCGCGGAACGACTCGAGGTTCTTGGCGTGCTTGAGCCAGCGCGTCTCGGGCACGACCGTCAGGTAGCCGCGCAGCTCACCCGGCTGGGTCGCGAACCGGTCGCGTAGCTCGGCCATGGGCACGGCCGCCCAGGTCGCCTCGATATCTGCATTGATGGCATCGAGGCCTCGGGCCTCCCGATCCGCGCTCTCCTGGGCCAGGGCCGCGCTCGTCTCGTTGACCGCGAGCTCCTTGGCGGCCCGGAGAGCGATCTCCTGCCACGCCAGGAGGTGGGCCATCAGGTCGCGGCCGGACCAGCCGTGGGCTGCCTCCTGCGGCTGCGCCAGCTGCTCGTCCGACAGGCCGGCCAGCGCCTCATACGGTGCCCAGGCGTCGCGCTCTTCCTCGAGGAACTCCATCGCGTCGAGATACATACGGCCCATGGTAGACGCCGCGGCCGACCGCTTGCGAGGACGGGCCGATGGTAGAGTCCCGACCGATGGACGACCGGCGCGGCGACGACCAGCCAACCGAGTTCTCCGAGGGCGAGCCGACCGGCGCACGCGCGTCCGAACCGGCCCTGGACCCGCCATCGGAGCTCGCGGCCGACGCCGGAGCGCTCGACCTCCCGTTCGAGATCGCCCGGCGGACCGGGGTCCTGTTCGTGCACGGCATCGGGACCCAGCCGCCGGCGGAGACGTTCCTCGACTGGTCGGCCCCGATCGTCGAGCTCCTGACCGACTGGCGCGCCGCCCGGGATGGAGCCCCGTCTGCCACGCCGGCCAGCGCGGACCGGATCGACGACCCCGTCTGGCGAGCCGAGTTCAGCCTGGCGGCGGCGTCGCCGCCCTACCTCGAGATCGTCGTCCCATCGCACGAGGGCATTCCCGAGACCACGTGGGTCGTGACCGAGGCGTGGTGGGCATCCGACCTGCGGGCGCCGAGCCTGGGTCGGGTCATCGACTACCTGCGGCGGCGGATGCGGGTGGTCGTTTCGGGCATCGCGCAGGGGTATCGGTCGCGGGCTCCCCATCTACTTGGTCTCGCCACGGACCGGAAGGTCCTCGATGGGGAGCAGCCGCCCCTGCGCTGGCGGCTGATCGAGCAGTTGGACCACGTCCAATCACGCGCGTTCGGCGCCGAGCCGGTCGGCTGGCTGGTGGGCGGTTTGGGCGCCGTCGTCCTCGCGGGTTACGACCTGCTTCGACGCGTCCCCATCCCGGTCATCCGGGATTTTGCGGCTCGCCGGATGCTGGACAGCTTCCTCGTGGAGTGGTTCGGCGACCTGCCGGTCCTGCTCGACGAGCCGGTCCAGTCGGCCAACGTACGGGCCCGGGTCGCCCGCAGCATCGAGCTCATGCTCGAGGACGAATGCGATGCCATCGTGATCGTCGCCCACTCGGGCGGCGCCCTCGTGACCTTCGAGATGCTGCTCGATCCCGCGTACGGGCATCTCCGCGTCGACAAGCTCATCACCCTGGGCCAGGGCCTCGGCCTGGCGTGGCGTCTGGCGGCCGACCCCGACGTCCAGGAGATCACGCCCGGACACCGGCTGGTCGGCAACCTCGCCCGGGCACGACCCGGTCTGCGCTGGGTGGACTTCTGGGCGTCGTACGATCCGGCCCCGGCCGGCCCACTGCCGGCGCGCAGTGGCCTCACGGCGTCGGCGGTCGAGGATCGGGCCGCAGGCGCGGGCGCGGGCGCCGTCGATCCGGCGGCAACCCCCGTCGATCCGGCGGCACCCGCCGGCGATCCGGCCCCACCGGTCGTGGATCCGGCGGTGGCGGCGGTCGTGCAGACCGCCGACGCGGGCGCGCCATGGCTCCTGCGGGCGAACGTCGGAACTTCCGGGCAGACGATGGCCGGGCTGGCGAGCGACGCAGATCTGGACCCAGCGGCCCCGACGATCGTCGTCGAGAGCCGCCCGATCACGAACGAGATGAACGTCCTTACCGATCACGGCGGCTATTGGGCAAACCCGGAGGGCTTCCTGGTCCCGCTCGTCCGGCACCTTGATGCGGCCCTGGGCGACGCCTCGGCATCCCGGTTCTTCCGCAACGAGGCCGACCGGACCCGTCGCGTCCTGTGGCGTCGGGAACGGGTCGCCGCCCTGGCGTCGTGGGGCTGGCTTTGCGCATTCGGGGCGATCGTCACGGCAGCGATCCTCGCCGCACTGCAGGCGGGCGGCGACCAGCGGCTGACGCGCGCCGGCGACGGCATCGCGGCGGTCTGGGGCGCGTTGCCGGGTCACGAGCTCGTCACCGTGCCGATCGAGGCCGCCGCGTCGGTCGGCGGGGCCCTCCTCTCGACCATCGGGCTCGAGGCCTTCGCTGAGGGACTGGCGAGCCTGGGGCCGCCGATTCTCGGCCTCGCCCTGGACTTTGCCCTATTCTTCTTGCTGGTCAAGGTCGGCCTGGGTCGATGGCATGACTGGGACCGCCGCGAACGGCGGGCGATGCACCGGGAGACACCCGTTCTCCCCGATCGGTCGCGAGCCGCCGGCGAGGCGTTCCTGTTGGTCGCGGGCGCCGTCGGTCTGATCCTGGCGACGTTCGGTGCCGGCGGAGCGTCCGCCATCGTGATCGCCTTGGGAGCCGCCGCAGGCCTGCTGATCTGGGCCATCCGACCATTCCAGCCACGGCCGGCGGAGGCGGAGCCGGCCTAGTCCGCGGGAGCTTCAGACCGCGACCGGCTCCCGGTACTCCCCGAAGACGCCGCGCAGCACGGCGCATTGCTCACCGAGCGTCGCGTATGCCTCGGCGCAGCGGATGAAGTGCGGCATGAGATTGGTCTCGCTGGTCCCAGGGCGGGACGCCGCCTCGCGGAGGCCCTGGAGGGCGACTGCCACCGCCGTCGCGTCCCGCTCGCGGCGGGTCCGCTCGAGACGGGCCAGGTGCCGCTCCAGCGAGCCCGGTGGCACGGCGAGCACCGGGACGCGCGTCTCCTCGTCCGCGTTGACATGCGCGTTGACCCCCACGACCCGCCGCTCCCCCGCGTCGAACTCGCGCTGGTACCGGTAGGCGGCATCGGCGATCTCGCGCTGCGGGTAGCCCTCCTTCACGGCGGCGACCATGCCCCCGCGCCGGTCGATCTCATCGAGGTATCGCCAGACCTGGCGCTCGGTCTCGTCAGTCAGGGCTTCGACGAACCAGGAGCCGCCGAGCGGATCGACCGTGGCGTCCACCCCACTCTCCTCGGCGATGATCTGCTGCTGGCGGAGCGCGAGCAGGGCCGCTTCGGCCGTGGGCACCGCGAGCGCCTCGTCGTAGGCGTCGGTATGGAGCGACTGGGTGCCACCAAGCACACCCGCCAGCGCTTGCAGGGCGACCCGGGTCAGGTTGTTCAGCGGCTGCTGCGGCGTGAGCGACACCCCGGCGGTCTGCGTGTGGAACCGCATCCAGGCGCTGCGCTCGTTCTCGGCGTGATAGCGCCCGGTCATGAGGTCGTGCCAGATACGGCGGCTTGCTCGGAACTTCGCGATCTCCTCGAAGAAATCCGAATGCGAGTTGAAGAAGAACGACAGCCGCGGGGCGAAGTCGTCGATCCGCAGCCCGCGCTCCAGGGCGGCCTCGACGTAAGCCATCCCGTCGGCGATCGTGAACGCCAGCTCCTGGACCGCCGTGGAGCCCGCTTCGCGGATGTGATAGCCCGAGATCGAGATCGTGTTCCAGCGCGGCATCTCGCGCGTCCCGAACTCGATCGTGTCGGTCACGAGACGCATCGACGGCTCTGGCGGGAACAGGAACTCCTTCTGGGCGATGAACTCCTTGAGGATGTCGTTCTGGGTCGTTCCTTCGAGTCGATCGCGTGGCACGCCGGCCTTCTCGGCGGCGACGATGTACATCGCCCAGATCGGCGCGGCCGGGGAGTTGATCGTCATCGACGTGGACACGCGTTCGAGCGGCAGGCCGTCGAGCAGGACTTCCATATCCGCCAGCGAGCTCACGGCGACGCCGCACGTCCCGAACTCGCCCTCCGCTTCGGCGTCGTCGGTGTCGTAGCCGTAGAGCGTCGGCATGTCGTACGCGATCGACAGGCCGGTCTGGCCGGCCGACAGCAGCCCCTGGAAGCGGGCGTTCGTGTCCTCGGCCGCTCCGAACCCGGCGAACATCCGCATCGTCCACAGACGACTTCGATAGCCGGTCGGATGGATGCCGCGGGTGAACGGCGGATCGCCCGGCAGGCCGATGCGGGCCTCGGCGTCCTCGGCCAGCGACCACGGGCCGTACAACCCCTCGATGGGCATGTCGCTGATCGTCGAGAAGCGCGCCTTGCGCTCGGGTGCGCGGCCGAGGGCCGGATCACGGCGCTGGGCTTCCCAGGTGGCGCGGCGGGACGCGACGTCGGACGGCTTCGACGTCGACCGATCGGTCATGGCGCCGACTCTAGCACCGGCCGGCCCCCGTCACGGCCGACGCCATCGCCGCCCACGGGCTTCACGGCTCGTCGAACGCCTCGACCGCGGCCTCGATCTTCGGGTCCGGCAGGTCGTTGGTGATGACGACATTGACGACATCGGCCTCGGCCGCCGGCCACACGACCACGGTCTGCTGGCGGGGGCCGGTCTCGGTGTCGATGCGATGGACCTCGCGACCGGCCAGCGTCGGCTCGCTCTCGCCGGTCACGAGGGTGCGGTTGGCCGTGCGCGCGCTGGCCGCGTAGAAGTCGGCCATCGCGTCGGCGGTCAGGCCCGGGCCGCTGAACACGGCGAGCGCCGCGGCCCGGATCCCGCCGAAAGCCCAGGTGCCGCCGGCGAAGCGCACCTCGTCGATGCCGGCCCCACGCAGCGTGCCCAGACTCTCGGCCGTGCAATGCCGCCCGGAATCGAGGGTTTCGGGCGGCGCGTCCTCGTAGCTGGATGGCACCATCGCCTCGAGCTCCGGGTACGCGCCGGGGGCGGATCCGTCCCCCGCGCAGGGGCCGCTCGGGTCGAACGAGGCTGCCTGCGGCGCGCCGCAGGCAGCGACGAGGAGGGCGACAAGGAACGTGACCAGGAGTCGTGGGGTGGCGAGGGGTCGTGACACGGTCCTAGCCTACGGGAGACCGCCCCAAGGCCTCCAGATCCGCGCTCGCCCTGAACGAAAGGCACCGGGTCGGTGCATCCCGGCACCTGGTACGGGCGTCCCACTGGCGGTGCGTCGCTGCGCCCGACCATCGCCGTCCGCCTTTGGGCCTGTAAGTGCCATTGCCCCGTCTACGGAAATCGACGTAGTCTTCCACTTAAGCCGACCCGCGATCGAACCGGGAACAGCACCTGGGGCGTCGCGCCACGGATCGGGAAACGGACGCTTTCTCGAGGAGGTTCGAGGGAGGGATCCCGGGTCCCGGTCACGAGCCGAGTAACCGATCTTCGGCCATCAGGCCCGTAAGGTCGCAGGGACGGCAGCACTTATCGCCACGGCGCAGTCCATGCATCGATCGCCCTCCGATATCGGGGGGCGATCTTCATGTTCAGGCCGTGCGACCCGGGCGGACCGGCACCGGGTGCGACCTGCGCGAGACGCCACGGGCGTCGAGGTCCGCCTGGACGACCCGGGCTGCGGCGACGAGATCGGGGTCGCGCGTGACGGTGCCCGCGACCCAATCGATGTACGAGGGCTCGAAGGCGGCGATCTGACCCAGCGTGTGCCCGTGGAACTTCCCGAACTCCATCAGGTGCTCGCGAGCCACGTCGAGCTTTGGCGGCTTCGGCCGCCGGAAGTCACGGAGCCGGCCCCGCTCGAGCGGGCCGGTCGGCGTGGATGCGCGCGGTGGCTCGGAATGGACGCGCTCACCGCGCAGGGGCGGCTGGGCGGTGGCTCCCGTGGCGCGGCGTTCCGATGCGGCGGCCCCGGCACCGGTCCCGGCGCCGTCGTGCCGGGTGGCCTGGTTGCGCTGTCGGAACGTGCCGGTCATGTCCAGGTGACGCGTCACGGGCCGCGTCGGACGCGGCCGTGGCGGTCCTCCGCGCCGCGGTGCCGGTGCGTCCTCGAAGTCGGCGCGCTCGCCGTCCCGTGCCCGGCGGTCCGCCGCCGCCTCGCGGGTCAGCGCCGTGTAGGCGTCGTTGATCTCGGCCATCCGCCGCGTCGCGGCCTGCACGGCCGTCGGGTCGTCCCCGGTCAGGTCCGGATGGTTCGATCTGGCCAGCCGTCGCCAGGCCGCCTTGATCTGGGCCGGGGCGGCGCCTCGCTCGACCCCCAGGACCACGTGCGGATCGCGTTTCGCCACGCCGGTCAGTGTACTGGCCGCCGCCCGCGTGCCCCCGCTTGACAGGCCGGCGCTCGGTGCCGTCCCCTTGTGCCATGGGATTCGTCCGTCGAGCCGGACTCGCGGCGGCCATCGCCGCGGCACCGCTCGGCTTGGCCTACCGCTTCGCGCTGGCCTACCGCGCCCGAGCCGGGTACCCGCGCCAGCACCCACCCCAGATCAGCCCGGCGGACCTCGGGATGCCGTTCGAGGCGACCACGGTCCACTCCGGCGACGTGGATCTGCCGGCCTGGTTCATCCCGGCCAGCGGCGGGCAACCGGGTCCGGGCGTGGCGCTCATCCACGGCTGGGAGTCGGCACGCGACCGCACGCTGCCGAACGCGCTGTTCCTCCACGCCGCGGGATTCCATTGCCTGGCCATCGACGTCCGTGGACATGGCGCCAATCCCGCCGAGGCCCTGCCACTGAGCGCGGGCGAATTCGGGCTCGATGCGACCGCGGCGTTCGACGCGCTCGTGGCCCGCCCGGAGGTGACGGTCGGAGCGGTGATGGGGCACTCGATGGGTGCGATCGGCGCCATCCTTGCGGGCGCTGCAGATCCGCAGGTGGCGGCAGTGGTCGCCACGTCGGGGCCCGCCGATCCGTACCGGCTCACGCGCCAGACGTTCCATCTTGCCCACCTTCCGATACCGGATTTCATCGCCTACCCCCTGGCCTGGCTCACGACGCGGGTCTACCTGTCGCCGCGTGGCCACACGGTCGGTGAGATCAGCGCGACCAAGGCGATCGCCCGGTACCGCGGTCCGATCCTGCTCGCCCATGGGGACGCGGACCAGGTCGTGCCATTCGGTCACATGGGCCGCCTCGCCGGGGCAGCACGCTCCAGTCGCGACACCGGAGATGCGCCCGTGGAGACCCTGGCGATCGTCGGCGGCCAGCACTCGTGGCTGTACGAGGAACCGGCCTATCGCGCGGCGGTGGCGCGGTTCCTCACGACGGCGCTCGGCGGCCCACTGGATCCCGACGAGGCGGCGAGGTTGGCGGCCGCGACCCAAGCCGAGCGGATCCCGGACGGCGAGGCAGCCTTCGCAGCCGTTGCGGCGACGCCGGGCGGCTTCCGGACCCTGGCCCAGGTCGCCATGCCGGGCGCCACGCGGATACCTACGCCGGACGTCGCCAGGGATCGGGAACCTGGCGTCCCACCGGCCGCCGAGGAGCCAGGGCTCGGGTGAGCGACCCGCACGACGCCGTCTGGGACGCGGTCCGGTCGCGGCGTGTGATCCGCCGGTTCACCGATCGCCAGCTCGAGCCCGCTCACCTCGAGCGCATCCTGCATGCCGGCCGACGAGCGAACAGCTCCAAGAACCGGCAGCGCTGGGCGTTCATCGTCTGCCAGGATCGCGCGCACCTTGGGGAGCTGGCCGCGGTCGGACCGTTTGCGGGACACCTGGCCGGCGCGGCCACCGGGATCGCGCTCGTGACCCCGGATCCGCGCACCACGGAGGCTCCGCTCTCGGTCATGTTCGATCTCGGACAGGCCGCTGACTCGATGATGCTCGTCGCCTGGGAGCTCGGGATCGGGAGCGTTCCGGCCACGGTCTACGAGCACGATCTGGCGCAGCGCCTCCTGGGCTATCCCGACGGCTACCACTGCGAGTTCCTGCTGTCGTTCGGCTACCCGGCGGACTTGGCGGACCTCCAGCGTCCGCCCAAGTCCGGCGGGCGCCGACCGCTCGACGACCTGGTCCACCGGGAGCGCTGGTAGTCCGGGCGCGCTACTGCCAGCGGAACTTCGCCGCCGCGATCCCGAAGCACACGACCAACCAGCCCAGGAGCACCGCGGCGCATACCCACAGCGGGGCGAAGGCGGCCCCGCCCACCATCACCTGGCGAAGCGCGTCCGAGAGGTACGTGAGCGGGATGACCCGGGCGATGCCCTGGAGCACGTCCGGCATCTCGTTGATCGGGAAGAACGTTCCCGACAGGAACATCATCGGGAACTGGATGACGCTGGTCATGCCGTTGGCGGCATCCTCGGTCGCCGCGAAGGACGCCACGACGTACCCGAGCGCGAGGAAGGCCAGGGCCCCAAGGATCACGAACGCGGCAACCGCCGCGATCGACCCGGTCACCTCGACCCCGAAGACGACGACGCCGACCGCCACGATGATCACGGCCTGGACCATCGCGATGAGCAGTCGCATCAGGACGTTGGACCCGACGAGCTGCCAGCGCCGCAGCGGCGTGGCGGCGAGACGCTTGAGGATGAGCTTCTCGCGGTCGGCCACGAGCGGGATGGCGGCGAAGATCCCGACCTGCATGACGGATAACCCGAGCATGCTCGGCACGAAATAGCTGATGAAGTTGAGGTTCTCGGTCTGGATGGTCTGCGGGTCGGGGACCACGAGCGGCGGCCGGCCGCCCAGGTTGACGACACCCAGCACGGCGCCGACCGCCTGGTAGACCGAGCCCGCGAGGTTCGCCCGGGAGGGGTCGGTGAACACGGTCAGCGAGGCAGGGGCGGCCGCCGATCCGGCGGTTCCGGCCGTGATGGCGTCGCCGTATCCATCGGGAACGACGATCACCGCATCGACCTGGCCGTCCTGCATCTTCGCGAGCGCGTCGGCCTCGGTCGCCTCCTCCAGCTCGTTCGTGCCGGAGGCGGTGAACGCCGTTTTCAACTGCGCCGATTCCGGTGAACCGTCGTTATCGACCCAGCCAAGGGTCAGCCCTCCCCCACCGCCGCCCTGGAAGATGAACCCGAACATGAAGATGAAGATCAGCGGAAAGGCCAGCGTCCAGAACAAGGCCGCCCGATCCCGTACGTAGCTCTTGATGTTGGCAACGGTGAGTGCGAGGAGGGCGTTCATCGGGCGTCAGTCACGGAGCGCCCGACCGGTCAGGTCCAGGAAGACGTCCTCGAGGGTCGCCCGCCGGATCGCCAGGTTCTGGGGCTCCAATCCGCGGCGCTCCGTCAACGCCAGCAGCGCCCCGATCGTCGGGCCGACATCGCTCGTGTAGAGCAGCATCTCGCCACCGTCCGCCTTGACCGACGCGACGGCCGGCAGCGCCTCGAGCTCGGCCGTGGTCAGCTCGGGCAGCCGGTCGAACCGGACGGCCCGTTCATGGAAGCGCTTCGTGACGAGCTCGTCGACCGTACCCATCTCGAGGATCTTCCCGTGGTCCATGATCGCGAGTCGATCGCACAGGACCTCGGCCTCCTCCATGTAGTGCGTCGTGAGCAGCACGGTCCGTCCGGCGGCTTTCAGGCCCAGCACGAGGTCCCACAGCGACCGGCGAGCGGCGGGGTCGAGACCTGTCGTCGGCTCGTCCAGGAACACGAGCTCCGGGTCGTTCACCAGCGCCAGGGCCACGGCCAATCGCTGGCGTTGCCCGCCGGACAGGATCTTGGTCTGGGCGTTCTTGCGCTCGCCCAGGTCCAGGTCGGCGATGAGCTCGGCGGTCGGTCGTGAGCGCGCGTAGAAGCTGCGGAACAGGTCGAGGACCTCAGTGACCGTGAGCTTCGGGTAGAGCGCCGCGGTCTGCAGGCTGATCCCGATCCGCGGCTTGAGCGCGTCCGCGTCACGGGTCACGTCGACTCCCAGGACGCTGACCTCGCCACCGTCGGCGGCGCGCAGCCCCTCGAGGATCTCCACGGTCGTGGTCTTGCCGGCGCCGTTGGGCCCCAGGAGGCCGAAGATCTCGCCACCGGCGACGTCGAAGTCCACGCCGGCGACGGCCTGGACATCGCCGTATCGCTTGGTCAAGCCGCGAACTCGGATGACCGGGCTCCCCCCGATCGCGACGGTCATGGCGGCGATGGTGCCACAGACCCAACCTCGACGGTCGTCATCGCCCGGGCTATGCGTCCGGGACCGGGTCGGAAGGCGCGTCCGGATCGGCCTCCCAGCCGGTCGACCAGTCGATATCGAGCGCGATGCTGGAGTCGTCCGACGCGAGATCGGATTCCGGTGCCGGCGCGCCGAGGCCCAGGTAGGCGTCCTTCGCGGCGGAGAGTCCGACATCCTTTCCGGCGAGCTCGGAGAGGATCCACTTCTGCTCGAGCATGTCGCAGTACGCCTGGAGGGGATCGCGTCCCGGACCGATCGCCGGGACGAGCTCGCGGAGGCTCGGTTCGAGGACGTTGACCAGCCAACGCTCGGCTGCCTCCTTTTCGGAGATCGATCGTCCCTCTTCGTGCTCGAGCCAGGCCTGGTGCTCGTGCAGGTCGTTGAGCAGGAGCTGCGCCTGCCCCTCGAGAGCGACGAGCCCCGTCAGTCGACCCAGCTCGCGGGCGTGGAACCGCCGATTGGCGACGGCGACCTTCAACCGGACCACGTTCTGGCCGTGCCCGATCGGTTCGAGCGTGATCTCGTCGACCGCGAAGCCGAGCTCGTTGAGCCGGCGGATGCGAGCCCGCACGGCGTGTCGATCGTCGGCTGACAGCTCGGGCTCGAGGTGCAGCTCGTCCCAGACGTCCGCGTAGCGGGCGCGAACGGTCTCGGCGGCCTCGACCGCGTCGTCGGAGGCGCCCTCGCGCGCCTGCATGGCCCCGAGGTCAGCCAGGCCGAAGGCCACGTTCTCGACGAGGATGTCAAGGTCGTACTCCCGCTGTCCGTCTGACAGCGACGGGTGGATCTCGCTCGTCTCTGCGTCGACGAGGAACGCCTGGATCTTGTCGCCATCACGACGGAACAGCGTGTTGGCGAGCGAGCAATCGCCCCAGAACACACCGGCTCGGTGGAGGTCCACGAGAAGCCACGCCATCGCGTCGAGCAACCGGTCGCGGTACGGCCCCGGACCGAGCGGGAAGCGCATGAGCAGGCGCCGGTACTGGATGGAGAACTCCAGGTATTCGGTCACGAGGATGGCCGTGTCCCGATCCGGGGCCGCGGCGAGCCCCACGGGCGCCACGGCCGGCAGGCCCTTCGCCTGGAGGTGGCGAAGCACGGTGAACTCGGTCGACGCCACCTCGAGCGGCTCCTCCTTGAGCGCATAGGTTCGGCGGCCGCTGGTCAGGAACCTGACGAGGTGACGGGAGGGTCCCACGGGCAGCTCGCGCACGCGCATCCCGGCGATCGTCTTCTGGTCGTCGGGGCGCCACTCCCCGAGCGGACGCTCCCAGGGCAGGTCAAGCAGCTCGGCCGCGCCCTCACGCAGCCGAAGGCGCGGGAAGGCAGAGACGTTGCGCGGGGCGGGTTCCGAGGGCTCGGCAGCGGTCTCGACCGGCCCGGTCCCTGGAGTCGACACGGACGGTCCGGTCAGAGCTTCTTGCGCAGGTAGGCCGTGACGGCCCCGTCGTAGCCCAGCGATTCGTACAGACGGCGGGCTTCCGGACGGTGGTGGCCGGCCGTGATCTCGATGAACGCGGCGCCGAGCTCGGCGCCGATGCGCTCGGCTTCCGCCATCAGCGCGTGACCGACGCCGCGCTCGCGGGCGCCTGCGTCCACGACCAGGGCCAGCACCCGCAGGATCCGGTCGTCGTGCTCGAAGCGGGGCATCGCGTGGAGGGCGATGAACCCGAGCAGCTCGCCTTCGTGCTCCGCGACCAGGACACGCGAGAAATCCGACCCGAAACGGGTGAGCCGTTGCGACGATATCGCTCGGGTCCGGCCGGGTAGCCCTCGTCGGTGAACAGGGTGGCGATCGTCTCGGCGTCGGTCTCGGCCGCCGGTCGGATGGTGGGGTCGCTGTCGGTCATGGTGGCGATGGTACGGCCTCGACGACGAGGCGATGGGGACCGGCGGGCCCGCCACCGAGCCGCAGACGCTCGGATCCGAAGGGACCCGGCCGCGCGGCGGACAGCGCCCCGGAGCCCATGCTGGACGGCGCCGCGAGGACCCAGGTCGCTGCCCAACCCTCGCCCGAGCGGGCCAGCGACGCCGCGAGGCGGCCCTCGGTATCAGGCTCGAGCAGCGCGATCCACAGCCCCGTATCGGCCGCCCGGGCCGATCTGCAGCGCGCTCCAAGGAGCACGGACGCGGGTGCGGCGCCGAAGGCGGCGCCTGGGGCGAGCAGGTGCGCGAGCTGCTCCGCGGCGCGGTCCAGCTCGACCGTCGCCCAGCCGATGGCCATGACGCGGGACGCCACGTCCGGCAGGTCGATCACCCGACCAGCACCATATCCGGCGCCGGGTCGCCGCCCATCACGAACCCGAGCCGTTCGTAGAGCGCGATGGCCGCGGGATTGTCCGCGAACACCCCGAGATGGACCCACTCGCTGCCGGCTTCGACCGCGTCGAGCAGGGCTCGAGCCGTCACGAGCCGACCGAAACCCAGGCCCCGTGCGCGCTCCACGGTCCCGATCGACGAGAGGTAGCTCAGGCCGTCGAACGTCGCGCGCCGAGCGACCGCGACCGGAAGGCCAGCCTGCCGAACCACGTAGTGCATGAAACGCCGGTCCGCGAGCGACGCCACGGTCTCCGCGACCATCGCTTCGCGCCTCGCCGCGCCGACGCCGAACGCGTCGAACAACACCGAGACGATGGCGTCGGCGGCGGCCCCGGCGGCGTCGCCTTTGACGCCCGCGAGCTGCTCCAGGACCACGTCGGCAGCCGGCGGCGCCGCCAGGGCGGCCTGCGCCGGCGTACCGTCGCGCGCGACCATGAGCAATCCCTTGCCCATGTCCTCGAACCCGTTGGCCGCCAGCCGCGCGGCCAGATCGAGCGGTTCGTCGTGTGGGGGCGAGACCCAGATGTGCGGCTGTCGGCCGATCGAAGCGAACAGGATGCCCACCTCGGCCAGCCGCCGATCGAACGCGGCCGCCTCGCTCGGCCAGCGCGCGCCTTCGACCCGGTTCCAGAAGGGTTCCGGATCGAGCGGGTCATGGAGGAGCAGCGCATCGCCGAGATCGCGCAGCTCGCGCCCCGGGATCGCATGGACCTCGGCCTCGTGCCGGAGCAGACGGCGCAGCGTGTCCCTGTCGATCGGCGGTGTCACACTGCGAGCCCTTCCGAAACCGCGCGGACCGTGGCAACGTAGACGCCCCCGAACGCCGAATATCGAACGCCTCGCTCCCAGGAGGAAGCCATGTCCCGCTTGCTGCCCGTTCTCGCCATGACTGCCGCGCTGGCCCTTTCCGCGTGTGCCGGCGGCGGCACGACCGGGACCGCGAGTCTCGGCCCGCCGGAACCAGCCGGCAGCGCGCCCGCGTCCGCCCCCGCGTCGTCGGACGCCGGAGCGGGTGCCGGCGCGTGCGCGCCGTCCACGGAGGCCGGCACGGTCGACGCCGCGATGACCGGGAACGCGTTCTCGCCGGGCACGATCACGGCCAAGGTCGGGGACGTCATCACGTGGACCAACGGCGACGGTGTGCCCCATACGGCGACGTACAAGGACGACCCGACGTGCACGACCGAGCGGCTCGGCCAAGGTGAGTCCGGCGGCCTCACGTTCAGTGCGGCGGGCACGTACGCGTTCTTCTGCCAGGTCCACACGGACATGACCGGGACCATCGAGGTCACGAGCTAGTCAGTCCGCTCGCTCCGCGAGGAACACGGCCGCTCCGGACGGCAGGTCGATCGACGTCGGAGCGGGCAGTCCGGCGTCGGCGAACCATGCCAGGAAGCGCTCGCGCGACGCGAGCGCCGTGCCCTGGTACAGCTCGTCGAGCTGGACGCCGGCGATGATCTCGCCGTGCCGGGTGCGGAACTCGTCCTGGCCCGACGGCAGCGGCCAGTCGAGCACGATCAGGCGGCCACCCGGCCGCAGGGCGGCCCACGCGGCACGCAGGACCTGCGGAGCATCCCGCAGCTGGTGGAGCGCGTACTGGAAATAGGCGAGGTCGTACTCGCCGACCTTGCCCGGATCCGTGGCCTTGGCCTCGCGGATATCGATGCGATCCGACAGCCCTGCATCGGCGACGATCGCCCGTGCGCGCGCGACCGAGTCCGCCTCGAACTCGACGCCGACGAGCTCGAGCGCGGGGAATCGCTGGGCCATCGCCACGAGCCAGCGGCCCCCGCCGCAATGGACATCGACGACGCGGCCCCCGCGCGACAGGTCGGCGACGAGCTGCGGGAGTGCGGCCAGCACCTCCTGGAAGAAGACCGCGATGTCCTGACGCGTGAGCGTCGCGATGGCCTTCCGGTATCGCTCCGGTCGCTCGGCGATCGGCGTCCCGGTCCGGAAGAAGTCGGGCATGCCACCCCAGTCCATCGACGCGACGACGGCATGCACGAACTGACCACCGAGGAAGTCGGCCCGATCGCCATCGAGCAGGATCGCCGCCACGTCCTCGTCCATCACCAGTCGATCGTCGTCGAAGGTCGTCAGGTCGTGCGCGTCGGAAGCCCATGCCCAGGCGTCCACGGCAGCCGGATGCGTGCCGGTCGCCGCCGCCAGCTCCGCCGTCGTCACGCCCGTGTCGCGGGCGGCGCGGACCTGCTGGAAGAGACCGAGCTCGATGCCCAGGTACACCAGCCACGACCGGTGAAAGCCCCCGAGGCTGGCGATCAGGTCGTCGTACCGGTCGTCGTGGCCCATGCCCGGATTGTCGCATGGTGCCCACGGCCGGGTTCGAGGTGACCCGGGTACCGTAGCGTCATGCAACGGTTGCGGAGCGGGCGGGGTTCCGGGGGTTGATGGATACGGACGAACGCCTCACCACCGACCTCGCGCGCGACCTCGACCGCGCCTTCGATGCACTCGTCGTGGCCCACCAGGATCGGATGTACACGATCGCTCTGCGCATGCTTGGCGACCCGCGCGACGCCGAGGAGGCCGCCCAGGACGCCCTGGTTCGTGCCTATCGGGCGCTGGCCACATATGACGCCGCGCGGATCCGCGAGCTGCGGCTCCGTGGCTGGCTCACGACGATCGTGCTCAACCTGTGCCGCTCTCGTGGTCTCCGGCGGGCCTCGCGTGGTGCGCCCCCGATCTCGCTGGATGGCGACGGAGCCCCGGCTCTCGGGCCGACCGCATCCCGGAACGAGGCGCCGACCGAGGTCGCGGAACGCCACGCCGAACGCGAGCGCTGGAGTGCCCGGCTCGCGGGGCTGCCACCCTCCTACCGCGCCGCCGTCGTGCTCCGCCACGTCGACGGCCTGTCCTATCCGGAAGCCGCCGCGGCCCTCGGTCGTCCCGAGGGCACGGTCAAGGCCCAGGTCCACCGAGGACTCGCCCTGTTACGCACGATGCTCGAGGCGGAAGCCCGCCACGAGCTCGAGGAGATGACCGCATGAACCACCCGCTCGATCCTGCCACGACCGACGCAGCCGTCGAGGCCGCACTCGCCGACCTGACCGCGACGGCCCCCGCCGGGCTGCGGCCCAAGGTGCTCGTTGAGACCGGCCTGGCCGACGCCTACGCCCACATCGATTCGCCGATCGGGCCCCTGACGGTCGCCTGGAATGGCCGCGGGGTGTCGGAGGTGGCCGCGGCCACGGACGGCCCGACCTTCCAGGCCCGCCATCGCGCGGCGACCGGACGTGACGCGTTCGCCATGGATACCCTGCCCGCTCGGTTGGCCGAGGCCATCGAACGGCGGCTCGGCGGGGACCGCCGGGTGCGGATCGACCTCGACCTGCGCGGGCACAGCCCGTTCGAGCAGGACGTCTGGCGCAAGGCGCTCGAGATCCCGCGCGGCGAGGTGCGTCCGTACGGGTGGGTCGCGGCCGAGATCGGCCGGCCCAGGGCCGTCCGAGCCGTGGGGACCGCCCTCGGCCACAACCCGGTCCCGTTGATCGTGCCGTGCCACCGCGTCGTGCGCACCGATGGGTTCATCGGCCAGTACTCGCTCGGTGGTCCGGACAACAAGCGGACGATCCTGCGCAGCGAGGGCCTGGATCCGGAGGGCCTCGAGGCGCAGGCCGCGGCGGGCATCCGCTACGTCGGCTCCGACACCACCAACATCATGTGCCTGCCCACGTGCCGCCACGCGCGCCGGACGATGGACGTGCACCGGGTGGCGTTCCGTTCGGTCAGGGATGGAGTCGCGGCCGGGTACCGGCCGTGCAAGGTGTGCCGGCCGGATTCGGGGACATCGCTCGCGGCCTAGGCATGCGCGACTCCGCGGCGGCAACTCCGCCCCGTCATGTCGACAGCGACACCAGCAGCCGGATGTCAGCCCCAGACACCATCTCTCCACAGCCGCGCACGACCGACGGCCTGATGTCAGCCCCAGACACCATCTCGCCACAGCCGCGCACGACCGGTGAACCAGATCGTCAAGATCAACGTACGACGCGGTCGATCACGAGGGATCCGTCACGGAATGGTGTCTACGGCTGACACCTTCAACGCCACAGGCCGGATCCCAGGCCCGCGCCCCTGAACCACGTCGTATGCTGGGTGCTTGGACCACCTGCCTATGCCAACCGAGCCCCGCCGCCCGCCCGATCGCGGGGCCGTCTGGCTCGGCCTGCTCATCCTCTATGTGGTCTGGGGCTCGACCTACCTCGGCATCGCGATCGCGGTCGAGACGATCCCGCCGTTCCTCATGGCGGCCGTGCGGTTCGCGATCGCCGGGACGGTGCTGATGGCCTGGTCGCTCCTGCGAGCACGCGGCTCGTTCGTCGCCCCGAGTCGGCGCGAGTGGCGCGACACGGTCATCGTGGGCACGCTGCTGCTCGGAGGCGGCATGGGCATGGTCGCGTTCGGGGAGCAGACGATCCCGTCTGGCATCGCGGCCCTGCTCATCGCGATGATGCCGGTCTGGGTCGCGATCTTCGGACGCATCTTCCTCGGCGAGCGTCTGCCGCGGCTGGCCGGCGTCGGCATCGTGGTCGGCTTCGTCGGGGTCGCGATCCTCGTCGGGCCGACGATCCTGGGCCAGACCGGTGCCCTCGACCCGATCGGCCTGGTCGCCCTGATCATTTCGCCGATCGCTTGGTCGCTCGGCTCGCTGTACGCCTCGCACCGCGCGACGCTCCCCCGCCAGCCGCTCGTCGCGACCGGCACGCAAATGCTCGCCGGTGGTGCGGTCCTCGCCCTCATGGCCGGCGTGACCGGCGAATTCGGGCGGTTCGATGCCGCCGCTGTCTCGAGCGAGTCGATCGGCGCACTCGTCTACCTCACGGTCATCGGCAGCTTGCTCGCCTTCACCGCCTATGGCTGGCTCCTGCGCGTGGCGCCGCTACCGCTCATCGCAACGTACGCCTACGTGAACCCGGTCGTGGCCGTGATCCTGGGCGCGCTCGTGCGCAACGAGCCGATCGACCCCCGCACGCTCGTGGCGGGCGGCGTGATCATCGGCGCGGTCGCGCTGATCGTGACCGCACGCGGCCGGATGACGGCGCCGGCGTTCAGGCCGTCGGACGCTCCCAACCCTGGGCCGGCCACGGCTCGCACCTGAGCGGCCGGTCCTCGCGGTAGCCCAGGGCGTAGTCGGCCTGGATCAGCGTGTGGAGCTGGCTCGTCCCCTCGTAGATGACCGCGGCCTTCGAGTTGCGCAGGTAGCGTTCGACCGGGAACTCGTTCGAATAGCCGTTGGCGCCGTGGACCTGGATGGCGTCGAGCGCGCTCTGCACGGAGTGCTCGGTGGCGTGCCACTTGGCGAGGCTCGTCTCGCGCGTGTTGCGCAAGCCCTGGTTCTTGAGCCAGGCCGCGCGCCACACGAGCAGGCGGCCCATCTCGATGCCTGCGGCCATCTTCGCGATCATCTGCTTGACGAGCTGGTGCTCGCCGATCTCCTGGCCGAAGGTGTGGCGGTCGTGGGCGTAGGCGACGCTGGCATCGAGACAGGCCTGGGCGAGCCCAACGGCTCCGGCGGCGACCGTGAACCGGCCCTGGTCGATGGCGCTCATCGCGACGAGGAAGCCCTCCCCTTCCTCGCCGATGCGGTGCTCCTCGGGCACGACGACGTCGTCGAGGTTGATCAGGCCGGTGTTGCCGGCGCGGATCCCGAGCTTGCCGTGGAGCGTGCCGGTCGACAGGCCGGCCATGCCGCGCTCCAGGAGGAACGCGGTGACGCCCTTGTGCTTCTTCGACCGATCGACGCTGGCGAAGACGAGGAAATGGTCGGCGATGTCGGCGAGGCTGATCCAGATCTTCTGGCCGTTCAGCCGGTACGCCGCGCCGTCGCGACGGGCGGTGGCTTGGAGAGCTCCGGCATCCGTGCCGACCCCGGGCTCTGTCAGACCGAACGTCGCGAGCTTCTCGCCCCTGGCCTGCGGGACGAGCCAGCGCTGGCGCTGCTCGTCGGTCCCCCACTGGAGCAGCGCCAGCGAGTTGAGCCCGACGTGCACGCTCTGGACGACGCGGAACGCGGTGTCGGCACGCTCCAGCTCCTCGCACAGGAGCGCGAAGCTGACGTAGTCCATCCCCCCGCCGCCGTAGGTCTCCGGGATCGGGGCGCCGAGGAAGCCTTGCTCGGCCATCTTCTCGAACAGGCTCCGCGGGAAGCCGTCGCCCCGCGTCCCACTCGCGGATGTGGGGCAGGATCTCGGCCTCGGCGAAGGCCCGAGCTGCCCCCTGCACGAGCCGGTTCTCGTCGGTGAGCGTGAAGTCGACCATGGGCCGAATGCTAGCCGCTGCGCCCGGTGGTCGAGGCGCGCTCGTGGCGAACCTATAATCCCGCGATGGACCGACCCGTGACCGCGGTCGCCGCACCGGCGGCCCTTGCTCCGCACCTGACGCCCGTCCTGGGCCGCTATTTCCAGCGCGACTGGAGCCACGGCCAGGGGCACCGCCTGTACGACACGGATGGGCGCGCCTACCTCGACTTCGCGAACGGCATCGCGGTCACGGCGCTCGGGCACGTCCACCCGCGGGTGACCGCGGCGATCCACGCCCAGGTCGACAAGCTCATCGGACCGATCAACGCGGTCGGCTTCACCGAACCCATCAGCCGCCTTGCCGACGAGATCGCGGCGACCTTTCCCAGTCCGCTCGATTCGGTGATGTTCCTCAATTCGGGCTCCGAGGCGATCGACGGCGCCCTGAAACTCGCGCGTCGGGTCACGGGCCGGCCGGGGATCATCGCGTTCCGGGGCGGCTTCCACGGCCGGACGTGGGGCGCGACCTCGGTCACGAGCTCCGCGATCAACTACCGGACCGGGTACGAGCCGCTGCTCCCCGGTGTGCACCTCTCGACGTTTCCGGCCGTGTACCGAGGGTTCGGCGGTGACGAAGCGGCTGCCGTGGCGGGCGCGATGGCCGACCTTCGGACGCTGACCTCGACCGACATCCCGGCGTCATCGGTGGCATGCGTGCTCATCGAGCCCGTCCAGGGCGAAGGTGGCTTCACGCCCGCTCCGCCTGCCTTCCTGCGCGAGCTTCGGGCTTTCTGCGACGAGCACGGGATCCTGCTCATCGCCGACGAGGTCCAGTCCGGCTACGGTCGGACCGGACGCATGTGGGCATTCGAGCACGCAGGCATCGTGCCGGATGTCGTCGTGCTGGCCAAGGCGATCGCCAACGGCCTGCCGCTCTCGGCGATCGTGTCGTCGCGGGAGCTCCAGGAGCGCTGGGGTCGAGGCGCGCACGGGTCGACGTACGGCGGGAACCCGGTGGCCTGCGCGGCGGGGTCGGCCGTCCTCGAGACCATCGGCGAGGAAGGCCTGGTCGAAAACGCCGCCGCACGCGGCGCCGAGCTTCGCTCCGGGCTCGAACGGATCGCCGCGGAGGACGACCGCATCGGGGATGTGCGCGGCCCGGGCATGATGATCGGGGTGGAGTTCGTCAGGGATCGCGCGACGCGCGAGCCGGACGGGACCCTGCCCGACCGGTTGTCGGCCGCCTGTGCGGATGCGGGGCTGCTCGTGCTCACCTGCGGGAGCCAGCACGAGGTCGTGCGCTGGATCCCGCCACTCGACGTGACCGCAGCCGAGATCAGCGAGGCCGTCGAGATCTTCGGCGAGACATTGGCGGGGATCCCGCGAGACTAGTAGGCGGCACCCAGTCGCGGGCATGCCAGAGCGCCCGGGGAGGGACCGGGCGCTCGGAGGCGGCGTCGCGAACTGTCGGGCGGGCGTGGCGACAGCCACGACCGCCGAGTCGGCTGAGTTAGCGGTTCTGGTGGAGGAACTTCATCACGTCGTCAAGGCGGAAGCGGCGATCGCCACGCTTGCAGACGCGATAGAAGGGCAGCTCACCCCGGTCGCCCAGGCGCTTCACCGTGTTGACGTGTAGGTGGAGCATCTCGGCGACTTCGGTCGCGGTGAGCATGGGCCCAAGTTCGTTCATGACCATCGATGCCATGGTGTGGGTTGCCTCAGTTCTGGACGCTTGTTCGGCGGCTCCGGTCCCCTGGGGTAGTCAGGGGTAGGGTCCGGCCCGCTTCGAGGCAGACTGTATGGGTGCGGGGCGGGTCCACCAAGCCGTACTTTGGGGTAGCCGCCAGTACCCCACCGGAGTCATCAACGGCCGTGCGCGATCCTGCGTGCCTTGCGCGTGACCCGCACGAACTCCGTGAAGTGGTGCCAGGGTCGGATATGGGACGGTTCGCCCGCGTAGATCGTGCGGATCGGGACCGAATCGATCGGGAGCCCGAGCGCGATGCAGCGCGCGATCATCTCGACCTCGAACTCGAAGCCCTGCTCCTCGCTGTCGAGCACGGCGCGCATCAGCGTGCGGCCGATCAACCGGTAGCCCGACTGGTTGTCCGGCACCCAACGGCCGAGGGCCGCCGCGAGCGCCAAGCCTCCGATCGTGTTCGATAGTCGTCGGACGCGGGGCATCGAGCGCAGGTCGCGCTGGCCGATGATCAGCTCGGCTCGTCTCGCCCCGAAGCGTTCCAGGAACGCCGGGATCTCATCTGGATCGTGCTGACCGTCGCCGTCGAGCGTCACGACCGCCGGCGCTCCCGCCTCGAGCGCATGCCGGAACCCCATTCGCAGGGCAGCGCCCTTGCCCGCGTTTGGGAGGTGGCTAAGAACGGTGGCCCCGGCCGCGCTCGCTCGGGCCGCGGTATCGTCGTGCGAGCCGTCGTCGATCACCACGACCGGCAGATGCCGGCTCGCGGACTCGACGACCGCGCCGATGCGTGGCCCTTCGTCGTAGGCCGGGATCAGCGCGAGGAGCGGCCCATCCGGGTTCGACACCGGCAGAGTATCGCCGCACCAGCCATTCTCATGACTCGCTCAGGAACCGCCTCCACGCTTCACCACAGTCCACGCCTCGATAGGGGCTGCGCAAACGGAGACCTGCGATGCCATCGAATCCTCCCGATACCGCGACCGACCAAGTCGAGTTTTCCTCTCGGACCCCGGGGCCGAGCCGGCGCCGCGTGGCCCTGATCACCGGTGGGGCAGTGGTCCTGGTCGTCGGAGCCGTGGCGACCTCGATGGCCGCCTCCCCTGCCCCGTCCTCGTCCGGAGCCCCGAACGGCACGGTGCCCGCGCCATTCATCGCCGCCGAGCCTTGGCTCGAGGAAGGCGTGGTCGATCTCGAACATGGCCGCTTCGGCGGCCAGGGCTTCCGCGAGATCACGATCACCGCGATCAGCGGCTCGAACGTGACCCTCGGCACCGACGATGGCTGGACGCGCACGATCGCGGTGACGGGGGCCGTGGACCTGACCAAGGGCGGCCAGGACATCGCGCTGACCGATCTCGCGGTCGGCGACCAGGTCCGCTTCCGCCAGACCCGCAACGACGATGGCACGTACACCGTCAACGCCCTCGCGGTCGTCGTGCCCAGCGTGCGTGGCACGGTCAGCGATGTCAGCTCCAGCGGGTTCAAGGTGACCGGTCGCGGTGGCGCGGTCTGGACGATCACCGTGAACGCAACCACCGACTACCAGTTCGGCACGGGCGAGGGTTCGCTGGCCGACGTGACCAACGGAACGACCGTCATGGTCCAGGGCACGAGCAGCGGCGACAACGCGCTCACCGCGCTGACGGTTCGGGTCAAGCCGGACCGCGCGGTCGGCACGGTCAAGGCCAAGACCGCGGACACCATCACGATCACCAGGCGTGACGGCTCGACCGTCACCGTCCACGTCGATAGCGATACGACCTACCGGGTCGCGGGCGTCGAGAACGCCGATCTCGGCGACGTCGCCGTGGACATGGCGGTCGGCGTGTCGGGTCGCGAGCGAGCGGACGGCTCCATCGACGCGTCTGCGGTCGCCGCCGGGAATGGCCGCGGCTTCAAGCGGGGCGGCGGGCTTCGCGGCTTCGACGGTCCAGGGGTCAAGCCCGGCAACTTCGAATTCCCGGGTCTCGAGGAGGACATTTCGGAGAGTTGAGCGCAAGGAGGGTTTGGCGTCCCCGGCAGGATTCGAACCTGCGACCTTCCGCTTAGAAGGCGGTTGCTCTGTCCACTGAGCTACGGGGACCGCGGCGAGTCTAGCGACCCCTCGGCGTTCGTGGCTGCTCGACGACGGGTGGGCTGGATCGCGACTCGGGAAGGAGCGGCATCAGCGGCGATGCTGCCCGTTCGCGAGCAGCCTGGATGTCAGTCCTGCCGACGCTTGAACCCCGTAAACCGGAATGGCTGGTCGGCGCGTGCCTTCGTTGCGGCGGCCTCGGCTGCGCGCTTGTTGTCGTCGTTCCTGGAAATCCACTGGGCGACCATCACCGAGAGCCCGACGGCGGCACCCCAGATGCTCCCATCAACAACGCTCATGATCTCGGTTCCTTGGGCGATCAGGCCGCCGGCGATCACGCCGATGGCCGGGTACGGTCCAAGCGCCGACAGGACGTCGACCACGAATCGTGCAGGCAGGGGACTAGGCCCTCCAGGCGAATGCGAACCCGAAAGACGGGGATCGCCGAATCACCCTACTCCGCCTGGCAAGCACGCGGAACCTGGGCAGGCACGGCGGAACTCGGCAATCGAACCTACGGCGCGACTGAGGCGGCAGATTTGACTGGGCCCATCCACTTCTTCGTCCACGTGCGGACCTCGCCGATCTTGAGGGCGAAGGACGCGCCAACTGTCGACTGGGCCCATTTTCTCGGCCCGAAGACGATCCCCGCCGCCTTCTTCGTCTTGGCCGATCCGACGATCTCGAAGATCTGTGGCGCCTGGGCCAGTGGCAGGTCGGTCTTGACGTAGTCCCGGGCGATCGAGATCAGCTCCGGCAACTGCAGGAGGCCGAGCTTCTTGACGGAGCCGACCGCGGCCGCCACGAGCTTCTGCTGACGCCGGGCCCGTTCGAAGTCGTTATCGGCCTTTCGGGTCCGGGCGAAGATCAACGCGCGCTCGCCGTTGAGGTGGTTCTTGCCGGCTTTGAACGTGACGCCGCGCTTCGTGGGCGTCAGCCAGTACACCGGGTCCCTGATCGCCTTGTCCAAAACCACGTCCACCCCGCCGACGGCGTTGACGAGCCGCTTCACGCCCTCGAAGCCGAGCACGACGTAATTGTCGATCTCGACGTGCAACGCGCGACCGACGGCTTTCGACATCGCCGGACCGGCCTTCTTCTCGCCGATCCTGGAGACGTAGCGCTGGTAGAGCTCGTTGATCTTGGGAGCGAACTTCGTTCCGTCAGGCAAGGGGAATGCGACCGTGTCGCGCGGGATGCTGGCCGCCGAGACGGCGCCGTTGGTCGGGTTGACCGAGATGACCATGATCGTGTCGGTCCGATTGCCCGGGTGGCCGCGGCGATAGTCGGAGCCCAGGAGCAGGATCGTGAACCGCCCGTCGCTGCCGAGAAGGGACTCTACCCCGGGGGTGGGGATCGGCGTCGGAGCCGGGCTGGGGCTTGGCGACGGCGATGGCGTGATCGTCGGTGACGGGGTCGCGACCGGAGCCGGGCTCCGCGACGGCGGCACCGCCGCGACCGGTATGGGCGTGGCTGCCTGCAGGGCGAGCGATGCCGTGATCGCCGCGGCTACGAGCAGCGCGACAAGCGCCCCGGCGGACAACGCGAGCCTGGGTCGGCGACGCACCGACTGCCAGGCGCCCCTCGGATCGGTCATGGCCGGACGCTACCACTCCGCACTGCACCAATCCCCCCGTACGATGGTCCCGCAGGTGCCTGGTCCGCGGCCACCGACCACGACTCGCAGGAAGCCCGCCGTGACCCCGAACGTGCCGGAGGCGGCGGGCTGGTCAGGTCCGAGGTGGCCCCTTCGCCGGCGATGGCCGGACGGTGGGGACGGGGCCGGGGAGGGACCGAGCCCCACGGAGTCGGCCTGGACCGCCTCCCTGGAACCCGGGCGTCAACCCGGTTCCGCATGACCCTCGTACCTCGTCATAGCCTACCCCCGCCGAGGCTTGCCGACCACCCCGGAACGCCGATTTTCTCGTGCTACACTCCGCGCCCCATCGCGCCGACGACGACGATCGGCGTGCGGGTCAGGGAGGTATCGACTCGCCGATGTCGGCCGGACCCGGTCCGAACCGAGCGCCGTTGCGAACGGCCTCCGCAGGCCAGCTCGCGCTCGAGCTCCCGGTCGAGCTGCCGGTCATCTCCCTCGCACCCGAGTGGAAGGACCAACAGCGGCTGTGGGGCCACTCGTTCCACCCGATGTGCTCGTACCTCGCGAGCTTTCCCGCCGCGCTGACCCATGCGTTCATCGCTCGGTACTCTCGGCCCGGTGACGTGGTCCTCGACCCATTCTCCGGGCGGGGCACGACGCCGCTCCAGGCCTGCGCCGAAGGCCGCATCGGTGTCGGCAACGACCTCAACCCGTTCGCGCACCTGCTGACGGCGTCCAAGGTCCGCCCGGCGACCCGCGGGGCAGCAGCGACGCGACTCACCCAGCTGCGGCTCGCCTGGTACGCCGAGGCCGCGCCATGGTCGGAGCTTGCGCGGCGGGTCATGGCGGATCCGGACACGACCTTGGTCCCACGCGCCGGATCGCGCGACATCGCGGGCGCAGACGAGATCGTCCCGCGCGAAGTGGCCCTCGCATTCCATCCGGATACCCTCGCCCAGCTGCTGTTCGTCCGTACGTCGCTGCAGTTGGACGATCGGACGGACGGGTTCCTTGCCGCCGCGATCACCGGCATCCTGCACGGCAAGAGCGCGAGCTACCTCTCGGAGCTCATGCCCAACACCTTCAGCATGGCCCCGCGCTACGTCCGCGACTTCGCCGCGCGGACCGCCTTCGCCTCGCCACACCGAGACGCCTTCGACGGCCTGGCCGCCAAGCTCGACCGGCTGTTCCGACAGCCGCCGCCCCCGATCGAAGGTGTCGCGCTCCTCGGCGACGCACGCGACGTCGCGCCACGAGCCCGCGAGGCGTTGCGGGACCTGGGCCGGCCGGAGCGGGCCCGGCTGGTGGTGACGTCACCACCCTATCTACGGGTCGTGAAATACGGCTACTACAACTGGCTGCGCACCTGGTTCCTCGGGTTCGACGCCCGCGAGATCGATGCGACGCTCGACGACGCCCACCACCGCGAGCCGTACCTCGCGTTCCTGCGCGATGTCCTCGCGGGTCTGCGCCCGGTCCTTGCCGATGACGCGGTGATCGTGCTCGTCATCGGGGACGTCGAGACCGACCGCGGGCGGCGCATCAAGGGCGGCGTCGGCCTCGCCGAGCGTGCCTGGGAACAGGCCGCCGAGCCAGAAGGCTATCGCCTGGCCGGCATCGCCCTGGACGATGTGGCGGCCCTCCGCAAGATGACGAAGCTGTGGGGTGCGGAGGCGGGTCGCGCCACCAAGACGGACCGCATCCTCGTCCTGGGGGCGACCGAAGCCGGCCGGCGCCGGGCCCTCGCGAGCGCCTCGCTCGACATCGACTGGACCTGGCCCCCTCGGTCGCTGCGCCCGATCTGAGGGTCGTCGGCGACCGGGCTCCCGCCTTGCTACGATGCGCCGATGCAGCAGATGTACCACCCGTCGGACCTGGCCGCGATGGATCCGCTGGTCCTCATGAAGAACCTCGACCACGTCCGTATGACCAGCCGGCGGCTCTCGTACATCCTCCAGCAGCAGGTCCACCTTTATGCCCCCGAGGCGAATGAGCTCCGCGAGCAGATCGACCGGTATGTCGAGGCGGAGCGCCAGATCGAGGGCGAGATGGCGAGGCGCCGCATCCGCGCCTGATCGGCCCCGATCCGTCCAGACGAAAAGCCCCGCTCGGTGGGGGTCCGGGCGAGGCTTTTCGGGATGATTGCGATGCCGGTATCAGGCCCCGGCGGGCACCGCGATGAGACGGACGGGTGTCTCCGGTCCTCGGATGGGCTCGACCGGCGGTCGAGCGATGACGATGTCCACGGGGGCGATACCTGACGGGATGTCGGCGGGCGGGTCCTCGGAGACGCTCTCGGAAACGTCTTCCGCGGCTGGCGTGATGATGACCGTCATCGGCCTGCGGGCGGTCTGCTCCTCGCCCACGATCCTTGCCGCGAGCGCGGCAAGCGCCGGGGTGTCGAAGAGGCTGAAGCCGATCCCGTGGGCGGCCAGGTCATCCGTCACGAGCCCGTGAAACAGTCCACGCGCGGCGACGGCGCACATCTCGTCATAGAGCTCAGGCCAGCCCACGCGCCGACGGCGGTAGCAGAACCGGATGAACTCAACCGCCTCCGGGTCGGGGTCTCGCGTGGTGGCGGTGCGTGGATCCATCGATGGCATGCCCTCCCTTCGATCTTGGACGTGCGGTGGCCAGGGCCAACGCGCGCTCGGTCTTCCTAGCGTGGGAACCCAGGTCGGCCATTCGTCGACCCGGCGACGGACGGTCGGTCTTAGCCTTCCCTGGGACCGGCCAACCTCCCTGGGACGCTCGGTGGCCGTATCCCGACATCCTAGGCCGGTCGGGACCTCGCCGGAAGGGGGCTTGTCCACGACTTCGTCCACCTTTTTGTCCACACGAACGAACGTTCTCCCGAACGCCTGTGCGGAACGTGCACGCGCGGACCGTTTCGCCGAGATTCACGGCTCGCGCCGCGTCAGGCCGAGCCCCGGTCGATCGGCCAGGCGCCAGCGCTTGTCGGGTCCGAGGTCCAGGCCTTCGAACGGGTCGTCGGCCAGCAGCAGGTTCCCGTCGAGATCGACCCATTCCGCGAGCGACGCGACCACGGCCGAGCCGGCGATCCCGACCGACGTCTCCTCCATGCAGCCCAGGAAGGTCCGAAAGCCGAGCTCGCGGGCTCGCTCGAGCATGTGCTTCGCCGGCCCGATGCCTCCGCACTTGGCGAGCTTCACGTTGACGCCCGCGACGACGCCGACGAGCGCCTCGAGGTCCTCTTCTGCGACCCCACTCTCGTCGGCGACGATCGGAAGCGGGGAGCGTTCCTGGAGCCAGCCGAGGTCCTTGTAAGCGCGTGCCGGGAACGGCTGCTCGATGAGCTCGACCCCCAGATCGACGAGCTCGGGCAGCAGCGTCTCTGCGTCCTCCCGCGACCAGCCGGTATTGGCATCCACCCTGATCGGCCCCGCGAAGACGTCGCGGACCGCCCGAAGGGTGGCCAGGTCGGATGGGCCACCGCACTTGATCTTGAGGGCCGGAAAGTCGGCCGCACGTCGTGCGCGCTCCGCCACGACCGCCGGCTCGTCGATCCCGATCGTGAAGTCGGTCGGCGGCAGGTCGCGCGGAAGCTCGAGGAGCGTATGGACCGGCGTCTCGAGCACCTTGCCGGCCAGGTCGTGGAGGGCGATGTCCAGGGCACATTTCGCCGCTCCGTGCCCGCGGATGGCGCCCGCCCAGGTCGGTCCAAGCCAGGCCAATCCCTGTCGCGCTCGATCCGGGTCGGTCAGATCGATCTCGTTCTCATCGGCCACGGCCAGCAGAAGGGGCCAGACCGCGGCCATCGTGTCGGGGGTCTCGCCATAGAAACGATCCGGATATCCCTCCCCCACGCCGACGATGCCCGGATGGCGATCGTCGCGGATCTCCACGACGACCGTCGTGATGCGCGTCCCTTCGTTGTGGTCCGAGCGGGCGATCCGGAACGGGTCGCGCAGGGCCAGCGACAGGACCTCGTGGCTGACGGTCAGACCCACGGCAGGGCCTCGACGGCATCACGCACTGCCGGCCAGAGGCGATCGGCCCCGAATCGGACCGGGTCGTCGGCGGGCAACCCGGTCTCGGCCGACGTTGCCTCGATCACGGCCCGCGCTTCGTCCTCGGACGGGTAGAGCGAGGTGTTGAGGGCCACGGCGACGACCTTCGACGGCGCCACGAGCCCGGCGATCCGCTCGTGCAGCTCGATGAACGGCGGCAGCGCCGCGATCGGGAATGAGGCCTCGGGAAGGTGGGTGAAGTCGTGCTCGACGAGGCCCGGCTTGTGGACGAGGACCATCGCGTGCGGCGTGGCGCCATGGATGAGCCCCATGGTCACCGCGCTGTAGGCAGGGTGGTCGATCGAGCCCTGACCCTCGACGATCACCCAGTCCGCGCGTTCTTCGCCCTGCTCGACCAGCCACTCGACGGTCCCATTGGTGAAATCGCTGATGACCCGGTCCACGGCGACGCCCCAGCCCTCGATCATCATCCCGGTCTGGCCGGTCGGCACCATCGCCGCAGAGACACCATCACGCCGGGCCGCCGCGACCAGCTCCAGGGCGACCGACATCTTGCCGATCGCGCAGTCTGTCCCGACGGTCAGGATCACCCGCTTGCCGGCCACGTGTTGCCGTCCGACGGACGTCTCCATCCGGTCGGGCGGCCGGCGATAGTCGATCAGCCGCGTTCCCGCCGCCTCCGCCGCGGCGACGAACTCGGGGTCGTCGCCCAGGAACTGGTGCAGCCCGGAATGGACGTCCAGTCCCGCGCGGATCGCCTCGAGGATGGTCATCCGCCAGTCACCCGGGAGACGACCGCCGGTCGGAGCGATGCCGATCAGCAGCCCGTCTGGGCGCACGCGGCCGTGGAACGTCTCGTCGAGTGTGGCCACGAAGGGCACGTCGAAGCCGGGCATCACCTCGCCCAGGTTCCGCCCGACCATCGTCGAGTCCAGGATCGCGAGGATCTCGTCGCGGCCATAGCGGATGACCCCGAGCGCCGTCTTGGCGTCGTGGAGGTTGAACTGTCCCTCGGTCAGGATGACGAGACGTCGAGGCTCGGTGGGCAACATGCTCCGGAGTCTAGGGAAACGGGGACGCCCCCGGGGCGCGGTCCGGGGGCGTCGGAGAAGACACGTGAGCCGCGGATCCGTGCGGCTCGGATGAGTCTACCAAGCGCCGGGGGCGGGTGCTTGGGTACAGTTCCGCTCATGAGCTTCGACGTCGCCGCGGACGCGTACGACCGCTTCATGGGCAGGTACTCCATCGGGCTCGCACCGCAGATGGCCGATCTTGCCGGGGTCAGCAGCGGTCAGCGGGTGCTCGACGTCGGCTGCGGCCCGGGCGCGCTCACGACCGAGCTGGTGTCGCGCGTGGGGCCTGGTAGCGTCTCGGCGGTGGATCCCTCCGAGTCGTTCGTCGCGGCGGCGCGCGAGCGCAACCCGGGGGTCGAGGTGCTTCAGGCATCGGCCGAGCGACTGCCGTTCCCCGATCGGACCTTCGACGCGGCGCTGGCGCAACTCGTCGTCCATTTCATGGCCGATCCGGTCGCCGGGTTGACCGAGATGGCCCGAGTGACCCGGCCAGGTGGGGTCGTCGCCGCATGCGTCTGGGACCACGCCGGCGGCGGTGGACCGCTGGGCATCTTCTGGCGGGCGGTGCACGAACTCGACCCCGACGTTCACGACGAATCACGCCTCGCGGGCGCGCGCGAGGGTCATCTGGGGGAACTGTTCAAGGCGGCCGGATTGCGCGATATCCAGGAGAAGACCGTGTCGGCCACTCTGGAGCACCCGAGCTTCGAGGAGTGGTGGGAGCCATACACGCGCGGCGTCGGGCCGGCGGGCGCCTACGTCGCCGGCCTCGACCCGGAACAGCAGACCCGGCTGCGCGAGACCTGCCGCGGGCTGCTACCCAGCGGCACATTCGTGATCTCGGCACGGGCGTGGGCAGCCCGCGGTCTTGTGTAGGTGGGGTTCAGGCCGGGTCGTCGCTCGGGGTCGTGACCCATTGGACGAGCTGGATCACGATCCCGTTCGGATCGGTCACCTGGAGGAACCGCTCGCCCCACGGCTCGGTCTGCAGCGGGGTCGTGATCTCGACGCCGCTGTCGACCAGGCGCTCGTGGTCGGCGTCGATATCACGCACGACGAACACCACGAGCAGACCACCGGCGGGCCCCTTCTGGGCCTCGGGCTTGAACGTCGAGAGCCCCGTGCGCAGGAAGATGAGGTTGAAGCCCGCATCGGGCCGGCTGAGCGAGTGGAAGCCGTCCCCGCGCATCTCTGTGGTGAAGCCGAAGTGAGCGATCACGAAGGCCGCCGAGGCGTCCGGGTCCGTCACATTGAGTGAGATGGCCGAGGCAGTGATCTCCATGGCCAGTTCTCTCCGTAGTAGCAAGCAACAGGCCCGATCCGGGATCGGATCGGGCCGAACTGGCGATCGTGGTACCGCATACCGGATTCGAACCGGTGATCTCCGCCTTGAGAGGGCGGTGTCCTGGGCCTCTAGACGAATGCGGCGCAGAGACGACGGCGGTGGACGCCGTCGCCGGGCCGAAGGATACCAGCGACCCCGCGAAGCCTCAACCGTCGGGGCGCCCTAGAGCCGATGCGTCTCGAGGAACAAGCGGATCGCCTCGGCGACCTGCTGGTGGCTCTGTTCGCCAGCCACCAGGCCGAAGTGCGAGTGCGCCCCGAACGGCTCGTACTCCGCGCCGAGCCACTCGGCCAGCCGCTCGGCCTCATCGAGGCTCACGGTGCGGTCGAGGCCGCCGGCGATCACCAAACGCGGAACCTGGGCGACGACCCGCCGATCGACGGGCACACCCGCCAGGACCTGTCGTCGAGCGGCCCCGGCCTCGTGCGGCTTCTGGCCGAGCAGGTGCTGGATCTTGAGGATGTCCGGCAGGGTCAGGTCGCGATCGTCACGCAGCAGCTTCTCGGGGAGGGTCTCCCAGCCGATGACGCTCCGGCCGTAGACCTCCGGGATCTCGCGCAGCTCATGCTGCCTGACCGGCTGGCGAAGGTCCCGCGGCAGGCCCGGCGCGAGGAGGACGAGTCCCGAGATGGCGACGCGCTCCGCCGCCTTCAGCGCGAGTAGCGCGCCCATCCCGTGGCCGATCGCGACGGTCGTCGGGCCGAGTCGGTCCAGGGCCGCAACGACGTCTTCGGTGTAGGTATCGAACGAGAGCGTCGTCGGATCGGCGGTCTGCGACCAGTAGTGGTTCCGCAGGTTCAGGGCGTGACCTTCCCAGCCGCGGCCGGCGAAGTAGCCCAGGTAGCGCTCCCACAGCCACGAACCGGCGAGCTCGCCATGGATGAACATCAGCGGCTTGCGCCTCGAGCGCCGCTCGGGCAGCCACGACTCGATGTAGATGCCGCGGTCGTGCAGCTCGATCTCGTCCTTGCGCACCGGCCGGCCATTGGGCGGTGGGAGGACAGCGCGTGCCAGGATCGGATCGGGGATCGTATCGGGCATCCGGTTCACCACTCGTGCGGGTTGATGACGAGGCCACTCAGGGCCTTCGGGTAGAAGTAGGTCGATTTCTGGGGCATGACATCGCCGGCCCGTGCGACCGCCAGGATCGACGCCACCGGGGTGCCTTCAAGCAGGAACGCCGCGTCCGCCTCGACCGAGTCGACCTCATCGATGGCTTCAGAGGCGGACTTCGTGTACCTGACCGCGCCGTTGGCGACGGCCGCCGCATCCACGCCGAGCAGCTGTTCCAGCGCGACGCCCAGCAGCGACACGTCGAGCGAGCGGAGGGCCTCGCCACCGGGCGGCAACAGGTTCGCGAACGCCTCTCGTCGGGCCGTGAGCACGGCGCCGCCGTCCCTGGTCCACAGCCCGAACCGCCCCCGGCCTCCCGACTCCAGCCCGGCGTGCTCGAACGGCTCCACCAGCGCCGGGGCCGTATCGACCGGCTCGACGTCGAACAGCTCCCGGGCGCGATCGACCAGTAGCTCGCCGCCGTGGGTCACACCCGTCACGATCCGATGCGTCGGCAGGACGGTCAGGGGCTCACCGGTCGCCTCGAGGAACAGCGTCAGCAGGTAGTCGAACGCCGGATCCTCTTCGCACGACCGGCTCATCCGCCGCTCGTCGCGGTACTGGAGCGCGGTCTCATACCGATGGTGCCCGTCGGCGATGGTGACCGGGCCCCTCGCGGCTGCGGCGATGAGCGCGGCGGCGATCTCGGCCGGAGCGCCGTCGCCGTCGGCGGGCACCGCCCACAGGCGATGGTGGACGCCGTCGTCGTCGGTCGCATCGATATCGGCGGGACCAGCGGCCGCGAAGGCCAGTCGCTTGGCCGTGCCACCGAAATCGTCATCGAACAATGCGACGACCGGGCTCGTGTTGACGCCGGTCGCGCGGAGCAGCTTGTAGCGGTCCTCGCGCGGGCCCGCCAGCGTCCGCTCGTGCGGCAGGACACCAGAGTCCGGGCCGAAGGGTTCGAGCCGGAGGCGCGCAAAGAACCCGCGCTGTGTCCGCTCGACTTCGGTCCCGGGCACCCGGTAGGTCTGCTCGTAGACGTACACCGACGGATGCGGATCCTTGCGCAGCGTCCCATCGGAGCGCCAGGCCGCGAGGGTCCGCGCCGCGCGCCGGTAGCGGTCCTCCGGTTCATCCCCCGGCTGTTCGACCGGCAGGTCGAGGCGAACCACGTTCGCCGGGTGGCGAGCCTCGAGCGTCGCCCGCAGGTCCGGCCCGATCACGTCGTACGGCGGGGCAACCACGAGGCCCGGGTCGCCCACCACGGTTCGGTCAAAACGAAGCGCGCGGAATGGTCTGACCTCGGGCACGGGCTCCTCGGGATGACGGCGGGCTGGCCGACGGGGCTTGGGACGCCTCCATCGTACGATAGGTCCCGCTTGGACCGCGACTGCCGAGGGCCGGGGCTCTTCGCCGTGAGCGGCCGGGCACCGAGCGCAACTTTCCGGGGGACCCGGGCGTCCTTGCTCCGATCCTCCCCGCCTTCCGTCATCGGAGTCTGCGTGCGTCATCCACGATCGGCCCTGACCACCCGTCTCGTTCGCGCCGCCGTTGCGGTTGCGCTCGTGGCGGGCCTCGTCACGACCCCGGCACTGGCGGTCGAGGCTCCGGCCGGGCTGACCATCGAAGCGAACGTCCTGATGGACGGTCATGTCCGGGTCGGTTCCTGGATGGCGATCGACATCCACGTCGCCAACACCGGCCCGGCGATCAGCGGGGAGTTGCGGCTTGCAGGCGGCGCCCAGGGCCGGACCCGTTTCGGCACCCGGGTCGACCTGCCCACCCAGTCGGACAAGACCTATCGGCTGTATGCCCAGCCACCTGGCTTCGGCCGCGACCTCGAGATCAGCCTCGTCGACGGCAACCGGACCGTCGCCACGACCAAGGCGACGTTCACGGTGCACGACGCGACCCAGCTGGTCGTCGGCATCATCGCCGAGCAGCCGGGGGACATCGTCGGCGACCTCGATCTCCTGCCGAACCAGAACAGTGTGGCGCCCCTGACCGTTCCTCTGACCGTCGGGGAGCTACCCGTCCGGGTCGAGGCATGGGGCGTCCTGGACCGGCTGGTCTGGCAGGACACCGATTCCGCGGGCCTGACCACCGAACAGATCGCCGCGTTGCGGGGCTGGGTCGCGGGCGGGGGCCGGTTGGTCATCGTCGGCGGGACCGCCGGACCGGCCAGCCTTTCCGCCTTCCCGGACGTGCTACTGCCCTACCGCCCGACGGCCACGATCGATGTAGAGCCCGAGGCGCTCGTCGCCCTGCTCGGGGAGCTGCCCGAGACCGCGACCGCCCTCCCGGCTCTGTCCGGTGAGCTCATCCAGGGCCGCGCGCTCGCCACATCCGGCGATGGAACCGTCGCGGCTGAGCGGGCCTACGGCAGCGGTTCGGTGACGATCGTCGGTTTCGACCCGACGGCCTCGTGGATCGCCGGCACGAGCCAGGCCGAAGGCATGTGGCGCCGCCTCCTCCCGACTCGATCGAGCGGGGGCCCGATCATCGGCGACGACAGCCAGATCGTGTCGGCGGCGACGCAGATGCCGTCCCTCGCCCTCCCGCCGATCGGCGGGCTCATCGCCCTCCTGGGCGCCTACATCCTGCTGATCGGGCCGATCAACTACCTGGTGCTGCGCCGGCTGGACCGGCGCGAGTGGGCATGGATCACGATGCCGGTGCTGATCGTCGCGTTCGCAGCGGGCGCGTACGGCTTTGGCTCGCTGCTGCGTGGCAGCGATCTCATCGTCAACGAGGTCGCCATCGTGCGCGGGGCGCCGGGTACGACCGACGGAGCGGCCCAGATCTATCTCGGGGTCTTCTCGCCATCGCGCGGGACCTACCAGATGCGGGTGCCGGGCGGAGCGCTGCTCTCCTCGCCGACCGGGGGCGACTTCCTGGGCGGCGACGGCACGACCGCGACGCTCGACGTTCTCCAGGGCGATCCCGCACAGGTCCGCGACCTCGGTGTCGGGTTCGGCTCCCTGCGAACCGTCCGTGCCGAAACCGCGGTCGCGGTTCCGCTCGTGCAGGCGGAGCTGAGGCTCGAGGACGGGCGCCTGAAGGGCACGGTCACCAACGCCTCGGACGAGGTCCTGCTCAAGCCGGTCGTCGTGCTGGGAGGCACCGTCGCCAAGCTCTCGGACCTGGCGCCGGGCGCCTCGGAGTCGATCGACGTGAAGCTCCAGGCCGTGCAGATGGGTCAACAGCTGTCGGACAGGATCGTCGGCCCCGTGAACTACGGGGAATTCGGCCCGATCACCGAAGGGGTGTCTCGGTTGAACGCCCGCAACACCATCATCAACCAACTGACCTTCGACCCCGCGATGGGGTTCACCGGGCAGCTGCCGACGGACGGCCCGGTCGTCCTGGCCTGGGCAGATCGGGAGCTGCTCCCGGTCGAGATCGAAGGCGTGGCCCCGCGCCGGACGGGAAACGTCCTGTGGTTCCTGCCGACCGATCTCTCGGTCAGCGGCACGACGACGTTCCGCAACGACCTGATCCGCTCGACGGTGATCAAATCGGACGCGGCGTTCTTCAGCAAGGATCCGTTCACGATCAACTTCGGGCGCGGCAGCGCCGAACTGTCGTACCGGCCCATCGCCTTCGACGGGACGCTCACGGCCACCGAGCTGGCAATCGGAATGAACTTCGGCGACCCGGGCTTCACGCTGGACCCCAAGCTCATCGAACCGCTGCCCTCGATCCCCGCACCGTGCGACGAGGTACAGGTCGAGAACTGCCAGGGGCCGAACTTCGACGGGCTGCCGGAGGTCGAGCTCTTCGACCTGTCCGACGCGGCCTGGAAGCGACTGCCACACCTCGACGCCGGCACCCGGTTCGCGGTCGCCGAGCCCGCCCGCTACGTGGACCCGGCGACGGGAACCGTTCTGATCCGGCTCGTCAACGACAATAGCGATGGCGTCGGGTTCAGCCTGGACCTGTCGATCACGGGGGACGTGAAGTGACCGAGATCGTCCGGACCGAGGGTCTGGTCAAACGTTACGACGGCACGCTCGCGGTGGCGGGCATCGACCTGTCCGTGGAGCAGGGCGAGATCTTCGGCCTGGTCGGACCCAACGGCGCGGGCAAGACCACGACGCTGCGGATCCTGGCGACCCTGCTGTTGCCATCCGCGGGCACGGCCGAGATCGCCGGGATGTCGGTGACCCGGAACCCGGATCAGGTTCGCCGCGTCCTCGGGTTCATGCCCGACTCGTTCGGCGTCTACGACGACATGAAGGTATGGGAATACCTTGACTTCTTCGCGCGCTGCTACGGCATCGGTCCGGCAGACCGACGGCGCATGATCAACGATCTCCTGGAACTGGTGGACCTTGGTCGCAAGCGAGACGACTACGTCCAGACCCTCTCGCGCGGGATGCAGCAGCGCCTGTGCCTCGCGCACGCCCTGGTGCACGACCCATTGGTCCTGCTGCTCGACGAGCCGGCCTCCGGACTCGACCCGCGCGCAAGGGTCGAGCTGCGCGAGCTGCTTCGGGAGCTGCGCAGCCTGGGCAAGACCATCCTGATCAGCAGCCACATCCTTCCCGAGCTCGAGGAACTGTGCACGAGCGTCGCGATCGTCGACCGCGGCCAGGTGCTGGCGCAGGGCCGCGTCGCCGACATCGAGCGGCGCCTTCGGTTCGGCGCCGTGCTGCGCGTCCGGCTGTTGCTCGAGGGCGAGGCCCTCGAAACCGCCCGTGACCGGTTCGCCCAGGACGCCGACGTCGCGAGCGCCGTCCTGCTCGCGGATGGCACGATCGAGATCGGGTTCCGCGGCGACGACGCCGCCTCGGCACGACTCTTGAGCGAGTCGATCGCAGCCGGGATGCCGATCGTGAGCTTCGCCAGAGCGGCGAGCGACCTCGAGGAGCTCTTCCTGCAGGTCACCTCGCCAGATCGCGAACCGCTGGAAGCGGTAGGAGCGAGCGCATGACCGAGCTGACCGACACGGTCGACCTCACGCCCGCGACCGTCGTGCCCCGACCCAAGCGGTTCACCTCGTTCGCGCGGGCCGCCGGCGGCATCGCCGCGATCGGCGTGAAGGAGCTGCGTGGCCGGATGCGCGGCCGGCGGGCGTTCGCGATCATCACGATCTACCTGGTGCTGCTCGGTGGTTTCGCGCTCATGGCCGAGCGCCTCGTCGAGGCGAATGCGTCCAATGGCTTCGGCGGCACCTCCGCCTTCGCGAGCGCGCAGATCGGCCAGGGCATCTTCGCGGCGCTGCTCATGCTCATGACCCTCCAGGTCGTGTTCCTGGCTTCGTCTTCGACTGCTGGATCCATCAGCCTCGAGCGCGAGAAGCAGACGCTGGAGCTCCTGATCGCGACCCCGATCAGCTCCCTTGCGATCGTGGTCGGGAAGCTCCTGTCCGCGCTCGTGTACGTGTTCCTGCTGATCGCCGCATCGATCCCCCTGATGGCCGTCGTGTTCGTCTATGGCGGCGTGGGACCGGAAGATGTCCTGCGCGGCTACATCGTCCTCGTGGCGACCTCGCTCGGACTCGGTTCGTTCGGGCTGCTGTGCTCCAGCCTCGTCAAACGGACGACGGCCGCGACCGCCATCACGATCTTCGGCGTGCTGGCCGTGACCATCGGGACGATCTTCGTGCTCGGCTTCTGGCAGGCAATCGGCCGCTCCGACGAGAACGGCAACCGCGAGGGCCTCTTCGGCATCCGCTCGCCGGTGATCCTGGCCTACCTCAACCCGTTCGTGGCCCAGGCCGATGTCATGTGCGGAACGGAGTCCACGTTCGGTGGCGGCTGGTGCAGCCTCGTCAGCGGCCTCGTACCGAGCAACGACGGCATCATCTTCACCGACCAGCCGGTGCCCATGCCCGCGCCGGCAGTCATGCCCGACAAGGGGTTCGTCGACGGCGGTTTCGTCAACGGTGCGGGCCGCGTCATGTTCGCCGACGAGCAAATCGCCATCGAGCGCAAGTTGGTCGCAGTCCAGGATCAGCAGGCCGGCGTCGCGATCGATCCGGCCCAGGTCCAGCCGTTCGACGTCCAGCGCGACTTCCTGTGGCCGAAGAGCGTCGTGACCTGGCTGATCCTGTCGGCCGTCTTCCTGCTGCTGTCCGTCCAGGCCGTCTCCCCGACGCGTCGCTGGCACATCCGCCGGCGCAAGCGCGTCACTCCGAGCCCCACCGAATGACCCGCCGGTTCGGCCTCCCGTTCCTCCGTCGAGCGTCATCGCCGGCGGGTGGTGGCGCCGTGATCCCGCCGGATCCACGCCAACACCTTGCCGGCCAGTTGGATCCCTCGATCGATGCGCTGCGCGCGTCGCTCGCCCCGCATCGCCGGCGCCTGTGGCTGCGGCGCATGGTGCGCCGTGCCTGGATCGCCCTGGCCGGAGTCGTGGTTGCCGAGGCCGCCCTTTGGACGCTCGCCCGGTTCGTCCCGCTCGAGGCGGCACCGGTCATCGGTGCGGCGATCCCGGTCGTCGGCGTGCTCGCCTTGCTGGTCGCGGTCGTGGGGGCGCGACCGTCACTGGGCGAGACCGCACTGGCCGTCGACGCCGAGGGCCGCCTCGGAGACCGGGTGTCCAGCGCGCTCGAGCTCGCGGTCGGGTTCCCGGCCTCCGCCACGCCACCGGCCGATGACGTTGCGCTCGACATTCCGCACGAGGGCCCGTTCGACGAGGCCGTCGAGGCCGACCGGTTCGTCCGCCGGCAGCGCCGCGATGCATTGGTCGCCCTGAGGACCGTGCCCAGCCTGTTCAAGCCGCGCTTCTCACGGTCGCCCGCGCTCACCTCCCTGGCTTCGGCCGTGCTCCTAGGAGCGGTCCTCCTCGTGCCGAATCCGCAGGACCTGGTGATCGCCCAGCAGCGTGATGTTCGTGAGGCTGCCGACCGACAGGCCGACCGGCTCGACGAGCTTGCCGAGGATCTGGAGTCGAAGGGCGGCGAAGCCGAGGACCCCCGGACCGAGCTCGCCGAGGAACTGCGTGAGCTGGCTCGCCAGCTGCGCGAGCGGCCGGACGAGCTCGCGGTGAACCTGCGGCAGCTCGGCGCGGTCGAGAGCGAGGTCCGTTCCCGCATCGATCCCTCGACCGAACAGCGCGCGTCTGCGATGACCTCACTGGCGCGGTCGCTGTCGCGGGCCGCGAGCGGCAATCCGGAGGCAAATCGCGACGGCGACCCGGAGAAGACCCGCGAGGATCTCGAGGAGCTCGGCGACAAGCTCGATGAGCTGACCCCCGAGGAACAGCGCGAACTTGCGCGGGAGCTCGCGGAGATGGAGTCGACCGCGTCAAGCGCGGACGGCGGCGCAGCCACGGCGCTGCGGGACGCGGCGCAGAGTCTGGCCCAGGGTGACGCGGCGGGCGCCCGCTCCGCGCTCGACCGGCTTGGCGAGGCCATGACCGGGGCCCAGGCCGGCGTCGAAACGAACCGCGACCTCGCCGAGGCGGCGTCGCGCCTGCAGGACGCTCGCCGCGACCTGGCCGATGCCGGACGTCAGGGTCAGGGCCAGCAGGGCCAGGGTCAACAGGGTCAAGGTCAGCAGGGCCAAGGGCAGGGCCAAGGGCAAGGTCAGGGCCAGGGCTCCCCTGCCCCGGGGCAGGGCCAGGGGCAAGGCCAGGGCCAGGGCCAAGGGCAAGGGCAGGGGCAGGGCCAAGGTCAGGGCCAAGGTCAGGGTCAAGGTCAAGGTCAGGGGCAGGGCCAAGGGCAGGGTCAGGGCCAAGGTCAAGGTCAAGGTCAAGGGCAGGGGCAAGGCCAGATCGGTGGTGGCGGCTCGAACGCCCGGAGCCTGGGACAGGGCACGGGGGGAAACGCCCTTCCGGGCGCCCCGACGGGTGCCAACCGCGCCGCCGAGCTCGGCGAGGACGCTTCCTCGGTGTTCGCGCCATTCGATCGCGTCGGCCGGCCCGGCGATCCGTCGTACGTGGCGGGCACCGGTGGCGACGGGCAGACCCAGCAGGGAAACCAGACCGGTTCCGGCACCGACAACGGCGTGTTGACTCCGTACCAGCAGGTCTACGCGGACTTCGAGCGCTATGCCCAGACGTCCCTCGATCGCGGCTACGTACCGCTCTCGGTCAAGGACTACGTCCGAGACTACTTCAGCTCCCTCGATCCCTCGAACTAACGGAACACCGGCCGTCACGACGGTCGCCGACACACCACCGGAGGCCTCATGGAAGCGACCGCCACCAACGCCGATGCCCGCCTTGCTCCGGAGGCCTTCGCCGAGCGCGCTCAGGCCATCGAGCGCGAGGTCGGCCGCGTCATCGTCGGTCAGCGCGAGCTGGTGCGCCAGACGCTGACCGGCCTGCTCGCGAACTCGCATGTCCTGCTCGAGGGAGTCCCTGGTCTGGGCAAGACGATGCTCGTGCGAACGATCGCGGACGTCATCGACTGCACCTTCAACCGCATCCAGTTCACGCCGGATCTGATGCCGGCCGACATCACCGGCACCAACATCCTCATCGAGGAGGATGGCCAGCGGATCTTCAAGTTCCAATCGGGTCCCATCTTTGCGAACCTGGTGCTCGCGGACGAGATCAACCGGGCGACGCCCAAGACCCAGTCGAGCCTGCTCGAGGCGATGCAGGAGCACCAGGTCACCGTGGCCCGCCAGCGCTTCCCGCTGGACCCGCCGTTCTTCGTCCTGGCGACCCAGAACCCGCTCGAGATGGAGGGGACCTATCCCCTGCCCGAGGCCCAGCTGGACCGTTTCATCTTCAAGGTCATGGTGCCCTTCCCGTCGGAGGAGGACCTGATCTCGATCATGGATCGGACGACCGGCTCCGAGAGCGTGACAGCCTCCAAGGTCTGCACGGCCGCCGAGATCGTCGAGATGCAGCGACTCGCCCGGGCGGTGCCGATCGCGCCCCACGTCACGGCCTATGCGGTCAGCATCCTCGCCGCGTCCCATCCCGACCAGCCGCGCGCGCCGGGGCTCGTCCGCGACTACGTCCGCTACGGGGGCTCGCCGCGAGGTGCCCAGGCCCTCGTGACCGCGGGCAAGATCTACGCGCTCCTCGACGGCCGGTTCAACGTCTCGACCGACGACATCCGGGCGGTGGCGATGCCGTCGCTCCGCCACCGCATCATCCTCAACTTCGAAGGCGAGGCGGAGGGCATCACGACCGAGGCCACCGTGCGGGCCATCCTCGACGCCGTCGCCGTCCCGACCGTCGAGTAGCCGCGACACCATGACCGAGCGAAGCGGCCCCGAGCCGGGGGCGTCATCGCCCACGGCCGTCGCGGCGGGCACCCGCCCGGTCTTCCTGCCGTCGGAGGTCGACCCAACGGTCTTCGACGAGGCGTTCCTGCGCCAGCTCGAGCGGCTGCTCCTCCTGATGCGCTCGCCCGTTCGGGGCGGCCTGAAGGGCGGCCGGCGCAGCGTCAAGCGCGGTCAATCGGTCGAGTTCGCCGACTACCGCGACTACACGCCCGGCGACGACCTCCGCCAGCTCGACTGGAATGTCTACGCCCGGCTCGAGAAGCTGTTCGTGAAGCTGTTCGTCGAGGAGGAGGACATCACGGTCACGCTCCTCCTGGACGCCTCGGCGTCCATGGCGACCGGTCATCCGGACAAGCTCACGTTCGCCAAGCGCGCGGCGGCGGCCCTCGGGTACATCGGGCTGGCCAGCGAGGATCGTGTCGCGGTCAGCGCGCTGACGGGCAGGAGCGCCCGCCGGCGGGCGGCGCTCCGCGGCTCCGGCCGCGTCTTCCGCCTCCTGGCCGACCTGTCATCGATCCAGCCAGCCGACGGGACGACGGACCTCGTCGCCGCGGCGCGTCACGCGGCCGCACAACTGCACGGACGCGGTGTGGTCGTCCTGCTCAGTGACTTGCTGGACCCGGGCGCAGACCGGGTGATCCGCGAGCTCGCCGCGACCGGCTCCGAGTTGATCGTCCTGCACGTCTTGTCACCCGAGGAGCTCGACCCGTCGCTCGAGGGCGATCTTCGTCTCGTCGATACGGAGACCGGCGACCGGGTCGACATCACGGCCGACCTCGCGACCATCGACGCCTACAAGGCCCGGCTCGCGGGCTGGAAGGACGGCTTCGCCGATGTCGCGGCCAAGCGCCGCGCGAGCTACGTGGACCTCGCGTCCGATGTGAACCTCGCCGAGCTGATGTTCGCCGAGCTGCGCCGGCGCCGGGTGCTGGGCTAGGCGGTCGTGCCCTTCACGACGCCGCTCGCGCTGCTCGGACTGCTGTTCATCCCAGCGGTCATCGCGATGTACCTGCTCAAGCTCCGCCGGGACGAGGCGGTCGTCCCATCGACGCTCCTCTGGACGCGCCTGGTGGCGGATGTCGAGGCCAACGCCCCGTGGCAGAAGCTCAAGCGCAGCCTGTTGCTGCTGCTCCAGCTCCTGCTCGTGATCATCCTTGCGCTGCTCGCGGCCAGACCGTTCGTGGAACGGCCGGCCGGCCTCGCTCGGGACATCGTCCTCGTCCTGGACACCTCGGCCAGCATGGCCGCCACGGACGTCGTGCCGGACCGCCTGACGGCCGCCAAGGTCGCCGCGACCGAGGCGTTGAAGGACCTGCCCACCGGCGGCAAGGTCAGCGTCATCGCCGCCGGGCGGAGCGCCCGCATCGTCGTGAACGAATCGACCGACCTGAGCCGCGTCCGGGGGGCGATCGACGACGTCGCCGTCAGCCAGGGCAGCGGGGACCTCGGCGATGCGCTGGAGCTGGCCTCCAAGCTCGCGGCGCGCTCCGGCGACGCGCAGGTCCTCGTGGCGACGGACGCCGCGCTTGCGACCGATCCGACCGGTCGGGTCGCCGCCAGGGTCAAGGTCCTTCCCGTCGGTCGGGACCGCAAGAACCAGGCCATCGTGGCGCTGGCCGTGAAGACCTCGCCTTCCGCGGTTTCGCGCTCCGTCTTCGTGAGCGTGGCGAACGTCGACCTTGAACGGACGACGCGGCGGCTGGAGCTGTGGGGAGACGGAAGTCTCCTGGAAGTCCGCGACGTCCCGCTCGAGGCGCAGGCCCGGGCGAACGTGATCGTGGACGACATCGACCGCAGCGTGCGTACCCTCGAGGTCCGCCTCGTGGGCAGCGATCCGGCCGTCGTGACGGCGCCCGACCAGCTGGCCATCGACGATCGTGCGTGGGCCGTCATCCCGCCCGACCGCACGCGCCTGATCCTCGTCGTCGGCGAGGGCGATCCGTACCTCGAGACCGCGCTGTCCTACCTTCCGAACGTCGAGCTCTTCGGCGTGCCCCCGAACGAATACGGGCCGAAGACGCAGCGCCAGGACGGCCGGCCGTGGGATCTCGTGATCTTCGAGGGCTTCCTCCCGGCGACGCTGCCGCGCTCCCCGATCCTCGCCATCGCTCCCCCGCGCACGAGCGACCTCGGGCAGGTGGCCGGTCGGCTCACGAACCCGGGGATCGGGAGCCTGGATCCGGATGAGCCCGTCCTCCGCTTCGTCGACCTGTCCACGACCCACATCGCCGAGGCCTCGCGGCTGACCACGCCCGATTGGGCTCGAACGATCATCCCGGGCCCACGCGGCGCGCCCTTGCTCTACACCGGCACCCGTGACGGGCTGCCCAGCGCGGTCCTGGCGTTCGAGCCACGCCGGTCCGACCTGCCCCTCCAGGTCGCCTTCCCGATCCTGCTCGCCAACCTGACGGGCGAGCTCCTCGGCTCCACGACCGCCCCGAGCGAAGCCGTCGAGCCCGGCACGCCGGTCGAGCTGGCCATCCCGACCGGGGCGATCGGCGTGACCGTGACGTCGCCTGACGGGAGCGTCACCGAGCTCGTCCCGGGCACCAGCGGTGGGTCGGCGGTGAGCTTCGCGGCGACCGACCTGCTCGGTGTCTACACGGTCACCCCGATCGCCGACCCCGAGGCGTCACCCGCGCCGTCGGCCAGTGCCAGCACGGGTTCGTCTCCCAGTCCGAGGGCGAGCCCGTCCGCTGCGCCCTCGCCGGGGACCTCCGCCGGGGCGGGCGCAAGCCCCCCGCCCGAGGACCCCATGGCCCCGGTGCGATTCGCGGTCGATCTGTTCGATGTCGATGAATCCACGATCGCCCCGGGTTCCGCGGCTGCCATCGAGGCCCTTGGCACGACGGCTGCCGGCTCGCCGGAGCCCGGCACCGGGGGCGCGACGACCGAGCGCCCGACGACCCGCGACGAGCTGTGGGTGCCGATCGTCCTGCTCGTCCTGACGTTCCTTTGCGTCGAGTGGGCCCTCTATCACCGTGACGGGCTCACCCGGATCAAGCGCTCGCTGACGACGCGGTTGCGCCGCGGCGCGGGTGAGGCCGCCTGATGGGCTTCAGCTTCGAGGCGCCACTCGCGCTGCTCCTCCTGGTCCCGGCACTGGCCCTCACGATCGCGCTGTACCTGGGCGCCCGCCGCCGGCTCGGGGCGGGACGTCGGAGGTTCGCCCTCTTCGTCCGGACCGCGCTACTGGTCGCGCTCGTCTTCGCGCTCGCGGGCTTCCGGATCGTCCTGCCGGTCGACCGGCTCGCGACGGTGTTCGTGGTGGATCTCTCCGACTCGGTCGGGAACGACGGCCGCGAGGACGCGCTCGCGTTCCTGCGCGAGACCCTCGACGTCATCCCGGACGGGGACGTGGCCGGGATCGTCGCATTCGGCAAGGAGGCGCTTGTCGAGCGCCTGCCATCGGACCTTGGCGAGATCGATCGACTCGCGTCCACCCCGGTTCGTTCGGCCACCGACATCGGCGCCGCGCTACGACTGGCCAGCGCGTTGTTCCCCGACGATGCCCAGAAGCGCATCGTCCTGCTGTCCGACGGCAACGACACGACCGGCGGCGGCCAGGCGGAGGCCGCGCTGGCGGCGACGCGGGATATCCGGATCGAGACGCGGCTGATCGGGCTGGGCGCCACGGACGAGGTCCTCGTGGAGCGACTGATCACCCCCTCGACCTCGAACCTCGGGGACTCGGTGGAGGCCATCGCCGAGATCCGCTCGTCCGTCGCACAGCCGGCGACGGTCCGCCTGTTCGTGAACGGCGAGATCGCCGACACACAGCGGCTGAACCTCGAGGCCGGGGTCACCCGCGTCGTCTTCGACATCGAGCCCACCGAGGCCGGCTTCCACACGTTCCGGGTGGTCGTCGAGGCGGGGCGCGACACGTTCAGCGAGAACGACCGGGCGGACTCGAACACGATCGTGAAAGGCGAGCCGCGGACCCTGGTCCTGTCCGGCAACGAGGCCGTGGCCGCGGAGCTGGTCGACGCCCTGATCGCGCAGCGCCAGAAGGTCGACACGATGGTCCCCGAGCAGCTCCCGACGGATTTCGCGGCGCTCGCGACGTACGACAGCGTCGTGCTGGTCGACGTGCCGCGGGTCCGCCTTTCGGATCGCCAGCTGGCGGCGCTGCAGGTCTACGTGCGCGACCTCGGCAAGGGTCTCGTGATGATCGGCGGGCCGGACAGCTACGGGGCCGGCGGCTATCAGCGGACAGCCCTGGAGGAGACGCTCCCGGTCGACATGGGCGTCCGGGACCGGCAGAAGCAGCCAGATGTCGCGCTGGTCGTGGTCATCGACCAGTCGGGATCGATGGATGCGTGCCACTGCAACACGTTCGACGGCGGCGCCGGCGGCGGCGGGACGGGCATCGGCGGGGTGCGCAAGGTCGATATCGGCAAGGAGGCCATCCTGCGCGCCGCGGCCGCCATGACCGAGCGGGACGAGCTCGGCGTCGTGTCCTTCAACGAGCAGGCCCACTGGGTCGTGCAGACCCAGCCGCTCGGTGGCATCACGGACCTGCAGGGCAAGATCGCCGGCCTCCAGCCCCTCGGCCAGACGAACATCTTCGCGGGCCTCGAGCAGGCCGTCGAGTCCCTCGAGGGCGCCGTCGCGACCCGTCGCCACATCATCCTGCTGACGGACGGCTGGTCGAGCTCCGGGCAGTACGACGCCATCCTCGACCGCATGAACGCCGCCGGCATCACGCTCTCCACGGTCGGGGCGGGCGGAGGCTCCAACCCGTTCCTCGAGGGCCTCGCGACGCGCGGCGGTGGCCGCTTCTACGACGCGGCGAACCCGGCGAGCATCCCGGACATCTTCCTCAAGGAGACCCAGCAGGTCTCCGGCCAGCAGATCGTGGAGGAGCCGTTCTTCCCGATCCTCACGTCATCCTCGCCGATCATGCGCGGACTCGACGAGGGCATGCCGCGGCTGCGCGGGTACAACGGGACCACGGCCAAGCCCGCGGCCCAGACCGTCCTCGTGACGGCTCGCGACGATCCTCTCCTCGCGCAGTGGCAGTACGGCCTGGGCCGGTCCGTTGCGTGGACGTCGGACACGACCGGGCGCTGGGCACGCGACTGGGTCGGCTGGAGCGGCTTCTCGCGGTTCTTCAGCCAGCTCGTGTCGTGGACGTTCCCGGGCGAGGAGACCGGCGGCATCGAGGCGGTGTTCGACACGCAAGGCGGCAAGACCACCCTCCACGTGGAGTCCGTGGAGACCGACGGTTCGCCGCGGGACTTCTACGACACGACCGCCGTGGTCGTGGGGCCGGACTTCCAGCCGAGCGACGTCTCGCTCGTGCAGATCGCCCCGGGGGTGTACGAAGCGCCGCTCGGCGAGATCGACCCGGGCGCGTACGCCATCCGGGTCACGCAGACGCGGCCGGGGTCGTCGCCGCTGGGCCGCACGGTCGGACTCGTCGCACCGACCGCCGCCGAGTACCGGCAGCTTGGCGCGAACGAGGCGTTCCTCGGGGCTCTCCGCGCGGCAACCGGCGGGGCCATCGTCGAGACGCCACTCGACCCGTGGCGCCACGACCTGCTCACGACGTCGCGTTCGACCGACCTGTGGCCGCTGCTGCTCGTGCTGGCCCTGCTCCTCTGGCCGCTCGATATCGCGCTGCGGCGCGTCTCGGTGGGTCGCCGCGAGTTCGCCGCCGCGGGGGCGTGGGTCCGCGCCATCCCGAAGCGTCGGCGCAGGGCGGCCCCGCGCACCGCCGCGGGCGAGGGCCTGTTCGCGGCGCGCGAACGGGCGACCTCAGCCTCGGTCCGGGCGGCGATCACGCGGGCGGATGCTGCGCCGACCCGAAGTGGGTCCCGGACGGAACCGATGGAGGACGGTGCGTTGGCAGCGACGGCAGCGGCCGTGCCTCGACCGACGCCCGAGCCGACTGCGCCGCCGTCGCCCGTGGTGCCGAAGCCCGCGACGGCACCAGCACCGACCCCGCCCGCTGGCGCCACACCAGCGCCGACGCCGCCTGCCGCCGCCTCCGCCGCTCGGGCTCCCGCTCCCGCTCCTGCTCCTGCCGACACGATGGCCCGCTTGCGAGAAGCGAAGAAGCGCGCCCAAGAGCGCTGACTTCCGGGTGTCCATGGTTCGTGGGGGCGCAGGGTGTCAGTCTCAGGCACCGATACCAGACAGCCGTGCAGGGCCGGACTCGGGATGTCACCCTCAGGCACAGGATCTGGACAGGTCTGCACGACCGACCGCCCAGATTGCCCGGATCTGCGCATGAGGCGATCGATCACGAGGGACCTGTGATTGGAGCGTGCCTCAGGCTGACATCGGCCTGCGCCCAAGCGCGGTGATAGCCTCGCACCGATGCCCCTCCGTCAACGCTTTCTGCCGCTGGCCGCCGCGCTCCTGGCCGCGGCGTTCGTGGGAGCGTGCGGGACGATCTCGACGACGCCTCCCGCCCCGACCCCGGCCGACTTCCAGGGCATCGCCAGCGAGGTCACGAAGCGTGGCATCGCGATCGACCACATCGTGTCGGGCGACGCCGGCTGCACGGACCCGGTCCTGATCCCCACGGCGATCGGATTCACCGCCAACGGGCTCGACCAGGCCGCCCCGACGCGCATCTACCTGTACGTCTTTCGGAACCGCGAAGCGTTCGAGCGGCTGCGCGCGACGGTCGACGGTTGCGCTCGATCGTTCGTGACCGACCCCGACACCTTCGAGACCATCGAGCAGTCGCCGTTCGTCGTGGCGGCGCAGGGCCCCTGGGCCCCCGAGTTCGAGGCCGCGCTGCGCGATTCCCTTGAGGTCGCCGCCGGCACCGGCGACTAGCCGCCCACTGGCATCGAGAGATGCGCGCCGCAGGGGCGGCGCGGCGAAGGCGCCGAAGGCGCCGGGGGGCACGAGGGCGAGCGCGGAACCGTCGGGCCGATGGCTCGCGGAGCGTCGCCTCGGACTCCGGGGTAGTGCGTGAGCGAACGCGCGGACCCGGCAACGCGCGCCGCGCCGTTCCTGTGGCGTGCCGCCGATGACGATGGTCCGGTCCCGTGTCCGGGACCGCACCTCCTTCCCATGCGGACTGGGACGACCGGGCCACAGTCCGGTGGCGTCTGGGTGGGGATGCTGCGGTCATGCCCATTCAGGCCCGTGCCGCCCGGTCCCTGCTCGCCCTCGCCCTCATCGCGAGCCTCGTCGCGGCCGCGACCCCCGCGGCTGCATTCGGTCGCCAGCCGCTCGTCGCCGGCGTCGATCGCGCCGCCTCGAGCGCGCCACGGCCCGGTCCCGACGCCCACGACGTCAAGAGCCCCCCGCGACTCGTCCGCCGAGCGATCGACGAACGCACGACATTCGTGCAAGCACGTTCCGCCCGCGTCGCTTGGGTGACCCGGGCGATCCCGGACGTTCCCGCCCCGAAGCCGAAGTCGATCTCCAAGGCCGATCTCGCCGCGGGTGGCTCCGGCGGCTCCAGTCCGTCGACCTTCAAGGGCCGCAACCACGTCTGGATCCCGGCCCTGGGGATCAATCGGTCCGTGTCGTTCTTCTCCTGCTCGTCGTCGGCCTATCCGGGCAACCGCGTCTATCGATGGGGCTGTGCCGGTGGCAACAACGTCTACCTGTTCGCCCACGCCCACAGCGTCTTCAAGCCGCTCCACGACGCATACGTCCGCGGACGGCTCTCGAAGGGCATGAAGGTCGTCTACGCCGACGGCAACGGCCGGGTCAGCAGCTACGCGGTCGCGTGGTGGAAGGTCACGACCCCGGACAAGGGCGGCTTCGCCTACGCCGGCCAGTCCCGGCCGAGCCTCACGCTCCAGACATGCGTCGGCTCGAGGAGCCAGTACCGCCTGATCGTCCGGTTGCTCAAGGTCTGACGCCCATCGCCGTAGCTCGGTCCTTGGCTCAGACGACGCGCAGACCCAGCACCTTGCGCGCGATCACCAGCCGCTGGATCTGACTGGTCCCCTCCCCGATCTCGGTCAGCTTCGCATCACGCATGAAGCGTTCCACGGGATAGTCCGAGACGTAGCCGTAGCCGCCGTGGATCTGGATCGCGGCATTCGTCGCGCGGGCGCTCACCTCGGAGGCGAACAGCTTCGCCTCGGCCGCCACGAGCCCGTAGTCACGCCCCTGATCCTTCAGCCAGGCGGCTTTCCAGACGAGCGCCCGAGCCGCCTCGATCTCGGTCGCCATGTCGGCGACCATGAACGCGACACCCTGGAACGACCCGATCGGGCGGCCGAACTGCTCGCGCGTCTGCGCGTACGGGATCGCGGCGTCGAGCGCCGCCTGGGCGAGACCGACGGCCAATGCGCCGATCGAGATCCGCCCGCCGTCGAGGATCTTGAGGAACATCCGAAACCCGTCGCCGCGGTCCCCGAGCAGGTTCGCCGCCGGGATCGCCGCGCCGTCGAAGCGCAGCTCGCCGGTCGCCGAGGCGTGGAGACCGAGCTTGTCTTCGAGCCGTCCGACCGAGAAACCCGGTGTGTCGGCGGGCACGATGAAGGCGCTGATCTCCGCGTCGCCCTTGGCCGTCTCGCCGGTACGCGCCGTCACGATGTAGGTCCCGGCCTGCCCGGCGTTCGTGATGAACCGCTTGGAGCCGTCGAGCACCCAGCGACCGCCATCCTCCCCGTCGTCGAACCGGGCCGTCGTCCTGGTTCCGCCTGCGTCCGAGCCGGCACCGGGCTCCGTGAGGCCGTAGGCGCCCAACACCTTGCCCTGCGCCATCGGGACGAGGTGGGTCTGCTTCTGGTCGTCGGTGCCGGCGAGGTGGAGCGGGCCGCAGCCGAGGCTCGTGTGGGCGGCCACGATCAGGCCCAGCGAGCCCCACACGCGCCCGATCTCCTCGATCGCGACGGCGTAGGCCAGGGTATCGAGACCCGCGCCGCCCTCGTCCTCCGGGATCGGGATGCCGAGCCAGCCGAGCTCCCCGATGCGGCGGACGATGTCGGTCGGGAAGCGGCGCTCGCGCTCATGTTCCTCGAGGACCGGAGCGACTTCGGTCAGCATGAAGTCGCGGATCGTGTCGCGGAGCAGCGTGTGTTCGGCGGGCAGATCCAGGTCCATCGGCGGCGAGCCTACCATCACAGCAGGACGGCGGTCCCGGTGCTAGCCTTCGGCCACGATGCGCGAGTCGAACGCCGAGCACCAGGCGTCCGTCAACGTCCACCCCTCGGTCGCCGATGCGGGCCGTCCCGGCACCGTACCGGTCGACGCCGTGGGCGGCTCTTCGAGCCTGCGAAGGGCGCTGTTGCTCCGCCTGCGCCACGACGGACCGAGCTCGCCCGAGGATTTGGCCACCGGTCTCGGCGTGAGTCGGACCGGCGTCCTCCAGCAGCTCCATGCGCTCGAGACCGCGGGCCTGGTCAGCCGCCAGGCCGTCCGTCACGGCGTCGGGCGACCGCGTCACGTGTACGACGTGACGGACGCCGCCCAGGATCTCTTTCCAACCAACTACGACGGGCTCGCCAGCGGCCTGCTTGCCGCGATCCGGGCGATCGGCGGCGAAGAGCTGGTCGACGGCGTTTTCGAGGAACGCCGGCGCATGACGCGCGACCGGATCCGGCAGCGGATGACGGATCGCCTGACCCCGCAGGCGCGCCTGGTCGATCGGGCACGGGAGCTGGCGGTGATCCAGGACGAGCTGGGCTATCTCGCCGAGACGCTCATCGGGCCCGACGGCGTCATCCGCCTGGTCGAACGCAACTGCGCGATCCACCGCGTGGCGGCCGACAACGGCGCCGCCTGCCAAGCCGAGCTCGACCTGTTCCGCGAGATCCTCGGGCCCGACGTCGTGCGCGAGACGCACATCGCCGCCGGCGACCGCTGCTGCACGTATCGCATCGGTCGCGCCAGCGACTGAGGCCCGCTCCGCCTCAGGCTTCCTCGCGCTCGACGGCTACCCGGGAAGCCGGCTCGAGACGCGGCGCCGGCACGTCCGAGACGTTCGGGACGAACGAGGCGGCCATCGAGGTCGCGGCAGCCTGCTGCTGGTCGTCCACGGACAGGATCCCGAGACGGCCAAGCTGGGCCATCTCATCGCGGATGTAGGTCTTGAGCATCTCGGGGCCGTCCGTGTTGATCGTGAACCGGATCTCGTTGCGCCGGAGCGTGTCGAAGATCCAGCGGAACTCGTCCCAGCTCGACACGACCTTCGTGTTGAGGTTGGAGGTCGGGCAGATCTCGAGCACGATCCCACGCTCGCGGATCATCTCCATGGCGCGCGGATCGTAGGCCGCCTTGACGCCATGGCCGATGCGGTCGGGCTCGAGCAGCTCCACCACCCGGGCGACCTCATCGACCGGGCCCGCCTCGCCGGTATGGACCGTGAGCCCCAGGCCGTACTGGCGAACTCGCCGGAAGAGTCGCTTGTAGTCGGCCACCCTGAAGGTCGATGCCTCGGGGCCGGCGATATCGACGCCGACGACACCGCGATCACGCCAGGCGATGGCCTTCTCAGCGATGATCTCGTTGAGCTCGAACGGGAACGCGCGGTCGAGGCAGAAGATCAAGCCGGGCTTGATCGGATACTCGAGGGTCGCCTTGTCCATGCCCCGGACCGCCGCGGCGATGATGTGGTCGAGATCCTGCTCGCCGCCTCGGTTTCGCTTCATCGGATTGAAGCGCAGCTCCATCGTCGTGATGTTGTTCTTGCGGTAGGCGCCGCCGACGACCTCGTAGACGCTGCGCTCGACCGCCAACGGCGAGCTCTGGATGAGCTCGGTCCAATGGAACAGCTGCAGGTAGCCATCGAAGCTCTGGGTCCGCTTCGACACGGTGATCATGTCGCGGAATTCCCAGTAGTCCTTGGTCGGCAGCTTGATGCCCTGGGAATGGGCGATGCCCCACATGATGGCCGGGGTGACGGCGCCGCCGAGATGGCAATGCAGCTCCGCGAGCTGGATCTTGCGGGCAAGCTGACGAGCCATGGTCGCAGGATACCCGGCGAGGCGGATCCAGGGCGTCAGCCGATGCGGATCATCTTCTTGTTCACGAACTCGTCGGCGCCGAAGCGGCCGAGCTCGCGGCCCGAGCCCGAGCGCTTGATGCCGCCGAAGGGTAGCTCGACGCCGTCGGCGAGCACGACGTTCACGAAGACCATGCCGGCCTCGATGCCGTCGGCGACGCGCAGCGCCTGCTCCTTGTCGGTGCTGTACACGTACGAGCCCAGGCCGTACGGGGTGTCGTTCGCGATGCGCACGGCGTCTGCCTCGTCCTTCGCGCGGTAGACCTGCGCGACGGGGCCGAAGAATTCCTCCTTCGACGCGGGGTTCTCCGGCGTGACATCCGTCAGCACGGTCGTCTGGAAGAACGCACCGTCGCGGGTGCCGCCGTGGACGAGCGTGGCGCCGTGCTCGATCGCGCGCTTGACTTGCTCGTCGATGTTCTCGGCGGCCTTCAGCGACGACAACGGGCCGAGCGCCGCGTCGGCCGACGTCGGATCGGTCGCCTCGATCTCGGCGAGCTTCGCGGTGAACTTCTCGAGGAAGGGGTCGTACAGCTCGTCGGCGACGATGAAGCGCTTGGCCGCATTGCACGACTGGCCACTGTTGTCGAGGCGGGCGTCGACCGCGTTCTGCACCGTGGCGTCGAGGTCGTCGGTCGAGAGCAGGATGAACGGGTCCGAGCCGCCGAGCTCGAGCACGACCTTCTTCAGGTGGCGGCCGGCGATCTCGGCGACCGCGGCGCCGGCGCGCTCGGAGCCGGTGAGCGAGACGCCCTGCACGCGCGGGTCTGCGATGACCCGCTCGAGCTGGTCGTGCGAGGCGTAGACGTTCACGTAGGCGCCTGCTGGGAAGCCCGCGTCGAGGAAGATCTGCTGGATCGCGGCGGCGGACTCGGGGCACTGCGCGGCGTGCTTGAGCAGGATCGTGTTGCCGATGATGAGGTTCGGGCCGGCGAAGCGGGCGACCTGGTAGTACGGGAAGTTCCACGGCATGACGCCGAGCAGCACCCCGAGCGACGAGCGGCGGATGACCGCCGAGCCATCGCCGGCCAGGAGCTGGATGGGCTCGTCCTTCAGGAAGTCCGGCGAGTGGTCGGCGTAGTACTCGTAGATGTCCGCGGCGAAGTCGACCTCGCTGAGCGCCTGCCCGATCGGCTTGCCCATCTCACGCACGATGAGCTCCGCCAGTTCCTGACTGCGCTCGCGGTGCAGTTCGCTGACGCGGCGGATGAGGGCCGCGCGCTCCTCGACCGTGGTCGACTTCGACCAGGTGCGGTGCGCCTCGTCGGCCGCGGCGACCGCGGCCTCGAGCTCGGCGTCGGTGATGATGTCGTAGGTCTTGACCGTCTCGCCCGTGGCGGGGTTGGTCACGGCATAGCTCAAGGTGGGGTCTCCGTGTCAGTGCGCACGCCGAGGGGGTATGCCGCGGTGCAGTCACTCGTGCGCCGAACAAGATATACCACCGACTGATTCACGACGAAGCGGTTGCTCAGGGCTCGACGCGCACCTGGAATGGCCCCGACAACGCTGCCGATCTCGGCGAGGCGGACCCAGGTCACGAGCGGGTGGACCTTGGCCTTGGCCCGGCCGGCGCCGCGGCGGGTCAGTCGCAGAAGGGCAGGAACTTGGGGCCGTGGCGACGCACGAGCTGGACGGTGAAGCCGGCTTTTGACGTGAAGATCGCCTGATCGGCCCCGACGGGGGCGATCGTCCCCTCGGCGGCGTTGATCGCGTCGCCGTGGTCGTAGTCGACGAGTCCGACCGGGTCCCACCAGCTCCCACCGTGATCGATCCCGCTCCAGATCCCGCAGTGCCCCAGCGAGAAGGGCTGCGGGCCACCGGGGATCGGCGGCCGCGAGGTGGGCGGTAGCTGGATGCCGAACGCCTCCTGGCGCTGGGCGTCCAGGTTCCCGTTCGTGACCTTGATGTGGAAGCTCAGTGCGCCGCCGACGAACTCGAGCGTCATGTCGCCCTCGGAGCGCGCCACGAGCGTCGTCGGGCAACCTTGCCCTGCGGGGCAGCCGAACGGCCCGACCTGGACATAGCCGATCCTCGGGTCGTCGGCGGTCAGGAGGGTCGTGACGTGCGCCACGACGCGACGACAGTCCCCTTCCCCGAGGCCGATGCAGGCGGTGGGCACACGCGCCAGGTCCACGGCGCCTGCGGCGGTGGCGCTCGGCTGGGGTGGCTCGCTTGGGCTGGTGGTTGCCGACGGGCTCCCACTGGCGCTCGCGCAGGCGGCGAGCAGGATGGTCACGACGACGAGGGACGCGATCTGGGCGATGGGTGGCCGCCTGACGGAGCGATGGGGGGTGCTCATGACGCCCGGGACGCCGCGATGCCGGTCGCGGTTTCGCCCGTCCGCCGTGTCAGCCGGCCAATGGGACGACCCGGCCCTCCGCGTCGAGCGTGGCCTCGCGGCGCAGCCGCTTCAGCTCGGCGCCCGGCACCTGATCGCGCGCGTGGTAGCTCGAGCGGACGAGCGGGGCCGCCTCGACGTGCTTGAACCCCAGCCCGAGTGCCTGGACCTTCATCTCGGCGAACTCGTCGGGGTGGTAGTAGCGCTCGAGCGGGAGGTGCTTGAGCGACGGACGCAGGTACTGACCGACCGTCAGGATGTCGACGTCCGCCGCGCGTAGCGCCTCGAACGCCTCGGTGAGCTCTGGGCGGGTCTCGCCCAGGCCGACCATCAACGAGCTCTTCGTGTGGACCGGATAGCCGATATCGAGCGCCATCTCCTTCGCCCGGGCGAGGACGTACAGCGAGCGATCCCACCGAGCGCGCTTGCGGACCGGCTTCTGGAGGCGCTTCACGGTCTCGAGGTTGTGGTTGAGGATGTCGGGGCGGGCATCCATGACCGTCTGCAGGCGATCGTCGGAGCCGTCGAAGTCGGGGATGAGCACCTCGATGCCCATGCCGGGCGACCGCTCGCGCATCGCGAGGATCGTCTCGGCGAAGATGCGGGAGCCGCCGTCGGGCAGGTCGTCACGCGCCACGCTCGTCACGACGACGTGCTCCAGACCAAGCTGGCTGACGGCCTCCGCGACGCGACGAGGCTCGTCGTCGTCGAACCAGGTGGGGCGGCCGGTCTTCACGGCGCAGAACCCACAGGCCCGGGTGCACGTGTCGCCGAGGATCATGATCGTGGCGGTGCGCTGGTCCCAGCACTCCCCGATGTTCGGGCAGTGGGCCTCCTCGCAGACGGTGTTCAGGTCGAGGCCGCGAAGCAGGCCCTTGAGCTCGTGGAAGTTGTCACCGGACGGCATCCGGGCGCGGATCCAGTCGGGGTGGCGCCGAAGGGCGACCGAGCCATCGGCCGCCGGCAGCCCGGCCGCTCCACCACCGCCGATCGAGATGGGCAGGTCCGGGCGCTGGTGATGGGTGGGTCCCGAGGGCGCGGATTCGAACATCGGGAGCTCGCGAGCCATGCTCGGAGTGTAGTGCCTCGGCCGCGCCTGGGCCCTGGACCGCGGTCAGCCCTCGTCGAAGGTGGCGCGCAGGCCGGTGCCGAGGTCGCGCGGCCGGTAGCCGAGCTCCGTGGCCGCCTTGGCGGATGACGCCCAGTACGTGACGCCGAGGCCGGCTCGAAGCACCTCGCCCAGATCGTCCGGCAGGCCGGCCGCACGCGCCAGCGGCGCGGGTGCGTGGGAGCCGAGGCGGATGAGCGCCGTCGGCAGCTCCAATCGCGGCAGGCTGCGACCGCCGATCCGGGCGGCGACCCGCATCGCGTCACGCAGTCGCGTGTTCTCCCCACCAAGGATGTAGGACTCGCCGACACGGCCAAGGTCGAGTGCAGCCACGATGCCGGCCGCCACGTCCTCGACGTAAACGGCCGAGATCCCGACGTCCGCCAGGGCCATGTACCCAAGGCTGCCGTCGTGGGCGCCACGGATCTGCTGCCCGGTCCCCGAGTGGTCGCCCGGACCGTACGTGACGCCGGGCATGACGATGACGATCGGGGCGCCCGAAATCGACGCGCTCGCGGACCGCGCGGTGAGCGAGGTACTTCGTCTCGTCGTAGTAGTTCAGGAAGCCCTTGGACAGGTCCCGCCGGTAGCGCTCGTCGATGATCCGGCCCTGCGTGTTCCCGGCGACGTTGACCGTCGACACGTACACGAGGCGGTCCAGACCGGCCGTGGCGACCGCGTCGAGGATCCGATGGGTGACCCCGACGTTGGCATCGAGCATGGCCGGACGCATCGCGGCCGGGATGCCGACGCGGTACATCCCCGCGACGTGGATGGCGGCGTCGGTGCCGCGCATCGCATCGACGATGGCCGCGGTCCGCGACAGGTCTCCCGCCCGCATCTCCACCCCGAGGTCCGCCAGCTGCGCCGCCCGATCGGGATCGCGGACCACGGCCATGACCCGGTCGCCGCGTTGCACGAGCCGTCGCACGACCGCGAGCCCGATGAATCCGGCACCGCCGGTGACGAAGATGCGCATCAGTGGCCGACGCCCGAGGCGGCGCCCCCCGGCTCAGTAGACAGGCGTCTCCGGCCCGATCGCCTCGAGCCAGGTCTTGATCGCCTTGAGGAGAGCTGCCGCCTGCGCGCCGTCGTTGGCGCGGTGATCGATCGCGAGGACCATGTTCATGATCGGCCGGATCGCGATGACGTCGCCGTCCGGCGTCTCCTGGACCACCGGGCGCTTGGTGATCGCCTCCATCGTCAGGATCGCGACCTCCGGCACGTTGATGATCGGCATGGTGAGGTTCGAGCCGAACCAGCCGGTGTTGTCGATCGTGAAGGTGCTTCCGCCGTAGTCGTCCAGCTTGAGCTTGCCCGCCCGAGCCCGGGCCGCCACGTCGGCGATCGCCCGGTTCAGGCCGCTGATGCTGAGCTGGTCGACGTCGCGGACGACCGGAACGAGGAGCCCGTCGTCGACGGCGACCGCCACGCCCATGTGGACACGCCGCTTGGCGAGCACGCCGTTCTCGGTCCAGTGGGCGTTGAATGCCGGGAAATCGCGCAGGGCGGCCACGGCAGCCTTGATCACGAAGGGCACGTAACTCAGCGAGATGCCCTCGCGAGCCTGGTAGTCGCGCTTGGCCTTCTCGCGTGCCTTGACGAGGTTGGTGGCGTCGACCTCCATGTGCACGTACGCATGTGGGACCGCGAGGGCCCGGGTCATCTGCGCGGCGATGCCCTTGCGCATCTGGGTCATCGGGAGGAGGACCTCGTCGGCGCCCTCGGGGAACTCGATCGGGGCGCCGGCCGGCATGCGGGCCGGTGGGGCGGCTGGGGCGGCTGGTGCCGCCGCGGCGGTAGGGGCAGGTGATCCACCGGTTGCGGGGGCCGAAGCCGTGGCAGTCGCTCCGTTGCCCTGGGACATGACCGGTACGGGTGGTGTCCCGCCGGTGCGAATCGATTCGACGACCGCCAGGACGTCGTCGCGGGTGATCCGCCCGCCACCACCCGTGCCCACGATCTGGTCTGGGCGGAGCGCGTGTTCGCGGAGCAGACGACGGACCGCGGGCGTCATCCGCGCGTCGGGGTCGCCGGTCGAGGTGGCGGAGGCGGCGGCTGTCGCGGTCGGAGCGGCTTGGGCTGTCGCGGTCGGAGTGGCTTGGGCGGCCGGGGCGGATCCGGCGGGAGCCGCGGCTGGCGCCTCCGCCGGCGTCGGGGTCGGGGTCGGGGTCGTCGGGGCCGGGGCGGGGGCAGCCGCGGCAGCACGGTCCGTGTCGGCCGGCGCCGACTCATCCGAACCGGCGGGTCCCTTGGCCGGCGCAGCCGCATCGGGGTCGCGCGGCTCGACCTGGGTCGTCCCTTCCGCCTCGGGCCCGCCTTCCTTCTCGAGCGCCATGGGCGCTGGCGCGTCGCCACCCGCCTCTTCGGCCGTCTCGATGATGGCGATCTCAGCGTTGTTCGGGACGGTCGCGCCCTCCTCGGCCAGGATCTCCTTGAGGACGCCTTCGAAGGGCGACGGGACCTCGGCGTTGACCTTGTCCGTGATGACTTCGAGCAGCGGTTCGTACTTCGCGACGGCGTCGCCCGGTTGCTTGAGCCACTTGCCGATCGTCCCCTCCGCGACGCTCTCGCCGAGCTGGGGCATCGTCACCTTTGCCACGTTCGCTGCTCCTTCGGGTCGCCTGGTCGCGCCAGCACGTACTCGCGTAGTTTCCTCCATCACGGCGATGCAGGTCGAGTCGGCAATCCGCGATGGTCAGCGTGCATGATGCGCTCGATGTCCTCTGTCGACCATCGGCTCGCCCGCGCACTGGGCGTTCGCACCGGCGAAGGCCGCTTGGCCGCGCATGTCGCCCTCGTGTTCGCGGTCATCGAGGCGGGCCGCGGCTTCGGGGAGGTCGGCGTCGATACGCTGATCCTGGGTCGCTTCGGGGGCGACGCCCTGCCCGAAGTCCTGCCGTTCCTGTTCATGGCGCTCGGCGGGACGAGTCTCGTCGTCGCCCTGGCCTACGGTGCCGCGTTGGGGCGCCTGCCCCGGGGCCCGCTGTTCGTCGCGATCCTCACGGCGATCGCGGGACTCATCGTCGCCTTGCGCTTCGCTCTCGGCGATGGCTCCCTGGCGATCGTGGCCGTGTTGTGGTTGACCGTGTACGCGGCCGGGATGCTGGCCGTGACGATGTCCTGGACGGTGGCGAGTGGGTCATTCGACGCCCGGCAGGCCAAGCGCCTGTTCCCGCTGCTCACCGGGGCCGCGATCGCCGGCTCCTTCGTGGGGACCCTCGGCGCAGGGCCGGCGACGGCGATCGGCGGCGTCGAGGCCTTGATGGTGATCGAGGCGTCCATGTTGGTCGTGGCGGCGGCACTGATCGCGCGGCTCCCGCGCCGCTCCCCAGCGACCGCGGGTCGTGGTGCCCGTCGATCGATCGTCGGCGAGATCCTTGCGGGATACCAGTTCGTGGTCCGCTCCCCGTTGATGCGCCTCGTCGCGGTCGCCTACGTGCTGCTGGCGATCCTGATGTTCTCCGTGTCGTACCCGTTCCTCTTGGCCGCTTCGGCCGCCTTCCCGACGGACGTCGAACGCGCCACCGCGCTCGGGCTGCTGTCGGCAGCGGTGACCGCCACCTCGTTCATCGTCTCGGTCACGCTGGCCAACCGCATCTACACGAGGTTCGGGGTGACGACGGGTGCAGTCGTCCTGCCGGTCGTCTACCTCGCCGGGTTCGGGTTGTGGCTCGTCAGCTTCTCGTTCGCGACCGCTGCACTGGTCAGATTCGCCCAACAGGTGACCCAGCGGGGCATCTCGAACGCGGCCTGGAGCGCCTTCTACAGCACGGTCCCGGCCGAGCGACGAGCCCAGGTCATCGCCTTCAACGACGGGGTACCCGGGCAGGTCGGGATCATCCTGTCCGGCGCCCTGCTGCTGGCGGCCGGACGATTCCTCGCCGCGGACCAGGTGTTCTGGCTGGGCATCGTGACGGCCCTGGTGGCCACCGGCGTCGTCTGGGGGATCCGCAGCCGGTACGCGGGCAGCCTGTTACGGGCGTTGCGTTCGGGTGGGGCCGAGCAGGTGCTCGAGGGCGGGGCCGGGATGGGGGCGCTGGTGCGCGACCCGACGGTGGTGGAGGCACTGCTCGAGGCCGTTCGAGCCCCGGAACCCGGGGTCCGCGAGATGGCCGTCACCGTGCTCGGGCGCACTGCGCCGCCCGGCTCGCGGGACGCGCTGGTCGAGGCGCTCGGCGACGGAGACGCGCGCGTCCGGGCCGCAGCGATCGGGGCGCTCGCCCGATCCGCCGACGGATCCGCGGGACTCGACCTGGGCCCGTTCGCTTCGGACCCGAGCCCGCTCGTCCGGGCCGCAGCCATCGTCGCGAGGGCCGGACCGGAGGTCGCCCCCGGGAGTCCGCTGCTGTCCGATGTCTCGCCGGAGGTCCGGGCCGCGGCTCTCGGGCGCCTGCACGGCTCCGATCCGGAGCATCGGATCAGGCTGATCGCCGCCCTGGACGACGACGCCGCCATCGTCAGGGGGGCAGCGGCCACCGCGCTCGGCGCCTCGCCGAGCGACGGCCGCGATGTCCTGGCTGTCCTGACCGATGGAAGCTCGCGCGCCCAGCTCGCCGCGCTCAGCGCCTTGGCCGGAGTCGCGGAGAGCGATCCGTCCATTCGCGCGCCAGTAGCCGAGTGGGCCTTCGAGCGGCTGGGCCGCGCGCGCGAGCTGCGGACGGCCCGGCTCGCGATCGCCCGAGCTGCCAAACCCGGGGGCGCGGCGTCCGGTTCGCAGGCGTTCCTCGTATCCGTGCTGGATCGCCGGGAGGAGGCCCTCGAGGAGTCCGCACTCGCGGCGCTGGAGGTCCTCGGCGCACCGGAGGCCCGAGGCGTCATCCGGCGCTGCCTCGGATCGAACGATCCCGAGATCCGCGCCCAAGCCATCGAAGCATTGGAGACCCTGGCCGATCGCCGGATCGCGACGGCCCTGATCCGCCTCCTCGAGGATGGCGCCGAAACGGGGGTCACGTCGGCCGACACGGCGCTCCGGCGCATGGCCGATGATGGGGACCCGTGGATCCGGGCATTGGCGCGACACTGCATCCTCGATGCCGGAGGAGACGACATGGCGGCGACTGAGCGGACCCTGTCCGACCTCGACACGATGCTGCTGCTGCGCAGGATCCCGTTGTTCGAGGGACTCGATCCCGAGGACCTGCAGCGGATCGCCGACACGTCCGAGGAGCGCACGTTCGACAACGGCGAGACGCTCATCCGCGAGGGCGAGGTCGGACACGAGCTCATCGTCATCGTGGATGGGTCCGTGCGGGTCGTCCAGGCCAACCCGGACGGCGGCGAACGGGAGATCCGCCGCTACGACGCCGGCCAGCACATCGGTGAGCTGGCCGTCCTGCGCGAGCGACCGCGCGCGGCAACCGTCGTCGCAGCCGAGCCCGTTCGCGGCCTCGTCATCAGCGGTGACGCGCTCAGGTCGATCCTGCGCGAGCGACCGGGGGCGGCGATGGCGATGCTGGCCACGCTCGCCGACCGGATCAGCACGCAGTAGGGTCACCAGATGCAAGAGCTCGCCGAGAGACGCGACCTCCCGACCGGCACGGTCACCTTCCTGCGAACCGACGTCGAAAGCTCGATGGTGCTGGCACGCACGGCCGGCGCGGACTGGGACGCGCTCAATGCCACCCATGTCGCGCTCATACGCCGCGCGATCGTCGATCACGGCGGCGTGCTCGTTCGAACGGAGGGCGACGGGATCTTTGCCGTCTTCACGGACGCCGGAGCGGCAGTTGCCGCGGCCATCGACGGACAACGGCTGATCGGCGACCACGCCTGGCCGCGGGAGGCCACGATCCGGGTGCGGATGGCCCTCCACACGGGTGAGGCGCATCGGGCGGGGGACGACTACGGGGGCTTCGAGGTCAACCGCGCGGCACGGATCGCCGGCGCCGGGCACGGTGGGCAGATCGTCCTGTCGGAGGCCACCCGGGCACTGGCTGCCGATGTGTTGCCGGACGGCGTTCTGGTCCGCGATCTGGGCCTCCATTCGCTCAAGGACGTTCCCCGCCCCGAACGGCTGTTCCAGCTGGACGTCCCCGGCCTGCGCACGGAGTTCCCACCCCTGCGCACGGCCGGGACCGCCTTGGGCGACGTCCCGGTCCCGCTGACGAGCTTCATCGGTCGGCGTCGAGAAGTCGGGGAGCTGCTCGAACTCCTGGAGGGTCACCGGCTGCTGACCCTGACCGGACCCGGTGGCATCGGCAAGACACGACTCGCGATCGAGCTCGCCCGGTCGAGTTCGACCGCCGCGCCGGACGGCACGTGGTTCGTCGCGCTCGACGAGATCGAAGAGCCGGCGCTCGTTCCGTCGGCCATCGCGCGCACCATGGGTCTCTTCGACGGACCGGAGCGATCCGCCGCCGATGCGCTTCTCCCGTACCTGGCGGATCGCTCTGCGCTGCTGGTCCTGGACAACCTCGAGCACCTGATGGGAGCGACGTCCGACGTCACGGCGATCCTCCGCGGCTCTCCCGGAACGCGTGTCGTGGTCACCAGCCGATCGCCGCTGCGGATCAGCGGCGAACAGGAGTATCCGGTTCGACCGCTCGAGGCGTCGGCCTCGGGAGCGCACGATTCGGTGGCCCTGTTCGTCGAGCGTGCGCAGCGGGTCCGGCCCGGGTTCGATCCCGGTCCCGAAGCCGCCACTATCGCCGAGATCTGCGAGCTGCTGGACGGGCTTCCGCTGGGCATCGAGCTCGCCGCGGCACGCACATCGCTGCTGCCACTGCCGGCGATCCGCGATCGTTTGGGGGCGCGCCTGCCGCTTCCGGGCGCCGGGCTCCGCGACGTGCCCGATCGACAACGGACGTTGGAGGGTGCGATCAGCTGGAGCTACGCCCTGCTGCCGCCGGAGCGGCAGCGTCTGCTGCGCGACATCTCCGTCTTCGACGGGGGATTCGATCTCGAGCAGGTCGACGCCCTCCAGGGCGGCGCCGATGTGCTCGATGGGCTCCTGGAACTCGTCGACCAGAGCCTCCTGATGCGTGAATCCGGTGGTGAGATCCGCTTCCGGATGCTGCGGACGATCGGGACGTTCGCGTTGGCCGAGCTGGAGGCCGAGGGCCGATCCACAGAGCTCCGGCGACAGCACGCGCTTGCATATCTGGCGCTTGCCGAGACCGCGGCGCCCAACCTGCCGGGTGCGGATCAACCTCGCTGGCTCGATCGGCTCGGCCTGGACCACGCGAATCTGCGAGCCGCGATGCGCTGGGCACTCGACGCGGGCGAGGTGGACCTGGCATTCCGGCTCCTCGCCGGGCTGTGGCGGTACTGGCAGCTTGACGGCCACCTGGCCGAGGGCGCCGAGCTGGCCCACGCCGCGATCTCCCTGCCCGGGGCGGAGCTCCCGACGCCGCATCGCCTCGCGGCCATCACTGCCCTGGGCAACATCGCCTACTGGCAGGGTCGTGCCGATGAGGCGGTCCGCTACTACGAGGAGCAGCTGGCGCTGGCTCGCGAGCTTGGGGACCGCGCCGCGGAAGCGGATGCGGTCTTCAACCTCTCGTACGGCGCCTTCATCCGTCAGGACTTCGCGCTCACCTACGAGCGGGTGGAAACCGCGCGGGCCCTGTACCTGGAGGTCGGCGACGCCCGCGGCGCGGCTCGGACCGACTGGAGCCTGGCGACCGCTGTCATGAGCGAGGGACGGCCGGGCGATGCCCTGCCGATGTTCGAGGCAGCCGCGGAACGCTTCGCCGAGCTCGGCGACGTCTGGTACCACGCGATGGCGACCGGCAGCGTCGCGTGGGCCATGTTCGCGACTGGCGACATGCGCGGTGCCACGCACAAGTTCGCGGAGTCCCTGGCCGAGTACCGCGCGCTGCGCGACGTCGGAACCACCGCGATCTCCATCCAGATCGGCGCGATCGTCGCGCTGATCGCCGGTCGACCGGAGGACGCGGCTGTGCTGCTCGGCGCCACCGAGAGCCTGACCGAGCGATACGGGGTCGTGCCACCAGCCGGCCTCGCATGGCTGATCGGCGCCCAGAACCCGAATGAGCGGGTGGCGGAGGTGCTCGAACCGGACGTGCTGGCGTCCGCGCTTGAACGGGGCCGGCGATTCGGTCTCGACGAGGCGGTGGAACTCGTCGTCCGGATCGAATCCGAATTGCCTACGGTCGAGAGATAGCGGCGGGCTGGCTCAGGACGCCGGCGTCCCCGCCGAACTCGCGTCCGCGTGCGATTCCGCGTCAGCGTCAGTCTCGACGTCACCAAGGGTGAGCCAGCCCTGACGGGCCGCAAACGTGACAGCACGGACACGGTTGGGCACCCCCAGCTTGTGCAGGATGCTCGACACGTGGTTCTTGACCGTCTGCTCGCTGACGTCGAAGAGCTCCCCGATCTCGCGGTTGCGCTTCCCTCCGGCGATCAGGCGGAGGACGTCCAGCTCCCTCGGGGTCAGCGGGTTGGTCGTTGGGCCGTCCGGGTGTCGGGTGCTCTCCCGGAAGCCCTCCATGATCCTGTCGATCAGATCGGGCCTTCCGATCACCTCGGCGCGCAATGGATCTTCGCCATCGGCGACCTGGCGGATCACCGCCACGAGCTCGGCAGGCTTCGCAGCGGCGGCAACGTGACCCGCTGCGCCGATCTCGACGGCCCCCAGGATGCTCGCGTCGTCGTCTTCACGACCGACGACCACGATCCCGGAAGTCGGGGCCTCCAGGACGAGTCGCTGGGAGGCGGCACTGGTTTCGGGCTCCTGCAGCTCCACGTCGAGGATGAACACGTCGGGGGCGTCATCCCGGGCGACCGCAAGCGCGTCGTCGGCAGAGCGGACCTCCGCGACGACCTCCATGTCGACCTCGCGATCGAGGACGCCGCGGATCCCCAGACCCGCGAGGGTCCTGGGTTCGACGAGGACGATCCGAATCATGTCGCGACCAGGCATCGTTGCAGGCTGTGATCGTCCCATCGTGGTGCGTCTCCTGGGCGCTGGGGGTACGCGCTTGCGTGGAGGCTACCTACGAACGGCACATCGCGCATGACCCGAAGGGACCAACTTCGCGCGAGCCGTTCGTTCTCCCATCGGCGCTCGCCCATGCAACGACTTGCGAGTGCGTGGCAACTCGTAGATCGCGCTGCGCCGCACCCCAGGGCGTATCGCCGCCCGTGGCCTCGTTGCCCGTGACGTGCATGCGCGCGGCATACGGCGAGAGCATGGCCTTGAACCGATCGAACAGCAGCCCGAATTCGTCCGGCTGCCACCCCCGTGCCCTCCGCGTCAGTACGCCGCCAGCGTCCGGATGCCCGCTTCGATCTTCTCGGGACTGACCATGAACCAGTCCTCGAGAACGTGGTTGTACGGCACGCCCGGGACGTCCGGCCCCGCGATGCGCGTGACCGGCCCGTCGAGGTAGTCGAACGCCTCTTCGGCGACGATCGCCGCGACTTCCGCGCCGTACCCGCCGAACCGGTTGTCCTCGTAGACGATCAGGCACTTGCCGGTCTTGCGGACCGACTCGAGGACGGTCTCGGTGTCCAGCGGGCGGAGCGTCCGCAGGTCGACCACCTCCACGCTGATCCCATCGTCCGCGACGCGGTCCGCGGCCTCGAGCGCGTAGTGCGCCATGAGCCCGTACGCGATGACCGATACCTGCGAGCCCGGGTGCGTGACCGCCGCCTTGCCCAGGGGAACCGTGTAGTCGGTGTCCGGCACATCGCCTCGCACGGAGCGGTACATCTTCTTGTGCTCGAAGAACAGCACGGGGTCCTCGTCGCGGATCGACGCGCGAAGCAGGCCGCGAGCGTCGTACGGTGTGGACGGGATCACGACCTTGAGGCCCGGCACGTGGGTGAAGAACGCCTCGACGCTCTGCGAATGATAGAGCGCGCCGTGGACGCCGCCGCCGTACGGGGCCCGGATCACCATCGGGACGCCGTAGCCGTTGTTCGAGCGATATCGCATCCGTGCCGCCTCGGACACGATCTGGTTGAACGCCGGGAAGATGAAGTCGGCGAACTGGATCTCGGCGATCGGCCGGAGGCCGTTCACGGCAGCGCCGATCGACGCGCCGATGATCATCGATTCGGTGAGCGGCGTATCGATCACCCGGTCGTCGCCGAACTCCGCCCACAGACCGTCCGTGGCGAGGAACACGCCGCCCTTCTTGCCGACGTCCTCGCCCAAGACGATGATCGACTCGTCCCGGCGCATCTCGTCCGCCAGCGTCTCGCGGATCGCCTCGATGAACGTCCTTGCCGGCATCTACTCGGTGTCCTCGGCGAACACGTAGCGCATGGCGGTGGACGGATCGGGGTCGGGCTGGGACTCGGCGTAGTCGGTCGCCTCCTCTACCGAGGCCTTGATCTCGGCCGTCAGCCGCTCCTCGATCTCGTCGGTGAGGACGCCGGCGTCGCGCAGCTGCGCCCGGAAGGCCGGCACGGGGTCGCGCTCGCGCTCGGCCGCGAGCTCGTCCTCGCTCCGGTACTTCGTCTGCTGGTCGTCCGAGGAGTGACCGGTCAGGCGGGTGACCTTGGCCTCGATGAGCGTGGGGCCGTCCCCTGCCCGCGCCCGGGCGACCGCGTCGCGCGCGGCTGCATAGCAGGCCAGGACGTCGTTGCCGTCCACGATCACGCCGGGGATGCCGTATCCGGCCGCACGATCGGCAACGTTCGGGCTCGACACCTGGCGCGCCATCGGGACGCTGATCGCGTAGCCGTTGTTCTCGACCACGTAGATGAACGGGAGCTTGTGGATCGCCGCGAAGTTCAGGCCCTCGTGGACGTCGCCCTGGTTGCTGCTCCCCTCCCCCATGCTCGTCATCGCGACCTGGCCGGTCTTGCGGACCTTGGCCGCGAGCGCGATCCCGACCGCGTGGAGCAGCTGCGTCGCCACCGGCGACGAGACGCTGACGAGGTTGTGCTCGTGCGAGCCGTAATGCCCGGGCATCTGGCGACCGCCGGAGCTCGGGTCGTTGGCGGTCGCGTACTGCGCCGTCAGGATGTCGCGCGGGCTCATCCCGAACGTGAGACACGTGGCGATCGAGCGATAGAACGGGGCGATCCAGTCGTGGCCACGCTTGAACGCCCAGGCGATCCCGACCTGGGCGCCCTCGTGGCCCTGACCGGAGATGACGAACGGGATCCGCCCGGCTCGGTTGAGGATCCACATCCGCTCGTCGAGCGAGCGGGCAAGCGCGACATAGCGGTACATCTCGACGAGGTCGGCGTCGGTCAGGCCGACCGAGGCCGCGAGGCTGCCCGCCGCTTCGCCGGGGGCGGCGCCCTCGGTGCCTCCCTTGGCGGCGTCGCTCTTGGTCACGGCCATCGTGGTCGATCGGCCTCCGTCAGAAGTTGATGGACCGGCCGTCCACCGCCATCGCCGCTTCGCCGATGACCTCGGACAGGGTCGGGTGGGCGTGGGTCGCGCCGCCGATCTCCCACGCGGTCGCGTCGAGCTCGAAGGCAAGCGAGGCCTCGGCGATGAGGTCGGTGGCATGCGGTCCGACGATGTGGACGCCGAGGATGTCCTGGTTCTCCGGGTTCGAGATGACCTTCGCGAAGCCCTCGTACTCGCCGCCGATGATGGCTTTGGCGATGGCCTGGAACGGGACCTTGCCCACCTTGTACGGCGTGCCCGTCGCCTTGACCTGCTCCTCGGTCAAACCGATCGAAGCGATCTCGGGGTGGCAATACGTGGCGCGGGGCTGCTTCGTGTAGTCCATCTCGTGGACATCGGCTTCGCCGGCGATCACGTGCGCCGCGATGAGCCCCTCGTGCGCGGCGGTGTGGGCCAGCCACAAGCCGCCGATGATGTCGCCGATGGCGTAGACGTGCGACTCCTTCGTGCGCATCCGTCCGTTGACCTTGATGACGCCCTTGTCGGTCTCGACCTTGGTCGTCTCGAGGCCGATCTCCTCGATGTTCGCAGCTCGACCGGTCGCGACGAGCATCATGTCGGCGCGCAGCTCCCCTTGTTCCTTGCCCTCGGGGCCGACCATCAGGCAGATGCCGTCCTTGTCCGTGCTGACTGCCGCCGGATCGAAGCGGGCGTTGGTCATCACCGTCATGCCGCGCTTCTCGAACGAGCGCTGGACGACCTTCCCGACCTCGGCGTCTTCGAGCGGGACGATCTGGGGCGCGTACTCGAGCAGCGTCACCTTCACGCCGACGTCGTGGAACATCGAGGCGAACTCGACGCCGACGGCGCCGGCTCCGACGATCACGATGTCCTTGGGCAGGGTGGTCATGCGCAGGATGTCGTCGCTCGTGACGATCTTCTGACCGTCGGGATCCAGGCCCGGCAGGCTCTTGACACGAGAGCCGGTCGCGAGGATGACGTCCGTCGCCTGGAGGACCCGCTCGCCACCCTTGCCGGGGGTGCCGTCCTCACCGGGTTGGGCGACGCGGATCTTCTGCGGGCCGTCGAGGCGGCCTCGGCCGTCGATCCAGGTGACCTTGTTCTTGTCGACGAGGGTCTTGAGCCCGGTCCACATCCGCTTCACGACCTGGTCCCGCCGCGCCGCCATCTGCGCGTAGTCGATGGTGGCCTCGCCCGGGAGCGTGAGTCCGAAGTCCTTCGCGTGGCGAAGGCGGTCGGCGAACGCGGCCAATTCGAGCAGCGCCTTGGTCGGGATACAGCCGCGGTGGAGGCATGTGCCGCCGATCTTGCCCTCGTCGACGAGCGCAACCTTGAGCCCGAGCTGGCCCGCACGGAAGGCGGCCGTGTACCCGCCCGTGCCAGCGCCGAGCACGACGAGGTCGAAGTCGTTGGAGGAGCCGACGGCCATGGGTCAGGGTGCCTCGGGATGCCTCGGCGCGGGTGCCATCGAGCGTTCGTCGAGGGGCTGCGCGGGCGGATGGGTCATCGCGGGTCATCGTACGGCCGGGGTCGCGCGGGGCGCAACCGAGGCAGGCCCGGCGGCTGGTGCTAGAGTTCGGCCCGAGCGCCGCCCCCCATCGGCGGCCCGTGATCGAGGTCGAGGCCGAGCGTGGACCCAGCGATCCTGTTCCGGGCGGGGTTGCTCATCGTCCTTGCCTACGTCGCGGGCTCCATCCCGGTCGGATCGCTCGTGGCTCAGCGAGTCGGCGGGCCGGATCTCCGCTCGGTTGGGTCGGGCCGGACGGGCGGCACCAACGCACTGCGCGTGCTCGGGCGCAAATGGGCCGCGCTCGTCGTTCTCGGCGATCTGTCGAAAGGGGCCTTGCCCGTCCTGGTCGCGCGAGTCGTGACGGGCGATCCGCTCGTCGAGGTGCTGTGCGGTGTTGCCGCCGTGGCCGGTGCCATCTGGAGCGTGTTCGCCGGGTTCCGCAGCGGACGCGGCGTGGGCACCGGCGTGGGTACGATGCTGGTGATCCAGCCCCTGGCGGTCGTCCTGGCGGCACCGGTCTTCGTGCTGGTGATCGTGCTGACGCGGTACGTGTCGCTCGGATCGCTGCTTGGGTCGGCGGTCATGTTCCCCGTGATGCTGCTGCTCCTCCTCGTCGTGCCGGAGACGCCGCTGCCGTACGTGATCTACTCGGCGGTCGGTGCCGCGCTGATCTGGCTCGCGCACGCGGACAACATCGATCGCTTGATCCACGGGACCGAGCGCAAGTTCGACCTGGGATTGCTCGCAGGCAAGTCACGGAGCGGCTGACACCCGCTCAGACCGCCGCGTCCCTCGTAGCCGTCCGTTCTCGGGCGATGGCCGCCGCGGCACCGAGCTGAGCCACGGCCTCGACCGTCCGCGGCCAGAGGTGGACGATGAGGTGGCTGACCCCGAGAGCCTCATAGCCCGCGAGAGCCTCGGCGATCTCGTCGACGCTGCCGGTGATCGTCTCCTCGGGCCGGTCGTCGTCGGCCGGGGCGGTGGCGACGAAGATCCCGGCCGTGAGCTCGAGGGAGTCTCGCGGCCGGCCCACCGCGTCGAGTGCGGCGTGCAGCCGCGTGATCCGCTCGCGCAGCTCGTGGGCATCGTCGGGATGTCCGTACCAGGCCGCGTTCCACGCATCGGCGTGGCGCGCCACCAGGTCGAGCATCCGCGGCCGCTTGCCGGCGATCAGGATGGGCGGTCCGTTCGGGCGTGGACCCGCGGGCACGGGACGGGCGTCGGCCGCCCGCTGCCAGCGGCCATCGAATGTGGCGGTCCCGGCCCGTAGCATCGGGACGATGATCTCGAGCGCCTCAGCGAACTGGCCCACGCGGTGCTCGAATTCGTAGCCGAAGGCGTCGAACTCCGGCTCGTGCCAGCCACACCCGAGTCCCAGGATCAGTCGCCCGCCGCTCACCTCGTCGAGCGTCGTCGCCATCTTGGCGGTGAGCGCGGGATTGCGGAACGGGACACACAGCACGAGCGGGCCGATCTGGACGCGAGTCGTGATGGCGGCCACCGCCGAGAGGATCGTCCACGCCTCGTGGATGCCATCGGTGCCGCCGGGCTCCGCGGTCTCGTCGTGGCGGAACAGCAGGTGATCCGCGCACCAGACGGAATCGAGGCCGCCCTCGTCCGCGGCGAGGGCCATGGCCCGGAACAGGGACCAGCGGTCGGGTCCGGCCAACAGCTCCTGCTGGCCGATGGGCAGCATCAGGCCGATCTTCATGACCCGATGCTAGCTCGCGTGGACCGTCCCTGGGGAATCGTTCGACCCGGGTCGGCTGACAACCCGGGTCGGGATCTACGCTGGTTCGGCGGGCCGTTGGTCGGCCCGCGCCGAGAGGACTAGGTCAGCCGCCGCGCTGGGTGCGGAAGCAATCGCTGCAGTAGACGGGCTTGCCGCTCGTGGGACGGAACGGGACCTGGGCTTCCTTGCCGCAGGACGAGCACGTCGCCTCGAACATCTCGCGCGGGCCGCGGTCGCGGTAGCCACCGCCGCCGCCGCCGTAACCACCCTCGCCGCCGGCGGAGTATCCGCCGCCGGCGCCGTAGCCGCCGTACGAGCTACCGCCACCCTCCGCGTTGCGCGCGGCCTTGCGGCTTGCGCGACACGAGGGGCAACGTCGCGGCTCGGTGAAGCCGCGCTGCGCATAGAAGTCCTGCTCGGACGCGGTGAACACGAATTCCTGTCCACAGTCCGCACAGGTCAGGTTCTTGTCGTTGTACACGAAGACGAAACTCCTCTCGGTAGCCGGCGCGATCCCGTCGGGTTTCTCGCGTCAGCCGTGAGAGGAGTCCGAGTGAGTGCCTGCGTCGAGCTACGTTCTGGCCACGGACGTTTCCGTGGCGTTTTCAGGCGGGATGGTACGCGCTCACATCGTGCCTGTATAGCCCCGACTTTTGGGGCATCCGCTCACGCGCCGAACGGCGCGACCGCGAACAGGTGGCTGAACTGTTTGCACCAGATGAGGGCGCTGCGGAATCGGGCCGGGTCGATGCCGTCAGGGAGGTCGTAGCCGAACGATCCGTCGGTCGCCTTCAGCTTTCCGAGCTCGAGCGCATCTTCCGCGTATCCCTCGGCATCGGGCGAGAGATACACGAACAGGTCGGGGCCGTTGCGGACCGAGAATTCGTCGAGCCGCAGGTGATAGCGACCGGGTTCGACTTCGACGATCGACGCCGTCCCGCTTCCGAAATGGAAGTCGTCGGTGCCGCTGAATTCGCCGCTCGCCACGGTCGTGGCGGTGAACGGCGTCGGCTGCCGGGGTCGGAGGCGCCGTCGGCGAGCCCGAGGGCACGACCGACGGCGCCGATTCGTTCGATGGGGCTGCGGAGACGGCCGGAACCGGGGTCGACGCGATCGCGGCCGGTCCCGGTTCGAGGAGTGACGTGCGGATGAAGATCGGCGAGCCCAGGTACCAGCCAACCGGCAGCATCACCGCCAGCGCGACCGCGGCCACGACGGCGGTGCGCCCAGGGTGGCGACGAGCCGCGGCGATCCAGCCCAACCGGGCGGCGACGAATACGGCCAGGACGGCCAACGCGATCGACGCGATGGCAACCGGGATCCGGAACTCGTACAGGGCTCGGGCGACGTCGTTGGCGATGTCGCCGATCGATGGCATGGCGCGATGGTGGATGCCGCGCGTGACCGTCGTATGACGGCGTCAGCCCGTGATCGGCGGGGCCGCGAGCGCCGGCTCGGTCGCCGACTCGTGCGCCGACGGCGATGGCGCGATCCCGTATTCGACGGTCGCGGTCGCGAGGTACGCATCGACCTCGAGGTCGCGGCGCGCGGCGTCCCAGCCGAGCTCGCCGGCCATGATCTCGGCGACCCGCGGCGCGACGCTGGCCCCGCGATCGGCCAGCTCCGGGCTCAGACGCAGCCGGCGTGACAGGACGTCGTCGACCGACAGGGCGAGCTCGCGCCGGACACCCCAGGCCACCTCGGCCTCGAGGAACGGCCGACCCGCCACGAGCGGTCGGAGCAGATCGAGCTCGCCGCCGAGCGCAACGACGCCGGGCGCCTCCGTGCCGTGACGGGCCACGAGTCGCGCGGCGGCTTCGGGATGGGCCGCCGCGATCGGCCTTGACGCTGCCGATCTCCGCGACGATCCGGTCCAGCACCGCACGTTCCGCCGCCCCGACGAGCCGTCGCTCGGCCGTCGCGCTTGGCAGCCGCTCCGCTCCCTCACGCCCGAGGACCGCGTCGATGACGTCGCGGGCCATGACGCGGTAGGTCGTGTACTTGCCGCCACCGATCCGGACGATGCCGTTCTGCTCGATGGTGACCCGGTGCTCGCGCGAGGCCTTGACCGTCGAGCCGTGGCTCGGCGCGATGAGCGGCCGCAGCCCCGCGTAGGTGCCGACGACGTCGCTCCGCCGCAGGTCGACGTCGAGCGTGTCGTTGACGGTTCGCAGCAGCTCGTCGATCTCCCAGCCGTCCGCGGCAGGGCGGGCGGAACGGCCGTCATAGGGCGCGTCCGTGGTCCCGATCAGCCAGTGATCCGGCCACGGGATGAGAAAGACGACCTTGCCGGGGACGCGGATCGTGAGTCCGGCCGACATCGGGATCCGCGGACGAGGCACGACGAGATGGGCACCGCGGCTCGGGAGGATCCGGGTCGACCGACTGGATAACGGGTGCTCCGGATCGGCCGCCCAGACGCCGGTCGCGTCGACGACCGCCCGTGTCCGGATCTCGAGCTCCGCGCCCGAAGCGACATCGCGGGCGCGCAACACGCGATGCGATCCCGACGTGGAGGCATGACCAAGACCGCGGGCCTGGACCCGGGTGACGGCCAGGGACCGGGCATCCTCGGCAAGCGCGGTACGGACGACGGCGAGGGCCAGTCGGGCGTCGTCCTCCATGCCGTCGTGGTAGAGCAACCCGCCACGCAGGCCCTTGCGTCGCAGGGACGGGGCGATCGCGATGGTCTCGTCGACGTTCAACCGGCGGTGCCATCCGCCGTCGTGGCGGGCACCCAGAAGGTCGTACAGCGTCAGACCCGCGTCGTAGAACGCCTTGCTCAGGAACGGGATGCCACGGATCGGGAAACAGCTGCGGTTCGAGGGTCACGAGGTGCGGGGCGTTGCGCAGAAGCCGGCCCCGTTCGGCGAGCCCTTCTCGAACGAGCCCGATCTGGAGCTGCTCCAGGTATCGCAGGCCACCGTGGATGAGGCGCGACGATCGCGACGACGTTCCGGACGCGATGTCGTCCTGCTCGATCAGGGCGGCGTGAAGGCCGCGCGTCGCGGCATCCAGCAAAGCTCCGGCGCCGACGATCCCGCCGCCGACGATGACGACGTCCCAGGCCGTGTCGACGAGGCGCGACAACTCCGTCGCGCGCCGCTCGGTCGGGGTGGGTGCGTTCGCCGTCGAGGGCGTTGCCTCGCTCACTGGCCGTCGTCGATCGGCCGACCTCGCGAGATCCGCCACAGCAACCAGCCCGTGCCCACGATGAGCACGCCGATCATCACCGGCCCATCGAGGATCGCCCCCCGGATCGGATCCGGCAGGAGGCCCGTCAGCGCGGCGGCCCCGATGACCACCACGACGACGCCGGCCGCGACCGTGAGGACCTCGAGCCAGCCCGGCTGGGAGCCGCGGGGACGTGCGTCAACCACGATCGGCCTCTGGCGGGATCCCGATCGGCGCGACCAGGACCTTGCCGGCATGCGCGGCTCCGCGTCGGGTCGCGAGACCGGTCTTGGGTCGGTGGAACGTCACGGTCAGGTCGGCGCGCACCGCGGGCTCCGAGGGCTCACCGCTCGACAGGTCGATCGCTGTCGGAGTGTCGACCGCCACGACCGGGATGCCGCCGGACCGGGCGTGCTCGATGAGCTCGACCGCCGACCGGATCGGATCGCGAAGCGGTCCGCGGACCCCCGTTCCGAGCAATGCGTCGACGATGACCGCGGCCCGCTCGATCCCGTGGCCGAACAGCGCCACGTCACGGGCGACCGGGGCGTGCACCTTGCTGATGCCGGTGTCGCGGGCGATGCGGTCCCAGTTCCGCGATGCGGCCGTTCCCCTGGGTCTCGCCTCGGTCGCTACGACGGCAACGACGACCCCCGCGCCGGCGAGGGCGAGACGCCGTGCTGCCACGAACCCGTCGCCCCCGTTGTTGCCCGGGCCGCACATGATGACGATGGGCCCGGTGCCCCAACGGCCCGTGTCGACGGCCAGGGCACGGACCGCCGCCGCCACCGCCGTCCCGGCGTGCTCCATCAGCCGCTCCTCCGTCACACCCAGGGCCTGGGCGCGGCGGTCGGCGCCGGTCATCGCCTCGGCACCGATGGCCGGCATCGCGGCCCGATCGGCCCAGCGGCGCCGGAGCTCCCGCAGGTCCATCTCGAAGATCGAGGGATCGTTGGCGGGCAGGGACCGCATGCCCGCCGCATCGGGCGCGGCGCTGCGCCGATCGCCGGCCGGGAGGGAGGTGGAGGACATGGCGAGCCAAGCGTAGCCGACCGGGCTCGACGGGTCAGGCGAGAGGCAGCCGTGCTCGAAGCGCCGAGTCCGCGCCCTTGGCCGATCCGATCTCGAGGACCCCGTCGGCGGCCATGGCGTCGGCGGCGGCCCGGACCTGTCCGAGGTCGTGGGTCCCGATCGCGTCGTCGAAGGCGACCCAATGCCCGTCCGGCGCCGCGCGCAGCCGATCCAGGATCCGGCCGCGAAGCCAGCGGTTCGTCGCTGGGAAGCGGATGGCCGGTGGGCGACGGGTACGCGGACGGGGCGCTGCCGGCGGGGCGGGCGAGGCGGTCGCGCGCGAAGCGAGGCGACACCAGGGACGGGCCGGACACGCGTCGCACCGAGGCTCGCGAGGGCGGCAGAGCATCGCGCCGAGGTCCATGAGGGCGTGGGTCCAGTCGCCCGGCCGGTCCTGCGGGACCGCGTCATCGGCGACGTCCTGGAGCGCACGTGCCGAAAGGACGACGGCATCTCCCGCGACGATCCGCCCGAGGACGCGACGGACATTGACGTCGACCGCGCCCACCGGCGTGTCGAACGCGATCGCAGCGACGGCCCGCGCGGTGTAGGGCCCGATCCCGGGGAGCGCCTGCAGCTCCGCCACGGTCGACGGGATGCGACCGTCATGCTCGGCGACCACGATCCGGGCCGTCCGCCACAGCGCCAGGGCCCGCCGGTCGTACCCGAGACCCTGCCACGCCCGTAGCACGGCCGCCGGGGTCGCTGCGGCGAGCGCCTCCACCGTGGGGAATCGCTCCGTGAACCGCTCCCAGTACGCCGCCGCCCGCGACGCCTGGGTCTGCTGGGCCATGACCTCGGACACGAGGATCCCGTACGGGTCTTTCGTCCGCCGAAACGCGAGCGTCCGGCCCTGCTCCCCGTACCAGGCGAGGATCGCGTCCCGAGCCTCGGGCGGGACGCTCGTCGGGGTGGTCACGCCACGAGGATAGCCCGGGTGAAGCCGTCGTTGATGGCGGGGTGAGCGGCACGCGGTAGGATGCGAAAGCAGCATTCACGAGGTGTCGCCGATGGTCGTCGAGACCAGCACGTTCACCGGATTCCGGCCTGAAGCCATCGACTTCCTGGCCGAGCTCGCGCAGAACAACGATCGATCCTGGTTCCAGCCTCGCAAGGCCGAATACGAGCGCCTGCTCAAGGAGCCGATGGAGGCGTTGGTCGGCGCCCTTGCGGATCGATTCGAAGCCCGCGGGCTGCCCCTCGGGGCGGATCCGAACCGCTCCGTATCCCGGATCTACCGCGATACGAGGTTCGCCAAGGACAAGTCGCCGTACAAGTCGAACATCTACGCCAGGTTCCCGTGGATCGGCCGCGGCTCGGACCACGACGCTTCGGACGAGGGTGCCCACGGTCCCGGCGCCTACGTCAGCGTGATGCCCGGTGAGAGCTACGTGGGCGGTGGCATGTGGCGGCCGGAGAAGCCCCGACTCGACGCCTTCAGGGCGGCGATCCTCGACGACCCCGATCGCGTCCGGGCAGCGCTGGAGGATCCAGGCTTCATTGCCGAGTTCGGGCCGGTCCACAGCCACGACTCGCTCAAGCGCGTGCCGCCCGGATTCCCACCGGACCATCCCATGGCCGAGCTGTTCCGGTACAAGGACGTGATCTTCGGGCGCAACCTGTCGGACGACGAGGTCCACTCGCCGGACCTGCCGGACATCCTCGCCGACGCGTATACCGCGGCCGTGCCCGTGTTCCGGCTCCTCTCGAAGCTCTAGCGATCCTGGGCGGACGTCCGGCGCCAGAGCTCGGCGGCCAGGAGCTCGGCCGTCACCGACTCGACGATCGCTCGATGAAACGGGTCGGCGTCGGACGAGGTGCTCGGGACCGGGATCACCGTCCCGCCACGCCGCTCGATCGTGGCGCTGACCTCAGCGTCGGCCGCCGCGCCCGGGAAGAGCAGGGCCCGGTGCCCCGGGAGCGCGAGATAGACGGCCGTGTGGAGCCAGTCGCCCGTGTCGCGCGCGGTAGCACGGAGCCTGGGCGCCTCCCGGAGCATCAGGGCCGCCTGCTCCGCGAGGCCGAGGATCCCGGCGTCGGCCAGGACGTCGATCGCGGGTGCGCCGTCCAGGGCCTCGCTCATGTCCGCCAGCCAGTGGTCCCGACCCTCGATCGCCGTCGTGAGGTCCGAGACGGTCGACGCCAGCGCCGCCGGCGTCCGACCGGCGAGCATCGCCAGCACCGCGACCGTGGCGCGGAAGGTGCGCGTGGCGACCCCCGCAGCTTCGATGCCCGCAAACACCGGCAGGACATGATCGGCGGCCGACGCCAGCTCCGACTCGGGATCGTTCGTCACGGCGATGACGAGACTCGTACCGCGATGTCGGCGCGCCGATGCGATCACCTCGGCCGTCCCGCCGGAGGCGGAGATGGCCACGAATGCCAGGTCCGGAGCCGGCGCCGTCGGCGCTCCGGTCGACGCGTACTCCACCCAAGCCGACGCCCCCGCGGCCCGCAGGTCGGAGCTTGCGATCATCGCGGCATATCGGGAGCTGCCGAGCCCCGTGAACGCGACCCGCGACATGACCCGCATGGTCGGCAAGAGAGCCGCGAGTGGCGTCTCGGCCCGGTCGTAGGCCTCCAGCAGGCGCTCGAGGGCGGCCGGGCCACCGAGGATGTCCGCCACCAGCTGGTCGACTCGATCGGTCACTCGCCGTCCTCGAACAGGGCGCGCATCCCCTCGGTCGGGGCGTAGAGCCACGACGGTAGGTAGGTGGTGGCATAGGCGAACTCGTACAGCTCCTTGTCGATCTCGAATGCCCGCAGCAGCGCTGGGTCCATGGCGATCCAGACCCGCTCCTGCCGGAGACCGGCCTGGTATGCCTCGAGGAACCGCTCCCGCGAGCGGCGGATCCAGCCCTCGAGGTCCAGTCCGACGTGGTCGAGCGGGCCATCGTTGGTCACCTCGGCCCGCCGAAGCGCGCTGCGAGCGACGTGGTCGAGCGAGCGCAGCATCGAGGCCACGTCACGCAGCGGCGACCGATGCGCACGTCGGGCATCCGGCGGACTGAGCGGCTCACCCTCGAAGTCGATGACGCGAAAGCCGTCTGGCGCCAGCAGCAGCTGACCGAGGTGGTAGTCGCCATGCGCCCGGATGACCTCCGGTGTCGTGGGGAGCGCGTCGAGCACGGTCAGTGCCTCGGCGATCTTCGGGGCGAGCTCGCGCAGGGTCGCGCGGGCCTCGTCCGCCGTAGTGACATCGAGCGCCGTCTCGAGGTGCGTCCGGGCGTCACGGGCCCATGAGCGGATCTCGTCGCGCGTCGCCTCGCGCGGCGCCATGTCCGGGAGCCCATGGCCATCGGAAAGCGCGGCGTGGAGGCCGGCGGTCAGCGTCCCGAGGTCGGCCGCGACTTCGGTCGCGTACTCGACGCTCACCGCCCCCGGAGCTACGAGCCAGGCGGTGAGGGTATCGGCCAGCCATTCGAAGGCGTCGGCGCCGTCATGCACGTACTCCTGGGCCATCGCGACCGTCGAGGTCCCGTCGCGAACCGACACGATCTCGGCGAAACCGGCGAGCCGCGGGACGGCCGAGAAGGCGGCCTCCTCGGACAGGAACGCGGTCATCTCGAGATCCGGGTTCAGCCCGGGCCGGAGCCGGCGGTACGCCTTGAGGATCAGGTGCTCGGCGAGGACCACGGAGGTGTTCGACTGGTCGGCGCCGAGATCGCGTTCCGTGCCCGCGGCGATCTCCTCTGCTCCGCCCGGCATGAGGTCGGGGAGCGCGGGGGCGGGGCGGCAGACAAGGACGGCCGTGGGTGGCGCGTCCGCGTCGGGATCCGTCGGGAGGGCCGCGACCATCCGTCCCTCCCCCATGGCGACACCGAGTGCCCGCCACGCACCGTCTCCTGGCATGGCCTCACGCAGCGGCGACCCCGTGAACGCGAACGAGTACGACTGCCGAGCGCCGTCGTCGAGCGTCAACGCCACGACGGCGAGCACGTGCGGCGCCGCTTCATCGAGGATGAACGCCTCGTCGAGGACCGCGGCGGTGACCGCGCGACCCTTCGCGCCAAACCAGCGAGCCGTCGCGATCGTCTCACGGTCGAGACGCCCGATCGCGGCCTCGACGTCCCCGCGCGTGCTCAGACGGCTGCCGCCGTGACAGCCACGCGTTCGATGAGGTCGGCGGCACGCTTGGTGCCGGACGTGGACTTGATGCGCTTCGACATCGCCTTCAGGCGCTTCGCCAGGGGTTTGTCGGCGACGAGCTCGTCGATCGCGTCGGTCAGCTCCTCGTCGCGAAAGCCGTAGGTCGAGAGGCGGCGGCCCAAGCCGGTCTCCTCGACGCGCTGGGCGTTGTCGACCTGGTCCCAGAAGAGCGGCAGCACGATCATCGGCTTGCCGTGGTGGAACGCCTCGGTGACGGTGTTGTTCCCGCCATGGGTGATCACGAGGTCGACCTGGGGCAGGATGGCCGGCTGGGGCAGGAACGCCTCGCCCACCTGATTGTCGTGGAGCGAGATCTGGTCGGCGAGTGGGCCCTTCGAGACGATGACCCGGTTCTCGGTGGTCGCCAGCAGGTCCACCAGGCGCTGCATGAGGGCGACGTCCGCGGAGCCGAGCGACCCCAGGGAGAGGTAGATCAACGCCCCGTCCCGCTCGGCCAGCTGCGTCGGAAGCTTCCACTTCGCCTCGGCGGCGCGGATCGTCGAGTCGAGCCGGTGCCACGTCGGTCCGAGTGGGACCTCGCGTTCGTAATCGGCCTCGGCCGGGTACGAGTACAGGTTGAGGAACGGGGACTCGGCGATGAACTCGGGACCGAGCGTTCCGTACGTGAGGCCGGTCTCTCCGTTCGCGCGGCAGAAGGCGTCGAAGTCCATCCACATGTCGGCGTGCGTCCGGCGGACCTCGCGCAGGAATTCTGGCCAGCCGGTCTGGTCCGCCACCGCGTACCCGCTCGAGAATGGGGCGATCGCTGGGTCCTTCATCTCCATCGGATTGCACGACACGATCCGAACCCACGGCCGGCCGCTGGCCGCGATGGCCGGGAAGGCCACGACGTTGTCCTCGACGATCGCATCCGGAGCGAGCTCATCGAAGATCTCCGTCAGCCGCGGGTTCACGTGCTTGGCGCCATCGATCAGGGCCTGCCAGGTCGGCGCGATGAACTCGCCGAGCTGCTCGATGGTGCTCTTGCGAAAGACCGGCGCCGTGTCCCGGATGAAGTCGATCCAGAACTGGCCCGGGACCTCGACCTTTGCGTCGGCGGGCGGCGGGGGACCTAGCCGCATCAGGCGCTCCTCGAAGCCCTTCGCCTCGAGCGTGCCCGCGAACGACTCCTCCAGCACGAACACGACTCGGTGGCCGCGTTGCCGCAGGACGTTCCCGATCCCGACGCAGTTGTTGGTCGGGCCGAAGGCCCCCTCTGGAAAGAAGATGATCGTGCGCGGCTCGGTCACAGAAGCCTCCGTGAAGGGATGTCGCCCAGATGATGGCGATCCGCCTGGCCACTCGCTGACCGCCGTCGCAGCACGGAACGGCCGAGCCTATGCATCCACCTATGCATCCATCTAGGCATCCCAGCGGACCGGAAGATACTTCGGCTTCCTGAACACCACGCCGGTGGGCGGCGTCGCCCCGTCGGCAAGGTGCATCCCGCGCCAACCGTCGAGCGCGGCGTCCAGGGCCGCCTGAGTTTCCAGCCGCGCGAGGTGACTCCCGATACAGGCGTGCGGCCCCTGGGCGAACGCGACGTGCGATCGCGCGTTGGGCCTGGCGAGGTCGAACCGGTCGGGGTCCGGGAACGTGGCCGGGTCGCGGTTGGCGGCCGTCAGGGACACGATCACGAGGTCGCCCTTCCGGATGGCGGCGCCGGCGAGCTCCGTGTCGACGGTCGCGTAGCGATCGACCCGCCCGGCGGCCGGCTCCAGGCGCAACGATTCCTCGATGGCACTCGCGCCGAGCGATCGGTCCGCCCGCACGGCCGCCATGCCGTCGGGGTTCGTCAGCAGGTGCCAGAAGACCGACGTGGTCATGCCCTCGCTCGTCTCGATCCCACCGAACATCATCACCGCGGCGTTCGAGACGACCTCGGGATCGGTGAGCGTCCGTGCGGCTTCCGCCAGCACGCCGCGATCCTGCTCGATGGTCTCCGAGACGTGACCGGCGAGGGCGCTCACGGCGGAGCGCGCGTCCGGGCCGATCTCGCCACCGACCGAGACGCGGTCGACAGCGGCGACGATCTCGTCATACCACCCGAGAACGGTCCCGGGCGCGACGTCGAGTAGGTCGAGCGCGTCGGCCACGACGTTCACCGCCAGGGGCCCGGCGAGATCTCGCCGGATCTCGGCCGCACCGGCCGGCGCGAGGGTGGCGACGAGCCGCCGTGCCTCCTGTGCGACACGCCGGGCGAGTCGCTCGCGCAGCTCGGTCGCACGCAGGGCCTCGGCGAACGGGTCGCGGTGCCGCCGGTGCGTCTCCCCGTCGAGCGAGAGCATGCTCGGGCCAACGACCTGCGCCGTCGAGAAACGCGGGTCGTCCACGGTGAAGGTCCCGGCGTCCCGCATGACCTCGACGCAGAGGTCGCGCCGGGTCACCAGCCAGCCGTCGAGGACCGGCACCCACGAGACGGGCTCGCGCTCCCGCAGGGCTGCCAGGGGCCCATGCGGATCGGCGTCGAGATCATCGAGCGTGACCGCTGCGCCGAGCGGATAACGGGCGAGATTCGAGGTCACGCGCCCGAGTCTAGGCGGGAACAGCCAGCGCGACCACGAGCACGGCAAGCGCCCCCACGGAAACGACGAGGTCGCGCCAATGCCAGCCGCTTGGCCGGTAGAACGTCCGCGGCCCCGAGCCGAACGCCCGCGCATCCATGGCCAGCGCCATCCGATCGCCATGGCGGATCGCCAGCACGAGCACCCCGACGAGCAGCCCTGGATGCCATCCGCCGCGCAAGCCGCGCACCCGGCGTGCCTGCCGCAGCGTCGCAAGGTCCTCGCCGAAGCGCGGGATCGCGCCGTAGGCCGCCAACGCCCCATACGCGAAGCGCGGCGAGACCCTCGCTTGCTGCACGAGCGAATCCACGAGCCGGGTCGGTTCCGTCGTCAGCGAGAACACCGCACCGACCGACGCGATGGCGATGACCCGGCAGGCCAGTCCCACACCTGCGACCGCCGCCTCGGTCGCGATTCGGATCGGACCGATGCGCACCAGCTCGGCGGCTGCCGGATCGCCGTTGGTCGCGGCGAACACGGTGTTCGAGATCCCGATCAGGACCGCCGCGACCCATAGCGGCGCCGTCGCTCTCGCCAGCATCGGCACCGGGATGCGGCCGAGCCACAGTCCGCCGACCATGGCGACCAGGGCGAGAAGCAGCGGCGGCAGGATCCGGGTCGTCAACGCAAGGCCGACCAGCCACGCCAGCGCGATGGCGAGCTTGACCACCGGGTTAACCAGTCCGAGCGGGCTCGCGAGACGCGGCTCGTCGAGCTCGAGTCGGTCGAAGGTCACGACGCCCGCTGGTCGGACACGATCCAGCCCCCGTCAAGCTCGATGGACCGCGTCGTGGCATCCGCCACGAAACGCTGGTCGTGCGTCGCGGCGATGAGCGTGGCGCCGGCCGACAGCCGCTCGTCGAGGATCTCCAGCAGGCCCTCGTAGCCGAAACGGTCCTGCCCGAAGGTCGGCTCGTCGAGCACGAGCACGGCCGGTTCGCGCACCAGCGCGGTGGCCAGCGACAGCCGCCGCTGCTCGCCGCCCGACAGCCGGTACGGGCTGCGCCGACCGAATCGATCGAGCGGGAGTCCCATCCGCCCCATCAGGATCCTGGCGGCGGGCCGCTGGGCGAACCGGAGGCCAAGGAGCACCTCGTCCTCCACGGTCTGCGCGAGGAACTGGCGCTCCGGGTCCTGGAAGACGTAGGCGGCCCGCCGGGCCAGTTCCGCGGGCGCCAGGCGGGCGGGATCGTCGCCGAGGAGCCGGACGGCACCCATGTCCGGCCGAAGCAGGCCCACGAGGAGACGAGCGAGCGTGGACTTCCCGCTGCCATTGGGTCCGACGAGGGCCACCCGCTCTCCGGCCTCGATGCGCAGGTGCACGTCGCGGATCACCGGTTCGCGTCGATCGAACCCGAAACGAAGGTTGGACGCCGCGATGATCGTCGGCCCTTCGCCACCCGGCTCGGGGCTTGACGTGAGGGCGAGTCCACGCCTCCCGCCCCCGCGGATCCGCCGTTCGACGGCCGCTGGCAGCCAGATCCCGGCATCGCGGAGCCGGGCGGCCGAGCGGCGCTCGACCTCCTGCGGCGTCCCGAAGTCGATCGGCCGACCCTCGCCGTCGAGCGCCAGGATGCGATCGGCCATGGACCACGCGGCCTCGACCAGGTGCTCGATCAGGACGATGGTCGTCGATCGCTCGGCGCGCAGGCTCGCGAGACGCTCCATGAAGGCCGCGGCCCCTGCCGGATCCAGGTTGGACGTCGGCTCGTCCAGCACGAGGACGCCGGGGCGGGGGGCCAGCGCGCCGGCCAGGGCCAGGCGTTGCTGCTGACCGCCGGACAGGCGCCGCGAGCGTTGCCGTTCCAGCCCGTCAAGTCCCAGCTCATCCAGCACCTCGGGCACTCGCGAGCGCATCGCATGTCGCGGCCAGGCTCGGTTCTCGAGGCCGAAGGCGACGTCGTCCTCGACTCGCTCCATCACGAGCTGGCTGTCGGGGTCCTGCCAGACCATGCCGATCCGTGCTGCGACCGCGGCCGGCGCGAGGCTACCGATCTCGCGATCGTCGAGGGCGAGATGACCGCCCACCGCTGCCGGGATGTCGCGCGGGATGAGGCCTCCGATGGCAAGCGCGAGCGTGCTCTTGCCGGACCCGGACGGCCCTACGACCAGCATCGTGTTGCCCGCGGGCAGCTCGAACGAGACGCCGTCCAGGGCGAGGCGATCGGAGCCCCGATGGCCGATCGAGAGGTTGCGTGCCTCGAGCGACCCAGGCGGACGGTCGGGGGTCGTCAGTCGGGGAATCCTTCGAACACGCCGGCGCGCTTGAGCGAACGGTGCAGGGCGACCGATCCACCTGCCACGATGACGACGGCGGAGACGGCCATGAAGGCGAAGCGGATGACCTGGACGGTCGGGTCGACCGTGGCGTAGTAGAGCACCCAGTCGTGGATCCAGGCGGCGGCAGCACTGGCCACAGCCGCGATGGCCAGGACCGGGAACGTCCAGATCCGGTACAGCGTGAACGCGAAGATCAGCTCCGCCGCGGCGCCCTGGACGAAGCCGGACAGAAGCGTATCCACGCCCCACAGGCTGCCGAGGAATGCCGAGACACCGGCCGCGACCATCTCGGCGAAGAGGGCTGCGCCCGGCTTGCGGATGACCAACGGAGCGAATACGGCGGGCATCAGCCAGACCGCGTAGCCGAGATCACGCAGCGGCAGAGCCAGGGTGGACAGGAAGGCCAGCGGGCCGTACCAGACCAGGCTCCATGCCCAGAACACCACACCGAATGCGACGCCGATGATGGCGGCGATGACGATGTCGCGGGTGCGCCAGCGCGTGTCGGGCGCGGATGTCGGCCCCGCCGCGTCGTAGGTAGCTGTCATGTCGTCTTCCGAACCTCCGAGTCCAATCAATGCGATACGCCGCCTCCGCTCGGGGGACGGCGTCATCGGATGACGTTCGGCCTGCTTCCTTCGCCGGTATGAGCCGGATCAGGTTCAGCGGGTAAGTGGCGGATGCCACACTCTCAGCGCTCGGACGCGCTCCCCGGAGGCGGTGTTCGGTTGTGCGGAGAGCCTAGCACGGGGCGATCTCGGTGGGTTCGGCTCGATATCATCGGCGCATGGGCGTCGCCGATGGCTGGGTCGAGATCGGGGATCGTGTATTCGTGCGCCGGTACGAGTTCTACGACCAGAACATCGGCGTGATCCTGGGCGATGCCGAGACCCTGGTCATCGACACGCGTGCCACGTACGGGCAGGCGCGCGAGATCCTCGACGACCTGCGCTCCCTCACGAAGGATCCCGTGACGGTCGTCATCGACACCCACGGGCATTGGGACCACACCTTCGGGAATGCCGTCTTCCGGCCCGCGACGATCTGGGGCCACGAGGGTTGCGTCACGTTCATGGAGCGGACCGGCGAGGCGCGCAAGCCGGCGATCGGCACGAACACCCCGGAGCTTGCGGGCTTCCTCGACGAGATCGTCATCGACCCGCCCGACCGGACGTTCGCCTCGAACGCGACGGTCCGAAGTCGGCGGCCGGGTCGTCGAGATGCGGTATCTCGGCCGTGGCCATACCGACCACGACATCGTGGTGTCCGTGCCCGGCACCGATGTGCTCTTCGCGGGCGACTTGCTGGAGAACGGGGCGGTGCCGTGGTACGGCGACGGATACCCCATCGAGTGGGCGACGACCGCCCAGCAGCTCGCCCAGCTCATCGACCCGGAGCGAGGCGTGGTCGTCCCGGGGCACGGCGACCATGCGGGTCGGGCCTTCGCCGACACCCAGACGGCGTCGATCGCGGAGGTGCCCGCGCTGGCGGCGCGGGTGCACGCCGGCGAGATCACCATCGACGATGCCGTCGCAGCCCATCCCTTCCCGGAGCACCCCGCGGAGGACGCGCGCCGGCCGCTGGTGCGGGCGGTGGCGCAGCTCCGCGGCGAACTGGCCCAGCCTTGAGCGAGGTGCTCTGGAACGTCCGCCTGCTCGACCTCGAAGCGGGAGCGGCGACCGAGCGGCGGGCCATCAGGATCGACGACGGACTCGTGACCTCCATCGACGACGCCGACGGCTCGCCGCCGGAGGGCGCCCGCGATCTCGCCGGCGCGACGCTCCTGCCGGGCCTGATCGACGCCCACTGTCACGTGCTGTCCGACACGGACCGGAGCCCGGGCTTCGGGCCGCGGCCGATGCTCCACGGTGAGGCCCCACGCCCCGCGGCACTCGGCCACTACATCCTCGCCGCGTCGGCCGCCCGGATCGTCCAGTCCGGCTTCACGACCGTCCGCGATGTCGGCAGCTTCGACGACGAGGCGAGCGCCCTGAAGATCGCGGTGGACCTGGGTGTCGTGCCGGGCCCGCGCATCCTGACCTGTGGGCGGATCGTCTCGGCCACGGCGCCCGGCGGCGTGATCTTCGGCACGATGTACCGGGAGGCCGACGGGCCCTGGGAGATGCGCAAGGCCGTGCGCGAGCAGATCCGGCGCGGCGCCGACTTCATCAAGTTCATGGCCACGGGTGCACGATCGGTCGTCGCGGAGGATCCGGAACCGGCCCAGATGACGCTGGAGGAGATGACCGCGATCGTCGACGAGGCGCATCGAATGGGCCGGCGGGTAGCCGCGCACGCGGAGGGCCTCGCCGGCACGCGCTGGGCGATCGAGGCCGGCGCCGACACGATCGAGCATGGCCTGTCCTTGCATCGGGATCCATCGCTCCTCGATGCGATGGCGGCGCGAGGCGCGGTCCTCGTCCCCACGCTGACCACGTTCCACGACCTCGCCGAGCGCTTCGCGTCCGACTTCGCGCCCGCGCTCGTCGAGCAGGCGAAACGGCAGCTGGAGGAGGCGCTCAAGACGGTAGCTTCGGCCCGGAGCGCGGGCGTGACCCTCGCGCTCGGCTACGACAGCGGTCCGCCCGGGGCATCGGCCAACGAGCTGGTCCGGCTGTCCGAAGCCGGCCTGCCCCCGATCGACGCGCTCCGCGCCGCCACGATCGGCGGGGCCGCGGCCCTGGGGCGGCCCGAGCTCGGGCACGTGGCCGTCGGGGGGCCGGCGGACCTCGTCGTTGTCGACGGCGCCCCGGAGGTCGACCTTACGCTGCTGACCCGACCGGACTCGATCGTGATGGTCCGCAAGGCCGGCGTACCGGTCGCACTCGGCTAGTCGATCAGCCGCCGACGCGCACGATCCAACGGCCGCGGGCCTCCCCGGCCAGGATCCCGTCGAGCGCCCCGTCCAGGGTGTCGAGCGTCACCTCGGTCACGTGCTCGCCGAGCGATCGCGGCCGCAGATCCGTCGCGAGCCGATCCCAGATGGCGCGGCGTCGATCGATCGCGAGCTGGGCCGAGTCCATGCCGAGCAACGCGACGCCTCGGAGGATGAACGGGAACACGGTGGTATCGAGCTTGGGGCCGGATGCGTTGCCGCTTGCCGCGACGGCGGCACCGGTCCGCAGGGTCCGCAGCACGTACGGAAGCGTGGCCGCGCCGACCGCGTCGACGGCCCCGGCCCACCGTTCCGACTCGAGCGGCTTCCCAGCGGCGGTCACCTCATCGCGCGTCAGGATCCCGGCCGCACCGAGGCCCCGCAGGCGGTCGGCTTCATCGGGTTTGCCGGTCGCAGCCCAGACCTCATACCCAAGGTCGGCCAGGATCGCGAGGGCCGTCCCACCGACCCCGCCGCTGGCCCCGGTCACGAGCACTGGCCCATCGCCAGGCTGCAGGCCGCGTTCCTGGAGTGCCACCACCGACATCGCCGCGGTGAAACCTGCCGTGCCGATCGCCATGGCGTCGCGCTCGGTGAGGCCGCCGATCAGGGGTACGACCCAGCCGGCCGGCACGCGCTGGTACTCGCTGTAGCCACCGTGCCGGGCCACGCCCAGGTCATAGCCATGAGCCACGACCGACGAGCCCACCGTGATCCCCGGTTCTTTCGACGCGACGACCTTCCCGGCCAGGTCGATGCCGGGGATGATCGGGTTGATCCGCGCGACCTTGCCGTCCGCCCGCGTCGCCAGGCCATCCTTGTAGTTGACGCTCGACCAGCCGACCTGGATCTCGACCTCGCCCGGTGGCAGATCCGCGGCGGCAAACTCGCGTACGCCGCGGTTGACGCTCACGGTGCCGTCGGTCGGATCGACCTTCTCCGCCACGTAGGCGCGGAACATCGTCGGGATGTCGGTCACCCCCGAAGGGTAGCGCGACCGGATCGGGGCTCGCCGTGCGCTAGCGCCGCTTGAACAGCTCCTGGTAGCGCTGTCGGAACATGTCGATCTGCGCCTGCGTATCGTGCCATTCGGCGGTATCGGGCGGGATCTCGATCATCCGGCGTTCCGCGGCGCGCCACTCCGCGAGGACCTCGCCCGCCGTGTAGACGGTCGGCGGTCGCTCGGTCGGACCGGCGACTGGCTCGAGCATGGCGAGGAATCGACCGTTCTCGATCGGCGTGATCCCGAACTTCACGCGGATGCTCGTGCCATCAAGCCGCCGCATCGTGGCCTCACCGCCGAGATCGGGTGAACCCTGGCTCTCCCATTGCTCGCGGAAGGCGGCTTGCGCTGCGGGATCCGTGGGCTCGGGTGACAGGGCGCCCGGCGGTAGTGCGCGCAGCTGCTCGAGCGTCAGGCCCAGCAGTTCGAGGGCAGCCGGACTCGCATCAGCGGTGGTGCCATCCGCATTGATGACCATGGTGGCCACTGACGATCCGATTCCTCGTGCAGGCTCAAGCCCGGCCATTTCGGCGCGGTTCGTTCCAGGGTCTTCCGAGTGCCGGCTGAGTATGGCCGGGCAAACGACCGCTGCCAAGGGGTCGAAACCGGTCAGAAACGATCACGACGGTCAGGCAGGCGTGGGCGTCGCTGTCGGGGTCGGCGTCGGTGTCGGGGTCGGCGTGGGAACCGGCGTGGGTACGGGAGTCGGGCGTGGCGTCGGCGTGGGCGTCGGGCGCGGCGTCGGCGTGGGCGTCGGGCGCGGCGTCGGCGTGGGGGCCGGCGTGTTCTGCTCCCGCCACAGGAACTGTCGCAGCGTGAGGCCGCTCGCCCGGATCTTCGCAGCGCGTGTGCGGCCGACGTAGCGGTAATGCCACGGTTCGTACGTGTAGCAGGTGACCGCGGTCTTGCCCTTGGGGTACGACATGATGAAGCCGTACTTGTGGGCATTGGCCTTCAGCCATGCACCCGCTTTGGTCGTGGCCCAGTCCGTGTAGTTCCAGGGCGCGCCACCACCGTAACTCCGGAGGTCGACGGTCGTACCGAGCTGGTGCTCGCTATGGCCGGCCCGGGCGCTCTCCTTGAGGGCGACGGCGTAGCCGTGAACGCGGACCCAGTAATCGAACGTCGACTTCTGGGTCGCATAGCTGCGATACGCCGACTGCACGGAGAACCGCGCACCAGCACGCCGCGCAGCCTCGGCCATCAGCTTGAGATCGGCGACGACGTGGCGTCGCACGAGGAAGCCGGAGTTGAGGCTCGCGTTGGAGGTCGAGCGAAGGTCGGTCGGCTTGTAGTTGCTCGACAGACGGTAGGTCTGGTCCAGGAGCGACTTGGCCCAGTCGCCGTAGAGCCGGTGTTTCGTCAGGGTGTCGGCGACCCGGCACGACGGCAACGCGGGCGCGGCCGAGACCGACACGGTGGCGGCAAACCCGGTCACCAGGACCGCGACGAGCAGCAGGGCGACGAGCCGGGGGCGTCGATCGTGGGCGGATGTCATGCCCCCACGATGTCAGCGCGCACCACCCCCGTCCACTCCCCCGAACGTACCGGCGGCCACCGGTCCCGAGGCGCCTGTCAGGTGGTCCCGAAGGGCCGATGCGGTATCATCTCGGCCGCTCCACTGGCGAGTGGCCAAGCGGTAAGGCGCCTGACTCTGGATCAGGAGATCGAAGGTTCGAATCCTTCCTCGCCAGCCACACCACGTGCCTCAAGGCACGGGCCTGATGGGCTATCAAGAACGGCTCCGGCCCAGGTGTGAGGGGCGCGCGACTCGTGTTCCGCTCGGCCAGCGACCGCCGTCCCCCGCCACCAGCAGGCCGCGTGCAACGGCCTTCGCGCACGTATCTCGGACGATCCGCCTGGGACGATCAGTGAACCGCCGCTATGCTCAAGTTGATGCTGCCGATGGTCCACCCATGACCGACCCTCTCGTCCTGGAGGCCGCGGACGCCCGGCTGACCGTGAGCGCCATGGACGGCGGTCGGATGACATCGCTCGTGGTTCGGGGGTACGAGCTTCTCGTCACCACGGGCGACGGGCCGATCATGTGGGGCGCCTACCCGCTCGCGCCGTTCGCCGGGCGGATCCGCGACGGACGGTTTCGGTTTGACGACATTGAGGTGGAGCTTCCGATCAATCTTCCACCCCACGCGATCCACGGCACCGTCTTCGAACGAGCCTGGCGCGTGGAAGGCCCCGACACGATATCGACGGACCTCGGCCCCGACTGGCCTTTCCGAGGGCGGGTCGTGCAACAGTTCCGCCTCGACGCCCACGGGCTCAACGTCGCACTCCGACTCGAGGCCGAGGAGCGGATGCCCGCCACGATCGGCTGGCATCCATGGTTCGTGCGTCGGCTACTGGGAACCGATGCCGACGTCGAACTACGGTTCGAGGCGGAACGGATGTACGAGCGCGACCTATCCGGCCTACCGACCGGGCGCCTGGTCATGCCTAAACCGGGGCCATGGGATGACTGCTTCGTCGGCCTGCGCGCGGCTCCGCGGCTCACCTGGCCGGGCCACCTCGCTCTCGAGCTGCGATCGACGTCCGACCACTGGGTCGCGTACACGGAACTCGGCCACGCCCTGTGCGTGGAGCCCCAAACCGGACCTCCCGATGACGTCAACCTCGGAACGAGCGGCATGGTGGAGCGCGGCGACACCCTTGAGGTTGAGATGAGCTGGTTGTGGTGGTCTGCCGGGGAGCCGGCTCCGTCACGATAGGAACACGTCCCAGTCGGACTCACATCCGGTGGAAGGCCGGTGCCAGCGACGGGTAGAGGCCCCGATAGATGTCGAGGGCGTCCGCGTACTGCGCCGCGTCCGGTCCCGGCTCGGCGATCGGGGTGGCCCTGACCAGTGCTGCGCCGGCTGCCTCGACGGAGCCAAACCAGCCAGCCCCGACCGCCGCGAGCAACCCCGCGCCGTACGCCGCCCCCTCGGTCGTGTGGACGGTGGCGATCTCGGCCCCCAGGACATCGGCGAGGATCTGGCGCCAGAGCGGGCTCGCCGTTCCCCCACCGGATGCGCGCACCTGCGACGGCGCCGGCATCCCCGTCGCCAGCACCTGGTCGAGGCCGTCGCGCAGCCCGAACGCCACGCCCTCCAGCACCGACCGGGTGAGATGCCGGCGGTCGTGGCCCACGGTCAGCCCGACGAACGCGCCACGCGCGAGCGGGTCGGCATGGGGGCTCCGCTCGCCGGTCAGGTGCGGGAGGAACAGCAACCCGTCACTCCCCGCCGGAACCTCCGAGGCCGGCCCGACCAGCTCCCCGAAGTCCACGCCCGGCGCCAGCGCATCGCGAAACCAGCGCAGGCTGCCGGCGGCTGACAACATCACCGTCATCAGGTGCCACCGATCCGGCACCCCGTGGCAGAACGCCTGGACCTGGCCGCGTGGATCGCGCAGCGGGGACTCGGTCGTGGCGAAGATGACACCCGACGTCCCGAGCGAGAGGGCGACGACGCCCGGAGTGACCGCTCCGACCCCGACCGCGTTCGCCGCCTGGTCGCCGCGCCCGCCACGACCGGCGTCCCCTCTCGCAGTCCGGTCACCGCGGCCGCCTCGGCCGTCACCGACCCGGTCACCGCGGGACCCTCGAACGTCGGCGGGAGCCACACCGGATCGATCCCGACTGCCGCCACCACCTCCGCCGACCAGTCGCGGGCGGCGAGATCGAACAGGATCGTGCCGGCGCCGTCGGCCTTGTCGAGCGCGTACTCCCCGGTGAGCCGATGCCGCACGAAGTCCTTCGGCAACAGGACATGGGCGATCCGCTCCCAGACCGCAGGCTCGTGGTCGCGGACCCAGACGAGCTTCGGCGCCGTGAATCCGGTCAGCGCGTCGTTCCCAGTGATCTCGATCAGCCGCGCCGCGCCGACCGCCTCACGGATCGCGTCGCATTCGGCGGCCGTCCGTTGGTCGTTCCACAGGATCGCCGGCCGCAGCACCTCCCCCGCCCCATCGAGGAGCACCGCCCCGTGCATCTGGCCCGTCAACCCAACGGCCGCGATGTCCGCCCCGCCGACGCCGGTCGAGGCGAGAACGGACCGAACCGCCGCGATCGTCCCGTCCCACCACAGCCGCGGGTCCTGCTCGCTCCAGAGCGGCCGCGGGCTGTCGAAACCGTACTCGGCATGGCCGATCCCGACGACGGCGCCCGCCTCGTCGAGGATGACGGCCTTCGTCGCCGTCGTCGAAACGTCGATCCCTAGGACGTTGCCCATCGCCGGGCTCAGCGGTCCGCGGCCCAGATCCGCTGGTTGACGAGGTTCTCCAGCCGCTCCTGACCACCCGAGACGCGACGAGGGTCGATGCTGCCGTTCGCGACTCGCGCCTCGAGCGCCGCGAGGTCGAGCGACCCGTCCATGATCGCGGCGCCGAGCGGCCCGTCCCAGCCCGCGTACCGCTGGTCACGGAGCTCGGCCAGTTCGCCACGCTCGACCAGGTCGGCCGCGACCAGCAGCGCCTGCGCAAGCGTGTCGAGCGCGCCGATATGCGCGTGGAACAGGTCGGTGCGGTCCGTGCTCTGCCGGCGCAGCTTCGCGTCGAAGTTGAAGCCGCCCAGCCCCAGGCCACCCGACCGCAGGATCTCGAACATCGGCAGGACGAGATCCTCGACCGAGTTCGGGAACTGGTCGGTGTCCCAGCCGTTCTGCGGGTCGCCGCGGTTGGCGTCGACGCTGCCCAGCATCCCGTTGGCGACGGCGTACGCGATCTCGTGATGGAAGCTGTGGCCGGCGAGGGTCGCGTGGTTCGCCTCGATGTTCGTCTTGTACTCGTCGTCGAGGCCATTGCGCGCCAGGAAGCCGTGCACCGTTGCCACGTCGTAGTCGTACTGGTGCTTGGTCGGCTCCATCGGCTTCGGTTCGATGAGCAGCTGGCCCTCGAACCCGATCCGGTGCTTGTGCTCGGCCACCAGGTGCAGGAAGCGCGCGAGCTGGGCGCCCTCGCGCCGGAGGTCCGTGTTGAGCAGAGTGTCGTAGCCCTCGCGACCGCCCCACAGCACGTAGTTCTGGCCACCCAGTCGCTGGGTCACCTCGAGCATGTGCTTCACCTGGGCGGCGGCGTAGGCAAACACCTCCGGATCCGGGTTCGTGGCGGCGCCCGCCTGGTAGCGCGGATGCGTGAAGAGGTTCGCCGTGCCCCACAGGAGCCGCACGCCCGTGCGCTCCTGGTAGCCGGCCGCGTCGTCCACGAGCGCGTCGAGATTCGACCGGAAGTCCCCGAAGCCGGACCCTTCCGGCGCGACGTCGCGGTCGTGGAAGCAGTAGTACGGCACGCCGAGCTTGGTGAAGAACTCGAACGCCACCGCCATCCGGTTCCGGGCCGCATCCATCTCGTCGCCCGTGCCGTCGAGCCACGGCCGATCGAGCGTGCCGGTGCCGAACATGTCCGCGCCGGGCCAGGCCAACGAGTGCCAGAAACACACGCTGGGCCGGAGGTGGTCCTCCATCCGCTTCCCAAGGACGAGCCGGTCCGGCTGATAGACCTTGAAGGAGAGTGGGTCCGTCGAATCCAGGCCCCTGAAGGGGATCTGCCCGGCGACATCAGGGAAGAAGTCAGCAGCCAATTTGTCAGCTCCTCATACGGGGCGTCCAGGCCCTGCCCATCGGGTCAGGATGTCGCGGCGTCGTCGCCGAGTGCCGCGGGTTCGAATCGCAGCATCGACCAGGAGACCGGGGGCAACGTGACCGTGAGCAAGCCATCGACCGCGGTGGCCGGCGATACGCGCCGAGGCGCGACGCGCGCGGGTTCGTTAGTCGTGTTCCGCGCGTGGGGATCGTCGTCAGCCAGGACGACATGCTCGATGATGCGCATGCCGCCAAAGCCCTCCGAGGCCAGGTCCAGCGAGACCAGGTCCGTGGCGGAGCGGTTCACCATGAATGCCGAGACACCACCGGAGGCCGCGTCGTACGTGGCGATCCCGTCCACAGCGGGCACGGGCCCGTGCGCGGCCGTGTCCACCATCGGCACGTCGAGCACCAGCGGCACCACCGTTCCGATAGCGTGGCGGGCGGTCAGCGAGAACGGGAAGAAGGTGGTCTGGCGCCATGCCGCTCCGCCTGCCTCGGCTCGGATGGGCGAGATCGCGTTCACGAGCTGCGCGAGGCAGGCACACGTCACGCGGTCGGCGTGACGCAGGAGGGAGATGAGCACGCCACCCACGACGACGGCATCGGCGACCGAATAGTCGTCTTCGGACAGGCTCGGTGCCACCGGCCAGTCGCCGCGGGGTGGCCGCGCCTCGAAACGACGCAGGTACCAGACGTTCCACTCGTCGACCGACACCTGGATGCGCTTGGCGCTGCCGAGCGCGGCACCGACGCCATCCGCCGCCTCGACGACGGTGTCGATGTACCGGTCCAAGACGACGCCAGAGGCCAGGAAGCTGGCAAGATCACCCGCCTCGTCCTCCTCGAAATAGGCATGCAAGGAGATGTAGTCGACGAGGTCGTACGTGTGCTCGAGGACCGTCCGCTCCCACTCGATGAAGGTCGGCATCCAGCCGCCCGAGCTGCCGCAGGCCACCAGCTCGAGCCCCGGGTCAAGCATGCGCATCGCGCGCGCGGTTTCGGCCGCGACGCGCCCGTACTCGCTCGCCGTCTTGTGCCCGATCTGCCACGGCCCATCCATCTCGTTGCCCAAACACCACATGCGGACGTCGTACGGCGCGCCGCTCCCGTTGGCGATGCGCTCGTCCGACCGCCTCGTGCCGCCGGGGAAATTCACGTACTCGAGGAGCCCGAGTGCCTCGTCCACGCCGCGCGTCCCGAGGTTGACCGCCAGCATCGGCTCCACGCCCGCCCGGGCGGCCCAGCGGGCGAACTCGTCCACACCGAACTCGTTGGTCTCCGTCGTGTGCCAGGCGAGATTCAGCCGGCGCGGTCGCGCTCCACGGGGCCCGATCCCGTCCTCCCAGCGATAGCCGGACACGAAGTTGCCGCCGGGATAGCGGACGACCGTGACGCCGAGCTCGCGGACGAGGTCAAGCACGTCCTCGCGGAGCCCGTCGGCGTCGGCGCAGGGGTGGCCGGGCTCATAGATGCCGGTGTAGACGCACCGGCCCATGTGCTCGACGAAGGCGCCGAAGAGGCGGCGATGCACCTCGCCGATCGGTTCGCCGATCAGGATCTTGGCGCTGGCCTTCACGACGCGCCCCCGATCCTGTCCCAGTTCATTGCGCGCCCGTGCCCATCGACGCAGTGCCCTCCATGAAGTGCCGTCGCAACACCACGAACAGGAGGATGACGGGCAACGTCGCAAGCGCCGTCCCGGCCAACACGAGGTCGTAGGACACCTTGTACTGGTTCACCAGGGATGCCAGGCCCACGGCCAGCGGCATGTTCTCCGGCTTGCGGAACACGATCAACGGCCAGAGCAAGTTGTTCCAGTACTCCAGCGCGAACAGGATGAACATCGTCGCCAGGGCGGGCCTGACGTTGGGCAGCACGACCGACCAGAACATCCGGTATTCGCCTGCCCCATCGACGCGCGCCGCGTCGAGCATCTGGGTGGGCAGGCCGAGCATGTACTGGCGCATGAAGAAAAGCCCGATGGGATGTGCGGCCAACGGGACGACAGCGCCGAAGTACGTCTCGACCAGACGCAGGTTCACGATCAGCAGGAAGAGCGGCACGATCAAGAGCTGGAAAGGCAGCATCTGGGAGGCGAGCACCCCAACGAAGATCACCGAGCGCCCTCGGAAGCGGAACCTCGCCAGCGCATAGCCGCCCATCGCGCACAGGGATACGGTCAAAGTGGCATACCCGAGCGACTGCACCACCGAGTTGAAGAACCAATGGACATACGGCGTCTGGTCGAGCAGGCGGGCGTAGTTGTCGAGCGACAGGTCCGTCGGCAACAGCGAGATGTTCGCGCCGAAGATATCGCTCTGCGGCCTCATCGAGCTCAGGAACATCCAGTACATGGGCACGACGAAGATCACCGCCAGGAGAACGAACAAGATGAGGAGCCCGAGACTCGGGCGACGTCGGCTGGGCAGCCTTCCTCGCGCTCGCGTTCCCATCAGCCTGACCAGATCGATCGGCGTGCGTCCGGGGGTGCTCACCGCTCTGCCCGCCATCCCCCGAAGAATCGGAATTGAATGAGCGCGACCACCAGGACGACCACGGACAGGAGGACGCCCATCGCGGCGGCTGCACCGAAGTCGAAGGACGTGAATGCCGTCTTGTAGATCAGGAGGGCGATGGTCATGCCGCCGCCCCCGGGCGAGTTACCGGCGTTCCACAGCACGAATGGCTCGACGAACACCTGGAACCCGCCGATGATCGACAGCACGACGACGAACAGGATCGTCGGCTGGATCATCGGCAGCGTGATGCTGCGGAAGATCCGCCAGCTGCCGGCGCCGTCGAGCGCCGCGGCCTCGGTGATCTCTCGCGGGATGTTCACCAGGCCCGAGCTGAAGTACAGGATGTTGACCCCCGTCCAGCGCCAGGCGGCCATGATGATCAGTGACGGGACAGCCAGGTCGGCGGCCTCGAGCCACGGCGGAGTCGGGAGACCCACCGATCCCAGTGCGGTGTTCAGGAGACCGTCCTTGGCGAGCACGATGCGGAAGATGATCGCCACCGTCACCAGCGAGGTCAGTGCCGGCAGGAACAGTGAGACGCGGAAGACGGTCTGCTTGACGACTCGACCGCTGTCGAGCAATGCGGCGAGGATCAAGGGCAACGGGATCAGGATCGCGAGCGTCCCGAGCGTGTAGAGCACCGTGTTCAGAAGGCATTTCCCAGCCGGGGATCTTTGATCACGGTGGCGTATTGCGAGATCCCGACCCACCCGGTCATGTCCGTGCCTTCCCACTGTTGGAGGCTCATGATCACCGCGTGGACGGAGGGCCAGACGCGGAACACGATGAACACGAGCAGGAACGGCGCGAGGAAGACATAGGGCGCCAGCCGCCGGTCCAGGAGCACGGAACGCGCTCGGGTCATCGACTGTCCTCGAATGACACCGGCGCCGCGCAGGGTGCGCGGCGCCGGTCGGTTTCGCTACTGATGGCTATCCGCACCCATTCAGGGCGCCGCTTCGATCGCCTCTTGCATCTTTGCGAGCGCCTCAGCCGGCGCGACACCGTTGACGACGACATCGTAGACGAGCGTCTGCGCGATGTAGGAGTTGATGTCCGCGAACTTCGGCCCCATCGTCAAGCCAGCCACGTTCACCGAGCTCGCTCTTGATGACCTCGAAGGTCACCTGGTCGCTGAAGCAGGGGTCCGGCTTCTGGAGCGACGGGTCGTCATAGACGTCAGGTCGATACGGATCGAACCCTAGATCGACCCAGCCTGACACTTGTCCTTCCTTCGTCAGCTTGGCAAAGGTCACGAAGTCCTTGGCCAGCTGCTGCGTTGTCGGCCGGGGTCTGGTCGGTGACGGCCGTCCCCGTGCCACCGCCCATGGAGGTGGTGACGGTCTGCCCGTCGAACGTGGGCATGGGCTTGATGAGCATCGAGCCGCACAGGCCGTCCATGTTGTCCGGGAACCGGGTCATGTACCACTGCGGCATCACGAACGCGGCGATCTTGCCGGCCTGCATCGCCGCGTAGAACTCCGGCGCATGGAGGAAGCCACCCGGTGACGCCATCGCGATCTTGTCGGTGTTGACCATGTCAGCGGCGAGCTGCAGCGCCTTCTCGTTGCCGGGCGAGGTGATCGTCAGGTTGCCGCTCGCGTCATAGAACCCGCCGCCCGCCATGAGCATCGGGCCGATCATCGTGTGGACGTCGGTGGTCTCGATCGTGGAGAAGAACGCGCCATTCGGGTCGGCGGTCGGATTCTGCTTCGCCATGAAGGTCTTCCCGGCGGCCTGGAAGTCAGCCCAGGTCTTGATCGAGTCGGCGTCGATCCCGGCCTTGGTCAGCAGCGCGCCGTTATAGAACGCGAGGTACGCACCGAGGTGGTAGTCGATGCCGTACTGCTTGCCGCCGAACTGGTAGGGAGCTAGCCGAGATGCGATGAGATCCGGTACGTACGGCTGTGTCTCGGCGGTCAGATCCAGCAGATGGACCGTGCCCTTGAGGAAGTTGCTGAACTTGCCGATCTCGATGTCGACGATCTTCGGACCGCCACTGCCGTTGACGAACGCGGCGGCCAGGTTGTCATGCATCTGGGCGTACTCGATCACCGAGGGATCGAGAGCCACCGGACGGTCCGGATTCGCCGCATTCCATTCCTCGGCTCGCTTCTGGAACCAGGTGGCATGGCGATCGACGAACGTCCAGAAGGTGAAACGAGTGGCCTCTGCCGGCGGCGACGCTGCCGGAGCGGCGCTGCCCGTGGCGGGTGGGGCGGACGCGGATGCCTGCCCGGTCGGCGGTGCTGCGGTGCCGCAGGCCGCCGCGACAAGCGCGATGACCACGAGCAGACCCAAGTGTCGTAGCTGACCCATATGCCCTCCTAAGTTGGCGAGGCTATGCCGCGTCCATTTCCTCACTCGGGACGCTGAAGCGCCGACACGATGCTCGCCGACGGTAAACCTAGCACATGCTACGTGTGCACGCAAGCGTGTGCATACAAAACGCGTGCCTCTGGGAACGGCCTCCTTGCTGGCTGCGTTCTCGGTGCCGTCACGAGCACGAAGCCCTTCGTTGCCGCCCGTCGTGACCTTCCTCGCCGCTCATGGTCCGCGGCCGCAGCACGGCGGCGATGGGAGACGGATCGAAAAGGGGGCGCCGGATGATGCCGGGCGCCCCTTTCGATGGATCGTGGTCCACCGCCCTGGTTCCGGGTGGAATCCCACGGACACCGCTCGCTGCAAGCGTGGGCACGTCCGGGACGGGCGTGACGCGTCGACCGGAGGGAGGAGCCTGCGGTGGCCCTCGGAGGAGTCGAGGTGCCACCGCAGGATGTGTGGATCGATCGGGTTTACCGGCCGCCGGGCTTTCGCCGCGACGGCCGCATGACTTCGTGGGTTCGGCGAGCTCTCACGATGGATCGTGTATCGCAAGCCGACCCGGACATTGCGTCTACTGGATCTTCACTCGGCCGCTGATCGTGTTCCCGGACGCGTGCACGGGGCCCGTGTCCGGCGGCGGCAGGGAACCGGAGTTCCCCGTGATCGTGACCGGCCCGGTCACGTGATTGCCGTTGAACTCGACGCCGGCGGTGTTGTTCTGGATCTTGGTGGGGCCCGTCACCGAGTTGCCGGCACAGGGGCCGGTCGCCGCGTGACCGCCGAACAGCACGAGTCCGCTGCCTCCGGTGAGCGTGAGTGGACCGGTCACGGTCGCGCCGCAGAAGCGAAGCACACCTGCACCGGTGGAATCGACCGGGCCGCTGATGCTGCCGCCTGCGACGTCAAGCACGCCACCGGGCTTGACGGTCACCGGTGCGGCTACGCTGGCGCCGGAGCCGATGCGGACCACTTCGCCGGCCGAGACGACGAGCGGGACGGACCGGTTCCCAGTGATGGTGGATGTGTACGTGACGCTGAGCGTGCCTGGCGCGAACGGGCCAAAGCTGTAGTTGGCCGCGGCGAGGCTGCCGATCGAGCAATCGATCGGGTATGTCCCGCCGGTGCTGAACTGCGTCGCGGGAGTCGTGCACGAGGCGTTGCCCGTGACACCAGAAGTAGCAAGGGTCTCGCCGGCCACGAAGCCTGAAAGGTTCGCGGTCAGTGGTGGGTTCGCACTCCCGAATCGACGGGTCTGGTCGTTCCCGGTCACGGTCAGCGCGGCCTTGCCGATGCTGAAGGTCTGCGGCACGTCGGGGGCCAGGTTCCAGTTGGCGTCGCCGGTCTGCAGCGCGGCGATGGTGCATGAACCGGCACCGGTGATGTGGACGGTCGTCCCGGCTACGGTGCAGTCACCGTCCGCGCCGAACGAGACGTCGAGACCGGAGGATGCGGTGGCGCTGACCGCGAAGTCGGCGTCGCCGTAGGTCTTGTCCGCGAGGGCATCGAAGCTGATCGTCTGGTCGGCCTTGGCGACCTGCAACGTCCGGACGACGTCGGCCGCGGCATTGAAGCTGCCGTTGCCAGCCTGCGAGGCGGTGATGGTGCAGGCGCCGGCGCCACTGATGTGGACGTTGGCCGGTGAGGTCGCCGAGTCGAGGCTGCACGGGCCCGATGTCACGCTCAGGCTGACCGGCAGGCTCGACGACGCCGTGGCGCTGATTCCGAAATCGGGGTCGCCGAACGTCGCGTTCGAGATCGCGCCGAAGGTGATGTGCTGATCGGTCTTGGGGGCTGTGTACACGAAGGTCTGCGGCGGCTTCCACAGATAGTCGCGCATGAACTTCGTCAACAACTGGTCCCAGGCATTGAAGTCGTGGCCAGCCGCGACAGACTCATACTGGAAGTGCAGGTTCGGGGACGCTGCCAGGTTGTTCAAGGTCGTTGCACTCGGCGGTGCCACCGTCGTATCCCATCGGCCGAAGCCGACGAGGATGTAGGCCTGGTTGAGGTTCGCCGTACTCGTGTTGATACTCGGGGTCCAACTGAAGACGCCGTAGTAGCCGAAACGCAACGGGTTGTTGTTGATGATGTTCACGGTCGTCGACCCGCCCGCCGACAGACCCGCGAACGCGCGATCCATCCGGTCTGTCGAGACGTTGTAGTTGTTCTGGACGAACGGGATGATCGTGCTCTCGAGGATGGTGTAGGGAGAGCCTCCCAGGTAGTTCTGGTCCGTGGTGACGATGACCGCGGGCTCCGTGAGGCCGTCCTCAATCAGATTGTCCATGAGCACCGGGGCGTCGCCGATGTTCAACCAGTCGGAGGCATCCTGCCCTGAGCCGTGCTGGAGGTAGATCGTCTTGTACGGCTGCGCCCGATCCGGGTCATAGCCTGGCGGGGTGTAGATGCCCAGATATCGCTGCCGGGAGCCTTGGGCGGTCGCACCGGCGGCATGGGCGATGGTGAGCGGAGCGCTCACGGTCACGCCAGTGCCGGAGCCGCGGGTGGTGGTGCCGATAGCATGGCCGGCATTCAGTCCAGCGGAGAACGTGATGCCCGTGCCCGGCTGACTCTGGTCGCGCACTGCGGCCGCGGTCGCGTGAGCGAGCGTGAGCGGGGCGGTCACGGTGACGCCCGTGCCGCCGGGACCCTGGGTGCCGACGATCGCGATGGTCGCCGTCTCGAGGTTGGCGCCGGTGTCGATGGTCAGCGTGTCGCCGACGACCAGGCCGGTGACGCTCCCGACCTTGATGTTGGTCGCGCCGGCCGCCGCCGCGGCGGCCAGCGTCGTCGCCCGGCCTGCCGTGCCGACGGTCGTGATCGTCCGCGACTCGAGGTTCGCAGCGGTGTCGATGAGGATCTGCTGCCCGACGACGAAGCCCGCGACCGACGGGACCTTCACATTCGTGTCGCCGCTGTTTGCGGCCGAGAACAGGGTGGTCACGCCGCCGGCGGCCGTGCCGACCGCGCTGATCGAGCCGGTCTCCTGGTTGGCTGCGGTGTCAACGCTCAGGTTGCCGCCCACGGCCAGGCCGGCCACGCTCGCGAGGAACAGCTTGGTGTCACCGACCGCGCTCGGCGCGACGAGGGTGGTCGCCGCACTGCTGGTTGTCATGAACGGGACGTAGCCCCAAGACCCACCGCCGGCGCTTCCCGTGCCGGTCGGGGCATACGGCCTGACGTTCTCGATAACGCGCGCCGCAAGGGGCGCGAAGTTCTGCTTCTCGTCGTACGGGACGTTCACCTTGTTGAAGGCGCGCCGGGCGGTCCCGGTCAGGCCGTCGGGAGCGTAGATCGGCGGATTGGCGGGATCGGTCACCCACAGGTTGGTGTTGTTGTTGACGTAGAACCAGTACTGGTTGGCGCCGGCCGCCAACGGCACATCGGTGACCCAATAGCCGTCGCCGACGTTGGTCATCTGGACGTCATATCCGCCACCGCCGCGCATCAGACCGGGCCGATACTGGGACGGCTGGTAGATCGTCGGACTGGTGGGATTCTCCCAGTCCCGCAACAGGATGTCGGCCACGAACCGGACGCTGGTGGCGGTCGGGTTGTGGTAGACGAAGTGTCCGGTGTAGCCGGTCGGCGAAGCCGGATCCTGGATGATCGTCGGCCCTGGGGTCAGATCCACGTCCTCGGCCAGCGCCGCCGCGGGCGAGAGACCCAGAACCATGGCTGACGCCAGTACCAAAGCCGAGATTTTTCGTGCGATTTTCACCATTCTCCAATCTTTGGCTCGGAGACCACGCGATCTCGAAGGAGCGGGATTCCGCTAGATGCGGCAGACGCTGTCCGTGAACGCCCACGAGTGCACGAGGAGGGCGCAGGCCTGCACGGTGTCCGAGCGAGCGAGGAGGTTGCTCGGCTGGTGACTCTGAGAGACCGGTCGTCGTCCCCTTCGGCACGCCACCCGCACTGCCCGTGCCGCTAGGTGCCAGGGACCCGGTGATCGGGGTTGCTGGCAGAACCCCTCGGCCAGCAACCCCTTCGACTCCTGACGGATAGAGCTGATCAGACTCCCATCTACAACCAGAACCCGACGTTGAAGATGATCTTCTCCGCCTTCGTGCGAAGGCCTGCTGCCTGCTCTGCAGTCAGCTTCCCTTCGCTCTCCAGCGAATCGACCTGAACGACAAGCCCGTTCAGCACGTCGATCATCTCGCTCCTCTGATCCTTGAGGAACAACTTGTACGCCTGGTCGAGCTTGACCGTGAGGGCGTTACGGACCCCCTTGTTCAGGCTCGTGCTTGCAACGTCACTCTTGAGGATCTCGATCTTGTCGTTGATGAACACTTCCGGGTGCCACAGATAGTCCCTGGCGAACGTCGTGAACAACTGGTTCCAGGAATTGAAGTCGTGGGCACCGGCAACGACCACGTTCTTGGCGAACGCGTTGGTCCGCGCGGCTACTTGCGTGGCGTTCGGCAGCCCGAAGTCCCATCGTCCCCCGCCCCACACGATGTAGGGCACGCCCAGGTTCGCCGCGTTGTTGTTGACGCTCACGCCGCCGCTCCACGGGCCGTAGTACCCGAACTTCGTGGCGTCGAAGTTGATGAGGTTGGACGTGACGATCCCGCCCGCCGAGAGACCGGCAAACGCCCGATCCGTCGGATGCGTCGAGACGTTGTAGTTGCTTTCCACGAACGGCAGGACGATGTTGCGTAGGTTGGGATACCCCTGATTGGCGGCACCGAGGTAGTTGGTGTTCGTCGTAACGACGATCGCTGGCTGGGTGAGGCCGTCCTGGAGCAGGTTGTCCATGATGACCGGTACGCTGCCGATGTTCATCCAGTCGGACTGATCCTGGCCGCCGCCATGCTGCATCCAGATGGTCTTGTACGGCTCGGCGCGCTCGGCGTCATAGCCGGGCGGCAGGTACACGCCCAGCGTCCGTGTGGCGGTACCGATCTGGATCGGCACGTAGCTCCACGTACCCTTCGGCGAGTCGGGCCTTGGGTTCTCGATCACACGCGCCGCCAGCGGGCCGTAGTTCTGCTTCTCCGCGTCGTACGGCACGTTCACCTTGTTGAAGGCGCGCCGGGCGGTCCCGGTCAGGCCGTCGGGAGCGTAGATCGGCGGATTGGCGGGATCGGTCACCCACAGGTTGGTGTTGTTGTTGACGTAGAACCAGTACTGGTTGGCGCCGGCCGCCAACGGCACATCGGTGACCCAATAGCCGTCGCCGACGTTGGTCATCTGGACGTCATATCCGCCACCGCCGCGCATCAGACCGGGCCGATACTGGGACGGCTGGTAGATCGTCGGACTGGTGGGATTCTCCCAGTCCCGCAACAGGATGTCGGCCACGAACCGGACGCTGGTGGCGGTCGGGTTGTGGTAGACGAAGTGTCCGGTGTAGCCGGTCGGCGAAGCCGGATCCTGGATGATCGTCGGCCCTGGGGTCAGATCCACGTCCTCGGCCAGCGCCGCCGCGGGCGAGAGACCCAGAACCATGGCTGACGAGAGTACCAAAGCCGAGATTCGTTTGAGGTTTTTCAAACCCATCCTCCTTCTGAACAACGCGCTATCTGAGCATTCCCGGTACTCGCCGACGTCGAGTCCCGCGGGACAACCGCGACCTTCGCTTGTACAGTTGGGCGTCGTGAACCACGCCATCTCAAGGAGAGAAGGGATCTATCGGATGCCGTCCGAACGAAGTGAACGGGGACTCCTGTGGTGACGGGAGCTGTGCAACGCGTGCAAGCGTATGCGGTCAGTGGTATGCTGTCAGTCGAATGCTGATGCTGTCAAGCCCCAACGTCTAGCTGTGGCCACCACGCCGACTCCCGGACCGCCGCCGCAGGCCACCATGCGGGACATCGCCCGTGCGGCCAGGGTCTCCCAGAGCACCGTGTCGCGGGTCTTGAACGCGGCCTCCTCGTCGATCCCGATCAGCGAGGAGACACGCGAACGAGTCCTTGCCTCGGCGCGTCGCCTTGGGTACAGCCCCAACCCGCTCGCCAGGGGCCTGCGAGGAGCTCCCACCATGCTCCTCGGTGTCATCGTTCGTGACATCACCGACCCGTTCTTCGCCGGTCCCATCGAGGCCGTCTCGATCGAAGCCGCGCGCCGTGGCTACAACGTTGTCCTGGGGCACGCCCACGGTCGAGCCGATGAGGCGATGGTGCTCCGATCGGCGCTGGAGACGCGACACGTCGACGCGATCCTCGTGCTCGGTGACATGACCGATCAGCCGCGCTTGATCGACGATCTCCAGAATTGCCGGGTCCCCGTCGTGGCACTCTGGCAAGGCACTGCGCTCCACGGATTGCCCATGGTCAACGTGGATAACGCCACGGGAGTCTCCCTCGCGCTTGACCACCTTCTCGCGCTTGGTCACCAGCGCATCGCCTTCGTGAGCGGTCGTCCGCTTGGAGACATCGAAGAGCGCCGCACCGCGTTCGAGAGCCGGATGCATGCCGCAGGGCTCGAGATCGCCGATGGGTTCGTGCAGCATGTCTCCAACGACCCAGCCGGTGGCGAGCAAGCGCTCGTGGCACTCTTGAGCCTCGCGTCCCGACCGACGGCGGTCGTCTGCTCGACCGATCATCTCGCGATCGGGGTCCTTCACGGCGCCGCGGGACTGGGACTCGGTGTGCCTTCGGACCTTTCGGTCACGGGATTTGACGATCTCCCGATCTCAACTTTCACCGTACCTGCGCTGACGACGGTCCGAATGCCGATTTGCGAGATGTCCGCCCTTGCCGTTCAGATCGCCTTCGACCCAAGATCTGCTGAGCCGACCGTCGAGGTACTGCGACCAGAGTTCGTGATCCGAGAGTCGACCGGGCCGGCTCCAGACGTGGACGACCGGTCCAGTCCTCGCCGAGCGGGATCCGGCACCGGGCGCAGGAAGAGAGCCACACCGAGATCCCCCGCGTGAAGCCTCTGGCGGGACTCGAGGTGTGGTTCGTCACGGGCAGTCAGGACCTGTATGGCGATGACGCGCTGCGGCAGGTCGCCGATCACGCCATGCGGATCGCAGAAGCCCTCGATGCCGCCCTTGCGATCCCCCTACGTGTCTGCTTCAAGCCCGTCGTGACGTCACCCGAGAACATTCGGGCGGTTTGCCAGCAGGCGAACGCGTCCGATTCCTGCGTCGGGGTGATCGCCTGGATGCACACGTTCTCGCCAGCCCGAATGTGGATCGGGGGGCTTCAGGACCTGCAGAAGCCCCTCCTACATCTCCACACGCAGTTCAACCGTGATCTTCCCTGGGCGGAGATCGACATGGACTTCATGAACCTCAATCAGTCGGCCCACGGCGACCGCGAGTTCGGATACCTGCAGACCCGACTTCGCCGCTCGCGCAAGTCGGTCGTCGGGCATTGGCAGGATCCATACGTGGCAGACCGCGTCGGGGCATGGGCCCGAGCTGCCGCGGGTTGGAATGAGGCCCGGCGCCTTCGGGTGGCGCGCTTCGGCGACAACATGCGGCACGTTGCGGTCACCGAGGGTGACAAGGTCGAGGCCCAGATCCGCCTCGGCGTCGCGGTCAACGGCTATGGCACGAGTGATCTTGTCGAGGCGGTCCGAGACGTCCCGCCGGAGGCCGTTGAGCGGCTGCTGGAAGCGTACGACGACGAGTATGTCGTGGCCCCGGAGCTCGGGCCATCGGGTGCGCGACGAGCGGAACTGAGGGAGGCGGCGCGGATCGAGGCTGGCCTCCGGGCGTTTCTCGAAGCTGGGGGGTTCGGTGCCTTCACGGACACGTTCGAGGATCTCGAGGGGCTCGTGCAGCTGCCCGGCATCGGCGTCCAGCGACTGATGGCCGAAGGCTACGGGTTCGGTGCCGAGGGGGACTGGAAGACGGCGGTGATGGTCCGCCTCGCGAAGGTGATGGCGACCGGACTGCCCGGCGGAACGTCCTTCATGGAGGACTATACCTACGACTTCGATGTCGACGGGCCCAAGGTGCTCGGTGCGCACATGCTTGAAGTCTGCCCGTCGATCGCAGCTTCGCAGCCCACCTGCGAGATCCACCCGCTCTCCATCGGCGGTCGCTCCGACCCCGTGCGACTGGTGTTCACTGCTGCGCCCGGACCGGCCGTCGTCGCATCGCTGATGGATCTTGGCGATCGGTTCCGCATCGTGGCCAACGAGATCGACCTGGTGGACCCGAAAGCGCTCCTACCGCGGTTGCCCGTAGCGCGAGCTGTCTGGAAACCCCGGCCGGACTTCAGGACCGCAGCCGAGGCCTGGCTGCTCGCTGGCGGTTCACACCACACCGTGCTCACACAGCCGCTCACTCGAGAGCACTTCGAGGACTTCGCAGAGATGGGTGGGCTCGAATTCCTCTCGATCGACGCCGACACACGCATGACGACGTTCAAGAACGAGCTTCGTTGGAACCAGACGTACTACCGCCTTGCCGGCAGCCTGTAGTCAACTGGGGGACACGGAATACTTCACCGCTGGCGCGCAGGGATGTCTCCTCCTTCCTGCGCCGCCTGCGGCTCTGCAGTGCCCGATCACGCAGTTTCGGCGGCTGCGACCTCTCGCGTGGAGGTGACAGTCACTGACCCCCGAGCGCGTTAGCGCAAGGCCTGGACAGCGGCTCGCTCGATCGCGAGCCCGGCTCGATGACGGACGAAGAACGCGTCGAATCCGGCAACGTCGCGCGGGTCCGGGGCGACCGGCGCCCCGATGCTCCCGGCGATCAGCTCGTCAAGGAAGTCGGGCAGCGACAGGTCCGGATCGTCGCGGAGAAGGTACGCCGCCAGGAGGGCCATGCCCCATGCGCCGCCTTCGCTGGCCGTCGCCGGGATGCTCACGGGCACGTTGAGCGCGGCCGCCATCATCCGTTGGCCCGTGTCCGCGCCCTTGAAGAAGCCGCCATGGCCGCGGATCTGGTCGATGGCAACACCCTCGTCCCGGGTGAGGATGTCCAGTCCGGTCCGGAGCGCGCACAGCGATGCGAAATACTGGGCGCGCATGAAATTCTCGAGCGTCAGCCGGGCATCCTGGTTGCGGGCGAACAGCGGCCGGCCCTCCGTGAAGCCCGTCATGTGCTCGCCTGACACGTAGTTGATCGCGAGCAGGCCGCCAGCATCGGGCTCGGCCGCGGCCGCCAGCGGTAGAATCCGCTCATAGAGTTCGTCGGAGGTCAGCTCGGCGCCGAGCGATCTGCCGACCTGGCCGAACAACGCGACCCAGGCGTCCAGGTCGGATGACCCGTTGTTGGCGTGGGCCATTGCGGCCGGCGAACCGTCCGGCGTGACCACGATGTCGATCTCTTCATGGAGGCGCGAGAGGCTCGACTCCAGCACGATGACCGCGAAGTTCGATGTGCCGGCGGATACGTTGCCCGACCTGGGGCGAACCGCGTTGGTCGCGACCATGCCGGTGCCGGCGTCTCCCTCCGGCGGGCACATCGGGCTGCCCGCCTCGAGCATGCCTGACGGGTCCAGCAGGCGCGCCCCGTCCGTGGTCAGCCTCCCGGCAGGAGCGCCCGCGGGGAGGACGTCGGGCAAGACGTCACGCAGGGTCCGGCCGAAGCCGCGCGGTGCGACGAGCGCGTCGAACGCAGCCATTCGTGGGCCGTCCCAATCGCGGGTGACCGGGTCGATCGGGAACATGCCCGAGGCCTCGTTGAGGCCCACGACATGCTCGCCGGTCAGCTTCCAGTGGACGTAGGCGGCGAGCGTCTTGAGGTGGGCGAGCTGCCCCACGTGCGGCTGCCCATCGAGGATGGACTGGTACAGGTGGGCGATGGTCCAGCGCTGGGGCACCACGAAGTCCAACAGGGGTGTCAGCTCCGCGCACGCGGCGCCGGTGATGCTGTTGCGCCAGGTCCGAAACGGGACCAGCAGCTCGCCCTCGCGGTCCAGCGCGATGTAGCCATGCATCATCCCGCTGACGCCCAGTGCGGCCACCGTACACAGGTCCACCCGGTATCGTGCCCGGACGTCGTCGACCAGCGATGCGTAGCACGCGGCCAGGCCCGACCAGACATCGGCAAGATCGTAGGTCCAGACGCCGTTCCGCAGCTTGTTCTCCCAGGCATGAGACCCGCCGGCGAGCGGGGTGCCGTCGGGGGCCAGCAGGGCGGCCTTGATACGCGTCGACCCGAACTCGATTCCCAGGATGGCGCCACCCGACGCGATCAACTCCATGCTGATTCCCCTGTGCCGCTCGTTTGCGGCCAAGCGTAGCCGGTCCCGGAACGTGCCGATGTCCGCCCAGAGTTTCGAGTGCCTCGGGTCGGCGGACTGCCGAACGGGGACCACGACGTGCTTTCTCCTGCGTCAGGAGGGCGCGTCAGTGCTGGCCGTAGACCTTCGTGTAGCGGTCGTGGAGCCGTGCGACGGCGTCGGGCGGGATCTCGTCCGGTGTGCCGAGCTGGAGCGCCATGAACACCGTCGCCGCGATATCCTCCGTCATCACAGCGGCCTTGACCGCCGCCGATGCCGTTGGCCCGACCGTGAACACGCCGTGGTTCTTGAGCAGGATCGCCGGTGATCGACCGATCCCCTCCACCACCAACTTCCCGATTCCCTCGTCGCCGATCAGCGCGAAGCCCGCACATGGGATCTCGCCACCGAACTCGTCAGCGTGGGCCGTGAGGTAGACCGGGATCGGGCGTCCGACGGCCGCGAAGGCCGTGGCGTAGCGTGAGTGGGTATGGACGATCCCGTTGATGTCCGGCCGGTGACGGTAGATGTAGAGGTGGCTAAGCGTGTCCGAGCTGGGTGACAAGCCGCCTTCGATGACGTTCCCGTCGGGATCGACGATGACCATCGACGCCGCCGTGAGGTCCGGGTAGCGAACACCAGACGGCTTGATCGCAACCAGCCCGGTCCCCGGGTCCCGTGCGGACACATTGCCCCCGGTCCAGCGGACAAGGTCGTTCGCTGGGAGTTCCGCGTGGAGCTCAGCCAACTGCTCCCGGAGCGCCTCGATGAGCATCAGCCCGCGCCCGCCTGTGCGCTGGCGCGGAGCTCCGGCGCGCTGCTCAGCGGTGTGCCGTCGGTCGAAGGCGGCATCATGGGGCATGCGCCGAAGCCGAAACCTGGCCCAACGACGCCCGCATGGTCGACCCCGGAATGAACGGGCGCCCTGGGCGAACGTCTCGCGGAAGACGCTGAGGTAATCATCGGCATCCTGTAGGGCCCAAGGGGCCGTTCTGGTCGCAGCTATCGAGCGGGTGGTGCTCGTCCATCAGCCTGCATGTCACAGACCCGCCGTCGTTCGCACGCTGGGTGCTGCCGGGGGCGTCCCTGAGGGCACGACCGGATTCCGTCAAGAAATCCCCTCCGATCCCGTCTTGGCCACATGCGTCCTTCCTCGGCTGCATGCCCGACCGCTATCGCGACAGTACCATCCGGCCACGCGTTCCAACCAAGTGCGATGGTACTGACGGAGGTGACACGTCGTGGAGTAGCTTGCTCAGAATGTGCGCCCTGCATGAGACCCGCGGTCGATCCCGTGGACCTCGTTGACCGCCAACGTGTCTACTGCCCCGATGGGTCGCCACGCCCTGGCCGCGACGCGGAGCAAGGCTTCCAGCCCAGCCCACCCGGAGCCAGGGCTAGCGCCGTGCTACAGGATTCTGGAGGGATCCCAGGGCTGCAACATGGTTGACGCGGGCCCAGAGGGTTAACGGAACCGCGGAGGTCACGGTGAGGACCGAATGCCACCCAAAATGGACGCGACCCGGTCGATCCGACGCTCTCGGACGACTGAAATTCTACGAGCGGTCATACAATTGGGGGAGCGCCGTGAGTTCGCTTGATCCCTATGCGAATTCGGAAGTGCGCATGACTCTTCTGGGAGTGTTCGCCTGACACTCCCGGATTCAGACGGCGCGAGGCGTCGGGCTGAGTTCGAAGATCGGCTGGCGAATTCAGATTCACGTCGTCTGACTCTGGATCAGGAGATCGAAGGTTCGAATCCTTCCTCGCCAGCCAACACCACGACCTGTTGGGGTGTAGAGGAAAACGACCACAACGTCTTGTGGAGGAGCCGTTTTCCCCGGGCGTGGAGCAGGATCGGCGGTTCCTGAGAATCAGGCGCACTCGTTTTGAGCGCGAAACGGTCGTTTGTGCGCCTGACTCTTCCCCTCTTGTGCGCCTGACCCTTCCCGATAAATGACCTGACTCCGAGTTGAGATCGACGTTTCCAGGCTCCGTAACGGAGGCCTTTCGTCTCGTCCGCCAAGCCGGATCCGGGCTGTGGCGTCCACCTCGATGATCGCGGCTTCTTTACGTATCTGGCGAGGTCGGTTGGGTACCAGCAGAACCCCTCAGATCTCACTCCGCATCCTCTGGGCACCGCGGTCTCGGCCGAGGCATCGACTCACACAACGTTGACTTCCGCAGCGTCGAGGTCGGACGGGCATGCCCGGGCGGCGCAGCGAACCGCTGGTCGCGAATAAGGTCGCCTCGGAAGTGGCCTCGACCGCGTTGAGCTTGTCGCGCGTGGCGCTCCACCCGGCGAGTTCGCGTAGCCCAGCCTCGGAGGGAGGGCCCGGGTCTGCGGAGTAGGTGACGAGCGTCAATCCTGGATCGGCCGGCAGTTCCATCAGCTCGTAGCCCAGAGTCAGGTCACCGACGAGCGGATGGTGGAGGTGTTTCGTTCCCGAGCGGTGGTTCGGGAGCGCGAGCGCGAGTCCCATCGCGTATGCGTCCGGAGTCAGACGGGCCGAAATAAACTCGGGGCCAACGACAACGATGCGTTCGTAGAATGCGTTTAGCAGCTCCGCGCGGCCGTCGGAGGTGGCCATTGCCCACGTCTCGGGCAGTGCTCGCAACTTCGCGATCACCTTGTCGGCCGAAGCCACCGCATGAGTCGGCGCACGTTCCTCGGCAATGGCGAGCTCGGTCCGCAGGGTGGCCATCCTTGCCAAGTAGGTCCGGATCGTCGAGCTGACCAGCGGCCGGCTCCCGCCCTGAGGACAGGCCCTCCCCGTGCACGTCGCCAATCGCTAGTGACGGGTCGCGTACCCGAGCAGAACCGGCGAGGAGCCGCTCGCCGGTGACCCCAAGTATCGTCTGCGTCCTTCGTCGGCGATCACGTCGAGCACCGCCAGCCCGATGGCGGCGGACACCGGGTTCCCACCGGACGTGTCTTGTTACTGGGGCTGGCCTCCGCGATCACGGAGCCAGGCAGAGATCAACGCGGGCCAGCGTCGCCTCCGGCGGGCCGTGTCGAGACGTTGGGTATTCGATCGGCGAGACATCGGGCGAGCTCCTGCGAGGCCGCGCCAGTCCGCGGTCCGATCTCAATCGGTCGCGCCGGGAGGGGGATCGACGCGAAAGAAATGACGAATGAAGACAGGCCAACAGGCGAGGCACTCGGCCAGTTTGCATTGCCCGAGTACCATCGGGCCAGGGTCGGCCCAGGTCGATCGATGTCACAGATCGAGACCCCGATGCAGAAACTGGTCGCCGAGATCATGGCGGCATGGCGCCGCGCCGAGCGGCTGACGGCTACGCTTCCCGCCGACAGCCTCGAGCACGAGGCCGCGCAACGGGCCTGCAGCCGTCTCCGGGACGCGTACCAGGATCTGACGCACTCGGGCGTCGCGGCCGCTCTCACGGCGGCGGAGGCCAGGATGCTCCTTCGGGACGCAGCTAGCGACGTCGACGTCGCCCCGGACGCAGACACGGAGCCCTAGACAGGTGGGTGCGGATCACGCCCGCCGCCGTTTGCCGCCACCGGGACGTTCTCCTACCACTGCACGATCCACACCTACATGGTGGGCAAGGTTGTGGTCCTCGTCGCCGGGGTGACCGCTCCGCCAACGGACACGGACTTTGTGTAGGGGACGGCAAGCGCGCAGTCGAGCGGCGGCCTGTCGGTAACGCTGCTCCTCGTGGGCCTGAGCGGAGGGATCCTCGCGCTCCGCCGCGTCCGGAAAGACGCGTGAGCTGCCGAGATCAAGCTATCCCGATCAATCAGCGAGGCTCCGATCTGTCGATAGGGTGCAAGGTTCGGGGTGGAAACGCCGAGGTTCAAGAGTGGGCCCGAGGACCATGCTCACCTCCATCAGTTGGGGGAATCGATGCTTTCATTCATGCGCTCGGTCGGCTTGACGTCCGACATGTTCTACGTCGCCTCGCTGGGCTCGATTCTCGCGTCGCTCGCGCTCTGGTTCATGCCTCGCCGAGGAGACGACTCGGACAAGGGCAGGCCGGAACGCCTCGCGATCTTCGTGGGTCTGTGGCCGCCGACATTGTTCCTCATGGGCCATGCGCTCCGAGACGAGGAAACACGTGAGCCACGATCACAGTGAGGGCATCGAGCGCCGCGCATAGGTCCGCGAAACCCAGACTCAGTGTCGTGCTCCGGAGCACCGCCACCATTATTCGCGCAGCTGGCGCAGAGGTCAGGGCGTTGAGTCAACGCGGGATGCGGCTCCCGAGGCGCGCTGCGGCCCGCATGAGCACCCGGCGGTGAATATCCAGCCATCGCCCACGCAGGCTACGAGAACGGATCGGCGCCGCACACCTGCTCCCGGGCCGGGCGCCCCGTCCGGACCGTCGGACGACGCCCTGATCGCCGGGCTGGCCGCGGGCCGCCTTGAGGCCTTGGACGCCCTTTACGAGCGCTACGGATCCACAGCGTACGGATTAGCGCGCCGCATCACAGCGGATGATGGCCTGGCAGCAGATGCGCTCCAGGCGGCATTCCTTGGGGTCTGGCGCGCCGCGGCTAGCCTCGCACCGGACCGCCGGACGGCCCGAGGGTGGCTGCTCACGGTGGTCCACGATCACGCGATCGAGGCAGTTCGGCGGCGCCGGGCCGCGGGCGACCCCGCGGACAAGCTCGAGGGCGTGCGGGCGCTCGAACGACTGGTGAGCCTCGAGACCTGGGACGAGGTCCGGGTGCAACCCGGCGGAGCGACGGTGGTTGCCGCGCTCGCGCACCTGCCGAGCGACCAGCGTCGATCGCTGGAGATGGCCTACTTCGACGGCCTGTCGGAGTCCGAGATCGCCACCCGTACGGGGGTGCCCGTGCGCACCGTGCGGAGCCGGCTCCGCCTGGCCCTCATGGGGCTGCGCGGCGAGCTCGAGCGGGGCTGCACGACTACGGCCAGTCGCTGACGCCGACGAAGGGAGATCACCGAACCCGGCGTCGCGGGTCCACGCTGTCGAGCTGGGACGACCGGCCAACGACGGCAGAACTGTCGGGCCGACCCGAATGGTCAGATTGTGATCGCGACCCTCGATCGGCACGACGTAGGTTGCTAACCCGCGCCCAACACCTGTCGGGCGCGCCAGTCAAAACGGCCGCTGCTAGCAATGGCGCCTGACTCTTTACAGGATCACGATGTGCGTCTAACTAGTGCCGGGATGTGCGCTTGACTCATTCCAAGAAATCGGACAGAGATCGCTGTCCTGCACGCTCACGTGACCGCTCGCGAGCCCTGAATCCGGCGTTTGACTCTGGATCAGGAGATCGAAGGTTCGAATCCTTCCTCGCCAGCCATCCCCTCCTCACTGATAGTGGGTCGGACGATCACTCCGCGGTTTATGCTCGCGTCGGATCCGTCCGACGTTGAAGAGGATCGCAGTGCCCGATCAGCCGGAGCCCGCGTGTCTCGTCCTCGCCGACATCAGCGGGTACACGAGGTACCTCGCGGGCGTCGAACTCGACCACGCCCAGGACATCCTGGCCGACCTGACTGACGCCGTCGTTCGAGCGCTCCGACCGACTTTCCGCCTCGCCAAGCTCGAGGGCGACGCGGCCTTTGCCTACGTGGTCACCGACGTGATCGACGGGTCGGTCCTCCAGGACACCATCGAGAACTGCTATAGCGCCTTCCGTAGGCGACTTCGCGACATCGGCCAAGCGTCACAGTGCGACTGCAACGCGTGCACCTACCTTCCGCGACTCGACCTGAAGTTCGTGGTCCATCACGGGCTGATCGCCCGGCAACGGATGGCCGGTCGCGAAGAGCTGGTCGGCCGCGACGTGATCGTCGTCCATCGACTGCTCAAGAACGACGTCCAGGCCGCCTTGGGTATCCGCGCCTACGCTCTCTATACGAACGACTGCGTCCGGAAGATGGGACTCGCCGATCCCGCCGCCGCCGGGCTGATCGAGCACCGCGAGACCTACGAGGTCGTCGGGGAGGTTTCCGGCTGGGTCCGCGACCTCGAGGCCGTCTGGCAGGAGGCCGAGGTTGGTTCGGCATTGATCGTCGGGGCTGCGCAGGCGGCCTGGACGACGTCGTTCACATTCGACGGCCCGCCGGCCATCGTCTGGGAATGGATCACCTCTCCCGCCCGCCGACTGCAGTGGCAGATCGGCGTCGTCGCCGTCAACGAGGAGTTCAAGGGCGGCCGCCGCGGGGTCGGGACGACGAACCACTGCGTTCACGGCCGCGACGCGATCGTTGAGGAAATCCTCGCCTGGCATCCGCCCGAGGTCCTCACGACCCGGTTCCAGATGCCGATGCCAGGCGTCCCGAAGTTGACCCGGAGCGAACTGTTCGAGGCGACGCCCGATGGAGCCAAGACGCTCTTCACCGTCCACGTCCAACGACCATCCTCGGCGAAGGATCGCGCCAAACTCGAGGAGTTGGCGCCATTCCTGGTGCATGCGTATGGCGATGGCCTCGCGACGTTGGCGCCCATGATCAAGGCTGATGTCGAGGCGCGGTCCGCATCGGCGACACCAGAACCTGACCTACCCGTTTCGGCTGGACGGAACCTCACCGCAAGGGCGTAAGGCCATCGAAGCCGGCTCAGGCGGTCGCCCGTATCGATTCGAGACGATCCGTGAGGTAGATGCGCTCGGATTCGCTAGCGGTGAGGGTCCGCTGCGCGGGCGTACGACTGGCTCGCCTCGTCACAGCGTCCGAGTCTGCGCAACAGGTCGGCGCGTGCGGCGTGGTAAAGGTGGTACTCGGGGAGGTCGAGGCCGTCGAGGATGTCGAGGCCGGCTGCCGGTCCGCGCACCTCACTTCGGGCGATAGCCCGGTTCATCGCCACCACCGGCGTCGGAGTCATCGCCAGCAGTGGGTGGTAGGGGTTTGGCGAGATGGACCCTCTGGGTGTCGTTCTCGGTGGGTCCGTGGGCCATCGAATGCCCGCGGGAGCGGGCCGGTGGAGTCCTGGGAACAGGAACGACTGCCCGTCCCATCAGCCATCGCGCTCGTGATGTCGCCACTTGCCGTTGGGTACCTCACCCGGGACGATCCAACTCTGCGAGACGGTCTGGCGGCGAGCCCGGGCGATAACGCCAGGCTACGAGCAGTGTCGCAGCGCCTGTCAGCGCGGCCACCGTATTGGGCACGACGAGCACGACGTTCTGGAGCGCGAGGCCGTACGCCACCCAAAGTCCAAACCCGACTTCAAGAACCGCGAGGTAGCCGAGTGACACGTCGGCCGCGGAGCGGCGGACGACGATGCGCCGGATCTGCAGAGCTGGAGACACGGCCATCAGGATGCCCCAGAGGGCGGCAGCGGTTGCCAGAAGATCGACCATAACGAGCCCCAAACGCAGGGCGCTCGACAGATCGACCGCGTTCGCTGGCTTGGCCAGGAGGAGCGCACGCGCGGCACCGTGATGGTACCTCGTCGACTCTATCCGGCAGGTTCAACCTCTTTTGCCCGCCGGAATCGAACGAATCCGAGTCCACCCACGCTCAGATCCCAGAAGGGTCCCAGAAGGAGCGAGATGCCTTCTCGAGGACCCGCTCGATGTCGAGCTGGGATGTCACCGGCTCGAGCTCTCCGTTTCGATCTGTTCGAGGGCACCCAGGATCGTGGCGATCACCTGGACCGTCGATGCCGCCGGCAGGTCGATCCGGATCGTCGCGGCCTCGGTGAGCATCGAGTTGTACGCGCCCGCCGAGCCGGTATGTCCGCGGATGTCCGTCCGAACCAGCACGATCCATTTCTTCAGGCCGAACGCGTAGCCGACTTCCCAGCTCGTGCCGGAATCGGGGTCCGGACCATCCATGATCGCCACCAGCCCATCGGCCCAGTCGATCCCACCGACATCGGTGGCGAAGATGCCCGCCGCGTCCCTGCCGGGCTCCTGTTCCTGCGGCAGGAACACCTCGTGGCCGGCTGCCCGCAGGGCGGCGGTGACTTCGGCGTTCCAGGTGCGCTCGGACGTCGTGAACAGCGGACCGGCGAAATAGACCTTCATCGCCGCCAGTATCGCGGAGCGCGACCGGTGCGCGCCCCGTGGTGCCCGCCCCCGTTTACCCGGGCCTTGCGCCACGGCGTCACCATGGAGCGATGGGTGCCATCAGACGAAAGAGCTTCGACGACCCGGATGGGCTCCGGGAGTTTCCGCTCCTGACGGTTTCGCTCGCGAGAATCGGGTCGCACACGATCGGTCGCGGGGTGGTCCAGCCCGGCTGGCACTGGTCGGAGCACCTGGGGCCGGTGATGCGGGCGGAGTCGTGCCCGGTGCATCACGTCCAGGTGCTGCTCGCCGGTGGTTTCGCGGCGCGAATGGAGGATGGCGAAGAGGTGGTGTTCCAGCCTGGCGACGTGATGGACATCCCGCCCGGGCACGATGCCTGGGTGGTCGGCGACGAGCCAGCGGTGCTGATCGATTTCGCCGGCAACATCGACGCCCTCGGCCTGCCACGCGAGCATGAGCGCATGGTGACGACCCTGCTCATGACCGACATCGTCGACTCGACCCGGACCGCGCGCCGCCTCGGCGACGCCCCCTGGAAGCAGCTCCTGTCCGATCACAACCGGCTCGTTCGAGCGCAGCTGCTCCGCTTCGGCGGCTCGGAGGTGAACACCACCGGCGACGGCTTCCTCGCCACATTCCGAAGCGCCGTCGCCGGGCTCCGATGCGCCGACGCCATCCACGCCGCGCTGCGAGATACCGATATCGAGGTGCGCATTGGCGTCCACACCGGCGAGGTTGAACCGATGGGCGACGACATCGGCGGCGTCGCGGTGCACGCAGCCGCTCGGATCATGGCGCTCGCCGGCGCATCGGAGGTCTTCGCCTCCGCGATCACGGTCGGTCTCGCCGAAGGGAGCGGCCTCGCCTTCGAGAGCCGGGGTGCGAAGGAGGTCAAGGGACTTGATCGGCCGATCGAGGTGTACCGGCTGACATGACTCCGGAATCACGGAGGGTTGGCGCGGCCCGAACGGTGGCCCGCGGACGGCACCGACTGAAGGGCGCCGAACGCGAGCACGAGCCGTTCTCCGTCAGCGCGGCGGCGCGGCGTGCAGACGTACGGTGACGCTGAGCCCGCCAGCGGCCCGGGGGGAGAGGGTGAGAGTGCCGTCGTGTGCCTGCGCGATGCTTTGGACGATCGCCAGGCCGAGGCCGACACCGGCGTGGTCGGTAAGGATTCGTTCGGTGCCGCGCTGGAACGGCTCGACGAGCGTGGAAACCGTCTGAGGGGTGAGCTTCTCGCCGGTGTTCTCGACCGTGAGCTCCACGGTCTCGGAGTCACCGCTGGTCGTGACCCACACCGTGCCCTGTTCAGTCAGGTTGTGGACGATCGCGTTGTGCAGGAGGTTCGTCGTCGTCTGCAGCAGGAGCGCGTGCGAGCCGACGGTGGGGGTGATGTCGCCGGAGGTCTCGATGGTGACGCCGCGACTTTCTGCGAGCGGAAGAAGCGTTTCAGCGGCTTCTTCGGCGATGAGGGACAGGTCGACCCGATCTCGGGTGAAAGACCGTTGGTTGGCGCGGCTGAGCAGGAGCAGTGCCTCAGTGAGATCGATCGCTCGGGCGTTGACGACGTGGAGGCGTTCGACGAGCGCACCCGTGTCGCGGCTCGGGTCGTTGCGGGCCACGTCCAGAAGCGTCTGCGTGATCGCCAGCGGCGTGCGCAGTTCGTGGGAGGCATTGGCGGCGAATCTCTGCTGTTCGGCGACGTGCGCTTCGAGCCTCGCGAGCATGGCGTCGAAGGCGTCGGCCAGTTCGCGGAACTCGTCCTTGCGGCCTGCCAACTGGATCCGGTGGGATAGCGATCCGGTCGCGGCCTTGCGTGTGGCGTCGGTGATACGAGTCAGGGGGGCGAGCATTCGGCCGGCGAGGATCCACCCTCCCACGAGACCCAGCACCAGCAGGAATGCCAACACCGCGGCCGCCCTGGGGGCGAATGCGCGGAGGAGGTCGGAGCGGTTGGGAACGAACTCGAGTGCGGTGATCTCGCGGTCGGGTACGTACCGCAGGAGGAACACCCACACCGCGGCGAGCAACAAGGTGCCTACGAGGATGAGGAACCCGGCGTAGCTGAGGGTGAGTTTGAGGCGGACACTCAGACCAGGGTCTCTATCCACGCTCCCCTGCCTCACGCCCCGTGTCTGATCGAGCGTCGATGCGGTAGCCGACGCCGGGCACGGTGGCGATCAGCCAGGGTTGGCCGAGTCGTTTCCGCAGGGCCGAGACCGTGATGCGCACGGCGTTCGTGAACGGGTTGGCGTTCGCATCCCATGCCCGCTCCAGCAAGTCTTCGGCGCTGACGACACCACCTTCGGCAGCGACCAGGACTTCGAGCACGGCGAACTGCTTCCTGGTCAGCGCCACGTAGCGGCCGTCGCGGTAGACCTCGCGTCGGAACGGGTCCACGCGCAGGCCTGCGATCGTTCGCACGGGTGGCCGGTTGTGCGCTCGCCTGCGGTCGAGGGCTCTGAGACGGAGCACGAGCTCTCGGAGCTCGAACGGTTTGGTGAGGTAGTCGTCGGCGCCGAGCTCGAACCCGGAGGCCTTGTCATCGAGCCGGTCGGCAGCCGTCAGCATCAGGATCGGCATCCCGCTGCCGGAGGCGACGATTCTCTCGGCGATCTCGTCGCCGGTAAGTCCGGGGATGTCTCGGTCGAGGACGGCGATGTCGTAGGCGTTGACGCTCAGCATCTCCAGCGCGGCGTCGCCGTCATCCGCGATGTCGCCCGCGATCGCTTCGAGGCGCAGGCCATCGCGGATGGCTTCTGCGAGATAGGGCTCGTCCTCAACGATCAGCACACGCATGCTCCACGGACGCTAACGGGCCGGCATATCGCTGGCATATGGAAACGCACGTACGCGGTGGCAACACCACGCTGCCTTCACTGGCGGCATGCGTCGAACCACAGAAGGACGAACATCGACCCGCAGGACGGTCACGCCCAAGGTCGTCGGCCTGGCCGTCGTCACCGCTGCGATCATCGGAAGCCTCGTCTATCAGACAGCGTCGTCATCGTCCTCCTTCAGCGAAGCACACGCGCCGGGCGGTCACCGTGCTGTGCCGCTGTCACCATCGTCATCGGCGCCCTCGTTCACCAAGGGCCCTCGTGGCGACCACGGTCTTGCGACGACCGAGGATGACGGTGCCGTCACCGAGGAGGACGGTGCCCTGCCCGACCGCGTGACGGTGTTGGATGACGAGTATCCCGGCCTGAGCAACCTCGACCCCGATCTGCTCGTGGCCCTGCGCGAAGCGGCGAGGGATGCCGCCGACGACGGCATCGAGCTCTACGTGAATAGCGGCTGGCGCTCCCCCGAGTACCAGGATCAGCTGCTTCGAGAGGCGGTCGTCGAGTACGGCTCTCAAAAGGAAGCCGCCCGATGGGTCGCCACCGCGGACACCTCCGCGCACGTGTCCGGGGACGCGGTGGACATCGGATCCATCGATGCCACGGCCTGGCTGTCCGAGCATGGCGCCCATTACGGTCTCTGCCAGATCTACCGCAACGAATCCTGGCATTTCGAACTGCGTCCCAAGGCGATCGATCGTGGGTGCCCTCCCACCTTTGCCGACCCCGCGCACGTTCCGAGTGTCCGGAAATGACACGGCGCTTCGGCCGTGCGCGCACGCGCACCCCGATCACGCTGGCGATGACCACCTGACCGCGGACGGCCACCGACGCGTCGCCGATGGCGCTCGACGACTCCGTCAAGTCGGCGGTACGGTCCCGCACACCCAGTCTTGGATCGGGCGTTGGCGACATCGGAAGGAGGGAGATGGCGGGTCGGGTCAAGGCGGCGCTGGGCAGTCTAGCCTTCCTGGTCGTGGCCCCCGGCGTGGTCGCCGGCCTGATCCCCTGGCTTCTGCCGATTCGTCCGGAACCCGATGTACGTGGCGGTCACCGCCCTGATCTTCGGCCAGGCCGTACTCTTCGCTGGCTGGGGCGTGGCCCTCTACGGGGTCGTCATCGCGGCGGCTTTCCACACCTTCGTGCGTGTCTATGAGGAGCCGCCCCTGCGCGGGGCCCATGGCGAGCGATACGACGCGTATTGCGCCGTCACTCCCCGCTGGATCCCCCGGTTCAGGCGCTAGGCCGTCAGCGGAAATCCCGACCACAAGGAAGGAGCACGAAGCATGTCGCTCGCCCGCGTCCAGTTCTTCTCGGTCTCGCTCGACGGTTTCGGCACCGGCGACGTTCAGAGTCTCGACGCACCGTTCGGCCATGCCGGCGAGCGGCTTCATGAATGGATGTTCGTCACCAGATGGTGGCACGAGCGGGTCGGCGAGCCCGGCGGCAGCGGCGGCATCGACGACGCCTTCCTGCGACTGCACGATCAGCGGATCGGCGCCGAGATCATGGGTGCCGGGAAGTTCGGCCCGCCTGGGTGGCACGAGGACCCGGAGTGGAAGGGGTGGTGGGGTCCCAACCCGCCGTTCCACACACCGACGTTCGTCCTCACGCACCACCCCCGTCCCTCGGTCGAGATGGAGGGTGGTACGACGTTCCACTTCATCGACGCGTCGCCTGCCGAGGCGCTCGAGGCGGCTCGCGAAGCCGCCCGGGGCCAGGACATACGACTGGGCGGAGGCGTCACGATGATCCGCGACTTCCTGGCTGCCGGGCTGGTCGACCACCTGCACATCGCGGTGGTCCCGATCCTGCTCGGCCGAGGCGAACGCTTATGGGATGGACTTGAGGGGCTCGACAAGGACTACGAGATCGAGGCCACCTCCTCTCCCAACGGCGTGACGCATGTGACGTTCACCCGGGCGGTGTCTGAACCGTAGCGGGGTCAGGCAGACTGGCCGCTCAGTGCCCCGATCAGTTGGCGTGCCTGCTCGCCATCCTTGCGGTTCGGGGTGCTGGTGGTCCGCGACGATCCCGCAGTACACGTCGTGGATCGCCTGGCTCATCCTGGCGACGTCGGCCAACGCGATCCCGTCCTCGCGGAGAGCTGCCATCGCCCCATCGGCAGTCCGTGCACGCGGCCAGGTTGAATCAGCACGGGCGTCGCTTCCCGCTCTCCATCTTCGAGATGCTCACGACGACCAGGCGTTCGCGCGTCGCAGGGTTCTTCGTGGAATCGACCCGGCGTACGCCTCAGCGGACAAGGTACGTCGTGTGCCGGCCGAAGCCCTTGATGTCGACCTCGCGCGCCTCGACGTCCACGAGGTCGCCCAGCAGCTCCCGGGTGGCGGCTGAGATCTGGATCCGGCCCGATAGACCGGACGACTCCATGCGCGATGCCAGGTTGACCGCGTCGCCCCAGATGTCGAAGAGGAGTCGGCGTTGGCCGATGACCCCTCCGACGACGGGTCCGCTGGCGACACCGATCCGGATCTGGAGGTCGGCGTCGAGCCGTTGCCGAACGTCGGCCATACTCGCGATCATCGCTCGAGCCAGCGCGAGGGCTGCCGCTGCATGATCGTGTCGCGGAACGGGGGCACCAGCGACCGCCATATAGCCATCGCCGATCGTCCGGATCTTCTCGAGCCCAGACGCCTCGGTCAGCTGGTCGAATGCCGAGAAGATCCCATCGAGCACCGCCACCACCCGATCCGGCGAAGTCCGCTGGGCCCAAGGCGTGAAGCCCACGATGTCCGCGAACAGGATCGTGGTGTCGAGGTAGGCGTCGGCGATCCGCCGTTCGCCGTGCCGCAGGCGGAATGCGATGGCGGCAGGGATCGCGTTCGTCAGCAGCTCGTCAACCCGGGCCTCCGCCGCGAGCCGTCGAATGTCCGTGTAGCGCAGGAGCAGGAAGGTGATGGCCAGCGGCAGCACGGTGTTCTGTACCTGCCCGAACACGGTGAGCGCATATGGCGACGGCCCGGCCCAGGCGCGCGCCAACGGATCCAGGACGACCATCAAGGCGACCAACGCAAGGTAGACCACGAACCACCTCGCGGCCCGTCGAGGCCCCAGGGCCAGGATCGCGTAGCCCGGCACGAGGAACGCCCAGACGAGGCCGGTGCTCGGGCCCGTGATGCCGCCACCCAGGAAGTTCGCCGCCGGCACGAAGACGACCCCGGCAAGGACGAGGGCGACGACAAATCGCTCGAAGACGCCGGTCTTGGCGAGCACGACCAGGTTCACCAGGCTGAACGCCGATAGGGAGATCCCGATGACCCAGGCGATCTGCGCGTCTGGAACTTGGAGTGGGAGGGTCAGCGGCGCGATGATCGTCAGCAACCCGGCGGCAACGCCGACCCGCTTGCGGCGCCGGAGATCGTCCTCATCGCCCGGTTCATCCGCGATCGACAGCAGCCGAAGAACGCTGTTCGAGAGGCGGCGTCGCCACGACCGGTCGATCGCTGGTTCCGTCATGGAGCGATCGTAGCCCTGCAGCCCCTCTGGCCTGGTACTCGACCGGCAGGCTCTCGAAGAGCTGGTCCGAGGCGTCGATCCACGGACAGGCAGGGGCTGCCGTCGCAAGACCACTGATAGGAAACGACCCGACCGGCGCCTTTCGCGTGACGGGCCCATCTCGGATGATCGGTTCAGCGGGCCGGTCCGCCTGACATTGACTCGATCGTGAGCGGGAATTGGATGCGTGGAGCCCGAGCCGTTCGGTGGCATCGCAAGGGAGGAGGGACGAGGGGTGCAGAAGGGTGGTGCAGACGACAACCCGAGCCTCTCTGCCCCGCTGCGCATCGGGGTCCTTTCGCCGCCCATGCTGCCGATCCCGCCTGCCCGGTACGCGGGCACGGAGCGAATCGTTGCCGCCCTTGTCGATGGCCTGCATCGACGTGGGCATCGCGTCACCCTGTTCGCGCCGGGCGACTCGCAGGTGGATTGCGAACTCGTGCCGACCATCCCGGATAGCCTCTGGTCACGCGGCTACCGAGGCGACCTGAGTCCGTACCTCAACATCACATTCGCGAAGGCCTGGTCCAGGGCGGCCGAGTTCGACATCCTCCATTCCCACCTGGACGCGGTGGGTCTGCCATTCGCTCGCTGGTGTCCGACGCCTGTCGTGTCGACCCTCCATGGCCGGCTGGACGCCGCCGGCCACGCAGCCCTGCTCGACGAGTTCGATGACGTCCCGCTGGTCGCCATCAGCGATAGTCAGCGTCGCTGGTCCCCACACGCCAACTGGGTGGCGACCATCCCGCACGGCCTGGACCTATCCGGTGTGCCCTTCCGATCAACCGGCGGTCGCTATCTAGCCTTTGTCGGCCGCATCGCGCCAGAAAAGGGCGTCGCGGATGCGGTCGCGCTCGCGAGGGCGACCGGAATGCCGCTGAAGATGGCCGCCAAGGTCTACGACCAACGAGAGCACGAGCTGTTCGCCGAGGTCATCGCTCCAGCGATCGACGAGGGTGTCGTCGAGTTCCTCGGAGAGGTCGGCTCTGCCCAGCGCGACGAGCTATACGCCGGTGCGCTGGCCACGCTGATGCTTGGGGCGTGGCCGGAACCGTTCGGCCTGGTCGCGATCGAATCGATGGCGACGGGGACACCGGTCATCGCGCGCCGCGCCGGCGCCCTGCCGGAGATCGTCGAACATGGCCGTTCCGGCTTCCTGATTGACGACCTCCAAGAGGCGGTTCTGGCGGTCGAACGGGCGAAGGGCGTCGACCGCCGACAGGTGCGCCAACGGGCACTGGGACGATTCTCAGTGGCGAACATGATCGACCGATACGAGCGGGTGTACACGGCGTTGCTCGGGAGCGGCGTACGCACGCCAGCTGAAACGGGGCCGATCCCGGTCATGGCCGATCGCCGAAGCTCGCGCAACCGCGAAAAGGAAGCGCTCTTGGAAACGGCCTCTCGCCTCGAGGCCAGCTGAGGCGGTCGGTCCCCAGATCACGTCGGCGACAAGGGAGGACACGTGTGCCAATGCCGTTGAGCCCGGCTCCGGTAAAAGGTCGCGCGGTCGACGCGCTCCCGCCGTACGTGTCGAATGGCCTCGTGGGAATGCGCTGCCCCGGTGTCCCGAACCTTCGAGGGACCACCATCGTGGGCGGGTTCGCGGGCCTCGACCCGGGCGACGGCGTCGAGGGGTTCGCGCGCGCGCCGTATGCGGTGGCCACGGACGTCCAGCTCAACGGTGTGTGGGCATCGATGGCGCCCGAGTGGATCCGAACCCTCGAGCAGCGCTATGACTTCGCGTCGGGCGAACTCCATACGACCTGGCAATTCGTCGTCGAGGGAACGACGGCGACGGTGGAGACGTTGGTCTTCTGCCCCCGTTCGATCCCGACCATCGTTGCCTGTGAGGTCGTCGTTCGGCTCGACCGTCCCGCGGACCTCGCGATCGTCGGAGGCCTGGATCCCTCGGACGTGCCCGGCTTTGCGGATGCCCGAGCGCAGCCGCAGGACCAGGGCCCCAATGAAGGCGTCGACGGACGACTGCGCTGGCATTCGGCCGGCGACATCGCGACGCTGGGCATCGCCTACTCGACCTCGCTGGAAGGAGACGCGGGTGCGGAGCGAAAGACCAAAGCGAGCGACGAACGGGGTTGGTTCTCCACTGCTTACGAAATGCGAGCGCGTACTGGCCGGCGATACGCCCTCCACCTGCTCACGGCGCTCGTCCCGGATCTGTCTCATGCCCGGCCGGACGAGCAAGCTGGTCGGATGGCCGCCATCGGAGCCGAGCAGGGTTTCGATCGCCTTCGCCGCGAGAATCGCGACATCTGGACGGAGGCCTGGCGGGGCCGCATCGAGATCGACGGCGCCGACCGTCGCTGGCAGGCCATCACGGACGCCAGCCTGTTCTATCTGTTGAGCTCGGTCCACGCATCGTCGCTTGCGAGCACGTCTCTGTTCGGTCTGGCGTATTGGCCGAACTACCACTACTACCACGGTCATGTGATGTGGGACATCGAGACCTTCACGGTCCCGCCATTGCTCCTGCTCGATCCGGGTGCGGCACACGCCTTGCTCGACTACCGGTTCCGGCATCTGCGGGCGGCGCAGGACCATGCGGCGATGCACGGATGGCGAGGAGCGATGTATCCATGGGAGGCTTGCCCGCTGCATGGAGAAGAGGCGACCCCGGGGGCTCGCCCATACACCGAAGATCACATCAGCGCCGACATCGCGCTCGCCTTCGCCGGCTACGTACATGCGACCGGAGACATCGACTACGCGCGACGGATCGCGTGGCCCGTCCTTCGATCGGTGGCCGACTGGATCGCGTCGCGAGCCGTCCCTTCTCGGCGCGGCTTCGAGATCCGCGACACCGTGGGCCCTCGCGAGCATTACGAGCGAGTCGACAACGATGCCTTCACGAACATGGCCGCCGCTCAGGCGCTGCGGGAAGCGACGGCGTGTGCCCGGTTGATCCACGAGGACGCGCCGCGGGCCTGGCAGGCGATCGCGGACGGCCTCGTCCTCCCACGCAGCGGGCGACGCGGGGCGATCATCAATCATGATGGATCCCGCCTCGACGAGGCTCAGGGCGGTGTGCCGGAAGGTGCCGCGGGGCTGTTCCCGGTGGGCTATCGCATGACAGAAGCGGCCGAGACAGCAACCTATCGCTACGCCGCCGTCGAGCAGGCCCCGCAGTACGTCGGTTCCCCGATGCTTAGCGCGCTGTTGCCCGTCTACGCAGCTCGGGCCGGAGAACCGGACCTGGCCAGTCGTCTGCTCGAAGCCGGCTACGGCGACTTCATCAACGAGCCGTTTCTCGAGCCCGATGAATACCCGAGATCGCGTACCGATCGGCCGAGAGCATCTCCGATGTTCGCCAACCTCAGCGCCTACCTGACGGGGTTGATGTACGGCTTCACCGGTCTGCAACTCGGCCACGATGAGCCCGAGTCGTGGTCGCGGCATCCCGTCCGCCTGCCTTCGGGCTGGCGCGCCATCCGTATCGGGCGTCTGTGGATCCGCGGGCGACCCTGGGCACTCGAGGCGCGCACCCGGGACGGCTCGTGCAGGTTGACTCCGATCGACGCCGAACGAGTGGACGCCCCACCGGGCGTGCCGGGACGGTCCGGCCCGTAGCCTCGGCGTGCGGCGCTGCCAGACGAAGGGGCCCGGCGTTCCGTCGAGGAGTGCCGCCGAACCCAGGTCGACGGCCGTCGCTCACGGCCCCCAGTGGGCGGGACGGCCGGCGCCGGTCGAGAGGTTACGGAGACCCACGCTGCGCCGTCAGTGCGACCGGCGGCGGCGGTATTTCAGCCCGATGACACCCGCCGCCGATGCTCGGCATCCCCGGCCGGCAGGCTGCCGTCGAATGATGCGCGGCTCACCCGTGATCGCGAAGGAGCGCCCGATTCATGACGGGGCATCTCCTCGGCGCGGGATGGGCGTCTCGATCGCGGGGGGCAGGACCGGACCGCCTTCCACGCCACCCGATTGGATCAGCTCGGCCAGCCGATGCTTCGTGTAGTCGGCCTCGAGCTTCTGCGACTCGGCCGTGACGACGGCTTCCAGGTCGTCGTCGCAGGGCCGCTGCTCCCGTCGCCACTCCTCGATGTACTCCTCGTAGGAGCTCTTGCCGGCACGCGCGGCGGCCTTGTCGATGGCCACCTGGAAGCGAGGGTGGAGCACCAGCGTGCTCTGCCGTCGGCCGTCGCGGGCGAGGACCTGCGCGGGGATGTCGCGCCACCAGATGATCGTCAACGTGCCCATCGGGTCAGGCGCCTCCACGGATCGCGTTCTGGATGGTCGGGGCGAGATCCCCGTAGCCGGTCATCCGGCGCTCGAAGGCCAATCCCAGCGTCTCGGCCGCGGCCTCCGCTTTCGCGGTCAGCTCCTGATCGTCGGTCTGGGCGAGATAGACGAGCCGGCGATAGCTCCCGAAATAGTCGGACATGAGCTCCGGATGACGATCGAGGCCGAGTCCGACCATGACGATCGTCTCGAATTGTCGGGCGAGGAAGTCGGTCAGGTAGAAGGTGCCGAGCTCCTCGTCCTGCATCGCGGCGTAGGTGGCCGAACCCGCGTAGAACTCATAGCAGTGTGCGCCCGCGATTCGCTCCACGCCCTCGCGCTCGAGCACCTCGTCGAGCGCCCCACCGGTGCCGCAATCCGCGTAGGCAACGAAGATCTTCACATCCGGACCGAATTCGTCCCGCGTCTTGACGATGCGCTTCGCGACCGCGTCCGCGATCAGGCTCGGACGCATGTGGAGACGGGCGTCGACGCAGTGGACCTTGACGCCGGGCAGGCCCTTCGTCAGGACGAGCAACTCGCGCGCGAGCGCCCCGCAACCGATGACGACGACACGCGGCGCGACCGGCGATGTGGCCTCCTGGCCGAGCGGCGCTCTGCCGACTGTCATCGTCACGTCTTTGCTCATCCGCGGCCTACTGTCCGCCGTTCGGGCGCGCGCCCCGCGTGTAAACGAGCACCGTGCGCTCGTACGTGATCACCGTCTCGTCGCGTTGATTGAATCCGCGGGTCCGGACCCGGACCAGGCCCTGCCCCGGCCTGGATCGCGAGGGCCGAGCCTCGAGCACCTCGGACTCGGCGTAGATCGTGTCGCCGGCGAACACGGGCGCCGTCAGCTTCACATCGTCCCAGCCGAGGTTCGCCACGGCGTTCTGACTGACATCGGGGACGGACAGGCCCGTCACGATCGCGAGGGTGAGCGTGCTGACCACGAGTGGGCGCCCGAATTCGGTCCGCGATGCGTAGTCCGCATTGAAGTGGATATCGTGCGTGTTGTTGGTGAGCAGGGTGAACCAGGTGTTGTCGGTCTCGCTGATCGTCCGTCCGTGGGCGTGGCGGTACACGTCGCCGACGGTGAAGTCCTCGAAGTAGCGACCCTCCCATCCGCGCGTCGGTTCACCCATGCCCTGCTCCTCCGTGGCGCGCGGCGAAGGCGAGCGACGCCTCGGGCGTTTCCGACTCGTCGATGACGTTCAGCAGGCGAGCGCGTTCCGGGTCGAAACGGCCGAGGGCCGTGGCTCGCCGAAGCACCACCCGCGCATGCCGATCCGTCGCGCGGTCGCTCATCACGCCGGCGATCATCGTGGCGCCCTGGTCCGCCGCGACCGCGGTGCCATATGCCTCCAGCTTGGCAGCCTCGTGTTCGAGGACCTCGTCCGAACCCATGTCGTCGGCGAGCAGGACGGCGAACAGCTGGGCGGGGTGACCGACCCACTTGCCGAGCATCCCAAGCTCGCGCGCGCGGACCGCATCGTCGTAGACCAACCGCATCCGGTCGAGCCAGCGCGTCCGATTCGAGGTTTCGTCGAGCGTCGCATCGGTGACCGGGTAGTCGAGGGTCATGCCGTCGATGGCCGGCACGCCGATCGCGCCGGCGACCGCCACGATCTCGGCACGCGCCCAGTCCGCGAGGAGATGGTCGTTGCGGATCGAGGGGAGCCCCAGGTCGGCGCTGTAGTCGGCCACGCCGAAGATCAGGCTCGAAAGGCGCGGCGCGGCGACGCTGGCGATCGCACCGAGTTGCGTCGCGCTCCAGCCCGATTCGATGAGCAGGCCGACCCGGATCGAACCGAACGGCAGGTCCAATGCCGCCTCGGCACGGGTGAGGAGATCGTCAAGGAGCTCGACCTCCTCGGGATGCTCGACCTTGGGAAAGACGATCCCGTCGAGCGGGAAGGCGCCCGATGGCGCCAGCTCGCGGATCCGCCACAGCAGGGTGTAGAGGTCGCGAACGGTGGTCTCGAGGTTGAACCCGGGCGGGCGGTAGAAGCGCAGCGTCGGCAAGCCGTCCGCGTCGCCCCAGTCGGCCTCCGTCAGCGTCATCGCGGCGACCGACATGGCACGGGCGGCCATCTCGTCACCGGGCGCGATCGCGTCCTCGCCATCGAGCATCACCAATGGCGCCCGGCTCGATCGCGCGAGCCGCCCCTCGACCATGGTCGTCGGCAGCTCGAGGCGCTCGGCGAGGTCCGCCCCCGTCAGACTCAGCCGGTCGAGCATCCTCGAAACGGGCGCCGTCCCGCTTTCGACCGCCTTGCGCGCCATCGAAGCGTCGGCCGCCGGTGTCGTGAGGTGCGCCTGCTGACGCCAGTATCGAAGCGGCAGATCCGCCTTTCGCGAGGCGAGCCGCCCACGCAGCGCGATCCGGTCTCGATCGCCACCGGCGATCGCCTCCCCGAGATCTGGGCGCGCCGACGAGACGTTCGTGCCCTGGCCGGTCACGCGAACAACTCCTGCAGCAGCTCCAGGGCGGTCCGCTCGATGATGCCCGCCACCTCCGTCGAGAAGGGCGCGGGTTGCCCGTAACCCCGATGCGAGACCGCCGGCTCGTAGCCGCCATGCGGGTATTCGTCCGGGGTGGCCACGTAGCCGAGGCTGCCCTGGCTGTAACCCGCGAAGATGGTGACCGGGGCGGGCGACGCCGCGCGGACCGCGGTGCCGATCGCACCAAAGATCTCACCCGGGGCGCCCACGACCGCGCAGTCGCCGATCCTTGCCGCCCAGATCTCGCCATCGACCGCTGTCGCTCGGCCGCCTTCGGCCTCCTGCGCGAGCGTCGTCTCGAGCCACGAGATGTGGTAGCGGATCGGGTTCATCGTGACCCGCGTCTCGCCGGCTTCGCCACGGGCAACCAGGTCGGCCTTCCGTTCGGCGAGCTCGCGCTCGAGGTCGGCGACGCTCGGGGGGTCGAGCAGCGGCAGCGAGACGATCCGGCGCGACGTCCGCAGCGGCTGCGCGGGCGGATCGTCAGCAACCCGTCGCCGGTACAGGGAGATCGGCGTCACCGAGCCCCAGTCGGACCGGTCGAATTCGACGGGCCACGGGTCCGCATCCGCGATGGCATGGGCGGCTTCGAGCGCGAGCCGTTCGCCGAAGATGTCGGCCGCGACCTGCGCCCCGTCGTCGTCGCGAAAGGCCTCGAGAGGCAGGGCATCGCCAGCCGCGCCCTGGAGGAAGACCGTCACGGCGCCCGGTCGCATTCCAACGCTCGCGACGGACGACCGAAGTCCACCCACGAAGTCCGGGCCCGCGCCCGGGTAGTCCGGACCGATGACCACCGGATGGCAGGCGAACGAGACGAGGGTCGCGATCCCATCCGCGTGGAGTGGGGGCCCGTCCCGCCCGTCGACGCGGATCGCGACGACGGAATCGTCGCGGACGCCCTCGGGGTTCCAGCCAAGGATGGTCCGCCCGTCCGGCGTCCGCTCCCGGCGATTGACCGCGAGGCCCTTGGCCTGTCCGACGCCACCGCTCACCCGCGCCGGTGCGAGCCGGCCGACCGCCTCAAGGGCCACCGACGCATATCGATCGGGGACGGAGTCCCAGTAGTGCAGTTCGGTCTCGGTCCAGCCGTCGAACTCGCCGCCGAGCTTGATCGTCGCGCCGGGCCATGGGGCGGCATGCGTATGGCTCGAATTCAGCAGCACGGCCGCCGGGTCGCACCCGATGACCTCCGCGACACGCGCGCGGATGCGATCCGCCATCGGCGTCGTCAGCCCGACGACGTCGGCCGCGATGATCGCCACGGTCGTCCCGTCCCCCTCGTCGCGGAAGACGCAGGCGCTGGCCATCAGCGGCTCGTAGGCGGACCGCGCGGCGAGGGGCCGGCGGATATAGCCGAGGAGGTCCACCGGGAAGGGCGGCGTGATGTCGACCTCCGCCGCCCCGGCCATGAGGGTCAAGACGCCACCTCGGCCCACGGGGCGGGATCCTCGATCGTTCGCTTGAGCGTGCCCAGGAAGCCGGCCGCCGCGACCCCATCGACGGCCCGATGGTCGGACGAGAGCGTGGCCGTCATCACCCTGCGGGCGACGATCTGTCCGTCGCGGGCGACAGGTCGCTCGACGGTCTTCGCAGTGGCCAGGATCGCGACCTGCGGCGGGGTGATGATCGCCGTGAACGCCGTCACGTCGTACATCCCGAGGTTGGACAGCGTGAACGTGCCCTCGCTGACCTCGGCCGCCCGCAGCTTGCCGGCCCGGGTCCGCGTGGCCAGGTCGCCAAGGGCCGCGGCGAGATCCGCGATGTCGCGATCGCGGCAATCGAGGAGCGCCGGGGCGATGAGGCCGTCGTCGAGCGCGATGGCCACGCCGATATTGATGGCGTCCCACCGTTCCAGCCGATCCCCGGCCCAGGCCGCGTTGAACGCCGGATGCTCCGCCAGGGTCAGCGCGACGGCCCGAAGAAGGAACGCCGTGACCGTGACCCGGGCCTCGCGCGCGCGTGCGCTGTTGGCCGCCGCGACGACGTCAAGGAGCGCGTCCATCTCGATCTCGGTCGACAGGTAGAAGTGCGGGATCTGCTGCTTGCTCTCGGTCATCCGCCGCGCGATGGCGCGGCGCATCGCGCTCGGCGCGACCGGCTGCCGACCCGGCGTGACGGGAGGATCGGCTTCGGCCGTCACCTACTCGCCGTCCTCGAGCCATGCGATCGCCTCACCGACCGGAACCTCGTCGCCGGCATCGTGGACGATCTCGGCGAGGACCCCGGACGCGGTCGCCTCCATCTCGACGGTGGACTTGTCCGTCTCGATCTCGGCGATGACATCCCCGCGGGCGATCGTGTCGCCGACGCGCTTGAGCCAGCTGCCTACTTTGCCTGATTCCATGTCGTAGCCGAGCTTCGGCATCTCGACGGCGATCCGCCCCATCGGGTCTCCTCTACACGTGTCAGACCGCCATCCCCGGCTGCGGCGCCGGTGCGGTGCAAGCGTTTCCAGCCGCTATCATACCGGCACCAACGACCGGGCTTACAAGGGCCCGACGACGCACCCGGGAGGCGGTCCGTGGAGTTCCTGGTCAACATCGAGATAGGGTGGCCGGCCGACGGAGATCCCGAGGAGCTGGCGAGGCTCACCGCGGCGGAACGCGTGCGTGGTGCAGAACTCGGGGCGGCCGGCACGATCCGGCGCATGTGGCGGGTCCCTGGCCGGCGTGCCAACTGGGGCATATGGGAAGCGGAAGATGCGACCGCGCTCCACGCCGCCATCGGTTCCTTGCCGTTCTTCCCGTACCTGGACGTCAAGGTCATCCCGCTGGCCGCTCACCCCAACGACCCGGAACGCGCCGGCGGCAAGTAGCGCCCGGTCAAACCTGACGGGGCGGCGACCGAGGCAGTGGCGACCGTATCGACGCTTCGCTCGGTGGTATCGTTTCGGCAATCGTTTCCGATGGGAGGTTGTCGTGTCGGTCGTGACGCGGGTCCGTGCATTCCCGGTCCAGTACATCGAGCCCAACAACGACGGGAAGCTCCGGTCGTTGACGTTGGTTGCGGTCGATACGGACGACGGAGCGACAGGCTGGGGTGAGGCGATCTCCGGGACGGTCGAGACGAGTCTGGCGGTCGCCTTCCTCGCGGAACGTCGCCTGGCACCGATGGTCCATGGCAAAAACCCGCGCAACGTGCGACAGATCTGGCAGGACATCCGCGATGCGACCTTTTGGGACGGCAACGGCGGCGTGCTCACGTTCGCACACTCAGCCATCGATATGGCCCTGTGGGATCTCGCTGGCATCGTCCAGGATCGTCCGCTGTACGAGCTCCTCGGCGGACGCCGCACGGATCGGATCCGAGCGTGCGCAAGCACCATCTTCGCCACCGGCGATCTCGATCGGATCCGCTCCGAGTACGGCGGATTCGCTGCAGAGGGCTACACCGCCGTGAAAGGCGGCTGGGGCCACGACCTCTCTATCGCCTTCGGACGCGATGCCACTCGCGACCTCGCCGTCGCCCACGCGGTCCGGGATGCGGTGGGGCCTGACGTGGACGTCATCTGCGACGTCGTGGCGCTGGCCGGGTGGACTGCCGAGCATGGGATCGACGTCGCGCGGCGGCTGGCCGATGAGGTCGGGCTCTACTGGCTCGAGGACCCGTTCCTCGAGGAGGACCTGGTGGCCTACAGGGCCCTCAAGGATGCCCTGCCCGACCAGCGCATCTGCACCGGCGAGAAGGGCTGGATCGAGCCGCACTACCGGCGCCTGGTGGCCAGCGGGATCGACGTCGTGATGCTCGATCCTGGACGAGCCGAGGGCGTGACCGGGACCTGGAACGTGATCGAGATGGCCCGCCAGGCCGGCAGGTCGTGGAATGCGCACTCGTGGAGCTCCGCCGTCAACACAGCGGCCTGCCTGCAGATGGCCGCGGCTTCCAGCAACGTCCTGGTCCTGGAGCTCAAGCCCGTCCCATCACCGATGCAGGACGACATCGTGCGCACGCCGATCCGCCAGGAGGCCGGCTACCTGGCCGTAAGCGATCGACCGGGCCTCGGCGTCGAGGTCGACGAAGCCGCCGTTCGGAGCTTCGTCGTCACTGCCTGACCCTGCGTCGAACCAGGAACCAGATCGAGTAGTCAGAGGAGTGCGTACATGACCAAGCAATTCGTGGGCTACGGCGTGGATGCCGTGTCACTCGCCCCGGTATCACCGGGCATCGAGGTCGACGGGTGGTTATTCGTCAGTGGCCAGGTTGCGCTCGACCCGGCGGCCGGCAAGCTGCAGCTCGGGACGATCCAGGAGGAGACGCACCTCGTCCTCCAGAACATCGGCAAGATCCTGGAGCAGGGCGGCTGTGGCTTCGAGGACGTCGTGCGGACCACCATCCACATCGGCACGCTCGACGACTTCGCCGGCATGAACGAGGTCTACCGCGAGTACTTCACGGGCGTCCTACCGACTCGAACCACGGTCCAGTCAGGGTTGTTCGGCGGCTGCAAGGTCGAGATCGACGCGATTGCCCGTATCCCTCGCTGACGCCCGACCAGAGATCGATCAGGCCTCGCCGGTCAGCGCGCGTCGCGGATTCTGGTCGAGGACCTGGTCGATCTCATCGTCGCCCATGCCGGCATCGCGTAGGCGTGGGACGACCTTGGTCAGGATGAACCCGTAGCCTGCACCGCCGTGGGCGGCCAGCTGCGACACCGCACAGATGTCCTGCGACAGAAGGACGCTGTCAAGGTAGCCCGCATCGACCAGCTCGAGGATGCCCTTGATACGGTCCTCCAGCAGTCGTCCCTCGTTGCGGATCGTGTCGAACTGCACGAACGCGCCGCGTGCTGCCACGGCCAGCCGATAGCCGGGCGTGGCGACCGTATCGCAGTGGCCGATGATTACCCGCCGTGGGTCGACGCCGGCCGATTCCAGCACATCGAGCTGCTTGGTCCCGACCGGCCAGACGACCGCATGAGTGGTGATGGTCAGCCCCGTCGCGAGGTGGGCGTACGCCGCCGCCCGGAAGGACCGTTCCTCAGCGGCTGACATGTACTCGCGGTCGCACCCGATCTCGCCGATGATGCCCGGCCGGACCCCGTCCTGGCCATCCCTGATCTGGCGGACCATGTCCTCGCCGATCTCGAGATGGTCGTAGCGGTCGAAATACGCCCGGTCCAGGTACGGATCACGGTAGTGACCGACCCCCATGATGATGTGCAAGCCCGATCTTTCGGCCAGGGCCTTCAGGCGCCGTGGCTGCGGCCGGAGTTCGGCGGTGCTGCACTCCACGATCGTCCTGCCGCCCAAGTCGGCGAAGGTCGTGATCTCTGACAGGGCCAGTTCGTCGTCGTCCAGAACCCCGTCGCGCCGGAGCTCGCGGAAGAAGCTCGAGAGCAAGTGCTCGTGCATGAGGGTCGTTCCAAGGACCGCCGCGTCGACAGGCCCGGCCACGGTCATTACATCCGTCACGTCGGCATCGCTCCTGTATCTGATCCTCCGAGCATGCGGCGGGGGTTAAGCACCAGCAGCTGGTCGAGTTCGTCGTCGCCGAAGCCGCGAGCACGGAGTCGTGCGGCGAAGTCCAGCAGCACGTGGGCATAGCCACTGCCGCCGAACTGCACGAGCGCTGGACGCTTGCACACATCGGACGAGATGAGGACCCGGTCCAAGAGGCCCCGATCGGCCAGCCGTGCGACCTGCTCGACTCGCCAGGCGTCCGAATCCTTGTCCTCCTGGCCGATGGTATCGAAGGCGAGCCAGGCACCTCGAGCGAGGATTTCGTCGTGGTAGACCGTCGATCGACATGTGTCGGCGTGACCGATGACCACCCGGCTCGAATCGGCTCCGGCCGCCTCGAGGATGTCGAGTTGGGCGAGTCCCACGGTCGTGAACAGGGCGTGCGTCGCAATGGCGGCCCCCGTCGCGCGCTGCGCCCGGGCAGCGGCCTGGAAAACTCGGTGCTCGACCGGGTCGATGTCGCGATGACCGGTCGCGATCTCGCCGATAATCCCGGCCCGAATCCGGCTGGGCCCGAGGCCGTCCACCAAGGCTTCGACGAAGTAGCGCTCAAGGGCGTCGTCGGACGCTTTGTCCACCCACGGCGGACGGAACTTGCGCCAGTAGATCCCGACCCCGGCGACGATAAAGACCCCGGACGCCAGAGAGACCCGCCGCAGGCCCTCAAGATCCGGGTGCAACCCAAGCGTCGTCTGTTCGACGATGGTGCGCCCGCCGGCGGCCCGGAACATACCGAGTTCCGCCGTGGCGATGTCCTCGTCCAAGAGCACCCCGGCCGCGTTCATCGACACCTCGTACATGTCGATCAGGACGTGCTCGTGCACGAGCGTGGTGCCCATCGCGGCACTGGCGATGGGACCGGTGACCGTTTGGACCACTGACGTCACGTCGTCTCGTCCCGGGCGCTCACCGGCAAGGCGACACGACGTGCTGTGGTCGCGCTCGGCCGGTAGCCATGTGGACATCGCTCCGCGATCGTGCCGTATCGGCGGGTGACGTGGTCAAGGCATGGACGTCGCGGCGATGATATTGCGCGCAAACCCCACCGTGAAGCCTTGCGTCGGGGTGAGGACGACCATGGACGAGCGGAATCAGGAAGCAGACGTCGTGATCGTCGGGGACGGGATCATGGGGATGAGCGAAACGCTGAGCCATTCTCGAGATGGACTCCGCACCTACGGGTGTGCTAGCGTCCTGCAAACGCTACCGGGATGCATTACGGGAACCCGGATGCGCTCTGAGGAGGTGGCATGCGTCAACGACACGCTCGACCGATCCGCGGGCTCGCACTAGTCGCGGTGCTCAGCCTGGCGGCCTGCTCGACCGGCGGAGGGTCTACCACAGCTCCATCTGCCTCCACAGGCGCGACGACCGCGCCGGCATCGGGAACTCCATCTGGCCCGGTAGCGGCGGAATTCAAGCTGCGCGGTGCGAACGCCGTCGGCGGGGACACGTCATTCGGCAAGGCGTACGAGATGTTCGCCACCTGCCTGAACGAGCGGACGAACGGGTTGATCGAGCTCGAGATCTTCCACGACGCCCAGCTCGGATCTGACGCCGAGGCCCTTGAGCTCGCGCAGAACGGCGCGCTCGACTTCACGGAGACCACCATCTACAGCAATATCATCCCCCTGGGAACGGTCTTCGACCTGCCCTTCGTCTTCCAGGACGAGGATCACTGGCGTGAAGTCACGACAGGTGCTCCGGGCCAGGCGGTCATCGACGCCGGCGCCGGCAGCGGCATCAAGATCCTGAGCTACCACCTGGGTGGCTGGCGCGATACCTACGGCAACGTCAAGATCGAGAGCGTCGACGACCTCAAGGGCCTCAAGCTGCGGACGCTGCAGTCGCCGGCCTACGTGGAACTCTTCCAGGCGCTCGGCGCCACCCCGGTGCCACTCGCCTTTGGCGAGGTCTATCTGGCGCTCCAGCAGGGCACCCTCGATGGGGCCGAGACGGCCCTTCCTTCGATGTACGACGCCAAGCATCACGAGGTGTCCAAGTTCGTCGCCCAAACCCATCACGGCCTGAGCAGCGTCGTCTGGGTCATCGCCGAGGCAACGTGGGACAAGCTCCCGGCCGACGCCCAGACGGTCGTCGTGGAATGCGACCGCGAGGCGACGGACTTCCAAGTCGAGACCCAACTTGCTGACGCTGAGCGGATCGACCGTGACCTCCAAGAAGTCGAGGGCATGGAGTTCACCCAGCCCGATCTCGCCCCATTCCGCACGGTCGCGCAGGACCAGGTCTATCCGAAGCTGATCACGGCCGACGACCAGAAGGCCTTGCTGCAGCAGGTCATCGACCTCGGGACCTAATTCGGGACACATCGAGCGCGGGGCATATGTCCCGCGCTCGGTGTGGCCGTCGCCATGCTCGGTCGCTACGTCCTTGCTGCCCTCCTGGCCCAATCCGGGTTCCATCTCTTCACCGCGCTGCTGCCGTTCCAGATGGCGCAGCTGGGCGCCGCCGACCTGGCCATCGGGGTCGTCGTCGGGCTCGGCGGGTTGACCCAGGTCCCGGCCGCTCTGGGCATGGGACGGCTGACCAGCCGCGTCGGCGTCGAGATAGTGCTTCGCATCGCGCTCTTGTGCTATGCGATTGGTTCGGTGTTGATCTTCATCGGAGTTAGTCGCGTCGATGTCCTGGTCCCCGCAACGGGTCTTGGGCGATCTCTCCACGGGGTCGGATACGGGCTGCTCATCCCCGCTTCGCTGACGCTGGTGGCGTCGCTCGCCATTGGTCCGGCGCGCTCGAAGTCACTGGGAGCCACCGCCAGCGCGATGCATGTCGCGTTCATCGTCTTTCCGCCCATGGCGCTCTTGCTCCACCAGGTCGGAGGTATCGTGCTCGTCGTCTCCGTGGCGCTGGTCCTGCTCGGCCTCTCGTTCGTCGGCTTCCGTGACGGGGGGCGCGACGGACGAGCGGCCGCGCCCGTCAGCAACGCCATCGCACCCCTGTCGCTCGGATTGCTGGTCCACGTGGGCATCGGCCTGCACCTGGCCATGCAAGGCGTGCTGTTCACGCGATTGCCGATCTATGCGGACCCACAGATCGCCTCGCTCTTCTTCGTGGCGATCGGCATCGGCGTCGTGTCGGCACGACTGCTACTGAGCCGTGTCCCCGCCGCGGATTCGACGGTGGTGCTCGTCGTTTCGACGATCCTGTGCGTCGTCGGCCTCGTCGTGCTGGCCGTAACGCGTGACGCCGTGGTTGTGCCGTTGACGGGGCTCTTGATGGGCGCAGCCTCGGGCCTGATGATGCAGCTGTTGACCGAGTGGCTGACCGGTGGCCCGGCCTATCACCATGCCGTCCATCTGTCGCGCTTCTCGGCAGCCATGGCCATCGGGTTGGGGGTCGGATCCATCGCCTCCTCGTCCTTTCCGGTCGCCGATCCCATCCGAGGCCCCATCCCAGCTCTAGCCGCCACCGCGATGGTCGCCGCCTGTTGCGCGGCGGTCGGAAAGCGCCATCTCGATACCGCGAACCAACGTCCACGAGCCACGTAGGAGCGCAGATGCGATCACCGACCGATCCCCAGAAGCCGGCCAACGAACTCCCGCTGCCGGCCCTCGGACGCGCCGCGAGCGCCGTTTCCGGCATCTTCCTGGCCGCCGTCGTCATCCTCGTGCTCATCGGGGTCATCGCCCGGTACGTCGTGAGCATCTCGCTCCCATGGGCCGAAGAGGTAGCCCGCATGATGCTGGTGTGGCTGACCTTCGGCGGGGCGGCGGCGGCCACCTTCCGGATGACCCATATCCGGGTTGACACGATCTACGGGCGCTTCCCTGAGGGACGGGCCCGAGTCATCCTCGAGATCACGGCGATCGTGCTGACCATCGCGGCACTCGTGGTCCTGATGTGGGCCTCCCGCGGACTCCTGTTCGGTCCGTCAGCGGGAGCCATCAACCCGGGATCTGGAATCGAAGCACGCTGGACACGGATCGCCCTGCCCATCGCCTCGGTCGTGATGATCGCGTTCCTGATCGCGCAGCTGCGGTACGTGATCAAGCACCGGCGCATGCCGACCCCGCCCTCCGAAGGCCCGCGGGACGAGGTCTAGGCGATGGAAACGCTCGTGCTCATGATGGTCGTCTTCCTCGCCCTACTGTTCCTGGGTGTCCCTGTCGCCTTCAGCTTCATCCTGGCCGCCGCTGGGTACGTGTACATCTTCGGTTCGAACGTCCCGGATACGATCATCGCCGCTCGTGGGATCACGCTCGTCAGCGAGTCCTACACGCTGCTGGCCGTGCCTCTCTTCCTGCTGGCCGCGCGCCTGCTGAATGATGCCGGGATGACCGATCGGCTCGTCGCCTTCGCGATCGCGGCGATCGGGCACATCCGCGGCGGCGTCGGTCACGCGGTCGTTCTGGCCAATATGGTGATGGCCGGCATGTCCGGCTCGGCCACGGCCGATGCGGCAGGCATCGGTCAGGCGATGATCCCCGTTCTGCGCAAAGCCGGCTACTCCGCACCGTCGGCGGCGGCCCTGAGCGCGTCGGCTGCCACGATCGGGCCGATCATCCCGCCCAGTGTGGCGATGGTCCTTTACGCTGCTCTGGCGAGCGTGTCCCTCGGGCAGCTGCTGCTGGCAGGCTTGGTGCCGGGCATCCTCATGGGCATCTTCCTGATGGTGAGCCTACTGCTGTCCGCCGAGGCCCGCGCGATGGAGCGCTCGAAGTTCAGCCTGCGGCGCCTCGCCGTCACTGCGCGGGATGCGTTCCTCTCGCTGCTGATGCCGGCGATCATTCTGGGGGGCATGTTCCTGGGCGTGTACACGCCGACCGAGGGGGCAGCGGTTGCCGTGGCCTATGCGGTCTTCATCGGCGGCGTCGTCTACCGCTCGCTCACCATGAGCAAGCTTTGGGAGGCACTCAAGGGATCGGGGACCACCACTGGCGCAGTCCTGTTCGTCGTGATGGGAGCCAACTCGGTCGGCTGGATCCTGACCGCGGAGGGCGCCGGTGAGGCGCTACTGCCACTGTTCACCCCGATCCGGGACAACCCAGCCGTCGCCCTGCTGATCATCGCTGCGATGACCCTGATCCTGGGAACCGCCATGGAGGAGGTCACGATGCTCGTGCTGATGACCCCCATCCTCGCTCCGGTCGTCGCAGACATCGGTATCGATCCGATCCACTTCGGCATCGTATTCGTCCTCTCGACCATGATCGGGCTGATCACGCCGCCGGTCGGTATATCGATGTTCATCACCTGTCACATAGCCGGCGTCACGAGTGGGGAGTTCACAAGAGCCGTGATTCGCCCATTCACCGCGCTCGTCCTCGTGGTCGTGGTGATCTCCATCTTCCCGGACCTCGTCCTGTGGCTCCCGAACACGGTCTTCGGGCGATGAGTGTGAAGGGCCGCGTACTACTGGCGTCCACGTTCTTGCCCGGGATCCAGCGACAGTTGCAGGAGGACATGCCCGACTGGGAGGTCTCGGCTGTCGACCTCGGGACCCGGGACCGACCGCTCGCTGACATCGGGCATCTGGCCGATATCATCGCCTCCGCTGATGCGATCATGCCCCTGCGCGGAGTGCTGGATGCCCGGGTTATCGAGCTGGCCGACTCGTGCCGGATCATCCAGCAATTCGGCGCGGGTGTGGACACGGTCGACATGGCCGCCGCCCGCGCCAGGCGCATCCCGGTCTGCAACGTGCCCTCGAAGAACGGCGGAAATGCCGACTCCGTTGCGGAGATGGCCCTCTTCCACTTGATCGGCGCCGGGCGCAGCTTCCCCCATCTCCAGGAGCTGGTGGCCCGGGAGGACTTCGCTGCGCCGTTCGGGGTCTCGCTCTTCGGCAAGACCGTGTGCATCGTCGGATACGGCAACATCGGGACCCGGCTCGGGCGGCTGCTTCGCCCGTTCGGCGGTCGCGTTATCGGCATCCGCCGAGGCGCTCCCGCTGTACCGAAAGGCGGCCGTGGATCCGAGGTGTGGCCACCGAGTCGCCTGAACGAAGCCCTCGGCCTGGCCGACTTCGTGGTCGTGACGATCCCGCTCAGTCCCTCGACGGAAGGCATCATCGGTCCTGCGCAGTTCGATGCGATGAAGCATGGTGCGCGAATCGTCAACGTGTCACGCGGCGGGACCATCGAGCGGGCGGCCATGCTCGCTGCGATGGGCTCCGGAAGGGTGGCGGCGGCCGGGCTGGATGTTTTCTGGGAGGAGCCCGTCAAGGCCGACGACCCAATCCTTGGATTCGACGTGGTCGCCACGCCTCACTGCGGTGGACTCACCGATCACATGCGCGAAGGGACGAGCCGGGTGGCCGCCGCCAATATGATCCGCGCAGTATCGGGGGGCCGGGCTCGGTACCGAGTGGACGGGGTGTAAGGCCTAGAACTGCACGTGCAACGGTCGAAATGACCGAACCACATAGCCGGTGTAGCGGGGCTCGGGCTGGGCGAGGTCCAGGTGCATGTCGGGCAGCTCTCGTAGGAGCAGGCTGACGGCCTCGTACGCCTCCATCCGGGCGATCGGAGCCCCCGCGCACTGGCGCGGTCCGACGTTGAAAGCGAGGTGCGAATAGTAGCCCTTGCGGCCCAGATCGAACGTGTCGGGCGCCTCGTATCGTCCAGGATCGCGATTCGCCGCGCCGTTCACGGGGTGGACACGATCACCGGCCCTGATGGTCACGCCGCCAAGGACGACGTCCTGGGTGGCGACGCGCGCGCGCCAGTGGACGATGGTCCGCATCCGCAAGGTCTCCTCGACGAGACGCACGAGCGGTTCGCCGCCGTTGATGACCGAGGCACGCACATCAGCATCCGTGAGCACGGCGTACATGCTGCTGCAGATGAGGTTGGCCGAGGTATCCGAGCCAGCCTCGAACAGCGGCTTGAGGTTGGCCAACACGTCGATCGCATCCCAGTCCGTGAAGAGGGTCTCGCCGGCGTCCCACAGGACGCTCGTGAGATCGCCTGTGCGCCGATGGCGTCGCTCCTCGATGATCGGCAAGATCAACGGGTCGAGGCGACTGGAGGCGTTGGCGGCAGCCTCGATGACCTCGGCATCCTCACCGTACGAGTGGCGCCAGCGCAGGACGATCTCCGTCCATTCCTTGCAGGCCCGGAGCTGCGTTGCATCATCGCTCGGCAGGCCGATGAGCTCGGCCACCACGGCGATCGGGACGATCGCGGCGAAGTCCTGCCAGAGTTCAGCGTGGCCGTTGTCCCGGAAGGCGTCGATCGTGCGCAGGATGATGCGTTGGACGAGCGGCTCGCGAATGCCCTCGATGGCCGCTGGCTTCCAGAGCTCGGACAGCTCCTTATGCAGGACCCGATGGGGCTCGCCGGTCAGCAGGCGGAACTCCCGCGGATGGGTGAGTCGATCCGCGCCAGGGAGGCTCGCGGTCATCTCGGCGAAAAGCTCTTCGTGCCGCTCGACGAAGGCGCAGTCGTCGTAGCCCACCACGATCCACGCGTTGGCGCGCTCGTCCCAGGTCACCGAGCCCTCGGCGCGGCGGTCCTCGTAGAACGCCCACGGCTCGATGTCGGCGAGGTCCTTGATGCTGGTCGCCACTCGGGACGACCGGGAGACGCCTGATCCCATGGCCACCCTATCGTTCCGGTACAATCGTTTCTGGCAAGGTTACCACCGAGCAGGGTGTGCGATGAAGGTTGCGGTCATCGGCGCGGGTGTCATCGGCGTCACCACCGCGTACTACCTCGCTCGAGACGGGCACGAGGTCGAGGTCATCGAGCGGGCAGGCGAGCCAGCGGCGGTCGCGAGCCGGGCCACCGGTGGCCACATCGCCCCCGGTCACAGCGGCGCCTGGGCGTCACCTCGCTCGCGCAGCCAGCTGATCCGATCCCTGCGCCGCCGGGACACGGCCTTCCGACTCCGCCTCGGCACAGACGGGGTGTTCCTGCGCTGGACCGCCGCTTTTATGCGGAACTCGACCGAAGGCCGCTACTGGCAGAATTCGATCACCAAGGCCCGCCTGACGAGGTATAGCCGCGATAGCCTAGTGGAGCTCCGGGCGGACCTGGGCATCGAGTACGACGGCGCGGCATCGGGGGCGATCTTCCTCTTCCGCTCCGAGGCCGGGTTCGCCGCTGCGCGCGCGCGAGCCGCGACGTGGGCAGCGAACGGTCTCGACCTCGACGTCCTGCGGCCCGATGACATCAGGGCCCTTGATGCGCGACTGGCAGGGGTCGCCGACCGCATGGCTGGCGCGCTGTACTCCGAGATCGACGAGGTGGGCGACACCCGGATGTTCACCCAGGCGCTCGCTGACCGGGGCCGCGGGCTGGGCGTGACCTTCCAGTTCGAAACGACCGTCCAGCGGCTCAGGTACACGGGGACACGGATCACGGAGCTGACGACGACCGGCGGCGCTGTCTCGGCCGACGCGTACGTCGTCGCCAACGGCGTCGACTGCCGCCGGCTGCTGCGACAGGTCGGCCTGCGGGCGCCCGTGTACCCACTACGCGGGTACACCGTGACCCTCAAGCAACGAGGCGATCGGGTGCCGACGATCGGCATGGTCGACGAGGAACGCCTGGTGGCCGTCGCCAGGCTGGGCGACCGGGTGCGCCTGGGTGGTGTCGCGGAGCTCGGTCCGCGCGACACCGCGCCGGACCCGGCGGTGGCCGGCTATATGGTCGACGTGGCCAGAGACCTCTTCCCGGACGGCGCTGACTGGGATTACCCCGACACCTACGCGTGCGAGCGTCCAATGACACCCGATGGTCCACCCATTCTGGGCAGGACGCCCCTGGAGAACCTGTTCGCGAACGTCGGTCACGGCCACATCGGCTGGACGATGGCCACCGGCTCCGCCGTCATCATCACCGACTTGCTTGCCGGCCGGCGACCGGCCATCGACCTCACCGGGATGACCATCGACCGGTACGTTTGACGCCCTTGCGACCTGGGTCGGTCAGTCGCCGCTGGTCATCGGCTCTCCCGTGGCGCGAAGACGGTCGGGCGAAGGACCGTCCGGCGCTCGCCGCCGACCAGGCGCTCGGCTCCTTCAGCACGCTGTTGCAGTAGGGTCCACGGACGGTGGCACGTGGCTTCCCGGTCGCGCCGAGGTGCGAGTCGGCGGGGTCAGCGTGACCGCCTTGACACCCCGCAATGTTGCGCCATACCCTCGATCCACCGGCGTTGACGACGTTTCCAGTAACCATTCTTGCCGGAGCCGACGAGGAGTGTGCAATGGTCACCCACCTGGAGTGGTCGGACACCATCGGCAAGCGCGTGCGCAGCGGCGACTGGGCGGACCAGGCGGTCTCGACAGTGGTCAAGATCGAGGAGGAGCTCCAGGCGGCCGGCGACGAATTCGGGCTGGCCGCCAACCGCCGCGAGAACGCCGCGCAGCTCGTCGACTACTTCATGGAAGAGGCCAAGGTCGTTTACGTCATCTACAAGGTGTGGACGGCGGGCTTCAAGGACTGGCTCATCGAACAGGGCGTCACCCAGGCGGATATGGACGCCGAAGTGGAGCGGCTCAAGCAGCTGATGGCCTACCCGGACGGGACGCCGCTCGACCCCGAGCCGCGCTGGGAGGCGCTGGGGCTGCGGGCCGGTCGTCTGGCCAACGGGATCCGGAGCTACGACCTCTCCGTGGCCGACGCGATGGCCGAGCTCGACGGCGTTCGCGAGGACTGGCGGATGCTCCACGACCGATCGGCCGACCTGATGGCCGGGATCCTGGCCTTCGTCGTGAAGCGGTTCGGCGAGGCCGAGCTGGAGACCTGCTACCGGGCGATCATGGAGCCCTACCTTCAGGAGCGGTACATGCCGTTCGACGTTCGCGTCACGCCGTACGAGGAGACGCTCGACCGCAACCTGTACATCAGCCTCGAGGCGATGCGCGGTCACCTCGTGGGCCCGGGCCGGCGTGGGGACATCGAGCTGATCGAGGAGGAGGATCGCTGGGTCATCCGCTTCGACCCGTGCGCGTCGGGCGGGCGTATCCTGCGTGGCGACCCCGAGGAGGGCACCGGGTCGCGGGTCCTGGCGCCGTACGAGTTCGGCGTGATCGAGGAGCCCCGTCCCTGGACCTGGGGCGAGACCGGCGTCTGCCACTACTGCGCCCACTGCAACCTGGCCCTCTCGACGATCCCCGCAGAGCGCTGGGGTCACCCGGTCCGAACGGTCGATCCGCCCCTCTGGCGTGGCGAGGATGACCCCACGACGATGCGCAAGTGCCAGTGGAGCGTGTGGAAGTCCCTCGAGGCGATCCCCGAGCGCGAGTACGAGCGCATCGGGCGGACCAAGCCGCCGCTGCCGGTCATCCAGCCGGGGGCTGACGGGCCGACGACGGGAGGCGCCGCCCAGTGAGCGCCGAAGGGCGCCGGGCGATCGTCACGGGCGCCGGGAGCGGAATCGGCCAGGAGGTGGCCCTCCAGCTATTGGCGGCCGGTGCGCGCGTCACCGGCGTGGACATCAACGACCGCGGGCTCGACCCGGTCCGCGAGGCGGGCGGTGAAGCGATGGTCGTGGACCTCGCGGATGTAGGTCAGCGCGCCACCGTCATCGCGTCGGCGCGCGAGGACCCGCCGAACTACCTCGTGAACGCCGCTGCGATCCTGGAAGTGATCGCGCTTGCCGACGTGGACGAGGCGACCTTCCGGCGCCACTTCACGGTCAATGTCGAAGCGCCCTGGTTCCTGTGCCGCGACATCGGCGGCGTCCTCGTCGAAGGCGGCGCGATCGTCAACTTCTCGTCGCCGTCGGCGCGCTGGGCGTACACCCTCGAGACCGCTGTCTACGGCGCTACGAAGACCGCCGTCCAGGGCGTGACCCGTAGCTTCGCCATCGCGCTCGCACCGCGCAAGGTCAGGGTCAACGCGATCTCGCCCGGGATCACCGACACGCCGATGCAGGAGAAGGTCCTGCGCCAGGTCTCGGCCATGCGCGGGCTGTCGTACGAGGAGCTCAGCAGCAACCGCACGAAGCTCGTACCACTCGCCAGGTCCGCGCCGCCGTCGGAGATGGCCGGAGTGGTCCTCTGGCTGCTGTCCGATGCTGCGTCCTACATCACCGGCCAGACGATCTATGTCGATGGCGGCTACATCATGTCGGCCTGACCGAGGGTCAGAGGGGCTCAGGGTCGGCGGTTTGGTGCCGATCCGCCCCGTCGGTCGGACGCGACTTGACACGTTCAGAGGTCGAGCCCTAGTCTCCGCTGACTCGGCCCTGACGACGTTTCCAGTAACATTTCTCGCGGGCTTGGCCGTCAATACTCGCGACGTTCGTCGGGCGCGGGCATCCCATCGGAAACCTGAGGAGGAACCCGTGCAGGAGACCCGTCTCTGGACGGCCACGAGTCGCACGCTCGCGCGCTGGTCCACCGTCGTCATCGTGGCCTTGCTGGTCGCGGCGTGTACCAATCCGCCGGCAGCCCCAACGTCCGCGGCACCCCCCGCGTCGGCGCCCGCATCCGAGGCGCCGGCATCGTCGGCTCCGCCGGCATCCGCAGCCGCGAACAAGTACAAGATCGGCTACATCTCCCTTGGCGATTCGGTCCCGTTCGTGAAGCTCGTGTCGGACGGCATCAAGGAAGCCGCCGACGCCGCTGGCCAGGAGCTCCTGTTCTGCGACTCCGAGATCGACGCCGCCAAGGCGCTCGCGTGCGCGCAGAACCTGAAGGTCCAGGGTGCCGAGGGCGTGCTGAACTTCCAGGTCTTCCAGGACAGCTCGCCCGAGATCTGCACCGCCTATGGCAGCGTGCCGACCATCGCGATCGACATCATCCAGCCGCCGTGCCAGATCGCCTTCATGGGCGCCAACAACCGCGAGGCCGGACGACTCGGTGGCGCCGAGATGGGCAAGTACGCCAAGGAGAACTGGGACTGCGACTTCACGGCCTACGTGTCGCTCGAGTCGACGGCCGCCGGTGCCGCGAACACCGACCGCATGGGCGGCTGGCGTGACGGCTTCAAGGAGTCCTGCCCCATCCCGGCTGACAAGGAACGCGTCCTCGACGGCGCGGACCGGACCGACCCGGCCCTCGAGCAGGTGACCAACCTCCTGGGCGCCCTGCCGGGCGACCGGATCATCGTCGTCGCGATCAACGAGGACGGGATCCTCGGCGCCATCGGCGCCGCGAACACGCTCGGTCGCCAGACCGACCTCTTCTACGGCGGCCAGGGTACCGATCCCTCCATCTGGAAGGACGTCGCCTGCAACCCGAACTACATCGCCTCGGTGGCGTACTTCCCGGAACGCTACGGGACCCTGCTCATCCCGAACATGATCAAGGCCCTCGATGGCGAGACGATCCCGAAGGAGATCTTCACCGAGCACGTCGTCGTGAACAAGGACAACATCCGGACCATCTACCCGGAAACGCCGGCCTGTTGATGTCCCGGGTCACGATCGAGCCCGCCGCATGACCTTCGCCCTCCAGGCGCGAGGCATCCGCAAGTCCTTCGGCGGCGTCGAGGTCCTCCATGGCGTGGACCTCGACGCTGTCGGCGGCTCTGTTCTGGCCCTCCTCGGCGAGAACGGCGCCGGCAAGTCCACGCTGGTCAAGATCATCGCCGGCGACTACACGCCCGACGCGGGTGAGATCCTCGTCGATGAGACCAGCTACCCATCCCTGACGCCGATCGCGGCGCGCGATCTCGGGGTCGCGATCATCTTCCAGGAATTCCAGGACGCCCCGACCCTGTCCGTGGCCGAGAACATCTCGCTCGGCCGGATCCCGAACAAGTTCGGGGTCGTGGATTGGAGAACCGTCAACCGACGAGCCCGCAAGATCCTCGATGCGCTCGGGGTGGACATCGACCCGGCACGCCGCGTCTCGACGCTGCGGGTCGGCGAACGCCAGATCATCGAGATCGCCCGGGCATTGTCTCGATCGGCCAGGCTCCTGATCCTGGACGAGCCGACCGCGGCCCTGTCGCATCACGAAGCCGACACGCTGTTCACGTTCATCCGCCGGCTGCGCGACCAGGGCGTCGCGATCATCTACATCACTCACCGCCTCGACGAAGTCACCGCCATCGCCGACAAGGTGCAGGTGCTGCGCGATGGCAACGTCGCCCTCCTGGCGGACGTGGCCTCGACGGACCGGGCCGCGATGATCGAAGCCATGGTGGGTCGGCGGATCTCCGAGATCCCGCGGCCTCCGACCTTGATCCGCGAGGTCTCCGACGAACCGGTCATCCGCTGGACTGCCGCGGAGTCGGGGGACGCGTTCCACGACGTCTCGCTCGGCGTCCACCGGGGTGAGATCGTCGCGATCTACGGGAAGCTCGGGTCAGGCGCCGCCGAGGTGGGTGAGACCGCCTACGGGCTCCGACCCATCACGAGCGGCACGATGGAGCTCGAGGGCAAGGTCGCGAACATCGGTGGCCCAGCTGAAGGCGTCGCGGCCGGGGTCGGGTTCCTGCCCGCGGACCGCAAGGCCGGGGGCGGTTTCATGGTCCGTCCGGTGGCGGAGAACGTCGCAGTCGCCTCGTGGGGACGTCTCGCGACGCTGGGCCAGCTGATCACCCGCCGGGCTGAGTCGAGGGCCTATCGGCGCTGGCACGACAAGCTGTCGATCCGCTCCCGCAACGATCCGCGTCAGGCCATGGGCACGCTCTCGGGCGGCAACCAGCAGAAGGTGCTGCTCGCCCGCTGGCTCGAGCGGAGCAGCCGCGTCCTCGTGTTGATCGAGCCGACCCGAGGGGTCGACGTCGGCGCCCGGCAGGACATCTACAAGGCGCTCCGCGTGCTGTCGGCGGATGGCGTGGCCGTCCTGATCAGCACCTCGGATTACGAGGAGGCCGTGCAGGTCGCGGACCGTGTCTACGTCATGTCAAGAGGAGCGATCGTGGGCGACCTGTCGGGCGACGCGATCACGACGACGCGGCTGCTGGCCGCTGCTGGAGGGTGAGCCAAGTGACCGACCAGGAGCCCGCCGCGACCGTGGCCCCCGCCGCTCCCGCGACGACGCCCGGGCGGGGCCGCGGCCTCTCGGTCCCCGAGACGGGGGCCCTGCTGGGCGTGCTCGTCATCCTGTTCCTCTACTTCTCGCTCGCGTCACCGTTCTTCCTGAACCAGGAGAACCTGGTCAACATCCTGCAGAACGTGGCGGTCGTCGGGATCATCGCCTGCCCGGCGACGTTGCTCCTCATCTCGGGGCAGTTCGACCTGTCCGTCGGGTCCGGGGTCGGGTTCGCCGGGATGCTCATGGCCGTTACCGCCCTGGCGCCGGGTACCGGTGGGGTCGACCTGCCGTTCGCCATGAACATGACCGTGCCGACCGCCTTCCTGGTCGCCGTCGTCGGGACCCTCTTGATCGGCGTGATCAATGCGGTCTGCGTCACCGTCATCGGCATCAACGCGCTGATCACGACCCTGGGCACGCTGGCCATCTTCCGCGGCTTGACCAAGGTGCTCGGCGATGGCCAGACGATCCGGATCGAGAATTTCGGCCAATTGGGCGTCTTGCGGATCGCGGGCATCCCGTTGCCGGTCTACATCTTCGTCGGGGTCGTGATCATTTTCTGGCTGGCCCTGCGCTACACCGTGTACGGCCGGTCGCTGTACGCCATCGGGGCGAGCCCGAGCGCGGCGCGCCTCGCCGGCATCCGGACGAAGCGCGTCATCGCCATCGCCTTCCTCCTCTCAGCCCTGTGTGTCGCTTTCGCGGGCCTGATCCGGCTCTCGCAGGTCGCCGGCGCGTCGGTCAACTCCGGACTCGGGATCGAGCTGTCCGTCGTGACGGCGGTGGTCCTCGGTGGAGCCAGCCTCTCGGGCGGGCGGGGCGGGATCGGCGGCACGGTCCTGGCGGTGCTCATCGTCGGCGTGCTCGCCAACGGCCTCATCCAGCTCAACGTCCCATCGTTCTGGATCGAGGTCGCCAACGGCCTGCTGCTCCTGGGAGCCGTGACCGTCGACCGCCTGCGCGTGCGACTGACGCGCGCCGACGTCTGACCGATCCAGCCGGCCGCGGAGCCGGCCAAGCCACGCGCCGAAGGAGGAGATCGTGACCGAGGTCGATCGCAGCATCCCGTTCATCGACACCCACCATCACCTGTGGGAGCTGGACCGCTTTCACTACGACTGGCTCACGGACCCGGGCTGGCCCGGTCATAGCGAGCTGCTCGGCGACTACAAGATGATCCGCTCGACCATCGGCGCGCCGTGGCGTCTCTTCAAGGAGTTCTACGGCGCGAATGTCATCAAGAGCGTGCACGTCGAGGCCGCGTACGCAGGGCCCGACGCGCTCGAGGAGACGGTCTGGCTGGAGACGGTCGGCAAGGAACACGGCTTCCCACATGCCCTGGTGGTCTTCTGCGACATCGAGGCGGACGGAGCCGAAGCGAAGCTGGACCAGCACCTCGCCGCGTCGGATCGCGTGCGCGGTGTGCGCATCCGTGCGCATCCGGACGATCCGGATACGGCGGCGTTCCGGAACGGCTATGCCGCCCTCGGAAAGCGCGGGCTCTCGTACGAGCTCAACGCCTCACCGGGCAAGCTGCTGTCGGGTCGCGACGTCGCGAAGGCGCACCCCGACGTCCAGGTGATCCTCGGCCACGCCGGGTTCCCGGTCCAGCGCGATGCCGAGTACTTCGGCCAGTGGAAGTCGGAGATGACGGCCCTGGGCGAGGCGGAGAACGTGGCCTGCAAGGTGTCGGGGTTCGGGATGGCCGAGAATCACTGGACGATCGACTCCATCCGACCGTGGGTTCTTCATTGCATCGAGGCCTTCGGACCCGAACGGATCATGTTCGGCACGAACTGGCCCGTCGACATCCTCTACGCCACGTACCTCGAGCAGACAGATGCCTATCGGCGGATCCTGGCCGATGCCGGGTTCGGTCGCACTGAGCAGGAAGGGATGCTGTATCGGAACGCCGAACGCCTGTATCGGATCTGAGTTCCCCCGCCCCAAACCTGGAGGAGAAACTACCTGATGCGTCGCACCCAATCCCTCGCGATCGTGGCCGGCCTGGTCATCCTGGTCGCCGCGTGTACCAACCCACCCGCCGCCTCGGTCGCGCCGTCCAGCGCGGCGCCGGCATCGTCGGCACCCGCGTCGGAAGCCCCGTCGTCCGCCGCGCCGACGGCCATGAAGGTCGGCTACATCTCGCTCGGCGAGGCGATCCCGTTCGTCAGCCTCGTCACCAACAGCATCAAGGAGGAGGCCGACAAGGTCCCCGGTCTCGAGATCGTCGTGTGCGACTCCGAGATCGACGCGGCCAAGGCCCTTGCCTGCGCCCAGAACCTCAAGGTGCAGGAGGTCCAGGCCGTCCTGAACTTCCAGCTCTTCGAGGACAGCTCGCCCGAGGTCTGCACGGCCTACGGTGACCTGCCGACCATCGCCATCGACATCCACCAGGCGCCGTGCGAGGTGGCCTTCATGGGCGCCGATAACACCCTTGCGGGCACCCTGGCCGGCAAGGTCGTCGGCGACGCCCTCAAGGCCGAGAACGACTGCACCTACGAGGCCGTCGTGACGCTCGATACCAAGGGTGCCGGCGCAACGACGCTCGCCCGCATGGACGGCATGATCGCCGGGTTCGAGGAGGCGTGCGGCACCATCGACCCCGCCAAGTTCAAGAGCATCGACGTCGGCGGCACGACCGACCTGGCCCTCGAGAAGTTCGGGAACCAGCTGTCCGCGATCAAGCCGGGCGGCATCATCGCCATCCTGAGCCTGAACGACGACATGTCGCTCGGGGCCTTCGCCGCCGCCCGCACCGCGGGTCGCGAGACGGAGCTCCGCCTCGCCGGTCAGGGCGCCGATCCGACCTCCTGGAAGGAGATCGCCTGCAACCCGCAGTGGCTCGGTGACACCGCGTACTTCCCGGAGCGGTACGGCACCATCCTGGTCCCGGCCGTGGTCGACCTGCTGAGCGGGAAGACCATCGAGAAGAACCTGTTCACCAAGCACGAGGTCGTCACCAAGGACAACATCCGGACCGTGTATCCGGAAACCCCCGCCTGCTGACCTTCGCTTTCCCACGCTCGGCCCCGCCCTTCCCCCAGGGTGGGGCCGAGCCATTCCACCCAGGGAGACACCGATGACCGAGTCGCGGGTCGCGCTCGTGACTGGTAGCGCGCGTGGCATGGGCCGCGCGATGGGCGAGGTGCTCACCGCGTCCGGCCACCGTGTGGTGGGCCTGGATCGCCTGGAGCAGGATCCCGGGCCGCTCCATCGAACCGTCGTCGCGGACCTCGCGGATCCGTCCGTCCCGGGCAGGGTGGTCGCGGACATCCTCGCGACCGAGGGTCGCCTCGACGTGCTCGTCCACAACGCCGCGGTGCTCGTCCATCAACACCCGCTCGCCGAGGTCACGTTCGAGGACTACGACCTCCAGACCTCGGTCAACCTGCGCGCCGTGTTCTTCCTGTCGCAGGCCGCGGCCGAGGCGATGCGCCCCAACGGTTTCGGGCGGATCATCGCGATCTCCAGCGTCGGTGCGCGGACCGGCGGGATGTCCAACTCGGCGATCTACGCCTCGACGAAGGCCGGCGTCATCAGCCTCATGAAGAACTTTGCCCGGAACTACGGCCGCCACGGGATAACGGCGAACGCCGTCGCGCCCGGCGCGGTCGAAGGGTTCATGACCGAGCACCTGACCGCGGCCGAACGTGAGACGTTCACCGGGCTCGTGCCCCTGGGCCGCTTCGCCGACCCGATCGAAGTCGCCCATGTCGTCGACTTCCTCGCCTCGGACCGAGCGAGCTTCGTCAACGGCGCCACCATCGACGTCAATGGCGGCTGGGTCATGGCGTGAGCGACGAGCGCAAGCTCCGCCTCGGGGTCGTCGGCGCGGGGGCCTGGGCGTCCTTCGCACACATCCCGGGATTCCTTCGCCGCCCGGAGATCGAGCCGTGGGTCGTCAATCGCCGGGACCCGGAGGCGCTAGCCGCGATCCGCTCCCGATTCGGATTCGCCCACGCCACCACGGACTGGCGCGAGGTGATCGACCTTCGGCCTGACATCGTGGCGCTGACCGGCCCCGGTGCGCTTCGGGCGGAGCAGGCCAAGGCCGCACTCGAGGCGGGAATCCACGTCCTCGCCGAGAAACCATTCACCATCGATCCGGCGGACGCCTGGGCGATCGACCGCCTTGCCCGTGACCGCGGCCTCCATGTCGTCCTCTGCTACGCCTGGAACGAGATGGGCATCACCGAGCACGCGCGCCGGCTCATCGAGGGCCCGGACGGGATCGGCGAGGTGGAGCACGTGATGGTGGAGATGGCCACGATCGTGCGCGACCTCCTGACCGAGGGCACCACCTACCTCGGCGATGCGGACGTGTCGCTTCCGCGTGGGGAGACCTGGTCCGACCCGGCGATCTCCGGGGGAGGCTACGGTCAGGGCCAGCTCACCCACGCCCTCGGGTTGGTGATGCGCCTCGTCCCGGACCTCCGCGCCACGGACGTCGCGGCGTTCACGGCGGGCCCCGGCGCAGCGGTCGAGCTCCACGACGCGCTCGCCATCCGCTTCGAGGGCGGGGCGATCGGCTCGGTCGGGGGCGCGTCGCTGCCCCTCGGTTCGTTCGGCAACCAGCACCAGCTCCAGATCCGCATCACCGGTCGGCGCGGCCAGGTGCTGCTCGACATGGCGATGTCCCGGGTCGCGCGCTCGATGGGCGGGGTCGATCTCGAGGTCGCAGCTGTCCGACGAGGACGTGCGCTGGTCGTTCGACCGCGTGACGGACCGGATGGTCGACCTGGCTCTCGGGCGCACGACCGACAACCCCTCGCCGGCATCGCTCGGGGCGCGTGTCGTCGATATCCTCGACGGCATGTATCGGAGCGCTGCCTCTGGCCGGATCGAGCCGGTCAGCCGGGGCTGACCCCCGCTGGCGGCTCGGTGACGAGCGGCTGGATCGGCATCCGCACGCCGGCCCGGACCACCTCGACGGGGGCGAGCCGCTGCCGGGCCTTGCGGACCTCGCCCGCCGAGTCGACGAGGTCGAACCGGCCCTCCTCCAGGCGCAGGATCGTGACGTCGGCCTCAGACCCGACGGCCAGCGTGCCGATCCGGTCGGACATCCCGAGGGTCGCCGCCGGCGCGGTGGTGACCATGGCGATGACGTCGTCGAGGGAGAGCCCGAGGATGAGGAACTTCGACATCGTCGTCGCGAGGTCGCGGACCGGACCGGCGATGTTGAAGCGATGGAGGTCCGTGCTGATCGAGTCCGGAGGGAAGCCGTTCGCCAGGGCCGCCTCGGCAACGCTCCAGCTGAAGCTGCCGCCGCCGTGACCGACATCGAACCGGACGCCCCGGGCGCGGGCCTCTCGGGCGGCCGCCACGACCCGCCCGTCGTCGCCCAGGATCGTGCCCGGACGCCAGCCGGTGAACGAATGCGTCACGACGTCGCCCGGACGAAGGCGATCGACGACCTCGTCGAGCCCGAACGGCGTGCCGCCGATATGGACCATCACCGGTAACGAGGTGGCCTCCCCCGCCTCGAGCGCGCGCTCCAACCCCGCGATCCCGTTCGATCCCGACAGCGTCTCCGACACGCGGACCTTGAACCCGACGATCAGGTCGCGGTTGGCCTCGGCGACGGCGATCGCCCGCCCCGGGTCGACGAAGCGGAGGTCGTGGAGCTCCCCGAGATGCGTGTCGATCTGGCCGGTCGCGCCGATGTTCAGGAACGCCAGGACGCGGCAGCGCGAGGGTTCCGCTGCGATCTTGCGAAACCCCGCGAACGTGTTCGCTCCGGCCGAGCCTCCATCCACGACGGTCGTCACGCCGCGACCGAGACACGCCCGATCGGCCTCGACCGAGAGGTCCGCGACACCGGGGTAGACGTGGACGTGGAGATCGATGAGACCGGGCACGACCAGCAGACCCGACGCGTCGATGACATCGGCCACGCCGGCGGGCACGACGTCCGGTCCGACTGCGGCGATCCGTCCGGACTCGATCAGGATGTCGCCGGTGTCGTGTCGACCGCTGGCCGGATCGATCACCGTGCCGCCGACGATGTGCAGCGCGTCGCTCGTCACGGGCACACCGTCCCAAGCCGGGTCATCCGGCCGCGACCGCAAGAAGCCGCGCCGGGTTGTGCACCAGCATGGCGTCGATGGCCGCCTCGTCGACGCCGAGGTCGCGCAGGAGGGGCACGATGTGTTCCAGGAGATGCGCGTAGCCCCAGCTCCCCCACCGGCGGAGGCGAGTCCGGACACCGATGTCCTGGCCGAGCACGATCCGGTCCGCGTAGCCATCGTTGACCAGCGCTGCGACGACGGTTGCCACGTCCCGGTCCGACGGTGGCCACCGGCCCGGACCCAGCAGCGAATGGTCGAAGCCGAAGAGGTCGAACCCGAGCGTCGAGCCTCGATCGGCCAGGGCGCGCAGGCCGTCAGGCTGGTCGATGGCCGTGTTGCAGTGCCCCAGGATCACCCGCGTCGGGTCGGCTCCGGCGGCGGTCAGGGTGTCGAGGACGGACCGGCCTTCGTGCCCCCAGGGATGGAGGTGGACCGAGATCGCCAGGCCGCTGGCGGCGGCAGCGGCAGCCACCCCCTGCAGGAAGCCGGTCTCGGCGGGCTGGACCGGATCCGACGTCCCGATCTCGCCGAGGATGCCGGGCCGGATCCCCGTCTCGCCGATGCCCGCGTCCACCGTTCGGAGCAGGCGCGTCGTGATCTCGTCGACGCTCGACGTCGCGACCCACGACTCATGGACCGGGCCGAGGTACTGTCCGGTGCCGATCACCACGTGCAGTCCGGAGCGCTCGGCGATCTCGAGGACCCGCCGGGCGTCCTGGCCAAGGGACGGCGGGGTCAGCTCGACGACCGTGCCGCCACCGGCTCGGGCGAACGGGGCCAGCTCCTCGACCACGGCGTCGACATCGGTCAGGCGGTAGTTGTCCGTGTGGACGCCCGGGTTCCAGCGGGCTTCGGCGGCAGTTCGCGGCGTCCCACCGGCCGGCGGCGGTCGTCTCGTAGCCATGGACCGCGAGAAGTGGCGTCGAATCCATCCACAGGTGCTCGTGCATCGTCGTGATCCCGAGCTGCTTCGGGTCGACCGGCCCTCGGACCGTTCGGACCATGCCCTCCGGCCCGACCGCGCTCATCGGAATTCGACCGTCTCGGTGAGCTCCGTCTCGGTGACGCCGGCCAGCGACAGGACGAGGCGGACCTCGTGCGATCCGGCCGGCACGTCATCCGGCAGGCGGACTTCGGCCGTCTGCTGGCGGCGGATGTAGAACCCGCGCTCCGGGCCGAGCTCGGACGCCCGCACGCCAACGCCGGTCTCCCCGACCGTCGGGTTGACCAGCTCGAGCGAGGCACTCGGGATCGAGGCGCCGTCGAGCTGCAACGACAGGCCGGACAGGTAGCGCGACACGGGTCCCGGGTTGGTGAGCAGGAGGGCCGCCGTCGAGGTGGCACCGCCGGGCAACCCGGCACGACCCGCCAGCAGGAGCCGTTCCGGCCAGTAGCGCTCCACGAACGTGCGCAGGTCCGCGAACGGATCGAGCGGCTCGCCCCGCAGGACCGCGGCCGCGCGTTCGGCCAGGAGGCCCGCGGCTGCGTCGATCTGCGCCGCGCCCCGTGCCGCGTCCACGGTGAAGCGCGGGTTCGGCCCGTAGACGCCGACCCGCGTCGCGGCCGGATCGTCGGGCAACCGATCAACGTCCACGAGGTGCGGGGCAAGCGCCGCGACCCACGAGGTCTCCATCGTCGAACCGTGGTCCACCGCGACCGGCCAAGCCGTCCCGAGCCCGGTCCCGAGGGCGGCGTTCAACTCCAGGTAGCAGAGCCCCATCGCCTGCAGTCCGGAGCCATCGGCCGAGGCCTCAGCGCACACCCGCTTGATCACGTGGTTCAGGTCGAGGGGGCCGTGGCCGGTGTGGACCACCGCGAGCCGGACGCCGTACGCGGGCAACTGGCGGAGGGTCTGGCGCAACGCCTCCTCGACCAGCCCTGGGTCGTACCGGAACGACCAGGGAAGGGCCAGGGTTCCCATCGTGAGATACGACCACGGCAGGACGACCCCACCGATCCGCTCGGCCGCCGCCACGAGCAGGCCATGACCGGTCAGCCCGTCCGTGCCGTTGGGCAGGTGGTCGGCGTGGAATTCCAGGGCGCCAAGCGGGATCCAGGCGATCGGCGCCCGGTCGAGCGCGGCGTCGATCCCGTCCGGTCGCAGGCGCTCGAGCCGGACCTCGGGCGTGGTCATCGCAGCGTCCTCGTTCAGTCGATCAGGAATCCGCCGTTGATGTCCGTGACTTCGCCGGTGATGTAGCCAGCGTGCTCCGAGGCGAGGAAGGCGACGAGCGATGCGACCTCGTCGACCGTCCCGAACCGACCGACCGGGATCCGGCTGACGAGGTCACGCGTGTTCGCGATCATCGGCGTGTCGATGAGCGCCGGTGCCAGGGCGTTGGCCGTGATGCCGAACTTGGCGTATTCGTTGGCGATCGACTTCATGAGGGTCATGACCCCGGCCTTGCTCGCGGCGTACGCGGCGACACTCCGAGCCCCGCCGGCCTTGCCCGCGCTGGACCCGATCCCGACGATCCGCCCGTACCCGGCCTCGCGCATCGCCGGCAGCGCTCGCCGAGCGGCGAGGAACGCGCCGGTCAGGTTGATCGCCATCGTGCGGTCCCAAAGCTCGCGCGTCGTCTCCTCGAACGGCACGATCGGGAAGATCCCGGCGTTGAGGACGAGCACCGAGACCGGGCCGAGCTCCGTCTCGACCCGATCGAACGCCGCGTCGATGGCGGCTTCGTCGCTGACATCGCAGGCGATCCCGAGGATCCCCGGGTGCCCCGGTGCCTCGAGGTCGAGCGCCGCCACCTTCGCGCCGTTGCCCTGCAGGACTTCGGCGATGCGCTGGCCGATGCCCCGGCCCGCCCCCGTGACGACGGCCACCCGGCCGGACAGTCCCTCGACCTGGATCATCGCTGCGCTCCTCGTGTAGCGGGCCGTGCAGGGCGGGCTGGTGACGTTTCCAGTGAGCCGCTAGCATAGGTCATCACGCGTCGAAGCGAGGGGCCGCAGTGCAGATCGGGATCGATAGCTACTCCTATCACCGGCGCTACGGCGAGGCCCGGGTCGGCGAGGCGTCCTCGTCGTTCGCGCCGTGGCCACTCGAGCCGGAACCGGTCCTGCGCCACGCCCGATCGACCGGCGCCGACATCGTCTTCCTCGAGACCTGCTACCTCCCGGACCCCGAACGGATCGACGCGGCCATGCTGGCCCCGGCCGGTCCGACACGGGTGGGCTTCTCGTGGGGTCACCCATGGCCGTCGGGCCGGTTCCACGGCCTCGACGGCGGCCGCTACTACGGCGCGGAGCTGGAGTTGCGCCGCTGGGTCGACGCCGCGTCCCGCCTCGGCCAGGAGGTCCTGCGCATCACCGGCGGCAGCCCCGCCTCGCGCGGTGACGAACCGGCCGACGTGCTGGTCGAGCGGCTCGTGGGCCCGGTCCGTCGCGCCGTCGCCTATGCAGCCGACCACGGCGTCCGCCTGGCCATCGAGAACCACGGTGACCTCCGCGTCCGGGACATCCTGGCCCTGATCGACGCCGTGGCGGCGACCGGTGTGCTCGGCGTCTGCCTCGACAACGTCAATCTCGTCCGGGTCGGAGACGACATGGCCGATGGCACCCGCGCCCTTGCGCCGCACACGCTGCTGGTCCAGTTGAAGGATCACGTGGCCGGCGATCCGACGATCAGCGGCGGCCCGGTCTGCACCGCTCTCGGCGAGGGCATCGCGGACCTCGATGGGCTCATCGGGATCCTGGCCGACGCCGGGTTCGATGGTCCGGTGTGCGTCGAGCTGGCATCGCTAGGCCCGTCGGACGTCGACGAGCTCGCGTTGATCGAGCGCAGCGTGGCGTGGCTGCGAGGCCGTCTGGGGCCGGGGCGATGAGGCTCGCCGGTCGGTCGGGCCGGGATCAGCGTGCGGGCGGGCACGACTCCCGCCAGATCACGTCCACCGGCAGGATCACCGTTTCGGGTGCGACGTCGACCGCCAGCTGCCGGACGAGGATGCTCGCCGCGGCCACTCCGAGCCCGAACGCGTCCCGGGAGATGGCCGTCAGCGGCGGCCGATGGACGCGATTGATGCCGACCTCGTCCGAGGTCACCAGCGCGATATCCGTGCCCGCTCCCAGACCCTGTTCGTGCAGCGCCCCGAGGACGCCTTCGAGCATCTGGTTGCCGCCGACAATGAGCGCGCTGACGGCGGGCTGGACGCCGAGCAGCTGGGCCGCGGCGGCATGGCCCGCATCGGCGTCCAACTCACACTCCACGAACTCGACACGAACATTCCCGGCGATGCCCGCCGCCTCGTTGGCTCCGGCCATTCGCTCGCGCCCCGCCCGATAGCGCAGGGGCCCCGGCAGCAGACCGATCCGGCGATGGCCGAGGCCGATCAGCCGAGTCATGGCATCCCGGATGCCGGCGCGATGGTCGGAGACCACGATGCTCGTCCCGACGTCAGTCGGCATGTCGGCCTCGATGAGGACCACCGGGACCTCGCTCTCTTTCAGGGCGGCTGCGACCGCGGGATGGTAATCCGAGGCCGAGGTCAGAAGGATCGCGTCGGCCCGTCGCGCATGGAGATATCGGAGGTGGGATGCCTCGATCAGCGGATCGTGTTCGGAGTTCATCACGATCAGCATGAGGCCCGCATCCCGGAACACGGACTCGGCGCCCGATGCGATCAGGGCCGTCATCGGGTTGGAGAGATCGTCGGTCACGAACCCGACGGCGCGACTGCGACCTTTCCTGAGGCCCTGGGCCATGAAGTTGGGCTGGTAATTCAGCCGCGCCGCGGCGGCGAGCACACGCTCTCGCAGGTCGACCGCGACAGTCGCGTTGCCCGACATGACCCGCGATACCGTGGCGATGGCGACGCCCGCCTCGCGAGCAACGTCGCGGATGCTGGGGCGAGAACCTCGCGCCACCGGGGAACCTCCTGGGTACGCCACGCCGATCGGTCGGTGGCAGCAGAGAATACCTGCCACGGGCCTTGGGCCATGCCATCGCCGACCGCGTTGACACCGGATGGCCGCCGCTCATAGCCTGACCGGGAAACGTTTTTCGACCAGGAGGCCCCAGAGCGGAGGACGAGGTGCGGACCGTCGAGACCGTCACGGGCCCCATCGCCGCGGCGGACCTCGGCTTCACCCTGGTCCACGAACACCTGCTCATCGACATGTACGAGGTCTCGCTCAACTCCGCCGGGGTCCTGCTCGATGAAGGGGCGGCCGCGGAGGAGCTGTCCCTATTCCGCGCCGCCGGGGGCATGACCGTGGTCGACCAGACGACGATCGGCCTCCATCCGGACTGGGAGGGGCTGCGCCGGATCTCCCTTGCGACGGGCGTGCAGGTCATCGCAGGAGCCGGGGTGTACTGGCATCGGTTCAGGCCGGCCTGGGTGGAATCCCTGACTGAGGCAGAACTTGGGGCGCGCTTCGTCACGGAGCTGGCCGAGGGCGTCGGACCGAGTGGGATCCGGGCGGGACTGATCGGCGAGATCGCGACCGGCCACCGCGGGATCGATCCCGTGGAGGCACGCGTCCTCAGGGCCGCGGCGCTCGCCCAGCGGGAGACGGGCGCGCCGATCGCGACCCACGCATTGTTCACTCGCATCGGACTCGATCAGCTCGACGTCCTGGAAGCTGCCGGCGCGGATCCCGCGAAGGTGCTGATCGGCCACGCTGACACGTGTCCCGACGAAAGCTACCACCTCGCGGTCCTCGAGCGGGGGGCGTGGCTCGGGTTCGACACGGTCGGGCAGGCGGACAAGGCGACCGACGACTGGCGGGCCGACAGGATTGCGGCCTATGCCGCCGGCGGTCACCTGGATCGGGTCCTCATCTCGTCCGACGTCTGCAAGCGACCGGCCCTCGTCCGCAACGGCGGCGGAGGGTACGCCACCGTCCTGCGCGATTTCGTCCCGCTGCTTCGCTCCCGCGGCCTCACGCAAGACGACATCACCCGACTGCTGGTGGTGAACCCACGCAGCTTCTTCGAGTAGGGCCCCGAGCGGAGATTCCTGCGCGCTCCTCCGGGCTACCCTCGGACCGACCCGGACAGGAAGCTCCCGACGAGGTGACGCTGGAACAGCGCGAACAGGATCGCGCTCGGGAGCGACACGAGCGTGGACGCAGCCATCAGCTGCGCCCACAGAGACTGCTCGATGTTCCTCCCGGTGAAGAACGCATGGATCCCCACCGGCGCGGTAAAGCTGCTCTGGTCGCTCAAGAGGATGAACGCGAACAGGAAGTCGTTCCACGAAAGGATGAACGCGTACGCGCCCGCCGCCAGGAGCCCCGGGGTGGAGAGCGGCAGGACGATGTGACGAAGGACCTGGAGGAGGCTGGCGCCGTCGGTGTAGCCGGCTTCCTCGATCTCGACGGGGATGACATCGTAGAAATCGCGCAGGACCCAGGTGCAGAACGGGATCGTCAGGCTGCTGTGGACCAGGACGAGCGCGGGGAGCGAGTTGACCTGCCCGAGGCCGACCAGCAGGACGAACAGCGGGACCGCGATGGTGACCGAGGGTACGGCGTAGTGGAGGATCAGCATGCCGCCCACCGTCCGGCGCCCGCGAAATCGCAGGCGTGCCAGGGCGAAGGCCGTTGGCGCCGCGATCAGGAGTGAGAGGACCATCGTGGCGGTCGCGACGCCGACACTCGTCAGCATCCAACCGACGAGGTCGGCCCGTCGCAGGGCGAGCGCATAGCTCGTGAGGTCCAACGCCACTGGAAGCGCGTCCGCAAGGTCCAGGGAAAGGAACCGGTCCGGGTTCTTGAAGGACGAGATGACGATCCACAGGAACGGAAAGATCACGACGGCCACCACAACGGCGGCGAACATCGAACGCGACCCATAGCGGATGCGCCGATGCATCACCGCGCCCTCGCGCTGACCCGGAACACGACCGCAAGTGCCACGACGCCGGCCAGGAATACGACGAGGCCGACAGCCGACGCACGACCCATGTCGAGCGCTCGAAATGCCTGGTTGTACAGCAACAATGGAAGGGTGGTCGTGGAGCCAGACGGCCCGCCGCCGGTCAGCAGGAAGGTGATGTCGAACAGCGCGAAGTTGTAGATCCCGGACAGGACGCCGGCCAAGGCGATGGACGGCAACAGGTGCGGGAGGACCACGTGGGTGAAGCTGGCAAACGGGCCCGCGCCGTCGACACGGGCCGCGTCGACGATCTCGCGCGACAGGGATTGGAGCGACGCGAGGATCAGATGAAGACGAGCGGCAATCCCTTCCAGGCGTGGGCCAGCGTCACCCAGGCCGTCGCCCAGCCGCGCTCGCCCAGGAACGAGATCGGTTCCGAGAAGAAGCCGGTCGCCAGGCCGATCTGGTTGAACAGGCCGTAGTTGGTGTTGCCGAGCCAGAGGAAGCCGGTCGCTACGGCGACGGTCGGGATGGCCCACGGCATGGTGACGATCGAGCGCAGGAACGCCCGGCCGGCCAGTGGCCGGTTGAGCAGGAGCGCCAACGGCACCGCTACGAGGATCTCGAGCAATACGGATCCGACGCTGATGAGCAGGCTGTTCCAGAACGCCGGCAGGAACGCGGGACCCGTCAGCCAGGCAGGTTGGCGAGACCGAATGCGCCCGAGTCCTTCTCGATCAGGCTCTGGACGACGACCCATACGAAGGGCGCCAGGACGACCGTTGCGGTCAGGAAGACGGCCGGACCGACCAGGGCCAGCCCGGCCGCCTGGAAGTACGACCGGCTGCCGATCACCCGAGCGTTGCTCCCCTTGCCGAACTCAGCCCAGCGCTGCCTTGATCGTCTCGAGCGCGAACTCCATCACTTCTTCCGGGGACTGGTCGTCGGTGACGAGGCGGTCACCGATCTGCTTCTCGACATCGGTGGCGGTCAGCGCGGAGTCCTTCGCGCTCGGGCCCCAGTAGCCCGTCCCGATCACGCCCACCTTCAGGGACTCGCCACCGAGCTCGATGAATTCACGGATCGGCGCGATCCGCGGGTTGTTCAGGTAGGTGTCCGTGTAGGCGTCCTGGAGCATCGGCACCCAGCCGACCACCGTACGACCAAGGTATTCCTGGAAGTTGTCTGGCTCCAACTGGAATTCGATCGCGAGGCGGGCGATATCGGGCGACTTCGCCTTCGTCGGGATGGTGTTTCCCTGGAAGTCCAGGGACGCTCCCTTGGCTCCCTCCTTGCGCGGATAGAGGAATCCGCCGAAGCGGGGCAGGTCTTCCGGCTTGAAGTTCGCGGCCATGCTCGTCGTCGTCAGCATGTGCGCGACCTTGCCGTCCACGTAGAGCTGGCGGGACTCGAGGTCACTCTGGGACATGCTCCCCGGTGGCGAGTAACTGGCGAGGTCCTTGAAGAACTGCCAGGCCTGGAGCGTCTCGGGCCGATCGAGCGCGAGCTGGTCCTGCTCGTCGAAGTAGTACGCCCCGTGGGTCCACATCGCCGACTTCAGATTCCACGTGTCGGAGATGGCCTGGTTCGTGACGATGCACCCGTAGACGTCCGGTGGGTTGTGCACCGCCGCGATGTTCTCGAGCAGCTGCTCGTGGCTCTCCGGTGCCTGCAGGCCCTTGGCTTCGTACAGGTCCTTGCGGTAGTAGATGAAGAACGGGAAACCCGTCTGGGGAACGGTGTAGGTATTGCCATCCACGGTGATGCCGTCCAGGGCCGCGGGGATGAACCGATCGCGACCGATCATGTCGATCAGGTCGTTGACCGGCTGGGTCAGCCCATCGACGCCGTAGGTATACATGAACTGGCTGTAGGCATAGAGCATGTCCGGAACGGCGCCGGCGGCGTGCCCCGCCGTGAGCTTGGTCGTGTCGTCCCCGTACGGAACCGTCAATTGGCTGAGCGCCACGCCCGGGTACTGCCGTGCGAACTCCTGGCCCCACCACTTCTCGGCGGCGAGCGCGTCGTCGCGCGTGTCAGGCGTCCAGCTTTCAAGGGTGCCGGTGAGCGCGTCTCCGCTGCTACCAGCCGGAGGGCTCGAAGTCCCGGGGCTGGCGGGGCTGGCGGGGCTGGCGGGGCTGCATGCCGCGGCCAGCGGCGCGAGCGCCAGCGCGGCTCCGCCTGCCGCGCCTGATTGGAGTAACTGTCGCCTTGATAGGCGCGTCGCGAGCATCAGCAGCACCTCCTAGGAAACGTTTCCTCCCCGTCAGGTGAGCATAGAGACCGCGCTGCGGCAGTGTCAATACGGATGTGGCCGGTCGGGCGACCCGGCGTCGGTGGACGGGAGCGCGCCGGGCTATCGAGCGCCGGTGATGAACGCCACGACCTCTTCGCCGCTCGTCGCCTCGACGTTCAGGTTTGCCACGAGGACTCCCCGACGCAACACCAGCACACGCGTGCAGACAGAGAAGATGTGCTGCAGGTTGTGGGCGACGACGAGGATGGCCATGTCCCCGCGCCCTGCCGTGTGCGTGATCATCTCCAGGACACCTGCCGATTCCTGCACACCGAGCGCGGCGGTGGGCTCGTCGAGGAGCAGCAGGTGCCGACCCCAGTAGGCGGCTTTGCTGATGGCAACCACCTGACGCTGGCCACCGGACATCTGGTCGATCGGCGCGTCGAGATCCGGGAACCGCGCCGGCAGCTGGGCCACCGCGGCCCTGGCTCGGGTCACCATCTCCTGCTTCCGCAGCAGGCCGAACCGCTCCAGCCATCCGGTCCGGACCAGCTCCCGCCCCAGGAACAGGTTCTCCGTGAGGTCGAACATCTCCACGAGGGCGAGGTCCTGGTACACGGTCTCGACGCCCGCCGCCCGCGCATCGGCCGGCGAGGCGAAATCGTGCTTCGTCCCGTCAAGGTGGATGTCGCCACTGTCCGGTCGAAGGACTCCGGCGATGCATTTGATGAGCGTCGATTTGCCGGCGCCGTTGTCGCCGACCAGCCCGACGACCTCACCCCGGTGGATCTCGAAGCTCACGTTCTTCAGCGCCGCCACCGAGCCATAGCTCTTACTGACCCCCTCAACGGCCAGCAGGGCAGCCTGGTCCGTCACAGCTCGAACCGGACGTCTGGCTTGCCGCGCGCGAGCCGTGCCTGGTCGAGCGCGACAGCCGTCACGAGGAGCCCTCCACGAACGACTTCCTGCCAGAACGACGTGATCCGGAGCAGCGTCAGACCGTTGTCCAGGACCGCGAGGATGAGGATGGCAAGGACCGTCCCCGCCATCGTCCCACGACCGCCGTTCAGGCTGGCGCCGCCAAGGATGATGCCGGTGATGGCGAGCAGTTCGAGACCTTGCCCGGTCGTCGGGCTGATCGCGCCGAGCTGCGACACGACGATCAGCGCGGCCAGGCCGACGCTGACCCCCGTCAGCAGGAAGCCGATGATGACATTGCGCTCGAGCCCGATCCCGGCGAGCAAAGCCGCCCGCGGATTGGCTCCCATGCCGTACATGTGGCGGCCATACCGAGTCTGACTCATGACCACCCAGAACGCGGCGAGCACGGCCAGCAGGATGAACACGCTGAATGGCACACCGATGCCGGCGATGTCGATCCGGGTCCGCCCGAGGAAGTCGAAATCCTCGACCGGGATGTTGCGCCCCGACCCCTCGAGTTTCGCGATGCCGCGGAAGGCGGCGAGGGTCCCAAGCGTCGCGATGAGCGAGTTCACACGGAGTTTCGTGATCGCGAGCGCGTTGATGACGGCGACGAGCAGCGCGGCGCCCATGGCGGCGACGATCGCCGCGGCGAGCCCGTGACCGGCCTCCGCCACCAGCGCCAGGGTGGTCGCCGAGAATGCGACAGCAGAACCGACTGAGAGATCCACCTGCCGGGCGACCAGGAGCAGTGTCAACGGCGCCGCGATGATGCCGACCACGACCGTGTTCAGGGTCACGTTCAACAGGTTCCCGGGCGTCAGGAAGAACGGGGTCTGGATCGTGAAGAACAGGCAGGTGGCGACGAGCGCGACGAGGCGTGCCGTCATGGGAGTCAGGATCGACCTACGAACCTGCGCCCCTTTCGCGCGGGATGGCGGTTGGCCCGCTGCGAGTCCACCTTCTGGCTGCGCGCCCTTGATCACCTCACGAACCGTCGCTACGGCTGAGGGACCGTTCGCTGATCCGCAACGATCTCAGCGGGCCGCGTAGAACTCGTCGATGTTGTCGGCGTTGATAAAGAGGTGCTCGACCAGAACCTCCGTCGCCACCGTCTCGCCCTTGGCGAGAGCGATCGCGAGGGGCATCACCAGCTCGCCATACGTCTCTGGGAAGTAGGCCACGGATCCCACCCACTGGGGCTCGTTCCGGATCGCGTCGCGAACGCTCGGGTCGGCTCCGTGCGTCGCGACCCAGACCTGGTCCTTGCGCCCCGCCACTTCGGCGGCACCCAAGGCGGCAGAACCCATCCCGTCGCCCGACGGCGAGATCACGAGGATGGTCTTCGCCTCCGGTAAGGTCGTGAGGATGTCGGCCATCTGGCGGCGCGAGTTCTCCGGCTGGTCAGGGCCGCCCGCGAACGTGTCCACCGAGAAGTATTTGTCCCGCGGGATCGGGCCGCACACGCCCTCGAACCCCTCCACGCTTCCACCCGCCCGAGCAGCATTGATTTCGGCGATCGTCGGAAAATCGAGCGTGATGTAGGCGTCGTACTGGCATCCGAACTTCTCGGAAGCGAAATCTCCGAGCCCCTTCCCGGCGACCAATCCGGCCTCGCGGTTGTTCGCACCCACGAAGGTTTCCTGACACGGCTCCTCCGGCGTGTCGATCGCGACCGTCGGAAGGTTGCCGTAGGCCTCGCAGACCGCTTCCGACGAGTCGGGGAAGAACTGCCAGTTGATCATCGAGTCCAGCTCCTGGGCTGCGAGTGTCCGGGCGCATGTCAACGCCTTTTCGGCCTCGAACGCGCTGTCACATTCGGAGAGCTCGACGCCAGCCTTGACCGCCTCAGCTCGGATGCCCTCGGTGACGAGGAGCACGAACGGATCGCTGTCCCCGCCGGAGATGTAGCCGATCCGATGCGTCTCGCCGGGTCCGGACGGGGTCGATGACGATCCGGCACCGCTCGACGGGGACGCAGAGGCTCCGGCATCGGCGGTCGGCGCCGACGACGCTACCGGTGTGGAGCAGGCTGCGGCGGCGAGGACCACGACCGCGAGAAAGGTCGGCCAGCGAACTGGCTTGCGCCGCATGTCGAATCCGGGACCGGTGTACAGCACGTTCCCTCCTCCACTCATCACGCGGCGCGCGACGTCCGATGGACGTCCAGCCGCAAGCAAGAAAACGATACCAGAGTGACCCCGCTGTCTGATAGTCTCCTGCTGTGTTCGAGATCGCATCGGGTCGCAAGGCGGTCATCACCGGTGGTGCTTCCGGCTTCGGTTTCGGGGTCGCGGAGCGGCTGCTGGAAGCCGGAGCATCGGTCGCGATCGCCGATGTCGATGCTGCGGCCGTCAAGGCCGCCGGGGATCGCCTGCGCGGCGCGGTGACGATCGTCATGGACGTCACGGACCGCTCTTCCGTGGTCGCCGGCATCGGTCAGGCGGCCGAAACGTTCGGTGGCCTGGACACCCTGGTCAACTGCGCCGGCGTGTTCGAATTCCGGCCGTTCGAGGAAATCTCCGAGCGAGAATGGGACTGGATCCTCGACGTCAACCTCAAGGGGGTCTTCCTCTCTTGCCAGGTCGCGCTCCCTCATCTGCGAGCCAGCGGCCGCGGCCGGGTCGTCAACATCTCGTCCGACGCGGGCAAGAAGGGATACGCGTTGATCGCGAGCTATGTGGCCTCGAAGTTCGGGGTCGTGGGCTTGACGGAGTCCCTCGCTGCGGAGTTCGGGCAATTCGGCGTGACCGTGAACGCGGTCTGTCCATCGACGGTAGCCGAGACCCGCATGGGCCAGAAGGTGCTCGAACAAAAGGTCGACCTGTTCAGCAAGCCACCGGAGCGGGTGCTCGCCGAAGGTGCCCAGTCCTACCCGCTCCGACGACTGGGCACGGTCGCCGACGTGGCCGACACGATCATGTTCCTGATCTCCGACAGCGCCGGTTGGATCAGCGGCGAGTCGATCAACATCGACGGTGGGAATTTGTCGGGCTGAGAGTCAACAGCAGGCGTGCCGACGGCGAACGCCGGGGCCGAAGGACGCCCACCAACACGGGAGGCTCGGATGACGGCTGACGCATCGGGCTGGATCGAGCAGATGCTGGTCGAAGCGGTCGGCCCCGAGGGTGCCGAACCGATCGACGGCGATCAGGTCGTCCGGTACTCCGAGACTCTCGGCCGGAGGGTGCGATCGGACGCGACCTGGGCTGAAGCCGCGGTCTCCACCTATACCAAGGCCGTGGAGGCGATCAGGGCCGGCGACTGGGATCGTGCCGCGCAGTACGTCGACTTCTTCGTCGATGAAGCCGCCGTCATCTATGGCGTGTTCCGCGGTCTGATCCCGGACGCCATCTTGTTCCTGGAGCAGCGGGGCGTTGCCCGCCCGAAGCTCCTCGAGATCAACCGACGGCTGCTGGACCTGATCCGGTTGCCGGGCGGGCGGCCGTTCGTGGCGCGCTCGCGGTGGGCCGAGTTCCAGGCCGACGTTCGCGCCTGCGTGGTCGCGTGCGGCAATGGAGCGACTGATGACGCCCTGGCCCACCTCGCTGAAGCGAAGGAGACCTGGCGCCAGATCCAGGACCGGGACGTGGATCACCTCTACGGCCTGCTGAACGAGGCGGTGGTGTTCTGGGGAGAACCGGTTGTCGGTGAGTTCTGGGATGCCATCATCGGCCCCCTGTTCACCGCGCGGTACGAGAAGTTCGACGTCGCGCGGAACCCGTGGGAGGACTCGCTCTGGACGAACGTGTACCTCGCCTTCGAGGCCATGCGAGGGCATCTCGTCGGGCCGGATCGCGACGGCACGATGGAGTTCAGCGAGGACGCCGAGCGATACACGTGGCGGTTCGACCCGTGCGGGAGCGGGGGGAGATCGCTGCGGGGCGATCACATCGAGGGCTCGCCGCCAAGGATGGAGGCGCCGTTCGAATATGGCGTGACCGAGGACGAATACGACTTCGCCTGGAACAAGAAGGGCGTCTGCTACTACTGCGTCAATTGCTGCGTCGTGATGCAGCTCAAGCCGATCGATACGTTCGGCTACCCGGTTCGAGTCGTCGAACCGCCGACGTACCCGGATCGAGGAGACGCGAAGTGCGTCTGGCACGTGTACAAGGATCCTTCGATGGTCCCCGAGCGGTACTACACGGACGTCGGCCGGACGAAGCCCGCGACCATCGGGCAGAAGCCGGCGAGCGACTGAATGCGTCGGGTGCGCGTCGGCGTCGCCGGCGTCGGCCACTGGGCGAGGACGGCCCATCTTCCGGCGGTGACGTCGCATCCCGGGGCCGAGCTCGTCGCGATCGCCGATCCCGATCGGTCGAACCTTGAACGGTCGCGTGTTCGGTACGGGGTGGAGGCCTCCTTCGATGACCCGTTCGAGATGCTCGCGCGATGCGATCTCGACGCCGTGATCGTCGCCACGCCCCATGCCTACCACTACGGGATCGGAATGACGGCGATCGAGCGAGGCTGCCATGTCCTGATCGAGAAACCGCTCGTCCTGGACCCGGCCGACGGCAGGCGACTGATCGCGGCGGCCACCGCCCGAGGCGTGGAGATCGTGGTCGGCTACACCTGGCACTACAACCGTCAGGTGCTGCGGGCCCGGGACTGGATCGGCGGGGGTCGGCTCGGATCGATCCAGTACGTCCAGTCGTTCTTCGGGTCAAGCCCCATCAACCTGTACCGCGGTGACCCTGAGGCGGACGTGTACGCCTATGGTGCAGGCGAATCATTCGACGGGCCCCTGAAGACGACCTACTCGGAGCCCCGGCTCGCCGGTGGCGGCCAGGGCCAGACGCAGCTCACACATAGCATCGCCTTGCTGCTGTTCATGACGGCACTCGACCCCGAACGGGTGTCCGCGTTCATGGAGAACCACTCGACGGCCGTCGACGTCGTTGACGCCGTCTCGGTCCGCTTCCGTGGCGGAGCGCTCGGTGTCATCGGCAGCACGGGCGCCGTGATGCCGGTGAGCCACACCGATACGCTCGAATACATCATCCATGGGTCGGAGGGACACCTTCACTTCGATGTGATGGACGGGTCGCTGCGGCTCTTTGCCCGCGACGGACAGGTCGACGAGCCCACCTTGGCCCCTGCCGACCGCTATCCCCAGTCCAGCCCGGCCCGCAACCTCATCGACGTGGCCCTAGGCGCGGACGCCAACGGTTCTCCGGCTGCGATCGGCCAACGGACCGTGGAGGTCCTCCATGCCGCATACCGGAGCGCCGAGCTGGATGGAACGGCAATCGACGTGGAGGGATCTGCAACATGACGAGCCTCTCTGGCGAGGGCAACGAGCCAGGAACCCGGGTCGCCATCATCACCGGGGCCGGTGGCGGGCTCGGTGGCGCCGTCGCCAGGTTGCTGGCGGAAGGGGGCGGCTATCGACTGTGCCTGGTGGACAACCGTCTGGACGCCGTTGAGGGGGTCAGAGCCGAGCTCGCCGCCTCAGGTGCCGACGTCATGGCGCTCGTCGTGGATCTCGGCGTGTCGGACGAGGCCGAGTCGGTCGTGCCGAAGACGATCGAAGCATTCGGCCGCCTCGACGTGCTCGTCAACGCCGCGGCGATCCTTCACCGGCAAGCGTACGAGGAGGTCACGCCGCGGGATTTCGACGACGTCTTCCATGTCAACACCCTGGCCCCGTTCCTCCTGTCGCGCGCGGCGATCCCGGAGATGGCTCGGCGAAACTGGGGACGCATCGTCAATGTGACCTCGACGGGCGTCTACGAGGGCGGCTTCACGATGACATCCGCGTTGTACGAATCCTCCAAGGGCGCGGTGGCCGTGCTCACGAAGATGCTCGCCCGCCATGGAGCCGAGATGGGCGTCCTCGTGAATACCGTCTGCCCTGGTGGGATGCGGACGGGGATGCTTCTCAACGAGACATCACCGGAGCTGGTCGCGAAGGCCGAACGAGAGATGATTCCCCTGCATCGCCTTGCCGACCCGACTGAGGTCGGCCGGATCATCGCGTGGCTGGTCAGCGACCTGAACACGTATGCGACCGGGGCCGAGTTCGATATCACCGGCGGTCTGGCGCTCCACTAGCGCCGCGCGTCGCAAGCACGTTGACAGTCGAGCTGGCGAGCCAGTACGGTGAAAACGATATCTCAGGTGCGTTCCGACCCTTGAACCCGCGCCCTCCACTCCCTCGGTCGAGCGGGCCGGACGCCTATCGGGAGGAATCATGACGACCAGCTCGCGTTTTCGCGCACTCGATCACATCGGGTACGCGGTTTCCGAGTTGGACCGGTCGATCGCGTTCTACGAGACGCTCCTTGGCGTTCCGCTCCTGATGCGCAAGACCTGGGAAGTCCCGTACGTCGGCGAGATCGTCGGCTACCCCGACCTCGTCCTCGAGGGCGCCTTCTTCCAGTTACCGAACGGTGTGATCCTGGAGTTGCTCGAGTACAAGACGCCGCCTCCGGGAGCGGTCGACATGGAGAGCTACAACGCGGGGAATGCCCATCTCTGCCTCGTCACCGATGACATGGAGGTCGATTTCGCACGTCTGCGCGCCGCTGGTTACGACACGTTCCGGTCCGCGGCCCCGGTCGGCATCCCGTGGGGGCCGTACCGGGGCGGCCGCGCCTGCTACCTACGCGATCCGGACGGTGTCTCGATCGAGCTGCTCGAAGAGCCGTCGGGCGGGCCGGACTGGACGGCATGAGCCTTTGAACGGGTGCGATCGCGGGGGGCGTCGATGAAGATCGCTCGTGTCGAGGCATTCCCGGTCCGCTACCCCGAGCCGAACAACGATGGGAAGGTCCGCTCGCTCACCCTGGTCCGGGTCGAGGCGGACGACGGGCAGACGGGTTGGGGTGAGGCGATCTCCGGAGCGCAGGAGGTCTCGCTCGCGGTCAAGCTGATCGCTGAGCGCCGCCTGGCCCCGCTGCTCCTCGGTCAGGACCCGCGTGATGTCGTGCGACTCTGGGGGCGCATGCGCGACGCCACGTATTGGGACGGCAACGGGGGGATCGTCACGTTTGCGATCTCGGCATTGGACATGGCCCTATGGGATCTCAAGGGGAGGATCGAGGATCGGCCGCTGGTCGAGATGCTCGGCGGACGGCAGCACGATCGCCTTCGCGCATGTGCCAGCACCATCTTTCATTCCGATGACCTGGATCTGATCGGCGACGAGTTCGCGACGTTCGCGGCGCAGGGCTACACCGCGGTCAAGGGCGGCTGGGGGCACAACCTGGACACCGCATTCGGCCGTGACATGGACCGGGACCTGCGGATCGCGCGCGCCGTTCGCACGGCCGTCGGCCCGGACGTCGACGTGATCTGCGACGTCGTGGCGCTGGCCGGCTGGACCGTCGAGCACGCCGCCCGCATGGCTCGGCAGCTCGACGAGGAGGTCGGGTTGTTCTGGCTCGAGGACCCGCTCCCGGAGCAGGACCTGGCCGGTTACCAACGGCTCCGTGAGGCGGTGAGCACGCGCATCTGTACCGGCGAGAAAGGGTGGACCGGCGACCACTTCGGCCGGCTCATCGACTCGGGAGCCCTGGACGTGATCATGATCGACCCGGGCAAGGCTGAGGGGATCACCGGGACCTGGAACGTCATCCAGGCGGCCGCTGCGGCGGGCCGTGACTGGAACGCGCATTCCTGGAGCAGTGCGCTCAACACGGCCGCATCGCTCCACCTGGCCGCGGCGTCCAGCAACGTGCTCGTGATGGAGCTCAAGCCGACGCCGTCACCGATGCAGCACGAGCTCGTTCATGACCCGATCGAACAGCAGGGCGGCTGGGTCAGCCCGCCCGACGGACCCGGCCTGGGGGTCGAGGTCGACGAGGCCGTTGTCCGCGAGTATCTGTTCAGCTGAGGCGTTCCCGGCCGTGCGTCGGAGAGAAGCCCGGGCGCCACTCGGAGGAGGAGAGCGGCGCCCGGGTTTGTGAAAACGGTGACGGTGGCGGCGTCAGCCGGCGCCGGGCAGACCGGCATTGATCACGGGGAGCTCGCGGGCGCCGCTGGCCTTCGACACCGAACGACGTGGGCTTGGTCCGCCCGACGCGCGTGTAGTACTCCTCCGGCACCTGGGTCGGGTCCTTGAACATCTGCCACTGGCATTTCTGCGCCTCGCCGACCGCGATGTGCTCGGCGTCATACACAGGCGGGTCGACGACCCGGACGGGGTAGCCGAAGCGATCCATGGGCATCTCTTCCATGAGGATGATGCAGTGGGTGCAATAGAGGCAGACGCCTGGCGTGTTGTGGTTCCAGGTGTGTGGCTCCTCGGTCACCTTCCAGTCGTACGGCGGCTGCATCCGCGGCGGCGTGCCCTCGATCGAGTCGCCGCGCAGGGTGCGGCCACCCGAGCCGCATGGGTCGAAGCGGAGGACGAAGCGATCCTCCAGTTCCACCAGCTCCATATCGCCGGTTCGCTCCGGTCCGACCAGGTGGCCGCGCATCGCCTCGCAGGCGACGAGCATGAGGATCTCGAGCGACTCGTCCCACGGGTACTTGTCGACGTCGAACTTCTCGTAGCGCCAGACGAACAGCGGCAGGAGGACGCGGTCGTACATGTCTCGGATGGCCAATTCGCCGAGCTGCTCCTTGATGAGGGACATCAGCGCGTACGTGTGGTCGACGTCACGGTCGTGGCACTGCCGCCACGTCTCCTTCATGACATCGAGCCGTCGTTTGGCTTCTTCCGGCTGCTCGCGGTACGTCGCCGCGGTGAAGTCCTGGACCTCGGAGAGGAAGCGGTCCCACTGCTTGCGGGGGTGCCACGGGCTGCCGTCGGGAAGGGACGCGACGGCGATCGCCTGATCGTTGCGGGCCTTGATCACGGCCTCGTCGACGCCCTTGTCGCGGAGATAGCCGTTGAGGTCACCGATCCACTGGCGGTAGAGCGTGAAGCAGACGTTCGCCTCGTCCACGAAGTAGCTGCCCAGCTGCGCTGCCTCGTCCCAGCGGGCACCGTCGAGCGCCTCGATGATCTTGCGGTAGGTGGAGACCTTCTGGTCCTCCCACGGTCCCATCCGCACGCGGCGACCAAGCAGCTCCGTGAAGGCGATGGTCGTCTCGGTCACGTCGTGGTCTCCCGCGCTTCGACTACGATGGAGGACGATACCGGTACCGTTTGCAGCCCGGCATCGACAACGATACCACGCCGCAACCGCCCCGCGGCCAGCCGGAGGTCGGATGACCGCCCTCGTATTCGGGTTCCTCGCGGCGCTGGCGAACGCCGGTCAGGCGTTGCTCAGCAAGGATCTGACCGACCGGGCACCCGCACGGCAGCTCATCGGCGTGTTGTACGCGGGCAATGCCCTCGTGCTGCTGCCATTTGCGCCGTTCGTGGTGTGGACGTGGTCCGCCGAGATCGTCGGCCTGCACCTGCTGTCCGTGGCCCTCATGGTGGTCACCGCGATCTGTGTCTGGGACCTCCTGGACCATGGGACGGCGTCGGCGATGACGACCGCCACGGCGATGAGCCCGATCCCGGCCGCCCTGGCGGCGGCGCTCGTCCTTCCGGCCGAGATCCAGCCCCTTCACGTGGTCGCGGCGACGATCGTGGTCGGTGGCGTGCTGCTCGCGCTGGCCGACGCCTTCGGCGGCCTCGATCGTTGGGGGAGCGCCTGGCGGATCGTGGGTGCCGCCGCCGGCACGGGCATCCTCACCGTGGTCTCGCGGCTGCTCGGCGACCTCGATGTCGGGCTCGTCGAGACCTATGTCGTTCGGACGACGCTCGCCGCGGTCGTGTGCATCGCGCTGTTCCCGCCCCGCGACGTGGCGCGCGGCGACGTCCCGCGGCTGCTGGTGCGCTCCGTCGTCGTGACGAGCTATTTCGTGTTCGTGATCCTCGGCGCGCAGTCGGGCAGCCCGGTCGTCGTCCAGACGCTCGTGGCGACGACGCCGCTCTTCGTGCTGGCCGTCGAGTCCGTCAGGCGCCGCGCGGCACCGCCCATTCGGGCCGTCGTCGCAGCATCGATCGTCGTCGTGGGCGTGATGCTGATCCTGGTGGCGTGACCGATCCCGGTCGCGGGCCGGCTCGTCGCGGGATGCACCGCCGTTACCATGCGACCGATGGTCACCGCCGACCGCCTCTCGACCGACGAAGGCACGTCCGGCCCGCCGCCGATCCTCGAGATCCTCGGCGTGAGCAAGCAATTCGGCTCGACACAGGCGCTCGACGACGTTTCGCTGACCCTGCACCAGGGCGAGATCCACGCCCTCCTCGGTGAGAACGGGGCCGGCAAATCGACGTTGATCAAGATCATGACCGGCGTCGAGCAACCCGACGCCGGCACGATGGCGGTCGACGGCGCGCAAGTGTCTCTCGGGAGCGCCCTCCACGCCCAGGATCTCGGGATCGCGGCGATCTACCAGGAGCCGAACATCTTCCCCGACCTGTCGGTCGCGGAGAACATCTTCATCAGCCATCGCGACCGCGGCCGCGTGCTCGACCGTCGCGGGATGCGCCGAGACGCCGACGCGATCCTCGGCCGGCTCGGCGTCCGTTTGGACACGGACGAGCCGGCCCGGGGCCTGACCCTCGCAGAGCAGCAGACGGTCGAGATCGCGAAGGCGCTGTCACTGCAGGTCCGCGTCCTGATCATGGACGAACCGACGGCTTCGCTGTCCGCCCACGAGGTCCGTCGGCTGTTCGGGATCGTCGAGTCGCTCCGGCGCGAGGGCGTCGCCGTCCTGTTCATCTCGCACCGGATGGAGGAAGTCTTCGAGATCTCCGACCGGGTGACCGTCCTGCGCGACGGCCGCTGGGTATCGACCCGGCCACGTTCCGAGCAGACCCCGGCGATCGCGATCCGCGAGATGGTCGGCCGGACCCTGAGCGATTTCTTCCAGCGGACGCCAGCGGAGCCCGGGGAGGTCGTTCTCGAGGTCCGTGGGCTTGGGCGCGAGGGCATCTTCGGCGATGTGTCGTTCGACCTGCGCTCGGGCGAGGTCCTCGGCTTCGCCGGACTCGTCGGAGCCCGGCGAACGGATGTCGGCCTCGCCCTGTTCGGCCTCGCCCCAGCGGACACGGGGACGATCCTCCTCGACGGCAAGGAGGTCAGGATCCGCCATCCACAGGATGCGCTGCGCCTGCGCGTCGCCTACTCGACCGAGGATCGACGCGCGCTGGGTCTCGTGTTCCCCCTGTCGATCGCGGCGAACATCTCGCTCCCGACCCTCGCGCGGTACCAGGATCGACTCGGGCTGATCCGCCGATCGGCCGAGGACGCGGCCGCTGAACGCTACCGCGAACGCCTGAGGATCCGCGCCTCGTCGGTGGGGGTGCCGGTTGCCACGCTGTCGGGCGGCAACCAGCAGAAGGTCGTCCTGAGCAAGTGGCTGGACACGAATCCGCGCGTCCTGATCCTCGACGAGCCCACGCGCGGGATCGACGTCGGGTCCAAGGCCGAGGTGCACCAGATCATCGACGAGCTCGCCCAGGAGGGGATCGCGATCATCCTGATCAGCTCGGACCTGCCGGAGGTGCTCGCGACCAGCGACCGGATCCTGGTGATGCGCGAGGGCCGGCAGATGGCGATCCTCGGCCGCGCGGAGGCGACGGCTGAGCGGGTTCTCGCGGCGGCGATGGGCCAGGCGGCGGCGAGCGACTGATGCGCTTGCTGCTGCGCTACGTCCGGCCCGAGCAGCTCCGTGAGCTCACGCTCGTCCTGATCATCATCGCCGTGGCGGCCTTCTTCGCCACGCAGATCCCCGACTTCCTGTCGGCCCGGACGTTCACGCGGATCAGCACCAGCGTGGCCGTGATCGCGGTCGTCGCGGTCGGCCAGACGTTGGTCGTCCTGACCCGCAACATCGACCTGTCCGTCGGGTCGATCGTGGGCCTGGTGGCGTACTTCGCCGGCACCATGCTGTCGAACGACCCGACCATCCCCGCCCCGGTCGTCATCGCCATCTCGATCGCGATCGGCGCGGTCCTCGGCGCCGTCAACGGCCTCCTCGTCGCCTACGGCGGGGTGCCCGCGATCGTGACCACCCTCGGGACCCTCGCCTTGTACCGGGTCGCCCTCGTCGAGCTGTCCGGAGCCAGGACCGTCACCACGGACGCGTTGCCGGCATGGATGCTGGACCTCCCGCGCGTGACGCTCGTCTCGCTCGGAGCGGTCGACGTGCGCCCGCTCGTCGTCCTCGCCGTGGTCATCGCGGTGGTCTTCCAGCTGGGCCTGCGCTATCTGCCGTTCGGCCGGCGCCTGTTCGCGATCGGCTCGAATCCAGATGCCGCGAGGGTCGCCGGCTTCCCCGTCCAACGCGACATCTTCGCGGCGTTCGTGCTCTCCGGCGCCCTCGCCGGCCTAGCCGGGTTCATGTTCCTGGCGCGGTTCGGGAACATCACCGTCACGGCCGGCCAGGGCCTCGAACTGCAGGTCGTTGCGGCCGTGGTGGTCGGCGGGGTGAACATCTTCGGCGGCGTCGGCTCGATCATCGGCGCGCTGCTCGGCGCGACACTGATCGACCTCCTGCAGCAGAGCCTGATCCGCTGGCTCGAGGTGAGCGAGTTCCTGCGCGACGCCATCCTGGGATTGCTCATCCTGTTGGCGGTCGCGTCGGACAAGGTGATCATCGGCCGGCTGCGCACGGTCTGGATCCGTGAGCGACGGCGATCGCAGGACGTCATGGAGCCCTCGGGCGAGGTCGTACCCGATGCGTGAACTGGGGTCGACGCTCCGCTCCTGGGAGGGCCTCCTGCTGGGCATCCTTGTCGTGGTCGTCGCTCTCAACGCCCTCGCGGCGCCTGGCTACCTGACGATCCAGAACCAGATCAATCTGTTCCAGCTGAGCGTCGAGAAGGCGATCGTGGTCCTCATCATGACGTTCGTCATCGTGAGCGGCGAGATCGACCTGTCGGTCGCGTCGGTCATGGGTCTGGCCGCGGTGGTGGTGGCCTGGTTGACCAGCCAGGGGGTGTCCACGGAAGCGGCGGTCCTCATCGCCCTGGGGGTCGGCGGTCTGTGCGGGCTGCTCAACGGTTTCTGGATCGCGATCGTCGGCCTGCCCTCACTGGCCGTGACCCTGGCCGGGCTGATCGGCTATCGAGGGCTGGCGCGGGTGCTGATCGAGGACCGCTCGATCGGCGGCTTCCCCGACTGGTTCGAGGACCTCGGGCAGCAGCCGTTCATCGGACCGCTCCCACTCGCGCTCATCATCTTCGCCGTGATGGCGGTCGGCGCCGCCATCATCCTGGGGAGGTCCGGTTTCGGTCGCTACGTCTACGTGCTCGGCAGCAATATCCAGGTCGCGCGGTTCTCCGGCGTCCGCATCGCGCGCGTGCGGCTGCTCATCTTCACGATGAGCGGGCTGATCGCCGCATTGGCCGGCGTGCTCCTGGCGGCCCGTCTCGGTGCGGTCCGTGGTAGCACGGCGGAGGGCTTCGAGCTGGACATCATCACCATGGTCCTCCTCGGTGGGGTGAGCATCTTTGGAGGGCGCGGAACGATGATCGGGGTGATCCTGGCCATCCTGGTGATCCTCAACCTGCGCAACGGCCTGGGCCTGGCGAACGTGACGGGCAACACCCAGACCGGCGTCATCGGCGTCCTCCTGATCCTGTCGGTGCTCGTCGCCGAACCTCGTGGGAGCCGCACGCTCGCGGTTTGCCAGGGACGAGCAGTTGACGGCCACCTCCCCAGGGATGACCCAGGTCGACTAGCGGCGTAGGATGTCGTGGCTTCGTGGCCACAGAGGCCGGCTTTTGGAGGAGACGCTGATGAAGCTTCGCGTTGCGGTCGCGCTGTTCGCCACGGTCGCGATCCTGACCGGTTGTACCTCACCCGGGGCGTCATCGACGGCCGCGCCGCCCGCCACGAGCGCACCGCCGGTCGCGAGCGAGCCGGTTACGAGTCCATCCGCCAGCGCGGCCGCGGGCGGCGACGTCATCAAGGCCACGCCCGGGGAGAGCGTCAAGATGATGCTGCTTCCGAAGTTCCTGGGCATCCTGCCGTTCGATCAAGCCAACAAGGGCGCCCAGGAGGCAGAGGGCGAGCTGCAGAACCCCGAGGCCGTCGCCTTCGTCGGACCCACCGCCGAGAACAGCGTCCAGGGCCAGATCGAATTCGTGACCAACGCGCCGACCCAGGGCCACAAGGTCGTGATGCTCTCGAACAACGCTGGTGACCAGATCGCTCCTGCGGCGGAAGCCGCGCAGGCGGCCGGCACGAAGATCGTCACGTGGGACTCGCCGATCCCCTCGGCGGCCGGCGAGAGCCTCTTCGTCGCGCAGGTCGACTTCGACTCGATCGGCGTCGTCATGGCCGACATGGCGCTGTCGCTGACGGGTGCGGACGGTGGCGAGTTCGCGGTGCTTTCAGCCTCGCCCGACGCCGCCAACCAGAACGCGTGGATCGCGGCCCTCGAGGAGGCCCTCAAGGACCCCAAGTACGCCGCGGTCAAGCTGGTCGACACCGTCTATGGCGACGACCAGTCGGAGAAGAGCTACAGCCAGGCACTCGCGCTGGTCGACAAGCACCCGAACCTCGAGGTCATCATGGCCCCGACGACCGTCGGCATCGCGTCGGCCGCCAAGGCGATGCAGGACGAGGACCTGTGCGACAAGGTCAAGGTCTCGGGGCTTGGTCTTCCGAGCGAGATGGTGGCCTACACCATGAACGACTGCGCCCCGCAGTTCGCGTTGTGGAGCTTCGTCGACCTCGGCTATCTGACCTACTACGTCTCGTACCTGCTGGCCACCGGTGCCATCCAGGGCACCGAGGGTGAGCAGTTCGAGGCCGGCCGGATGGGCGAGTACACCATCGAGAAGGACCCGACGCGCGACGCCGGCCTGCGCGTGCTGATGGGTCCATTCACCGTCTACGACAAGACCAACGTGGAGGCCGCCGCCCAGTAGGGCTCCGCGCCACCACTCCGGATCGGGCCCGCCAGCGGCGGGCTCGATCGATTCCTATCCGGCCTCGAGCACGGGGCGGACCTCGGTCGCCAGGCGTTCGATGGTCTCGAGGTCGAGCGGGGCAGCGATCGACGGGCTGAAGGCGTCGACACCGATGCGCCGGTAGGCCAGCAACGCCCGGGCGACCTCGTCCGAGGTCCCGGTCCAGGCCATGTCCGTGCGGACCTGCTCCGGCCAGCCATGCAACCGCATCTGCACGTCAAAAGCCCGCCGCGCCTCGGCGGCATCCCTGCGGATCACGAGCTTGCCGCCGATCATGTGTTCGATCGTCGCGGGCTCCCGGCCGATCGCCCGGCAGTGCTCGTGGAGGACGCTGCGCTTGTGCCGGAAGAGCTCGGCGTCGTGCATGGTGAGCCACATCTGCCAGATGTCGGCATGGCGGGCGACGATCCGCAGGCCCTTCTTTTCGCCGGCCGATCCGACGACGAACGGGACGCGCGCCGAGATGGGCAGGGGCGCGTGGCATGCCCCGCTGAACCGGTAGCGAGCCGATTCGTGATCGACTGTCCCTCCGTCGAGCAGCGCCCGGATGATGGTCAGCGCCTCGTCAAGCCAGTCGAGCCGCTCCCCGACGCTTCGCCCCGGGTCCATCCCGTGGGCCGTGACCTCCAGCTCGCGATTGCCCGCCCCGAGGCCGAGCACCAGGCGGCCGCCGCTGATGTGATCGACCGTGGCCGCCATCTTCGCGACGACGCCCGGATTGCGGAACGGGTTGGCCCCGACGAGGAGTCCGAGGCGCACCTGGCGTGTCGCGGCGGCCCAGGCGGACAGGGTCGTCCATCCCTCGAAGAATGGCTGGAATGGGTCGCCACCGGTCGAGTACAGGTGGTCGTGGCCCCACAGGTAGTCGTACCCGAGGTCGTCGACGGCCTGGGCGGCGCGGAGGGATTCGGGCCAGGTCAGCCCGTAGGTCAGCGGCTGGATGCCCAGCCTGAATCCGCTCGCCATGCCGCCATCCTACCGGAGCGCCCGCCGGAGGCTGGTACCGATTGCAGCCCGCCCTGCTACGATGCGATCCCGCTGCCATTCGACCCGATTCCGTCGGCCCAGGAGGTTGCCCGCACATGGATCGCGCGCTGTTCTACCTTCGCATCTTCCCGGGGACCGAAGCCGAGTACGACCGGCGGCACGCCGAGATCTGGCCGGAGCTCGTCGACGAGATCCGTGAGTCGGGGCTGCGCAACTTCTCCGGCTTCCGCCGCGGGACGGACGTCTGGTACTACACCGAGGCCGACGGCGATGTCGCCGACGCGTTCGCGGTGCACGGACCCAAGCCGGCCAACCAGCGCTGGAACCGCTACTTCCGCGATGTCATCGCCCAGATCACCGACGACAGCGGCAGCCTGCTCTGGTACGACAAGGTCTTCGAATCCGATGGCCCGCGGCTGGATGGGACGTTCGAGCGAGGCCTGTTCGGTCTCGTGATCGATCCCGAGCGGGCGGACGACTACGAAGCGCTCCACGCGAACCCGTGGCCCGACCTCATGGAGGCGATCGAAGCGTCCGGCTTCCGCAAGTACCAGGGCTTCCGGCGCGGCGCCCACGTCGTCTACTACGGCGAGTTCTATCCCGACATGAAGTCGGTCTTCGGGCGGATGGCCGAGCACGAGGTCAACGCGCGGTGGGGGACGGCGTTCGAGGGGATCATCACCACGATCACCGACGCCGAGGGCAACCTCCTGACCGCGGACGAGATCTACCACCAGGACTGACGATGCCCGAGAGCGCCGCCGGCCCACGACCGCGGGTCGGGGTCGTCCACCCGTACTGGACGCTCTGGGAGCACACGGCCGGCCCGACGTTCCGGGCGGACCGGATGGACCTCGCGCGCACGGTCGCGGCGGACCTCGCCGGCACGATCGACCCGGTCGCCGTCGTCGAGATCGCCTCGGCCGAGGATGGGGCGGCCGTCGGGGGGCGGTTCGCGGACCTCGACGTCGAGGTGATGCTCGTGCTGCAGACGATGGCGGTCCCGGCAGCCTGGACCATGGCCGCGATCGATGCGCTGCCGGGCGTCCCGGTCGTCGTCTGGGCCCTCCACGAGACCGGTCTCGTCGACGGCGGATTCGACCACGGCTCCATCACGACCCAGGGGGCGACCGTCGGCGCACCGATGCTGTCCAACCTCCTGTCGCGGGCCGATCGACCGTTCGACCTGGTGCTGGCCCGTCGCTCGGACGAGGAGGGCCTCGGGCGCGTGCGCGCTGCGCTCCGACTGGCCGGCATCGCCCGCCGCATCGCGCGGAGCCGCCTCGGGCGGATCGGCCGGCCGGTTGACGGCTACGCCCATGTCGATGTCGACGACGCCGCCCTGCGGGCAGCGACCGGCATCGAGCTCGTGGCCATCGACCCCGACGAGGTCGTCGAGCGCTACCGAGCGGTCGCCGACGCCGACGTGAAAGCGCTCGAGGCCGACGTGCGTCGCGACTGGGCGGTCGAGGCCGACGTCGTCGATGGCGAGTCCCTCGATCGGTCGCTGCGTGCGGCGCTCGCGCTCGAGGCCGTTGTCGACGCCCACGCGCTGGACGGCGGAGCCTTCAATTGCCACGTAGCGCAGTTCCGGTTCGGCGAACCGATCGGGATCGCGCCGTGCTGGGGACTCGGCCGGCTGACGTCCGGCGGCCGGCCGTTCACCTGCACCGGCGACATCGTCACGGCCGTCGCGATGTTGACGACGAAGCGGCTCGGCGGGGCGGCCGTCTATCACGAGATCGAGGCGATCGACTACGCCACGGGCGAGGTCGTCATCGCGAACTCCGGCGAGCACGATCTGGCCTGGCTGGCGGACGGTGAGCGACCCAGGCTCCAGCGCAACGGCTGGTTCTGTGGCAAGGATCCGCACTGCGGGGTGTGCGCCGCGTTCGAACCCGATCCGGGGCCGGCAACGCTGGTCGGGTTCACGCCGCATCCACGCTCGCGCGGCGGCTTCCGCTACGTCGTGGCGCGCGGCGAGCTGACCGCGCGGCGGTTCCCGGAGACGGGCACCGTCAACGGCGCATTCCGGTTCGCGGACGGACCGGTCGAAACCGCGTGGGGTCGCTGGGCGAGCGCCGGCGTGAACCACCACAGCTCCGCGTCGCCCGGCGACCTGGCCGCGGATGTCGTCGCGGTCGCCGGCCATCTGGGTATCGACGCGGTGGTCGTGTGACGACCCTCGCGCCCCGGCCGCTCGCGCCGATCTCCCTGCGCGACCTCCGGGACGTCGATCCGTATCCAGCGTACGAGGCGATGCGGGCCGTCGGCCCGGTGGTGTGGGACGACCCGATGGGAACGTGGCTCGTGCTATCGCACGACGGGTGCACCTTCGTCGAACGTCGCGAGGATTTGTTCGAGGAGCCCACGGGCACCCTGCCGGGCGCCGCCGAGATCGTCGGTCGGCGGGACTTCCGCTCGCTCGTCGGGACGGAGCACGAGGTCCTCCACCGGTCCCTCTCGCACGCGTGGCGGCCCGACCCGATCGCTCCCCTGGCCGTGGCCGCCGTGCGACCGCTCGTCGCGGACCGGCTCGCCGGGCTCGCACCGCGCGGTTCCCTCGAGCTGTTCGCGGACTTCGCCCGCCTGCTGCCGATCTCGGTCATCGCCCGCGTGCTTGGCCTGCCGGATGCCGACACCGAGACCCTCGACCGAGCCAAGGGCTGGATGGAGGCGGTCCTCGCCTGGCGGCATTCGTACGGCGAGGATCCGGGATCGCGAGCGGCAGCCGTGGAAGCGACGCGGATGCTGGAGCCGGCGCTCCTCGATACGGTCCGCGAGCGGCGAGACGACCCGCGCGACGACGCCATCAGCTTCCTCTGGACGAAGGGCCGCGAGGTGGCGGACGACTGGGGCGAGCAGGATGTGCTCGACAACGCCAAGTTCCTGTTCGAGGGCGGCTCGGAGACGACGGCATTCCTCGTCTGCAACGCGGTGCACCTGCTGCTCGGACTGCCGGCCGACACGCGGGCGTCGACGCTGGCAGATCCCGATGCGCTCTCGCGCTTCATCGAGGAGGTCCTGCGGCACACGACGATCGTCCACCTCCGGGCTCGCCGCGCGACGGCGGACGTGGAGCTGGGTGGGGTGACGATCCGGGCTGGCGAGCGCGTCATCGCGATCAACGCGGCGGCCAACCGGGATCCCGACCGCTGGGAGCGTCCGGACGTCTTCGACCCGGGGAGGCCGCGGCTGTTCGGGCATCTCGCGTTCAACGTGGGGCCGCGCCATTGCGTCGGGGCGCACCTCGCGCGGATGGAAGGGACCGAGGCGATCCTCGGGCTGTGGCGGGCGTTCCCCGACCTGGCCGGCGCGGGCGCTGGTGCGCCGCCCGCGGCGCCGATCGGGTTCGTGTCGCGGGCCTGGCGCCCGATCCATCTTGTCCACGCGCCCGTGTCCCCGGACGCGGTTCGGGAGCGGGTCCTCCTCAGTCCCGAGCGCGCTCCCAGGTCAGCCGCTGGCTACGGGTCGCCCCACCCAGGCTGATCGGCGGGGAGCTGAGGGTGAGCTGCCGGCCCGTCTCGTCCAACTCCCAGCGGCGCCGCTGGACGGTCCCGACCCAGTTCGGGAACAGGCTCGTCTCGACCCGGTGCTCGACCGTGTCGCCGTCGACCTCGTAGGTGCCGCCGTACGCGAGGTACGTCGAGAACGCGCGGGCGCGCTCGTCATCGGTCCCGCCGGTCACGTCGTCCGAGTCGAATGGCGGGCGGTCGCCCCGGCCGAATCCGGCGAGCATCGAGCCGTCGGCGGCATAGACGAGGAGACCGTCCGGGGCGTCACCCATGGGCAGGGATTCAGTGCCGTCGTCGGCCATTGCCGCCCAGCGCCGCAGGCGCCACGAGCCGACGAGCGGATGATCGGGGGCCGTCACGCAGGGGCCGTGGCGGCGGCCGGGGTCGACTCACCGGGCACGGGCGCGTCCTCACGGAGCAGGCCCTCGTGCTTGAGCTCGGCCCATAGCTCGGCGGGGATCGAGGTTTGGAACGCCTCCACGTTCCGTGCCTGCTGGGCCGGGCTGGACGCACCGGGGATCACGGACGCGACGGCGGGATGCCCAAGCGGGAATTGCAGCGCCGCCGCGGCCAGCGGGACGCCGTGACGGTCGCAGACCGCGGCGATCCGGCGTGTCCTCTCCATGACCGCAGGCGAGGCGTCGGCGTAGGCGTACCTGGCTCCCGGAACCGGACCCTTGGCCAGGATCCCGGACGCGAACACCGCGCCGACCACGTACCCCACGCCGCGCTCCACGCCTGCCGGGAATTCGGCATCGAGCACGTCCTGGTCCAGCAGCGTGTACGGCATCGCCACGAGGAACGCGTCGATGTCCCCGATGTCCAGGAACCGCGGCATGAGCCCGAGGTCGTTGATCCCGGCACCGATCGCGCCGATCTGGCCGCTGGACCGCAGCTCCTCGAGCGCCCGCCAGCCGGACCCGGCGAGGTCGCGGAAATGGGCGTCGATGGTCGGTGCATCGAAGTACAGGTGGTCGAGGTCATGGATGAACGCGACGTCGAACCGGGTGATGCCCAGCCGCAGCCGGCTGCCCTCGACCGAGCGCATGATCCCGTCGTACGTGTAGTCGAAGACGACCTCGTTCGGCGAACCACCCAGCCACGGTGCGCCATCGAAGCCTTCGCGATCGGCCGGTCGCAGATATCGTCCGACCTTCGTCGAGAGGGCGAACTCGCCGCGTGGATGGTCGCGCAACGCGGTCCCGGTGCGCAGCTCGGACAGGCCACGGCCGTACCAGGGCGCGGTGTCGAAGTAGCGCACGCCGGCATCCCAGGCGGCCTTGAGGGCCGCGCCGGCGTCGGCCTCGGTGACGCGCACGAACAGCTCCCCGATCGACGCACCACCGAATCCGAGCTCGGTGACCTCCACGGCCGTCCGGCCAAGGCGTCGGCGCGCCGTCACTTCCGCCATGGCTGCGTCTCCCCTGCCTCGCCCCAGGAAGGGATCGGCGCCTGGAGCGGGTCCTCGACCCAGCAGAAACGCCCATTGACGTCGGCACCCTCGTCGCTCGTGAGACGGAGCACGAGATCGACCGCCTTGTGCGGCGGATCGCCGCCGGTCTCCTCGACCCAGGCCGCCCATTGGCGGTACGGCTCGGCTTCGGGACCCATCACGGCGACCCGGTCGTGGATGTCCTGCCACATGTCGGTCTTGACGTCGCCCGGATGGAGGACGTTGGCTGTCACGCCGGTGCCTTCGATCTCGGCCGCGAGGTGCCGCGTGAGCTGGTTCAGCGCCACCTTGGACGTGCCGTAGGCGCTGTTGAGTGGCCCCGGCGGATGGAGCGAAGCGGCTGAGGTGATATTGACGATGCGCCCCCAGCCCGCGTCGATCATCCCGCCCACGAACGCCCGACTCGTGAGATACGGCGCGATCGCGTCGATCATCACGGTCTGGACCCAGGCGTCCGGGTCGGTGTCGCGGATCATGGCGATCGGCCCGAACACCCCGGCAGCGTTGACCAGGATCGCCGGAGCGCCTACCTCGTCGTGCACGAATGCCGCCAGGTCCGCCACGGCATTCGCGTCGCTGACGTCGGTCGGGCGGGTGATCATCCGGCCGCCTTTCGCCGCGATGAGGTCCGCGGTCTCGGCCAGCTGCGCTTCGTTCCGGGCGACACCCACGACCGGGTGGCCGCGCGACGCCAACGCGACCGCGACGCCGCGACCCAGCCCTCGCCCGGCGCCCGTGACGACCGCGACGCGGTCACGCGCTGCGTCATCCATGTCGGCCTCCTGTCCCGCCTCGGTCAGCTCGCGTTGGTCCGCAGGTTGAACACTTCGCGGAGCTCGCTCGAATCGACGATGCCCTCCTCGTTGAACTCCATGAGCGGGTCCATGATCTCGCCCCACTTGTCGTGGATCTCGGTGTGCCACAGGCGATCCCAGGCTTCTTCGTCCCGGATCTCCGAGTACAGGAACAGGACCGGATCCGCTTCGAAGATCGTGATCTGGGCGATGCCCTGGCGTTCGATCTCGTCGACCAGCTCCTGCCAGATCCTGTCGTGGTGGGACCGGTATTCGGCCAGGCCGCCAGGCTTGAGGCGCATCGTGAAGGCGCGACGGATCATGGGGCGATCTCCTCGGTGGTGGTCCGGCCGGGCGGTGCTGCGTCGGGTGATCGGCCGGTGTTGATGGCGTGGAGCAGGCCGTGGTCGTCGATCTCGCCACCGTTCGCCTCGGCGGCCAGCCGGCCGCGGTACAGGACGAGGATGCGATCGGCCAGCCCCACGACCTCGGGTAGTTCGGTAGAGCGGAAGAGGACCGTTCGGCCGCTGTCTGCGAGGTCGCGGATGAGGCGGTAGATCTCGCGCTTGGCACCGACATCGACGCCGCGGGTGGGGTCGTCGAGCAGGAAGACCGTCGGCGAGATCTCGAGCCACTTCCCCACGACCACCTTTTGCTGGTTGCCCCCTGACAGCCGTCCGACGATCGCCCCCGGGCCGTCCGCCTGGATCCGCAGGGCGTCCATCTGGCGTCGAGCGGCGGCGCGCATGGCCCGACGATCCAGCCACGGGCGGCGCGACGACAACGTCCCCACGGCGACGTGGGCGATGTTCATCTCCACGCTTGACTCGAGCATGAGGCCCTGGATGCGCCGATCGGCCGGGACGAGGCTGATCCCCCGGCGGGCGGCCGCGGTCGGCGACGCCGGGGCACCACGGCCGTCAGCGAACCTGATCTCGCCCGCGGTGGCGCGGCGCGTCCCGAACAGGACGCCGAGCAGGGTGGCCACGCCGGATCCTTCGAGGCCGGCGAGTCCGATGATCTCGCCCGGTCGGGCCTCGAACGAGACATCGCGCAGCTCTGCCTCGACGGTGAGACCCTGGACGGTGAGGCTAGGCGCCGGGGCGGCGGCGTCCGGCGCAACCACTCGCGACCCACGTGTCGGGAACAGTTCGGCCGGCGACGTGCCGACCATCGCCTCGACGATCCGGGAAATGGTCACCGAAGCTCGGTCAACGGTCGTCACGATGGCCCCGTTGCGCATCACGGTGATCCGGTCGGCGATCTGGAACACCTCCTCGAGACGGTGCGATACGTAGATGATCGTGATGCCATCCGCGGACAACTCACGCAGCACCGCGAACAGCCGGCTGGTCTCGCGCTCGTTGAGCGCGGAGTTGGGTTCGTCGAGGATGAGGACCCCCGGACGTTCGATCAGCACCCGGCACAGTTCGACCAGCTGACGTTCGGCGATGCCAAGGTCGCCGACGCTGGTATCCGGGTCGGCGGCAAGTCCCAGCCGCGAAAGCGCCGGTGCCGCACGACGGCGCATCTCGGCACGGTCCACGAGACCGAACCTGGTCGGTTGCCGGTCGGGGAACAGGTTGGCCAGGATCGACCGCTCCGGAAAGAGGCTCAGCTCCTGGTAGACGATGCCGATCCCGAGCCCGCGTGCGTCCGCCGGTGAACCCAGCTGGACCGGATCGCCGGCGACGCGGACCTCGCCGTGGTCCGGGTGGACCGCGCCGGCGAGGATCTTCATCAGGGTGGATTTCCCGGCACCGTTCTCGCCGACGACGGCGTGCACGGTGCCGGGCTCGATGGCGAGATCCACGCCCGCGAGGGCCTGGATCCCGCCGTACGCCTTGCGCAGATCGGCGACGGCGATCGCGGGTGTCGACGCCGCCGTCGATCCACTGGTCATGGCCCGGGCCTACTGCGACTCGTTGGCGATGGGCTCGACGTTATTCGCCCAGTCGGCGATCTGGCCGTCGACGAGCGGCTGGTAGTACTCGCGGGCCTTCTCCGGTGATGCCGCGATCTCCTCCAGCTCCGCGAACGTGAGCGGAGGCAGGTCGAAGGGCTCCTCCACGCTGTCCGCGGTCACGATCTCCGTGCCCGCATCCAGGAAGCCACCTGCCTTGAGGTCGACGGTGGTGGTCCCGCGGATGGTGTCGGCCAGCATCTTGATCGGCAGGTAGCCCTGCATGAATGGGGTCTGGCCCAGGCTCACGTAGGCGTTGCCGGCCTTGATCTCGGCCAGGTTTTCGGCGGTCAGGTCGTAGCCACCGGACACGAACGGGGTGCTCGCATTGGCGGCCTGCAGCTTGCCCAGGCTGGCGATGTCCGGGGCGCACAGGCCGACGAGGGCCTTGGCGTCCTGGTTGGCGGTGAGGAGCGCCTCCCAGGCGGCATAGTTCTCGGTCGCGGTGACCTTGACGTCGAACGGCCCGAGGACCTCGATGCCCGCCGCGGCGGCCAGCGACTCCTGGACACCCTTGGCGCGATTCTCCAGCACGGGGAAGCCCGGGAAGCAGTTGCCGACGATGACCTTGCCGGTCGTGCTCGCGCCACCGAGCTTCTCGAGGACCTTCTGGCCGAGGATGCGTCCGCTCTCGACGGACCGTTCGCCCACGTAGGGCGCGTTGACGGAGGTCACGAGCAGGTTGAACTGGACGATGGGCGTGCCCGCCGCGACGATCTCGTTGAGCCGGCTGGCCATCGACTCGCCCGGGACGGAGGTGGCGATTCCCTCCACGCCGGAGGCGACCAGGGACTCCACGAGACCGAGCTGGGTCTCCGCGCTGCCGTCCTCCGGTCCGGTTACCTGAAGCTCGACGTTGAGGTCTTCTGCGGCGGCCTCCGCGCCATCGACGATCTGCTGGATGAACGGGTTGCCCAGCACGTGGGTCACGAACCCCAACTTGATCGACTCCGGGACCGGGGTAGCGGACGGGGCCACCGATGCTGGCGCCTCGCTGGCCGGTGCCTCACTCGGTGGCGCCGCAGATGGGGCCGTGGTCGCCCCACCGCCCGTGTTGCAGGCTGCGAACAGCAGCGTGAAGGCCGCGATCAGTGCGAGCCAACGCAAATTCGTCCTTGTCATCCGTTCCTCCTACTCAGATTGCCGCTCGGTCGGCCGTATCGCTCCATGGACCGTGCTCGGTGAATCGCTCGGATCAGATGCCTCCTCTCATGCGCACGCCCCCTTCCTCATGAGAGGTCGACGACGTCGCGCGCCCGTCGCGCTCGCTGACGACGGACCAGCTGGTCTACCGCGACCGCGATGATGATCACGGCGCCCGTGACGAACGTGCTCCATTTGACGTCGACACCGAGGAACAGGATCCCGGTGGTGATGACCTGGATGATCAGCGCGCCGATGACGGCGCCCACGATGGTCCCGCGACCGCCCGATAGGGGCGTGCCGCCGATGATCACCGCGGCGACGACCGGCAGCAGGTAGTCACCGCCGGTGACGGGATCGATGGCTTCACGAAATCCCAGGAACATGGCGCCGGTCAGGCCGCAGACGGCGCCCATGAGCACCAGGACGAGGATCCGGGTGCGGTCCACCGGGATGCCGCTGAGCCGGGCCGCGTCGGGGTTGCTCCCCATCGCCTGGACCCGGTACCCGAACCGGGTCCGGTGAAGCAGCAGGTGCAGGAGCACGGCCAGGACGAGGAACAGCACGGCGACGATCGGGATGAGTCCGAAGACCTTCACGTCGAACAGGGCGAAGAAGGAGCTGGATTTGTCGGTCGGCACGACTGCGCGCGATTCGTTGACGACCAGGCTCAGGCCGCGGTAGGCGGACAACGTGCCAAGCGTGATGATGATCACGGGGATGCGAAGCGAAACCGCGAGGACGCCGTTGATCAGGCCGAGTCCAGCGCCGAAGGCGATTCCGATGCCCGCCGCGATCCATGGATCGACGCCTGCGACCATCGCCTTGGCCGCGATGACCGCAGAGAAATTGAACATCCATCCGATCGACAGATCGATATCGCGGATGACCACGACGAAGACCATCGCCAGGGCCAGCATGCCGATGAACGCGGCGCCTGACAGCTGCTGGAACAGCGTCGCCGGCAGGAAGAAGTTCGGGCGCAGGACGCCGACGATGAGCACGAGCGCGACCAGTGCGACGAGCACGCCCGTCTCGTCCGGCAGGCGGCGAAGGCGACGAGCGCGGGTGGGCGCAGACGGCTCGGGGACGGGCAGCGGGTCGGTCGCGGATGTTCCTGCAGTCACGTGTCTCCTCACTTCGCGCGTCCCCGCGAAGCCACGGACGGGTCTCAGATCGGCACGGACAACCAAGGATCCAGGCCCGGGACAGAAGATACAGGAAACGTTTCGATGAGATGCATCCGGACTCGACATTCTTGCCCGGGCCATGGACGATAGACGACCGACCGAGCTTCAGACTGGCCTCCCGAACGCGAACGCGATCGTGTTCCCCACCTTCCCGAAGGAGTGACGCATGAGCAAGAACGGCGCCGTTCATCTGGTCGGCAGTGTCCCGCTCGAGAGCGTCGAGGACGTGTTTCGTACGTGCGCTGACGCCCTCGGAACGCGCGTCTCCTCCTATCCCGACGGGGAGGTCGGCCAACGGAAGTACTGGACCTTCTACCTTCCTACCCGAACGTATTCGGTCCACCCCGATCTGGAAGCGGTCAATGCGCCCCCAGACGGTCAGGTTCGACAGCCGACAGCGGGGGCGAGCCAGAAGGAATGGAACGAATCGTGGTGGACCTTCAAGCTGCGGCCGGGCGTGAGCCACCTGACGTTCGAAAGCCTTCACTACGTCGAAGAAGCGACGCGATCCTACGAGATCTTTCGAAGGCTCCGCGCCGACGGCGTCATCCCGGTGGATGCCCGGTTCCAGGTGAGTTTTCCCGCCACTGGCTCGGCGGTGATGGGCTTTTTCGCGCGACCGGCGGACTGGCCGACGGTCTATGACGCGTATCGGCGGGCGATCCGCCAAGAGGTGGCGCAGATCGTCACCTCGATCCCGCACGACGATCTGGTGATCCAATGGGACATCGCCAGCGAGGTCCGCGACATCCTGGCCGGCGACGCACCACTTCTGCCCTGGTCGCCGGAGACATCGCTCGAAGAGAAGTGGCAGCGCCATCTCGGTGACATGGGCCACCTGTCCGCCGACATCCCGGAAGACGTCGTCCTTGGCTACCACTTCTGCTTCGGCACCTGGGGTGGCTGGCCGAAGTCCGTGGCGCCCGACATGGGGGTCGCTGTCCGTCTCGCCAACGAAGCGGTCGCCCGGGCTGGACGTCGCGTCGACTACGTGCATCTGCCGGTGATGCCGGACGCCGACGATGCCTACTTCGGACCGATGCAGGGACTTGCGATCGGGAACACCTGGCCGTTCCTCGGGATCGTCCTCGACGACGGCTTGGACGCCTTCGAACGGCGTGCCCGAGCCGCGCAACGGTATGTGCCCGAATTCGGCATCGCGTCGTATTGCGGCTGGGGCCGCGAAGATCCCGCCCGAGTGCCATCGCTCCTGCGGAACCTTCGGGAGAGCGCCGAGCGCTTGACCAAGGTCTTGTCGCCCGTGTCGTGAGCGGTCGGACGCCCGAGAGCATGCCGGCCTTCAGGGCAGGAGCACGCTCCTGAGGACGCGCCCGGCTCGCAGGTCATCGAGTGCATCGTTGGCAGCATCAAGCGGACGCACTGCCTGGACCAGGTGGTCGACCGTGATCGTCCCGTCAAGATAGAGGTCGATGGCGTCGCGGATGTCGTCCGGCACAAACCCCCGCGACCCGAGGACGGCGAGCTCCCGCCAGAAGATGTCCACGGCTCGTGCCTGGAACGGATCGACGCTCGCACCGATCAGTACGACCCGGCCGCCTGGACCGCCCATGGCGATGGCTTGCTCATCGACGGCCGCCGAGCCGACGCACTGGATGACGACATCCGGTCCGTGGCCACCTGTCAGGGCCTTCACGGCAGCGACCGGATCGCCATCGTCGGCGGCCACGGTCTCGTCCGCGCCGAGCTCACGGGCCAGCCGCAGCTTCGCCGCCGACCGTGTCACGGCGATGACTCGTGCCCCCATCGCCTTCCCGATCTGCACGGCATTGGATCCCAGGCCGCCCACACCAAGCACGACCAGGGTCTCGTCGGGCTGCAGCTTCGCGACTCGCTTGAGACCATGGAGCGGCGTGGCGACGGCGTCGGTCAGGACGGCCAACACGGGGGGCGGCACCGGGGCGCGCGGGACGATGAGTGCTTCCGGCGGGCGGAGAACGTACTCGGCGAACGCGCCATCGACGTCCACCCCCATGCGCGTCACGTGTGGGCTGATGTTCGGCCGCCCACGGGCCGCCCACGGATCGTCGGCCGGCGTCGTGATGTAGTAGAGCGCGACCTGGTCCCCGACCGCCACGCCTTCGACCCCATCGCCGAGCGCATCCACCACGCCGGCGGCCTCATGCCCGGGGATGACCGGCAACGAGACGGAGTCGCCGAAGCCGCCCTTCTGCAGGAACACGTCCGAGCCGCACACCCCGCACGCTTCCACCCGGACGCGAACCTCGCCGGCTCCGGGCTCCGGTATGGGCCGCGACGTCAGCCGAAGTGGCGCGCCGACCGCTGGCAGCTCCACCGCCCGCATCGTGGCCACCGCGATCCGGTCGCTCAATACATCAGGAATCCACCCGACACGTTGAGCGTCGAGCCGGTGATGTACTTGGCATGATCCGACGCGAGGAAGACGACCGGGCCGGCCAGCTCCTCGGGCTCGGCCACGTAGCCGAGCGGCGTCTGCTTCTTCATCGATTCGTAGATCTCGGGAGCGAGGCCGGTCATGAGCATCGGCGTGTGGACCTGGCCCGGGGAGACGCAATTGACCGTGATCTGATGCGGCCCGAACGTCCGCGCGAGGCCGCGACACATCGTCGTGACGCCGCCCTTCGAAGACGCGTAGGCGACCGAGCCACCGAAGCCGCCGGTCCACCAGCCCTGCGAGGTGAACAGGATGATCCGGCCACCCTGCTCCGCCTTGATCATCGCGTTGCCCGCGGCCCGGGCGAGGAAGAACGCCGACTTCACGTTGACGTCGTGCTGGAAGTCCCAGTCGTCCTCGGTGACCTCGTCGAGCGAGCCCCGGCGCCGGAGGACGGCGGCGAGGTTCGCGAGGACGTACAGCCCACCGAGTTCCTTCTCCGCCCGCGCCACGAGCGCTTCGTGGCTGGCGAGATCGCTCAGGTCGGCGACCGCGGCCACGTGGCCGCTGCCGTCGAGCGAGCCGACCAGGTCGTCGAGTCGTGACTGATCCAGGTCCACGGCCATGACCTTCGCCCCTGCGCTGGCGAACCCCCTGGCCACGGCCGTCCCGATACCACCGGCGGCACCGGTCAGGATGACTCCGCGGCCCTCGAGCCCGGCGCCCACGCTCCACGTCATGTCGCTCCTCCTCTCCCCTGCCCCGCGCCACGCATCAGCGCCCGCGTCCTCACCCGCCGCCGAGCACCTTCTCGCTCCGGTATCGATCGACGACCTCCTGGCTGACGTCGATCCCGAGGCCCGGCTTCGTCGGCGGGTAGAACCAGCCATCCTTGTGCTCGATCGGCTCGGGCACGAGCTCGTGCTGCATCGGATTGCGGAGTGGCTTGACCTCGATCAGCTTGAAGGCCGGTGAGCTGAAGCTCATCGCCAGACTGGCCGCGGTGACGATGGCGGACGACCAGCAGTGGGCGTTCGCCTGGCGCCGGTAGAACTCGATCCGTTCGACGGCGCGCTTGAAGCCGGTGATCCCCTCGGCTCGCCCGGGGTCGATGCCGACCACGTCGACCGTGCCGGTGCCGAGCACCCGCTCGAAGCCCTCCACGTTCCACTCCTTCTCGCCGTACGCGATCAGGCTCGTGGTCTTGCTGCGCAGGTTGGCGTAGCCCTCCGGATCCCACGCGCCGAGCGGTTCCTCGATCCAGTGGAGGCCGTACTCATCGAACGCCTGGACGCGCCGGACGGCCGTCATGACGTCCCATTTCACGTTCCACCCGCAGTCGATCATGATCATCTGCTCGGGCCCAAGCCCCTCGCGCATCTTGCGGATGTACTCGACGTCCCGATCGTGCTCGTACCCGAGCCGGGCGTTGCCCCGCTTGCCGAAGCCGACCTTGAGGCCATGCATCCCGGGGGCGACCCATTCCTGGGCCTCTTCGACCATCCGGTCGATGTCCTCGTAGTGGGCATGGCTCGAGGCCACGGCCGGCAGCTTCTCGTGGACCGCGCCGCCCAGGAGCTGGACGACCGGTACCTCCAGGAGCTTGCCCTTGATATCCCAGAGCGCGATGTCGATCGCGGCGACGGCATAGCTCGCGATGCCGCCGTTGTAGCCGTACCACCACATCTGGTCACGAAGCGAGTGCCAGATCGCGATGTTGTCGAGCGGGTCCTTGCCGACCACCCGCTCCGCCATGCCCTCGATGATCGCCTTGACCGCGAAGTTCGCCTCGGGGAACTGGGTGATGGACTCACCCCAGCCCACGACACCGTCGTCGGTCGTGATCTTGACGAGGCAGAGGTGCCGGAGCGCATCGTAGTCGTTCGGCTCCGGGTAGCTCACGGGGATGGCTTCGACCGTCTGGACCTTGCTCACGAGGGACAGGCTCCTTTCGGGAGGATGGCTGGGCGATCGACCCGCCGAGCGGGCCCTCCTTGCCCGGCCGATACAGCACGGGACAGCGGCTCGGCACGCCCGAGCACCACGGTTTCGACCGGCTGGGACAGGTTGCAGATCCAAGCGTGAATCGCGTCTGATATCATTTCCAGACTCGTTTCCACCCGACGGTCATCGTAGGGTCGCCCTTCTCCTGCGTCAATCCGGATCGAGGCCCTGACGGGCCCCGCGAAAGGAGTCCAGATCGATGGCGAAGCTCCGCCTCGGCGTCATCGGTGCCGGGTCGTGGACGCTTGGTTCCCACTTGCCGAATCTGGCCAAGCACCGGGACGAGGTCGAGTTCGTCATCGTCAACCGGCGCAATCCGGACCTGCTCTCCAAGATCCAGTCGGAATGGGGCTTCGCCAAGTCCTCGACGGACTGGCATGACGTCATCGCCGAGAAGCCGGACATCGTCGTGATCGGGAGCCCACCCGGTTACCACTGGGAGCAGAGCAAGGCCGCGCTCGAGGCCGGTGCGCAGGTCATGTGCGAGAAGCCCTTCACGATCGACCCGGCGCATGCCTGGGACCTCGACGAGACCACCCGTCGGACGGGGAACCACCTGATCCTGTCCTACGGCTGGAACTACCGGCCGATGGTCATCGACGCGCACCGGATGATGCACGAGGATGGTGGCGTCGGCGAGATCGAGCACGTCGCGCTGCACATGGACTCCGTGACCCGGGAGCTGCTGTCCGAGACGGGCGACTACCCCGGCGCCTCGCCCGAATCCATCCCCCAGCCGGACACGTGGTCGCGTCCCGAGACATCCGGTGGTGGCTACGGGCAGGCCCAGCTGACCCACCTGCTCGGCGTCTCGCTCTGGCTGACCGAACTGCGCGGCCAGGACGTGTTCGCATTCATGTCCGCTCCACTGGACGCCAAGGTGGAGCTCCACGACGCGGTCTCGATCCGGTACACGAATGGCGCGATCGGCACGATGAGTGGCGCGTCGAGCCACCTCGGCGGCGCGAACAACCGTCATGCCGTGGAGGTCCGCGTGGTCGGCTCGAAGGGCATGTTCCACCTCGATCTGCGCGACAACGTCCTGTGGCGCTATCGCTCGCCGGCGGACGACGTCCGCGTCCCACTCGAATCCGACGCCGGCCTGTACGACTGCACGGGACCGATCGAGGCGCTCGTGGCGGCCGGCGCCGGCCGGCCGTTCGACAACAATTCACCGGCCGAGCTCGGTGCCCGGACCGTCGAGATCCTCGAGGCCGCGTACCGCAGCGCGGGCAGTGGGGCTGCGGAGCGGGTGAAGACGCTGTGATGATCCCTCCCGCCAGGTCAACGAACCAGAACGTCATGGAGTGTCGCGATGCTCGCTGAAGTCACCAGCCCGCTCAAGGGCGAATGGATGACGCCTCGACGGCGCTTCCTCTCGGCTGTCTATCGCGGCAACGTCGACAAGGTGCCGGCCTGTACGCTCAGCTCGGTCGTGACGGTCGAGATGATGGACCTGGTCAATGCGCCCTTCCCCGAGGCGCACCTGGACGCCGAGCTCATGGCCAGGCTCGCGGCGACCGCGCACGACGTGTTCGGGATGGACACGATCATGCCGGTCTTCCATTCCCAGCTCGAATCGGATGCGCTCGGCGGCGAGACCGAGTGGGCCGAGAAGGACAACTGGCCATCGCCGTCGCGGTTCACGATCGAGGAGCCTGACCAGGTCAAGATCCCCGACGACTTCGTCGAGCGGCCGACCATGGCCGCGGTCACCGGCGCGATCAAGCTGCTCCGCCATCGCTACCCGGACGTCGCCATCGTCGGCAAGGTCTACGGCCCGTGGTCGGTCGGCTACCAGATGGTCGGCATCGAGAGCTTCCTGATGGACGTCATGCTCGATCCGGACAAGATCAAGCGCTACCTGGACGCGTTCGTGCCGGCCTGCATCGCCTCCGCCCAGGCGCAGTTCGAGGCGGGTGCCGATGCCGTGATGTGGGCCGACCACACGACCGGCGACCTGTGTCGTGCCGAGACCTACCGCGACTTCCTGCTGGAGATGCACCAGCACATCACCCAGGAGATGGGCGGGCCCGGCATCTTCCACTGCTGCGGCAAGACCATCGACCGGGTGCACCTCTTCGCCGCGGCCGGCTGGGATGTCTTCCACTTCGAGTCCCAGGTCGACGCCCGCGAGGCCCGCGAGATGGCCGGCGAGCGCATGGCGCTGATGGGCAACCTCAACAACCCGACGCTGCTCTGGCAGGGCACGCCCGAGGAGGTCTACAAGGCGTGCTGGGACCTCATGGATGCCGGCGTCGACGGGCTCGCGCCTGAGGGCTCGGTCCCGCTCGTGACCAAGAAGGAGCCGCTGATGGCGATCGCCCACGCGGCCCGCGACTGGTCGGCACTGCATCGTGGCGACGACGGCGTCGTCCATCGCCCCGACCCATCCACCAGCACGTATCCCGGCTACCCGGGCTAGGCCACAAGAACCAGAGACGTAGGAGAACCACGGAGCATGGCGGACCTGAAGCGACTCCAGACGGCTGTCGAGGTCGGCGACCGCGAGACCGCGGTCGAGGTGACCCAGCAGGCGATCGACGAGGAGATCCCTCCGAAGACCGTGCTCGATGCGATGACCGACGCGATGGGGGTCGTCGGTCAACGCTTCCAGGACAACGAGATCTACGTCCCCGAGATGCTGATCAGCGCCCGGGCCATGAAAGCGGCCGTCGCGCTCCTGGAGCCGCTGCTCATCGGCTCGGGCTACAAGCCGGACAGCGTCGCCGTCATGGGCACGATCAAGGGCGATCTCCACGACATCGGCAAGAACCTCGTCGGGATGATGCTCAAGGGCGCGAACTTCGAGATCTTCGACCTGGGCACCAACGTCTCGGTCGACAAGTTCATGGCCGCCGCACGCGAGCACAAGGCGGACATCATCGGGATCAGCGCCCTGCTGACGACGACCATGGGCGGCATGCGCGGCGTGATCGAGGCCGTCCGTGCCGCGGACGACCTGCCGAACCTCCCGGTCATGGTCGGCGGCGCGGCGGTGACCAAGGAGTTCGCCGAGCAGATCGGCGCCGACGGCTGGGCGCCGGACGCCGGCTCCGCGGTCATCCTCGCCCGGCGCCTCGTCGCCGAGGCACGCGCGGCGCGAGCCGACAACGTCGCCTGACGGGACGGCTAGGGCGCGGGCGACCCCACGGATGGCGCCGGCGTTGCCGCCGGCAGGCGCCCGGCCCGGAACGCATCGATGAACTCCACCCCGAAGGCGTCGACGCCGGTCAGGAGATCCGCGGCCAGTCGGTAGGACTCGGCCTCGCGGTCCGGCGCCAGCGCGCTGCGGATGTCGGCCGCGACCGGGTCGACGATCCCGCTGTCCTGGCCCGCCACCACGCACAGGTCGAGGAAGACGTCGCTGATGAGCCGGCGCGCCGGCATCCCGAACGACACGTTGGACACGCCGCTGGTGATGTGGAGCTCCGGTCCGTAGCGGGCGCGTAGCTGGCGGACGGCCTCGAGGTAGGCGGACCCGCCATCCGGGTCGACACCGATCGGGATGACCAGCGGGTCCACGTGCAGCGCGGCGAGGTCGAGACCGTGGGCGACTGCCATCTCGATCAGCTCGACCGCGCGGACCATTCGCTCCTCGGTGCCGGTCGGCATCGTCGCCCCCGTCGAGGACAGCACGACCGGCGAGCCACGATCAGCCGCCATCCCAAGGACGTCGACTCTGTCGGCCGCTGCCGAGTTCAGCATCGGTGGAGCCCCGCCGGCCCAGCCCGGGTCCAGGAGCTCGAGCCCGACGGTCATCACCGACGAGTCGGACGAGTCGATGGAGAGTGGGACGCTCGACACCGGGCCGACCGCCCGGACGAGCCAGGCCATGGCCTCGAGGCGACCGTCGACATCGGGTGAGACCTCGTCGACGTTGATGTCGAGATAGGCCGCGCCGCCGGCGATCTGGCGAGCTGCCATCCAGCGCACATACGCGGTGGCGATCGCGGCATCGGGGCCGTTGGCCATCCCCTCCAGCACGGCGGCCATCACGTGCTTGACACGGCCAGACTGGAATTCGCGCGTGTCCTGGATGACCGGCGGGACCGGCAGCAGGGCCTCGCCGTCCTCGAGCGGGACCCGGACGGCCGGCTGGCCCGACGGTGTCTCGGCGATCCGGCTACCGTCGCGGCGGACGACCCGGCTCGTGTGGATGTTCTCGCCGATGATGATGAACGGCACTGGCGGGACGGACAACGAGCGATCCTCCAAGTCGGTAACGGGCGCCGCGTCAGGCGGCGATGGGCACGAATCGGCAGCCGTCGACGAACAATTCGAAGAAGTCGTCCTCGGTCTCCAGCTCGACGTGCTCGATCCGCCCGACGAGCGCGTCGAGAGCGTCGCGCCGGCTCCTGGACAGCAGCAGGCCGGCGGCGCCATGGAGCGCCGCGTTGCCGACGCGGACCACGCGATCGACGGGGACCGGCGCGAGCAGGCCGATCTCGATCGCGTTCTGCACGTTCACGGCGTTGGCGAACCCGCCCGCGAGATAGACCCGGTCGACCTGGTCGGCGGTCACCCCCAGGCGGCGGAGCAGGATCCGCTGGCCACAGGCGTTCGCGGCCTTGGCCTGTGCGAGCAGGCTCGCGTCCGACCGCGAGAACGTGATGCCCTGCTCAGGCGCGACGAGAAACTCGTCCAGGTCGTCACGGAACCGACCCTCTTCGTTCATCCAGCGCGCGCGCCGGAGTTCGGCCAGGACGTCGACGAGTCCCGAACCGCAGATGCCGACCGGGTCGACGTCCCCGATCGTGCCCAGCGTGAATGCCTCACCCTCGAGTTGGATCGTTTCGATGGCCCCGTCGGCGCCCGACATCCCGAAGCGCAGCAGGCCGCCCTCGAACGCCGGGCCGGCCGGGCACGAGGCCGCCAGGAAGCGCGTCCCGTCGGTCACCACGACTTCGGTGTTCGTGCCGATGTCGATGAGCATCCGGATGCCCTGGCCCGTGGCGAACTCGACCGCGACGAGGTCGGCCGCGGTATCGCCGCCGACGTGACTGGCGATGACCGGGGCACCGACCACGCGGCCATGGGGGTTCATGAGCAACCCGACCTCGTGGCCGCGCCGCCGGACCCAGGTCGAGTCGCTCTGGCCGGCGAGCATCGCGACTTCCGTGATCGACTTGTACGGGAACTCGCCGATCGGCCCGATGTCGATGCCGAAGAACAGGTCGCGCATCGTGCTGTTGGCGACGATGATCGCCTCGTAGACCTCGTGTCGGTCGATCCCGTGCTCCCGGTACAGGTCGCGCAAGGCGTGGTTGAGCGCGCGGCGAACGGCCAGCCGCATCGCGCCCGGGAAATCCTTCTCGTAGGAGATGCGGGTCATCACGTCGCTGCCGCCGAAGCGCTGCGGGTTCTCGAGGGCGCCGCCCGCGACGGCTGCGCCGGTCAGCAGGTCGATGATCCGGAAGACGACCGTCGTCGTGCCGATGTCGATCGCCAGCCCGAGCACATGGTTCCGCCGGAGCCCGATGGGCTGGCCCGCATAGAACACCGCCGTGTCGTCCGCGGTGACGACGGGGTCCAGCCGGGTGGCCGGCGCTTCCATCGATTCGAGGATGCGCATCCGCCGGCGGATGATGGCGAAGTCGATGTCGGTCGTCGCGGTCTCGATCGTGGCCTGGCAGGCGAGACGGAAGCCGCCCTTCAGATACGCCTCCGGCAGCGTCCGCGGCGAGAGACCTTCGAACCCCTGGCGGACCTCGACCACGCACTCTCGGCAGCGACCGGTCCGGCGACACGATTGCGGGCACCGCCGACGACACCTCGTCGGCGTAGTCGAACAGCGTCCGCCCGACGACAAGCGGACGGTGCTCGATCCCCTGGATGACTTCAGGCAAGCTGGCGGACCTCGGGTGGCACTGTCGACTGACCGGCGCCGTTTGTCGCCGGCCGTCGATCGCTGTGTGCGCGGCGACGACTATCCCACGCTGGTAGCGGTTCTGCAATCGTTACCGACGGGGTCGGCCCGTCTGGAGCCGGCGCGGGGCTGCGCCAGGGCTCCGCAGCGATCAGCCGGCGTGTGGGACCGGGCCGCAGCTCGGGCGGGGCGTAAAGGTCGTCGGAAGCAGGACGGTGCGCGGTTCGCCCCCGCCCAGCCGCTCCAGCAGGAGCTCGGCGGCCGTGCGGCCCAGCAGCAGGGTGTCGCGCGCGACCGACGCGATCGGCGGGTCATGCAGCTCCGACAGGTCGACTTCATCGCAGGTCACCAGCGAGATGTCGGTCGGGATCTTCACGCCGTGCCGGACCAGCGCACGCACGCAGCCGGCGAGGACCTGGTTGCCGCCCGCGACGATGGCGGTCGGTCGCGGGTCCATCGTCAGCAGCTGCTCGGTCGATGCCTCGCCGTGCTCCGCGGACAACGATCCAGCCAGGGTGATGGTCTCGTCGCGGATGCCTTTGGCGGCAACGGCATCGGCCATGCCGGCGATCCGTTCGCGAACGGGCCACAGGTCGAGAGGGCCGGTGATGAGCGCGATCCGGCGGTGTCCGAGATCAAGCAGGTGCTCGACCGCGGCTCGCATCCCCGTCTTGTGATCGTTGCGCACGATGCTCGCCCGCAGATCGCCGGGGACGTCTCGGTCGATCATGATGATCGGGACGTCGACCTGGGTCAGGACGTCGAGGGTCCCCGAGCGCCGTTCGCTCGCGAGGGACAGGATCATGCCGTCGACACGCCGCGCCTGGAAGAACCGGATGTGGGCGGCGTCGAGCTCGGGGTCGTTCTCGGAATTCATCAGGAGCATCGAGTAGCCCGCCGAGCGGAGCGCGGACTCGGCACCCGACGTGATGGTGGCGATCAGCGGGTTCGAGATGTCGCCGACCACGTACCCGACGGACAGGGTGGCGCCGCGACGCAGGCTCTGGGCCAGGAAGTCCGGCTCGTACTCCAGCTCCTGTACGGCGGCCAGGACGCGCTCGCGCATCTCGAGGCTGACATCCGGATGCTCCGAGAGGACGCGGGAGACCGACGAGATCGCGACGTCGGCCAACTCGGCGACCTCGCGCATGCTGGCCCGCTTACGCCGGAGGTCCATCCGCCTGCCATCGTTCATCCACGATCCCTCCCGTCGCGTCGTTGACCCGTCGCCGAGCGCGGTCGGGCGGCGGATTCGTCGTTCCAGTAACGGTTTCAGCGACGGTAGCATAGCCAGCGTTGCCGTGCTGTTCCGTTCCCGCCCCAGGGATCGCCCGTGATTGACGATTCCGCGGCCCGGATGCCACGATGTGTAAACGAAACTGGAAACGGTACCGCCCGGTCACCCCCCTTCCTCGCCCGGCCCGGCGGCCTTCTGAACCCTGGAGGCGCACACCACGATGACCGCCACTTCCACCCCAGATCGGCTCGACTGGTACCGGACGATGCTCCGGATCCGGCTCTTCGAGGAGAAGGTCCAGGAGCTGTTCATGACCGGGCAGATCCAGGGAACCACCCACCTCTGCCAGGGTCAGGAAGCCGTCTCCGTCGGCGCGATCGCGGCGATGCAGCCCGGCGACGTGCAGACCAACACGTACCGCGGCCACGGCGAGGCGCTGGCTCTTGGCATGGACCCGGAAGTGGCTTTTGCCGAACTCATGGGGCGGCGGACCGGCGGCTCCGGCGGCGTCGGCGGGTCGATGCACCTGATCGACTTCAGCAAGGGCAACATCGGCGCGAACGCCATCGTCGGGGCCGGGCTGCCGATCGCGGTCGGCGCAGCGGTCGCCTTCCAGATGCAGAAGAAGCCCAACGTCGCGCTCTCGTTCTTCGGGGACGGCGCGACGAACATCGGGACGTTTCACGAGGCCCTGAACATGGCCGCGGTCTGGACGGCCCCGGTCGTGTTCATCATCACCAACAACCTGTACGGCGAGTACAGCCCGCTGCGGGCGACGACTCCCCTGGACGACCTGGCCCGGCGCGCCGATCCGTTCGGCATGCCCGGGATCATCGTCGACGGCCAGGACATCGACGCGGTGCACAGCGCGACGGTCGAGGCCGTCGAGCGGGCGCGCGGCGGTGAGGGGCCCAGCCTCCTCGAGATGAAGACGTATCGCTACCGCGGCCACAGCCGGTCCGACCCCGCGAAGTACCGACCGGAGGGCGAGCTCGATCGCTGGAAGGCACGCGACCCGATCGAGCTTCTGGGCGCGCTGCTGGTGGCGGAGTCGATCATCGGACCGAACGACGCCGGCGAGATCCGGACCGAGACCCAGGCCGAGATCGATGCCGCCGCCGAGCGAGCGGCGAGTGCCCCCTTCCCCACCCTGGAGGAGACGCGACCCTATGTCTACGCTGAGTGAGGCGGCGCCGGCGGAGACCGGGAGCACGACCGAGCTGACCTACCGCGAGGCGATCAACGCCGCGCTCGACGATGCGATGGCGGCGGATGACGCGGTCCTGCTCATGGGCGAGGACGTGTCCGCCGATGGCGGCGTCTTCAAGACCAACATCGGGCTGTCCGAGAAGTACGGGCTCGAGCGTGTCCGGAACACGCCGATCTGCGAGAACGGGTTCCTCGGCGTTGCCCTTGGCATGAGCCTCGTCGGGATGCGACCCGTCGTGGAGATCATGTTCGCCGACTTCCTGCCGACGGCCGGGGACGCCATCGTCAACCAGCTCCCGAAGTACCGGTACATGTCCGGTGGCCAGACATCGGTGCCGGTGACGGTCCGATCCGTCAGCGGCGCAACCGGGCGCTTCGGCACCCAGCATTCGGCGACCGGCGAGAGCTGGTTCATGCACCTGCCAGGCCTCCGGGTCGTGACCGCCTCGTCGCCCGGGTCGGCCTACAGCCTGCTCCGGGCCGCCATCGACGATCCGAACCCGACGCTGTTCTACGAGCACAAGGGCCTGTACGCGCGCAAGGGGCCGGTGGTCCGCGGCGAGATCGCGGAGATCGGGAAGGCGCAGGTCGTCCGCCCGGGCAGCGACGTCACGATCGTGACGACGCTCCTGATGGTCGAGCGCAGCCTGGCGGCGGCCGAGCAGCTGGCGGAGGATGGCATCGACGCCGAGGTCATCGACCTGCGCTGGCTCCGTCCGCTCGATCTCCCGGCGGTCCGAGCCTCGGTCGAGAAGACCGGTCGGATCGTCGTCGCCGAAGAGCAGGTCCATGCCGCCGGCTGGGGCGCGACGATCGTGAGCGAGCTGACCATCGGCGGGGTCGAATGGGCCAGCGCGCCTCGCCGCGTGAGCTTGCCCGACGACCTGCCGATCCCATACACCCCGCCACTCGAGGACGAGGTCCTGCCGTCGACCGAATCGATCGCCGCGGCGGCCCGGGCCAGCGTCGGGCGTTGAGCGAAGCCCCGAGCGCATCGGTCGCGCCGCGGACGCTCGACCGGAACGCGCTCATCGTCGACCGGATCGAGACCGTCGCACTTCGTGCGCCGCTCGGTCGACGGTTCTCGGGCAGCGCCTACAGCATGGACAACCGGTGCACGATCGTGACTCGGCTGCACACCCACGACGGCCTGGTGTCGGAGGTGTACACCGGCGATACCGACGTCGAGCAATCCATCATCGTCGCGATCATCCATGACGAGCTGGCGCCCCGCTTGCTGGGACGAACGGCGACCGATCCCGAGGGCGCGTGGCGAGCCATGGAACCCGCCACCAACGACATCCTGCGCGATCGGGGCCTGGCGTTGCAGGCGATCTCGTGTGTCGATGAAGCCATCTGGGACGTCTTCGGACGGGCCATCGGCCTGCCACTGCACCGCATCTGGGGGAGCACCGGCGACACCGTCCCGATCAGCATCATCGGCGGCTATTACCACCTGTCGATCGACGAGATGGCCGAGGTCATCCAGGGCTATGTCGAGGCCGGGTTCGCGGGCATGAAATTCAAGGTGGGTGGTCGCACTCCGGCGGAGGATGCCGCCCGCGTGCGTGCGGCTCGGGGGGCGGCGGGCCCGGACTTCGCGCTGATGGTCGACGCCAACCAGGGCTACGACCGTGCGCAGGCGGTGAAGTTCGCCCAGCTCGTGTGGGACCTCGACATCCGCTGGTTCGAGGAGCCATGCCGCTGGACGAACGACGCCCGCTGGATGCGCGATGTCCGGTACCAGACGGCCATCCCGGTGTGCGCCGGACAGAGCGAGACGACCCTCGTCGGCATCCGCGACCTCATCGTCGGCGGCGCCATCGACGTCTCCAACTTCGATGCCTCCTGGGCAGGCGGCCCCACGATCTGGCGCAAGGCAGCCGGCCTCGCTGCCGCGTTCGGGGTCGAGCTCGGACACCACGAGGAACCGCAGATCGCGTCGCACCTGCTGGCCAGCGTGCCCGAACCACACGTTCGTCGAGTGCTTCGACGAGGAGCGCGACCCGTTCTTCTGGCGCCTCACGGACATGTCGACGCGGATCCGGGACGGGGGCTACACGCTGCCGGACCGCCCCGGGTTCGGCATCGAGCTCGATATGGATTACGTACGACGCCACACCGTCGCGACGCGGTCGACCGACCGCCACAGCCTCACGTAGGAGGGACGCCGATGGCGGCCGTCACCGGGTTCTTCCACGGCGGGATCACCGTCAGCGACATGGAGCGCGCCCTGGTCTTCTACCGCGATGGATTGGGCCTGGAACAGGAATTCGACCGGATCCTCGACGCGCCGTACCTGCCCGCGGTGCTGGGTCTCGAGTTCGACCACATCCGGGCCGTCTACCTCCGGATCCCCGGCGGCGGCTTCGTGGAGCTGCTCGAGTACGTCGGCATCGAACGGATGTCCGCTGCGTCGCGACCATGCGATTACGGGGCGGGCCACCTGTGTCTCTACGTGGACGACGTCGAGGCGATGCACGCGCGGCTGGTGAAGCTTGGGTTCGCGGCCCGCTCGGAACACGTCGTCGATATCACGGCGGGTCCCAACCAGGGTGCGCGCAGCTGCTACATGGCCGATGCCGACGGGTATGCCGTCGAGCTGTTCCAGAAGCGCCCCGGAGGCTGAGGAGGACACCATGCGGCGACCGATCGATACGCTCGCGAGCGGCCTCGGCCACCCGGAAGGCCCGGACATCCTGCCCGACGGACGGATCGTCATGGTCGAGACCTACACCAGCAAGATCGTGGCGTGGTCCGAGGAGCGCGGGCTCCACGACTACGCCGACTGCGGCGGCGGGCCCAACGCCTGCATGCTCGGCAGCGACGGGGCGGTCTACATCACCCAGAACGGCGGGACCGTCGGCGCATGGCGGGCCGAGGTGATGGGTCGCCCCTCGATCCAGAAGGCCTGGCCGGACGGCCGGGTCGAGGAGGTCGTCGCCGAGATCGACGGCGTGCCGCTCACGGCGCCGAACGACCTGACCTTCGGACCGGACGGGCGTCTCTATTTCACGGACCCCGCGGACTATCTGCCCGACGACCGCAAGCCGGGCCGCATCTGGGCCCTGGAGCCGGACGGGACGGGCGAGCTCCTCGAGGAGATCCCGAGCGCCTACACGAACGGGATCGCGGCCGAGCCGGACGGGGCGCTCGTCTGGGTGGATTCATATGAGCGGGGGATCTATCGCAAGCGCCCGGGCCAGGCGTCCGAACAGATCGCCCGCCTGCCCGTGGGCCACGTGCCCGACGGCCTCAAGGTCGCGGCGAACGGCGACCTGTGGGTCACCGCGTTCATGGGCGGCGGGGTCGACATCCTCAAGCCCGACGGCACGATCGTCGATTTCCTCGAGACGGGCGGCGTCCCATTGAACTGCGTCTTCCACGAGGGCTCGTTGATCATCACCGACTTCGGCGACATCACCGCCGTCACGGACCAGGCGCCGATGGACGGTCGGCTGTGGCGCGTCGACGTGGGTGTCGAGGGGATGCCGCTCTTCCGGGGGTCGATCGCCGCGCGATCGTGACGGGGGCTGGTGCCCGGCGAATGCCGGCGCGACGTGGCCGGACGGCGACCGTCAGGTCACCCCGCGACCGCCGTCATGTGGCGCGTTCTGCAGCCAATCAGGCCGATCGTGCATGCCCAGGATCGACCACCCGCCGTCGACGACCAGCGTCTGGCCGGTGATGTAGGCCGCGTCCGATGACGCGAGGAACAGCACGGCCGCCGCGATGTCCGCCGTCGTCGCGAGCCGACCCATCGGGATCTCCGGGAGCATCGCATCCAGCCGGATCGAGCCGTTCGCGATGCCCTCTTCCACGATGGCGGTGCGGGCCATCCCAGGCGCGACGGCGTTGACGCGGATCCCGAGATCCGCCACCTCGACCGCCATGACTCGCGACAGGCTCATCATCGCCGCCTTCGCGGCCGAATACGGCCCGCGACCGGGAAGCGCGATGAGCCCCGCCACGGACGCGACCTGGACGATCGCCCCGCCGCCGTGCTCGCGCATGGATCGGATCGCCATGGCGCTGCAGTGGAAGGTTCCCATCAGGTGGGTCTGGACGATCAGCTCCCAGGTCGCCGGGTCGAACGTCTCGGTCAGCCCGACTCGCTGGATCCCTGCGTTGTTGACGAGGATGTCGACGCTTCCCTCGGTCGCCTCGATGTCTGCGAATGCCGTCTCCACTGCCGTCCGGTCGGTCACGTCCACCGTGAGGTAGCGGACGCCGGGCAACGGTCGCGCCGGTGCGTCCAGGTCGGTCACGACCCCGCGAGCACCTTCCGCGACGGCGCGCGCCACGATCTCCGCGCCGATCCCGCGCGCGCCGCCTGTCACGACGATCACCTGGCCATCGAAGCGTCCGACCATCGTGGCCCTCCGGTCGCGCTGCAAAGACTCGGTCCCGTATCATCGGAACCGTTTCCGGTGAGGATACCGAGCCGGCGTGCGGCGTGGAAGCCGGGTCCACGAGGGAGGTCCGAGATGGGCGCAACGGGCAAGTCAGCCGTCGTCACCGGGGCGGCCAGCGGCATCGGCCAAGCGGTGGCCCGGCGTCTGCTGCGCGAAGGGGCCGCGGTCATCGCGGTCGATCGGGATGCGGCCGGTCTCGAGGCGGTGGTCGCGGACGGGGCGACCTCGTTCGTGGCAGACCTGACGGACCCGGCGGACCGCGATCGCCTCGTCGCAGCGGGCGACGGGGCGACCTACCTGGTCAATGCGGCGGGCATCATCCTGCTGAAGCCCATCCTCGAGTTCACCGTCGATGACATCCGACGGATCTACGCCATCAACGTCGAGGCGACGTGGGACCTCGTGTCGCGGATCGGTCGCACGATGCCGGGCGGGGGGGCGATCGTGAATCTTTCGTCGTCGTCGGCCAAGCTCGCGACGACCACGGAGGCGGCCGTGTACGCCTCGTCGAAGGCCGCCGTGTTGTCGATCACGCGCTCCTTCGCGTACGCCTTCGCGCCGAACGGCGTCCGGGTCAATGCCATCTGCCCGGGCATCATCGACACGCCGATGCAGGAGCGCGTGCTTGCCGACGTCGCGGCCAAGCGCGGGATCACCGCCGAGGAGCTCTCGACGGCGCGGAACAAGACGGTGCCGCTTGGCCGGGCGGCCTCCGCGGACGAGTGCGCCGGGGCCATCTGGTTCCTCCTCAGCGATGAGGCTGGGTACATGACGGGCCAGGCCATCAACTACACCGGCGGCCTGGTCATGTGGTGAGCGCTTGCCGCGCAACCGCACCCGGGGCTAGCGACAATCCTTTCCAGAAACGTTGACATGGCTCGGGACTGGAAACGATACTGACGTCGACCCTGGGAGGGAACGGGCGTGCCATCCGACCGCCCGAACGAGGAGGAGATTCGCATGCTGATCCGATCACGACGGGCGTTTGCGGTGCTGACCGCGGCGTCCCTGCTCGTCGCGGCCTGTAGTACCGGAGCGCCCTCTGCCTCGGCTCCTGCAGCGACCGCGGCCCCGCCCGCGTCGAATGCCGCGTCGGTGGCACCGTCTGCCGCGGCCGGCCTGCCGTTCCAGGGCACCCTGAAGGACGGGTCGACCTTCACGCTCAACCCGCGAGTCGCGGACAAGCTGAAGAACGGCGAGCCGATCAACTACGTGTTCTCGTACGGATCCACCGCGATCCCGTTGTTCTCGCCGCAGTACAAGGCCGGCTACGAGCGGACCCTGCCCGAGGCGCAGAAGATCCTGCCGATGAACGGCCAGGCCATCGCCCCGTCTTCGGCCGTCCAGGACCCCAATGAGCAGATCGCCCAGTTCGATGCGCTGTTCAAGGCGGACCAGATCGACTGCCTGTCCATCCAGTCGACCGGCACGGATGCGTTCACGAAGATCGTGAACGACTACATGGCTGCGGGGATCCCCGTCTTCACCGTCGGCGTCGAGTCGAACGGCAACGAGTTCTCGAACTTCACCCAGATCTCCGACAAGGAAGGGCGCCAGGCTGCCGGGATCGTCGTCGACTACATGAAGGCCAAGGGCCTCGACTTCAAGAGCTTCGCGGTATCCGGCGGCGATCCGACCCAGAACTGGGCCCAGGGCCGCATGCAGGGCTTCATCGACGGGATCACCGAAGCCATCCCGGACGCCAAGTTCATCAACACCGCCGCGACGGCGCTGGTGACGACGTACGACCCGGCCGGCACCTATGACGCCTACAAGGCGTTCATCCAGGGCAACCCCGAGGTCCAGGTCATCGAGAACGTGGACATCGGCGGCGAGCACGCAGCTCGGGCCATCGCCGACTCCGGGAACACCGGCAAGATCTTCTCCCTCGGCTGGAACGTGAGCATCGGCCAGCTGGATGCCATCGAAGCCGGCACGCAGATCGTCGCGCTCGACCAGCAGTGGGGCGATCAGGCCGGATTCGGAGCGCTCGCCTGCGCCGAGCTCCTCAAGAACGGCAAGGTGCTGCCGAACACGAACACCCTGAAGCCGATCACGACGGAGAACGTCGAGCAGGCTCGCAAGGACTTCATGGCCATCGCCGGCGGTTGATCCCGACGACGTTGACTCTCCGGACCGGTCGGCATTCGTCGACCGGTCCGGCTGTATCCGAGGCTGACCAGCGAGGAGCGGTCCACGGATGACCCAGAACAGTGCGCCCATGCAACCGGTGAAACCGCCCGGCGCGGTGTCGGCCGGCGATCGCTGGTCGGGACGGGCCCTGGCGGCCGGGATCCGCATCGGCGGGCTGGTCATCGCGATCTTGATCGTGATCGTCGTCTTCACCGCGCTCAGCAAGCCGAACACGTTCCTGACCGTCACGAACGCGGTCGGCATCCTGCGGTCGATGAGCACCATCGCCATGGTGGCGCTCGGGCTCACGCTCGTGATCGTCGTGGGCGAGATCGACCTGTCGTTCGGCTACGTGTACGGGCTGGCGTCGATCCTCATCGGCGTGGCCTGGATCATCTGGGGCTGGCCCATCTACGCTGCGATCCTGCTGGCCTTCGGGGCGGCCGTCGTCGTTGGCTCGGTCAACGCGTTCCTGGTGACGGTGCTCAAGATCCCCTCCTTCATCGTCACGCTCGGCACGGGGCAACTCGTGTTCGGCACCACCCTGCTCGTCTCCAACACGGCGACCCTCAACCCCGCGTATCCGCCGCCCGGCAAGGTCGTGCCCACGGAGCAGGTCGACTGGTTCTTCGGCCTGTCGAACCAGGACCTGCCGTTCGACATCCCGATGCAGGCGATCTGGATGACCGGCGTCGCGATCATCATCGGCTTCATCCTCAGCCGCTCGCTGTTCGGTTTCCGGCTCAAGGCCATCGGCGGCAACCCCGCCGCCGCCGAGCTCGCGCGGCTACCGATCGTCAAGTACAAGTTCGCGGCGTTCATCATCTGCTCGCTCCTCGCGACGCTTGCGGCGATGCTCGACTTCGCGTTCATCGGCTCCGTCCAGCCGAACGCCGGGGTCGGGCTGACGTTCCCGATCTTCGCGGCCGTCATCATCGGCGGGGCGAGCCTGGCGGGCGGTCGCGGGACGGCCATCGGCACGCTGAGCGGCGCGCTCCTCCTCGCCATCATCGCCAACGGCCTGGCCCTGCTCTCGGCGGGCGCGTACCTGAGCAACTTCGTCTCTGGCGCCGTGACGATCGCCGCCGTCGTGCTGGACCGCTTCACGCAGAGCCTCCGCAAATGAGCGAGGAGGCGGCGGCCGTGGGCGATGCGGCGACCGATGCGACGACCGATCAGGCGGCCGCCTCCGGCGTGCGCGGCCTCCGGATCCACGGGCTGGTCAAGTGGTACGGCGACACCCACGCCATCGATGGACTCGACCTCGATGCGAGGGCCGGCGAGATCCTCGGCGTGGCCGGGCCGAATGGCGCCGGCAAGAGCACGCTCATCAAGGTCCTCGCCGGTGAGACGCTGGCGGATTCCGGCGACATCGAGCTCGACGGCCGTCCCTGGGATACGGCCTCGGATCGCGATCGGGTCGCCGTCGTCCACCAGGAGCCACAGCTCTTCCCGAACCTCACCGTCGCGGAGAACCTCATGGTGGGTCGCGAGGGGACCCGGGCGACCGTCCGGCGCCTGACCGCGCCGGAGCGCTCGCTGATGCGGGACCTCGCGATCCTGGAGGTCGCCGACCGCAAGCTCGCCGATGTCCCGCTGGCGATCCATCAGCGGGTCGAGATCGGTCGGGCGCTGGCGCGTGATGCGCGGGTGTTCCTCTTCGATGAGCCGAACTCCGCGCTGACCCAGGAGGAGTCCAAGGACCTGTTCCGCCGGATGCACCTGCTCGCCGATGCGGGCAACGTCGTGCTGCTGGTCTCGCACCGGATCGCCGAGCTGGCCGAGCACACCGACCGCGTCGCCCTGATCCTCGACGGCGTCTGTACGGACCTGCTCGAGGGCGAGGCGCTGACCCCGGACGGCATCGCGGCCGGGCTCGTGAGCGGACAGGCCGCGCGCGATACCAGTGAGCCGGTGGTCGCGCGCTCCGAGAGCGAGGTCACCGGTCTGCGGCTGACCGGGTGGACCCACGCTGGAGGCGAGTTCGAGGGGATCGATCTGCATGTGAAGGTCGGCCAGATCGTGTCGATCGTGGGGGTCGAGGGGTCGGGCGCGCGCGAGCTCGTGCGCTCGATCGCGGGGTTCGAGCGCACGACGGGCGAGATCGAGGTCGGTTCGCGCTCCGGGGCGTCCGCCGTGACGAAGGGCACGAGCCTCGTTTCGGCGGACCGCCACACGAGCCTCTTCGCCAACCTGACGATCGGTGACAACATGGTGTCCCGACTCGGCCGGGAGATCGCCCCTGGCGGCATCGCGCTGCGCCCGCGCCGGATGCACCGGATCGCGAACGAGCTACGTGACCAGTTCCAGGTGAAGGCCGCCTCGGTCCGGCTGCCGATCGGGTCGCTATCGGGCGGCAACCAGCAGAAGGTCGCCATCGCGGCGGCCATCGTGAAGCGCCCGAGCGTCCTCGTGCTCGAGGAACCAACCCGTGGTGTCGACGTCGGTTCGAAACGCGAGATCTACCGGCTCATGCGCGAGTACGCCGGGCGCGGCCACGCGGTGATCATCTACTGCACCGAGATCCCCGAGGTCTTCGAGACGGCAGACCTCGTCTACGTCGTGTCCGATGGGCGCCTGTCGGATCCCCTTATGGTGACGACCTTCCCGGATGTCGAGGCGCTGGCGCGCGCGGTCACCCGCCTGGAACGGCATGGCGCGGTGCCAGCCCTGGCCTCGTGACGGATCGACCCGTTCGCGTCCTCCTCGTCGGCTTCGGCAAGACCAATCAGGCGGTCCTCGAGCTGGCGCTGACGCGCCCGTGGCTGGACGTCTGCGGCATCGTCGTTCGCTCGGCGGAACGCGACGGGGAGGCAGCAGCGAGCCGTGTCGAGGGTGCCCCCGAGGACCTCCGCTGCTCCACCGATCTGGCCGAGACCCTGCGCACGACCCGCCCCGACGTCGTCGTGGTCGCGACGGCGACCCGGCTCGTGGACGTCCTGCCGGTCCTCGCCGCGATCGCCCCCAGTGGCGTGCCGATCGTCTGCACCGCCGAGGACCTCGCGTTCATCCGGGCGGGCGATTCCGACGACGCGTCACGGATCATCGGGCTGGCCGAAACGCATCAGATCCCGATCGTCGCGACGGGAGCGAACCCAGGTTTCGTCCTGGACCTCTGGCCGCTCACGCTGTCGGGTCTGGCCTGGGACGTCGAGCAGCTGCGCGCGCGTCGCATCGTCGACGTGAGCGTGTTCGGACCGCGCGTCCGGGCATCGCTCGGGATCGACCTGACGCCGGCGGCATTCCGGGCCGGGATCGCCGACGGAACGGTCGTCGGCCATGCGGGCTTCCCGGAGAGCCTGCGCATCCTGGCTGCGGCCATGGGCCGGGACCTCGAACGGATCGAGATCGTGTCGGATCCGATCGTGGCCACCGAAACCCTCACGATCGCCGATGGGACGGTCATCGCCACGGGCCGGACGGTCGGTGCGGACCAGCGCGCGATCGGCTGGTTCGATGGTCGGCCGTGGCTGGACATCTCGATGACCCTGCATGTGCAACCGGCATCGGCCGGCCTGCAACCCACGGACGAGATCGCGCTTGATGGTCGTCACGGCCTGCACGTCCGTGTCGAACCCGGTTGCCGGGCGCTCCTCTCGACGGCGGCCATGATCGTCAACGGCCTCCCCCAGGCGATGGCCGCATCGCCCGGTGTGCATGGTCCCGGTGACCTGCCGCCGGTTGCCCCGTGGCTCGGCGAGCGCCCGCCCGCGTGGGTGCCGCTACGCGACTGAGCGTCGACTGACGCCGGCCCGTCCCTCAGCGATCGACGCGGTACTTCTCGATGAAGGCCTCGTCGAGCACCCAGCCCAGGCCCGGCCGCTCGGGCAGCGGGAAGTGCCCGTCCACGAGCGCCGGCCGGTTCTCGATCATCTGCCAGAAGATCGGATCCCGTGCGGGAGAGAACGTCTCGACGTAGGTGCCGTGCGGTTGCGAGGCCAGGAGGTGGGAGGCGACCTGCGCCTCCTCGTGATGCCCCAGCTGGACGTCGAAGGCCGACGCCAGCGCAGCGATCCGTCGCCACTCGGTCGGTCCCCCGCCCCACGACGCGTCGTAGTTGCAGACGTCGATGGCGCCGGCGGCCATCATCTCGCGCATCCCCACCCGGCTGATCTCACTCTGCCCGGCGGCCACGTTGACGTTGCCACGCATCCGGACGTCCCGGAGGCCACGGAAGTCGGCGTGCCAGCGGGTCGGCTCCTCGAACCAGCGGATCGCGATCCCCTCGGCACGGATCACCTCGAGGAACTCCAGGGCCTCGGCGACGGTATAGCCCTGGTTGGCGTCCACCACGAACAGGAAGTCGTCCCCGGCATGCCGCCGCGCTCGCACGAGGCGGGCGGCATCCACCGGCGGCGGCTCCGCGCCGATCTTGAACTTCATCCCGACCATGCCATGCTCGGACTGGAAGAAGTCGATCTCGCGTTCGATCTCCTGGCCCTTCGCGCTCTCGTCGTCGGGGATGTAGTAGCCGCCGATGCCGATCATCGGGATCCGGTCGCGATAGCCGCCCCAGATCCGCCACAACGGTTGACCCATGGCCTGCCCGACGGCATCCCAGACCGCGGTGTCGATGCAGGCCATGGCCTGCATCGCGTACCAGCGCGGGCGGAGCTGGTCGAAGGTGGCCGGGAGCATCGCCTCCCAAACCCGTTCGGTCCCGAAGGCGTCGAGGCCGATGACCTGGGGCACCAGCTCGTCGTGCAGGATGCTCAGGATCTCGGACTGGAGCGGCTCGTCCTCATCGGCGTTGTACGCCTGACCGACGATCCCTTCTGACGTCTTGATCCGCGTGATGATCGTGCAGCGGTTGCGCATCTTGTAATAGCTGCCCTTGTAGGTGAAGGGCAGCGGGACGCGGATCGGGATCGTCTCGACGGATTCGATCTTCAACTGCATGCGAGGACCTCTGCGGACAGGACGAGTTGACGCACGATGCCACAGGATGCGACCATCTCGCAATCGTAACTGGAAACGGTACCGCCGGTCCCTCGATCCGCGTACCGACCCCGGTCTTCACCGGAAGGAGCCCATGACGGCGGGCCCGCAACCCCATGACCCCGACGCCGCCGGGCGCCCCTCGGCCGCGCCGCTCTCCGGCGTCCGGATCGTTGCCGTGGAACAGTACGGCGCGGGTCCGTTCGGGACGATGTACCTGGCTGATCTGGGCGCGGAAGTCATCAAGATCGAGGATCCCGGGACCGGCGGCGACGTCAGCCGCTGGATCCCGCCCGGACGCGCCGGATCGGACAGCCTGTTCTTCGAGGCCTTCAACCGGAACAAGCGCAGCCTGTCCCTCGACCTCAAGACGACCGGTGGACGGGACGTGTTCGAACGGCTCGTGGCATCCGCGGACGCCGTCATCAGCAACCTGCGCGGCGACCAGGCGGAGCGACTTGGCCTGACCTACGCCCGGCTCGGGGAGATCAACCCTGCGATCGTGTGCGTCGCGCTGACCGGGTACGGAAGCGTCGGGGAGTCCGCGCGCTGGCCGGGCTACGACGCCCTGATCCAGGCAGAGGCGGGCTGGGCCTCCCTGACTGGTGCCCCGGACGAGGCACCCACCAAGAGCGGCCTCTCGCTGGCGGACTACATCGCCGGCCTCACCGCCGCGCTTGGCCTGATGGTCGGTGTCTTCGATGCTCGCCGCACCGGGCGCGGTCGGGACGTGGAGACCAACCTGTACGACTCGGCGCTGGCGATGCTCAGCTATCCCGCGACGTGGTTCCTGTCGCAGGGCTTCGTGACGGAGCGCAAGCCGATGTCGGCCCACCCGAGCGTGGTCCCGTTCCAGTTCTTCCCGACCGCCGACGGGCACCTGGCCATCGCCGCTCCGAAGGAGAAGTTCTTCCGATCCCTGATCGCCGCGATGGATCTCCCGGAGGTCGGCGCGGATCCGCGGTTCGCGGACTTCGAGTCACGCGATCGGCATCGCGAGGCCCTGCTCGACATCCTCACCAGGCGCTTCGCCGAAGAGACCACCGCGGTCTGGCTCGAGCGGCTGCGTGGCCTGGTGCCGGTCGCTCCCGTCCGATCCTTGACGCAGGCACTGGATCCCGACGAGCTTCGCGCCAGGGACATGCTGGCCGAGTATCCCCACCCGGCATTCGGGCAGGTGCGCTCGATCGGGCTTCCGATGACGATGGGCGGCTTCGAGCGGACCTATCGACACGGACCGGCCCTCGACGGCGACCACGCCGCGATCCTCGCCGAGTTGGCCTATGACGAGCCGGCGATCGAGGCGCTTCGGGCCGGTGGGGCGTTCGGCATCGTCGACGGAGACGACCCCGACGGTCGAGCCGTCAGCGAGCCGGGCTAGCAGGCACCCGCCCCGCGGCGGACATGCCAGCGGGCCGATCGACTACGGCGACCCTGGCGCCGACACTACGATACGGATGCTGGTAGCCGCCGCGCACCCGCTGGCGCTAGCTCGCTCGAACGAAGACCGGTACCGGATGGAGACGGCCCAATGGACGATGACGCTCGGCGGACGGCCCTGCTGTCCGCGCTGACGACGGAGCATTTCGTGCTGCAGACCGCGTCGACGTCCACGATCTCGGAAGCAGCCGGACGCAGCTCCCTCTACATCTTCGCCCTGTCGAGTTCGCTGGTCGCGCTGGGCTTCCTGTCCCAGTCGCCAGATGCCTTGGTGCCATTTTTGGCAGTGGTCCTGCCCGCGCTCTTCATCCTGGGGATCTTCACCGTGGTCAGGCTCGTCGACACGGTGGCCGAGAACATGCAGTACCTGGCGGGCATCGCACGCATCCGCGGCCACTATCGGGACCTGATCCCCGGATCGGAGGCCTATTTCTCCACTGAGACGGGTCGCTGGCCCGAGGCCCGGGACGACCCTTCGCTCATCCACGGTGCGACCTTCGCGTTCTTCGGCACGACGGCGAGCATGGTCGCGTTCATCGACAGCGTGATCGCCGGTGTCGGGACCACGCTGCTGATGACGAACCTCGCCGGCGTGCCATCGGTGCTCGGGGTGATCTCCGGCGTCTTCGTGGTCGCGATCCTGATGTATGTGTTTTTTCGCTACGAGCGCTGGCGCATCGAGGTCCTTCGGATCGACGAGCACGCTGACGTCGGCGAACGGTCCGACACGTAACGTCCGCGCCGACCCGGCGGGAGGCCGGGCCGCCGACCGGGCCCCGTGAGTCGCGTTCCGAGCGCCGTCAGGTCGCCCGGTCGACGCGAGCCGTGAGCTGGCTGAACACGACCGTGGTAGCCACCGGGATCCACGCATACAGCGGCGCGAACGTCGTCAGATACGACCCGATGTCCGCTGGCTCCATGAACAGGAGATGGCCGATGTCGTTCGCCACCATGAGGAGCGCCCACAGGATGCCGACCGCGAGGCCCTCTCGGATCGAGCCATGCTCGATGCGCCGCAGGTAATCGACCGCAAAGAGCAAGACAAGCAGGACAAGGACCAGGAGACGGACCGATGGGAAGGCCGGCGAGGACGTGACGCTGGCCGGGATCAGCTGGGAAATGCCGATAAATCCGAACCAGATCCACCAGATGGCAAATCCGTAGGCAAGGGCACGGATGGGTCGCTGCATGTGCGTCTCCTTCGGGGCCGCGTCGGGGACGAGACCGTTGGAATCGGACGTGTCGGAGGTATCGCTCCGATACTCCCCCCCAGTATATGATCGCGGCCTTCATCGGGTCAACCTCCCCAAGCCGGCCGCTCGCTGGTCGGCTACCTTGGGTCAGGTCATCGTGTGAACACCCGCGCCGGCGACGGCTGTGAAGCAAAGGCGAGAGCGAGTGTCCTTCCAGGCGTACCTCGACATCATCGAAGGGAAGACCGAGCTGACCCGGCGTCAGATCGACTCCAAGCACGTTGGCTCGGGCGGCACGCATCGCGACCCCTCGGACATGCTGTGGCTGGACGGTAAGGCCACCGATGCGGGATCCCCGTGAGACCCAGCGATCGACTGCTTGCGGCCGCCGTGCTCACCGTCGCGTTGGCCGCGTGCGGGGGTGGGGGCGCCACGGGCGCGCCGGCAGGCTCGTCGGCCACGATCGCGCTCTCCCCTGGCGCCACCGCGGCACCGCTCGCTACCGAGGTCGGCTCGATCGGTCCCTTCTCCCCGGAAGCGTGCCCGGTTCCGGACCCGGCGTTCTGCACACCCGCCGCGGCCGTGGCGGAGGCGATCGTGGCGGGCGACACGCCCTCGATCGTGGAGCTCAGCCGGCCGGACGTGTTCCGCTGCGCGGACCTTGACGCCTCGATCTTCACGGGCTGTCAGTCGGCCGACGTCCTCGAGGGCCACCCGATCGGGACGGCCAGCGGCAGCATCGAGGTTCATCCGCCAGCGGACTACGCAGACGAGCTGGACGCGACGATCGAGGCGATCGATCCGGCATTCCGCGACGAAGCCGGATCCGGCGAGGCGCGTGTCCTCGGCACGAGCGCGTGCGGGCCCGACGATCCGGAACGTCGCTCGTACTACGTCGCCTGGACCGCGGGGATAGGAGCGGGATCGGGCGACGCCGAGCGCGTCGTCGGGCTGTACGAATTCACGTTCCGCGACGATCAATGGCTGGTCGGGATCCTGTATCTCGACAGCGTCGCTGCCTGGCAGACACGCCACGACGACCCGCTTCGGGACGTCGGCTGCGGGATCTCCCCCTGGGCGGCGGGCTAGACCGGTCGATCGCTGGAGGGCACCTTGGACGACCGACTGCTCGCATTCATCGCCGTCTGTGTCGCCGTCGTCGTCATCCCCGGTCCGGACATGGCGCTGGTGGCGCGCAACGTGCTTCGCCACGGGCGGTCGGCAGGCGTCGCGACCTCGCTCGGCATCTGCACCGGCGTGCTGGGCTGGGCGATCGCGGCCGCGCTCGGCGTCGCGACGATCCTGGCCACCTCGGCAACGGCCTTCACGGTCCTCAAGCTGGCGGGGGCCGCATACCTCATCTACCTCGGCATCGCGACGCTTCGGGCGCCCGACGATGCCGGGGACGCTGACGTGAACGGTGGATCGGCCCTACCGTGGCGCCGCGCATGGATGCAGGGCGCGCTCTCGGCCCTCCTCAACCCCAAGCTCGGTGTCTTCTTCCTCACGCTGCTGCCGCAGTTCATCTCGCCCGGCGACCCGCCCGCGGTACGGGCGCTGCAGCTGGCCGTCATCTTCGAGCTCATCGGGCTCGCCTGGTTGTTGATCTATACGGCGATGCTCGGAGCGCTCGGCTCTGCGCTCGGACGCCCGGGGCCGCGACGGTTCATGCGCTGGGTCACTGGCACGGTGCTGGTCGCGCTCGGCGCGCGCGTGGCCCTCGAACGCTCCTAGCGCGAGGTCAATGCAGTCGGTCTTGCCAGTCGTCCGGCACGCGCCCGGCGGGTCCCGGTGTGGGCTGGTCGAGCGGGTGCGAATCCGGCGGCGCCAGGGGCGGACCCTCGCCGTACTGCTCGACCGTATAGCTCCAGAACCAGTCCTCATCGGGCTCGAAGCTCTGGACCAGCGGGTGGCCGGCCTCCTGCGCGTGGTGGCTCGCGTGCTGGGATGGCGATGAGTCGCAGCACCCGACATGGCCACAGGCAGTGCAGCGCCGGAGGTGAAACCACCAGCCGTCGGTAGCGAGGCACTCGACGCATCCCGTCCCGCTCGGCGGGACCGTTGGGTCGATCTCGTTGTCAGCCGCCATCGATCATCCTCGGCGCATGCGCATGTGAACCGACATGGTAGAGCCCTTTCGCTGGTCGTTAGAGCTCCGTTGCGATGCGCTGCGCCGTGTACGTGGCCCACGGCTTCCTGGACTCGACTTCGACCCGCTCAAGGTCGCGGTTGCTGCGTTCGAGGAACGTCGCCAGCTGCTCCGTCGTGACGGGATGGCCGAGCACGTCGCCGATCCCGTGTTCGATCGCGTGGACTGCATACCACTGCGGCCATTCCTGGTCGTAGACCCCGTTCAACTCCGTCTCCTCGTACCTGCCATGCGCCTCCCCCGCCTGCACGAGTAGCGCGTTGATCTGGGCGACGCGCTCGCCGTCGATGTCTCCCACGAATCTGGACCCCCTGCGCTGCTGCCGTCGCTGACAGTCTGGCCTTCGCGGCTGGCGAACGCATCCAGCCACCGTCAGACCGGGTCCCGCACCCGCTCGAGGCCGTCGAGGATGACGTCGAGGCCGTATTCGAACTCGTTCGCATAGTCGTAGCCGGGCTTCATCGCGTGCTCCGTGATGAAATCGGCGAGGTTCTGGTACTCACCGGGCGCGAACGGCGCGAGCATCGTCTCTGACATCTCGACGATGTCGGAGGTGTCCTCGAACGGGAGATTCATCTTGGTCATGGCGAACCCGTAGATGTAGCTGTCCAGGAGCGAGTAGGCGGTCGCGGTCGCCGCCATGTCGAAGCCAGCCGCCCGGAGACAGCCGATCACCGCGTCGTGATGTCGCAGGTTCGCGGGACCCGGATTGGTCCGCGACTCCATCAGGCCGATCGCCCATCGATGGCGGAGCAGCGCATCGCGGACCGAGATGGCCCGCTGACGCATGGCGGTCTTCCAGTCCGCGCCGGCAACCGGCACATCGATCTCCGTGTAGACCAGGTCCACGATGCCGTCGAGGACTCGCTCCTTGTTGGCGAAATGGTAGTAGAGCGCCATCGCCTCGACCCCGAGCGCCTGACCGAGCTTGCGCATGCTGAGGCCCTCGAGCCCGCTCTGATCGGCGAGTTTCATCGCGGCATCGAGGACCCGTTCGCGGGTCAATGGGATCCGACGCTGCGCCGGCCTCCTGGCCTGGGTCGTCATGGGCTCCTTCCTCCCGCGATCGGCGGGTTTCGGGGGTTGACAGTTCTGACTTTACACCGTACATTCACGCCGTTGGCTTTACAGCGTACAGTAACAGAAGGACGGATCGATGCAAGCACTGGTTCAGGAGACCTACGGCTCAGCCGAGGTCACGCACATGACGGAGATCGACAAGCCGGAGATCGGCGACAACGAGGTCCTGCTCCGGGTCCGCGCCGCGGGCGTCAACCCGGCCGACTGGGCGATCATGAGCGGTCTGCCCTACGTCGCCCGACCGGTCTACGGCCTGCGCAAGCCGAAGGTTGCCACCCGTGGAACGGATGTCGCGGGCGTGGTCGAAGCGATCGGCTCCGCTGTCACTCGTTTCATCGTCGGTGACGAGGTCTACGGATCGGCCAAGGGCTCGTACGCGGAGTACGCGGCCGCCGCCGAGGACCAGCTTGCCCCCAAGCCCGCCAGCCTCACGTTCGAGGAGGCAGCGGCCGTGCCGATGGCCGGTCTCGTCGCCCTGCAGGCCGTGCGCGACCACGGCAAGGTCCACGCGGGCCAGAAGGTCCTGATCAATGGGGCCTCGGGCGGCATCGGCACCTTCGCCGTCCAGATCGCCAAGGCCCTCGGCGCCGAGGTGACCGCGGTCGTCAGCACACGGAACATGGCGCTGGTCCGCTCGATCGGCGCGGACCACGTCATCGACTACACGAAGGAAGACTTCACCAAGAGCGGCCTGCAGTACGACTTCATCCTCGACAACGTGTCGAACCACTCGCTGTCCGACCTCCGCCGTGTCCTCGCGCCGGCCGGGATGCTCGTGCCGAACGGCGGGCGCTTCGACAAGACGTGGATGGCCAGTGGCGGTCGGATCGTCCAGGGCAAGGTGCGGTTCCAGTTCGGAAGCCAGACCTTCGGCAACTTCCTCGTGAAGATGGGCCATGAAGGCCTGCTGGCCCTGACGGAGCTCATCGAAGCCGGCGACGTCGCACCGGTGCTCGATCGCAGCTTTGCGCTGAGCGAGACCGCCCAGGCGCTCGACCACGTCGGCGCGGGCCATGCCCGAGGCAAGACCACGATCGCGGTCGACGCGGCCGACGAGCGAAGCGTCGTCACCCCGCTGCGTGCGGTCGCCTAGCGGCAACCCAGCGACTCACCGAGCCGCAGTCGGCGCCATCTCCAGCCAATGACCACCACCGTTTCGACGGATCGAAAGGAATCCATCATGACCAAGGCAACCGTCAAGAGACTCTTCATCGGCAGCATCCTCGCCGTGACCGCCGGCACCATCGTCGCGATCAGCGCCGTGTGGCTCGCGATCGCCAACGACATCTTCGTCATGGACGGAGCCGACATCGTCGGCATCCAGGGCAGCGCCCTCACGTGGGTCCTGGGCGCGTTCGGCATCGCCGGCGCTCTCGCCTTCACGGGTGGACTGATCGGCGGCCTGAGCTCCTGGATCGGGGCCCTCCTGAACACCTCGCAGCTCGAGAGCAAGACCTGGTTCCTCGCAGTGCTCGTGCTTGGGATCTTCAACTTCGGCTTCTTCGCGATGATCGCCTACCTCATCGCCGGGCCGGACGGCACGTCGGCCGCGACCTCGCACCGAGCGCCGGTGACCGCCACCGCGTGACCCAGGCGCCGCCGCCACGACGCCCGACGTCCTTTCGTACGTCGGGCGTCCCTGATTCCGCCTCCGACCGGTCACATTCGGGCGTCCCGCGGGGTCCTTGGGTTGACAAGCAAACACCGGTCGCCACAGATGGCGGCCAACCAGGAGCTCGCCGCATGAACGCACCCTTCCCCGCCCGACCGATCAACCTCATCGACGCCGCCCTGCGAACCGCGATCGTCGGCCTCACGCTGGCCACCGCGTCCATCCACGCGACCCTGGGTGGCGCGCTGTTCACGCTGAACGCCATCGGGTACGTCGTCCTCGCCACCGCCATGGTCGCGCCGCTCGTGATCGCCAGCCGATTCCGCTGGATCGTGCGCATCGCGCTGGCTGGGTACGCCGCCACCACGATCGTCGGATGGGCGATCCAGGGGCCGTTCTACACGACCGCGTACGTCGCCAAAGCCATCGAGGTGACCCTGATCGTCCTTCTGGCCATCGATTTCGTGCGCTTCGATGGCAACCCGTTGACCGTCATCCGGCGCGAGCTTCGGAGTCTTTCCCGGCTCCTGCCGGTGTGGCCGCAGCTGCTGGGCTAGGGCGTCCGCCGCTCGATCAGCTCGGCGGTCCATTCACGCAACCGGCCGAGATGGTCGGCGAAGTGGTCACCGCCAGACTTGCGGATCCACCACGCGGCTTCGTCGGTCGGCTGTTCGAGGATCGACCACTCCTCGACCATCCTCGTTCGGCCCGCGTGTGCCTGGATCCAGGCGACCTCCCAGGGTTGGCCCGCCATCGCCGCCAGGAACCTCGCGTTGAGCGCATCGATGTCGATCTCGTGGCCCTCGTAGGTCCCGGCGCTCATCCGTTCGAACTGGACCTCCGCCTCGGCGAGCCAGGTCCCGACATGCGCGACGACGTCACGGACGGTCCAGTCCGGGTCGCGGTAGTAGCCGGGGATCACGCACTCCTCGGGCGTGAGGGTGCGCACGAGGGTCGTGAGCTCGTACCAGCCCGACCGCTCCGCCTCGAGTTCCGCGGCGTACGGATGATCGAGCCGTGCGACTGGCTGCCGGTCGACAGTCATGGCGCGGCCACGAACTCGCCCTCGAGCGGGAGGCCGGCGTCCTCCCAGTCGAGCAGGCCACCGGAGTAGCGCCGCACGTTCCGGTAGCCGCGCCGGACCAGGTCGCGGTAGAGCGCGACGCTCGAGAGGCAGTCGACATGTGAGCAATACACGACGACTTCGTCTTGGGGCGAGACCGCGGCGTACAGCTCGTCGGGCGTGTCGAAGTGGATCGAGCCGGGGATGTGCTTCGCGTCGAACGCCCAGCGGTTGAGCGCCATGATCAGCTTGACGTTCTCGCCGGCATCGAGTTTCGACTTGAGCTCGTCGCGGGCGATCGTGCGGATCGGCTCGAGTCCCAGGGCGGCATTCGGGCGGGGCTGGTCCATGGTCCGATCGATTATCGCTCCGCGGATCGATCCATTGCCCAGCGGCGGCTGCGTGCCGCCTCACCACCACCGACTAGCGCATCGCGCGCTGGCGTCTGCCGCCGCCATGAGTCCCCTCGTTCACCTCGCCCTTGTTCTCTGCGAACGCGGCCAGCACTTCCCCCTTCTCCTGCTCGGGCACCTTGAAGTGATGGAGCGTGCGCCCCAGCTCAGCCGCGACGTCATCGAATTCCTCAGGCGAGATCTGAAGGTTGCGTTGCGCTTCCTCCAGGCCCGATCGCGTTTGTGCGAGGACGACACGAGCTTGTTCCTCTCGACCGATGAGTTTTGCGGCCGATCTCGGTCTACATAGGCGAACCTCGAACCCCAGGAGATCGACCGAGATGACCACAACCGAAATCCGACAAGCAGGCCGGCGCGAATGGATCGGACTTGCCGTCCTCGCGCTCGCGTGCCTGCTCTACGTCATGGACCTGACCGTGCTGCACCTGGCCGTCCCGTCCATCAGCGAGGACCTCAAGCCGAGCAGCGCGCAGCTGCTCTGGATCATCGACATCTACGGGTTCATGGTCGCTGGGTTCCTCATCACGATGGGCACGCTCGGTGACCGGATCGGTCGACGCAAGCTCCTGCTCATCGGCGCCGCGGCGTTCGGCGCGCTGTCGCTCCTGGCCGCGTTTTCGACCAGCGCGGAGATGCTGATCGTCAGCCGGGCGCTGCTCGGCATCGCCGGAGCGACACTCGCCCCGTCGACACTGTCGCTCATCTTCAGCATGTTCCCGGACCCGAAGCAGCGCGCGGTCGCCATCGGCGTCTGGATCTCCGCCTTCTCGGCCGGCAGCGCGATCGGACCGGTGCTGGGCGGAATCCTGCTCGAGCACTTCTGGTGGGGCTCGGTCTTCCTGCTTGCCCTGCCCGTGATGGTCCTGTTGCTCATCCTCGGTCCCATCGTCCTTCCGGAGTACCGCGACCCCGATGCGGGGCGCCTCGACCTGGCCAGTGCCGTGATGTCGCTCATTGCCGTATTGGCCGTGATCTTCGGACTCAAGCAGATCGCGCAGGACGGTTTCGGGCCCCTCCCCGTCTCGAGCGTCCTCCTCGGCATGGGCGTCGGCTTCGTGTGGGTCCGCCGGCAGCTGTCGCTGGCCGACCCGATGATCGACCTGCGCCTCTTCCGCATCCCGTCGTTCAGTGCTTCGCTCGTCATCAACTTCCTGGCCATCTTCGTGGCGGTCGGTTACTTCCTGTTCGTGGCCCAGTACCTGCAGCTCGTGGTCGGGCTATCGCCGCTCGAGGCGGGTCTGTGGTCCGTGCCCTCCGCGATCGGCTTCATCGTCGGGTCGAACCTGGCTCCGCGGATCGTCCAGCGCGTGCGAACGGCCTACGTGATGGGCGGCGGGCTGGCGATCGCAGCCGTCGGTCTCGGCGTTCTGACGCAGGTTGGCGGTGTGGACGGCCTGGCGGTCGTCGTCGCGGGATCCGTCGTCATCTCCCTGGGGCTCGGCCCGGTCCTGGCGTTGACGACCGAGCTGATCGTCGGGTCCGCACCGCCGGAGCGTGCCGGCGCCGCCTCCGGGATCTCCGAGACCGGCGCCGAGCTCGGTGGAGCGCTCGGGATCTCGATCCTGGGCAGCATCGGGATCGCCATCTATCGGAATGATGTGGCGAGCGGGCTCCCGGCCGGCGTGCCGGCGGAAGCCGCGACCATCGCCCGCGACACGCTCGGCGGTGCGGTGGGTGTTGCGGAACAGCTCCCAGGGCAGCTGGGCGTGACCGTGCTCGAGGTCGCTCGGGAGGCGTTCGTCCAGGGGATGCAGGTGGCCGCCGGCATCAGCGCCGTCATGGCCATCGCGGTCGCCGTCGTAGCCTTGATCGTCCTGCGCGACATGACGTCCAGCGGGGAGTCCGGAACACCGGCCGAGACAGACACGGACGGACCCGTGGACGCCGGTGGCAAGCGTCGCAAGGTGCTGAGCACAGGCTCCGCCCCGTCGGGCGCGTGATCCACCTCTCCCGCTCGGCGACGGCGCCAGGGCTGCCGCAGACCGACCCGGGTAGAATCGGTCGATGACCGAACTTGCAGCCCCGATCGTCGCGACGCAGACCGTTCCACCGGCAGCGGCAGACGGCATCGAGCTCCAGCTGGAGCAGCATCGCGTGGAGCTGACCGCCTATTGCTACCGGATGCTCGGTTCGGCGTTCGAGGCGGAGGACGCCGTCCAGGAAACGATGATCCGGGCCTGGAAGGCGATCGATCGGTTCGAGGGACGAGCGGCGCTACGCTCGTGGCTCTATCGCATCGCGACGAACGTCTGTCTCGACATGCTCAACGGCCGTGCGCGGCGAGCCCGGCCCATGGACCTCGCCCCGGCCAAGTCGGCGGACACCCCGCTCGGGGCGGCGCTGTCCGACGGTGCGTGGGTCGAGCCGATGCCCGACAGCCGGATCGTCCCGGTCGGGGGCGATCCCGCCGACATGATGGTGCTGCGCGAATCGATCCGCCTGGCTTTCGTGGCCGCGTTGCAGCACCTGCCGCCCCGGCAGCGAGCCGTGCTGATCCTTCGGGAGGTCCTCCAGTGGCAGGCGACGGAGGTCGCGGAGCTCCTCGACACGTCGGTGGCATCGGTCAACAGCGCGCTCCAACGAGCGCGAGCCACGCTCGCGACGAAGGACGCCGCCGAGACGCCGTCCCAGCCGACGGATGACCAGCAACGCGCCCTCCTGGCCCGCTATGTCGACGCCTTTGAGCGCTACGACCTCGACTCGCTCACAGCCCTTCTGCACGAGGATGCCAGCTGGTCGATGCCGCCGTACGAGCTCTGGCTGCAGAGCCACATCGACATCCGCAAGTGGTGCCTGGGACCGGGCATCGCCTGTCGCGGCTCGCGCCTGATCCCGACCGTGGCGAACGGATCGCCTGCGTTCGGGCAGTACAAGCCGAGCCCGGATGGTGGCTTCGACCCGTGGTCGCTCCAAGTGCTGGACATCAAGGACGACCGGATCAACGGGATCATCTTCTTCCTGGACACCCCGAACTTCTTCCCGCTCTTCGGACTGCCGCCCCGCCTCGAGGCGTGAGATCGCGTCAGGCCGTTCCGAGGAGGTCGTCGAGCCCCACGAAGCACATCAGCGCTCGCAGCTCTGGCGAGACACCGCGCAGGAGAAGGCGTCGGCCGGCGCGCTTGGCGGTCAATCGCACGCGAGCCAGGGCATCGACCGCAACGCAGTCAGGGTCGGCCAGGCTGGCGACGTCACACACGACGAGCTCAGCGTCGCTCGCAACCACGGCGAGCTGAACGCGCGCACACAGCGCGGGGATGTCGGCGCGATCGATGCGACCGCCGATCTCGACGACGATCGCGCTCGGAGCGGCCTTCGGTCGCAGGGGACGCTTGGTGCCCGGCGCCAATTCCTCGGGGGCGACCAACAGCGGGTTCCTTCCGTGCTCCTGGCGATGAGGTTCGGAGGCGCCGACGAGTGATCTCGTCGGGCGCCACTTACTAAGACCGCCCATCGAGCCGAAACTCATCGGTGCGCGCAGGATCAGGGCTCGACCGTCAGGCCTCGAGGATCTCGACCGAGTCCTGGATCAGGGGCAGTCGGACCGTGAAGGTCGTATCGCCGACCTCGCTCGCGACGGTGATGTTGCCGCCGTGCTGCTCGACGATGTGCCGGGTCCCAGCGAGTCCGATGCCACTGCCGCTGACCGTTCCCGCCGTGTTCGACGCTCGGTAGTAGGGCTCGAAGACGCGATCGACCTCGGCGGGCGGGATACCGATCCCGTTGTCCCGCACGACGAGGATCGCCCACTCCTGGTGGCCGATCTGATCCTGCCTGACCTGGAGGGTGATCTCGCCGCCTTTGGGGCTGTACTTCACGGCATTGGAGATGAGGTTGCCGACGATCCGCTCGATGCGGGCCTCGTCCCAGTCGCCGAGCACGCGCGGGATCTCGGTTTCCAGGGTGATCGTATGGCGCGGACTGATCTTCTGGTACTCGGTAGCAAGCCGGCGCACGATCCTGACAAGGTCCGCCGGGCCGACGTCGAGCTCCAGCTCGTGGCCCATCCGCAGTCGCGTGAGGTCAAGAAGCTCATCGACCAGGCGCACGAGCTGCGCCGTGCTCTCGTCGATGACTTCGAGGCCTTCCGCGATCTGCGCCGATCCTTCGTCGCCCCGCGAGACCGCGCGCTGGAGGAGATTGGCATTGCCCTTGATGATCGTCGCCGGCGTCTTGAGGTCGTGGGAGATCGCCGCGAGGAATTCGTCCTTCTGACGATCGAGATCGCGCAGCGGGCTGATGTCCTGGAAGACCGCGACACCCCCTGCTGGATGGCCCTGTCCATCGCTCAACGGCGCGCTGTTCACGAGGATGGGCACGTCCTGGCCGGTGATCGAATTGGTGATGACGAGCTGCTCGCCCCGCACCACTTCGCTGTGGAAGACCGCCCGCGCCAAGGGATGATCCGCCGTGACATGCGCGCCAACCTCGGCTCGCCGCGTGCCGGGGGCACCGTCCACCATGGTCCCGACCGATTCGGGGACAGTGCCCATGATCTCGGCGGCCGCTGCGTTGCTCAGGTAGACCCGCCCGGTCGCGTCGGCGATGAGGATCGCCTCGGGCATCACGTCGACGACCTGCCGCAGGCGGGCCAGGCCGTATTCGGCTTCCGCGCGGGCCGCCTGCTCCTGCACGAGGTCCTCGGCCCGCATGTTCGCCGTGATGGTGCTCAGGACGATCCCGATGCTCTCCCCCAGCTGGTCCAGGAAGGCGATCTGGATATCGCTGAGATCCTCGATGGATGCGAGCTCGATCACGGCGCGCGTCTCGTCCTCGAACAGGATGGGAAGGAGGACGATGGATCGGGGCGTCGCGCCGCCCAGCGCCGAAGAGATCGATGCGTAGTCAGGCGGAACGTCATGAAGATGGATCCGCCGGCGGTCCTCGGCAGCCTGGCCCAGCAGGCCCTCGCCGAACCTGATCATCTCCGGCGGCTCCGGGGAGATGTGGCGCGGATAGGTCGCCAGCAGGCCGAGTCGGGACGGCTCGCCATCGAGGTTCGCGAGGTAGAACACGCCGCGCTGGACACCGACCAGCGGGGCCAGCTCGGTCAGGATCAGCCGGCCGACCATCTGGAGGTCGCGTTGGCCCTGGAGCAGCTGACCGAATCGCGCGATGTTCGTCTTGAGCCAGTCGCTCTCCCGGTTCCGCTGCGTCGTCTCGCGCAGGTTCCTGATCATCTCGTTGACGTCGTCCTTCAGGAGCGCGACCTCGCCTTGCGCATGAACCTGGACGGATCGGGAGAGGTCCCCGCGGGTCACCGCGGTGGCGACCTCGCCGATCGCCCGCACCTGGGTCGTGAGATTCGCGGCGAGCTGGTTGACCGAGTCGGTCAGGTCCTTCCAGGTCCCGCCCACGCCGCGGACGTCGGCCTGACCGCCGAGCTTGCCTTCGGTGCCGACCTCCCGGGCGACGCGCGTGACCTCGCTGGCAAAGGCGTTGAGCTGGTCGACCATGGTGTTGATCGTGTCCTTGAGCTCGAGGATCTCGCCGCGGGCATCGACGGTGATCTTCTTGGAGAGGTCGCCATTGGCGACGGCGGTCGTCACGTCGGCGATGTTGCGGACCTGGCCGGTCAGGTTGCCCGCCATCGAGTTCACGTTGTCGGTCAGGTCCTTCCATGTGCCGGCCACGCCCGGGACGTCAGCTTCGCCGCCGAGCTTGCCTTCGGTGCCGACCTCGCGGGCGACGCGCGTGACCTCGCTGGCGAACGCGTTGAGCTGGTCGACCATCACGTTGATGGTGTTCTTCTGCTCGAGGAACTCGCCGCGGACGTCGACCGTGATCTTCTTGCTCAGGTCGCCCCGGGCGACCGCCATCGTCACCTCGGCGATGTTGCGGGCGCGGGCGGTGAGGTTGAGGGACATCGTGTTGACGTTGTCGGTCAGGTCCTTCCAGGTCCCGGCGACGCCGCGGACATCGGCCTGGCCGCCGAGCTTGCCCTCCGTGCCCACCTCATGTGCCACGCGGGTCACTTCGCCCGCGAGCAAGTTGAGCTGGTCGACCATCGTGTTGATCGTGTTCTTGAGCTCGAGGATCTCGCCCTGCACGTCCACGGTGATCTTCTTGGAGAGGTCACCCTTGGCGACGGCGGTGGTCACCTCGGCGATGTTGCGGACCTGCGCGGTCAGGTTGCCTGCCATCGAGTTGACTGAATCGGTGAGGTCCTTCCACGTCCCGCCGACGCCGTGGACGTCGGCCTGGCCACCGAGCTTTCCCTCCGTGCCAACCTCTCTGGCGACGCGCGTGACTTCGCTCGCGAACGCGTTGAGCTGGTCGACCATCGTGTTGATCGTGTCGGCCAGTCGCTTGTACTCGCCCTTGAGCGGCTGACCATCGATCTCCATCGCCATCCGCTGCGACAGATCGCCCCGGGCTACCGCATCCATCACGCGACTGATCTCGAGCATCGGCTCGGTCAGGTCGAAGACCAGCTGATTGACCGCCGCCTCGTTGCGCGCCCAGCTTCCCGCCGGCCCGATCGAGACACGGTGGCTGATCCGGCCCTCACGTCCGACCGCACGGCTGATCCGGCGCAGCTCCTGCGCGGTGCGCTGGTTCAGCTCGACGATGTCGTTGAAGGCCTCGGCGACGGCTCCCGCCATGCCGGCCTCCCCTTCCGGCAGGCGGACACGGAGGTCGCCGTTGCGCAGCGCCCGGAGCGCACTGAGCAGGGCCGCGCCATCAAGCCCGTCGTGCTGCCGTGCGGCCGTCTCGTCATTGGTGACGCGCTGCAAGCTCCGAATCTCGTACGCACCTTCCATCGGCCCTGTCGGGTGCGAACGAATGTAGCGGCTTACCGCCGCCCCTCACCTTGCAAGGCCGTTACTGCCGGGGAGGGTTCTGTCACAAGCTCGCGCGAGGTGTGGGCTCGAGGCGCGCCAGGTTGCCGATCACGGAGCGGCGATGGCCGAGCGGAGGTGTTCCGCGGCCTGCTCGGCGGTGAGGTCGCGCTGGGTCTCCGCGAGAAGCTCGTACCCGACCATGAACTTCCGCTTGCTCGCGGTGAGCAGCGGCGGGAAGAAGTGAGCGTGGAGCTGCCAGTGAGGCTCGGGGCCCCCACGGAACGGTGCCTGGTGCCAACCCATGGAATACGGGAACGAGAGGCTGAACAGGCGATCGTAAGCGCCCAGCAGCTGGATCACTGCGGCGGCCAACGAATCGCGCCGTGCATCGTCCAGATCGGGCAACCGCTGCGTCGGCTGCTTCGGGACCAGCAACGTCTCGTACGGCCACGCGGCCCAGAACGGGACCAACACCGACCAATCGGCATCTTCGAACAAGATCCTGGGTCCGCCCGCCTCCTGGGCGATGTAGTCCAGCAGCAAGGGCTCGCCGCGACCCCGAAGGTGCTCGAGCTGGGTCCGATCCTCGCGCGCCGCGACGTGCGGCAACGCGCTCCCGGCCCAGATCTGGCCGTGGGGATGCGGGTTGGACGCACCCATGGCCTCGCCCCGGTTTTCGAACACCTGGACCCATTGGAACCGCTCGCCGAGCTCGGCGGTCTGGTCGGCCCAGAGTTCCACGACCGTGCGGACAGCGCCCCGGTCCATCGCCGCAAGCGTGAGGTCGTGACGGCGAGAGAAGCACAGGACCCGGCAGGTCCCTGCCTCGACCTCGGCGCGCAGCAGGCCTTCGGCCAGGCGTCGGTCGGGCGAGTCGGGCCGCAACGCGGCGAAGTCGTTGGTGAAGACGTAGGTCTGCTCGTAGTCGGGGTTCACCGCGCCGTTGGCCCGGCGGTTGCCCGGGCAGAGATAGCACGTCGGGTCGTACGCCATGGCGGGTGCGCCAGGCGGCACCTCCTCCTTGCCCTGCCACGGCCGCTGCGTCCGCCCGGCGGAAACGAGCAGCCATTCGTCGAGGAGCGGGTTATAGCGCCGGTGCGGATGGTCGCTCAGCTGCGCGATGGGATCGCCCGATCGGGTGACGCTCACGTTGGATCTCCAGACGTAGAGATCGGTTGCAGGGCCGGCACTGGAGGAGCGAGCGCCGGCCCTGCGAGGATCAACGGCGAACGCCGGACAGGGTCACGTGGTCGAACTCGGCCTCGAAGCCCGAGCCGCCCATCGACACCAGTCCGATGCGCGCGTCGCTGCCAAGGTGATGCGTCCACGTCCCGCCGCGCGTCCAGGTGACGCCGTCGAGGCTCGTATACGCCGTGTATCGCTCGGGGCCGCCGTAGGGCCCGGCGGCGGTATGCGGCCCTTCGTTTCTCTTCACGATCCGCAGCCACGTCGACTCGCCGGGCGCACCGACGACGGTGTTCCCGTAGCGCGGATAGCCGGCGGGAACGGGGAACAGCTCCTTCGCGAACTCGGTCTGGCGCGTGTTCCAGATCGAGACGTGTACGAGCTTGGTGAAGTTGTCGTCATCGTCGTAGACCACGAGTCCCGCCTGGACGAAGTTGAAGCAGCAGCCCTCGGCGGGAACGGTCAGCCGGACCTTGGTTTCGACCACCCAGTCGTCGGCGGTCACGTCGCGCGTCAGGACCGACGCGTTGTTCGAGCCCTCGAACAGGTCGGCGGCCTGGGTCTCCATCGAGAACTGGCCCCCGCCAACGCCGTAGGTGTCCGCAGCCGGTTCGCGTACCCAGGACCATTCCGGTCCGAGGCTCGACCCATCGAAGGTCTCGCGCCAGATGGTCGCGCCGGGCCGGTCGTCGCGGACCTTCGGCGCGTGATACGTCGACTTGTCGCCCGGCTGCGCGGCCGGCGCCTTGACCGGCGTGTCCGAGGCCCAGGCGCCACCGCGAACCGTTGGCCATGCGTCGATCCAGTCGAGGGGATCGAGCAATGCGGGGCGCTTCGTGAACCCGACGGCTCCCTCGAAATAGGGCTCGTTCACGTCGATGGCGTGATAGATCGTCCACCACTGGCCGGCGAGGTCCTGGAAGACCGTGTTGTGGCCGGGCCCCACCCAGCGGTTCCCGTTCATGCTGATGACGGGCGTGCCGCCGACCCGTCCGGTCGTGGGGTCGGCTTCGTTCGGGCCCTCGTTGTCATTGAGCGAGACACCGTCGCGATCGACGAACGGTCCCGTGGGGCTGGTCGAACGACCGACGAACACGCTGTAGCCCGTCAGCGGGCCTCGGCAGCAATCGGTGGCCGAGACGAACAGGTAGTAGTGATCGCCATGCCGCTCGACCTCCGCGCCTTCGAACTTGTTCGCGACGGCGACGTTCGTCTGCGTGGCGGGATCCGTCGTGAGGCCGGTCTCGGCCAGGACGCGGACCGAGATCCCACCGAAATACGAGCCGTAGTAGAGGTAGTCGAGCCCATCGGTCCGGAGGACCTCCGGATCGAAGACCCAGCGCCGGGAATCGGGGCCGCAGCAATCGGCGCCGTGGGGCTCCACGGCCGGGGCGGCCTGGTGGCTCCAGGGCCCGAGCGGCGTCGGAGCAGTGGCCACCCCGATCGCGCTGCCGCCCCCGGGCAGCGTCGTGTCGGTGACGGTGTAGTACAGGTGGTACGAGCCGGTCTCCGGGTAATAGGCGATCTCCGGCGCCCACAGGCCGGCGGTGGCGGTGGCGTATGCGGGCCGTGTCGAGAAGGCATCGCCCTCGTACGTCCAGTTCACGAGGTCGATCGATGACAGCATCGGGATCAATCGGAACCGGAAATCGCCGTTCGCCAGCCGATCCTCGTCGTTGAGCGGGTCCGTGGTGCAGTACATGTACCAGCGGCCCTCGCCCTCCTGGCCCTGGATCACCGTCGGATCGGCGCAGCTCTCGACGATGCCATCACCCGGCACGATCGGCTCGAGCGGATTGCGATACGTGCCGGTGCCGGCTGCCCCGACCGACGCCGTCAATGGCGCCACCAGCGAACCTCCAAGCGCGAGGGCCACGAGACGAGCGACCGTCCGCGTCCGGCGCGACCGGATCGATGGATGCAGCACTGTCATCACGCCTCCTCCTCCGTCGTCAGCTCGCGACCGGCGTCCGGTCTTCGATCGGTTCGGGTTCCATCGATTCGATGCCGGCGAGGTCGTACTCGATCCGGAGCCCGAGGTCCTGGGGGTAGTTGCCGAACTCGCGCCCGAATAGGTTCATGCCCCCGACGTTCTGGGCGTCCGGGCGGACACCGATGCGGATCGTGATCGGGTCGCTGCGACGCAGCCCGAGGGCGGCGATATCGACGCCGGACAGAGCCAGCCCGTCGATGGACGTCCCGGCCGGGGATACCCGCCAGCGCTTGAGGACGCCGAACTGCGAGTCCTTTTCCTCCCACCAGCTCGGGGTGAGCCGTCCGCGGACGCCGCCGAAATCCGCCGGACAGGTCCACTCACCGAGATGGATCCCGTTGATCCACACGCTGATATCACTCGGCCAGTCGGGGTCGTGGAGGGGTGCCTCGCTGCACACCTCCGCCGTTAGCTGCAGGGACAGGACGTGCGCCCCGGGCGGGACGCGATTGGGGAACCGGTACTCCACGTAGCCCACACGGAACCAGAGCAGCTGCGCCCGGACCCGGTCGGGCTCGTAGAACGAGTTGGGGTCGTCGAGATACCCGATCAGGCCGTCCGACGTCGCGAGGCCACAAGTCGGCTCCACGTTGAAATCGGAGTAGCCGCCGATCGGCATCGTGAGCTCGATGGCCTCCCGCGTGTGGTGCTCCCCACGCGGCAGGTCGATGACCAGTTCGTCGTACGTTCTCGCGCAGACCTTTTGAAGGCCCCGGCTCGCAGGCCGCATCTCCGTATGGAGGAGACCAGCCTTCTCCAACACCACGATGTGCATCGTCGCCGTCGACGCGGGCAACCCGAGGTCCGCCGCGATCTGGTTGACCGACACGACCCGGTCGCCGAGGTATCGCAGGATCGCGATCCGGGTCTCGCTGCCGAGCGCTTTCAGCACGTCGAGTGCCTGGCCATCCGTGCCCGACGCATCAACATGCAGGCTCTTTCGGGCGATATGGCGCGTGCCGATCATCGCCAGAATGAAGGAGGTTTGGCTGCGGCTGTCATGGCAAGACGATACCGGACGTGTGCAATAGGCAGCCGGAGCAGTTCGTGATTCGGGGATATTGACGGACCGTGCTACGTTGTGCCGCATCACTCCAGTCAAAGCTGTGGGTAATCACCATGACCTGCATGGCCAACCCTGGAGTCGACTGCAGCGCCCGGGTTCGACCCAGCCAACGAGCCCGTATCACCTGCGCGCCGCCCCAGGCGGCGCACCCATGGAGGAGTCAACGGTGCGCAAGATCGAAGTCCCCCGTACCCGCCCGCGAAAGACGGGCAATGCTCTGCCGGACAGTATCGGCCGCCTGGCTGCCATCCTCGTGGCCTTGGTCCTCATCGTCGCTGCCTGTGGCCCGGCTGGGGGCAGCGCGGCTCCCACCACCGGGTCGGTCGCACCGCCAAGCGCGGCGCCGTCCGATGGCGCCGCACCGTCCGGCAGCGCCGCGGCAGGTGGCCTGGAGCCGCCGGCCACCAAGGTCGACCTCGTGGTCTGGAATCCCTTCACGGGACCAGACGGCGGGTTCTTCAGTGAGATCGTCGACAAGTTCAATGCCGAGACGCCGAACGTCCAGGTGACGATCGAGACGCAGGTCGGCGCGGAGTACATCGCCAAGCTCGAGGCGGCCGCCGCCGCCAACCAGCTGCCGCACGTCATCGCCGCCGGGTACGATGCCCTCCCGCTGCTCACTGAAAATGGGATCGTCACGCCGATCGACGACCTTGCCACGCAGGCCGGGCTGGACGCCTCTGACTTCCCTGAGGCGATCTGGAACGCCGGGCAGTGGAAGGACCAGCGGGTGGGCATCCCGATCGACACCCACACGATGAACTTCTACTACAACAAGAAGCTGTTCACGGACGCTGGGCTCGATCCCGAGAAGCCGCCGGCCACCAAGGATGAGTTCGAGGCCGCCATCAAGGCCGTCCAGGACAGCACCGACGCCGATGGATACCAGATGGTCGCCAGTGGCCCCGGAGCAAACTTCCTCGTCGGCATCCAGTTCGCGGCACTCTTCTATCAGGGCGGCGGTGAGTGGACCAACGCCGACTTCACCGAAGCCACGTTCAACACTGACGCCGGCGTCCAGGCGGCCACGTACCTCAAGCACCTCGTCGACGACCTGGGCGTTCCGAAGGTCGAGAGCGACGCGGAGATCAACGCTTTTCAGCAGGGCAAGAACGCCATGGTCATGTCGGGCATCTGGGAGACCACCCGGTACAACGACGCCCTCGGCGCCGATCTCGGCGTCGCGCCGATCCCGGCGATCTTCGGGGACGGCACGTGGGGCGGCTCGCACAATCTCGCCGTGACCGCCGCGGCAGAGGGCGACCTGCGTCAGGGCGCCTACTACTTCATCGATTGGTTCTCGCGCAATTCTCTCGACTGGGGCGCAGCCGGCCAGATCCCGGCCCGCAACGAGGTCCGGGAGTCGCCTGAGTTCCAGAACGCGTCCGGCGAGGGCCTCCTGCCGCTCATCGCGCAGGTCGCGCCGCTGGCCGAGTCCGTGAAGTTCCTGCCGACGATCCCGGGCGGCGGCGACATCCTCTTCGTGGCCAATGGGGCTGGTGAGGCGGCGACGTTCGCGATCAACGGGACTGACCCGAAACAGGCGCTCGACGCCGCGGCGACGTTCAACTCGCAGATCCTCAAGGAGAACAAGACCAAGTACGGGTTCTGACCCGGCGGTCGCAGGGGCGATCCGCGGCGGCTCCGGCTGCGCGGATCGCCCGCAACCACCTGACGCTGGAGTGACGCGATGACCGACGCAAGCGTGGGGGCCGTCCACCGGACGAAGGACCAGGGCCGTCGCTCGTTCGGGCGATCCAAACGCAAGGACGTCCGCCGGCGCATTGGCGAGAAGCCGTGGACGCCGTACCTGTTCATCGCGCCGCACTTCATCATCTTCGCGATCTTCATCCTGTATCCGTTCTTCCTGGGCATCTGGATCAGCCTGCACGACTCGTCCTCGCTCCGCGACGGGCCGTTCGTGGGGTTCAACAACTACCTCAAGGTGCTCGATCCCTCGAGCATCCATTTCCCGCGCTTCTGGAACACCGTCTGGAACACGATCCTGTTCGTACTGATGAGTGTTCCGTTGCTCATCGGCGTCGGGTTGCTGCTCGCCACGCTCCTGAACCAGAAGCTCCGTGGCCGGAACGTGTTCCGGGCCATCTACTTCGTCCCGTGGACGCTTTCCGTCGCCGTCGTCGGCCTGACCTGGTGGTGGGTCTTCAACAGCAACGCGGGGTTCGTGCCACTGCTGCTCGAGTCCTGGTTCGGTGGCAGCCCCAACTTCCTCGCGTCCAATCCGTGGGCCTGGTTCACGATCAACATCGCCACGCTGTGGTGGACGATCGGCTTCAACACGATCATCTTCCTCGCGGGCATGCAGGCGATCTCCGCGGACCTCTACGAGGCGGCGTCCGTGGATGGGGCCAATCGCTGGCAGCAATTCCGCTCCATCACCCTGCCCAGTCTCCGTCCCATCCTGCTGCTCGTCGTGACCCTCCAGATCCTGGCCTCGTTCCAGCTCGTCGGGCAGCCCCAGATCATCACCGGCGGGGGGCCACCGAGCGCCCTCGGTGGCGAGACGGCCCCAGTGCTTCTGCACATCTACCAGACCGGCTTCGAGGGCCGGCGCGAGCTCAGCTTCGCCGCCGCCATGGCGCTCATCGTGGCCGCGATGATGGTGGTGGTCAGCGTCATCAACTTCCGCCTGTTCAGCTCAGAGCGGTCGTAGGAGGGATGCCATGACCAGTGCCCTCGAACGCGGCCTCGCGCACGACGAACCCACCGAGCTGAGGGTCGTCGGCCGACGGCGCACCCGAGGCGGATCCAGGATCCTCCTGATCGCCAGCCTCGTCGCGATCGCGATCTTCTTCATCTTGCCGCTGGTCCTCGTGCTGTCCGCGTCACTCAAGTTCCAGGCCGAGGTCTTCACGGACACGGGGTTCATCCCGGCAGACCCCGGCCTCGAGAACTACGAGGCCCTGTTCGGCGGGAACGCCGAGTTCGGAAGCTGGTTCATCAACAGCGCCATCGTGGCGACGGTCGGGACCGTGCTCGTGCTGATCCTCACGTCGCTCTCGGCATACGCGTTCGCGCGCATCGACTTCCCCGGCAAGGGCCCCCTGTTCGGGTTGCTCATCGTCACGCTGCTGCTGCCGGGCGTGATGTTCCTCGTCCCGCAGGTGAAGATCATCGGGGCGCTGGGCCTGTACGACACGCTGCCGGCCATGTTCCTGCCCGGACTCGCCGGGGTCTTCGGGCTGTTCTTCATGCGCCAATTCTTCCTGGGGCTGCCGCTCGAGTTGGAGGAGGCCGCCTACGTCGATGGCGCCGGTCGGCTGACGACGTTCCGCTCGGTGGCGCTGCCGCTGGCCGGCCCGGCGCTGGCCACGCTGGCGGTGATCACGTTCCTCGCGTTCTGGAACGAATACCTCTGGCCGCTGATCATCTGCCAGGACAACTGCACGCTGCCGCCGGGCCTCAAGTCGCTGCAGCGCCAGTTCACCGGCGATCCGGGTCTCGTCATGGCGGGCGCCGTGGTGGCGGCCGTGCCGGTGCTCATCCTGTACCTGATCCTGCAGCGCTACATCGTCCAGAGCGTGGCGTCCACCGGCATCAAGGGTTGATGTCGAGTCAGCGCGCCTCCATGCCCCTCGACGGGGAGTGGTCCTTCGTCGCGGATCCCGATGGACGGTACGACCCGCACCACCTGCCCGGGGGCCAGCCGATCTCGGTCCCGGGTTGCTGGGAGGCTCAGATCCCGGACCCGTATGGGATCGTCACAGCGTGGTTCAGTCGCACCTTCGAGGTCCCCGCCGCCTGGGACGCGGGCCGGCTCGTGATCCGTTTCGGCGCGGTCATGTACGCCTGCGAGGTGTTCCTCAACGGCGTCTCCATCGGCGGGCATGAAGGTGGCTACACCCCGTTCGAGCTCGAGGCTGGCCAGCAGGCGGTCCGTGGAGGCCCGAATCGCATCGACGTCCGGGTCACGAACCCGCTGAACGTCATCGCGGACTACCCCGTCTTCCCGGAAGCCGACCTGCGCCCGCTCGAGGCGCTCGCTCCGGACATCCCGTTCGGTGAGATCCCGCACGGCAAGCAGACCTGGTACTCGAGCCAGAGCGGCATCTGGCAATCGGTCGCGCTCGAATGGCGACCCGCGGTAGCGCTGCGGCCACTGCGGATCCGACCGGACGTGGCGGCCGCTCGAGCGATCATCGACTGGGGGCTCGATCCCGGCGGTGATGCCGCCCTGCCCGAGGGCGCCGTCATCAGCGTCGAGGTCGTCGGCCCCGACGGGGAGCCTGCCGGCTCGATCACCGCCGTGGCGAAGGGCGGGCGGGGGCACGGGGAGCTCCTGGTGGAGATTGCGAACCTGCGCCTCTGGGATATCGATCGACCGAATCTCTACGTCGCGAGGGCGAGGCTGGAGGATGCCGCAGGCACGCCGATGGACGAGGTCTCTGCGCGGTTCGGGATGCGCGAGATCCGGACCGAACAGGGCCGGATCCTGCTGAACGGACGCCCGATCTACATCCTTGGCGCCCTCGACCAGGATCTCTATCCGGACACGATCTCGACCCCTCCGTCGCGGGCCTTCCTCGACGAGCAGATGCGCCGCACCCGGGAGATGGGCATCAACCTCCTGCGATGTCACATCAAGGTGCCCGATCCCGCGTATCTCGATGCGGCCGACGAGGCAGGTTTGCTCGTGTGGTGCGAGCTGCCGAACTGGCTGCGCTTCAGCCGGGGAGCCGCGCAGAGAGGTCGAGCGACCCTCAAGGCGATGGTCGAGGAGCTCGGCAACCATCCGTCGATCGTGGCCTGGACGATCATCAACGAGGACTGGGGCACCCGCGTGCGCCAGGAGGCACGCGATCGGCGGTGGCTCGCTCAGACCTATGACTGGCTGAGAGCGCTCGACCCGAGCCGACTCATCGTCGATAACTCCGCCTGCGAGACCGCGGCCTGGCCCAACTTCCACGTTCGCAGCGACCTAGCCGACTTCCACGTCTACTTCGCGGCGCCGGATCATGCGAGTCGGTGGCGTGCGCGGGTCGAGGAGTACGCCGGACGTCCGGCCTGGCTCTGGAGCCCCCACGGGGACGCGCGCCAGCGCGGCGACGAACCCCTCGTCCTGAGCGAGTTCGGCAGCTGGGGCCTACCTCGGCCGGAGCGACTCGTGGGTGAGGCCGGACGGCCGCCGTGGTGGTACAGGACCGGCCGGAGCTACTTCCGTCCAAGCGGAATGTCCGAGCGCTTCGAGCGCAGCGGCCTCGAGCGGATCTGGACGTCGGTCGGGGAGATGGCGGATGCCACCCAGTGGCACCAGTTCGAGGCGCTCCAGTACGAGATCGGCGAGCTTCGGCGACACGACACCATCCAGGGTTATGTCGTCACGGAGCTGTGCGACGCGAACTGGGAGGCGAACGGGCTGCTCGACGAGCGGCGGGGACCGAAGGTCTTCCACGATCGGCTGCAAGATCTCCATGCGCCCGACGTGGTCGTCGCCGACCTCGACCGACGCGACTATCAGGGCGGCGATCAGATCAGCGCGGAGGTGACCCTGTCGTCGTACGGTGAGCCGGCTGGCGGCGGGACGCTCACGTGGTGGTTGGACGGTCACGGACTGAGCGGCGAACGAACGAGCTCCACCATCGGGGCGTGGCCCGAGGGCGGGGCTCGCGTGGTCGGCCGGATCGACGTGGCGACGCCGCACGTCGAAGCGGCCCGCGACGCCATCCTCCACGTGGTCGCCAGCGACGACGCCGGCCGGGAACGCGCCTGCACTGCCTACGGCATCGCCCTCGTGCCGGCTCCCGGCCGGCTCGGAGAACGGCTCGACGTCGCGATCCACGATCCGAACGGGTTGTGGGACGTGGAGGGCCTGATCGCTACCCTGGGCCACCGCCGTGCGGGGCGCCATGCCGCGGGAATCGTGGTCACGACCGAGCTGGACCGCGACCTCCTCGAGCATGTCGAGCGAGGCGGGCGTGCCCTCCTCCTCGCCCGGAGCCGTGACGCCATCGCGCCGGGTCTCGAGCTCGCGCGCCCGCTCGCCATCCACCCACGCAATCTCCCGCATGAGGACTGGGCCGACGAGCGCAACCCGTGGGACGGCGACTGGGTGACCACCTGGAGCTGGATCCGCCACGACATCCTGCCGGGTCTTCCCGAACGAGCGCCCCTGGACTTCGCCTACCAGGAGGTCATGCCCGATCACGTCATCGCCGGCTACGACCCGGAACGCGACGGCGACGAGGTCGCCGCCGGGATATTCGCGGGCTGGGTGCACGCCCCCGCGGCGCTCGCCTGGACGTTCCCGCAAGGAGCGGGCTCGCTGACCGTGACGACCTTCCGGGTAGCGCCCGAATCGGGCCCGGTCGCCTCGCTCCTCCTCGATCGTCTCGTGCGTCACGCTGCGGGAGCGCCGCTGACCGAGCGCGGCGCGCTGGCCAGCGCGCAGGTGCCGCCGGCCTGATGCGAGTGGGTATGAGGACGCTCGCCGTGCTGCTTATGGCTGCCGTCGCTGCGTGCGCGGAGCCGGGCGCGACCGGCCTGGGCTCGCCGTCCGGCTCGGGATCGCGGGCACCCGGGAGCGGCTCGACCACGCCCACGTCGAGCGCCCCGTCGTCGCCCGCCGTGAGCCCGACGGTTCCCGAAGGTCAGTTCATCAACCCGGTGATCGACCGAAACTTCGCCGATCCTTTCGTGCTCGAAGTCGACGGCACGTACTACGCGTACGCGACCGGCAACCTGACCTACAACATCCAGGTCACGACCTCGACCGACCTCGTCCATTGGGAGCGCGCCCGCGAAGCGTTGCCACGGCTGCCCCTCTGGCAGCCCACCTCCAAGGGCCTGACCTGGGCCCCGGAGGTGACTGAGACGGATGCGGGGTTCGTCATGCACTACACCGGCCGCGATGTCCAGGCCGGAATGCAATGCCTGGGCGTGGCCACCGCAGTCGATCCGACGGGGCCGTTCGTGGACGAGAGCAACGGACCGCTCCTCTGCCAGCACGACCTCGGCGGATCCATCGATTCGAGTCCCTTCCTGGACGCCGACGGCACGCGTTACCTGCTGTGGAAGAGCGATGGGAACTGCTGCGGGATCCCGGTCCGCATGTTCATCTCGGAATTGGCCGCTGACGGCAGGACGCTCGTGGGCGAGCCGACAGATCTCGGGCTGGCGGTCGACGCTCCGTGGGAACGGAATCTGATCGAGGCACCGACCCTCCTCTTCCACGACGGGACCTACCACCTGTTCTTCTCGGCCAACGACTACGGGAGCCGGAACTACGCCGCGGGCTACGCAACCTCCGCGAAGGTGCGCGGCCCGTACGTCGACGCCGATGAGAACCCGATCCTGTCTACGGACATCCCGGTCGGCACCGCCGGCCTCCCAGCGGGTCCCGGTCATCAATCGATCATCGCCGACGGCGCCGGGGACCTGTGGATCGTCTATCACGCCTGGGACAGCGGGCTGATCGGCGACTCGATCGGGGGACGACGGAGCATGTGGATCGACGAGCTCGTGTTCGAGGACGGCCGGCCCGTGGTGAAGGGGCCGGACGTCGGGCCTCAGCCGGTGCCGGCGCCCCCGTGAGGATCGTCCCGGCCAGCCGGCGCCGCTCGATGGGATGCCAGCGGTCGAGGCTCGGGACCGGCCGGAAACGGCTCCAGAACGCCGTCCAGCCCCGCACGGGCGAGGGCACGGTAGCGCTCGCCCACCGGATGCGGGCGGCGGTCGAGATCCACGAGCCCGCAGGCGTTAGGCCGGTCGTTCACCTCCCGCAGGGCGGTGTCCCAGTCGACGTGGTCGACGAACCCATACCAGCACACACCGCGGATGGGCAGCCCTTCTGCGCGAAGCACCAGCGCCTCGTTCCAAACCGTGGCCAGCCAGGCCTCGGCCGCGGGGCCCTCCATGTTCGTTTCGCTCAACATGAAGGGCAACCCGAAGTGGGCGTGATAGGCGCGCGCCTGGGCGGCATAGCCCCGGGGCTCCTCGCGGAGCTGGGCGGAACCGTCCGCCCCGATGAGCCACTCGTTCCCGGCGTAGAAGTCGTGACCGACGATGCAGCTATCGCTGGAGCCGTTCTCGGCGTACCAGGCGAGTCGCTCCTCCCCCATCCCGTTCGCTCGCAGCCAAATCGTCACGAGCTCGCCGGGTCGACGGCCGTACGTCAGGTCCCAGGCCACGAACCGGAGCTCGTTGAGGTACTGCGCCTGCTGCCTCGCCTCAGGAACCGCCGGCTCATATCCCTCACAGGTGTCGCTCTGCACAAAGACCGCGTCGGGGCGTCGCGCGCGGATCGCGGCCATCGCGAGCACGGCGGAGGTCGCCGCCCCATCGATGGCCGCGACGAAGCTCGCATCGTCCGTACGACGCTCGTTCCACCATCCGAGCTGGGCCGAGAAGCGGGCGCTGATCAATGGCTCGTTGACCGGCGTGTAGTAGCGGACCCACGGATAGCGATGGGCGAAGCGGTCCGCGAAGGACGCGAACCGGGATGGCAGCCCTGGGTCGCCGAAGCCCCAGAGGTCATCGGGCAGGCCGAAGTGGAGCAGGTCGACGATGGGCTCGATCCCGTTGGCCTGCAATGCCGACATGGCTCGGTCCGTCCAGCGCCAGTCCAGCCGCCCGGGAATTGCGGCGATGACGTGGAACGGGATCCCGTAGCGCAGGTATCGGATCCCGAACTCGGCGACGAGCGCGAGGTCCGCCTCGACTCTGTCGTCGTGCCCGGTCTTGCGCAGCTCGTCCTGGCGGATCCCACCTTCGATCAGTGGCGCCGAGCATTCGATCCCCGAGGCGATGACGAAGCCTCGATCCAGCTCCAGCGTGAGCGCGTCCCCGGCGGCGATGGACATCGTTTCCTCATGACGGCCGTCGCGCGCGACGGTCGTCGCTCGCTCCGTGGAATGATGCGGCAACCGCAGGCTCCGGACGTGCCGGCGGGCCTGCCACGGGACGCCGATGCGTAGCCAAGGACCCAGCCCAGTGGCAGGGGACCTCCATCCGTCGGCGCTGCGGGCGGCACTCGTCGAGCGCGAGCCTGCCGCGGCCCGCGACCCGGATGCCGTAGAGATCGTCCGCGCTCCGGGTCGTGTGAACCTCATCGGTGAGCACACCGACTACAACGAAGGCTTCGTGCTGCCGGCCGCGATCGACCTCGAGATCCGGCTGGCCCTCATCCCGACGAGCGATCGGCGGGTCGAGATCACGGTCCTCGCCGATGGGACGACGAGCGGCTTCGATCTCGACGCGATCCCAGCGCGCCGGGGACACGGCATCGACTACGTCGCAGGCGTGGCGTGGTCGCTGGCCACGGCAGGGCTGCCGTTGCGTGGCTTCCGGGCCGTCCTCGCCAGCAATCTGCCGATGTCGGCGGGTCTGTCATCGTCGGCGGCGCTCGAGTTGGCGAGCGCCTGGGCCCTGCTGGAGCCGTCGGCGAGGCCGGTCACCGCGGCAGACCGGATGCAACTCGCTCAGCTGGCTCAGAAGGCAGAGAACGAGTTCGTAGGCGTGCGCAGCGGCCTGATGGACCAGTTCGCCTCGTCGCTCGGCCGACCGGGGACGGCGATGCTGCTGGACTGCCGATCGCTTGAGTGGCGGGCGGTCGCATTGCCCCTCGAGGGTCTGGCCCTCGTGATCTGCGACAGTTCGGCTCCCCGGGATCTCGTTGCGTCCGAATACAACGCACGGCGAGCGCAATGCGAGCAGGCGGTCGCGATCATCGCTTCGATCGTTCCCGGCGTGCGTTCCCTGCGCGACGTCGATGAAGGCATCCTCGCGCGGACCTCAAACCGGCTGGATGACGAGACGCGACGCCGGGTCGAACACGTCATCAGGGAGAACACGCGGGTCGTGGAATGCGTCGCAGCCCTCGAAGCTGGCAATCTCGCGGTCGTCGGTCGGCTGTTCGCCGAGAGCCATCGTTCGCTGCGCGACCTGTATGAGGTCAGTTCGCCCGCCCTCGATGCGCTCGTCGAGATCGCCTCCGCGGCTACCGGCACCGTCGCCGCCCGGATGACCGGCGCCGGCTTCGGTGGCTGCACGATCAACCTGGTGGCCCGCGACGCCGTGGATGAGTTCCGCGAAACCATCTCCCGCGACTACCCAGCCAGAACCGGCCTCCATGCCCGGGTGTTCACCGTCGAGCCGGCGGCCGGGGCAGGCTTGCTGCCGTGACCATTCCGGAGCCGGACGGGTCAGGGCTCCTTGTGTCGCCGCTCTGCCTCCGTCTCGGTCGCGGTCGCGGTCGGCTTGGCTCGCGGGGTGGCCAGGCTCCAGACGAACGATGCGAGGCGTTCTTCGGTCTCCAGCGCTGACTCGTATTCCGAGGTCCCCCGGACGAGGCGCTGCCGCTGCACCGAGGCGTCGGTCAAGGCCCCGATCTGCCTCTGGATCTGGTCGGCGTCGATCGCCGCCTCGAGACCCGAGTCATCGCTGTTGTCCACTCTGGAATCATCGGGTGTAGGCCCATCGAGAGCTGAGGATGAAATCCCGCTTGCGGGGTCACAGGTCCGTAGCAATGGCGGGCGAAAACGTCACGGTGACACTGACATCTTCTCGGGACTGACAGTCCTGGGCATTCACGAGCGATAGGGTGACCCACGACCCCCAAGGATCGGCCGGCTGGGCGAAGGCTGTCGATTGCCGCCAACCGAGGGCCAAAAAAAGCGGCAGGCAGCGCCAGCGCCCTAGACTGGGCGCTTGAGCGGATCGGATCGGCTGGTGGATCGCGCGGACGAACATCGAGCGCGCCTGGCCAGCCTGTGGGCGCTGCTCGACCGACGACGTACGGCGGCCGCCCTGCTGACGACTCGCCGGAACTTCGCGTGGCTCACGGTCGGCGGGATCGGTCACGTCCTGCAGTCAGTGGACACGTCGATCGCGGCCATCCTCGTGACTCGAGGCGACACCGTCGTCATCACCCAGAACATCGAGGCATCTCGGCTCGCCGAGGAAGAGCTCGGGGGTCTCGACGTCGAAGTGGTGGCCGTCCCCTGGTGGGAACCCGGAGCGATCGAGGCCGAGGCCGTTCGCCGCCTGGGAGCGGGCGTTCGTACGGCGAGCGACGCCGATCTCGAAATCGAGCTGTCGCGGATCCGCAGTGTGCTCTCCCCCATCGACCGCGATCGCCTTGCTGATCTCGGCCGGATCGCGGGCGACGCGACCGGCGCAGCCCTCGCGGCGATCCGACCCGGCATGTCCGAGGACGACGTGGTCGCCGAACTGCTGGCCCGCCTGCCGGGTGTCCGAGTTCCCGTCGTGCTCGCCGCCGCGGACGAGCGCATCGCGAGGTACCGTCACCCGGTGCCGGGCGAGACGCAGATCCGCACCCGGTTGATGCTCGTCCTGGTCGCCGAACGATGGGGCCTCCATGTTGCCCTCACCCGGATCCGTGAGCTGGAGGCTCCCACCGGAGACCTCGCCCGACGGATCGAGGCGGTCCGCGCTGTGCAAACGGCCATGCATGCCGCGACCCGACCGGGCGCGACATTCGGGGAGGTGTTCGAGGTCGCCCAGTCGGCGTACGCGGCCAGCGGGTTCCCGGACGAATGGCGCGACCATCACCAGGGCGGCTCGATCGGGTATCAGCCGCGCGAACGGGTCGCACTCCCAGACGACCAGACCACCATCGAAACGGGGATGGCGTTTGCCTGGAACCCGTCCGTTGCGGGGGCGAAGGCGGAGGACACGATCGTCATCGCGGACGAGGCGACGCGGACGGTGACCCACGGGTGATCCAGTCGCGGACCGGGACCCTCGGCGCGCTGTCGCGCTCCTCGATCGTGCTGTCCGTGATCGTGGGCGTCGTCGCGCTCGCGGTGTACGTCCGGACGCTGCTCCCAGGACTCGCGTTCGGCGACTGGGGGGAGATGCAGACCGTTCCCCATGTCCTGGGCGTCGCCCATCCGACGGGCTACCCGACGTACCTCATCCTGTCGTGGCTGGCGCACCTCGTGCCCATCGGCTCGATCGCGTTCCGTGCGAATCTCCTGTCGGCGGTCCTGGTGGCGGGCGCCCTCGGGGTGACCGTCGCGATCCTGGCTCGGTTGGGCACCCGTCCGGCTATCGCGGGCGGAGCGGCGCTCGTGCTCGGCGCCGTGGGCACGGTGTGGGCCGCAGCTACGGTCGCCGAGGTCAACCCGCTCCACCTGTTGTTCGTCGCCCTGCTGCTGCACCGTGCGCTCGTCTGGGAGGAGCATCGAAGGCCGCGCGACCTCATCCTGGGTGCCGCCCTCCTCGGTCTGGCGCTAGGCAACCACCTGCTGACGCTGTTCGTCGCTCCGTTCGTCGTGCTCTTCGTCCTGTGGGTCGGACGGCGGGAGATCGTCGCCAGCCCACGGCTCCTCGTCGGGGCCGTCGCCGCTGGTCTGATCTCGGCCAGCGTCTATCTCTACATCCCGATCGCGGCGGCGGCGGACCCGCCCCTGCCGTACAACCATCCTGTCAGCCTCGAAGCAGTCCTGTGGCTCGTCAGCGGAGCCCAGTTCCGGAGTCAGTTCGCGTTCCTCTCGGCGAGCGGAGCGTCCGAGTTCGTCGCCTCGCTGCCTGCGCTGTGGGAGGTCCTTGCGGGCCGCGCGACGCCGCTCCTGCCGATCGTGGGCGGCGTCGGCGTGGCGTTGCTGGTCCGCCAGCGGCCGGCGTTCGGGCTGATGTGCGTGGCCATCCTGACCATCAATCTCTACATCTGGGCCACGTACCTGCGCCTCGAGCACTACCTGCTCGTTCCGTGGCTGATCCTGGTGCTCGGGGCCGGGGTCGCACTCGAGGTGGTCGCGAGAACGCTGGTGGCCCGGGCGCCGTCGAGTGCGGCCACAGCCGGCGTCGGCGTGCTCGTCGGGGCGGCGACCGTGGCCCTGGCGGTCGGCCTGGCCGGGGCGAACTGGGCGACCGCGGACCGGAGCACCGATCGCAGCGCCGACGCCTTCGTGGAGGCCGTCATGACCACGCTGCCAACGGACGCCGCGATCCTGTCCGAGTGGGATGCGTCGACGCCGCTGTGGCACGCCCAGTACGTCCTCGACCGACGCCCCGACCTCCTCATCGTCGACGACACGAACATCGTCTACGAGGGCTGGGGCTCCCGCGAGAACCGCATCGCGTCCCTGATCTGTGACCGTCCCGTGTTCATCCTGCGCCTGAGCGATGCCGATCTCGTGCCGACGCGGGCCGCCTATCGGCTCGAGCCGTTCATGACGGTCATGGTCGCCTTGGGCGGACCCTCGGCGTCGGTGAGCCGGCCGATCCACCGGGTCGGGCCGCTGGATTCGGCCGTGTGCCGTGGCATGGCGCAGGACTCAGGGGCGGCGGCGGACTGAGCGCGGCTGAGTCGCGACAACGCCGGGTTGATCGATGCGCCGGTCAGCGGCGAGGGGGCACGCAGTCCTCGCCAGCACCGCGCGCGGCGTTCCACAGGCCGCGCCGGGCGCCTTCGAGCCGATCCAGCCCGGCCATGGCCGACGACTCGACCTCCCGCCCGACACGTTCGCGAACCTCCCTGGCCAGCACCCGCGCCCAGCGCCGGCCGAGCCATCCCGCGTGGGCGCCAAGCATCCGAGCGATGAGATACCCCGCCAGCAGGGCCGCCACGAGAACGATGAAGGGGATCGGCAGCTGACCGAGGATCGGCACGCTGACCGAGTCGACGGGGAACTTGATGAGCACCCACAGGACCACCCATACACCGGCGAAGATCAGGGCCAGCGTGGCCACGGTCTGCAGGAGCCCGATGACCGTCCAGAGACGGCTCGTGGGCACGTCGGTCCCGCGCGTGGAGATCGCCCGGTCCACGGCCCGTGCCAGGTTCGTTCCGACCGATCTCGGTTCCATGCTCGTGGCGAGCGAGGCGCGAACGGCGGGCGGGGCGTCTCGTAGCGGCGCCTCGACCGCGCGGCGAAGGACATCGAGCGCGGGCGCGAGCGAGCCGCGGTCCCGCCAACGGGACAGGAAGGCAACCGGATCTGCGACCCGTGCCTGCCGGCCCGACCATCGGTAGATCCGCGAGGTGACCCCGGCAAGTGGCCCCGCTCCCCTGGCCCGAGCCCGCGCGCGGGTCGCCGCCACGGCCTGGCGCTCGGCCGCGGGCAGGTCTACGACGCGCAGCACCTCGTCGGTGACACGGTCGCTCGTGGCCCGTCGCGACGCCCCGTCGAGGAACGGCTTCGCCCTCGCCGTCGAGTCCACGCCGGCCGTGCTGGCCAGTGCGGTCACCGCGGCGGCGATCGAGGTGACCAGGTGCGCTCGAACCACGCGCTTGGCCTCGACGGCGCCGGCGAGCCATTCACGCAGCGGGTCGATGCCGCCGGCATCTGATCCACGCGCCGAGGTCAGCAGGACCGGGACCCGGAAGCCGCGAGCGCCGCCTCGTGCCATCGCGGCCAGGTCACGCTCAAGGTCGCGCCGGACGCGGGTGGCGTCGTCGCTCGAGAGGCGGTCGGTCTTGTTGAGCACGACGACCTGCCGCTCCAGCCGAGGCAGCCACGTGGCGAGGAAATCGTCGTGGAGGATCGCGTCGTGGTACTTCTCCGGATCCGTCACCCAGACAACGGCGTCCACGCGCGGCAGGATCGACTCGACGCGCTGCCGATGCTCCTCCTCGATGGAATCGAGATCCGGCAGGTCGAGGATCGCGACGTTCCCGAGCGTTTCCTCCGCATGGTCGCGAACCTCATGATCGGGGATCCCGAGCCATCCCAGGAGACCACCCAGGTCGGGGCGGCTCGCTCGCGGGACCCACGCAAGCGGGTGGGCCGTTGTCGGGCGGCGCACCGAGGCGTCGCTGACCGGCGATCCGGCAAGGGCATTGAGCAGGCTGGACTTCCCGACGCCGGTTCCCCCGACGAGGGCAAGGACATAGGTCTCCGCCGGGAACCCGAGACGCCCCGAGACCTCGCCTGCCACGGCCCGGGCGTCATCGATCGGGACGCCGAGCACGACCGCCGCGGCGATGGCCTCGTCGAGCCGCCGGAGACAGGCGCCGATCCCGTGATCCCCCAGCGACGGGGCCGCCCAGTCGGGCAGCGTCTGATCGGACAGCGCCGGCACGGCCGAGACCTCGCGCGTGGTGGTTCGAAGCCGCTCGGCGATGCTCATCCCTGGTTGGGCGCGGCAATGTCGACCGCCTCGGCGTCGGCCCGGACCGGTTCGGGCGCGTCGCCGTCGCGTGCTCCCCGGAACAGCCCGAGCGCGTCCATGGGCACGGTGGCCGGCAGGCGGCGGGTCTCCTCTGCCGCCGCCCGAAGGTCGGCCGCCAGCGTGTCGAGCTCCTCGGGGGCCACGGCAAGCACGTCGAACCGGCGCTGCTCCTCCGCGAAGGTTTCGACGAGGGCGTCGTCGAGACGCTGGCGGGCTCGCGAGATCAACTCGACCATCGCGGCTTCCCCGAACAGGGCGGCCAGCAGCTTCTGGTTGAGGAACGCCGTGGCGGCAGCCACACCGACCTCCGTCCCGGTCAGGCCGGCGGTATGGATGAACGATGCGAGCATGACCCCCACGCCGATGGCATTGACCCCGATCGAGGCGCCGCGCGCGAGGCGTCGCTTCCCCGCCCCGGTCTCGGCGATGTCGGTGCCGATGGACGCGATCCAGTCGTCCAGCCGGGCGCGCAGGCGCTCGTCGAAGCCCGCCGACGGGGCCCACAAGGCCGGGTCGGCCGCGACGGCATCGGCCACGGCACGTGTCTCAGACCAGGCCGAGGCGGTCCGGCGCGCAGCTTCCGCAGCATGGAGCCGAGCCAGTGCAACCAGGTCGTCCGTCGTGGCCTCGCGGATCTCGGCGACTGGCGCCGTGGAGGGCCGGAAGATGCTCGCGATCGCACCGCGGACCGCCCCGATCCCCCGCGAGAAGATGCGCGTGATGTCGTCGGCGCCGACGTAGTCCTGCCAGTGCCGAAGCGCCTCTTCGCGAAGGAACGTGCCGTGGCTCACCGCGTCGCGGACCGCGGCGAGCGCGCGGTGGTGGTGGGTCGCGGCAAGCCGGCGGTCCGCAGCCGCGTCGATCGCCTCGTGGGCGGCGTCGTCGGCGACCTGGTCGAGGAGCGGGCCCAGGCCCGCCAATGAACCGGCGAGCGCCCGCGCGGCAAGCTCCAGACGAGCCTCGCGGTCCGCCCGCAGGTGCTCGATCCGGGCGGTCACAGGCGCGACCGCCGCCGCCCCGAGCGCCTCCTGCGCGGGATCGATATCGCCTTCCGTGACGCCCACCACCTCGAGGGCCACCTCCGACTCCTCGTCGGCTGGCCGCCCACCGAGGCCAGCCTCGGCGAACAGGCGCGCGACGTCGTCCAGCACCTCGCGCCGGTCGTCGGCTTCGTCCGGCAGGCGGTTCACGACCACGACGAGCGGCAGGCCCCGCTCCCGGACACGACCGAGCACCAGCCACGGGACCCGATCCGCGTAGCGGGTCGCCGTCGTCACGAACAGGCACAGGTCGGCCGCTTCGACCAGCTGGTCGGCGAGATCACGGTTGGCATGCTCGACGCTGTCGATGTCGGGGGCGTCAACGAGGGCGAGGCCCGGGGAGACGTTCGGATCCTCCTCGATCCGGAGCCGGCGGGGCTCGATCCGCGAGAGCGTGCCTCCCCGCAGGGCCAGCGCGTCGTCCGGGTGGGCAAGGACGATGGCCGTCCGGGTCGTCGGCCGGAGGACGCCCGTGGGGCTGGCCGCACGTCCCGCGATCGTGTTGAACAGGGTGCTCTTGCCGGCTCCCGTCGGACCGAGGAGGAGCACGACCAGGGGTGCGTCGAGGCTGCGGGCGCGGACGCGGACATGGCCCGCGAGGTGATCGCGCAGCCGCGCCGCGCGAGTGCGGGCGGCATCCGATGCCGGACGCAGCGCCGATCGCCGACCGGCGAGCTGCTCGATCCGGTCGACGAGCTCTCTGAGGCCGGTGGCCTGAACCCCCGGATCGGCCGCCTGCGCCTGGGTGCGGTCATCCACCGTCACAGGGTCACCCCGGCGCGCCGCGCGCACACCGCAGAAGCCCGGCCCGCTCTTTCGGTTCTGTTGCAGACCACGGTCATGGATTCCAGGTCATTTGACGTAGCGAAGGTGGTCATCCGTCGACAAATCGCCCCTCGAGCCCCGATCGGTTGAAGGAATGGCCGGCCGGCCGGCTCATACGTGATGAACCGGCGACCCCGCCGGATCAGAGGACAGGGCACCACGGTGCCGGATCAAGAAGGAACCATCGAAATGACAACCCGAGTGCAGGATCGCCCGAACCGGTCCACGCAGAGTACCCTCCTCGCGTCGATCGCGGCCGGCGTAGCCCTCGCCGCCGTCGTGGCGTTCACGGCGTTTGGCAGTGGCGGGGACGGTAACGACGACCCGGTCGTTGCCCCGATCGCGAACCCGAGCCCGAGTCCGACCGCGCCGGTCACGCCGGTTCCCGTCCCGATCGAGACGCCGGCGCCCGCGCCGGTTGCGGTCCCGGACGAGACTCCGGCGCCGACAGACGCTTCCGAAGACGGCGGCTCCGACGCCATGCCGATCACGGTAGAGCTCGAGACCGCGACGGGCGCGGACGTCTATGTCGACATCGCCGACACCACGGGCCTCCTCGTTGACGCGCGATCCGGAACGCCCGGCGAGGGCATGTCGGTGGAGACGCTCGTGGCCGAGAACGTCGATGCGACGACGCTGAAGCTGACGTGGGCCGATTTCCCGATCGACAACGCGCTGGCCCTCTACATCGACGAACACGAAGGTGGCATCCGCCTCCTGCTGGTCCAGCCGGAGCCCAGTGGCCCGGCCGATGCCATCGGGTTCGACCGGGAGCTGATCCTGACATTCTCGGAGCCGATCTCCGCCGACGACGTCGAGACCCTCCTCGTCGAAGGGCTCGACACCCCGGGCTGATCGTGCGACCCGAAGATGCCCGCTCCGACCGCCAGTCGGGGCGGGCTCTCTCGTTCTAGATCGCGCGCATCCGGTTGTTCTTCGGGTCGTGCGTGACCTCCGCCAGCCCGAGCGCCTCCATCAAGGGCGGCATGTACACACCGAACCGGCCGCGAAGGCCCTTCTTGAGGCCGTACCAGCCGCCGAGCGGGTTGTCGGCGGAGCGGCCCCAAGCCTCGACGCTCCCCTCGGGCGCCGGCTTCTGCTCGTCAGCACCGCCAAGCGGCACCCAGTCGCCCTGCTCCTTGAGCATGCGATGGAGGTCGTCGATCGCCCGCGCGTCGTAGAGGAGGCGGGTCCCGCCGACCTGGCACACGATGGCCGGAGGGTCGGCGGCATCGTCTCGATACATCTGGTATTCCGACGTCCCCGGAGGTGTCTTGAGGACCCACGGATCGTCCTTGGTGCCGCTGCCGCTGAAATTCGCCATGGTGCGTGCCTCCCCTGCGTACCGATCACCCGACCGGAGCCCTCAGGCTAGCAGCACGCGTAAACCGTCAGGGCGGTTCCAGGACGCCTCGGGGCTACCTGTTCGAAGTGCCGGAGAGAGCCGGCACCCCGGAAGCGCCGCCGAGGAACACCCGTAACTCCGTAGCCAGCTTCTCCGGGATCTCCTCCGCCATGTGGTGACCCGACGCGACCTCGTGTCCCCGGACGTCGTCCGCCCACGCGCGCCAGATCGCGAGCGGGTCGCCGTACAGGTCGCCGAGGTCGTCGTCCGCCGCCCATAGCACGAGGACCGGCGCTGCAACCTTCCGGCCAGCGGCCCTGTCGGCGTCATCGGCCGACCGATCGACCCCCAGGCCGGCCCGGTAGTCCTCCATCATCGCGTGGACCGTGGCCGGGTCGTGGATGGCGCGGCGGTAGTCCTCGTGGTTCTCGATGCCCATCGCGACCGGGTCGTTCTGGACCATGCAGCAGCAAGACGGGTGGTCCGGCGCCGGCACGCCGCACGCGCAGGACGACCTCGCCCACGTCGACGCGGTCGAGGGTGAAGCCGTCGAACACGCGCTCAGGGTCGGGGTCGAGGCGCGGGGCGTTGGCGTCGGCGCTCTAGCTCTTCTTGCGGTCTCCGCGGTCCCCCTGCCCAGGCTTGGCCGTGGCCTTGGCCTGCTGGCGCTGGTCGGCGGCCAGGGATCGGCCAACCTCCACCTGGTCGGTCGTGAACCTGCCCTGGTCGTCGCGTCGGATGTAGCGCTTGCTGGTGCCGGTGTCGAGGAGTTCGCGTTGGCCTGGCATGAGAGCCTCCATGCTGTTCCCCGTCATGGTCGGCCGCGGACCGATTCGCGCATCCGACCCCCGGCCGGGACCGGCATTGCATCGCGCTTGCGGGTCAGGCGGCGTCCGACCCCGCGGCGAGGAGGAGCGTGGCAAGATCCCCGGCAGCCAGCGGGCGTGCGAAGAGGTACCCCTGGCCTAGCTTGGCGCCCAGGCGCACGAGGCGATCGAGTTGCTCTTCGGTCTCCACTCCCTCGGCGACGGTCTCGAGATGCAGGGTCTGCCCGATCTTCACGATGGAGCGGACCAGGGCCGCAGCCTGGCGCGACGTCCCGATGTCCGCGATGAACGAGCGATCGATCTTGAGCACGTCGATCGGCAGTCGGGACAGGTAGCTCAGCGACGAATAGCCAGTGCCGAAGTCGTCGATGGCGATCTGCACGCCCAGCGCCTTGAGGCCTTCCAATGCTGCCAGGCTCGCCCCGGCTTCCTCGACCAGGACGCCCTCCGTGATCTCGAGCGTCAGGTCTGCGGGTTCGAGACCGGACTCTTCGAGCGCCAGCTGGACGTGCTCGATGATCGAGCCGTGGAGCAGCTGACGCGGCGAGATGTTGACGCTGAGTCGCAGGTCGTCGGGACCGTCGGCGGACGCGCGCCAGCCCTGGACCGTCCGGCAGGCCTCCACCAGGATCCATCGGCCAAGCGGCACGATGAGGTCGGCCGCTTCGGCAAGCGGGATGAACTGGGTCGGCTCGACGGCGCCGCGCGTCGGGTGCTTCCAACGTGCGAGCGCCTCGACACCGACGATCCGCCGCGTCGCCATCTCGACGATCGGCTGGTAGGCGACCGTGAGGTCGCCCCCGTCGATCGCCTGCTTGAGGTCGGCGCGCAGCTCGATCTCCGCCAGCCCCTCGCCCGCCATCGAGGCGTCGTAGATCTGCCACACCCCCTTGCCCCGGCCCTTGGCCGTGTACATCGCCGCGTCCGCCTCGCGAAGCACGGCAGCGGCCTCCGACCCGGGGTGCCCGAACGCCAGTCCGATGCTGGCACGCGCGGTGATGCGGTGGCTCGCGATCTCGAATGGCGGCAGGAACGCCGCGATGATGCGGTCCGCCACGCGCGTCGCTTCCTCCTGGGTCGTCTGCTCCAGCAGGACCGCGAACTCGTCGCCGCCCAACCTGGCCGCCGTGTCACTGGCCCGGACGAGCTCGCCCAGACGACGCGCGACCTCGATGAGGAGGCCGTCGCCCGCCGCGTGGCCCAGCCCGTCGTTGATGAGCTTGAAGTCGTCGACGTCGAAGAAGATGACGCCGACGGCTGCCTCGTCACGCCGCAGGAGCGCGTGGTCGAGGCGATCGGTGAACAACGCGCGATTGGCGAGCCCCGTGAGTGAATCGTGGAACGCCTGGTGGCGGAGCTCGTCCTCGAGTCGCCGACGCTCGGTGATATCGTGGATCAACGCGCTGTAGTGCTGGGTGCCGCGGACCCGGACCGGCCAGATGGTCAGTTCGACCGGGAAGCGCCGGTCGGCCCGGTCCATGGCGGTGACCTCGACCCGGCGGCCGATCAACGGGCCGGTCCCGGTCGCGCTGAACCGGCGGAGGCCGGTTTCGTGGGCCGCGCGCTGCTCCTCGGGGATGATGAGCTCGCTCAGGCGCATCCCCATCGCGTCGTCGCGTGACCAGCCGAACGTCTCGGTAGCACGCTCGTTCCAGTCCGTCACACAGCCCTCGCCGTCGATGGCGACATAGGCCGAGCTCGCGGTGTCGATGATCCGGCGCTGCTGTTCCTCGCTCGCGCGGACCGCCTCCTCGGCCTCCGTCTGTGCGGTGACGTCCATCAGCACGCCGTGGGACTGCAGGCGGCCATCGGGCAGTCGATGCAGGGTGGCCTCGTCGCGCACCCAGATCTCCCGCCCATCCCGGTTGCGGATGCGGAACGTCTGGTGCAGCGGCTCCCCGCTCATGAAGTGGACGTTCTCGGCCGTCGTGATCTTGGCAAGGTCGTCCGGATGAACGCGCTCGTACCAGAGCTCGGGATCGCTCATCAGTTCGGCCGGCGTGTAGGACAGCAGGTCGACCGCCTGCGGGCTGACGTAGGTCAGCGCCGAGCGGGGGGACTCGGCCGTCCGCCGCTCGTCGATGTAGACCATGGCGGGGATCCGCTCGATCAGCCTGCGGTGCCTCGCCTCGGCCGCGGAGAGGTGCTCCGCGGATGCCTCGGCCTCGCGGACGGCGTTCGTTCGTTCGCGAACCAGCAGCACCTGGCGGATCACTGCGGTGACGATCACGGCCCAGCCGAGGGGTCGGACGAGCAGGTTCTCGTCGCTCGTCGTCGTGGAGGCGACCAGGCACGCCACCGCGACGGCTACCGCGCCGAGCGGCAAGGCGTCGCGAAAGAACGTCGCCAGGCGGACGCTCTGCCACTCAACCCGGGACTCGAGTCGGAACGTGGCGCCGGCCAGACCGATGGCCATCGCTCCGATCGAGAACAGGTAGTTCGACCAGTGCCCGGGCGGCGTGATCACCGGGGCGGCGGCGACCCACTGCAGGTATCCGATGCCGTAGAGGAACGTTCCGATCAACAGGGCATAGAGCCCGCCGTCGCGAACCCGCGCCCGCGTCGCGAGTGCGGCGATGAGGCCGGCGCCCGAAATGGACAGGCACGTGATCGGGAAGCTCAGGAGCAAGGCCCCCGCGAGGAAGTCGTGGTCCGTGACGAGATACCCGAACAGCAACGTCACCACGGTCGCGATGGCGAGGAACGTGATCACGCAATCCAGGTAGAGGCCGAGCCGCTCGCGTCGATCGACCGCGTGCCGGACCGCGAGATCGAGCGCGAGCACGGCCGGGACCATGACCGCAAACGTCAGCAGGTCCGACGGAGATGGCACGACGACGACGCCGAGCATGCCCTGGGTCAACCAGGCGATCTGGGCGCCGAGCCAGATACCGGACACCGCGGCGAGCCTGGCCCGGATCCGGCGTTCGAGACCGACCGAGGCACGGAAGCCGCGGAATGCGAGCGCGAAGCCCACCGCGTAGAACGCCGTCCAGTGCACGTTCTCCCAGAGGACGGCCTGTCCGTTGAGATCGACGACCGTCAGGAGGGCAGCGCCCAGGCCGAGTGCCACGGCCACGACGATGCCGAACGCCCAGCGAGTCGAACGAGGAACCGCCGCGGGGGGAGCGGAGGGGTTCAGGGTGGCCATAGATGGTCGTGACCGTACGCTGGGACGACGCAGCCTACCACGGCCCATTTGGCCTACCGCCGTGCGGCATTCACCGTCGGATCACCCTGGCTGGGGCGCTCAACGATTCGTGTCGGCGGCGAGGTCGCGCACCACCGCGGCCAATGAGCGTCGGAGACGCCCGGGCATGGCTGGCAATCGCCGGTTGGCGATGAGGCGCCGGCCGACACGGCGAGCAGGGGCCGTACGCGGTCGCCCGCTCATGGCCACCGGAACGCCGACTGGCTCCGGCCCCGGCAGGACGACGGGCGATGGTCGCGGCGACAGGACTACGGCCGGCGACGGAGACGGCATCGCGCGGATGCGTGGCGCCCGTTCCTGGAACGTGGTCGGGATCGCGGCCCACGGGCGCGGGGATGCCGCGGCGGCGCGCCACCCATCCGGGTCCGCCGGGCGAAGGCGACCGTCCATGACGGCCTCGAATTCGTTGCCGTCGATCCGCTCCTGCTCGTAGAGGTACGCCGCCACGTCGCGGAGCCGGGGCATCTCGGCGATGAGGGTCCGACGGGCTCCGGTGTAGGCCTCGTCGAGGATGCTGCCGATCGCTCTCGCCTGTGCGTCTCGCACGTCGCGGCTGAAGCCTGCGGATTCGCCGACCAGGGTGGTGAGGATGCCCCGACCGGTCGCGCCCTCGTCGGAGGCTTCGGGATCGCGACCCATGCCGAAGCGCAGGACCATGGTCGTGGCGATGCTCGTCGCCTTCTCGAAGTCGTTCGATGCGCCGCCGGTGACCTCGTGGAACAGCAACTCCTCCGCCACCCGGCCGCCCATCAGCGCCACGAGTCGGGCGCGCAGGTCGGTCTCGGACGGGAGGTCGTCGTCCTCGGAGCTCGAGACCGTGACGCCGAGGGCCTCGCCATGCGCGAACAGGCTGATCTCCTCGACGCGCCGCTTGTCACCGTGGAGGAGGCCGCACACGGCGTGCCCCGCCTCGTGGGCGGCGATGATGCTGCGCTCGCGGTCGTCCATCGAGCGCTTGCGCGAGGTGCCGAGGGCCGTCTTCAGCCAGCCGTTGTGAACCTGCATCGGACCGATCGCGTCGAGCCCGGTTCGCGCGGACAGGATGGCCGCTTCGTTGAGGAGGTCGGCGAGCATCGCTCCCGAGAATCCGTAGGTCTTGCGGGCGAGCGCGGGCAGGTCGACATCGGCGGTCAGCGGCTTGCCCTTCGCATGGACGGCCAGGATCGCCAATCGGCCGTCGCGATCGGGCAGCGGGACGTGGATCTTGCGCGTAAATCGGCCCGGGCGAAGGGCCGCCGGATCGAGCGTGTCGAGGCGGTTCGTGGCGCCGATCACGACGACGCCGTCGTTGGTCCCGAATCCATCCATCTCGACGAGCAGCTGGTTGAGGGTCTGCTCGCGCTCCTCGTGGCTGTCGGCGCCGCCCCTCGCCTTGGCCATCGCGTCGATCTCGTCGATGAACACGACGGCTCGGCCCGCCGCCCGGGCCTTGGCGAACAGCTCCCGAACGCGTCCCGCGCCGACCCCCACGTATTTCTCGACAAATTCTGAGCCCGAGACCGAGAAGAACGGGACGTCGGCTTCCGCGGCTACGGCCTTGGCGAGCATCGTCTTGCCGGTACCGGGCGGCCCGTAGAGCATCACGCCCCGGATCGCGGTGGCGCCCAGCCGGATGAACCGGCTCGGGTCGCGCAGGAATTCGATCGTCTCGGTCAGTTCCAGCTTGGCCTCGTCCGCGCCCGCGACGTCCGCGAGCGTGATGCTCGGGCGTTCCGCGACGACGGTCGCGTCAGTCCGGCGGCGATTGAGGTTGCGCGACGGACGCCATTTCCGAGCTGCCGAACCACGGACGCGCAAGAAGATGAGGATCGCCAGGACGAGCAGCGCGCCCGACATCGCCAGACCGACGAACGAGGGCATCGCACCGGCGCCATTTCCGGGGTCGAGAGCGATCGCCTCATCGGTCAGGAGTCGCGAGTAGCCAGCGGCGCGGATCACGTCGAGAGCGTCGCCGACGGGGACTTCCGGTCTGACGACGTGGATCGCACCGCTGGCCGTTCGCGCGATGAGCACGGGTGCAGGCGCACTCACCGCTGTTCCATTCGCCGGCGTCATGGCACTGATCGCGTCGATGTCGCCGCTGCGCGCCGCCCCGAGCACCTGGTCGAGCGTCCACCGGTCACCGGTCGTCGTGAACATCGGCGGCGTGCCTGTCACGGGGCCCGCGGCGCCCGCCGACCCGCCGCCGAGCACGCCTGTCAGGACGAGCGCGAGACCCGCGCCAGAGAGGAGGAAGGCGAGCAGGATCGCGATCACGCGCGGCGTGCGCAGGAAAGTCAAGACAGGGCTCCAGTCGGATCGATCAGTGCTGTACGGGACCGTACCGCTCCACACCCCGGGCGACCATCCGTTGAAGGTCCCGCTCCCATCTACAGCGAATGGATGATGCAAGCCCGGTCAGGAACCTGCTAGCGCCGCGATGACGGCGTCCGAAAACGGCGGCCACGCGTCAAGCGCCCACGCGCCGTAGTCGCGATCGGTGAGGCAGACGAGCGCCGCATCCAGGGCCGGATCGACCCACAGGAATCCGCCAGATCCACCGAAATGGCCGAACGTCGCAGGGGAGTTCCGGCTGCCCGTCCAGTGCGGATCCTTGGCGTCGCGGAGCTCGAAGCCGAGGCCCCAGTCGAGGGGATCGAAGCGCCCGACCCCGGGCAGGAGCCCGATGAGACCCGGAAAGGCAGTGGCGGTAGCTGCTTCGAGGGTCGTGCGGGCCACGAGCGTCGGGCGCAGGAGCTCACGGGCGAAGGCGGCGAGATCGGAGAGTGGGCCGTGGAGTCCCTCGGAGGCCCGGGTGATGAGCTGCGTGCCGGTCATCGAGAGCGGGCCCAGGATCCTCCGCCCCAGGGCGTCCTCGAACGGGACGCCGTCGCGTTCGGCGAGCCGGGCGCCGAGGATGTCGAAGCCCTCATTCGAGTAGATCCGACGGGTTCCGGGCCGGGCGATGACGGTTTCGCCCTCGAATGGAAGGCCCGATGCGTGGGCGAGCAGGTGCCTGACCGTCGCGTCGGGCGGCCCCGCCGATTCGTCGAGATCGAGGAGGCCCTCCTCGACTGCATCCAGGACGGCGTACGCGGTGACGAGCTTCGTCACCGAGGCCCACCGGAAATCGTGGCGGACATCGCCGTGGCTCGCGATGAGGCCCTCACGGCCGACGACGGCCGCCGCGGCGTGCTCCGCCGCCCAACCATCGATCGTCCCCAGGGCTACGTCCAGTCGATCATCCACGGCGGCTGATGCTAGCCGCCGTGGATGCTTGCCGTCTGCGGGGTAAGGAGGCTGGTGCCAGCGCTGGCCACTCGAAGCCTCGCGACGTGTCCTGAGAACCGTCTGAGCGCGCCGTTCGTGTGGGGCTTGTCACAGGATCGACGCGATTCGCGCCTACACTTCGGGCATGCAGTTCTTCCGCTCCAAGCCGCAAGCGCTCCCCTCCCCAGCCGAGGCCCTCCCGGGCCGTTCCGAGCCCATCGTCACTCCGGGCATCCACACCGTCCTCGGCACCCCGATCGCCGGCCCCTGGCCGGACGGCACGAAGACCGCGGTCTTCGGCGCCGGATGCTTCTGGGGCGACGAGAAGGATTTCTGGCAGCTTCCGGGCGTCGTCACGACCGCCGTCGGCTATGCCGGCGGACACACGCCGAACCCGACGTATCAGGAGGTCTGCTCGGAGCGGACCGGCCACGCCGAGGTGGTGCTGGTCGCGTACGACCCGTCAGCGATCTCGTACGAGCAGCTGCTCAAGAGCTTCTGGGAGCACCATGACCCGACGCAGGGCATGCGCCAGGGCAACGACGTCGGCAGCAGCTACCGCTCGATCATCATCGTCGCCGGCGACGAGCAGCGGGCGGTCGCCGAGGCCTCGAAGGCCATGTACCAGGAGCAGCTGTCGACGGCGGGGTACGGCTCGATCACGACGGAGATCGTCGACGCCGCCTCGTACCCGTTCTACTACGCCGAGGACTATCACCAGCAGTACCTCGACAAGAACCGAGGCCCAGGAGCCTATTGCCCGGACCACCGGACCGGCGTGAAGTTCCCTGACGTCGTCGTGACGCCGCTGCAGTACGTGGACTGAGCCGCTCCGCAGCGAGGCTTAGGTTTTGGGCCGTTCCTTGGGCGCTTTCAACGGGATGTTACCCATCTCCGTGAGCGTTGCGACCCGCGCATCGTGGTCAGCCGCTCGCGCCATCCGCTGGAACTCTGCAGTCACAGCGTCGAGCGCAGCGGCCTGACGCTCGTACAAGTGGTGGTCTGCATCCGTCAACGGCCGTCCCGGCATCGCCCAGGGTCCACGTTCGACCATCCGCGAGTAGTGCTTGTAGTCGGCGAGCATCTGCGGGAGGTGCTGCAGCCACGTTTTGCTTCTGTCATTTGGTCCGACATCCCTGCTCATGCCTGTGCTTGTTACGTGTCGCCATGCCCGGAAGCGCACTGAAGTCACCCGGGAGCTAGGTCCTGAGTCGTGATGAGCATGATGCTTCTGGGGTCGTCGGCTGGCCCCTTTTGGCAGCCACCTTGAACAACGTCCCCAGCCCGAAACCGGACCGTGTTGCGCTCGTCGAGAACCTCCAGCTCCGGGGTGAAGCGAGCCGAGTATTGCGGGGGCCAGACGAGGTCAATGCGTCGACCATCCGACAGCTCCAACCACGTGATACGCGGGTCGTCCGGGCTGCCAACGAGGGTGGCATCACTCAGGCCAACCCCACGACATGCGCTTGCGAACGCGGTGAAGGGTAGCGGTAGGGGTGGGGTGGGCGGCGATACGCAGGCAGTCAAACAAAGTCCTAGAAGCACGGCCGGAACCGTGCCCCTAGGACTCCTGAGCAACCGGCGCATCGTTGAAACCATGATGCGTTGACGGCTACGTCGGGTGCGTAAGTTCGGCCTCCTGACGAAGCTGCAACTCCGGGTCGTATCGCCAGCGCGAGTCACGCCAGAGTGCCGCTGCTCGCGAGGGACCGAGCGAACAAGCTCGACGATGGTGATGAGCGTCTGCTCGTGCTCCAGTTCGAGGCGTGCCATAAGCGCAGAATAGGGGTCGCCCCACCAACCGACAGGGAGATAGCAAATGGCCCCGCGCGTAGTCCTGACCATCACGCCCGGGAACGACAAGTCATTCGAGACGAAGGTCCGGGAGGCAGTCAACGCCGTTGACGGTCCAATCGACTGGAGTGACGAAGCGCAGGCTCGCGCGGTCGAGGGGGAGGTTCGCCGGTCATATCCTGAGGCTGAGGTGATGGTGACGGACCACCCAATCAACCCGCCCACTTGGAACATATATCGCGACGGCGCCCCGCGACGCCTTCACCTCGATTGAGGCGGCAATACGCTGACCTAGCTGAGAACCCCCGCGGCTACTGCCCGAATCACTCGACCGGCGTGAAGCTGCCGGATGACTTCGTCGTCACGCCGCTGCAGTACGTGGACTGACCGCCCGCGATCGTCGACACGTATGCTGGAGATGCGACTGATGCCTGTCACCCAGCCGACCCTTCTCCTCGACAAGCGCCGTGGGCTGTGATCGACCCTCTGTCGAGGCCGACGATCCCCGACGGACTCGTCACCGGCGGTGTCGTCGCCATCGCGAGGCGGCTCACGGCTGAGAGTGCGCCACACGTCGCCGATGCCCTCCTCGCCGGCGGCGTGCTGGCCTTCGAGATCACCCTCAACGAACCGGTCGATGCCGCTCTGCGTGCGATCGGATCGGTCGCCGGGCGTTCACCGGAGCTTGCCATCGGCGCCGGGACGGTGCTATCGATCGAGGCAGCGCAACAGGCCCTCGATGCCGGCGCCACCTTCCTGGTCATGCCGCACACCGAGCCCGAACTCGTCGCCTGGGCCGCTGCACGCGGGATCCCGACCTTGCCCGGTGCGGCCACGCCGAGTGAGGTACTGGTGGCGTGGCGCGCTGGAGCCGCCGCCGTCAAGGTCTTCCCGGCGTCCGTCGTCGGACCCGCGTTCGTGCGCGAGTGCCGTGGGCCGTTCCCGGACATCCCGCTCGTCCCGAGCGGCGGCGTGACCATCGATACCGCCGCCGACTTCATCCGGGCGGGCGCCGTGGCCGTGGGCGTCGGCAGCTGGCTGATCGGCGACGCTGCGCCCGAAGGCGTCACGGCACGGGCGCGCCGGATCGTCGATGCCGTCGCGGCGGGACGAGCCGCCAGCCGTCCCTGACCGCGAGGTCGACCGCCCGATCAGCCGCCGTTCGAGGCGGAGTCGAGCGTCTTTGCGTCCCACGATGCGAGTGCCACGCGCAGCTTCGCTCCGACCGCCGGATCGGCGATCGCGCCACCGACCTCGTCCAGGCCGAGCAACGCGGCCCCCGCGACGGGCGGCGCCTTCGTTCGCACCAGCCGCGCTCGCCGGGCGATCGCCTGCACGCCGGCCTCGATCCGGAGGCGAAACGCCTCGTCGGCTGTTCGGAAGACTCCGCCGCCCAGGACCACCTCGGGATCGGTGCGGGCGAGCCGGAGTCGCCGCATCATCGCGCCGGCCATCGCGACGACCTCATCGGCAAGGCGATCGACGATCGCGCGCGCCGCCTCGTCCCCCTCCATCGCCGCTGCGAACACGACCGGGGAGAGCTCGCCGATGCGCCGTTGCGAAACGCGGCCGTGGTACATCGCCATCGTCAGGGCCCGTGGCGTGCCAAGCCCGAAATGCCCAGGCACGGTCCGCTCCAGGACCGTTCGAGGCCCACGGCCATCGCGCGCACGAACGGCCGCCGCGAGTCCCCCCCAGCCGACGTCCGTCGCCCCGCCCCAGTCCCCGGAGATGTTTCCCAGCGCGTCCAGCCGGGCGGTACGGCCGTCGGGCGCGACCCCGGCCGCATTGACGCCCTGGCCGCAGATCACGACCACGCCCCAGCCCCGGTCCGTGCCGGCGCGCAAGGCCGCGAACGTATCGTTACGAAGCAGGTCGGTCCGCGCGAAATCGCCTGCTGAGAGTCGCCCGGTCAGCTCGCGGACGTCGGCGGGCGTATCGGCACCGGCAAGACAGTACACGCCGACATCGGCGCGATCCGCGTCCCGCACGCCGGCGGTGGCATAGGCCTGGGCGACCAGTGCGGACATTCGCTGCATCCCCGCATCCCCACCGACCTGCTGGTGGGACGTGGTCTCGCCCCGGACCGCGGCAAGCAGGCGCCCGTCTCCATCGACCAATGCCACGTCGGTCTTCGAGTTCCCGCCATCGACGGCCAGGACCAGCGTCACGGCAAGGCGTCCAGCCGCACGAACTCGCCGTCCCGCGCGCGTACGTCATCGATGATCGCCGACAGCGCGAGGCTTGTCGCGGTCGTCCATGGATGGAGGAGGATCACGGCGCCGTCGCCATGGGCCATCGCCGCGCCCACGGCCTCCTGCGCGACGCCACGACCGGTCGCGGCGCTTCGCCAGTCGAGCCCGTCGACGTCCCAGCGGGTCTCGCGATAGCCGAGTCGGTCCAGGGCGCGGAGGACGCCCGGTTCGTTCGTCCCGGCACCGAACGGACAGCGGAACCACGGCCGCGGGTCCCGTCCGGTCGTTCGCTGGATCGCCCGCTCCGCGGCCCGGACGTCCGCGGCGATTCCCCTCGGGGTCAGGAGCGACATACGGGCGTGGTAGTGCGAGTGGTTGCCTACGAGGTGTCCGCCGTCCGCGATCGAGCGAGCGAGGCCCGGATACGCCTCCGCCCACCGTCCCTGCAAGAAGAACGATGCCGTGATCCCCGCCGCGGCCAGCGTATCGAGGACCTTCTCGGTGCCACCGGGTCGATGGCGCCGGTCCGGGTGCTCCGCGTCGAAGGTAAGCGCCACGCGGACGCTCACTTCTCGACGCCGGTGATGACGATGCCGCGGGTGAAGAACCGCTGGGTCAGCAGGAACGCGATCACGGGTATCACGAGGGTCATGAGCGTGCCGGCCTGGATGTACCCGGGTTCGCGGTAGTAGATGCCGTTAAATCGCTGCAGCCCTAGCGCGACCGTCTGGATCTCGGGCCTGCCGGCCGTGTACAGGAGCGGACCGAAGAAGTCGTTCCAGGAGTAGACGAGATGGAACACGGCGACCGCGACGATAACCGGCCAGGCCTGCGGGATGACCACCGAGATCAGCGTCCGGAACGGGCCGGCACCGTCGATCGCCGCCGCCTCGTCCATCTCGGTCGGGATCGTCAAGAAGTACTGGCGCATCAGGAAGACGTCGTAAGCGTTCGCGAAGAACGCCGGGACCAGGAGGGGCAGCCAGGTCCCCACCCAACCGATCCGCTGGAACACCGTGTAGGTCGGGATGATCGTCACGGCCGCCGGAAGGAAGATCGTGGCGATCAGCAGGGTGAACAGCAGCCCGCGGCCGGGGAACCGAAACCGCGCGAAGCCATAGGCGACGAGGGTGCACGACAAGAGCGTGCCAATGGTCGAGACGACGGCGATGAACACGGTGTTGAACAGCAGGCGTGGATAGTCGATGAGGTCCCACACCGCGGCGAAGTTCTCGAAGTGCGGCGCGAACACCCAGACGGGTTCCAGGGTCCGCCACGATCCCTCCCACACGATCGGCGCCGCGTCCGGTGCGGCGGGGTCCACGAATGTGCTCTGCCGGCGCAGCGGTTCGAGCAGCGCGAGCTGGCGGGTGGTCCCGTCCGGCATCGGGACATTCATGACGGTCAGCTCCTCCCCGCCGTAGGAGAACGTCACGGGATCAGCGGGATACAGGGGGCCGTGCGCCTGGGTGATCTGCTCCAAGCTCTTCACCGAATAGGCCACGGAGCGGAGCATCGGGGAGAGGAAGGCCGCCAGGGCCAGGACCGCGATCAGCGTGACCAGGAACGACCTGCTGCTGTCGCCGCGCTCACGAGGCGGTCGGCTGCCCTCCGCCACGCGTCCGCGCCGCCGCAGGATCCCGCGGCGAGGGATCGAGAGCGCCGTCATCGCGCTTCACCCGCGTAGTAGACCCAGCGCCGGGCCGTCCCGAACAGGATGAGCGTGATGGCCAGCGTGATCAGGAACAGGAGCCAAGCGAGCGTCGCCCCATACGACATGTTCTGGAAGGTGAAGAAGTTCTTGTACAGGTACAGGTTGTAGAACATCGTCGAGCCGCCCGGCTCCCCCGTGCCGTCCTGGAGCACCAGCGGGACGAGGAAGTACTGCATGACCTCCACGACCGACAAGACGATCGTGTAGAAGATGACCGGGGTCAGCATCGGGATCGTGATGTGGCGCAGCGACGCCAACGCTCCTGCCCCGTCGATCCGGGCGGCCTCGTACAGATCCGTGGGAATCCCTTTCAGCCCGGCCAAATAGACGATCATCCCGGCCCCGATGCCCCAAACGCCGATCAGGGCGAGGCCCGGGTAGACCCAGCCGGGATCCTCCAGCCACGGCGGCGGGTTCTCGACACCGACCGCCTGAAGGGCGAGGTTGATCCAGCCGGTGCTCGGGTTGAGCATCCCGCCCCAGATGAAGACGCCCGCCACGAACGGCACGACGTAGGGCAGGAAGAACAGGACCCGGAAGCCGCTCGAGCCGAACAGGTGCCGGGAATGGAGCAGCAGCGCCACGAGGAGCGGCAGGATCACCGCCACGGGCAGCGCGAGCGCGGCGAATTTCAGCGTGATGGCGAGCGAATCCCAGACCTGCTGATCCTTGAACAGCTTCTCGTAGTTCTTCAGGCCGACGAACGTCAGCGGTTCGGCCTGGGCGAGGTTGATGTTGGTGAACGAGAAAACCAGCGTGGCGATCATCGGGATGGCCGTGAAGGCCAGGAACCCGATCAGCCACGGCGCGATGAAGGCGTAGCCCCAGCGTGCGCGCCGCCAGCCCAGTCCGGAGAAGCGAGGCTGTCGTGGCGGTCGCGCCACGCTGAGGTTGGCCATGGATCAGCTGCCGCCCGCGTCCCAGACGCCCTGCATCTCGGCGCGCATCGCCTCGATCTCGGCGTTCAGGTCGAGTCCGGGCGTCGTCTGCCACTTGGTCCCGTACTTGCTCAGCAAGTCGAGCGTCTGGTTGTACGCCGGCATGAACGATTCGAAGTTGGGCACGTCGGCGAATGCGACGCCGTCCTTCGCGACCTTCGTGTCGATCCCTTGCGTGTAGTCGGCGAACTGCGCCGTCAGGAACGCGTCCTGCTTCGATTCCACGGCAGGCATCCCGCCATAGAGTGCGAGCAGGTCCTCGTTGCTAAGGAGGTACAGGAGCACCTCGAATGCCTGGTCCGGATTCTTGCTCGCCTTCATGATCCGCCACGTGTCGGCATTGAAGGCGGCCGTCGTCTGGCCCTGGTAGGACGGGGTCGCGGCCATGTTCCAGTCGTCACCGGCGTCCGACACGCAATATGTCGACCAGAGGTAATTGGTGCTCATCGCGACCTTGCCGGCGCAGAACGGATAGCCCGCCGGATTGATGTCGGTCGTCTCGAAGATCGGACCGGTCATGCTGAAGTGGTCCGTCCAGATGCCGTCGTAGAAGTGCTTCCACGCCGCCGCCCATGGTGCGGGGATCTCGACGGTCTTGCCGTCGGCCGCCATGAACGAGCCGGCCCCGAAGTAGGCACCGGTCTGACGCAGGTCGTCACGCTGCGGCTCGAAACCCCATTGCACGATCTTTTCCGGATCGAAGCCTGCCTCGGTCGCGTCAGCGCCGTTCTCGTCCACGGTCAGGATCTTGGCGATCTCGCGGACGGTGTCGTAGTCCCACGGACGCTTGGAACCGTCCGGCATCGTGTACTCACTGTTCCACGCATGCGGCGGCTCGGCGAGACCGGCCTCCTTGAACATGTCGGCCTTGTAGAACAACACGGACGGATAGACCGCGTACGGGATGCCGAGCTGGCCTTCGCCCCCGGCGTTGTACAGGTCAACGGTCGACTCGGGGAACTGGCCCATGTCGAAGCCGGCTTTGTCGATGTGCGGCTGCAGGTCGAGCCACTGGCCGTGGAATGCCTCGGCACCGCCGATTCCCACGGGGCCGACGATGTCGGGACCATTGCCCGCGGCGAGCTGCGTGGACAGGGCGTCGCGTGCGCCCTGGTAGATGAACCCTTCGAACTGCAGATGGATGCCCTCGTGCGAGGCATTGAAGTCCTCGGTCACCTTGAGCTCCACCTCGACCTGCTCGGGTGCGTCACCCGTACCGAGGCAGCAATACCAGCGGATCACCACGTCGCCTGGGTCGGGCTGGGAGCCCGTGACCGGCAACGGCGTCGAGACCGGCGCAGTCGATGCCGAGGCGTCGGCCGAGGCGTCCGCAGACCCGGCGGGCGCGGGCGAACCAGTCGGCGTAACGGTGCTGGGGGTAGTTCCTCCACAGGCACCAGCCAGCAGGGCCAGTACCGAGACCAGGACGGCGATCCGCCCGAACGTTGGTTGCATGCGCGTACTCCTCCGTCTGCGACGACCGTTCGATGGGTTGCTCGACGTTGTCACCGACTCGCCCCTCCTCCGCGTGTGATCGCCTCCGCTTGGTGCGACCAGCTCGGCCGCTCGACGTCGCGATCGACGTAGTAGCGCGAGCGATCGCCGCGCACGAACGTCCGACCGAACTCGACCGCCGTGTCATCGGCGGCGAATGCGACGCCTTCGATCAGGAGGGCCGCGGCGCCCCGGCGCTGGCCCAGCAGGGCGGCCTCGCGGGTCCGCAAGTGGACAGGCTCGAGGGCCTCTCGAGCGCGGACCACCGGCGTGTCGTAGCGGGTCGCCATCAGCTCGTACAGCGAGGCATGCTCGAGGTCGCTCGCGAGCAAGCCCGGAAATCGCTCGGCGGGGAGATGGACCTGCTCGAGGAGATACGGCTCACCGCCCGCCAGCCGGAGCCGCTCGAGGTAGAGCGTGGGCGAACCCGCCTCGAGCCCCAACGCCGCGGCGACCGAGACCGTGGCCGACTCGGGACGCGCCGAGATCAGGCGGGTCTGGGGGTCGAGGCCGCGTTCCTGCATCTCGTCGGCGAAACTGGCGCGGCTGGCGATGTCGCGCTCGAGGCGCGGTCGGAGGACGAACGTGCCGCGGCCGCGGGTGCGCTCGATGCGCCCCTGCTGGACGAGCTCCCCTAGCGCTCGGCGGACCGTGATCAGGCTCACGCCGTAGTGGCGAGCCAGCTCACGCTCCGGCGGGAGGCGGTCGCCCGGCTGCCACGTCCCGTCGTCCAGGGATTCGCGCAGGTCGAGATAGACCTGGTGGTGCATCGGTACGGGGCCGAGCGAGAGGCGGAAACGGGCCATCGTGACTGGCGGCTCCTCGAGGTCGGACGGGAAGGACCAGGGTTGCGCGGTCCGCGATTGCTGATAACGTTATAAGCAATCGTGTCAAGTCCCCGGCCCCTCGGGCTTGACGGAATGGGAGGGTGGATGGGCACCAGGGTCACCGTCGTCGGCGGCGGCAGCACCTATACCCCGGAGCTGGTCGACGGCTTCGTGCGACGCGCGGACCGCCTCCCCATCGACGAGCTCGTCCTGCTCGACACGGACCCTGACCGGCTCCACGTCGTCGGCGGCCTCGCACAGCGCATGCTCGACCGTCTCGACTGGACCGGCCGCCTGCAGCTGACCGGCGATCGGGACGCGGCGGTCGACGGCGCGGACTTCGTGCTGTTCCAGCTGCGGGTCGGTGGCCAGGCCGCGCGGCTCGTCGACGAGACGCTCCCCCTCCGATTCGGGGTCATCGGCCAGGAGACGACTGGCGCGGGTGGCTTCGCGAAGGCGATGCGCACGGTCCCGGTCGTGCTCGACCTCGCCGAACTGGTCGCCCGCCGCTCGGCGCCGGACGCCTGGATCATCGACTTCACGAACCCGGTCGGCATCGTCACCCAGGCCCTCATCGATGACGGGCACCGGGCGATCGGGCTGTGCAACGTCGGCATCAACCTGCAGCGCCGGATGGCCACGCTCTTCGACGTCGGGCCGGAACGGGTCGAGCTGGAGCATGTCGGGCTCAACCACCTGACCTGGGAGCGGGCGGTCCGCGTCGATGGCGTCGACCGGCTGCCCGAGTTGCTCGATTCGCACGCCGAGCAGTTCGCCGATGAATTCCGCCTTCCGGTCGACATGATCCGCACCATCGGCGCGATCCCGTCCTACTACCTGCGCTACTACTTCCTCACCCGGACGGTGCTCGAGGAGCAACGCGCTGGCCACACTCGAGCTCGGGACGTCATGGACATCGAGGCCCGCCTCCTCGAGCTCTACCGGGACCAGTCCCTTGCCGAGAAGCCGGCCCTCCTGGCCGACCGCGGCGGCGCCTTCTATAGCGAGGCGGCCGCCCAGCTCATCGCATCGCTCCACGACGGTGCGGGCGACGTCCAGGTCGTGGACGCCCGCAACGACGGGGCGATGCCGGACCTGCCGGCCTCCGCGGTGGTCGAGGTCCCTGCGCGCATCGATCGGGATGGCGCGCATCCGCTCCCGCTGGCGCCACTCGCCCCGGAGCAGCGCGGCCTGGTCCAGGCCGTGAAGGCGTACGAGGAGTTGACCGTGGCCGCAGCGCGGTCCGGCGACCGGACGCTGGCCGTCCGGGCGCTCGGCGCGAACCCGCTGGTCGGGCCCGAGGTGGCTCGCCCACTGCTCGAAGCCATGCTCGACGCAGACCGGGAGCACCTGGACCGGTTCGCGCCGGTCTGAGGCGGGAGGTCCGTCGCGACACGCGCGTGCAATGCCGCGGCGGGCGTCGTGAGCCGCGTGATCCGACCCGATGCGGCATGCTTGCGCGCGATGTCCGATCCCTATCGATCCCAGGCCTACCAGATCGACGATGCGCGACCGCCCAGCCGGACCACCGCCGGCTGGATCGCGATCATCGTGTTCGCGTTCCTGGCCGCGGTCGGCATCCTGGGTGCGGTCGCGGCACTGTCGGTGTACGGCTCCCTCGCGAAGGACCTCAAGGATCCGGCGGAGCTGACCCAGTACACCTTGCCGGAGGAGACCGTCCTCCTCGACCGCACCGGGGAGGTCGAGCTGGCCCGCTTCGGCGAGTTCAAGCGCGATGTCGTGGCGTTCGAGGACATCCCGCCGCTCGTGCTCGACGCCACGACTGCGATCGAGGACAAGACGTTCTGGGAGAACGCGGGCTTCGACCCGCTGGCCATCATCGCCGCCGGCCTCGACTCGTTGCGTGGCAACAGCCGCGGTGCCTCGACCATCACCCAGCAGCTCGTCCGTGCGCGCCTGCTCGAGCGCGACCTGCTCCAGGACGAGGACCGGACCTTCGAGCGCAAGCTCAAGGAGATCATCCAGTCCATCCGGGTGACGCAATACTTCGGCGAGCAGGGCGACGACGGCAAGCAGCAGATCATCGAGGCCTATCTCAACCAGATCTATTACGGCAACCAGAGCTATGGCGTGAAGGCCGCGGCTCGCTCGTATTTCGGCAAGGAGCTGGCCGACCTGACGCCGGGTGAGGCGGCGACCCTCGCCGGGCTCCCCAAGTCGCCGTCCAACTACGACCTGGTACGCAATGCCAACGAGAGCTGCGACAGCGAGCCGGAGGAGGACCAACCGTGTCCCGCGGCCGACAGCCACCTCATCGTCCCGCCCGACACCGTCATCCTCCAGCGCCGGGACCAGATCCTCGAGCTCATGGCGGACGACCGGACCCCGATGTCGAAGGACCAGTACAGCGACGCCGAGCTGACCGCGGACGTCGGGAAGGAGATGGAGCTCGCGCGGCAGACGGCGCCCCGCTGGCAGGCCCCGCATTTCGTATGGGCCGTGCGCGACGAGCTGACCATCAAGCTGTGTGGCGAGGACACCCCGTCGTGCGACGAGCTCGACAACGGCGGCCTGCGTGTGACCACGACCGTGGACCTCGACCTCCAGAAGATCGCCGAGAAGTGGGTCAAGGGCGCGACGATCGTCCCCCACCGCGGGAGCAACCGGCGGGAGGCTGCCGCCAAGGCCCTCGGCTTCGAGGACTACGAGCCCTGGATGCGCAACCTCGAGGACAAGAACGTTCGGAACGGCGCCCTGGTCGCGGTCGACTACGAGACCGGCGAGCTCGTCGCCTACGTCGGGTCGGCCGAGTACTACGCGACGCAGAGCCGTCCCGAGTTCCAGCCGCAGTACGACGTGGTCGGCCAGGGCTTCCGGCAGCCGGGCTCGGCCTTCAAGCCGTTCAACTACGTCGTCGGCATCGACGACGGGACCATGACCGCGGGCGACATGTTCATGGACGTCGGCACCGATTTCGGGGGCGGCTATACCCCGAACGACGCGGACAACCTCGAGCGTGGCCCCGTGCGCCTGCGGAACGCGCTGCAGTTCTCCCTGAACATCCCGTCCGTGAAGGCCATGGCCCTCAACACCCCGGAACACATGTTCGCCCGGGCAAAGGACTTCGGCATGACCTTCCAGAGCGAGACCACCGATGCCGGGCTGGCCCTCGCGCTGGGCGTGGCTGAGACCCGACCGGTCGACCTGGCGTCCGCGTACGGCACCTTGGGGAACGGCGGCCGGCGCATCCCGCCCACGACGATCCTGGCGATCAAGAACCGCGCGGGCGAGGACGTCGTCGATCCCTACACGCCGCCGGAAGGCACCCAGGTGGTCAGCCCCCAGGCGGCCTGGATCGTCACCGACATCCTGGCCGGCAACACCAACCCTCGCGTGAACCCCTTCTGGGGCGAATTCGCCATCGAGGGTCCGGGCGGCGACCGCCGGCCGGCGACGCTCAAGACCGGGACGAACAACGACGCCAAGGACCTCAACGCGTACGGCTACATCGCCCCGCCAACCGAGGCGGGTCGGGCGGATGGCGCCTACGCGCTCGCGGTGGGAGCGTGGAACGGCAACAGCGACAACACGGCCGTCGGCGAGGTCTTCTCGATCGATGTCTCGACCTTCGTGTGGCAGGGATTCGTGCAGGAAGCCAGCGCCGAGTGGGAGATCACGAACTTCGAGCGCCCAGCCGAAGGCCTGACCCAGGTCGCGATCGACCCGTTCACCGGCCTGTTGCCCGGCGCCGGCAGCGAGGGCGTCGAGGAGTGGTTCATCGGCGACAGTGCGCCCGATGCCCGTGTCGAGGGCGACACGTGCGGCGAGCGGGTGCTGGCCGTCGCCGGTCACGAGGACGAGTTCGACAACTGGATGGACGCGAACCGCGACTGGATCGGGCGCGCCGAGCGGGGGCCGGGCACGAGGGGCGGGCCCGAGAACACGAGGACCGCATACTTCTACAACAGCCAGTTCAATCCCTACGGCCGGACCTGGGGCGTCATCGTCGAGGGAGACGGCTGCGGTTCGCCCAGCCCGTCCCCGAGCTGTTTCATCGTCCCCACGCCTGACCCGAGCGGCGTGGTCCCGTCGTTCGCGCTGCCGTCGCCCACGGGCGATGAGGCGGTCGCGCAGCCGTGCCCGACGGTGGCCCCGTCCGCGAGCCCGTCGCTCGAGCCGAGTGCGACGCCAGAACCATCGCTTGAGCCGACGCCGGAACCGACGCCCGAGCCGACGCCGGAGCCCACACCCGAGCCGACACCGGAACCGACGCCGGAGCCCACACCTCCGCCGTCGTCGGCTCCTGAGCCGTCAGTCGCGCCGGCCGACGCCTCGACGTCTCCCTGACCCCGCCTTCCCTGCCCGGCGCCGCGCCCGCGATCATCGAGTTGCGGGGCGTCTCGGTTCGCCGGGCGGGCCGCACGATCCTCGGCCCGCTCGACTGGACCGTGCGCGACGGCGAGCGCTGGGCCGTCCTCGGGCCGAACGGCAGCGGCAAGACGACCCTGCTGTCGGTCGCGTCGATGAACCTGTGGCCCACGACCGGCACCGTCGAGGTGCTCGGGGAGCGCTATGGCCGAACGGACGCGCGCGAGCTTCGGCGTCGCGTCGGGTTCGCCGGAAGCGCCATCGAGGCGGCCATGCGACCCGACCTGACCCCGACCACGCTGATCATGACCGCCCGTCACGGTGCGTTCGAGCCGTGGTGGCACGTCTACGACGACGCCGACCGTGATCGGGCGCGGGAACTCGGGGAGCGGATGGGACTGGCCGATCACCTCGACCAGGCGTTCGGGACGTTGTCCGCCGGCGAGCGCCGGCGCACCTCGATCGCCCGGGCACTCATGCCGGACCCGGACGTGCTCATCCTGGACGAGCCGATGGCCAGCCTCGACCTCGCAGCGCGGGAGCTGCTCATCGCAGACCTCGAGTCACTGGCGGAGGAGCCGCGGCTGCGCACCATGGTCCTCGTCTCGCACCATCTCGAGGAGATCCCAGTGGGGTTCGGGCAGGCGCTCGTGCTGCGCGAGGGCCGTGTGCTTGCCGCCGGCCGGAGTGAGGACGTCCTCACCGACGATGTCCTGAGCGAGGCCTTCTCGATGCCCCTCACCGTGGAGGGGCACGGCGGCCGGTGGACGGCCAGGATGCGACGCGACCCGTGACCGACGCGTGGCCGAGGCGGGGCTCGACACGCGAATGTCACGAGTCCGGTGCACCATGACGCCGTGAGCACCTCCGCATCAGCCCTCAGCTCGGTCGTTCCCGCGCGATCGTCGACGTCGCGGGTCGCCGCCGCCGCCGCCGGCGTGGCCGCCGCGGCCGTCGCCCTCGGAGCCTCGGAGTTGATCGCTGCCGTGCTGCCGGGCGCGACCTCCCTTGTCGCGGCGATCGGCCAGGTCGTCATCGACCTGCAACCGGCGGGCGCCAAGGACCTGGTCGTGGCGCTCTTCGGGACCAACGACAAGGTGGCCCTCGAGATCGTCGTGGTCCTCGCGTCGCTGGCGTTCGGTGCTGGCCTCGGCATCGTCGCCGCGCGTCGCTTCGTCGTCGCGGCTGCGGGCTTTGTCGCATTCGGCGTGCTCGGCTTCGCGGCCGCCCTCGGTAACCCGCTGGCCAACGGGGCCTCCGTTGCGGCCCAGGCCACGGTGGCGGTCGGGCTCGGCATCCAGACCCTGTCGTGGCTGCTCGCACGGGCACCGCTGGCGGTCGCGGATGCGGTAGGGGTACGCGCATCGTCGGACCCGGCACGCCGCTCATTCCTGTTGCGGACCGGCGCCGTCAGCCTGTCCGCCCTCGTGGTGGGTCTCGGCGGCCGCAGCCTGCTCGCTGGTTCGCGGACGGCGCCGATCACGGTGGGGGAGCTGCCGGTCCCCTCGGAGACCGTGCCGCCCATCGCCGCCGGGGCCGACCTTGCGCCGGCGACGCCCGGCCTGACCCCGATCGTCGTTCCGAATCAGGATTTCTATCGCATCGACACTGCCCTCCTCGTCCCGAGCGTGGACATCGCGACCTGGACGCTGCGCATCCACGGCCTCGTCGAGCGTGAGACGACGCTGACCTGGGACGAGCTGCTGGCCCTGCCCATGTTCGAGCAGTACGTGACGATCGCCTGCGTCAGCAACGAGGTCGGGGGCGGGCTGGTCGGGAACGCGAAATGGACGGGGGTCCGGTTGCGCGACGTGCTCGAGATCGCCGGAGTCTCGTCGTCGGCGGACCAGCTGGTGGGCCGGTCGGTGGACGGATTCACGGCGGGCATGCCGACCGCCTGGGTCATGGACCCGGCCCGCGAGCCCATGATCGCCGTCCAGATGAACGATGAGCCCCTGCCGCCGGCGCACGGCTACCCCGCGCGGCTCATCGTCCCCGGCCTGTACGGCTACGTATCGGCGACGAAGTGGCTCGCCGAGCTCGAGCTGACCACCCTCGAGGGGTTCGACGGGTACTGGGTCCCGCTCGGCTGGTCCAAGCTCGCGCCGATCCTGACCCAGTCGCGGATCGACACGCCGCGCGGCGGATCGGTCGCGGCAGGCCGTGTGCCGATCGCCGGAATCGCCTGGGCACCGGATCGCGGCGTCAGCAAGGTCGAGGTCGCGATCGACGGGGAGTGGCACGACGCGGAGCTCTCGGCTCCGATCTCGGACACGACCTGGGTCCAGTGGGTCGTGGCCTGGGACGCGACGCCGGGTCAGCACACGGTCAGTGTCCGCGCGACCGATGGGACCGGCGCGGTCCAGGAAGAGCGGTCGTCGCGGCCCGCGCCGGACGGCGCTCGTGGCTGGCACACGGTCTCGATCTCGGTCTCCTGACCGGAGCGAAGCCCCCAGCGGCCACCGGCGAGAATCGGTATAAAGTCCAGACATGCCGCGCCGCCGCTACATCTTCGACCCGCCCGAGCGCTTCGTGGCCGGCACGATCGGTGACCCCGGCAATCGGACGTTCTTCCTGCAGGCGCGCGACGGTGGCCGGGTGGTCTCGGTCGCGCTCGAGAAGGTCCAGGTCGCGGTCCTCGCGGAGCGACTCGACGATCTGCTGGGCGAGCTCGATCGCCGTGGCGTGCCCCACGGCGTCCCGGACGAGGTCCTCGCGGATGCGGCCATCGGTCTCGACGATGACGTCTCGGCCCTGGACGAGCCGCTCGTGGAGGCGTTCCGTGCCGGTTCCCTGACGCTCGGCTGGGACCCGGACGCCGAGCGCGTGCTCCTGGAGGCGCGTGCCCAGGACGAGGAGGGCGAGGCCATCGATCCCGATGACGACGACGACGAGGACGAGGACGGGCCGGACCTGCTGCGGGTGCGCCTGACCGCGGCAGCGGCCCGCTCATTCGTGGCCCGGGCCGCCCGGGTCGTGGCGGGCGGCCGCCCGCCCTGCCCGCTGTGTGGAGCTCCGCTCGATCCGCGCGGTCACATCTGCCCGCGCCGGAACGGCCACTACGTCAACTAGCGGCTTCGTCCGCGCCCTGCTCGCAAGCCGGTTCCTCGGCGTCGTACACTGGCGACGGCGCGTTCCCGCGCCCGACTGCCAGACCGAGCCCCCACGCGGCGCGGCGAAGCGGCAGTAAAGGGGATCCGGATCCTCGGGAGAACCGGTCGACCATCCGACCGGCCGACGACGTGGCGGTGTGGGCGCGTGCGTCGACGGCCGTGACGGAGAACTGACCGATGACCACCGACAAGGCCTTCAAGCGGGTCGTGCGTGCGCGCATGGCCAAGACCGGCGAGCGATACGCCGCCGCCCGACGCACGTTGGTCGAGGGCGCCACAGACGGACGACACGCGCAGGCGACGGCCGACGCCGCCACCGCATCTGGCTATCGGCTGCGCGGCGGCCTGCACCCGGAGACGGCCACGCTGGCCAACGTCCTGGCGAATCAGGATGTCGTCTCGGGCGTGACCGGCGAGCCCTTGACCGAGGCCGCGATCCTCGGCATCGGCGGCGGCCTGGGCGCCGGCTACATCCTCTGGGAGTTCAAGAGCCACGGCGGGCCGATCCTCACCCTCGGATTCCGGAACCAGTGGCAATACCCGTCGATCCCCGGCTGGACGGGCAAGACGCTCGACCGGCTCGGCATCGAGCCCGACCTGCACGAGACCGGCGGGACGAAGCGTGCTCGCGAGGCGCTCGATGCGCGCCTGCACGCCGGCGTCCCTGTCATCGCCTCTGTCGATCTCCAGTCGGTCGGGACCTGGGGCCAGCCCCCCGCGATGTCGGGGGTCTTCGGTCTCGTCGTCGTCGTCTTCGGACGTGACGCGGATGGCTCGTACCTCGTTGACGACCGTGGCCAGAGCCCGTTCCGGGTACCACCCGCGACGATGGCGGCAGCACGCGGGCGGATCGGCTCGTTCAAGCACCGGATCGTCGGGCTGCGAACGACGCCCGGACCGATCCCGGCCGAACGGCTTCGCGCAGCGCTGCGCGCGGGGCTCGAGGACCAGGTGGATCACCTGCGATCCCCATCCGACTCGTTCTCCCTTCCGGCCTGGCGCAAGTGGGCCCGGCTGATGACCGACGCTCGGAACGCGAAGGCGTGGCCGCGGGTCTTCGCCGACGGCCGGGGCCTGTTCGGCTCGCTGTCGGCCCTTCACGAGAGCGTTGACGGCGGAGTCGGGCCGTGGGGTGGGCACTTGCGAGAGCTGTATGCCGCATCGCTTGACGAGGCGGCCATCGCGCTCGACAACCCCGCGCTCGGCGACGCGGCGCGGGCATGGCGGGGCGTCGCCGACCAGTGGGAGGAGCTGGCCGACGCGGCGGTACCACCCGATCTCGATGGCGCTGCCGATGCGGTCGAGGCCGTAGAGGCGCTTCATGAGGCGGTCATGGCCGGCGAACCGGGTCGTTCGCGTGTGAGCGCCGCCGCGGAGACCGTGTCGGCGATCCGGGATCGCTACGCCGACGCCTTCCCCCTTCCACCGGACCGCGTCCCGGCGATCCTCGAGGATCTCGGCGAGCGGCTCGGCGCGATCTACGGGGCAGAGGTCGACGCGCTCGACACGACCGCTCGGGCCATCGGCAGGTAAAGGGCGCCTCCGCCGCGCGATCGGCATCGATGGGTAGACTCCCTGCATGACCCGGTCGCGCGGCGCAACCACGCACAACGCCCCCGACGTCGGCTAGTCCGGTCGAGCCGATCAGCGTGCCGGATCGCGACGCGACCCTGGAGGTCCTGCGCGATGGCGCCATCTCGATCGTCGGGCGCGTCATCGGCTCGAGCAACAACGCGCTCTTCGTGACGGTCGCCTGCCCGGAACCCGGGCCGCTCGAGCCGCTCGCCGCCATCTACAAGCCCACGGCGGGCGAGCGCCCGCTCGACGACTTTCCGGATGGGACCCTCACACGCCGAGAGGTCGCCGCGTGGCAGGTCTCGGAGTCGAGCGGCTGGGACATCGTCCCGCCGACGGTGCTGCGTGACGGGCCGTTCGGCGAGGGCATGGTCCAGGCGTACGTGGAGCCCGATCCCACGGTCGACGTCGTGGAGCTGATCACGTCCGCGGACCCGCGCCTGCGGCGGATGGCCGTGCTCGATGCCGCGATCAACAATACCGATCGCAAGGGCGGTCACATCCTGCCGGTGGACGGCGGCCGGCACATCCACGGCGTGGATCACGGCGTGTGCTTCTCGCCCGTGCCGAAGCTGCGGACGGTGCTGTGGGCGTGGCGCGGCCAGGAACTGGCGCCCGATGAGATCGATGGTCTCCGGCGCGTCCGAGACGACCTCGATGGGCAGCTCGGGGTGACGCTACGAGCGTTGCTGGGACGGACCGACCTACGGGCCACGGTCCGGCGCGTGGATTCGTTACTGAAGAGCGGGCGCTTTCCGCTCCCCTCGCCGACGTGGCCGGCGATCCCCTGGCCGCCGTTCTAGCACCGGACATACGTCGGCGGGGTCCGTTTCCGGACCCCGCCGCTCGAGCTTCGTACGGGCTAGGCTCGCCCGAACGCCGCCTTGATGCCGGGCTGCATCAGGTAGTACAGGATGATGGCCGAGATGGCGATGCCGATGATCTGGCCGGAGATGTCCCCGCCGCCGACGATCGTCAGGACCGCAAGCCCGAGGCTGATCAGCTGCAGCACGACGCCGAGCATCCATGCCCACGGCTGCAGGGTCCAAGCGCCGTAGGCGAACGCCAGGTTGGCGATCCCTGAGACGAGCAGCAGGAGGCCGAAGATCGCCCCCATGCCGAAGAGGGCGGCCTGCCCGGTCGAGGCCGCGCCGATGCCACCGAGCCCCACCAGGCCGATGCCCGCGATGATGCTCAGGACGCCGCCGATCGCGGAAAGGACCGCGAGGATCGTGATCCCCGTCGGGCGCGCCGCGCTGGATGTCGTCGCCGGTACCGGCGGCGGTGCCGATGGCGGTGCCGATGGCGGTGCCGGCGGCGGGGTGATGGTCGGTTCAGTCATCTGGTGCTGTGCCTCCCTCATACGTATCCGACCCGCATCCGAAACGAATGCGATGACGGCATCCTAGCCCCCCGGACCGGTGTGGCAAGGGCTATTTTCGCGGGCCGTTCGACCCGACGCACCACGAGACGCGGCTCAGGGACAGCCGGAGATCCGTCGGTGGAGGCCCAGTGCAGCGCGGGGCCTTACGATCGGGGCGATGCTCACCATCGACGCGGAGGCGCTTCTGGCCGACCTGGATCCCGCCCAGCGCGAGGCGGTCACCACGGTCCGCGGACCGCTGTGCATCCTGGCCGGGGCCGGCACGGGCAAGACCCGCGTGATCACACGGCGGGTCGCGTTTGCCCTGGCGACCGACGCCGTCCGGCCGTCCGACGTCCTGGTCGTGACGTTCACGGACAAGGCCGCGACGGAGATGCGCGACCGCCTGGCGGCGGCGGGGCGGCGAGGCGTCTCGGCGTTCACGTTCCATGCGGCGGCCCTGCGTCAACTGCGCCATTTCTGGCCGCGGATCCACGACCGCGACCTGCCGGGAGTCCTCTCCTCGAAGGCGTCGCTGCTCGTGCCGCTGGCGCGATCGTTGCCCGGCGGCTACCGATACCTGGCCGTACGGGACCTCGCAGGCGAGATCGAGTGGGCGAAGGCACGCCGCATCGCACCCGCGGCCTACGCCGATGGCGTCGTCGCGCAGCGGCACGACGGCCCGCTGCCGCCGGACCTCATGGCTCGGTTCTACCGGGACTACGAGACCGCGCGCGACCGGGCGGGACTCATCGATTTCGAGGACATGCTGGCGATGACCGTGGAGTTGATCGAAGGCGACGAGGCGGTCGCGGACGAGGTCCGCTCGCGCTACCGATGGTTCTCGGTCGACGAGTACCAGGACACGAACCCGCTCCAGCAGGCGCTGCTCGACGCCTGGCTCGGGGGTCGCGATGACCTCGCCGTCGTCGGCGACGAGGACCAGACGATCTACACGTTCACCGGCGCCACGAGCGACTACCTGACTGGGTTCTCCGGTCGATACCCGGATGCTGCGATCGTGCGGCTGGAAAGCAATTTCCGTTCGACGCCACAGGTGCTGAGCCTCGCGAACCGCGTGCTGGCCGCCGGACGCGCGGCAAACGACGAGCGTGCTCCGGGGGCGGCGCCGCGACCGGAGAAGCGGCTCGTACCGACGCTCGATGGTGGGCCGGCTCCGCACATCGCTGGCTTCGACACGGACGAGGCGGAGGTCGTCGGGATCACGGCCGCCATCCGGGCGCTCACCCGGAACGGCATCACCCACGGCGACATGGCGATCCTCGTCCGCACGAACGCCCAGTTGCCGGCCCTGGAAGCCGGCCTCGGGGCTGCGGGCATCCCGTTCCACGTCCGGGGAGAACGGTTCTTCGCGCGTCCGGAGGTCCGCCGGGCATTGCGTGTGGCCGCGACCCTGGACCGGCCGGCGGAGGCTCGGCGCGTCGCGGAGTCGTCCGAGGCCATGACCGACGCGCTCCCCGCCAGGTTGGCCGAGGCGTTCGAGCACGAGCTCGGTGTCCGACGCGATGCCGTGCCGGATGGCGATGCCGCGCGCGAACGGCACGCGGCGGTCGTGACGCTCCTCGAGCTCGCGGAGGCGCTCGTGGCCGCGGATCCGGGCACGGACACGGCCGGCTTCCTCGCCGAGGTCGAGCGTCGAGCGGCGGCGGAGTCGGGTGGGGCGATCAACGGCGTCGAGCTGCTGACCTACCACCGCGCCAAGGGGCTGGAGTGGGAGGCCGTCTTCCTGCCCGCGCTCGAAGAGGGCACGCTTCCGATCCGCCAGGCGAGCGAGCCCGGGGAGCTCGCCGAGGAACGGCGACTGCTCTATGTCGGAATCACGAGGGCGCGCCGGCACCTGTGGCTCTCGTGGGCGCGCCGCCGAACGGCCGCGACCGGACGCGAGGGTCGGCGCAGCCGGTCGCGCTTCCTCGACGGTCTCATCCCGCAACCGGCCCGGACGGTCAGGGTCGTGCCGTCCGAGACAGCGCCAGCGGGTCGCGGCAGGCGACCGCTCGCCGCTCTCCAACGCGCTTCGTGCCTGGCGCACCGAGCGCGCGCGTGCGGACGCGATCGCCCCCTTCATCGTGTTCCATGACAGCACGATCGAGGCGATCGCCGACCGCCGACCGGCCACGATCCCGGAACTTCGACGCGTGCCGGGCGTCGGGCCGATGAAGCTCGATCGCTATGGAGAAGAGATCATCGCGATCGTCGCGCGCACGATCGATCCGACCCCGGACGATGGTCCCCATTGACCGAACGCCCGTTCGAAGGTATCGTTCACAAGTCACCGATCCGCAGCGACGGCTCCGGTCGAGCGCCTCGAACAACGGACGCTCCCGCCCGCAGCGCGAATCACGAGACCGTTCCGGCCCCCATCTCGGGCTGTCCAGAGCGAAACCAACCATCGGCCGCGGCCCAGGACCAAACCACCTGTGGCGCGCCAGAAAGCAATACGAGTATCCAAACCATGATGTCCCGTTCCACCACCACGACCTTTGCCGGTCGTTCCAGCTCCATGCGCCGCATGCGCCGCCGCGCGACCGCCGCCAACACCGGCTCGCGCATCTTCTGCGGCACCAACGGCTGCCCCAGCTTCCTCGAGGTCGATCCGACCTCCGGCGTCGCAACCTGCGCGATCTGCGGCTTCACCCGCCGCACCCACTGACCTAGCCGACGTCGCACCGGCCGGGATGGCCGACACGGCAGTCCGCCGAGGCGCCATCCTGCCGGGATGACGTCCCTCCGCGCCCTCGATCGCGCGCGTCTCGCGAGCCACATGGCCGACGAGACCGCGCGCTTCGTCGCCGAACATCCGCGCTCTCGACAGCTGCACGAGCGCGCCAAGGCGTCGCTCTTGGACGGCGTCCCGATGAACTGGATGGTCCGCTGGGCGGGCCCGTTCCCCCTGTTCGTCGAGGAAGCCTCCGGTGCCCGGTTCACCTGCGTCGACGGACACGAGTACGTGGATCTTTGCCTCGGCGACACCGGGGCCATGGCCGGCCATGGCCCCGGGCCGACCGTCGCCGCCGTCGAGCGCCAGCTCCGCCGCGGCATCACGCACATGCTCCCGACCGAGGACGCCATCTGGTCCGGCGAGGAGCTCCAGCGGCGGTTCGGCCTGCCGTCCTGGCAGTTCACGCTGTCGGCAACGGATGCGAACCGCTTCGCGATCCGCCTCGCGCGCCACATCACCGGCCGCAGCAAGGTGGTCGTCCACGACCAGTGCTACCACGGTTCCGTCGACGAAACGTTCGCGGTCCTCGACGGGGATGGTCACGTGCGACCCAGGGAGGGCCTGATCGGGCCACCGGTCGACCTTGCCGAGACGACCCGGGTCGTGGGATTCAACGACGTCGACGGCCTTGCCCGTGCGCTCGCCGACCGAGACGTCGCCGCGGTCCTGATCGAGCCCGCCCTGACGAATATCGGCATCGTCCTGCCCGAGCCCGGTTATCACGACGCGGTCCGTGACCTCACGCGACAGACCGACACGATCCTCATCATCGATGAGACCCACACCATCTGCGCCGGCCCGGCCGGCGCCACCGGAGCCTGGGGTCTCGAGCCCGACATGCTCGTGATCGGCAAGACGATCGGGGGCGGTATCCCGGCCGCGGCGTACGGCATGAGCCGCGACATCGCCGACCGGGTGAGCGCCTCGATCCCGGAGAAGGACGCCGACGTCGGCGGGATCGGCGGCACGCTGGCGGGCTACGCGCTATCTCTTGCCGCCGTGCGGGCGACCCTGGGCGAGGTCCTGACCGACGCAGCGTTCGAGCGGATGCTCCCACTCGGCGAGCGCTGGGCCGATGGCGTCGAGGGCGTGATCCGTGCGCACGGGGTGCCGTGGCACGTGACGCGACTCGGCGCCCGGGCGGAGTACCACTTCATGCCGGAGCCGCCGCGCACCGGCGCGGAGCAGGCCGCGAATGCCGATCCCGAGCTCGAGCGCTTCCTGCACCTCTGGGCGATGAACCGTCGCGTCCTCATGACGCCGTTCCACAACATGGCCCTGATGTCGCCGGTCACGATCGAGGCCGACGTCGATCGCCACACCGAGGTGTTCGAGGCCGCCGTCGTCGCGCTGTTCGACTGACGCACGAGGCGCCCTGGCGCCGAGCCCACCCCGTGACAGGCAAGCTGACGCTACCCGCGACTATCGTTGACGCGTGCAGCTGATCGATGGGCGACCCGTCTTCGCCGCGACGGACCTCGTCGCCTACCTGGCCTGCGAGCATCTCACCCAGCTCGAACGAGCCGCCCTGGCCGACCTCGTCAAGCGGCCGATGCGCGACGATCCCGAGCTCGACGTCATCCGCAAGCGTGGCTTCCAGCACGAGAAGCGCTACCTCGCCGAGCTGCAGGCGGCGGGACGCACGTCGGTCGAGATCCAACCGGACGGGTCGATCGAGGATCAGGGCGACCGATTGCGAGCCGCAGCGGCCGAAACCGTCGCCGCGATGGCCGCCGGTGCCGACGTCATCTACCAGGCGACGTTCTTCGATGGGGAGTGGCGCGGCCACGCCGACTTCCTGTTGCGGGTGGACGACCCTGATCGTCCGTCGGTCTGGGGCGCGTACCACTACGAGGTCGCCGACACGAAGCTCGCCCGGCACGTCAAGGCGAGCGCGGTCCTGCAGATCTGCTCGTACATCGACCAGCTGGAACGGATCCAGGGCGTCCGCCCGGAGTGGCTGCACGTCGCGCTCGGTGGCAGCGCCCGGGCCGTGGAGCGGCTGCGCGTCGACGACTACATGGCGTACTACCGGAGCGCCCGCGACCGATTCCTGGCCACGATGGCGGACGAGTGCGGGCCACGTATCCACCGGCCGAGACATATCCCGAGCCCGTCGAGCACTGCGACGTCTGCCGCTGGGCGGCCGAATGCGTCCAGCGCCGCCGGGACGACGACCACCTGAGCCTGGTCGCAGGCATCAGCGGACGCCAGCGTCGGGCGCTGCAGCATCGCGATGTCAGGACGCTGGAGGCGCTCGGCAAGCTGACCGTCCCGATGGAACCGCCGCTCGAGGGGACCAGCCTGGGTGCGTTGACGCGCGTCCGGGAGCAGGCCCGGATCCAGCTCGAGGGGCGCCGATCCGGCCCGCGCTACGAGCTGTTCGTTCCCGACGATGGACTGCCCCTCGAGGTGGAGCGAGGGCTGGCGAGCCTGCCGGAGCCGTCGCGGGGCGACCTGTTCTTCGATATCGAGGGCGATCCGTACGCCTTCGACGACGGGCTCGACTACCTGTTCGGCGTGCTCGATGTCGACGGAACGTTCGTGGCGATCTGGTCACGTGACGAGACCGGCGAGTTCACGCTCGATGCCGAGCGGCGGGCCTTCGAGGAACTGATGGACCTCTTCATGGCCCGTCTCGCAGCCCATCCGGACATGCACATCTACCACTACGCCCCGTACGAGCCGACCGCGCTGAAGCGGCTGATGGGCCGCTACGGAACGCGCGAGGAGGAGGTGGACCAGCTCCTGCGCAAGGGCGTCATGGTCGACCTGCTGCGGGCGGTCCGGCAGTCGTTGCGCGCCTCGGTCGAGAGCTACTCGATCAAGAAGATGGAGCAGTTCTACGGCTTCGAGCGCGAGATCGACCTGCGCGACGCCGGAAGCAGCATCGTCGCATTCGAGCAATGGCTGGAACTCGGTGAAGGCGAGCGTCCCGAGTCGACCCATCTCGAGCGGATCGAGCGCTACAACCGCGACGACGTCGTGAGCAACGTCCGATTGCGCGACTGGCTGGAGGATCGTCGGGTCGAGCTGGCCGAGCGGACGGGACTCGATGTCCCAAGACCGGTCGAGCGCGAGGCCCAGGTCTCGGATGAGCTCTCCGCCACCGCGGCGCGCGTCGCCGCCCTCGTCGAGCGGCTCGCCGATCCGGCGGAGGTTCCGACCGATCCCATCGATCGATCCCCCGAACAGCAAGGACGTTGGTTGCTGGCCCAGATCCTCGGTTGGCACCGGCGCGAGGACAAGGCGATGTGGTGGGAGTTCCACCGGCTGCTCGATCTCATGCCGGAGCAGCTCGTGGACGAGGACGAACCCATCGGCCTGCTGAACCCGGTCGGCCCGGTCGACGAAGAGCGGAAGGGCAAGCAAACCTGGCGATACGCGTTCCCTGCCCAGGATTTCGACGTCTGGCGAGGAGAGGCCTTCGACCCGGACCGAAAGGCGGAGCGCCCCGGCGACAGTCCCTGGGATTGGGTGGCCGGAGAGGTCATGGCGATCGATGCGGCCGCTCTCACGGTGGATATCCGGCGGCAGGTGGAGGCGCCCCATGCGCGCGCCATCGTGCCGCTGCCCTGGTTCCGGGCGGCGGCCCACCAGCAACGCCTCATCGAGATCGGCGAGTGGGTCGCAGACCACGGAATCGACGCCGCGGGGCCGCATCGTGCGGCGCGCGACCTCCTGTTGGGTCGACCCCCGCGGGCCGGGCAGGCGCCCGGAGCCGCGCTGGCCACGGACGACGAATCGGACCTCGCGGCGGCGCGGCGCCTCGTGACGCAGCTGGACCAGACGGTGCTGGCCATCCAGGGACCACCGGGCTCGGGCAAGACGTACAGCGGCGCCCGGATGATCTGCACGCTGCTCGCCGGCGGCAGGCGCGTCGGTATCACCGGCACGAGCCACAAGGTCATCTGCAACCTGCTCCGGGCGGTGCTTGCGGCGGCGGCGAAGGAGGGTGTCGATGTCCGGCCGGTCCAGCACGGGCCGGCGGATCAGGTGCTCGCGGACGAGCGGGTCGTGCGAGCCAAGAACGCGGACGACGTGCGCGCCCGATTGGACGATGGCCGCGCGAATCTCGCCGCCGGGACGTCATGGTTGTGGGCTTCCTCGAAATTGGTCGGCGGCGTCGACGTCCTGTTCGTGGACGAGGCCGGCCAGATCTCGCTGGCCAATGTCCTCGCGATGTCCCAGGCGCCTGACAGCGTCGTCCTCCTGGGCGATCCGCAACAGCTCGATCAGCCGCTCAAGGGTTCGCATCCACCCGGGGCGGATCGCTCGGCGCTCGGCCACGTCCTCGGCGATCACGCCACGATCCCCGGCGAGCGTGGGCTGTTCCTCGAAACCACGTGGCGCCTGCACCCGACCTTGTGCGCCTTCACGTCCGAGGCCTTCTATGACGACCGCCTGGAATCGGAGCCGCACCTGCACATCCAGCGCCTTGATGCGACCGACTCCGCGCTCGACGGTGTCGGACCTCGAATGGTCGCTCATCCGACGACGGGCGCCGACAACGAGTCGGCTGAGGAAGCCGAGGTCGTCGCCCGCCTGGCTCGCTCCCTGGTAGAGAACGGCGCCACGTGGGTGGACGAGCACGGCGTCGCGCGCCGCGTGGGCTGGGATGACGTGCTCATCGTCGCGCCGTACAACGCACAGGTCGGCGCCATCAAGCGGCGCCTGCCCAACGAAGCCCGGGTCGGGACGGTCGACAAGTTCCAGGGCCAGGAAGCGCCGATCAGCCTGTATTCCATGACGACGTCCAGCCCGGAGCTGGCGCCACGTGGGATGGACTTCCTCTACAGCCGCAACCGGCTGAACGTGGCGACGTCGCGCGCCCGCTGCGTCGCCGTGGTCATCGCGTCGCCCGACCTGCTGCGCGTCCGGGCCCGAACGCCCGAGCAGATGCGTCTCGCGAATGCGTTCTGCCGGTTCGCGGAGCTCGCGTCCAGTCCGCCCGACGAGGCCCCTGCGCGGTCCTCGAACATGGAAGTCCTGACACTCGGCCTCGTCTGAGTGACCGCCGGTATCATCGCGGACCATGGCTGCTGACCTTGCGCCCAACGACCTCGAGCGCCTTCGCCGGCGGACGCTGCGGTCGCTGGTTGCGGGCGTTGCGCTCGGGAGCACCGGCCACATCGCTGCTGCCACGGTCGCGACGATCGTCGCCCAGGACATCGCCGGCAGCACGGCCTGGAGCGGGGCGCCGGGAGCGACGGTCGTGCTCGGCGCCGCGGCCGGTGCCGTCGTCCTGGCGCAGCTCATGGTTCGGTTCGGCCGACGAAACGGACTGGCGGCCGGGTATGGGATGGGCGTCGCTGGCGCCTTCGTCGCCACCGCGTCCGTCGTCTTGGCCTCCCTCCCGCTCCTGCTCGTCGGAACGTTCCTGATCGGCTTCGGCAACGCCTCCAACCAGCTGTCCCGTTACGTGGCGGCCGACTTGTTCCCGCCGGAGCGGCGTGCCTCGGGGCTGGGTACGGTCGTGTGGGGCGCGACGATCGGGGCGGTGATCGGACCCAACCTGGCGGCACCGGCGTCGGACGTGGCGAGCGGCCTCGGGCTGCCTGATCTCGCCGGCGCTTATCTCGTCCCGGTCGTCTTCGTGGGGATGGCCATGCTGCTCACGCTCGTGACCCTCCGCCCCGACCCGTACGCGCTCGCCGACCTGTCGTCGGTGCGCGATCGCGCCGACGGTGAGCGGAGCACGGCACTCGCCCTCAGGAGCGTCCTTCGCCGGCCGAACGTTCCGGTCGCGATGGTCGCGCTGGTGACGGGCATGGTCGTGATGGTGCTGATCATGACGATGACGCCGCTGCACATGGCCCAACACGGCCACGACATCGCTGCGGTCGGACTCGTCCTCAGCGGGCACACCTTCGGGATGTACGGCCTGTCACCGATCTCCGGAAGGCTGACGGATCGTCTCGGGAGTGTGCCGGTGATCCTTGCCGGCCTGGCCACGTCAGCGCTCGCGGCGATCCTGGCCGCGGCGGCGCCGCCCGAGGGCGGCGTCCTGCTGTTCGTCGCGTTGTTCCTCCTCGGGTACGGCTGGAACCTCGGCTACGTGGCGGGCTCGGCGTTGCTGACCCAGGACCTGTCGCTCGCCGAACGGACGCGGTTGCAGGGCCTGACCGATGGTCTCATCTGGAGCTCCGCCGCAGCGGCGAGCCTCGGTTCGGGGGTGGTGGTCGCCTACGCAAGCTACGCGACCCTTGGGCTGCTGGGTGCGGCCCTGGTGGTCGTGCCGGTGCTCCTCGTGCTTGCTCGCCGGACCGCCGTGAACGATCACGCGGCGGCGCCCGCCGCTGGCTCGTAGCCAGGAGAACCTGCCCCTAGACCGTCCCGAGCGCGCGCAGGACCCACGCGGCGAGGACCCGAGCGCACATCTCGACCTCGTCGAGCGGCACGAACTCGTCCGCGCTGTGCGCCACCCGAACATCGCCCGGGCCGAAGATCACGCACGGCGTCCCACCGACGTTGACGAACATCTGCATGTCCGCCCCGTATGGCTCACCAAGGAGGGCGGGCCGTCGCCCGCTGATCGCCTCCGCGACATCGGCGAGACCCGCGGGCAGCGGGTGATCGGAGGGCACGCGCGCCGACCCGAAACGCCCGCCGGTGATCTCGACGGTCGCCGGATGCTCGCGCAGGAACTCGTCCGCGGCGCACGCCGCGGCGATCGCCTCGCGCAGATCCGCTTCCGCCTCGTCCGCCGTCTGGCCGAGCCGAACGCCATATCGACCGTCCGCGGTCACCCGGTCGAGCACGGTCGAGGCCCAGTCCCCGCCACCCACGATGCCGATGATCGTCGGGTACGGCAGGCCAAGGGCGGTCATCAGCGGGTCCGTCTCGGCGTCGTTGCGGCGCGCCTCGTCGGCCTCGAGCGCGCGGGTCAGGACGAACAGCTTGTCGAGCGCGGAGACGCCCTCGCGCCGCTGCGACGCGTGCGCCGCCCGGCCCGGGACGGTGAGCCGGAACGTGATGGCGCCCGCGTGGGCGACGACGACGTCGAGGTTCGACGGCTCGGTGATGACCGCGAGGTCGCCCGTGGCCCCGGCCCGGATGGCGGCGAGCGTCCCCTGGCCGCCATCCTCCTCTGACGGCACCAGGACGACCATCAGCTCCCCGTCGAGGCGGCCCAGCTCGCCGCTCGACCCAAGGGCGCGGACGGCGCCGAGGATCGACGCGACACCGCCCTTCATGTCGCAGGCGCCCCGGCCATAGAGGCGACCCTCGCGGATCTCGGCACCCCACGGATCGGCCGTCCACGTGGCGGGATCGCCGGGCGGAACGACGTCGAGGTGGCCCGACAGGATCACGCGCGGCCGTGCGCCGGACCCGTCGGGCGCGGTGGGCGCGGCGGGCGAAGCGGTAGCGCCGGCGCGTCCGATGACGACCGGGAGCGACGTGCGCGGCATCTCCTGGCCCGGCCACGCTGGATCTCCCTTGATCGCGGCGAGGTCCGGCCGGACGACCTCCACCTCCATGCCGAGCGCGCCCAGCGCGTCCGCGGCCCACGCCGCGACGTCTTCCTCGGACCCGGTGATGCTCGGGATGCGGACGAGCGCCCGAAGGTCCTCGACGAGATGCTCCCGGTCGACGGCCGGCGCGGTCGGTGCGTCAGTCACGAAGGATCGGTCGCGTCATGCACGTCGGCCCACCCGATCCGTTGATCCCGATCTGGGTCGCCGGATAGATGTGCACTTCGCAGCCGGCCGCGACCAGGGCAGCCGCCGTCTCGGGGTTTCCGTCGGCCATGATGACCACGCCGGGCCTGACGGCCAGCACATTGCACCCGAGCGTCGGGAACTCCGCATCCGGCACCTCGACGAGACGGATGTCGAGATCGACCAGCAGCTCCCACAGGCCCGACCGGCAGGAGGGGCAGGTACACGACGGCGAGGTCGTCGGCGACGGGCGAGATCACGCTCATGAGATGGATGAGCTCGGCCGGCCCCTTCCAATACGGCACGTCGAACACGCGCACGTCGCCACCGACCAGGTCGGCCAGCTGGAAGACGCCGCTGGCATTGCTCCGGAGCGTGCGCCCGACGCAGAACAGGTCCGGTCGCAGCCAGAAGGTGTCGCCGCCCTCGATCGTCCCGGGCGGCTCGATCCGCCCGAGCGTGGGGATGCCGGCTGCCTCGGTCCACGCCTCCAGGATGTCCGGCTCGTCCGCGCGGTTCGGCTTTCCGGGGCGGAGCGGGATCGCGCCGCGGTCCGTCACGAGCAACGGGTCGAACGGGTAGATGAGGTCTGGATCATCGGTCTCTGCTTCCAGGACGTGCACGGTCGGTCCGAGGCCCGCGAGAACCTCGACGAACGCGTCGTGCTCGCGGCGCGCCACCTCGAGGTCGACCGGAGTACAGGAATCCGTGCGCCGGATCGTCGAACGCCCGCCCGAACGCCTCGCCCGGCGGCTTGACGAGCACGTCACGCAGCGTGGAGGTCATGCTCTGGGCGCCATATCGCCGAGCCGTCAATGTCATGTCCGAAGGATAGTCGCGAGGCGTCCATCGGAGTACGCTGCAGGGACCATGGCCGCCTACGCCACGATGGTTCGCATCGATCGCGTCAAGCCCCGCCTCGCCGGTCACGTGTCCGCAAGCCCGGCGGGATCGCCTGCGGCCGAGCCCCTTCTCGCACCCGAGGCCATCGACCTTGTCGGCCGTCCGATGCTCCCGCTCGTGGCCGAGCGGTGGACCGGACTGCGCGAGGCATGGTCCCAGACGACGTTCTACCTCTTCCACGCCGAAGGCTGGCGCTGACCGGCCGATCTTGGCGAACGAACTGCTCCTCAGGCGAGTGGCGGGGGCGCGAACCGGTCGGGATCGAGCATCGGCGGTGGCCCCGACACGCGGCCATCCAGCAGGTCCGCCAGAAGACGCCCGCTCGCGGGCCCGGTCGAGATGCCCCACGGGCCGTGGCCGGCGGCGATCCATAACCCGTCCAGCCCTGCCACGCGCCCGACGAGCGGCCGCCCATCGACGCTCTGCGGGCGGGCGCAGACGCGGTGCGGACCGACCCTCGCCGATGCGATGCCCGGAACGTACCCGGCGCCACGGGCCAGGATCGCGGGCACCAACGCGGCGGGATCCGGTTCCTTGTCCAGGAACGTCGATCCGAGAGAGCTTGCGGCGCCAGCGGTGACCAGGCTGAAGGATGCGCCCGCGGCGCCGCGCGCGAGGCTCGGTTCGTGCCCGGGTTCGATCTCGATCTCGGCCTCCTCGAGGACGTGCATCGGGGGTCGCTCCAGCGTGATGCCGACGACCACGCCCCACGACGGGCGGATCGGTCGCCAGGCCCCGCCCGGGTCGATGACGGCCGGCGTCCAGGGACCCGCCGCGACGACCACGTGCGCGGACGCCAGACGACGCCCATCCTCCAGCTCCACGCCGGCGACCCGGCCCGATCCGAACCAGGGCCTCGCGGCCGCGCCCGACGCGGATGTCGACGCCGAGGCGGGTGGCCCACGCGGCGTACGCGCGGGTCGCGGCGGCCGGCGCGACCGGGTAGCCGATCGCCAGACGGCAAGCCGCCACGTCCATCGCCAGGGTCGGCTCCACCGCCCTCGCATCCCCTGGTCCGAGAAAGGTCGGAGACAGGCCGGGATGCGTTTCGTCCAAGGTGTCGACCAGTCCTCGCGCGACGCCCGGATCGTGGCGTGACCATCAGCAGCCCTGGCCGGCTCAGCGGGCAGCGTGAATCCCTCGACACCCGCGGTCGCGAGGGCACGGTAGAGCGCGAGCGTCTCGAGATGCAGCTCGACCAGGACCGGATCGAACGGATGCTGGACGACCCCCGAGTTGCGGCCGGACGCGCCGGCCGCGATCTCCGATCGTTCGAGCAGGACGACCCGGCGACCGGATGCCGCGAGGTGCGCCGCGCACGAAACGCCGACGATCCCGCCGCCGATCACGATGACGTCGGCTGAGCGATCGGCGCGGCGAGGGGGGCTGGCCATCGTGGCCGATGATGGCATGGGCGCCCGGCGGGTCGCGCCCGGGACACATGGACGCCCCGAACGAGACGTCGGGGCGTCCTTCGCGCGGAGGAGACGCGCTGGTGATGGGCGACGGATCGGGCCGTCGATCCGTCAGGTCGAGCTCAGGCGTTGGCGGCGACCAGCTCCGCGGACTCCGCGACGGCGACCTCGTCGGCCGCGATCGTGATGTCGAGCTTGATCTCCTTGCCGACCAGCCAGCCGCCCTGCTCGAGGGCGACGTTCCAGTTGAGATCCCAGTCCGCGCGCACGATGGTCGCGGTCGCTGACAGGCCCGCGTGGCGCGCGCCACTCATCCCGGGGACGATCCCCTCGAGCGTCACGTCGAACGTGATCGGCTTCGTGACCTCGCGGATGGTCAGGTCACCGGTGACGTTGAAACGGTCGTCATCGACCTGCTCGACACCGGTCGCGACGAAGCTGATGTTCGGGAACCGCTCCACATCGAAGAAGTCGGGGGAGCGGAGGTGCGTGTCGCGGGCGCCGAAGCTCGTGTCGACGCTGGCGGCCCCGACGCGGAACTCGCCGCGGGATCGGGTCGGGTCGTTCTCGTCGAGCTCGATGGTGCCGTCGACGTCGCGGAAGGTTCCGCGGACGTTCGTCACCATCATGTGCTTGGCCGAGAAGTTGACCTGGGTGTGGGCGGTATCGATCTTCCAGCTGGTCATGATGCGTGGGTTCCTTCGCGGGTCGTGGGCGCCGGGCGGCGGGATGGGACAGTTCGTTGACGTTGCAACCATATCCAGATATCGTTGATGTGTCAACAAGTCAGCCAGCCAGACCGAGGGTGTAGCATCGAGACCATGACCGTCACCGAGGGGACCGCGGCCCGACCGCTGTCCGCGAGCGACCCACGCATCGAGCCGTGGCGTGCGTTCCTTCAGGCCCACGCCCGGGTCACGCGCCGACTCGACGAGGAGTTGCGCGCCGAGCACGACCTGTCGCTGGCCGAGTACGACGCGTTGCTGACGATCGCCGACGCGCCGGACCGACGGATCCGGATGCGTCAGCTGGCCGACCGCGTGATCCTGAGCAAGAGCGGCGTGACGCGCCTGATCGACCGGCTGGTCCTTGATGGGCTGGTCCAGCGCGACGTGTGTCTCTCGGATGCGCGTGGCGCCGAGGCCGTGCTCACCCCGGCCGGCCTGGACCGCCTGCGGCACGCCTCGCGGACGCACCTGCGCGGCATCGACGAGCACTTCTTGGCGGCCCTCGAGCCCGAAGACCTGACGGCGATCCAGCGCTCCATGCGGGCGGTCGCCGAGCGAGCCGGAGCCGACAGCGACGGCTGACTCGGCCCGGCCCGGTCGCCTGTACGCGGGCACCAGCGGCTTCGCCTACCCGGGCTGGAGCCCGCGCTTCTACCCACGCGCGCTGCGCGGCGATGATCTGCTTCGCCATTACGGGTCGCAGCTTCCCGCGGTCGAGCTCAACAACACGTTCTACCAGCAACCGTCCGCCACCAAGGTGGCCGCCTGGCTCGAGGCGACGCCACCGTCGTTCCGGTTCAGCGTCAAGGCCCAGCGTGGCGGCTCGTGGGGCGCGTTCGGTGGCTCCCCCGAGGCCGGCCTGCCGTGGCTGACCGGGCCGTATCGCGCCTTCGGGGAGCGGCTGGGGACCGTGCTCCTCCGGGCCCCCGACACGCTCAAGCGTGACGACGGCCGGCTGGCGGCGTTCCTTTCCGCCTGGCCGAACGACCTGCCGCTCACCGTCGAGCTGCGACATCCCTCGTGGCAGGCGGACGAGACCGTGACCGCGCTGACCGATGCGGGGGCGGCCCTCTGCGCGACGGACGATCCCGATGAGCCGTTGCCACCCACCTTGCGCCGGACGGGGCCGTTCCTCTATCTGCGCCTGCGACGGCACGACTACGCGCCCGACGAGATCGCGGCCTGGGCCGACCGGCTGGCTCCGTTCCTCGACGCCGGCGACGACGCCTTCGTCTTCTTCCGGCACGACCCGGTCGGGCGCGGGCCGGAGCTGGCGCTCGAGCTCTCGGCTGCCGTGGCGAGCCGTGGTCGGGTCGCTCCGGGGTAGCCGCCCCTCGGGCGAGCGTGGCGGACCCCGCGGGCCGCGCGCCTACGCGCGGGGCCGTCCGCCCACGCGCGGGGCCGTCCGCCTACGCGCGCGAGTCCTCGGCCGGACCGAAGGCGACGAGAAGTACCAACCGCGCCTCGATGTCATGGAAGCGGTGGGTCACGCCTGCGGCAACGAAGATCACCGTACCGGCGCGAACGCCCCGGACCTCGTCCCCCACTGTCACCCGGGCCTGCCCCGACATCACGACATAGAGCTCGTCCTCGGTGTGCGGCGACTGCGTGTCGACCGCACCCGCCTCCAGCACGTACAGCCCGCCAGACAGATCCGGGACTGACACGAACTCGTGGTAGCGCCTGCCGCTGGCTCCCCGTGCCGCCTCGAGATCGTCGAGCTCCCAAGCATCCATCGGTGGTGACCCTCCAGCGGCGAGGGTAGCAGCCGTCGCCGCGGACGGGGGGCGTCGTGCCGACCCGAACTCGAGCATCCGGCTAGCATTCGCGACGATGCGTCCCCGACTTCGATCCAAGACGTCGCTTCTGGGGCTCGCCCTGGCGCTCATGGCCGGCTGCGCGGGCCCTGCCGAGCCATCCCCTCCGGCGAGCAGCGTGCCCACGAGCGCGCCGTCGGTGACCACCGCGCCCTCCGTTTCTGTGCCCCCAAGCCCCGGCTCCGCGGGATCCTCGGGCGCGATCGGCGAGCCACCCCGCCTCGGGCTCGAACCGGTGGTGGGTGGCCTTGAATCCCCGCTGGACATCGCCTGGCGACCGAACGACGCAGCGACGCTGTTCGTCGTGGAGCAGGGTGGGCAGATCCGCATCGTTCGCGATGGCGCCCTGATCGATCGACCGTTCCTGGACATCCGGGGCCTGGTCAGCGCCGGCGGCGAGCGTGGCCTCCTGGGTCTCGCCTTCCACCCCGCCGCCGACGATCGGCGGTTCTTCGTGTACTACACGGCGCTCGATGGCAACCAGATCGTGGCCTCCTACGAGACCTTGGCGGACGAACGCGACCGGGCCGACCCCGACAGCGCCGTGATCCTGCTGCGCATGGACGACCGGTTCGGGAACCACAATGGCGGCGCGCTCGCGTTCGGACCTGATGGCTACCTGTACATCTCGACCGGAGACGGCGGTGGCGGCGGCGATCCGCTCGACTCGGGACGGAAGCTCGACACGCTGCTCGCGAAGATCCTGCGCATCGATGTCGACGTCGAGGCCGGAGCCGATCCGCCCTACGGCATCCCGGACGACAACCCATTCCTGGACGACAGTGAAGCCCGCCCCGAGATCTGGCTCACCGGTCTACGCAACCCGTGGCGGATCCGCTTCGATCGGGCGACCGGGGATCTCTGGATCGGCGATGTCGGGCAGGGCGTGTTCGAGGAGATCGACGTGGCGCGCGCGGGCGTCGGGGGCCTCGACTTCGGCTGGAACATCATGGAAGGGTCGGCCTGCTACCGGAATGGCGGCACCGACTGCCTGACCGACGAGCTGACCCTTCCGGTCACCCAATACGGCCACGATCTGGGGTGCTCGGTGACGGGCGGCACGGTCTACCGCGGCGAGGCGCAGCCGGCGATGCGCGGCTGGTATGTCTTCGCCGACTTCTGCTCGGGGCGGTTCTGGGTCCTCGATCCTGAACGGGACGACGTGCATGAGTCCACGTTGGCGGCAGAAAGCGACCGCTCGATCAGCGCCATCGCGGAGGACGCGGCCGGCGAGCTGTTCGCGACCGACCTGTCCGGCGGCGACCTGCTTCGGGTCGTCGTCGACGGCGGCTAGGGTCAGCGCGCCCTGTAGGTGACGGTGACGCTGACGGCGATCTCCGTAGAACCTGCCTCGACCGGTGTGGACGCGTCCTCCGCCATCATCATCCGAGCTGCTTTGTAGCGAGGCTCCGGCGGCGAGGGCGTGCCACCCTCGACGATGTCCGACACGCCGACGATCGCCAGCCCAGCCGCCTCGGCAAGCACTTCCGCCCGCGCGCGGGCCGCGGCCATGGCGCGCAGGCGTGCCTCGCGCTCGGCAGGAGCCGGGTCGGCCACCCGGAACGAGAGTCCGTCCATGCTCGTCGCTCCGGCGCGCAGGGTGCCGTCGACGACATCGCCGAGGCGGGCGAGGTCGCGGACCGTGACCTCGACGACGTTGGCCAGCTCGTATCCGGTCAACACCGGCGGCTGGTTCTCGCGGTAGTCGTAGCGCGGCTGCACGGACAGTAGCGTCGTTCGGACATCGCGCCCGTCGACCCCCGCGTCCGCGACAGCGGCGAGGATCGCGGCCATCAGCTCGGCGGCAACGCCGCGTGCCGTGTCGACCGTTGGCCGGGCGACGGAGACGCCCAGCCTGAGATCGGCGACGTCGGGTTCCACCGATACCTGCCCCGTGCCGCCGACCACGATCCGGCCGGCGTCCGGGTCACTGCGCCGGGAATCGTCCGACATCATCTTCTCCTGCTGTGGAGCGGTCATGGTAGGTGACTGAACGCAACACCTCTTCGGAGCTGACATGGTGGTGCAACCGGCCGGCCTCATGAGCCAGCGCGGCCGACACCGTCGCACCCGCAGCATCGGCGCATGCTCATCGCCGTCTTCCGTCACACCATGCCCGGCGCGTCCACGTGACCAGGACCACCCGGATCGTCGCGCTCCGTCGCGCCGAAGCGGTCCGCCGCCGGCCGCCACAGGGGACTCGTTCGCGCCGTCTCGGGGCGGTCATCGCAGCGGTGGCATCGTCCGCGCTCGTGGTCGTCGGTCTCGCCGGGATCGTGTCCGTGTCGGCGCTGGGTGTGCTGTCATCCAACCTGCCCGATCCGAGCGACCTCGGCAATCTCGCGTTCGCGCAACCGACCATCGTCTACGACCGCTCCGGCAAGACCGAGCTCGGACGGTTCCAGGACCAGCGCCGGCGCGTCATCGACTATGCCGAGATCCCGACCCTCGTCCTCGATGCGACGACGACCGCGGAGGACCGCTCCTTCTGGGACAACGCCGGCATCGATCCAGCCGCCCTGATCTCGGCCGTCGCGGAGAACGCATCCGGCGTGAGCGAACGTGGCGCCTCGACCATCACCCAGCAGCTCGTCCGAGCGCGTCTCCTGCCGGAAGACGTCGTGACGGGCTCCGATCGCTACATGCGCAAGGCCAAGGAGATCGTCCAGGCACTGCGGTTGACGGACGAATACCCGGGTGCCGCCGGCAAGGAACGCGTCATCAGCGCGTACCTCAACGAGATCTATTACGGACACGAGGCCTACGGGATCGCGGCGGCAGCCGACGTCTACTTCGGCGTGACGGACCTCGCGGACCTGACGGTGGCACAGGCCGCGCTCCTCGCCGGTCTTCCGAAGGCCCCATCGATGCTGGACCCGTACCGGCACGCGGTGAAGGACGACGACGGCCGACTCGTCGTCCCGTCGAGCGCCGAGCCGGTGGTCCGTCGCGACTGGGTGCTCCAGGGACTCGCGACGGCCGGGCGCTGGACCAAGCTCACCCCGGCACAGCTCGAGGCGGCCATGGATGAGCCCGTCGTCCTGGCCGGGGAGCGACCGATCAGGATCCCTGGCGGGCACTTCACGTGGCAGGTCCGCCGGCAGCTGCTATCGATCCTGGGACCGGACGCGGACCTTGAGCGCGGCGGCTACCGGGTCACCACGACCCTCGATTGGAAGGCGCAGCGACTCGCCGAGCGCTGGGTCGGCGCGGCAGCCATCGCCCCGAACATCTCCCGCAAGAAGGCGGGGGCGATGCTCAAGGACCTGAAGATCAAGAGCGGTGACCGGCGCTGGATCACGGCGTTGCGCGGAAAGGATCTGCACAACGGTGCGCTCGTCGCCCTCGATTATCGGACCGGCGACGTGCTCGCCTACGTCGGCAGTGCCGGCTACGCGCGCGACGACCTCGCGAGCAAGGTCTTCGAGCCGAAGTACGACGCGGCCGGAGACGGCGCTCGGCAGCCCGGCTCGGCGTTCAAGCCGATCCTGTACGCCGCCGCGTTCGAAGCCAAGCGCCTGAGCCCGGGCAGCCTGCTCCTCGACGTGACCACCGAGTTCGACAAGGGCCAGGACTGGGCTCCGCGCGACGCCGACCAGCGCGAGCGCGGTCCGGTCCTCGTCCGGCGCGCGCTCCAGTACTCGCTCAACATCCCGGCCATCCGAGCCCTCCACCGCGTCGGCAACGAGCGGGTGGCCGACACGGCCGAGGCCATGGGCATCCGCTTCACCGGTGGTCGAAAGGCTTTCCTCCAGTCGGGCCTGGCCGGCGCGCTCGGGACGGTCGAGGTCCGACCGCTCGACCTGACGTCCGCGTACGGGACGATCGCCAACGGCGGTGTCCGCGTACCGCCGCGGATGGTGCTCGAAATCCGGGGACCCGACGGCCGGGTGGTCTGGGCGGCGCCGAAGCCCGATGGAGAACGGGCCATATCCGCGCAGTCGGCCTTCCTGGTCAGCGACATCCTCGCGGGCAACACGGACCCTGGTCAGAACGACATCTGGGCCGCGAAACTGGCGCTGCGCAACGGTCCCGGCGGATCGCGCCGGCCGGCAGCGGCCAAGACCGGCACCACCAACGACGCCCGCGACCTCGGCACCTATGGCTACCTCCCGGCGAGCGGCACGGACGGCGTCGGCCTCGTGGTCGGTGTCTGGATGGGCAACAGCGATCACTCCTACCCGCGTTCCCGGGGCGACGCGGCCACGTCGTTGACCGCGGCCGCGCCGTTGTGGCGTGCGTTCGTCCGCGATTACACGCGCTCGTGGGAGGTCGCGAAGTTCAAGCGGCCCAAGGACGTCGTCTCGGCCACGATCGACGCCTGGTCCGGCGGTCGACCCGGCTCGTGGACGCGGGACACGACCAAGGAATGGTTCATCCGCGGCACGCAGCCCGGCGCACGGAAGGCGATCGACCGCGATGGCCTTCTGTACCGGCTGGGCTGTGGCGGTTGGCGGGTCGATCCGGTCAAGGCGGAGCTCGGACGGCCGGCGTGGAAGGCGGACGTCCAGGACTGGTTGCGGCGGGCGCGGCAGGGCAACGGCGTCACCGGTCGCTACGACTCGTCGACGGCCTACTTCTGGGGCGAGAGCTCGTGGGGTGGGTCGCTCTACGGGGCATGCTACCGACCGCCGGTACGCGAGAGGCCGGACAAGCCTGACAAGCCGGACAAGCCGGACAAGCCCGACAAGCCCGACAAGCCGGGCGGCGGCGATCCCAAGCCGACGCCCCCACCTCCGGACGGCGATTGACACCGCGTTGACTCCCCTCCACAGTCCGGCGACATGCGCTCCGACGTGACCACCTGGGCGATCCGTGGCATCGGCCTCGCCGCGGGCGCTCTCCTCGTCTTCGGCCTCATCCAGCTCGGGATCGCGGCGGCGAATGTGCTGCTGCTCCTGTTCCTGTCGGTCCTGCTGGCGTCGGCGCTCGAGCCGATGATCGGCTGGCTGCGCGAGCGTCTCCGGCTTGGTCGCGTCGGGACGATCCTCATCGTCTACCTCGCCTTCTTCATCGTCGCGATCGGGATGGCCTTCATCGTCGTGCCGGCGGCCGTGAACCAGGGTCAGCGGATCGTCGCCTCCTTGCCACCGTTCTTCGATGAGATGCGCGACTGGGCAAGCACGCTGCGACCGGTCGCGCTCTCGACGTCGATCACGGCCCTCGTCGATTCGGTGGCGGAGTTCTTCGCCCCGGCCCCGCCGCCGAGCCCGGGCGAGGTCGTGGAGGTCGGCACTGCGGTCGCCGAGGGGGCGCTCTTCCTGTTCACGATGCTGGCCATCGTGTTCTTCTGGCTCGTGGAGCACGCCCGGTTGCAGCGCTACACGCTGGCGTTCCTTCCGGCCGACCGCCGAGCCGGGTCCCGTAACGCGTGGAACGAGATCGAGACCCGCCTGGGGCTGTGGGTCCGCGGGCAACTCATCCTCATGGGCTCCATGGGCGTCGCGACCGGCGTCGCCTATTCGCTGCTGGGCCTGCCGGGAGCCCTCCTGCTGGGCTTCATCGCCGCGCTGACCGAGGCCATCCCCATCGTCGGGCCGTTGCTGGGGGCCATCCCGGCCATCCTGGTGGCCGCCACCGTCTCGCCGGAGCTCGCCCTGGTCGTCGCCCTCATCTATCTCGTGCTCCAGCTGATCGAGGGCAACGTGCTCGTGCCGATCGTCATGCGCAACACGATCGGGATCTCCCCGCTGCTGGTGCTGTTCAGCCTGCTCGTGGGCGCCGAGGTAGGTGGACTGCTGGGGGCGTTCCTCGCGGTGCCGATCGCGGCCTCGATCGAGATCGTTCTTTCCCGCCTCCAGGCCCGAGAGACACCGGTCGCCCAGGATCCGGCCGCGATCGAGACTCCCGACGAGGACACGACCGAGGGCTACGAGCGCTCGTTGCCGGACGCCGCCAACGCTTCGTCGAAGTAGGTCACGGGTTCCGCTCGCCGAGACGCGAAGACCCTAGATCCAGTCGCGCCAACGGGCCACGCCAAGGATCACGATCGCCATGCCGATCATCGCGCCCACGACGATCCAGAAATTCGTCGTGTCCTCGAAGAACGGCATCGCGAAGTTCATGCCCATGACGCCGGCCAGCACGACGGCCGGCAGCAGGACCCCGGACAGCAGGGTCAACGTCTTCATGACGTCGTTCGCGTGCTGTGAGACCCGGCCCATGTAGATGTCATACGTGCCCAGCAGGCTGTCCCGCACCGAGTCGATCGCGGTGATCGCTCCCTCCAGGCGGTCCACCAACCCTGGCCACGGTTGGCCGACGGCCTCTTCGGGCTGCATCTCCGGGCGGGCGAGAGCCGCCAACGCCTCGCGATGGGGGGCAAGGGTTCGGCGCATGAGGCCGATGCGCCTTCGGAGCGAGACGAGGGCACCGAGGACATCGTCCTTCGGCCGGCCGTGCAGGGCCCGCTGGTCGAGGTCATCGATGTCGCGCTCGATCAACTCGACGAGCTGGAAGTACCCGATGAAGACCTCGTCCACCAACGCCGACATGAGGGCGGCGGCGTCCAGCGCGCCCAACCGGGTCTCGCCATCCAGGCCTTCCACATACCGTTGAAGAGCGCCGACCGGGCCGCTATGGACGGAGAGCACGAGGTTCTCCCTCGCGACCAGGTCGATCTCGCGGCGGCTCAGGCGATCGGGGTCGTCCTCCGTGGGCTCGAGTGCCTCGAGGGTGAGATGCAGCCGATCCTCGGACCGCCAGGAGTTGGCCCGACCGAATTCGTTCCCGAGTCGTTCCTGTTCCGCCTCGGGGAGCTCCAGGCGAGCGGCCAGCTCGGCGAGGGCTTCCTCGTCATCGGCTCGATCGAAATCGATCCACAGCAGCTGTCGGTCGCCGAGCTTCGAGACGTCGAGGTCGGCCAGGTCGATGCGCCGATCGTGGCCATCGGCATCGAATAGCCGGGCGGTGACGGGGCTCAGTTGACGGAGCTCAGTTGAGGAGCGCGAGCAGCAACGCCGCGACCCCTGCGACCGCGGCGACCAGGTACTGGAGCACGAGCATCCCGCGGTCCGACGCCGGCTCGGCGTCGTCCATCACGAACGGCTGGTGGGTCCTGTCGGTAAGCATCGATGTGGCGTCCTCGAGGAGTTGATCGGCGGCATCCCGCCTCGACTCGAATGCTCGGTCCAGCGCCGATGCGGCGATACCGCGGCGAGGCTCCGGCGCATCACGCGCGCATGACAACCCCGAGTCTGCGAGCCGCCTGAAACTTCTGACCGGTGCGCCGCGACACCAACGTGGCCATCGCCCCCCTAGGGTCAAGCCGTCGGTTGGCACTCACCGGCCGGTTCGCCACCCCGCGCGCGGTGGCCGCCGTGATCGATCTCCAGGAGGTACTTCCCATGTGGACGCGCTTGCTCCTTGCCCTGGCCCTCGGGGCCGCCCTCATCGCGTGCACGCCCGCGGGCGGGTCCAGCCCGGCCGCGACCGTCGAGCCGAGCGTCGCCGCGCCGAGCGTCGCCGCTCCGAGCGACGCGGCCCCGATGCCGAGCGACTCGGCGGCGCCGACGGCGTCCTGATCTGTCCGATCGTCGCGATCCAGACGCCGGGTCCCGTTCGCGGGACCCGGCGTCTTCATGCCGTTGTTATGTACGCGCGGTCCGTCGTAGTCCGCGCGCCGCGCGGCGAGCGCGAGAGTGACGACCAGCCCCGACGTTGGGGGCGAACGAACCCCAGCAGGCGGGTGAGAGGCCCGCATGGGGATGGAGGTATCGAATGAGCATCATCGCGTGGATCGTCCTCGGCGCCATCGCCGGGTACCTGGCCGGCTTCCTTGTCAAGGGTGACGAGGGTCTCGGCATCATCGGCCACATCGTGCTCGGCATCGTCGGCGCGCTCGTCGGCGGCTTCCTTGCCGGTGTCATCTTCAACACGGATCCGATCGACGGCGCGTTGGACATCAGCTCGATCGTCGTCGCGACCATCGGTGCCGTGATCACGGTCCTCGTGGTCGGCGCGGTGACGGGTCGCTCGCGAGTGGGTCGCGGCCCCGTCTGATCAACACCCGGGTCGAAACCCGGACCCATCTCAGCACGCGAACAGGCCCACCCGAGCGGTGGGCCTTTTCGCATCCAACGCTCAAGGAGGAGGCATCGTGTCCCAGATCATCGAGTCGATCGACGTCGACGTCCCGGTCCGCGTCGCGTACGACCAATGGACCCAGTTCGAGGAGTTCCCGCAGTTCATGGAGGCCGTCGAGAAGGTCGAGCAGCTCGACGACACGACCCTTCGGTGGACCGCCGAGATCGCCGGCGTCAGCAAGACCTGGAAGGCCAGGATCACTGAGCAGACGCCTGACCAACGGATCGCCTGGACGTCCGTCGAGGGAGCCCAGAACGCTGGCGTCGTGACGTTCCATCGCCTTGACGACCGCAGGGCGCGGGTGACCCTGCAGCTCGATGTCGAGCCCGAGGGTCCCGTCGAATCGGTCGGGGATGCACTCGGCATCGTCGGGCGGGGGGCGAAGGACGACCTCAAGCGCTTCAAGGAGTTCGTGGAAAGCCGTGGCGTCGCGACCGGCGCGTGGCGCGGGGAAGTGCACCAGGAGGACGTCACCGGCTGATTCGCCGTCCCCCGGACGGGTGCCGGGGATCAGCGGGCGGAGCCGTGACGTTAGTGCAACGCAGCGGGTCTGCGGACATGGGCGACCGTGACGCATCGGGCCCAACACTGGCGACGTGGCTCCCGTGCCACTGGGGGTCCGGGAGCCACCTGATCACCTGTTATGGCGATGCAATGTCCCATCCGGCTGACGTGACGATCGCGTGGCCGCCGGGACCCTACCTTGAGGGTCAATAGCGGCCGGAGCCGTTTCAAAAGCTTCACCGCAGAGATGGATATCCCCAACCGGGAGCGCTTGTGACGGGGCGTTCTCGGACCGCACGGACGGCCCGGGTCCCCTCCCCGAGCCGTCCGTCGCCATTTCCCGTCGCATCGCCCGGTACGTATGCTTCGGGGCCGACCTGGCCACACATCCAAAGGAGTCCGAGCCATGGCCACCACACCGCGATCGACGCAGACCGAAGAAACAGCCGCTCAGGAGGCCAAGGAAGCCGCGCAGCAGGCCAAGGAAGCGGTGCGCGACGCCGCCGACACGGTCCGCGGCGTGGCCAATGAGGCCGTAGCCCGCTTTCCTGAGGCCGCCGCCACCACCCGCGAGGCGATCACGGACGCCCGCCGCGCGATCGACTCCGGCTCGGATGAGACGCTGTCGGCCGGCACCCTCGTGGCATTCGGTTTCGCCCTGGGCCTCCTCGTCGGTGGCGCGAATCGCCTGCTCGTGATGCTGGCGCTCGTGCCGGCCGCAGCGATGGGCCTCACCCTGCTGGACCGCCAGAGCGACCGGCCCGGATCGAAGCCCAGCACGACGCGCTGACGCCACGGAGCGGACTCCGGGCGAACGCGGCCCCCGTGCTGCAACGTCCCCGCAATCGGACCGCCGTCCTCGACGGGTATCGCGATACGCGGCGGGGACTAGGTTCTCGGTACGGCGCAACCAGCGCCACTACCGTGAAGGAGTCCGACCATCATGGATGACGTCAAGAAGGGCTATCGAGACGCAGAGACGGACGCCAAGCAGACGTGGCGCAAGGCTGACGGCGAATCCCTCAGCGACAAGGTCGCGAACGCGGGCGACGAGATGCGCGAGCAGCTTGGCAATGCAGGCGACGAGGTCCGTGACGTCGCGGACGACAGCACCCAGGACATGAAGCGCGAGTATCGCGACACGCAGAACGACGCCAAGGCTTCTTATCGGAAGTCCGACGGCGACGAATCCCTCGCCGACCACGCCGGCAATGTCGGCGACGAGATCCGCGAGCAGGCCGGCAACGTGGGTGACGAGCTCCGCGGCGACCGCTGACGGCTATCTCCCTACCGTCGCATCCAAGGCCCCGGCGACCCCCGCCGGGGCCTCCTCATGTGCGACACGGAGCGAGTGATCGCACACGTGAGCGCGGCGCGCGGCGTATCCTCGGCCTTCGCGCGGGGGGGTGAAGCCGGAGAAGGTGGGAGGGCGCGGCATGTCCGAGTCCGATGACGCCGCAGCCGACATCGATCAGCGCATCGAGGGGGTCGTCGACGACGCCGATCTGGGCCCCATCGCGGAGGCACTCGCGCGCCGCCGGGGCGAGATCCTCGCGGCCTGGCTGCAGGCAGCACTGGAGCAGCCGTTCCACGCCGACAATCCGAGCGCCTCCGTCGCCGATCACATCCCCGTGCTGCTCGACAACATCATCGGCGTTCTGCGGACCTCGACCTACCGCAACGACCTCCAGCCGCCGATGGACGACCCCGCGGTGATCGACGCGGCCAAGGCGCACGCGCAGATGCGCTTCGACCAGGGTCTCGGGCCGGTCGCGATCGTGACCGAGTTCCGTTTGCTCCGCCACGAGATCGGGCGGGCACTCATCGCCTCCGTCCAGGACGCCCGGGGGCCGGACCTTCTGGCGGGCCAGGCCGTCATCGACGATGCGCTGGACGGCGCCGCGACCGTCGGGCTGAACGCACTCTCGCATCGCGTCGAGAGCCTGCGCGAGGAATTCCTGGCGACGACGGTCCATGACATCCGCCAGCCGATCACGCTCGTGACAGGATCACTCGACCTTGCCGCCCGCTGGCTGGACGAGCCCGAATTCGACCGGGAGCGCATCTCGGAGGTCGTCAAGAGTGCCGTGGTCGCGGTCAACGAGATCAACATCATGCTCGACACCCTCGGCGACGCCTCGCGGCTGGCCATGGGCGCCCTGGAACCGGACCCCGAGCCGGCGAAACTCGACGCGATCGTGGTTGACGCACTCGCGCTCCTGGACGCCGAGACGCGTCGACAGATCGAGTTCGAGTCCTCGGCCCATCCGCTGGTCGGCCTCTGGGACCCGCATCTCCTCCGTCGCGTCGTATCGAACCTCATCAGCAACGCGCTGAAGTACTCGCCCGGCGACGGTCGTATCGAGATCCGGGCCGAGCGTGCTGCCAATGGGATCGGCCAGCTCACGGTCCGCGATCGCGGCATGGGTCTGACCACCGACGAAGCCAGGACCGTATTCGATCGCTTCGTGCGGGCCGACCGCGCTCGAGCACAGGGCATCCCCGGGCTCGGGCTCGGGCTCTATGCCTGCCGTGGCATCGTCGCGGCGCACGGCGGCACGCTCGTGCTCCTTTCGGACGGGCCGGGGACGGGCACCACGGTGGTCGTCGCCCTCCCCTTGATCGAGGACGACGGCGAAGGGTGACCGGGGGCCCAGACGGGAATTGCTCCCACGCGCAACACGCTCGCAAGACAACCCCATCGACCCGCGACATCCGGGGGGCCCTCGGTGGCCGACTCTAGGAGCATGCCGCAGTCCGACGTTGCCCGCGCTCCACTCCAGGCGACCGAGCGCGCCCGCGCGGCGGAGCACGAAGCGCTCTTGGGGGTCCTGGCACATGAGCTGCGCACCCCGATCACCACCATCTACGCGGGAAGCGCGGTCCTGGCGCGGGACGAGGACCTCCTGCCGGCCATGCGTCGCGAGCTCGCGTCTGACGTCTATCACGAGGCCGCCCGCCTGTTCCGGGCCGTCGAGGACCTCCTGGTCCTCACCCGCCTCGAGCATGACGCCGTCCGCGTGACGCGTGAGCCGATCTCCCTGATCCGTGCGGTCGACGCGGGGTCGCAGATCGAGGCGCCGCGCTGGCCCGGCTTGCAAATCATGCTTCGCCTCGATGGGACGCCGCCACCCGCCGCCGCCGATCCGGGCGCCCTGGCGCACGCGTTGCGCAATCTCATCGCCAATGTCGCCTGGCGCGCTGCCGGCGCCACGGACCTCGAGGTCGCCGTCAGTGGCGAGGACGAGCAGGTGTGCTGTCGACTGCTCGACCGGACGGGCACGCTCACGCTCGAGGATCGGGGCTCCTTGTTCGAGCTTCCGGCCGCCGACCCCGGGCCAGGATCCATCAGCCCCGGCATCGCGATGTATGTCGCCCGGCGGCTGATCGAGGCGATGCGTGGCCGGACGTGGGTGACAGATGGCGAGTCGGGAGCCGTGGAGATCGGCTTCTCGCTCCCCTGTTACGACTCCGCCGCCTGACCCGTCTTCTTCGCCTGACCCGTCTTCTTCGCCTGGCCCGTCTTCTTCGCCTGGCCCGTCTTCTTCGCCTGACCCGTCTTCTTCGCCTGACCTGAAGCCTTGGCCTGGGTCCGACCCGGGGCTTTGGCCCCACCCGACCGACTCCCACCGCGCGGGCGAGCGCCGGATCGCGCGGCGTCGTCCTCGAGCCGCTGGCGGAGCAGCGCTCGGACGGCCGACTCCTCCCGGGGGCTCGCGGCCGTAGGCGGCGTGGCCTGCTCCTCAGCCGCCTGCACCAGCGCCCCGCGGATCGAACCCTCAAGGTAGGCCTCGAGGACGGCGGGGTGGACGTAGCTGCCGCGCGCCACGGCCGGGGTGTTGCCCAGCTGGTCGGCGGTCTGCCGGATCGCCTCGACGACGTTCCGCTTCGCGCCACGCTCACCGTCGGCCGGTTGGAGCGCCCGGAGCGCGCGGTACGCCAGCACCGTCCCGGCCCACGTCCGAAAGTCCTTCGCGCTGAATTCGGCCCCGGCCGCTTCGCGGATATAGTCGTTGACGTCCTCTGAGCCGACGTCGCGGATCTCGCCATCGTCATCGACGTACTGGAAGAGCTCCTGGCCGGGCAGCTCCTGGCAGCGTCGGACCAAGCCCGCGAGTCGGCGGTCCCGAAGCCCGACCTCGTGGGTCTGTCCCGATTTCCCGCGGAACCGGAACCGGACCGAGCCACCCTTTACCGTCGCGTGCCGATCGCGCAAGGTCGTCAGCCCGAACGACCGGTTGAGCCGGGCGTATTCGTCGTTCCCGACGCGGATCAGCGTGAGCTCGAGCAGGCGGACAACGGTCGCCAGAACCTTTTCGCGCGACAGGCCCCGGGTGGCGAGGTCGTCGTCACAACGGCGCCGGATCCGCGGCAGGACCTCCGCGAAGGCCAGCATGCGATCGAACTTGTCGCTGCCGCGGCGCTGGTGCCAGTCCGCGTGATAGCGGTATTGCTTGCGGCCGCGCGCATCACGCCCCCGTGCCTGCAGGTGGCCATTCGGCCACGGGCAGATCCAGACGTCGGTCCAGGCGGGCGGGATCGCGAGCGCCCGGATCCGGGTAAGGATCTCCCGATCCCGGATCGTCCTGCCTTCGGCGTCGCGGTAGCTGAACCCTCGCCCCGAGCGGTGGCGGCTGATGCCAGGGCGTGCATCGGTCGCGTAGCGCAGGCCGGCGTCGCGGGCGACGGCACGGGCATCCGAGGCGGCATCGGCTTCGGCTGGGCTGCGGACGACCATCTGCGCACGATGGCGGGTGGCGCACGCGACGGCCATCACAACCGGCGGCCTCCACCCTCTCAGCGACGTGGCAAGCGCGTTCCGCGATATCGATGAAACTCCGGCGCGCACCTGCGTCGGCAGGCCGATACCCGGCGGTCCGGATACTTCCGTTATCCCACCGCGCCCGTGGGGGGAGCGGCGGTGGGATGACCACCGGACGCGACAGCCCAGCCCGCCGACGAGCCCGAGGAGACCCCCAGTGTTGGATGCACCGCCTGCGAGACCCGGCGCGTCGGCGATCGCCGACGCGCTGCCGGATGCCCAGGCCGCCGTCGTCATCGACGACGTCACCAAGCGGTTCGGGGACGACACCGCGGTCGATGGGATCTCCCTGTCGGTTTCTGCCGGGACGATCCTTGGCATCATCGGTCCGTCCGGCTCCGGCAAGACGACCACCATCCGTCTGCTGACCGGTGCGCTGGCTCCGGACAACGGCCAGGTGCGCGTGCTGGGCGAGGACCCGCGCACCTTCCGGCGGCAGACACGAGAGCGGATCGGGTACATGCCACAGCAGTTCACCCTGTACCCGGACCTGACGGCCCGCGAGAACGTCGATTTCGTGGCGTCGCTCTTCGGCATCCTGCTGCGGACCCGTCACCGTCGCACCCGCGAGGTCCTCCAGCTCGTGGACCTGTGGGACGTCCGCGGTCGCCGCGCCGGCCGCCTGTCTGGTGGCATGCAGCGACGACTGGAGCTCGCCTCGGCCCTCGTCCACGATCCCGACCTGCTGTTTCTCGACGAGCCGACCGCCGGGATCGACCCCATCCTGCGAGGCACCGTCTGGGCAGAGCTCCATCGCTTGCGCGATGACGGTCGGACGCTCCTCGTGACCACCCAGTACGTCAACGAGGCCGAGGAGTGCGACACCGTCGCCCTGATCGCCGACGGCCGCCTCATCGCGCTGTCCCGTCCCGACGACCTGCGCCGCGAGGCGATGGGCGGGGATGCCGTCGAGATCGAACTCGGCAATGAGTTCGACAGCGCAAGGCTCTCGGCGTTGCCGCTCGTCCGGAGCGTCGAGCGCCGCGGAACGAATGGCCTGCGGGTGACCGTCGACGACGCCTCCACCGCACTCCCGGAGGTCGTCGAGGCGATCACCCAGAGTGGCGGCGACGTCACGTCGGCACATGAGGCCCGACAGTCGTTCGACGAGGTGTTCGCGATCCTCGTCCAGCGCGACCGCATGACCCGGGATCACCTTCCCGAGGAGGACGCCTGATGCGGCCCGCGCTGGCGGTGATCGTCCGCCTGATGGCCTTCGTCGGCAAGGAGATCATCGAGACGCTGCGCCGACCGGGCGCCATCCTCAGCCTGATCCTCGGTCCATTCCTGATCATGGCCGTCTTCGGCCTCGGCTACAGCGGCTTCAAGCGGCCACTCGAGACCGTGATCGTGGCCCCGCCGACCAGCGGCCTACCCGCGGATATCGAGACGTACCAGGAGCTCGCCGGCGGCGGCCTGCACATCAGCGAGGTCACCGGGGATCGGACCGCGGCCGAGGCGCGCCTCCGCGGAGGCACGGCCGACGTGATCATCATCGCTCCCGAGGACCCGGACGAACAATTCCGGGCCGGCGAGCAGTCGGTCATCGAGGTCGTGGTCGACGTGGTCGATCCGGTCGCCGAGAACTACGCGGGATTCCTCGCTGCGGGCCTCGCTTCGGCCGTCAACCGCGAGATCATCGAACGCGTGGCGGCGGAGGGCCAGGGCTATGCCGTCGCCGCCGGAGAGCCGGAGGCCAACGCCATCCCGCCCGATGTCATCGCGGCGCCGACTCGCGCGGAGATCCGAAACGTGTCGCCATCCACGCCACACGTCATCTCCTACTTCGCCCCGGCCGTGCTCGCCCTGATCCTTCAGCACCTCGCCGTCACGCTGGTGGCGATGTCACTTGTGCGTGAGCGCACGAGCGGCGTCATCGAACTCTTCCGCATCGCCCCCGTCAGCGCGGCGGAGGTGCTCACCGGAAAGCTCCTGGCCTTCGGATTGATCGGCGGCGCCATCGCGAGCCTGACCGTCGCGCTGCTCGTGCTCGGGCTGGGCGTGCCGATGGTCGGGGCGGTCGGGTTCGTCGTGCTTGCGATCGCCCTGCTGCTCGTGGCGTCGATCGGCGTGGGGCTCTTGATCGCGGTGGTCTCTGATTCGGAGCGACAGGCCGTCCAGCTGTCCCTGCTCGTCCTGCTCGCGTCGGTCTTCTTCAGTGGCTTCGTCCTGCCGATCAGCGAGTTCAACGAGCCGGTGCGCGCGATCGCCTACACGCTCCCCGTGACCCATGGCATCCGGCTCCTCCAGGACCTGATGCTGCGCGGTGGGACCAATCAGGCGTGGGAGTTCCTGGCGCTCGGCGTCATCGCGATGGTGACCCTCGTGGCCGCCTGGATCCTGCTGCGGCGCGGGATGACTCGTGCTTGACTATCACCTATCCAGATCCACGCATCGGAGGACCATCCGTGAACGATGAGCTGCGCCCCGTCCCGGGCGAGGACACCTACGAGACCGAGCGCGAGACCGACGTCACTCCGGAGCCCGAATCGCCCGCTGAGCCGGCAGAGGAGTCGAATCCTTGGCTCAAGGAGGGTGCGGACGCCCCGGACGCGGCCGACATCGAGGAGCCCCAAGAGCAGCGCTGAACGGCGAAGCGCCGCCGAACCAGACAGCGGCCGACCAGCGTCAGACCGCGGCGGGCGTCCGCGCCCCCAGTCGCGGCAGGAGCTCCTTGCGCGCGAATTCGAGGAAACCGTCCTGATCCGGGCCGACCTGGTGGAGGTACACATGGTCGAACCCGGCGTCGATGAATTCCTGGATCTTCGCGAGGTGCGCGTCGGCGTCCGGGCCGCACGTCACGACCTCGGCGACCTGGTCCTCGGTCACGCTCTGAACGAGGTCCGTGAACTGCGCCGGGTTCGGCAGCTCCTGGCTGACCTCGCCGTGCAGGGCAGCAGTGGGCCACCACTCGTGGGCCGTCTTGCGGGCCGCGCGCTCTGAGGCGGCCCAGCACAACGTCACCTGGCCGAATCGCGGACCCTCGCCTCCGGCGCGCCGATAGGCCCCGAGCAGCTTCTTGTCCGGGGCGGTCGTGATGAGGCCGTCGGCGAGCCGACCCGCCATCTCGGCCATGCGCTCGCCGCCGGCCGCGACATGGATGGGGGGCAGCTCCTTGGGCAACGTGTAGAGCTTGGCGTTCTGCACGGTGTAATGCCGGCCGCGATGGCTGGTCACCTTGCCCCGCCACAGCTCGCGGATGACCTCGACGGCCTCCTCGAGCATCTCCGCGCGGACCTCCCACTCCGGCCACGCCTGGCCGAGGATGTGCTCGTTGAGGTTCTCGCCCGTCCCGACGCCGAGGAAGAACCGTCCCGGCATCAGGTCCGCGGCCGTCGCCGCTGCGTGGGCGATGATCGCGGGGTGAGTCCGGAACGTCGGGCAGGTCACGCCGGTCCCGACGACCAGTTTGTCGGTAGCCTGGGCGATCGCCCCGAGGACGCCCCAGACGAAGGGGCTGTGCGGGTGGCGCTCGATCCACGGGTGGAAGTGGTCCGAGATGAGGGCGAAGGAGAACCCGGCCTCCTCGGCGGCCCGGGCGTTGGCCACGAGGTCCCGCGGCCCGTGCTCCTCGCTCGAAAGCGCATAGCCGATGGCGGTCACTTGGATCGGCTCTTCCGTTGGGCCTTCGTCTCGCCCGCTTCGGTGCGCTCCTTGTTCACGGTCCGGGCGGCTCGCTCCTCCGCTTCGTCGGTGCTGACGCCTCGCTCCTGGTAGGAGTCCTTGATGTGCTCGTACTGACGTTCGCGCTTGTCGGTCCAAGCTTTCTGCGGCATGTCGGAACCTCCTCGTCGGCCACCCGCGCTCAGCGGGATCGACAGCGTCACAAGGTGGACCTCAGGAACGCGGCACGGATGGCCGGGACGGATGTCGCAGACACGTGGCATTCCCGCCTGGCACGGCGCGGCGGATGGGCGGGGCGGCGCCAGCGCGACCGAACGTCCGCTCGGTCGCGGGCTCAGCGCCGGGCGAGCTGCCCCATGCGGTGGGCGGCCAGCGGCTCGGGCTCCCCGGCGTCTTCGTCCGAGCCCTGGGCCGATCCGGGTCCGACCGCGATCCTCGTCCTGGCCGCATCGAGCTGGGCAAGGTAGACGGCCTCGTAGCGATCGGTCATCCGTTCGACCGAGAAGCGGTCGAGGACCAATTCACGGATCGCTTGCCGATCCAGGTCAGCCACGCGGTCCACCTTGAAGGCCATGCCCGCGACGTCATCGCCGAAGAAGCCATCGATGCCGTCACGCAGGATCTCGGGCAGGGCGCCGATGCGCCGGGCGATGACCGGTGTCCCGGCGGCCAGCGACTCGATGAGCACGAGGCCGAACGGCTCGGGCCATGACCCTGGCATCAGTGACGCGTAGCTCTGCGCGAAGAGGTCGTCGCGATCGGGCTGGTCGAGCTCCCCGAGGAACTCGACGAGGGAACCCGCGGCCTTCATCGCCGGCCGGAACACGTTCTCGAAATAGTCGCGTTCGATGGCCGTCGGACCGGCCTTTGCCGCGATGCGCAACGGGCGATCGGTGGCGACAGCGATCTCGATCGCTTCCACGATCCCCTTCTCGGGCACCACCCGCCCGACGAAGCACAGGGAGTCCGTCCGCTTCGATCCGAACGGCATCTCGGCCAGTCGCAGGCCGTTGTGGACGACCGCGGCCCAGGGCACGTCAGGGTGGGTGGCGGCCTGGTTGTCGCTGATAGCGACGAGGCCCGCGGGCGGATCGCGCAACAGCGCGTCGGCCCACGGGAGGTCCAGCCGGCCGTGGAACGTCGCCACGACCGGGACCGGGCTGACGCGGGCCAGCAGGAGGTTGGCCCACTCCATGTGCGCATGGATGAGGTCGAATTCCGTGGCGTGCGCGAGGACCGCATGGAGCGTCAGCTGCATGTACGGTAGCGAGTCGCCCGCGTAGCCAAGTGGACGGAGCGCCTCAGGCACGGTCTCGATGTGACGGCCAGGCACCACAGAGTCGCCGCTGGCGAAGGTCGTGATCTCGTGACCTCGGCGATCGAGCTCGGTGACCAGCCCGTGCACGATGCGCTCGGTCCCGCCGTACGCCCGTGGTGGCACACGCTCGAATGGCGGGGCGACCTGGGCGATGCGCAGCGAACGAGTCATGGGACAAACACCTTACGAGAAACGATCGGCCGCGAGGCCCGCCTGGGCGGGATCCTCGCGGCCAGTGTCGCACTCCCGGCCGATCGCCGGGTCGGGCTGGGGTCAGTAGGAGCGCTCGGTCGGGTTGTTGGGGTTGGTCTCCTCGGTCTCTTCCTCGGTCTGGTCGCCCGCACCGGCACCACCGGCCGCGCCGACCGCACCACCGACGACCGCGCCGGGAGGTCCGGCGACGGCGCCACCGACCAGGGCGCCGGCCGCGGCGCCACCGAGGGCACCGGTGCCCGCACCGGCCTCGTCGTCGCCTTCGGCCGCCTCACCGGCGACCGCGCCACCGACGGCGCCGATCGCGCCACCGACGACGGCACCGGGGGGCCCACCGACGGCCATGCCGACGGCGGCGCCGCCGAGAGCGCCGGCTCCGGCGCCCATGGCCTCCGTGCCGCCTTCCTCGTTCTCGGGAGCCGTGCCACGGCCCTCGTTCAACAGGTCGTCATCGTGGGGGTGGTCGTGAGGGGTGGTCGTGTCGTGGTCCACTGGGGGCCTCCTTGTGTTCGACTGACCGGCACATCGCCGGTGACGGGACGTCGGATGACGCCGTTGGTCCGACGGTAGGTGGCGCCAGCCGGGCGGGACGTCAATCCGCGGTCACCCCGCGTATCAGGCGGCTATCAGCGGGACTGGCCGGCCTCCCGCACCTGATCGTCATCCGCTTGCGGGCCTTCGCGGTGACCATCCGGGACGAGATCCTTGGCCGTCGCACCCGACTGGGTGCTGTGCGCGGCGACACGCTCGTCCTCGCGCGAGCTGCCGCCCGGGATCGTGGCGGCCTGGCGCTCGGGCTCGCGGCCGACATAGGCACCAGGATCGCGACGCTGGTCATCTGGATGGTCCGTTCGCTGCCCATCGTCCGTGGGCTGGGGCGTGCCGCCGCGGGGGGACCGGTCGCGGTCGCTCGTGTCGTTTCCTGTCATCGGTCGAATCTCCTTTGGTCGGCGCCGTGACCGTCGCCGGAACGGGGCCCTCATCGTGCGCGGGCGTGCATCCCGCCCGGACGCCATAGCCCGCCGAGCCTCGTTACGACGGGACGACAGCGCGAACGCTGGCCTGAAGCGCTGCTCCCGGTCATCCGTGGGCGAGACGTGGTCCATACTTCCGACGCTCAGGGCATCGCGAGGGAGATACGTGACGCAGGAGAGGGCGGGCGCCGCAGGGCAGGCAGCCGGACGAGCCAAGGGTGAGATCGCCAGGGCGCGCGACTTCCGGTTCGGGCCCGGATATGCGTTGCTCGCCGGGCTCGGCATCGCCGTGGTGGCCCTCGCTGCGAAGGCGGCGTTCAACCAGTTCGCGCAGGACAACACCGGATACATCCTGCTCATGGCGGCGGCGGTCCTGGCGGCCTGGTTCGGCGGCCTGATCGGCGGGATGACAGCCATCGTCGTAGCGGTGATCCTCAATGGGGTGTTCTTCCTGGGTGGCGACGCGACCCTGGCGTCGCGCGCCGAACTCGTGCGAGAGATCATCTATGTCGTGGCGGCCACCGGAACGGTGCTCCTCGTGGCCTCCCGTCGGGCAGCGCGCGACCGACTCGTAGACGCCCTGGACGAAGTCGCGGCGCTTGCCGAGGCGGTCGAGGGCCGGGACCGTCGACTCGAGGTCATGCTCGCCGCTTCGGGCACCGGGTTCTGGGAGTGGAACATCACCGACAGCACGCTGACGTGGTCGGACGAGATCTTCCACCAGCACGGCATGGAGCCAATGGCGCACGCCCCGTCGTTCGAGGCGTACCTCGACATGATCCATCCCGACGATCGAGAGCCGTTCCGCAGCGGCGTCCAGGCAGCGATCGAGGGGGTGGCGCCCTACGCCCTCGATTTCCGCGTGGTGTGGCCGGACGGATCGGTCCACTGGGCGCAGGGTGCGGGCCGCGTCATCCGCGACGGAGAGGGACGCGCGATCTCGATGATCGGCACCGGCCGGGACATCACCGAGCGCCGTCACGTCGAGGAGCAGCGCGATCAGCTGCTCCTGGAGGAGCGCCGGGCCGGGGAGTTCCGCGAGGCGTTCATCGACGTCATCAGCCATGAGCTGCGCACGCCGATCACGACCATCCTGGGCCTCACCCAGATCCTGGCGCGTCCGGGGCGCGCCGACGACCCCGCGTCGCGCGCGGTTCTGCTCGAAGACGTTCGCGCCGAATCCGAGCGACTCCACCGGCTCGTCGAGGATCTGCTGGTCCTGAGCCGTGCGGAACGTGGACGGCTGGTCATCGACGCCGAACCACTTCAGCCGCGGCGGTTGATCGAACGGATCGTGGCCCAAGAGGCTCCCGACTTGCCGTCCCTCCACATCGAGACCCGGCTGGGGCCCGACCTGCCGGTCGTCGCCGGTGAAGGAACCTATGTCGAGCAGATCGTCCGTAACCTGCTGGGCAACGCCGCGAAGTACACGCCCGTGGGGACGAAGGTCGTCATCGATGCTCGCCGCGACGACAGCGTCGTCGAGATCCGCGTCACCGACGACGGCCCCGGGATCCCGGACGAATCGCTGCGCCGCGTCTTCGACCTGTTCTATCGCGATCCCGACAGCGCCAGGTCGGTCGCCGGTTCAGGGATCGGGTTGTTCGTCTGTCGCAGCCTCGTGGAAGCGATGGGCGGGCGGATGTGGGCGCGCCGGCCGCCGGGTGGCGGCTCCGAATTCGGATTCACCTTGCGCGTCCTGGAGGCCGACGAGCTCGAAGTCGAGGAGCCCTACGAGCGGCACCCGGTGTCCCTCCTCGAGCCCCCGGGCCGGCCGATCAGCCCGGAGCCAGCCACCACCGAATGATGCCGATGGCGGCGCCCGCCGCGATCAGCCAGCCGGTGCCGATGCCGCGGAGCAGTAGCCCGAATGCCGCGAGCATCGTCGCGACGCCCACGATGTCACGGACCCCGGCGATCGCCAATTGGACCGACACGACGCCGAGCAACCCGACGGCAGCCAGGTTGACCCCGTCGAGGAACGAGCGGGCTCGGACGGAGGTGCGGAGTCGATCGAGGATCGGGATGCTCACGGCCACTGCGATGAACGCCGGCAGGAACACGCCGACGGTCGCGGCCACGGCGCCTAGCGGTCCGCCGACCACGTAGCCGATGAACGTGGCGGTCGAGAACAGCGGACCCGGGGTCGCCTGACCGACCGCGACGGCATCGAGGAGCTGCGTCTCGGTGATCCACTCGAGCCCGTCCACGAGCTCGGAGCGAAGCAGGGCCACCAGGAGGTAGCCGCTACCGAACAGGACCGCGCCGATCTTGAGGAAGGTCACGAGGATGAGGCCTGGCGTGGCGCTCACGGCGACTCCGGCGGCGGCTGCCGCCATCACGCTCGTGGCAGCGGGTACTCCTGTGACCGCGGCGCCCGCGGCCACAGCGTGGGTGGCGCCACCCGAAACCCCACCGACCGTCGGCCACGCCCACGAGACCATCCCGATCGCTGCGCTCTGGCCGCCCAGCGTGGCGACCAATCCGACCGATACGACACCGGCACCGAGCAGCACCGCGATCTCCGGTACGCCGACCACGATCGCAGCGACAGACGCAACGAGAACGCCCACATGCAGCGGGCTGCGCAGGGTCGTGCGCGCGATCGACAAGCCGGCATGGGCAACGATGGCCACGACGACTGGAGTGATGCCGCCGAGCAGTGCCGCGACCTCGGGGCGCCGTCCGTGCTCGACGTAGAGCCAGGCCAGGACGGCGACGATCAGCACGGCGGGAAGCAGGAATGCGAGTCCGGCCACGAGCAGCCCGGCTCGTCCCGCGCGGCGATGGCCGATGTGCATCGCGAGCTCGGTGGACGTCGGGCCCGGGATCAGGTTGGCCGCGCCGATCAGGTCGACGAAGACGGCGTCGTCCAGCCACCCGCGACGCCGCACGAACTCGTCGCGCATGATGGCGATGTGGCCCGCCGGCCCACCGAAGGCCGTCAGCCCGATCCGCAGGAAGACCGCGGCCAACGGGGCCAGCCCGGTCCGGTCCGGCCGGCCGGCCGGGACTCCCGTCCGCAGGGCGCCCGTCGGCGACGGCGTGCTGCCGGCCGGCACGCGCTACTCAGCCGGCGAGCGGATCGATCTTGTCCGGGTCGATGCCGAGCTCGCGGATCGCCTTGGCCGCCTTGGCCGGGGCCATCGCGCCGCATCGCGCGAGGGAGACGAGGGTCGCCGCCGCGATATGGGGCGGGTCGATCTCGAACAGCGCCCGCAGATCCTCGCGCGTGCCACTTCGGCCGAACCCGTCGGTTCCGAGCGACACGTAGGGCGCCGGCAGCCAGCGAGCCACCATGTCCGGCAGCGCCTTCATCCAGTCGGTGGCGGCCACGATCGGGCCGCCATCGCCGGGAAGCACCGTCGTGACAAAGGGAACACGCTGTTCCTTGGCGTCGGGGTGCAGCCGGTTCCAGCGCTCGGTCTCGAGCGCGTCGCGCCGCAGGAGTGGGAACGACGGGGCGCTGTAGACCTCGGCGGCCACGCCGAATCGTTCGGCCAGCAGGTCGCGTGCCGCGATGACCCCGTTGAGGATGGAGCCGGAGCCGACCAGTCGAGCCGGGTGGGCGTCCTTCCCGACATCCGGGGCCTCGGCGAACCGGTAGATCCCGCGCAGGATCCCCTCGTCGATGCCCTCGGCTTTCGGTGGCTGGGCGTAGTTCTCGTTATAGAGCGTGATGTAGTAGTAGACGTCCTCGCCCTTGACGTACATGCGCTCGATCCCGTCGCGCACGATCGCGGCGAGCTCGTAGGCGAAGGCCGGGTCGTAGCCGCGAACGACCGGGACCGTCGACGCCAGGATGTGGCTGTGGCCGTCGTCGTGCTGCAGGCCTTCGCCCGCCAGCGTCGTACGACCGGCCGTCGCGCCCATGAGGAAGCCGCGCCCGCGGGCATCTCCGAACGCCCACATCTGGTCCCCGGTCCGCTGGAAGCCGAACATCGAGTAGAAGATGTAGAACGGGATCATCGAGTGGCCATGGGTGGCGTAGGAGGTCCCGGCCGCCTGGAAGCTGGCCATCGAACCCGCCTCGGTGATGCCCTCCTCGAGGACCTGGCCGTCGGTCGCCTCGCGGTACGAGAGCACGAGGTCGGAATCGACGGGCTCGTAGCGCTGGCCGAGGGCGGCGTAGATGCCGACCTCCTTGAACAGCGGGTCCATGCCGAACGTGCGCGCCTCGTCGGGGATGATCGGCACGATGCGCGACCCGAGCTCCTTGTCGCGGATCAGATTGCGCAGGATCCTCGTGAAGACCATGGTCGTCGACACCTCGGTCTTGCTGCCGGCCGCGAACTCCTGATCGACCTCGGGGGAGGGTGCTGGCAGCGGCCCCGCGCGGACCACCCGCTTGGGGATCGAGCCGCCGAGCGCTGCTCGGCGCTCGCGCAGGTACTCGACCTCCTCGGACTTGGGGCCTGGGTGGTAGTACGGGGCTTCCTTGAGCTGCTCGTCCGGGATCGGCAGCTGCAGCCGGTCGCGGAAGATCTGCAGCTCCTTCTCCGACAGTTTCTTGGCCTGGTGGGTGATGTTGCGGGCCTCGACGCCCGGCCCCAGGGTCCAACCCTTCACGGTCTTGGCGAGGATGACCGTCGGCGCGCCCTGGAACTCGGTCGCGGCCTTGTACGCGGCATAGACCTTGCGGTAGTCGTGACCGCCCCGGCGCAGCTTGGCCAGGTCGTCGTCGGTCAGGTGTTCGACGAGCTTGCGCAGCCGCTGGTCCGGACCGAAGAATTGCTCGCGGATGTAGGCGCCGCCGGCCACGCTGAACTTCTGGAACTCGCCGTCAAGGGTGTCGTTCATCTGCTGGACGAGCAGCCCGTCGACGTCGCGGGCCAGGAGGTCGTCCCACTCGCGCGCCCAGATGACCTTGATGACGTTCCAGCCGGCGCCCCGGAAGACCGCTTCGAGCTCCTGGATGATCTTGCCGTTGCCGCGGACGGGGCCGTCGAGCCGCTGCAGGTTGCAGTTGACGACGAAGGTCAGGTTGTCGAGGCCCTCGCGGGCCGCCAGGTTGAGCGCGCCCAGCGACTCGGGCTCGTCGGTCTCGCCGTCCCCGAGGAACGCCCACACCCGTGACTTCGACGTATCGAGTTGTCCGCGGTTGTGGAGATAGCGGTTGAAGCGGGCCTGGTAGACCGCGCTGATCGGCCCGAGACCCATCGAGACCGTCGGATACTCCCAGAAGTCGGGCATCAGCCGCGGGTGCGGGTACGAGCTCAGACCGACCCCGGGCTCGCCCTCGCGGCGGAAGTGGTCGAGCTGGGCCTCGGTCAGCCGGCCCTCGAGAAACGCGCGGGCGTAGATCCCGGGCGCCGCATGGCCCTGGTAGAAGATCTGGTCGCCACTCCCCTCCCCGTCCTTGCCACGGAAGAAGTGGTTGAAGCCGGTCTCGTACAGGCTCGCCGAGCTCGCATAGGTCGATAGATGCCCGCCGATGCCCGCGAACTTGGTGTTCGCTCGCAGCACCATCGCCACGGCGTTCCAGCGCACGATCCGCCGGATCCGCAGCTCCATGGCCTCGTCACCCGGGAAATCGGGCTCCTGCTCGGGGCTGATCGTATTGATGTAGCGGGTCTGGGTGAGCGGGGGGAGGCCGATCTGCAGCTGGCGAGCTCGCTTGAGAAGCTTGTAGACCAGGAAGCGGGCACGCGTCTCACCGGCCTGCTCGACGACCTGATCGAGGGACTGCATCCAGTCCTCGGTCTCGTCCGGGTCGATGTCCGGCAGCTGGTGCTTGAATTCGTCGAAGTACATGTGTTGCGACTCCAGAGCGCGCGAACCGCGGCTGATCGTACGGCGGCGGACCGCCGTCAGAAGGTGGTGGGTCGGGGCCGATTCGCTCCGGTCACTGGCGCTCGAGACGGAGCGTGAGATCGAGGAGCTCGGGGGCGACCATGGCGTTCGCAGCGGGATCGCCCGCGTACTTGCGCAGCAGGCCGGTCGATGTCCGCTCGATCGAGCCTGCGTCGATCGCCGGGATCGCCCTCGCCGGAAGTCGTCGACCGTTGACGTGCAACGCGATGGAGGGGTCCGTCAACGCCTCGCGGTACCAGCGGGCGTCCGGCCCTCGATACGACCTGACGAAGACCGATCCATCGTCGACGACGGCCCAGATGATGGTCCGGTGGACGGCGCCCTCGGCACCGCTGGTCTCGATCTCGACCTCCTCGGCCCGGTCGATCAGATCGAGCTCAGCCGCGCTGTATCCCATGCCTGAAGGGTAGCCCATCCCGGCTTCTTGAGGCCCCCGACGTGCGGTCACGGCCGCTGTAATGCCGATGTAACCGGATTGCAATGTCGGGGGCCCATCCGCGTCAGGCGCCCCGGGACATGCTGCTAGGGCTTCGAGCCGTCCGTCCGAACGGGCGGGCCCGCTCGACCGGTCGCCGGTCCAGAGCTCGGCCGACCGGATATCGCCACCCGCGATCGAACGAAGGAGTCCCAGTCATGTCCGATCCGAACTATGACCGTGACACGGTCGTCGTCAAAGATGGCGGCTCCAGCACCGGCATGATCCTCGGCATCATCGCCGTGATCATCGTGCTCGCCGGCGCGTGGTATTTCCTCGCCGGTCCGGGTGCGAACACGAGCTCCACACCAACCGACGTGAACGTGGACGTCACGCTCCCGAGCGTCGCGCCCGCCGGCTCCTAGGTCTGCTCCGCGCCGTCCGGCGCGACCCCAAGCGCGCCGGACGTGACGCCCCCGGCCATGTCCGTCACCATGACCCCGACCCAGGAGGTACAAGAGTGAGCACCCAGCCGCTCGTACTCGTCGCGGACGACGAGCCGCGGATCACGAAACTCGTGTCGATCGCCCTCGGTGAGGAGGGTTTCCGCGTCGTTACTGCAAACGGCGGCGAGGAGGCACTCCAGAAGGCCGAGGAGGTGCGCCCTGACATCGTTCTCCTGGACATCGTCATGCCGGACCTCGACGGCATCGAGGTCATGCGACAGCTACGCGAGCGACGCCCTGTCGCGGTGATCCTGCTGACCGCCAAGGGCTCGACCGCCGACAAGGCCAAGGGCCTCGACCTGGGCGCCGACGACTACATCGCCAAGCCCTTCCATCCCGACGAACTGGCCGCCCGCGTCCGGGCCGTCTTGCGCCGCTCGTCCGGCGCCAGCCCGGGATCGGGTGTCCTGGCGTTCGACGATATCGAGATCGACCTCGAACGCCGCATGGTCACCCGGAACGGGGAGCTGGTCCAGCTTTCGCGGACCGAATGGCTGCTCCTCCAGCACCTGGCTGCGAACGCCGGCAAGGTGGTCCTCCACACGGAGCTGCTGACCAAGGTGTGGGGCCCCGAATACCGCGACGACCTCCAGTACCTCCGAGTCTGGGTGTCGCGCGTCCGCCGCAAGCTGGGGGCGGAGCCCGGGGAGCCCGGGCGGATCAAGACGTTCCAGGGCATCGGGTACCTGCTCGACGTGGTCCCGCCGGTCGCACCGGAGACGGTGGCGCCGGAGCCGGCCCCGGACGAGCGCTCGGCGATGATCGGCTAGTTCACCGAGCTTCCCCGCTACCGAAGCGGCGCCCGCGGCGCCGCTTCTTCGCGTTCGACTGCCGGTCCCTGGACGCCCCGGCTGATAGGCTCGGCGCCATGCGCCGCTATGACTCGACGACGAGCCTGATCGTCGTCGATGTGCAGAACGACTTCGCCGACCCGGCGGGCAGCCTGGCGGTGGCCGGGGGCGACACCGTGGTGCCGACGATCAACGCGGAGATCGCCAGGGCGACGGCCGCGGACGGCCTCGTCGTCTTCACCCAGGACTGGCATCCCGAGACTACGCCGCATTTCGCGAAGGACGGCGGCATCTGGCCGGTCCATTGCGTGGCCGACACGTGGGGCGCCCAGCTCCATCCCGCGTTGCAGACTCCCCATGAGGCGCCACGGGTCCGCAAGGGCGTCAACGGCGAGGATGGCTACTCCGGGTTCGCCACGCGCGATCCGACGACCGGGCAGGAGACTCCGACCGAGCTCGACTCGTTGCTCCGCGGCCGCGGGATCGGGCGGGTCGTGGTGGTCGGCCTTGCGACCGACTACTGCGTCAAGGCAACCGCCCTCGATGCCGCACGCCTGGGCTACGAGACGAGCGTGCTGACCGATGCGATCGCGGCCGTCGATCTCACCCCTGGCGACGGCGCCCGAGCCATCGACGAGATGATCGCGGCCGGCGTCCGGCCATGGCAAACGCAGGATGCGCTGATGCAGCTCCACCTCGTCGACGCCACCTACGAGCTGTTCCGGGCCCACTTCGCCCCCCGTCCGGACGTCATCGGTCGGGACGGGATCGTGCTCTCGGGCGTGTCCGGCCTGTGCGACCAACTGCTGTACCTGTTGCGCGAGGAGGGGGCCACGCACGTCGGCTGCGCGACCGACCGCGTGATCGAGTCCTTCCGCAACGACCTGTACCCGGGCTACAAGTCGTCCGCCGGGATGCCGCCGGACCTGCTCGCCCAATTCCCCATCGCGGAAGCCGCGATCGAGGCCCTCGGCGTCGTGCTCTGGCCGATGGTCGAGTTCGAGGCCGACGATGCCATCGCGGCGGCGGCCGTCCGCTTCGCCGAAGACGAGCGCGTCGAACGGATCCTCGTGTGCACCCCGGACAAGGACATGGCCCAGCTCGTCCGCGACGAGCGGATCGTGCTGTGGGATCGCCGCCGCGGGATCACCTACGACGACGCCGGCGTCCGGGCCAAGTGGGGCGTGTCCCCGCCCTCGATCCCCGACTGGCTGGCGCTGGTGGGCGATTCGTCGGACGGCTACCCGGGCCTGCCCGGCTGGGGGGCGAAAGGGGCGGCCGCGATCCTGGCTCGCTACGGACATTTCGAGGACATCCCCGAGAAGGCATCGGCCTGGGAGGTGCCGGGGGTCGGGGGCACGCGAGCGGTCGGACTCGCGGCGACCCTGCGCGAGCACTGGGACGAGGCGCTCCTGTACCGGGATCTCGCGCGACTGCGCACCGCCGCGGATGGCGTCCAGATCCGCCAGCGGGACGCCGACGAGCTGCGCTGGGACGGGGCGCCGCGCGCCACGTGGGAGGCGTTCTGCGAGGAATGGGGCCTGGACCGGCTCCGGACCCGACCGCACCGCTGGCTCGACGAGGACTGATCGACCACCGACGTTGCTCGATTCACTCCCGGTGAAGGTTTACGCGGTCAAGCGCATGACCGGACCGCGATGGGTTCCGGTGTTCACCGCCGGTGAACGATCGACGTCGGAGCCGGCACAAACCACCCATTTCGCACCTGGCACGTCATCTACAGCGTGAATTCGTTCACCACCGGAGAATCGACGCGAATGCCTACCTGACGAGGTCGAGTAGCGTCCCGTGATGGGCGACCGGGGACGCCACGATGCCGCTCGACGCCGGCCCGCGCGCCAGGTCGAACCACGGGCCGCCGTCCATCGCGGTGACTTGGGCACCGCCCCGCTCGGCGACCAGGCCGGCGGCCGCGATGTCCCACGCCGACAGCCCACCCTGCTGGATGAAGGCGTCGAACCGCCCGTTGCCCACGTACGCGAGCGCCAGGGCCGCCGAACCCATCGAGCGTGAGATGCGGATCCCCTTGCGAACGGCTCGCGACCGGCCGACGGCACCCCTCCCGCCAAGGGCCATCGAGATCACGAAGTCGGAGAGCTTGTCCTTCTCGGACGCTGTGATCGCGTGGCTGGGTGACCCGAGCGCGGCCGCCAGGAGGGCCGGCCCGTCGGCTGTCGCCGCGAAGGTCTCCCCACGGGTCGGGTCGTGAACCACGCCGACGCTCGGGCGTCCATCCAGGATGAGCCCGATCGAGACGCAGAAGAACGGGATGCCGTTCGCGTAGTTCACGGTGCCGTCCAGCGGATCGATGATCCAGAGCCGGCCCCGACCCGAGGTGGGCGCCTCCCCGGCGATCGCCCGGTGCTCCCCGCTCTCCTCGGCCAGGATCGCGTCGTTAGGGTGGCGCGCACGGATGGCGTCGATGATCAGCTCCTCCGACAGGTGGTCGGCCTCAGTCACGACATCGCGGGCGCTCTTGTGATGGATCCGCTCGAGGCGCTCGTAGCGGTCCATCAGCACCTCGCCCGCGCGAGCCGCGAGCGCCAGCCCGAACGCCAGGTCGTCCGCGCTGCCGACGATGCGGTCGACCGATGCCGGTGTCACGGCGTCCGGCACGTGACCGAGAGGTCCCGCGCCTCCGGTCCGAACTCGGTCACGACGGCCGGAAAGCCCAGTGTCTGGCCAGGCTCGATCCGCGGGCTGAGCACGAACGCACTCCGGCTCACGCCCCGGTCGGCCACGTCGACGATCCGGCATGTCGTCTGGCCGGCCGATGAGCCCTCATTCTTCACGGTGACGGTGACCGCCAGACCGTCCTCGGTCGGCGTGACCGCCGAGATGCTGGCGGGGAATGGCCCGCTGCCGGCGATCGAGAGGCGCGCGAAGACGATCAGGAGGACGATCGCGATCGCCACGGTCACGAACACCGTGCCGTGGACCTGCGACGACGCTGAGTCGCGCAGCCCAAGCGGGTTGCAGCGTTCGCACAGGCCGACCCCAGGACCGACGGGCGCGCCGCAGCGCGCACAGGGATGGGTCGCCGCGACCCGTGGTGCGGGCCCGGCCGGTGTCGCGGGCCCGGCCGGTGTCGCGGGCCCGGGCGGTGTCGCGGGCGCGGTCGGTGTCGCAGGCCCAGTCGGTGGTGCGGGCCCGGCCGGTGTCGCGGGCCCAGTCGGGACGCTCGGGTTGCTCGGGGTCACCCGGGGATGGTGCCATGAACCGCGGTCACCAGCGGCTCGTCGCCTCCACGAGCGCGTCGACATCGTCCGTCGTGCGAGCGAGCACGATCGCGCCGTCCGCTCCGGCCGCGTGCCATCGGTCCCAGGTCTCGCGCGGCGCCTCGATCCACGGCGTGTCGCGGATGCTCTCGTCAGACAGCCACTCCCCCTCGAACCCGACGAGGACGGTCTGGTCCTCGCGTCGCTTGCCCGAGGCCTCGAGCGACTCGAGGTAGAGCGGCAGGTGCTGCTCGAAGTTGTCGTCGAACGCCGACCAGCCGTCGCCGATCCGTCCCGCGAGCCGGGCCCCGGCCGCCGTCTCGCCCCCGATGATGATCGGTGGAGGCGGATCCGGCACCGGGAACGCGACGGCCTCCTGGAGCGGGTAGAACAGCGACGGTCGAGTGATGGGTCCCCCCGTCCACAGGGCACGGATCACCGCGACGGCCTCCTCGAGCCGGGCCACCCGCTGGGGGGCAGGCGGGAAATCCATTCCGTACGCGGCGTGCTCCTTCGGGGCGCCGCCGATGCCGATGCCAAGGATCAACCGGCCGCCGCTCGCGATCTGGAGGGTCGATGCCATCCGCGCCACGAGCGCGGGGTGACGGTTCATGACGTTCATGACGAACGGGCCGACCGTTGCCCGGGTCGTCCCCGCGGCAGCCATCGACAGGATCGTCCAGGACTCGACCACCGGCACGGTCTGGTCGCCACGACCCATGAAGTGGTCCCAGCACCACAATCCCGCGTAGCCAGCCTCGTCGAGCCGATGGGCGCTCTCGAGCCACCATTCCGGCTCTCCCCGGATCGAACGGAGGCAGACGCCGATCGGGAGCCGGCCGTCGCCCGTCGCGCTCGTCGCCATCGAAGCTCTAGAGCCCCGTCTCGAACAGGCGGACGTCCTCGGCGGCCACCGCGTGCCCGTCTCCACGGGTCGGCCCGAGCGCCGCGCCGGCGCCGAGCGCGTCGAGATCTGCCGGAAAGCGCCCGATGAGGTCGAGCACGACCTTCTGGATCCGCTCGGCGTTGGCCTGGAAGACCTCGAGCACGTCGGTCGCGTTGACCGCCTCGGTGCCCTCGTGGACACCTGCGTCGTAGTCGGTGATGAGGCTGATGTTGACGACGGCCATCCCGAGCTCACGCGTCAGCCAGGCCTCCGGGTACTGGGTCATGTTGATGACCTCCCAGCCGGCGTCGCTGAACCACTTCGACTCGCTCTTCGTGGAGAACCTCGGGCCCTGGATGACGACCACGGTCCCCCGGTCGTGGACCTCGATGCCGTGGTCGCGGATCGTCTCGATCGCCAGGCGGCGCAACGTCGGGTCGTAGGTCTCCGCCGATGAGAGGTGGGTCACGATCGGCCCGTCGAAGAACGTGTCGGCGCGCCCGCTCGTCCGGTCCACGAACTGGTCGCACACGACGAAGTCGCCGGGCTTGACGCCGAGCTGCAGCGAACCTGCTGCACACGGCGAGATCGCGGCTTTCACGCCAAGGGCCTTCATCGCCCACACGTTCGCCCGATAGTTGATGCGGTGCGGCGGGATCGTATGCCGCCGGCCGTGGCGAGGCAGGAACGCGACGCGGCGCCCAGCGACCTCGGCCAGGAAGACCGAATCGGAGGGCGCGCCGTACGGCGTGTCCACCTTGATCTCGCGCACCTCGTCGAGTAGGGAGTAGAACCCCGAGCCTCCGAAGACGCCGATCTCCGCGGTGTCCGCCACGTTCCCTCCTCCATCCATCCCTGATGCGCTTGTGCCCCCTGATTCTAGGCGGCTCGGACTACGATGGTGCGAGCCGCGCCCCGCGGCCCCAAGGAGCCGCTCATGACCGACGACGCCCCGAGCCCGACGACCCGCATCCCGGTCCCCGATCCGGCCGCGGATAGCCCGACACAGGGTTGGCCCGGAGCGACGGCGCCAGAGCCCGAGGCAACCGCGGACATCGAGCCGCTGGGCGGGTCCCCCTGGCGACCCGCCGACCACGCCGGTCCCACCGACCACGCCGGTCCCACCCGTCGCGCCGATCTCGGCCAAGCCGCGACGCGACGACCGCGATCACGGTCGAACGGCATCGATCCTGTTCGGGCTCGTCGTCCTGGCGCTCGGGCTGTGGTTCTTCGTCGAGCGCACCCTCGGGTACGACCTGCCGGACATCCGCTGGAGCCAGCTCTGGCCGGCCGTCCTGATCGGCATCGGTCTGTGGGTCGTGCTGGGATCGATGCGCCGCGGATCGCGATGACCGACTGGGTCCCGGGCGACGGCTCGGCCGCCGACCGGCTTTCCCTCGCCGACTGGAGACGACGCGTCTCGACCCTGTATGCGGAGGTGCGGTCGATGGCGGCGACGGACCCCGCGACCGCGCTCGCGCACTGGCGCGCCGTCCGCGAGCGGCTGTTCCGGGAGCATCCCCAGTCGCCGATCCCGGTCGCGGCGCGGGCGGGTTTCCGGGCGCTGCATTTCGATCACGACCCGCTGCTCCGGTTCCATGCCGTCGTGGAGCCCGCGCCTCCGCCCGTGCCCGGCGCACTCCCGCTCGAGTTGCCCAATAGCGGAGGCGAGAGCCTGTCCTTCAGCCGGATCGGTCGCGTCCGATTGCCGTTCCCGGACGGGGAGCGGACGCTGTCGGTGTTCTGGATGGCCGGCTATTCGGGTGGGATCTTCATCCCGTTCCGTGACGCCTCCAATGGCCAGTCGACCTATGGCGCGGGCCGCTACCTGGTCGACGCCGCCAAGGGCGCCGATCTCGGAGCGGCTCCCCTGTCGGATCCCGCGAACTGGGCGCTCATCCTCGACTTCAATTTCGCGGCGCAGCCGTCGTGCGCGTTCGACCCGCGGTGGGCCTGTCCTCTGGCGCCACCGGAGAACCGCCTCGACCTGGAGATCCGAGCGGGTGAACGCCTGGCGTAGGCGTCTCTCCGTCGGTCGCACCGGCACGAGTCCGCGCGTCCAGCAGACAAAGGTACCGGCGACGGCGGGACCCCCGACACGGGGCCCGCCGGATGGGCCGTGGGCATGATGCCCGTGCATGGCGCCGCCCCTCGGTGGCGCCGTCGCCAATCGTCCCGCCCTTGGAGTCTCGTGCGCCTCTTTGCCAATCCCCGCCGCCCCATCGACGAGCGCCTGCTGTGGTCGCGTGATACCCGGTTCGTGCACCGGCTCGCGTCGCTCGTGCCGGATTCACGCGTCCTCGAGCTCGACTCGGGAGCGATCGTGATCTCCCCGGCGAGCGAGTTGACCGAGCTCGTCGCGAGCTCGATCGCCCGGGAGGCACGCGCGCCCGAGTACGGCCTCGTCACGATCGATGCCACGCTGCCGGAGGCGGACCGCTACCTGATGGCGCTTTCGGCTGCGGTCCAGATGTCCGGTCTCGCGGACCGCATCGGGATGGCGCAGACGACCCAGGTCATCCAGACCAAGACCCTCGACTACTTCTTCAGCCTGCGCACGCTCCACACCGTCGCCTTCCAGCCGATCGTGGAGCTGGCCAGCGGGGAGCTGCACGAATACGAGTGCCTCTTCCGGCCGAACATGCCGATGCTCCCGCAGTCGATCGCGTCGATCGTGCAGGCGGCCATCGATACGGACCGCTCCATCGAGCTCGACCTGTTCCTCGTGTCCAAGATCCTCGAGCGCGCCGGGCAGCTCGACAAGCGCCGCCGTGCGGACGGTGGGACGGCCCTGCGCGTGGCCGTCAACGTGACGCCGGCCAGCCTGCTCGACGGGCGCTTCGAGGCGACCGCATTCGCCGCGATGGTTCGCGAGGCCGGGCTCGATCCGCGCAAGGTCACGCTCGAGTGCACGGAGCAACAGGCCGTCGCCGACGTGCTGCGTCTCCAGCGCGCCGTCCGGGGGCTCCGGCGCGTCGGGTTCGGGTTCGCGGTCGACGACGCCGGCGCGGGCTATGCCAGCTTCGCCCTGGTCGCCGCGCTGAAACCGACCGTCATCAAGATCGACCGCGACATCGTCGCCGGATGCGCGCGCGACGACGCCAAGCAGGCGCTCGTTGAAGCGTTCGTGTCGTTCGGACATCGGATCGGAGCGCGCGTGCTGGCCGAGGGCATCGAGCGTCGATCCGACCTCGCGATGGTGACCGCCCTCGGCGTGGATCTCGGGCAGGGCTTCCTGCTGGGACGACCGGCGGCCGAGCCGGCGCTGCCGCGGAGCATCGAGAAGCTGCGCCTGCGGGCCGCCCAGCGAGTCGCACGGGTGGCGGCGAGTCACGCCCTGGCCAGCCCGGCGCGGGCAAGCTCCCGAAGCGTTCGCGCCAGCGACTGAGCGATGACCCGAGGTCGGGCGGCCCGGGACGGTACCGACGCGTCCGCGTACCATCGGGGTCATGGCGACCCCCACAAGCCCGACGAGTACGACTGACCCGAGGGCCCCGACCGGCACACCGCTTCCCGAACGCGTGCGTGCCTTCCTCGCGGAGACCCGGTTCGTGACCATCGCGACGGTCGATCCCGATGGCGGGCCGCGCCAGGCCGTCATCTGGTACCGGCTCGATGGAGACGTGATCGTCCTCAACAGCAAAGTCGGGCGACGCTGGCCCTCGAACCTCATGCGTGACTCGCGCATCTCGATGGCTGTGCACGACCAGGCCGATGGCTACCGCTGGGTCGGCCTGACCGGGAGGGGCACGATCGTGGACGACCAGCCGACCGCGCAAGCGGACATCGCGGAGATGGCTCGCCGGTACCACGCGGACGAGCCGGAGGAGGCCGAACGACTCGTACGCGACCGGTTCGAGCGGCAAGAACGCGTGAGCTTCCGGATCTCGATCGACGCCATCCACGATCATCTCGACTGACCCGGACGCCTATCGATGAACACCCAATTCGGTCTCCAGCTCTGGTCGCAAGCCACGGATTGGCCGGGATTCCGCGACGCTGCGCTCGCGGCCGAGGCGGCCGGCTGGGATTCGGTCTGGACCTGGGACCACTTGATGGCGATCTTCGGCCCGTGGGAGCAACCCATCCTCGAAGGCTGGACGACGCTGGCGGCGCTCGGGCCGATCACGACGCGCGTGCGCCTGGGCCTCATGGTCGGGGCGAACACGTTCCGCAACCCGGGGCTCACGGCCAAGCTCGCCACGACGCTCGACCACGTGTCCGCAGGACGTGCGGTCCTGGGCATCGGCGGGGCCTGGTTCGAGCGCGAGCACGAGGCCTTCGGCATCGAATTCGGGAAGAGCCCGGGCGAGCGGCTTGACTGGCTGGACGAGTCGGTGATGCTGGTGCGCCGCCTGCTCGATGGCGAACGGGTCGATCACGACGGCCCGCGCTACCCGATGCGGGACGCGCTGTGCGAGCCGCGACCGATCCAGGCGCACCTGCCGATCCTCATCGGCGGCGGAGGACGCACGAAGACACTGAAAACCGTCGCCATGCGGGCCGATGCCTGGAACAACAACGGGTCGCTGGAGATGCTCCGCGACGCGCTCGAAACACTCGAGCGCCACTGCGTCGACGTCGGCCGCGACATCGACACGATCGAACGGACGGCGAGCTTCCACATCATCCTGCGCGACAGCGCGGATGCCGCAAGGGCGAGGACCGAGGAGCTGCTGGACCACAACGGCGTGTCGCTGGAGGGGTTCGGCAACACCCTGGCCGGGTCGCCGGCGGAGGTCGCGGACATCCTGCGGCCGTACCACGATCTCGGGTTTTCGACGTTCATCGTGCGGATGCCCGCTCCGTACGATCGCGAGACGATCGAGCGCATGCCCGAGGTGGGCGCGCTCCTCGACGGATGAGGGTCGTCGAGCTCGCCGGCGGCGTCGGCGGCGCGAAGCTTGCCGAGGGGCTCGCGGCACACGTGGGGTCGGACCTGACGGTCGTCGTCAACACCGGCGACGACCTGGAGCTGCACGGGCTCTCGATCTGGCCGGACCACGACACGGTCGCCTACACCCTCGCCGGGCTCGATGACGAGACCCGCGGTTGGGGACTTCGCGATGAGACCTGGACCGTCATGGAAGGGCTCTGGGCGCTCGGGGACACCTCCTGGTTCCGGCTCGGTGACCGCGACCTCGCGACACACCTCTGGCGAACGGATCGGCTCCGTACCGGCGCCCGTCCGACCGACGTGGCTCGCGACCTGGCCGCCGCACTGCGCATCGCGTCGACGATCCTGCCGATGAGCGACGAACAGGTCCGGACCGAGGTCCTGACCGACGACGGCTGGCTCGAGTTCCAGGAGTACTTCGTGCACCGCCACCAGGAGCCGGAGGTCCGCGAGGTCCGGTTCAACGGCATCGAGGCGGCCCACGCCACGCCGGAGGTGCTGGCGGCGATCGATGCCGCGGACATCATCGTGATCGCGCCGTCGAACCCGGTCGTCTCGATCGGGCCGATCCTCGCCGTGCCCGGGATGGCCAGCGCCGTGGCCGGGGCGCGCGAACGCGGCGTGCCGGTCGTCGCGGTCAGCGGGATCATCGGCGGGAAGGCGCTCAAGGGCCCCGCCGACCGGATGCTGACCTCGTTGGGCCATGAATCGAGCGCGCTGGGTGTCGCGCGGTTGTATGCCGGCATCGCAACGGCGTTCATCGTCGACGCGGCTGACGCCGATGCGACGTCGTCGATCGCCCGCCTCGGGCTCCGGCCGGTCGTCGCGGACACGATCATGAGCGATGACGCGGCCCGCTCGAGGGTCGCCGGCGAGGTCCTGCGCGCGGCTGGCGCGACAGCCGCATGAGCGCCGACGTTCCGTCACGGGTCATCTACGCGGTCATCCCGGTGGGTGCGCTGGACGGCGCAAAGTCCCGGCTCGGTGGCGTGCTGGACGCCGAGGAACGTCACGATCTCGCACTCCGCCTCGCGGACACCACCATCCGGTCGGCGGTCGCGACGCCCGGCATCGCGGAGACCCTCGTCATCACGCCGGATGACACCGTTCGTGGCGTGGCCATGGCTGCCGGCGGACGGCCCATCCTCCAGCGCAGTCGGGGCCTCAACGCCGCCCTGCGCGAGGCCCGGGCGGAGGCCCTGGCTGGAGGTGCCACCGCCATGCTGATCCTGCCCACCGACCTGCCGCGGGTCTCCCCTGCCGCCATCGGGGCGTTGCTCGAGCGATTGAGCGACGACGCCGGCCCGCTCGTCGCGTTGGTGCCCGACCGGCACGGACGCGGCACGAACGCCCTGTTGCTCGCTCCCCCTGACGTGATCGACGTCTGTTTCGGCGGCGACAGCCATGCGGCCCACGCGGCCGCGGCGGCGGACGCGGGCGCCCGGTTCATCGACCTCGGAGGTCCCTTGACCTACGACCTCGACACGCCCGACGACCTGCTTCTCGACCAGACGCAGGCCGCGGAGTCGATCGGTGGCTGAACGGATCGAGGCGATCGCGATCGACGGCCTTGGGGAGATCGTGCCGGGCGACGACCTGCCGAGCCTCATCGCCGACGCCGTTGCCGCCGCGAGCGACGTCCTCCCGCTGCGGGACGACGATGCCCTCGTCGTCACCCAGAAGATCGTCTCCAAGGCGGAAGGCGCGGTCGTCGACCTGACGACCGTCGAACCGAGTCCGGTCGCCCAGGAATTCGCGCGGCGGCACGACCGCGACCCGCGCCAGGTCGAGGTCGTCTTGCGCGAGGCCAAGCGGGTCGTCCGGATGGCCAATGGCGTGATCATCACCGAGACCCATCATGGCTTCGTGTGCGCCAACGGTGGGATCGATGCATCCAATGTCGGGCCGGCTTCCGGGTCGATCGTGACGCTCCTCCCGCGCGACCCCGACGCCTCCGCGGACGGCATCCGTGCCGCGATCCGGAAACGGCTCGGCCAGGACGTGCCGGTCGTCGTCTCGGACAGCTTCGGGCGGCCGTGGCGCCTCGGCATCGTCGATGTCGCGATCGGGGTGTCGGGCCTGCTCGCGCTCGACGACCTGCGCGGCCAGCCGGACGCCGACGGGCGGGTCATGAAGTCGACGGTCCGCGCGGTCGCCGACGAGCTGGCCTCGGCCGCGGAGCTCGTCCTTGGCAAGACCGCGTCGCGACCCCTCGCGCTCGTTCGCGGCGCATCGTTCGTGCGCGGCGAGGGCCGCATCGCCGACGCCCTGCTGCCCGCGGAGATGGACCTCTTCCGCTAGTGTCGGGCGCTTGCGCTAGGCTCGGGCGGTGAAGCTCGGCCTGCAGATCCCGTCGTTCACGTGGCCCGGCGGACCGGAGGCCATCGGCCCCACCCTGGGGCGCATCGTGCGCGACGCGGACGACGCCGGATTCGACTCGATCTGGGTGATGGACCACTTCTTCCAGATCCGCAGCGTGGGGGCCATCGATGAGCCCATGCTCGAGGGCTGGACGACGCTCGGGTTCATGGCCGCGCACTCCAGCCGTGCCCGGCTCGGGCTGATGGTCGGCGGTGTCCACTACCGGGACCCGGGGCTCTGGATCAAGGCGGCGACCACGCTGGACGTACTGTCCGGCGGCCGGGCGTGGTTCGGGATCGGCGCGGCCTGGAACGAGGTGGAATCGCGGGCACTGGGCTTCCGGTTCCCGCCGCTCGGCGAGCGCTTCGAGCTGCTCGAGGACACCTTGCGCATGGCCCACGGCATGTGGTCGGGCGAGCGCGGGTCGGAGGCGGTGCTCGAAGGGCACCACCTGCGTGCGGCGCGGCTCCTGAACTCCCCCCAGTCCATCTCGCGGCCGCGCGTCCCGATCATGATCGGCGGAGGCGGCGAGAAGAAGACCCTACGACTCGTGGCGCAGTACGGCGATGCGTGCAACGTCTTCGGGTCGCCCGAAGGGATCGCGCGCAAATACCGGATCCTCGACGAGCACTGTGCGGCGCTCGGGCGCGACCCGGCCGAGATCGAGCGCTCCACGTTGCAGGACGTGAACCTGTCGCGCGATGGCGGGCGTCGGGCGGAGTCCGCGGCGCAGGTCGTGGACCGATTCGGGGACCTCGCCGACGCCGGCGCGGAGCACATCATCGTGAGCGTGCCCGCGGTGCACGACCCGGCCCGGATCGCCGCGCTGGCCGCGGTGATCCCGGAACTCAGGGCGCTGTAGTGGCGGGCCGGGATCGCGGCGCCATACTCTAGGGGGGTATAGGAATGGTGATACGATATCGGTCATGAAGGACAAGGAACCATTCGGCGGTCTGGCCATCGATTTCGGCGCTGACGCCGGCGGTGCGTCGGCGACGGCGACGCCCCTCGCCATCGCGCCTGAGGCCCCGCCCACCGCGACTGGTGGCCCGGCGACCATCGCGAGCGCCGGAGACCGGGTCGACACGAAGCTCCTGATCGTGGGGTCCGGCCCGGCTGGGCTGACTGCCGCGGTCTATGCCGCGCGCGCGGCCCTCGAGCCGGTCGTCCTGGCCGGCTCTGCGCCGGGTGGCCAGCTGATGCTGACGAGCGACGTCGAGAACTACCCGGGATTCCCAGACGGCATCCAGGGTCCGGACCTGATGGCCGCGATGCGCGCCCAGGCCGAGCGCTTCGGAGCGCGCCTGGTCGATGTCGATATCGACAAGGTGGACTTCTCGGAGCGTCCGTTCCGGATCTGGGCCCGAGGCACGGAGTACCGCGCGCAGTCGGTGGTCGTCGCCACCGGGGCGTCGGCGCTGTGGCTCGGTCTCGATAGCGAGACCCGCCTGCGCGGGCGCGGCGTGTCGGCGTGCGCGACGTGCGACGGCTTCTTCTTCCGCGACCGCGAGATCGCGGTCGTCGGCGGTGGCGACACCGCATTCGAGGAAGCGACGTACCTCACCCGGTTCGCCACGAAGGTCCACCTGCTCCACCGGCGCGACACGTTCCGCGCGAGCAAGATCATGATCGACCGGGCGTACGACCACCCCAAGATCGAGATCCACCCGAACACCGCGGTCGAGGAAGTCCTCGGCGACGCCAAGGTCGAGGGCCTCAAGGTCCGCGACACGACCACCGGCGAGATGAGCGAGATGCAGCTCGACGGCGTGTTCATCGCGATCGGCTACGTGCCCAACACGGCGCCGTTCCGCGAGTGGCTCGAGGTCGATCCGAAGGGCTACCTCGTCGTCCGCGACGAAACCGGCTCGAACATCGAAGGCGTATTCATCGCCGGCGACGTCCACGATCACCGCTATCGCCAGGCCGTGACCGCGGCCGGCGACGGGTGCAAGGCGGCCATCGACGCCGAACGCTGGCTCGAGGCTCAGGGGATCACCGAAGCCGCGACCGCGACCGCCTGGTAATGGGCTTTCCACGCGGTGGCGGCACGCGAGCCGCCACGGGCGGCGCCACGGGTGGCGGCGGACGCGGCGGCGGCCGGATGGTCGGCGGTGGCGGGATGTGGGGCGGACCCACCACCGAGTTCACCCCGGTTCCCAAGGAGCGACGCGCCCGCACGCTCCGGCGCATCGTCGCGTTCTTCGGGCCATATCGCCTGCAGGTCGTGGTCGTCCTGGTCGCGATCCTGGCCACGAGCCTGATCGGGCTGGTCAATCCGCTCCTGCTGGGCGTCCTGCTCGACGAGGTCATCATCGGTGGCCAGTACGACAAGCTGAACCTGTACGTCGGTCTGATGATCGTGCTCCCGATCGTGACCGGGCTCATCGGCGTCGGCCAGAGCTACCTCAACAACGTCATCGGCCAGAACGTCATGCAGGACCTGCGGGGCGCGCTCTACGCGCACCTGCAGCGGATGCCGCTGCGATTCTTCACCGAGACGCGGACCGGTGAGATCCAAAGCCGACTGGCGAACGACGTCGGTGGCGTCCAGGCCGTCGTCACCGACACGGCGAGCTCCATCACGAGCAACCTGGCGGTCGCCATCAGCACGATCGTGGCCATGTTCATCCTGAGCTGGCAGCTGGCCGTGCTGTCGCTTGCGCTGCTGCCGTTCTTCCTGTATCTGACCTACCGGGTGGGCAAGGTCCGGCGCGAGATCTCGAGCGAAACGCAGAAGTCCATGGCGGAGATGAGCGCGACCACCGAGGAGACCCTCAGCGTGTCGGGCATGCTCCTCTCGAAGACCTTCGGCCAGCAGGCGAACGCGATCAAGAAGTTCCGGGCGATCAACAAGACCCTCGCGGGCCTCCAGATCCGCCAGGCGATGGTCGGCCGCTGGTTCTTCATGATCATCGGCACGATCTTCAGCATCATGCCGGCCTTCGTGTACTGGCTCGCCGGGACGCTCGCCGCCAATGGCGATCCCACCGCCCCGACCGCCGGCGCCATCGTCGCGTTCACGACCCTCCAGAGCCGGCTGTTCTTCCCGCTCGGCCAGCTGCTCAACGTGCAGGTCGAGATCCAGGGTTCCATGGCGCTGTTCGACCGGATCTTCGAGTACCTCGAGATGGATCCCGAGATCGTCGATGCGCCCGACGCGGTGGCCCTGTCGCGCGACGAGGTCCGCGGGCAGGTCAGGTTCCACGACGTGTGGTTCCGCTACCCGACCGAGGCCGTCCCCTCAGCGCGCGCCCATGACGCGCTCGCTCAAGGGCATGAGCATCGGGAAGCGGAGGAGATCGAGGCGGCGCGTCGCGGCCGCCCCGGTCGAGGAGGAGGCCGTCGAGGCGGTCGTCGGCGGGATGGCGCCCGACGGCACCCTGGCCGAGGTGCCCGCGATCGAGATGCTCCCGCACCTTCGCCCTGGAGGGCATCGACTTCGACGCGCTGCCGGGTGAGCTGGTGGCACTCGTCGGGCCATCGGGATCGGGCAAGACGACGACGACCTACCTCATCCCCAGGCTCTACGACGTCGACGCCGGTGCCGTGGAGATCGACGGACTGGACATCCGGCGAATCAAGCTCGAATCGCTGGGCCAGATCATCGGCGTCGTGACCCAGGAGACGTACCTGTTCCACGCGTCCGTGCGCCAGAACCTGATCTATGCCAAGCCGGAGGCGACGGACGAGGAGCTGGAGGTTGCCTCTCGCGCGGCCGCGATCCACGAGCGGATCATGGAGCTTCCCGAGGGCTACGACACCGTCGTGGGCGAACGCGGGTACAAGCTGTCCGGAGGCGAGAAGCAGCGGATCGCGATCGCCCGGGTGCTCCTCAAGGATCCACGCATCCTGATCCTCGACGAGGCGACCTCCGCGCTCGACACGGTGTCCGAGCGGCTCATCCAGGCCGCGTTCGAGCGACTGATGGAGGGCCGCACGACGATCGCCATCGCTCACCGGCTATCGACGATCCTGCGCGCGGACCGGATCCTCGTGTACGACCGCGGGCGGATCGTCGAGCGCGGTACACATGCCGAGCTGCTGGCCCAGGGTGGCCTGTACGCGCGGCTGTATCGCGAGCAATTCCTGTCGGAGCGGCCGGCGGAGGAAGCGACGCCCGCCGCGTCCTACTGAACCGGCGATGCCCACCCACAAGTCGGTCCACCTCGAGCATCGCGGCGGGATGCTGTTCGTGGCCCAGCCGAGCTCCGGACACGTCATCTCCTTCGACGAGCGCAGATCGAACCAGGGTGGCAGCCCGGTCGAGACGGTGCTCTCGGCGCTCGCCGCGTGCACGGCGATGGACGTCATCTCGATCGCATCCAAGAAGCGCCAGGCCATCACGTCGTACGAGATCGAGGCGACCGGCAGCCAGCGCGACGAGTACCCACAGGTCTACACCGAGATCGAGCTCGTGCACGTCTTCCGTGGGAACGGCCTCTCCGAGGCCTCGATCCGCCGCTCGATCGAGCTGTCCGCCACGAAGTACTGCCCGGTGAGCGCGATGTTGTCGGCGGGGGCCACCGTGGTGCATCACCGCTATCGGATCGCGTCGGACGGGGAGCGGCCGTTCGAGGCGGCCGGACTCGTGATCTCGACGGGTCCGTATCAGCGGCCCGACGTCCTGGCGTAACCCCGGGCTATCCGGGCGCCACGGGCATCAAGCAAGAGTTCCGAGTCATTTGCTCGTGAGGCCAGCGCGGGGCCAATGAATCCTCGCCATCGGCGTCTCTCGACACACGAGTGGCGAGATGACGGGCACGTCGACGCACGGCCATCGCGATCGGTTCGGGTCCCGCTAACCAGGATCACGTCTTCTGCCGGTCACGCGAGCAATCGACGAGGATCTGCCCGCAAGGCGAAACGTGTTGGACCCCACGGACCTCAGCCGTAGTGGATCGAATCCACCTCGAAGGTGAGCTGCCGCACGCGACCGCGGGTCCACAGGCGAGTCACGAGGTCCGGCACCCACCAGCGCAGGAAGTACAGCCGGCAGCCCAGGCAGTAGCCGGTCACCGCCAGCAGGGTCTGCAGGGCCGCGACGGCGAGCGTGAAGACCCAGCCGACGGTCGGCGCGCCGACCACGAAGGCGATCAGGGCGAGAGTCAGGGCGGCGCTGCCGAGCACCTGCGCGAAGCGGGGCGGGTACTCGTGCTCGGGCTCGACGGTGCCGAAGCCGGCGACGGCGACGATGCGGCGCCACGCCACGCCGTAGATCGAGTACCGCAGCCCGAAGGCCGCGCTCACGCCGATCGAGACCAGCGTGAACGCCCCGAGCCAGGGTGTTCCGGTGACCAGGGCAACGATGAGGATGATCGCCGAGACGCCGGCGCCGAAGCGGTGACCACGAGGATCGATCATGCGTGCGGGTGGCAAGTGCGAAGCGGCCGTGGCGGGAATGGCACGTGGCATCGGTCGGTCTCCGTGGCTGGGGGACCGTAACGATAGCATGGAACTCCTATCGGTTTACTGGGCGATCTCGAGTCCTACACCGCGACGCCTCTAGCGGTTCCCGCTTGCATCATTATGCAGGCGTACTGTATCGTCATACGCCCATGACGACGGTCCATCCGATCCCGGCGAGCCATCCGAGTCAGCCTCCCGAGAGAGGCTGCGTGCGCCCGTGAGCGCAGGACTCGGGTCGCCCGCGGCGATCGCGACGGACCGGCCGTCGGGGGTCTTGCCGCGCTCGCAGCGGGGCGTGCCCGGCAGCGATGGCTCGCGACGCATCCGGGTCGGGATCATCGGTGCCACCGGCTACGGCGGCGGCGAGCTGATCCGCCTGCTGAGCCGCCATCCGAACGTCCAGATCGTCGGACTCGCCGGACGCGATCGCCAGGACGAGGCGGTCGGTGACCACCACGCGCACCTCGCAACGACCGAGCTGACCGTCGGCACCGATCTGCCCGAGGTCGACGCGGCGTTCCTGGCCCTCCCCCACGGCGCCGCGGCCAAGCTCGTGCCGGACGTCCTCACGACCGGGGCGGCGGTCATCGACCTCGGGCCGGACTTCCGACTCCGCGACGCGGCCGACTATCCGCGCTGGTACGGCTTCGAGCATCCCGCGCCCGAGCTGCTCGACGTGGCCGTGTACGGCCTTCCGGAGCTGCATCGAGCCGAACTGGCGGCCCTGGTCGACGCGCCGATCGCGCTGGTCGGCGCGCCGGGCTGCTACCCGACGGCGACCCTCCTGGCCCTCGCGCCCCTGGCTCGAGCCGGTCTGATCGGCGACCTCGTGGTGGACGCGAAGAGCGGGGTGTCCGGCGCGGGGCGCGAGGCGAAGGCCGAGATGATGTACGGCGAGGTCAACGAGAACGTGAAGGCGTACGGCCTGGGCGGTCACCGCCATGTCGCCGAGATCGAGCAGGAGCTTGCCGTCGCGGCCACTCGCCAGGGCCTGGATCCTGGCGCGAATCCGGGTGCGATCACCGTCGACTTCGTGCCGCATCTCGTCCCGATGACCCGCGGCATCCACTCGACCAGCCACGTTCGACCGACACGTCCGATCACGCAGTCCGAGCTCGACGGGCTCTACGCCGCCGCGTACGCGGACGAGCCATTCGTCCGGGTCGTGGCCGCGCCGCCGTCCACCAAGCACACGACCGGCAGCAACCACGTGCTCGTCCACGTCCGGCTCGATGAGCGCACGGGCCGGATCATCGCGATCGGCGTCGAGGACAACCTCGTCAAGGGCGCGGCTGGACAGGCCATCCAGGCCTTCAATCTCGCCCACGGCCTGCCAGAGACGGCCGGCCTCGAGCAGCTCCCGCTGGCGCCGTAGTGTCCGATGGATCGCCCCCGATGACCGCCACCTTGTCCGGTACGTCCCACCCGGCGTCGACGACCGACCTCCCACCGGTCGAGCGGCGCGCCAGCTTGCCGGCCGGCTTCCGTGCCGGTGGACTGGCCGTCGGGATCAAAGCCTCCGGCCGGCCGGACCTCGCCGTCATCGCCACGACGGACGGTCCCGCCGCGGTCGCCGCGGTCTTCACGCCGAACGCGTTCGTGGCCGCGCCCGTCCGGCGGTCCAGGACCAATCTCGCGACCACGTCCGGCGACCCGCGAGGGGGCTTCGGCTGGGCTCGAGCCGTCGTCTCGACCAGCGGCTGCGCCAACGCGGCGACAGGGGCGGCCGGTGACGAGGATCAGGACCGCGTGGAGCGTCTGGTGGCGGGCGCGCTCGGGGTCGAGGGGACACATGTGCTCCACCTCTCGACCGGCATCATCGGCACGCGTTTGCCACTCGACCGGGTTGCCGCAGGGCTTGATGCCCTGGTGCCACGGCTCACCTCCGATGATGCGGGGTTCGACGCCGCGGCCGGGGCCCTGCGCACGACGGACTCGGTCGCGAAGGTCGTCAGCACGACCGTGGAGCTGCCCGGACCGGACGAGGGTGGGCTCACCGTGACCATCACCGTCAGCGCTATCGCGAAGGGCGTCGGCATGATCCACCCGAACATGGCGACGATGCTGTCGGTGATCCTGACCGACGCTGCCGTGGAGCCGGCCGTGCTGTGGGGACTCCTTCGGCCGGCCGCGGCCCGCACCTGGAACCAGCTGTCGGTCGATGGCGACACGAGCACGAACGACACCGTGTTCGTCCTGGCGTCCGGCGCGACACCCAGCGCCCCGGTCACCGCCGGGAGCCCGGCTGCGATCGCCCTCGGCGGCGCGATCGAGGCGGTGGCGCGTGAGCTCGCGCGGCAACAGGCCGCCGACGGCGAGGGCGCGACGATCCTGATCACCGCCGCGGTCCGTGGTGCGAACGACGACGCGGACGCCCGGGCGGTCGCGCGTGCGGTCGTGTCGAGCAGCCTCGTCAAGGCCGCTGCGCACGGCAAGGACCCGAACTGGGGCCGGATCGCCGGGGCCGCGGGCAACGCCACCGTCGCTAGCGGCGCGGTCCTCGAGGCTGCGGGTCTGGACGGGGAAACGGCCGCGGCGCGCGCCGGACAGCCTGCGACCCTCGATCCTGACCGCCTGCGCATCTCGATCGCCGGTCATCTCGTCTTCGATGGCGCCCGGGGCGGCCCGCTCGACTTCGATCGCGCCGCGGCCCGCGCCGCGATGGACGCCCCCGAGCTCGTCATCGAGCTCGACCTCGGCCTCGGCAACGGCACCGGTGAAGCCTTCGGCTGCGACCTCACCGAGGCCTACGTCATCGAGAACAGCGAGTACACGACGTGAGCGAGATCCTCGTCGTCAAGCTGGGCGGAACGACGATCGCCGATCAGAGCCACGTCCTCGCGGATGTGGCCGCCATCGCGCGCCGGCGGCCGGTCGTCCTCGTCCACGGCGGTGGCAAGCGGATCACCGAGTGGCTCGAGCGCCTCGGCGTCCCGAGCCGGTTCGAGGGCGGCCTCCGCGTCACGGACGCCCAGTCCCTCGAGGTCGCCGCCGCCGTCCTGCGTGGCGTCGTCAACAGCGAGCTGGTCGCCGCGCTCCGCGACCTGGGCGTGGATGCGGTCGGCCTGAGTGGCGTCGATGGCGGACTGCTCGTCGCAGAGCGCATCCCGGAGCTCGGGCTGGTCGCTCGCGTCACCGACCTGCGTCGCGACCTGCTCGATGCGATCCTCGTGGGCGGCCAGGTGCCCGTGGTGGCACCGCTTGCGCGCGATGCCGACGGGATCGTGTGCAACGTGAACGCCGACGATGCGGCGGCCGGCATCGCTGCCGGGCTCGGGGCCCGCCAGCTCGTGTTGCTGACCGATGTCGACGGGGTGCGTGATGCCGACGGTCGCAAGCTCGACACGCTCACCGTCGCCGAGGCGGAGCACCTGATCGATGGCGGCGTGATCGCCGGTGGGATGGTGCCCAAGGTCCGAGCGGCCTTGTCAGCGCTCGGCTGGGAAGGCTCGGAGGCGATCATCGCGGACTCGGCGGCGGAGCGCGCCCTGGAACGGGCGCTCGACGACCCGGCCTTCGGGACGCGCATCACCGCAGGGCGCGCCGCGCCGGTCGGAGCCGCGTGACCCCGAGCCAGGAGCTCAAGCGCCTCCGCCAGCGGGCGATCCGGCAACTCGTCGCGTCTCGACCGGTCGGCAGCCAGCGCGAGCTGGTCGACGCGCTCGTGGAGCAGGGATTCGATGTCACGCAGGCCACGGTCAGCCGCGACATCACCGAGCTCGGGCTGCTGAAGGCACCGCGCGGCAACGGCAGTGCCAACGGCCACGCCTACGTCGCCCGAGAGGACGTCGCGGCCCCGTTGCCAGCTGCTTCAGATGAACGCCTGCGCCGCATCCTGAGCGACGTCCCGGTCACCGTCGGACGAAGCGGCCTCATCCTCGTCCTCACCGGCACGCCGGGCACGGCCAGCGTCGTCGCGCAGGCCATCGACGAATCGACCCTCCACGAACAGGAGGGCACGCTGGCGGGCGACAATACGCTCCTGGTGCTGTTCGCCGACGAGCCACGCCTCGAGCGCTGGCTCGAGAAGTTCCGCGCCCTTCAGGACTCGCTCGCCATGACCGTCACATCCCCGTATTGAGCTCGGAGGCTCCGTCGTCCGCCATGAACAAGGTCGTCCTCGCCTACTCCGGCGGTCTCGATACCTCGGTCGCCGTCGCCTGGCTCAAGGAGCAGTACGGGGTCGAGGTCGTCACGCTGACCGTCGACCTCGGCGGTGGGTCATTGCGCCCCGGCGTCGAGGCACGGGCCATGTCGTCTGGGGCCTCGCGCGCCTACGTCGTCGACGGCCGCGAGCGCTTCGTGACCGACTTCGTCTGGCCCCACCTGCAGGCGAACGCGTTGTACCAGGGCGCGTACCCGCTGGCGACCGCGCTCGCCCGGCCGCTGATCGCACAGCTTCTCGTGGAGGTCGCCAAGCGCGAAGGCGCCGACGCGGTCGCCCATGGCTGCACGGGCAAGGGCAACGACCAGGTCCGTTTCGACGTCGCGACGCACGCGCTCGATCCGGGTCTCGAGGTCATCGCGCCGATGCGCGTCGGCATGGGGCTGACCCGCGACCAGGAGATCGACTACGCGAACGAGCGCGGCATCGAGATCCCGATCACCAAGGAATCCCCGTACTCGATCGACGTCAACCTGTGGGGCCGCTCCTGCGAGACCGGCGTCCTGGAGGACCCGTGGGTCACCCCACCGCCGGATGCGTACGAGTGGACCGTCGACCCATCACACGCGCCCGACGCCGTGGACGTCACGATCGAGTTCGAGGGCGGGGTGCCGGTCGCCCTCGATGGTGAACGCCTGGTGCCGGTGGCCCTCGTGGAGCAGCTGCACGACCTCGGCGGAAAGCACGGCGTCGGCCGCATCGATCACGTCGAGGACCGCCTCGTCGGCATCAAGAGCCGCGAGATCTACGAGACACCGGCCGCGACGATCCTCCATACCGCACACCACGCGCTCGAGGGGCTGACGCTGTCGCGCGACACGCTCCGCTTCAACCGGCTCGTGGCCGACGAGTTGTCACGCCTCATCTACGACGGCCTGTGGTTCAGTGCGCTGTCGCGCGACCTGCGTTCGTACGTGGCGTCGTCGCAGCGCGTGGTCTCGGGCGAGGTCCGGGTCCGGTTGGACCACGGGCAGGCGATCGTCGCGGGACGCCGTTCGCCGTTGTCGCTGTACGACAAGAGCCTCGCGACCTACGACGAGGGCGATGCCTTCGACCATGCCTCGGCCGTCGGGTTCATCGAGATCTTCGGGCTGCCGCTCCGGGTGGAGGCGGCGCGCCATGGCGCCGTCGGGGCGCGCCACGGGGCTGCCTGGAGCTGGACGGACCCGCTGCTCGACGGGCTGCCGACCTCGGTGACCGATCCGGAGCCGGCCGCCGTCTAGGCGAACGGCGCGGGCCACGATCAGGCTGTGGCCGACTCCTGCGTTCCGCCGTCGAGAACGCGGAATCGCTGGAGAACCTCGATGGCCGCGAGGAGCTGACGGCAGAAGTCGTCCCGCTCCCCTTCTGACAACCCCAGCCAGCGCACGGCGAAGTCGCGCTCGCCGGGTTCGAGTGCCGCCCAGTCGTCGTCTGTCATGCCAACCCCTCGACGCGTCTCCCGCGACCACAGACTCCGGCGCGACGGGACGGTACTACGCATCATGCAATGCCCGTGCAAGCCCTTCGCAAGGTGCCCTCCGAGCCCATGGGCCGCGACCTTGTCGCCGCATCGGGTTACATAGGACCTGCCCCCGGATCACGCACTCGAGGAGAGTCATGCTTGACCAGCAGACGCGCCAACAGCTCCAGACCAAGTTCCAGGAGATCAAGCCGCAGCTGAAGGGCCAGTTCAGCGGCCTGACTGACCAGGACCTCGACGTCGGTCGGTCCGATCCGGACACGCTGATCGAGACGATCAGCCGAAAGACCGGGCAGAACCGCGAGGTCGTGGAGCAGACCGTGCGCAAGCTGGTGACGACGTCCACCTACTAGACGCGTGACCACGCGACGGGTCGGTCCCGAAAGGGCCGACCCGTCGTCTTTGTGTTCGGTCTGCCGGCCGCAGCCTGCCGAAGGCGCTCACGCCGTCTGCGCGCGTCGTCCGGGCCAGGTGCCCAGAGCTCGCCGGTGGCGGCCCGGTCACCAGCGCTGCATGGCCTCAGCTAGCTCCCGTCGAGCCGCTCCAGCGCGGTGGCCGCCAGGACCCGCCCGATGGCCAGCGAGCTGGTCGCCGCCGGGGACGGAGCGTTCCGGACGTGCAGCACGCGTCCACGCCCACCCAGGCTGAAGTCGTCCACCATCGAGCCGTCCCGCGCGAGCGCCTGTGCCCGCACGCCTGACGGCCCGAACCGCAGCTGGTCGCCTCGAATCTCGGGAACATAGCGCTGGAGCTCGCGGACGAACGCGGGCTTCCAGAGGTCCCGCCACATCTCCCCGAGACCGGTGCGCAGGTACCGGCGCGCGAGGCGCTGGAACCCGCGGTAGCCGAGGGTGGACGCGAGGTCTCGCACCCGGACGTCCCGCCGCCGATAGCCCTCCCGCGCGAACGCGAGCACGGCATTCGGACCGGCCCATACCGCCCCGTCGATGCGCCGCGTGAAGTGGACGCCGAGGAACGGGAAGCGCGGGTCCGGCACGGGATAGATCAGCCCCCGAACCAGCCCGACCGCAGACGGATCGAGCGTGTAGTAGTCGCCCCGGAACGGCACGATCCGCGGATCGTCGTCATCGCCGGTCATCCGCGCGAGCCGGTCGGCATGAAGCCCGGCACAGGCCACGACGAGTGACGCGACGCGATCCGCGCCATCCGGCCCGCGAACCACCACCTCGGCCCCCCGCGTGTCGATATCGGCGACGGCCCAGGACGTGACGATCTCGGCGCCTCGCGCCCTGATCTCCTCGGCCATCGCCAGCGCGACGCGCCGGAAATCGATGATTCCGGTCCCCGGGCTCCAGAGCCCCTGGATGCCCGCGGCGTGCGGTTCGATCTCGAGGATGCGCTCACGGCCGACATCCTCGAGGCCAGGCACGCCGTTCGCCACGGCCCGCTCGCGCAACGCGGCGAGTCGTGGCAACTCGCCGTCATCGAGCGCGACCACGAGCTTGCCGCAGCGATCGAACGGGATGCCGTGGGCCTCGGCGAAGGCTTCGACATCGGCCTTGCCCTCGCGGCAGAGTCGTGCCTTGAGCGAACCGGGCGCGTAGTACAGGCCGGCGTGGAGGACGCCGCTGTTGTGACCGGTCTGGTGGGTCGCGAGCTCAGCTTCCTTTTCGACCACCGTCACGCGCAGGTCCGGCCGAGCCTCCAGCAGCCGGTACGCGGTCGCGAGGCCGACGATCCCTCCACCGATGACGATGACGCTGGTGCGGTCGGTCATGCTGCGGACGATACCGGGTACGCGGATGCGGAGCGGTCAGCGGGGCGCGGTTTCGAAGCCCGCTGCCGCGCGCCGGCTACCGGTCCGGCGAAACCTCATCGGGCCCCGACCACGCGGGTCTCCTCGGAGCGCAGGTGGGCATAGCCAGGCTTGACGACCTCGTTGATGAGCCGCAAGCGCTCGTCGAAGGGCGCAAACGCGGACTTCAGGGCGTTGATCGTCAGCCACTCCATCTCGCCGAGGCCGATGCCGAACGCCGCGTCGAGGGCCGCGAACTCGCTGCTCATGGAGACGCCGCTCATGAGCCGGTTGTCGGTGTTGACGGTGACCCGGAACCGAAGTCGACGGAGGAGATCGATCGGATGGTCGGCGACGGAGGCCGCGGCGCCCGTATGCACGTTCGAGGTCGGGCACATCTCGAGCGGTACCCGCCGGTCGCGGACGAACGTGGCGAGCCGACCCAGCTCGACGGAGCCGTCGTCGCGGACCGTGATGTCGTCGACGATCCGGACGCCGTGCCCGAGCCGCTCGGCGCCCGCGAACTGGAGCGCCTCCCAGATCGACGGCAGCCCGAACAATTTACCGGCATGGATGGTGATGTGGAAGTTCTCGCGGCGGATGTACTCGAAGGCATCGAGGTAGCGGGTCGGCGGATAGCCCTTCTCCGGCCCCGCGACGTCGAACCCGACGACGCCCGCGTCGCGCCAGCGGACCGCGCATTCCGCGACCTCGACGGAGCGGGCGGCCTGGCGCATGGCCGTCACGAGCATCTTCATGACGATCGGATGGCCGGCCGAGGCGGCCCGCTCGGCCCCGACCTTGAACCCCTCGAGGTTCGCGGCGACGACCTCGTCGAGCGTCATGCCCCGTTCCGTCGAGAGCTCCGGGGCGTAGCGCACCTCAGCGTAGGCCACGCCGTCCGCGGCGAGATCCTCGGCGCACTCCGCGGCGACGCGGACGATGGCGTCGCGTTCCTGCATGACGCCGACGGTGTGGGCGAAGGTCTCGAGGTAGAGCTCGAGCGACTTGCGGTCGGCGCCGCGACGGATATGCGCCGCGAGTTCGTCGGGGTCGGTCGTCGGCAAACCGGTGTAGCCGTATTCCGCGGCCAGGTCGACGATCGTGGCCGGTCGCAGGCCGCCGTCCAGATGGTCGTGCAGGAGGGCCTTGGGTGCCGCCTGGATCGTCTCGGGTCGCAACATCGTCGCCCGATGGTACAAGGCGCCGATGGCATGATGGCTCCGCGATGACAACCTCGGCGCACGGTTCCGGCGGTGGTTTCGACCTCATGCTCGAGCTCGACACGGACGCACTCCTGCCTGGCCGCCTGGTCGATGGACGCCTGCACGTCACGGCAAAGGAACCTGGCGAGTTCCGCGCTGCACGGGTTTCGCTCGTGGGTACGGAGACGTGGCGGTTCGACGAGACGACGACCGACGCGCACGGCAACACCCGGACCGAGACGCAGACGGCCGAGGAGGAACTACCCAAGGTGCCGGTCGCGGTGCTCGGAACGACAACCGAGATCTGACTCGGCGTCCTCGAGACGTCCCGCGGCCCGATGACTCAGCCGGGCGCGGCATCCAGACGCGCGCGAGCGGCACGGAGGGCCGCGGCGACCCGCACGGGGGCCGTGCCACCGACGACGTCGGAGGTCGCCAGGGCGCTGTCCAGGGACGCGGCCGCGCGCAGGGTGTCGCCGATCCCCTCTTCCGCGGCGAGGGTCTTCGCGCCCTCGTCGCCGCTCGCCCCAAGCGCCAGGCCGATCATCGAGTCGGGCACGTCATGGAGTCCCACGCCCGCCTCCTCGGCCTGAACCACGAGCGAGCCCACCACGTGGTGCGCGACACGGAACGGGATGCCGCGCCGGACCAGCGCGTCGGCGACGGCCGTCGCGGTCGTGTAGCCCTCGTCCGCGGCCGCGCGCATGCGGTCGCGATCCACGGTCAGGGTATCCAGCATCCCCGCGAGCACTCCCAGGCTCGCCTCGAACACGGCCACCGCATCGAACAGCGGCGCCTTGTCCTCCTGCAGGTCGCGCTGATAGCCGAGCGGCAGGCCCTTGAGCAGCGCCAGCATCCCGGTAAGCGACCCGATGACACGCGCCGCCCGGCCGCGGACGAGCTCGGCCGGGTCCGGGTTCTTCTTGTTCGGCATGATCGACGAGCCGGTGGAGAACGCGTCGCTCGCGCGGACGAACCCGAACCGTGGGTTGGACCACCACGTGATCTCCTCGGCCAGGCGACTCAGATGGACCATCCCGAGCGCGATGGCCGCGACCGTCTCGACGACGAAATCGCGATCGCCGACGGCGTCGAGCGAATTGGCCGTGACCCCATCGAACCCGAGTTCGGCCGCGGTGGCCTCGCGATCGAGCGGGTAGCCCGCGCCCGCCAGCGCACCGGACCCGAGCGGCGAGACGTTGGCCCGCCGGCGAGCGTCCGCGAGGCGACCGCGATCGCGCTCCGCCATCTCCACGTACGCGAGCAGGTGGTGGGCGAACAGCACGGGCTGTGCGGGCTGGATGTGGGTCGTCCCGGGCAGCACGGCCGTGCCCTCGCGTTCGGCCAGGCCGACGAGCGCCCGCTCGAAATCGAGCAGCGCCGCGTCCAGTCGGTCGATCGCGCGCCGGAGCCAGAGCCGCAGGTCGGTCGCGACCTGGTCGTTTCGTGAGCGGCCGGTGTGCAGCTTGCCCGCAACGGCGCCGATGCGGTCGGCCAGGGCCGACTCGAGGTTGAGGTGGACGTCCTCGAGCGCCGGGTCCCAGTCGATGGCTCCGGCCGCCACCGCCTCGGCGAGCCCGTTCAGGCCGCCGACCAGCTCGTCGAGCTCGTCATCGGTGAGCAGGCCCGCGCGCGCCAGCCCGCGGACATGTGCGATCGAGCCCGTGATGTCGTCGGCGGCCAGCTCGCGATCGAGCTCGATCGAGCGCGTGAAGTCGGCGACCCGCTCGTCGTTCTCCTCGCTGAACCGCCCGCCCCACAGTCGCATGCCGCCTCCGTTCGTGTGCGGGCCATGCTAGCGGGTCGCCCGTGTACCCTTGCTCGCTGTGTCGACCCTCGACGAGCGCGACGCCCGCCGGGCTCGGGTCGCCGTCAGTGCCCTGTTCCTGGTCAACGGCGCGCTCATGGCCAACGTCCTGCCTCGCCTGCCGGCGATCAAGGCCCAGCTCGAGCTGACGAACGCGGCCCTCGGCACGGCGGTCGCGGCGATGCCCGTCGGTGGATTGATCGCGGGTGCGGCCGCCGGCATGCTGATCGTGCGCTACTCGAGCCGGCGGGTGACGGTCGCCACGGGCGTCGCCTACGGCCTGCTGCTCGGGTCGATCGGCCTGGCTCCCGGCTGGCTCGCGCTGGCCGCGGCGTTTCTCGTCCTGGGGATGCTCGATGCCGTGATGGATTCGGCGACGAACGCGCACGGCATCGCGGTCCAGCGGAGCTACGGCCGCTCGATCATGCACGGCTTCCACGGATGGTGGAGCGCCGGCACCCTGCTGGGAGCGGGCATGGGAGCGATGGCGGCCGCACTCGAGATCCCGCTGCTCGTCCATCTCGTCGTCGTCGGGATCGTCCTGGCCGGCGTATCGGTCGCGGCGATGCCATTCCTGCTGCGCAGTCGAGGCGTGGACGCTGCGGAGGCCGGCTTCCCGCGCCTGTCCGAGGCTGGCGATCCGGCGTCCGGGTCGGCCCTGCGCGCGGTGCGCCTGCTCGGTCTCCTCGCGCCGTTTGCGTTGATCGGGGTCCTCGGGGTGATGCTCGAGGATGCGGCCCAGACCTGGAGCACCATCTACCTGACCGACGTACTTGGCGCGGGCGTCGGGGTGGCGGCGCTGGCCGTCGTCCTCTACACCGCGGGCATGACCGTCGGGCGCCTGACCAATGACCGCTGGGTCGATCGATGGGGCGACACCACCGTGGCGCGAAGCGGCGCGGTCGTGGCAACCGCCGGACTCGTCCTCGTGGTCGCGGCGGGTTCGTGGGCGGCAGTGCCCGTGGCGGCTGCCGGGTTCGCTCTGGTCGGGCTCGGGACCGCACCGCTCTTCCCGGTCATGATCTCGGCCGCGGGCTCGGTGCCCGGCGTGCCATCCGGACAGGGCGTCGCGGTCGTCGCCTGGCTGGCCCGCGCTGGCTTCGTCATCGCGCCGACGCTGGTCGGCGTCGTGGCCGACGGCGTCGGCCTGAGTGCCGCGCTCGTCATCCCGCTCGTCGCCGGCATCGCGGTCGCCGTGCTCATGGGCTCCCTCCTGCGCGCGAGCGGGCGCCGCCGGCTGCCCGACGCCCGCGAGATCATCGTTGATGCTTGACTCGATCGACCCCTTGGAGGACGCGTGACCGTTGACGATGCGGCCCGGCCGTGGTGGCGCGACGCCGTCGTGTACCAGCTCTACATCCGCAGCTTCGCCGACGCTGACGGTGACGGGATCGGCGACATCGCGGGCATCCGCTCGCGATTGCCGTACCTGCGTGACCTTGGCGTGGATGCCATCTGGATCAACCCGTGGTTTCCCTCCCCGATGGCCGACGGCGGCTACGACGTGGCCGACTATCGCGACATCGATCCGTTGTTCGGGACCCTCGCCGATGCCGACGCCCTGATCGCCGAGGCGCACGGGCTTGGCCTCCGGGTCCTGCTCGACATCGTGCCGAACCACACATCGGACCGGCATGCATGGTTCGTCAGCGCCGTCGCGGCCGGCCCCGGCAGCCCCGAGCGTCTGCGCTACCTCTTTCGCGAGGGGCGTGGGCAGGGCGGGAACGAGCCGCCGACGGACTGGGAGAGCGTCTTCGGTGGACCGGCCTGGACTCGAGTGGTGGAACCGGACGGGCAGCCCGGACAGTGGTACCTCCACCTGTTCGCGCCGGAGCAACCCGACCTCGACTGGAACCACCCGGAGGTACGCGCCGAGTTCGAGGCAATCCTGCGGTTCTGGTACGAGCGTGGCGCGGACGGCTTCCGCATCGACGTCGCGCACGGGCTGGTGAAGGATCCCGCGTTCCCGGACCTCGGGCCGCGCCTGCGGGCGCCGCGGGCCGGCGACCCGCGACCGCACCCGCACTGGGACCAGGACGGCGTCCACGACATCTACCGGCGCTGGCGAGCGGTTGCCGATTCCTACGGCCAGCGGCCATTCGTGGCCGAGGTGTTCGTCTCGCACCCGGAACGACTGGCCCGGTTCGTCCGGCCGGACGAGCTGCACACCGCGTTCGATTTCCGGTTCCTCAAGGCGGGTTGGGAGCCGAAGCGGCTGCGCGAGGCGATCGCCGACGGGTTGCGCGCGCTCGAGCCCGTCGGGGCGCCGGCGACCTGGGTCCTGTCCAACCACGACCAGACCCGGCACGTCACCCGGCTGGGTCGGGCGGCGGCGACGGCACCGGAAGCGGTGCTGCCGCTCGGGCCTGCGGGCACGACGCTGCCCGTGACGGGGTCGAGCGATCTTGCCCTCGGCCGCCGGCGGGCCCGGGCGGCCGTGCTGCTGATGCTGGCGCTGCCTGGATCTGCCTACCTCTACCAGGGCGAGGAGCTCGGGCTCGAGGAGGTCCTCGATCTGCCCGACGAGCTCCTCCAGGACCCGGCCTGGCTGCGCTCCGGGCATACGATCCGGGGTCGTGACGGCTGTCGCGTTCCGCTGCCCTGGACCGACGGCGCGTCCCCGTTCGGATTCGGGCCGCCGGGGTCCGAGCCGTGGCTGCCCCAGCCGGCGGGCTGGGGCGAGCTCAGCGTCGCCGCGCAGACGGGGGACCCAGCGTCCATGTTGGAGCTGTACCGGTCCGCCCTCCGGCTGCGGCGCGAGCATCCGGGCTTCCGGAGCGATGGCATGACCTGGCTGGACGCCCCCGAGGGGGTGCTCCGGTTCCGGCGTGGCGACGGCCTCGAGGTGGTCGTCAACGTGACCGCGGACGACGTGCGCCTGGACCGGAGCGGCCGCCGGGTGCTGCTCGCGAGCGTGCCGCTGGACGACGGCGGCGATGTCCTACCCGGCGACGCCGCCGCCTGGCTGGGCTGACAGCGGATCGGCTGCCCGCGGCGCCCCTCTCCCCTTCGGGACCACGAACCAGCCGAGGGTCGCCGCCGCCAGGGCCATGAATGCGCCCAGGCCGAACACGGCGACGTGTCCGAGCGAGTCGTACAGGATTCCGCCCACGATGTTCGCGACGATGGCGGCGACCCCGAAGGCACTCGTTTGGAAGAGCGACTGCCCGGTCGCCTGGAGGTCGGCCGGCAGGAGGGCCGCGATCGTCAGGACGACGGCGACGATGACGCCGCCGAACCCGATCCCGCTGAGCGCGCGGGTCGCGATGATCGCGACGGGAACATCGAGGACGGCCCAGGCCGCCAGCGCCGCCGCGTAGATGAGGGCGCTGCCGACGAACATGCCGCGCAGACCGATGATCCGCGCCACCGCCGCGGCCACGAGCATGGTCGGGATCTCGGCCGCCGCGGAGAGACCCGATGAGAGCGCGACGTCGGACGGCGAGCCACCGATGGCCGCGAGTCGCAGGGGCAGGAATGTGAACCCGACGATCACCCCGACGAAAAGCATCGCTGCCGCGGTCAGCACGAGGGCAAGCCGGGGTGCCACCCGCAGCGCGACGCCCGCCGACCCTGACCACGAGGCCCGGGCGGCGTCGCTCGCGGATGCGCCGGCGTGCCGCGCGTGCGCGGCGAGATCGGCGCGCTGGACGTCGGGCACGCGTGTGGCGATCACGGCCATGGACACGGCTGCCACGCCGAACAGCACGAACGCGGCGGCGTAGCCCGTCACGTTGTAGATGAAGCCCGCAACGATCGTGGCGACCGCGAAGGACAGGCTGGTGAGCAGCCGAACGCGGCCGTAGTCGCGGCCACGCAGGGCATTGACCGTCACGGCGTCGGCAAGGGGCTGCCACGACGACTCGAAGACCCAGAAGACCGCGAACAGGATCGCGATCACGAGCGCTGGCCACGGCAGCAGCAGCGCGACGATCGCAAGCCCCGCCCCGACCGCACAGACCTGCAACGTCCGCGGACGCCCGAGCCTGACGTCGGCGAGATGGCCCCATGCCGGCACGGCGATGGTGAAGCCGACCGCGCCGATCGACGCGATCGCACCGATCTCGCCCGCGCTGAACCCGAATCCCTGGAGGATCACGGCGATGAACGGGTAGAAGACTCCGAGCGCGACCCCGAGCGCGAGGACGAGGAGGCGGACGGCGATCACGGCGCGGATGGTAGCGCCGTTGGCATACGGGGGTAGGCCAACGTCCGCGCGACGCCCCAGCGACGGCCTCAGCCGATTCGCCGCAGACTGCGGAGATGACCCCGTCCGTCGAGAGCGATGTTGCGCTGCGCGCTGAGGGGCTCGGCCGCAGGTTCGGGGACCGCTGGGCCGTGCGTGGGATCGACCTCGAGGTCCGCCGCGGCGAGGTCCTTGGCCTCCTCGGTCCCAACGGCGCCGGGAAGACGACGACGGTGCGCCTCCTCGCGGCCCTCATCCGACCGACCGAGGGCACCGCGGCCGTCGACGGCTTCGACGTCGCCAAGCAACCCGACGACGTCCGCGCACGTGTCGGGATCCTGACCGAGACACCGGGGCTGTACGACAAGCTCTCGGCATACGCCAATCTCGATTTCTTCGGCCGGCTGTACAGCCTCGATTCCGCGCAACGAGCCAGCGGCATCGAGCGATACCTGCGTCTCTTCGGCCTCTGGGAACGGCGAGACGACGTGACCGGCACGTTCAGCAAGGGCATGAAGCAGAAGCTCGCCATCGCACGGGCATTGCTCCACGATCCGGCGGTCGTGTTCCTGGACGAGCCGACCGCCGCCCTGGACCCGGAGGCTGCGTTCATCGTTCGCGAATCGATCGAGACGATGCGGCGGGCCGGTCGGACGATCGTGCTCGCCACGCACAACCTCGACGAGGCGGATCGGCTGTGCGACCGCATCGCGTTCGTTCGCGCCGGTTTCGTGCGGGTCGATTCGCCCGCTGCCCTGCGCGGGTCGCTCGGGACCCAGACGCTGAAGATCCGGCTGGCCGGCAGCGCGTCCCCGGCCGCCGTGGAAGCGCTGCGTTCGGTGGATGGGGTCGTCGCGGTCGACGCGGTCGATGGCGTCCTCCGACTCGGCGCCCCGGACCCCGAATCTGTGGCACCGGCGGCAGTTCGGGCGCTGGTCGCCTCCGGCGGCGAGGTCGTCGAGGTCAGCATCGAGCGGACGTCGCTCGAGCAGATCTATTTCGACGTCATGGGCGTGCGGCCTGGCGCGGACGGCATCGAGGCGCCTTCCTGATGCGAGCCTCGATCGTCTGGACGATCCTCCGCCGGGAGTGGATGGAGATCCTGCGCAACCGGTTGCTGTTGTCGACGATCCTGCTGCCGCCGGTCCTCCTGACGGTCGCGCCCATCATCCTGGCCGGCGCCCTGGGCAACCGCGCGCTGCCGCCCGAGCTGGCAGCGCAGATCCTCGCCCAGCGGCCGGACTGGGCCTCCTTCGCGCCGGCCGAGCTCGCGGGCGCCTTCGCGGTCCAGCAGTTCCTCGTGTTCTTCCTGCTGATGCCGGCCTACATCCCCTTGTCGATCGCGACGTTTTCGATCATCGGCGAGAAGTTGTCGCGGTCGCTGGAACCCGTGCTCGCCGCGCCGATCCGGACCGTGGAGCTGCTGGCGGGAAAGGCCATCGCCGCGCTCGTGCCGGGCGTGCTCGCGGGCTGGGCGACGTACATCGTGTTCGTGGCGCTCGCGTCGGTCGTCTACGGCCCTGCGCTGTTCGGGGTGGTGACTGACGCGTCGTGGCTTGCCGGGGTCTTCCTCCTCGGGCCCGCGGTCGGGCTGTCGTCGGTCGTGGCCGGAGTGATCGTCAGTGCGCGGGTCAACGACCCGCGCGTCGCGCAGCAGATCGGCGGCGTGATCATCGTGCCCATCGTCGGGCTCGTGCTGGTCCAGGCCACGGGGACGCTGCTGGTCGGGCCGACGGGCTATGTGCTGATGACGATCATCGTGCTGGTCATCTCGCTGGAGGGGCTGCGGGTCGGAGTCCGTCTGTTCGACCGGGAGGCGATCCTCACCCGCTGGCGATGAGGCTGGCCGGCCGGGAAACTTGACATACCTCGGTAGGCCAAGCGCCCTATGATGCGGAGGTGACCGGTGTCCGCGCCACTCGCACCGAGTGGATCCTCTTCCTGATCCTCGGCTTCATGTGGGGGTCGTCGTACCTCTTCATCAAGATCGCCGTGGACTCGTTCGGGACCTTCACGCTCGTCGCGCTGCGGCTCCTGATCGGCGCCGCGTTCCTGTGGGTCGCCTTCCGCATGAACGGCACGTCCCTGCCGCGCGAGCGACGGATCTACGGCCACCTCGTGGTCATGGCCCTGATCAACATCACGATCCCGTTCGGCCTGATCACCTGGGCGGAGCAGTCCGTCGACAGCGCCCTGGCCGCGATCCTCAACGCGACCGTCCCGTTGATGGTCATCGTCATCGCGCCGATGTTCCTGCCCGACGAGCCGATCCGCCTCAACGGCGTCGTCGGGCTCGCCGTGGGGTTCATCGGGGTCGTGCTGCTCGTGTCACCCGGCCTCACGACCGCGACCGGGGACCTGCCCGGCAGCATCGCGTTGCTGGGGTCGTCGCTGGCCTACGCGCTGGGCAACGTCTACAACCGGCGCAACGTCCGTGGCCTCCCACCGCTGGTGCCGGCCGTGTTCCAGGTCACGTTCGCCCTCATCATCGTCTCGGTCCTCGCGCTCATCCTGGAACAGCCGTGGACGGCGCGGCCGGACCTCGGGGACTGGTTCTCGGTGGTCTGGCTCGGGGTCTTCGGGTCCGGACTGGCGTACGTGCTGTACTTCCGCCTGCTGGGTCGTTGGGGGGCAACGCGCACGTCGTTGGTGGCGTACCTCCTGCCGGTCTACGGGATCGTGCTGGGTTTCCTGGTCCTCCAGGAGCCGGTCGATGCGACGCTCATCGTAGGGACCGCCCTCGTCATCGCGGGCGTCGCGCTGGTCAACAGCCCGTGGGGGCAGCGCCGCCTGTTTCGGGCCCGCGTCCCGGCCGAAACGGCGTAGCGCGGCCCGGCCGCAGTCGATCACCGGCCCGGCACCGCCAGCAGGATCGCCCCGACCACGATGAGCGCTGACGCGCCGACCCGACGCCAGGTCTCGCGCCGGCTGACCGCCTCGCCAAGCCGTACCGAGCCCCACGCGGCCGCGAACACCGTCGCGGATTCGCGCAGCGGTGCGACACCCGACAGGGGCGCCACGCTCAGGGCCCACAGGATCAGCACATACGCCCCGAGCGTCAGCCAGCCGCCGATCGCGGCGCTGCGAACCTCACGCTGACCCCCGGCGAAGACGTCACCACCGGCCACGAACCGGACCCAGAGCGCGAGCGCGATGGACGTGGTCACCCACAGGATCGCGGCGTATGAGAGCGGGTGGATCAGCTGGGCCCCCAGGCGATCGACCGCGCTGTAGGTCGCGATCGTCACCCCGGTTGCCAGCGCGAACGCGATCGCCGGGTCGAGGCCGCGACGGTCACCACGTATCGCACGCCACGGCTGCTGGAGCACCATGAAGCCGACGAGCAGCAGCACCACGCCCAGCGACCCCGGCACCCCCAGTCGCTCGCCGAACAACCCCACGCCGATCGCCACGGCGAGCAACGGCGCCGTTCCGCGCGCGATCGGATAGACGACCGACAGGTCGCCCCGCCGGTATGCCGCGGACAACAGGACGAAGTAGCCCGCCTCGATGACCCCGGACAGCAGACCGAGCGCGATCCCCTCCACGGGGAGTGCCGGGCGCCCGCCCAGCCACCAGGCGACGAGTCCCGCGGGCACGATCCCGACGGTCGCGGCCAGCATCCCGACCGTCGCCGCGCGCAGTGGGTCGCCGGCGGTCTTGAGCCGGACGTTCCACGCGACGTGCAGGAGCGCGCTGACCGCGACGAGGGCGATGACGAATGGGTCCACGACCGGACGTTACCTGTCGAGGTCCCTCCGCTGCAGGCCCCACGCCCCGACGAGCAGGCCACCGACTGCGAGGACCGCGGCCACGATGGTCCCGACCGGATCGAAGCTGCCAGCCATCGGCTGTCCGAGATGCCGATACAGCGACAGGTCGAGCACGACATCCGGCAGGTCGAGCGCCTCGCCGAGCGTGTCCAGCAGGAACGTCGCGATCACGAGGCCTGCCGCGACGGGCGCCGCCAGCGATGCCCGGACGAGTCCGCCCACGGCGAGACCGATCCCGGCGAACGCCGCGGTGGCCAGACCGAGCACGCCCACCCCCAGGACGGGATCGACGACGTCGCTGGCCTGCGTCGCGATGCCGACCCCGACGAAGACCGCGAGGACGAGGCTCATCACGCCGATCGCGGCGAGCACCCCGAGCCCGCTCTCGATCGCCCATCGCGCGCGCGACAGCGGCGCAGCCAGCACGAGGTCGAGCCGGCGCCGGCCCTCATCGCTCGACCAGCCGGCGAGGAAGCTGGCGCCCGCCAGCCCGAGGATGAACGAGCCGAAGGCGAAGAACGTGAGTTGCAGCAGACCGGATGGCTGCCCAAGGTCGATATCGGGGTAGATCGCCTTGATGAGCGCGCCGATCTGCGGGATCGATCCGATCATCTCCGAGAAGGCCTGCGCGGACGCGATGATCAGGAGCGCGTAGATGCCCACCCCCACACCCCACGCGATGGCGATGCCGGCACGATCGGCGAGCTGACGCGTGAACGGTCCGCCGATCCCCGCCGGGAGCGATGGGAGGCGCAGCCAGCGCAGCGCCGCTGAGTCGCCGAGGTCCCGCCGTTCGAATGCGATGAGGCCGACGGCCAGGAACACGGCCGTGACGGCCGCGAGGATCCCGAGCGACGGCCAGTCGGACACGCCGGCCAAAGGCCGATGGCCCGCGGTCCAGCTGTACCAGGACAACGGCCGCAGGGTATCGATGGCCGGGGACAGCGACGCATACGAGTTGATGAGGTAGCCCGCGAACAGCGCCACCAGCCCGAACGCGGCGGCACGTGTCCGCCCGACGAACGGCGCCGTCGCGAAGGCGAGCGACCCGGCGGCGAGCATCAGGAGCCCGTACAGGAGCGCCTGGCCCAGGGAGGATGCGAAGGAGAAATCATCGCCGGGCAGCACGGCGAAGGCGACCCCCGCCAGCCACGTGACGAACGCGAACAGCAGCATCGCGACGACCAGGGCCGTGACGTGGCCGGCGAGTTTCTGGAGCGCCACCGATCGCCGGCTCGTCGGCGTCGAGGCGAGCAGGTCCAGGCTGCCCTTCGCGGCCTCACCGGCGAGCGTGCCCGACAGTGCCAGCACCGACCACAGGCCCAGGATGACCGGGAGCGTGTTGCCGACGCGCCAGGAGATGAACCCGCCGAGTGTCTCGATGTGGATCGGCTCCCCCAGCAGGCCGCGCAGCGCCAGCGGCAGCGCGGTCATGCCGGCGATGAACTGTTGGCGGAGGGCCATCGTGCCGAATTCGAGGCCGTACGGCGCGGCCGTCGCCAGCATGAACAGGCCCCCGAGCCCACCCACGACGAGGGCCGCGCGACGGCTGTCCCGGACGGTCTTGGCGTAGATCGATCGGAGGCCCATCACCCGCGACCACGGCATCGACCGGCCCGCGCGGAGCGGGCGGACGTCAACGGCCATCGTGGGCTCCGTACTGGGCGAGGAAGACATCCTCCAGATTCGGCTCGCGGCTGACGACGTCGACGATGCCGTGGGGCGCGGCCGCGGCGAGGACCCCACCGATCGGACCCGCGACCCGCATCCGGACCACGTGACCGTCGACCTCGATGTCGCTGACGCCGTCGATCGACGAGAAGATCGCGCTCGCCACCGGCGCACTGAACTTCAGCTCGACATGGTGGAAGGCGAGCCGCCGGATGGCCTCGATGGAATCGACCTGGACGAGGCGGCCCTCCCGGATGATCGCGACGCGATCGCAGGTTCGATCGACCTCGTCGATGATGTGCGAGCTCAGGAACACGGTCCGCCCCTCAATGCGAGCCTCGCGCACGATGTCGAAGAAGGTCCGCTGGACGAGCGGATCCAGGCCGGACGTGGGCTCGTCGAGGATCAGCAGGTCCGGCCGGTGCTGGAGGGCCACGACCAGCCCGACCTTCTGCTTGTTCCCCTTCGAGTACTCCTTGAACCGCCGGCTGGGATCGAGATCCAGGCGCTCGATGAGCTCCGCGACGTACCCGGCATCGACGCCACCGCGCAGGTTGGCGAAATAGGCGATGGTGTCGGCGCCCGTCAGCCGGTCGTACAGGTCGAACTCACCGGGGAGGTAGCCGAGCCGTCGGTGGATCGCCACGGGGTCCGCGGTCGTCTCGATGCCGAAGACCTCGGCGCGCCCTGACGTCGGGCGGATGAGGTCCAGCAGGACGCGCATCGTGGTCGTCTTGCCCGCGCCGTTGGGCCCGAGGAAGCCGAAGATCTCGCCCTCCTCGACGTCGAGGTCGAGCTCGGTGATGCCCCGATGGGGGCCGTAGCTCTTGGTGAGCTGCTCGGTGTGGATGACCGCGGTCACGCCGTTCCCTCCTTCGAGTCCATGCTCAATCCCAGCCGGGCGCGTGCCGGGTGCCCATCCCCTCGCTGATGAACGGGATCCGCCGGCCCAGCAAGGCCACGGCGATGGCCGTGGTGATGGGCACGGCCGCCACGATCCCGATGCTGCCAACCAGGGCCCGCACCCGCCAGGAGCGCCCGCGCGTGCCGTCGCAGCCCGGTGAACGGTACGTCGGACGTCGGATCGCGATCCGTCACCTCGAGGCGGTCAGGCGGCGGGCGTGGACGGTCGGTCGGCGCGGTCGGCGCGCTCCGCCCGCTCCTTGAGCGCCCGCAGATGCGCCTCGACGCGCGCCTCGAGGGAGTGCCGGCCCAGTCGGACGAGGATGACGGTCCAGCGATCGACCGGTTCGAACGTGGCGGCATGGACGACCCGGGTCCCGCCGGCGACCGGCTCCAGCCGCCAGCCCCACTCGCTCTCGAAGCCGGATCCGGTCACCCGCAGACGGAAGATCGATTCGGGCCGCGCTTCGAGGCTCTCGACGTGGGCGTGCTCGCGCAGCAGCCCCAGCCGCGCGCGGGCGGTCCTTGTGGTCGCGGCTGCCGGCCACGAAGGCGCCGCGGGCCCGAGCCGCAGCTCCGGGAAGAGGACCGCGGACGCTGCCGGATCGTGCAGGGCTGCCCAGACGGCTCGTGGCGACGCCTGGATGAAGACGCGGCGCTCGACCAGGCGATCTGCGCGCAGGTGGTCGCCCGGACGACGAAAACCGACCTCTGGGTCAGGACGGACGGCCATCGCTCAGGTCCCGATCGGGTGCCACACCGTCTTCATCTCGAGGAAGGCGGCGATCCATTCCGGGCGCTCCGTGGCTCGGTCGTCGAGCCAGTCGAAACGCGCCTCGTCGACGGTGGTGGCGCGGCGCGACAGGCGCTTGACGTCGTCGGCAGCCAGCTGTTCGGTCTCGACGCGCAGGGCGTCCGGGACTCCCCACGTGTCGAGGGCGTCCACGTCGACGTGCCCGGCGAGGACCGGGATCAGCTCCTTTCGGAGGCCGGTCAGGACGTTGACGACACCACCCGGCACATCCGAGGTGGCGAGAACCTCGGTCAGCGTGACGGCGGGCAACGGGCGCGCCTCCGACGTGAGGAGCACGACCGTGTTACCGCTGACGAGCGGCGGGGCGAGCCGCGACACGAGCCCGAGCAGGGACGACGTCTCGGGCGCGACGACGCCGACGACGCCGGTCGGCTCCGGGATCGTGAAGTTGAAATAGGGCGCTGCGACCGGATTCGACGAACCCAGGATCTGGGTGATCTTGTCGGCCCAGCCGGCGTACCAGACCCAGCGGTCGATGGCCCGGTCGACGACATCGCGGGCGCGCGGCTCGCGCAGCCCCTCGGCCGCGGCCACCTCCGCGACGAACTGGTCGCGCCGGCCCTCCATCAGCTCCGCGACCCGGTACAGGACCTGCCCGCGGTTCATCGCGGTCTTGGCCGCCCAGCCCGGGACCGCCTTGCGTGCCGCCCGGACGGCATCCCGCACGTCTTTGCGCGATGCGCGGCAGGCATGGGCGAGCGGGGTCCCGTCGGCGCCCTTGACCAGGTACGAGCGTCCGCTCTCCGAACGCGGGAACGCCCCGCCGATGTACAGCTTGTAGGTCTTGCGGACCTCGATCCGGCTCGCGGGTGTCGTCGCGGTCCCGTTCGTCGTGCCGCGACGGGCGACCGCCCGGCGGCCGTTGGTGGCCATCAACGGTCCTCCAGGCGCACGTACGCATGCAGCCCGTGCATGCCGCCCTCGCGCCCGAACCCGGATTCCTTGTACCCGCCGAACGGCGATGTCGGATCGAAGCGGTTGAACGTGTTGGCCCACACGACACCGGCCTTCAGGCGAGACGCCATCGCGAGGATCCGCGAGCCCTTGTCGGTCCATACCCCGGCCGACAGGCCGTAGGCGGTGTTGTTGGCCTTCTCGACGGCTTCGTCAGGCGTTCGGAACGTCAAAACGGACAACACCGGCCCGAAGATCTCCTCGCGCGCGATCCGGTGGCTCTGGGCCACGTTCGTGAACAGCGTCGGCCGGAAGAAGTAGCCCCGGTCGGGCAGGTCGCACGCCGGCTGGTAGAGGTCGGCGCCTTCCGCGACGCCCGACGCCACGAGCTCGGTGATCTTCTCGAGCTGGGCTTTCGAGTTGATCGCCCCGACGTCGGTGTTCTTGTCGAGCGGGTCACCAACCCGGATCGTCGAGAGGCGGTCCTTGAGCTTGTCGATGACCGTCTCGGCGATCGATTCCTGGACGAGCAGCCGCGATCCGGCGCAGCACACCTCGCCCTGGTTGAAATAGATGCCGTTGACGATGCCCTCGATGGCCTGGTCGATCGGCGCGTCGTCGAAGACGATGTTCGCCGCCTTGCCGCCGAGCTCCAGCGTGAGTGCCTTGTCCGTACCGGCCACCCCGCGGCCGATCTTCTTGCCGATCTCGGTCGAGCCCGTGAACGCGACCTTGTCCACCTTGTCGTGCGTCGCGAGCGCCATCCCGATCTCGCCGGGCCCCGTGATGATGTTCACCGTGCCGGGCGGCAGGTCAGCCTGGACGCAGACCTCGGCGAAGAGCATCGCCGACAGCGGCGTCGTGGACGCGGGCTTGAGCACGACCGTGTTGCCGGCGGCAAGCGCCGGAGCGATCTTCCACGCCAGCATCAGCAGCGGGAAGTTCCACGGGATGATCTGGGCGGCGACGCCCAGGGGCCGGGCGATCCGCCCGGGAAACGCGTAATCGAGCTTGTCCGCCCAGCCCGCGTAGTACCAGAAGTGGCTCGCGGCGAGCGGCACGTCCACGTCGCGCGATTCCTTGATCGGCTTGCCCGAGTCCATCGATTCGAGGACGGCGAACTCGCGCGAGCGTTCCTGGAGGATCCGCGAGATGCGGAACAGGTACTTGGCCCGCTCGCGACCGGACAGCTGACCCCACGACCGGCGCTGAGAACGCCGCGCGGCATCGACCGCCTTGTCGACATCGGCCGCGGTCGCGCGCGCGACCTGTGCGAGGGGCTGTTCCGTGGCCGGATCGATCGACACGAACGTGTCGCCTCCGGTGGCCGGCACGAACCGGCCGTTGATGAACAGGCCGTAGCGCTCCTTGAGCGTGACGATGTCGCGCGCCTCGGGCGCCGGGGCGTACTCCCACGGGATCGCCTGGCCATCGCCCAGGCCCCAGCTGTTCGGGGCGCCCTCGGGCGCCGGGATCACGCTCGTGCTGCTCCGACCGGCCATGCTCGCCATTATGGCACCGGCCGAGTGCATGCCCCTCAGAACTCGGCGTACCTCGTCACGGGTCGGGTGAGGATGCGAATGCCCGGACCTCGGCCAGCGTCGGCGGGTCTGCGCCGGGCCGCGTGCAGCTCAGGGCCGCCACGCGCACCGCGACCCTCACGGAATCGCAGACCAGCTCCATGTTCACGAGTTCCTCACGGCCACGACCCGCGCCGACCCACGACGCCAGGAAACCGCCGCCGAACACGTCGCCTGCGCCCACGGTGTCGACGACATCAACGGGTGGGACGACCACCGACGCCCGTGCGGACCGGGTCCGGATCTCGACGTCGTCAGCGCCGTTGGTGCGCAGGACGACCGCCACGCCGTTCTCGAGCAGGCGCACGATCATCGACTCGGGGGTGTCATCGGGCGCCAGGTAGCGCAGGTCGTCGTCGCTGACCTTGATGACGTCTGCGCGGCGCGCGATGCGTTCGATCCGGTCGCGGAACGCGAACGGATCCAGGGTCGCGGAGGGCCGGCAATTGGGATCGAGCATCACGAGCCGCCCGGTGTCGGAAGCAAGGACCAGTTGCTCGATGGTCGTGCCGACCGGCTCCAGGACCAACCCCAGCGTCCCGACGTGAAGCGCGTGGGCGTGCGAGACCGCGATGACGGCATCCGCCTCGTCGTGGGTCAAGCCAGCGGCGGACGTCCCATCGACGTCGAAGTGGTATGACGCGATGCCGCGCTCGTCGAGCTCGACCACGGCCATGGTCGTCGGATCGTCCGTCTCGATGACGCCGTCGATGGACACGCCATCGCCGGCCAGGTTCGCCCGCAGGTCCCGCCCGTAGCGGTCGTTGGAGATCCGGCCGAGGAAGGTGACGGGCTGACCGAGGCGGGCGATCGTCCGGGCGGTGTTGTAGGGGCCGCCGCCTGCGTTCGCGGCCACGCTTCCGTCCGGCGCGACGATCAGGTCCATGAGGGCCTCGCCGACGACGACGATCATGGCTCGATGGTAGTCGGCGTGTAGCCTGCTGGAATGAAGCGCGTGTCCGATGTCGAGGAACTGCTGGACGGGCCGCTCGACGATCCGGCCACCCTGCGTGGCAACCTGCGCGACCTCGAGCGGACGAATCGATGGCTCGGTGGGGCCAGGCTGTCGGCACGGGCGATCGATGTTCTGGCCGGAGACCGCGCCACCCTGACCATCCTCGACGTCGGCACGGGTGCCGCCGATATCCCCGCCGCCCTGCTGGCCCGCGCAGCCCGGGACGGCCGTCACCTTCGGGTGACCGGCATCGACAGCCGTCCCGAGGTCTTGTCCGCCGCGGTCGTGCGACAGCCGCGCCTGCGCATGACGCCGGGGCTCGAGCTGCACGTCGGCGACGGTCGCTCCCTCCCGTTTCCCGACAGCTCCTTCGACATCGCGCACGCTTCCCTGCTCCTCCACCATCTCGACCCGACGGCGGCGGTCGCGCTCCTGCGGGAGATGAGCCGCGTCGCGCGGCGCGGGATCGTCGTGAACGACCTCATCCGTGGCCGGTTGGCCTGGATCGGCGCCTGGCTGTTGAGCCACCTCGCGACGGGAAACCGCTATACGCGCCGCGACGCGCCGCTGTCGGTCCGTCGCGCGTACACGGTGACGGAGCTCACGTCCTTGATCGCGGCCGCGGGTCTCCGGGTGGAGTCGTCCATGGTCGGCGGACCGATCGGGCACCGAGTGGCCCTGGCCGCGACGGCGGCGCCCGTGGGTGCGCCTCCAGCGGGTACGTCCGCATGACTGCGACGCCAGATCCGGAGCCCGAGCTGGTCGACGTCGCGATCGTCGGGGGCGGGCTGGCGGGCTGCGCGCTTGCCACCGCGCTCGCGCAAGCCGGCATCGACGTCACCGTCTTCGAGCGACAGCCATCGTGGCGGTGGCGTGCCGGCGGCGTGTTCAGTTCGCCGGTCACCGTCCAGGCACTGCGGCGGCTCGGCGTCACCGAGCCCGTGATCGCCCGGGTGGCACGCCCGATCCCCGCGATGCGCCTGGAGACGCCCGGCGGAGCGGTCGTCCGCCTGACGTACGGGACGGAACGCGGCGGGTCGCCGGCCGTGGGTTTCGATCGCTCCTCGCTCGATCCGACGCTCGAGGCGCTCGCGGCCACGGCCGGAGCCACCGTGCGGCGTGGCGTGTCTGTCGAGTCGGTCGACCTGACGGGCGACCGGCCGGTCCTGACCATGCGGGACGCCCTCGGCACCAGCGCCCTTCGTTGCCGCATCGTGGTCGGTGCGGACGGCCCCCACTCGATCGTCGCCCGGGCGGCGGGCGTCGCCCGACCGAGCCGGCTCCCGGAGCGAGTCGGCCTGAGCTTTCACCTGGCCGACCCCCGCCGGGAGGCTTCGCTCGACGCACGCCTGCGGGTCTTCGACGGCGGGTACGTCGGGATCGCCCCGGTTCCCGGTGGGCGGGTCAACGTCGGGATCGTCCTGGGCCGGGCGTGGCGGGAGCCCCTCGCCCGCGACGGCGCCGCCACCGTGGCAGATGCGGTCGTCGCGGCCATCCCACCGGCGGACGACGATCCGGGCACCTGGCGCGACGCGGCGCGCTGCGACCAGCTCGCAGGAGCCGCCCCACTCGGCGGTCGCGTGACGCGTCGGGCCGGGCGGGGCTGGTTCCTGGTCGGGGACGCCGTCGGGTTCCTCGATCCGTTCACCGGTGAGGGCCTCCATCGCGCTCTCGTGTCCACGGAGCTCGCTGCGGCCGCGATCCGCGTTGCCCTGGACCGCCGGGAGCGTGCGGACCGGGCCGCCGCCGCCTACGACCGGGCGATGCGCCGTCGCTTCGCGGCCAAGGACGCGGTCTCCTGGCTGGTCCAGGCCTTCCTCGCCCGGCCCGCGGCCTTCGAGTACGCGGCCCGCCGACTGGCCGTCCGGCCGGACGTTCGTGCGACGATGGGTCTCGTGATGGGTGATCTCGTGCCCGCATCCCGCGGCTTGGACCCCCGGTTCCTCGCCTCGTTGCTCGCCCCATGAGCGGGGACGATCGCGCGGACCCGCGAGAAGGATCAGCCGCGGGCGGCGGCGCGGACCGCACGCGGGTGGCCGCGTACGCCGTCACGCACGACGACGATGACCGCATCCTGCTGTGCCACATCGCCCCGTCGGTGGGAGTCGGCGACATCTGGACGCTACCTGGCGGCGCCCTCGAGTACGGCGAACCTCCGGAAGCCGCGGTCCTGCGCGAGCTCGCCGAGGAGACCGGCTATACCGGTGAGCTGGAGGGTCTCGTCGGCGTCATCGACCGCCTGTTCCACGAGGGCAGCGCCGGCGGTCGGCTCCATGCGATCCGCATCCTGTACCGCGTTCGGATCGTCGGCGGCGAGCTGCGCGACGAGCCGGACGGCTCGACCGACACGTGCCGCTGGTTCGCACGGTCGGAGGCGCGCGGCCTCCGCCTGGGAGAGCTCGCGCGGTACGCGCTCGATCACTCGCGCGCGGGCGCGACGAGCTGACGGCGAGGCAGGCGACCCGATGCACAGCGAGATCGCGATCCGGATCGCCGCTCCAGCCGACCTGGTGTTCGCTCTCGCGCACGACGTCGAGCGGTGGGCGGCTCTGCTCCCCCACTACGCGCGGTCCGTGGCGGTCGATCGGCACTCGGACGGAAGCGTGGTCGCGGATTTCATCGCGTACCGGACACTGATCGGCGTGCTGGGACTCGGACTGCCGGTGACCTGGCGTTCGCGGACCTGGTCGGAGCCCGCGTCCCGGCGCCTCCGCTTCGTCCACGTCGCCGGCGCGACGCGGGGGATGGACGTGACCTGGCGCATCGAACCTTCCGCGTCCGAGCGCGACGCGTCCACGGTCACGATCGAGCACGAATTCGCGCCCCGGCTGCCGGGCTTCGCGGCATTCGTCGATCGGTTCTTCACGCGGCCGATCGCGGGACGGACCCTGGCGACGTTCAAGGCGCTTGCCGAGGCCTTGCACCAGGTGCCGCAGTCCGGGACCGCCGACCCGACGAATCTATCGACATGAGCGACCGCCGACGGATCTGGATCACGGGTATCGGTCTGGTCACGCCGATCGGAACGGGCGTCGATGCGTTCCGGGACGGGTTGCGCGAAGGCCGCTCGCCGATCAAGCGGATCGATCGATTCGATGCATCCGCGTTCCGCTCCCAGGTCGCCGCCCAGGTCGACGACTTCGACCCGCTGGCGTGGATGCCGCCGAAGACCGCGCGCCAACTCGACCGGTTCAGCCAGTTCGGGATGGTGGCCGGCCGTCTTGCGCTGGATGACGCGCGCCTGGTTCCCGGCACGGACGGCGGGGCCAGCCCGGAGCGCATCGGGATCTACCTCGGTTCGGCGCTCGGGGGCATCGCCTACGCCGAGGAACAGCACGAGCGCTACCTCGAGAAGGGGATCCGCCAGGTCGCCCCGAACCTCGCACTGGCGGTCTTCGGCGGCGCGGCCCCGGCCAACCTCGGCATCGCGCTCGACGTCCGCGGGCCGATCCTGTCCACGGCCAATTCCTGTGCCTCGGGTGCGGTCGCGCTGGGCGAGGCGCTCGGCGACCTGCGCGAAGGCCGCGTCGACGCGGCGATCGCCGGCGGCTGCGAGATCCCGCTGTCGCCGCTCGCGTTCGGTGCGTTCGACATCATCCGAGCCCTGTCCGCGGGCCACAACGACGAGCCGGACTGCGCCGCGCGGCCGTTCGATATGGGGCGCGACGGCTTCGTCATGGGCGAGGGCGCGGCGCTGCTCGTGCTGGAGGATGCCGAGGCGGCCGCGCGTCGCGGCGCGACGCCATACGCCGAGCTGCTCGGCTACGGGGCCACGTCAGATGCCCACCACATGGTCCAGCCGCGGGCCGACGGGCGCGAGGCGGCGCGCGCCGCATCGATCGCGCTGCAGGACGCGGACACGGCGCCCGATGCGATCGACTACGTCAACGCCCACGCGTCCTCGACACCGATCGGCGACGTGGCCGAGGCGCGCGCGATCGTGACGGCCCTGGGCGAGCGGGCCCGAACGGTCCCGGTGAGCGGCACGAAGGCGCTGTATGGACATCCACTCGGGGCGTCGGGGGCGATCGAGGCCGCGATCTGCGCCCTCGCGATCCGCGACGGCTGGGCGCCTTCGTCGGTCAACCTGGTCGAGCCCGATCCTGACTCGGCGGCGCTCCTGCCCGGTCTCCTGCGCGAAGGCCGGGCCGGGACCTACCGGCGGGCTGCTGAGCACCTCGTTCGGCTTCGGCGGCCTGAACGCGGCGCTGGTACTGGGCGCCGTCGACTGAGCCGCCGCGCTCTCGGTGGCCATCTCGACGGCCGGCGCAGAAGCCCGCGGTCCGATGCTCGCCGGCGACGGGGAGCCGATCCGACGCCACCAGACGTACGCACCCGCCCCGACCGCCAGCGACAGCAGGCCGCCGACGGCCACGGTCATCGGGATCCCGGCTGCAGACGCGAGCGCGCCGGCGGCGATGCCGCCGATCGGCATGGAGGCCGAGAAGACCGTGGTGTAGACGCTCATCACGCGCCCACGCAGGCCATCGGGTACGGACAGCTGGATGGTCGCATTGGCCGTGGCCGCCATCGTGATGCCACCGGCGCCGATGGGGATCATCAGCGCGAGCGACAACGGGAACGACGTCGAAAACGCCAGCGCCACCGAGGCGATCCCGAGGATGACCGCGCCGAGAGCGATGCGGATCGGGCGCGGCCGCCCACCGATGACCAGCGCGACCGCGGCGCCGAGCGCGCCGAGACCGGAGGCGGTCATGAGGAATCCGTAGCCCGTGGCATCGCTGCCGAGCACGTTCGCGGCGAGTGGCGGGATGATGACCGTGAAATTCATGCCGACGGTCGCGACGAGGCCGACGACCGTGACGGCGAGCAGCACGACCGGGGTGTCGCGGACGAAGCGCAGCCCCTCGCCCAGGTGCGTGAAGACCTCGCGGACGGATTCCGGCCGCGGCACCAGCCGCGCCATCTGGAGCTCGCTGTCGCGCATCATGCGCAGGCCGATGATGACCGCCACGAAGCTCACGGCGTTGATCGTGAAGGCGGTCGCGATGCCGAACAGGCCGATCGTCAGCCCGGCTACGGCCGGGCCAACGACGCGGGCGCCATTGAACATCGCCGAGTTGAGCGCCACGGCGTTGCCCACATCGCGCGGACCGACCATCTCGTAGGCGAACGACTGGCGGGCCGGCATGTCGACGGCGTTCGCGCAGCCGAGCAGCACCGCGAGCAGCACGATGTGCCAGACCTGTACGAGGCCCGTCGCCGTGAGGAAGGCCAGGATCGCCGCGAGCACCATCATCACGACCTGGGCCGCGATGAGGGTCCGCCGCTTGGGCAGGACGTCCGCGAGGATGCCCGCGAACAGACCAAGGACCATGACCGGCAGGAACTGGGCGGCGGCCACGACCCCCAGCCACAGCGGATCGCCCCCGGTGATGGTCAGCACGAGCCATGCCTGCGCGACCTGCTGCATCCACGTGCCGACGAGCGAGATCGCCTGGCCGGCGAAGAAGAGCCGGTAGTTTCGGTGCCGGAACGCGGTCATCGCCTTCGTGCGCACGATGTTGCGCGGCGCCAGGGCGGACGGCCCGATCATCGGCGGGATCCCCTCGTGGGAAGCGGTCCGGGATGCGGTCCGCCACCCGGATGCGGATCGGGGCCTCCGTCGAGATTGGCGAGATGCTCATCGAGATGGCGCCGCCGGCCACGAGCGTCGGCGATCATCGAGTCGAGGCGGGCGCGCTTGGCGACGAGCGTTTCGATCTGCCGATCGACCCGGGCGGTCGCGTCCTTGAGCAAGGCGCGTCGCTCGGCCTTGTCGCCGGTCGTGCGGAACCGCTGCCGATTGCGTTCGCGGGCGGCCTCGTCCTCGAGCAGCTGACCGATCTGGGCAAGCGAGAATCCGGCGTCATCACGGAGGGAGCGGATGAAGCGCAGGCGCTCCAGGTCGGACGCATCGAACAGCCGGTAGGCGCCGTCCGATCGGGCGGCGGGCTCCAGGAGGCCCATCTCTTCGTAGTAGCGGATCGCGCGGGTCGTCAGACCGGTCTCGGCGGCGACATCCTGGATCCTGAGAAGGGCAGGCTCGGCGGGGGTCGCGAGGGTCTTCGTGGGCATCCCATCAACGATACCACAACCTTCACGTTCACGTGAAGGTCATGGGCGCGCGACGACCCGGCTCGTGGTGGATGACGTTCGTCCATGCGGGGACTCGACGACGATCGGTGGTCCGGCAACGGGCCGTGACGCGACGATGGCCGCATCGACCTATCGCGCATCCCCGGAGACCATCGTGACCGAATTCGTGAGCCTGCTGCTCGTTGTCGTCGGATCTGCGTTCCTGTATATCGCCGCCGCCAAGCTCGGTGCCGGCCCGCAGGACGCGATCGACGCCCTATTCGCCAGCCCGATGCCGCCCGCTCGCCCGCGCGGCGTTCAGGAGAACGACCTGCCCCGCTTCGCCTTCTAGCCCGAAGAGATCGCCCGTGGGCGATCTATGGTCAGTCGAGCGTGAAGTAGTCCGGGTCCTGGTAGCGGCCCGTCCGCTGGAACTCGATCTGCATCAGCACGTCGTTGAGCAGCGACGACGCGCCGAAGCGGAACCAGTCCGGTGACATCCAGCGCGGCCCGAGCGTCTCGTACAGGATCACGAGGTACTGGATCGCCTCCTTGGCGGTCCGGATCCCACCCGCGGGCTTCATCCCCACCTGGCGCCCGGTCGCCCGCTCGAAGTCGCGGATCGCCTCGAGCATCACGAGGGTGACCGGCATCGTCGCGGCCGGCTCCACCTTGCCGGTCGAGGTCTTGATGAAGTCGGCGCCGGCCGCCATCGCCAGGATCGACGCGCGCCGCACGTTGTCGTAGGTCTCGAGCTCGCCCGTCTCGAGGATGACCTTCAAGTGCGCCTCGCCGGCCGCCTCCTTGACCTCGACGATCTCCTCGAACACCGTCGCGTAGTCGCCCATCAGGAACGCCCCGCGGTCGATGACCATGTCGATCTCATCTGCCCCGGCTTCCACCGACGCGCGCGTCTCGGCGAGCTTGATGTCGCGGAACGTCTGGCCGCTGGGGAAGCCGGTCGCGACGCTGGCGACCTTGACGCCGCTCCCCTTCAACGCGTCCTTGGCCTCGGCCACGAGCGCGGGGTAGACGCACAGCGCCGCAACGGACGGGATCGTCGGGTCGCCCGGCTTGGGATGCATCGCCTTGACGGCCAGCGCCCGGATCTTCCCCGCTGTGTCCTTCCCCTCGAGCGTCGTGAGATCCATCATCCGGATCGCCAGATCGAGTGCCCAGACCTTCGACGCCTTCTTGATGGAACGCCGCTTGAGCGCATCGACCCGTTCCTCGACGCCTACCTGGTCGACCGTGCTGACCCGCCCGAGCAGGCTGCCGAGGGGATCGCCGATGGAACGCGAGCGGCCGTCCCACGCACGAATTCAGCTCGTTGGCGCGCTGGCGGGCGAGGGTCTCGGGGCGCTTGGTGGCCGTCATGGGACGGTGAGGATACCGCTATCGTGTAGGCATGCCTACACGACCACGCGCTCCCGTCCGCCTGGGCCTGGCCGGAGCGCTCGTCGCGCTCGTGCTCGCCCTTGCCGTGCCGACCGTCCTCGCCGCCTCGCGAGCGGTCTCCATCCAGGACTTCGCCTTCTCGCCACGGACCGTCGAGATCCGTGTCGGCGATACGGTGAGGTGGACGAACCGCGACAGCGTCGCCCACTCGGCGACGGCTCGGAACGGCTCGTTCGATACCGGGTTGCTCTCGGATGGGGAGTCGGGCTCGGTCCGATTCACGGCAGCCGGGACCTATCGCTACATCTGCACGCCGCACCCGGATATGACGGGGACGGTGGTGGTCCGGTCGGCCGGCACGGGCATCGTCCCGCCGAACACCGCGACGGTCTCGGCCGATGCCGCGCCGATGGCCGCAGCCGACGATCTGCCGCTCGGCCCCCTCGCCATCGTCGCCGGGGCCGCGTTCCTGCTTGCCCAGCGCTTCATGCCACGGCGGCGGACGACGCCATGACCTCGCGGACGGCCCGCACCGAAGCCGTCCGCCAAACCACCGATCGCTCGTCGACGTAGCCCAGTAGGAGTGGCAGGAGTGAGGAGGAGGTCCGGGATGGCTCGCATGCGACGTTGGCGGACGGCGGCGACGATGGTGGCGCTCGCAGCTTGGTTGCTCGCAAGTCCGGTCCGGGCGGCCGATAGCGGCGTCGCGATCGCGAACTTCGCGTACGACCCCCCGACCGTGACGATCCAGGTCGGGAACGTCGTCACCTGGACGAATCAGGACAGCACGGCGCACACGGCCACGGCGAGCGACGGCTCGTTCGACACGGGTCAGCTCGCCAACGGCGCATTCGAGACGGTCCCGTTCGACACGGCGGGGACGTTCGACTACGTCTGTTCCATCCACCCACAGATGACCGGCACGATCGTGGTCGAGGCGGCGTCGACGGGCGGAGGCTCGGAGACCACGCCCGCCCCGACCGATGCCGTCGCCGATGACGCAGGAGACGGGGCCTGGCTCGGGATCACCCTTGCCCTGGCCCTCCTCGGCATCGTGATGCTCGTGGGCACGGTCGTGGCCGACCGGCGGTTCCGCGCACGCAGGTAGGCAAGGGCGCCGCTCTCGGCAGGAGCCATATCTAGACAACACTCCGCCGAACCGGGCTGGTCGCGAGGGCTACCATCGAAGCCACGATGGCCGACCAGCTTGCGCTCCCACTCGATGCCACCGCCGACCGCCTCCCGGACCTGCCGGCGCTGCGGCCGATGCTCGCGCGACCCCTGCCCGAGCCGTTCGACTCGGAACAGCACCTCTTCGAGCCGTGGTGGGGCGGTCGTCGAGCACTCGTCTTCGTCGGCCCGGCCGAGATGGCCGGAGCGGGCGAGGTTCGGATCGTGGACGCCGACGGCGCGGATCTGACCGAGGCACTCCCGGAGCTGGCCGGCACGGCCGTTCGCGTCGCGGCGCGCTCGGCCGTGCTCGATGGGGAGCTGGTCGTGGTCGATGCCGACGGGCGGGCCGACGCCCCCGCGCTCGAGGCGCGTCTCGCGGGCAACCCCGGACGAGCGGCGGCCTTCCTCGCCTTCGACCTCCTGCATCTCGATGGGGTATCGCTGCTGAACCAGCCGCTGGTCAAGCGTCGCGCGGCGCTCCGCCGCATCCTGCGACCGGGCGATGAGGTGGTGGCAGTGCCGGCGATCGCCACGGAAGGGCGTGCCCTGTTCGAGGCCATCGTCGCGCAGGGCCTGGCCGGGATGATGGCGCGCCAGCGGCAGGGTCCGTACCTGGCCGGTGTCAGGAGCCGACTGTGGCGCCTGATCCCGGCTGCTGCAGGCACGATCACCGCGGCCGAGATGGCCGACGCACCGGAGGAACCCGCGGCGACCTCGGCGACGGCGCCGGTCCTCGCGATGCTCAGCCGCCTTCCGCTCGACGAAGAGACCTGAAGCGCCGCGCTAGCCCGCGTGCCGCGCGGCCGCGATGAACCGGCGGATCCCAGGCCGCTGCCCGTAGAGCAGCACCCCGGTCGCATAGATGCGGACCGTCGCCAGCGCCACGATGGCGATCGTGACGAGCAGGATCCCGACCGACAGCGCCACCTCCCAGGGCTGGACGGTGCTGACCATCAGCCGCGCGAGCATCGCGAACGGGCTGAACGGCGGCACGAAGGACGCCAGGCGGCCCACGAACCCACCTCCACTGAGCAGGACGGTCAACGCCGACACGTAGCCGGCCATCGCGAGCAGGCTGAGGGGCAGCGACAGGGTCTGCAGGTCGTCAGGCCGGCTCACGAACGAACCAACCGCCGCATACACGAAGGCGAAAAGCGTGAATCCCATCAGGAAGAACGCGCCGTACGCCAGCAGCAACCCGATCGTCAGGCCACCGATCGGCAGGCCGGCGCCCGTCTCGCCCAGGACGGCGAGGGCGATCTGGTCCTGGAAGGCCAGCACGAGCACCGCCGGGATCACGATGGCCACGTACTGCGTGAGCCCCGCCCCTCCGATCCCCACGACCTTCCCGAACAGCAGTTGGCGCGGCGAGGCGGCGCTGATCATCAGCTCCATGACGCGGCTGCTCTTCTCGGTCGCTACGCCCGTCGCCACCCACATCCCGTAGATCAGGATCGTGATGAACATCAGGATGATGAACACGGTACCGAGGAAGCTCCGGCTCGCGGCCTCCACCGCATCGACCGCCTCGCCGCCTTCGATCGGCGCACTGATCGAGCGCGGATCGAAGACCGGGGCCTCGAAGGTCCCGAGCTGCGAACCCGCCGGCAGCGAGCTGGTCCAGTCGATGATCGCAACCGACAGCGCGGCGAATCCGGCCAGCTGACTCTGGACGCCATCCACCGGACCGCTCGTCCGGTAGTCGACCTGGAGGCGCCCCTCGGGCAACCGGAACACGTGCAGGTACGCGCTGATCCGCTGACGCTCCAGCTCCGCCTCGGCCGTCGCGAGATCAGCCGCGCGCTCGAACGCGTAGGGCGCGGTCCATGTCTCGGGATCGGCACCTGCCGGCGCGATGTTCATGATCCCCTGCGCCGTGGCGATCATGGCCGCGGCCAGGCGATCGTCGTCGGCCACCACCACGATCCGGTCGACGCGCTGGCGGTCCAGGTAGCGGATCCCGATCGGTGTGAGCGCCACGGCGAGGGCCAGGGCCATCAGGATCACCGTCGAGAGCAGGTACAGCGGGCTGCGGACCCGATCGCGATACTCGCGCCGAGCCACGATTCCCGCGTTCGGCAGGAGGGGGTCTCTCCGGTTCATCAGGCGGCGTCCTCGTCGAGCGCGGGCTCGAGCGTGGCGTCGTCGCCGGCCGGATGGCCGACGTACTCGATGAAGATCGCCTCCAGCGACGGCTCGGCGACCTCGAAGTGGGTCACAGCGGCACCGAGGGCGAGCGCCGACGCGAGGACCTCGCGGGGTTCGGTGCCGGGGCGGAGCTCCAGCTCCATGGAGCCCGCCGCGGGGCGGACGGCCGCGACCCCTTCGATCGATGTCAGCCAGGCGGGGAGGATCTCGCCCTCCACGCCGAGGCGCACGGTTCGCGCCCGTGTGGTCCGTTTCAGCTCGGCGAGCGTGCCGGACGCCACGACCCGGCCGCGATCCACGATCGCGAGCGACTCGCAGAGCGCCTCCGCCGCCTCCATCTGATGGGTCGAGAAGACGATCGTCCGACCCTCGTCGCGGAGCTCGACGAACGCCTCGCGCAGGAGCGCGAGATTGACGGGATCGAGACCGGTGAACGGCTCGTCCATGAGCAGCACATCCGGGCCGTGCAGGATCGCGGCGATGAATTGGACCTTCTGCTGGTTGCCCTTGCTCAGCTCCTCGGCACGGCGGTCCGCGTACTCGGGGATGCGGAAGCGGGCCAGCCAGTGCTCGGCCCCTCGTCGAGCCTCGGCCGGGGGCACGCCGTAGAGCGAGGCGAAGTAGACCAGCTGATCGAGCACGCCCATCCGTGGATACAGGCCGCGCTCCTCTGGGAGGTAGCCCCACGTCCGGCGCGGCAGCTCGACGCTGTCGATGCCGTCCCAGCGGACGTCCCCGCCGTCCGGCTGGAGGATCCCGAGGCAGATCCGCATCGTCGTCGTCTTGCCGGCTCCGTTGGCGCCGAGGAAGCCGAAGATCCGGCCCTTGGGCACGCTGAAGCTGAGCTCGTCGAGGGCCAGGGTCTGCGCAAACCGCTTGGTGACGCGGTCGATCACGAGGGTCACGGGGGCGAGCATAGCCGTGGGCGGACCACCCCGCCGCTGGTCCGAAGGTCCGGGGTGTGCGACGATCGATCCCGTGACGACCCCGACCCACGCGTCCGGCGCCTTCGCTCCGGCGACGCCCCAGACCACGCCCGTGAAGATCCATGCAGACCGCGCCGCCGGGACGCTCGCGATCGAGTGGGCCGACGCGCACGCGACGACGTACGGGTTCGAGCCGCTCCGCTGGCTGTGCCCATGCGCCCATTGCCGTGGCGAGGCCGGGATGCCCGGCTGGCTCGACAGCAACCCGACGCTGACGACCGAGCAGACGACCCTGACCGACCTGCATCCCGTGGGCAACTACGCGATCTCGCCACACTGGGCCGACGGGCACAAGACCGGCTACTACACGTACGTCCTGCTACGCGACCGGTGTCCGTGCCCCGAGTGCAGCGCTCGGCGCACTGCGACGCCCGCCGGTGGCGAGCCCGCGCCAGCGCCCCCTGCCGGCACGCACGAGGAGCATCGCTAGGCGTCATCGCGTCCCCGGCCGCCGCATTCGGTCGGCGCGGCGAGGCGTGCCGGGGCAAGGCGGCGGCGAGCACGGGAGCGAGCGCACTGGAACTGCGTGAGCGAGCGCGCGGAGCCGCCAACGCGGCCTGGTGCAGCCTCGTCGCGCCGGGAACGTTCATCGGGCCGTGCTATCCTCGCCGGCCAGCCCGTGACGCCCAGGGACGCCTGCGCGTGCGCGTGACCCACCAGGAGCCTCCACGCAGCGATGGCCGCCGTCCAACCCGGAACCCGCGCCTCATCCCTGGCTCCAGCTCGCCCCCGGCGAGCACGCAAGGAACAGCCCGAGCTTCCGTATCTCAACCGCGAACTTTCCTGGCTCGAGTTCAACGGGCGCGTGCTGCACGAGGCTCGCGACGCGCGCAACCCCCTGCTCGAGCGGGTCAAGTTCCTGGCCATCTTCGCCGGCAATCTCGACGAGTTCTTCCAGGTCCGCGTCGCCGGCCTGCGCCAGCAGATCGAGGCCGGCGCCGTCACTCGGGCCCCCGATGGGCGAACTCCCGGGGAACAGGTCGCTGCCGTCCGTGAACGGGTTCTGACGCTCGCTGCCGACCATTCCGCGATCTTCGTCGAGGTCCGGGGAGCGCTCGCTGCCGAAGGCGTCGAGATCGTCGACTACGCCAACATCCCCGAGCATCACGCCGCGCTCCGCCAGCGCTTCCTTGACGAGATCTACCCGGTCCTGACCCCCCTCGCGGTCGATCCGGGCCACCCGTTCCCCTACATCTCGACGCTGAGCCTGTCCATCGCGGTCGGCCTGCGCGATCCGGACACCGGCGAGCGCGTGTTCGCCCGGGTCAAGGTCCCGCAGATCCTGCCGCGCTTGCTCGAGGTCGAGGCCGATCACTTCGTGCCGATCGACCAGGTCATCGAGGCCAATCTCCAGGACCTGTTCACGGGCATGGAGGTTGTCGAGGCGCACCTGTTCCGCGTCACCCGCAACGCCGACTTCACGGTGGAAGAGGACGAGGCCGACGACCTCCTGATGGCGATCGAGGAGGAGCTCCGGCGACGTCGGTTCGGTGAGGCCGTCCGGCTCGAAGTGGAGCGGACGATGCCGGCGGCCACGCGGACCCTCTTGCAGCGCGGACTCGGCCTCGAAGCCGAAGACAGCTACGAGATCTCCGGCATGCTCGACCTCACCGCCCTGTACCGGATCGCAGAGCTCGATCGGCCGGAGCTGCGGGCCGAGCCATGGACCCCGGTCACCCCGCCGCGCCTCATCCCACCCGACGAGGACGAGCCGGCCGACGTCTTCGCCGCGGTCCGAGCCGGCGACATCCTCGTCCACCACCCATACGATTCCTTCGCCGCGTCCGTGGAGCGCTTCATCACCCAGGCCGCCGACGACCCGGACGTCCTCACGATCAAGCAGACGCTGTACCGGACGTCCGGCGATTCGCCCATCGTCCAGTCGCTGATCCGGGCCGCGGAGCGCGGCAAGCAGGTCGTGGTCCTCGTCGAGATCAAGGCGCGCTTCGACGAGGAGGCGAACATCATCTGGGCGCGCAAGCTGGAGCGGGCGGGTGCGCACGTCGTCTACGGGCTCGTCGGGCTCAAGACGCACTCCAAGACGGCCCTCGTCGTGCGCCGCGAGGGCTCGGGATTGCGTCGGTACGTCCACATCGGGACGGGCAACTACAACCCCAAGACCGCCCGCTTGTACGTGGACCTCGGGTTGCTGACGGCTCGCCCGGAGATCGGCGCGGACGTCACGGATCTGTTCAACGTCCTGACCGGCTTGTCCAGGCAGCGCACGTTCCGGCGGCTCCTCGTCGCTCCCCACAGCCTGCGCTCGGGGTTCCTTGCGCTCGTTGACCGCGAGGTGGCCCACGCCGAGGCCGGACGCCCGGCCCGGATCGTGCTGAAGCTCAATTCGATCGTCGACACCCCGGTCATCGAGGCCCTCTACCATGCCTCCAGCGCCGGAGTCGATATCGACCTGATCGTGCGTGCGGCGTGCTCACTGCAGCCCGGCCTGCCCGGGATCTCGGAACGGATCCGGGTCCGCTCGATCGTCGGTGAGTTCCTGGAGCACTCGCGGATCTGGGGCTTCGAGAACGGCGGCGATCAGGAGTGGTACATCGGCTCTGCCGACCTCATGGACCGGAACCTGGATCGCCGGGTAGAGGCGGTCGTGCCGGTCGAGGACACCGACGCCAAGGCGCGGATCGCCGAGATCATCGAGATCATGTTGGCCGACGACCGGCGATCGTGGCAGCTCCAGCCGGACGCCTCGTGGGTCCGCACGGAGGTCCTCGAAGAGCGTTCCGGCACGATCGACACGTTCGAGGTGCTCAAGGAACGCGCCATGACGTCCGCACACGCGGCGGCGGCTCCGCGGCGGCCGCATTCCGGAGCCGGGTCGCTGGATCCTCGGGCGTGACCGTGGGTGGCACGCGGCCGATGGAGGTCGAGCTCAAATACCGGGTCGGTGAGCTCGCCGCTGCCGAACGGTTGCTGGCGGCGGAGCAGGTCGGGCCGTTCGCCGGGGGCGGCGGTCGCGCCCGGTCCACCCAGCTCGAGGATCGGTATGTCGATACGGCCGACGGGGCCCTTGGGCGAGCCGGCTTTGCCGTGCGGCTTCGCCAGTCCGGCGGCAAGACGATCGTCTCGGTCAAGTCGCTGACGCGATCCGATGGGCCCGGCGGGTCGGTCCGACGCGAGGAGCTCGAAGGCCCGGCTGACCGTGTCGGGGCGGCCATGGATTGGCCGGCCTCGGACGCGCGAGCACTGGTCCTCGAGCATGCCGGGGACGCGCCGCTGGTCGAGCTCGTGACCGTGCGCCAGATGCGTCGCAAGCGCCAGCTCAAGTCCGGCGGGAGCCGCGTCGAGCTCAGTCTGGACGAGGTCGATGTCGTCAGCCGCGGGCGGATCGTCGATCGGTTCGTCGAGCTCGAAGCCGAGCTGACGAAGGGAGACGAAGGGGAGCTGGAAGCGCTGGGGGCGGCTCTCGATGCCGAGCCGATGCTACGCCGAGCGATGACGAGCAAGCTCGAAGCGGCGCTCGCGGCCGTGGACGGCGCGGCCACGGACGACCTGGCGGGCGCGCACAGCAACGCCGACGACGAGACCGGAGCCGACGACGGCGCGGCCGGGCACGCGGCCGACGCCATCGAGCCGGCCGGGGCCGGCGCAGCCGAGCCGGGGCAGCCGCGCCTGGTCGTGGGCAAGACCCCGGGCGTCACCGCCGACGATCACATCGCAGAGGCAGGACGCAAGGTCATGCGGTTCCACCTGGCGCGGATGCTCGATCACGAACCGGGGGTCCGCGCCGGCATCGGGTCGGAGGCCGTACACAAGATGCGGGTGGCCACCCGCCGGCAGCGCGCGGCGTGGCGGATCTTCGGTGAGGCCTTCGGCCAGGGACGGACGAAGCGCTACCGTGACGGCCTCCGCGACACGGCCCGGCGACTGGGTGCCGTCCGAGACCTTGATGTCCAGCTCGAGGCGGCCGACGCTTACCGCGCCGACCTGCCGATCACGGAGCAGCGCGCACTCGAACCCCTCCTGGCGGCGTGGCGACAACATCGCGACGACGCCCGCATCCTGCTTTTGCGCGAGCTCGATTCGACCGGGTTTCGGCGGTGGACTGACGACTATGTGGACTTCGTGCGGACGGAGGGTGCGGCGGTGCGCCAGGTCGATGCCGTGCAGCCACATCGCGTCCGGGATACGGCGCCATCCCGGATCTGGACCGCGTACGAGGGCGTCCGCAGCTACGAATCCGTGCTCCGCTGGGCCGATATACCGACCCTCCACGAACTGCGCATCGCCGGCAAGTGGCTGCGCTACTCGATGGAGTTCGTGCGCGAGCCGCTGGGACCGGACGTGGATTCGCTCATCGCCCGCGTGACGGCCCTCCAGGACCACCTTGGGCTGATGAACGATGCGGACGTCACCGCATCGATGACCCGGACCTTCCTCGTCGAGCAGACCGGCGACCTGAGCGCGACGGAGCGTGCGGCGATCGGGCGGTATCTCGTCGATCGCGAGAAGGAGGTCGCACGACTTCGGCGGACCGTGGGAGTGACCTGGCGGGCGGTCGCCGGCCTGCGCTTCCGGCGAACCCTGGGACGGGTCGTCGCCGGGCTCTGACGCGACGCGGGCGCCTAGTTGCGCCAGCCGTGGGCGAGTTCCGGGAGGCGATCGCGCCAGGCCCCGCCCGCGTGTTGCGCGACCAGGATCGCCCCTTCACGCATCCCCTCCTCTGACACCCGGACCTCGTCGACGCCGTACCGGCGCATGAGCGCTTCGACGATCACGGCGCCCGCGGGGAGGAGCCGTGCCCTGGTCGGGTTGACGACGTACAGCTCGGAGGTCTCGGCGGCGGTCCGCGCGATGAGGGTCGCGACGGCCTCGGCGACGCGGGCTGCGGTGAGGATGCGGTCGGCCGTGCCGGCGGCGGTCACCTTGAGGAGGTTGGACGCGGTCCCGCCGACTGCGACGAGATCGGTCGGCTCGGCGGGAAGCGCATCCTGAAGGATCCCGTCGGCGGCCGTCGTCATCGAGGCAAGCTCGTCGGCGGTCGGCGGGTCGTCGCGGACGTAGCGGGACGTCAGGCGATTGGAGCCGAGGCGCAGGCCGGCCGCACGTGCGAGCCCACCGGACGCGACGGCGCAGAATTCCGAGCTGCCGCCGCCGATGTCCACGACCAGCGTCTCGTGCCCCACCGGCAGGCCCATCGTGACGCCGACGAGCGTCAGATAGGCCTCCTCCTCGTGCGACAGGACGTGCAACGGGACGCCCGTCGCGCGCTCGACGTCGGCGACGATGCGGGCCGCGTCCGCAGCCCGGCGGATCGGCTCGGTACCCATGAACGTGATCGTGGAGGCGCCTAGCCCGCGGGCGATGGACGCATACCGTTCGAGGGCCTCGACCAACGCCGCACGGCGAGAAGTGCCCAGGTGTGCCTGATCGTCGATCGCCGCCCCAAGGCCCAGAAAGACCAATTCATCGGCCAGCGGCCGCAGCTCGTGGCCGTCGAGCTCGGCGACGAGCAGGTGGACGGAGTTCGAACCGAGATCGACCGACGCGCCGACGTGCGGTCGTTGGCTCACCCGGGCCGGCCGCGATTCGCGCGGTCGCCGATCACGTGGTGGGGCTGGTGTCCGTGCCGGCAGCGGGACGGGTGGAGCGTCGCGCGCGCGGCGTCGCGCGGCTGGTAGACGACTTGCGGGCCGTGCCTGAACGACGGGTCGTGGCCTTCCGGGTCGTGGCCTTGGCGGTCGCGGCCTTCGAGGCGGCTGGCTTGGCGGCCGCGGGCTTCCCGGCAGTGGACTTCGCGACCGCGGGCTTCGCGGCAGTGGGCTTCGCGGCCGCCGGCTTGGCGGTCGCGGCCCTGCTCGCGGCGGTCCGGGTCGAGCCGGCCCTGGTGGTGGCCGGTTTCGCGGAAGCGGCCTTCCGCGAGGACTTGGTCGCAGTGGCCTTGCGCGTCGACGACGACGGGGAGGCTGTCGTGAGATCGGACCCCGCGGCCGCGGCGCGAGTCGTCGCCGCTGTTCGCCGGGTGGCCGGGCGCTTCGCGGTCGCTCGCTTGGCGGTCGATCGCTTGGCGGTCGCTCGCTTCGGCCGGGCGGCCGGCGTCGCCGCCGAACTGGCCGCAGCGGTGGTCGTCGTGGCCGGCGTCGACGCCGCCGACCTCGCTCCGGTCCGCTTCGCCGTGCTTCGCCGCGTCGCGGTCTTCCGCGTCGTCGCGGGCGTCCGCGTCGCTGCGGCTTTGCGCGTCGTGGCGGGCTTTCGGCTGACCCGGCGCTTCGCCGAAGCGGCTGCGCCCGCGGTGCGAGTCGCTACCGCCCGAGGGGTAGCCCTGATCGGAGACACCGCTTGCGCGGCCAGCGACGCAGCCGTCCCGACGTCCCGGGCGGCGCCACCGAGCGCTCCTGCCGCGCTACCGGCGGCACCTCCTGCCGCAGCTCGAGCCCGGCCCCCGATCCGCACGACGAGACCTGCGACGTCCGCCGCGGCCTCGGCCGCCTGCCGCTGGCGCTTCGCGACCTGCTTGCGGCCCTTCGACCCCTCGGCCTTGGCCAGCTGAGCAAGCCGCTTCGTCTCGAGTGCCCGTGCCCGGTCCAGCTGCTTGCCGAGCTTCCTGAGCTGCCGAGCGGCCTTGCCGGTCACCGGGGCCGACGCCCGCTGGGCGGCGGCAACCACATCCTCGGCGGCGCCGACCACGTCCGCCGGCAGGCTGGAGCGTTTCGCCGATGATGCGTCGTTCGTCGACTTCGCCATCTGTGGGTTCTCCCTCTCGAGGTTCGCGCCCGATGCAGGGCGGCACGGAACGGTACCACTCGGAGATTAACGCCGAACGGCCGCGAGGGCCGATCGCGAACATGCCACGCGAGGTGGACCGCGTCGCCTGGTCCTTCGGCGTTAACGAAGCCTTAACCACGCGGCAAGCGGCTGTTGATGCCAGCGCCAGAGGCTGACGACGTCAGACCGGAAGACTGTCCGTCCGAGCCGCCCTGCGAGGCGGGTCCTGCAGGAGGAACATCGCGTGACGATCACGACCCCAAACCGCATCGGAGCGCTCGTCCTGGTGGCGGCGTTCGCCATCGGCGCATGCGGCCCCGGCGGCTCGACGGCCCCGAGCGCCGACAACGGCGCGCCCGACAGCACGGCGCCCGGGTCCCAGGGAGCGGCCCTGGCCGGAACGGTGACCATCGACGGTTCCAGCACGGTCTTCCCGATCACGGCCGCCGTAGCCGAGGACTTCCAGATCGCCAACTCCGGCGTCCAGGTGCCAGTCGCCCTATCGGGTACGGGCGGCGGCTTCAAGAAGTTCTGCGCCGGCGAGACGGACATCAATGACGCGTCGCGACCGATCAAGGGCGACGACGAAGGCGAAGGCCTCGCATGCACGGCGAACGACGTCGAATTCGTCGAGCTCCAGGTCGCCATCGATGGCCTGACGGTCGTCGTCAATCCCGAGAACACGTTCGCCAGCTGTCTGACCGTCGAGGAGCTGGCCAAGATCTACGGCCCCGAGTCGCCCGAGAACCTCATGTGGAGCGACGTTCGGGCCGAGTTCCCGGCGCAGCCGGTGAACCGGTTCATGCCGGGGGCGGACTCGGGGACGTTCGACTACTTCACCGAAGAGATCAACGGCGAGCTCGACGCGGCGACCCAGTTCGCAACCCAGTCCGAGGACGACAACGTCCTGGTGACCGGTGTCGCGGGCGACGTCAACGCCATCTCCTTCTTCGGATACGCCTACTTCGTCGAGAACCAGGACAAGCTGAAGGCCCTCGAAGTCGATGGCGGCTCCGGCTGCGTCGCGCCGACCGAGGCGGCGATCAACGACAACAGCTACGCCCCGCTCAGCCGCCCGCTCTTCATCTACCCGGACGTCGGCAAAGCGAAGCAGCGACCGGAGCTGAAGGCGTTCGTCGACTACTACCTCGCCAACAGCTCGACGCTCTCTGCCGAGGTCGGTTACGTCGCTCTGCCGGCCGAGCTTCTCGCAGCCGAGCAGGCGGAATGGACCGCGGCCGTAGGCGGATGATCCGCATGCCTCCCCCATCCTGGCCTGACGTAGGCTACGAGCACGATCCCGACGAGGAGCGTCACATCGCATGACGAGCGCCCCCATCACGCTGACCCGTCAACGGCCGAGGTCGGAACGGGTCATCGAGACCCTGCTCTTCCTGTCCGCGACGCTCGGGGTCCTCACCACCGCGGGCATCGTCCTCGTGCTGGTATTCCAGACCCTCGAATTCTTCCAGGTCGTCAGCCCGGTCGAGTTCTTCACCGGGACCAGGTGGTCGGCCGGGATCCGGCCCTACGCCTGGGGCGTCCTGCCGCTGGTGTCGGGGACGATCCTCGTGGCCACCATCGCGATGATCGTCGCGGTGCCGGTCGGCCTCCTGGCAGCGGTTCTCCTGTCCGATTACGCCTCGCCACGTGTGCGGGCGACCGTCAAGCCGCTGCTCGAGACGATCGCCGGGATCCCGACGATCGTCCTTGGCTTCTTCGCGGTCAACTTCCTTGCGCCACAGGTGCTCGTCCCGCTCCTCGGCAAGCAGAACATCGGAACCTTCTCGGCGCTGTCGGGCGGGATCGTGGTGGGCCTGCTCGTCACACCGCTGATCGCCTCGATCTCGGACGATGCGATGCGAGCGGTCCCGCGCGGGATGCGGGAGGGTGCGTACGCGATGGGCGCCACCAAGTTCGAGGTGATCCGCAAAGTCGTCTTCCCGGCCGCGATCTCGGGGATCATGGCGTCGATCATCCTCGCGGCGAGCCGCGCCATCGGCGAAACGATGATCGTCTCCCTGGCCGTCGGTGACAAACCGCAGCTCACCTTCGATCCCACCGAGAGCGTGCAGACGATGACGGCGTTCATCGCGCAGATCGCCATCGGTGAGACAGCGCAGGGATCGATCCAGTTCAAGTCGCTCTTCGCCGTGGCCGCCACGCTGTTCGTGTTCACGCTCGTCCTCAACCTGCTGAGCGGCTGGGTGGTGCGCAAGTTCCGGACGGAATACTGATGGCGGCGACCCCGATCCCTGCCGCGACACCGGGCGTCCGGTTCGAGCCGGCGCTCATGCGTCGCAAGCTCAGCGGCACGGTCTTCTACGGGCTGTGCGTCATGGCGGTCGGGATCCTGCTGCTCGCGTTGGTCATGCTGTTGGTCGATGTCCTTGCTCGCGGCCTGCCATGGCTGGACTGGGAGTTCCTGACCGGTGGCCCGTCGCGACGACCAGCCAACGCCGGCATCCTGCCTGCCCTGGTGGGCTCGCTACAGGTCGGGATCATCGTCGGAGTCATGACGTTCCCCGTCGGGGTGGCGGCAGCCATCTACCTCAACGAGTACGCCTCCGATAGCTGGGTGAATCGCCTGCTCCAGACGAACATCAGCAACCTCGCTGGCGTGCCCTCGATCATCTACGGCATCCTGGGGCTGGCGGTCTTCGTGCGGCTGATGGGGCTCGGATCGACGATCCTGGCGGCCGGACTCACGCTCACCCTGCTCATCCTGCCGGTGGTCATCATCGCCTCGATCGAGGCATTGAAGGCCGTCCCGCAGGCGCAACGCGAGGGCGCGTATGCGCTGGGCGCGACCCGCTGGCAGATGGTCCGGGGCTCCGTCCTGCCGGCCGCGTCACCGGGGATCATGACGGGGATCATCCTGGCGATGGCCCGAGCCATCGGCGAAGCGGCCCCGCTGATCCTCATCGGAGCCTTCGCGTTCGTGACGTTCGTGCCGAATCCATTCACCGGTGCCTACACCGTCCTGCCGATCCAGATCTACGACTGGGCGCGGCGGCCACAGGACGACTTCGCCGGGATCGCCGCCGCGGCGATCATCGTGATCCTGGTCCTGATGCTCGTCCTCAACGCGGTCGCGCTCATCGTCCGAGCCCGCCTTTCGAGGCATATCCAGTGGTAGAGGAGCATTTCGTGGACACCCAGCTACCGGAGGCGCCTGCCCGCGACCCTTCGACCGATGGTGGCGGGCCCGCGATCCGGCTCGCTGGGATGGCCCGGGACCATGTGTCCCCGGAAGCCCAAAGCGAGCGCGAGTACGTCGTCGAGCTCAAGGACGTGTCGTGCTACTACGGCTCATTTCGCGCGGTCAGGAACGTCGACATCAAGGTGGAAAGGAATTCGATCACGGCCCTGATCGGTCCGTCCGGCTGCGGAAAGTCGACGCTCCTCCGAACGATCAACCGGATGAACGACCTCGTGCCGTCCTATCGGTCCGAGGGCAGGATCCTGCTCGATGGCCAGGATCTGTCCGCCAGGACGGTCGATCCTGTCGCCGTCAGGCGCCGGGTCGGCATGGTGTTCCAGAAGCCGAACCCGTTTCCGAAGACGGTCTGGGAGAACGTGGCATTCGGTCCCAAGATCAACGGATACAAGGGTGATCTCCACGAGCTCGTGGAAACGAGCTTGCGCCGCGCTGCCCTGTGGGACGACGTCAAGGACAAGCTCAAGCAGTCCGGCATGGCATTGTCAGGCGGCCAGCAGCAGCGCTTGTGCATCGCCCGGACCATCGCGGTAAACCCTGAAGTGATCCTGATGGACGAGCCGTGCTCCGCTCTCGATCCGCGCTCGACGCTTCAGATCGAGGAGCTGATGGCGGAGCTCAAGAAGGAGTACACGATCGTCATCGTCACCCACAACATGCAGCAGGCTGCGCGAGCCTCCGATACGACCGTCTTCATGACGATGGGCGAGGATCGCGCGGGCTTCGTCGTCGAAACGGCGCAGACCGTCGACATCTTCACGAACCCGAAGAACCAGTTGACCGAGGACTACGTCTCCGGTCGGTTCGGCTAGCACAGGGGACGAGATGACCGAGCGAGCCGATAGCCACGACCAGACCGCAGTCGACGACCAGGTCGACCGCCTGCTCGATGCCGCGGCCGGACGCGGCACCGTGGCGAGCGGCCTCCCGGCCGCGCGCGATTCACTCGACCTCCAGGAGCAGGAGATCAAGGATGCGGTTCTGCGGATGGGGTCGCTCGTCGAGGAGGCCATCCGGCGCGCCAGTCAGGCACTCACGGGCCACGACGCCGACCTGGCTCTCGACATCGTCAAGGCGGACGCCCGGATCAACGATGCCCAGCGTGAGGTGTCGCGGCAGATCAGCGTGGCGATCGCCACACAGCAGCCCGTCGCTCGGGACCTGCGGTACTTGCTCACGCTGGACCACGTGACCTATGAGCTGGAACGGATCGGGGACCACGCCTCGTCGGTAGCGAAACAGGTCATCAAGCTGGCACCGGAGCCGCCGCTTGCTGGCTACGTGAGCCTGCCCGAGATGGCCGAACGCTCCGCAGTCCTCGTCCATGGTGTCCTGCGGGCGCTGGTCGACGCCGATGCGGTCGCGGCGCGCGAGGTGGCGGCCCAGGACGACGACATCGACCGCCTGTACCACGCGACCTTCGACGACGTCGTCGAGCTGATGCGCCAGGACCCGGCCAACGTCGAGCGCGGGACCCGGATCATCATCGCGTCGCACTATCTCGAGCGGATCGGCGATCGATCCACGAACATCGCCGAGGACATCGTCTACCTCGTGACGGGCGACGTGGAGGACCTCAACCCGTGACCGGCGACATCCGCGATCCCCTCCGGGTGCTGTTCGTGTGTACCGGCAACTCGGCGCGCAGCATCATGGCCGAGGCGCTGCTGCGCCAGCACGGCGGCGACGCCTTCGAGGTCCACAGCGCCGGCACGGAACCGCGGGGCGTCAACCCGCTGACCATGCGGATCCTCGCAGACGCCGGTATCGATGCGTCGTGGGCGCGCTCGAAGTCGGTTGACGAGTATCTCGGCCAGACATTCGACTACGTCGTGACGGTGTGCGACCAGGCTCGCCAGAGCTGCCCGGTCTTCCCCGGCGTCCACGAATCGCTCCACTGGGGTTACGAGGACCCGGCGGCCGCCGAGGGCACCGACGAGGAGCGCCTGGCGGCCTTCCGCAAGGTCTTCCTCCAGATCGGCGAACGCGTCCGGCAATTCGCGACGGTCACGCAACGGCAGCCGGCCTGATGCTGCTGCACCTTTTGCGCCACGCCCACGCCGGCAACCCCGAGGCCTGGGATGGCCCGGACGCGGCCCGGCCCCTCAGCGAGAAAGGTCGCGACCAGGCCGAGCGGCTCGGTGTATTCCTCGCCCAAATGTCGTTCCGGACGGACGCGATCATCACGTCGCCCAAGGTCCGCGCGGCGGAGACCGCTGAGATCGTCGCGGGTCACCTGGGCGTCGCCGTGACCGAAGACGATCGCCTGGCTGGGTTACTGGATCTAGATGCGCTCGAGGCGGTACTCACCGGCGCCGGGGATCCGGACCGGCCGGTCGTCGTGGGTCACGACCCTGACTTCAGTGAACTCCTCGCGGGGCTGTGCGACGCCGCGAACGTCCCCATGCGCAAGGGCGCCTTCGCGCGGATCGAATGCGATCGGCCGCTCCGACCGGGTGGCGGGACGCTGCGCTGGCTGATCTCGCCCGACGCGCTCAGATCGGAGCGCTGACGGCCGGTTCCGTGGTCGCGGTCGCGCTTCGGCGGCGGGTCACGAGGTCGCTGACCGGGATGAGGCCACCCGGGATCATGCCGCGGGCGATGGCCGCGAGGCGCACAGCAACGTCCGGCGCGAGGCGGTAGTAGATCCACTGGCCGCGCCGCTCGGACGTGACCACGCCGGCCTCGCGAAGGACCCGGAGGTGGTGCGAGACGGTGGGCTGGCCAACGTCGCAGGCGGCCGTGAAATCGCACGCGCACGTCTCGTTGCTCTCTGCGAGCTCGCGCACGATCGCGAGGCGGGTGGGATCCGCCAGGGCGGACAGGAGGCGGATGTCGGGGTCGATCGTCGTGGTTCGAGGGGTGCGAGCCATGGCGGCAGCATATCGTCAAGAATCGATATTGACAAGTGTTCCACGGTGGGTCATATTGATTTCCGTCGATACAACGCCACATAAACCGCGGAGGCACCCACGATGCTCAACGACAACGGGATCGCCTGGATGATCGCCGGCGGCCACGAGGCCACCGGCGACGACCAGCGACAGCTCCTCCACCGCATCGCCCTTGCCGAGGGCACGCCGTCACGGGCAGACGCTGTTCGCCGGCGGATCGCGCGGATCATCGGTGACCGCGTCGATGCGCCCGCCACCTTCGGGGCACTGTCCACGGATTGCTGCCCCGCCTGACCGACTTCGGCCCGCCGACCATCCGCAACGGAGTCCGACCATGACCACCGACACGCCGCCGACGATCGACCAGAGCCCGGAAGCCATCACTGACGAGGTACGCGCCCGGTACGCGGACGCAGCACTGGCGGTGCTTGGGCGTGGCCACGAGCACTCGGACGCCTCCCCCGGCTGTTGCAGCCCGGCCGTGATGACCGACCCGGCCGACCCGGCTTGGGGCCAGCTGCTGTACGACGCGACTGATCGCTCCGTTCTTCCGGACTCGGCCGTCCTCGCAAGCCTGGGCTGTGGGAACCCCACGGCCGTCGCCGAATTGCGACCCGGCGAGGTCGTCCTGGACCTGGGTTCGGGCGGCGGGATCGACGTGCTGCTATCGGCTTCTCGGGTCGGCCCGACCGGGTTCGCGTACGGCCTCGACATGACCGACGAGATGCTCGAGCTGGCGCGCAACAACGCCGCCGAGGCCGGGGCGACGAACGTCGAGTTCCGCAAGGGCCGGATCGAATCGATCCCGCTCGGCGACGCCTCGGTCGACGTCGTCATCAGCAATTGCGTCATCAACCTCTCCACCGACAAGGCCGCAGTCCTTGGGGAAGTCGCCCGCGTGCTGAAGCCCGGTGGTCGCATCGGCATCAGCGATGTCGTTGCGGACGACGAGCTGTCCCCGGACCAACGCGCCGAGCGTGGCAGCTTCGTCGGCTGCATCGCCGGCGCGCTGTCGTTCGCGGAGTACCGTGCCGGGCTCGAGGCCGTCGGTCTCGGTGACATCTCGGTCACGCCCACCCACGCCGTGGGCGGCGGCCTGCACGGCGCCATCGTCAAGGCCACGAAGCCCGCGGCCTGGACCATGGCGGACATCCGCCCGGTCGATCTCCCGAAGCCATCCAGCGCCGGCGTGCCCGTGCTGGCGGAAAGCGCGGGTGGCTGCTGCGGCGACGGTTGCGGCTGCAGCTGAGAGCGGTCGGCTGCGGCCGATCAGTCCGCCGCGGCCGGGAACGGCAGCGCTACTGAATCGGGCGCGAGCCGGCTGCGACCCCCAGCGTCGAAGCGGTCCAGACCGAGCTCAGATACGTCGATGAGCGACGTCGTGCCGTGCACGGCCAGGTCCGCGGCCACGCTCGCCACTCCTGGTCCCCACATCATCCCGTGACCTGCTGCAGACGCGACCGTGACGCCGCCGATGACCGAGCCGTCCGGGCGGAGTGCCGGACCCAGGATCGGCAGATGGTCCGGCGTGTAGTCGATCGTCGCCGCCCAGATCTTGCGTAGACCGAGACCCCGGGTGAGCGGCACGTAGCCAGCCAGTCGCTCGCGGTACCGCTCGTAGGCCGCCCAATCGATCTCGCGCGCCGCCCCGGGCGACTCGTCCGGATCGCTCCAGCCGAACAGCAGCCCGCCGTCCTCGAGGCGCCAGTAGAGGCCGGCCCCAAGATCGAAGACCATCGGCATCCGGTCGACGGCGAATGCGTCGTGCGGCTCGAGCACGGCCACCGTGTGGCGCGCGGCACCCGCCGGGATGCGCAACCCTGCCAGCGAGCCGACCGACCGCAGCGAGGGCCCGCCGGTCAGCACCACGCGCTCCGTCTCGATGGAGCCGCCGGTGGTCTCGACGCCGGTGATGCGCGCGCCGTCCTCGCTGGTGCGCAAACCGGTGAACGACGTTCGCTCGCGCAGCTCGACGCCCGCCTTCTGCATGGCGAGCGAGTAGGCACGAACGTTGCGCGGCGGGTCGATGTGGCCATCACCGTCCCGGAAGCTGCCGCCGCGGTGGCCATCCGCTGAGAGCGTGCTGACCGTCGCACCTGCCTCGGCGGCGTCCAGCCAGCGGACATCCGTCAGCCCGGCGCCGTGCTGCATCGCAACGCGCTCCCTGCCGAGCCGCTCGTCCTCGTCGGTGACCGCCAGGATGAGGTAGCCGAGCTCACGAAATCCGGAATCCGTGCCGTACGTCGTCGCCTGTCCTCGATAGAAGTCGATCGACCAGCGCCCGAGCGCGACCGTCGCGGGCGTGCCGCCCTGGGCGCGGACGATGCCGGCCGCACGGGACGAGGCACCGTCACCGGCCAGGCCTCGCTCAAGGACGACCACGCGCCCGACACCGGCCTCCGCGGCGAAGACCGACGCCCAGCCGCCGACCGTGCCCGCGCCAACGACCACGAGGTCCGCCCGGTCCGTCATGCGCTCCCCTGCTCCCTGCCGGTCTCGAGGGCGACAGCATACGGCGCGTCGAATGGCGCCGGACGATGTCGCACCGAGCGGTCGAGCGGTCGAGCGGTCCAGCGGTCGAGCGACATCGTGGCGCGGTCATCCGTCGAGCGCGGCCGCCTCCGCGCTGATCGCGATGACTCCCAGCCGCGCGAGCCTGGCCGCCGTGTCGCGCCGGCGGACCGTCCAGGCGGCGACCTGGAGTCCGGCGGCCCGGGCCCTTGCCAGGGACGCCGGATCGATGGCGTGCCACTCCACGGAGATCGCCCGACAGTCGAGCTCCGTCGCGACCACGATCGTCGCCGGCTCCAGGTCCGGGGCGTTCAGCCACCGCGGCCAGGTGGGGACGAGGCCCGCGACGCGCTCGAGCGTGTCGGGCTTGAAGGATGAGACCACGGCATTCACCAGGCTGGGCCCGCGGCCCGCGGCCAGGACCTCGACGACCGCCCGGTCATGGCGGCCCTTCAGCTCGACATCGAGGAACGCGCGATGCGGGATCGTGGCCAGGACATCGGCAAGACTCGGGACGCCAAGGTCCTCGAGCGCCCGGGCTCGCAACTCGCCGACGAGCTCGGGCCGGCCCTGAACGCGCGCGAGGGTCTTGTCGTGGAGCAGCACCGGGACCCCGTCCGCTGCCAGACGGACGTCGAATTCGAGGCCGTCGCAGGCCGGAACCTCGAGCGCAGCGACGAGCGCTGGGAGCGTGTTCTCCGGGGCGCGCCGCCAGTCGCCGCGATGGGCCAGTCGAAGCACGCGTGCCCTCAGTGCCTGCCGTTGCCGGCGATGGGGACGGCGAACGAGAAGGTCGAGCCGGATCCCTCCGAGGATTCGACCCAGATGCGCCCGCCGTGCTGCTCCACGACGTGCCGCGCGATCGCGAGGCCCAGGCCGGTGCCACCACCCGCCTCGGCCCGCATGCGGGCCCGATCGACCTTGTAGAACCGCTCGAAGATCCGGCCCTGGGCGTCGCGCGGGATCCCGACCCCGTGATCCTGGACCGACGTGACGATGTCCTCGCCCTCGTGATCCGCCCGGACCACGATCTCGCCGCCGTCCGGGCTGAACTTCACGGCGTTGTGGACGAGATTCACGACGACCTGGCCCAATCGGGCGGCATCGCCTCGGATGGGCGGCAGGCCATCGGGCGCCTCGACCCTGAGCGTGACGCCCTGGCGATCGGCGAACAATCGGAGGCGCTCGGCCGACTGCGACGCGAGCCGGCCCATGTCCAGCCCATCGACCAGCGCGAGGGTGTTGCCGCTCTCGATGCGCGACAGGTCCATGAGCTCGTTGACCATCTGCACGAGGTGCCCGGTCTCGACTTCGATCTTGCCGATGCGGTCGCGCATCTTGGGTGGCAGCACCACGTCCGGACCGTCCGCCTCGCGCGACAGCGTCTCGGCAAGGAGGCTCACCGTCGTGAGCGGTGTCCGGAGCTCGTGCGACAGGTTGTCGATGAATTCGGTCCGGATCCGCTGCAGGCGGCGCAGCTCGGAGACGTCGTCCACGATCAGCCACAGGCCGCTCGCGTGCGCCCGTCGAGCGAGCACGGTCAGCATCGGACCATCGGCATCGGCCCGGCGGACCTCCGTGCGCGCCGTGCCATTGGCGAGGGCCGCCTGCGCCATCGACTCCACCGACGCATCGAGGAACGCCTCCATCACCGATCGACCCACGAGCGTCCCGGGCGCCCGGCCGAGAAGCGCGTGGGCGGCAGCGTTCGCCGAAAGGACGCGCAGGCCGCGATCCACCCGAACGATCCCCGAGCCCAACGCCCCCAGCAGTGCGGCCTGCTCCGCGGAGGCCCCGGCGATCTCGTCATCTCGCTGGGCCACGTCGGACCGAAGCCGCCTGATCTCGGCCTGCGATCGGGTCAGGACGCGATCATTGCGGATGGCGATGCCCGCGACCACGAACGCGATGACGGTCAGCCCAACGCTGATGACGATCCACGGGTCCACGGGTCGAGCATCGCACAGCCTGCGGCTCGCCGGTCAGGGAGCACGGCCGCGGTCAATCGTCGCCGCTGCGTCGGCCGACCCGAGCTCCCCACGGCGCCAGACGCGGGATGAGGTCCCCCAGCCAGGGGGCCGCATGACGCTCGAACTCGCGGGCCGGGAACGCGTGGCGGAGGACGAGCAGGTGAGCCATCCGGGCCGCCGCGCGCCGCGCCGGCACGCCATGGCGGTCTCCGACCCGCTCCACCGCATCGATCGCCGCTGCCGCGTCGGCCGACGCGAGCTCGCTCGAGACGCGCAGCGCGTCGTCCTCTTCGGGCGATGTCGCACGCGGCCAGGGCGGCGCGCCGAGGCGCTCCCTCGTGCCGGTCGACGCGAGCGAACGGACACCCTCCGCGGTAAGGGCTTGAAGTCGCTCCAGGAGCTCCCCGACCGCGTTCGTGGCCGGCCCATAGCGCGGTTGCCCGACAGCCGCCTCCCAGCCACGGGTCAGTCGCTCGCGAGCGCGCGGTCCGGCCGGATCGCCCAGCAACGTCTCGAGGATGTCGCCGAGGACGATGTCCGCAAGCTGACCTACGACGGCGTCGCGGGTCGCGAGGTCGCGTCGCGCTGCAGGCGGCAGGTTGGCGATGGCCGCGCGCTCGGCCCGCTCGATCACCTCGTCCAGCTCAGGTGGCACGAAGCGCCGGAGCGTGGCGAGGAACGCGATCGGGGCGGGCTCCGCGAGCGCCAGGCGATCGAGTTCGTCGCGCGTGAGCCGGCCCACACGCTCGACGACCGCGGTCACCCGCTCGGCTGTGGTCGGCGGCCGGCGGACCGGACGCCAGGCCGTGGCCGACCAGTCAGGCCGACCGGACGCGCGTGGCGATCGACCGGAGCGGATCCCGTCGGCGCGCTCGCGGTCGTAGCGACGACGCAGCTCCGGGTCGCTCAGCCAGTCGTGGGCGACGTTGATCCGCTTCGCGAGCTCGAGGGCTTCCGGCCCGGCGATATCCGGGTGGTGCTTGCGCAGGAGGCCACGCCAGGCCAGGTCGATCGCCTCCGCGCTGGCGTCGCGGGGCACCCCAAGCCGGGCATACAGATCGTCGCCGGGGAGGGTCTGGCGTGGCGGCATGACGTCGACATCGTAGTGGTCCGGCCGGGCGCGTCTCGCTATGCTCAGGCCATGCGGCCGATGGCCGGTGGGGAGTCGAAGGGGATCGCCGTGAGCTTCATCAAGCGGGCCCAGGAAGCTGCCGCGCAGGCCGCCGAGGCTGCGCGGGTGAAGGCGCAGGAGGCCAGCGGCCAGATGAGCGGCACCGCCGGCGCCGGCGGCACGGGTGGCGCGGCCGGCACGGGGGGCACGCCCGGCCCGGACGGCTCCGTGAGCGAGGCGCTCACCCAGGACATGCTCGTCAAGCGCCTGTCAAGCACGGGCGCCAGCGCGCGCGAGGCGCTCGGGGTCGCAAAGCGGGGCATGAGCACGGTGATCGAGAAGATCGATCCAGGAACGCTCGCGGAGCTGGTCATCAAGGCGACCGCCCTCCAGGAGATGACGAACAGATCGCTCCGCCTGAAGGGCTCGCCGTACCGCATCGCCGAGATCTCGATCTCCGCCTCGATCCCACCGGCGGTCAGCTTCGCGATCCAGCGTCTGGAGGACGAACCCGAGGAACTTGGAGCCGACGTGGTGCCCTCGAGCGAGCTCGTCGAGCAGATCGTCGAAAGCGGAGACCTCGTCCTCGCGCTCGATGGGACGACCGTCGATCCCAGCGGTGTCGTCGATCCGCTCGAAGTCGACGGAACCCGTGGGGCGATGCCGCCGAGCGGCATCTCGAGCGACGGGAGCTAGCGCCCGGGTGTGAACCCGTTCGCGATCAGTTCCTCGACCTCCTCGATCGGGCGGGTCGAGCGTTCGCCGGTCGCTCGCTCGGTGACCTCGACGCCGCCGGCAGCCAGGGAGCGCGGCGACACCGTCAGGATCCAGGGCATCCCAAGCAGCTCGGCGTCGGTGAACTTGACGCCCGGCGATTCGTCACGGTCGTCCCAGAGGATCTCGTGCCGCGGCCCGGCCTCCTCCGCGAGCGCGTGCAGCCGCTCTGCGATCTCGGTGACGCGCGGCTCCTTGGCCCCGCCGATCGACACGAGGTGGGCCGCGTAGGGCGCGACCTCGGCCGGCCAGACGATTCCCTTGTCGTCGTGATGCGCCTCGACGATGCAGGCGACGTTCCGCCCGACCCCGATGCCATACGAACCCATGACGATGGGGTGCGCCTGGCCATCCTCGCCGAGATAGGTCGCGCCGGCGGCGTCGGTGAACTTCGTACCGAGCTTGAAGATGTTCCCGACTTCGATCCCGTTGCGCAGGATGACGGGCTTGCCGCAGGTCGGGCAGGCGTCGCCCTCCTGGGCGTTCGTGATATCGGCGGTCACGTCCGGGGTGAAGTCCCGACCGACGTTGACGTTGCGGTAATGGAAGCCTTCGCGGTTGGCGCCGGCAATCAGGTTCGGTGACCGAGCGACCAGATCGTCAACCACGACGACGGTGTCGCGTGCACCGATCGGCGATCCATAGCCCGGCTCCATGCCGGCCCCCTTGATCTCCTCGACGGTCGCGGGGCGCATCCCACCGATCGCCTTGACCGCGTTCCCGAGCTTGGTCTCGTTGACCTCGTGGTCACCGCGGACGATGGCCGTCGCCAGCCGACCGTCGCCGGTCATGAAGAAGGCGGCCTTGGCGGTGCGCTCCGCGCCAACGCCGAGGAACTCGGCGAGCGACGCGATGGTCGTCGTCCCGGGTGTCGCGACCTCCTCGAGGGCCAGCGGCTGCTCGGGTGCGGGGTCGGGCTTGCCCACGTTCGCGACCTGGCGATTCGCGGCGTAGCCGCACGCCTCGCAGATGACGAGGACGTCCTCGCCGGCAGGGTTGAGGAACATGAACTCATGGGCCTGCGATCCGCCCATGATCCCGACGTCGGAGGCCACCGCGACGGTGTCCAGGCCGAGGCGCTCGAAGGTTCGGACGTACGCACCGTGCTGCGCGTCGTAGCTGGCATCCAGGCCGGCCTGGTCAAGGTCGCAGCTGTAGGCGTCCTTCATCACGAACTCGCGCACGCGGATCAGACCGCCGCGGGCGCGTGGCTCGTCGCGCCACTTCGTCTGGAAGTGATAGACCTGCATCGGGAGCTGGCGATAGGACTTGACGATGTCGGCGAGGAGGATGCCGACGACCTCCTCATGCGTCATCGCCAGGACCATATCCCGGCCGTTGCGGTCCTTGAACCTCCCCAGCTCAGGGCCGATCGCGTCGTAGCGGCCGCTGGCTCGCCAGATGTCGGCCGGGTGGACGACCGGCATCTCCATCTCCTGGCCGCCGATACGGTCCTGCTCCTCCCGGATGACCTGCTCGACCCGGTCGCTGACCTTCTTGCCAAGTGGCAGCAGCGAGTAGATACCGGAGCCGAGCTGGCGCACGTAGCCCGCCCGTACGAGGAGCCGGTGGGACGGCATCTCGGCCTCGGTCGGATCGTCGCGGAGCGTGGCGAAGAAGAGGTGGGAGAGTCGCATGGCCGGGTAAGGATAGCGGCCGATGCCTGGGCCGGCGGCATCGGCGCCGTCCGGGCCGGCCGCGGCATTACCATCGTGGTAACGACACGCCTCGCGCCGCTCCCCTTGCCCGACCCATCCCGCCCCGGAGGCCCACGACCAGTTGGAAGGCGTCACGTTCGCGCTCGTCGTGGTCATCGTCCTCGCGGTGGCCTTCGACTACATCAACGGATTCCATGACACCGCGAACGCCATCGCGACGTCGGTGGCGACCCGGGCCCTGAGCCCGCGCCATGCGATCCTCATGGCTGCGTCGTTCAACTTCGTCGGCGCGTTCGCCGGGACGGCCGTGGCCAAGACCATCGGCAGCGGCCTGGTCGACGAGGCCACCACGACGCAGTCCGTGGTCGCCGCAGCCCTCGTCGGGGCGATCACGTGGAACCTGATCACCTGGTACAGGGGCCTGCCGAGCTCGAGCTCGCATGCCTTGATCGGCGGCCTGCTCGGGGCGACCATCTTTGCGGCCGGGACCGGCGCGTTCAAGATCGACGGGATCACCAGCAAGGTGCTGATCCCGATGGTGGTTTCGCCATTCCTCGGCTTCACGATCGCCTTCACGTTGATGCTGGCGCTGTACTGGCTCTTCCGGAACGCGAAACGGAAGCCCATGGCGCGGATCTTCCGAAGGCTGCAGCTGCTCTCGGCGGGCTACATGGCCTTCAGCCATGGCTCGAACGACGCGCAGAAGACGATGGGCATCATCACGCTCGCTCTGTTCTCGGCGGGCGTCATCCCGACGAACGACGTTCCGCTGTGGGTGATCGTCGTCGCGGCGACCGCCATGTCGCTCGGGACGGCCGTGGGCGGCTGGCGGATCATGCGAACGATGGGCCAGCGGGTGGCCGAGCTGGAGCCGGTCCACGGCTTCGCGGCCGAGACCACGGCTGCGACGATCCTCCTCGGGACCGCCCAGCTCGGGATGCCGGTCTCCACGACGCACATCATCTCCAGCGCCATCATGGGCGTCGGCTCGGCGCGCGGACCGAAGGGTGTTCGGTGGGGCGTCGCCCGGCGGATCCTGCTGGCCTGGATCATCACCATCCCGGCCGCGGGCACCGTCGCCGCGCTGTCGTGGTTCGTCCTGCATACCATCGGCTTCGGCTGAATGAGGAGACACCGATGACGTTCCGCCTGCTCCCCAAGGACGTGCGCTTCTTCGACCTGTTCGTCGCGGCCGGCGAGAACCTGCACGCGGCGGCGACCCGTCTCCACGAGATGGTGACGAGCTACGAGAACCTCAACGAGCACGTGGTCGAGATCCAGCGGCTCGAGAAGGCCGGTGACGGGATCGACCGCGAGATCAACCAGCGGCTCGAAGATGCCTTCATCACGCCCTTCGACCGTGAGGACATCCACGAGCTGACCGTCCAGCTCGACGACGTCGTCGACGGCATCCAGGCCGTGGCCGAGACGCTGGTCATCTACGACATCGTGCAGCCGACCGAGGAGGCACGCGAGCTCACCCGGATCCTGGCGGATCAGTCGGTGGAGCTGCTCGCGGCGCTGCGCAAGCTCGATGGGCTCAAGGACGTGGATGCCCACCTCGTGCTGGTCCATGACCTCGAGCATGAGGCCGACGGCCTGTCGCGGGCGGCGATCGGGCGGCTGTTTCGCGATGGGTCGGCGCCGATCGACGTCATCAAGTGGCGCGACCTGTATCGCGAGCTCGAGAACTCGATCGATGCAGCCGAGGATGCCGCCGAGGCGATCGAGCGGATGTTCCACAAGGCGACCTGAAGGACCGTCAGGCAGCCATCCCGGATCCGCCTAGGACGGACGCCGGAAGACGTAGCCCACGCCGCGAACCGTGTGGATGAACACCGGATTGCCGGGATCCTCCTCGATCTGGCTGCGCAGCCAGTGCACGTGCACATCGACCGTGCGTGTCTCGCCGGCGTAGTCGTAGCCCCAGACCTTCTCGAGCAGCTGGTCGCGGGTGAAGACCTGGCCCGGATTACGGAGCAGGAACGCGAGCAGCTCGAACGCCTTGGGCTTGATCGGCAGGGTCACGCCGTCGCGCAGGAGTCGATGGCCGCCGAGATCCGCCTGCACGCGGCCCAGGTCGACGATCGTCGGCGGCGACCCGACCGCGAGCGCGGCTTCCGAACGCCGGAAGAGGGCTCGGATCCGCGCCGTCAGTTCGCGCAGCGAGAACGGTTTCGTGACGTAGTCGTCCGCGCCGAGCTCCAGCCCGACCACCTTGTCGAGCTCCGAATCCTTCGCGGTGAGCATCACGATCGGGGTGCCTGACTCCGCGCGGATGATCCGCATCACCTCGATCCCGGAGAGCTCGGGCAGCATGAGATCGAGCAGGACGAGGTCCGGGCGCTCCCCCCGGAACTGCGTCAGGGCCTCGCGCCCGTCCCCTGCGGCAACGACTCGGAATCCGTCCGACTCGAGCGCTTCGACCAGCGTCTCGCGCAGCGTCGGTTCGTCTTCGACGACCAGGATCGTTCGTGCCATCCACCGCTGAGCATAGCCGGGCGTGTTAACTCGGGCGTGTTAACGACTTGTTCATGCGTTGTCAAGCGTTGCACACAATCTGGGGAGAGCGTGGTAGCGCCTGCATTTAGCAGGGTCTCAACAGGGCGATACTCGGATTAGGTGTTAACGTGGGTTCGGTGGACTAGTAGGCCTAATAGGCCTACGTAGTACATGAGGTGGCCATCGTGCGCACGGCATACTGCGGGGGGTATGCGTGGATCGCCTTGCGTAGAAGACGCCCCCGCTACTCTGGCAGATGTCAGTCAACCGGAATAGCAAAGGCGTCTCCTATGACTCTACAACGACCGGCGGTCCAACGCCATGCCATGTTTGAGATCCACGTCATCGCCCCGCCAGGTCGCTATCGCGATCCTGGCTGTCGCCATTTGGCTTCGCCGCCGGGACGGGGCTAGGGCTCTACTTTTTGGCGCAGTTATGGGGTGTAAAACGAATGCCGAACATCGTCTACCAGTGCCGCAAATGCGGAATGAGCATCGACGCTGACGAACGAGCGTCCTGGTGCGAAAAGATGTCGGGATCAGGACCGGCGGCAGCATCGACATCAACGCTAATCGACAGGATGAGGAAGTCGCCCACAAGGGCCATGAGGGCTATGGACGGCGCGGGGATATCGCGTTGTCAGCGAGGGGCCTCTGCGGGAAATCGTGCCCTAGGTCTGCGCCGAAGGGCTCGTAGGGTGATTGGACTCGTCGGCCGTTTCGCGGGCCTCTTCCGTCGATATTTCACGCTAGGGCACGGCTCACTTAGGCCCCCTGATTTCGGAGACTGTCGGTGCCGCGATAAGGGCGGATTTGGGGGGTACTTTTGTGCGGGGCGTGGTCCGCTCGGGCGGCCGGGTTGCCCTCCGCTATGTCCTCAGAGATAAGGCCCGATTTCGCGGACTGTCGCCCTAACTAGAACAGCGGCGGGACGGCAGCATCGCAGGTCAGAAAAAGCAAGAGAACGATGGCCGCTACCAGGACGACGGTCGCCGGCCGGACCCTCATCGGTCAGAGCCCCGGCGGCGGGGCCGCCTGATGCACGGGCTGCGTCAGCCACAGGATCACGAACAGGACGATCCAGAACGCGATCACCGACGCGACGACGGCTACCAGTGCCCTCGATTTCATCAGCCCACCTTAGCCGCCTGCCATCGCTCGAGCGTGGCCGCCACCACGGAGACGATGCGGCAGCGGTAGTCCTGCATCACAAGGTCGATATCGGCGGGCACGAGCCGGGCGACGATCTCCGCCTCTAGCTCAATGATCTCGGCATCGTTGTCCACGATGCCGCCCAGCACTTCGGCCAGGGACGCATCCTCGAGCGCATCGGTGTAGAGCATGTCGAAACCTACTAGCGGCGCGATGTGACGGTGCGCCTCTCGTGTAGCCTCCGAGGGCATGATGATGCCCTCCCGTCTCCCGAGGAAACAAGAGGGCAAAAGGTACGGCGTGTCGATACGTGCTGGGCGGCTACTCCAGGACGCCGGAGCGCGGCGTGTTGCGGGGGTCAAAGGGCTTCGGCGGCTTGGGCGGCCTGAGCAAGGCGCCGGCCTTCGCCGCTTCCGCTGCGGCCTGACCCGCCGCTACGCCTGCGGCCGTCGCTGCGGCCGCTGCGCCTGACACGGTTCCCACCACTGAGGCAGGCGATAGCGTCGCCGGCGGGCTCGACGGCGCCGGGATGCTAGGGCTCGGAGGAGGCGACGCGGGTGGTCGCGCGAAGAGGCCGGGGACGGTCCCCATCTTCGGCAGTTCCGGCGGACCGGCTTCCTTGCTGGCCGGCGACTTGCCGGCGAACAGCTCCTGCGTGACTTGTCGGATCGAGTCCATCCCGTCGAGGATGCTGGAGCGGAGGTCGCCACCACCGCCTTGCGTGGTCGCCTCCTGTACTCCCACTCCCAGACGGGATAGCCCGCCTTCGTCCTTTCGGTAGTCGAGGCGCCTGCGCCGCTCTGCGGCCTCCAGGCGCTGGCGGTACTCCTCCACTCGCGTCGGGCCGAGCGTTCTCACCGTGCCGTCCGCCACGAGGGCGAGTAGGTCGTCGGGGGAGATCGGCGTATCGAGCATCAACGGATCAGCGGAGCCGGCGTTGATGGCGCCCTGATCCACAAGGGCCGCGTTGGCGATGGGTCGGATGGAGGCGTTGCCCTTCTCGTCGGTGAGGCGATCGACCAAAAGCGAGAACACCGCCAGCCCGTCGATGACGCCAGCAAGCGGGTCCATCTTCCAGGGGTTCGTCTCGGTGAAGAACATCTGGCGCGTTGCCGGGTCGATGACGCCATAGCGGGTTTGTCCGGTCGCGGGGTTACGGAACACGTAGCCGGCCGCTTCGCCGGGGGCGATCGCGGGCGAACCGTTATCAAGGCCAGCCCGAAGGGTGGCCGCGTCGATATCGCTCGGTGAGATGGCGCGGTACTCCTCGCCGGGAATGACGAGGGCGGCAGCCCTGACGGGCTCGCCCTTCAGGTACACCACGCGACGCTCGCCGTTCACGACGCTGATGGAGGGCTGTAGCGAGTCGTCGAGCCCTAGGCCGCCCGCAGGCCACTGGATGACCTCGAGGGGGCCGCCGACCTCTTTCTGGCCGTAGTAGGCCCGTCCAGAGGTCAGGGCCTCCAAGTCGGCCCTTAGTTGCGTCGCGCCGGCCGCCGAGTTTGCAGCGTCAGCCGTGACGACGCCTTCCCCGGTATTCGGAGGTGGCCTCCCGAACAAACTCCCGCCGCTCGGCCGCCTCTATCAAGAGAAGGATGCAGTGGTGCTAACTAACGGGATCAGGGGCCATGTTGCCTAGCACTTCCGTGCACAGATGACGGCCGCTCGGGGCTCGATAGCCCCTGATAATCGGCCGCTATCGGTGCCTGTTCGCCTGCCCTGTCTAGGGCCAGGCTCACGCGTTACGTGCGCGATCGCGTCTGCGTGCGCGTAGGACTCAGCCCTGCGTCTGGATCGCGGCGAGAGCTTGGTACGCCAAGAACCACAGCACGACGATGGCGAGGGCCAGGACGATGATGATGACCGTAGGCCTTCGCCCGATCATGTGGTGCTCCGTCAGGTAAGCAGGAGGATCAGTGCCACGAGGGCCAGGACGCCCAGCACGCCCAGCACCGAGACGATGACGATGACGGTGGCAGTTCGACCGCTCATCGACAGACTCTAACGCCTCGGTGTAGCAGCTCGCGCCACGTTGCGCGGCTTACGAGGTCGCATCGGGCGCCTTCCTTACCACGACTATCGGAGAGGTCAGCCATTCGGTGTGGCGATGCCATCGGCAAGCGCCTCGTGTCAGCCTGTGGACTGGCCGCAGCTCGTTGCAGATGACACATCGACGCAGGGCTTGACGCTTACGCATCAGAACGGAAGATCCTCAGACGAGGGACACGTCGGGAAATGGAATGCGCCACCCTCCAGGTCGGCTGCCCGCTCGCCGATGATCGGCTCGCCACAGTTGCTACACGTCGGAGGGAGCGGAGCGGCGGTAGCCGCGGTAGCGACCGTCTCCACCCTCATCGACGAGTCTGAAGTTCGCGAAGCGAACGAAACTATCTCGCTCTCTCGCTCGCTCTGTTGCTCGCTCTCTCTCTCGCTCTCTATGTGTCCCGGTTCGTGCGTGATTTCCGCAGATATTCCGGGGCTTTCCGGGGTTGCGCCCGGAGGTGCGAGTCGCTTTCGCTCTCGATCCTTGGCTCTCCGGCGCTCCGACACGAGTTGCCGCAGCAGTTCGTCCTGCTTCCGCTCCTCGGCCGGCGCCATCGGGTTCCACATCCGCCACTGTGGGATGACCAGCGTGCCGTTGCGGTTCACCCTGACGAGATCCGACGCGATCAGGTCCTCCAGGTAGACGGAGTACTCGCGGAGGGCCGCTTCCAGGTATTCGCGGCCAAGCCACACGCCGCGCACGCGCTCGAGGAATGCGGCGATGAGGGCGTACACGAAGGCGACACGTGCGCTGTCGCTCGGCAGTCCGAGCCACTTCGGATTGTCCCGCAGAAACACGTACAGGCGGAGCCAATCGGTCGTCTTGTCGGGGCGCTCTCGCGGCGGGCTCTCGGTCGGTTCAGTCATGGGCGGTTCGTCCTGTATGCGAGGGGTAGGCTCCGCTCGCCCGCATACGACGAGCGGAGCCTGTTTCGCCGGCGGAGGCTACAAATCCGCACGCCGACGTGGAACGCGCAGCGGATCAGCCAACGGGCAGGGGTACGGGGACCGGGAGTAGCTTCGGCCCCTCGCACTCACTTCCAGAAAACTATGCAACGAACGTCGGCCGCCACAGTTCGCGGCGGCCTTCTTTCGGGTCCCCGAGGTCGAACAGGTCCCCGAGGTCGTTGATGTCGAGGAGCCGGCCCACGTTCGCTTGATCTCGACTCACGGTGGATTGCCTGACGCGGAGAACGGCGGCAATCTGTCCCTGCGAGCCGTAGGGAGTGGCGAGCCAGGCGGCCGTCTGACGCTCGCCCGCACCTAGCGATTGCACGAGGTGCGCCCGCCAGAGGAACCCGATCATCGGCGCGTAGTCGTAGGTGCCGTCGTCGGGCTCGTCGGAGACAACCCGGACGATGCTGTCATCTGGCGTCTCAGCGATGGCCGACAGGGGTATGGCCGGGTCGTCCAGCTCCGAGTACGTGATGCCGATCCCACCGAGGTAGGCGCGCATCGACTGGGGAAAGAGTCGAGCCGCCTTGATGTAGTTCAGGTTGCGCTCGTCGCAGGCCAGGCACTCGCCGGAGGTGGGCGGGACCTTGCAGTCCGCGGTCGGGCAGACATGGCAGCGATGGCGGAGATCCCGACCGATGCGGGTCATGCCGACTTCCGCGACTGCGCCGACTTTGCCGCCAAGCGGGCGAAGTGCGCCCGTCTCAGGAACTCAGCACGGCGGGCGCGCTCGAGCTCGGAGAGGTCAGGAGGGAGGATCGTGGGCGGGCATACCGCGCACTCGTGGCCGACGAGAAAGGATCTCCGATACGCGTCTCTGGCGGGCGGCGTGATGGCCGTGCCGCCGTACCGTGCGGCCGTGGTGAGGCCGCCCAGGCGGCCACGTGCCGCCATGCTGGACGATTGGCGCTCGGGCGCCACTAGTGGGCCAGGGCGGGTACCGATGAGCCTGCGGCGGCAACAGGGTTGGGGCGTGCGCCCATGGGCGTTTCTCCGGTTCGGGATGCGGGGTCACAGGGCTAAATGGTAGCCCGCTCGTATGCCCAGGGCGGCCGATTTCGGGCCGCTCGTGATGATCGGCTTGATACGCATTGCGACACAGGATGTCGAACCGGTTATCCACGACCGCCCGATGGATTAGGGTGGAACTCGTGGGTTCCGAAAGCCGCCCGATCCATCGGGCGCTTGTAGTAGTAGGCGTCGAGGAAGTAGGCAGCATGGCCCAGCCGCCAAGGGCCTATTCCTCGGCGTAGAGGCGGTCGTACGCGTCGCTCGCGCGTTCCCACTTCGCGGCCTTGCCGTACCGCTGGACCATCTTCGCGTTCCGCCAACCGCCGAGGGCCATGAGGATCTCGTCGGTGGCGCCCTTCGCCTTCAGGTCGTGGGCGAACGCGTGGCGCAGTTGATGCGGAGTCACGTGTCCGACCCCGGCCATTCGCCCGCGACGTTCCACCATCGCGCCGAGCGCGGCGATGGAAAGGGGCTGGCCCTGTAGTCCGACCCACAGGCGCCCGGACTTGCCGGCCTTCGACTTGCGAGCCTCGATGTAGCGGATCAGCGCGACCGCGGCCTCGGGCGAGAAGCGCGCCCGGCGCGGGTCGCCTCCCTTGCCGCGTCGGATCAGCGCCCGACCCGCATCCGTGTCGATGTCCTCGAGCATGAGCATCGCGCACTGCGCGCGACGCATCCCCGAGCTGCGGAGCACGAGCAGGATGGCGAGGTCGCGCCGATCGAGGAACGTCGGCGGCTTGTGCTTGCGGCATGTTGCCAGCATCCGATCCAGCGCGGCATCCGACACGAACGGGCGCCCCGCATCGTCCTCGGGAACGACGATCGGCTTGATGCCCTTCATGGGCGAGTCCTTCAGCTCGCCCTCTGCCACGAGGTACGAGAACCAACCCCGTAGCCCCTGATAGCGCAGGCGAGCCGAGGCCGGCGCGTAGGGCAGATTGAGGAACTCGCGGACGTGCTCGGCACTGATCGCAGCGGGCGCCGTAGGCATCCCCTGCCCTGTCAGGAAGGTCCCGAACATGGCGCAGCGTGCCGAGGTAACTACGAATTGTTCCGGGGCTCTTGCCCTCCTGTCGGAGCGCACGCTCGCAGGACAGCATTCCGGCGCCGAAGTCTCCCGATACGCCTTCAGGTGTTAGCACCACTTGAGCCATAGCAGCACCCATTAACAGGGGGTGTTCGTGCGTAGATGCACGAACTGAAAGCATACGCTAACGACTCGTTTGCGCGGTGTTCACTCGATCGCGATCGCCGGTCAGCGTGATGCCTTCAACCGCTCGGGGAGCTCCATGTAGTACTCGACGAACTCGACGCAGCGGCCGTCGTCGTCGAATCGGAGCGTCCACAGGTTGAAGTACAAGTCGCGCAGCGAGCCGTCCGGATTCGTGTATCGGCTCTCCCCGATCGCCACGGCTCGGTCGCCGTCGACGGCGTACGGCTCGTAGTGGGCGGTCCAGCTGTCGGGATCGTCGAGGCTGCTGGCGTCGCCCGATGGTTCCGTCCAGGCCTTGACGATGGCCTCGCGTCCGTTCACGGCCTCCGGGTCATAGGGGTGGTACTTGTACGTGGCGTTCTCGGCGAACAACTCGCCGATGGCCTTCGGGTCGTACGTGCGCCAGGCCTCGACGTATCGATCGAGCCAGTCCTGCACAGCGTCGCGGCTGATGCTCACCGGGACCTCCTCATCCGTATCTTCGGGCGCAGCTTCGCTCGCGTTCCTGACAGGGAGTGTCAGGAACCCTCCAGGACCGCGATCGCTCGGTCGAGCCGAGCGAGCGTCCGCTCCCGACCGAGCGCGACGAGCGTATCGAACAGCGGCGGCGTGGCGGTCCGGCCGGTGACTGCGACGCGGATGGCCATGAACAGGTCGCCGGCCTTCCAGCCCCGTGCCTCCGCGAGGGCGCGCAGCAGCGGCTCGAGCTCGTCCGCCTCGAAGACCACGTCCCGCACGGTCGCGATGGTCTCGCGGGCAGCGCCCAGGCCGTCGATCGTGGTCGGCGCATCCCAGCGCTTGGGGACGAGGACGGCCGGGTCCGGATCGACGTCGTCGACCCACAGGAAACCCGCGAGGTCGCCGATGGCACCCAGCGTCGGCAACCGCTCCTGGATGACGGGGAGCAGCGCGTGCAGCTCGTCGTCGGACGGCATCTGCTCGATCCGCCCCGCGTCCAACTCCTTCCGGACGAACGGGCGCAGTCGATCGATGAGGTCGGCGGCGCTCAGGCGCCGGATCCATTGGCCGTTCAGCCACTCGAGCCGCTCGCGATCGAAGACGGCGCCGCCCTTGTGCACCTCTCCGATGTCGAACCGCTCGACGATCTCGTCGAGAGAAAGGACTTCCTCCTCCGTCCCGGTGGACCAGCCGAGGAGCGCGAGATAGTTGACCAGGGCCTCCGGGATGAAGCCTTCATTGATGTAGGCATCGATCGCGGTCTGGCTCTTGCGCTTGCTCATCTTCGTGCGGTCCGTGTTGAGGATGAGCGGCAGGTGCGCGAAACGGGGCACGTCGTAGCCCAGGGCTCGGAACAGGAGGATGTGCTTGGGCGTGTTCGAGAGGTGGTCCTCGCCGCGGATGACGTCGGTCACCTCCATCGCCGCGTCGTCGACGACGACGGTGAAGTGGTAGAGCGGGTTGCCATCCGCGCGGACGATCACGAAATCGCCGCCGAGGTTGCTCACGTCGAACTCGACGTGGCCGCGCACGATGTCGTCGAAGCCGACCACCCCCTCGCCGACCCGGAAGCGAAGAGCGCCGCGCCGGCCCTCCGCCTCGCGCGCGAGCCGCTCCTCGGGCGTGAGTTTCGCGCACCGCCCGACGTAGCGCGGCGGCTGCCTCGCCGCCTCCTGGGCCTTGCGATCGGCGTCGAGCTCCTCGGGCGAGCAGTAACAGGGATAGGCGAGGTCGTCGGCCAGCAGGCGCTGCGCGGCCGCGGCGTAGCTCGGCAGGCGCTCCATCTGGCGGTACGGCGCATGCGGGCCGCGGGCGGGCTCACCGGCGACCTCCGGACCCTCGTCCCAGTCCAGGCCGAGCCAGTGCAGCCCGTCGAGGATGTCCTTCTCGAACTCGAGCGTGCTGCGCGTGACGTCGGTGTCCTCAAGGCGGAGGATGAAGGTACCGCCGACATGCCGAGCGTGGAGGTAGTTGAACAGCGCCGTCCGCGCCGTACCGATGTGGAGCGGGCCCGTCGGGCTGGGGGCGATGCGGACCCTGGAGGGCGTTTCAGGCATCCGCCGATCCTAGCAGCGGCTCCGTACCGCCTGACAGCATCCTCAAGCCCATCCGGCGGATCAAACAGCCGACCCAGCGCGTATCGCCGTCGTCGGCACCTCGTGGAAGAGCTCCGGATCGGCGTCGCCTGGGAGGACGCGGACGAGGGCGGCCGGTCGAAGGCCGAGCGTCGCGCGTCCGAGGGGGCCGTCGAGGGTCAGCGAATCGAGCGATTCGGAGCGAGCGAGGATCGTGATCGGCGCACCGGGCTTCAGCGCGCGGGCCTCGAGGTACGAAAGCAGGCCTGCATCCTCCTCGGCTTCCTCGGTGATGCGATAGACGGTCGCGCGCGAGCCGGCCTCGATCTCGGACAGGCGGACGCCCTCGGGTCGCCGTTTCGCGATGGCGGCATCGATGGGATTTCCGTGCGGGCAGGTCTCGGGATGGCCGAGCAACTCGTCGAGACGCGCCTCGACCCGCGGCGAGATCGCGCCCTGCAGGCGCATCGCCTCTTCGTCCGACTCCGCCCAGCCGAGCCCGATCACGCTCGTCAGCAGCCACTCCAGGAGCGCGTGGCGGCGAAAGATCGCGTCGGCGGCCGCCCGGCCCGCGGATGTCAGCCGTAGCTCGCGGTCGTCCGCGTGGTCGACCAGACCGTCGGCGACGAGCCGGCGGAACATCTCGCTGGCCGCCTGCGTGGTCACGCCGAGGTGACGCGCGATCTCCGCCGCGGTGGCACGGGTCCCGTCGCCCGCACCGGCCGTCACGCGAAGCGCGAGCAGGTACTCCTGGGTCGCCGCAGACAGGTCACGCGGGTCGTGTCGTCGTGGCATGACCTCAGGATACGGGACGGCCCGGGCCCGCGACCCCCGGTGGCCCGCCTCGGGGCGGGTTGGTCCCACGGAACTCGCGAGCCGTGCCGAAGGCGAGCCCGACGACCCATGCGATCACGAGCAGCCCACTCAGGGCGATCCGGCCGGCTGCCGTGTCGTCGGGGCTTCCAGTCGCCGACAGCAGCAGGGCGGCGGGGATCGCGGCAGCGAGCGTCGCCAGGGTGGCGACCGACGCGATCCGGGCCAGACGGCCAACGAGGATCAGCACAACCAGCGCCGCGATCTGGACCAGCCAGGCGGACATGACCACCGCATCGTCGCAGCCCGCGGCGAAGCGCCCGCAGCCGGAGATCTCGCCGCCCACCCACCCGATCCCGAGTGCGATCGGTGCCCAGCCCACGAGGGCCCGGGCGATCCGGCCGATGGCTCCCGGACGGTCGTCGTCCAGCCACGAACGGATGGCTTCGAGGATGCCTTCCAGCGTGACGCCGGAGCCGAGGTCGCCGGAGGTCCCGGCATCCGACGAGGTGCCGGCGGCCGCGGCGGCCCCCCGCGTCGCCGCCGGGCGAAAGCCACGGGTCGCTTCGTCTCGGGGATCAGCCGCATCGCCGGGGGACCACGCGGGGTCCTCGCGGAATGCCCCTGCCGAGCGGCCGTGGCGCGATCGGGCGGTCGAGGCGTCTTCGGCTCGGGGCGGGGGACCGGCCGTGGCCTCCCACCACGACGAGGTCGTATGCGTGGCCAGCGGCGGCTCATCGCCGTCCGGTACGTCCGACTCGGGCGGGACGCCGGGCGGCGTGGATGCCGGGGGCGCGGGCGGCGGTCCTGGCGGGTCGATGCCCGCGTCATCCCGCCCGTGCAGCTCCCGTCGGGCGCGTGCCTGGTACTCCGGTCCATGCTTGCGCGGGTCGGCGTACTCCTTGGGGTTGAGCGTCCAGTACGTCCCCGACGTGGTCCCGTACCACGACGCTCCGCCCCAGTCCGGCTCGAACGGCTCGGCCTCGGCACCGTCGTAGGACGTCGAGCCCAGCGTGGCCTTGTTCGGCGGTCGTTCGGGTCGGGGCGGGCGCGCGCCCGAAGTGCCCGCCGGCGGGCGTTCCCATGAGGTTCCGGACGGTCCCCGCGCTCCCGGGCCACCGGTCGGGCGCGACCGGCGCGGCCGTCCGCCGTACGCCCGATACGTTGCGTCAGTTCGGTCGCGATCGGGATCCCAGGCGCGCCTCGGGCCTGCTGGTCGCGCCGCGCCCGGCCGACGTCTCCCCGAATCGGGGCCGGCGATCGTGTCGTAGGCCGCCTGGATCGCCAGGAATCTCGGCAGCGCTGCCTCGCCGGCCGCGTCCGGGTGGTTGGCCTTGGCCAGGCGACGATACGCGCGTCGCACCTCGTCGAGCGTGGCGTCGCGCGTCAGGCCGAGCGTTCGGTAGGGATCGGTGTCGGGGGCCATCGTCGGATCTCGCTGGCTCGATCAGCTCGGACGGCTCGGACGCACGGCGCCCCGGGCCTTCAGCCGATGAGCTCCCCCACCGGCGCGAGCTGGAAGTCGGCGATCGATTCCGCACCGACTCGCCCATGCGGATCGAGGATCGTCGGCTTGTGATACCGGGCGAGGACGCGCAGCGCCTGGGTATCCAGTACGCCGGCCTGGCGAAGGGCTTCGACGGACGCAGCCCAGGTTCCGCGGTCATGGCCGTCGCCATCCTCGATCTTGACGGCCATCCCGGACGCGGCAGTCCCGTTCGAGTCGACACGCTGGCCGGGCAGGATCGCCATCCCGCGCAGGGCTTCCATCCCGGCCTTGCTGATGACCCGGCCCGCGGCGGCCTTCATGAGCGACGTATCGAGGCGGTCGTGGCGGCCGCCGATCATCTCGGGGTTCGCCAGCATCGCATCCCGAACCAGCGTGAGTGCTGACGAGAGCGATCGGCGCGAGTCCTTGGCGGGGACCGCGCCAGGATCCGCCAGCAGGGCGTACGCCTGGGCGACCTGTCGCAGGGGGAAGGCGTACGTCTCCACGCCACAGCCATCGATGGCGGTCCGGAGCCGTTCCGGGGTCGTGCCGTAGGCGCGGGCCACCGCGCTGCGGTAGGCAGCCTGGGCCGGATGCTGGGGCTCCCAGTACGTCTCGAGATCCCAGCCCTTGAGCCTGGACAGGAGCAGCGTGACGGCGTGCTGCCCCGAGCACATGTGGCGGATCGGGCTGGCCTTCTCGCCGTCCCTCGCCAGGCGGGCGGCGGTCAACGCGTCGAGCGGCATCCCCTCGTTGCCACATGCCAGCAGCGCCTGGCTGACGCCGGCTCGCCGGAACACGCTCTGGATCGTCCGGACGTGGAAGTCCTCGCCGCTGTGGGAGCTGGCCATGATCGCGAGCTCGGCGGGCTCCAGATCGAACTCCTCGAGGCCGCCGGCCTCGATCAGGGCCACGACACCGAACGGCTTGACGGTGGAGCGCAGGGTCACGAGCCGCTCCGGGTCGCCGAGCTGGCGGATCAGACGTCCGCTGACATCCGCTTCCACGATATCGCCGCGGTGGACGCTCTCCTCGATACCGTTGCGCAGCTGACGGACGAGCACCGGCGTCTCGGCACGGGCGCGAGCCTTCGCGCGCGGCCGGCCGATCCGGGGCGTCGCGCGCTCGGCGGTGGCGGTCACGCGGCGAGGATACCGCGCAGGGGTCGCGGAGGCGCGTCCGGGTGGTACGGGTGAGCGATGGCCCCTCCGGGCCAGACCGATATCGAGCGGGAGACTGGTACTGTGCGCCCAGCCGGGAGCACGCGCCCGGGTCGTGCCCCATGGAGGCCGTCCATTGCATCGAGCATCCCACCGCCCCACCGCCGATCGCGATGACCTCTTCGAGGACCGACGAATCCTCCGGTGGCGTCCTCTCGTCGCGACGCTGGCCGCCGCCCTGATCCTCGCGTCGTGCGGCCGCGATCTGTCCGGGTTCTCGTCCTCGGCGCGGCCGACGGCGGCGCCGGCCGCGTCCCCCACCGCCGCCGTGATCGCTCCGACCGCCAAGCCGAGTCGGGCGCCGAAGGTGTACGACCTCGCGATCGCCGCCTTCGTCAAGTCGGTGGCGAGCAAGACGCTGAGCTATCGGATCACCTACGACGGCAGGACCGCGCTATCCGCCGACACCCTTCCGATCGCCGGTCGGATGGACGTCTCGGGCGCAGATTTCGCGTCTTCCTGGACGTACGACCTGACCAGGGACTACGGGATCGGGAAGATCCGCGTCGAGGTCCGGGGCGTGAAGGGCAAGGGCTACATCCGGACCGACGGCGGATCGTGGAAGCCGATCAAGGGTTACGACGCGTCCGACAGCTACGTACCGTTCAAGGCCGTCACCGCGATCGAGGACGTGAAATACCTCGGTCCGGCGAAGATCGACGGCACCGAGTACCACAAGATCTCGATCCCGAATGCCGTCCTGATCCATCCGACCACGCTCATCGGGGCCGTGAAGGAAGAGAAGATCGACGACTCCAAGCTGGAGCTCGTGATCGACGACAAGGGCCATCCACGGCGAGGGACCTGGGAGCTCAAGGCTCGTGCCCGGGTCGGGCAGAGCGGGCAGCTCCAGCGGGTGGAGTACGAGCTCGACCTGCAGTTCTCGAAGGTCGGCGCGAAGCTCACGATCAAGCGGCCATAGCCTCGGGTCGCCGGACCGAGGGCGGATGGCCCAGCGCCGATCAGCTTTTGGCGGACCGGCCGGGGGACCCCTCCGCGTCCCGCCAGCTATGGGCGGGCTCGTACCCCAGGATGCGCCGCGCCTTCTCGATCGAGACCAGTGCCTCGTGCTGCCCGAGCGTCTTGCGGACCGGGACCCCGGGAAAGACCGCCGCGGCCAGCTCGGCGCTCGGACGAGTCATCACGGTGTCCGCGTTCGCGATCTGGAAGAATTCCATCCCGGTCGTGTCCAGCTCGAGTGCCTTGCGAACCGCCTGGGCGCCGTCGCGCGCGTCGATGTAGGTCCACAGATTCCATTTGCGCAGCATGGGATCGGCATCGAAGCTCGGGAAAGCAGCGTAATCGGCTGGCTCCATGACGTTGGAGAAGCGCAGCCCGATCATCTTGAGCTCCGGGTCCCACCGACAGAACTGGCGGGCCATCTCCTCCTCGAGGTCCTTGCCGAGCGAGTACGCCGTCTCGGGTCTGACGGGATATTCCTCGTCGGCCGGCAGATAGGGCGGCGGAGTATCGAAGGGGAGGCCCAGGACCGTCTCGCTGGAGGCCCACACGACGTTCCTGATGCCCGCGTCTCGGGCGGCGGAGAAGACGTTGTACGTAGCGATGATGTTATTGGCGAAGATGCGGTGGTTCGGCACCATGCCGGGACCCGGGATCGCGGCGAGGTGGACGATGGCGTCGACGCCGTCGTGGCGGCCGTCGATGCGCAGCAACGCCTCGAGGGTCTGGCCGAAGTCGGTGAACTCGACTTGCGTCAACGGGGCGGGCGGATCGCCGGGTGCCTGGATATCGAGGATCAGGACGTCGTAGTCGTGCGCGAGCAGGTCGGCGACCACCGCTCGTCCGAGCTTCCCGCTCCCGCCGGTGACTGCGACGCGCATGCCCGAAATCATACGGCTGGCGGACACACGAAAGCCGGGCACCCACCGAGGTGGATGCCCGGCTCGTTTCGGGGTCGGCGTCAGCGCCCGGTCAGCAAGGCGTCGAGGCGGTCCCAAGTCTCGATCGCGCCCTCGGCCATGCCGGTCGAGAGGGCGCCCTCGAGCGCCTCGACCGACCCCATGTGGCCGATGGAGGTGATCTTCGTCTTGCCATCGACCTCCTCGAGGATGTGGGTCTCCGGTCCGCCCATGGGACCGACACCCTCGACGTCGAACATGAAGGTCCACTTGTAGCCCGCGGGCGGTGTGACCTCGAGGTACTCGCCGTAGAACGTCACGTCGTCGCGATCGGGGGCGCTGTTGACGTAGCGCCACTTCCCGCCCGGCCGGACATCCATCTCGACGACCGTCGTCGTCGTGCCGTGCTTGCCCCACCAGCGCGGGATGAGCTCCGGATCGGTGAGGGCCTTCCAGACCTGCTCGCGGGGGGCGTCGAAGGTGCGCTCGAATACGAGCTCGGCGTCCTCCGAATAGATCGTCGTCGTGTCGGTGCTACCGCGGTCGATTCGCGTCGCGTTCACTGTCGTCGTCCTTTCCCTGTTCCTGTACGTCCTGGAGATCACGAAGGTAGGTATCCAACCGTTCGAAGCTTTCCTCCCAATGGCGCTTGTACTGGTCCACCCAGGCAGCGATGTCTCGCAGCGGTCCCGCCCGCAGCCGGCGCGGTCGCCACTGCGCCTGTCGGCTCTGCTCGATGAGTCCGGCCCGTTCCAGCACCCGCAGGTGCTTGGAGATCGCGGGCTGACTCATGTCGAACGGGGCGGCCAGGTCCTTGACCGACGCCTCGCCCTGGGCGAGACGGGCCAGGATCGCCCGCCGAGTCGGGTCGGCGAGGGCGGCGAACGTGAGGCTGAGGGGGTCGGTCTGTTGCATCGCCTATCACTACTTGGTTATATAACCTTTCGGTACTATACACGCGGGATGCCGCCTGTCAAGCCCCTCGATCCTGATCCGGCGTTTCGCGGCCTTTCCTCGCTCCGATGACGGCGTCGAGGGGGCAGGTCGTCCGGCGGAGCGCACTGCGGCCGCGGCCGACCTGATCATCTGGACCGAGCGCCGCGTTAGGCGGGTCAATGCCGAACACTTCACGTTCGACGCGTTCCAGATGTCCAACGGCCTCAAGGACTTGCTCGATGAGGTCGCTTCGGGCAAGGTGACCGGCGAGGAGGAGATCTGGTCGCATACTGATCTGTGGGACTTCCAGTCGAATGTCGACGGTGCATGGGTTGCCTTCCAGGTCCTGCGGCACGTGGCCGAGTCAGAGGATCCCGAGCTCGTGACGACGTTGGTGACGCGATTCGACGAGCTCAACGCGCTCCTGGCTGAACATGGGTCGATCGAGGAGGGTTTCCGCTTGTACGACGAACTGAGCACGGCCGAGGTCCAGGCACTCGGCGCGACCGTGGATGCCGTCGGTGAACCGCTGTCCCGACTGACCACGACGATCACCGGGTGAGAAGCTCGTGACGGACGAAGGCCCGAAGGTCGCCGGCACGCCACCGCCCTCCCCCGCCGGACCACGGCTGTCCCGGCGTGCGTTCCTGGGCGCGGCGGGCGGCGGCGCGGCGGCCATCGGGCTCGCGGGCGTCGGTGGCTTCGCCCTCGCTGGCGGCATCGCCGAGCCGCGGCCTTCGGCGTCACGAACGTACGCCTTCCATGGTCCGCATCAGGCCGGCATCGTCACCCCGGCGCAGGACCGCATGTACACGGCGGCGTTCGACCTGACGACCACATCGCGCGACGAGCTTCTCGCGATGCTCCGTCGCTGGACGATCATGTCGGCTCGCCTGACGCGCGGCCTCCCGGCCGGGCCGACCGGCGCGACATCCGGGCCGTACGACGCGCCGCCCGAGGACACCGGCGAGGCGATGGACCTGCCGGCGGCGGGGCTGACGATCACCCTCGGCTTCGGCCGGTCGCTGTTCGTCGGAATGCCAGACGAACCGGCCGACCGGTTCGGCCTTGCGGATCGTCTCCCGGCCGCGCTCATCGCGCTCCCGCATTTCCCCCGCGACGACATCGATCCCACGCGTTCGGACGGAGACATCGTCGTCCAGGCCTGTGCGGACGACCCCCAGGTCGCGATCCACGCCATCCGGAACCTGACCCGCTCGGCGTTCGGCACGGCGCGCGTCCGCTGGTTGCAGCTCGGGTTCGGTCGGACGTCATCGACCTCCCAGGCGCAGCTGACACCGCGGAATCTCTTCGGCTTCAAGGATGGGACCGCGAGCATCATGGCCGAGGAGACGGTCGCGCTCGACCGGCACGTGTGGGTGCAGCCAGCCGACGATGCGGGCGCCCCCTGGATGGCTGGTGGCACGTACATGGTCGCCCGACGCATCCGGATGATCGTGGAGACCTGGGATCGCTCGTCGTTGCGCGAGCAGGAGGGCATCATCGGCCGCACCAAGGCCGAAGGGGCTCCGTTGTCCGGTGGCGTTGAGGCCACGACTCCCGACTTCAGCGCCCCTGGGCGTGCGGGCGAGCCGCTGATCGCTGAGACCGCGCATGTCCGCCTCGCGCATCCGACTTCGAACGGCGGCGTGCGCCTGCTCCGCCGTGGCTATACGTTCACCGACGGGGACGATGGGTTGGGTCGCCTCGATGCCGGGCTGTTCTTCGTGGCATTCGTGCGCGACGCGCGTACGCAGTTCGTACCGATGCAGACGGCCCTCGCCCGGTCGGACAGCCTCAGCGAGTACCTCGTCCATCGGGGCTCCGGCCTGTATGCCGTTCCGCCCGGCGTGCCCTCCATCGGCGCCGATGGCAGCCTGGTCGACGACGCCATCATCGGAGCCGGCCTCTTCGCATAGGCGGCAGACGCGATCCGTCAGCCCGAGTTGCCCGTCCCGAACTGCCGATCACCGGCGTCACCGAGCCCGGGCATGATGTAGCCCTTCTCGTTGAGTCCGCGATCGAGCGCCGCGCAGTGGATCTCGACATCCGGGTGCGCGGCCTGGACCGCGGCGACACCTTCCGGCGCGGCGATCAGGTTGATGAGCTTGATGCGGACCGGCTGCACGGCGCCCCAGCGCTTGAGCACGTCGATCGCGGCCGTCGCCGAGCCGCCGGTCGCGAGCATCGGGTCGAGGATGAGGCACAGGTCCACCGACGCCGAGTCGGGCAGCTTGTTGTAGTACTCGACCGGACGGAGCGTGCGTTCGTCGCGGAACAGGCCGAGATGCCAGACCTGGGCCGTGGGCATGAGCTCGAGCATCGCGTCGACCATGCCGAGGCCCGCGCGAAGGATCGGGATCAGCCCGATGCGCTCGCCGAGCTCGCTGGCTTCCATCTCCTCCATCGGGGTCCGGATCTGGAGCGGACGCGTCTTGGCGTCCTTGAGGGCCTCGTAGCCGAGCAGCCAGCTGAGCTCGCGGACGACCTCGCGGAACTTCTTTGGCTCCGTGTCCTCGTCGCGCAACACCGCGAGCTTGTGGAGGACGGCCGGGTGCTGCGAGACGTGCAGGGTGGTCGGATCGGTCACCCGGGCATCGTAGCGCGACGATGCTGGGTCAGGCGCCGCCAGGCGTCACGTCGACCGTGCCTTTCACGAATGACTCGCCTGTCGTGTCGACACCAGCAAGGTCTTCGAGCGCAGCTTCGGCGAGGTCGGTGCGGTAGGCCCCGGCCGGCGGAGCCGCAGCGATGATGCCGGCCGCCGTCGCCACGTCGACGGTGTGCTGCCACTGCGCCGGATCCATCACCCCGATCCCGTCGGGAGACGGCCAGATCAAGGGATGTACCTCGTTCAGCATCCACGCCTGGTGACCCGCCCCGAGGGTAGCGCCGGCATCGATCGTGTATTGGACGCAGTCGCCCGGGTTGTCGCGGCAATAGATCCAGCCTTCGAACGACGCCTTCAGGAAGCGCGTCGCGACATCCTCGTTGCCGGGTCGGGCCAGCCAGTCGGCACGCGCGTACAACGCGTCCTGGAGCATGGCCGAGCCTTCATCGTTCCAGTTGATCACGTTCACGTCGGTGGGCTGGTACAGCTCGCCGGTCTCCGGGTTCGTCGCCTCGAGTAGCTGGGCGTACTCGTTGTAGATCATGGCCTCGGCAACGTCGACCTGGCGCGACAGGAGGAGCGCCATGTCGAAGTCCTGGATGACTTTCGTGTAGTCGGTGTCCTGGACGAGGCCGGCCGCCGCAGCCGCCCCGGCGGTCACCTCGAACTCGTTGCCGAAGTCCCAGACGCCCACCTTCTTGCCCTTGAAGTCGGCCGGCGTCGTGATCTTCGAATCCTTCCACGACACCGACAACGTGCCGGAGCGCTGGAAGATCTGCGCGATGTTGACGAGTTGCGAGCCCGCCTCGCGGGCCTGCAGGACCTTGGGCTGCCAGGCGACCGTGAATTCGGGTCCATCAGCCGCCGAGCCGATCGTCTGCGGGGCTCGCGCACCGCCACCGGGAAACCACTGCACATCGAGGTTACCGGCGGCGTAGTAGCCCTGCTCGATCGCAGCGAAGTAGCCCGCGAATTGCGCCTGCGGATACCACTGCAGCTGGAGTCCCACAGGAGTCAGGCCGGGGGCATCGCTCGAAGCCTCTGCGCTTCCCTGGGGAGCGTCACTCGGCTGGACTGAGGGCGGGACGGATGGCGTCGCGACCACTTCCGGCTCCCCGCCGGAACACGCCGCGACGAGAACGGCGACGCCCGTGATCAGGGCGACGAGGTTCCGCACCGGGCGGATGCCGCCTCGAGCGGGCAAGCGTGGAGGCCGGCCGCGGGGCTGCGGCCGGCCTCCGGTTTGCGCGCGGATGGAGGACAGTCCTACTGCCCGCCCTCGGTGAGGGTGACGGTGGCTTTCTGGAAGGAGGTGCCCTTCGTGTCGGCATCGCCGAGCGCCGCGAGCGCCTTCTCGGCGAGGTCGTTGCGCCACGGCGTACCAACGACCGGCTTTGTCAGGATCTTGCCGTCGAGCGCCACCTGGACCGTCCGGTCGAACGCGGCCGCATCGGTGATCCCGATGCCGTTGGGCGCTGGCCAGATGATCCCATTGACCTCGTTGAGCTGCCAGGTCTGGTGACCCTTGGGCAGCGCGGCATCGGACTTGAGGACGATGTCGACGCACTCCGCGGCGTTGTCACGGCAGAAGATCCAGCCGCGGAACGACGCCTTGAGGAATTTCACCGCGACGTCCTCGTTGCCGGGCTTGGCCAGCCATGCCTCGGACGCGAAGATCGCGTCCTGGAGCATCGAGGTCCCGTATTCCTCCCACGAGATGACGTTGAGATCCTCGGCCTTGTAGAGCTCGCCCGTGGCGGGGTTCTTCTTCTCGAGGACCTGCGCGTACTCGTTGTAGATCATCGCCTGCGCCGCGTCGATCTCGCCAGCCACGAAGGCCTCCATATCGAACTGCTGGGCGGTGACCTGGACATCATCGGGATTGTCCGGATCGAGTCCGGCCTTGCGCAGGCCGGCGTACAGCTCCGCTTCGTTGCCGAAGCCCCACGCGCCGACCTTCTTGCCCTTCAGGTCCTCGGGCTTCGTGATGTTCTTGTCCTTGAACGAGACCTGCAGGGTCGGCGAGCGCTGGAACACCTGGGCGATGACGACGCCGTCGGCGCCGGACTCGCGCGGGGCGAGCATGCGCGGGACCCAGCTGATGCCGAACTCCGCCTGGCCGCCGGCCACGACCGTCGCAGGGACGATCTCGACGGCACCCGGGATGATCGTGACGTCGAAGCCCTCTTCCCGGTAGTAGCCCTTGTCGAGCGCCGCAAAGTAGCCAGCGAACTGCGCCTGCGGGAACCACTGGAGCTGGAGCCGGATGGGCGTCAGCGCGACGGATGCGCCGGGAGCGGCCGAGCAGGCCGCTGCGAGCGCCATCACCGCGACCACGAGCAACGCGACGGTACGTCGAGTTCGCATCTGGATACCTCTCATTCGTCGGACCGCGGCGGGGAGCCGGTCCGCCTCCTCCGGTTGCAGTCTAGCGAACGACGGCCAGCCCATGACGTGCGCTCGACGGTCAGCTCCAGGCAGCTCGCCGGTCATGCCACGGCATGACGATCCGCTCGGCCACGACGACCACGAGGTACAGCCCGATGCCGATCGCGCACGCGAACACGATCGCGGCCCAGGACCGCTCGAAATTGAGGAACGCGGAGTACGTGGCGATGTACTGGCCCAGGCTCGCCCGTGGCGCCGCGAAGTACTCCCCGACCACCGCGCCGATCGTGGCCAATGTGACGGCCAGGCGTAGCGCGGTGAAGATGTAGGGCAACGCGTTGGGGACACGCAGCTTGCGGAAGACGCCCGCCTCGGTCGTTGCATACGAACGCAGCAGCTCCAGCGAACGGGGATCCACCGTCGTGAGGCCGCGGACGGTGTTGATCATCACCGGGAAGAAGCACAGGGCCGCGGCGACCATCGCCTTCGAAAGCTGCTGGTCGAGCCCGAACCAGTTATTGAACAGCGGCGCGAACGCCAGGATCGGGACCGAGCTCGCCGCGACCGCGAACGGCATCAGCGAGTCTTGCATCGACCGGTAGCGCGCGGTGATCACGCCGACGAGGATGCCGGCTCCGGCGCCGATGAAGAGGCCGGCGACGATCTCGACGGCCGTGTAGCGCGCTGCCGCCAGAAGCTCCGGCAGGTACGTCTGCCACGCCACCGCGATCGCGATCGGACTCGGCAGGATGAACTGCTTGATGCCGAAGGCCCGGACCAGGACCTCCCACGCGACAAGACCGCCGATCAGCAGGAGGACCGGCGGCGCCCAGTCGCGGGCCCGGTCGCCGATCCGTTGGCCCCGGGTGCGCGTGACGCCGTCCGGGATGCCAGTCGCGGCACTCAACCGGACAACCCCTCGGCCGCAACGCGTCGGGCCGCGGCGTCCGGGCCCTCCCCGTCTGTCTCCGTCGCGGCGCCATCTCGACGCTCGTCGCCACGAAGCGCTTCGCGGACCTCGGTCACGAGGCGGAAATAGGCGTCCATCTCGCGCGTGTCCACGGTCCGCTCGCGCGGCAGGTCGATATCGATGACCGCGCTGATCCGTCCCGGCCGCGGTGACATCACGACGACTTTGGTCGAGAGGAACACGGCCTCGGCAATGGAGTGCGTCACGAACATGACGGTCGTGTTGGTGCCCTCCCAGATCTTGAGGAGCTCGAGGTTCATCCGTTCACGCGTCATCTCGTCCAGGGCGCCGAACGGCTCGTCCATCAGCAGGATCGCCGGGTCGACGGCGAGCGCACGAGCGATGGCGACCCGTTGCTGCATGCCACCCGACAGTTGCCACGGGTAATGGCCGGCAAAGTCGGTCAGCTCGACCAGTCGCAGGTTGTCCTCGGCCCGCCGGGTCCGTTCCGCCTTGGGCGTCCCGTTGATCTCCAGGGGCAGCTCGACGTTGGCCTGGACCGTCCGCCAATCGAACAGGACGGGTGCCTGGAAGACCATGCCGTAGTCGCGATCCAGACGAGCCTGCGGGGCCGCCTTTCCGTTGACGGTCACCGTCCCGGACGTCGGCGAGGTGAGATCGCCGACGATCCGCAGCAGGGTGGACTTGCCGCAGCCGGACGGGCCGATCAGCGAGACGAATTCGCCGGCCGTGACCGAGAGGTCGATGTCGATCAGCGCCTCGACCCGTCCGGCGCCCTGGCCCCGGGCATCGAAGACCTTGGAGACGCCCGAGATCTCGACGACCTTGCGCCCGCCGTCGGCGGCCCGACCCGGATCCGTCGTCACGCGGCCGCCCCATCCGGACGTCGCTCGTGGCGAAGGACGAACCCTTCGACGACCGCGACCAGCAGGTAGACCCCGATCCCGAGGAGCGACGAGATCACGATCGTGGCCCACAGGTATTCCGCGTTCAACGAGTAGTACTGCATGCCCGTGATGATCTGGCGCGCCAGGCCGTCCTGGATGAGCGAGGGCAGCTCCCCGACGATGGCGCCGACGACCGCGGCCGGGCCTGCGATGCGGAAACCCGTGAACAGGTATGGACGAGCGGCCGGGAGGCGCAGCTTGCGCAGGATGGCGCCCCGCGACGCGGCGTACGAGCGCATGAGCTCGAGGGCGCGCGGGTCGTAGGCTCGCAGGCCACGCAACGCCGCGATCGTCACCGGGAAGAACGTCAGGTACGTGGACACGATCGCGACCCCGAACCAGTCGGCCTTGAGCCCGATCACGATGAGCGGGGCGATGGCGATGATCGGGATGGTCTGGCTCGCGACGATGAGCGGCACCAGCGCGCGTTCGAGGATCCGGACGTGGATGAGGACGATGGCGAGCCCCAGTCCGAAGGCCGACCCGAGCGCGAACCCGATCGCCGCATTCCGCAGCGTGAACAGCGCCGCACCGAAGAGCCGTTCGAAGGTCGTGGCGCCGGCCGCGTCGGGCGAGAAGAATTCCATCGCGATGTCCCAGGTGTGCGGCAGCTTGGAGTCGGTCGCGAAGCCCAGGGTCAGCGGCGGGTGGTAGTCGAGTGGGATCCCGGTCCACAGGAACGAGTCATATCGCCACGGGTCGCCCCCGATGAATTTCGCCACCTCCCAGGCGATCAGGAGGAGGACGAAGACCGTGAGGAAGCCGAGCAGCGGCCGGAAACGTCGGCGGGTAGGCAGGGAGATGGGCCGCGCAACCTCGAGGATCGGCGACGTGACCGCCATCAGGACGAGCGCGGCCGGGCGGTGGCCAGCACGAGCCTAGTCCGTGACCGCGGCGTCGGCGATGTCGAGTGCAGCGTCGATGATCTCGAAGCCAGCGGCGAGCTCGTCCTCGTTGATGCACAGCGGCGGGTTCGTATGGATCGAGTTGTTGGCCAGCATCGTGTACAGCCCGTGGTCGCGGAAGTACTTGCCGATCGCCTTCATCTCGTCGGACGTGCCGTTGAACGCCGTCAGTGGCGTCCACGGGTCGCGCGTCCGGACGAGGTCCAGGATGCCGAACAACCCGAGGCTCCGGTGTGCCCCCACCGACGGGTGCTTCGCAGCCAGGCGCTCGTGGTGCTCCCGCATCCGCGCCCCGAGCCGCGCCGCGTTGTCGAGGAGCCCGTCCTCCTCGTACACGCGGATCGTGGCGAGCGCCGCGGCCAGCGAGACCGGGTGCGACGAGTAGGTCAGCCCGCCGTAGAACATCTTCTGATCGAAGTACTCGGCGACGTGCTGGCGCATCGCGACGCCGCCGAGCGGCAGATACGACGACGTGAGGCCCTTGGCCATCGTCATCAGGTCCGGGACGACGTCCCAGTGGTCCACCGCGAACCAGCGGCCGGTGCGCCCGAAGCCCGCCATCACCTCGTCGCAGACCATCAGGATGTCGTTGCGGTCGCAGATCTCGCGCACGCCCCGGAGGTAGCCGTCGGGCGGGATGAGGATGCCGTTCGTCCCCACGATCGTCTCGAGGAAGACCGCCGCGATCGTGTGGGCTCCCTCGTAGCGGATGACGTCTTCCAGGCCCTGGAGCGACTCCGCCACGGGACGGGGTTCTGCCTCTCCCCAGCGATGGGTGTCCGGGTAGCGCACGATGCCGACCAGCCCTGGCTCGTTGGCGAGGCGACGCGGGTCGCCACTCAGGGTCATCGCGCCCATCGTGGCGCCGTGGTACGAGCGGTAGCGGGCGAGCAGCTTGTGCCGGCCCGTGTAGTGCCGCGCGAGCTTGATCGCGTTCTCGATCGCTTCGGCGCCGCCGAGCGTGAAGAAGACCTTGTCGATGTCGCCTGGCAGGATCTCAGCGAGCTTCGCGCCGAGGCGCGCCCGGATCTCGGTCGCGAACGCTGGCTGGACGTACTGCAGCTTCGTGGCCTGCTCGGTGATGGCATCGATCACCCGCCGGTCGCCGTGGCCGATGTTCACGGACATCAGCTGGCTGTTGAAGTCGAGGATCTTCCGGCCTTCGGGGGTGTACAGCCACACGCCCTCGGCGCGATCGATGGCGATGGGGTCGATGGCGCCCTGCACCGACCACGAGAAGAACGTGTGCTCGCGGTTGAGGGCGACGATCTCGTCGGTGGTCAGTGCCTCTTCGGCCGTACCGATACCCATGCGACCTCCTCCTCGCGCGACGCCCCACCCGTCGAACCCTTTGCTCGCGCGACACGCCGTCCGAACGCTGGCGCCGATTACAGCACATCTGACCGCCGAAGCGAGCACGTCGGCCCACGCCGGCCCCATTTGGCCCGGCGCGAGCACGATCAGTCCTGCCGATGCTACCCGGGCCCCCGGTTCGGGTTGTCAGCCGGCAAGGATCCGCTCGCGCAGCCGCTCGATGCTCGCCGTCGCCTCGATCGCCATCGCGTCGCGCACCCGGAGATCGATCGGAACCGGTGGGCGCGTCACGCGATCCGGAAGGCTCGGGTCGTCGAATGCGCAGACGAGGTCGGGGCGGCCGAGCCGGCGGAGGAGATTCCGGTTCTTGTCGGTCGTGCTCATCGACACGGACGGGATCCCATAGCTGACCGCCACGACCGTGCCATGGAACTTGTGGCTGACCAGCATCGTGCACTCGCCGATGGCCCGCGTCAGCACGTCGAGGTCGTCCGACGCGACCCGCTCGACGTCGGCAAGGCCGAGCTCGTCGAGCGCTCGCTCGTCACGGGCGCGCACGTCCCCCGTCGAGAGCACGATCGTGCGCAGACGGTAGCCGAGCTCGCGGCCCCGCGCCGCCAGCGCGCGGACCGCCGTGTAGTCGTCACCGCCGTCGCGCCAGCGGACGATGATCCCGAGAACGGGTGGATCGGTCGGCCGTTCGACGGACGGCAACAACATGGCGAACACGAGGTCCGCCGACGACTCGACCTCGACCCGCGGCCGGAGATGCTCGCGGATCCAGGTCGCGCTCTCGTCGTCTCGGGCCGTGATCGAGCGGATGTTCCGGTGTCGCAGGAAATCACCCAGCGCCTCGACGACCTTGGGCTTCGCCGGACGCCAGGTGGGTACCCCGACACCGATCACGTGGACCGGCCGGCGCAGGTAGTCGGTGAGCCAGTAGCGGTCGCTCGGAGCCCACGGGATGACCAGGTCTCCGCCGCCGATGACGATCGCGTCGTACTCGCGGACGACATCACGGACGGGTCGCTCGAAATACGGCCGGGTCGGCGATTCGAAGACGACCCCGACATCGGCGACGTCGCCGAGGTGCCGGCGGAAGACGTCCAGGAACAGCTCGTCGCCGTAGTTCCCCGGACCGTAGAACCCGACCAGGCCGACACGCGGTCGCGTCCCCGGCCGCGCGGGTTGCCGAGCGGGCTCCGGCGGCCAGCCAACGAGCGCGAGGTCGGGCGCGATCCGGTGCGCCGCACGCCCGGCGACGCGGCGGACTCGAGTGGGGATGCGCACCCCGGCATCATGCCAGTTCGGTCCGCGGTGCTACCGTTTTCCGGCACGACGACCGAATCGGGAGGCTTCCATGGACCGCGCCGGCTTCCGCGACTGGCTGCAGCGGTACGTCGATGCGTGGCGGCTCAACGATCCCGTCGCGATCGGCGACCTGTTCAGCGCGGATGTCCGCTACGCCTTCGACCCCTTCGGCGAGGCCGTCGCGGGGCGCTCGGCCGTGGTCGCCTCCTGGTTGGACGACCCGGACGAGCCGGGGTCGTGGCAGGCCGACTACGAGGTTCTCGCGGTCGATGGCGACGTGTTCGTCGCCCACGGCCGGACCCGATACCTGACGGACGATCGGCGCGAAGTCGACCGGGAGTTCGCGAACGTGTTCGTGTGCCGGTTCGACGCCGAGGGTCGTTGCCACGAGTTCACCGAGTACTACAACCGGCGCCGCCCCGAGGCGCCCGCCGACGAGCCGCCGTCCGCCGGCTGATACCGCCGTCGGGATCGGTTAGCTCGAGCGCCGCTCAGCCGGCACCTCACCGTCGATCTTAGATTTCGAAGCTTTCGGCAGCAACGGCCGGCGGTCAGGTCGCTTCCGGCGCCACCTTCAACGGTCGTGGCGACACCACGCGGAGCGCCCCATGCAGGGTGCGGAAGGTGACGGGCGTCGTGCCAAGGTCGGTCCCGTCGGCGCGCGCCGGGAGCGGGTGGGCGCTCGAGATCCGCACCGACGCGGATCGGTAGGTGGAGATGTGCGGCGCGTAGCGTCGGCGCCCGAAGGCGATCGACAGCAGGTGCCGCACCAGTTCCCACTTGGAAAATCCGCGGAAGACCTGTACGTCGAAACGGCCGTCGTCGAGGCGCGCGTCCGGCGCGACGGTCATCCCGGCTCCCGTGTACGGCCCGATCGAGATGGTCACCATGAGCGCCCGCGTCCGAGCGGTCCCCTCGTCGAGCTCGAGGAGCATCCGCGCCGGACGGTAGCGGAGCGCCACCCAGATCGTGCGGACGATCGACGCCCAGTCACCGTCGTCGAAGCGTTGTGCCTCACGGAAGATCGCGGCATTCATGCCCACGGAGCCTGCCTCGAGGAATCGCACGCGGCGGCCGTCGGCGGCCTCCGTCTCGCCCACGTCGATCAGCGAGATCCCCGTGCCGGCGATCAACGCCGCGGCAGCCTCGAGATCCCGCGGGATGTCGAGCGCCCGGGCGACGTTCATCACGCTGCCCAAGGGCAGGATCGCGAGCGCCGCCGGGCTGTCGAGCAGGCCTTCCGCGACGAGGCCGACCGTGCCATCACCCCCGGCCGCCACCACGACGTCGACGCCGTCCGCGACGGCGGCTCGGACCGCGGCGCGCGTCGCAACCTCGTCGGGCGGCTCCACGACGTCCTGCCCGAGACCGTGCCGTTCGGCAAGCGAACACAGCTCGTCCGACGTGCAGCTGTTCGTCGAGATGCCGCCCTTCGACCCCGCGTTCGGGTTGCGGATGATGCGGTAGCGCCGCGCGTCATCGGGTGCTCTGATTTCCCGGGTCGCGGATCTCACGCGAGCATCCGCCGCGGCTTTCGTCACGGCCGCACACCGGCGCGCGCGGCCTTGACCCGCCGGTACAGGCCGGTCAGGCCGATGAGATACGCGATCCCCAGGAGGTAGGACGCGGTCACGTCCGTGAACCAGTGGTGGCCCTGGTGGATGCGGCTCGGACCGACGAACGCGATCAGCGCAACGAGCGGGGCGATCACGATCGCCCGCCAGGTCGTCGGTCGCAGCAGCGTCGCGACGAGATAGGCGAGGAAGCCGTACACCCCGACGTACGTGATGGTGTGGCCGCTCGGGAAGCTCGACCCGCCCAGCGGCGCGGTCACCACCCGCAGGTCCACACCGGCCACGGGGCGTGGCCTCCGCATGACGACCTTCACGGCGCTGGCCACGAGGGCCGTGCCCCACGCCCCCAGCATGAACAACGCCTCGAGCGGGAGGCGCGCAAGGAGCAGGCTGGCGGCGATGAGGGCGGGGATGATCCGACTCTGGGGCGGGAAGCCCGGCCACGACGACGCACGCATGACCTTCTGGAGGATCGGATGGTCGCGCTGCTGGAGCTTGAGCGTGACGGCCAGGTCCACGGCGTCGCTTCGCCGTGCGCGGACCAGGCCGAAGATCGCCCCGAAACCCGCGAGCGCGATCCACGAGGCGAGCCGAGCGGTCCGGCCGCGACGGACGGCGAGCCGTGGTGAGACCACGGCGTCGGGCGGCGGCGGCAGGGTCGGCAAGCCCGTCGGCACGCCGCGCGGCAGGACGCCGGACAAGCCCGTCGGCACGCCGCGCGGCAGGACGCCGGTCGGACGCTGGGTCATGTGCACGCCGGCCAGCATGCGTGGTGGCACATGCGGCGCTGGTCGCGGCCGGCGTGGCGGGCCGTGGCAGCCACGTTGCAACTCGCCAGACGTTGCACCGAGCGCGGTGTACGCTCTCCCCCTTCTCACCGACTCGCACTCGCTCGAGGGGAGGACCGATGTCCCGGAACGTCCGCGGCGCGCTCGTCCAGGCCAGCTGGACCGGCGACAAGGAATCGATGATCCAGAAACACGAGGAGCGGGCGCACGAGGCCGCCAAACAGGGCGCCCAGTTCGTCCTCTTCCAGGAGCTGTTCTACGGGCCGTATTTCTGCCAGGTCCAGGACGCCCAGTACTACAGCTACACCGAGCTGATCCCGGACGGGCCCACGACCAAGCGCATGCAGGACCTCGCCAAGCAGACGGGCATGGTCGTGGTCGCGCCGATGTACGAGGAAGACGAGAAGGCGTCGGGCATCTACTACAACACCGCGGCGGTCATCGACGCGGACGGGACGTATCTCGGCAAGTACCGCAAGACCCACATCCCGCACGTGAAGGGGTTCTGGGAGAAGTTCTACTTCCGGCCGGGCAACCTCGGCTACCCGGTATTCGAGACGGCGGTCGGCAAGGTCGGCGTGTACATCTGCTACGACCGGCACTTCCCGGAGGGCGCCCGGGCGCTCGGGCTCAACGGGGCAGAGATCGTGTTGATCCCGTCGGCCACGTCCCGGGGTCTGAGCGAGTACCTCTGGCGGATCGAGCAGCCCAGCCACGCCGTCGCCAACGGCTACTACGTCGGGACGATCAACCGGGTCGGGATCGAGAAGGACATCGGTGACGACGACTTCTACGGACAGAGCTACTTCGTCGATCCGCGCGGCCAGTTCGTCGGTGACGTCGCCTCGGCGCATGACGAGGAGCTGATCGTGCGCGACCTCGATCTCGAGCGGATCCAGGAGGTCCGCAATACCTGGCAGTTCTATCGCGACCGCCGGCCGGACGCCTACAGCGACCTCGTCGCCCCCTGAACCTGCCGGATGCAGTTCGGATTCACGCTCAAGCCTGAGCATTCGATCGAGCGCACCCTCGCCCTCACCCGGGCGGCCGAGGCGGCCGGGTTCGAGTACGGCTGGCTGTTCGACAGCCACGTGCTGTGGCGTGATCCGTACCCGCTCCTGACGCTGATGGCTGGTGCTACCGACCGGTTGCGGCTGGGCACGTGCGTCACCAACCCAGGCACCCGCGAACCGACGGTCACCGCCTCGTCGCTGGCGACGCTCGATGAGCTGTCGGACGGCCGCATGGACCTCGGCATCGGGCGTGGTGACTCCGCGCGACGCGTGCTCGGGAAGCCACCGATCACGCTGGCTCACACCGAGGAGGCGATCCGGGTCATCCGGGCCCTCGTCGCCGGCGAGACCATCGCCTACGAAGGCACCGACCTGCAGTTCCCGTGGACCCGCGGCTGGACCCTGCCCGTCTGGGTCGCCGGCTATGGGCCGCTTGCCCTGGCGATGACCGGTCGCGTCGCGGACGGGCTCATCCTGCAGCTCGGCGATCCGGATCTCGTCCGCTGGTTCGTCGGGCAGGTTCGGGAGGCGGCGACGGCCGCCGGACGCGATCCCGCGAGCCTCCGGATCCAGGCCGCGGCCCCGGCGCACGTCGCTCCACGTGATGTCGGGCGCGAGCGGACGCGCTGGTTCCCGGCTCTCGTCTCCAACCACGTCGTCGACCTGGTGAACAAGTACCCGCGCGAGCAGCTGCCCGAGACGCTCACCGGCTACATCACCGATCGCGAGGGCTACGACTACCGGCACCACGCCGAGGTCGGCTCGTCCAACGCGGCGTTCGTGGGTGACGAGGTGACGGACCGGTTCGCGATCCTGGGCCCGGCCGACGAGCATGTCGCGAAGCTGCGCGAGCTCGCTGCCGCCGGCGTCGATCAATTCAACCTGTACCTGATGAACGGCGACGAGGAGGCCCAGATCGAGGCCTACGGTCGGGACGTGATCCCGGCGATGCGCGGATAGCCCTCCGGTCCCGTCTCGCCGGGTCGAGGGCTGGCCCCATCGTCCGGCTGGACGGGCCCGCCCGCTCGGGCGCACGATGAGGGGGATCGCGCGACCCTTGCCCGAGCGCCCGGTGGCGCCGGCCCTGACGAGGAGCTTGCACCCATGAACATGTTCCGGCGAGCCCATGACCCGTGGTGGGATCTGGAGGGCCGGGGGGCGAAGCGCGATCGCATCCGCCACAAGATCGTCGCCGACATCGCGTTCGCCCTGGCCATCGTGGCCTGCGGGTTCACGGCCGCGATCTGGCTGCGCACGCTGGCGCCGGTCGTCGGAGATCTCGGCCTCGGCTGACCCGCGCCAACTGGGTCCTGCCCATCGCCTACCATCTCCCTCCTGACGGCCGCTGTCTTCTCGACAGGAGGGATCGATGCGCACGCTCATCACCAACGGCACCATCGTCACGGCCGAGGGCTCGCAGGCCGCCGATGTGCTCATCGACGGCGAGACCATCGTGGCCATCGGTGCCGGGCTGGCGGGCGCGGGGATGACGGCCGACGAGACGATCGACGCGAGCGGGAGGTACGTCATCCCGGGAGCGATCGACGTCCACACGCACATGGAGCTGCCGTTCGGCGGGACCTTCGCCAAGGACACGTTCGAGACGGGCACCCGGGCGGCGGCCTTCGGTGGCACGACGACCGTCGTCGACTTCGCCGTGCAGTCCCGCGGCGCCTCGCTGCGCGAGGGCCTCGACGCCTGGCATGCCAAGGCCGAGGGGAATGCGGTCGCCGATTACGGGTTCCACATGATCATGAGCGACGTCAACGACGGGACGCTCGCAGAGATGGACCAGCTCGTGGCCGAGGGCGTCCCGGACTTCAAGCTGTTCACGGCCTACCCGGGCGTCTTCTACAGCGACGATGGCGCGATCTTCCGCGCCATGCAACAGACCGCCAGAAACGGCGGGCTGATCATGATGCACGCCGAGAACGGGATGGCCATCGACGTCGTCGCCGAACAGACGGTTGCCGCCGGAACGAGCGACCCGATCGGCCACGGCCTTGCCCGCAAGGCGATCTTCGAGGGCGAGGCGACCAACCGGGTCATCCGCCTGGCCGAGGCGGCCGACGTGCCGGTCTACATCGTCCATTTGTCGGCGCGTGAGGCGCTCGAGGCCGTCCGTGACGCGCGCGACCGGGGTACGGCCGCATTCGCCGAGACCTGCCCGCAGTACCTCTTCCTGTCGCTCGACGACATGGGCAACGGGTTCGAGGGCGCGAAGTACGTGTGCTCCCCGCCCCTGCGCTCGAAGGACCACTGGGAGGATCTCTGGAAGGGCCTCATCAAGGACGACCTGCAGATCGTGTCCACGGACCACTGCCCGTTCGACTTCGAAGGGCAGAAGGAGATGGGCCGCGGCGACTTCCGCAAGATCCCCAACGGGCTGCCGGGCGTCGAGGACCGGGTCGACCTGCTTCACGACGGTGGCGTCGTCGGCGGCCGCATCTCCAGGGAGCGCTGGGTCGAGGTGATCTCGACGGCGCCCGCGAAGCTGTTCGGGATGTATCCGCGAAAAGGCTCGGTCAGCGTCGGGGCTGATGCCGACCTCGTGATCTACGACCCCCAGCGCAAGCGGACGATCTCGGCGAAGACGCACCACATGGACGTGGACTACTCGTGCTACGAGGGGCGGACGGTCCAGGGCTCGAGCGACGTCGTGCTGTCGCGGGGCTCGGTCATCGTCCGCGACGGGACGTTCACGGGGCGCAAGGGCCACGGTCGGTTCATCAAGCGAGCGCCGGCCGAGTACGCGCGGATGGCGTGACAACGGGTACGCGTCGTCACCTGTCCGTCCCGGCCGATCTCGATCGCCTGGCCGATATCCGTACGCTCGTGCGCGAGGTGGCGACCAGTTGCGGGGCTCCCGAGGTCTGCATGGACGAGCTCGTGCAGGCGGTCGACGAGGCTGCGACCAATGTCGCGGTCCACGGCTACCGGGGCGCCCGGGGCGATCTCGACGTGACCGCGGAGCTGGTCGGGGACCGGATCGTGATCACGCTCGAGGACACCGCCCCACTCTTCGACCCGACCCTCGCGCCCGACGCCGACGTCTCGAGCGCGCCCCAATCACGAAAGCCTGGCGGGATGGGCATCCACCTGATGCGTCTCGCCACGGACTCGGTCACGCACGCGCCGCGGCCGGGTGGCGGCAATATCCTGACCCTGGAACGTCGATTGGATCCGCGCCCGAAGGAGGATCGCTGATGGCTATGGAAACGACGATCGAGCGGATCGAGGGGCCGATCCCGGTCACCGTCGTGAACCTCGACGGCGAGCTGGATGCGTCGAACTTCGAGGCCCTCATCGATACGGTCCGAGGGCTGTACGACGAAGGGGCGCGCCAGTTGCTGCTGGACCTGTCGCAGCTGCGGTTCATGGCGAGCTCCGGGCTCGTCGCACTCCACTCGATCGTGCGCATCATGCACGGCGAACCGCCGCTGGACCCGGAGGCCGGCTGGTCGGCGCTCCATACCCAGGTCGGAGAGACCCAGACCGAGGTCCAGCTGTGCGGGCCGCTCCCGGCGGTCGAACGGGTCCTTGCCCGCACCGGTCTCGATCGGATGTTCGTCGTCCACCCGGATCGGGCGTCGGCGCTCGCCGCGATCTGACCGGCGCGGGACGAAGCAGGGTCCCGTGCCGGGGCAGGGAACCACGATGCCGCTTGATCCGGAGGCGATCATCGCGCCGTTTCGTGCGCTGCCCGGTGTCGATATCGCGATCGAAGGTCCGGCCGGCGTCGTCCTCGCCGGCACGACGAGCGAGCCGCCCCCCGGTGACGCCGTCACGCAGGTGATCGAGGCCGGGCCGCTGGCGGGTAGCCGGATCAGCGTCTGGGGGGCTCGCGCCGACCCGGAGCTGACGGGGGCCTTCCTTGCGTCGCTGGCCGGCGTCCTGGCGCGAGGCGGCCACGCGGATCCTTCGACGGCGTCGCCGGATGCTGCCCACGTGCAACAAATCGACAATGAGCTGGCCCACGGGCGGCTTCTCCAGCGCAGCTTCGTGTCCCTCGTCGCCCCCGACGTTCCGGGCTACGAAGTGGCGAGCTACTACGAGGCCGCGCGCGAGGTCGGCGGCGACTTCTTCGATCTCTTCCGGCTGCGACGGCGCGGTCACCCGTTGAGCGTCGTGATCGCCGACGTCACCGGCAAGGGCATCGCCGCTGCGCTCCTGATGGCATTCTCTCGGCCGCTCCTCCACGCGGCCATCGATCAAACGACCGGGCCCGCTGCGGCGCTCGAGCGCACGAACCGCATCCTCGTCGAGGAGCGGCGATCCTCCTTGTTCATCACGGCGCTGTGCGCCCGGATGGATCTGCCCAGCGGCCGCCTCGCGGTGGCGAACGCGGGGCACGAGCCGCCGCTGGTGGCGCGGGCCGACGGCTCGCCCATCGAATGCCTGCTCGGGTCGGGTCCGTTGATCGGGGCCTTCGCGACCATAGCGATTCCCGAGGTTGCGACGGATCTGGCGCCCGGCGACCTCGTCTTGTTCTATACCGACGGGGTCACCGATGCGCGCGATGCCACCGGTGAGCGGTTCGAGGAGCAGCGCCTGTTCGCGGCCGTCGAGTCGGCACGTGGCCGGACGGCACAGGAGGTCGTCGATGCGGTGGCCGGCGCGGTGGATCGATTCCAGGGACCCACCGAGCCGGCGGACGATGTCACGATCGTGGCCATTCGACGGTCGCCAGCCCGGACCCCCGCCCACTCCCGCTCGTAGGACGATCCGGCAGGTCTGCCAAGCGCTGAACGTGAACGGACCCGCCGGATTGGTTCCGGCGGGTCCGCGAGGAGGAGATCGGCGGGTTAGACGGCGTCAGACGGGCGGCGGCTGAAGATGCGGAGTGCGGCGAGGATCAGCGCCTCGACCAAGGTCCAGCCGATCAGCGCGACCAGCGCCGCGACATCGAGCCTCGACTCGCCTGCAGTCACGCGGTCGATCGAGAACATCCCGCGGAACGGTTCGACGAACGGGTCGGTGATGCTGAGGATCAGCGATACGACGTCGTTGCCGGTGTTTGCGACGAGCAGCAGCAGGATGATCCGGAGGATCAGCGCCGCCTGGAGGATGCCGAAGAGGAAGGTGACGACCCGCGACGCGGTCGTGACGCCGCTCGGTCCGGGCGCGACGTAGGCTCGTTCGGTGGTTCGGACGGATGCGGCTTGGGTCGCGGGATCGGTGTAGCCGGGTGCCGCCGGTGCGGCCGGGTCGACCGTGGTGGTCTCCCGGGTCGTGGTTCGCTCGTAATCGGTCATGGTTGGGCCTCCCTGGGACGGGCTGACCCAGGCAGCATGGGCCGCCGAGGTCCCGTGAGACGTCGCAACCCCCGAGCGGCCGAGTTGCAGCGGCGTGTCAGCGGCGCCACGCAAATAGACGCGTCGCACCGACATCGCACCACACAAGGCCCGGCTCGGCGGGCGGCTCTTCGCCAAGTATGAGCGCGCGGACCCAACCGAGCGACGAACCCGGGAGGCGGGCCGCAAAGATTTCCGGATAGCGGCGAACCAGCGCTCTGTTTCTAGCCGTGGCGCGTACGACCCAGCACCCGGCGACGCGATGCGGGCGTTCGCCACCGACCGCGACGGCAAACGCTTCCGCCTCGGCGAGCTTTCGAGTTGACGCGCGAGCAGCGGCACCAAGATCCCCAATCGTGTTCCAGCACTCCACGAACGTTAGTCGGCGGCGGCGATCGTCGCGGAGGCCAACATCGGTCGAGCGTGACGGGTCCGCCGGCCGGGTCGGTAGCTCGAAGGATCCGCGATATCCGGCCGCACGCCCGAGTCGAAGCACCAGCTCCTGGATGCGCAGGTGGCCCGCGTCGATCGGCTCCTCGGTGGGATCCCGACCGAGGTCAATGTCAAGGCGGGTGTCGAGGGCAACAGCCACTCGCTGCCAGGTATCGAGGGTGTGACCGCCGCCGAGTCCGCGCTCCATAGCCGACACGGCGGATCGCGAGAGGCCGACTCGCTCGGCCAGCCGCTGCTGGGTCATGCCTCGTCGCCGGCGAGCCCCCCGGATCCGACCGCCGAGTCTGGCCGTCTGCTCTCGATTGCGCCGGCCGGCTTCCGCGGCCAGTTCCTGCTTCCGGTATTTGGGCACGATGAATCCCCTTCGGGTGCCCGTTCCTAGGCGGGCTGGGCGACGGGCTGGAGGCGGCGGCCACGAACGCGACGTGAGCTTCGCCGCGGCCGTGCTTGCTCCATGATCGCCGCACGCCCTGCACGTGGCCTTATCTGGGTCGTCGGCGGCAGCCGGGTCGGCCCTAGCGCCTCAGACGCCCCCGTTTGACCATGCAGGCGGCACAGGCGTCGACAAGGGACGCGCGATCCTGCGTAAGTGGTCCGCATCCCCAGACATCGACCATGCAGCGGTCACGGACACGCCCAAGGGTGCGGCAGTGGCCTTTGGCGCCGCGGGCGCCGTCAGCATGGCTCGCGGGCAAGCCCGAGCGTCCAGCGCGCGCCAAGATCTCCGGGCGAGCCCTCAACGCGTACGCGGGAACCCCAGGTCCACCTTGGAAGTCCCCGGATCCGGCCAGCGCGACGTGACGATCTTGGCCCGCGTGTAGAACTGGATACCCTCCGGCCCGTACATGTGCAGGTCGCCGAAGAGCGAGGCCTTCCAGCCGCCGAAGCTGTAGTACGCCACGGGCACCGGGATCGGCACGTTGATGCCCACCATGCCGGTGTTCACTTCGAACTGGAACTGGCGAGCCGCGCCGCCATCGCGGGTGAAGATCGCCGTCCCGTTGCCATAGGGGTTGTCGTTGACCAGGGCGACCGCCTCTGGATAGCTCGGGACGCGGACCACTTCGAGGACCGGCCCGAAGATCTCGTTCCGGTAGCACTCCATCTCCGGGCTCACCCGGTCGAGGAGCGAAACCCCGAGGAAGAAGCCCTTCCCTTCCTGGAACAGGACGTGCTGTCGGCCGTCGACGACCAGGTCGGCGCCCTGGGCCGGTCCGGAATCCAGGTAGCTCGCGACCTTGTCGCGGTGCTCGCGGGTGACGAGCGGGCCCATCTCGGCATCCGGGTCCGTGCCGGGCCCTACCTTGATCTTCGGCAGGCGGACCTTGAGCGCCTCGACCAGCGGGTCGGCGATATCGCCGACGGCCACTACGACGCTGATCGCCATGCATCGCTCGCCCGCCGAGCCGTAGGCCGCGGATACGGCCGCATCGGCGGCCATGTCGATGTCCGCGTCGGGCAGGACGATCATGTGGTTCTTGGCGCCGCCGAGGGCCTGGACGCGCTTTCCGTTGCGGGTGCCGGTCTCGTAGATGTGCCGCGCGATGGGCGTCGACCCGACGAACGAGACGGCAGCGATGTCCGGGTGCTCGAGGATCGCATCGACGGCGACCTTGTCGCCGTGGACGACGTTGAAGACGCCATCCGGGACCCCCGCGTCGTGGAGCAGCTCGGCCAGGAAGTTGGCGGCGGACGGGTCCTTCTCCGACGGCTTCAGGATGAAGGTGTTGCCGGTCGCGATGGCCGTCCCGAACATCCACATCGGGACCATGGCCGGGAAGTTGAACGGGGTGATGCCGGCCACGACCCCGAGTGGCTGGCGGATCTGGTACACGTCCACGCCGGTGCTGACCTGCTCGCTGAAGCCCCCCTTGAGCAGGTGCGGAATCCCGGTCGCGAACTCGAGGTTCTCGAGCCCACGGGCGATCTCACCCAGCGCGTCCGACGGGACCTTGCCGTGCTCGGCCGTCAGATGCGCCGCGAGCTCGTTGCGACGCTGGTCGACCAGGTTCCTGATCTTGAACATGATGTCGGTGCGCTTCGACAGCGACGTCGCGCGCCAGGCGGGGAATGCCGCCTTGGCCGCGGCGACAGCCGCCGATACCTCGTCGACCGAGGCGAGATCGACGTGACGCGTCAGCTCCCCGGTCGCTGGGTCATACACCGGACCCTCGCGGCCGGATGTGCCCGGTACGAACCGACCGTCGATCCAGTGGCTGACCCGTCCGGGCGGGGACGTCTTGGAGATCTCGGGTTCAGCGACCTGCGTCATGGGTGGATCCTCGTGCGATGGTGCGGCCCGGCGACGCGGGGCGCGGGGTGCAGTCCCCTCACGATACTCCGTTGACGCCATCGACCCGCTGTGGGGCTCGAAACCCTAGAACTGCGGCCGTGTCTCGGGATCCGGCCACGACGGACTGTCATCGCCGGCACGCGTCGCGCGGACTCGCGCGCGCCAGCGCGACCAATGCGGGAGCGCCGCGATCGTGATCGCCGCGCCAACGACGATCCCGGCAGCGATCAGGCCCGCGACCGGGAACGGCCCGAGTACCGCGGGATCGCGCCACGTGATCGAGACGGCAGCTCGGACCATCGCCCACGCCCCGATGGCCAGGAGCAGCAGACGCCCCTGCGTCGCCCGAGATCGGTCGCCCACGCCGCCGAGGATCAGCAGCAGGACCAGGACGAGCGTCGCGCTCCCCTCGTAGAGCTGCGCCGGGTGCGACGGAAGCTCGGGAACCAGTGAGGCCCAGGGACCCGGACCGAGGTATGCCGTCGACCAGACGGCGTCGAGCGGCGATCCCTGGCCGCTCCCGCCGAGCGCCATGGCCAGCTTGCCGCCGCCCAGTGCCACGAGCAACGGCAAGGCCAGCACGTGCGCCCAGCGGCCCACCGGTGCGCCGAGCAGCTTTCCGACGTAGGCGCCGGTCAGCGACCCGCCGACGACGGCGAGCCCGAGCTCGAGCCCGCCGATCGCGGGATCGAGCAGACTGAGCGGACTGGCGGCGAAGGCCTCGGGGACCGTCGTCAGCTGGCCGAGCCGACCTCCGATCACGGCTCCTGGCACGGCTCCCACGACGATGTACAGCAGGTCGTCCGGGCGCAATGAAGAGCGCCGAGCCAGGACGCCCGCGACCACCAGGCAGGCGCCGACCAGGGCGGCAAGGGCGACCGTCTGCCAGCGCACGACGAGGCCGTCGCCGAGGCGCAAGAGGGGGTCGAAATCGAACGCGATGACGGCGATCGGCACGGTCCCGGCAGTGTACCCGTGCGTGGGGTGTCGGCTGGCCGACACGTGGCCTGTCGCGCGTTCCGTCGCGGCTCGATGCCACAGCCGACACCATGCCGGTCATACGGCGGTCGCGCTGGGGGCGCACTGCCGTGATGGGGGGAATGGGATCGGCCAGCCTTGGGGGGCGACCGATCAGAGTCCGACGTCCGGTCCTCCGGGGGGATGGGCCGGACGTCGTGACCACTCGTAGGGGACGTCGTGCGACACCGATCCGCCACCCCGATGGGCCTGGAGATCACGCTCCTCGGCCGATTCTCGGTCCGGACCACGACCGGGCAGGAGATCCGGCTCGTGGGGCGCCACGCGCAGGCCCTGTTCACGCTCCTCGTGTTGACCCGTCGACCGCGGACTCGCGAGGCCATCGCGACCGACCTGTGGCCGGAGTCGATGGTCACCGCCACAGGTCCATTACGCCAGGCCCTGTATCAGATGCGCGGAGCCCTGGCAGGCGCGGGGCTGGACCTCGATGCGACGCTCGAGGCGGATGCGGAGACGCTTGGCCTGCGACCGGACGTCGTTCACCACCTGGACGCGGATCGCTTCGAGGTGTGCATCGCTGACGCCGCCTGTGGCGCCGAGGCCGCGGTGGCGCTCTACGGTGGCGACCTCGCCGAGGGGCTTGGGCACGACTGCTTCGCCGCGGAGCGCGAGCGGCTCGCCGACCGCTACGAGGATGCCCTCGCACACGTGGCCGCTCAACGGCTGGAGGCGGGAGATGTGGATGGCGCCCGCGAAGCCGCGGAGCGGCTCATCGCGCGCGATCCGCTCCGCGAGGAGGCGCACGAGGTCCTCATCGCCGTGCATGGTCTGGTCGGGTCGCGATCACAGGTCGTCCGCCAGTACCGGCGCCTGCGCGTGGTGCTCGCGCGCGAACTCGCCGAGCGCCCGTTGCCGGAGACCGACGCGACGTATCGCCTCGCCCTGGCGCGGACCGTGGAGCGCTCGCACCTGCGCGCGAGCGCGATGGAGCGGCCGGCGGCGATCGCGTCCCTGGCCGCCGTCGGCTAGCTGCCGCCCGGAAGGGTCAACACGCCCCCGGACACTCCACCGGTGCGCGGGCCACTAGCCTCACCCGTCGGGCGTAGCATCAAGCCGTGCTACGCCCCGTTCTGACGCTGCTCGGCGCGATCCTCGTGCTTGCCGCATGTGCCGCGAGTGGCGGTGCCGACAGCCCGTCCGGAGGGCTGCCAACATCTCCCGCAGGTGCGTCCGGCGAGCCGGATGCGACCGGTGGCGACTCGCCCCCAATGGGGAGCGGTGGCGACTCGCTCCCCGCGTCGATCACCGATCCCATCGTCGCCGACGCAGCCACGCGCCTCGGCGTGGATCCATCTGCGGTCACGATCGTGGAGGCCAAGGCGGAGACGTTTTCCGATGGGTCGCTCGGGTGCCCCGAGCCCGGGATGATGTACACGCAGGCGCTCGTCGATGGGTACCAGGTCGTCGTGGAGGCGAACGGCACGCAGCTCGACTATCGCGGCAGCGCCCCGGGCAGGTTCAGGATCTGCCAGAACCCCTGATGAACGCGTCCGCCGACGGCGCCTACGCCGGGGGACTTGAGACAGCCCTAGTCGGACTGGGACGGTGGCGGGATCGTCCGTTCGGCGTCCGGACGCTCGGCTTCGACCGCCGGAGCCACGGGAGCGAACGAGGACGGCCACGGGATGGTCCGTTCGGCGTCCGGGTGCTCGGACTCGATCGCAGGCGCCACGGGCGAGGCTGAGCTCGGGACCGGGATCGTCTGCTCGGCATCCGGATGGTTGGTCTCGATGGCTGGGGCCACGGGAGAGGAGGAACCTTCCGGCACGAGCGACGGCGCGGCCGATCCGTCATCGAGGCGCTGTCGACACGCGGCGGCGACCCCGATCAGGAGCAGTGCGAGGAGTGTGATGAGCGCGATCCGCATCGACACCCACATAGTGTGCCGCAGGGACGATGAATCGGCTTTCAAGGGAGACATGTATCCCTAGACGTACCGAGACCCCCGGCGGTGCCGGGGGTCTCGGGGCTTCTGGCTCGGGACGATCAGGTCCCGTCGTGATGGCTGTGGCTTACGGCGCCGGTGCCGGCACGACCCGGATGGTCGCGTAGGTGTTGCCCTTGCCGACCTTGCGAACCTCGAACGAGACGCCGATCGCGACGCCGTCGTCAGCCGGGTTGCCGGTGCCGAGAACGATGTTCGAGCCAAGATCCACGCCGTAGAACTCGGGCAGCGGATTGCCGTTCGCATCGACCACGCGGGTCGAATACGGGGCGTTACCGACCGAAGGCACGACGACCGAGGCGTCGATGTCGCGGAAGAACAGGCTGCTCCCCCGGATCTCGATGCCTGGATACCAGCCCTTCGCGTCCGTGAACTTGCGGACCGCGGACTGCGACCCGAAGTTCGTGCAGTACTCACTGAACGGCTCTGCGGGCAGCAGCTCGAAGCACTCGCGGAACGGGTACGTGCTGCGCAGGCCGAACGCGATGTTCGACGACTGCGGGCGCGATGGGAGGTTGTTGAGGGTCGATGGATCCTTGTCGGCCGCCAGCCCTGTCCGCCGGAACGGGTCGAAGTGGCTGTCGACGAGGAGGAGGCCACCCTTCGAGCCGGTGCTCGGCAGGGCCGTGGTCGTCGTGGTCACGTGGTTGTTGTTTCCCCACGTGGTGTCGCGGTACCAGACGAGCATGCCAGGGGCGTTGTACTTGATCTTCTCGACCTTCCACGCGTCGTGGAGGTAGGTCGAGTCGTACGTGTACTGCAGGCCCTTGTCGAAACCGTCGAAGTTCCGCCACTCGGCCATGTAGTAGTGGGCCTTGACCTGCGTACCCGAGTCGCGGTGCCAGCCAACGCCGGTCGTATTGGTGAAGGTGGATACCACGGGCACCCAGTCGCCGTCGGTCTCCGCGTCGTCACTCCAGACGGTCGCGCCGCCCGAGGTGATCGAGAAGTCGTCGGCGAACCAGTTGCGCTCCTGGAACGCTTCGTCGGTCGCGAGTCGCAGTCGGAGCTTGATGTTCTGGCCGGCGAACGGGGCCAGCTTGACGTAGTCGAGACGCCAGCCGTGGCTGTCACCGGTCAAGCCGTACTTCTTGTCGCCGTAGTCGTGCATCCGGCCGTTCGGGTCGGCATACCCATCGGGCGTCGAGACCTCGACGTCGGCGCCCGTGTAGATCTTCTGCTCGGCCCACGTCGTGCCGCCATCGGTCGAGACCTCGAGGAACCCGAAGTCCCAGTCTGCCTCGATGACGTAGTTGTTCCAGAGATTGAACCGGGTGTCGGCGCCGGCCGGCACCGCGATGTCGCGGGTCAGTCGGACGTCCGCATTGGCCTGGTCGGAACCGCTGTACCACATGCCGGTCCCGCTGTGCGGCTCGGCGAGGGTGATGACCTTGTTCGGAAGGTCGACCTTGATGCCGTCCTTCGTGCCCTTCGGGGTCCGCGACGTCTGGCCGAGCTGGACATTGCGCGCCGCCGAGCCCGGAGTGAGGATCAGCGGGTCGGCCCAGCCGAGCACCCACTTGTCCCACAGTCCCATGTGCGTCGGGAGCGACTGGAAGATCGGGCCGCTGTGCGAGCCCGTGCTCATGAGATCCCAGAAGTCGACAGCGGACTCACCGGCACCCGAGGTGTCGTACAGGTCCGGCAGGCCCAGATCATGGCCGTACTCGTGGGCGAACACGCCCACACCCGAGTCCTCGGGCTGCACGATGTAGTTCCAGACCTCGATGTCGGTGCCCGGAACCTGGTGGCCGCCGATGATGGTCGAGGAGTGTGCCCAGATGGCGTAGACGCCCTGCGCGCCACCGCCACCGGACTTGTCCTCGCCCGAGTGGACGAGCACGAGGTGGTCGACGATGCCGTCAGGCTCGAAGACGTTGCCGTCACCGTCGGCATCGCCCTGGTCCTCGATGTCGTAGTCCTCCCAGGGGAAGTCCGGCTGCGCGGCTGCGAGTGCGTCGACGGCATGCTCGCCGAGCGTGCCGGCGCCGCCGGGGTTGTCCGGATGGCCGTTCATGGACTGGATGGCACCGGCTTCCCACACGCCCGCGGCGTTCTGGAAGCAGCGGTTAGCGCCGTACCACCCCTCGGAATGCGGGACGGTCACCCACGGGGTGGCCGAGCCATTCACGGTGTACGCGCCCTTGGACATCTCCTCGTACATGTTCTTCATGGTGTAACCGGAGATGTCGATGCCGGCCTTGCCGTCGGGACCGATCAGGTCGGGCCGGACCCGGGTGGTGATGCCCGTCTTGGTGTAGAGCATCTTGTTGAAGTGGTCCGGCGAGAAGTCCGGCACCCAGAACGTGTTGTTGTCCTCGTGGGTGTAGGTCGTCGGATCCGGGATCTTGTTGTGGAGCGGACCGTTCTGGACGTTACCGGGGATGCATTCGCGGCTCTCGAATACCGTCCGCGGCACCATGCTGCCCGTAAAATCGTCGTTCGCCGAGTTGTTGAACTCGACGAGGATCGTCAGGAGCCGAGCCTCCTGCATGTTCTTGGCTTGCTTGATCTTGCGCGGGCTCGTCTTGGCCTTCATGGCCTTGGCCTCGATCTTGGCCAGCATCTTCGCATCGCGCGGGTTGCCGCCGGCGAACTTGCGATCGACCGCGTTGGCCTTATCGATCGCGGCCTTGCGGAGGCCGTTCTTGCCCTTGACTTCCTTGCCGCTGGTCGAGCGTTCGGCCTGCGGCGCGGCGTAGTTGATGTAGTAGCCGAGGTCTTCGGCCGGGGAAGGTTCGTCCGCGCTTGCGACTCGCTGGGCGACGAAGAGCGCCGAAGCGAGGAGCGCCAGGACGATGAACGGCGTCAGCAGCCGCATCGCGGCCGTACGCGTCGTCGGTGACACGATCTGTCTCCTCCAGATTCGTAGGGTGACGCGAGCGCATGCGGCGGGGCCGCATGCGTCCACGGCGGAGCTGGGGGCGATCCAGCCGGTGCCTGGCCTCCAACATCAGACACGGCGATCTCACTTCGACGCCTGGGGATTGGGGCTCCCCAAGGCTCGAATGCGTTCGTGCTAGGACCCTAACGCCGTAACCGGCCGTGGGTCAACTCAGGGGCGGCGACGTGGCCACCATGCGTTGCTCGTTGGCAACGCAACTTTCTCGGGCCTACCGACCGAGGACCCCGACGAGCTCCTTCACGGCCCCGGCGGAGCGATCGAACGCGGCCTGCTCGTCGGCGGTCAATTCGATCTCGAAGACCCGCTCCATCCCGCCTGCCCCAAGCACGACGGGGACGCCGACGAACAAGTCGTGGGTCTTGAATTCGCCCTTGAGCAGGACGGCGCAGGGCAGGACGCGCTTGCGATCGAGCAGGATGGCTTCGACCATCTCGAACACGCCGGCGGCTGGCGCGTAGAACGCCGAGCCGGTCTTGAGCAGGGCGACGACCTCGGCCCCGCCGTTGGCCGTGCGATCCTCGAGGGCCTTGACGCGCTCCGCGGGCAGCAGCTCGGTGATCGGCACGCCGGCGACCGTCGAGTAGCGCGAGAGCGGGACCATCGTGTCGCCGTGACCACCCAGCACGAACGCGTGGGTGTCCGCGACGCTGACCCCGAGCTCCTCGGCGATGAAGCTCCTGAATCGAGCCGAGTCGAGGACGCCGGCCATACCGAGGACCCGCTCACGGGGGAAGCCCGAAGCCTCGAAGGCGACGTGACACATCGCGTCGAGCGGGTTGGTCACGACGATGAGGATTGCATCCGGCGACTGCTTCGCCGCCTGCTCCACGACCGCCCGGACGATCCCGGCGTTCTTCGTCAGGAGGTCGTCCCGACTCATGCCCGGCTGCCTGGCCAGACCCGACGTCACGACGATGATGTCGCTGTCCGCGGTATCCGCGTAGTCGTTGGTCCCGGTGATGCGGGCGTCGTGGTCGACGACGGGCGCGGCCTCGGCGAGGTCCAGGCCCTTGCCCTGGGGCAGCCCCTCGACGATGTCGACGAGGACGACGTCGGCCAGCCCGGCCTCCGCGATGCGCTGGGCGGTCGTGGCGCCGACGTTGCCGGCTCCGATGACGGTGACTCTGCTGCGGGGCATGGGTTGGGGGCTCCTTCCGGTTGGGTCCGCGGGGCGGTCGATTCTATGCCCGTGCGCCGGGCGGGTCGTCGTTCGTGGGCCGTGACGATGGACGCGTGACGATGGTCGGGCCGGCACCACGGGCGGACGATCGAGACCGAAGCGTTCGTATCGGAGCACCATCCATGTGCGAGTCCACTCCCGTCACCCGGGGTGGCCGAGCATGAGCGGCGCGTACGCCGCCCTCGGCATCCTGCTCATCCTGTTCGCCATCCCGTTCGGGTTGATGCTGGCACCCCTGGCCATCGGCGTGATCGTCCTCGTGTTCGCCGTGCGCCGCATGGACCGGGCCGTCGGGCCCATGGATCGCTCGACATCGGCCTCGGCATGAGCGACCTCCTCCTGCTGGCCGTCGTGATCGGTTTCCCGGCCGCGACGATCCTCGGCTTCCTCGGTCTCCTGACGCTCGGGGTGGCGGCCGTCGCGGATCTCGACGGGAACGGCCCCATGCACGCCCCATCCGGCCCACTCGATGGCGCGGCTCAACCGGCGCCGGGGTCGTCCTCGAGCGTATCCACCGCCGTCGGATCGCCGACGAGCGGCCCCGCTGCCCGGATGTCGTCGGTCACGCCGGCGGCGTAATCGGCGAAGTTCGCGGCGAACATCCCCGCGAGGATCCTGGCCTGTCGGTCATAGGCGTCCTTGTCTGCCCATGTGGCGCGGGGGTCCAGGAACGACGCCGGCACGTCCGGACAGGTCAGCGGGACCTCGACGCCGAAGTTCGGATCGACCCGCATCTCCACGGACGCGAGAGCGCCGTTGAGCGCCGCCCGGACCATCGCCCGGGTGTGCGCGATGTCCATGCGCTCGCCTGTTCCGTACGGCCCGCCCGTCCAGCCGGTATTGACGAGCCAGACGGTGGCGTCCTGGGCGGCCAGGCGCTCGGTCAGCATCGCGGCGTAGAGACCCGGGTGACGCGGCATGAACGGGGCTCCGAAACAGGCGCTGAAGGTTGCCTTGGGCTCCTTGACCCCGACCTCGGTGCCGGCCAGCTTGGCGGTGTACCCGCTGATGAAGTGGTAGGCAGCCTGGGCGTGGGTCAGCCGCGAGATCGGCGGCAGCACGCCGAACGCATCGGCCGTCAGCAGCACGACGGTCCGTGGCTGGCCGGTCATCCCGGTCGGGTCGGCGTTGCCGATGTAGTGCAGCGGATACGCGCCCCGGGTGTTCTCGGTGAAGCGCTCGGAGTCGAGATCGAGTTCGCGCGTGTCCGGGTCCAGGTCGACGTTCTCGAGCACGGTCCCGAAGCGCCGGGTCGTCTGGAAGATGTCGGGTTCGTACATCGGTGAGAGCCGGATCGTCTTCGCGTAGCAGCCGCCCTCGAAGTTGAACAGGCCGTCCGGGCCCCAGCCGTGCTCGTCGTCGCCGATGAGGCTGCGCTCGGGGTCCGCGGAGAGGGTGGTCTTGCCGGTCCCGCTGAGCCCGAAGAAGACGACGGGGTCCCCGGCCTTGCCGACGTTGACCGATGAGTGCATCGGCAGGACGCCCTCGTCGGGCATGAGGTGGTTCATGACGGTGAACGCCGACTTCTTGATCTCGCCCGCGTACTCCGTGCCGACGATCAGGATCTCCATGCGCTCGAGATGGACGAGGATCGCCGTCTCGGTGCGCGTTCCCTCGGTGGCCGGATCGGCCTTGAACGACGGAACGCAGATGATCGTGAAGTTCGGTTCGAAACCCACGAGGTCCGCCGCCCCCGGGCGGCGGAAGAGGTTGCGCGCGAACAGGCTGGCCCAGGCGGTCTCGGTGTAGATGCGCAGCCGGCGCTGGTGGGTCGGATCCGCCCCGATGTGGAGGTCCTGCGCGTAGAGCTCCTTCTCGGCGCAGTAGGCGACCAGGCGCGCACGGAGGCGGTCGTAGTTCGCCTCGGTGATCGGCCGGTTGACCTCGCCCCACCAGATCTTGTCGCGGGTGGTGGGCTCGTCGACGATGAACTTGTCCTGGGGCGAGCGACCGGTGTGCTTGCCGGTGCGGACGACCAGCGGGCCGTCCGCGGCGATGATGCCCTCGCCGGCTCGGATCGCGTCCTCCACGAGCTCGGCCGACGAGCGGTTCACCCGCAGGCGGCGGCCCAGCGGCGGGCGAACTCGGCCGGCGGCGGGCGTCGGGGGATGATCGGGGCGGGCGGGATGCGTGGTGGCCATCAGTGGTCGGACTCCTTGGCGCGAGTCATCACGTCACGAGTCGACCGGCCGCGCGTGATGCGGGCCCTGACGGGCACCGCAAGAGTCGGCTTCCACAGTCGCGTAGGGCGGGATTGTACATGGGTCGGCGGCTGGAGGTTGCGCTCCGGTGGCGAGAAGGTTGCGTCGGGGCACCGCCGCGGTTCCGTTTCTGGCCTGCGGCGCGCCGTGCCTTGACGATTGCCCAGGCCGCACCTAGCATCGCCCTACAACTGAAGAGCGCTTATCAAGAGTGGCAGAGGGACCGGCCCGTTGAAGCCACGACAACCTACCGGCGCGATGCCGGCAAGGTGCCAATTCCGGGCAGGTCCTCCTGCGAGATAAGGGAACTCTTCGGAGCCCCCTCGAAGCGATCAGGCTCGTCCGTCCGTACCGGTCCCCGCGCCGCGCCACGCCGCCCACGCCCGGAGACCACGAAATGACGACCGATACGCTGACCCCGCCGACAACGACGACACGAGACGCGCCAGCCGTTGTCGCCCGCGGGCGCCTGACCGGCATGACCTGTCGCAACTGCGGCCTCACCCAGCCGATCGCCCTGGCCTACGTCTGTCCGGCCTGCTTCGGACCGCTCGAGGTGACCTACGACCTGGCCGTGGTCGCGGCCACGCTGACACACGAGACGATCGCGCGGCGCGCGCCGGGCATCTGGCGCTACCTGGAGCTGCTCCCGGTCGACGCGGCGCCGGCGCGGTCGCTGCCAGTCGGCTCCACGCCGTTGCTCGATGCCGCCCGGCTGGCCCCGACCCTGGGCGTCGACCGGCTCTGGCTGAAGGACGACACCCGCAATCCATCCCTGAGCTTCAAGGATCGGGCGGTCGCGATCGCAGCCGCACGCGCCGTGGGATTCGGCGTGCCGGCGCTCGCCTGCGCCTCGACCGGGAATCTCGCGGGCGCCACGGCGGCCGCGGCGGCGGCAGTCGGGATTCCCGCCTATGTGTTCATCCCGGCCGACCTCGAGCCCGCCAAGGTCGACCACGCGTTGGCCTACGGCGCGACCGTGGTCCCCATCGACGGCACCTACGACGACGTCAACCGCCTGTGCCTGGAAGTGGCAGACGAGACCGGCTGGGGCTTCGTCAACATCAACCTGCGGCCGTTCTACGCGGAGGGTTCGAAGACCCTCGCCTACGAGATCGCCGAGTCGCTCGGCTGGCGCACGCCGGACGTGATCGTCGGACCGGTCGCGTCGGGCGCGATGTTCACCCGCGTCGCGCGCGGGTTCGAGGAGCTCGCCGACCTCGGTCTCGTCGAGCGCCGGCCGATCCGGTTCGTCGGCGGTCAGGCGGCTGGCTGTGCGCCCGTGGCCACGGCCTGGGAGGCGGGAACGGACGTCATCACCCCGGTTCGGGAGCCGGACACGATCGTCCGCTCGCTGGCCATCGGCAACCCGGCCGACGGGCGCTACGCGGTCGAGGTCGCCCGGGATAGCGGCGGCTCGATCGAGGCGATCTCCGACGAGGTCACCGCGGCGGCGATCCGCGATGTCGCGCGGCTCGAAGGGCTCTACCCGGAGACGGCCGGCGGCGTGACGCTCGGCGCGGTCGCCGCCGCGCGGCGACGCGGCGTGATCCGCGATGGTGACGAGGTCGTGGCGCTCCTCACAGGCAACGGACTCAAGACGCCCGACGCCCGCCTCCTCGGGCTGCCGGACGGCGGCAACGCCCCGGCCCGACCCGGACAGCCCGGGCTCGCCCCGGTCATCCGCCCGAGCCTGACGGCCTTCGAAGCCTGGCTGGAGGACGCTTCATGAGCACCGTTCGCATCCCCCCGACCCTCCGAACCTCGACCGGCGGGGCCAAGCTCGTCGACGTCTCGGGCGGCACGGTCCGCGAGGTGATCGCGGGCCTGGTCGCCGCGCATCCCGGGCTCGAATCGCAGCTGATCGCCCCGGACGGCGACCTGAACCGCTTCGTGAACGCCTTCCTCAACGACACCGACGTGCGCCACCTCCAGGCGCTCGACACCCCCGTCGGCGAGGCGGACACCCTCGTGCTCCTTCCGGCGATGGCCGGCGGCTGACTCCGTCCTTAGGCGCCGTCGAGGGCTCTCGCGAGGTCGGCGATCAGGTCATCGACACCTTCGATGCCGACCGAGAGGCGCACGAGGGCCGGATCGACCTCGAGCGGTGAACCCGCGACCGACATGTGGGTCATCGCGGCGGGGATCTCGATCAGGGACTCCACGCCGCCGAGCGACTCGGCCAGGGTGAACAGTCGCGTCCCTTCGGCGATGGCGATCGCCCGTTCCGCGGCCGATCCACCCGAGCCAGGGGCGGGCACGAACGACACCATCCCGCCGACGGCCGGGTAGAACACCTTCGCCACGTCCGGCCGCTCGCGCAGGAACGCCGCCACGGCCGCCGCGTTCGACTGATGGCGCTCCACGCGCAGATGCAGTGTCCGTAGCCCGCGTAGCACGAGGAAGCAGTCCTGCGGCCCTGGCACGGCGCCCATCGCGTTCTGGAGGAAACGCAACCGCTCCCCGACTGCGTCGTCAGAGGTGATGGCCAGGCCAAGGATCGTGTCGGAATGGCCGGCGAGATACTTCGTGGCCGAGTGGAACACGATGTCGGCACCGAGCGTCAGCGGCCGCTGGATCGCTGGCGAGGCGAACGTGTTGTCGACGACGATCAGCGGCCGGCGGCCGCCTTCTGCCGCCCGACGCTCGACGGTCGCGGCGACCGCGGCGATGTCGACGGTCTTGAGCAACGGATTGGTGGGCGTCTCGAACCACACGAGCCGCGTCCGCTCCGACAGCGCCTCCCAGAGCATGTCCGGACCGGCGGCCAGATCCACGTACGACGTCGTGACGCCGGCGCCCTTGCGGACCTTCTCGAGATACCGATAGGTGCCGCCGTAGACGTCGTCCCCGACCACCACCTCGTCGCCCGGGCCGGCGAGCTCGGCGATCGCGGCGGTCGCCGCCGAACCCGACGCGAAGGCGAACCCGTGGCGGCCGCCCTCGAGTGTCGCGATCGCGCGCTCGAGCCGCTCCCGCGTGGGATTCTGCGATCGCGCGTACTCGTACCCGCCGCGTGGCTTTCCGACGCCGTCCTGCTGGTAGGTCGAGGTCTGGTAGATCGGCGGCGCCACCGCGCCGGTCAGCTCGTCGGGCTCGGCGCCAGCATGAACGGCGAGGGTGTCGAACGAGAGGTCTGCTTCGTCGGTCGGTCCGGGCATCGCGGCCATCATGGCACCCGCGCCATCAGGCTGTGGCGGCCCAATCGTCGAGCTCGAAGACCAGCTCCTTGCCATCGATGTCGTCGATCTGGGCGCCGACCTGACGGAAGCCGAACTTGGCGATGACGGCGAGCGAAGGCAGGTTGTCCGGCGCGACGGCGGCCCGGAACCGGTTCACACCGTGCTCCACGACGGCCCAGTCGAGGAGCGCCCGAACCACCTCCGTGGCGACGCCCTTGCGCCGCTCCGCCCCCTCGACCCGGTAGCCGATCTCGACCCGTCCACTGTCGTCGGGCGGGCTGTGGAACCCGCACGTCCCGATGACCCGGCGTGATCCGTCCGGCTCTGTGCGCACGATCGCCCGGCCCAGCCACGGTTGTGCCGTCGGGTCGATGGAGAGGTCGGCGATGCGGAACTGCAGGAAGTGATCGAGCTGTTCGGCCAGATCCGGAGGGATCGTCGCGCCGATCTCGGCTTCGGCGGCCGGGATGTCGCCCGCCAGCAGCGTCCGCATGAACGGCAGCGACATCGACACGAGCTCGTATCGAGGGGTGCGGATGGCTGGGACGTCGGTCACGACGCCCATGATCCAACGTCACGGCCAAGGATCTCGCTCCGTGCGGTGGTCAACCCCTGAACCCACGGATCACGCGACGTGGCGATTTAACTGTCCCGGTCCCCGTGGTGGGCCAGGTACTCGAGAAGGTCGAGCTTCGTGACCACGCCGGCCGGGCGCTCGCCGCGGACGGCAACCAGCGCTGAGGCATTGCCGCTCAACAGCGCGAATGCCTCATCTAGCGTCGCCGACGCCTCGACCAGCGGGAGGGGTGGATCCATGATCTCGCCGACCGTGCGCTCGACGACGCTCGGGTCCCGGTACGCGCGATCGAGCAGGCCCTTCTCGCTGATCGAGCCCACCAGCCCGACGACGTCGTCGCCCTCGGGCTCCTCCGACACCGGTAGCTGGCTGATGCCGTACGCCTGGAGCGTGGTGATCGCCTCACCGACGCGCTCCGTGGTCCTAGCTACGACGACGGGCGGGCGATCGGTCGGGTGGTGGCGGTCCGCCAGCAGCGCCGCGATGCGGGTAGCCGCCCCGGTCGTGGCCATCAGGCCGTTGACCCGCATCCATTCGTCGTTGTAAAGCTTCGAGAGGTAGTTCCGGCCGCCGTCGGGCAGCAGCACCACGACGACCGCATCCGCTCCGCCGTCGGTCGTCATGAGGTCGCGGATCACCTCGCGCGCGGCGACCATGGCCGTGCCACACGACCCACCGGCGAGGATCCCCTCCTCGCGCGTCAGGCGGCGCGCCATCGCGAAGGCATCGCGGTCGCTGACCCGGACCCAGCGATCGACCACGGACGGGTCGTACGTGCCCGGCAGGAAGTCCTCGCCGACACCCTCCGTCAGGTACGGCCGCGCGGTATCGCCAGACAGGATCGAGCCTTCCGGATCCGCTCCGATGATCTGGATCTCCGGGTTTCGTGCCTTGAGGACGTGGGCCGCGCCCGAGATCGTGCCGCCGGTGCCGACGCTGGCCACGAAGTGGGTGATCCGACCCTCCGTCTGGTCCCACAGCTCCGGGCCGGTCGTCTGCTCGTGGGCCGCCGGGTTCTCCTGGTTCCAGTACTGGTCGGGCTTGAACGCGCCCGGGATGTCGCGCGCCAGCCGCGCCGCGACGCTGTAGTAGCTCTCGGGCGATTCGGGGGTGACGTTCGTGGGGCACAGGACGACCTGGGCGCCGTACGCCCGGAGGAGCGCCTGCTTCTCGGTCGACTGCTTGTCGGCCATCACGAAGATGCAGCGGTAGCCCTTGAGCGCTGCCGCGATGGCGAGCCCGTGGCCGGTGTTGCCGCTGGTCGGCTCGATGATCGTGCCGCCCGGCTTGAGGAGGCCGTCGCGCTCAGCCGCCTCGATCATCGGCAGACCGATCCGGTCCTTGACCGAACCGCCGGGATTGAGCATCTCCATCTTGGCGAGCAGGAGCGGCTGGCGCTCCTTCGCGCCCAGGTCTCTCGTCACCCGGCTGATCCGGACGAGCGGGGTGTTCCCCACGAGGTCGAGGATGGTCTCCGCGTACTGCATCGCGGGCGAGTATAGGCGGACGGGACCGGCCGTCAGCCGTCGCGGTCGAGGCGGCCCTTCCGCAGCAGCAGCCAGGTGAGCCGTCGTCGCAACCGGCGAGGATGGGCGGGAGGATCCACGGTCGTTGGGTGCAGCGCCTGGACGACCGGGTCCAGGATCTCCGCAAGGCGATCGGTCATGGCCCGGGCCGTGGCCAGCTCGTCACGGGTGCCCGGCGCCGGCAGCGGATCGCCAGCCTGGAAGCCTGCCAGCTCCCGAGCCGACCGCGGTGGGAGCACCCGCGAGGCCATCCGCCGGCCGACGTACAACTCCTCGGTGCCAGCCATCGCCAGCGGCACGACCGTGGCGTCCGTGCGGAGCGCGATGATCGCCCAGCCGGTCCGCATGGCTCCGATGCGCCCTGGCGGGCCGCTCACCGTTCCCTCCGGCATCTGGACGAAGACCGCGCCGGCATCGACGACCGCTCGTGCCGAGGCCACGTGCGGGTCGATCCCCACACCGCCGCGCCAGACCGGCAAGAGGCCACCGATCCGGCGGACGAGCCACTCGCGCCATCGCGTCGTGAAGGTCGATGGGCCGCTCCCCAGGATCCAGCAGCGCGGCTCCACGGGTAGGGCGTGCATCACGACGAACGGGTCCATCCACCCCCGATGCGCACCGGCGACGAGCAGGTAGCCGCCGTTGGGGACGTGCTCCTGCCCGGAGGTTTCGATGCGGAAGCGGAACAGCCCGAAGCAGACGAACCGGACGAGCAGCCGAGTGGCTCGATAGAGCAGCGACGCCTTCGCCTCCGGGGCTCGACCGAGCCAGGCCAGGCCCTCGGACACACCACCGCGGGCGGCGGCCATGGCCTCCGGGGAGATGCGGCCGGGCGGCGGTCGCCGTCGGGGACGATCCGGCGGCGATGGATCGGACGCGGTCGCCTCGGGCGGACGCGCGTCGCCGGTCATGGGCTCGGACGCGGCTCGGTCTCGTCAGGGGCCGCGGCATCGCCATCGACGGCGGGCTCGGGCTCGTCCGCGGCGTCGGTCTCGTCGGCTTCGTCGTCGAGCGTCTCGTCAACCGAGTCGTCGACCGCGTCGTCGTCGATCCGGTCGCCGACATTCGCCCACGGCTCATCGATCGGTCGGGTCATCCAGGCCGCGCCAAGCGCACCCCACGTCGCGCGCTGGGGATCCGTCGGCGGCTTGTCGCCCATCCGGCTCCCACGATGTCGCAGGACCAGCCCCACGACCCCGATCGCGATGAACGCCAGCGAGACGATCTGCGCGGTCGGAACGCCGAAGAACGTCCAGTTGTCCGCGCGCAGCGTTTCGAGCGCGAAACGCGTGACGCCGTACCAGATGAAGAAGGTGAGCAGCAGGTCACCGGGTCGCAGCCAAGACCGCAGCCGATACCCGAGGAACACGAGGAAGGCGGCGCCGACCAACCCCGAGATCGATTCGTACAAGAAGAGCGGGTGGAACCGGGTGGTCTCGGCCAGCGTGTCGCACGAATAGATGACGAGCCGGTGGGCGCAGTCGATCGGGATGCCCCACGGCGCCGCCGTCGGCGGCCCGTACAGCTCCTGGTTGAAGTAGTTGCCCCACCGGCCGATGGCCTGCATGACGAACAGGGCGGGCGCGATGATGTCCGCCCAACGAGCGAACGACACGCCGCGGCGACGCGCGTACCACCATGCCGCGAGCGTACCGGTCACGATGCCGCCGAACACCCCCAGGCCCGAATAGGGCGGCAGGATGATCTTGAGGGGATCGTTCGCGTACAGGGCCCATTGATCGATGACGTGGTAGAGCCGTCCGCCGATCAGGGCCGCGATCGACACGATGATGATGCCGTTGCCGACGATGTCGGGGTCCTCGCCGGCGGATCGCGCAAGGCGGATGAGGACGACGTATGCCGCCGCCAGCCCGATCGCGTAACAGAGCCCGTACCAGCCGATCGTGATGGGACCGAGCTGGAGCGCGACGGGATCGGGCGGGATGTCGAACATGCGCGGAGTGTAGCCGCGGCGGCTCGACGGGCGATGCGTCCCTATACTTCGCGACGGTGAACGCCGAGTTCAACTGGTGGATGCTGATGGTCGGGCTCGTCGTGGGAGCCGGGCTGGTCTGGTTCGTGGTCGCCGATCAGCGCCGTCGCGAGGTCGACATCGACGCGCGGGAGCGAGCGCAGGAAGCGCTCTGGCTGTCGGCCAGCCTCGAGGAGGAGGGCCGCCACGTCACGCCCGAGACCGCCGAGCGGCTCCTCGCCCTCCATCGCGCCTATCTCGAGGCGCCGCCACCGGACGAGACGCCACCACCCGACAGCTCGTCAGAGCTCCCCGACGATGACCGGCGGCGCGTCGATCGCGGTGCTGTCGAGATCGGTGAGTGAGACCCCGAAGGTCGTCCCCGGCCCCACTTCGCTGACCGACGGGGTATCGCCGACCCAGAAGGCAAGGTCGTCGCCGAAGAACATCCGCCCGACGTTCTCGCGCTTCCCAGCGACTTCCACCCAGCAGCGGTATTCCTGTCCGGCCGGCGGATGGTCCAGGCCCATGGCCACGACCACGAGCCTCGTGGTTGTCGGCGAGAACAGGAGCGACCCTGACGTGTCGGCCTCGCTCGCCGACAGCGCGACGCGTTGTGCGTCCGGCTCGCCGGTGATCTCGATCGTTGCGCTCGTGACCGCTTCGAGCCCGGCGATCGCCCGGTCCTGAGCGGCCAGCTGTTCCGACAGGCCCTGGACGGCAAGGAAGGATGTCGCGGCGACCGCCAGGGCGACGACTGCGGCGATGCTCGCGACCCACGGCAGCACGCGAGCGGTTCGCCCACGGGTTTCGTGGACGGCCGCGGGTGCCGTGGCGGGGCTGGCTGGCGTCGCCGTTCCCCGAGCCACGCCGTGCTCGCGCACGTAGGCAAGCGTCCGCTCGCGCAGGTCGGCCGACGGCGTCGTCCGCACGACGTCGCGCAGGAGCGGCGCCGCTCGTCCGAGCCGCTCGAACTCACCGCCGCAGGCATCGCAGCCCACCAGGTGACCAGCGATCGCCGCGGCGATCGCCGTGTCCCCGGCCATCAGCCGCGCCAGCCCATCGGGCTCCACGGCCGCCAGCTCGAGCTGTTCGAGTACCTCGTCGTGATCCATGCTTCTCCGCGTTCTCGTGTCAGCGATCCGGCCGGGCCACGGGGGCCCGGGCCAGGTATCGGGTGAACTCGGGGCCGGCCCCGCTGCCCAGGACCTCGCGCAGGCGCAGGAGCGCCCGCCGGGTCCGCGTCTTGACCGTCCCGAGCGGCCAGCCGAGTCGATCCGCGATCTCGGTCTGCGTCAGGTCCTCGCCATAGGCCAGGACGATCACCACCCGTTCGACCTCGGGCATCTCGGCCAGCGCCGCCTGCAGGGCCTCCCGCAGCTCGAGCAGGGCGACTTCCATGTCGGGCGAGCGGACCGGCGCCGAGCCCGCGACGATCGTGCCGCCAGCGAGCACGCGTTCGAGTGCGTCGGCATCGGGCTCCGGGCCCCCGCCGTAGGCGGACCCCGAAGCGGCCGCCGAGGTCAACGGTACGAGGGTGGGGCGCCGCCCGGCCGCGCGAAGTCGGTCCACCGTGCGATTGCGCGCGATCGTATGCAGCCAGGCCGCAAGCGAGCCGACTGTCGGATCGAATGTTTCCGCGCGGTTCCAGAGCGCCAGGAACGTCTCCTGCACGACCTCTTCGGCGAGTCCCCGATCTGAGGTAAGGCGATAGGCCGATGCGAACACCGCATCGGCGTGACGGTCGTAGAGCGCGGCCAGGGCGTCGTGCGATCCCGCCGCGACCTCGCGAACGAGGCCGACGTCGACGCCAGGACCCGGGCCGACTCTCGTCATCGGATACGTCCGGACCGGGCGTGGCGGTTTTCGAGGCTCGGGTTCACCACGAGCCGGCCTCCCGGTGGGCGACACCGGTCAGCGTGCCAGCCGGCAGGTGCGACTCCAGGCAGACGACGCCGTCCGATCCGACGATCGCGTCGTGGGCGGAGCCCGCCGGCAGCTCCAGGCGATCGCCGGCGGCGAGCTCCAGGGGACCATCGCCGAGGCCGAACGTGATCGACCCCGATGCCACGACGATGACCTTGTCGTAGGCGTGGTCGTGCGAGGCGTAGGTGTCGCCGGGGCCGTTGGACCACGCCCCGGGGTCCAGCCCCTCCCCCGTGAGCCGCTCGCGCAGGACCGTCGCATCGCCCATCGGATCAGACGCCCGTGCCGACGCCGATGATCGAACCGATCATGAACGTCACGACGGCTGCGCCGAGCCCGATCGCGAGCTGGCGGACGCCGCTGAACAGCATCCCCCGTCCGGTCAGGAGGCTCACCCCGGCACCGACCGCGAACAAGGCTGCGAGGCTCGCGCCCAGGCTGACGACCGTGATGGTCGGGCCGCCGCCGAACAGGAACGGGATCACCGGCACGGCGGCGCCGATCGCGAACGAGACCATCGAACCGACCGCCGCCCCCCAGGGTGAGCCGAGCTCGTCCGGGTCCAAACCCAGCTCCTCGCGCACGAGGATATCGAGCGCGGCTTCCGGATCCTGGAACAAGCGGTGGGCGATGCGGGCCGCCTCGTCCCGGGCGAATCCCTTCGCGCGGTAGGCCGCCGCGAGCTCGGCCTCCTCCTCCTCGGGCATCGCCTCCATCTCGGCCCGTTCGAGCTCGATCTGTCGCTCGAACAGCTCGCGCTGGCTCTGCATGCTGATGTACTCGCCCGCGGCCATGCTGAAGGCCCCCGCCAGCAGGCCGGCGATCCCGGCGAGGAGGACCAGGGACGGGTGCGCGGACGACGCGCCGGCCACACCCATGACCAGCGACAGGTTGCTTACGAGGCCATCGCTCACGCCGAAGATGACCGCGCGAAGCGTGCCCGACCGAGCGCTCGTGCGATGCCACGGCTCGCGCCGTGCGATCTCGGCGGCGTACGGGGCACGCCGGGTCGAGCCGACGCCATTGCGACCATCGGCGATGGGCTTGCCCTCGGACAGACGCTCCCAGATCTGCGCGTGCTCGCGCTCGTCGGCGGCGATCGCCGCGATCTCGGGCGATCCGCCCTGGCTCTCGTAGGCCTCTTCCTCGTCACCCTCGAGGGCCTTCACGAGCTCGGCGACCGAGCGCGTCCCGAACAGCCGGGCGATGAGCATGATGATGCGTACCCGCGGCCGCGGGCCATGCGCGGGTGGGACGGTCGCCCCGAGCTCGGTCAGCTTGCTGGCCCAGATGTCGGCGTGCCGCCGCTCGTTCGCCGCGATCCGTCGGAAGGCTTCCGCCCGGGTCTGATCCTTCTCGATCTCGGCGAGCGAGTCGTAGAGGACGATCGCGTCACGTTCGAGTTTGAGATTCTCGAGGCTGGTCGCGAGGTCGATGGGCGCCACGCGGCGCATCGTACCCGCGTGCGCGTTCTGGCGGCGTACGTCGCCCCCGTCTCGCACGACGCCGGTCCGCCACCTAGACTCGCGATGCATGAAGCCCCTCGTCACCAGGTACCTCTCGGCGGCCGATGTGACCGCGGCGATGCCCCCGGTCGAGGAACGCCTGACCCTGGCCGAGCGGACGATGACCGCGCTCGTCGCGGACGCCGAGCTGCCACCGAAGATCGGCGTTCATCCGCGCCCGGCCGGCTCCTTCGCGCACGCGATGCCGGCGGCCCTGCGCGACCCGGACGGCTCCGATCTGCTGGGGATGAAATGGGTGGCGGGCTTCCCGGAGAACCGGACGGGCGGGCTGCCCGCGATCCACGCCGTCGTGGTCCTCAACGATCCGGCGACCGGCGTACCGCGGGCCATCCTGGACGGCGGCCCGATCACCGCGCAACGGACGGCGGCCGTGTCGGGCGTGGCGCTATCGCTCTTCGGCCCGCAACAGCTCGGTCGGGCGCCTTCGCCTCGGGCAGCGATCATCGGCGCCGGCGTGCAGGGCTACAGCCATCTCGAGGTGCTCGCGCATGTGCTGCCGGGGGTCGAGCTTGCGATCCACGACCGCCACCAGGAGCGTGCCGAGGCACTCGCCGAGACGGCCCGCGCGACGCCAGGGATCGCGGCCGCGAACCCGGTCGATTCGGCGCAGGACGCGGTCACCGACGCCGACGTCGTGATCACCGCCGCCTCGTTCACGGACCCGGCCCATCGCCAGGCGATGACCTCCGATTGGCTGACGCCGGACGCGCTCGTCATCCCCGTGGACTACGCGACGATGTGCGCGGCCGAGGTGGCCGAGGGGGCGGCCCTGTTCCTCGTGGACGATCGCGGCCAGTTCGTGGCGAACCGTCGGGCAGGCCAGTTCGATGGTTACCCCGACCCGGTCTCCACGCTCGGCGTGGCGATCCTGGCCGGGACCGCACGGCCCGCGAGCGGCCGGGTCGTCGTCACGCACCTCGGTGTCGGGCTCGCGGACGTGATCTTCGCGGATGCGATCGTCCGGCGGGCCGAGGCAGCCGGTCTGGGCACGGCGCTCGGCGGCTGAAGGTCGGGGGACACACGTGCGGCTCTTGAAGCGGGTGGTCATCGTTCTGCTCATCGTGGTCGTCGTCGCCGTGGCGGCCGGGGCGGGCGCGCTGGTCTGGATCACCAACCGTGCGATGCCGCAGACCGCCGGCACGCTCCAGGTGCCCGGTCTGGACGCCGCCGTCACCGTGAACCGCGACGCGGCGGGGTTCGCCCATATCACCGCGACCACGGCGCACGACCTGTTCGTGGCCCAGGGGTATATCCACGCGCAGGAACGGATGTGGCAGATGGAGGTCTGGCGGCGCATCTCGGCCGGCCGCCTCTCAGAGCTGTTCGGGGCGAGCTCGCTCGAGCAGGACCGGTTCATCCGGACCCTCGGCTGGCGGCAGGCGGCGGAACGGGATCTCGCCGCGCTCTCCGGCGACACGCGCGGGATCCTCGATGCGTATGTCGCCGGGGTCAACGCCTGGCTCGACGCCAATCGGGGCAACCTCGGGCTGGCCTTCGTGATCACCGGCGCGAACCCCGAGCCCTGGACCGTGCTCGACACGCTCACGTGGGGCAAGGTCCAGGCCTGGAATCTCGCCGGGAACATGAGTACCGAAATCTTCCGGTTCCTCGCCGATGCGCGGCTCGGTGACCCCTCACGGACCGACGAGCTCTTCGCGACCAGGGAGTTCGGGCCGGTCATCGTTCCCGCGCCGGACATCGATCCCTCGCCGGACATCGATCCCCTCGCAACCGAGGACGGCGGGACGGCCGGGACGATGGCCGGCGTCGCGCCCCGCCCGGACCCGCGACCTTCCGCGGCCATCACGGACGACCAGGCAGGCGCCTGGCGAGACCTCGCCTCGATCGGCGACGACCTGCTGCAGCTTGCGGGCCTCGACGGATCGGCTGGCGGCCTCGCGTCGGATCATGGGATCGGCTCCAACGACTGGGTCGTGGCTCCCTCGCTGTCGTCGTCGGGTGGCGCGTTGCTCGCGAACGACCCGCACCTTGGGATCTCGATGCCGTCGATCTGGTTCGTCAACGGCCTACATTGCGCGACCGTCGACGAGGCCTGCCCGTTCGACGTCGCCGGGGTCAGCTTCCCGGGGGTCCCGGGCGTGGTCCTGGGGCACAACGCCCGGATCGCGTGGGGTGCGACGAACGCGGCCGTGGACGTCCAGGACCTGGTCATCGAGACGATCGACCCCGCGGATCCAGCCCGCTACCTGGGACCGGACGGTGCGTCGCTCCCCTTCACGATCCGGACCGAGCAGATCGCGGTCTCGGGCGGCGATCCGGTCACCATCGAGGTCCGGGACACCGTCCACGGCCCGATCCTCAACGATGTCGACGAGCGGCTGGCCGACAGCCCGCTGATGGCGCTGCGCTGGTCGGCGATCCATCCGGCGGCCGCGCCGGACCGGACGTACGAGGCCATCCTTGGCCTGAACAAGGCCGCCGATTTCGAGGACTTCCGCGCCGCCCTGTCCCTGTATGGGGGGCCATCGCAGAACTTCGTCTACGCCGACGTCGATGGGCACATCGGGTATCAGCTGCCGGGCTATGTGCCGATCCGCTCCGATCCCGGCGATCGGGGCGATCGGCCGGTCCTGGGCTCGACCGGCAACGGGGAGTGGCTCGGCCGGATCCCCTTCGAGCAGTTGCCGTCGGTGTTGGACCCGGTCGATGGCTGGATCGTGACCGCCAACAACGCGGTGGTCGATGCCGCCGATCCGCGGTTCCTCGGCCAGGAATGGGACCCGGGCTACCGGGCCGAGCGGATCATCGACCTCCTCAACCACCACGCGGAGGACGGGTTGACGGTGCCCGACATGGGCCTCATCCAGGCCGACACGTCGCCGCTTCGTGCCCGTGACATCGTGCTGTGGCTGGACGAGGCGCTGCCGGCCACCCCGGACGGGTTCACGATCGCCGACCGGATCGCGACCTGGGACGGCCGTTGCACGCTCGACAGTTTCGGCTGCTCGGCGTACATGGCGTGGGAGTATCGGATCCTGCGCGACCTCTTCGATGACGAACTCGGACCGCTGGCGCGCGACTACGTTGGCAGCCCGTGGAGTTGGGTGGCCCTCGAGCAACTGATCCAGGACCCTGGTTCGCCGTGGTGGGACGACACAACGACGCCGACGGTCGAGACGGCGGACGTGATCGCGCTGCGCGCCATGGACGAAGCCGGGGCCGAGCTGCGGGCGGCGTTCGGCGACCCGGACTCGTGGGACTGGGCCCGGCTGCATACCGCGACGTTCAAGGAGGCGACGATCGGGACGGGCAGTGGGATCGGGCCCCTTGAGTGGTACTTCAACGAGGGCCCGGTGGGCGCGCCGGGCGCAGCCGGTACCGTCAACAACACCTATTACCGCCTGAGCCGCGCCTATCCGGACCCGACGGATCCCGAGTTCGTGCCGATCGGCATCGATCAGCTGTTCACGGTCACGAACCTGCCCTCGTATCGATTGCTCCTGGACCTCTCCGATCTCGATGGCGCACGGATCGTCATCACCACGGGACAGTCCGGTCATCCCTTCGCGATCCACTACGCCGACCAGATCGAGCCCTGGCGGAACGACGACACGCTGCCGCTGCCGTTCACCCGTGACGCGATCGCCGCGGCCACCGTGGCGACCCTCACGCTCAGCCCGTGAGTGCGCCCGCGGCGGACGTGGTCGTCGTCGGGGCGGGCACGATGGGCGCCTGGACCGCGCTCCGCTCTCGCCGGGCAGGCTGGAGCACGACGCTCATCGATGCCTTCGGGGCCGGGCATCCGCGCTCCACCTCCGGCGACGAGACCCGGATCCTGCGCGCAGCGCATGGGGCCGACACGTTCTACACGCGCTGGTCGCGCGAGGCTCGAACGGCGTGGCAGGCATTCGAGGCGGAGGTCGGCGAGCGCTTCTACGTCGAGTCGGGGATGCTCTGGTTCGCCCATCGAGAGGACGGGTTCGAGGCCCACTCGATCGCGGCGCTGACCTCGCTCGGCATCCCCGTGCGACGGCTGTCGCCGACCGACCTTGCCGACGGCTGGCCGCAGATCTCGGCCGATGACCTCGCCTTCGCCGCGTACGAGCCGGAGGCAGGCCTCCTCCTGGCACGGAACGGGGTGGCCGCCGTGGCCCGGACGTTCGCCGGGGACGGGGGGCGCTTCGAGCTCGCGTGGGTGGTCCCGGGTGCCACGGACGGCCGTCGTCTCCTCGACGTCGTCGCCGGCGACGGCTCCCGCTACCCGGGGGGCACGTTCGTGTTCGCGGCCGGGCCCTGGCTGCCGCGGCTCTTTCCCGACGTCGCGGGCGAGCTCATCCGGGTGACCAAACAGGACGTGATGTTCTTCGGCCCGCCGGCGGGTGACGGCCGGTTCAACGCCGAGTGGCTCCCTTGCTGGGTCGACTACGACACCGCGACCTACGGCCTGCCGGCCGTCTCCGGTCGAGGCATGAAGCTGGCGCCCGATCGCTACGGCCCGGTCTTCGACCCGACGAACGGCGAGCGACAGGTCGATCCGGAATCGGTCCGGCTGGCGCGTCGATACATGGCGCGGCGGTTCCCGGCGATGGCCGGAGCGCCGGTCGTGGAGACTCGGGTCTGCCAGTACGAAACGACGCCCGACACCGACTTCGTGATCGATCGCCATCCCGCGTTCGACAACGTCTGGTTGGTCGGCGGTGGCTCCGGCCACGGGTTCAAGCACGGTCCGGTCATCGGGAGTTATGTGGTGTCACGCATCGCCGGGGCGCCGGCCGGAGACGATGAGGAGCGCTTCTCGATCACGCGAGTCCGTGAGTTCCGCCAGAACCTGCGAACCGGAGCCGACGCCGCGCGGGACGACTAGAGCGTCGACGGCCCGGTGAAGTCCTTGCGCAGGTTCATCGAGAACGGCGAGCGGATCGACGCTTCGGGGAACAGGACCGCGTCCTCACCGGGCTCGGTGATCCACTCGACCAGGTGGCGGTTGACGATGAGGGTGCCGACGTCGCGAGCGACGACCGAGCCCGCCATGTTGAAGGCCATCGTCACGCCGGTGAACGGGATCATCGGCTCGCGCTGGAGGACGTTGCGCATCGGGTCCTGGCCGCGCGGGACGTGGAGCCGGCCGAGGATGACGTACGGCCCGATCGACAGCTGCATCCGGGCTTCCTGGAGCTCGACGCGTTGCTTCTCGTTCCCGCGTGGCCCGGTGCCCACGACCGCCAGCAGGTCGTCGCGCACGATGCTGACCGAGTCCTGCGCGACCGCGTGGCCGTCATCGAGGCTGTGGAATTCGACCTTGTGCAGCCGGAAGCGCTCCTGGCCGTTGAGGAAGTCGGTCAGCCGCTCACCGAACATCGTGATCCTGCCGGTGATCGTGCAGTCACCGGCGAAGCCCTCGAACTCGACACCTTGCATGCCCCGACGGTACGTCTCTCGAGCCGCGGCCCGCCACGGCACGTTGGTACCGGTACCGGCTAACCCACGCGGACGACCCCGCTACGACTCGCTGATCTCCAGTGGGCCGTCCGGGACTTCGATCAGGATGCGGCCGTCGTCGATCACCACGGGATAGACGGCCAGCGGCTCCTCGGCCGGTGGGTCGAGCGGCTCCCCGTTGACGAGGTCGAAGCGGGACAGGTGGAGCGCGCAGGTCAGCGTGCCGTTGGTCAGGAAGCCCTTGTCGAGCTCGAAGTACTCGTGCGAGCAGACCCCCTGGACGGCCGTGACCTCGCCGCCGATGTTGATCACCAGGACCTGGTCGGTGCCATCCACCCAGGCCATCTTCATCTCGCCGTCGGCGACCTCGTCGACGCCCAGCAGGTCGATGCGTCTCATCGCGAGCCGCGGATGCGCGCGCGACCGAGCCAGCGCGAGCGACGTTGTGGAGGCATCAGGCGGCGGCCACACCGGTCGCGCCATCCGTGCCGGAGGCCCACTTGGCTTCCAGCAGCTCGCGCAACCGATCGCGGGCTGACGCGAGCGGGACCCTGGCGACGACCGGCTCGAGGAACCCGAGCACGATGAACTTGCGCGCCTCGTCCGGCGGGATGCCGCGCGACTCCAGGTAGAACAGCTGCAGCTCGTCGACCGGGCCGACCGAGCTCGAGTGCATCGCGCGGCGGCAGTCGGGCTGGTCGATCTCGAGCGACGGGATCGCGACGGACCGGGCGGACTTCGAGAGGTTCATGCCGAACTCGCCGAGGAAGCTGTCGGTGCCGACTGCGCTCTTCTCGATCGTGATGAGACCCTTGAGGTAGGCCCGGGCGCTCTCGAGCAGGGCCGCCTTCGACAGCAGGTCGCCGGTCGTGTCGCGGCCGATATGCGTGGTGAATGAGGTCAGGTCGAACAGCTGCTCGTCGGCCCCGAACACGATCTCGACCTGCTCGACCGAGCTTCGGTCGCCGACCAGCCGGTTCTCGACACGGCTGCGCACGAGGCGCCCACCGAGCTGGGCGAGGGCCCACTGCAGCGTGGCGCCTTCTCCGATCGAGGCGAGCCGATGCTGGAACGCGACGGTGTCGTCGCCAAGCTCCTGCAGGCTCGCGAACTGGAGCGATGCGCCGGCTTCCAGCGTGGCCTCGGTCGTGCCGGCGAAGAATGCCTGGCCGGCGGAGGTTGTCGCGCCGTCCGATGCGACGAGCTCCTCCACGATCGATGCCTCGGCCTTCTCGCCGAGACGAATGAGGCTCCGGGTCACGAGCGCCCGGTCCGGCGCTCCGACCGCCCAGCGCACGACGATGGGCCGCTCGAGCCGGACGCCGGCGGGGACATCGACGAGCACGCCTTGCGACCAGAGCGCTCGGGTGAGCTGGGCGAATTTGTCGGTCGAGGGGACGGACGGGCCGCCATCGAGCAGGTCACGGACGACATCCACGTCGTCGAGCAGGGAGCGAACCACGACGCCGCCGGCCTCGGCCGCGTCCGACAGGGCGACGGCGACGACCCGGCCCTCGTCGAACTCGATCAGGCCGTCGGCGTCGTCCGGGAGCGCGCCCGCACGACGTTCCGTGCCGTGGTCGGTCGCGAACTCGGCCGCCTCGAGGCGTGCCGCGCGCAGGTCGATGTAGGGCGTGTACAGCAGGTTGGACTCGCCGGGGAGCGCCGACCACGCTTCGTAGGCGGCGCGTCGATCCGCGGCCAGCCAATCGGGCGACGTGGCGAGGACCGCGTCGAGGGCGCCCTCATCGACCGGCAACGAGAGCTCATCGAGGGCCCGACGCGCCGGCCTCGGTCGTGAGGCCGGGGCCGTCATCCGAGCGACCCCTCCATCTCGAGCTTCACGAGGCGGTTGAACTCGATGGCGTATTCCATGGGCAGTTCCTTGGTGAACACCTCGAGGAAGCCCTGGACGATCAGGTTGGTCGCCTCGTTCTCCGTCAGCCCGCGGGCCATCAGGTAGAAGACCTGGTCGGCCGAGACCTTCCCGACAGTCGCCTCGTGGCTCATCGTCGTGTCGTCTTCCTGGATGTCGATGTACGGGTACGTGTCGCTGCGGCTCTGGTCGTCGAGCATCAGGGCGTCGCAACGGACGCTGGCCACGACATTGGTGGCACCCGGTGCGACCTTGAGGTGGCCGCGATAGGTCGCGCGGCCACCGTCCTTGGAGACCGACTTGCTGACGATCCGCGATCGCGTGTTCGGGGCGAGGTGGATGGCCTTGGCGCCGGTGTCCTGGTGCTGCCCCTTGCCGGCGACCGCGACCGAGATGATGTCGGCGGTCGCGCCCTCACCGCGCAGGTAGATGGCCGGGAACTTCACGGTCTTGCGAGACCCGGTGTTCGCGTCGATCCACTCGACCGTCGAGTTCTCATGCGCGTGGGCGCGCTTGGTCACCAGGTTGTACACGTCATTCGACCAGTTCTGGATGGTCGTGTAGCGGACCTTTGAGCCGGGCAGGGCCACGACTTCGACGACGGCGGCGTGGAGCGAGTCCGTGGCGTAGATGGGCGCCGTGCAGCCCTCGATGTAGTGGACCTTGGCACCCTCGTCGACGACGATCAGCGTGCGCTCGAACTGGCCGGTGTTCTCGCCGTTGATGCGGAAGTAGGCCTGCAGCGGGAGCGGGACCTCGACGCCCTTGGGGACGTAGACGAACGAGCCACCCGACCACACGGCACTGTTGAGCGCCGCGAACTTGTTGTCCTCCGGCGGGACGATCGTGCCGAAGTACTTCTTGAAGATCTCGGGGTACTCGATGAGCGCCTGGTCGGTGCCCATGAACACGACGCCGATCTTGGTCAGCTCCTCGCGAACGCTGTGGTACACGACCTCGGAGTCGTACTGCGCACCGACGCCGGCCAGGAACTTGCGCTCCGCCTCCGGGATGCCGAGCTTCTCGAACGTCGCCTTGATCTGCTCGGGGACGTCGTCCCACGACTTCTCTTCGCGCTCGGACGGCTTGCGGTAGTAGACGATCTTGTCGAAGTCGATCTTGTCGAGGCCGTCGGTCCACGTCGGCATCGGGCGCTTCAGGAAGTGCTCGTAGGCTCGCAGGCGGAACTGGAGCATCCAGTCCGGCTCGCCCTTGAACCCGCTGATCTCTTCGACGGTGGCGCGGGTCAGCCCACGCTTCGTCTCGCGCAGGTACGCGATGTCGTCGTGGAAGGCGAACTGGTCACGCTGGTCGGTGACGATCTCGCGGGTTGCGGTCATTCGTTCCTCGGTCCTCGTCGGGGGCGGCGCGACGGGCGCCGCAGGACGGCATCTTCGGCCGTTCAGTAATTCCGACCTAGATTATCGGGATTACCGCTCGGACCGTCAACGTGACCTTCCGGGATGGCGAGTCCGGCCCGTGTCAGAGCGCGCGGGCACCGACCTGGCACTCGTCGGCGGCTACATGGCCTGACATCGAGGCACCGCCCCGGAGGCCGGGGCGGTGTCGGTGAGTGACGATCGGGAGAGGGAGCGAGATGTGGATCAGGTGCGGGCCGGCTCGTCGCTGGTGCTGTCGCTCGTCCGCTTGCCATTCGTCTTGCCGAAGCCATCGGGGGTATCGCTCGGTGGCTCCGCGAACGGGCTGTCGGTGTCGCTCGTCGCGTCGGCGTAGATGGAGGGCTGAACGGGCACGGGGACCGCGGCGTCGAAGGCGTGCGGCTCGTCCTCCCATTCGGCGCGTCGGGCCGCCATCTTCTCCCGCAGCTGCTGGGCGGCCAGCTGGAGGCGGGCCTTGATGCTCGGCGAGTTGGCGAGCGCCCAGCCGACGAGACCGATCGTAATGGCTCCGGCGATCACGAACGGCAGGCGTGACGGCCGCTTCACGAGGCCGGCATCCTGGGCCGCGGACCGCGCGTTCTTGGCCATGTACTTGCCCGCGTCTCGAAGGTCCTTCCGCGCGTCACGGATCTCCTTGCCGATATCGATGTTCGGCACCTCGATCTTGGAAAGGTCCATACGCGGCACCTCGATCTCGCGGCGGAACTCGTTGATGTCCTTGCGGACCTCGCTCAGCTCCTTGCGCGTCTCGCCAAGGGCCTTGGCGATGTCGTCACGGGACATCTCGGGGAGCTTCAGCTCAGGGAGCCGCTCTCTCAGGTGAAGATCAGGCATCGCTCGCCCTCCTGCTCTGGGGTGTGGAGGGTCAGCCTACGCCAGGCTGCGTTTCGACCCCGCGCGCCGCCATCGGTCTCGGGTTGCGTCCGCGTGACGGCTCACCCCCGGACAGGAACGAGCCCCTCGCGCCTGCCGCGAGGGGCTCGTGATGCGATCGGAGCGGATGGTCAGGTCTTGATCGTGGTCGTCTTCCACGCGCCCCAGTTGCCGGCCCGGTCGCGCGAGCGGACGCGGACGTCGTAGGTGCTGTTGCGACGCCAGATCCTGGTCATGGAGGTCTTGGTCGTCACTGGGTAGCTGCTCCACGCGCTGCCGTTGATCGAGCGCTGGACCTGGTAGTAGCGGAACCCGGAAGTCAGGACCTGGAGCCGGATATCGCTGCCCGACCACTTGACCCAGACGCGGACGTCCGTGCTGCTGAGATTTCGCTTCGCCGTGCCGACGATCCTGCTCCAGGCGCCCGTGCGATCCGGGCCCTTCAGGTAGACGCCGGCCCAATAGCGCTTGCCCGAGTCCGAGATCGCCAGTCCGAAGCCCACGTAGTTGTAGCCCTTCGACATGACGATCGCCCTGTGGCCCGGTGAGCCCATCCAGCCCTGCACCGCGAATGACGCCGAATAGTCGAGGGCGGCCGCGGTGTTCCAGGCGATGATCTCGCCGGCTCCATACCACTTGATGCCTGCATCGGCGATCAGGTCGAAGACGTCGGTGCCGCCGGACTGGGTATGGCTGAATCGGCCGGTCCTGGCCATGTAGGCCGCGCGATCCCCGGCCAGCTCGGCGAGCCGGGTGTCCCAGCGAAGCGCCACGAGGCCGGCACTGGCCCGGCGGCGGTTCGTCAGTTTCAGGACGGACTGCTCGGCGGCCGAGATCTGGGCGTCGGTGGGCTCGCCCGCGGCCGCGGTGGCGGGCGCGAGGCCGATGACGAGGAGGAAGGCGAGTGCCAGTGGACTGAAGCGGCGGGCAGGTGATCGCATGCCCCGACTGTCGCTGCCAGCCCCGCCGGCCGATACGGGCCGGATGTTCCAGAGGTGCGGGGAGGATGGTCATGGTCCGGACCGCACCCCTTCGGTACCGACTGCCCCCGACCGCCACGCTCCCCTCCACTCACCTCCGGCCGGACCGCGCCCCGGGTCGGCCCGGCCGACGATGTGGGACGATGACGACATCCGAACCACTCGCAAACGAGGAGTCGCCATGTCCGCCATCCGTCGCGCCGAGGTCGTGTGGTCCGGCGATCTGAACTCCGGCAGTGGCACGGTCAGCGCCATGTCGAGCGGCGCCTTCGAATCGCTCCCGGTCAGCTGGGGCGCACGAACCGAGTCACCCGAGGGCAAGACCAGCCCTGAGGAGCTGGTCGCTGCCGCGCACGCTTCCTGTTTTGCGATGGCCTTCTCCGGCGCCCTGGGCCGAGCCGGGACACCGCCGGATCGGCTGGACGTATCCGCAGAGGTGACCTTCGACAAGCTGGAGGCTGGCTGGCGCGTCGTGTCGAGCGCGCTGACCGTGCGCGGCGTAGTCCCGGGCATGTCGTCCGAGGACTTCATCGCCGCCGCCGAGGCGTCCAAGGACGGCTGTCCGATCAGCCAGGCGCTCAAGGGCAACGTCGAGCTGAGCGTGGACGCCACCCTCGAGGGCTGACCGCCGGTCGTCCATCCGCCGGTAGAAGTGGTGGACCGCGCGATGTTTGCGGCCAAGGCCGGCGGTCGCAACCAGGTCCGCCTCGCGACCGGCCCTCACGGCATAGGCAGCTCCGAACGCGCATCGGTCAGGGGATGGAGCCCGCCGGTCGCCGCACCCGTGCACGGCCTGCTCCTATCAGCGAACGAACCATCGGAATCGAGCGCGAAACCCCGAAACCAACCTCTCATCCCGCGTGGGATGCGCCTCATGCACCAACGACGGCTTGGCAAGCCTCCGATCGACGATAAGAGCACCGGGTGCATGCGCCGCGATGGCCGGCCCGCACGGGGCGTCACCCGACCGTGAGCAGGCGCCGCGGGTTGGCGACGGTCATCGTCTCGATCTCCACCTCGCTGACACCCGCCTCGCGAAGCGTTGGCAGGAACGAGCGCGCGAGGTACGTGTAGCCATTGCCCTCGTACCGGGACAGCTGCGAGTCGTGGCACACGTCCTGGGAGAGGAGGATCCGGTCCACGTGGCCACGCGACAGCAGCTCGCGGAGGAGGTCCACGGCCCGGCTCTCACCGTGACGCTCTGCCGGCGTGAAGGACATCCCGAGGAAGTCGAATTCGACGCTGGCGCCGCGCCCGACGATGGCCAGGTGGTGGTCGAGATGGGGGTACGAGTCGGCGTGGCCGATGACGACCCGAGTGGGATCCGCACCCTCCTCCTCGAAGATCCGGAGCTGGTCCAGTCCGACCGGCGACAGCACGGCATGGGTCGTGATCGCCAGGCCGGTCTGGCGGGCGGCCCGGGCCGCCGCGCGATGGACGCGTTCTTCCTGGGCCGACAGCCACGGCTTGTCCGTGCCGATCTCGCCGATGATCCCGGGACGGACGTCCGAGTCGCCGACACCGGTTGCCGCCTCGCCGACGATCTCGTCAGCGAGGTCGTCGACCGACCGCCGGTCGATCTGGGCCTCAGCCGGGTAGTACGCCCCGCGATACCAGCCGCAGCCCATGACGATGTGCAGCCCGCTGGCGCGGGCGAGGGCCGCCAGCCAGGCCGGGTCCCGGCCGACGCCCGGAAGGGTCAGGTCAACGAGCCCGCTGCCGCCAGCGGCCCGGTAGGCCGCGAGCTCCTCGAGGATCAGCGGCTCGTCGCGCGTGAGCTGCCAGTAATCCCAGCGATCGGGGATCTGCCACAGGGCGATCTGGGTGTGCTCGTGGGGGAGCGTGAACCCGAGCTCGCCGGGTTCGATGGGACCGAGGACCGTCTGGACGTGGGCCATGGCCCGCGATGCTACGCCGTCGCGACGGCCGGTTGCTCGACCCGGGCGGCGGCGAGGAGGACGTCGAGGATGGCGCGGGCGCGGCGCACGGCCTCCTCGGGCCGGTAGGCCTCGCCCGCCTCGATGCGCTGGAGCAGCTGGCCGTCCAGCAACCCGAGGAAGCCCCGGGCGAAGCCATCGACATCCAGCCAGGCCGGGAGCTCCCCTCGCGCGACGCCCTCGTGCAGCAGCATCAAAGCGGCCCCCACGAGCTGCTCCCGGCGCCGGGCGAGCATCTCGCGGACCTCGGGCTCGTCGGGCGCCTCGGCCCAGGCTCGCACCAGCCCGACCTGCCCCGGCGCACCCTCGAACTGGTCGATCGTCTCGACGTAATAGGCGGCGGCCGCCGTGAGCTTGTCCGCGGTCGAGGTCAATGGGGCGAGGCGGATGGCGAGCTCATCGAGGCCCTGCCCGGAGAGCAGGTCGCAGCTGTGGAGGAAGAGCGCGTCCTTACCCTTGAAGTGCGTGTAGATCGCCCCGACCGAGAGGCCGGACCGCTGGACGACGTCCGCGATGGTGGCGCGGTGATAGCCCTTTTCCGCGAACACCTCGACGGCGGCGCGGATGATCCGCTCGCGGACCTGCTGTTCATGTGCGGCGGAGATGCGAGGCACGGCTGGATGGCTCCTGAGGAATGGGCGCTCCCTCGACTCTATCGCAAGCGTACGCACGAATCAACCTTTTCTGGTTGACAAGGGGAATATCCATTCTCTATGGTTTCCGAGTTCGACTCGCCCGCTCGACCTTGGAGACGCGCCACCATGTTTTCTCGCTGGGGAGCCTTCGTCTATCGCTTTCGTCGACCGATCGCGATCCTCGCGGTGGTCCTGGCCATCGCCTCGGCGTCACTTGCGTCGCAGGTGACCGGGGCGCTCAGCGCCGGCGGCTGGACCGATCCTGATTCCGAATCGGCGGCGGTCGCCCAACGACTGGAGGACGAGTTCGGTGCCGGCGGTGGCGCGATCGTGGCTTTGTTCGACGGCGCGGCGGGTGACGACGCCCGCTCCGACGAGTTCCAGGCCGAGATCGCCGCGTCGCTCGACCGACTCCTCGCCGACGAGCGGACCGCTGGCGTCGTCGGCTGGGCGGAGACCCGCGACGACCGCTTCATCAGCACGGATGGGACGTCCGCCTACGTCCTGGTTCGGCTCGCGATCACCGACGAGGCCGCGGTCGACGAGATGCACGAGCTGCGCACCCTGATCGACCGGCCCGCCGGTATGACCATGCTGCTGACGGGCGTGGCGCCGGCGACCCAGGACCAGGCCGAGCAGTCGGAGAAGGAGCTGGTCCAGGCGGAGACGGTCTCGTTCCCGTTCGCCGCGCTCATCCTCATCCTCGTGTTCGCGTCGCTCATCGCGGCCGGCCTGCCCCTGGTCGTGGCCGCGTTGGCGATCCCCACGACGCTCGGCGGCGTCTACCTCGCCGCGCAGGTGACGGAGCTCTCGATCTACGTCCAGAACGTCGCGACGATGCTGGGCCTGGCCCTCGCCATCGACTACTCGCTGTTCATGGTCAGCCGCTTCCGCGAGGAGCTCCGAAAGGGCCGGGACGTCGCCACCGCAGTCGAGATCACCGTCGCCACCAGCGGCAAAGCCGTCACCTTCTCCGGACTTGCCGTGGCGGTCGGGCTGTCCGGGCTGCTCCTGTTCGAGCCGTCCGCCCTGCGCTCGTTCGGGATCGGTGGAGCCCTCACCGTCGCGGCGTCGGTCTTCTACGCCCTCACGTTCCTGCCGGCGGTCCTCGGCATGCTCGGGCATCGCGTCAACTCGGGCGGCGTGGCCGGATTGGGCGAGCGGATCCGGCGGGCGCTGGGTCGGCCGGTCGGCGAGGCGGCCGTCCTCGCCCGTGCGTCGCGCTGGGAACGCGTGGCGCATGCGGTCATGGCCCGTCCCGTCGCAGTCCTGATCCCGACGCTTGCGTTCCTGCTCATTCTTGGCACGCCGTTCCTGCGACTCAGCCAGGGCATCCCCGATGCGTCGGTCCTGCCACCGGGCATCGAGAGCCGGGAAGCGGCGGTCGCGCTGTCGAACGACTTCCGGGCCGGCGAGACGTCTCCGATCGTGGTCCTCGCGACGGTCGACGGCTCCCCGACGGATGCGGCCAACGTCCAGCGCATCCTCGATCTCGGCGTGGCCATCGACGAGGTCGCGGACATCGACCGAGTCGAAGGCCCGTTCGTCGGGCTCAAGGATCCGGTCACCGGCGCCGACCTTGACGCCGCGGGCATCTCGACCCTGTTCAACGCGCCACGCGACCAGCTCCCACCGGACGTCGCCGCCGGGCTCACCCGGCTCGAGGACGCCTACCTCCGCGATGCGACGGTGCGCCTCGATGCGATCAGTCCGCTCGCCCCGCTGAGTCCGGCGGGCTCCGCCGTCGTGCCGCTCGTCCGGGATGTCTCGGTCGATGGCGTCACCACGCAGGTCGGCGGGCTCGCGGCCGACGGGCAGGACTTCATGGCCAGCCAGTCCGGCACCATCCCGTACGCCATCGCCCTGACCCTTGGGGCGAGTGCCCTGATCCTGTTCCTGCTGTTCGGGTCGGTCATCATCCCGATCAAGGCCGTGATCATGACGCTGCTGTCGATCACCGCCTCGTTCGGCGCCCTGGTGTTCATCTTCCAGGACGGCAACTTCGCCGAGCTCCTCAACTTCGAGTCGCCGGGGTTCACCATCGCCGGCAACCCGATCATCATGTTCAGTGTCCTGTTCGGCCTCTCGATGGACTACGAGGTCCTGCTCCTGTCCCGCATCCAGGAGGCCTACCGGCGGACCGGCGACAACACCGCGTCGGTCGCCGAGGGCCTGGCCAAGACCGCCGGCGTCATCACCGGCGCGGCGCTGATCATGGTCACGGTGTTCTCGGCGTTCGCGCTCGCCGAGTCGATCACCATCAAGAGCATCGGCGTGGGCATGGCGATCGCGGTCCTCATCGATGCCACGATCGTGCGAGTCCTGCTCGTCCCGGCCACCATGCGGCTCATGGGCCGCTGGAACTGGTGGGCACCCGGACCGCTGGGCCGCTTCGCGGACCGGCTCGGGTTCAACCACGTCGAGGATGTCGAGGTCCAGGCGGCATCCATCCCGGCGCCGTCGGCGACCCCGGCCGGGTAGGCTGTCACCCTGATGGACGACCGACCTGAGCCGAACGTCACCCGCCTGCCGCCGGACAGCGGCCGCCAGGATCCCAATGCGGGCAGCGGCCGCGCGTACACCTGGGAATGGGGACCGGACCAGGCGCGCCGCCCCGGCCTGCCCTGGGTCGGCGTCTTCCTGCTCGTATTCGGTGGGCTGCTGCTCGCCCGCGAGCTGTTCCCGGAGGCGCGCTCCCTCGGGTCGTTGATCGTGCTCGCGGTCGGCATCGCCTTCCTCATCAAGTGGGCAGTCGACCGCGGCACTGGCTCCCTGTACGCCGGGGCGATCATCACCGCTCTCGCCGTCCCGGGCGTGCTCACCGACGCCGGACTCGCCCTCGAGGGCCTCGGCACGTTCTGCTTCGGGGTGGCCTTCCTGTTCATCGCCGCGGTCAGGGCTGCGTCCGGAGGCGGGCTCGGGTGGCAGGCCTGGTTCGGTGGATTGCTGGCGCTGCTGGGCGGCGTGAACATGCTCTCCCCGCAGGTCGGGGGCCTGGTCGTGCCGATCGCGCTGGTCGCACTCGGAGCTGTGCTCGTGTTCGGCGGCGCGTTCCGAGGGGCCGACCGCCGACGCTGAGCGGGCCTACTCCGCGGGGCTGGCCACCACCGGCAATCCGTCAGCCGCTTCGGCCACGGCTTCGGCGAGGACATCCGCGATCCGCACGAGCTCCTCGTCCGCGACGATGAACGGCGGTCCGAGCAATATCGTGTCGCCGTCGATGCCGTTCGCATTGCCGGTACCCGAGTAGACCAGCAATCCACGGCCCCGGGCCGCGAGGACGATCGCCTCCGTGACCCTCGCGGCACGCGGGTACGGCCGGCGGGTGGCCCGGTCCGCCACGAGCTCCAGACCGACCATCAGTCCCCGGCCACGGATGTCACCGACCCGCTCATGGCCGTCGAGCCGCTCGTGCAGGAGCGCCAGCAGCCGTTCGCCCTTGCTGGCACTGGCGGCCACCAGGTCCTCGTCGTGGAGGATGCGCAGGACCTCCCGGGCGACTGCCGCCCCGACCGGCGAGTGCGAGTACGTGAACCCGTGGACGAAGCCGGCGCCCGGAGCCATCACGGTCTCGAACACCGGTCCCGCCGCCGCGACGAACCCGAACGGCCAATACCCGGACGTCGCGCCCTTGGCCGCGACCAGCAGGTCCGGCCTCACGCCCCAGTGGTCGAGGCCGAACCAGCGTCCCGTCCGGCCGAACCCGGTCATGACCTCGTCCGCGACGAGCAACACGCCGTGGCGTGCGCAGACCTCCGCGATGGCGGGCCAGTAGTCGTCCGGGGGCGCGGCGGCGGCGAGCGTGGCCCCGACGATCGGCTCCGCGACGAAGGCTGCCACGCGACCGGCACCCGCCTCGGTGATGGTCGTGTCGAGCTCGGCGGCGAGGGCCGATGCGTCGCCCAGGGCGTGGGCCGCGGCCTCGCCAGCGCGGTATGCGTAGGCCGCCGACACGTGGCGGAAGCGGCCCAGCCAGGGCTCGTACGGACGGCGCAATGGCGGACGGCCCGACAGGTCCAGGGCCCCGAGCGTGTTGCCGTGGTAGCTGCCGTGCCGGGCGATGACCACGTCACGGTCGGGTTCGCCGCGGGCGAGGTGGTAGGCACGGACCAGCTTGAGGGCCGTCTCGATGGCCTCGGAGCCGCCCGAGACCGGGTAGATCGCCGGGTCGTCCACGGGCAGGACCGCGGCGACCTCAGTGGCGTAGGCCTCCAGTGGCTCGGTCGTGAACGCGCTGCCGTGGGCGTAGGCCAGGCGGCCGCCCTGGCCGGCCATGATCGCTGCGATGTCCGCGCGCCCATGACCCACGTTGACGACGATCGCCCCGCCGGCCGCATCGAGGTACTCCCGCCCGGCCGAGTCGCGGATGGTCGACCCGGACGCCGACACCGCGACCGGTGGCGCATCGACCGTCGTACGGCGGAAGACGCGACCGCGCGTGGGGGCGAAGACGGACCGAGGCTCAGGCATCGCCCGATCGTAGGCCATGCGTCGCCGGGGCGCCGCCCCGCCGCCGGCTATCGCGAACGCCGACGCGGTCCCCCTCCCCTAGGATGGACGGGGATGCAGCATCTCGATGTCGAGCTCGGCCGCGACGAACCCGAGGCATACATCGCCCGGGACCGCCGCCGAGCGCTCGCGACCCGGACCGAGATGCCCGATCGGGTCCGCGGCGCGGCACTGTTCGCCGACGTCTCGGGATTCACGCCGCTGACCGATGCCCTCGCGAATGAGCTCGGCTCGCAACGTGGCGCCGAGGAGCTCACCGCCAACCTGGGCCGCGTCTTCCACGCCGTCATCGAAGAGCTCGATCGCCACGGGGGCGACGTCATCTACTTCTCCGGCGATGCCATCACCTGCTGGCTCGATGGCGACGACGGCCTGCGTGCGACCGCGGCCGCGCTGGCGATGCAGGCCGCGATGGCCCGCGTCGGGACGATCCGGACGCCGGCCGGGACGACGGTCCAGCTCGCCCTGAAGGTCGCCGTGGCCGCAGGTGACGCCCGCCGGTTCGTGGTGGGCGACCCCGAGATCCAGCTCATCGACGTCCTGGCCGGCGCCCTGATCGACGACCTCGCGGAGACCGAGCATTACGCCGAGAAGGGCGAGGTCGTGCTCGATCCATCGGCGGTCGCGGGCCTTGGTGACCGGGTCCGGATCGCGGACTGGCGTGACGCCGCCGGCGGCGATCGCCGGTTCGGGGTCGTCGAGTCGCTCCTTGCGGATGTCCCGACGCGTGCCGTGGAGGAGCCGCCACCGTTGGATGACGAACTCGTCCGACCGTGGCTGCTCCCCGTGGTGTGGGAACGGCTCCGCGCCGGCCGCGGCGAGTTCCTGGCCGATCTGCGGCCCGCCTTCCCATTGTTCCTGCGCTTCGGGGGCATCGACTACGACCATGACGAGGACGCCATCGAGAAGCTCGACGACTTCGTCCGGCACGCGCAACGGATCATGGCCGGCTTCGGTGGGAACGTCCTGCAGCTGACGCTGGGCGACAAGGGCGCCTACCTGTACGGCGTGTTCGGCTCACCGGTCGCGCACGAGGACGACGCGGCGCGAGCGGCCGCAGCGGGCCTGGAGCTGCGCGACCTGGAACGCACGACCCATGCCCGCGACATCCAGATCGGCATCACCCACGGTCGGCTCCGCAGCGGCACGTATGGGCACGCGATGCGTCGGACGTTCGTCTGCCTCGGTGACGCGGTGAACCTGTCGGCCAGGCTGATGTCGGCAGCGGCACCGGGGAGCATCGTCGTCGGGGACGAATTGCACGACCTGGCCGGTGACGCGTTCCTGTGGGAGCGCCTGCCCGACTTGAAGGTCAAGGGCAGGACCTGGGACATCGTGGCGTATCAGCTGACCGGCTCACTCGAGCGCGCCTCCCGGCGTCGGATCCGCTACGAGTTGGAGCTCGTCGGCCGGCGCGGGGAGCTCGCCGCGCTCGACGAGGGCCTCGAGGCCGCGCTCGCGGGAGAAGGCGGGATCGTCGGGATCGCCGCGGAGGCCGGCATGGGCAAGTCGCGCCTCGTCGCGGAGTTCGTGCGTAGCGCCCGACGGCGCGGCGTTTTCGTCGCCTTCGGGGAGTGCCAGTCGTTCGGCACGAACGCGAGCTACTTCGTGTGGCGCGAGATCTGGCGACGCCTGCTTCGGGTCGAGGACGCCGACTCGGACGACGAGCAACGGCGGGGAGTCGAGGCGGCGCTCGAGGCGATCGATCCGGCGCTCGCGCCCCGCGCTCCCCTGCTCGCGACCGTGCTCGGGCTGGAGATCCCGGACAACGACCTGACGGCCGCGCTCGACGCGAAGCTGCGCAAGGCGTCGCTCGAGGATCTCCTCGCGACGTGCCTTCGCGACCGGGCCGCCGGCGAGCCGCTCGTCCTGGTACTCGAGGACTGTCACTGGATCGACGCGCTGTCGCGCGACCTGCTCGAAGCGCTCGGCCGGGCCGCGCTCGGGCTGCCGGTCCTGATCGTCCTGGCCTATCGCCCGACCAACGAGCCCGGTGGCGGTCTCGGCGTCGAACGCCTGCCGTCGTTCTCGGAGATCGGCCTCGCCGAGCTCGACGCCCACGACGCGGCCGAGCTGATCCGCTCCAAGCTCGACCAGGTCCGAACCACGGGCGGGGAGGCGGGGTCAGGGTCGGAGGCTGGGGAGGCCCTCGTAGCGCTTGTCATCGAGCGATCCGGCGGCAATCCGTTCTACATCGAGGAGCTCATCACCTACATCTCATCGCACGGCGTGGACCCGGGTGACGCCGCCGCCGTTCGTGCACTGGAGCTGCCGGAGAGCCTGCACAGCCTCGTTCTGTCACGGATCGATACGATGGGCGAGGAACCGCGCCGTACCCTCAAGGTCGCCAGCGTCGTCGGGCGCGTGTTCGAGGCGCCGGTGCTGCCCGGCGCATACCCGGAGCTCGGCGGCCTCGACACGGTCATCGAGCAGCTCGACACCCTGCGTGCCGCCGATCTGGTCAACCTCGATCGCGAAGCCGATCAGGCCTACCTCTTCAAGCACGTCGCCACCCAGGAGGTCGCCTACGAGAGCCTGCCATTCGGCCTTCGGGCGATGCTCCACGGCCGGGTCGGCGGCTACATCGAACGCTCCGACCCGGACGCGATCGAGCGACGACTGGACCTCCTGGCGCACCACTTCTGGAACAGCGATGACGAGGAGCGCAAGCGGTCGTACCTCGCGCGCGCCGCCGACGCCGCCCGTGCCTCCTACGCGAACACCGCGGCCATCGACTACCTGACCCGCCTGGTCCCGCTGCTCGAGGGGGCCGAGCGCACGGACGCGATGCTCAAGCTGGCCAAGGTCCATGAGCTCGTCGGTGACTGGCCGGTGGCCGAGTCCGTCGCGGGGGAGGCGTTATCCCTCGCGACCGGCCTGGGCGACCGGAGCGCGCAGGGGTGGAGCCACGCGGCCCTGGCCGAGATCGCTCGCAAGCAGGGTCGGTTCGATGACGCCACCGGGCATTTGGACGAGGCGCAGGCCGCCTTCGAGGCCGTCGGCGCGGACGACGGGACGGGCCAGGTCCTCCACCTGGCGGGGACCGTGGCGGCCCAGCGCGGCGACTACGACGCGGCCCAGGCCCGCTACGAGGAGAGTCTCGCCATCCGCCAGCGGCTCGACGACAAGGCGAGCATGGGCGGCCTCTATTCCAACCTCGGGGTCATCGCCGAATACCGGGGCGACTACGCCGGGGCGCGCGCCCTCAACGAGCAGGCGCTGGCCATCCGGACCGAGGTCGGCGATCGCTGGGCGATCGGCGTTTCCCAGAACAATCTCGGGATGATCGCGCTCCACGAGCGCGCGTTCGGTGAGGCGAGTGAGCGGTTCGAGGAGTCGATCCGCCTGAACCGCGAGGTGGGCGACGCCTGGATGGTCGCGATCGGTCACAACAACCTCGGCACGGCGACGCGCGGCCTGGGCGATCACATCGCCGCCCGCGAGCACTACGCGGCGAGCCTCCGGGTGTACCGCGACTACGACGACCGTTGGGCCCTCGCGTTCCTGCTCGAGGACATCGCCGTCCTGGCCGGGCAGGCGGGGGATCCGGAGGTGGCCTTCGAGCTGCTCGGCGCCGCGGAGAGCCTGCGGACGACGATCGGGTCCCCCCGCGGCGCCGTCCTTGAGCAGGAGCTGGCCGATCGATTCGCCGCCGCGCGCTCGAGCTTGGGGAACGTGGCCGCGGACGCCGCGGTGGAACAAGGGCGCTCGATGGATCTCCACGACGCACTTGAGCTGGCGGTCTCGATCTGTGCATCGCTTGGCGTCAGCCAGACGCGTGACCAGGACTATTGACGCCAGCGAGCAACAAATAGTGCGTTTTACGCTTGCACCGCCCGGGTTCGGGGGATAAGGTCGCACTCCGAGGGGTAGGCCGCCAGCTGGCGGCGGGTGCAGAGCGCGCGAGGGTGAAATCGTGAGTTTGCTGGGGACGTCTGTCGTTGTGTCTGACAACCCACGGCTGCGCCGTGGCTGGAGACGGGCTCCCGTCGTGCGCCGCGCGATCGCGCTGTTGCTGCCAGCCCTGCTCGTCGCTCAGCTGCTGCCGCAGTTCGCTCCAGTCGCCCTGGCCGCGGACGTGGTCGGTGTCGCGCTCAACAACGGCGTCACCGGCTCGGGATACACCGGGTTCAACGGCAATGCGACCAACCCGAACGCGCAGGACCTTACGGCCCTGGGCGCCACCGACTGGCGGATCTGGGGCACGAGCGCAGGCGAACCGCTCCTGGCCGGCAGCGCCCGCAAGAGCGGTGGATCCGGGATCAGCTCCCTCTCCGACATCCAGCAGATCCCGAACATCCCGCTCCGTGCGCTGGGCCCGCTCGGTCTGTCGGTCGGCAACGGTTCGTCGACCTTGCCGTTCTCGTTTGCCTGGTCCGACGGCGCGTCCCCCGTCAGCGCCACCGCGACGAAGGGCGGGCTTCAGCACAACGCCCCGGCTGGCGGCTCCGTCGGCTACGGCTTCGGGCTCAGTGTGCCTGCATCCACGACGTCGCAGCGCCTTACCTTGTGGGTCTCCGCCCATCATGGCACCGGAAAGCTGACCGCCAACATCGGCAGCACCGTCCAGACGAACACGGGCGTGACCGGCGGCCAGAACCACGGCGGCGTCTACACGATCGACTTCTCCGGAGATGGCGTCGAGGAGGTCCTCGAGGTCGCGTACGTCCTGGACTCGCTGAGCCCGTCGCCCGACGAGGTCGGCCTCCCCTCGACCGAGGCAAACGTCGTCGTATACGCGGCGGCGCTGTCCCCGACGCCCGGGGCGACTGTCCAGGCGCCTGTCCTCTATCAAGCGATTCCGGGAGGCACGCAACCAGGCGCTGATCAGCGGCCGCCTCACCGGCAGTCCCACGACGACGTATGAGGTGACCGTCAAGACAGCCGCGTCGTGCGTTGCCGGCGTGCTCGGCGCGGGCGGCTCCACCCTCGCAGTGGGCGGCTCGCCCTCGTTCTCTGTCACCACCAATGCGAGCGGTCAGGCCGACTTCAGCTCGCTTGCGCCAAATGGTTCGGCTCTCGCCGCGTACGTGACCGCGGAAGTGACCGGCCCAGGCTCGATCACCAGCGCACCTTCCTCGTGCATCGTCGCTGGGGAAGATAACGACACGTGGCCGCGCGCCCGGGCGATCTCTTTGGTCGAGGGGGGCGGATCGGCGGCCGGCCATATCGACGACGCTGGGCGGGCGCGCTGGTTCAAGGTTGCGATCCAGCCGGGCCAACGCCTGAACCTGACGTTGTCGGGCCTCCCGGCCGACTTCGACATGTTCGTGTTCCGGGACATCGCGAAGACCTATGCCTCCCTCACGAGTACGACGGATCTCACGCGTCTCAGCGCGGAATTCGCCCCCTCGGCGTTTTCCCCGTCGGCGTTCTCGCCCTCAGCGTTCTCTCCCTCAGCGTTCTCGCCCTCAGCGTTCTCCCCTTCGGCCTTCTCCCCTTCGGCCTTCTCGCCATCCGTTTTCTCACCGTCCGCGTTCAGTCCGTCCGCGTTCTCGCCGTCGGCCTTCAGCCCGTCGGCGTTCTCGCCCTCGGCGTTCAGCCCGTCGGCGTTCAGCCCTCGGCGTTCAGCCCGTCGGCGTTCAGCCCGTCGGCGTTCAGCCCGTCGGCGTTCAGCGCGGACACCTATGCGAGCGCGCAGATCCGAAGCCTCATCACGGGCTCCGGAAACGCCGGACTGACCAGCGAAAGCATCGTGGTCGACACGTGGAATAACACCGGCGACTTCTACATCCGAGTCAACGGCAAGAACGGCGCCTCGAGCCTCGCGCCCTTCACGCTCGGCATCACCGTCGTCGGCAGCGACTGTGATGGAGTACTACCCGTGGCCGCCGACAGCTTCGTTGCCCCGGCGGGCAGCTATGAGACCCTGATCTTGAGCGATCTGTCCCGCATGGACGAGGCCGTCACCGGCAACGCGGTGGCGGACAAGACGGCCCTCGCCGCCGACCTCGAGACCTTCGCGGCTCTGCCAGAGATCCGCGGTGACGTCGTCGACGTCAGCAGCCGGCCACGAATCGTGGCGCTCAACACCCAGGCCGACGACGCGACGACCTGCATGTACGCCAAGAACCTCGTCGCCTCGTCGATCCGTGATCTGGTGACGGCGTACCGCGCCACGAATCCCGGCTTGAAGTACGTCGTGATCGTCGGTGCCGACGACGCCATCCCATTCTTCCGATACCCCGACCAGGCACTGCTCGGCCCCGAAGCGGAGTTCGCCGCGCCCGTGAACAGTGGTACGGCCTCCGACGCGAGTCTGCGCGCGAATTACGTGCTCGGGCAGGACGCCTACGGCGCATCGATCGACCTGTCGGTCCGGGCCTCCACGTTCCCGATCCCGGACCTCCCGGTCGGGCGCCTCGTCGAAACAGCCGCCGAAGCGTCACGCATGATCGATGCGTATGGCTCGACGAACCGCGGGACGGTCGACACTCCGACGTCTGCCCTTGTCACGGGTTACGACTTCCTCGATGACGCCGCCCGCGAAGTCAGCGACGAACTCGATGCGGGTATGGGCACGGCCGGGACGGTCAACGAAGTGATCTCGAGCAGCGATGTGGCGCCACTGGCCCTCTGCGGTCTTCCGTCCGCGGCGCCGCTCAGCCTCCCTGATTGCTCCTGGGATGCGAACGCCCTGCGTACGGCGCTCCTTGGCTCGCCTCACGACCTGGCATTCCTGGCCGGCCACTTCAGCGCCAACAGCGCCCTGGCGGCCGACTTCCGGACGAACCTGCTCACGACGGACCTCGCCGCCTCGCCGGTCGACCTCCGGAGTTCCATCGTCTTCAGCGCGGGCTGCCACTCGGGGTACAACCTCGTCGATGGTGACGCGATCACCGGTGTCAGCCTGCCGCTCGATTGGGCGCAGGCCTTCGCCCAGAAGCGATCCATCCTGATCGCCGGGACCGGCTACCAGTACGGTGATACCGACTTCCTCGAGTACAGCGAACGGCTGTACCGCGACTTCGCGCGCGAGCTTCGCGCCGGGGCAGCCGGGACGGCGATCTCCGTCGGTGAGGCCCTCGTCCGGGCCAAGGTGACCTACCTCGCGACCACGCCGGACATCCGTGGCATCCACGAGAAGGCCATCCTCGAGGCGACCCTTTTCGGCCTCCCGATGTTCGGCGTGACGATGCCGGCCGGCCGTGGTGCGACACCGGGCACCGGTGGCCCACTCGCGACGACCGCGGTCACGACGGAGCCCGCGGCCTCGCTTGGACTCGCCACCCATGACCTGACCCTCACGCCGACGCTGACCCCGCAAAATCGTCTGCTCAAGAACCCGCCCTACGACGCGACACCGGGGACCTTCACGGACGCCAAGTGGCTGTCCGGACCCAACGGCGTCGTCACCAACCCCGCCGAGCCGGCACTGCCGCTCGTCGCCCGGAACGTCACGGCCACAGACGACGACCTCGTCCTGCGCGGCGTCGGGTTCCGCGGCGGAACCTACGTGGACACGCCGGGGATCGTCCCGCTCACCGGAGCACCCACCACGGAGCTGCGTGGCGTGCACGCCCCGTTCGTCTCGCCCGTGTTCTACCCGATGCGCCTCTGGAGCCCGAACTACTTCGGGGCACTGGGCGAGCACGGTGGCACGAACCTCCTCGTGACACCGGTCCAGCACAAGACGGACAACCCGCTCCTCGGGACGAGCATCCAGCGCAAGTACACCGGACTCGACCTGAAGCTGTACTACAGCGGCAATCTGACAGCGGCGGCCCTGTCCGACGCCCCGACCATCGTGGATGTCCAGACCGAAACCGTCTCGGGCAACGTCAACTTCACGGTCCAGGTCGTGGGCGATCCCAAGGCGGCCGTCCATGGCGTCTGGATCACCTTCACGGGCGGCACCGGCACCTGGGCGCCGCTCGACCTCACCCAGGACGCGACCGATTCTCGTCTCTGGACGGGCACGCTGCCATCGGCATCGGCGCCGGCGAACCTCAAGTTCGTCGTCCAGGCCGTCAACGGCTTCGGCCTCGTCTCGTTCGACGACAACCGTGGTGCCTACTACGCTGCTGCCGGCAGCGCCGGTGGGGCCGCGGAAACCTCCCTCGAGCTGATCGCCCCGCCGACCAGTGGGACGTTCGGCCAGAGCCCGGCCATCACGGTCGAACTCAAGGCGGGCTCCACACTGCTCGCCAACAAGCCCGTCGTGATCGGCATCGGTGGTTCCGGCGCCGTCGGCGTGACCGGCTCCAACGGGCGCGCCACGGTCCGCGTGCCCCTCTCGACGTCACCTGGCACGACCCAGATCCAGGCCTCGTTCGGTGGTGACGCCACCCACGCAGCATCGAGCGATTCGGCCGAACCGTTCACGATCGCCAAGGCGACCGCGAGCCTGTCGCCGTTCAGCGCATTCGTGACGCAGACGCCGACCACGAACACGGGCGCCGTGACCACGCTCAGCGCGGCGCTGGGCGGCCCGACGCCCGTGCCACTCACCACCAGCCCGCTCATCCAGCGGACCGTGACCTTCACGCTGACCGGGCCGGTCACCAGGACCATCTCCACCATCACCGATTTCCTCGGCCAGGCGAAGCTGCCCAAGGGTCTGCCCGCGGGTACGTACAACGTCACGGCGACCTTCGATGGCGACAGCACGTTCACGAGTGCGACCCGCACGGGCTCCCTCATCATCGCCCCGTTCACCGGGTTCTTCTCCCCGGTCGACAGCCTGCCAACGCTCAATACCGTCAACGCGGGTTCCAGCATCCCGGTCAAGTTCAGCCTGGGCGGCAACCGCGGCCTGGCGATCTTCGCGACGGGCTACCCGCTGGCTTCGAAGATCACGTGCGACTCCGGCCTCCCCGTAGACGCGATCGAGGAGACGACGACATCAGCCAGCGGACTCGTCTACGACGCGGCTACCAACCAGTACAAGTACACGTGGAAGACGCCAAAGACTTATGCGGGCGCCTGCTACCGGCTCGACCTCAAGATGATCGACGGCAGCGCCTTCAGCGCGAACTTCAAGTTCAAGTAGTCCCGGTCGACCCGCTGGGCGCCGCGTGCGCCCAGCCGGGAACATCGGGAACCGGCATGGGGAACCGGCAGGGGCCGGGCGGTGTAGTCAGTGCGGATCCGATACGTGGAGGGCCGTCCACATCGAAGACGCCGACCTGATCACGCGCGCCCGGACCGGTGACGTCGCAGCGTACGAAGAGATCGTTCGCCGCTACCAGGACGTCGCCATCCGGACCGCGCACCTCGTGTGCCCGGAGACCGATGCCGACGATGCCGTCCAGGACGCCTTTCTCAAGGCCTACGACGCGCTGCCCCGCTTTCGCGATGGCGCCCCGCTGCGCCCATGGCTGCTGCGGATCGTCACCAACGAAGCGCGCAACCGGAGGCGATCGGCGGGGCGACGACAGGGGCTCGCGCTGCGCGCGGCGGCGAGGGAGCCGCGCGACGCCGCGGTCCCGGGGCCCGAGGCGACGGTGATCGCTGCCGAAGCGAGCGCCGAGCTCATGGCCGCCCTGAACACCCTGCGTGACGACGATCGAGAGGTCTTGGGGGCTCGCTTCCTCCTGGACCTTTCGGAAGCCGAGACCTCCGAAGCGCTCGGGCTCCCACGTGGGACCGTGAAATCACGGACCTCGCGCGCGCTCATGCGCTTGCGCGACGTCCTCACCGCCGCGGAGGTGTCGCGATGAGCGATCAGCTCACACGGCTCGCCGCCCGTGACGACGCCGGTCTCGAGGCGATGCTGCGAGGCACGGCGGCGTCCATCGCCTGGCCGACCGCCAGCCCGCCTGGTGCACCGGACGTCGCCACGCGCGTTCGCGTCCGACTCGCGGCTGCTCCTCGGCCCACGGCCCGCCGTCCGTGGGCGGCGTGGCGGCCGGTCCGGCGCGGCTTGGTGCTCGCGCTCATCGCCCTGCTCGCGCTGGCCGCGATCGCCGGGGCAATCGGGCTCGGATTGCCGGGGCTGCAGCTGATCCTTGGCGAGCCGCCGGCCAGCCTGCCGCCCTCCGTGGCACCCAGCCGGACCCCTCCCCCGGGCGCGCTGGGGTCATCGCTTGGCCTCGGCGACAACGTGACGCTCGAACAGGCCGAGGCCATCACCGGGATCGTGGCGCAGCTCCCTGGCGATCCGGCCATCGGCCCACCCGACGAGGCGTATGTCGATCGAACGCGCGGGAACCAGGTCGCCTTCGTCTGGGCGGCGAGCGAGACGCTGCCCGAGACCCGTGAGCCGGGCATCGGGCTGATCGTGATGCGGTTCGAGGGCAAGCTCGACGACGGGTATCGGCAGAAGCTCATCGGGAACGGCGTGACCGTCGAGCGCGTGACCGTCGACGGTCAGCGTGGCTTCTGGGTCTCCGGCGAAGCGCATTTCTTCTTCTACGTCCACGAGGGCCGTGGACACATCGACGACGGTCGTCGATGGGTGGGTGACGCCCTCGCATGGACGGACGGCGACACGACGTACCGGGTCGAGAGCGCTCTGGGAAAGGACGCGACGATCACCCTGGCCGAGTCGCTGGAGTAACCGGGAACCGCGGAGCCGTGGACGGTGTAATCGGGATGCGTGGGCAGTACCGCCCGCGCAACGAGAGGAAGGCACCGATGTCACCCAGCCGGTCGAATCGACAGCTTCTGGCCATCGCGATCGCCGTGCTCGTCGCCGCGTGCTCCGGGTCGACGCCCGGGAGCGCGCCAACCACGGCGCCCGCCTCGCCCGCGCCGCCAGCGGCCTCACCCTTCCCGTCAGCCAGGCAGCCGGCCGCGTCGCAGCCGACCATCGCTTCCGGTGGCCGAGACGCCTGGCTGGTGGTCGGACGGCCGAGCGAATCGGACCTGCGCGTGACCCTGGCAAGCACCGGGGAGGAACTCATCAAGCTGCCGCTCGGCGTGCCAGACGCAACGTGGGGCCATCTCGTCACGGTCACCCCGAAACGCCCGAACAGCCTCATCGAGGATCTCGTCGTCCAGCCCGGATTCGGTGGACCGGTGCGGTCGGTCGAGGGAGCGTGGCAGCTGCCGACCGTCGGCCTCGATCCGATGCCGGCCGGCGTGTCGGCCGACGGCTCTACCGTCGTGCTCGTCGAAGACCTCCCGGACGGCGCCGCCGCGCGATCTGTCAGCCGGTTCGCGATCGTCGAGCGCTCCCTGCGATCGGAGCCACGGATCGTGGAGCTGCCGGGCCGCTTCGACTTCGACACGCTGTCCCCGGATGGCTCGATCCTGTACGTCGCGGAGCATGTGCCTGGTCCGCTTGCCGGCCGCTACCAGGTCCGCGCCGTGGACACCGCGACCGGGAAGATGCGCGACGCGATCATCGTCGACAAGCGCAACGTCGACGAGGTGATGGCCGGCTGGCCGGTCGACCAGGAAGCTCGGGCGGACGGCGTCGTCCTCACGCTCTACCGCGGCGCCGAGCATCCCTTCGTCCATGCCCTCCAGTCCGTCGAAGCATGGGCGGTCTGCATCGATCTTCCGTCCCGTGGCATGGAAAACGCTGGAGCTGCGGCCGACTGGGGCGTCGTCGCGACGCCGGGCGGGCGTTCGAGCCTCGCCGTGAACGCGACCCTGGGAATCATCGTGGACATCGGACCGGATCTGACCATCCGCCGGACCGTGGACTTCGAGCCGTCCGCGCGGCGGGGGATCACGCTCGCGAAGTTCGGCCACATCGAGGCCGGATCGGTCGGTCGGCGGGTGGTGGCCGCCCCGGATGGCACGGCGGTGTTCGCCGCGGGCGCCCGCGGGGTCGTTCGCATCGCCACGGCCGACCTGGCGGTCACGAACCGCTCGCTCGAGGGCCTCGCGGTCGACGCGATCGCGGTCACACCGGACGGTTCGACGGTCTACGCGCTCGTCCGCGAGGGCGGCCGGATCGCCCAGATCGACGCGGACACGGGCAAGGTGCTCGGCTGGGCCGCCCGCGAGGGCTACGACCGCATGGTCGGAGTCGTGCCCTGGTGACGTAACAGGCTGCGAGCCGAATCTCAGCCGGCTCTCATCAGCGCCCGCCACGCTACCCTCCGACACGCGACCCTTCGGAGTCGCGGGCAGTCTGACCTCCCGCTCGCCGATTTCGAGATCACGGCGCCCAATGTCGGTGGGTTCATCATCTCGATCGCCGACGAGGGCGCCCTGGAATTCCTGGTGATATTCGCGAAGGCTTGAGCGCGGAGCGGGCTACTTCGTGTAGACGCCCTCGGGATCGAGCTCCTCGCGGACCAGCCGCAGCTCTTCGGCGGTCGGTGGTGGCGTGGTGGCGAGGTTTGGCGCGACGTTGATCTCCCAGCCGATGGTCTCGCGCACTGCTTCGAGCGTCGCGCCCTCGTGCAGCGAGTCGAGGCGCATCTCGCCGGCCTCGTCGAAATGGTAGATGCCGAGGTCCGTGACCACGAAGGTCGGGCCACGACCCTTCCAGCCGCCCTCGCGCCGGATGCGTTCGGCTTGTTCGGCGCCGCCGAGGTTGCCGGGGCTCGTCCGGAAGTCGATGTCCTCGACGAAGCTGCGCCGGCTCTGGCGCATGATCACGAACACCTCCCGGGCGTTGATCGCGATCTCGCACGCACCGCCGGAGCCGGGCAAGCGCGTCTGGGGCGCGTCATACGGGCCGATGACCGTCGTGTTGATGTTGCCGAAGCGATCGATCTGGGCCGCGCCCAGGAACCCCACGTCGATCAGCCCACCCTGCAGGTAGTAGCCGAACAGCTCGAGCATGCTGACGACGGCGGTGGAGCCCGTGACGATCGTCGGATCGCCGATCGACAGTGGCAGCCGCGACGGCCGTGCCCCGAACACCCCCGCCTCGTAGACCATCTCGAGCTCCGGCGCGACGGTCCGCTGGGCGAGGTTGACCGCGATGTTGGGCAATCCGACGCCGACGAAGCAGACGCCCTGGCCTTCAAGGGCACGCGCAGCGGCCACGATCATCATCTCTGACTTGGAGAACGTCGCCGCCGTCACGGGATCGTCTCCGTCGGGGGCGCCGCGTGTACCCGACGGGCGTATCGGCGAACGAGACCGGGCCCGTCGTCCAGATGTGCGCCATCTGCACCCAACAGCGGACGCGCGCCGGGAATCGACCCCGAATTCGGTCTCGAGCCGGCCCTCGATCGCTGATAGGGGCACCACATGCACGGATCCAGTGCGGCTGGCGGTCACCGGTAGGCTCCGTAGTCGACCGCGCCGGACGGCGCGGGGCCGGGTTTCAGGCTCGCGAGCCGGTCCGCCCCGAGCTTGTCGAGGTACGCGGCCCGCCCGTCCAGGTCGTACACCCAGTCGCGCAACCAGGCCTGGACCGTGGCCTCGTCCCGCGTGATCGGGTCCCAGTCGAGATAGAAGCGGTTATCGCGGTCGTAGGCGCCCTGCACGTACGACGGATGCGCGCCCCACGGCTCGACCACGACGGCATCCACGATCAGGCCCGGGATGATCGTCCGGTTCGGATCGGCGCGGATCACCGCTTCATCCACGAGCTCCTCGACGACGATGATCACCCGGTCTGCGGCGAACGCCGCTTCCTTCTGGCAGCCCAGCAGGCCCCAGACCTGGGTGTCGCCCCGAGCCGAAGCCCGCTGCGCATGGACGATCGCCACATCCGGCTTCAGCGGCGGGACGGCAAAGATGCGTTCCTCGCCGTAGGGCGAATCGATCGGCCGGATGAGCGGATTGGCGACGGGCAGGTCGGTCTCGAAGTAGCTGCGAAGTGGGAAGAACGGCAGGTTCATGGCGCCAGCCGTGTAGCGCCCGACCATCCCGAAGTGGCTGTACTCCTCGATCTCGAGGAACTCGCCAGGGAGCTCCCCTTCGATCCGCCGGCGGATGGCACCCAGCCCCCCGACGCCCGGGTTGCCGAGCCACGAGAACACGAGCTTGGACGCGACGCCGCCCGCGATCATCTGGTCGTAGATGAGGTCTGGTGTCAGTCGCGCCAGCGTGAGATCACGCTTGCGCTGGCGGATGATCTCGTGGCCCGCCGCGAACGAGATCAGGTGCGTGAAGCCCTCGATGGCGACGGTGTCGCCGTCGCGCACGAGATCGGCGATCGCGTCGCGCATGGACGCGATCTTGGAAGTGCCAGTCACCGGGCAAGTATCACCGACGGCGAGTGATGGATCAGCGGTGGATCAACCGGCCGCTTCGACCTCGTGCAGGGCTCCCGCCTGGCTGACGTCGGCAAGGACTTCCGCCTCGTGCCCGGCGACTTGCGCGACGGCTTCCGCGAAGATGCGCAGGGCCGTCGCCATCTCGTCCTCGCTGACGGTCAGCGCGGGCGACAGCCGCACGCTCGACGTGCCGCACTCCAGCACGAGCAGGCCGCGCTCGAAGCAGGCCCACTGGACCGCCTCGGCATGCTCGGCTGTGTCGAACTCGACGCCGAGCATCAGGCCCTTGCCGCGGACGTCGATGACGAGGCCATCGAAGCGACCGATGAGCGGCCGGAGGCCAGCCAGCGCCCCCTCGCCGCGCGCGGCGGCGTTGTCGATGAGGCCGCCTTCGAGCAGGTCGATCGTGGCGAGCGCCGCGGCGCACGCGACCGGGTTGCCGCCATACGTCGAGCCGTGCGCACCGGGCCCCCAGGTCTCGAGGAGCTCGGCCCGGGCGATCATCGCGCCGAGCGGCATGCCGGACGCGACGCCCTTGGCGGTGAGCAGGATGTCGGGCTCGACCCCCCAGTGCTCGATGGCCCACATCTTGCCGGTCCGCCCGGCGCCGGACTGGATCTCGTCCGCGATGAGCAGGATGCCGTGCTCGTCGCAGATCTGGCGCAGGCCCTGGAGGAAGCCGTCCTCGGGAACGATGTAGCCGCCTTCGCCCTGGATCGGCTCGACGATGATCGCGGCGATCTCGTTCGCCGGCGCCAGCTTGTCGAACAGGACGTCATCGAACCACTTCAGGTCCTCGACCCGACCATAGGGCGCGTGGAAGACGCCCGGGAGGAGCGGGCCGAATCCTGCGTGATACTTCGATTTCGAAGCGGTCAGCGACACCGCGCCGTAGGTCCGACCGTGGAATGCGCCGAGGAACGCCACGATGTACGGGCGCTTGGTGGCGTAGCGAGCAAGCTTGATCGAGGCCTCGACCGCTTCCGCGCCGGAGTTGCCAAGGTAGGCGCGCGCCTTGCCGGCCATCGGCGCGATCTCGGCCAGGCGCCGGCAGGTGTGCGCGTAGATGGGCAGGTAGAAGTCGGACGCCGAAAAGTGGATGAGCTCCGCTGCCTGCTCCTTGATCGCGCCGACGACCTGCGGGTGCGCATGGCCCGTCGACGTCACCGCGATGCCGGCCGCGAAATCGAGAAACAGGTTGCCGTCGATGTCCTCGACCGTCAGGCCCTCGCCGCGGACCGGAACGATCGGATAGGCACGGGGGAGACTCGGGGAGGTCCATTCCTCATCGAACGCCACGTGCGCCCGGGCCTTCGGACCAGGTAGCTCCGTGACGATGTGCGGAACGGGACGATCGCCGGCGAGACGTGACGCGGCCGAAGACAAGGGACACCTCTGACGGTCATGTGACGGCCACTGCATAGCGAGTATGCAGACTGGATATTCGCCGCGGAGTATAGCCGAGCCGATCGCCCCCCAGCCCAACGCCCTGGTGGCGTTCGCTCGGACGTCCTGAAGACACGGACGAGCCGGGCCCCGTTCGGGACCCGGCTCGTTGCGCTGCTCGCGGAGCGAGCGGCGTTGCTACTTCTTGTTGCCGGTGTTGGTCAGGCGGAACGTGTAGTCCGCATCGAGGAACGTCAGGTCCCCCGTGGGCAGGTTCGAGATCACCGCCAGCACGCTCGCCTTCGTCGAGTTCATGCACTTGGTCGAGAAGCCGGCCTGCTGGATGTCGTCGCCCTCGAAGCGATACACGAAGCCCGCCTCGTCCTGCGTCTCACCCGCGGACGTGGTGCCCGGAGTGAGGTCGCACGGCGACACGATCTGCAGGATCCAGTGGTTGTCCTGGATGCCGGTGGTCTCGAACCACTCGCCCTCAGCGGAGCTGAGCGTCGCTGCCGAATCGTTGACCTCCACGTCGTCCACGAACCAACCGGTGTCGAGGTACGCCGCATCGGTCGAATAGCGGAAGCGGACGTCAGTCGCCCCGGCGGGGAGCGTCGCGCTGAGGTGGATGTACTCGGGGTCATCGACGAAGTACGCGCCGCCCGACGTACCGGTGAGGCCGTTGCCCTCGGTGTTGTTGTCGTGCGGGTCGTCGTCGGTCGTGACCTCGGCGCCCGCGTCGTCAACGAGCGGGACGGTGACCCAGTCGGTGCCCACGAGGGCCTCGACGAAGCCGTAGTCCCAGCCCTCCTCGATGAAGTACCAGGTCCAGAAGTCGACCGTATCGCCTCCGGAGACCGAGTCGTCGACATCAAGGATGTTGTCGCTCAGGCTTTCGTAGTTGGCGTACCAGTGGGTGTCACCGGAATGCGGTGCCACCCTGGAGGTGTCAACGCCATCGAGGGTCGCCTTGAAGGTCGGACCCGGGTTGCGGAACGTCTCATAGCTCGTGCCAAAGGGCAGCGCGGTCTGCTGCGGGACGTCCTTGTTGTGGAGGAAGTACGCGTTCGGGGTCGCGCCCTTGTACTGGCCGCGGCCCGCGAAGAACAGGTCGTTGGCGAGCTGGATCGTCCAGTTGCCCGAGTCCTCGCCGAAATCGACGTTCGCCAGGTCGAAGAGATCCGAGTCCTCGTCGTCGAGGTAGATCGCGATCGCCCAGTCCTTGAACAGGTCCTCGGCCGATCGCAGGTCGGAGCCCGTCTCGGCGTTGAACGCGTCGATCGCGTTCTGGACGCCGACCATCCCGTCCGCCTCTTCCTCGAAGATCTTCTTGATCAGGAGATCGCCGGCCGTGCCGTCGTACTCGAGGTCGGCGTCGAGGTCACCGCCGCCGTTGCCGCCCGCCTGTTCCCAGAGGTACAGGAAGTACGAGAAGGACGCGCCGTAGTTCTCCAGGCCGCCGCCCCAGCGGGTCAGCGACGTCTCGCGATGGAAGACCTGGTGGAACGTGAAGTGGGAGCCGGCCGGCGGATACCCGTTGAGGAACGCGGCCAGGTCGGCCAGGCCCTCGTCGACCCACGACAGCTCGCCCGGGTCCGAGTAGTTCATGAGCAGGTGTTCGAGCTCGTGGGCGATGACGCCCTCGTAGAGGAAGTCGCCCTCCTCGCCCGTCCGGTTGGCCCAGTCGAAGCTGTCGACCACCAGCACGTTCATCCCGGCATCCGAGATGTACTCCGGGGCGAAGTAGCCCGCGGTGTAGGTCGTGACCGCGCAGTCGTAGTACGACTCGTCCTGCACGTTGTAGGCAAGCATGACCAGCGCGTCGCTGTTCGGGTCGGCCGGGTCGGCCAGCCCGATCTCGCCGTAGTGCGCCTCGTCGACCGCCACGATCTGGTCGGTCAGCTCGTCACCGAGCGACTCGATCTGCCCGGCGGTCATGAGGAACTCGTCCGGGGTGTTGTCGGCGCACGGGGTGAACTCGTCACCCGGATTGTGGTCGAACTGTGGGTTGACGCTGGCCACGGTCGGGTCGCCGACGGCGCCCTCCGGGACGTAGATGTAGACCGGCGTTCCGGTGGTCGTCGTGTTCGCGTAGACCCGCTCGAAGACCTGGTCGTAGCTGCCGCCGGCATGGCTGTCGTTGATCGTGATGGTGATCGTCGGATCACCCGGCGATCCCGAGGAAGCCATCGCCGCGGGGGCGGCGGCGGTCGTAGCGATGGTCGATGCCGCGAGGGCGGCCGCCATCGTGATCCGAAGCAAGCGTTGCCTCATCCGTTGTCCTCCATGAGCCGTCCGGGGCGACCTAGGCTGGGGGTGGTCATTCGGCGGCTGGGTTCCAGGGCATCTGACGCGGGGGTCGAGCGTCGATGCGGGCTTGTGGGCGGCAACCTACAACGGCATGAAAAACCGCGCGTTGCAACCGCTGTTCTGCTGGACAGGCGATTCGAGGACCTGTCGCGCCGGGCGCCCGTCCACCCGGTCGGCGCGCCCTCAGTCGACGATCGTGTGGCTCTGCTCCCGCAGGAACTGCGCGACGTAGTACATCGACAGGCCGGCTTTGCCGGTCGAGCCACTCCCCTTCCAGCCACCGAAGGCCTGGACGCCGGGCCACGCTCCCGTCGTCGCGCCGGCGCGCCGGTTGACGTAGACGGTGCCCGCCTGGATGCGGTCGAGGAACGTCTGCACCTCGGCCTCGTCCTCGGAGAAGATGCCCGCGGTGAGCCCGTAGATCGTGTCGTTGGCGAGGGTCAGCGCCTCGTCGAGCGTGTCGACCGCATGGACCGCGGTCAATGGCGCGAAGAACTCGTCGCGGAAGACGCGGTGGTCGGACGGCAGCCCGCCGACGACCGTCGGCTCGACGTAGAAGCCGCGCGACAGGTCACCGTCCGCGAGGTGCTCGCCACCGGTGAAGACCTGCCCGTCGCGACGCGCCTCGGAGACCGCCTTCTGGTGCCGATCGACCGCCTTCTGGTCGATGATCGGGCCGAGCCAGTTCGCCCGTTCGAGCGGGTCGCCGATGACGATCTGCTCGGTCTTTTCGACGAGCAGCTGGACGAGCTGGTCGTGGACCGGCCGCTCGACGTAGACGCGCGAGTTGGCCGAGCACTTCTGGCCGCCGAAGCCGAAGGCCGACCGCATGATCCCCTCGGCCGCCTCGTCGAGGTCGGCGTGGCGCGACACGATGGCCGGGTTCTTGCCGCCCATCTCGACGATGCACGGCCGCGGCCAGTCCTTCGAGAAGGCGTGGAAGAGCTTCATCCCCACGTCGTACGACCCGGTGAAGACGATGCCGTCGATGCCCGCGTGGTCCTGGAGGTGCTGCCCGACCAATTCGCCCGGGCCCATGACCAGGTTCACGACGCCCTTCGGAACGCCAGCATCGATGTAGGCCTGGAGCATGTTCTGCGCCGATAGCGGCGAGGCGGTCGCCGGCTTGATGACGACCGTGTTGCCCGCCATCATCGCCGCGCTCGACGGCCCGGTGGCGAGCGCCATCGGGAAGTTGAACGGCGACACGACCGCGAACACGCCGTGCGGACGGAGGATCGACTTGGTGTGGACGGCCATGTCACCCAGGTTGTCCATCGGGTGGTCGTAGCCGCCGTTGTCCTCCATCGTCTGGGCGTAGTAGCGGATCAAGTCGGCCGATTCCTCGACCTCCCCGAGCGCTTCGATCCGGTTCTTGCCGACCTCGATGGCCATCGCCGCCGAGTAGTCCATGAGCCGGTCGCTGATGAGCTCCGCTGCGCGGCGCAGGATCGTCAGGCGCTCCTGCCAGGGCGTCGCGGCCCACGCGGGCTGGGCCCCCCGGGCGGCAGCGACCGCGTCGTCGATGTCGGCCGTCGTGCCCTTCGCGAACGTGCCAAGCACGAGGTCGCGGTCGATCGGCGAGCGGACGTCGAAATCGTCGTCGGCGTCGCGCCACTCGCCGGCGACGTAGTTGCGGTGGTGGCCACCGAGCCCGGCCTTGACGCGGGTCACGGCCTCCTCGAACCCGCTGTGCATCTCCTCGTTGTCGGCGCGCAGGGTCGCGTACGTGATCTTGATGCGCGGCTTGGCCTCGGACGTCATGGTCGATGGATCCTCGTGTCGGGTGTCACTCGCGCGCACGGCGCGACGGGATGGTGCGGTCAGTCTACGTCGAGCGACAGTGCGCCGACGACGGCGGCAAGGTCGTTCGCGACCGCGTCCGGCTGCCGGCCGCCGCGCTCCCTGGCGGCGATCTCGATGTCTCCGGTGCCGTGCTTGCCGGACAGGACGAAGATGCCGCGCATTCCGGCTCGTTGCCCGGCCCGGACGTCGCTGCGGATGTCGTCGCCGACCATCGCGATGTCGGCACGGGCGAGGTCGCGACCCACCTCTCGGCGAAGGTCGGTGATCGCCACGGAGAAGAACTCGGGGTGGGGCTTGCCGATGATGCGGGCGCGGCTCTCGGTCGCGAACTCGAGGCCGGCGACGAACGCGCCGGAGTCGAGCGTCGGTCCTTCGGGCGTCAGCCACCATGGGTTCTGGTGCATGCCGACCAGGACCGCGCCGTTGCGCACGAGTCGGAAGGCGCGGTTCATGTTGTCGAAGGTCACTTCCTCCGGCAAATCGCCGATGACCACGGCGGCCGCCGAAGCCCCGCGCGTGCCGGCTTCCGCATGCGTGAGCAGCCGCTGGCCGGCGAACTCGCTCTGGGCGTCCTCCGACGCGAGCACGTAGAGGGGCGCCCCCGGGAAATGCCGCGCCGTCCATGCCGCTGACGCCGAGAGCGCCGACTGGAACCGCGATGCGGGGATCGGCGCGCCGATCTTGCCCGACCAGCGCGCGAGGGTAGCCCGGCTGACGGCCGAGGTATTCGTCACGATCCGATACGGGAAGCGGCGGTCCTCGAGCGTCGCGATCGCCTCGGGCGAGCCGGGAACCGCCCGTTCCGCCACCACGATGACGCCGTCGAGGTCGAGCAGGAGCGCGCGCGTGCCCCGGAGGGCGTTGCGCAGCCCGACCGCCGAGAGCGTCGCCTTGAGGGTCGTCATCGGCGAAGCGTACCGACTATGCTCGGGCCGCGAAGCGGAGGACGAGATGGGCCTGCTCGACGGCAAGAACGCGCTGATCTTCGGGGTCGCGAACGACCACTCGATCGCCTGGGGCATCGCGCGGGCGCTTCACGACGAGGGCGCCGAGGTGGGCTTCTCGTCGATCGAGAGCCTGATCGAGAAGCGCGTCCGGCCGCTGGCGACGTCGATCGGATCGACGTTCGTGGAGGCCGCCGATGTGCAGTCCGACGAGGACATCGCGCGCGTATTCGAGCGCTGGGGGGAGCGCCACGATCACCTGGACGTGCTCGTTCACGCGCTCGCCTTCGCCAAGCGCGAAGACCTGGCCGGCGGCTTCGTCGACACGTCCCGAGACGGCTTCGCGCTTGCGCTGGACGTCTCGGCCTACTCGCTCGTCGCGCTGACGCGGGCGGCCAGGCCCTACCTGCGCAGCGGTTCATCCGTGCTGACGCTGACCTATCACGGCTCGGAGAAGGTCGTCGCGAGCTACAACGTGATGGGAGTCGCGAAGGCCGCGCTGGAGGCTTCGGTCCGGTATCTCGCCGCGGATCTCGGGCCCGAGGGCATCCGGGTCAACGCGATCAGCGCGGGCCCGGTCCGCACGCTGGCGGCCAGTGGGATCGCAGGGTTCCGGAAGATGTACGGCTCCTTCGCGGAAGTTGCGCCGTTGCGCAAGAACATCACCCCCGAGGACGTCGGCAAGAGCGCGGTCTACCTCGCCTCCGACCTGTCGACCGCGGTGACCGGCGAGATCCACTACGTCGATGGCGGCTTCAACATCGTGGGCGTGCCGACAGGCGACTGACCGGAGTGGGCGAGTCGCCACCGCCGCCGGCGCCGCGAACGGATGCCCAACTATCGCTGTCAGCGATCGTCACCAGGGCCGGGGCCCGCCCGGTCGGCCGAATGCCCTCGAATCGGTTGCAGACATCGCCACCAGCGATATCTGCGCCTGTTTCTGCAACGTTTGTGCGGCCGGGGGGTGCTTTCGGGACCTGGCCGGAGCTTTGCATCGCCTGTGGCGATATCTGCGGTCGGGAGGGGGAGGTCAGGCTGGGTTCCCGTTCCCGATCGGGGCATCAAGTACGGACTGACAAGCGGCGCACCGCCCGATCATCGTCAGGTGCGAGACGTTGACGGCGAAGCCGCGCTGCGCAGCAAATGCGTCGACCGCCGCCAGGACGGCCGGGTCGTCGGCGGCGAGCTCCCATTGGTCGCCGCAGCGCTGGCAATAGAGGTGACCGTGCTCGGTCTCCGGCAGGACGTGGAACTCCTCGCGGCCGTCCGCCCCGTGGCTGTGACTGAGGACGCCAAGCTCCTCGAGCACGTCCAGCGTTCGGTAGACGGTCGAGGGGATCGTCCCCGGGTCCAGCTCGCGGCAGCGCTCGACCAGCTCCACGCCGGTGACGTGCCCGTCGGTTCGTGACAGGACCTCGACGAGGATCCGGCGCTGGGGCGTCCAGCGCAATCCCCGGGCACGGAGCCGATCCGGGATGCCGGACCAGGTCGCGGACGACCCCGTACCGCCTCCCGGACGCGCGATCGATCCGCGGGCGTTCATCGCGCGAAGTATAGGTCGAGCGCAACCGCATGCAGATGCAACCGGTTGCGATAACTGCTCGGGCTCGGCTAGCATTCGGGCTTCACCGAGGCGAAAGGGACCGATGCTCGACTTCATCGCACAGATCGACGCCAGCCCCGCCGGGGTCGGCGTGCTCGTCACCGGTCTGCTGCTTGGCATCCGCCACGGCATCGATTGGGACCACATCGCGGCGATCACGGACATCACGAGCACGACGGCCGCCGCCAGCGCCGGTGTGGCGGCTCACGCCCGAGACCACCTCGGTCCGACGGGACATCAGCACGGCCACGGCGGCTCGGCAGAGATGGCGGCCCACGGGGCTCCCCGGACGCCGCTCCCCCGCCCGCGGCGGGCGGGCGGGGCGGTGCCGGCGGTGCCGGCGTCGGGAGCGCCGCGATCGGTCAACGGCGGATCGGTCCGGAACAGGTCGAGGCGATCCGCCTCGGGACGCTGTACGCGGTCGGTCACGCCCTCGTCGTCATCGCCCTCGGCATCGCGGCGCTCGCCTTCGGGGCGCTGCTTCCGGATTGGCTGGATCCGATCATGGGCCGCGTCGTCGGGCTCACGCTGGTGGTCCTCGGGGTGTGGGTCCTGTATTCGGTCTTCCGCTACGCAACGACGGGTGAAGCATTCCGCCTGCGCAGCCGCTGGATGCTCGTCTTCGATGGCGCCAGGTACGCGTGGCGCCGTCTCCAGGCTCGCCTGCACGGCCACGAGCATGTGGAGCCGCTCGAGATGAGCTCGTACGGCACCCGTACCGCGCTCGGGGTCGGGATGATCCACGGCATCGGCGCCGAGACCGGGACGCAGGTCCTGCTGATCGCGGCGGTGGGGGGCGCGGCCAGCGCCGGGCTGGGCGTGCAGATGCTGCTGGCGTTCGTGCTCGGCCTGTTGATCTCCAACTTCGCGATCGTGGTGGTGAGCTCGGTCGGGTTCGTCGCGAGCCAGAAGCGCGAGATGATCTACGTGGCCGTGGGCGCCGTCGCCGGCGTGTTCAGCCTGGTCATCGGGATGATCTTCCTGTTCGGCCTCGACGAGGTACTGCCGGACCTGGAGTCCATGCTGCCCTTCTAGCCGCGGCGTAGCATCGGCGCGTGCTCCCGGACGCGATCCGTTTCCATCTGCCCAGACTGTCCGGCGCTCGGGATCTCGGACCCCGACGCCTGGCGATCCGGCTGCTCGCGATCACCCTGCTGCCGCTGGCGACGTTGCTCATCGCGCTGGTCGAAGGCCCTCCGCTCGAGATCGCGGATGCGTCGCCGCTCTATCTCATCGCCGTCGTCGGCATCGCCGTCGTCTTCGGGACGGGCGCGTCCGTCGTGGCCGCGCTTGCGTCGTTCCTGCTGTACGACGCCCTCTTCGTCGAACCGCGGTTCACGCTCGCCGTGGACGATCCCGAGGAGTGGCTGAACCTGCTCCTGCTGCTGTTCGTCGGCATCGTCATCGGCCGCCTGGCGGCTCTCCAGGCCGAACGGGCGGACGACGCGACGCGGCGCGCCGCCGAATCTCGCGCGCTCTTCCGCATCAGCCGAACGCTCGCCACGGCGACGAGCGTGACCGACGCGCTGCCGGTCATCGTCGAAGACCTCCTGACCGAGACGCGGATGGAACGAATCTGGCTCGCTCGGAGCGAGGGCGGTCGTGAGGTCGTGGTCGCCGACTCTGGCCGCGGTCCGCTGCCATCCCATCGGATCCACGTCTCCCTCACCCGAACGCCCGGTGATCTGCCGATGCGTTGGGTCCAGGAGCATCGTCCGCAGGACCGTCCGCGCAGCAGCCCGCCGGATCCCGGCGTCGGCCTGTACCGGATCGTCATCGCTGCCGGCGAGGAGCCGGTCGGTTCGATCTGGGCGACACGGGCCCGGGCGGAGGGCCACCCCGATGCCGAGGAGACACGGGTGTTGAGCCTCGCCGCCGATCAGGTCGGGTTGGCGTTCCGCCGCGAGCGCCTGATCGAGCAGGCGAACGCGGCTGAGATCGCTCGCCAGAGTGAAGCGCTCAAGGGGGCGTTGCTCGATTCCGTCTCGCACGGATTCCGCACGCCACTGGCCAGCATCCGCGCCGCGGCGGGAAGCCTCCTCGATCCGGAGGTGGCGTGGACCGACGAGCAACGACGTGCCGCCGCCCGCACGATCGACGCAGAAGCCCAACGCCTCAACATCCTGGTTCGAAACCTGCTCGACATGAGCCGGATCGAGGCGGGAGAGCTCCGTCCCAGCCTCGAGGCGCTCGACGCGGAGGGCCTCATCACCCCGGTCGTGGAGCGGGTCTCGCGCGCGCTCGATCAGGCCCCAGTCCAGATCTTGTTCGGTCCCGATCTCCCGCCGATCCGCGCCGATCCGAGCCTCTTCGACGAGGTGCTCGCGAACCTGCTGGAGAACGCGGCCCGCTACGCTCCCGAAGCCGTGACCCGCGTGAGCGTGGATGCCTGCCCGGACGGCCGAGTCCGGGTCCGGGTTGAAGACGCCGGTCGCGGAGTTCCTGCAGCTTCGCTCCCGCACCTGTTCGACAAGTTCTACCGCGTGCCGCGACACGGCGAGGGCGCACGGCGTGGGCTCGGGATCGGGCTCGGGGTCGTGAAAGGCCTCACCTTGGCCATGGGCGGGGAGGTCACCGCGAGTGCCAGCCCGCTCGGCGGGCTCGCGGTGGACGCCTTCTTCCACGCGGCGCCAGAGCCGCCGCTCGAGATCGGTGGGGAGGCCGATGTCGGCGACGCTGCCGAGCCAGGCGTGGCGGCACCGTGACCGCGGACGTCGAGCGAGGCCCCCACATCCTGCTCGTCGAGGATGACGACTCCACACGGGCACTGGTCGCGGCGAACCTCGAGGCGCACGGCTACGGGGTTCGGACGGCGAGTACCGCGGACGACGCGGTGCGGTCGTGGGACGCCCAGCGACCGGACCTTGTCGTCCTCGACTTGGGCCTGCCAGACGCCGACGGGATGACCGTCATCCGCCGGGTCCGACGCGACGCCACGACACCGATCCTCATCCTCTCGGCCCGGGACGAGGAACCCGACAAGGTCGCGGCGCTGGAGCTGGGCGCCGACGACTACGTCACGAAGCCGTTCGGGCTCGATGAGCTGCGAGCGCGCGTCGCCGCGTTGCTGCGTCGGGCGGCCGGACCGGCGGCCGACGCGACCGGATCGATCACGCTGGGCGCGCTCGTGCTCGATGTGACGCGACGCGACGTTCGGCTGGGTGACGTGCCGCTGGACTTGACCCCGCGCGAATACGAGTTGCTCAAGGTCCTGATGGCCCAACCAGGCCGGTTGGTGACCCGCGGGGCGCTCCTGCGCGCGGTGTGGGGACGCCAGTACGTCGAGGAGGACCACTACCTCCACGTCTATGTCAGCCGCCTGCGGCGCAAGCTCGCGGGGGCCGACCCGACCGGCACGATGCACGATCTCATCACTGCCGAACCCGGGGTCGGGTACCGGATCCGGGAGCCCTGAGGCGGTTTCGACGCGGCTTGTTGAGGGGTTGTTGAGCGGCGACACGACCAACCAACCCGGATCCCTCTTGGGAGCGCCGCGTACGTTCGAGACATGCATGAAGTCGAGGCGCGGACCTCGCCCGGTTCCCGGCCCGACCCGCTGGATGTCGCCCTCCGCGAGGTCGACGTCGCGATCGAGCTCGTCGTCACCGGCCTCGCGAGGGTCGTCCAGCTGACAGGTCTCGACGCGGCGGAGCGCGCCGCGGCGCCCGGGCTCGCCCAGGCCCAGGCGGCGGGTGTTCGCTTCGAGCTCCAACGATCCAACTCCGTCGCGGGCGCGGTCAGCCTGCGCATCGGGCCACGGACCGATGACTGAGGCGTCGGCGCCCGGCTGTCGGGGAGCCCGCCGATGATCGGCGGGCGTCGGCAGCTCAAGGGGCGCAAGTCCGGCGATCGACGCGTTCGCGTCGAGCGTCCGCACTCCCCCTACTTCCGGTACACGGGCCACGGAGCCCTCGTCGCGCGCGAGGCGGCCTCGCTGCCCCGAACGCGCTCGGGTCGGGCGGTCGCGCGGGTTCGTCACGTCGTCTTCGGGCGACCCCTGGCGAACGAGGAGGAGATCGGCGAGCGCCTGCCCAAGAAGAAGGCCCTCGCGATCTTCAGCTCCGATGCGATCAGTTCGTCCGCATATGCGACCGAGGAGATCCTCCGTGTCCTGCTGGTCGCAGGCGTCGGAGCGCTACTCGTCTCCGTCCAGGTCGCGATCGCGATCGCGGTCCTCCTCGCGGTCGTGTCGGTGTCGTACCGGCAGGTCTGTCATGCCTATCCCAACGGGGGCGGCGCGTATGTCGTGGCACGGACGAACCTCCGACCGATCTTTGGGCTGGTCGCTGCGGCCGCCCTGCTCATCGACTACGTCATGACGGTGGCCGTGTCGACGGCCGCCGCGATCGCACAGATCCAGTCCGTGATCCCGGCTGCCTACGACGTTCGGATCCAGATCGCGTTCGTATCGATCGCGTTGATCACGGTCGCGAACCTGCGCGGCCTCCGCGAGTCCGGGAACATCTTCGCGGTGCCGACCTACCTGTTCGTCGGATTGGCACTCGCGATCGTCGGGATCGGCGTCTTTTGGATCGTCACCGGGACGGCGAGCCCGGTCCCGCCGCGGCCCGACGCCGTGCCCCTCGGCACCGAGACGCTCGGCGTCCTGCTGCTGCTCAAGGCCTTCGCCGGCGGCTCCGTTGCGCTGACTGGCGTCGAGGCCATCGCCAACGGGGTGCCCGCGTTCAAGCGACCCGAGTCGAAGAACGCCGCAAACACGATGACGACCATGGCCGTGCTGCTGGGGATCTTGTTCATCGGACTCACCGTCTTCGCGGTCGCGTTCGGCCTGCGACCGACTGAGGACGGTGGGCCGTCGATCGTCGCGATGGCGGCACAGACGGCGTTCGGGGACGATTCGCCGCTCTACTACACGTTCGCGGCGAGCACCGCACTGATCCTGTTCCTCGCTGCGAACACGAGCTTCAACGCCTTCCCGCGCCTGGCCGCGATCCTGTCCGAGGACGGCTACATGCCCCGCCAGTTTTCATTCCGCGGCGACCGCCTGGCGTATTCGTGGGGGATCGTCCTGCTGGCGGGCGTCGCGTTCCTGTTGCTGTGGGCCTTCGGCGGCGACACCCACGCGCTGATCCCGTTGTATTCCGTCGGCGTGTTCCTGTGCTTCACCCTCAGCCAGACCGGGATGGTCCGGCATTGGCTGCGCGTGCGCGAAACGGGCTGGCGCTGGCGCCTCGGCGTCAACGCCGCGGGCGGAGTCCTGACCGGCGTCGTCCTGGGCATCGTCGTGTTCGAGAAGTTCGCCGATGGCGCCTATCTCGTCGTGATCCTGGTGCCGCTCCTTGTCGGCATGATGCTGTTCATCAGTCGCCAGTACGCCCACTCGTCCCGCCAGCTCGCCGTGGACCCGGCCCTCGTCGTGTCGCCGCCGCACCGCGAAGAGCGGGTCGTCATCCCCATCTCTGGCCTCGACCGGGCGTCGATCCAGGCGATCAACGTCGGGCGTTCGATCGACGACGACGTCCGTGCCGTCTACATCTCGACCGATCGCGAGGGCGCGGCCACGGTCCGCGCTGACTTCGAGCGGCAGGTTCCCGGCGTCCCGCTCGTCGTCGTGGAGTCGCCGTATCGCGCGCTCGCCGGCCCGCTGGTCGCGTACCTCGACGTGCTCGACACGGCATGGCCGCCGGACAAGCCCGACCCGATCACCTTCGTCGTGATCCCCGAGTACGTGGCGCGCAGCTGGTGGGAGCGGATCCTCTACAACCAATCATCCAAGCGGCTGCGCAAGAACCTGCTCGGTCGACGCCATACCGTGATCGTCAACGTCCCGTATCGCCGGGAGGATACCAGGCGATACCTCGCCGATCAGTCCGCCGAGCGAACCTGGAACCGGGTCAGCGCCCGGGTCGTGAGCAGGAACCCACCGATCACGACGATGGCGAGGATCGCCACCGAGACGAGCGGGGCCAGGACATCGACGCCCACGTCCTCGCCGGTCAGCGCGGCGGCCACGCCGAGGGTCCCCTGGCGGATGGACATGAAGCGCGTGCCCTCCAGCAGGCCGGCGAGGACCCCCTCCCACAGCAACGTGTAGGCCAAGCCGACCACGAGCGCTCGGCTCGTCACGACACCGAGGGCCGAGAACGCGACCGCATAGGCCGTGCCACCTGCCACGGCAGCCACCGCGAACCCGACGGCGGTCGACACCGAATCGCCGTCGAAGCCCTCGACCAGGAGCGCCGTCACGACGATCGGGGGCACCGTGAGCGCCGCCGTCAACCCGGCCGCGACGGCGAGCTTGGCCAGCGCGGTACGCCAGCGGGCGATGGGCTTCGCGAGCAGGAAGACGACCGTGCCGTCCTCGATCTCGGAGCCGATGGTCGCCGTGCCGAAGACCAGCGCGATGAGCGGTAGGACCGTCCGGATCACGAGGGTGTCGAGGATCTCCGGCGCATCGTTGCGTCCGCCACCGAGGCGGATGAGCAGACCGACCAGGACTGGCAGGGCCGCCAGCAGCACCATCAGCAGCGTCCGACGCCGGCCGAGCAGGGCGCGCAGCGTCACGTCGACGAGTGCCCCGAATGCGGTCATCGGCCCCCTCGCACGAGGTAGCCGAACACGCTCTCGAGCGAATCGTCGGTCGGGGTGACTTCGTGCAGCCGGATACCGGCCGTGCGCGCGGTCGGGGCCACGATCCGGGTGAAGGCCCCGTAGTCGGAGGTCCGGACCGCGAGGAGGCCGTCGACGAGCTCGGCACCGAACACCGCGGGCTGGCGCAGCAGCGCGGCGGCCAGCGTCCGGTCGTCGGACGAGCGGATCGTGAATCGGTGCGGGCGATCGGTCATGAGCCGCCGGATCGAGCGGAAGTCGCCGGACGCCGCGAGCCGACCCGCGTAGACGACGAGGACCGCGTCAGCCAGGCGCTCGACTTCCTCGAGGATGTGCGACGAGAACAGGATCACGCGCCCAGCGGCGGCCATGTCGCGCAGCAAGGCCATCATGTGCAGGCGCTGGCGCGGGTCCATGCCGTTGAACGGCTCGTCGAGCAGGAGGATGCGCGGCTCATGGACGAGCGCGGCCGCGAGCTTGGCCCGCTGGCGCATGCCCTTCGAATACGTGCGCAGCTGGCGGTCCGCCGCTTCGGTGAGGTCGACCGTGGCGATCGCCCGTTCCGTGGCGGCCTCGGCGTCCGGCATGCCCTGCAGGTCGGCGTTGAGCCGGACGAATCCGCGACCGGTCAGGTAGCCCGGCACCGCCTCGCGCTCGGGCACGAGGCCCATCTCGCGGTACACGGACGGGTCTCCGAAGGCGGGCCGGCCGTCGATCCGGGCCGCGCCGGCGGATGGCGCCAGCAGCCCCGACAGGAGGTGCAGCAGCGTCGATTTGCCGGCGCCGTTCGGCCCGAGCAGCCCGGTGACGCCCGGACCGAGCGCGAACGAGATGTCATTGACGGCCACGACGTTGCCGTACCAGCGCGAGACGTGATCGAGCTCGATGGCGGGCGCGGGCATGGGTGCGGGCGTCGGCGCGAGCGTGGGAGCCAGCGCCGGGGCGGGCGTCGGCTCGCTCACGCCGTGATCCCGAGATAGCGGCGCAGGACGAGGGCGACGCACGCGAGCGTCTCGACGGCCGCCGCCACGATGTAGGCCCAGCCGGGGAGGTTCGCGGCGACGACGGTCGGGTTGGGGGAGATCGCGCCGAACACCGCGGCGTTCACCCCGTCGATGATGTCGCTCGGGCTGGCCAGCACGAGGAGGCGAGCGGCATCGCCCGCGGCGAGCTCGGCCATCAGCGCGACCACGATCGGCGGGATGATGAACACCGCGATGATCGCGGCCGTGGCGTATGCCCGTCGCGGCGTCCAGGCCGCGATGACCGTCGCGACCCCGCCCAGGAGAGCCGAAGCGAGCAGGGAGACCGCGAGGTACCGCGGCACGTCGGGAAGCTCCTCGCGCAGCCCGGTCAACGGGTCCGGGGCGGCCAGGATCGCGCCGATCGACAGGATGACCTGCGGCACGATCGAGATCACGAAGATGGCGAGGAACAGGCCGCCGGCCCGGGCCAGCGTGTAGTCGACGCGCGTCAGGACCCGCGAGAAATACAGCGGCAGCACGCCGTGGCGCTGGTCGCGCCCGAACAGCTCCGGGGCCTGGGCGGCGCAGAACAGCATGACCAGCGTCGAGGTCAGGTTCTGATAGGTGTCGTGGCGGATCGGCGAAACCTCCCCGAGCTCGGCCCCGGCGCCGGCCTGCGCGGCGAGGGCCGTGATCCCGACGGCGAGGACCGCGGGCAGCACGGACAGCCCGAGCATCAGGAACGGCATGATCTTCGCCCGACCGCCGCGTCCGATCCCGTAGGCAGCCCTGAGCGTCTGGGACAGCAGTCCGAGCGCCACCGCCGGTCGGCCGAGGCGCGGCCCGTCGTAGCCCTGGTAGCCGAGGTCGTAGATGCTGCTCGACGGGCCCCCCACCCCGGTCACCGGAACAGCTCCTCGAGGCCACGTCGACGCTGTTCGATCCGGACGAGGGGCAGATCGAGGTCCGCGACCGTGTCTCGGACGAGATCCCAGGGTCGCTCGTCCTCGAGCTCGACGAGCACGGTCCGGCCATCGACGGTCGCCTTGACCCCGGCGGCGGCGAGCGCGGCGGCGAGCCCAGCGGCGCCCTCCTCGACTTCGACCGCCAGCGTGCCGGTGCGCTCGGTGAACTCGTGGAGCGGCGCAGCGTGGATGAGCTTTCCGGCGTCGATCGCGACGAGGAAATCGCAGACCCGTTCGATCTCGCCGAGCAAATGGCTCGCAACGATCACCGCGATCCCGAATTCGGTGCCGGTCCGCCGCACGAGCGCGAGCATCTCGTCGCGGCCGGCTGGGTCCAGGCCGTTCGTGGGCTCGTCGAGCAGCAGGAGCCGCGGATCGTGCACGAGGGCCTGCGCCAGCTTGACGCGCTGCTTCATCCCGGTCGAGTAGCCGCCGATCGGTCGGTAGCGTTCCTCGTACAGGCCGACGTGCCGGAGAACCTCGGCGGCGCGCTCGCGGGCCCCCGCGGCGGGTAGGCCGGAGAGCCGTGCCATCTGGCCGACGAAGTCGGTCGCGGTGGTATCGGGCGGCAGGCAGTCGGACTCCGGCATGTAGCCCACGAACCGCCGGAGCGTCGTGCCGGCGGTGCGCACGTCGTGGCCGAGAACGGTCGCCTCACCCGACGTCGGTGGGAGCAATCCCAGGAGGATGCGCAGCAACGTGCTCTTGCCCGCGCCGTTCGCGCCCACGAGGCCGATGATCCCTGGCTCGAGGGACAGATCCAGGCTCTCCAGCGCGACGACGCCGCCCGGGTAGCGCTTGGTGAGGGCCGTGGTGACGACGAGCGGCATGGCTGCGAAGCCTACCGGACCCGGCCGTCCGGGCGGGACCGCCCGGCTGACCGAGCGGAACGTCAGGCGGCGACGACCTGGTTGCGTCCGCCGCGCTTCGCCATCTGGAGTCCGACGTCGGCAACCTCGACGAGCGTCTCGAGCGAGGACACGTTCGGACCCAGCGAGGCGCATCCGGCGGATACCGTGGCGTGCAGCCGCTCGCCTTCGACGCCCTGGAACGCGACGCCCTCGAGCTCCCGGCGGATCTCGTCGGCGACGTGCTGTGCTTCGTCCAGGCTCGCTCCGTCCAGGACGGCCAGGAATTCCTCGCCGCCAAACCGAGCGACCAGATCGCTCGAGCGCAGCCGGCGCGTCAGGATCGATCCGAACGCCCGGAGGACCGCGTCGCCCTTGATGTGCCCGTGGAGCTTGTTGAACAGACCGAAATGATCGAGGTCGAACATGATCACGGCGACCGGGTGGCGGAGATCTGGGTCCAACCGCGCTCGCGCCGCGAACATCCGGGCAAGCGACACGTCGAGATGTCGCCGGTTCCACAGTCCGGTGAGAGGGTCACGGATGGCCGCATCGGCCATCTGTGCATGGAGTTCGACATTGTTGAGCGCAAGCGCGATGTGCGATGCCAGGAGCGACATCGATTCGACCTCGACCGCGGTGAACCCGCGAGTCAGATCGAGTCGGTTGACCGTGACCGCTCCGATCACCACGTCGCCCCGAAGCAAGGGGAAGGACGCCGTGACCAGCTGGTCCGGAACCCGGGCACCACGCAGCGTCTCCGGGAACTCGTCGCGGTGGATCAGGTCCTGGGACACGACGGTGGCCCCGGCGAGCGCTCGACCCGCGCTGCCCTCACCAGGTTGGATGCTCACCCCGACGTAGCGCTCGTCGCCACCGCGGATGGCGACGATCCGGTCCTCCCCGGTGCTCGGATCGCGCAGGATCAGGGTGGTGATGTCGACTTCCAGCACGTCGGCCACGGAGCCGATGATCGATTCATACGCGGTCACGGGTTCCAGGCTGGCGTTGATGGCGCTCCCAAAGCGGGCCAGGCGCCCGAACAGCGCAGCCCGTTCCTGGAGCGCCTGCCGCTCGCGCCCGAGCGCGAGGGCGACCGCCACGCGATCGCCCACGACCGTCATCGTGTCGAGGTCGCCATCGTCGAGCGGGGCATCGGCGCCGCTCTCGATATTGAGCACGCCGAGCATCATTCCGTCGACCGCGAGCGGGATGCTGACCTCGCTCCGGACGTCCTTGTTTGCGACCGCATAGTCGGGATCCAGCGAGACATCGAGGACCAGCTCGGGTTTGCCGGTCCGCATGACCCGGCCCACGACGCCGATGGAGCCATCAAAGCTCTCGATCACCTCGTCGTACCCGCGCTGCGCGCCGAGGCGCATGAGCGGTCCGTCCACGGTGTAGATCGAGGCGAAGCGGTAGCCGAAGTGCGCGACCAGAAGGTCCATGACGTTTTCGAGGGCGGCCTGCGTCGGGCCCCTCGCCGTCAGCGCCCGACCGACAGCCTCGACGGCGGCCATCTGGGCGGCGCGCCGACGCTGGCCGGCCGATGCGGCGCGGGCCTGGGCGACCGCTCGTTCGAGTGAGGCGATGGTCCGTCGCGTCCCGATGGTCAGCACGATCATCGTCACCGCGAGGGCGACGCCGCGATGGAGCACGCCGGGGAGGATCGCTGACGCCGTTGCCGCCGCGAAGATGAATGCGGACATGGTCGCGCCGCCCAGGACGATGGCCTGGCGGGCGCCGAAGACCGCCGCCAGCGCGACGATCAGGAGGTACAGGCACGAGAGCGGCATGGCGGCGAGGTCGTCGCTCCGAAGGCTCATCCAGAAGACGACCCCGAGTGCGATGAGCAACCGGGCGGTATCGAGCAGCGCCGATCGTCCGACCGGTCCGCGGAGGGCGAACGCCATCTGGACCGTGATGTAGATCACGGAGGGCACGACCAGTCCCATGGCATCGGCTCCGGCCACCATCTCGATGACGAGGGCCGCAAAGACGATCGCCACCGCCAGGACGACATGTGGATCCGCCGCGACGCGGGTCCACGCATGGCGCCACCTGCTCTGGCTCGAGACATCCATGAGCCGACTCTGGCGGCTGCGATCGGCCGCGTCGACTACACGATTGGGGTATCCGAACCACCCATCTGGCGGTCGTCGTGCTCAGCGATGCCCGCTCAGCGCCAGCGGATCGTGCCTGCCGCGTCGTCCGCCGTCGCGAGGATGTCGTCGAGCTCGAGGCCCTCGCGCGGCTCGATGGCCATCAGGATCGTGGCTCCCGGCAGGTCCATGACGACCACCCGGGTGGTCCGATCGGGCTCGAGGAAATACGTCGTCCCCGCGGTGGCGAAGAGCTGGATCCTCGCCGAATCGATGGGGGTCAGGTCGCTCGAGAGGCCACGTCGGCCGTCGATGCGGACCTTCGCCGGACGCGTGGCACTCACGCCGTCGGTGGCGATGAACGCTTCGATGAGGGTGCGGGCGCGCTCCTGCGGCTCGTCGCGCTCGCCGTTGGGGTACACCTCCATCACCCTGCCGGCGAAGGTGAAGACGCCCTCCTCCCGACTGAGCGCGACGGTGTCGGCGGTGTGCGCGGCATTCGACCAGCCCTCGCCGAGCTCGATGTCGAAGGCCGGAGCGAAGCGCGACGGGGCGTATCGACCGGCCCCGAGCCCGCACGGGATGTCGAAGAAGATGTCGCACAGGTCGGCGACGTCGCCCGGGGGAATTGCAGGCGGATCCTCGGTCGGGGCGCGAGATGGGCGCGGCGTCGGATCGGGTGTCGGGTCGGGTGTCGGCTCGGGGGTGACCTGGGTTTCCGCCGTGGGCTCGGTCAGGGCAGTGTCGGTCGCGGCCGGCCGGTCGGTCGGGAGCGGGGTCGCACCGTCGCCCGGCCTGGCCGCCACGAGCAGCCCCGCGGTGACGACGCCGAGGATGCCGATCGCGACCAGGACCGCGTTCGGCCCCCCGCCGCGGAACGCTCGTGGCATCGGGAGCGATGGTCGACGCTGCGGAGCGCGGGGCCCGAGCGGCGCCGATCGCGGGCGGGCATGGCGGGCGGGCGGGGGTGCAACCGAGGGCGGAGGGCCTCCCACCGCCGGCGTGGCGCGGTACAGCTCGGGGATCGAGACGACGCTCGTGGGGATCGCCGCGTCGGAGGCGCTGAGGATGGCCTCGAGCGCGGCGGCCATCGCCGTCCCGTTCGGGTAGCGGTCACCGGGCTCCGGCGCGAGCGCGCGTCGTACGACCGCGTCGAGTGCTGCAGGTACCTCCGGGCGAACGGCCATGGGCGATGGAGCCGGCGCGCCGACGCGGGCGAGCGCGATCGCGTCGGTCGTGTCCCCGGTCCACGCACGGGTCCCGGTGAGGGCCTCGAACAGGACCAGGCCCAGGCCGTAGATGTCGGAGGCGGGGGTGGTGGTCCGCCCGCGCGCCTGCTCCGGGCTGAAGTAATGGACCGAGCCCAGCGTCGTGCCGGGCAGCGCGGCCTCGGCGTCGGCCGCCAGACGCGCGATGCCGAAGTCGGTGACCATGGCCCGCCCGTCGGCCGCCAGCAGGATGTTGCCGGGCTTGATGTCCCGATGGACGATGCCGCGCACGTGGGCCACGCCGAGGGCACGAGCGACGTCGAGCCCGATGCGCGCCGCCCCCCGCGGTGCCAGCCGGCCACCGCGTCGGAGCCGGACGGCCAGGTCCTCGCCTTCGACGAGGGCCATGACGAGGTACGCCTGGTCCCCGTCGGTGCCGGTATCGAGGCAGGCGACGATATTCGGGTGGCGCAAGACCGTGGCGGCAAGTGCCTCGCGTCGGAACCGGTGGGCAAGATCGGGGTCGGTCGCGACCTCGGGACGCAGGATCTTGACCGCGACCTGGCGCTCGATGCGGAGATCGGTGGCCCGGTAGATCGTGGCCATCCCGCCGCGACCGATGACCGGCCCGAGCCGATAGCGACCACCAAGCAGGTGCTCGGCGGCGTCCTTGGCGGCGCGGTCCCGCGCATCGGTCACGCGCGGACGATAGCCCAGGTGCGGCGAATGCCCCGTCCGGCGTACCCGGGCCGCTTCAGGCTACGCTGGCGGCATGAGCGAGACTGAACGGGCGACGCGCGAGCTCCTCGTCGAATTGCTCGGCGTGTTCTATGCCAAGAACTGGGTGTCCGGCACGGGCGGCGGCATCTGTGGCCCGGCGGACGGGGGCGGCCTTCTGCTGGCCCCGACTGGCGTGCACAAGGAGCGGATCCGGACCGACGAGTTCTTCACGATCGACCCGACCGACGAGCGGATCCTCCTGCAGCCGGACGACCCGAGTCTCCGACCGAGCGAGTGCAAGGCCATCTTCGCGCTCACTGCCCGCGAACGCGGTGCCCGAAGCGTCGTGCACTCGCATGCGCTTTCGGCCGTGCTCGCAGGCGACGTCGCGGGTGACGCGGATCACGTTGCGATCCGCGACCTCGAGATGCTCAAGGGCATCCGCGGGCTGGGCAACCGCGATACCCACCTGCTGCCCGTGATCCGCAACACGCCACGCGAATCGGAGCTCACCGACCAGCTCGCCGGCGTGCTCGGCGATCCGCGCTTCGCCGACAGCTTCGCCGTGGTCGTGGCCGACCATGGCGCGTACATCTGGGGCGACGACGTGTGGGAAGCCAAGCGCCACACCGAGGTCTATCACTTCCTGTTCGAAGCGGTGGTCGCTCGACGCGGCCGCCAGAAGGAGCGCACGTAGATGAGCGGAGCCCACGACCACGCCGATGAGATCCAGCATGTCTGCCCCACCTGCCAGCAGCCCGTCCGCCACGCCAAGATCGACGTGATCGACGTTGCGCGGGCCGTCGAGGCGGACAAGCTGACCGAGGCTGACGTTTTCAAGCGGACCTATCTCGGTCACGGAACGCAGTCGAGCGTGTTCGTGTTCCAGGGGCATCCCGGGCCGTTCAAGACCCACGTCCACGTGACCCATGACGAGATCGGCTACGTCCTGGAGGGAACCGGCGAGGTGACGGTCGGCGGCGTGACGCGACCCGTCAAGAAGGGCGACGTCTGGGTCATCCCGGCGAACACGCCGCACGGCGGCCAGTTCGAGGACGCCCCGCAGGTCCTGTTCATCTCGTCGCCGATCGACGATCCGGACAACCAGGACCGCGTCTGGATCGATTGAGTCGCGTAAGGCCTCCCTTCAGCCGGCCGCCGGCTCGAAGAGGTGCGCTGCGGCGGCCCGGGTGAGCGCTTCGGGGTCATCGATCGGTCCGCCGCGCAGGCTGCCCTGGAGCCAGAGGGTGGCGATGCCATGGACGAGGGCCCACGCCGCCGTCCCGGCGATCCGCCTGGCGGCTTCCTCCCCGTCGACCGCGGCGACCGAGCCGACCGGGCCGTAGAGCATGGCCGCGGACGCGGCGGTCGCCCGGACGAGTTCGGGATCCGCAACATCCACGAGGTCCGGCCGGAACATGACCGCGAAATGGCCGGGGTGCGTGACGGCGTAGCGAACGTACGCGACGCCGACCTCGAGGAACGAGCCGGTTTCCTTCCATGTCGCGGCCGTGGCTGCGGCGAGCTCGTCGTAGCCCTCGGCGGCGATCGCGGTCAGCAGGCCCTGCCGGTCACCGAAGTGGTGGGTCGGGGCGGCGTGGGACACGTCGCAGCGCCGGGCCAGGGCTCGCAGGTTGAGCGCGGCGACGCCATCGGTCGCGATCGTGTCGAGGGCTGCGTCCAGGAGCGCGCGACGAAGGTTCCCGTGGTGGTACGGCATCGTGGTCTGGATGATACCTGCTATCTAGTCATTGACAAGTTGGGACGCTACGATGCATCTTGTCGACGACAAGTTACTCCCCTGACCCGCCGAAGGAACGACCCAGATGGAACCGACCCTCATCCTCTCCGATGCCGCCCGCCTGACCGCCGGCGTGCTGCTCATCACGATCGTCCTGATCGAGACCGGCGGTTTGTATTTGCTCTCGATCGTGGGTGGGCGGGTCGAGCGAACGCCCTTCCAGATCGCCTTCGCGCGAGCCGGCCACGCCCACGCGGGCGTGCTCGTGACGCTGGCTCTCGTGATCCAGCTGCTGGCGGACGCCGTCGTACTCGACGGGCCGGTCGGCTGGCTCGCCCGCAGCGGTGTCGCCGTCGCGGCCATCCTCATGCCGGCAGGGTTCTTCCTGTCGTCGATAGCGCCGGGCGCGACCCGGCCGAACCGGCTGGTCGCCCTGGTCGTGATCGGCGCGATATTCCTGGGCCTCGGCGCGGCCAGTCTCGGGATCGCGTTGCTGGCTGGCTAGCGGCCTACGGCAGGATCTGTGGCCCGCCGGAAGGAGCCGCCCCTGGAGAGCTAGCCGCGGCGCTCGGACCGGGCGAACCGCTCCCCGGGAAGGACGTTCGGGCGTCCCGAAGGCTGACCGCCGGGCCGTGGCCCGGGCCGCCCGCCGGTTCCGCCATTGCCGATCCCCTGTCCGGGACGGTGTGGCGCCGGCCGGCCGTGCGCCGGTCGTCCCTGGGCCGGACGTCCCTGGGTGGGTCGGCCGTGTGATGGGTACGGCTGTCCGGGTCGTCCCTGGCCCGGTCGTCCCTGGGCCGGCGTGCGGCTGCACCGGCCGTCCCTCCGCTGGCGCTCCGCCGGGATGGAACGCGGGCGACGAACGCCTGGGTGCGGCATATCCGCCGCGGTCCGCCGGCGCCCCGCCGCGCGGACCGCGTGGGCCACGCGAGTCGGGTCGGCCGCGACCCAGGCCACCACGCAGGATGGGTTCGGGGCGGACGGATCGATCGGGCTCGAACCCGGCGACGATCTCTTGCGGGATCGGCGCTCCCAGCACGCGCTGGATCTCGCCGAGGAGCTTCAGCTCATCGACGCAGACCAGCGAGACGGCGTGGCCGGGCGAACCGGCACGCCCCGTCCGCCCGATGCGATGGACGTAGTCCTCGGGGACCATCGGCAGCTCGTAGTTGACGACGTGGGGCAGGCCGTCGATATCGAGCCCGCGCGCGGCGATCTCGGTGGCGACCAGGATCGGCGTACGGCCGGTCTTGAAGTCGGCGAGGGCGCGGACCCGCTGGCCCTGGCTCTTGTTGCCATGGATCGCCACCGCGGCGATGCCGTCGCGGCCGAGCTGCTCGGCGAGTCGGTTCGCACCGTGCTTCGTGCGGGTGAAGACGAGCGCCTGATCGACGGCGCCGGTGCGGATGAGGTGGCTGAGCAGCTCGCGCTTGCGCTCGCGGTCGACCGGGTGGACGACCTGCGTCACGAGCGGCGTGGCGGAGTTGCGAGGGGTGACCTGGACGGATGCGGGCTCGTGCAGGAAGCCGCGCGCCAGCGATCGGATCTCCTCGGAGAAGGTCGCCGAGAACAGCAGGTTCTGGCGCCTCGCGGGCAGGACATCGAGCACCTTGCGAATGTCGCGGATGAAGCCCATGTCGAGCATGCGATCGGCCTCGTCGAGGACCAGGATCTCGACGGTCGAAAGGTCGATCGTCCGCTGGCCAAGGTGGTCGAGCAGACGCCCGGGGGTGGCGACGACGACATCGACGCCGCGGCGCAGGGCATTAGCCTGCCCGGGGAACCCGACGCCGCCGTAGATCGCGGCCGAACGGACGCCCCAGTGGCGGCCGTAGACGCGGACGCTTTCCTCGACCTGGAGCGCGAGCTCACGGGTCGGGGCGAGGACGAGGGCACGGATCGGCCGGCGGCCCGAGCGCGGGTCGATGTTCGGGGGGCCCATGTTCTGGAGCATCGGCAGCACGAACGCGGCGGTCTTGCCGGTGCCCGTCTGGGCATTGGCCATGAGGTCGCGGCCCTCGAGGACGAGCGGGATGGCTTCGGCCTGGACGGGGGTGGGCTCGGTGTAGCCCTGGTCCGCGACGGCGCGGAGGAACTCGGGCGCGAGCCCAAGGGTAGAGAAGGACATGGTGAGAACGGACTCCTGAGGGCCCACCCGCGGTGTCGCGGGGCCCGGTCAGGGCGCTGTACGTGGTTCGGGATCGAAACGGGATGAACCGGGGCGCCGACCGGAGCGCCTCATCGAGCACGAGAAGGTGGAAGCATAGCCGACCCGGCCCGAACGCGCCTACGGGGTCCGAGGCCAGGGAAGTGGAGCGGGAGACGAGGCTCGAACTCGCGACATGCAGCTTGGAAGGCTGCCGCTCTACCAACTGAGCTACTCCCGCGTGACCAAGACGCTATCACGCTCGCCCGATGTCAGACGTCCGCGCGCGTGGCCGCGACCGGCAGGATGAGCGCGAGGGCGATGTAGACGATCCCAAGGATGCCCGCCGTGACAAGCGTCCCGAGGATGAACACGGTGCGCACCCAGTCGACGTCGATCTCCGAGTAGGCAGCGATGCCGGTGCACACGCCGGCGATCTCCTGTCCCTCGCGGATCCGCTGGAGGCGCCGCCCCCGCGGGCGCCCGCGGGACTCCCCCGCCACCGGCTCGTGACCCGTGTCGACCGTCCCGATCGCCTCGAGCACGCCGTCGATGTCGGCCGCCGTGACCAGGCGATCGTCGGAGCCGATCAAGGCGCTGAGCCGATCGCCGATGGATCGCTCGAGGTCGCCCAGGACCTCGGCTCGGTCCGGATCGTCCGACAGACGTGAGGTGGCTCGGTCGAGGTACCGCGCAAGCCGCCCATAGGCGTCCTCTGCAAGTCGATATGGCTCCGCGTGGCCGCGAAGGCTGATGAGCATCGTCCTTTTCATGTCACCTTCCCAGTTCGTCGATGAGTGAGGTCAGCGAGGCCCAGTACGCGCGAAACTCGGCGAGATGGTCCCGACCCACCTCGGTCAGGCGGTAGTACTTGCGCGGCGGTCCCGCCGCCGATTCACGCCAGTCGTAGTCGAGCAGGCCATCGCGCCGCATCCTGCTCAGGAGCGGATAGAGGGTCCCCTCGCGGGTCGCGAAGTCCGTCGGATCGAGGCGCTCCAGGATGTCCGCGACGTAGACGTCGCCCGTCGAGACGATGTCGAGGATCAGGAATTCCAGGAGTCCCCTGCGAAGCGGGCTCAGCTTCGAGTCGTCCATTTCCTACCATGCTACCTTGTCTACGAAAGGTAGCATGCCGTACGACACCCAGTCAAGGGCAGAAATGTGGTTCCCGGGCGCTCAGCAGGCGACGGGGCGAGGCCTCGGATGCGACGCGGCGTAGGTCGTGACAGCCGTCGAGAGCCGCTTGGCGCTCACGACGAGCTTCGGATATCGCCAGTTCGGACCCTCGGACGTGTACAACCAGAGGCGCTCCGAAGTGACCGTGAACGCCGACTGGATCGAGGTCACATGGCGGCGGACGGACACGATCTGGTAGGTCGAGACCCTCGAATCGCTCGTGTACACCTTGACCTTCATGCCGATCAGGCTCGCCCCGTTGTTGATCTTGGACCTCGTAAGCAGGGGCAGGAACATCCCGGTCCGAGCGTGGGCGTAGATCAGCGTCACCCCTGGCTCTCGCGGCTGCATGAGCTCGCGCATGTACATCGCGACCTTGCACGGCGGATAGCCCGCCGGGCCCTTCATGACCGCCAGGTTGATGCCGAGGCTCGAGACGACGATGCGGGTCGCGACCGCGAAGGTCAGGTTCGCGCAGCGGACGTGTGTGCCACTGACCGTGCGGAAGACGATCGGGCCCGTCCGGGCGACTTTCCAGATCGCGGACATCTTCGTCCCAGACACGTTGCGGATCGTGTTGATCTCGCCGCTCGCAGTCGACGTCACCCGCACGAATGAGGCGCGCAGGGAGCCAAGGTTGGCGCAGCTGCCGGCGCGGATCTCGACCGAATAGGAGGCGTTGGCCTTCATGGCCTTGAGGCGAAGGGTCACGAGGCCCGTGCTGTTGGTGTACGCACGCAGCGACACGCGACCGTTGACGGCGTTCGTGCCGACGGGGGCCTGCCACAGCCGCTTCGTCGTCAGCGCCATCGCTGGACCGACATTCATGGTCAGGACCAGCACGACTGCCAGGATGACCGGCCACATCCGGCGCATCTCGGACCCCCTTCGATACCGCGACGCTAGTCGGTCGCCTCCCTGAGGCTATCGGACAGGACCAGCGGCGGATAGCGCCAGGACGAAATTCCGGTGCCCTGCGCACGGTCGAGCCGCCGGTGGCGGGCCCACCTCGGCGCATGTTCGCTGGCCGCAGGCTAGCCCTTGCGCTCGAGGATCGGACGTGCGATGTCGGGCTTGTCGACGACGAATGCGAACATCGCGCGATCGCCCCAGCGGCCCAGGAACAGGTGGCCCTGGATGTTGACGCCGGCATCGGCCAGCGCGCGTGAGAGGCGCGCCATGCCGCCCGGCTTGTCGTCGACCTCGGTGACCAGCGATTCGCCCTCGATGTACGTGTAGCCCTGCTCGTCGAGCACGGCCTTCGCGGCGTCGTCGTCGGCCGTCGTCATGATCACGTGCCCGGAGTCGCCGATACTGCCGCCACCGATCGCTCGCAGGTCCACGCCCCGCGCCGCCAGCGCCTCGGCGAGGGTCGCCATCGCGCCCGGCTCATTCTTCAACTGGACCACGAATTGGTTGGCCATGGTGGTGACGGTCCTCCGGGGGTCGACTGAGCGTGGCCGGGATTCTATCCCCCGCGAGGTGCTACGGTCGGACGATGATCGAGACGGACCTGCCGGACGCCGTGGCCGCCGCGCTCCGGTCGCCGTCGGAAGGCGAACGGCTCGCGGTCGAGGCGGCCGGGATCCCGTGGTCGGCGCTGGCCTGGGGCGATCCTGGGGCGCGGCCGCTGCTGCTGATCCACGGCGTGACCTCGTCCGCGGCCATCTGGTGGCGCGTCGGGCCGGCGCTCGCCGCCACGGGCCGGCGGGTCATCGCCGTCGACCAGGCGGGTCACGGTCGAACGGGACATTGGCAGGGCCATCACCGATTTCGAGACAACGCGACCGACGTGGCCGCCTTCATCCGCGCGGCCGACCTGGACCGCGACGATCTCCAGGTGATCGGCCACTCGTGGGGCGCGATGACGGGGGCAGCCCTCCCCGCCGCCGGGTTCCGGCCGGCAACGATCGTCCTGGTCGACCCACCGGTCGTGTCCCACGCGTTCATGGCGGCGCAAGCGGCAGAATCGGACGAGCAGGGCTACCCGGACGATCGACGCGGCCGATCGCTGCGGTCCATGCCGCCAACCCGGACTGGGACGACGGTGATATCCGCGCCAAGGCCGAAGCGCTGACCCAGCTGGACGAGTCTGCGGCCCGTTCCGTGTTCCTCGACAACGGCGACTGGGACGGCGGGCTGGGAGACCTCGCGGACCCGACCGCCGCCGGCATCCCGGTCTGGCTCGTCCGCGGCGATCCTGCGACCGGCGGCTACATCGCGGACGCCGTCCTGCCCGCCTACGCGGCTCTGATCGGCGCGGACCACATCATCACGATCGCCGGCGCGCCCCATTCGCCGCAGCGCACCAACCCCGTGGAGACGACCGCGGCCCTGATCCGAGCCCTCGACTCGACCGCCTGACCCGAGCTCATTCGCTCGCTAGCGCGTCGCCCGCTCCTCGCCGCGGATCGCGACCGCCCGCCGATACGCCTCGACGTACTTCGGCGCCGAGCCGGTCACCCAGCCGAAATCGACCGCCATGCCGCGATCGACCAGGCCGTTCCACGCGGCACCGCCCGACGGCGCGCAGCTCGAATGCCCGCCGGCACGCTTCGAGCAGCGCCTCGGGCGTCTCGCGGTCGAAGACGAACCCGGTCCCCTTGCCCGGGTGGCGCGGTCTCGTCGATGACCGTGTCGGCCAGCCCGCCCGTGCGGTGGACGATCGGCGGGGTCCCATAGCGCAGCGCGATCATCTGGCCCTGGCCGCACGGCTCGAACCGCGACGGCATCGCGAAGAAGTCGGCGCCGGCGTAGATCTTGCGCGCCAGCGCGCGGTCGAACCGCTCGACGAGCGCGACCCGATCGGGCGACGCCGTCGCGAGCGCGCGGAACGCATCGGCGAGCGACGGATGGCCCGTGCCCTGGACGATGACCCGGGCCCCCGCCGCCAGCAGGTCGGGCGTGGCGTCGGCGAGCAGGTCGAAGCCCTTCTGCGGATCGAGCCGCCCGATCATGCCGATGACCGGGCCGTCGTCGGCCGGATCGAAGCCGACCCGTTCGAGCAGGTCCGCCCGGCACGCGGCCTTGCCCGCGAGGTCGTCCCGCGAGAAGGGCGCGGCAAGATCCCGGTCCGTGGCCGGGTCCCAGACGGCGTTGTCGAGCCCGTTGAGGATCCCGATGAACCGATCGCCCCGACGCCGCAGCAGGCCGTCCAGGCCCATCCCGAACTCCGGCGTCAGCGCTTCGCGGGCATAGGTCGGCGAGACCGTGTTGACGATCTCGGCCGCCTCGATGCCGGCCGCCAGCAGGTCGACGCCGTCCGCGTTCTGGCCAGGAGCCGCGCCACCCGGCCGCAGCCCGAGCTCCGGCAGGGCGGCATTGTCGGTCCAGCCGTGATAGGCGAGGTTGTGCAGCGTCGTCACGACGGCAGCCGGTCCGATGAGCGGGTCGTCGTCGAACCGCTCCCCCCGCAAGATCGCGGTCGGCCCGGCCTGCCAGTCGTGCAGGTGCAGCACGTCGACCGGACGCCCGTCGGCCCGTAGCGCCTCGAGAGCGGTCCGGCAGTACAGCCCGAACCGCCAGGCGTTGTCGGCGTAGTCCCCGGCGTCGTCGCCGTAGAAGCCCTCGCGATCGAACGCCGGCGGGTGGTCGACGAGCCGCAGGCGGTACCCGTTCGCGGCCACGTCCACGATGGTCACCGCCGACGACCCCGTCCGCGCCCGCGGATCCGGCACGGCCAGCGTCGTCTCGCCGAGGATGGTCGCCCCGATCGGGGTCCGGTACGCCGCGGTAGCGCGGCAGGAACACGTCGATCGGACCGTCGACGCCATCGACCTCCGGGTGGCCCGAGCGCCCGGGCCAGCGCATCCACCACGTCCGCCAGGCCACCGGTCTTCGCCCACGGCTCGCACTCGGCGGCCAGGAAGGCGACGCGCAGTCCCATCGGATCCATGGTAGCCCGCCGCCCGGACGACGGAGGATCGGTTGCTGCCGTTCGACTAAACCGGTTCACACGGCACCGGCGACCCGCTATCATGCGCGCGCATGGACCCCGTCTCCATCCCGTCGATCCCGGCGGCCAGCTTTCCCCTGCCACCCCGTCTCGAAGGCCTCCGGCGGCTCGCCTACAACCTCCGCTGGGCATGGGATCCGCGAACCCGGAACCTGTGGAGCCTGGTCGACCGGACCGCCTGGACGCGCTATCGCAACCCCATCCCGGTCATCAGCGGTCCCGACGGAGTGGTCCCGCCTCCTCGACGACGAGAAGTTCCTGGCCGAGTACCACGACGTCCTGGGCGAGTTCGACCGCTACATGGCCGACGGCTCGGGCCACTGGTTCCACCGGCGAGCACGGCGACAAGCTCGACGGCCCGATCGCCTACTTCTGCGCCGAATACGGGATCCACGAATCGCTCGGGCATCTACTCGGGCGGCCTCGGGGTCCTCGCCGGCGACCACATGAAGTCGGCGAGCGACATGGCCCTGCCGTTCATCGGCGTCGGACTGCTCTACCGCAAGGGCTACTTCCGCCAGTCGATCGACGCGGACGGCCACCAGGAGCACAACTACCCCGACTACGACCTCACCCGCCTGCCGATCTCCCGGGTCCAGGACGAGAACGGGCTGCCGCTGACGGTCACCTCGAGCTGCCCGGGCGCGATGCTGGCGATCGCCGTCTGGCTGGCGCAGGTGGGGCGCGTGCCGGTCCTCCTCCTCGACACGGACGTCGCCGAGAACGCCGTCGAAGACCGAGCCGATCACCCACATCCTGTACGTCCGCGGCCGCGAGATGCGTCTGCATCAGGAGCTCGTGCTGGGCATCGGCGGTGTGCGGGCGATCCGCGCACTCGGCCTGGCCCCGGCCGTCTGGCACCTCAACGAGGGCCACTCGGCGTTCCTGCTCGCCGAACGGGCCCGCGAGTACGTCGCGGCCGGTGCGGAGCTCGAGGATGCCTGGGCAAGGGTGCGGCGCGACAGCGTGTTCACGATCCACACGCCCGGTCTCGGCCGGCAACGAACGCTTCGACATCGAGCTCGTCCGACGCGTCGCCGGCCCGATGCTCGACGCCGGCGGCGTGCCCGTGACGAACGTCCTCGAGCTCGGGCTCGGCACGGACGGCGACCGCGAGCCAGTTCGACATGACGGCGTTCAGCCTGCGCCTGACCAACGGCGCGAACGCCGTCAGCAAGCTCCATGCCGTGACGGCCAACGCGACCTGGAAGGACATCGTCGACCACGAGATCCTGGCGATCACCAACGGCGTGCACACGGCCCGACCTGGGTCGGTTCGCCGGTCGAGGAGCTCTTCTCGCGCCATCTGGATGCCGACCTGAGCGCGCTCGACGCCGGGCAGCGGACAGGATCAGTTCTGGGAGCGCCTGAACCGCATCCCGCGCCTGGACCTGTGGGAGGCCCACCTGCGCCAGAAGCGGGAGCTCGCCCTCTTCGTCCAGGGCCGGCTGCGCAGCCAGTTCGCCCGCCATGGCGAGGCGCCCGTCGATCCTGGCCGAGGTCGGACCAGGCGCTCGACCCGGCGATCATGACCATCGGCTTCGCCCGCCGGTTCGCGACCTACAAGCGCGCGGCGCTGCTGTTCACCGACATGGACCGGCTCGCCCGGCTGCTGTGGGACCCGGAGCGGCCGCTCCAGGTCATCTTCGCCGGCAAGGCCCATCCGGCCGACCGTCCCGGCCAGGGGGTCATCCAGGAGATCTTCCAGCGCTCGCGCTCGCCGCAGCTGCGCGGCCGGGTCTTCATCCTCGAGGACTACGACATGCGCGTCGCGCGGTTCCTCGTCCAGGGCGTCGACGGCTGGCTGAACAACCCGCGCCGCCCGCTCGAGGCATCGGGGACGTCGGGCATGAAGGCCGCCCAGAACGGTGTCCCGAACATCAGCGTGCTCGACGGCTGGTGGGACGAGGGCTACGAGGGCGACAACGGCTGGGCGATCGGCGGCCGCGAGCAGTCGCCCGATGAGGCCGCCCAGGACTGGGCCGACGCCCAGGACCTGTACCGCCTGCTCGAAGAAGAGCTCGATCCCGAGCTACTACGAGCGCGAGGCGACGGGTGTCCCGACGCGCTGGACCGATGTCATGCGCCGGTCCATGGCGAGCGCGCTCTGGCGCTTCTCTACGACGCGCATGCTCCAGGAATACACCGAGCTCCTGTACCTGCCGGCGGCCGGCGTCGAGACGTCCGTCACCGTCGCTCGGCCCGTCGTCACGGAGGCCGGTTGACGACCTTGCCATCGCGGATCTCGCTGGCGCTCGCCCTGCACAACCACCAGCCGGTCGGCAACTTCGGCTGGGTCTTCGCCGAGGTGTTCGATCAGGCCTACGCGCCCATGATCGACGCGCTCGAGCGCCATCCCGGGGTGCGCGCTCTCGCTGCACTACACCGGGCCCGCTGCTGACCTGGCTCATCGCGGAGCGGCCGGAGGCCGATCGAGCGCCTGCGCGCGCTCGGTGACGCGCGGCCAGGTCGAGATCCTCGGCGGCGGCTTCTACGAGCCGGTGCTCGCGTCGCTGCCGGAGCGTGACCGCGATCGGGCAGCTGATCCGCATGGCCGACGAGCTGGAGTCGATGTTCGGGCGATCGGCCGCGCGGCGCGTGGCTGGCCGAGCGCGTCTGGGAGCCGGACCTGCCGACGTCGCTCGTCGCGTCGGGCTACGAGTGGACGATCCTCGACGACGCGCACTTCCGCGCCGCGGCGATCCCGGAGGAGGACCTCTGGGGCCCGTACACGACGGAGGACCAGGGCCACCTCCTGCGGGTGTTCGGCACGGAGCAGGGCCTGCGCTACCGGATCCCGTTCCGCGAGGTCGACGAGGTCATCGACTACCTGCGCGAGCACGCGACCGACGCCGGCGACCGGGTCGGGATGATGGGCGACGACGGCGAGAAGTTCGGCGGCTGGCCGACGACCTGGGAGCACTGCTGGGGCGAGGGCCGCTGGGTCGAGCGGTTCTTCGAGGCGCTCGAGGCGAACGCCGACTGGCTGACGACGACGACCCCGTCAGCCTGGCTCGCCGACCACCCGCCGATCGGCCGCGTCTACATCCCGACCGGCTGCTACGCCGAGATGGGCGAGTGGGCGCTGCCGGCCGACGAGAGCCTGGTGTTCTCGGACGCTGCTCCACGCGCGCGCAGGACGGAGCGCCGCCCCGAGGCGCGCTGGCTGCGCGGCGCGTTCTGGCGCAACTTCCAGGTGAAGTACCGCGAGATCAACGACCTCCACAAGCAGATGCTGCGGGTGTCCGAAGCGGTGGCGGCGATGCCGCGACGGGCCCGGACCGCGACGCTGGCCATCGACCACCTCTACCAGGGCCAGTCGAACGACTGCTACTGGCACGGCCTGTTCGGCGGGATCTACATCAGCCACATGCGCGCTGGCGACCTACGAGCACCTCATCGCGGCCGAGGACCTCGCCGAGGCCGGCGACGGACACCCTCGTCGCCGCCGAGCGTCGCGACCTCGACATGGACGGGGTCGACGAGGTCCGGCTGGCCGATCGCGGGCAGGTCGTGACCGTCGATCTCGACGGGGGCGGCGGGCATCGGCGCCTGGGACATCCGGGCCGTCCGCCATGCGCTGACGGCGGTCATGCGCCGGCGGCCCGAGGCCTACCACGAGGTCCTGCGCGAGTTCGAGGCGGCCGGCGCGCGGGTCGGCGGGGACGCGGCGGCGGCGGCGGCGACGCCCCGGCCTCGATCCACGACGTCGTGCGGGTCAAGGAGCCCGGGCTCGCCGCGCGCCTCGTCTACGACGCCTACGAGCGTCGGTCCGGGCTGGTCCGGGCGCTCGGCCACGAGGTCTCGCGCCGAGGACTGGGCGCTGGCCCGCGCCGATCGATCTCGGCGACGCCGTCGATGGCGCGTTCGAGCCTCGTCGAGCTCGGCACGCGGCCGGCTCGTCACCCGCCGCGAGGCCACGATCGGCGGAGACCGACGTCGGCGTGACGCGGACGCTGACGCTCGGCGGCGACCGGCGGTCCCCGACGCTCGACGCTCGAGGTGGAGCTGGAGCACCGCGGCGGGCCGCCGCTCGACGCGCGGATCGGCATCGAGTGGTCGACGACGATGCTCGGTGGTGGCGGCAACCCGGCGGCGTGGTGGGAAGTGGCTGGCGAGCGGACCGGCCACGATGCCGGCCGGGTCCGCCGACGGACCTGACGACCGATCGCCCAGGGCAACGACCACATCGGGCTGTCCGTGACGACCACGACCGATGCGCCCGGCCGACGCCTGGTGGGCGCCGATCGAGACGATCTCGAACTCCGAGAACGGCTTCGAGCGCGTCTACCAGGGCAGCGGCCTGCTGCTCTCGTGGCCCGTCGCGCTCGCGGCCGGGCGAGCGCTGGTCCCGGACGATCCGCCACGCCGTCGCGACGACCCGAGTCGCGACCGGACGGGCTCGAGCGCCCCGCGTGAGCCGCGCTCGGTGAGCCGGCCCGCGCTCGTCGTCCACGGCCACTTCTACCAGCCGCCGCGGCTCGACCCGTTCACGGGCACGATGCCGGTCGACCCGACCGCGGCACCGGCCCGCGACTGGAACGAGCGGATCAGCGCCGACTGCTACCGGCCCAACGCCGAGCTCGGCAACCTCGGCGCGATGTCCTGGGACCTCGGGCCGACCCTGGCCGGCTGGCTGCAGGCCGGCGACCCGATCGCGTACCGCGGGTTCGTCGACGGCGACCGCGGGGCGAACGGCATGGCCCAGCCCTTCCATCACACGATCCTGCCGCTCGCGTCGGCGGCCGACCGGCTGACCGAGATCCGCTGGGGGCTGCGCGACTTCGAGGTCCGCTTCGGCCGCCGGCCCGACGGGATGTGGCTGCCAGAGACGGCCGTGGACCTGGCGACGCTGCGGCTTCTCGTGGACGACGGCATCACCCACACCGTCCTCGCGCCGTGGCAGGTCGTCGGCGTCGACGGCGGGTGAGCTGGACACGCGCCGTCCGGTCCGGCTCGACCTGGGCGACGGCCGGTCGATCGTCGCGGTGCTGTACGACGGGCTGCTGTCGGCGGCCGTGTCGTTCGATCCGACGGCGACCGTCGACGCCGACTGGTTCGTGCGCGATCGGCTCGCTGCCCCGCCTCGCGCAGGAGCCGCTCCCCGGGGAGGCGCCACCGCTCGTCGTCATCGCCACGGACGGCGAGCTCTACGGCCACCACCAGCCGCTTCGCGACCAGTTCCTGGCGCGGCTCGTCGGCCGAGCCGCGCCGCCGGACGTGCCGTACGCCACGCCCACGCTGTCCGAGGCGATCGCGCGGGCCGCCGCGTCGGGGCCTGCCCGCCGCGACGGTTGCGCGATCGGACGTCGTGGAGCTGCCACCACGGCGTCGCCCGCTGGGGCGCGAGCTGCGACTGCGTCCCGGACGGCGCCTGGAAGGGGCCGCTCCGCGCAGCCCTCGACCGTCTGGCCGGCGGCGTCGATGCCGCCACCGAGCAGCTGGTGCGGGCCCTGCCCGGGCAGCCCGACCCCTGGGCGGCGCGCGATGCCTACGGTCGACGTCGTTGCTGGGGCTGGAGACCGGACGCCACGTTCGCGGATCGTGGCTCGCGCCGGCCGCCAGCGGCCGCGCGACCGCGCGACGTTCGCCGCGGTCATGGAGGCCCAGCGCTGGCGACTCGCGATGTTCGCGAGCTGCGGCTGGTTCTGGGACGATCCGGCCCGGATCGAGACCGCTGGCGCACTGCGGTCCGCCGTGCGCGCCGCACGCCTCGATGGACGGCCTGGCCGGCACCGACCTCGAGCGGCGGCTGGTCGCCGACCTGGCGCTCGTCACCGCCGACGGGATCGGCATCCTCGAGGCGGCGCTCACCGCGGTAGGCGCCGTCGGCTGGAGCCGACCGGTCTGAAACCGCCCCTCGCCGGAGTCTCGTACCATCGGTCAGTCATGACCGCGCACGTGACCCTGTCCCGACGCCTCTTCCTTGCCGAACTCGGCCGGGGCACCGTCGCGCTCGCAGTCGTCGGGATCGCGGGGTGCACCCCCGCTGGATCCAGCGCGACCGGCGCGCAGGGTACGCCCTCACCCGCGCCGTCCGGCGCGACGTCGCCGGTCCCGTCGGCCAGCTCGGCCGGCTCGGCAGACCCGCCCCCTGGTTCGCCCGCCGCGCCGGGCGAAGGGGTGACGTGGGAACGGGTCAACCTCGGGTTCGTGTCCGCGTACATCCTCGCAAGAGGCGGCGAGGCGGCCGTCGTCGATACCGGGTCGGCGGGGAGCGAGGACGACATCGCCGCGGCCCTCGAACGGATCGGCCTCGGCTGGAACGCCGTTGGCCACGTGATCGCCACGCACCTGCACAGTGACCACGTCGGCAGCCTCCCTGCGGTGCTCGAAGCCGCACCCGACGCGACTGGATATGCGGGTCCCGAGGACCTTCCGTCGATCGCAGCTCCGCGGCCGCTCGTCGCCCTCGCGGATGGCGACGATGTCTTCGGGCTGACAAGTCATCGCGACGCCTGGCCACACGCCAGGCTCGATCTCGGTGCTCGACGAAGCCGGCGGCATCGTCGTGGTCGGCGACGCGCATCGGCACGTCCGGTGGAGCCGGTCCAGGGCTCGAACCCGCAGTTCACCGCGGACATGGACAGCAGCCGTGGCAGTCAGTGGCGAAGCTCGGGACCTTCGAGTTCGAGACGCTGCTCGTCGGCCACGGCGACCCGATCGTAGCGGCGCCTCCGATCTGGTCGCCGCGTACCAAGCCCAGCTGACGGCGCGCCGTCGACGTCCGGCGGGATCCCGAGAATCCGTCAGCCCGCGGCCTGCGCGCCACGGGCTGACGAGGGAGGAGGGCAGTGTCTTGACCGGGCGCGGCGTCCGCCCCGGCGGTGCGCATTGCTATAGTGGATTAGGCCAAGTCGAACTCTAGGTTGGACTACTGAGCTATGTCAAGCGAAGCACCCGCGAATCCGAGCCGTCTCCGCCGGTAGCCGCGCCAGCACCGCCGGTGGAGCCTCGACGTCGAGCGCGACTCGGACGTCCCGATCTCCACCCAGATCTACTGGCAGCTGGCCTACCAGATCGATTCCGGGCAGGCTCCTGCCCGGCTCGCGCCTGCCACCCGGTCCGCGAGCTCGGGGCCGCGCTGCGGGTCAATCCGAACACGATCCGGGCGGTCTACCGCCGCCTCGCCGACGCCGGCTACGTCACGAGCCGCCACGGGGCCGGGACCCACGTCGCCGACCGTCCGCCGCAGCGCCGTGGTGCGGAGGCGCTCGCCGGGGTCGTCGCCGAGATGCTCCGCCGCGCCGCCCACGCCGGCTTCACCGCCGACGAGGTCGCCGCCGCGACCTTCGCCGCCGCGACCGAGCGCAAGCGTCCGGGTCCGCTCGTCCGGGTCCTCTTCGCCGAGTGCACCAGCGCCGATGCCGGCTACGACGCCGAGCGCCTGGTCGACGCCTTCCCGGGCCTCATCGAGGTCGAGGGCGCGCTCATCGACGACCTGCCCGAACGGCTGGATCGCTTCCACTACGACCTCGTCGCGACGACGACCTTCCACGCCGACGAGGCCCAGGTGCTGGCGGCCGGCCGGGTCCCGGTCGTGGCGATGCTCGTCGGACCGGGCTACCTCGAGCTGGTCCACGAGATCGCCGGCCTGAAGCCGGGCTCGCGGGTGGGCCTCGTCTGCCCGTCGGAGCGGGGCGCGGACAACATGCTCGACGTCCTGCGCCTGTCGGGCGCGACCGGGATCGAGATCGTGACCGCGCTGACGACCGAGCCCGACGCGCTCGAGCAGGTCGATGCGACCGCCGACCTGATCCTCATGTCGCGCGAGGCGCTGGCCGCCGGCCTCGACCGCGCCCTGAGCCGGCCGGAACGGGTCCGCTCGTGGACGTACGAATTCGACCCGTCCGGGCTGGAGCTGCTCCGCCGCGCGATCGAGCACGCCGTCGCGGAACGACCGACCGAGGCGCTCGGGGCCTGACGAGAACGGGGCCCAGCGCCTGACCCGGCGCGCGCGTCCTGACGCACGCACAAGCCCGTGCCATCCTTCGGCCCAATGCGCGAGTTCCATGTTCGCCGGACGGCGCGCGAGCGCTACGCGATCGATGACGCGCTGCTCGGCGCCCGTGGCGACCTCGTCGTCGCCGACCTCGCCGCGATCCGTCACCTCGCCGCGCGAATGAACTCGGTCCGGCCGGCGGGCGCGCCGTCGGTCGGGGCCGGCGAGATCGTGGCGCTCGGGCTGCTCCACGAGGTCGCCCACCTGCTGACCGCGCGGTTCGAGGCGCTCGCACGCGGGCACGATGTCGAGCGCGCTCCGCGACGTCCGCCGCCAGCTCGGGATCGAGGACGCCGACCTCGTGCTCGACCGCTTCGCCGCGGCCTTCCCGGGCGTCGGGCCGGAGCCCGAACCGGCCGTCGACCGCCTCGAGGAGCTGCTGCTCATCCGGGTCGCCAACGAGAACCCGGCCCTCGGGCCGCTGCGCGAGCTCGTCGACGACCGGGTCCTCCGCGAGGGCACACGCTACGACGACGTGGCCGCCGGCCTGGAGGCATCGCTTCGCCGGCGGGTGAGGGGCTGGAGCACCCGGACGGAACGAGGGCGTCGCTCGTCGAGCTGCTGCGGGCGCCGGCCCGGCAGGTGCCCGACCTCGCTCGCCGGCCAGCTGCGCTTCGTCCGGGAGCACTGGGGCGCGATCCTCGGCGCCGATCTCGACGCGCTCGTCGGCCGGCTGGACATCGCGATCGGCGTCCTTGCTGAGGAGGAGCGCGGCCTCCACCTGCGCTTCGGTGGTGGCGGTGGTGGCAAGGACCTGCCGCCGGATGTGCCGTCCTTCGCCGCTGCCGTCGTCGCCGATGAGGCGGAGGCCTTCTCCAGCGATTCGGCCTGGATGCCGCGCGTGGTGCTCATGGCCAAGAGCACGTACGTCTGGCTCGACCAGCTGTCTCGCCGCTACGGGCGGGACCTGCGCACGCTCGACGCCATCCCGGACGAGGAGCTCGACATCGCTGGCGAGCTGGGGGGTGACCGGCCTGTGGCTGATCGGGCTGTGGCAGCGCTCGGTGGCGTCGGAGCGGATCAAGCGCATGCGCGGCAATGCCGGATGCCGTCGCCTCGGCCTACTCCCTCGACGACTACCGGATCGCCGACGACCTCGGTGGCGAGGCGGCCTATGCGAACCTGCGCGACCGCGCGTGGGCGCGGGGCATCCGGCTGGCCAGCGACATGGTGCCCAACCACATGGGCATCGACTCGAGCTGGGTCATCGAGCACCCGGAGTGGTTCCTGTCCTTGCCCGAGCCGCCGTTCCCCGCCTACACCTACACCGGGCCGGACCTCTCGTCCGACTCGCGGGTCGGGATCGTGCTCGAGGATCACTACTGGGACGACAGCGACGCGGCCGTCGTGTTCAAGCGCTTCGACCTCGAGACCGGCGACGAGCGCTACGTCTACCACGGCAACGACGGCACGAGCTTTCCCTGGAACGACACGGCCCAGCTCGACTTCCTGTCGGCCGAGGTTCGCGAGCACGTGATCCAGGTCATCCTGGACGTCGCCCGCCGATTCCCGGTCATCCGGTTCGATGCGGCGATGGTCCTCGCCCGCAAGCACATCCAGCGGCTGTGGTGGCCGCTCCCGGGCTCCGGCGACGGCATCCCGTCGCGGGCGCAATACGCGATCTCGCAGGAGGAGTTCGACCGGCGGATGCCGAACGAGTTCTGGCGCGAGGTCGTCGACCGGGTCGCGGCCGAAGTGCCGGACACGCTCCTGCTGGCCGAGGCGTTCTGGATGCTCGAGGGCTACTTCGTCCGCACGCTCGGCATGCACCGCGTCTACAACAGCGCGTTCATGCACATGCTCCGCGACGAGAACGGCGCCGGCTATCGCAAGCTCATCCGCGAGACCCTCGAGTTCGATCCCGAGATCCTCAAGCGCTACGTGAACTTCATGAGCAACCCGGACGAGGAGACGGCGCTCGAGCAGTTCGGCAAGGGCGACAAGTATTTCGGGGTCGCCACGGTCATGGCGACGCTGCCCGGGCTGCCGATGCTCGGCCATGGTCAAGTCGAGGGCTTCGCCGAGAAGTACGGCATGGAATTCCGGCGCGCGCGGCTCGATGAGCTGCCCGATCCGTCGCTCGTGGAGCGCCACCAGCGCGAGGTCTTCCCGCTGCTCCACCGGCGGGCGTGGTTCGCCGAGGCGCACGACTTCCTGCTGTATGACCTCGTCACGGACGGAGGCGGCGTGGACGAGAGCGTGCTGGCCTACTCGAACGGCAGCGGCCCGACACGGTCGCTGGTCGTCTACCACACGCGGTTTGGCTCGATCGCGGGCACGATCCGCGAATCGGCAGCCTACGCGCGCAAGTCGGCGTCCGGCGCGAAGCGCTTGGTCCGCCGATCGCTGGCCGAGGGCCTCGGTCTCACGAACGATCCCTCGATGTTCGCGACGTTCCGCGACGCGAGGACGGGACTGCAGTACATCCGCCCGTCGCTGGAACTGTGGGAGCGCGGCCTGTGGCTATCGCTCGACGCGTACCAGGGCCACGTGTTCTGGGAGTTCGACGAGGTCCGCGACGGGACCGCGGGGCAGTGGCGGCACCTCGCCGAGCGACTGGCCGGCGCAGGCGTTCCGTCGCTCGACGACGCACTGGTCGAGCAGCAGCTGGAGCCGGTTCACGCGCCGCTCCGGGCCTGGTTCGAGGGCGGCCACGTGGCGGCGATCATCGATGGATCCGCGGGCGGCGCCGACGTCGACGCGCTGGAGGAGCGGGCCGCGGCGCTCCTGGCGGCCACGGCCGAGTCGACCGGGGTTGGCGGTGACCCCGTCGCCGTGGCCGGGGAGGTCCGCGACCTGGTCGCGGAGGCCCTGCTTTCCCGCAGCGGAGCCCGTAACGACCGACGCCGAACCGCTCACTCGCGACGACCGCGCCGCGCTCCTGCTCTACCTCGTGCTGTCCCGCCTCGGTGCATTGGCCCCTGGCGCCGACGTCGCGGCCACGAGCCTTGCCTGGTACGACGAGCTGCGGCTGGCGCCGGTCGTGGCCGACGGCCTGCGGTCCGCCGGCCTGGATGACCCCGTGGCGTCGGCGGTCGCCGGCATGGTTCATTCGCTGCTGGCGTTGCCTCGTCCATCCGGGCTGCGCGGCCGCGGGCCCCGGCGCGAGCTCCATGTGCTGGAACGCTGGCTGGCGAGCGAGCCCATCCGCCAGGCGATGGGTGTCCACATCTGGGACGGCGATGAATGGCTCGACGGCGACCGCTTCGCAGCCCTGCTCGGCTGGGCACAGCGGCTCGACGCGATCGAGACGGGCGCACCAGCGGACCCGAAGCTCACGGCGCGACTCCTGGCGGCCGCGGAGGCCACCGGCCATCGCGTGGACCAACTACGCGCCGCACTCAGCGAGCTTCGTCCGGCCGCACAAACCCGGTCCACGTCCCGGCGACCCACTCCGCCTCGAGACAGGCCATGATCACTTCGAGTCGCTCGCCCTCGAGGTCCGGATAGAGCCTGCGAAGCAAGAATCTGGCGCGTTCCAGCTCGGTCATCGCGCCCGCACGATCGGCCTGTGCCCAGACACGCGCGAACCCCTTCGCCCGGAGTCGATCGTGCGTCGCCCGGCGGCCTTCCAAGCCGGCCTCGACAAGTCGCCGGTCCAGGAGGGTCTGATCGCTGCTATTTGCCACGGATGCGCTCCAGCAATGGTTCGATCCCCAGGATGACGGCGAACCGACCGATGTATTCCCAGTCGAGGTTCGGCTGGATGCGCACGATCGATGCCGAGTCTCGCAGCTGCCTCTCCGAGGCGCCACCGTCCGACCATGCGAGCTTTGCGAGAATCAGGTCTTCGGGGCTGATGAACCAGGCCTGACCCAGTGCGGGGTCGTCGACGAGGCGGCGACGCTCGAAAGCGGCGAGTCCCCACGGATCGGTGCGCCGCATGATGAGATCGGCCTTGTGCACCTCCGTCCGATGGATGACGGAGCCATAGCCGCGATCGTCGACCACGATCAGCTCGTTGACGAGATACGCGTCCTCGAACGCCGGGCGGATGACCGTCTCGTACCGTTCGGGCGCGAGGTCCGTGACGATGTCGATATCGAGAGACTGGCGGGGCTCCGCCCATACAGCGAGCGCCTCCGACCCGGTGACGTAGTATCCGACGCCGGCTCGCTCCAGGCGCTCGACGATGTCGCGCTCGACGCTCATTCGAACAGGATCCGCCTCAATAGCGACGTCGGCGGCGACCCGTGCCCGATGACGGCCTCGAGGTGCGGCCGGTAGCGAAAGCCCGGCGTCTCGCCGAATCCGCCGGGGAGGCCGTTCGCCGCGATCGTCGACGGGTCGGCGCCGGCGGCTGCGGCGGCACGGCGGCGCGCCTCCAGCTCGATGTCCCACATCTCCAGGGAGCCGGCGAAATAGGTCGACAGCTGCGTCGAGGAGAGTCGAGCGCGATCGAACTTCGCGCGTGCCTCCGCCTCCTCCTGGAAGCCGCCATCGACCATGAGCGCCACGGCCTCGTCTTCGGTCATGCCGGCGGTGTGGATGCGCGCATCGATGATCGCGTTCGTGACCGAGCGCAGGTAGAACTTCCAGTGGGTCAGGAGCAGCGCCCCGTCGTCCGCACCGTAGCCGGCGTCCATCATCACCTGGGTCACGTACACGGCCCAGCCCTCGGCGAACAGGCCGCTCGAGAAGATCGCGCGCGGCAGCGACTCCGATCGGTTGCGCGTAGACGCCCTGCAGGTAGTGCCCCGGGACCGCCTCGTGGATCGTCAGCAGCCGTAGCATCCGTGCGTTGTCTTCGCGCAGGTACGACTCCTTGCGCTCGGGCGGCCAGTCGTCGGGCATCGGGGTGATCGCGAAAAAGGCTTTCTGGCCCTTGTCCAGCGGTCCCGGCGAGATGAGCATCGCGCCACCGAACGCACGCAGGAACGTCGGCGTCCAGCGGATGTCGAGCGGCTCGTCGACCAGGCCCGACGAGGTCCCGATCGAGGCAGAACGCCTCGATCCGGGCGTTTTCCGCGCGGCAGAAGTCGAGTAGCTCGTCCGCCCGGGGATGCTCGGCCGCGATCGCGTCGAGCACCTCGCGCACGATCGCGCCGTCGTCGTCGGGGAGCGGGCTGCCTCGCCGCCATCTCGGCCAGAGCTGCCTCGCCAGGCGGATCAGTTCCGCGCGAACGACGTCGAATTCGTCCTCGGCGGCGGCGAGGATCCGTTCGGCGGTCAGCGTCTCGGACCGCATCGTGTGGCGCATCTTGCGAGCGAACAGGTCCGCGCCCAGGCGACCCTCCCCCTCGCTGCGTGGCAGGACGTCGTCGTTGAGGTGGCGCTGGAATCCATCCAACGCGGCCTTGGCATCCGATGCGGCCGCCGTCAGCCGCTTGCGAAGCGCGGCGACCGCAGGGTCAGCGGGCGCCGCACGCTCGGCCTCGGCCAGGGCGTCGTCGACGAGCTCGGCGATCCCGGGGAGCTGTTCGAGGGCTTTCTCGGTCTGGAACCGCGCCGACCGGCCGTCCATCGCCGGGGCCCCGGAGGGCGACCACGGCGCCATCGAGGACCGTCCGGATCCCCTCGAGCCTCCCCGCAACGGACGCCAGACGCTCGGCGAGTGGCGCGAAATCGCGGGCGATGAGCGGAAAGATCCCGTCGCCCAGCAGGTACACCCACTGCAACGGGTCCCAGGTCTCGTCCCGCAGCTCGGTGTCGGCGAACCGCTCGGCCTCGAGCTCCATGACCAGCAGGTCGCGGTCGATGGCGTCACCGGCCGCGAGGCCGGCCCCGAGCCCCTGGAACGTCTCTCGCCACCGATCGACGAAGTCGAGCCTTGCCGTCCGGCCGGCCTCGGTCACGTCCGGCCAGCGATCGTCGTAGCGGTGATCGCCGATCGCGGTGGCCGCCGTCGGGTGGAGCGCGACGTACTCCTCGAGGAACGATGCGAAGTGGTCACCGAACGTGGGCATCCGCAGAGTCTACGGACCGGGTGGCGACCGGGTACAGGACCGCTACCATCGCGGGCATGGCAGCTCCCGCCCAGACCTGGGTCACGCCCGTCACGCTCGACGGGTCCCGCGTTCGGCTCGAGCCGCTCGAGGCACGCCACCTCGACGAGCTCAAGGACGTCGCCTTCGACGACGCCATCTGGCGCTGGACGATCGCCAAGCCGATCGATGAACCGGCGCTGCGGGCGTGGTTCGAGTCGGCCCGGACCAACGCCGACGCCGGCACGGAGGTGCCGTTCGCGACCGTCGACACCGCGAGCGGCCGGGCGATCGGGAGTACCCGGTTCATGACCATCACGCCCGAGCACCGGCGCCTCGAGATCGGCTGGACCTGGGTGGGGACGGCGTATCAGCGCTCGGGCGCGAACCGGGAGGCGAAGCTCCTCCAGCTGACCCATGCGTTCGAGACGCTCGACGCCGAGCGTGTCGAGTTCAAGACGCACGCCCGCAACGAACGGTCGCGTGGCGCGCTCCTGGGCATCGGGGCGACCTTCGAAGGTGTCCTCCGCCACCACACGATCATGCCCGACGGCTCGAACCGCGACTCGGCGTTCTACAGCGTGCTCGCCGGGGAGTGGCCCAGCGTCAAGGCACGCCTCGAGGGGCTACTCGCCCGTTGACCGAGATCACGACGACCGACTACCACACCGGCGGAGAGCCATTCCGGATCGTGACCGGCGGTGTCCCGCCGCTCGAAGGCGGGACGGTGCCGGAGCGCCGCCGTTGGGCGGCGGCGAACATCGACGAGCGTCCGCCAGCTCCTTGTGAACGAGCCGCGCGGTCACGCCGACATGTACGGCGGCTTCGTCACGCCGCCCGACGACGCCGACGGTGATCTGGGCGTCGTGTTCTTCCATAACGAGGGCTATTCGACGGCGTGCGGTCACGGGACGATCGCGCTGGTGACCTGGGCGATCGACACCGGTCGGGTCGCGGCCGCATCCGGCACCCGTGAGGTGGCGGTCACGGTCGACGTGCCGTCGGGCCGGCTCGCGTGCACGGCACGCCTGGACGGCAACGGTCGAGTCGAGGCGGTGCGCTTCCGAAACGTCCCCTCGTTCGTGCTTGCGCGCGACGTGGAGGTGGAGACGAGCCGGGGCCGGTTGACCCTGGACGTCGGGTTCGGCGGCGCGTTCTACGGATCGATGGATGTGCGGACGCTCGGGCTCCGTGTCGAGCCGCGAGCCCTCCCCGAGCTGATCGCCCTGCAACGCGAGCTCCGCCCCGCCCTGGATGGCGCGCTCGAGGTCGTCCACCCCGACCAACCGGACCTCCTGGGCATCTACGGCGTCATCTTCTGGGAGCCGGTCGAGGGCGAGGGCGGTGCCCAGCGCAACGTCACGGTCTTCGCCGACGGCGAAGTCGACCGGTCGCCGTGCGGATCCGGCACGTCGGCGCGGCTCGCGATCCTCCACGCCCGCGGGGAGATCGGCTTGGGCGAGACGCTCCGCCATCGATCGATCGTCGATTCGGTCTTCGATGCACGCGTGATCCAGGCTGGTCCGCCGGTCGGCGGCCACACGACGGTCGTCACCGAGATCGAGGGCGCAGCCTTTCGAACCGGCGAGCACACGTTCGTCCTGGACGATCGCGACCCACTCGGGCGCGGATTCCTGCTGCGCTGAGCGACTATCCTCGGCGCACACCGATCCATCGCCCAGTCAGGAGGACGTGTTGAGAGGCTTCGTCATCGGTACGGCCGTGACGGCCGTCGCCTTCTACATCCTGGTCACGCTGCTCCCGGACATGTTCGCCTACGACGGCGGGATCACGGCGCTGATCGTCATCTCGATCATCTTCGGGATCGTCAACGGGCTGATCGGCCCGATCGTCAAGCTGCTCGCCCTGCCGATCAGGCTGGCGACCCTCGGCCTCGTCGGCTTCCTCATCAACGGCGGGCTGCTGCTGCTGACCGCCTGGCTGTCCGACCTCGCCGGTTTTCCGCTGCACGTCGGCGATTTCCCGCCGGACCTGCTGACCGTCGACACGCTCATCGCGGCGATCGTCGGGGCCGTCGTCCTGTCCATCACTTCGTCCGTCATCCGGCTTGTCGTCCCCGACTGAGACGCCCATCGAGGAGTCGCTCCGCGTCGCGGCCCGGCGATACGGAACGCCCCTCTTCGTCACCGACCTTGCGACGGTCGACGCCGCCTGTGCGGCCGCCACAGCGGCGTTCCCGGACCCGATCATCCGGCAGTACTCGGTCAAGGCGAACGACGTGCCGGCCGTCATCGCGCGCGTCGCTTCGCGCGGGTTCGGCGCGAACGTCGTTTCGCGCGGCGAGTGGGCATTGGCCCGCCGCGCCGGCGTGCCGAACGGCCGGATCACGCTGGAGGGCGTCGGCAAGACGCCCGCCGACCTCCGTGACGCCGCGCGTGCCGCCGCGGCAGGCTCCCCGCTGCGCTGGATCGCGCTGGAATCGCCGGAAGAGGCCCGGGCGCTCGCTCTCGCGGTGCGTCGGACCAGGAAGGCCGGGTTACGCATCGATGCCCTGTACCGGCTGAATCCGGACGTCGCACCGGAGACCCTCGCCGGGCTCGCCGTGGGATCCGGTGCCAGCAAGTTCGGCATGACCGAGACCGAGATCGGGGAGGCGATCGAGGCGGGTGGCGGGCCCGACGGTCCGCTTCGCCCGCGCGGCATCCACCTGCATGTCGGGTCGCAGCTCGGTGCCGTCGATGCCTGGCGGGATGCCGTCCGCAAGGCCATCGCGATGGCCGCGTTGTGGCGCGGCTCGATCGAGACCTTCGACACCGTCGACCTGGGCGGCGGGTTCCCGGTGCTCCCAACGGACCAGCCGGCCCCGACCGTCGAGCGTTTTGCGCGCGAGCTGCCTGCCGCGCTCGAGACCGTCCCGGACGATCGTCGCCCGACCCGCCTGGCGATCGAACCGGGTCGGGCGCTCGTGGCCCGAGCCGGGTGGCTGGTCGCTCGGGTGCTCCACGTGCGCGACCGGGGCGGTCGACAGGTCGTCATCGACGCCGGCATGACCGAGCTCATTCGGCCCGCGCTCTACGGGGCGCGCCATCCGATCGTGGCCCTCACGTCGCTCGGCCGGGCCGTGGAGCCAGGAGCCGCGGCCGGGCGGGGTGCCGAGCCCGCGCGCGTCGAGGGTCCGATCTGCGAGTCGACGGACTCGCTGGGCACGCATGACCTTCCGCCTCTTCGCCGGGGCGACCTCGTGGCCATCGCCGATGCGGGCGCCTACGCCGCGTCACTCGGCTCCGCGTACAACGGGCGGCCACGCCCCCCGCAGATCATGCGGGCACCTGATGGCAGCCTCACGGTCGGTCGCCGGCGCGGCAGCTCTCGCCTCCTTGGGTTGAGGAGCCGGCGGCCCCGCCGCCGATATCCCGGGAGGTGGCACAAAGCGACCCCTTGGTGATGTGGTCGCAATTGAGGCATCATTCGCCGTCATGGACGATCTCGCCCGACGCATGGCCGATCTTGGCGCACCGGACCCGGACTCGTGGGCGGAGTCGGAGATTACCGAGAACATCGCTCAACAGGCTCGATACATCTTCCTCCGCTCGATCTGGCCTGAGATCATCGACCCGTATTCGGATGAAAGCGTCGTCCGCCAGATACCCGCCGCCGCGCGACTCCTCGACGCCGGCGCGTCCATGGCGCACCTGTCGACCGCGTTGCGGGCGGTCGCCTACGAGACGGCGTTTGGTGTCGTCGAAAGGGTGGACGAGGGTCGTGACCCTGAAGCGCCCGATGACGCGCCTGGGTGGCTCCTCATGGAGACCGACGCGGAGCCGAAGTTGACGGGTCGAGACATCGGCGGCTTGCACGAGAGTTTGCTCTCGCTCGACCCTAGCGGGCGCGAAGGATCGGACCTCTCGGAGTAGCTCGACTCACCGAACGCGCAAACCGACCCGGTGTCATTGGCGCACGCTGAGCGACGGCTGGGTGCGGTCTCCCGGGGCAAACCATGCCCCCACCGTGGCCTCGGCGTCCCAGGGGTCCTATGTCGATGCTGGACGTGCCTACAATTCGTCGGAGGTGACCGTGAGCTGGGACCTTATGCTGTTGCCGTTCGACCCAGATTGGACCACCGCCGAGGAGATCCCGAGCGATTGGTCCCCTGGCGTCTTGGGGCCACGTGGAACCGTCGTCGCCGCAATTTCCGAGGTGTTCCCCGGTGCAACTGAGGATGCGGTCGGGGTATTCACGCTGCCGGACGACGGAACCGAGATATTGGTTGGGACCGAGGACCCGACCGACGGAGTCAACGTCTCGCTGTATGGCGGCGTTTCCCCGTCGACGATGGAGCGATTGGTCCAGTTCGCAACAATCCTGGGAACCCGTGCCCTTGATACCCAAACGGCCGAGTTCCTGACGGCGGTTGGCGGTGCCAACAGCTACTCGACGTGGCTGGACTGGAAGAACCGGGTCCTGGCGTCCGAGTAGGCGGGTTTCCTGTATCGGGCACTGAGTGACGCGCGCGTGTCCTAGTGTCATTGGCGGACGCTTTGCGACGGAGCCTTCCCTACACTCCGCCAATGGAAGACTTGGACCTGGACCGGCTCACGAAACTGGCGTCAGACGCAAGGCCGGTCCAGGGGTCCTTGGTGGAGGGACGAGACTTCACGAGCGGCGACAGTATCATTCGAACCGCTGCCGACGGTGATGACTCGGACCTGTACATAGGCGGTGGGCCGAATCGCATCGAAGATCAGGAGCTCATCGCGGCGGCTCGAAAACCGCAGTGCCGTTGCTGCTCGATGAGGTTCGTCGCCTCCGGGCGCTCCTGAGCGATCGCAGCGGATGACATTCACGCATGCTGACTGACCAACGCCAGCCGCATCCACGACAGGCCCAGATCGCTCAGGCGGACATGGCTGCATGGCTCGCGTATCCCACAGAGTTGGAACAGCAGCCCGACGAAATACAGCTCATCCAAACGATCGAACTCCCGACGAGCGAGGGGCCTAGCGACCTTTTCGTCTTTCAATTCCGAACTGACGATCCCCATTGGGCCGCCCGATCAGGATGGATGATCGGCGTTGCGGGTCCGTACCTCAGAGCACTCCAGCCGACCAACCTCGGGCTCGGCTTCACGTTTTCGCGGCTGTCACCCGAAGATGCCATGACGCTCGAAGACCATGTCGACGAGCTGATCGGCTCCGTGGCCGACTTTGTTTCGCGCTCCACAAGGTCGCGGGATTGACCGGCGCGCTCAAGTGACATTCCCGTACGCATTGCGAAGAATCCGTAACCTCCTGACATGCCCGACTATCCGCCGTCCAACTTCCAGCAACTCCGGCCATCTCGGACCGGGCTGACCCCTGGCGACATCTTCACCATGCGCATCGCCGATGGTCGCTACCTGTTCGGTCGCGTCGTCCGGACGGACGCCCATTGCTTCGGGCCTGGATGCATCCTCGTGTACGTCTTCCGCTACATGTCGCACGAACCCGTCCTACCCCCCAGGCTGCTTGTCAGCGATCTCCTCATACCGCCAGCAACCGTGAACCGGCTCGGGTGGCCGCGCGGCTCTTTCATGACCGTCGGGCGGCGCCCGTTCGAGGACCGGGAGCGATTCCCGGTCCACTACTTCGACGACGCACCTCGCCGCAGACGCTGGGGAAGCGGCATTTTGTCAACGAGGACGGCGAGCCAGTCGGCCGACCACCGCGCGGGGCTCCCGTGGGAACGGCTGGGCTCGGGAACTACCGGACGATTGAGGACGACGTGTCTCGCGCCCTGGGGATACCGCTGTCGCCACACTGACTCGGTCGACACGCGGGCGGTTCGCCGCAAGGCCTCCGCGCGGAGACACTCACAAGGCTCAAGTGATATTCGCGGACACTGAGTGACGCTGGCGTCGCCGGCCGGGGCGCGAGGGGACCGTGATCACGTGCGCCGGAGGCCCTAGGCGGGTCCCCTTCCCGGATGTGAAGATGGACCCGTGGTATCGCTGTTCAGGCGCAATCGGCGCCAGCCGCCGGTCCTGCCCGAGGACTCCGGCACGCCGGACCGGGAGGGTCATACCCCTGCCGATCTGGTCGTGTCGTACCTCGACGCGCTGTATGCATGGGAACTGCGGGCGTTCAAGGCCGCCGGTGCCGATGGGGCGCTTCCGCCGCAGGTCCTGACCGATCTCGGAGCTATCCGGGAGGCCCACCTGACGTCGCGCGCCCTGGCGACCAACACCACCGTGTCCTTCGGCAACGCACCGGCGTCCGACACCAACGTGATGACGGTCCTCGACGTAACGCAACGCGACCCAAGGCATGCCCTGGTCAGGACGACCGAGTATCCGTCCGACTCCCGACGGTCCCGGCTGGACCCGCAGGGATCCGAGTACCGACTCGCCCTGGTCGATGGACGCTGGCGGCTGAACTCGCGGACCACCAAGGATTGGGACGCCCACAAGATCCGAAGTCTGCTTTGAGCGGTGAAGCGTCGTCCGGCGGCGCGACTGACGCCGGACGCGGCGATCTCTGGTGACATTGCGGAACACCGAGTGACGGTGCCCTCCATTACCTTGTGCCAATGGCGCCTATGGACTTCGAGTTGATACCCGATCGGACCGATACGGTGATACCGGCCCTGATCGCAGCGTGCCCGTCGTTCCAGAAGCACGAGGCATACCCCGACTTCTTGGAAGACCGTAGCCTTCCGTACCGTGACGTATGGGCGTTCGCGCTCCACTTGGTCGACAAGCTCCAGCAGGGTGAAACCTCCGAGTTCCCCGCGCTATTCCGTGCCGTCGAGGCGTTGCTTTCAGCTGACGAGCCTGGTGTCCGTGACCTCGTCGTGGTCGGGCTCATCGAGGACCTCCAGAATGCCGCCGACCAGCGAGGAGGTGATTTGTCTGGTCGCTTTCGTCCGTGGCTCGGTCCGTTGACCGCCATGGCCTGGGATAAGGTTCATCAGTTCTGGGGAACGCGGGATCAGCCGAGTGACATTGGCACACGCTAAGTGACGCACTCCGCTAGTACCCTGCCTGGTATGACCGACGAGTTGAGCCCGTTGGAACGCGACGTCCTGGCGACGATCCTCGCACCTGAGCACCCCGTCATGAACGCGTTGCGTCGTCAGTTGGAGCGGTGCCGCGTGGCGTCTCGCGAGACGACTGGCGTCGGCTTCTTCACCACCCTCGCGATCGCGCCGGATATCGAGCCCGCCCCGGTGCGGCCCGGAAGGATGAGCCTCGGGGACGTCAAGGGCGACGTCGACGGCCTAGAGCACGGGGTTGGCTTCGTCCTCTTCGTTGAGAACGGAGTTCTCGACGTGCTCGAAGGTTTCTCTTACGTGGAGCCTTGGACGGCCATAGACGCCCGATACGAACTCAAGGCCGGAGGCGTGATGCACAGCGGCGGCAGCATGACCGACATCGAGCAGGTCCACGACGCTTGGGATCGCTCGGGTGACATTCCCGGACACTAAGCGACGAAACCGTCACATCATGTCCTTGAGGCACGTCCCGAGACCGCACACTCCTACGAGTGAGACCAGCTGTGCGACCCCCCAAGCAGATCGGGCTCCTGATCGTCGCGGCGGCACTGTGCGTGTCCTGCGCTGACGTCGTCCCGTCGCCATCCAGTCGCGCCAACGTGTCGCCAGCTCTGACGTCGGACGGCCCGCCTTCGACAACCGAGCCGAGCACGAGGGCGACCGCACCGGCAGCCTCGCCCCCATCGGCGACGCCCTCACCGTCAGCATCCACTGTGCCGCCCTACCGCATCATCGCCGGCGACGAGGTGATCGTGCCGGCACCGGGAACGATCATCTTCGGGTCCCTACCGCTCGGGCCCCGCTCCGACGGTTTTCTGGAGCCGTACCTGACCTGGCCGGAGGGAGGTCTTACGATCGACGCCGAGGTCGCCTTCGTGGCTTTCTGGGGTCAACCGCTGGGGGCCTCGCAGATCAGGATCACCCTGTATCGCGTCGCCGGCGAAACCCTTCGCCTCGCCTGGTCAGACCAGAAGCGCGTCGGCCCGGACGCCACGGGGTTCATGGACGAACTGGTGCCGTTCAAGGCACCCGGGACGTACCGCCTTGAGGTCACGCGCGGTGCGACTCTTCTGGCATGGGGACTTGCCCACATGGGTCCCCGATGCGAGACGAATTGCTCTGGCGGGTGATGCGGCTGCTAGTCGCTCAAGGGTCATTGGCGGACGCTTTGGGACGTCACCGGTCGCTACTCAGAGGCCCACTGCGCCACGCTATCCCCCGAGTATCCTCACGACGTGCGCGTAACGACTGACCTTGGCGACTTGGGCGACCTATCGATTCGGCTTCGCGTAGCTCTCGCCTCCGTGGTCCTGGCCGGCATCTTCATCGGTCTTGGGGTTGCCACTGGTTGGCTGTCCTTGCCGGCGGCTTTGCTGCTGATCTGGAACGGTGGCGTCGCTCTCCAATGGCTGTTCACCCGTCGAAGGCCGTGGTGGGACGATGAGCCGGGAGAGGACATCATCGACCGGGACTTCCCCACTCGCCTTGTCTTGGCACTTGTCCTCGACGCGGCCTTTATGGTCGCCCTGGTCGCGACACGCACCGTTTCGCTCTAGCTCGAGGATTAGCCGCGGCATCCCAACGCGAGCCGGGCGGGGCCCGCTGCATGACCGGGGCAAGGACCAGGTGTCATTGAACGCACGCTTAGTGACGGTGGCGCCGCCGCGCTGGTCGCCGCGATAGTCACAGCCCCCACGGCACATCCGTCTCAGAGCGCACCGGCTACGAAGGTCCGACACATGACATCCATCGTGATGCGACTCGCTGCCGTCGCGACGACGATCGTGGCGACCGCGGCGGTGATCACCATCCCTGTCCATGCAGAAACGTGCGTCCACGCGATGCCGGCGGCCGCGCGAGACGTCCGCGGATACACATTCGAGGGCACGATCCTTTCGATTCGCCTGGGACCCATCCAGGAAGCGGGGATGCCACGCACGTCCGACGTCAAGATCGCCATCTCAAGAGTCCATGCGAACCCGACCGATAGGCCGCTCGAGGCGCCCTTGAGTGGCGGGCAGACCATCGAAGTCCACTCGAACGCCTGTGACGGGTTCGCGAGCGTCGGCGTCGAGACCGGGTCCCACGTCCTCATCAGCACCCAGAGCCGATATAGCGCATCGACGTGGAACACCGCGGTGTGGCTCGCGGAAGGCGCGAAGCTTCGTCTCCTCGTCCTGACCGACTCCCACTCAGCGCAGGTCTGGCATACGGACGACCGGCGTCTCCGCGATGCCGGAACGGTCAGCCAGGCCCTCGCCCTGGTCGCGCCAGCCGCCGTCGGCATGCCAGAGACCGCGACGGCACCTGGTCCGCTCGCCAACGTTGGCGTACCTTTGCCGATCGTGTTTGGTGTCGTCGCATTCGTCTTGGCGCTGCTAGGAACAGCCCCCCGATGGGTGCGCACACCCGAGTGACGATTGCGGGCGAGGGCGGATGAGAACCGATGCTGCGGCCAGGCTCATGCATGCGCCAACCGTCCATCGTCTGGTGTCATTGACGAACGCATTGCCACCATCGAGAACCCACCGTGATGGTGCGGGCCGGCGCCGCCGAGGCGTGCGACCCTGATCCACGTGGTTGACTTCAACACCCCTGCCGAGACGCGCATCGATCGCTGGCTCTGTGCGGTGCGCCTGGTGAAGACCCGCCCGATTGCGACGCAGCTGTGTGAGGGCGGTCACGTCCGCGTAAATGGGGTGCCGGCGAAGCCGTCGACGAAGGTTCACGCCGGCGACCGGGTCGAGGCGCGGATCGCAGATCGTGACCGCGTCGTGGAGGTCGTGCACCCGATCGAGACGCGTGTCGGAGCACCCGTCGCTGTGACTTGCTACGTGGACCACACCCCGCCGCCCATCGTCACCGAGGTTCGACCGGGGATCATGGCTGTGAGGGGCGAGGGCCGGCCGAGCAAGCGGCTCAGGCGCGAGCTCGAGCGCCTGCGCCGGGCTCCCAACACCTGAGGCCCGCGCTCCGTGCCATCATCCCCGCGTGATGCGCCGTAACGCCAGCGCTGCTCTGCTGTCCATCGGCACGGCGATCGCCCTGCTGTTGCCGATCGCGGCCTCGGCCGCTGGGCCTCCCTACCCCGACCCGGTGGAGGGCCAGGCGGTCTACGACAACGCCGGGATCCTGTCCGACGCGACCATCGCGAGCGCCGAGGCGACGATCGATGCCATCGAGGCGCGGACTGCGGCGGAGATCGTCGTCTACACCGAGCTCACCGACTTCGGCGTGACCACCGAGGAGACCGAGGCGCGCGCCCGCGCGCTGATCGACCAGTGGGGCGTCGGACGGCGCGGCTTCGACGACGGGCTGGCGATCTTCTTCGACATCGACCCATCGCTCGAGCATGGCCAGGTGCAGCTCTACGCCGCGCCCGGTTTCGAGGCGACGTTCCTGACCAACGCCGAACGCCAGGCGATCTTCGACGACGACATGCTGCCGTACCTGGAGGAGGCCGATTTCGACGGGGCGCTCGCCGTCGCGCTCGAGAAGGTCGACGCCGCCGCCACGCCCGAGAACGCCGCTCGTCTCGAAACGGGCCGGCAGATCAATGCGGTGCTGGGACTGATCGGCGCCCCGGTCGCGTTCATGGGCCTGGCCGGTTGGGCCTACATGCAGTGGCGGCGGTTTGGGAAAGACCCGGTCTACCTGGACGATCCCTCGATCCTCATGCCGGCACCGCCGCCCGACCTGACCGCGGCGTCGGGGGCGTTCGTCATGGACGGCAGGGCCTCGCGCCGTGCGCTGACGACCGCGATGCTCGATCTCGCGTCGCGCGGGCTGATGTCGTTCCGGGAGGATCGTGGACTGCTCGGGCTGTCCAACAAGGTCGGCATCGAGGTGGGGCCGCCCGAGCTTGACCCGGTCGAAGAGGCGCGGCGAGCGCTCAACGCGCGGCGACCGATCGGGCCCGCGGAGGAATACGCACTGAAGGAGCTTCGTCAGCTCGCCCCGGGCAAGGACGCGGGCTTCATCGACGCCGACGAGCTGCCGAAGTTCGGCACGTCGGTCTCGACCTTCGACTCCAAGCTCGAATCGCACGTCGTGAAGAAGGGCTGGATGGTCGAGAAACCGAGCAAGGTCGTCAGTCGCTGGACCGGCAAGGGCGTGCTGGTGATCATCGCCGGTGGCATCGCCGTCTTTGCCGGGATCAACGTCCCGATCGCCGGGCTCGTCATGATCGGCGCCGCGACGATCGCGGGCGGTCTCGTGATCCTGGGGTTCGCCCGTGGCATGCCGGCGGTGACGATGCCAGGAGCGATGATCCGGGCGATGCTCGCCGCCTACCGGCGCACGCTCCAGAAGACCATGGAGCAGGCGCGATCCATGGAGCAGGTCGTCAAGGAGGCGGGTCTGGAGTGGCTCGAGACGCCGGACCAGGCCGTGGTCTGGGGGACCGCCCTCGGACTCCAGGGTGAGATCGAACAAGTCCTCGCAAGGAGCCTCGAGGACGTGCGCCAGCAACCGTCGATGGCGTCGGCGACCTACTTCCCGGCGTGGTATCGGACGTCGGACGGTTCGTCGTTCGCGAGTGGGATCGCGGCTGGGAGCGGCGGCAGCATCTTCTCCGGCTCCGCCGTTCCGGACCTTGGCGGCATGATGTCGGCGTTGGGCACGATCGGGAACTCGCCGGCATCCTCGGGGAGCAGCGGCGGAGGCGGCTTCAGCGGGGGAGGCTCGGGCGGCGGCGGAGGCGGCTCGGGCGGCGGGTTCTAGCCCGACGGACAGCGGCCCGGAGTGCCACGTCGGGATTCACTCTCTGTGAACGTTGACACGCGCAACGCTCGGAACACCCCGGTTGGACCTGATCCGTTCACTGCTACTGAACGATGAGCCCCAAGAGAGTCGCCCGTTGACCGTTCGCACTTGGGAGAAGCCGGTTCGGCACGCGTTCATTCACTGATAGCGAAGGGCGGTGCCATCGCCCGGCCCGCGCGAAGTCACGAGTCGTCGAGGATCCTCGCCCGCTGGCGTGCCCGTTCGTCGTCCGTGATGAGCCCCGCGCGGTGTGCCTCGTCCAGCTCGCGCAGGCGGCCCGTCAGGCTTCGCGTCCCAGAAGCCCGGCCTGGGCGGACCACGAAGAGCACGACGAAGACGAGGGCCACGAGCAGCAAGCCAACCGGCAGGACCGCCGTGAGGACGAGCCCGATCCAGCTGGTATCCGGTGCGGGCTGCGCCCTGAACGATGGCAACGCCGTGCCGCCAGAGGCCGCCGCCGACTCCAGATCGCCGTAGACCTCCGTGAGGATCGTCGGGACGATCACTTGGTAGACGCCTTGTGACCCGGTTACCTCAAGGGTCGTGCCGGTCTGGACGACCTGCGATACCTGCCCAGCCTCAACGTCGCCCAGGAACTGACTGTACGGGGCGGTCGAGGGGCTCGATGAGGAGGTGATCCACGTGAACATGAGCGCGGCTACGACCAGCACCAACGCGACCACTCCGATCACGATGAGGACGGGCGGCGGTACGGGTTGTCTCATCCGCTGCGCAACAGCCATCATGCCCTCCAGCTCACGGGATCGTTCTCCGCCTCATCCTACGCCCCGAACATCTCGCGACAGGCATCGAGGCCCTCGATCTCGACCGGTGGTCGCGGCCTGGAACGCCAGCCCTCCTCGGTCATCCGGAAGCGCTGGGTCTCGCGCGAGACTCCTTGTGGGGCGAGAGCCCCGCGGCCGTTGTCCTCGTACCCGACCGATCGCGAGACCCCATTGGATGCCGCGTTGTCCAGGAACGCCTCCGACGTCGCGACGCGGGCCCCGAGACCGTCGAACGCGAACGCGAGCACGGCCTCGCGCATCTCCTTGCCCAGGCCCCATCCCTGCCAGTCGCGCGTGATCCAGGACCCGGTGTCGACCGTGCGGTGCACGGCGAAGTCGTTCGCATGCACGGATTGCGCCCCGATCGGCTTCCCGTCCAGCTCGGCCATCAGGTTCAGGTTCCAGTCCCTTGCGCTCCAGGTCGCGCGCATCAGCCAGTGATGCTGCAGGGACCCGCGCTCGAATTCGGGGCTCGGCAGCACCGACCAGGCCAGCCCGAATGGCATCTCGTCGGGCGGATGGATGCCCTCGCGGGAAATTTCGATGAGACCCAGGATGTCGTCGTCGGTGGGCAGCCGGAGCACGAGGCGCTCGCTTCGGATGCGCAGTCCGAAGAGCGGCCAGGCCGAGGCGAGCGTGCTCGCGGGGCGGGCATCGGCGTCCATGGGCGGCCGACGGTACACTCAGTCCATGGGTGCTGTCGAGACGATGGAAGACTTCTTCGAGAAGCTGAACAGCGGTGACCGCGAGGGTGCGGTCGCGCTCATGGACGAGAAGACCGAGATGCGAGTGCATGTCGGTGACAGCGTCCAGATGCTGCGCGGCGTGGAGCGCGTCGGAGGCTGGTTCCTGCGCGGCGACGCCGGCCTGCGGATGATCCCGGGCGGGATCCGCGACACCGGGAACACCTACGAGGCGGACCTGCTGGTAGTGCGGCCGGGGGCGCCCACCCAGCACATCGACGCGACGTTCCGCGTGGAGGCCGGGCGGATCACGGCCATCAACATCGCGCCTCGCTAGCGGGGCTCCTGCGCGCCCGCCGCGCGGCCAGCGTCAAGTCGCCGGCGACTCCGAGGCACTCCCGCCGTCCACCTCGTCCGTGGTCGGTACCGGGATGACGATCTCATCGCCCACCGCGATCCGGTCCGGATCCGTGATGGTCTCCGTGTTCGCGGCGAGCAACTCATCGAGCGTCAACCCGAACGAGCGCGCCACCTTCGAGAGGGTGTCGCCCTCCTTGATCACGTAGACCTGGGGGGTCGGCGCCGGGGGTGGGGTCGGTTCGGGCGTCGGGGTCGCTACCGCAGCGGTCGGGCTCGGGGTCGGGTCGGCGTCGCCGTCCCCGCCGACCCCGAAGAGCGCGGGCAGGAAGAACAGCGCCAGTGCCGCGATGGCCAGGGCTCCGGCGAGCACGGCCACCCTGGGCAACCCCGACATGCTCGGCATGGATCGACCGGGCCGGATCTGCGGATAGGCCTCCAGGCGTCGCTGGCCTTCCCAGGCCGGCCCGTCGGCGCGCCCGCGTTCGCGCTCTCTCTCGCGCTGTTCGCGTTCGCGTTCCCGATCCCGGTCGCGCGTGGAGCTGACGCTCGGGGGGCGGCCTGAGCGGGCGACCGGCGCCAAACCGTCACGTTCCGGACCGGAGCCGGTGCGACCGGTTCTCCCGACGAGACCCGCGAGCTCCGGATCGGCGGGGGCCGACGGATGATCCCTGGGTGGTCGACCGAGGGGCTCATCGTCCAGATCTGGGTCGACGGCGCCGACGTCACGCGCGAGTCGATCGGCAGCGCTGCCGGCCAGCCCGCGTCCCTCCTCATGACGCGGCGCCAGGAAGCCAGGTTCGCCCCGTGATGACTCCGGCCCAGCGGCACCGGCCGCCCCAGCGCCACCAGCCGCGGCACTCCCGGCAGCGCCGGCCAGGCCAGCCGCGCCGGGCGCCCAGGGCGGCGGCGCGGCCCAGTCACGCGGCGGGTTTCGCCGCGGACGTTCCTCGATCGGACGCTCGTCGTGCCGGTGCTCCCACGGATCGTCCTCGGGGTCGGACGTGCCGTCGCCGGGCGCGTTCGCCGATTCGGGGTCGGGAGCCATCACCGTGGCACCTGCCGGTGTCGGAGTCGGCGTCCCACCGGCTCGGGCGTGCGCGGCCTCGCGCCGGGCCCACTCCTGGAACGTCGGGCAGACCGGGAACGCACTCGAAAGGCAGTACGCCTCCTGGTGCGCCAGCGCGCGCGGAGCGGGGTCAGGCTCCGCATAGCAGCGGTGGCGGTGATCCGGTCGGTCGGCGCGTTCGTCCCGCTCGTCCTCGAACGCTACGAACGGACACGCCGGCGAAGCATCGGCACTGGGCAGCCCACGCTCGGTCATCGCCGCGATGATACCCGGGGCGCCCATCGGCGGTGCTCGGCGCGCGCGGATCCGCTGCGCATTTGACATGCCCGACAGAGGCTCGGACACTTCGAGCCATCCCCCGAGGCGATACGGTGAAGCCGCATCCCCAGTGCGAAGGAGTCCCATGTCTCGCTTGACCCGTTGGCTCGCGCCGACCACCACTGCCCGTGCCCATTGCGACCTGCCCTGCGGCGTGTACGACCCGGAGCAGGCCCGCATCGAGGCCGAGTCCTGCCACAAGATCAACGAGAAGTACGCGGCCAACGAGGACACGACGTTCCGAACACGCGCCGTCGCGATCAAGGAAGAGCGCGCGGAGCTCGTCAAGCACCACCTCGACGTCCTGTGGCACGACTACTTCAAGCCCGAGCACCTCGACAAGGTCCCGAACCTGCATGAGCTGTTCTGGAACGCGACCAAGCAGGTCTCGAAGGTGAAGGCCTCCACGGACGCCGCCGACTCGAAGAAGCTGCTCGACATGATCGACGAGATCGATGCGGCCTGGAAGGCGACCGGTGGCGCCGAAAAGACCCGCGTCGCGGGACGCCCCGCCTGACGCTCGGCCGCGTCCTCTCGCGCATCCCGAGGCCCCGCCGGTCGGCGGGGCCTCGTCGCACCGAGCGCTTCTGGCATCGCCTGCGAGGACCGTGGCGGATCGCGATCGCACAGGCGAGCATGGAGCCCACGCTCGCGACCGGGGACTGGCTTCTCGTCGACCCCACGACGAACCGATGGCCCAAGCGCGGCTCCATCGTCGCCTTCCACGAACCTGACGGCGGCGCCTTGTCGGTGAAGCGGGTTGCGGCCCGCCCCGGCGATCGGGTCCCGTTCGAAAGCGGGTATCTCGAACTGGCGGACGACGAAGCCTGGCTGACCGCCGACGCTTCCGAGGAAGTCACTGCTGAGGCCGGTTTCGGGCCGCCGATCGACTCGCGCCGCTACGGCCCAGTACCCGTCGCGCTCCTCGTCGGGCGGGTGTGGTTCCGCTACGGACCGTGGCGCCGCATCGGACGGCTGCCGCCCGGTTGACCATCGGGTGGGTTGGACGGCCCTCCAGGTAGGGCCTAGGCTGGTACGACCAACGCCTTCCTCAAGGGGAACACCCACTCATGACCTTCCAGACACGGCGCCTCGGTGGCGCCCTTTCGATCATGCTGCTCGCGGTCGCGCTTGCGGCGTGCGGCGGCTCGACGCCGTCGGCTTCGGCTGGCCCCACGGGCGTGGTGACACCGGCCCCCGCGTCGGTGGAACCGGCCGGCTCACCCGATGCCTCGCCGTCGGTCGCTGCCGCGGCGACCCCCGGCAGCGACCTCGCGACGACCGGCCGCATCGAGGTCGCCGACAAGGGCTTCGCGGTGACCCTGCCCGATGGCTGGACCCGCGTCGACGTCACGCCGGAGGAGCTGGAAGCGGCCATGGCCGCAAGCGAGCTCGATCCAGAATTGGCCGCGCAGTATTCGGCCCAGATCAAGGCGCTACTCGGGACCGGACTCTCGATCTTCGCATTCGGTCCGGACCCGTCCGCCGGGACGCAGGTCACGGTCCTCGCGCTCCCGACCATGGGACTGAGCCTGGATCTCCTGGATCAGATCAATACCGCCCAGCTGGAGCAGCTTGCCGAGGGCGAGATCGAGTCCGAGCGGATCAAGCTCCCGGCTGGCGATGCCATCCACTACCACTACGCGCTCGGCGCGGGGGTCACTGAAGGCGCCACGCTCGACCAGTACTTCATCCTCGCCGGCACGAACCAGCTCGTCGTCACCGCGACGAATGCCAGCCCGGAGGACGCCGCGGCGATCGCGAATTCGGTCGAGAACCTCGACTAGGCGGGAACGCGGCCTTCTAGCGTGACCCCGGCCGCCTCGCAATCGGCGGCGAAGGCCGCCTGCGCATCGAGCGTGGGCGACCAGCGCGTCGGGAACGCGACCAGGCGGTCGAGCCCGATCTCCGCAAGGCGAGCGATACGGTCCACTCGGACCCGACCCGGCGTCGCGCATCTGCTCATCGCGCGCGTACAGCGAGAAGCGCAAGGTCGCCGGGTCGCGACCTTCGGTCTCGCAGCGTTCGCGCACGTGGCGCATGCGGTCGACGATGTCATCGGGCTCGAGGAAGACGTAGTTGAGCTCGTCCGCGTAGCGGATGGCATACCCGGCCGTGACGCGCGGCCCGTTGCCGCCGACGATGATCGGGATGCGCGGCTCCTGGATGCCACGCGGCTCGTTGATCGCCGCGCGGACATGGGCGTAGCGACCCTCGTGGGTGGCGCGTCCCGGTGCGAACATCTCCGTGATCACCGCCAGGTGGTCGCCGAGAACGGCGAGCCGTTCAGCGAGCGGCGGGAAGCCGTAGCCGAATGCCCGCCACTCGTCTTCCTTCCACCCGGCGCCGATACCCAGCTCGAAGCGACCGCCGCTGATGACGTCGATCGTCGACGATTGCTTGGCCGTCAGCGCCGGATTGCGGAATCCGGTGCACACGACCATGTGGCCGATTCGGACGCGTTCGGTGCTGACCGCCAGCGCGGCGAGGACGGCGAACGATTCGAACGTCATCTCGTCTTTCGGCTCGGGCACCGTGTGGAAGTGATCGAAGACCCACAGGGACTCGAAGCCAAGTGATTCGGCCTGCTCGGCGAGCTGGATCGTCCGGGCCCATCCGTCCGCCGGCCGCCAGCCGTCGTACTCGCCCTTCCAGCCCTGCGGAGCCATGAGACCGACCTGCATCCGTGCCTCCAGTACGTGCTTTCGTTGACGACGCAATGGTGACGGGTCAGGACGATCCACGCGCCCACGGTCCGTCGCGTCTCACGGGTCGTCCGGGTCCGCGACCCGGGTGACGCCTATGCTCCTCCGATGAGCACAGCCACCTTCGACCCCACGGCCCCGCTTCCCGGCCCGCCGGAACCCTGGCGTTCCAGCTCGCAGCCCAGTGCACGCGGGGCGCCGCCCTTCCACATGACCGAGATGATCGAGGCCGAGCCGGCGCTCGCGGAACGGATCCTCCAGCGCAACGCCGCACCCGGGAGCGGGGCCGCGGAGCTGGCACGCGCCATCCGCGCCGCGATCCGTGTCGGAGACCCGGTCGTGCTCACCGGCTGCGGAACGTCCGAGCACGCCGCCCAAGGCGTCGCCGAGATCCTGCGCGAGGCCATCCGGGCGTCCGACATCCGGGCACCGGGTCACGCCACGCGACTGGAAGCGGTCGTTGCCCAGGCGTTCGAGCTCGCCCTGGATCCGCCCAGGAGCGGCCTGGTGATCGGGGTGTCGCATGAGGGCGGCACGACGGCGACCAACGCGGCATTGACGGCCGGCAAGGATGCCGGGGCCCGCACGGCCATCATCACCGTGAGCGATCGATCGCCGGGTGCGGACCTGGCCGACATCGTCGTCGAGACCGAAGAGCTCGACCAGGGCTGGTGCCACACGGTCGGCTACGTCAGCCCGCTCGTTGCCGCCGCGGCGATCGGGGCGCACCTGGCGAAGCGGCCGGTCGACGCGGAACTCGGCACGGCCGTCAGGGACCTGCTCCAGGCGGGCGTGGACCGCGCGTCGATCGCCGAATCGGTAGCAGGCCGGCTCGGCTCCGCCCGCCCGATCCTCGTGGTCGCGTCGGGCGCCGATCGGCCCGCCGGCCGCGAGCTGGTCCTGAAGATCGAGGAGGGAGCCTGGATCCCGGCGGCCTACCGCGACCTGGAGACGTTCCTCCACGGCCATCTCGCCGCGACCGACGAGGGGACGGGGCTGGTGCTGGTGCTGACCGACCGGGACCGCCGGGAGGATCGCCTTGAACGAGCAAGCGGCACCCTCCGGGCCGCCCAGGTGATCGGCATGGAGGCGGCGGCGATCGTCACGGCCGACATCGCCGCCGAGCTACCGACCGAGCTCACCCCCGCCGGGCGGATCGTCGTTCCGGAGGCGCCGACGCTCCCCTCCCCGGTCGCCGCACTGCTGGGCAGCGCCACCCCGCTGCAGCTCCTCACCGAGCGCCTCGCCCGAGTCCGCGGCGTCGACCCCGACGCGATCCACCGAGACGTCGAGAAATACCGGCTCGCCGCTGACGCGGCGGACGCGCCCGAAGCGGCAAAGCCCGGGGACCCTTCGGCCGGCTGATGACGGTGCCCGGTCCGCAAGACCCCGGCCATCGGTAGGCATGTCAGCCCGAGGCACGATCGTCGACAGACGCCTCGTGACCGATCGCGTTCGTAGGCCGTTCCTAACCCGCCGAGCAACGGTTCACACGCACTCGTGCCGAGATCGTGCTGGGGCTGACACGGTAGGCCGCTCCGCGCAGGCCCGTAGAGCTGGTGTGCCTGGGGCTGACATGGGGCACGGGTGAGGTCGGGTCAGGCCCTGCCCACCAATTCCTCCCCCATGACGTCGATGTGATCCAGGTCCCACGGCAAGAAATCCTGGAGCATGATTCGCTCGAGACCCGCCTCGGCGAATCGCTTGAGCTGCTCGCGCGCCTGATCGGGCGTGCCGTAGACCCAGCGGTTGCGGCGCTCCTCCAGCCAGGCCTCGCCAGCCTCCATGTCCTCCCCGAACGCCTTGACCAGGTCGCGTTCGCGCCCTTCGAGCTCGTCCTGGTCGCGACCGACCAGCACGCCCGCCATCGTCGATCGCGCAAGCGTCGATGGGTCGCGATCGATCGCCCGACAGGCCTCGTCGAGTTTCCCGTTTACCTCGATCGCCTTGTCCGGCGACGACGAACTCAGGTTGAACTCGTCCGCGTAGCGCGCGGCGAGGCGATACGAGCGGGGTGAGCCCTGGCCGCCCACGATGATCCGGGGCCGAGCGCCACCGGCCGGCGTGCGCGGCCGGCCCGCGACGTCCACGGGCCGTGGCCGGAAAATGGCGCCCTTGAGCTGGATCCCCGTGATGCCCTCGTACGACCACCCATCCGGCTCGCCCCACAATCCGTGCAGGATCGCCAGCTGATCCTCCATGAGATCGGCCCGCTCCTTGATGGGTGGGAATGCGAGGCCCAGCTGCTCGTGCTCGAGCGCGTTCCATCCCGCTCCCACGCCGACCTCGATCCGGCCGCCGCTCATCTCGTCGACGGTGGTCACGACCTTGGCGAAGGTGCCCGGGTGGCGGAACGTCACGGGCGACACGAGGACGCCCAGCCCGATGCGCTGGGTCTCACGTGCGAGTCCGGCGACGACGGACCACGCGTCCGTACTCGGCTGGCCCGCCGGCCCCGGAAAGCTCGCGAAATGGTCCGCCCGGAGATAGGCGTCAAAACCATTGGCCTCGGCACGCTTTGCGACGGCGAGCTGGTCGGCATAGCTCATGCCCTGCTGGGGCTCGGTCATCAGGGTGTATCGCATGCGGGACTCCTGCATTCGGTGTCAACGATCAAGGTTGACACGATGATTCACTCCGATTAGATTGTTCACGTGGTACGAACTAATCAGGCGACGTCCGGCACCGCCCCCGCCCGCACGGTCGCGGACGACCCATACGCCCCAATCATCGCCGACTTCCGGGCCGCGATGAACCAGGTCAAATGCGCATCCAGCGAACGACTGGTCCGGATGGGCGTGAGCATGGCCCAGGTCCACATCATGTACACGCTCCAGCGCAACGGCGAGATGCCGATGAGCCGGCTGGCGGATGTGCTCCAGGTCTCCTTGTCGAATGCGACGGGCTTGATCGATCGCATCGAGGAGCGCGGTTTCGTCGAACGGACCCGGGTGCCGGAGGACCGCCGCGTCGTGATGATCCGGGTGACCGACGCAGGCCGCCGGATGCTCGACGAGGTCGATGCCATCAGCTCGGACCTGCTTCGCTCGGTCTTCGGACGAATCGGACGGTCCCAGGTGGCCGCGGTCGGCCGGGCCATCGCCGAGCTTCGCCGTGGACTCGAGGAGACGACCGGGGTGCCATCCGATCCCCATGCGCTCTCCATCCCCGCTCCACGATCCGCCACCAGCATCCGCGGTGCCGACCGCACCCCCGCAGCGCCGAACGACCGTCGCCCGGTCGTAGCGGCCTCAGCGAAGGACTGACCCATGGAAAGCTTGCCCACCCACCCCGATTCGCCGAGCCTGGCGGAGGATCCCGCCCTCGGCTTGAGTCAGCGCGCGAAGATGGAGATCCTCTTCGCCGTCATGCTCGGGCTGTTCCTCGGAGCGCTCGACCAGACGATCGTGAGTCCGGCGCTACCGACGATCGCGACCGATCTGGCCGGTAACGATCTCTACGTCTGGTCGATCACGATCTATCTCCTGACCAGCACGATCAGCGTTCCGTTCTGGGGCAAGCTGTCTGACCTGTACGGGCGCAAGCCGATCTTCATGATCGGCATCGTCATCTTCCTGATCGGCTCGGCGTTGTCCGGGCTCAGCCAGAACATGGGGATGCTCATCCTGTTCCGGGGCATCCAGGGCATCGGTGCCGGTTCGCTGTTCCCCGTAGCGCTCGCCATCATCGGCGACATGTTCACCCCCGCCGAACGCGGCAAGTACCAGGGGTTGTTCGGAGCCGTCTTCGGGATCGCGTTCGTCGTGGGCCCGCTGGTTGGCGGCTTCCTGACCGAGCAGGTCAGCTGGCATTGGATCTTCTACGTCAACATCCCCATCGGGCTCGTCGCGTTGCTCGTGATCCAGCGTCTGCTGCCGAACGTCAAGAAGGCGCAGGCAAGCCGCAACTTCGACATCCTGGGCGGTGCCATCTTCACGGTGGCCATCAGCCTGCTGCTCGTCGGTCTCACCAACAAGCAGTTCGGTGACTGGACCGATCCGACCGTCGGCGGTTTCATCCTCGCGGGCGTGCTCGGAACCGTGCTCTTCATCCTGGCCGAGGCGCGCGCCAGGGAGCCGATCATCCCGCTCGATCTGTTCCGGAACCGGACCTATTCGAGCTCCATGGTCTCGACGTTCTTCGCGAGCTTCGCGTTCTTCGCGGCGATCATCTTCCTGCCACGCTGGTTCCAGTTCGTCCACGGCTTCAGCCCGACGGACTCGGGTCTGGCAGCCTTGCCGCTGATGGTCGGGTTGATCTTCTCCTCGATCGTGTCGGGCCTGATCGTCTCCCGGACGGGCCGCTACAAGTGGCTCCTCGTCGGAGCGATCGCCGTCATGGGCGTGGCGACGGCCTTGATGACCCAGCTCACCGCCGATACCGAGCTCATCGTCGTGTGGTTCTGGATGTTCCTCGCCGGCCTGGGCGTGGGACCGACGTTCTCGGTGTTCACGATCGTCGTCCAGAATGCGGTGCCGTTCAGCCAGCTCGGCGTGGCGACCTCCAACCTGACGTTCTTCCGCCAGATCGGTGGGTCCGTCGCGCTGGCGATCGTCGGCACGATCTTCGGCTCGACCTTCCTCGAGCAGATGGGTCCGCAACTCACCGCGGCCGACGTACCGGCACCCGTCGTGGCCGGGTTCGGTCAGGCGACGGCGACCGGCGCCATCGACTTCAACCAGCTGACCGGCGTGGGCGATCTCGGCGCGGCCATCCTCGCGGGCATCCCCGAAGCGTTCCGCGGCGCCGTCGAACCGTACATCGGGCAGATCGTCGCCGGCATCCACCAGGCCTTCAGTCTGGGCGTCGCGCAGACCTTCTGGATCGGCGTGGCAGCCACGGTCATCGCGGCCATCGCGGCGGCGTTCATGATCGAACACCCGCTGCGCGAGGACTCCCCCGTGGCTGCGGCCGGAACGGCCGACACCGAGAGTGGTCGATCGCTTCACCCGACGGGTTCGCCCGCCGACTGACCCCGCTCCTCCTTGCTCGACGACCCCGGCGGTTGACCACCCCGGGGTCGTCGGTCATTTCGCGGGTAGCATTGCCGTCATGCCCATGACACCGGCCGCCTTCCGACCCCGGTTGCAGGCCGCCGGCACGGCCGATGCAGCCTTCCACGCGATCTTAGGCGTGGGCGACTTGCCCGCGGGCTCCATGCGGCGCGTGACCCGAGGCGACCTGGACCTGGTGCTCGTCCACACGGACAAGGGTGTCTTCGCGACCGAGGATCGCTGCCCGCACATGTCAGCGCCGTTGTCGATCGGCATCCTCGATGGATGCATCATCCAGTGCCCGCTGCACGAGGGACGATTCGATCTGGAGAGCGGCGACCCCGCGCAGATGCCGACGACCGGCGGACTCGATCCGGATGGCGTCTACCACCCGACCTGGTCGCCGGCCGGCCGGGATCCCAAGGTGGATCCGCCCGGCACCAAGGCCGAGGCTCGGCGCCTGACCCGCGTCCGCCGGTTTCGCTACTACCCCGTCCGCATCGTCGAGGACCGGATCGAGGTCGCGCTCCCGGTCTGACGACCCCCTCGCCGTGACGTGATTTCCGGGCTAGCCCGGATGGCGGCGGCTCCAGTCCCGATGACCGTTACGAAACGGAGATGGCACGATCGCAGTCGAGATAGGGAGCCACGCATGACCACCCTGACCGCAGTTCTAGGATCCCTCGCCCTGTCGGCGATCGCCGTCATCGCGCTCGGCTGCGGGACCCCGGCCGGCAGCTCAACGAGCCCATCGGCGGGCATCCCGACGTCGCCATCACCGGTCGCGTCGGGGTCGGGTGCCGAGAGTCCCGCGACCAGCACCGATCCGAGCGTCGTACCCGAGCCCCAGGCGGGCGACATCGAGGGCGTGCCTCCGAGTGAGGGCGTGCTGAACGCGGTCTCGGTCGGCGGCGACTTGGTCGTGGCCGGCGGCTTTGCCGGCGCGCTGTTCCAGTCGACGATCCTCACATTCGACGGGAACGCGTGGACGGTCGCGACGACACCTGAGGCTCCCGGCCAGGTCACCGGGATCGCACGCCTCGGAGACCGCTGGATCGCGGTCGGCAACGGGCTCCCGGACATCCGCGATGGGTTCATTTGGGACTCGGCGGATGGCCGGATTTGGGACGTCGTGCAGACGATCGAGGACGCCGCCCTGTACGACGTCACCGTCGGTGAAGGGGTGGTCGTCGCCGCCGGGGCCCTCCTCGACGACGAGATGCACGCGACCGCGGCAGCGTGGTCCTCGACCGATGGGGCGACGTGGGAATCGGCCGACGTCGAAGCGGCGGATGGGACGTCGATCGCGCCGGTGACCGCGACGCCGGAAGGGTTCGCCGCGACCGGCGACCGCCCGTTGGGTCAGCCCCGACCGTTCTGGACTGCCACGGCGGCATCCTCCTGGAGCACCGTCGACAACGACCTTGACGACCAGCTGCTGCCGGTCGACCTGGTGCCCTGGAACGACGGTCTGGCGCTGGTCGGCGCGTCTGGCAAGTCGGGCGACCAGCACCCATTCGTGGCCATCTCCGACGATGGCCGCCACTGGGAACAGACGAACCTGTCGACCGAGGAGGGCTACGCGTCGGCAGTCGCCGACGCGAACGACCGGCTCGTCGTCGCAGGCATCGACGCCGATCAGTTGACCTTGTGGACGCTTGGCGACGACGCCTGGGACCCGCAGGCGCTCGAACCCGAAGGCGCCTCCATCACGGCGCTCATGTGGGATGCCGAGCGTGGGCTGATCGCCGTTGGGTCGCGCGGTGGGCAGCACGCAGTCTGGTCACTGGGCGAGTAGCGCGCCGGACGGTGGCCCGCTATCTCGCGGGCCCCGCGATCAGCTCTCCGTCTGGTCCGGCTTCGCGGGCTCCTGGACCTCGCCTGGCTGGATCGGCTTGGTGTCCTCGGCCGTGGCGTCGGCCTGGCTGCGGTGCTGAGCGGCGTAGGCGTTGATGATGTCGCACGCCTCGGCCGGGTCGTCGGTGAGCCGCAGCAGGTCGACGTCGGCGGCATTGATGGCCGCTTCTCCGAGCAGCGATGCGCGGATCCACTCGATCATGCCCGTCCAGTACTCGGTGCCCATCAGGATCACCGGGAAGTCCTGCACCTTCTTCGTCTGGATCAGGGTGAGCGCCTCGAACAGCTCATCGAGCGTCCCGTAGCCTCCGGGAAAGATCACGAAGGCATCGGCGTATTTCACGAACATCACCTTGCGCGCGAAGAAGTAGCGGAACTCGACGCCGAGATCGACATACGGGTTGAGCCCCTGCTCCATCGGCAGCTCGATGTTGCAGCCGACCGACAGGCCACCACCCTCCTGGGCGCCACGGTTGGCTGCCGCCATGATCCCCGGTCCGCCGCCCGTGATGACCGCGTAGCCCTGCTGCGCCAGCATCGAGCCGAGCTCCCGGGCCATCTTGTAGTAGCGGTGGTTCTCCTTGGTCCGTGCCGAGCCGAAGACGCTCACCGCCGGCCCGACGGCCGCGAGTGCGTCGAACCCCTCGACGAACTCCGAGAGGATCCGGAGGGAGCGCCAGGGATCGGAGTCCAGGAACTCGGGGCGACCCGCGGGCCGCCGCAGGAGCGCCTCGTCCTCGGTTCGACCGGCGCGCCGGACGGCGGGCCCTGGGGCACCCGGGCGGACCGTGACGCGTCCGCTGCGACGCCGGCCCGAGCGCTTGTCGTCGTCGCCTCGTGCGGTCATGCCGGTAGGATGCCACCGTGGGCATGACGCGGAGGTGTCGATGCGCGGCCGGCTGATCACGGCCGTGTCGCTCGTGGTGCTCGGGCTCATCTGGATCGGCCAGGGGCTCGGCCTGCTCCGCGGTTCGAGCTTCATGACCGACGAGCCGTTCTGGGCCGCCGTCGGCGCGGTCGTTGCCGTGGCTGGGCTGCTCCTCGCGCTCAGCGCGTGGCGACGCTCCCGGCCGGGCGCCTGAGCCAGTCCGCCCACGTCGCTTCGGCCTTGCCTGCCGTGACCTCGTTCGCGTGGCGAACGAGCGGGAGGCGCAGCAGACCGGGGTCCGCCAGGAGGCGCTCCACGACCTCGGGATCGGTCATGGCCAGGTAGCCCAGACCGGCGTCCCGGTACGCCTTCGACGTCTCGTCGAGCAGGGCGCGGGCTCCGAGCCGCTCGACGAACCGGCGCAGCTCGCCGGGCGCGATCGGCCGCTTCCGCAGGTCGGAGTAGCGAACCACGATCCGGCGCTCCCGGAAGAATCGCTGGGCCGCGCGCGTGGCCGGCGAATCGTCCATCCCGAACACCTGGATGTCGGGCATCTTCCGGGTCGGCGTCCGGCCGAGGGGTGCTGGCATCGGGCCAGCGTAGCGCGGCGACCGGGTACCATCGACCGACAAGACAGGAGGTACCCGCGTGGAGGTCTGGTTCACGGTCCAGCTCATGGATGCCCCGGGTTCGCTCGCCCGCGTCGCAACGGCCCTCGGGGAGCGTGGCGTGAACATCACCGGGATCGTCGGGGTCGCGGAGGATACCGACGGCGCGCTCATGCTGACGACGTCCGACGCGGCGGCGACCCGCGAGGCCTTCGCCGAGCTGGGCCTGGCGTTCGAGGAGCACGACCCGACCGGCAGCATGGAACCCGAGACCATGACCGTCGGCGATCTCCGACCCGGAGCGGCCGGTCGCGGCTCGCTCTTCTGAGCGGGGCTCCGCCGGGCATGCCGCGAACAACGGCGGTCCAGACCGCCGCGATCCGGTTCGACACCATCGACGGGGTCGAGGCCATCTCCGCGATCGCGGCGACGACCGCCGCCATCGGCGGCCGCATCCGGACGCTGGCCACCGTCCGGCCGATCGAGGGGGATCCGCCGCTCGTCGAGATCGAGCTCGAAGTGGAGGGCGTCACCGAGGACGCCCTGGTCGCGGCGCTCGAGGCCATCGAGGAGGTCCGGACCGTCCATCGGACGCAGGCACTGGGTTCCGTGTTCGGGAAGCGGATCATCGTCGTGGGCGGCGGCGCCCAGGTCGCGCAGGTGGCGCTGGGCGCGGTCAGCGAGGCCGATCGGCACAACCTCCGGGGCGAGCGCATCTCGGTCGACACGATCCCGCTCGTCGGCGAGCCGGCCATCGCGGCCGCCGTTCGCGCCGTCGCCGACCTGCCGCGGGCGCGGCTGCTCGTCCTGGCCGGATCGATCATGGGCGGGGACATCAGCACGGCCGCCGACGAGCTGCGCGCCGTCGGCATCCCGATCATCGCGCTGAACATGGTCGGGTCCATCACCGAACACGTGGACCTGGTCGTCTCCGACCCGGTCCAGGCCGGCACGATGGCCGTGATGGCCGTCGCCGACACGGCCACGTTCGACCTGGAACGCCAGCGCGGCCGCAGGTACTGAGCGGACGGGCGGCCGATGCGCATCGCGACCTGGAACGTCAACTCCCTCAAGGCCCGTCAGGAGGCCGTGGAGAACTGGCTGGGACGCGCCGACCCGGACATCCTGCTGATGCAGGAGACCAAGCTGGGCGACGCGGACGCGCCCGTCATGGCATTCGGGATGGCCGGGTACCAGCTCGTGCATCACGGTGAGGGACGCTGGAATGGGGTCGCGATCGCTGCGCGCAACGGGCTGTCGATCGACGACGTCGTGACCAACTTCGGCGACGGGCCGGTACGGGACTCAGGTCCAGGGGGTACGGCCGGCTCCGAAGACGACTTCGACCCGTTCGACGAGGCGCGGATGCTGGCCGCGACCGTCGAAGGGCTCCGGATCGTGACGGTCTACGCCCCCAACGGCCGCGTCGTGGGCTCACCGTTCTACGAGGGCAAGCTCAAGTGGTTCGAACGGCTCGGTCGCTTCCTGGAGAAGGAGCGGAAGGCGGGCCGCGGAGACCAGCTCCTCGTCGGCGGAGACTTCAACGTCGCCCCGACGGACAAGGACGTCTGGGACCCAGCTGCCGCCCATGGGGGCACGCACGTCAGCGAAGCCGAGCGGGCGGCCGTCCGCGCGCTGATCGACCGGGGGCTGACGGACACCTATCGCGCCCGTCACGACGAGTCCGGCCGCTTCACCTGGTGGGACTACCGCGCCGGCATGTTCCACAAGAACTTCGGGATGCGGATCGACCTGCTCCTGGCCGGGTCTGATGTCGCGGGACGGCTGGTGGACGCGGAGATCGATCGCCAGGCGCGCAAGGGCCCACCCGTGCCGTCCGATCACGCCCCGCTGACCATCGATCTCGACGAGCCCGGCAAGCCATTCGATCCCGATTGGGAGGGCGCGCTCTCGCGCATCGCGAAGCGGACGCGGTGACGTTGCGGAGGGCGGGACGACCAGCGCTGCGTCCCACGTGCCGAACGTAGGCTCCGGCCGTCCGATGATGGCCCCCAGCGACGTCGCCGCGGCGGAGATCCGCCTCATCGACCTGGAGAAGCGCTTCGGCGACGTCCGGGCGGTCGATGGGGTATCTCTGGACGTCCGGCCGGGCGAGTTCTTCTCCCTCCTTGGGCCGTCCGGCTGTGGCAAGACCACGACCCTGCGGATGATCGGTGGGTTCGAGCTCCCGTCGTCCGGGCGGATCCTGCTCCGCGATCGCGACATCACCCGGGACCCGCCCGACAAGCGGCCGGTCAACATGGTCTTCCAGCACTACGCCCTCTTCCCGCACCTCGATGTGGCATCGAACATCGCCTTCGGGCTGCAGCGCCGGAAGGTGGACAAGGCCGAGATCGGGCGGCGGGTCGGGGAGATCCTGGGGCTCGTTCGCCTCGAGGGCTACGACAAGCGCAAGCCGGACCAGCTGTCGGGCGGCCAGCAGCAACGCGTCGCGCTCGCCCGGGCCCTCGTGAATCGACCGACCGTGCTGCTGCTCGACGAGCCGCTCGGCGCGCTCGACCTCAAGCTCCGCCGCCAGCTCCAGCTCGAGCTCAAGCGCATCCAGTCCGAGGTCGGGATCACGTTCGTGTACGTCACCCACGACCAGGAAGAGGCCCTGACCATGAGCGACCGCATCGCGGTCATGCACGCGGGGCGCGTCGAGCAGGTGGGCACGCCCGAGGAGCTGTACGAACGACCAGCGACGCGCTTCGTCGCCGACTTCATCGGCTCGACCAACATCCTGCGCGGCGTGGTCGAAGCCGACGGCTCCGTCCGGTTGTCCTCGGGCGAGCTGACGCGCGCCGTCCATGACGCGCTGGGCCCGGGGTCGGAGGTCGAGATCAGCATCCGTCCCGAATCGATCGACCTCGTCGCACCCGGATCCCCGGGCGCCATCCGTGGTCAGGTGGAACAGGCCGCCTACCTCGGCACGAACCTCAGCTACCAGGTCCGCACGGCGGGCGGCCTGATCCTGTCCGTACTGGTACCGAAGACCGGGCCCCGCCTCCCGGTCGGCAGCGACGTGGCCGTCTCCTGGTCCCCGTCCGAGGCCCTGGTCCTCGGCGACCCGGTGGCGCCCACACCCAGCGAGGAGGAACGGTCATGACCGAGCGATACGACGGATCGACGATCGATCTGGAGAAAGCCCTGGTCCGCTACATGGTCGAGCACCGCCTGTCGCGACGCGACCTGCTCGAGCGGATCGCGCGGGTCGGGGCGGCCGCGGCCCTGGCGCCGGTCATCGCCGCCTGTACGGGTGGCTCCGGGAGCCCCGCGCCGTCCGTCGCGACCGCGCCATCCAGCGGAGCGCCGCCCTCGACCGGCCCGTCGGCGACCCCGGCTCCGACGCCCGTCCCCGAGCCCGAGGCGGAGCTCTTCATCTACAACTGGACCGACTACATCGGCGAGACGACGATCCCGTCGTTCGAGGAGAAGTACAACGTCAAGGTCACGTACGACTTCTTCGCGAATACGGAAGAGGCGTACGCGAAGCTCGGTGAGGACGGTGGCGGCTACGACGTGTCGTTCCCGATCTCGGTCGACATCCCGGCGTTCGTGGCCAAGAACGCGCTGCTGCCACTGGACAAGTCGCTGATCCCGAACATCGTGAACCTGGGCCAGGAGTGGGCGGACCCGGGCTACGACAAGGGCAACACGCACTCGGTCCCGTACATGTGGTGGACGACCGGCGTCGGCTACGACTCGACGAAGGTCACCGACAGCCCGACGAGCAGCAAGGCGCTCTGGGATCCGCGCTACTCGAAGCACATCTCCATGCTCGATGACTACCAGGAAGCGTTCGCGATGGCCCTGATCCAGCTCGGCCACTCGGCCAACACGACCGACACGGCCCAGATGGACGAGGCGCTCGCCCTGCTCCAGCAGCAGAAGCCGCTCGTCCGCGTGTACAGCACCGACACGATCGGGACGCTCAGCTCCGGCGACGTGTGGATCGGCCAGATCTGGGGAGCCGACACGTACGCGATCCAGGCCGAGAACGAGAACGTGCTCTTCTACCTGCCGGAGGAAGGCGCGGTCCGCGGTTCGGACACGCTCGCGATCTTCTCGGGCGCGAAGCATCCGATCGCCGCCCACCTGTTCATCAACCACATGCTCGACGCCGAGGTGAGTGCCGCCAACACGAACTACGTCTTCTACATGGGCCCCAATGCCGCGGCCAAGGAGTTCATCGACCCGGCCATCCTCGCGGACCCTGCGGTGAATCCAGAGCAGGCGCTCGTCGACAAGCTCGAGGAGCTGCTGGATCTCGGCCAGGACGTCCGCGACGAGTACCTGTCGCGCTGGCAGACGCTGCGTGGCGGCTGAATCGGACGCTGTCGAACGCCCGGGGGTCCCGGGAGCGCCCGGGGCCGGGGCGGCGGCCGCCGCGCGCGCGGAGCCGGGCGCGTCCATCCGAAGCCGGCTCGTCGGCACGGTCCTGGTCGTGCCGGGGGTCGCCTGGCTGATCCTGTTCTTCGTCGTCCCGCTGCTGATGATCTTCGTCGTGAGCCTCGGCAGCCGCGACGCGCTGGATCGCGTGGTCCTGGATCAGCTGAGCCTGGACAACTACCGGCGGGCGTTCGATCCGTCCTTCCTGCCGACGTTCCTCAACTCGCTGCGGTATGCGGCCGCGGTGACCATCCTGTCGCTCGCCATCGGCTACCCGATCGCGTACTGGATCAGCCGTTATGGCGGTCGCCACAAGGGGCTGCTGCTGGTCCTCGTGATGCTGCCGTTCTGGACGAGCTACCTCATCAGGACCTACGCCTGGATGATCATCCTGCGCGACAACGGGGTCGCCAACTCGGTCCTGCAGGCGGTCGGGCTGACGAGCGAACCGCTCATCCTGCTCAACACCGATTTCTCCGTGATCCTGGGGATGACGTACGGGTTCCTGCCCTTCGCGATCCTGCCGTTGTACGTCTCGATCGACCGGCTGGATCCGGCGCTCGTCGCCGCGGCCCGGGACCTGTACGCCACCGGTCGCGGGGCTTTCCTCAAGGTCACGTTGCCCTTGACGATGCCCGGGATCATCGCCGCGACGATCCTGACGTTCATCCCGGCGATCGGCGACTTCGTGACCCCGGACCTTCTCGGTGGCGCCGAGACGACGACCATCGCCAAGGTCGTGCAGGAGCTGTTCCTCGAGGGGCGGGACTGGCCGTACGGCGCCGCGCTCGGCTTCCTGCTGATGGTCGTGACACTCGCGGGCACGCTGTTCGCCCTGCGTCCGTTGCGGGCAGAGGTCGTCGGCGCGTGAGGTCGACCGGATGACTGGACGCAACCGCTGGTTGTCGGCCTATGCGTTGGCCGGCTACATCTTCCTGTTCCTGCCGATCGTCGTGCTGATCGTCTTCTCGTTCAACGACTCGCGACGGAATTTCCAGTGGCGAGGGTTCACCCTCGAGTGGTATCCGCGGCTGTTCGCCAACGACGAGCTGCTCGACGCGCTGTCCGTGACGCTGCGGGTCGCGACGGTCGCGGTCATCGTCTCGACCGTGCTCGGAACGCTGCTCGGGCTCGCCCTGGCGCGGAGCCGGTTCCGCGGCCGCGGGGCGACCGAGACGCTCCTGCTCGTCCCGATGATCACGCCCGAGATCGTGATGGGCCTGAGCCTGCTCGTCTTCTTCTACCAGCTGTTTGGTGTCCGGGGCTCGTTCGCCCAGCTGTCGCTGGCCCACATCACGTTCTGCATCAGCTACGTGGCCATCGTGGTCCGGGCGCGGGCGGCCGGGATGGACCCGCGTCTCGAGGAGGCCGCGCGCGACCTGGGCGCGTCGGCCCTCGGGGCGTTCCGCTACGTGACGCTGCCGATCATCCTGCCCGCGGTCGCGTCGGGAGCGCTCCTGGCGTTCGCGCTGTCCTTCGACGACTACGTGGTCAGCACGTTCAACGCGGGTGTGGGGTCGTCGACGTTGCCCCTGTACATCTACGGCAAGGTCAAGTTCGGCGTCACGCCCGAGATCAACGCCATCTCGACGATCATCGTGGCCGTGACGGCCGTGGCCGTGTTGGCCGCGTGGCGGCTCGGTCAGCGGCGGGCGAGCCGCGCGACGAGCACGGCCGACGCCACGGCCTGACGATCGCGTGCGCCCCTGATCAGCGCTCGGCGGTCGCCTTCGACCGACTCGATGCCCGCGAACCATTCGTCGACGCTGCCGTGGGCAACCGGACAGCCGGGACGTCACCGGCGGTCAGGTCACCGTCCTTCGGCGGCGGGACGTCGTAGCGCAGGCGGACGGTCCGCTTGGAGTCGATGCCGTCATCCGCATACCGATCGACCAGCATGAGGTCGAAGGCGTGGACGCTCGGCTCCTGGTTCGAGAAGCGGCCGGCCGTCCAGCTCCGCGACTTCGTCCCGCGCTGCTGGAGCTCGCAGACGTGCCAGTCCTGCCGATTGGTCAGGTCCCAGAACGCGACGGCGTCCGACGGATCGAAGTCGGGGCGTGCGATCGTCGACGCCTCGAACAGCCACTGGCAGGTGATCCGCGTATGGTCCGCGCCGGACGGCTCGAGCCGGTGGACGAGCAGGTAGTCGGGGTGGATGGACAGGAACGTCGTCGGCCATAGGAGGTAGTAGTAGATCCGCCGCTCATCGAGCTCCGTGATGCCGGGGATGGACGGACGGCCGCCGCGATGCCCGCCGTCGGCCGCCATGGTCTCGGCACCATCGACCAGTTCCATCCAACCGCCTTGCCAGGGCCCATCGGGCGCGTAGTCGCCACCGACGTCGTACGGCGTCAGGCGATTGAGCTGCGGGTGGATGCCGGGGCAGTGGTAGCACTCGCTGTAGTTCTCGCCGATGAACTTCCAGTTCGCGTCGACCTCGTAGACCTCCTCGTGGGCGACGCGAAGCAACGAGAAATCGAACCGGGCGAGGTGCGGGACGAGATCGCCGAGCCAGCCGATCAGCTCGGGCGGGTCCGTCGAGAGGCTGACGAAGACGAAGCCCTGCCAGATGGCCAGGGAGACGGACACGAGCCCATGGCCTTCGAACGAGAAATCCTCGAGATCTTCGGTGTGCTTGGCGCGGACGAGGCGCCCGTCGAGGTCGTAGATCCAGGCGTGGTACGGACACTGGAAGCGGACGGCCTTGCCGCACTGCTCCTCGACGACCGCGGTGCCGCGGTGCTGGCAGACGTTGTAGAACGCGCGAAGGATGTCATCGCGGCCCCGGACGACGATGAGCGGCTCGTCGTCGACGTTGGCGAGGAAGTACGTCCCGGGTTCGGCCGCGTCCTCCTCCCGGCCGACGATCATCCAGTCGCGCCGGAACCACTCACTCCGTTCGAACTCGTGGATGCCCGGGTCGTGGTAGGCCCGGCCGGGGAGCAAGGAGGCGGCCCGGTACGGCTTGCGGACCGCGCCGATCTCGTCGGGGGTCAGGAGCGACGTCATGACTTGGGGACGTCCTTCCTGGGGTCGATGAACGGGATGGCCGCCGTCCGCGCGGGCCAGCGCCCCCCGTCTGGCGCCTCGATCTCGAGCGGCGTCCCGGCGGCCGCGAGCGCGATCGGCACCCACACGTAGCCGATGTTGCGCTCGAGGCGTGGCGACCAGATGAGGTCCGTCACCGTCCCGACCGCCTCGCCGTCATGGCGGGCGACGCACTTGCGCGACAGCTCGAACGGGAGCGCGTCGCCATCGACCTCGATGCCGACCAGCTTGCGATCGACCCCGCGGGCACGGATCTCCTCGAGGGCCGCTTTGCCGATGTAGTCGGCCGCCTGCGGCTCCACCAGGCGCTCGAGCCCCATGACCTCGAACGGGTTGTTCTCGATCGTGATGTCCGAGCCGTAGTTGAAGATGCCGGCCTCGATGCGGCGCGCCTCGCAGGGCGCGATCGGACGGATGTCGTGCGGGCGGCCCGCCTCCATGATCCGGTCCCACAGCTCGGCGCCGCGCGACGGATCGCGCAGGTAGACCTCGTAGCCCACCTCCCCCGTCCAGCCGGTCCGGCTGATGACGACGGGGATGCCGTCGAGCTCGGTCTGGAGCGTCCAGTAGTACTTGATGTCGTGGATCTGGGGCCCGAACAGCGTCGCCATGACGTCCTTCGACTTGGGGCCCTGGACCTGGACCGGGTAGACCTCGGGCTCGCGGACCTTGACGTCCATGCCGCTGTGGATCGCGACGCCCCGTGCCCACAGGCCGGCGTCGCTATCAGCGAGGGCCAGCCACCAGCGATCCGCCTCGACCCGCAGCAGGACCGGATCGTTGACGATGCCGCCGTCCTCGGCCGTGATCAGCACGTACTTCCCCTGACCCACTTCGCATTTCGTGAGGTCCCGGCAGGTCAGCGTGTTGACGAACGCCGACGCATCCGGCCCCGTGATCTCGACGATGCGCTCGACCGAGACGTCCCATAGGGTCACGCCGTTCAGCAGCGCCCAGTACTCCTCGATCGGGTCCGCGTAGAAACCGGGGAGGTACATGTGGTTGTAGATGTCGTAGGCGCTGCAACCAGCCTCCAGGGTCTTCTCGAAGAACGGCGAGCGGCGATACCACGGTCCGAAGTACAGCGTCGACGAGTCGGTCGTCGCGGGCGTGGTCATCGGGCTGGCCATCGGATCCTCCATCGGCTTGTCGATGGTCGGGATGGTCCGGCATCCAGGTTCTATTGCCTCTCGCGTTCCGCCAGATGGAGCGCCTGTTTCGAGTGGCGAGACGTCGTCCCGGGGCCGTGCCTAGTCCAGGGCCACCCGCTCGTGCCAGTGCGGAACGTGCGTGGCCAGGCCGAGTTCCTGCACCTTGGGCTCAAGGGCGACCTGCGCCTCCGGGTCGCCGTGGACGAGGAACACGCGACGCGGGTAGCCGGCGTCGCCGGGGCGCTTGCCCTTCGTGAAGTCGCGCAGCCAGGCGAGCAGCTCTGTCTCGTCGGCGTGGGCCGAGAACCCGCTGATCGAGCGGACCTGGCAGCGGACCTGACGCTGCTGCCCGTCGAGCCGCACTTCCTTGGCGCCGGCCTGGAGGTGCGCCCCGAGCGTCCCCTCGCCCTGGTAGCCGACGAACAGGATCGTCGCGTCCGGGTCGTCGATGAGCCGGCGCAGATGGCCGACGACGCGACCGCCGGTCAGCATCCCGTTCGAGGCGACGATCATGTACGGGCGCGAGGCCCGCTCGATCGCCTGGGACGCCTTGACGTCGTTGGTGACGATCTGGTCCGGGTAGTCGAATGGCGTGTCGCCCGTCAGCGGAGCAGCTCGGCGGTCTCCTCGTCGTAGTAGTCCGGGTGGCGCCGGTAGATGTCCGAGGCCTTCGAAGCCATCGGTGAGTCCAGGTACAGCGGCAGCAGCGGGATCTCGCCACGCTCGATGAGCCGGTCGAGCTCCCACACGACCTCCTGGGTGCGGCCGATCGCGAACGACGGCACGAGCAGCACACCGTTGGCCTCAGCCACGAGATGGATCGTCTCGACGAGGATCCGGATCGCCTCGTCCTGGGGCTCGTGTTCGCGGCCACCGTACGTCGACTCGACGAGGACGTAGTCCGCGGCCGTCATCACGGTCGGGTCGCGCAGGATCGGCGTGCCGGGGCGGCCGAGGTCCCCCGAGCAGACGATGACCCGCTCCTCCCCGCCCTCGCGGTCCTGGACTCGCAGCCGGATGATCGCCGACCCGAGGATGTGGCCCGCATCGAGGAACGTGGCCCAGACGCCGGGCGCGACCTCTCGCTCCTCGTCGTAGCCGATCGGCCGGAAATGCTCCAGCGTCCGTTCGGCGTCCTTCACGGTGTAGAGGGGCGCATCGAGGTCGATGTCGAGCGCAGGCGGCTGTGCGCGAAGGTCCGCCTCGGGGTCGCGCGGCCACGAAGCCGTTGCCCCTGGCTCGACGCTCGTCTCGACTTGCTCGCCGATCGACGATGCGACGGCCGTCGCGACGGCCGCGGGCCGCTCGACCGATCCTTCCGGTGCACCGGCCGTTTCGACCGCGACCTCCTCCTCGGAGCCACCGGCGGACGCCAGGTCGACCGCGGCCTGGTAGGCGTCTGCCTCCTTGCGGTCGTCGGCCTCGACCTCGTCCGGATGACGCTTCTCCCAGCGGGCCTCGCGCTTGGCGAACTCCTCGTGCAGGTGCCCGGAGTCGAGGAGCACGAGGGTCGCGAGCTCCACGGAGCCCGCCGTCGCGTGGATCGGCCCGGCGAACCCGCCCTTGACCAGCAGCGGCAGCAGGCCGCAATGGTCCAGATGGGCGTGCGTCAGGACGACCGCATCGAGACCCTTCGGGTCGAAGCCGAAGGGGATCCGGTTGCGCACGGACTCGTTCGGGCTCCCCTGGAACATGCCGCAGTCGATCAGGACGCGGGCCCGTTCGGTCTCGAGGAGGAATTGCGAACCGGTGACGGTGGTCGCGCCACCCAGGAAGTGGATCTGCATGGCCGTCATGGTGACAGCCCGCGCGTCCATCGGGGTATCGTCGCGAGCATGCCGCCTCCCAACGCCGTCACGAGGTCCCGACGGCTGGATCTCCGTGCGGCCGCGCCGCGCCTCCCGGCACTCATGGTCGGCCTGGTCCTGTTCGGCGTCGGGATCGCGTTGATGGTCGAGGCCGGGCTCGGTCTCGGACCGTGGGAGGCGCTGAACCAGGGCATCGCCCGGCAGACCGGCCAGGAGATCGGCACGATCAGCATCCTGCTGGGCATCCCGATCCTGGCGTTGTGGTGGCCACTCGGGGAACGACCGGGTATCGGCACGTTGCTCAACGTGCTCTCGATCGGCACGTCGACGAACGTCGGCATCGCCCTGCTACCGACACCGCCCGACGACGCCATGGCCCTGCGACTCGTGATGATGCTGGGCGGGGTCGGGGTGATCGCCGTCGGCAGCGCGATCTACCTCTCGACCGACCTCGGGCCGGGGCCGCGCGACGGGCTGATGACCGGTGCCTCGCAGCGCTTCGGCTGGTCGATCCGGCGAGCGCGCACCGTGATCGAGCTGACGGTCCTCGCGATCGGCTGGGCCCTCGGGGGGACCGTCGGGCTGGGCACCGTGGTGTTCGCGCTCGGGATCGGGCCCTTGCTGCAGATGGCGCTGCGCGTCTTCGATCGGGGCGGGCGGGTGGGACGCGGGCGTCGCGTCGAGCTCGAAGCGGAGGGCGTCGTCGGCGAATGAGCCGGTGGCGAGGCGACAAGCTACTCGGGGCAGGAGCGTCAGGCCGTGAAGACGAGCGCGTCGACCGCGACGGCCAGGAACAGCAGCGACAGGTAGCTGATCGAGTACTTGTAGAGCTTGATCGCGCCCGCGGTGGAGGCCTCCTCGGAGGCGCCGCGTCGCCACAGCCCGTATGCCTGCCAGATGAAGACCGCGCCGAGACCGACCGCGGCGCCGAGGTACAGCGGACCCATGCGCGCGACCGGCCAGAGGATCAGCGAGATCGCGACCATGAGGAGCGTGTACAGCGCGATCTGCCGCGTGGTCTCGGGGATGCCCCGGACCACGGGGAGCATCGGCACCCCAGCCGCCGCGTAGTCCTTGCGGATCCGCAGCGACAGCGCCCAGAAATGGGGCGGCGTCCAGTAGAAGACCAGCGCGAACAGGATCAGCGCCGGAGCCCCCGACGTCGCCCGTCACCGCCGCCCAGCCGATGACCGGTGGCAGCGCTCCGGCGGCACCGCCGATGACGATGTTCTGCGTGGTCGAGCGCTTCAGCAGCATCGTGTAGACGACCACGTAGAACCCGATGGCCAGGAGCGTCAGGAAAGCCGCGAGCAGGTTGACGAACCAGGCCATGACCACGAACGAGATGACGCCGAGGACGATGCCGAAGACGACCGCGCGCTCGGGCTCGACCTGGTGGGCCGGCAGCGGCCGGCGCCGGGTTCGGGTCATGAGCCCGTCGATGTCCCGGTCGAGGTAGCAGTTGATGGCGTTGGCGCTGCCGGCGGCGAGCGTGCCGCCGATGAGCGTCCAGGCGACCAGCCGGCCCCACTCGCCCCACTCGAGGCCAGGGACCCAGCGCGTGGCGAGGACCATCGCAGGCACGGTCGTGACGAGCAGCAGCTCGATGATGCGCGGCTTCGTGAGCGCGATGTACGCGCGGATCGTGTCGCGGGTCGTGTGTGGGGCCGCTCCTTGTGAGCGAGCGTCATCCGGGCCGGCGCCCACGCCCCGACCCGTTCCGGCGGGCGCCGTCTGCGCCTCGTAGAAGCTGGCCACCGTCAGGCCGACCAGCAACGCGAAGATCACCGCACCGAGCCCGAGGTGGAGGGTCTGCGACCACCCGGACAGGCCGGTCAGGACCTGTAGCCCGCCGACGACGACCTGGATCGCGTAGAGCGCGGCGGCGGCCACCGCGACGCGGGCGATCGTCGGGCCGATCGCGCCGGGTCCGCCAGGCCACGATCGCGAGCACCGCCACGATCAACCCGACGACCGCGGCCACCCAGCGGTGGAGGACGTGCGCCGACGTGGCCTCGGTGAGAGCCGGGATGAGCGTGCCGCCCATCAGCGGCCAGTCGGGGAACACCAGGGCGGAGTCGGTCGCGGTGACGCGGGAGCCGAAGAGCAGCAGCGCGAACGTGGAGAGCGTCGTGAAAGCCGCGAGCAGCGTGAAGCGCTGGCTGCGCGCCGCCACCACTGCCGGCGAGGCGGGCCGGGAAGCCGGCACGCACCGTCAGGAACACGAGCAGGGCGACCAGCAGAAGCGCCGCGGTCAGGTGCGCCGTGACCGACTCCCCGCTGTTGCCGAGACGGACGGTCTCGCGCCCGAGCCAGGCCTGGAACCCGACGAGACCGACCGACGCGATGGACGGCCAGAGGAGCGACGGCTGGTCGCGATGATCACGGAAGGCCAGGATGGCGAGGCCCAGGATCTCGAATCCGATGATCGCCGCGATGGTCCGATGGACCCACTCGATCCACGCCTTGGGGTCATCGATCGGTGGGAGCAGCTGGCCGTGGCAGAACGGCCAGTCGGGGCAGCCGAGCCCGGAGTCCGTGGCGCGCACGACGACGCCGACGATGACCAGCAGGATCGCGGTCCCGAGCGTGAGCGCGGCAAGCTTCTGGAAGCGGGTCAATGGGTCTCCTGGCACGCCGGACGCCAGTGCGCGCCGGAACGGGGACGGTGGCGGTCAACGGCCACGCGCATTCTAGCGCGGCATCGGTCCGTCCCCCGCCGGCTCTCGGAGACGTCGGCGGCGGCCTTCAGCGGCCTCGGCTACGCTTGCCGCCATGACCCCTCGATCCTTCCTCGCGCTCGTGGCCGCGCTCGTCCTTGTGGTCGCCGCGTGCGGGCCTGCCGCTGAGACCACGTCCCCGGCGTCACCGTCACCCGGTGGCTCGCCTGTGGCGGGTGCGTGCCCGATCACACCCCCACCGTCAGGCACGCCCGAAGGGTGGGACGTTGGGGCGCAGCAACCCTCGGTGTTCCCGCAGATCATCAACCCCGGTGGCTCGATCGCCTGTGGCCAGACCCGGCTGATGTTCTCCTTCCTCGACGATCAGAACGTCCCGGTGGCGAATCCCGACCAGACCGTCGAGGTCGCGCTGTTCGACCTCGGGGCGGATCCGGCCACCCCGGCCCTGACCGGGCTCGCGACCTTCATCTGGGCGATCGAGCCGACCGTGGGCGTCTACGTCTTCGATGCCGACTTCCCGACGGCGGGGACGTGGGGCGCGCAGTTCACGAGGACCGTCGGCGACAGCCCACCCGAGGTCATCCGTGTCGGCTTCGACGTGCAGCCGGACGCGGCGGGTGTGGCGGTCGGCGACAAGGCGCCCGCCTCCGACACCCCGACGCTCGCCGACGTCGGGGGCGACGTGACGAAGATCTCGACCGACGACGAGCCCGTCGATGCCTTCTACGAGACGTCCATCGCCGATGCCGTCGCCGCCAAGGAGCCATTCGTCGTCGCCTTCGCGACGCCGAAGTTCTGCCAATCCCAGCAGTGCGGGCCAACCCTCGACCGGCTCAAGCCCATCGCCACCGCCCACCCGGACGTGACCTTCATCAACGTGGAGCCGTACCAGCTCGAGCTCGTCGACGGTCAGCTCCAACCGGTGCTCACTGGGGATCCACCCCAGCTGACCCCCGCCGCCTCCACCGACGAGTGGAAGCTCCTCAGCGAGCCCTGGGTCTACGTGGTCGACCGCAATGGGAACGTGACCGCGTCGTTCATGCTGATCTTCAGCGAGGAGGAGCTCGAGGCCGCGGTCAGCGCCGTCGAATAGCGGTCACACCCGCGCGTCCTCGAGCCGTACCGCGAAGCGCTCGTTGCCCTCGACCCGGTAGTACACGACCACGGGCTCGGCCGTCGCCTGGTGCTCCGCGAGGTGCCCCGGCGGGAACTCGTTCCCGTTCTCGAGCTCCCCGATCCGGAATTCGAGCATCTCGCCGCCCGGCCGGCGCAGGCGTGAACCCGCGGACGTCGGCGAGGCCCGATCCATCGATCGCGACGATCACGCCCTCGACGGAGGTGGTCTCCGGCGGCTCGTCCGGATCGAGGACCGAGGTGTTGCTCAACAGGATCGCGGCGCCACCCGTGACCGCGATGACGATGACCAGGACCACGGCGAACAAGTTCCGCGTCCGCCGATCCACCCCGGATCAGGCGCTGGCGGGTGCCGCGGCCCCGGTGCTGCCCGGCGCATGGACGGGCTCGCCGGTGGCACAGCGGGGGCACGTGGCTTCGCCCGGTTCGTAGGTCGGCAGGTCGAGCTGCCAGAGCGACCGGAACGGATACGTCCGGCCCGTGGCCGGAGACGTGAGCGTCGCGCGTCCACCGCTGCGATCCACGAGCACGACGCAGTCGACGATCTCGCCGCCCATCGCCTCCACGGCCGGGATCATGGCCAGCAGCGAGCCGCCGGTCGTGAGGATGTCGTCGACCAGGAGCACGCGCTCACCGGGCAGGATCACGAATCCACGCCGGAACTCCCGACGGGACGCGCCGTCCGCGTCGCGCACTTCCTCGGCGAAGATGCTGCGCAGCCCAAGCTGGCGCGCGGTCTCGAACGCCAGGATCACCCCGCCGGTCGTCGGCCCCGCCACGAGGTCGACCAGCGGGCCAGGGGCGTCGTCGGCGCCACGCATCCGGGCCGCCCAGAACGAGCACAGCTCGCTGGTCGCGGCGGGATCGGACAGGACCGCGAACTTCTCGACGTACGCATCGGCGTGCCGGCCGCTCTTGAGCTGGAAGTGTCCTTCGCGAAACGCACCGGAGGCCCGGAACAGGGCCTCGGTCCGCTGCGCGATGCCGGCCCGGGCGGCAAGGTCGAGTGCGGGCTTGATCGTCGTCACGTGTCCAGTCTACGTGGCGGGCTGGTCAGGGCCGGTATTCGACGCCCTTCGCCGATGGCGCGCCGGCCCGATTCGGCAGCGCACTCCCGACGAGGTCGAGATGGGTCGTCGCGCCCACCCGGCGGCACTCGGCCGACAGCTCGTCCACGAGCCTGACCGGCAGCGTGGGGTCCGCAAAGATCGCCGTTCCCACCTGGACGGCCACCGCGCCCACCGCCAGGAAGTCGAGCACGTCGGCGAGCTCGGTCACGCCGCCGATCGCGACGATCGGGATCTTCACCGCCTGGGCCGCCTCGTAGACGATTCGCAGGGCCACGGGCTTCACGGCCGGGCCGCTCAGGCCGCCGTAGATGTTGCCGAGCAACGGTCGCCGACGACCCGGCGCGACGGCGATGCCAGACAGCGTGTTGATGGCCGTCAGCGCATCGGCGCCGGCGTCGGCGATGGCCCGGGCGATCGGCCGGATGTCGGCGACGTTCGGCGACAGCTTCACGAGCAGTGGCAGGTCCGTGGCACGGCGGACCGCGGCCGTCACCTCGCCCGCCGCTCCGGCGTCGATCGCGAACTGGAGCCCGCCCTTGCCCACGTTCGGGCAGGAGATGTTCAGCTCGATCCCGGCGATCCCGGGCACGCCCTCGAGCCGGCGCGTCACCTCGACGTAGTCGCCCACGGACTCGCCGGCCACGTTGACGATCACCGGCACCTTCCAACCCGCCCATGTCCTGGCGTATTTCTCGACGACGGCGTCGACCCCGGGGTTCTGCAGGCCGATCGAGTTGAGCATTCCGCCCGGCGTCTCGGTGACCCGCGGCGTAGGGTTGCCGATGCGCGGCTTGAGCGTCGTGCCCTTGCAGCAGATCGCGCCCAGCCGATCGACATCGACGACGTCGCCGTACTCGACTCCGTAGCCGAACGTCCCCGAGGCCACCAGGATCGGGTTCGGGAGCACGAGTCCGCGCCCGAGGTCGACGGAGAGGTCGATCTCGATGTCGCGGTTGGCTTCGGCGGCGGCCTCGTGCGCGGCCGGGGGTGGTCGCCGCTCGGACATGGCATGGGGCACGAACGGGGCCATCGCCGGCCGGCTCCTCGGCGGCCTGGGAGTCCGGCTGGCGCCTGCCGGCCGGCCCGAGGACGTGATCACCCGCCGCTTGGCCTTCACGACCAGGCTCCCTCCCAGACCAGCTCCTCCGAGGCGAACACGGGCCCCTCACGGCAGACCCGCTGCGGCACCCCGGTCGTGCTCATCACGACGCAACCCAGGCACGCGCCCACCGCACACCCCATGTTCTGCTCCATCGACACCTGCAGAAAGGCCTTTCGTCGCGCCGCCGCCGATCCGGCCGGGTCGCCGCGTCCACCACCGCGCTTCCGACCGAGGCTCGCGACGCCGAGCCGCCCCCGCCGGCCCTCCGCCTGTCTCGCGAGCGCGGCCAGCATCGCCGAAGGACCACAGGCGAACGCCTGGTCGGCCCAAGCCTCGTACTCCGGGACGAGGTCGGTGACGAAACCGTGATGACCGAGCGAGCCGTCATCGGTCGCCACGACGTACTCGATCTCATCGGGCAACAGGCTGGACGGGTACACCTCGCGGGAGCTCGCCGCGCCGAACAGCAGCGTCACCTGGCGGCCGTCGCGGATCGCCTCGTCGGCGAGCATCCGGACGCCGGCCATGCCCAGACCACCGGCCACGAGCAGCAGATGGCGGCTGCGCGGGTCCACCTCGAACGGGCGACCGAGGGGGCCCAGGAGGTCGATCTCATCGCCGGCCCGGAGCCTCGTGAACCACTCGGTGCCGCGGCCGATGACGCGGAAGTGGATCGTGATGACGCCGGTCGCGACGTCCGCGGTGTTGACCGAGAAGGGGCGGCGCAACACCATGCCGGAAAAGTCCCCGGTCCGGACATGCACGAACTGGCCGGCGCGCGAACCGCTCGCGATGGTCGGCGCGTGGTACGCCTGGAGCCACTGACCGGGCAGGATCTCGCGGCTCTCCACGAGCTCTGCCGCGGCGAGCCGCATCGTCACGCGGTCGGGCGGTCCTCCGCGTCCTTGGTGTCGTCGGCGACCTCGGCATCCGCCGCGTCTTCGACGTCCTCGACATCCTCCGCGGCCACGACGTCGTCGACATCGGCCGCGGCGGCTTCGCCGGACCCGGCGCCTGCTGCCGCGATCCCGGCGTCTTCCGGCGCCACCGCCGGGTAGGCCTCGGCGAGAGCATCGGCGAGATCCCCGAACACGTCGGTCGGGTCGTAGAACTCGACGAGCTCATCCGCGCCGGACAACGTCCGCCACGACCCGTCCGCTTCCTCGGGGATGACCTCGGCCCGGAACTCGCCGGCTGCGGTGAGGACCAGGCGCTCGTCGTCGTCGTCGACGATGACCAGGTCGCCGAGGAGACCGGAGGCGCCCGCCGCCGCGACCTCGAATTCGTCGAGCAGCCGGGATTCGCTGCGTTGGCTGCGCTCCTGGTACTCGAGGGCGAGGTCGTACAGGCGACGTGCGGCCGCCTCGTCGTCTTCCAGGGCCGGGGCGTCGCCCTGACCGGCCGCCCATGAGTCGGCCGCGGCGGCATACGGATCCTCGCCGAGCGTGATCGTCTCCTCGGGAGAGATCCCGGCGGAGTCGAGCAGGTCCTCGGCCGCGGTCGGGGCCTCGGCGTAGCCCGCTGCCTCGCGGGCCGCGTCGCCGAAGGCCGCGTAGATGTCGGCCGGGTTGTACAGCTCGACGAGCTCGGACGCGGACTCGATGACCTCGGTCTCGCTCACCCATTCGCCGCTGGTCTCGTCCTGGAACCGGCTGCGGCTCCGGAACGAGAGGTCGGGCGCGATCGAGAGGTAGTCGGGCTCTTCGTCGATGAGCGTCAGGCCGCCGTAGGCAGCGAGCCGCTCCTTGTGGCGATCGAGGAACCGACGAAGCTGGTCCGTGCTCTGCACGAGGAAGTCGGATCGCTCGAGGGCGGCGTCCGCCGCGATCTCCCCGAGCAGGTCGTTGCGGCCCGTATCCATGGGTTGCCTCCCGTTCGGTTCATCGCCAGGCGGTCGTGCGTCGCGTCGGATGCTCATATCTCACTCATCGGTGGCGGGTCAGCGATGGTATTCGAGGTCGGGCCCCATCCGCTCGCGAAGGAACATCGAATGGTGCCGTTCGAAGATCCACTCGCCGGCTCGATGGCCGAGCGCGCGAGTGCCTTCGTCGGCTTCGAGCTTGTCGAGCGTGGCGTAGTCGGGGAGGTCGAGGAGGATGACGTTGTCGAAGTCCCAGCCGTGGGCGACGTTGTACCAGCCGATGAATCGGATCCCGAACTGCAGCTCGTACTCCTTCACCGTGCGCGGAAAGATCGTCCTCATGAAGAACTTGAAGAAGGGGTCGCGGCCGCGGCGAACGGAGAAGTAAGTCGCGAGCACAGGCACGGGCGCTGCGGTCCTCCTGGTGATGCTGGGACGGTCGCCATTGTCGCACGGGGCTCGGCCGCGACGTTCCGTGGCAGGCGCACGTCACGAGGCGGCTGCCGCTCAGGCTGGGCCGTCCCTCTTGTCGGTTCTTGTCGGGCTCCGCGGCCGCCGCGCTCTCGTCTTCCAGCTCCCCGACCGTCTTCGTGGCACTTCCCATGGGCCGTCGCCGGCCGCGACGGTCGGCTGCCACGAGCCGGAGCAGGAAGATGATCGTCTGGCCCGTGATCAGCAGCAGCACGATCACGATGATCAGCAGGGCGCCGCTGACGACATCGGGCCACTTCCAGACCACGGTGAGCGGGGTCAGGACGAGCAGCACGCCCAGCACGATCAGCTGGAAGCGGAAACACCCGAGGCCCGGGCCGCGCTCCGGGTCGAGCTCCTCGCCCTTGTACTTGACCGGCCCCGGCGCACGGGGCGGCCGGGGCGGTGTCGGGTCGGCGGCGGGGTCGGCGTCGGTCACGAGCCGGAACGATACGGGAGGCGGCCCGTCCGCGCCGAGCGGGCCGAACTCGACCGCCTCAGGCCGTCGTCGGCGCCGTCGCCAGTCCCTCGACGACCTCTACTTCCGGTAGCGCGAGCAGGATCGACGGCGAAGCGATGACCTTCCAGGACCGCGAGCCGCCGCCGAGCACCACGCGCTCCCGCTGCATCACGCGCGCATCGACCCAGACTGGCAGCTCGGGCGGCAGCCCGAACACCGTCACGCCCCCGATCTCCATGCCCGTGATCTCGCGCGTGGACTCGGACGGCGCAAACGACGCCTTGCGAGTCCCGAGTCGGTCGCGCACCGTACGGTTGACGTCCAGGCGGTTCGGGGCAAGCACGACGCACGCCGCGTAGCGCGGCGGATCGCTCTTTCCGATGACGAGGATCGTGTTGGCGGAGTCCTCCGGCGCGAACCCGTAAGCCTCGCAGAAGGCGGCCGTGTCGGCCAAGGCTGGATCGCATGCGAACAACTCGTACTCGACCCCGAGGGGCTCGAGGGCGGCGACCAAGCGCTCGCGCCCGGCCGGATCGTGGTCGGGGTCGTGGTCGGGCGTCATGGGCCGAAGGGTACGACGCGGGGCAGCGGACCAACCGCTGCCGCTACCATCGAGCGCGATGACCGGCCGACCGACGATCCAGCATCCGACCGCGCCGCCCGACATCGATGCGTACCTCGCGCGATTCGACTGGCACCCGGAACCAGAGCTGATCGGCTACCGCGACGAGGTTGCCTCCAGGGCCGCATTGACCGCGCTCGGCGAGCAGACCTGGGCTGCCGCGCTCGAATTCCTGTACGGCACCGCGATGGTCCGCGCCATGGGTGACCCCTCGCCGTACGACGGTGCGCGCCGCCGCTACTACGGCCCGGATGCCTCCGGCCCGGGTCCCGCACCACTCGCGCCGGCCCCGGCGGCCGACGTGATCGCGGAATTCTCCGATCGACTGGCGGGCGGACTCATGAACGCACAGCACCCGCGCCAGTTCGGCTACTTCACCCCGCCGCCGCTGCCGATGTCGATCATGGGTGAGCTCCTCGCGCAGGTCGCCAACCAGGGCGTCGACGTGTGGCACGCCGGCCCATTCGCGGCCTTCGTCGAGGAGGAGGTCGTGCGCTGGCTGTGCGACCTCGTCGGCTACGGCGGGGATTCGTTCGGCCTGCTCACGAGCGGCGGGGTCATGGCGAATTTCATGGGCATGACCCTGGCCCGTGACCTGCAGCTTCGTCGAGTGCGCGGCCTGGACGGGCCGCCGCGTGGGGCGGCCCTCGACGACGCGCGGGTCTACACCAGCGACCAGACCCACTTCTCGATCGCTCGAGCGCTCGATGAGCTCGGGTTCCCGCCCGGGACCCTGGTCGTCCTGCCCGCCGACGACGACTTCCACCTGCGTGGGGCGCCCGTCGCGGAAGCGGTCCGGCGGGATCGTGCCGCCGGCCTGTTCCCGTTCGCGGTCGCAGCCGTCGCCGGTTCCACGAACACGGGATCCGTCGACGCCATCGGCGAGCTGGCCGACGTGGCCGCGGCGGAGGACCTGTGGCTCCACGTCGACGCGGCCTATGGCGGTGGCGCCCGGTTGTCGGAGCGGGACCGCGACCGCGTCCGGGACCTCGACCGGGCCGATTCGGTCACGGTCGACCCGCACAAGTGGTTCTTCCAGGCCTACGACATCGGCGGGCTTGCTGGTCCGCGATGGCCGGGCGCTCGGCGCGGTCTTCGGCGGTCGATCGCCCGAGTACTACCGTGGGGGCGAAACGCCGGCGGCAGGCCACGGACCCGACCGGCATGACCGCGATGACCACGACGACCAGCTCAACTTCTACAAGCTCAGCTTCGAGGGCACCCGCCGCTGGCGCGCGCTCAAGCTGTGGATGACCTGGAAGCATCTCGGAACGAACGGGTTCGGCCGCCTGATCGAGGCCAACGACGACCTCGCCGCCCACCTTGCCGCCAGATGCGCTGCATCCGACGACTTCGACGCCCTGCCTGGTGTCCCGGAGCTGTCCGTTGTCTGCTTCCGCCATCAACCCCCGGGCATGGCCGATCCGGACCTCGATGCCCACCAGGACCGGCTCCAGGCGGCGCTCGAAGCGTCGGGCGACGGCTGGCTGACGACGACTCGACTTCGTGGCTCGACGTGGTTGAGAGCCGGCATCGTCAACTACCTCGCGACCGAAGACGACATCGACCACCTGCTCGATACACTGCGTCGCCTCGCGGATCCGGCGTGAGACGACGGGTGCTGAGCGCGATCGTCGGGCTGGCGATGATCTTGCTCGCGGGCTGCGACTCCATCACGTTGCCGCTGCCGTGCGACCTGATGATCGTGGCTCTGCCGGCCGACTCGGCGCTGCAGCCGGGCGACCCGTTGCCCGCAGATCCCCAGGTGATCGCCGGTCCGAGTGATTTCGACGCGCTGGGCAGCTCGATCAAGCAGACCCTGCCCGGTGGCGAGGTGTCGCTCGACCTGCAGCTGCGCGGCGCGGCGATCGAACGGGTCGCGCGCCACACCGAGGATCACCTGGGCGAGCCGATGGCACTCATCATCAACGGCGAGATCGTCTCCGTCCCGATCATCCAGTCGCCGATCCCTGACGGCGCACTTTCCGTGTCCCCGGCCACGGACGACGCTCAGGCCTTCACCGAACAATTCGCCGGCTGCGTCCGCTAGCGCCGCGCGATCTGCGCCCAGCTCAGCTCTGGGCGTGCAGCATCCCGCCGACGTGCTCCAGCAGCTTCCAGGCGACCTCGGCATCGCCCTTCACGAACGCGCGGAAGTCCCACAGCGTCATGACGTAGCAGCGCAGGTCGGTCGTGGCGGTCACGGTGGCGGTCCGGACCCGGTCGCTGATGAGCGCCACCTCGCCGAAATAGCTCCCCGGGCCGACCTTCCCGACCTCCTTGCCGTCTCTGGTCACCACGCCTTCGCCCTCGGCCACGACGAAGAAGCCGATCCCCCGCTCATCGCCCTGGCGAACGACCATGGAACCCGCAGGAAATGTCCGCTCCGAGAAATCGCGAGCCAGGCTTTCCAGGTGCTTCCGGTCCAGGCCCGACAGCAGCGGGACTCCCGCCAACAGGTCCGCGGTGTCGCTCATGGCGACTCTCCTCTGATGCGAAGGTGCGCTCCATCTCCAACTATGCCTTGGGACGCGTCCGCGCCGCCAGCCGGTCCTGCAGCCTGAACCACTCCCCGGCGAACGGCAGGAACCACGGTCGGCCTTCGTACGGGGCCGGCACCAGTGGGAACTTCAGACGCGTGAGGGCCGGCGCCTCCCCACCCGCAAGCCATTGCCCGACCCGCGTCCCGAGGTACGTCATCAACGCCACGCCGGTCCCGCAACAGCCCATCGCGTACGCGACGCCGTCCTTCGTGCGGCCCACGTGCGGCATCCGGTCGAACGTGAACCCGACGTTCCCACCCCAGGCGTACTCGATGCGATAGTCGGCCAGCTGCGGGTGGACCTCCAGGAGGCCGCGATGGAGGATCTGCGCGGTCTTCTCGATCGAGGTCGGCAGGAACGACGCGCGCCCGCCGAAGATCATCCGGCGGTCGGCCGACACGTGCCAGTAGTACAGGAAGTTCTTCGTATCGAAGAACGCGCGGCCCTTGGGCGAGAGCTCATGCGCGAGCTCGTCGGGCAGCACCTCCGACGCGATGATGAACGAGCCGATCGGGATGATCCGGCGTCGAAGCGACGGCACGACACCGTCCGTATAGCCGTTCGTGGCGACGAACACATCCCTCGCCAGGATCGCGCCGCGTGACGTCTCGACGACGAACCGGCCGTCGGCCTGTCGCCGGATCTTCTCGGCCCGAACGCCCTCGTGCAGGTCCGCCCCGGCCCGCGCCGCAGCCGCCGCCAGACCCGCGAAGTACCGGCCCGGATGGAGCAACCCGCTGCCCTCGACCGCGAGTGCCCCGAAATAGGCGTCGCTGCCGATCTCCTCGTGGATGCGATCGCGCGGCACGACCGCGGACGTCACCCCGACGGCGGCCAGGCTCGCCCTTGCATGCTCGAGCTCCGGCACGTGCGACGGCGCGTACGCGAGCTCGAGGTGGCCGCCCTCCCGGAAGTCGCAATCGATCGCCTCTTCGGCGATGAGCCGCTTCACCAGGTCGTAGGAATCGAGGGTCTCGCGGTAGAGGGCCTTGCCGGTCTCCTCGCCGTGGCGCTTGATGAGCTCCCTGGCGCTCCACTTGTAGCCGGCATGGACGATGCCGCCATTGCGGGTCGAGGCGCCCCAGCCCAGCGTGTGCGCCTCGAGCAGGGTCACGGCGACGCCCCGACGGGCCAGTTCGCGCGCCGCGTTGATCCCGGCGTATCCCCCACCGACCACGACGACGTCCGCCGAGTCCGGGAGCTCGCGCCCCGATCGGTCCGGCTGCGGCGTCATCGAGGCGTGCCAGAAGGGCCGGCGCTCGTAGTCGGTGTTGAGGGACGGTTCTGCAGCCATCGAGGCGGAGCGTACCGGAGGACCGACGCCTGCGACCCCGTGTTCCGACGCCGAGTCCGATCGGACCGGCGGTCCGATGCTGTGATAACTCCCCGCATCGAACGTTCGTCAGGTACGATCGGCGCAGGAGGGGCCGTGGATGGGCGGCTCTGCCCAGACCGACGGCCCGGTCGCTTGGGGGACGCGTGCGCACGATCGCCGTCATCAATCGCAAGGGAGGCAGTGGCAAGACGACGACGGCCGTCAACACGGCCGCGGCGTTGGCCGGCCTCGGCCATCCCGCCCTGCTGATCGATGTCGATCCCCAGGGCAGCGCCTCGGACTGGCTCGACCGCGAGGGGAACGATCGGGGCCTGCGCGAAGCGTTCACGGTGACCGGGGACCTGGCGCGCCTGGCCGTCCCGACCGACACGGCAGGGCTCGACATCGTGCCTTCGACGCAATGGCTCGTCACCGCCGAGAAGAACATGCTCGGGGACCTCAGCGTCGGCATCTCGCGGGCGCTCCAGCGCATCCCAACGCGTTGGGACTTCGTGATCGTCGACTGTCCGCCCTCGCTGTCGTACCTCGCGATCGGGGTGATGATGGGCGTTCGCGAGCTCGTCATCCCGGTCGAGGCCCACTCGATGGCATTCACGGGCGCGGTCGAGGTGATGGATGAGTTGCCGGCTGTCCGGAAGTTGAACCCGAATCTGTCGTCGATCCTCCTCCTGCCCTGTCGAGTGACCCGCACTCGCCACGCGCGGGGGGTCGTCGAGGCGCTGGAGACCGACTTTCCGGCAGAAGTCACGACGGCGAGGATCCGCGAGAGCATCACCCTCGCGGAGGCTGCCGACGAGCGGCAACCGATCACGGCCTACGCGCCCGGTGGCATCGGCGCCACGGACTACCGGGAATTCGCGCGGGAGTTGCTGAACCGTGCCCCGCCCCCGGTCCAGGCCAAGAGTTCATGGTGGCAGTCCCCGGTGTCGTCCCTGTCCAGTCGATGACCGAGCCGGCGCCAGACTCTCCCTTGACAGCGGCTGCGGTCGAGGCGCTCGTTCGATCGATCGAGGCGAAGGAGGCTCAGGCCCCTCGACTCGATGCGCCGGCAGGCCCGGCCACGCCCCCGGATGACGTTCCGGAGACCTCAGCGTCGGCTGTCGTTGCCGATCCGGCGCCAGATCCGCAGGAACCGGTCCTTACCGCCGAGCCGGCGCCGGCCTCGAACGGTCTCCGCCCCGCGCCGACCGGCTGGGCCTGGTCCCCCACGAGCCGCGGGCCCTTGCCCGGCCTGGTCGACCGCCAACTGTGGGAGGCGCTCGTCTTGGAAGAGGCCGAGCGTCAACACCGGTACGGGCGCCCGACCGCCATCGTCCTGGCCGAGCTCGTCGGGCTCGATGAGCTGGTCGCGCGAATGGGGCCGGCGGCCATGAACCGGTTCGTTCCGCCGTGCGCTGACATGCTCGTGTCGCTGGCACGAGCGTCGGACCGCATCACGCGGTTGACCAACTCGCAATTCGGCCTGCTCCTCCTCGAGACGGACGTCGCTGGGGCCGCCAGACTCGCGGCGAGGATCACCGTGGCCGCCGAGCTTCGGCTGGCCGGGAGCACGTGGCCCGTGCGGATGGTCGTCGGCTGGGCGGGTGCCGCGACTGGAGACGCGCTACGCGAGGCGGTTCGGGCCGCCGAACAGCACCTCAGCGTGCGGCGCGGCGGAACCTAGGCCGCTACGGCCGCGTGACGTCAGCGTCGGAGGACGCCGGGATGGACCAGTCCGCCTCCGCCGGGATGACCCGATCGGCCGTCTCGCCGCTGACGACCGCGAGATGACTGAAGAATCGGGCGCGTCGGTGCGAGACGATCCGAGCGTCCTGGCAGGGACAGCCGGGCGCCAGGCAGCCCGATGATCGTGATGCTCCTGCTTCCGACCTGGGCCGCGTGTCGCTGACGTCCATGTCCTGTCTCCTGCGCCGAGTACTGGGCTCGACCACGGATGTTCCGGATGAAAATCTGAACTGGCCTGGATACGTTGAGTGACGCTGCGCGGACGCATTTCGTTGCATCCGCGAGCCAATGTGTCGGATCGCTGACGCTGAGTCGCCGCTCCGAGCGGCACCTTCGAGCGGGCGGGCAGACTGAACCTCGCGCCTCCGACCGGCATCAAGTGGTCGAACGCGTGCTCCCTGGAGGCAGCCCGATCCCACCCGCGACTGACCGGTCGCTCGTCGACCGGGCCCGCCACGGCGACCTCGACGCGTTCGAGGAGATCGTTCGCGCCCGCATGGATGCCGTGTACCGCCTCTCATTCGCGATCCTGGCCGACGAGGCCGACGCCCGCGACGCCGCCCAGGACACGTTCGTGACCGCGTGGCGGCAGATCGGGAAGCTGCGCGACCCAGAGCACTTCGACGCGTGGCTCCAGCGCGTGGCCGTCAACGCCGCCCGGATGACCCATCGAGCACGCCGGCGCCGGGGCTTCCGCGAGATCCCGGCCAGCCGTGTCGGCGGAATGACGGACCTGCCGGCGACCGCGGCCGTCGAGGCTGACGCTCGGGCGCTCGAGGCGGCGCTTGGCCGCCTGTCGATCGATCAGCGCTCGATCCTGGCGCTGCACCACCTCGAAGGGCGTTCGCTGGCGGAGCTTGCGGAGATCCTCGACATCCCGTCCGGGACGGTGAAATCGCGGCTGCACACGGCCCGCCAGGCGCTGCATGCGGCCCTGCTGGCCGAGGCGACCGACCGATGACGATAACGGATGACTGGGACGGCGCTCGGCTGTCGACCGCCTATGCGGCGATGACGGCGGCGCGGCCGACACCTGCAGGACTGGAGGCTCGCGCGCTCGCGGCCCTCCGAACCTCATCGATCCGTCCCCGTCCGGCATCTCCTTTGACAGGCCTGCACCCGGTCGTCTCGTCGTTCGGCGCCCTTGCGATCGCGCTCATCGTGGTCGTTGCGCTGGGCAGTCTGGCGCGCGACGGCGTCGCCGTGCCGGGTGGACCGCCAGGCGCATCCGGCGCGCCTTCGACGCCAGGCTCGACAGGAACCGCGCCTTCGGCCACTCCGAGCATCCTGGGCATACCGGTCATCTCGCTGTCTGAACTGATCGCTCGGCGAACCAGAAGCGGAGCGCCGTCACCGGAAGAAGTCGCGGTCCGCGGCTGGATGGTGCGCTCGAATGTCGTGTACGACTGTGCCCTGGACCCCGATCCCCATGTGCTCGTCCCGCACTGCCTTAGCCCGGTATTCCTGATGGAGCGACCGGAACGATCGCCGGGGACCGCGACCGACGGACCATCCGTCGTTCCGGTGCTGGGCCTCGACAGCCACATCGAGATCGACATCCCGTGGCAGGAGCCCATCGAGGTAATCGCGTTCGGCCACCTGGGTGACCATCGATGGCCGACGTGTCTCCTCGCCGAGCAGGACGCCTGCCGGCGGGTGTTCGTCGCGGACCGGATCGTTTCAGCCGAGTCCGTCGCGCGGCTGCCAGATCCCTGGCGGATCCCCCCGTCATCTTCGATCGAGCCCAGCAGCGATGCGCTGGAGGCGATCTCGCGGCTCCGGGCGCAGCTCGGCGACATCACGGTGGTGTCGGTCGGGCATGTCGGGGCGGGCCTGCTCTCGGAGATCGAGCCGGCCGTCAAGGACCGCGGCGACATCGATTCCGCGACCCAGCTGCACCCCGTCTGGGTCGTTCGCGCGCTTGTCGCGGCGGACCCCGAGCCCGGCGTGGTCAGGACGTTCATCATCGCGGATCGTCCGGTCGAGGGACCCGCGCTGCCGATCTGGGACGCCAGTGAGGACGGCGTGGCACCGCTGCCCGAACGGGAGCAATCACTGCGGTGGCCACCCAGAGGCGCCGACATCGTCGAAATGCTGTTCGACGACAGACCCGGACGACCGCCGGTTCATGTCGCCGTCATCGACAAGACCGGGCACCTGGTCGAGGCACGCGCCGCCACATCGGCCGAGATCGCCATCCGAAAGTTAACGACAAGCACCGTCTCGATCGTCGACCTACCCGATGGCCGGGTGCTCGTTCACTGGGGCGGCTCCATGTGCGACGACCTCCTGACCCTGACGATCTCGGCTTCCGATATCGGGACCCCGGAAAGGGTGACCGTCGACGGCCGCCGCGGATCGCCATGTCGCATGGCTTTGGTCTACTACGCGGTCGTGCTGACCTTCGATCCCCCCGTTGCCGCTGCCGAGCTGGGTGGCCGCTACCTCATCGGGCCGTGATCAGGTCCGCCTCGTAGGCGACTTGCCCGCCGGCGATCGTCAGGAGCACGCGGCCCGGCAGGTCCATCCCGATCAACGGCGAATTCTTGCCCTTGGACGAGAGCGCATCCGCGCTCACCGGCCAGCGCTCCGATCGATCGAACACGACGAGGTCCGCCGGCGCCCCCTCGAGCAGCCCCACCGAGCCGTTCCGACGCGACCGACCGCCGAGGATGGCGGCCGGACCGACCGTCAGCGCCGCGATCGCCTGCGCCAGCGTCATGTGGCCCGCGTCGACGGCCTCGAGGACCAACCCGAGCGCCGTCTCGATGCCGCTGATCCCGTTGGCAGCCTCCCCGAACTCGACCGCCTTGTCGACCTCGGTGTGGGGGGCGTGGTCGGTGGCGATCGCATCGGCCGTGCCGTCGGCCAGGGCGGCGAGGCAGGCCAGGGCATCCGCCGGTGTCCGGAGCGGCGGGTTGACCCGCAGCGACGAAGCGTAGGGCGCGGCGACCATGGCTTCGTCCCTCCACGGGTCGCCATCGACACCGGCCTCCCAGGCGAAGCGACGAGCGCCCGCGACCCACTCGTCGGTCAGCGCGAGATGGTGCGGCGTCACGTCGCAGGTGACGGGCAGGCCGGTCACCTTGGCCCGCCGAACGAGCTCCAGCGCGGCACCGGTCGAGACGTGCGTGAGATGCAATCGCGCGCCCGGGACGTCCCGGACGACGTCGGCGAGGATCGCCAAGTCACGGCCGACCGCCGCCTCCTCCGCCGCGGCCGGCCACCCGCGCAGACCCAGGACGGTCGCGATGAACCCGTCGTTCGCCTCCGCGCCATCAGTGAGGATCGCGTCCTCGGGGTGGTCCACGATCGGCAGGCCGAGCGCGCCCGCGTACGCGAGCGCGTTGCGCAGGATCGACGCCAAGCGTACGGGCGCACCGTCGTCGGAGAAGCCCACCACGCCGGCGTCGGCCAGCTCTCCGAGGGCCGCGAGCGTCTCGCCGCTCCGCCCGGTCGACACCGCGCCATGGGCGAGCAATTCCACCGGGGAGCCCGACGCCGCGGCGGCCGCCCGGATCCGGGATAGCACCCCGGGCTCATCCAGGCACGGAATCGTGTTCGGCATCGCGCACACCGTGGTGAACCCGCCGTGCGCGGCCGCCGCAAGCCCGGAGGCGACCGTCTCGGCATCCTCGTTGCCGGGCTCGCGCAGGTGGACGTGGAGATCGATGAACCCGGGCGCCACGACGACACCACCGGCGTCGATGCCGTCGGCCTCCTCGCGTTCTAGCCAGGTCACGGCCTCGAGGATCCCGTCCCGCACGACGATCTCACCGGGGCCCTCGCGACCCGCGGCCGGATCGACCAGCCACGCGCGCCCGATATCGAGGTCGGTCATGCGGCGGGCGAGGCGGATGACGAGGCGATCGGGCCCGCCCCGGCGGCGGCGCCCACCCCAGCCACGCCCGCGAGCAGGTACAGCAACGCCATGCGGATCGCGACGCCGTTCGTGACCTGATCGGTGATCACGGACTGCGGACCCGCCGCCACGTCCGCGGCGATCTCCACGCCCTCGTTCATCGGACCCGGGTGCATCACCAGCGCCCCGGGCTTGGCGAGCGCCAGCCGTGTGGCCGTCAGGCCGTACCGTGCCGCGTACTCGCGCAGGGACGGCAGCAACCCCGAGGCCATCCGTTCACGCTGGATCCGCAGCGCCATCACGACGTCCGCATCCCGAAGCGCGTCCTCCACGGACGAGGTCGCGTGGAACCGCCGCCCGGCCGCCGCGCCCCGACCCGCCCAGGCCTCGAAGCCACGCAGCAGCGTCGGCGGCCCGCACAGCCACAGGTCCGCGCCGGCGGCGGTCAATGACCAGATGTTGGAGCGGGCGACCCGGGAGTGCAGCACGTCGCCCAGGATCACGATCTTGCGCCCGGCGACGGATCCGCCATCCAGCCGCGACCGCATCGTGTAGAGGTCGAGCAGCGCCTGGGTCGGGTGGGCGTGCCAGCCGTCGCCGCCGTTGAGGACGGAGCCGCTGAAGATCTCCGCCGCCAGATACGGCGCGCCGGACACGGAATGGCGGATGACCAACATCTGCGCCCCGAGCGCCTCGACCGTCCGGATCGTGTCGACGAGCGACTCGCCTTTCGTGACGGACGAGGTCGCGGCGGCGATGTTGACGACATCGGCTGACAGGTTCTTGGCAGCGACCTCGAAGGACACGCGGGTCCGCGTCGAGGACTCATAGAACAGGATGGTCACACTCCGCCCGCGCAGCGCCGGCACCTTCGCGATCGGCCGGGCCAGGACCTCCCGCATCGCATCGGCGGTTCGCATGACGAGATCGAGGTCGCCGGCGGTCAGACCGTCGACATCGAGGAGGTGACGATGTCGCCAGCCGACCGGCTGGCTCTCGGGCGCCACGTCGACGGACGGGACGACCACGTCGGTCGTCGCGGCCTCGTCGATCACGGCGCTCACCCGACCGGCTCGCCCGCCCGGACGGGCTCGGGGACGTCGACGATCCGCTCGATCTCGACGCCGTCCTCCCCGTCGGTCTCCTCGAGGTGGACGCGGACCAGCTCCTCGCGTGAGGTCGGCACGTTCTTGCCGACATGGTCGGCGCGGATCGGCAGCTCGCGATGCCCGCGGTCAACGAGCACCGCGAGACGGATGGCCTGCGGCCGCCCGAAATCCACGAGGGCGTCCATCGCGGCGCGAATCGTGCGCCCGGTGTAGAGCACATCGTCGACGAGGACGACCGTGCGCCCGTCGATGCCCGATGGAAGCTCGGTGCCCTTGACCACGGGCTGCTGCGCGACCAGCGAGAGGTCGTCCCGATAGAACGTGATGTCGAGTGCCCCGACCGGCACCTGCGCGCCCTCGTTCTCGAGGATGGCGGCCGCGATCCGTCGCGCGAGGGGCACGCCGCGACGCTGGATGCCGATCAGGAGCAGGCCGTCGGTACCCGCCTGCTTCTCGACGATCTCGTGGGAAAGGCGGATCGTCGCGCGACGAATCTCGTCGGCGGTCATGATCCGGCGTCCGCTCATCGCTCCTTCCCGGCCTCTCGGGGCCACACGGGCGGTCTCACGGGGCCGCGGCCGAAGGGTCAGTGCGAAGGATACCGCGGGGCGGGGAGGTTCAGTAGACGTGCACGGTGACGTCCATGACCCCACTCCACGATGGGCACCCGCAGATCTCGAAGAAATCTGCCCGGTCGAGGTCCACGATCCGCGATGACTTCTGCGGGCCGTAGTCGTTGACGACCCGCTCGACGCAGCCGCCATCCGCGCAGACGATCACCGTCGTGCCGCGCGGCAGGCGCATGGCCGTGGTGCCGTTGTCGTAGAAGGTCGCCTCGCCGCGCAGGGTGTACCTCGGTGGCTTGCGGCTCGAGCGCGAGCCAGGGTCGGATTGGTGCGGAACGGCGCGTCGCGTCGGGCCGGACTCGGGCGCGGCGCCCGGCTCGATGAATGGCGCGAGCTCAGGAACGAAGCCCGCAGACAGGTACCCGCCATCAAGCCCGGCGATCGACAGGGCCGACGACGTTTCTGGCGCGGAGATCGAGAGCGACTGGAACGCGACGGCCGGTACGGGCTCCACGACGCTGGGGGCGCGAGAGCCTGCGAGACCCGGCAGTGCGGCCAGGGCGAGGGCGGCGGTGAGCACCGACCCCACGACCAACCATCTGGGTCGCACGATAGACGCGGGAACGATACGACGGCGGGCACCCGATTGCACGCCCGCCCCGTCAGGCGGCGTTGCTCGTCAGCGGACGACGACGAGATCCTCGCCCGGGGCGCTCTCGACGGTGCCGACGCCGTCGTCGCTCCACGCGACGATCTGGATCCGGCTCCCCTCGCCGTCCTGGCCCGGCGGAGTCGCCCAGGCAAGCCGCCCTTCGCCGATCGAGAAGCCGGGAAGTGCCGGCACGCCGGTCGGGGCGTCGCCAGGACGCTCCAGCTCGCCGCTCGCGCTGACGCGATGGAGTGTGAGCCGGCCGACCTCGGGATCCGCGGCATCGGCCACCCAGACCGCGACCCACTCCCCGGTCTCGTCCCAGCGGACATCGAACCCGGCGGAGGCCGAATCGGTCACGACCAGCGCGTCACGCGTAACGCCGGACCCGTCGTCCGTGCGTGTCGCGCCCGTGGCGGTCCAGCGATGCAATCCGAGGTTGCCCGTGTCGGGCGTCAAGGTCATGCCATCGGCTGACCGCGTGACGGATCCGGTCCAGCCGATCGCGCGCCTGCGCGTCGGGTCGACGACGGGCCGCCAGACGTCGCCGGCCGGCGATTCTGCGGCGGTCACGGGGTCGATGCGTACGGTGATGGGCGTGACCGGTCCCGCGGTCCCAGTGGTCGGAGCCGGACGGCTCGCGACGATCTGATCGCCGTCCCACGATCCGAAGACCGTCGACCCGTCCACCGTGAGGCTGCGGGCGGATTCGTCGCCGACGCGCCAGACGTAGACGTCCGGGCCGCGCGATCCGTCGCCGGGTCGCGCGGTGAACGCGAACCAGGAGCCATCCGCCGAGAACGCGGCCGATTCGCCGACGAGCTCGATGTCGCTGGCGATAGCGAGGCGGATCGCCACGGACGGAGATGGCGAGAGGCTCGGTGACGGCGGGGCCGTCGCCGGGGCGGGCGAACCGGCGCTCGTGTCGGTGCCCGGGGATTCGGATGGGGACTCGGACGGAGCGACGGTCGGTGGCGGCGTCCCCGAGGCAGGGGGCGTGCTGGCCAGGGCGGCCGTCGCCGTGGGCGCCGTGGATGGCACGGTGGGAGTCGTCGGGGTCGGATCAGGCGTCGCGGACTGGATATCCGGCGACCGGGTGCGCTCGGGCAGGTCGACCAGGATGACCTGGTCGCCACCGGAACCGTCGTCCGCGATCATCACGGCCTGTCCGTCGTTCGGGGACGAGATGATGGTCCGCGGTTCGGAGTCGAAGGACACACGCTGCTGGTCGGCCTGCCTCAGCGCCGGGCAGTTCGACGTTCCTTCCGCGGGGCAGACCTCATCGACGGCGGCGTTGTTGTAGGCGAGGCCGTCGGCGGTCTTGTCCACCCACTCGACGACCCCGGCACCGACCGCGAACGGCGTCGCCTGCGCGACTCCCCCGCCGCTGCCGAAGTCGCCACCAGTCGTCGATCGCTGGTCGGTCTCCTCCGGCGCGCTCGCTTGCTGGGGCACCAAGAGGTTCGCCGACAGCGTGCTGACACCGATCACGACCGCGATCACGGCGAGACCCGATAGCGCACCGAGGGGGATCCGGGATCCACGACGCGCGCTCGGCGCGGTGGCCGGGCCCTTGCCGCCCGACTCCTGCTCGATCGCGTACGCCGTCCGAGCCCAGAGATTTCGGGGCGGCTCGGGCGCGGCATCACGAAGGGCGCGAAGCGCGAGTCGGTCCGCCGCGTACTGCGCCGCGACGTTCGAACAGGCAGGGCAGCCTCCGAGGTGCTCGTCGAGCCAGGCCGTCTCCTCGGTACCGAGATCGCCGGCCATCCGCTCGGCGAGGCGCGCGCGAGCTCGCTCGTGCGTCGATCTCCAATGGTCGGGCCGGCGGCCGACCCGGCTGAAGCGGCTCACCGGTCCACCCGGGCGGTCGACCCGCTGTCACGGGTCGCCTCAGCGGCGGCCTCGACCTCGCGCTCGGCGGCGAGTGCCTGGCGGAGGCTCTCGCGAGCGCGGGTAAGGAGCGCGCGGGCGGCCACGTGGCTGACGCCGAGCGCCTCGGCCAGCTCGAGCCCCGTCAGATCGTGCAGCTCGGCCAGGAGCAGGGCGGCCCGCTGGCGTTCGGGGATCCGAGCGAGGGCCCGCTGCATGTCGCCAGACAGGCGGGCCTCCATGACGAGATGCTCCGCCGACGGCGCCGAGCCCTTCGATTCACCCGTCCACGGCAGGAACCGGATGATCTTTCGGCGGCGGATCTCGTCGAGCGCGACGCGGTGGGCGATCTGGTACAGCCACGCCCGGGCGTTCTCCGGCTTCTCGAGGCTCGCGTAGTTCTTGTACGCCTTGACGAAGGCGTCCTGGGTCATGTCCGCGGCCATCTCCGGGTCGCGCATCATCCGCATCAGGTACGCATAGATCTCGCCGTGGTGCTTGGCGAACAGGTTCTCGACGAATGCGCCCGCCTCGTCTCGATCCCATGCGCTACTCATCGCCCGGCTCCGGTCGGAGGGGGCGATGATCGTGCGGCCGAGCGGGTCGCGAAGTCGGGTGAGAGCGTCGAATACCACAAGGACTCCGTGCGGGCGAGGTCGGGGCGCACGGCCGACAAGGGGTGCGCGCTCGATGGGCCAAAGACGAGGCGCCCACCCCGGATGTGACGCCCGGTGCGCTCAGGCTCGGCGCGCATCAACCCGATCCACCTCCCTCCGGACCGCTGCGGCCCAGCAACTCCTCCACGGCGTCCTCCGGCGAGACGGGGTTGACCGGCAATCCGGTTCCCAGCTCCAGGCCGGCGATCTCGCGGAGACGGGGGTGGATCTCCCAGTGCCAGTGGTACGTGCCATCGACCTGTTCCCGAAGCGGAGCCGTATGCAGGACGAGGTTGTACGGTGGCCCATCGAGCGTGGTCGCCAGCCGTCCAAGCACGTTGCGCAACGCCTCGGCCGTGGCCCGGATATCGGTGCTCGTCGCCCGCGCGAAGTCCGCATCGTGGCGCCGTGGCACGATCCAGATCTCGAACGACGAGCGCGACGCATACGGGGCGAACGCCACGCTGTCGGCGTCCTCCCAGACGAGTCGATCGGGCCGGCGCGACTCGTCACGGACCAGACGGCAGAACGGGCATTCCCCCTCGCGGATCACGAAGCGCGCCGCACCGCCCAGCTCCTCGGCGATGCGATGCGGGATCTGGGGAAGGTCGTACAGGTCGAGGCACAGGTGGTTCGTCCGGGCGCCCGCCTGGGCGCCCCAGTTCTGGACGATCGTGAGGTATTCGGTCTGACCGGTGGCCCGTGATTCGGCCAAGGCGTCGCGGCCGCCCGTCACGAGCGCCTCGATGAGCTCCGTGCCCACGGCATGCAGCGGCCGGTGCTCACCAGGTGGCGCGATCACGGTGCGCCAGCTCCCCGTCGCGCGGGCCTGGGCCAGCGAGACCTGGGCCAGGCCGTGGTCTCGATCGAGCTCGCGTGCCTCGACGTCGGTCCCGATGACGTGAAACGCGAAATCCTTGAGCATGCGCGTCCGCACGCCCTCCCCCGCTGGGCTGGAGCAGTTGGCACAGCCGAACATCTGGTCGTCGACTTGCTCGGCTGCGCGGGCGAATCGATCGCGATGGAACGCGCGATCCACGATCGTGGCGACCCACCAGCCCGTGATCGGGTCCTTGCGCAGCTCGAACAGGCCGCTCGCCACGCGGCCTAGTCCGCCATGTGAAGTGGCGCGCCGATCGCGGCTGCGAAGGCTCGGGCGAAGGTCGCGGCAGCGCCCTCGACCGATGTCGTCGTGGGCGGTCCGGCCGGGTCGCCACGCTCGCGTGCGATCGATGTCGACGGGACGCCAGGCATGCCGCACGGGTCGATGAGCCCGAAGTCCGCGAGGTCGACGGTCACGTTGAGGGCGATCCCGTGATAGCTGACTCCACGCTCGACGCGCAGGCCCAGCGCCCCGATCTTGCGTGGCACCGGCCCGTCCGGGTCGCACCAGCAGCCGGGATGTCCGTCGCGCCGCCCGGCGGCCACGCCATCGGCTGCGCAGGTCGCAATGAGCGCCGCCTCCAGCGCGCGGACGAGCGGGCGCACCAGCAGGCCGCGCTCGGGCAGCCGGATGATCGGATAGGCCACGAGCTGGCCAGGGCCGTGGTACGTGACCTCTCCGCCGCGCTCGGTTCGGGCCACCGTGATGCCGCGAGCGGCCAATTCCTCGTCGCTCGCGAGGATGTGGGCTGGGTCGGAGTGCCGGCCCAGGGTCAGGACGGGCGGATGCTCCAGGAGCAGGAGCTGGTCCCCGATCGCACCGGCCACGCGCTCGTCGACGAGCCGCTTCTGCATGGCATGCCCGTCCGCGTACCCCACCCGACCGAGCCACCGAGCACGCAGCGGCGCCACCTCACCGGATGGTTCCCCGGCGGGCGCTTCCGACCGGGGATCGATCAGTGCGGCCTCCACCAGGCCACGATAGCAGGGGGCCGCCCGAAGGCCGTCGACGGGGGCTTGGCCTCGAGCGCACGCATAGCCCTTTAGTACTAATCCAAAGTGACCCACCGGCCGTAGGCACGAATGCTTCGGGCGGGGTACATTTCAGGTGCATTACAACCACCTTTTCTCAGGTAGGCACTCGACTGATGACGCCCATCCGCATCCGACCGCGCTCGTCCATCGCCGACCCGGAGCTGGCGCGCGCGGCCGTGGTCGACCTCCCAGCCGCCCCCGCTCGCCGTAGCCTCCACACTCCCCTCGCACTGGCCCAGGCCGTCGCCTCGCTCCGCCGCTCCGGCGACGTCGAGCCCGAGCGGGTGATCGTGCTCACCCTCGTCCCGGTGGCCGCGCGCCAGCGCTGAACCAGCAAGATCAACTGGGGGACCGCGCCGGGGGGACGCGATGAAGCCCCTCGCCGTTTGGTTTCTGTCCCCGCGGCGAGGGGCTTACCTACCAGATGAGGACTGTCTTCCCGGTGAGGAAGGGCACTCGGTCGACCCACCTGATCTGCCGGCACACGATGCCGGAGTCGTCCGGCGGTCCGTGAGGATGAAATCACTGTAACCCCTCGGCGGCTGTTGTCCGTGCCGCTTCGAGGGCATGCGTCAGGGCACTGGTCCGTGCGTGGAAGGGCCCCGAGGGTGCCGGGGATTGGCGTCCTCGGGGCAAGACGAGACGGCCCAGCCCGAGGGTCAGGCCGCTCGTTGGCGATCGAAGGCGAGGATCATTCCAGGCGACTGTGGCGGTCCCAGATGTCGCCACAGCCGGGAGAGGAGGAGGAGATCACATTCGCCTTCGCTCGTCGCCTCTCACGGTACGCTCGCGCGAACGGCGCAACGAGGATGGAAACTCGCGTCTGATCGGCGCTCGCCTTGCCCGCGTGCGACCCGTTACGACCGGGGGTACGCCTAGAATGCGGGGCATCGTGGGGACGCAACCGGCGCCCGGATCGCAGCTAGTCGTCATCGGCGCCTCCGCAGGCGGCATCGAGGCGCTCTCCCGCGTCGTTGCCAGCCTCCCCCGGGACCTTCCGGCTCCGGTCGTCATCGCCCAGCACCTGGACCCGCGCCGACCGAGCCACCTTGGCGAGATCCTGTCCCGCCACGCGACATTACCCATCAAGGTCGTCGAAGGCACCGCCGCGCTCGAAGACGGCGTCATCTTCGTCGTCCCGTCTAACCGGCTGGTCGAGATCGTCGAGGGCGAACTGCGTCTGCGAGCGGCCACGCGAGGGAGCGTCGCACCGTCCGTGGACCTCCTGCTAGAGTCGGCCGCGGCCGCGTTCGGGTCCGGCCTCGTCGCGGTCATCCTCACTGGGTCCGGCAGTGACGGCGCGGCCGGTGCCTGGCATGTCAAGCAGGCCGGGGGCGCCGTGGTCGTCGAGAACCCGGCGACCGCGCTGTTCCCGTCGATGCCCCGTTCGATCTCGCCATCGCTCGTTGACGAAACCGCCGACCTCGACTCGATCGCGAAAGTCGTCAGCGGCCTGCTGGACGCCGGGGGAGCCGCCCCGAAGGGTCCCGACGGCCGAGACGTCGCGTCCTTGCTCGACCGCATCCGGGAGCGGAGCGGCATCGATTTCAGCACGTACAAGACGGCGACGATCCTCCGACGGCTCCGCGGCCGGATGGGCGCGACGAAGGTGGCGTCGCTGGCCGCCTACGCCGAGCTGGTCGAGCACGACCCCGAGGAGTACGCGAGGCTCGTCAGCAGCCTGCTCATCAAGGTGACCGAATTCTTCCGTGATCCGAAAGTGTTCCAGTACCTCCGTGACGACACCTTGCCTGCGCTCATCGACGAGGCTCTGGCCGACGGCCGTCAGCTTCGCGTCTGGTCGGCCGGCTGCTCGACCGGCGAGGAGGCGTATTCCCTCGCGATCACGCTGGCCGAGGCGCTGGGCACTGAGCGTGCCGCCTTCGACGTGCGCGTCTTCGCGACCGACATCGACAGCTCGGCGATCGCCTTCGCCCGCCGCGGCGTCTATCCGGCTTCGGCGTTGCAGAAGGTGCCAGCCGCCATCCGCGAGCGCTATTTCGCGAAGACCGATGGCGGCTACGAGGTGGCCAAGTCGCTCCGAAGCCTGATGACGTTCGGTGAGCACGACCTCGGGGCGCGAGCGCCGTTCCCCCGGATCGACCTGATCCTGTGCCGCAACGTCCTCATCTACTTCACCGTGCCGATGCAGCGCGCCGCTCTCGAGACCTTCGGGTTCTCACTGCGTGACGGGGGTCGGCTGGTGCTGGGGCCGTCCGAGACCGTGGCGGCGATGCCCGGAATTTACGAGGAGGATCACGGTCGGCTGCGGGTCTACCGGCGCGTCCAGGGCGGACCGCCTCTGCCGCTCGCTCGGTCCTTGCCTACCCGGCCGCCCCAGGAGCATGCGCGGCAGCTCGAGGCTGCCATCCGATCGACCCGCCGGGACGTCCAGGCCGCGGCCGACTCGAGCGATGCTGCCGAGAAACTGCTGCTCGACCTGGGCCTCGGCGTGGTCGTCGTGGACGCTCGCTACTACATCACCCGGATCAACACGGCAGCTCGTCGGATGCTGGGCATCCATGGACTGGCATTCGACCAGGACTTCATCCATCTCGCGGAGTCCCTGCCGTCGACCACGATCCGGACCGCGATCGATGCGGCGTTCGGCGGAAAGACCACGACAGCCGTCTACGAAGTCGACGCGACGGATGTCTCCGCGAAGGCGTCCCATTTCATCGAGACCGTCATCCGCCCCAATGGCGGCAAGGCAGGGCCCGTCGACGGCGCCGTCATCGAGCTCACCAACGTCAGCCGGGCCGAACACGATCGCCGATCGGGGGCCCAGGCGGAGCGTCGCCTGGATCGGGCGGCGCTCGTCAACCGGCGGCTGCAGGGGGCGAACGAGGAGCTGACCGCACTCGTGGCGGAGCTCAGGAATACGAACCAGTCGATGCTCCAGGCGAGCGAGGAGGCGCAGTCCGGCCGCGAAGAGGTCGAGACGCTCAACGAGGAATTCCAGGCGACGAACGAGGAGCTCGAGACGCTCAACGAGGAGCTGACTGCGAGCGTCGAGGAGCTGCGGATCGCCAACGAGGACCTCGGCGCGCGGACCGAGCAACTCCGCCTGCAATCCGTCGCGCTCGAGGAACAGAAGCAGACCCGCGAGGAAGAGCACAGCCGGCTGGAATCGGTCCTCGCGAGCCTCGGCGATGCCGTGGTCGCGGTGGATCATGCCGGCCGTACCGTCGCCACCAACCCAACCTACGACCGCCTGTTCGGCGGATCTGATGCCAAGATCCGGCCCGAGGATCTCGCCGGGCTTCCGATGCCGAAGGCCGACTGGCCGCAGCAGCGCGCCGCCCGAGGCGAGCGGTTCCGGATGGAGTTCGCGCTGAGCAACCCCGACGGCTCGCGACGCTGGTTCGAGGCGGTGACCGAGCCGCTCACCAGCGAGGACCGGACATGGGGTGGAGTGATCGCCATCCGGGACGTGTCGGAACGCACGATGCGCCTCAGCCTGGAGCGGCTGATGGCCGCAGCGGGCCACGAGCTCAAGACGCCCACGGCCGCGCTGCACAATTACCTGCAGCTGGTCGACCGCCATCTGGCCGACGGCGAGGTGGACCAGGCAGCGACCTACGCCACGCGGGCGCTCACGCAGACCCGACGCCTGGCGGCGCTCATCGAAGGCCTCCTCGACGTCAGCCGGATCCAGAGCGGACAGCTCGAGCTGCATCTCGACGTCGTCGATCTCACCGCGGTCGTGCGATCGGCGGTCGAGGTCGCCCAGGTCCTGCCCAAGGCTCCACCCATCCGGGTAAAGGCCGCCGACGATGCCGTGACCGTGCTCGGGGACGCGGGCCGCCTCGAGCAGGTGTTCCTCAACCTCCTGGCCAACGCCATGGAACACGCGCCGGACTCCAAGACGATCGATGTCACGATCGGCAGCGCAGACGGGCGGGCCGAGGTCGCGGTCCGCGATCGCGGACCCGGGGTATCAGCCGACGGCATCCGGACGATGTTCGATGCCTACACGCGGCTCGGAGATCCCCATCAGACCCCGGGCCTGGGCCTGGGACTCTACGTTGCCCGCGAGATCGTCTCGGCCCACCAGGGCGAGATCGAGGCCAAGTCTCGCGTCGGCAAGGGCACGGTCATGACCGTTCGGCTGCCGGTGGCAGACCGCCGGAGTCCTCGCGGACGAGCACGGGGTCGGCGCGCCGGCTGACTGGTGGCCACGACCTGCAACGAATTCCTCGGGTCCGGTCCGCGGAACAGCCGATGGTCGCAATGCCTACGCGATATCCTCCGGAAGACGGCGAGCAGAGCGCACGCGGGTTGGGTCACCCGGCGGGGGTGTCGATGACGAGGATCGACGAGTTGATGGGTGCTCGGCTGGAACACACGTTGACCGTCGCCTGGAGCCTGAGGTGATCCGCGTCGCGATCGTCGAGGACCACCCCGCCATCGCCGACGGGCTCGCGGCCCTGATCCACGGCTCGCCGGACGTCGCGGTCGTCGGCACAGCCCAGGACGTGCCCTCGGCGAGCGCCTTGATCGAGCAGGCTTCGCCGGACATCGTCCTGTGCGACCTCCGCCTCGCCGAGGACGGGGACGGCTTCGATCTGATCGGGCGACACCGCCCCGGACCCGACTTCATCATCCTGAGCGCGTACTGGTACCCGAGCTACCACGTCCGGGCGATCGAGCTGGGTGCGAAGGGCTACCTGTCCAAGATGGCAACCGTCGACCAGATCCTGAGCGCGGTGAAGACCGTGGCAGAAGGCGGGACGGCGTTTCCGGCGGCAGCGCGCCAGGCCGCCAGCGATGCACTCCGCGTACCGACCCCACGCGAGCTCGAGATCATCGCGCTCGTGGCCGAGGGGTTGTCGAATGCCGAGATCGCCGCTCGCCTGTCGCTGCGGGTCAAGACGGTCGAGAGCCAGCTCCGCCGGCTATTCGACCGGTACGACGTCGCGAGCCGGACGGCGCTCGTTCGCCTGGCGAATCGCCAGGGCTGGCACGAAGTGGGCCGCTAGGGCGGCGGGTTTACTCGAGGCCGAATTCGGCGGCAAGCTGCTCGTTCGCGAGTTGTTCGATCGTGGGTCGCGGCAGCGACTCGACGAGGTCGTCGAGGCGGGCGATCAACGTTTCCATGGCGGCTCGGGTCGCGCTCTCGATCGGCTCCTCGAGCATCCCGCCCGGCGCAGAGCGACCAAGACCGAGGTGACGTGCCGGGTGGATCGCGTCAACGGCGACTTCCGTCAGCACCGCGGCGACACGCCGGTGCGACTCATCGTCGCGCAGCCGGTCGCGCACCTTGCGTTCGAGAGTCACGCTGGGTCCGGCGACCATCACCATCGTCGTTCCTCCTACGGCCTGCGTCGCGACCACCAGGAGGCCTCGTGCCGGCGTCCCCGGGTCGTCGCCCATTGTCCCAGCGCCGGCGCCATTCGGCGATGAACGATTGGCCCGTCGCGGACATCCGATGGTCACGACCTGTCACCCGTCCGTCTAGCGTGGCTCGAGGATGACGCTCGGGATGGCCGCGGCGCGCCCCTTGAGGTAATCTCGTGCACGCACGAACTTAGCGTGGTTCGGCCTCCCGAGCGGGAGTAACTCAGCTGGCAGAGTGTCTGCTTCCCAAGCAGAATGTCGCGGGTTCGAATCCCGTCTCCCGCTCCACTTCCCTAAGGCGCTGCGCGTGCCGCCGCGTTGATCTCGTGGATCTCGCGGGCGAATTTTGCCGCTCGGGCCGCCCAGGCGACCGGCCGCTTGTGGTCCTTCGCGACCGGCTGCATCGAGACGTACGTGCCGTCCCAGACCATCGCGAGTGGGGCATATCGCCACGGTGTGAAGAAGCGGCGCAATTCGCCGGTGCTGAGCTCCGTGTCGGGTGGCATGTCGTAGCCGTTCTTGCTCTGGCGACCGAACAGCGGCCCGACGACGCGCACGCTCGTCACCTCGAATGCGTCAGTCAGCAACGGATCGGCAGTGGCCTCGAACCCGGTGAGGATCCAGCCGTGTCCACCGTTGGACACGGTCAGCGCCGCCGGCAGACCCGTCCTTCGCAGATTCGCCGCCGCCGACCGCAGACCCGCCGAGAACGAGCGGCTGGCGACCAGCCGGTAGCGGTCGTCGACGAAGTGGCGTAGCCCGGCGGTCCAGCCCTGCGGATCGACGCCAGCTGATTCGGGCAGGTCGTAGCGGTTCCGCTTGCGCATCCAGTCGAAGTAGCGGCGCTGTCCGCTCGTGGAGTGGTCGTTGTCGCGCTCGACGATGTTGCGGACGATCTGGACGCCGGCAGCGGTGCACCACAGCCAGCTCTTTTGGGTGGTGAAGACGCCGTCCCGATACAGATCGATGCTGCCGTCCCAGGCCGGCAGTAGGGCCGCGGGCGCGGGCACGGCGGCGCGGCCGGACGAGGGGGCGGCGACCACGGGGGCGGCGGGCAGGAGGAGCGTGATCGTGAGCGCGAGGATGACCCGGAGTGCCGAACCGGGCCGCCGCGGATGGCCGGTCATCGCATCATCCTGCTACGGCCAGCGGGATCTTGCAGGCGCCAGGAGCGTTCCAACCGGCGAAGGAAGGCCCGTTCGACGGCGTTCTGAACGGCCCGCATCCCCATCCGACGTCCGATCGCTGTCGTTTGGGCCCTTCGCCGGTCGGTTGGATGCTGGTGGCGCCACGCGGGGCGCTGGCGGCGCCACCGGCTGCCGCGGAGGACCTAGGCGCGCTGCGACAGCTCCCCGAGGCGCTCGGTCAGCCGCAGGTTCTCTGCGTAGTCGATCGGGACTTCCACGAGCGACGGCCCATCCACCGCGAGCGCCCGTTCGAGCATCGGGTACAGCTCAGACGCCGACGCCGGCCGGAAACCCGCGATCCCGAACGACTCTGCATACGCCACGAAGTCCGGATTGCCGAATTCCACCCCGAACGGGCGTCCGAACTCGTTGCGCTGCTTCCAGTCGATGAGGCCATAGCCGTCGTCGCGCCACACGATCACGCAGATGTTCGCGCCGATCCGCTTCGCGGTCTCGAGCTCCTGGCTGTTCATGAGGAACCCGCCGTCGCCACACAGCGCAACCACCTTGCGGTCGGGATGGACGAGCTTGGCGGCGATCGCGCCCGGGATGGCGATGCCCATGGCGGCGAAGCCGTTCGAGATGATCACGGTATTCGGCTCGTACGCCTGGTACAGACGCGCCACCCAGACCTTGTGCGCCCCGACGTCCGACACGACGATGTCCGAGGCACCCATCGCGCGGCGCAGATCCCCGATCGCCCGTTGCGGCGTGATCGGCCAGGCATCGGTCGCCTCGTGCGCCGCGAGCTCGTCGAGCAGCTGGGTACGCAGGTCGGCGTGGACCAGGATCTCGCGCGATGCGTGCCGCTCGGACGCATCGCGCCCGCCGACGCCAAGCGGCAGGACCGCGTCGAGCAGCCGCCGAAGCGACCCGTCGATGTCGCCGATCAGCTCGACCTCGGGGCGGTAGGCGGCGTCGATCTCCGCCGGCTGGGTGTCGATGTGGATCACCCGCTTGGAACCGTCCGGGTCCCACGACGATGGTGCGTACTCCACCAGGTCGTACCCGACGCAGATGACGAGGTCGGCCCGATCGAAGCCCGACAGGACGTGGTCGCGCGCCTGGAGCCCGACGGCCATCAGCGAGAGGTGCGACCGGTCGTCGATCGCGCCCTTGCCCATGAACGTGGCCGCGACCGGGACATGCAGGCCGCGCGCCAGCGCCCGGAGTTCCGGCGCGGCGCCCCGGCGCAGGATCCCGTTGCCGGCCAGGATGATCGGTCGTTCCGACGCGGCGATGAGGCTCGCCGCGTGGGCGATGGCCTCGTCGGTGGGCTCGGGGAAGTAGGCACGCCCCGGCGTCAGCGGCACGGGCCGGGGCCCGTCCGGCGAGAAGGTGGCGGCCGCGATGTCCTCCGGCAGCTCGATATGGGTCGGCCCGGGCTTCTCCAGGGTCGCGACCCGGAACGCCTTGCGCACGATCTCGGGGATGAGCTCGGCCTGCCCGACCCGCGTGTTCCACTTCGTGACGGGCTCGAGCATGCGAACGATGTCGACGACCTGGTGCGCCTCCTTGTGGAGCTTCGAGGACGCGGCCTGGCCGGTGATCGCGACCATCGGCGCGCGGTCCAGGAACGCGTCCGCCACGCCGGTGATGAGGTTCGTCGCGCCGGGACCGAGTGTCCCCATCGCCACGGCGGCGCGGCCGGTCAGGCGCCCGTGGACGTCGGCCATGAACGCCGCGCCCTGCTCGTGGCGGGTCGTGACGTGGCGAACACCCTCGTGATGCGACAGCGCATCGAGGACATCCATCGTCTCCTCGCCGGGCACGGAAAAGACGTACTCGCAGCCCTCGGCCGCAAGGCAGTCCACGAGCAGGTCGGCAGCACGACGGGTCGCGCGCGGAGTGGTCGTCATCGCCGCCAAGGGTAGGCCATCACCGCGATCATCAGGCGGTCCCGAACACCAAGGCCGGACACGGTGCGCTACGCTCGCGGCCGTTCGCAGGAGGACCATGTGCGCCCGAGCCTGAACATGCTCGCCCCCGAGCTCATCGAGCGGATCGTCGACGAGGCGAAGCGGGTGCTGGCCGAGGTCGGGATGGAGATCCGCGGGGCGGAGATGCGTCGCCGGCTGCTCGAGGCGGGTCTCCCGACGAACGCCACGGGCGAGCGCGTGCTGTTCCCGAGGGCCGTCGTGGAGCGAGCGATCGCGGACGCGCCGCGCGCGTTCACGCTGTACACACGCGACGGGGAGCCGCATGCCGACCTCGGCGGCGATCGCGTCCATTTCGTCCCGGGCTCGTCAGGCCTCAAGACCCTGGACCATCGGACCGGAGGGGTCCGCCTCGCGAACTCCACCGACTTCGTCGAGTACGTCCGCCTCGCCGACGGCCTGGAGCACATCGCCTACCTGGCGACGGCGTTCTCGACGAACGAGGACATCGAGCCCCAGGTGTCCGATGCGTGGCGCCTGTACATGACGCTCACCAACTCCAAGAAGCCGGTCGTGTCGGGCGCCTTCACGGAGCACGGCGTCGGTCGGATGGTCGAGATGATGCAGCTCTTTCGGACCGACCGCGCCGACCTCATCGCGCGCCCCATGTCGATCTTCACTATCACCGCCACCGGCAACTTCCGGTACAGCGAGGACTCCTGCCAGAACCTCATCGACTGCGTCGAGGCGGGCATCCCGGTCGAGATCGTGCCGGTGACGCTCATGGGCCTGATCGCGCCGGTCACGACCGTCGGCGCGACGGTCTTCCACACGGTGGACGTGCTGGCCGGCATCACCATGGCCCAGGTCATCAAGCCCGGGGCGCCGGTGCTGTTCGGCGGAGCGCCGGCAACGTTCCACATGAAGGTGGCGAGCTCGCCGATGTCCGCCATCGAGGCGCTCCAGCTGGATGCCGCCTACGTCGCGGTCGCCAAAACGCTCGAGCTGCCATGCCAGTCGTACATGGCCCTCTCGGACGGGCCGATCCTCGACGCCCAGGCCGGCGCGGAGACGTTCGGGAGCGCGTTGATCGCAGCGTTGGCTGGCGTGAATTCCGTCAGCGGCCCCGGCATGCTGGACTTCTTGCTGGTCTTCAGCCTGCCCAAGCTTGTCTTCGACAACGAGATGTGCGGCCAGGCGCTGCGCTTCGTGCGCGAGATCAAGCCGATCGACGACCTGCCGGTGGGTGCGCTCATCGACCAGCTGATGGCGGATCAGCACTTGATCATGGCCGACCACACGACGGCCAACTGGCCGAGCGAGCTGTACCTGCCGTCGACCATCGTCGAGCGGGATAACCGCGAGAACTGGACGAAGGCCGGGGCCAAGGACACGTACCAGCGCGCGATCGAAGAGGTCGATCGGCGGCTCGCCGCGTACCGGCCGCTCGACACGGATCCGGCGATCGATGCCGAGCTTCGGAGGATCATCGCCTCAGGCCTGGAATCGCAGACCGAGCTGCCGTACGTGCCGCCCGCCGCGGAGCCGACGGCGGCGGCCCTTGCGCAGCAGGCCGGACCCGTGCGCCGTCGCAACCCGCGGCGCGGCGGCTGACCGGACGGTGCCGACCGAGCCATCAGCCGACGCGGCCAAGGAAACGCGGACCACGTCGGACGACACGCTTCCCGAGCAGCCCATCGGTCGCGAAGGGCGCCTGGTCCGTCTCCGCGAGGCCACGCGTCGGGACGCCGCGGTCGTGGATGCGCGGGACGCCGATCCTGCGGTCCGCGGCGAGTTCAACGACCTGGGCCAGCCGCCGCCCAAGCCACTCGCAGAGCAGCTCGCGGGCGGCAAGCGGATGGTGAGCGCGGAGCGAGGGCGACTCTTCGTCGAGCGCCTCGAGGATGGGGCGCTCATCGGTGACGTGAGCTGGCATCCGGTCATGTACGGACCGAACGAGCAGTCGCGGGCCCTGAACATCGGGATCGCGCTCTACCCCGACGCCCGTGGCCACGGCTTCGGGGCGGAGGCGCAACGGTTGCTGGCGGAACTACTCCTCGAACGGTTCGACGTGCAGCGCGTCGAGGCCAGCACGGATGTCGACAACGTGGCGGAGCAGCGGTCGCTGGCCAAGGCGGGCTTCACGAGGGAGGGAGTGGTCCGCCGGGCGCAGTTTCGCGCGGGAGCACACCACGACCTTGTCACCTACTCGTTCGTACGTGACGACCTCGAACACGGCGTTCCGCGGGGCTCGCGGACGAGTGATGGCCGGCGCGGGGACCGCGCCGGCCATCGTGACTGCGTTCGACGCGGAGACTAGCGGTCGTCCAATAGCTGCGGCTCGCCGGTGCCCGGCAGGAGCAGGTCAGCGTCGAAGGCGGCGTCCGCCTCCGACCACTCCCGGTTCTCCTCGCGGTGGGCGAGGATGTGGAAGAGGATCCACAGCGCGATCCCGATGATCGCGAGCGGCACCTCCGTGCCCGGGAACGGATACAGCGGCCCGATGTCGGCCGGGTTGCTGAACGACGTGAGTCCGGTGTTCATGGTGCCTCCCGCGAATCAGGTGACCGGCGCGCCCCGTCGACGACGAGTCCCTCCTGCTTCTCGACCTGCTCGAAGCCGGTGTAGGTCCGTGCGAAGTACGGGTACGACGAGTCGGTCGTGTTCGTGTCCAGACCGGCCAGCTCGACGCGGTACGGGACGCGCAGGATGCCGGCGGCCTTGAGGACGCGGGCAAGGACGTAGAACGGGGCAAAGCCAAGGACGCCGAACATGATGAAGGCGCCGATGATGTTGCCGATGGGGTTGATGGCGGGGAATCCATCGGCCGTGGTGCCGAAGAACGGGGCGGCGCTGCCCGCGAGCGGCGCTGCAGCCGGGTAGCCCCAGAGCAGGAACCCGGCGATGATGACGCCGAACGTGCCGGCGTATCCGTGGACGGCAACGGCACCAACGGCGTCGTCGATCCTGAACCGACGCTCCACGTAGTAGTGCATCCGGTACGCGATGGTGGCGCCGACGCCGCCGACGATCATCGCCTGGATCGGGTGATACAGGTCGTTGCCTGCCGACGCCGAGATGATGCCGGCCAGGCCGGCGGACAGCGTCCAGTAGGGCTGGCCCTTGCTGAGGATGAACCCTGCCATCATCCCGCCGGACAGGGACATCAGGAAGTTGAACGTGATGCCCGACAGGGTCGTCGGCATCAGGTAGATGTTCGTGGCCGAGAAGAACGGCTCCCCCTCGGTCCCGATGTTGAAGACCGGGATGTTGCAGGCGGCGTAGAAGCCCCAGAAGCCCGTGTAGATGAGCAGGAGCCCGACGCACGCCATCCAGACGTTGTGCGGTGGGATGTTCCGGATCTCCCCGTTCGGCCCGAACCTCCCGATGCGTGGCCCGAGGACGATCAGCACGGCCAGCGCAGCGCCGCCAGCGATGGCGTGGATGACACCGGACGCGTACGCGTCGTGGTAGCCCATGAGCTGGACCATCCACCCGTTCGGGGACCAACCCCAGGCGGCATCGATGATCCACGTCACGGAACCGATCATGAAGGCCATGATCAGGAACGCACCCGTCCGGACGCGCTCGATGATGGCCCCCGAGATGATCGAGGCCGCCGTCCACGAGAACAGCAGGAACGCCGCCCAGAAGACGCCGGTGATCCGGTCGCCCATGTTCACGCCCATGAGCGGCGACCACGGGTAGAAGCCGTCCGCGAGTGGATCGACGCCCATGCCGTTGTTGATGAACGGCCCGTGGATGAACGCGAAGTAGATCCACCAGCCGAAGAAGAAGAACGTGACGGTGACGATCGGGATGACCATCACGTTCTTGATCAGCACGTGCTGGAGGTTCTTCCGCCGTGCGATCCCGACCTCGTAGGCCGCGAAGCCCGCGTGGATCAGGAACATGAAGACGACCGTCACCCAGTAGTAGAACTCGGTGAACAGGACGTTCAGGGAATCGGTCAGATCGGACATACCCTCCCTCACCAAATGACGGGACGAGACAGCATGCGGCGACACACTCCGGCCACCGCTCGGTGGGTCGCGGGACTGGGTCGCCTGGGTCGCCCTCCTTCCTCCCCTACCGTTCGCCCGGTCGATCCTCCGGATCGAGCTCGACCGTGATGGACAGGAACCGGGCCGGAAGCACGCTCAGGCGCTCCGGCCCGTGTGGGATCCGGCCGTCGAACATCAGGGAGTCGCCGGGGTCCATGTCGTAGGTGTGCCGGCCATACCGATACACGAACGAGCCCTCGAGGGCGTACAGGAACTCGACACCCTCGTGCTGGAACAGCGGGAACGTCTCCCGCTGCTCGGTCAAGGTGACGAGGAAGGGCTGCACTCGCCGCTGGGCGCCCTTCGCCGCGGCGAGCAGCTCGTAACGATGCCCGTGGCGCGTCCCCTGACGGATGAGCTCGATGCCGTCGCCCGCGCGCACGTACGACGCGTCGCGTTCTTCCTCGAAGCCTCGGAAGAAGGTGGTGACCGGGACCTCCAGCGCCTGCGACAGGCGCGCCAGCGTCCGCAGGCTCGGGGAGGTCTGGGCATTCTCGATCTTCGAGATCATGCCGAGCGAGAGCCCGGCTCTGTCGGCGACATCCTGGAGTGTCAGACCGAGCCGTCGCCGTTCCTCGCGCAGACGGTCACCGATGGCCTGCGTGATGGCGTCCTCGAGAAAGGCCGCCTCATCCAGGTGCAGGGTCGCGAGGACATCGTCCGGTGCTGCCATCCACCGCTCCGCGGCACCCTCTACCCTCCGGGGTGCGTCCGCGAGCGTACACCATCAGGAAACACGCATGTCGGCAAACCTGCGCGCAAAGTTGCACGCGAGTGGATGCCGTGCCGTATCATCTTCGCCACGAGTGGAGCGACGGCCACCGGCACCGGTGGTCCCTCGCGCGGCGCTTAACCGGTGGTGGAGTCGATCATGTGTGGCATCGCTGGCTTCCTGTCCAAGCAAGACGATCCGGCGCCGGTCGGGCGGATCATGTCGGACATGCTCACGAGTCTTGCCCGGCGCGGCCCCGACTCGGTCGGCATGGCCCTGTACCGGACGGAGCCCTCGCCGCGCAGCGCGTGCTGGATCAGGCTCCCTGAGAGCGACCCGCAGGCACACGCCCAGCGGATCCTCACCGGCCTCGCCGGCGTCGGCGACGTCACACAGGTCGAGCAGCATGAGGGCCTGATGCGCGTCGAGCTCGCGACAAGCGCGGATGGTGCCGCCGTTCGTGCCGCTGTCGAGCAGGGTTCGGACGAGATCGAAGTCGTGAGCTACGGCAATCAGCTCGAGCTCGTCAAACAGGTCGGCCACCCGGACGCCCTGGAGCGGGCCTTCTCGATGGAATCGTTCCGGGGCAGCCATGCCATCGGGCACACCCGACTCTCGACCGAGAGCCGCGTGGACCTCACCCACTCGCAGCCCTTCTGGACACGCGGCGTGGCCGACGTCGCGACCGTCCACAACGGCCACATCACCAACTACCACAAGCTGCGGCGCCTCTACGAGCAGCAGGGCGTCCGCTTCTTTTCCGAGAATGACTCGGAGGTCATCGGCGTCTACCTCGCCGACCAGCTGGGCCAGGGCCTCAGCCTGGAGCAGGCAGTGGAGCGCTCCCTCGACGACTTCGACGGGTCCTTCACCTACTTCGTCGCGAGCGGCGACGCCATCGGGTTCGCCCGCGACCCGTTCGCGCTGAAGCCGCTGGTCATCGTCGAAACGGACGACTACGTCGCCATCGCCAACGAGGAGATCGCCATCCGTGCGGCCCTCGGCCCGGCCGGCGTCGCGCACGAACCCTCCGGCCACGTCTTCAAGCTCTGGCACCGCACTGACGCGGCGACCTCGGTCGCCGCCTGATGACGGCCGTCACCGGCCATCCGTCGACCCTCGAACTCGACGCCGGCGACCGGGACATCCGGGATATCAACCGGGACATCCGGTCGGCCCTTGCCGAGGGCCGCGAGACCGTCGTCCGGAACCCTGGGGCGCGGCACAACCTGGGCGTGGCGCTCCTGTCACCGGGCTTCGTCACGTTCGAGGGCAGCGTCGGCTATTACTGCGCCGGCATGAGCGACGGCGCGACCGTCCGCATCCGCGGCAGCGCCGGCTGGGGCGTCGCAGAGGGGATGCTGTCGGGCCTGGTCACGGTGGAGGGGAACGCAGGCAACGGTGCCGCCGCGTCCATCCGCGGGGGCACGGTCGTCGTCCACGGCGATTGCGCCGCCCGGGCGGGCATCACGATGAAGGGCGGCCGCCTGCTCATCGGCGGGAATGCCGGGTACATGACCGCGTTCATGATGCAGAAGGGATACGTCGCGATCGCCGGCGACGCGGGCGATGCCCTCGCGGACTCGATGTACGCAGGCACGGTCTACGTGGCCGGCGACATCGCCTCGCTCGGCAACGACACGGTCGTGGAGCCAGCCTCGAAGGAGGACCAGGCCATGCTGGAGGCGACCTTCGCCGAGTTCGGGCTGCCGAAGCCGCGGCCGTTCAAGCGGATCGTCGCCGGCCGCAAGCTCTGGAACTTCGAGAAGCACGAGCTGGAGACGTGGCGGTCCGCGTTGTGAGCGATCACTCGGTGCCGCGCGATCCGCAGGGCCTCCGGACGAGCCCGGTCTACACGCCGTCCGTCATCGGCGAGATCCAGGAGAAGGCGGCGCTCGGGCGCTACCTCATCCGTGGGTTCGGGACGCTGCGCAGCCGGCCGCTCCCGTCGCTCGACGACCTCACGTTCCTGCCTGCGTCGCTGACCCGGATCCCCCTGGAGGGATATCGCGAGAAGTGCGTCACGACGACTGTCCTCGGGACACGCTATGCGGAGCAGCCGATCAGGCTCGACATCCCGATCATGATCACCGGCATGAGCTACGGGGCGCTGTCGCTCAACGCGAAGACCGCCCTGGCCCGAGGCGCGAGCATGGTCGGCGGCTCGACGACCTCCGGCGACGGCGGGATGCTCCGCGCCGAGCGCGAGAACTCGAAGACGATGATCGTCGAGGTCCTTCCCAGCCGTTACGGAGCGAACGTCCACCACCTTCGGGAGGCCGACGGGATCGAGCTCACCATCGGCCAGGGCGCCAAACCGGGCACGGGCGGGCTGCTGCTCGGCTCCAAGGTGTCCGAGGAGATCGCGGAGATCCGCGACCTCCCGCCGGGTGTCGACCAGCGCTCGCCGGCACGCCACCCGGACTTCCTCGGCCCGGATGACATGACCCTCAAGATCGAGGAGCTCCGCGAGGCGACCGACCACCGGGTCCCGATCTTCGTCAAGATCGGGGCGACGCGCACCTTCGACGACGTCAAGCTCGCCGCCAAATGCGGGGCGGACGTCGTCGTCGTCGACGGCATGGAGGGCGGCACCGCCGCCTCCCCCGAGATCCTCCAGGACCATACCGGGATCCCGACGCTCGCCGCCATCGTCGAGGCGCGTCGGGGACTCGAGGATATCGGGATGTACGGCAAGGTCCAGATCATCGCGGCGGGCGGCATCCGGTCCGGGGTGGACGTGGCCAAGGCCATCGCGCTCGGTGCGGACGCGTGCTACATCGGCACGGCCGCGCTCATCGCCCTCAACTGCAACGCGCCCCTCTACGTGGAGGACTACGAGGCGCTCGGCACGCAGCCCGGCGCCTGCCACCACTGTCATACCGGCCGCTGCCCGGTCGGCATCACGACGCAGGACCCAGACCTGATGGCCCGCCTGCCCGTCGATGAGGCCGCAGAGCGCGTCGCGAATTTCCTCACGGCCATGACCCTGGAGGTCCAGATGCTGGCGCGCGCCTGCGGCAAGGCCGACATCCACGACCTTGACCCCGACGATCTCCGCGCGCTGACCATGGAGGCCGCGGCGATCACCGGCATCCCGCTCGTCGGGACCCACTGGGTGCCGGGCGCCCCGACCCCGGGCCACGGCTGAGCCGGCAGTCGGGTGTCCTTCCTCATCGGGTGCCCGCTGTGCGGTCCGCGGGATGTAGCCGAGTTCCGCTACGGCGGCGAGGTCCAGGCGCGCCCCAGCCCGGGGTCTGAGGTGGCAACGTGGTCGGGGTACCTCTACGGACGGACGAACGTGGCGGGCGTCGAACGGGCCTGGTGGTTCCATCGGGCCGGGTGCCGGCGCTGGTTCCAGGCCGAGCGCGACACGCGCACGAACCACGTGCTCCGGGTCGGCTGGACACTCACGCCCGGTGCGCGCGGGACGCCCGATGGCTGAAGCGCAACGGGTCCGCGAAGGTGGGCAGGACCTCCGCCGCGACGAGACGATGGAGTTTCGCTTCGACGGGCGGCGGCACCGGGCCGTCGGCGGGGACACCATCGCGTCGGCGCTCGTGGCGGATGGGGTCGAGGTGCTGTCGAGAAGCTTCAAGTACCACCGGCCACGCGGCGTGCTGTGCTGCTCCGGGCGATGCCCGAACTGCCTGGTGGATGTCGATGGCGAGCCGAACGTCCGCGCGTGCGTCACCCCGGTCACCCCGGGGATGCGGGTGCGCAGCCAGAACCGGATGCCCTCGCTTCGATTCGACATCCTCAGCCTGACCGACCGGTTCGACCGGTTCTTCCCCATCGGCTTCTACTACAAGACGTTCATCCGGCCGCGCAGCTTCTGGCCCCTGTACGAGATGGTCCTGCGCCGCATCGCCGGCCTGGGTCGGATCGATCCGTCCGCCCGGCCCGATCTCCGTCCCCGCAAGCGGCACCTCCACGCCGATGTCGTGGTCGTGGGTGGCGGGCCGGCGGGCTGTCTCGCGGCACTCGAGGCTGCGGACACCGGAGCGCGAGTGATCCTCATCGATGACGGCACGGCACTGGGCGGCCACCTCCGCCTGCGGACCCGCGCCGTCTCGCGCGACGCCGACCCGCGCATCGGCGGGCTATCCGGTCAGGAGGCGGCGGTTCGCCTGGCCGCCCTCGTCGCCGGGCAACCCCAGATCGAACACCTTGTTGGTGCGACGGCCATCGGGCTGTATGACGGTGGGCTGGTCGGGGCCGTGCAGGACCGGACCTTCGCCCGGATCCGCGCCGGCCGGATCGTGCTGGCCACCGGGTCAGCCGAACGGCCGGAGCTGTTCGATGCGAACGACCGGCCGGGGATCATGCTCGCGTCGGGCATCCTGCGCCTCGCTCACCTGCATGGCGTACGCGCGGGACCCTCCGCGGTGGTCGTGACCGACGACGATCACGGCTGGCGGCAGGCGGCCGAGCTGGTGGCGGCCGGGATCCGAGTGCACGCGGTCGTCGACTCTCGCAGCGACGGTGGGGCGGCGTTGGCGGATGCGGCCGCCGCGCTCGCCGCGAACGGCACGGAGCTCCTGACCGGCGCGACGATCCTCGGCTCGACTGGTCGGGCCCGGGTGAGCGGGCTGCAGATCCGCACGGCGGACGGCGCTGAGCGCACCCTGGAGACCGCGCTCGTCGCGATGGCCACCCGGCCCGAACCGGTCGTCACGCTGGCCGCCCAGGCGGGGATCGAGTTGGCCTTCGAGCCGCGATTGGCCGAATGGATCCCGAGCGGCACCTCCGCCGACGTCCTGGTCACCGGTCACATGACCGGCCTCGTCGATGACGCCCTCATCGGTGCGGGCGCCGTCCTCGCCGGCAGGCTCGCGGCAGCGGGAGCGTCGTCAGGAGGCTCGCCGGCCGCCCGCTTCCCGGACCTCGAGGCGCATCACGCCTCGGTCGCGGCCGCCATGGCGTCGCTGCCGGAACCCGCCGCGGCCGCGGTGCCGGTGGGTCGCAAGGCGTTCGTCTGCATCTGCGAGGACGTGACCACCAAGGAGCTGGCCCAGGGTGTCCGCGAAGGGTTCGACTCCCTGGAGATGCTGAAGCGTTACAGCACGGTCACGATGGGCCCGTGTCAGGGCAAGCAGTGCCATGGCAACGCCGCGCGGATCACCGCGGCAGCGACGGGGGCGTCACGCGAGGCGACCGGGCTGACGACCTTCCGGCCACCGGTCCAGCCGGTGCCGATGGCGGTGCTCGCCGGGCCGCACCTCGACCCTGTCCGGCGAACAGCCCTGCACGATCGTCACGACGCGCTCGGTGCGACGTGGATGGACATGGGCGACTGGAAGCGCCCGCTGCACTACGGTGACGTCGACGCTGAGGTCCGCTCCGTCCACGAGCGGGTCGGGCTGATCGATGTCTCCACCCTCGGCAAGCTCGACGTGCGCGGCCGCGACGCGGCTACCTTTCTCGACTGGCTCCATCCGAACCGCTTCAGCGACCTCAAGGTGGGCCGCATCCGCTACCGGGCGATGACCGACGATGCCGGGATCATCCTGGACGACGGCACGGTCGCGCGCCTTGGTGACGACCGGTTCTTCGTCACGACCGGCACCGGCAGCCTGGATGCGGTCGACGGCTGGCTGCGCTGGTGGCTGGCTGCGTCGGACCGGCGGGTCGACGTCACCAACGTGACCGCCCGCTTCGCGGCGATGAACCTCGCCGGGCCACGGGCACGCGAGGTGCTCGCCCGCCTCACCGACGTGGACGTGTCGGCGGAGGGCCTGCGCTACCTCGACGCCCGCGAAGGTCTCGTGGCCGGGGTCCCAACGACCATCCTGCGCATCGGCTTCGTCGGCGAGCTGGCGTACGAGCTCCACGTCCCGGCCGACCAGGCCGCGCACCTGTGGGACGCCCTGATGACGGCGGGCGCTGACGCCGGGATCCGGGCGTTCGGCGTGGAGGCCCAGCGGGTGCTCCGTCTCGAGAAGCAGCACGCCATCGTCGGCCAGGACACGGACGCCCTGTCCGACCCGCGCGGTGCTGCGATGGGCTGGCTGATCAAGGGCGAGCGCCCCGACTTCATCGGGCGAGACGCATTCGCGGCGTCCGCGGAGCGCGGGTCGCGCGATGTCCTCGCAGGTTTCGAGATGGTCGGCACGGCCGTGCCCGCCGAGGGTTCGGCCGTCATCCGCGACGGCCGCTACATCGGCCGGGTCACGAGCAGCAAATGGAGCCCGACGCTCGGCAAGGCCATCGGGCTCGCCTGGCTCCCGGCGGAGGACGCCGTCGACGATCGGGCGATCACCGTTCGGCTGGGCACCGGCCGGGAAGGGGCCACAGCCCCGGCGGTGGTGCGGACGTCGCCGTTCTACGACCCGGCCGGAGAGCGGGTTCGCTCATGAGTGCCGGCATGGCACCGGCCGTCCGACGCAGCGCCATCGAGGCTGCCCACGTCGCGCTTGGCGCCGCGTGGCTCGCGGACGACGTCCGCTGGCCCTCTGGCTACGGCGATGCCACGGCGGAGGCTTCCGCGGTGGCCACGGCGGCAGGTCTTGCCGAGCTCGGACCATTCGCAGAGCTGCTGCTGCGCGGACCAGCGGCCGCGGAGGTGGTCGCCCGCCTGACAGCAGGCGCCGCCACGGCCGGCGGCGCGACGGCCGGCGGCGCCACGGCCGGCGGCGCCACGGCGCCCGACCGCCCGGCCGTGGTCCCGGTGCCGCTGGGCGAGGTGGCAGTCGCCGGGTGGTTCCTCGCGCCGGACGAGGTGCTCCTGGTGGGGCCGCTGAGCGGCTGGGCCGCGAACCTCGCGGCCCGCGTCGCCGGCACCGACGTCTCCGCCATCGAGATGACCGGGGCCCGCGCCACGCTGCGGCTGGTCGGTCCCGCCGCGCCAGCCATCCTGGCCGAGCTCTGCCCGGCGAACACGACCCCCACCTCGCTCCCCGAGGGTGCGCTGGTCCAGGCACCGCTCGCGGGACCGCGAGCCTTCCTGACCCGGCGCGACCATGGCGGCCAGCCCGGCTACACGTGGATGGTGGCGCGGGACGAGGCGCGCTACGTGTGGGAGTCCGTCCTGCACGTCGGCGAGCACCACGGCCTCGTCGCCGTGGGCCCGGCCGCCGTCGGAGGCGATCGATGATCGGGCCGCTTCGTCGCTGGCGCGTCACCCGCCCGCGCGAGCTGCGGACGAGCTACGACGTCGTCATCATCGGCGGCGGCGTCCACGGCCTCGCCATCGCCTACGAGCTCGCCAGGCGCGGCGTTCGGAACGTGGCCGTCCTCGAGAAGTGGTACATCGGCGCCGGTGGCAGCGGCCGGAACACCGCCATCGTGCGCTCCAACTACCGCACCCCGGAGGGCGTCGCGTTCTATGACGAATCGGTGCGCATCTACGAGCGGCTCTCGGTCGAGCTCGGATTCAACGTCCTGTTCAGCCAGCACGGGCACCTGACCCTCGCCCATACCGACTCGGCCGTCGCCGGCCTGCGCGTTCGGGCCGAGGTCAACCAGCTGCTCGGTGTCGACTCCGTGGTCCTCGACCGGGAGGAGATCCGGGACCTCGCGCCCGCCCTCGACCTCACGGACCGGCCGCGCTACCCCATCCATGCGGCGCTGTACCATCCCCCGGGCGGGATCATCCGGCATGACGCGGTGGTGTGGGGCTATGCCCGGCGGGCGGCCGAGATGGGCGTCGATATCCACCAGGGCGTCGAGGTCACCGGTATCGACCTCGCCGACGGCCGGATCGCCGGCGTCCAGACGAACCAGGGGCCGATCCGTGCCGGGACGGTCGTGAATGCCACGGCCGGCTGGGCCACCACCATCGCGGACATGGCCGGCGTGCGCCTGCCGATCGTCACGCATCCGCTCCAGGCGCTCGTCACGGAGCCGCTCAAGCCGTTCTTGAACCCTGTCCTCGTGTCGGCCACGTTGCACGTGTACGTGAGCCAGACCGACCGCGGCGAACTGGTGATCGGGGCGGAGATCGATCCGTACGCGTCGTACAGTCATCGCTCGACACTCGCCTTCATGGAGACCTCCGCCGCGCATGTCCTCGAGCTGCTGCCGTCCGTCGCCGGCGTCCGCGTCCTGCGCCAGTGGGCCGGGATCTGCGACATGACACCCGACTTCAGTCCGATCATCGGGACGGTCCCCGACGTACCCGGGTTCATCCTGGACGTCGGCTGGGGGACCTACGGGTTCAAGGCGGGCCCGGTCTCCGGCCGGCGTGTCGCGGAACTCATCGCGACCGGGCGCACGCCCGAGGTGCTGGCGCCCTTCACCATCGAACAATTCTCCACGGGGACGCTCATCGGCGAGAAGGCAGCGGCGGCGGTGTCGCACTAGCGGCGAAGCTCCAGGCAGGCAAGGAGGCGGACATGGTCGAGGCCACGGCGGACGCTGAGCCCAATCAGGGCGACATCGAGCGGCGGCTCAAGGATGACGGCGTCACCTACATGCTCGCCCAGTGGGTCGACATCCACGGCACGCCGCGCTGCAAGGGCGTCCCGGCCAGCGCCTTCGACCAGTTCGTCGGCGGGAGCGCGGGCTTCGCCGGCGCGGCCACGGTCGGCATGGGGCAGGGACCACATGACCACGACCTCATCGGCATGCCGGATCTCGCGACCTACACCCCCGTGCCCTGGGAGGAGGGGGTCGCCCGCTTCGCCTGCGACATCCAGGTCGATGGCCAACCGTGGCCGTACTGCTCGCGAACCGCCCTGAAGCGACAGATCGAGCGTCTGGCCGGGATCGGCTACGTGATCAAGATCGGCGTCGAGGCCGAGCACATGCTGGTGACGCGCCGCCCGGACGGCACGATCGCGCCGTTCGATCCGTCCGGCTTCGACACCCTCGAGAAGCCCTGCTACGACTTCAAGAGCCTGGCTGCGAGTCTCCCCTACCTGCGCACCCTGGTCACCTACATGGAGGACCTTGGCTGGGAACCGTATGCCTCGGACCACGAGGATGGGACCGGCCAGTTCGAGCTCAACTGGAAGTACGCCGACGCGCTGACCACGGCCGACCGCTACACCTTCTTCAAGATGATGACCAACCAGGTCGCCCAGCGGTACGGAGCCATCGCGACGCACATGCCGAAGCCGTTCAGCAAGCTGACCGGCAACGGCAGCCATTTCCACTTCTCGCTGTGGGACGAAGACGGGCAGAACGCCTTCATCGGCGAGGATGACGCTCGTGGTCTCGGGCAGTCGAAGCTCGCCTACCACTTCCTGGCCGGGCTGCTGACCCACGCCCGGGCGCTGTCGGCGATCATCGCGCCGACCGTCAACTGCTACAAGCGGCTGTCGATGGGCGCCTACCTGACCGGGGCGCGCTCCGGGTTCACCTGGACGCCGGCATTCATCACGTACGGCGACAACAACCGGACCCAGATGTTCCGGGTCCCCGACCCCGGTCGATTCGAATGCCGGGTCGTGTCCGGCGCGGTCAACCCGTACCTTGGGACCGCGGCGTTCATCGCGGCGGGGATGGACGGCATCGAGCGCGAGCTGGACCCGGGCGATCCACTCACCGGCCGGAACATGTACGAGACACCCCTCGAGGATGCTCGCCGCGAGGGCCTCCGCTTCCTGCCGCAGAGCCTGTCCGAGGCCATCGACGAGCTCGAGGCGGATGAGGTCGTCCAAGCCGGGCTCGGGCCAGAGCTTGCCGCCGAGTTCATCCGGGTGAAACGCCAGGAGTGGGTGCGCTACCACAGCGACGTGAGCCGCTGGGAGATCGACCAGTACCTGACGCTGTTCTGATGCCCGTTCGATGCGGGCGTGAGGTGGAGAGATGACCGCATCCTGGCGTTTCTCGGCGATCGCCGACCGGCACCGCGCACTTGGCTCTGCGCTCGAGGACTGGAACGGCATGGGCACGGCGTGGACGTACGACAAGGACATTCACGAGGAGCACCGGGCCATCCGGACGAAGGCCGGGCTGATGGACGTCTCGGGGTTGAAGAAGGTCCACCTCGTCGGGCCGCACGCGGCGCACGTCCTGGACCGAGCCACCACGCGCGACGTGCACCGGATCTACCCGGGGCGCTCGGCCTACGCGTGCATGCTCGACGAGCGAGGGATGTTCGTGGAGGATTGCATCGTGTACCGGACGGGCCCCACGGCATGGATGGTCGTCCACGGCTCGGGCACGGGCCACGAGGAGCTGCAGCGCGCAGCCGTGGGCAAGAACGTCGCCATGCTGTTCGACGATGACCTGCACGACCTGTCCCTCCAGGGGCCCCTCGCGGTGGACTTCCTGCAACGCCACGTGCCGGACATCCGGGAGCTGCCCTACTTCCACCACGTGCAGACCCGTCTGTTCGACGCACCGGTGATGCTGTCGCGGACCGGCTACACGGGCGAGCGCGGCTACGAGATCTTCTGCCGCGCCCAGGACGCGCCGATGCTCTGGGACACGATCCTGTCCGAGGGCGCGGACATGGGCATCATCCCGTGCCGGTTCACGGTGCTCGACATGCTCCGGGTCGAGAGCTACCTGCTGTTCTACCCGTACGACAATTCGCAGATGTACCCGTTCGAGGACGAGCCGCCAGGCGACACGCTCTGGGAGCTCGGCCTGCAGTTCACGGTGACCCCCGGCAAGACCGGGTTCCGCGGCGCGGAGGAGCACGCCAGGCTGAAGGACCGGGAGCGGTTCAGGATCTTCGGCGTGCTCGTGGACGGCGACACCGCGACGGCCGAAGGCGACGAGCTGTGGGCCGATGGCCGCAAGGTCGGGGTCATCACCTGCGGGATGTACTCGACGCTCACCGACCGGTCCATGGCCATCGCCCGGATGGACGTGGACCGGGCCGTGCAGGGCAGCCCCCTGGAAGTGCGCGGTGCCAGCGTCAACGGACCCGCCACCGCGCACGCGCTGCCGTTCGACGACCCGCAGAAGACGAAGCGGAACGCGGTGGGCTGATCGTGCGGCAAGCCCGGCGACCGGCGACTCGGGTGGAGGCCTGACCCGATGCTGGTCGACGGCATCAAGAGCCGCCCGGTCTACACGACCCTCGCAGCTCGCCGCGGGCGGCTGCACCTGATCCTCACCGACGATGGGGGCACGCCAGCCGTCCTGGGCATGATCGGCGCCGCGTCCGACGAGTTCCTCGCCCGCGCCGTCCTGATCCACGCACCGTCGCCCCACGGACGCGACGAGGGCGGCGCCCTTGGCCGCAGCCTCGCGGGGGCCGGGACGGGCACGGTCCTCCTGGCAGGCGACGAGGACGAGGCGGTCGCCGCGCTCGACAGCGCGCTCGCCGACGCGCGCATGGGCACGCAGGTCTATGTGGCGGGCACGGAGAACCTCATCGCACGCGTCGTCGAGACCGCGGTGGCGGCCGGCCTCGAGCTCGGTGCCATCATGGCCGAGCACCGCGGTTCCCACGAGCGTCGGGTCCAGTGCGTCCACTGCAAGGCGATCACCGATCACGTCACGACGCAGCCGGTCCGGTGCGCAGGGTGCGGGCTCGCGCTGCTCGTTCGGGACCACTACTCGCGACGGATCGGCGCGTTCCAGGGCGTGTCTATCGACGCCGAGGAACCCGGCACGGCTCCGGACCCGACGGCGCTGTTCGCGTGAGCGAGACCACGGTGACGGCGCCCGCGGTACCGGCGCCCACGGACACCACCGCCGGGGCGGGCACGACCGGCGGCGCGGGCACGACCGCCAAGCGTGTCCAGGCGACCAAGTTGACCGTGATCGTCACCGAGGTAGCGGACGTCACCGCGCAGATCCGCCGCTTCCGGTTCGCGGCGCCCGACGGCCGTCCGCTCCCCTCCTTCTCGGGTGGCGCGCACGTCATCGTCGAGCTCCAGGATGGTCAGACGCTGCGGCGCAACCCGTACTCGCTCATGAGTTCGCCGACCGACACGTCGAGTTACGCCATCAGCGTGCGACGCGACGATGCCGGGCGGGGCGGCTCCCTCTTCCTGCATCGCGAGGTCCGCGTCGGCCAGGCCCTGACCATCAGCCGGCCGGTCAACCTCTTCCCCATCGACTGGCGGGCGCGTCGACACCTGCTCATCGCCGGGGGGATCGGGATCACCCCGTTCCTTGCGCAGCTCGTGCAGCACGAGGCCGCCGGGAGCGACATGGAGCTGCACCTCGCCGTCCGCGGCCGAGAGCACGGCGCGTATCTCGACGACCTGGAGCGCCGCTACGGCGACCGCGTCCATGTCCACTGCGACGACATCGGCGACCGCATCCCCCTCGACCGGCTGCTCGACGACCAGCCGCTGGGGACCCATCTCTACGTGTGTGGCCCCGCCCCGATGATGGCGTGGGTGCTGGACACCGCGGCCGCGGCGGGCTGGCCGGCGCAGGCGCTCCATAGCGAGCGCTTCCTGGCCCCGGCCTCCGGAACGCCGTACGACATCACGCTCGCCCTGACCGGTCGGACCGTCCGCGTGGGCGAGCACCAGAGCATGCTCGAGGCGATCGAGGCCGCCGGCGTCGATGCCCCCTACATGTGCCGGGGCGGTGCCTGCGGGGAGTGCGAGACGCCCGTGATCTCGTACGAGGGAGGCATCCTGCACAACGACCACTTTCTCTCGCCGGAGGACAAGGCCTCCGGGCGCAAGATCATGCCCTGCGTCTCGCGCTTCGAAGGCGCGTCCATCGTGCTGCAGCGATGACCCGGCGTCGGGCGGAGGATGGGCCATGACCGCGATCGAGTTCCGTGACGAGACGTTCCGCGACGACTTCTCATTCCGCAACAGCGCGGCCGGGATCCGGCGCTTCCCATTCCCGTTCCACGAGGACCGCTATATGTACGCGGTCAATATCGAGCCGCACACGCCCGGGCCCGTCGGCACGGCGTACGAACACCCGATCGATGTCGACGAGCACTACGTCGCGGAGATGCGCGATCGGGCGCTGGTGCTGGCCGAGGACCCGCTGCGCTGCCAGTCGCTACCGCACATGACGCTGGCCGGCTGGGATCTGCTCGAGCTGCTCATGGAATGCCAGGCCACGTCGTACCCGGAGCATTTCACGCTGGAGCGGGACGGGGACCGATGGCATTGGATCAATCGCCCGCTCGGGATCGACGACACCTTCACCTTCGGCGACGAGTCGACCCTGCCGTACGGCCCGATGGAGTACGTCACGCGGCAGAGCCAGGGCGATTTCGTCCTCGTCGACCAGCGCGACGGCAACCTGTGGATGGATGCCGGGATGGTGACGACGCAAGCCGACTGGTCGCTCGACTTCGACCTCGGGATGAACTTCATGGAGTGGCACGGCCCGGTACCGCTCGCGCACGAGCTCGGCGTCTTCGACCGGGCGCTGAAGTTCCTGCTCAACCTCCGCCCCGGCCAGCCTGTCCGCCGCCTGAACTGGACGATGACCATCAACCCGAGGCTCGACACGAGTCCCGAGCGCTACCCCCACTGGGGCACGGACCGCGCCACGGTCACGATGGACAACGTCGGCGAGAAGGTGCATCTGCGCGTCGAATTGCAGAGCTTCTGGCGGCTCCCCCGCTCCAACGCCATCGTGTTCCCGATCCGCTGCTACCTCATCAGCATGGCCGAGCTCGTGACGATCCCCAAGTGGGCGCGCCGGCTCCATCGGGTCCTCGAGACGCTGCCGCCGGAGCTCGCCGACTACAAGGGGCTGACCCGCTATCGCCAGACGACCGTCGACTGGCTGGCGCGGCACGACGACGGCGCACCGACCTCACCTGGGTTCTTCCCGGACCCGGAGTAGCGAGCTCAGCGCTCGCTGTCGGCCTGGGGGTCGGCCTCCGGCCGGCCGGTGAACGTGGTCGCCGGTGTGCCGACGACGTGGTCCGGGCGCGGCCCTGGGTCGCGGCGGATGTCCTCGATCGGCTCGGGGACGAGCTCACCGCCACGGACGGTCGCGCCCAGGACGATGGCCGCGGACACCAGCACCACGTTCTTGATGATGTACTGGCCTTCGAGCGTCGGAGCGAACGGGAAGATGCCGAACGTCTCGGTCGGGAACAGGAACAGCGGCGTGATCGTTCCCAGCATCTGGACGAACAGGATGAGCAGGGTGAACCGCATCCAGCGTCCGATGAACAGGCCGATCCCGATGGCCATCTCCCAGACCGCCAGGATCGGGAGCGCCACCGCGGTGGGGATCGCGCCCAGGGTGAGGGCCTCGATGGTCCGCCCGGCCAGGGTCTCGGCAGGACTGAGGCCCGGGAACAGCTTGAGGGCCCCGAACCAGAAGAAGACGATGCCCAGGGCGAAGCGCAGGAGGGTCAGCCCGTGGGCGGCCATCCATTCCGTGATGCGCCGATCGAGATGCTCGAACCAGCGCGGCGCTCTCGTCATGGTCCGCATCGCCTCCGTTGTGTGGTCGTCGGTTGTACCACGGAACGGCGGGCGGGGCGGTGCCTGGTCACCTAGGCCGTTCCGGCCTCGATCTGGCGTTTCCGACGAGCCACGAATGCATCGAGCGCCTCCGCGACAGAAGGGTCCAGCGGTGGCGGGACCGCGTCGGCCAGCAGGCGTTTCCAGATGCCGTTGGCCCGTTCCGTGGCGGTATGCGAGCCGTCCGCCTGCCACGTCTCGAAGTTGCGCCAGTCGGACACCATCGGCTCGTAGAAGGCGGTCTCGTAGCGCTCCAGCGTATGGGCCGTCCCGAAGAAATGGCCACCCGGCCCGACGTCAACCATCGCATCGAACCCCAGGGATCCCTCGTCGACGACCATCGGCTGGAGGACCTCCGAGATCATCTGCAGGATCTCGGCGTCGACGATGAGCTTCTCGTACGAGGCCGTCAGGCCGCCCTCGAGCCAGCCGGCTCCCTGGTACAGCAGGTTCACGCCGCCCATCACGGCGCCCCAGACCGCCATCTCGGCCTCGTACGCGGCTTGCGCGTCGACCACGTTCGAGGCGGTCGCGTTCGACGATCGCCACGGCAGCCCGTAGCGCCGCGCCATCTGGCCGCTCGCGAACTGGGATTTGACCGACTCGGGCGTCCCGAACGCCGGTGCTCCGGTGCGCATGTCGACGTTCGAGGTGAACGCGCCGTAGACCATGGGCGCCCCCGGCCGCACGATCTGGGCCAGGGCCACGAGAAACAGCGCCTCGGCGTTCTGCTGGGCGATCGCACCAGCAAGCGAGACCGGGCTCATCGCCCCGGCCAGCGTGAATGGCGTCGCGACGACCGGCTGCCCGTGCAGGGCCATCTCGATCAGGCCGTCGCTCATCGGGCCGTCCAGGCGCAGCGGCGAGTTCGTGTTGATGATCGTGATGAGCGACGGCTCGCGCGCGAGGACGTCGCGGTCGATGCCGCGGATGAGCGTCGCCACCTCGATCGCGTCGTCGACGACCGTGGCGCCCGTGCCGAGGCAATGCCACGTCTTGTCGAGCTCGGTCGCGAACGTCCGGTACTGATCGAGGTGGCGGGTCTCGACCGGCAGGTCGGTCGGTTCCAGCGGGCCGCCACCCTCTTGGTGGAGCACGTCGAGGGCTCCGATGAGTCGCACGTAGTCGACGAAGTCGGCGAAGTTGCCCGGCCGCCGACCGCGGTCGAGGTCGCTCACGAACGCCGGCCCACCGACCGCACAGAAAACCAGGTTCGTGCCGCCGAAGAGCACGTTGCGCTCGGGGTTCCGCGCGTGCAACCGGAACTCGCGCGGAGCCGCCGCCACGAGGGATTCGACCTGCGCGGGATCGACACGGACCATCCGTGTCGCCCGATCCACCTCCGCTCCGGCCCGGGCGAGCGCGTCCAGCGCCCGGTCTCCAAGAACCTCCATCCCGATCTCGGCAAGGATGCGGAGCGACGCGACGTGAATCGCCTCGACCTGGTCGGCCGAGAGGATCTCGATCGGGCGATACGGGTTGACCAGGCGTCGCCACGGGAGCTGGCGGATCCCGGGCGCAGCGCGCCGCGGTCGACGCCGGGAAGCGTGGGGCTCGGGCACGGTCATGCGCCTTGATGCTACGCGCGACCACGCCCATTCTCACGCCCGTCTCAGAGGCCGCGGCTTCCATGGCGATCTCGGTGACGCCTCCGGCGACCACCGCCGGAGCGGATCGCACTCGGGAAGGGATCGACATGAAGCTGAAGCTGGTCGTGCTGGTCGTGCTCGTGGCGGTCGGCGTCGGGGCGCTGGCCGTCACGTTCGGGGGTTTCGGGACGAACGCGGCTGCCAGCACGCAATACCTCACGGCAGCAGCCACGGTGGCTGACGTCACCGACGACGTGGCCGCCACCGGCACCCTTGCCGCGGCGGAGTCGTACGGCCTCCTCTTCGGCGCCGACCCGTACCTCGTGGGAGCCGATGATTCGGCGCCCACCAGCGAGGGCACCTGGCCCGTTACCGAGGTCACCGCGAAGGTCGGCGACACCGTGGCAGCAGGCGACATGCTCGCGACGGCGGACACGAGCGACCTCGAAACGGACCTGGCACGGGCGAGGGCCGACGTCCGGTCCGCCAACATCAATGCCCAGATCGCCAAGGAAGCGCTCGCGGACGCCCAGGACGCGGATGACGCCGACGCAGAACGGCAGGCGCAGCTCTCGGTCTACAGCGCCCAGAACCAGTACTCCCAGGCCTTCGAGGCACGGCGGACCATCCAGCAGCAGATCGCGGCGGCGTCGCTGAAGGCGCCGATCGCCGGCGTCGTCACGGCGGTCAACATCCGGGCCGGCTTCGACGCTCCCGCGGCACCGGCGATCGTGATCGCCTCCACGACGTACCAGGTCACGACGGACGTCGTGGAGAGCGACCTCGCCGGCATCCAGCTCGGCCAGAAGGCGTCCGTCACGATCGACGCGCTCGAGACCGAGGTCGAGGGAAGCGTCACGGGCATCTCGCCGGTGGCCGGCGACGGTTCGTCGGGCGTCGTGGCCTTCCCGGTCACGGTCACGTTGGCGAACGCACCCCCGGGCGCCCGGTCAGGGATGAGCGCCGACGTGACCGTCACGATCGCCAGTGCGACCGGGGTGCTGACGGTGCCGAGCAGCGCGCTGCAGGGCAAGAACGGCGACTACATGGTCATGACCCTCGGCGCCGACGGCACGCCGCAAGCCCAGCCGGTGGAGGTCGGGCTTCTGACGAGCACGACCGCCGAGATCAGATCCGGGCTGGCCGAAGGCACGGCCGTCGTGACCGGCACGGCGTCCGACCTGATCGGCACCGCTAGCCAGGGAAATGGCCGGTTCGAGAACGGCGGCATCGCGATCCCGGGCGGCGGCCCGGGCGGCAAGATCCGACCGGACGTCGTCGTGGAAGCCAAGCCATGACCACGCCCATCATCTCACTGGAGCGCGTCAGCCGCGTGTACGACATGGGTCGCGTCGCAGTGCCCGCCCTCGACGACGTCAGCCTGGGTGTCCAGCCCGGCGAGTTCGTCGCGATCGTCGGCCCCTCCGGCTCGGGCAAGAGCACGATGATGAACATCCTCGGCTGCCTGGACCGTCCGACCCATGGCGCCTATCGGCTGGCGGGCACGCCGGTCGCGGACCTCGACGACGACGGCCTGGCGAAGCTCCGCAGCCGGTCCATCGGCTTCATCTTCCAGTCGTACAACCTGCTGCCGCGAACGACCGCCCTGGATAACGTGGCCGCGCCGCTGCTGTATCAGGGAGTGGGCCGGGCGGAGCGCCTCCGACGCGCGCGGGCGGCCCTCGAGCGGCTGGGGCTGGGTGATCGAGTGGACCACGAGCCCACCGAACTCTCCGGCGGCCAGCAGCAGCGCGTCGCCGTGGCCCGCGCCCTCGTCACCGAGCCTGCGTTGATCCTTGCCGACGAGCCCACGGGCAATCTCGACAGCCACGCCGGCGCCGAGGTCATCTCGCTGCTTCAGGAGCTGCATCGCGCGGGCAGGACGATCGTGCTCATCACCCACGACCCGGATGTCGCGGCATCCGCGGACCGCCAGGTCCACCTGCTCGACGGACGCATCGCGGCATGAGCCCGGTCGAGCTGCTCAGGCTTGCGCTTTCGCGCCTGCGCACGAGCCGGTTGCGCGCGGCGCTGACCATGCTCGGGGTCATCATCGGCGTGGCGTCGGTCGTGGCCCTCGTCGGGGTCGGCCAGGGCACGACATCGAACATCACCACCAGCCTCGCGAGTCTCGGGACGAACCTGCTCACCATCAGCCCGACGACCCAGGACTCCGACGGCTCGACCAGTCTCAGCCTGGACGACGCGGACGCCATCGGCGAGCTCGCCTCGGTCGCCGGTGTCGCGCCCGAAGCCTCGACCAACCTGACCGTACGTGCCGGTGACGAGTCGACCGACACCACCATCGTGGGAACGACGGCCGAGTACGCGACCGTGCGCGCCCACGACGTCTGGCAAGGCACGTTCCTGACCGACGTCAGCGTGGAGCGCGAGCTGCGCGTGGCGGTCCTTGGGGCCTCGACCGCCGAGACGCTGGAGCTCGATGCCACCGACATCGGGTCGGAGATCGCGATCGGCGGCATCCCGTTCACGCTGATCGGCATCCTCCAGCCCAAGGGCGGGGCGTCGTTCCAGGATCCCGACGACCAGGTGGTCGTCCCGATCGCGACGGTGCAGAAGTACTTCGTGGGCGGCGACAGCGTTCGGAGCATCGGCGTCAGCGTCGCGGCGACGTCCGACATGACGGCCACGAACACGGAGATCGCCGCGCTCCTGCGCGACCGTCATGAGCTCGCCGCGGCCGATGACGCCGACTTCGACATCTTCGACCAGACCCAGCTGCTGGACGCCGCGTCGTCGATCAGTGGCACGCTCACACTCCTCCTCGGTGGGATCGCATCGATCTCGCTCGTGGTCGGTGGCATCGGGATCATGAACATCATGCTGGTGTCCGTCCGCGAGCGGACCCGCGAGATCGGCATCCGAAAGGCCATCGGCGCGCGCGGCCGAGACATCCTGGCCCAGTTCCTGGTCGAGGCGCTGACCCTGTCGCTGCTCGGCGGCCTGATCGGCATCGCCGTCGGGCTCGGCGTGTCCGCGCTGATCGGGCAGATCGCCGGCTGGGGCTTCGTCTTCGATCCGTCGACCCTCGTGGCCGCCGTCCTGTTCAGCCTCCTGGTCGGCGTCGTCTTCGGCGTTTGGCCCGCCCGCCAGGCGGCGCGTTTGGATCCCATCAGCGCCCTGCGCTACGAATGAAGGAGACCCTCGGATGACCATGGACCCGACGCAGCCAGTCGACCACGAAACCAGCCCCTCGCCCGCACGGAGCGCGCCCGTGGCTCCCGTCGCTCCGGTCGTGGCCGTATCGCCGCGCGCGAGATCGGGCGGCGTCCTGAACCTGCTGCTCATCGGCGCCGCGATCGTGGCCGTGGGCGGCGTGGCCTTCGCGATCGGGCGCTCGACCGCGCCTGCCAGCGCCTTCCCGGGCGTCGGTGGCCTGAACGGCGGACCGATCGTGCGGGCCGACGGCAGCTTCGATCCGGGCGCCGGCGGACCCGGCGGCATCGTCCTCGACGGCGGTCTGGCGATCGAAGGGACGGTCGCCTCGGTCGATGCCGACAGCGTCACGCTGACACTCGACAACGGCGAGGAGATGACCTTCGCCCTCGACGGCGAGACGACGTACCACGAGTCGACCGATGCCACGCCCGCCGATGTCTCGATCGGTGACAAGGTGTCGATCAAGGTCGACGGCGGCGGGCGGATCCAGCGCGGCGACGGCGCGCCGACGACGCCGGACCTCAGCGCCCGCGATATCACCGTCGCCCGGTAGCGCCCGACGAGTTGCTAGGCTCATCACATGCATCTGCTCGTCATCGAGGACGATCCACGCCTCGGGCGCCTGCTCAAGCGCCTGCTCGAGGACGACCGGCACGTGGTCGAGCTCGCCACCGATGGCGAAAGCGGTCTCGAGATCGCCGAGGATGCCCCCGGCATCGAATGCGTGATCCTCGACATCGGCCTGCCCGACATCAGTGGACTCGAGGTCGCCCGGCGGCTGCGCGCAGCGGGCTCCGCCGTGACGATCCTCATGCTCACCGCTCGTGACACGGTCGGCGACCGGGTCACCGGGCTCGATGCCGGGGCCGACGACTATCTCGTCAAGCCTTTTGCCTTCGAGGAGCTGTCTGCCCGGCTGCGTGCGCTGTCACGCCGTGGTGCCCCGGCGGGTCGGCGGACCGCGCCGAAGATCGTCGTGGGTCCGATCACCCTCGACGAGACCGCGCGTCGGGTGACCGTCGAAGGCGCGAGCGTCGAGCTCAGCCCGCGCGAGTTCTCGCTGCTCGAGTGCCTGCTGCGACACCCCGGCCAGACCCTGACGCGCGACCAGCTGCTGGACCAGGCGTGGCCGTTCGGTGTCGCGGTGACCCCGAATGCGGTCGACGCGTACATCCACTACCTGCGCGACAAGCTCGGGTCGGCCGGACGTTTCATCCAGACGGTCCGCGGCGTGGGGTACCGCCTCGCCGATGCCTGACGGCGCGGTCGCCGGGGCGCCCCTTGCCGATCCGCCGTCGGAGGTCACCCCCACGGAGGCCCGGCTCCTCCGCAGCGTCCGGATCAACCTCGCGCTCTGGAGCGGTGGCATCACGCTGGCGGTCCTGCTCGTGCTCGGTACGGTCCTCTACCTCGCGGTCGAGCGTTCGCTGGGGGCGACGGGCACGGCACAGCTCGTGGATGAGGCGAACCGGCTCACCGGCGGCCGACGCGATCCGGGCGGAGATCCGCCACAGGGTGGGCTGAGCTTCGGTGGCCCCAGTTCCGGGACCTTCACGATGGTCCTGGACGACGATGGGCGACCAGTCCGACCCGTCCCGGCCGGCCTGCCCGTGGCCGAATCGTTCCAGGCCGCCAAGGCTACGGGCGACCGCGACATCCGCTCAGCCACGATCTCGTCGACGAGGTTGACCGCGTTCGTGCCCGGGACCGCGGATGGGCCACCCGACGAGTTCAACGAGACGACGTTCACGACGCCCGTCCGCGTCCTTACCGACCCTGTCCGCTTCCGTGGCCAATCCTTCTACCTCCAGGTAGTCGGCGACCGCACGACCGAGGAGCGCACCCTCCGGATCCTCATCGTCGTCCTCGTAGTCGGTGGGCTGGCGGCGCTGCTCGCGGCTTCGGGCGTCGGGGCGGCGTACGCGCAACGCGCCCTGGTCCCCATCCGCCGCTCGCTCATCGACCAGCGGGAGGCGCTGCGTCGACAACGGGAATTCGCCGCCGATGCATCGCACGAGCTGCGGACCCCGCTGACCGTGATCCGGGCCAGCGTCGACGACCTGGGCCGCCACGCATCGGAGCCGGTTGCCAGCGTGGGCAGCGCCCTGACCGACATCCGCGATGAGGTCGATCACCTGACGGCCATGGTGGACGACCTGCTGTTGCTGGCCCGCTCCGACTCTGGGGCCGTCGCGCTCGAGCGCGTCCCTCTCGACCTCGGCGACATCGCGTCGACCGCGGCGGTGGCGCTCTCGAGGCCGGCCACGGACCGCGGTGTGGAGGTGCTCGTCGACCCGCAGCCGACCGAGCTCCGCGGCGATCCGGCGCGCCTCCGCCAGCTCGTCATGATCCTTATCGACAATGCCATCCGCCACTCGCCCAGCGGCGGCCGGGTGCTGGTCCGGGTCCGGACCGAGGGGCCGGACGCGATCCTCGTCGTGGAAGACGAGGGGCCCGGGATCCGTGACGAGGACCTGCCGCGGCTCTTCGACCGCTTCTACCGCGCGGCAGGCGCGCCGGGTGGCGGCACCGGGCTGGGTCTTGCGATCGCCGCCTGGATCGCGGAACGCCACGGCGGCCGTGTCTTGGCCGCCAATCGCCCGGAGCAGGGCGCCCGCTTCACGGTCAGGCTCCCGCTGGCCCGTCCGGAGGCGGCCACCACCGCCTAGACTTTCGACGGTGAGGTCGACGTCGAAACGCGATGCCCGCTGGCCCATCTTCGGGCGGGATGGCGACGGCGTCGCATGGCGGCCCGATCCGGCCGCCGCCAGGGCCTCCCGTCTGGCCGGGTTCCTGCGCGCCACCGGCGAGCGTTCTCTCGACAAGCTGCAGGCGCGCGCCGTCGCGGATCCCGGCTGGTTCTGGGGCGCAGCCGCCGAGGACATCGGCGTCGCCTGGGCACGTCACCCAGCGACGGTCGTGGACCTGTCGGACGGTCCCGCGTGGGCACGTTGGTGGATCGGCGGATCGTTCGATTGGTCGTGGGCGGCGACCGGTCCGAGGGCGGCTCATGACCCCGACGGGCGGGCGATCAGCTGGGAGGGCGAGGACGGCACGATCAGGGAGCTGACGAACGCCCAGCTCGCGGCCGATGTGGAGGCGGCCGCCCGTCGGCTGACCGAGCTCGGGGTCGGGCCTGGTGACCGGGTCGGCATCCTGCTCCCGATGCTGCCCGAGACCGTCGTGGCGGTCCTGGCGATCTCCCGGCTCGGCGCGATCTTCACCCCGATCTTCTCGGGCTACGCCGCTCCTGCGATCGCCGCGCGCCTGGTCGACTGTGAAGCGACACTCCTGATCACCGCGGATGGCTTCCTGCGACGTGGCGCGTGGGTCGATCTCAAGAGCGTCGCCGATGCGGCCGTGGCAGCGGCGCCGTCCGTCAAGCGGGTGATGGTCGTCCCACGCGCCGGCGAGGCCCTCGACGTTCCATGGACGGTCGGGCGGGACGAGTGGTGGGGCATGCCGTCTGCCCTGGACGACGAGCCGGCTGGCCCCGGGCTCGTCGGCCGCGATCCCGAGACGCCCTACATGATCATCTACACGTCCGGGACGACCGGCCGGCCGAAGGGCGCCGTCCACGTGCACGGCGGCTTCCCGATCAAGGCCGCCCAGGATCTCGCCCACACCTTCGACCTGACCGACGGCGACGCCCTGTTCTGGTTCACTGATCTCGGCTGGATGATGGGGCCGTGGGCCATCGCCGGGTCGTTGCTGCTGGGCGCTCGCCTCGTCATCTACGAGGGTGCTCCGGATCATCCCGGCCCGGATCGGCTCTGGGAGATCGTGGCGCGGCACCGCGTGACGCATCTCGGGCTGTCGCCGACGGTCATCCGCGCCGTGATGGCCCACGGCGAGGCGCCGGTCCGTGGCCACGACCGCTCGTCGCTCCGCGTCCTCGGCTCGACTGGTGAGCCATGGAACCCCGAGCCGTGGTGGTGGTACTTCCGCGAGGTGGGTGAGGGCCGCTGCCCGATCATCAACTACTCGGGCGGCACGGAGGTGTCCGGCGGGATCGTCGGCGGCAATGTCATCGGGCCGATCAAGCCGGCGAGCTTCTCGGGCCCGTGCATCGGGACCGCGGCGGATGTCGTCGACGAGACCGGGGCTCCGGTCCGGGGCGCTGTCGGCGAGCTCGTCATCCGGACGCCGCTGCCCGGCATGACCCGCGGCTTCTGGAACGACCGCTCGCGGTACGAGGAAACGTATTGGTCGCGCTGGCCCGGGACCTGGGCGCACGGCGACTGGGCATCGATCGACCGCGACGGCTTCTGGTACATCCACGGCCGCTCGGACGACACGCTCAAGGTCGCCGGCAAGCGCGTCGGGCCGGCCGAGGTCGAAAGCGCCGCCGTGTCCCATCGGTCGGTGCTGGAGGCGGCGGCCATCGGCGTGCCGCACGAGATCAAAGGGGAAGCGATCGTCGTGGTCTGCGTCCTGCGACCCGGAGAGACGGACGAAGACGCGCTGCGGAGCGACATCGCCGCGACGATCGCGGCCGAGCTGGGCAAGCCGCTCAAGCCTGAGATCGTGGCCGTCGTCCGCGCGTTGCCCAAGACTCGCTCGGGCAAGGTCATGCGCCGGGTGATCCGCGCGGCCTGGCTCGGCGAGGACCCGGGCGACCTTTCGGCACTGGACGATCCGGCTGCGGTGGCGGCGATCCGTGCAATGCGTCATCACCCGGGGGTGGGCTAAGGTAACGAGGCTTCCGCAACCGGCGGCACTCCGGGATTCGCACGAGGAGCAGCCCTTGCGCCGTCTGCTGACGCTCTCGATGGCCACCGTGCTCAGCCTATCGACGGTCTCCGTCGCGCTCGGTGCGGACCCCGGAGAGCTTCGAGAGCGCGACGCGGCCAAGGAGGGCCGAGCCCGGGCGGCAGAGGTCCTGGGACACAAGTCGGCTGACCTCCGTGCTCTCACGTACGACGAGCCCATCACATCCGTCGGCGGGCGACGTTACTGGACCGGACTGTTCCGAGGGCCAGGTGATGAGCAAGCGTTCGTCGCGGTGGACCTCGCGTCCGGCGAGACCCTCGACGCCGCCGCCTACCAGGCGAAGGTCGAGCGGGCCATCAGTCGCGAGCCGAAGGTGACGCCGCCGGCCCGCTCGCGCATCGACCAGGCGAAGCGCGCCGGCGCCTCCCCGCTGCTGGCCTACGTCCTGGCACCCGTGGACTACGCCCCCGCGGTCCGGGCCGTGAAAGCCGCGCACCCCGAGGTCGAGTGGGATGGCGATCGCCCGGTCGGAGACGATCTCGAGGTCCTCTCTGCGGTGAGCCAGGAGCTCATCCGCGCGAAGGTCAAGCTCGTGGCCAAACAACGAGGCCCGTTCATCGAGGAGGCGCAGCGCCGTGGGGCGAGCGACGTGGTGTCGCTGGATCTCGCGCCGATGGTCTTCGCACGGGTTCCGTCCGCGCAGGCCGATGCCCTCGCCGAGCACGAGTCCGTCCGCCAGGTCCGTGCGCCCGCCGGCTGGGAGCCCACCATGAACACGGCCCACAACGCGGTCGGGGCCAACTGGACCGACAGCAAGGGCTACACCGGCGGCGGCGTGGTCGTCGGCGTCGTCGAGTACGCACGCGTCGACTACTCGCGCCCGGGGCTTGGGGGCACCCGCCTCGACAGCTACCGGGTCAGCTCGACCGGACAGTCCTGCGTCCATGCGCGCGGGACCTACAACAACGCCGCGGCCACCAGCCACGTCAGCTGGGCCACGGCCATCGCCGTCGGGCGCGGCACGACGTACAAGGGCATCGCCAACGCCGCCCGGGTCGTCGACGTGTCGGCCGACTTCAATCCGACGTCGGATGCCGCAGATCCCCGGATCCTCAAGGCGGTCGACTGCGCGATCGTCGAGGGTGGCGCACACCTCGTCACGATGTCCCTCGTCCAGAACGACGCCAGTCGATTCTCGACCTCGAACGCCTACTTCGATGCCGTCGTGTGGGACCACCATCGACTCATCGTCGGCAATGGCGGGAACAATTACGCCGAGTCGAACTCGCACTGCCCGGGGAGCACGGAGCGCGTCCGGAGCCCGGGGTCAGCATGGAATGTGCTGACGGTCGGCGGGACGTCGAACGACGCGACAAAGCTGTGGTATCGCGGGAGCGGGTCGGAGCCGTCGTATTGCTGGGAAGATCCACCCGGGCACGCGGGCGACGTCAATGATCGGATCAAGCCCGAGATCGTCGCCCCGGCCCAGAACGTCAGCACCTACTTCTTCAACGGAAGCGGCGTCTCGGCGTCCACGCCGATGGTCGCGGGCATCGCCGCGGCCCTGCTCGACCAGCGCCCGTCGCTGCTCAACTTCCCCGAACAGATGAAGGCGGTCCTGCTGGCTGGTTCGCACGCGCGCCACTCGCTCACGCCAGGCGGCAACCGCAGCGTCAGCGCGGAAGGACTCGGGACCGCCTCTGCGAAGTGGGCGAGCCGGGTAGCGGCGAAGGACACGTCGATCGACACCGGCGGATATGGCGGGATGACCTTCACGGGCATCGAGGACGGCGGCTGCCGGAGGATCGCGCCATCCCAGACGATCCACTTCGAGGTGCCGTATGCATCCCGCAAGGTGCGCTTCGTGATCGACTGGATGGCGCACACCGGGAACGCCAACCCGAGCTCCGGTTCGACGTTCTCGCAGCGCTACGCAGACTTCAACCTCAAGGTGCGGAAGGGCGCGACCACGGTCGGCCTTTCGACGCGCAGCGCTTCCAACGTCGAGTGGGTCGACTTCACCGGCGCGGCCCTTGGCCCGGGCACCTACACGGCGGTCGTCAGCCCGGTCCGCTGGGGATGTTCGGTAACGACCGAGCCCGTGGGCTGGGCGTGGGTCAGCTTCACGACGCCGTAGGTTCGACCGTCAGGCTTCGACGCCCCCTGCCGCCGAAGCGCCGGTCGCGACTCGCCCCTCTCGCGGCCTCGTCCCTCGCCCTCGTGGCCGCGATGGTGAGTGGCTGTGGCCTGGTGGCCCCGACGGGGCCGGCCCATTCGGGAGGTTCGCCGACAGACCCATCCGCAAGCCCTCTCGCGCCGGTTTCGCCCACCGCCATCGACCCTGGTGTGGGCCGCCTCGTCTGGCTGGTCGACCGCGCCGGACGATTCGGCATCTGGACGACGGATCTCGCCGGCGCGGACGTGCGCACGTACCGAGTGGGCCTCGACGAGGTCGGGACGGCGCTTCGTGACGCTCGGCTCGTCGGCGAGGATATCGTCGTCATCCGCGATGGGCCGACATCCGAGCTGTGGCTCCTGTCGCCGACCGCTCCGCCGAGGCTCCTGCTGGACAACGTCAATTCCTTCGTCCAGAGCGGCGCCCGGGAGCTGGTCGCCGTCCGGGACGTGGGCACGATACGGGCGATCTGGCGCGTACCCCTGGACGGGCTGCGGGCCTCGGTCCTCGCCGAGCTGCCCGTGCCCGACCACGGCCCGCAGGTGGGCCCGTTCGGGTTCGCGATCTCGCCGGACGGTCGGACCGTGGCCGCGGGCTGGGTGGGTGGACCGGTCGACGTGATCGGGCCCAACCCGTCGACGTTGCGTGACGTCGGCGCCCCGCTCGTCGTCGGGGACGATGGTCGGATCGTGGCGGTCATGGGCCGTGTCGGTGACGCCTATCTCCTCGAGGGCGACCGACTGGTCGACCTGGCGGCACCGGAAAGCGACCCATTGGCCGTGCCTGGTTCGGGCCTCGTCGCCTGGGTCTCGATCGGCGACGACGGCGCGCTCGACGCGGTCGAGGTGCGAGACCTCCTCGCGGGCACCAGCGAGACGTATCCGGCTGGCGGCATCGCGACGAACGTGGTGGCGCTCAGCGCGGACCACGTCATCCTGGAGGCCACCGCGTTCGACCCGCAGACGCGGACGATCGGCGTGGTCGACCGGCGCAGTGGACGGTTCGAGACCTTCGGGGCATCCGCGCCTGCGGCCGACTAGCCCGCGCGGGCGAGGACCCCCGCGAGGGCGCCACGCGCCAGACGGCGACGAGCCGCCGCATCCTGCGGCGTTCACCGACAAAGGCCGTAACGGCCCTGTTACCGTGACCCCGAGGACGGCCGCCACGGACGCAGCCCGCGCTGACCCACGCTCGGCGTCAGCCGGCCATCCGGCCGATGCTGGATCTCGAGGGAGGATGCGATGTCCGGAGTCACCGACTGGGGCGATGCCATATTCCTGGCGCTCACCAACGCCCTGAACTCATTCCTGAACGCGATCCCACAGGTGATCGGGGCCCTGCTGATCATCATCATCGGCTGGGTGATCTCGAATCTCCTGGCTCGGGTCGTTCGCGAGATCCTGGAGCGGGCCGGAGCGGATCGGCTGTTCGCCCAGCACGGCGGCGCGGTCTACGGGTCGCGATCGAGCGCGTTCCAGCCGAGCGTGGTCGCGGCAGAGATCGTGAAGTGGATCGTCCGCTTCATCTTCCTCGTCGCGGCAGCCAACGTCCTCGGCATGCCGCAGGTCAGCCAGCTCCTCAATGAGGTGCTGCTGTGGATCCCGAACCTCCTCGTGGCGATGGTCATCCTGCTCGTTGCGCCCCTCCTCGCGCGCTTCGTCCGAGGCGCGATCGAGGTCGGAGCGGGCCAGATGGGCTTCTCGAATGCGCGCCTGCTGGGGATCATCTCCGAGGTCGCGATCGTCGCGTTCGCGGTGCTGGTCGCCATCAACCAGCTTGGCATCGCCGCCGACCTGATCAACATCCTGTTCATCGGCATCGTGGCGTCGCTGGCACTCGCGTTCGGGCTGGCCTTCGGCCTGGGCGGCCGAGAGGTCGCCGCGCGCATCACCCAGGATTGGTACGAGACCATGAGCAGCGCCACAGAGAAGGTGATCGAGGCCGCGAGCGCCGACGACCCGTCGCCGGCGTCCCCCGCGTCGTCTCGCTCACAGCAGGCCACCCCATCGGCCCAGTTCGAAGCGGAGCGCGGCCCCGACGCGATCTGACCCGCCGCACGGCAGGCTGACGGATCGAGGCCTCGTCAGCCGACCCGATCGAGCCCGCGAAGCGGATCGAAGCTTTCGGTCCGCTCGGCGACCGCATCACCGCCGATGGCGCTTCGGCCAGCGGCTCCCTCGCCATGGTCGTCGCGACGCGGCGGCTCGCCGACGACCGCCCGCCAGCCGAGGTCGGCCAGGCGTTCCAGGGTGGCCATCGCCGCCGCGACCATCGCCGAGGCGTGCGCCTCGGCGGCGCCGCTCAGCGGTCCAGGCGTCGCGACCCCGGCGACGTCCGCCGCGGTCGCGGCGGCGGCGCGGGCCTCCGCAACGGCTCGTCTGGGGTCGGTATGCGACCGGCGGCGCATGACGATCGATTTCGTTCCGGCCCTGGCCAGCGCCGCGGCGAGGAGGTACGGCCAGGCCGCCACCGCGGCCGATTCCTCCTGCTGCTCGGACGGCTCGTCGAACCGCATCAGGTGGTCCGGAAACGCGCGGCGGCGGATGACCACCTCGGCCAGGACGCGCGCCGTCGCAGCGGCCTCGTCCGCCAGCCAGCTCGGATAGGCCCCCACCGCGATCCGCTCGGCGGCGATCCCATCGGCCCGCGCGAGCGCGACGCCGACAAGCTGAAGGGCCAGCGCTCGACCCGACCGGGTCGCCACGTCCGACGGAACGCCAGAAGCGAGATCCGGCGCCACGACCAGCGGCCCCGGGCCGATCGAGATGAGAGTGTCCGCCCGCCGGTGCAGACGCCGGGCGAAGGCGTGGTCCGCCAGCGCGCGATCCGGGTCGACGCCGCCGGCGACGATCTCGGCGACCGGATCGGCCTCGACGAGATCCACCCGTTCGAACGATGCGACGACGGCGCCCTCCGGTACCCCGAGTGGCGGGATCGCCATGGCAAGGCGCACATAGCCGCGCCGTTCTGCGGCGACCCCATCGGCGACCCGCCGGAGGCGGGCCAGGGCGCGCTGGCTGCCGGACGGGGCGGACTCCGCCAGGTCGAGCCCGTCGGCATCGCTCGCTTGACGTGCCGCGCCACTGCGGACGGAGCCCGTGGCCCGAAACGTGGATCGATCGCGCGGGTGCCACTCGGGCACGTCGAGGCCGGCGTCCTGCAAGCGATCGGCCATCTCACGGCCGATCGGGACCTCCACGCGGAGCAGGTCGTAGCCCGCGGCCGCGAGGACGGCGACCTCGTCGAGGGCCTCGTCGAGATCCGGCTCGGCGACCGTCGTGCCGAGCCACGGCCGGCGAGCCTCACCGAGCAGGTCCAGGAGTTCGCGCCGCGCGACGCGGTCCGTGTCCATCCGCTCGATCGCCGCGCCGGCCAGGCGGGCCGCCTCGGCCTCCGCGACGGCGCGTCGATCGGGTTCCCGCAGCAGCTCGGCCTCGAGGGCGAGGTCGACCGCGCCCGATGCGACGTCCATGGCGAGCTGTTGCGGCTCCAGGTCGTATTCGAGCAGCGCCATCGCAAAGGGCAGGGCCACCCCGCCGCCGAGCCCGTCGTGGGCGCTCGCGAGCCAGCGGTCGACCGCGCCGCCGGCGAGTGGTCGGCCGGTCCGGTCCAGGCCGTTCACCCCGAAGAGGCGCAGCAACGCACGCTCCTGCCCCAGGGTGGTCGATGCTCGCGCGCGGGCGCCCCAGGCGCCGGCCAGCGTTTCGGCGCGATCGGCCAGCCGATCGATCGCATCGATGGCCGCGGCATTCGGACTCATGTCGCCAAGGATAGGGGCGCGCGTTCAGCCACCGACGGCCACGGCCAGCCGGTTCATCGCGAGGAACGCGCGAAAGGCCATCAGGGGGTCGTCGGCCGTGAAGCGGACGGTTCGGTCCCCGACCCGCTCCGCCCCGGGCAGGATCGCGGCGTGGTCGGCGAGGACGCCCAGCGCGAAATCGATCTCCACGACGACCGGCGGCCCGATCTGGAGCGGGCGCATCTCGCCCGATGCGGCGCGCCGGACCGCACGCTCCGCGCCCTCGCGCACGCGGTCGGCGGCGACCGAGGGATGCACCGATGCGGCGGAATGCCCGCCGTCCGCGGTCTTGACCACGACCCGCTCCGCCCAGGGCAGCCAGTCCGGCACCTCCTCGGCCAGCGCGTCGTCGCCGGTCACGAGACCCACCGGGATCCCCCAAGCGCCGAGGGCCAGGGCGTTGAGCCCGTACTCGCCCGTCGGCCGGCCGTCGAGGCGGGACTCGACCGGCGCCCCGGAATAGGTGTGCGCGATCGTGCCGCGCGGGTGGCCGGCGCGGGCGTGGTAACCGACGAAGAGGGCGACGTCGAAGCTTGCGCCACCATCCGGCCCGGGTTGCGCACCCGCGACCATCGACCATGCCTTCTGGCCCTGGAGGATCGTCGCCTCGCGATGCATGTCCGCCGGCTTGAGGTTGTACATCCCGCCGTGACTGTCGTTGACGAGGACGCGCGTAGCACCACCCGACAGGGCGCCCTCGATGGCGGCATTCGTTTCGGCGACCATCAGGTCAACCGCCGCCGGGTACTTGGCGTCCTTGGACCCGGTCGGCGCCGGGTGGCTGATGCCGCCGATGCCCTCCATGTCCACGCTGATGTAGACCCTCATCTCCCCTCCGCGCTCGATCGCGCCGGGTGGCCGATCCAGACGTGGCCGTCGCTGAAGTGCTCGGCCTTCCAGATCGGCGCACGAGCCTTGGTCTCGTCGATGGCGTAGCGGGCCGCGGCGAACGCTGCGTCGCGATGGGGAGCCACGGCGACGACCGCGATCGACGTGTCGCCCAGCGGAACCGCCCCGGTCCGATGGACGATGGCCACCCGCTCCACGCCAAAGTGCTCCGCGATCTCGTCGGCGATCTCCGCGAGGACCGCCAATGCCATCGATTCGTGCGTCTCGTACTCCAACGATTCGACCGCGCGGCCGGCGTGGCGGGCGGCCTCCGCCTCCTGGCCGGGCGCCGGTGTGCCCGGCGTGGCACGGGTCCGCCCGAGGAACCCCACGGCCGCCCCGTCCTCCGCGGATGCCAGACGCTCGGTCAGCTCGCCGAGGACGGCGGCGTCGAATGGGTCGGCGCGAAGCTCCAGGATGCGTATCGGCCCGGGCCGTCCCCCGCCCGAGACCGGCGGGATCATCGCCACTTCGTCGCCGTCCTGGAGCGCGGTCGTGGCATCCGCGTACGCCCCGTTGCGCGCGAACCGGACGAAGTCGCGGCCGGGGCCGAGCGCGGGGTACTGCTTCACGAGCGCGTCCCAGGCGTCCGCGACCGTGGCATCGGGCGACACGTCGAGGCCCACCTCGCGCGTCCCGGCGAGCTCGCGCTGGACCGCGAACAGGCGGACCCGGATGCGCATCGAGCTAGCCGTGCCACGTGGCGATGAGCAGCCCGTCCCCGACCGGCAGGATCGTGGCGGTGAACCGGTCGTCGCCGAGGACGCGCTCGGAGAACCGGCGGAGCGCGTTCGTGCTCGCGTCGTCGGGCTCCGTCGGGCGCGACCCTGAGACACGACCACTCCACAGGACGTTGTCGGCGACGACGAGCGCGCCCGGGGTCAGGCGGTTTCCGTCGACGAGAGCATCCAGATACGCCTCGTATTCGGGTTTGAGGGCGTCGATGAAGGCCATGTCGAACGGGCCGGCGAGTGCCGGTTCCGCCCCGTCAAATGCTTCGAGCGCCTTGGCCGAGACGACCGTGACACGGTCCTCGGCGATCCCGGCATCTCGCCACCAGCCGCGTGCGAGGTCCGTCCGTTCGCGATCGGGATCGATCGTCACGATGGTTCCGCCGGCCGGCTGGCCCATGGCCATCCACAACGTCGAGTGACCGTACGCGGTCCCGACCTCGACGATCCGGCGCCGATCCCCCGCGAGCACCGCGAGCACACGACCGCTGTGACGGTCGACGATCGGCACGCCGAGCGGCTCGGCCGCGGCCTCGATGGCGAGGACCGCCGCCGGCGGCGGGACGCTGGTCGACTCGATCCAGTCGAGATCCTCCACGTCAGGGATCCAGTCGCGGTCATCCTTCACGGGGCGTCTCCATCACACCAGCAGGCCGAAGCCGAAGTACAAGCCCGCCGCCAGGATCGTGCCGGCCGCGATCGTGCCGACATTGATGTACAGGAGCCCCGTCGCAGACTCCATCGAGCGGGTCTCGGCCGTCTTGACGGCTGCCCAGCAGACGATCAATGGGAACACGAGCCCGACGATCAAGCGCAGCCAGACGAACAGCGCCAGGTCGCCGGTGAGGGCCCCGAACGGCGCGCCGCCCGCGGGTCCGGCACCCGATCCGACCCATGCCACGAACAGGACGAGCTGCACGCAAACGACGGCGAGCAGCGTGCGCGACAGCAGGAGCAGGGGCGCCTCCGGGAGCTTCGGTGTGACGAGATACCAGTGGCCCAGGATCATCGCTGCGAAGACGCCACCGGTCGCGGCAGTCAGCGCGGTCAACTCGACCAGCAGACCCAGCGTCCCGAGCGATCCGCCGCCCCAGGCGAGTGCGCCGCACGTGAGCGTCAGGATCCCGGCCGCCAGCGCGAGCAGCTCCAACGGTCCGGCGACATCTGGACGGATCCGGCGGGCGACGAGCGCCAGCGCCGCCACCGCGCAGAATGCCAGCAGGGCGGCCCGCCGCGGGGCGTCCCACGTCACGTCGAGCGCGACCGGCGACGCGCCGAGCGACGAGGGGAGCGCACCGTCACTCAACCATGCGAGCACCCCGAAGCCGACCGCGCAGGCCGCCGCAAATGCGAGGAAGCCGCCCGTCGCACTCGAGCGCCGCCGGAGCAGGACGACAGCGGCGTACGAGCCCAGGGCGAGACCGGTCAGCACGGTCCAGTTGATGAACGCGAGGTTCTGGGCGATCTGCGCGGCGGGCACGGCGCCAGTGTAGGCGGGTGACTCGCATCGGCACGAAGGCGGGCAGGCGTTGCCGACGCTCGGCGTGGCCTCAGGGATCGGCCTCGAACGCCACGCCGACGAGCTTCGCGGTGAGGCCATCGCTGATCGGTGGAGCCCCCGGATACTCCGTGTCGAACCCGCGCGTCTGGCCCGGACCCAGCCGCCCGACATCGCTCGGGTCGTACACAGCTCCGAGTGGCCGTCCGTCCTGGGTGAGGACGAGGGCGCCGGCCATCACCCAGCGGGTCGCGGTCGTGCCCTCGTTCCGGACCCGGCCGGTCACGCGCAGCCCGCCGCCGACGCCGATCGCGGCACGCAGGTCGCTGACCTCGAGGGTGCCGGCGAGGGGATCCGTAGCCTCCGCGTGCACGTCGGTCTCCACCCTATCCGAGTCGGTCGGATCCACGAACGCGACGCTGACCGTGTCGACCAGGTAGCCGGTCTCACCCGGCGCGATCGCTGCCGGGAGGGCGGCGGTGAAGATGCCGCCGGCGATTTCCTGGTCATCGGGGTTGACGATCCGATAGCTGCTGATCGAGAGCGGCAGCCGGATCCAGCGCTCGTCGTCATTCCGGACGGGCTGGATGATCTGCATGCGCGTCTCCCCGTACGGCCCCTCCCACGTGCGCACCGCGACCCGTCCCAGGGTCATCGCGGGTTCGCCCTGCGCCACGGCGCTCGGCGTGGATGGGGCCGGGGTGTTCGGGGAGGTCGGGCTCGCCGATGGGGCCTGGGATGCCCGTCCAGACGGGACTGGCGCGGATGCACGTGCCTCCGGGCTGCTGTCGCCGGGACCCAGTCCGGTCACCCCCTGGACCGCACCGTCACCCGACGGCCCGAGAAGGGTCGGCAGCAGCGCCGAGCCGAGGAGCGCGACCACCGTGAGCCCGCTGATGACGGCGACGGCCGGACCTCGCCCGCGGATCGATCGCGAGGGCCTCCAGCGTCTGGATGGAGCTGGCGTGTCGGCGCGCACTGTCGCGAGCACGGGCGCCGTCGCGAGCGCTCGACACGTCGGACACAGGTACACGCCGTCCTCCGTGCGGCGGAGACCACCGCCCTGGAGGCGCTCCAGGAACGGCGGGTAGCGGCCGCAGGATTCGCAATACCCCTTCACGGCCGCCGCGCGCTCCAGCGGATCGCCGCGAGACCGAGTCCGCCCACGACGAACGCGAGGCCGAGCACGATCGCGATCCACGGAATGCTCTCCGGGGCACTCCGCGACGCGTGGTGAAGCGTCGCATCCGTCGGCGGGACCTCCTTGACATCGGTGAACCGGTCCGGGAACTGGTTGGCGATGGCCGTGCCCAGCGCGTCCCCGACCTCGAACATCTGGGCGTACGCCTCGCGGGTGACCGCGACGGTTCGCTCGTGGTCGCCGGCCGCGGCGGCATCCACCTGGTTGATCAGGGCGGTGACGTGGTGGCTGATCATGGCCTCGAGGTCCGCCACGGCCAGCGCCGGGATCGCGGCGTTCAGGAACTCGGCGAGGGCGGTGTGATAGGTGTGGAGCGATGCCAGGGCATCGGCGCGGGCGGCCTCATCGCCTTCGCGGACCGCCTCGATGTAGGCGAGGTAGGTCGTGATGTGGCGACTCCACAGCTCGTCGAAGGCCGACCCCGCGTCGGCCCCGAAGATCCGTCCGATGGCGGCGGCCAGGTCCTTGCCGTTGGCGTCGAGGCTGGCAGCCGAAGCGGCCATGTCCGCGCGCTCCGCGAGGCCTGCCCGCATGGCTTCCGCGGCCACGACCAGGTGCTCACCAAGCAGTCGCCCAAGGTCCAGGCGCAGCGAGGCGCGCGGACTGAATGCGACCGAGCCATCGGGATAATGGTCCGGGAACTGCGCGATGATCGCGCGCGCCAGGTCGTCGCCGAAATCGAACATGTGCGCGTAGGCGGCACGTTCGGTCGCGAAGGACTGGGCATAGTCCATGCCCACGAACGAGGTGAGCTGGTCCAGGTGCAGCTGCAGGGCGTGCGATTCGGCGTCACCGGAGATCTTCGGATTGGCGGCGGTCAGGAACTTGCCGAAATCCCTCCGGTATCGCTGCAGGGTCGCGAGGGCCGCATCGGCCGCCGCCGCGTTCCCCGCGGCCGTCGCGCGGGACCAATCGATGAGGGCATCGATGTGCTGCTGCCAGATCGGCACGAATGCTTTGACGCCGGCGCTGCCGTACACGTGCGCCAGCGCGTCCCGCAAAGCGACGGTGTTGGCCGTCAGGCCGCTGTTCAGCGCGGTGAAATCCGGGCGCCCCTCCGACGCTGCCCGCATCGCCTCCATCACGAGGAACGCGTGTTCGCCGAGCAGCCGGCCAAGGGCGATGCGCAGGTCGGCGGAAGCGCGTGTCGTCGGGCTCGCCTCGGCAATGGGACGCCGGTAGTCGACCGAGGCCCCGACTGGTGCAACAAGGGCAAAGGACAGGGCGATCGCAGCGATCGCCCCAGTAACGCGCGATGCCATGGCGATCTCCAGTCGATACGCTGGGTATGTGGTGGCGCCCCCGGGAGCAAGCTCCTCGCCACGTTTGTCAGAACAAAAGTACACCGCACCGCACCTAACGTAGGCATTGCAGACTGGCTGGTGACCGTGCACGAACCGAAAGGTTCGCTGTGGGTCACGGTCCTCGAATTTGAAAAACAGGAGGTACACGCCATGGGGCTCCCGGCCGGAACGACGATCACCTGGTATGGCCACTCCTGCATCCGGATCGACACCGCGGGCGGCAAGACCGTGCTCATCGACCCCTGGTTCGCGAACCCCACGAGCCCGATGTCGGCGGACGCCGTGGAACGCTGCGACCTGTTGCTGGTGACGCACGGCCACTTCGACCACATGGGCGACGCGATCGCCCTGGCCAGCCGGTTGCGACCGACCTGGCCGTGCATGCACGAGATGAGCCTGTGGCTGGCGCGCCGGTTGCCAGGCGGCGGCGATGCCGCCATCGGCATGAACAAGGGCGGCACCGTCGAGGCCGCGGGCCTGCACGTGACGATGGTGGGCGCCGATCATTCGGCGGGTGACTGGAACGCGGGCGGCGAGACCACCTTGTATCTCGGTGAGCCCGCCGGGTTCGTCGTGGAGCTCGAGGACGGCTATCGCGTGTATCACGCAGGCGACACGCAGGTCTTCGGGGACATGGCCCTGATCCGCGACCTGCACCGCCCGGACCTCGCCATGCTGCCGATCGGCGGGCACTTCACGATGGATCCCACGGCGGCCGCGCTCGCGGTGGAGCTGCTGGGCGTCAAGGATGTCGTGCCGCTCCATTACGGCACGTTCCCGATCCTGACCGGCACGCCGGACGAGTGGCGCGCCGCGCTGTCGGCGCGGGGCCTCGGCGATGTGACCGTCCACGCACCGAACCCTGGCGGATCCCTGGGCGGCGGCTGATCGAACGCTCGATGCGTCGGGTTGGCGGTGACACCATTCATGTCGTCGCACACGCACACGCGGCCGGGTCGCGGATATCCCGCTGAAATGGCGCATCGCGTACCGTAGCCCTCCGGCCTGAACGGCCGGCTCAGCGCTCGCTGCGACTCGGAGGATCCTCGATCAATCCCCTGGTGCTCATCGTTCTCGCCGGCTGGGCTGTGGGATTCGGCCTCGCGGGCGGCTGGTATGCCGCAGCCCGCGGTCGGCGTCCCATCGTGTGGGGCCTGTTCGGTGCGATCCTGGGACCCGTGGCGCTCCTGCTTCTAGCCAAGGCGCCCCCTGGTCGTTGCAGCGTGTGCCACTCCAGGGTCCAGGGCTGGGCGTGGATCTGTGGGTGGTGCGGAAGCCCGGTCGCCACGACGGTGCCGGCAACACGCGAAGCGCTGCAGGCAAGGCCCACAGGCACGCCGGCCGCGGATCCCGCGACCGCTGCCCTGCCCGCAGCCACACTGGCTTCGCGAAACCCCGAGTACCTGCGGCGGTCGCCCAGGGTGGCCATCACGCGTTCGCCGGGTCAGCGCCCGACGGCCCGCCGCGGACGATCGGCGGTGCCCCGGGATGCCGCCGAGCAGCGCAGCATCGAGGCGTCGGCGGCGGGGCCTCCGGCGTCGGTCGAACCGGTGGAGGGTCCACGGATCCTTGCGTCGGGCGTCTTCGTGAACGGCACGGTCGGGCTGCAGATCGGCTCGCGATACCTGATCGCGCTCGCCGACGAGCGGTTGCGGGTACTGGGTCCCGCCGATGAGGATCCGACGTCGGTCGTCTTCGAGCGGTCGGTGCACGAGATGGACGCGACCGGCTTGAATGAGCGCCTGATCCTGAACCAGCGATCGAACGCGCGAGGTGCGTCGATCCTGGCGTTCATCTCGCTCGCCGGCGGCACCCCGGAGGGCGTCGCCGAGGAAGTCGTCCAGGCCGCCCTTGCGGTCGGTGCCCAGCCGTGAGCAGTTCCGCTCCCCCGCCGGCGGCCAGGCTCCGTCGGGTCCTCGGTCCGGAGGTCGTGGCGGGCCTGCTCTCCGTCGTCGTCGTAGCGGTCACCCTGCCGTTCTTGCTGCAAGCCTTGAATACCCCGATGGGCTCCATCCTGCCCGCGCCGGCTCCGTCGGCGAGCGTGGCCGGCGTCGCCCCATCGGCGAGCTCGAGCCCGGTCGCCCGACCCTCGGCAAGTGGCAGTGCCCTCCCGGCTGCAACGGCCACCGCAACGGGAGCCGAGGCGTGGGCATCGGAGGCCCGGGTCCTGGTCCAGGCGGCGTCTGGCTTGATCGAGCTGCGCGACGACCTCGCGCGGATCGTCGATGCGCGCCCGAGCCGGGCAGCCGACATCGCCCGGCAACTGCGCGCGATGAATCCGAGCCTGAGCGCGACGCTCGAGCACCTCGAGGGCATGGAGTCGAACGGTGCGCCGTCCGATCTGGTCCTAGACGTCCGGAAGCCGATTTCCAGAGCACTCGCGGCGAGCCAGGAGGCGCTGCGAGCATCGCTCCCGAACCGCGAGGCGTACCGAGCTGGTGCGGCCGAGGTGCTGGAGGCGCTGGAGAACGTCGAAGCCCTGATGGCGCGCGTCGAGAAGGAAGCGGGGTTGGACTCAGCCGCCTCGCGCTGACGCGGCCGGGATCGCCTGCCCGAAGCGTGCGGCCTGTTCGAACCACAGGTCGGTCGCCAGTCGTCCGGGGGGCAACCGCACATCCTCGAACGTGATCGCCGCGTCGGTGGCGATGTCGCGAACCAGCTCCGCGCCGTCGGCCAGGCCCATCGGCAGCAGGTTCTCCGATCTCGCGGTGGCGCTGTTGTCGAGCATGCCGTAGACGGTGAATCCGCCGATCCCGTCGAGGGTCTCCCCGGACCGAAGGTCGCGCTTGGCCAGCGCGACGACCTCCGTGACCGGTGGTCCGAGTGGCGTGATGGCCGGGTCCCGGAGGAGCACGGCCCGGGCCACGGATTGGACGGTCTCGAGCGGTCCCAGGTGGAAGGGTCGGTAGAACGTGTAGACCGGCCCGTCGCCCATCTTGTAGAACTTCATGTAGTGGCGGGTCAGCGGATCCTCCTCGTAGCCCAGCACGAAGATGCCGAAGCTCGGCTCCGCGCCGATCAGGTAATCGACGATGGGTCGCTCGAGCAGCGCCTCGATGTCGAACATCTCGGGTGCCTGCTCGACCCGTTCGGCTCGCGGGCCGGCCATCCCGCGCACCGCGACGCCGAAGCCGGTGGCGTTGGCCACGACACCCATCTCCGCGGCGATCTTGGTGCCGTCGGCGAAGGAGGTGATCATCTTGGGCCGCTGCCCGACCGCTTCCGCGAAGGCGCGCTGCGTCTCCGGTGTCCGGCGATGATCCAGGAGGCTCTTGATGTTGCCGGCCAGGATCGGCCGGAACCCGAGCAGGGTCACCTCGTCGATCAGGTCCATGATCACGGCGGGCTGGTCGCCGGCCATGTCGGTCAGGATCACGCCAGCCGCGTCGGCTCGTGTCTTCAGGAGGGGTCCAAGCGTCGAGTCGAGCTCGGCATTGATGAGGATGAGGTCCTTGCCGGCGGCGATGGTCTTGATCGCGACACCGGCGCCGAACTCGACCTCGCCGGTCGCCTCCACGATGACATCGATCTCGCTCGCGTCCGTCAGCAATGTCGGGTCGTCCGTCACCGCCGGGCGGCCGGCCGCGATCGCCGTCCCCAGATCGGCCGCGCCATCCACGCGAACGACGTCGTCGACACCGCCGTCGCGATACGCCCGCTCGGCCTCCGAGATCGTGCGGTTCGCCACCGCGACGATGCGCATGCCGGGCGTTCGCCGCAGCACGCGCGCAACGAAGCCACGCCCGGCAAAGCCGGCCCCGACCACCCCGACCCGGATCGGGTTTGCGGCCGACGCGCGTTCCTCGAGGGCGCGCAGGACGGCGCTCACGCCGAGACCTCCAGGGCGAGATCGGGCCACGCTCGGTCCTTGTCCGACACGATGACGTCCTCGGTGATCGGCCACTCGATGCCCAGGGACGGGTCATCCCATCGGATGCCGCGCTCCGCGCCCGGCACGTACGGATGTGAGACCTGGTAGCTCACCTCGGCATGGTCTTCCAACGCCTGGTAGCCGTGGGCGCAGCCGGCCGGCACGAAGACCAGCGAGCGCGACTCCGCGTCGATGACGTGCCCTTGCGACTGTCCGTAGGTGGGCGAGCCTGGGCGCAGGTCGACCGCCACGTCGAAGACGGACCCACGGGTACAGCGAAGGAGCTTCGACTCGCCGTAGGGATCCGGCTGCCAGTGCAGCCCGCGGACGGTGCCGCGATAGCGGTTGTACGAGATGTTCGTCTGGACGTTGCGCAGGTCGACGCCCAGGTCGGCGGCCCAGGCATCGTCCCAGATCCGCGCGAAGAAGCCCCGGTCGTCGCCGATCCGCGTGAGATCCAGGAGGAAGGAGCCGTCCAGGCCGGCGGGTCGTAGCTTCACGCGCTGGCCCCGACGGTCTTGCTCCGCTCCTCGGCCAACAGGCCTTCGCGGTAGACGGCACCGGGCGGGTCGAGCCAGTAGAACCGTTCGTCGATCTGGCGCGTCGCCAGGAGGTGCTGGATCTGCTTGATCCGGGTGTGGCCGCGGAACTCGAAGAGCTCGGTGGTCATCTGCACGGCGCGGAAGACGTCGAGGAGCTGCTGCGCGCCGCGGGCGACGTCGTAGCGGCACTCGAAACCGGGTAGTCGCTCGTGGATCTTGTCGAAGCTGGCCTTGTAATTGCGGTCGTCCCCGGTGCTGTCGCCGATGCTCAGGCGGCAATCCGGGAACGTGGACGAGATGATCTCGGCGATCTCGCGGATCTGGTAATTCTGTTCGTTGGTTCCGACGTTGAAGATCTCGCCGTGGATGATGTCGCGCGGCGCGGCGAGCACCGACGCGATGGCCCGGCTGATGTCGAGGATGTGGACGAACGGGCGCCAGGGCCGGCCGTCGCTGTCCATGCGGATCACCTGCTCGGTCCAGGCGTGTCCCGCGAGGTCGTTGACGACGAGATCGAACCGCTGACGCGGTGACGCGCCGAATGCCGTCGCGTTGCGCAGGAACGTCGGAGAAAAGCCATCGTCGGCCATCGGCCGGACATCGCGCTCCACCAGGACCTTGCATTGCGCGTAGGCCGTCAGCGGGTGGACGTCGGAGGTCTCGGTGCTGAACGAGTCGCCGGCGGCGCCATACACGCTGCACGACGACATGTAGATGAACCGCTCGACTCCGACCTCGCGCGCCAGTGTCGCCAGGCGGACGCTGCCGTGGTGATTGATCTCGAAGGTGATGTCCGGGTTGAGCTGCCCGACCGGGTCGTTCGACAGCTCAGCCAGATGGACGATGGCGTCGAAACCGCGCAGGTCATCGGCGGTGAGCTGGCGGATGTCCTTCTCGATCCATGCGGGGGCACGGTCGACACCGTTGTACAGCCAGCCGACACGATGGAAGCCCGTGTCGACGCCGACGACCTCATGGCCATGCGCCATCAGGAACGGCGTCAGCACCGTTCCGATGTACCCCTCGCTACCGGTGACGAGGACACGCATCAGGACCCCACCTTCATCAACATCGATCCACCCCCGCCGCTCCGCGGCCTCTCGCTTGCATGCTGCGGCGCGCCGTGACACCACGTGCGTCGCGCTAGGCACGGTACCCGAACTCGAGCTTCAGGGGTTGCATCCGCGATGGAGGCCGTTGCCGTTGAGCACCACCACGTCAACCTTCGTACGGGGCACGAACGAGACCGGCACCTATAATGCCAACCCGTTGCCCGATTCCCGATCGCCTCCCACGAGGGGGCGCGACCGCGATCATCACTGGAGTAACCAGGCAAAGTGGACCTTCGCCGCCAGATCGGCGTCCTGCGCTCGTGGGCCCGGTGGATCATCCTGGGCACCTTGCTCAGCGCGCTCGTCGCGCTCGGCATCGGCCTGATCCTGCCGAAGCAATACGAGGCCGACAGCCGGCTGCTGGTCGGTCAGGCCCTCGTCACCTCGAGCCCCAACGTCGATCAGTTCGCGACGGCCGAGTCGCTGGCGGCGTCGTACGGCGAGCTGGCCAGCTCCCGGCGCGTGCTCGAACCAGTTCGCGCCAAGGTGGGCCTGAACGAGTCGCTCGACACCTTCCGCGCCCGGATCACGGTCCGCACGCGAGAACGCCAGCCGTTCATCGACATCACCGCCCGGGGCTCCAGCCCCGAGGAAGCCAAGGCCATCGTCGACGGGGTCGCGGCTGAGCTTCTCGGTATCGCGGCCGCCGTCGTCCTGCCCCCGGACGACATCACGGCCTTCACGGAGGAGGACCTGGCGGTCATCCAGACCCAGATCGTCGACACCCGCGCCGAGCTCAACCGGCTGATCGAGATCGCGTCCCCGACGACCGCGCAACAGGATCGCATCGACACGCTCCAGACTCGGCTGCTCAACCTGCGATCCGCCTACGCAGCACTGCAGGCGGCCAGCCCCGCCGTTCCACTCAACCAGCTGACCGTCATCGACGCCGGCGACCTGGCGACGCGTCCGACCTCGCCCGGCCCGATCACCACCTTGCTGATCGGTGCGGTGCTGGGTCTCATCGTCATGATCGCGGCCGCGTTCATCTGGGAGACGACCGACGATCGGATCCGGACGGCCGAGGACGTCCAGCGGGTGACCGGCCTGGCCGTCATCGCCCGGATCCTGCGCATGCCCGGTGGGAAGGAGCGCAAGGAGCTCTACCGATTGGCCACCCTGCTCTACCCTCGGTCGCCGGTCGCCGAGGCCTTTCGCGCGCTGCGCACCAATCTCGAGTTCGCCTCGCTCGATGAGAGCCACCGGACGATCGTCGTCACGAGCTCGGCCGCGCACGAAGGCAAGACCGTCGTCGCCTCGAACCTGGCCGTGGCGTACGCCCAGAGCGGGCGCAACGTGATCCTCGTCGATGCCGACCTGCGTCTGCCCGGTGTCCACGTCATGTTCGGCGTGGAGAACGTGCCAGGCCTGACCGACCTCGCCCGATCGGACGAGCTGGCGATCGAGGACGTCCTTCAGGCCACGGAGGTGCCGGGTCTCAAGGTCCTCACCGCTGGCACCATCCCGGGCAATCCCGCCGAGCTCCTCGGCTCGCTCCGGATCAAGAACCTCCTGGCCAGCCTCCAGGACCAGGCCGAGCACATCGTCATCGACACGGCCCCGGTTGGCGTCGTGACGGATGCCGCGGTCCTCGCCGCGTATGCCGACGCGACGGTCTTCGTGGTCCGCGAATCCTTCTCGTCCGAGCGCGTGGTGCGCCGCGGTCGCGATGCGCTGGCATCGGTCAACGCCCACGTCGTCGGTGCCGTCCTCACGTTCGTGCGGCCGCGCGCCGGCGAGGCCGAACCCTATTTTGCGACCTATGTGGATGACAAGACCATGCACGCCGATGCGCCGGCGGCGATGCCGTCGGCGAACGGGGCGGGCCAGCCGACCGTGAGCTCGAGCCGAAAACGCCGGGGTGGGATATCGACACGGACGCGATCCCGGACTCCGCGCCGGGCGGAGGACACATGAAGCGCGCGCTCATCAGCGGCATCACCGGGCAGGACGGCTCGTACCTGGCGGAGCTTCTTCTCGGCAAGGGCTACGAGGTCCATGGACTCATCCGTCGGTCGAGCAGCTTCTCGACCGGTCGGATCGAGCACCTGTACAAGGACCCGCACGAGAAGGATGTCAGGCTCTTTTTGCACTACTCGGACCTGTCCGACGCGTCGTCCCTCATCACGACCCTCAACCGGGTGCGGCCCGACGAGGTCTACAACCTGGGCGCCCAGAGCCACGTCAAGGTGAGCTTCGAGATGCCCGAGTTCACCGCCGACAGCACTGCGATGGGCACGCTGCGGCTGCTGGAAGCCGTCCGCCACGTGGACCACGAGGTCCGTTTCTACCAGGCGGGCTCGAGCGAGATGTTCGGCCAGGTCGCCGAGAGCCCGCAATCCGAGACGACCGTCTTTCGGCCGCGCAGCCCGTACGCCGTCTCCAAGGTGTTCGCGCACCAGATGACGATCCAGTACCGGGAGGCCTACGGGATCTTCGCGTCGAACGGGATCCTGTTCAATCACGAGTCGCCGCGCCGCGGTGCGACGTTCGTGACGCGCAAGGTCACCAGAGGCGTCGCCGCCATCCTCGCCGGGACGCTCGACAAGCTCTACCTCGGCAACCTCGACGCCCAGCGCGACTGGGGCTTTGCGCCCGAATACGTCGACGCGATGTGGCGGATGCTCCAGCACGACCAGCCCGACGAGTTCGTCGTGGCGACGGGCGAGATGCATACGGTACGGGAGTTCGTGGAACTTGCCTTCCGCCTGGCCGGCCTCGATTGGGAGGAGCACGTCGCCATCGACCCGCGCTACTTCCGGCCGACCGAGGTCGAGGAGCTCTGTGGCGACGCGAGCAAGGCGCGTGAGGTCCTGGGCTGGCAACCGACGACCACGTTCCCCGAGCTCGTGCGGATCATGCTGGCCGCCGACATCCTCGAGGCCGGGCTGGATCCGGATGCCAAGCTGCTCGCCGTGGGCGCCGCCTGATGGGGCACCTCGCCGGCAGGCGGGTCATGGTCACCGGTGGTGGCGGCTTTCTGGGTCAGGCCGTCGTCCGCCGCCTCGCCGAAGCAGGCCCGTCGGAGGTGTTCGTCCCGCGCTCACGCGACTACGACCTGCGCGATCGCGACGGCATCGAGCGCGCCATCCGCGACGGCCGCCCGGACGTGATCATCCACCTCGCGGCCGTGGTCGGCGGGATCGGTGCCAACCGCGAAAACCCGGGTCGCTTCTTCTACGAGAACGCGATCATGGGCATCGAGCTCATGGAAGCCGCGCGGGTCGCCGCCGTCGGCAAGTTCGTGACGATCGGGACGGTCTGCGCGTACCCCAAGTTCACCCCGGTCCCGTTCCACGAGGATGCGTTATGGGACGGCTATCCGGAGGAGACGAACGCTCCCTACGGCGTCGCCAAGAAGATGCTCCTGGTCCAGGGCCAGGCCTACCGCCAGCAGTACGGGATGAACGTCATCCACCTGATCCCGGTGAACCTGTACGGGCCCGGCGACAACTTCGATCCCGCGAGCTCGCATGTCATCCCGGCGCTGATCAAGAAGTGCGTCGACGCCCGGGACGCCGGGGAGGACCACATCGACGTGTGGGGCACCGGGTCGGCGTCTCGCGAATTCCTGTACGTCGACGACGCGGCCGAGGGGATCGTCCTGGCTGCCGACCGATACGACGGCTCCGACCCCGTGAATCTCGGCGTCGGCCGGGAGATCACGATCCGCGAACTGGTCGAGGTCATCGCGCGGTTGACCCGGTTCGAGGGCGAGATCCGTTGGGACGCGTCCAAGCCGGACGGGCAGCCACGCCGGGCGCTCGACACGAGTCGAGCCCGGGAGCAGTTCGACTTCGAGGCCGCCACGAGCTTCGAGGACGGGCTCCGGTCGACGGTCGAGTGGTATGAGCGGACGCGCGCCGCTCCGCGTGCGGTCGCCTCAGGGACGGGCGACGCCTGACTCACCGGCGACGCCCGACTGACGGGCGACGCCTGACCCTGGTTCAGCTGCCGACGGGCCCTCGTTCGTGCGGCTATCGGACATCCGCATCGCCGCCAGCCCCACTCCGAAGATGGTCCAGAACCAGATCCCGCCCTGCGGTCCCTGCAGGTACGGGTCGAACGAGGCATTCACGAGCGACGCGAGCCAGTAGATGAACACGAATCCAAGGATCTGGACCCAGTAGAGATCGCCACGTCTGCGCGCGCGGTTGGCGGCCCGGAGCACGGAGAAGCCATAGACCGCGTGGAGCGAGATCCACAGGATCAGGCCGGGGACACCCATGCGGGCGAGGATCTCGATGTGGCCGTTGTGCGGAGCACGCAGGGACCGGTCGGCGGTCGGCTGGAACCCGTCATCGTCGGCGAGGTTGATCCCGAATCCCTTGCCCACCCAGAAGTAGGGGCCCCCGATCGTGTAGTCGGCGATGGCGCCCCACCAGCGCAGGCGAAACTCCTTGGTGCCCTCCAGGCCCGGGCGGTCGGTCTCGCCGAACAGGCTGGTGACGTTGTCGATCATCTGCCCGACGGACAGCTCCCGACCGTTGCTGACCTTGATGACCGGGTCGATCAGGATGAGCGGCACCATCAGCGCCAGCGCGACGAAGAGCAGCGTCAACCAGCGACCTGCGGCGCGGACATAGAGCACGACGGCCGCCGACATCGAGGCCGCCAGCAAGCCGCCCCGGTTTCCGATCCCGACGACCGCGACCGCGCCCAGCCAGAGCGCCCACAACAACGGTTCCGGTAATCGCCAACCCGTCCCCCTGGCATACAGGCCGAGGAACACGAATGCCCCGATTCCCGCGAGGTGCACGCCATAGTCACCGCCCTTGAAGATGACGATCGGGACGTTCGATCCGGGAACGAACGGGAACGCGATGACGGCGGTAAGCACCGCCGCGATCGGGACCCAGATCAGGAGGAACGGGATCAGCCGACGGTAGATGCCGATGCCGGCGTGGAGGTGATCCTCGGTGAGCACGAAAGCGACGACGAGCGCGTAGATCCCGTAGCCCCAGGTAACGGCGTCGCGCAGCGCGTCGATCCCGTGAACGCCGAGGTACGGGATCGTTCGAAGGGCACCCAGGGCCATGAACGCAAGCAGCATCAGATGGATCGGCTGGAGCGTGCCGTACCTGCGGCCGCGGAGGAGGGCCAGGAGCGCGAGCGGCAGGACGAGCTCGCCGAGGTACAAGGGGGCGACACCCACGTACGCAAAGGAGCGACCGAAGAAGGCGTAACCGATGAGCAGGACCGCGGCGGCCACGACGAAGACCCTGGTGACCCTGGCGCCGATCACCAACAGGGCGATCGCGACGATCGCGACGACGACCGTCAGCGCAGCGATGACCGGATCGATCGCCGTACCGACCCCGACCGCGATCGCCACGACGACGAACAGGATCCGGTAGAGGCCGCGGGAGCCGTCGAAGGCATCGAACCAACCCTGGACCGTCGCGAGTCCGGACGGCCGTCGCGGCGTGGTCGGAGCTCCGATATTCACCCTGTCGGACCTGCGAGCCGAGCTTGGCACATGGTCTGGGCGACCCCGTTGCGGCGGTTGGTCGGCGAGTATAGCCGGACCATCGGGAGGCTCCGGAACCACCCCAGACCGGCGCACTCCGCGCCAGTCCGCCCCTCCCACCCGGGCACAAGGTCACGCGCCTGCGTGACCTTTTCGCCAGTGACATCCGGGGTTCTCCGGACGATGCTTCCGCAAACGCTCTGACCGAACGAGCACACCCGTCGTGAGGCGGGGCCGCAAAGCCACGGGCCTGCGCGATGCAGGTAGCCGAGTTGCCGAAGCAGAACCGATCCCCGCCCAAGGGATTCCCCGACGCCCCCCGTCGGAGCCGGCTACCTCGACCCCGCGGCCCAATGACGAGGGAGTCGAGTCCATGCGGAACATCCGGGTTGCCGACCGCGCCGACTGGGTCTTCGAGGCCCCCAAGCCGACGCCTCCGAAGCCGGGCAGGCGACTCCGCGATTGGCTGGCGACGCTCCCCATGATCCTGCTCATTCCCGCGCTGGTGCTGCCATTCATCGCCACGTCCGCCGCCGGCGAGGGCACGCTCGTGGTGACGCCGACTACGGTCTCGTCCGGCGATCGCCTGACGGTCCGCGGCGAGAACCTGATGAAGGGCAACGCCCGACTCGTCTGGGACGACGACGCTTCCATGTCGACGGCGATGCGAGTCAAGGGCAATGGCACGCTTCGCACCACGATCGACGTCCCAAGGTTCAAGAACGGCGAGCACAAGTTGACGATCATCTCGGCGAACGCCGCAGCCCCCGCGACGTCGGTGACCGTGACGGTCGTCGCGGCGCCACCGGCTGCCACCCCGGAGCCGACGCCGGCTCCAACCCCGACCCCGCGGCCGACGCCGGCTCCCACCCCGACCCCGAGGCCTACGCCGGTACCGACTGCGGTCCCGACTGCGGTCCCGACACCCGCGCCGACCCCCGTCGCGACACCCGCGCCGACACCCGTCGTCACGCCGGCAGCGACACCGATCGCGACGCCAGCGGCGACACCCGTCGTCACACCTGCGCCGACACCCCTGGTCACACCTGTGCCGACGCCCGTCCCGACGGCGGTCCCGACGCCCGTCGTGACCCCGCGACCCACGCCGGTGCCCACCCCACCCGACCCCCATCCCGACGCCCGTCGTGACCCCGCGACCCACGCCGGTGCCCACCGCGGTCCCGACCCCCGTCCCGACGCCGGTCCCGCCCCCCGCGCCGCCGGTTGGTGATCCCTGGGCCGTCCCGTTCGCGACCCGGCCGGCGTCCGGCCCGATCCGACTGGCGAACTGCTCGAACGTCGTGATCGAGGGCAAGACCTTCAAGGATCTCGGCGCCGGGGTCATCGCCATCCGCATCGAGAACTGCTCGAACGTGACGATCCGATCCGTCGACTTCCTGAACGTGGCTGAAGGCGTCTACGCCCTCAACTCATCGAACATCAAGATCATCGATTCGCGATACAGCAACATCACCGGGCCGGCCCAGCCGCGGACCGGCGCCAACGTCGGGAACTTTGTCCAATTCAACAATGTTGCCGGCGGGCTCATCGATCACAACAAGGGCAGGAGCGGTGACACCGAGGACATCGTGTCGGTGTATCAGTCCGATCACGTCATCGTCGAAGACAACCATTTCGAGGGCACCAACTGGACGAGCGCATCCGGCTCCGGCATCGCGCTGGCGGACGGTGGCGGCTCGTACAACATCGCACAGCGGAACATCCTGCTCAATCCCGGTCAGGTCGGCATTTTCATCGCCGGCGGCCTGAACAACAAGATCCTCGGCAACACGATCTACGGCGAGCAGCGCCTCAGGTCGAATGTCGGGCTCTATGTCTGGAACCAGTCGAGCTCGCCCTGCTCGGGCCAGGAAGTCACCGGCAACCGGGTCTACTGGCGCAATGCCGCCGGCAGCGCGAACCCGGCGTGGAACGCAGGAAACTGCGGAACGGTCACCGGCTGGTCGGCGAACAACTGGTCCGCGACGTTCGACATCAGCACCCTTCGCGTGCATCTCTGATCGAGCGCTGAGCCCGGCGGCCGCCGGCCGCCGGGCCTCGAACGGGGATGCCGCTATCATCCCCCGGTGCCGATCGACCCGCGTTCGCGAATCCCGCTGGTCGTCTTGGCGTTGATCGCCGTGTCCGCCCTCGCGCTCGTGGCCCTGCCTCGGCTGCGTGGGCCGAGCACGCCGCCCCGGGGGTCCGCCATACCGACAGCGGCGGCCGAGGTATCGGCATCCCCAGACCCGACCGGGGCGCCCGCCTCTAGAGCTCCAGCGATCGCCTGGACCGTTCCGTTCCTGAGCCGACCGACGTCCTCCGCCATCTCCCTCCGGAACTGCAAGGACGTCGTCATCGAGAACCGGACCTTCAAGGACCTCGGGCCGGACGTCGAGGCGATCCGTCTCGAGGACTGTCATGGGGTGACGATTCGGAACAACGACTTTGCCCGTGTGGCGCAGGCCATCACGGCGACGGACTCCACCGACATCCGCGTCGAGTGGAACCGCTACAGCGAGATCCTCGGACCGCACGAGCGTGTCGGCCTGAACCGCGCCAACTTCGTCCAGTTCGACCAGGTTCGCGGCGGGTACATCGGCAACAACAAGGGGCGTGGCGGCGACACCGAGGACATCGTCAGCCTGCACGACTCCGGAGGCTCCGCCGAGGAACCCTTGTACGTCGAGTACAACCACTTCGAGGGTGGGGACTGGTCGAGCAAATCCGGTTCAGGGATCGCGCTGGGCGATGGCGGATCCTCACATTCGATCGCCCGCAACAACGTCCTGCTCAACCCGGGTCAGGTTGGGATCTTCATCGCCGGCGGGACGAACCACGCGATCATCGACAACGTGCTCTACGGCGAGCAGCGCCCGTCCTCCAATGTTGGGATCTACGTCTGGAACCAAGGCGATGGAGCGTGCTCCGGTCACGAGGTGCGTGGCAACAACGTCCATTGGCTGCGCGCCGACGGCGAGCTGAACAGCGGTTGGGATGCAGAGAATTGTGGCCCGATCGCGGGATGGTCGACCAACGAGTTCCTGCCGGTCCTCGATCCGGCGCAGCTCACGGTCGACCTCGACGACCCCGCACCGACCGGGGCGTTCCCGGAGCTGGGTCGCTAGCCTCCTCGGGGGTCCAGGATCATCTTTCGCGCCGTGAACGCTTCGGCATAGCCGCTCGGCGCGTTCGATTCGATGCCGCGCAGACGGAGGACAGCACGGAAGGTCTCGTCGCTGTACCAGTGGCGATGGGCCTGGCTCGGGAATGCTCCGAGCAGGTGCTCGATCTTGCGCTCCGCGATCGAGCTCGCCAGCGGGACGTAGAGGTTGGGCTGGCCGAGGTCCCCTTCGAACTTCGGGATCTCGTACTCGAGCACGAGCGTGTTCCGAAACGTCTGCCATGCGAGTTCGGCGACGACCCGATGATCCTGGTGCCGGTCCTCCAGCCTGGGTGCGATCACGAGGTCCGGCGAGACGCGCGTGCCGAGCTCGTCGAAGTGTTCCTTCAGCTCCGGCTGGTGCGGGAAATAGCGGTCCCGGAAGGTGCTCATCTCGACCTGCAGCTGGACGCTATCGCCGACGAGTCGCTCCGCGCTGGATCGGCCTTCCGCGGCTCGCTCCTCGTCAGCTGACAGGACGACCCAGAGGAGCTCGAGGCCCGGCCTGGCGGCGGCGAGCTCGAGGAGCAACCCGGCCGCGCCGATCTCGATGTCGTCGGCATGAGCAGCCAGGGCGAGGACACGGAGGTCGGGGCCCGAGGGGAGCGACAGCCCCGGGCGCCGACGTGAGGGATCGGTCATCCGATGCATTCTAGGGGCGCATCGGGCGGACGACGTGGTGCCAGCAGGCCCCGGGTCGCATGCGCACCGATGTCCGTCGACGTCACGTGTATGGCACAATCCGCGCCGGACGCGATCAACCCCGGGGATGTCAGCCAGGAGCCTTGTTGAACCCGTCACTGCGTCGTCGGATCGGATCGACCGACATCCAGATCCCGATCCTTGGGCTCGGCACGGCGCCGATCGGGGGACTCTATGGCCCGCCCGTCGCCGATGCCGATGCCATCGCGCTGATCCGCCGCGCCCACGAGCTCGGGATCCGTGCGTTCGACACGGCCCCGAAGTACGGCAGCGGGTTCGCCGAGTCGCGGCTGGGCGAGGTGCTGCCGGAGCTGCCTCGTGACGAGATCGTCGTCTCGACGAAGGTGGGGCAACCCCTCCGACCGATCTCGTTCGCCGCGAAGACGAGGCGCGTGCTGTCGGAGTCGCTGCGCAGCGGCGACGTTCGTCGGATCACGGGTGACACCGTACGGGTCACCAGGCGCGTGGCGATGGGTCGACGCTCGGGCGTCCAGCTCGGCTTCCCGTTCGATCGCGGGGATGCCGCGATGGAGTCATCGATCGACTTCTCCTATGACGGCGTGATGCGGTCGGTCGACGACAGCCTCGCCCGTCTCCGACTCGATCGCGTGGACATCCTGTACATCCACGAGCCCGACGACCACTACGAGGCGGCGCTCGCCGGCGCCTTCAAGGCCCTCGACCGCCTCCGGAGCGACGGCTCGATCGGCGCGGTCGGGGTCGGGATGAACCAGACGAAGATGCTCGTGCGCTTCGCCCGCGAAGCCGAGGTCGACTGCTTCCTGGTCGGTGGGCGCTACACGCTGCTCGACCAGGACGCGCTCGGAGAGCTCTTTCCGGAGTGCCAGCGGCGCGGGATCAGCATCATCGCGGGCGGGGTCTACAACAGCGGCATCCTCGCCGACCCGAGACCCGGCGCGAAGTTCGACTATGGGCGCGCGCCAAAGCCGCTGATCGAGCGCGCTCAGCGTCTCCGCGAGGTGTGCGCGCGCCATGACGTTCCCCTCATGGCTGCCGCGATCCAGTTCCCGCTCGCCCATCCCGTCGTGGCGGCGGTCCTCACCGGGGTCCGCACCGTCGGGGAGCTCGACCAGAACCTCGCGATGTTCGGGACTCAGATCCCCGACGCGCTCTGGGGGGACCTGCAGTCCGAAGGCCTGCTCGCGCCCGATGCTCCCCTCCCGTCGTCACCGCGCGCGGTCGCCTGACGGCCGAAGCGGAAAAGGCCGGCCGTCGAACCCCCAACTACGGAACCGGTATCTCTCCTGAGGGATCCTCGGTCGGCTTCTGCCAGACCGCCCAGGGCATCTCGCCCGAATTGACCAGATCCTCGAGTCGCTGCAGATCTCGGATCGTGTCCATCGGTGCCCAGAACCCGTCGTAGCGATACCCGAGCACCTCGCCCCGCTGGATCAGCCGCGGCAGCACATCCGGGACGAGGTCCTCGCCAGGCCCGATCTCGTCCAGGACCTCGCGCCGAAACATGAAGTAGCCGCCGTTGAGCCACAGGCCGGCCTTGGCGACGTCCGTCACGTCGCGAACCTGGTGCTTCCCCTCGAACCGCACGAGATGGAACGTGTACGCGCTCGGTCGGACAGCGACGAACGCGGCCAACTTGCCACTTCGCTTGAACTTGCGGAGGAGGTCCGGCAGCGGCGCGTCCGTCAGGCAGTCGCCGTAGTTCGCCAGGAAGATGTCCTCGTCGCTCAGCAGTGACCCGACGGCCTTGAGCCGCTGGCCGACGGACGCAGTCAGGCCGGTGTCCATGAAGGTGATCCGCCAGTCATGGATATCGCTCTTGAGCAGCTCGATCGACTTGCCGCCGTCGGCCAGGACGAAGTCGTTCGAGATCGCCTCGCTATACCGAAGGAAGTAATCCTTGATCACGTCCGCGCGGTAGCCGAGGCAGAGGATGAAGTCCTTCATCCCGTAGTGAGCGTAGTACCGCATCACGTGCCACAGGATCGGCCGATAGCCCACGGAGATCATCGGCTTGGGCAGCGTCTCCGAATGCGAGCGAATGCGCAGCCCCTGACCGCCGCAGAACAGGACGACCTTCACGAACGCAACCCCCTGAGCACTGCGGCTCCTGTGGTGGCTGCCGCCCGCCCGATGATACGGCCCGAAAGCGCGGCCGAGGGCTCGGCGGGGGCGTCCTGGCAACGGAGATTCCGCTGGGGACCGCCGACGGCCTGGACACTCATCTCAGAAGTAGCGCTTTCGCGCCATGAAGAAGCCCTTGACGCGGATGATCACGATCGTCGGCGCCACGATCGCCGCCGCCGCGCGAACCAGCTGGCGGGGACTGACGAGCCAGCGGCGATCGAACGAGATCGCGCGCAGCAGGTCCCGGATCGCGCCGCCGCGGCCATGGCCGCCCGGCCGATAGCGCTGTTGCAGTGCTCGCCCCACCAGCTGGTCCGCGACCTGGGTCATCACGTACTTGCGTTCATCCTGGCTCACCGGGCGCCGGTGCTCGTGGACGGCGAGCGCTGACACCAGGGCGGCCGCTACCGGTGGCAGCAGGCCCTTTCGGTGGAGGTTCGCTTTGGAGAGTCCCGTGGTGATCGAGTCGCCACGGACCGTGTAGTGCAGCAGGGGTTCTTCGACATAGCCCACCGGCCCGTAGGCTGCGACGCGCGTGGCCATCTCGAGATCGACCGTCAATCCCGTCTCCTCGCGGAAGAAGCCGCCCATCACGCGATAGACATCCGCCGAGATGGCGAGCGAGCCGATGTTCCATGGCGGAGCACCCGGGGCAGCGACCGACCGGAGGAACTCTGCTGGCTCGAGGATCCCGCCGCGCAGCGATTTCAAGCGCCAGGAACCGAAGTAGACCTGCTCGGCGGGCTGCCCCGCGTCGTCGAATCGAGCGCATCCGGTCAGCACCATGGCGAGCTCGCGACCCGCAGCTTGCGCCTCCTCGACCTGGTTCGCCATCCGTTCCAGGCAGGTGGGCAGGAGGCGGTCGTCGGCGGACAGGTATTGGAGCCATTCGAACTGGCACAGCCCGATCGTCCGGTTGGCGTTTCCCGCGAAGTCGATGTGCTCGTTCCAGCGGTGATACCGGATGCGCGGGTCGGCGTAGCGAGCGACGGCCTCCTCGATGCCATCGGTCGAGACGTTGTCGCCGATGACGAGCTCCCAGTCCTGGTGGGTCTGGGCAAGCAGGCTGTCGATGGCTCCGGGCAGCCAGCGGACGTCGTTCCAGACCGGGATGAACACCGAGAAACGGGTCGTCATGATGCTGCCGCCGACGAGGCAGCGGAACGAGCGCCGGCGTCTTCCTGTCGTCGGCGCATCGCGATCGCGTAGATCTGCGCCAGACGGGCATAGCTTGCCTCGGCCGTGTAGTTGCCGAGGTATGCGTGCCGCGCGGCCTTCCCGAGCCCGTCCATCTCCGTGGGATGGGCCTCGGCCCAGGCGAGGGTCGACGCCAGCGCCGACGCGTCACCGGGCTCGAAGGTGATCCCGGTCTCTCCGTCGCGGACCAGGGTGGCGGCCGCACCGCGGCGGGCCGCGATGACCGGCACGCCGGCGGCAAACGCCTCGAGGATCGTCATCGGCATGCCCTCGTACCAGAGCGAGGGGAAGATGAGCGCCCGGCAGCGCTCGAGCTCTCGTCCGACGTCTTCGGGTGCGAGCCGACCCAGTGGCTCGATCGAGGGATGCGACTCCGCCGTCGCGAGGAGCCGCCCGGTCTCCGGTCCGTCCCCGGCGACCCGCACGACGATGCCCGGCTCGAGGAGCGGCGCAGCGTCGATGACGGTGCCGATCCCCTTCTCCGCCGAGAGACGGCCGACGAAGAGGAAGCCTTCGCGGGGACCCTCGTGCGCACCCGGGTCCGGGCTGATGAAGTTGTGCTTGACGTGGACCCGATCGGCGGGCAGTCCGCCCTCGGCCAGCTTGGCGGCGGCGAAATCCGTCAGGGCGATGAACGCATCGACATCGCGCCACCCTGGCCGCACGCGATGGGAGGCCACCAGCGCAGCGACCGGAAGGGTCGCGAGCCTCGACCCGCGGTAGCAGGCGTGCAGGACCGATGGCCACGGGACCGCCCGACCGACGCAGTCCTCGCATGGCCGTCCGTCGCGGAAGAGCGTCGCTGCGGGGCACATCGTTCGATAGTTGTGGATCGTCTGCACGACGGCCGCTCCGGATCGGTGGGCCGCCCCGTAGATCGACGGCGACAGCAAGGGAAACGTGTTGTGGGCGTGGACGATGTCGACCGGGTGTTCCGCAAGCCGTTTCGCGACCAGCCGCGCCGCGCGTGACGACCAGACGGTCTCGACGGCGAGCCGGGCGCGCTGAGCGAGGCCTGAGTCGTCAGCGATCGAGTCGTTGTCGACGACCAGGGTCGTGACGTCGTGGCCCATCCGGCGCAGGAGCGCCAGCTCCGCGTCGAACACCGCGTCCTCACCGGCGCGCTGCCGATAGCGCTCGTGGATCAGCAGGATGGATGGTCGTACCAGCTTGGCCCCCGTGGTCACCGCCGTCGTCGGGAGCGATGCGCGCGCGGGCCTGGTGGGTGAAACCTCGAATGCGACGGGCATGGACCGACGGACCCCCTCCAGGACGACAATGAGGCGGTATGGTACATCGCTGCCCGGCCAGCAGCCGCCACGGCGCCTTGCACCACGGACCGCTCAGCACGCCTTTCCGGCGCGCCGGCCGGCGGAATCCTCTGACCACCCACACCACTGACCCGATGAGGCCCGAGTGCGCATCCTTCATGTCGTGACACGCCTGGGCCTCGGTGGCGCGGAGCGCGTCGCGGAACTGCTCGCCGCTGCGAGCGCCTCCAGTGGCCACGAGGTGTCGCTCCTGCCCATCGTCGCCGCCCGCGATCACGCCTATCGCGATGAGATGACCTCGCGCCTGGCCTCCCGGGGCGTCCACGTCGCCCGGAGCGCCGCCTCATCCACGGCGAAGATCGCGGTCGTCGAGGGCGCCGGTCGACTCGCCCGAACCGTGGCGTCGATGCGACCGGATGTCGTCCATCTGCACACCGAGATCCCGGAGTTCGCCTGGGCGCTTGCGAGCGTGCCGTCGCGGGGTGTCCGGACCGTGCCCGTCGTCCGGACCGTCCACAACACGGTGCTGTGGGGTGGGTGGGGGAGCATGGGTCGCTTCGCCGAGCGGCGACTCGCCGATGCCCGGGTGGCTGCCGTGAGTGTCGCCGCCCGCACGGCCTTCCTGGATTGGCGAGGGCGCGCGGGCCTACCCGTCGACGAGGCCGCCGTGATCTACAACGGCGTTGACGCCAGCGGCCTGCCTGATGGCCCGGGTGAGCCTGGCCGGCCGCCGCTGCTCTGCTTCGCCGGGCGCTTCGAGCCACAGAAGGGCATCGACGTCCTCCTCGAGAGTGTCGCGCGACTGACCGGATCCGATCCTCCGTTCCGGGTGGCAATCTTCGGCGAGGGGTCACACGCGGCCAGCGTCGTAGCGGCTGCCGCCCGCTCGGATGGCCGCATGCTCGTCAGCCCGCCGGTGGCCGACTTGCGGGCGCGCCTCGGTTCGTTCGACGCGATCCTCATGCCGTCGCGGTTCGAGGGACTGCCGCTCCTGGCGGTCGAAGCGCTCTGTACGGGGATCCCCGTCTTGGCTACGAAGGCTCCCGGCCTGGACGAAGTGTTGCCCGACTGGTACCCGGGGCTCTGCCCACCCGGTGACACGACCGAATTCGCCTCGATGATGCGGGCGTTCTTGTCGGATCCCGAGGCATGGCGCGAGGACGCACGGCGCGCCCGCCCAGCAGCGCTCCAGCGCTTTTCGCTCAAGGCGATGGTGGCGGCCTATGAGCGGCTGTACACGGAGACCCTCGACGCCGCTTAGGCCCACGACATCGTTCGCCGTTCGCGAATTGGAATGCTCGACTGGCCAAGTTACGCGCGGCGGAGGCGCCGTCGGACGCTGCTGAGAAGGGAGGGGCCCCCGGCAGGGCGCTGCAGGACGAGGAATGTCCCAGCGTTGCGGAAGCCAAGGCTCTCGTACAGCGGTCTCGCCATCGGTGTCGACTCAAGGACGGCATGGCGAACACCTCGGGACCGTGCGTCGCGAAGCACCTCGACAGTGACCGCCCGCCCGAAGCCCATGCCCCGCGCTGCCGGCAAGGTTGCGATGCCATACAGGCCCACCGTCGACCCGATAACGACTGCTGTGGCCGTAGCGACTGGTTGGTCCATGTGCCTGGCTACGACCGTTCTGATTCCGGTGTCGGGATCCGCCAGCGATGCCAAGTGCGACGCGAGGATGCGAGCTTTGCGCGGGCGCGTGCCGAAACCGCGCATCGATAGCGCCTGTGCCTCCGCCATTTCACGCCTATCGGTGACATAGACCAGTTCTACTTGAGAAGTCGGTTTCATGATCGGCAACGAGCGAAGATCCAGCATCATCGCGGCGGTCGCCTCCGACGGGCTGGCATAGCCAGCTCGCAGCAACGCCTCGGTCAGGCCGCTCGGCGTTGAGCGCTCATCAAGCCACCAAGACGAGCTGACGCCGGCATGGTCAAAGAGCTCGATGATCGCTTCGATCCGATCAGCGGTTGGCCCCATTCTGGGCCGCATCACTCGATTGACGACCGCAAGGTCGACCGACGTCACGCCCCAGGCCAGATCCGGCTCCGAATGGACCGCATCAGTGCGAGCCGGAACCAGGGCGCGCGCGTACGCCAGATACGCTTCGACCAACGCATCGATCGGATCGATCTCGGGCGGAGGCTGGCGGAAGGTCCGGCCACTCGCCTCATAGGGCGGCAGTTCGCTTCCTCGAGAAGTGGGGAGACGGCCAGGCCGACGGGCCTGGCTTCGGAGTTCGCCGGCAATCAGTGCAGTAACGTCAGGGATGGTGCGCCCCTCCTCGAGCGCCGGATCGGGTCCCTGCTCGGAGCGATAGGCGCGGAGCCAGATCGTCGTCCAAATCACGTGCGATCCGAACGTCGCAACCATCGCCCCGGCGATCCCGAACACAATGGTCAGGATGATGCCGACGATCAGCGAGAACGGCACGGCTGCGGCGTAGCCGACGAAAATGGCGCGGGTCTGTCCCTGGACCCTGAGGCCGACCGACAAGAGGTGGCTGTGAAAGCTGAAGAGGCGGATCACGGCTGCCGCTGCCACCACCCAGCCGAACGCGGCGTAGGCGTCACCGAACACCAACCCGAGGATGGGTCCTCCGAACACGGCGGCGACGAGGCAGTAGCCCCCGACGACGGGTATGGAGGCTCCGTACAGCCGTACGAGGTCACCTCGGGCGGCGTGGTCACCGTGGCGCTGACGCGAACGGCTCAACTGGATGGGCACCGCCGTCCCGACGGCGAACCAGATGACGTTCAGCGGATTGAGGATCAGGTTCGCCGCCGACAGCACGGCTACCGATTCCGGGCCTCTCGTTGCCGCGAGCAAGAACGGGTACGCGCTCGTGCACAGGAAGAAGCCCACTTCCGCTCCCAGCAGCCATCGCCCGTGTGCGACGTTCCGTCCGACCGCTCCGGGGAGCGGAGGGTGGAATAGGGTCGTCCGAAGCAGGATCAGTCCGACCAGGGCAGCCGCCGCCGCGGTGAGCCCCGCGGCCGCCAAGCCCGAAGCCACCGTGAACGACCCGGCAGCAGCCAGAGCAACGATGGCTGCGAGCTGACCACCGTAACTGACGACATCGAGGACGACTACGGCGATGAGCCTGCCTTCGAAGTAGAGGACCCGGCGTAGGAACTCCTGGGCCTGCCAGGCGATCAACGCAAACCCGAGCGCCATGAGCGTCGGTCCAGCGCCGGTGACGATGGCGATGAGGCCCGCGATGACGAACGGGATGCCCAGCGCGAAGCACAAGGCCAACTGCATCAACCCGGTCGCGCTCGTATAACGCCGGTACGCATTCACGTCGGTGTGCGACGCAAGCACGCTGTGGGGCTGGGTGATCAGCGAGGACTGGAGTCCGTTCAGCGCCCACAGCGCGGTATAGGCCAGGGCGTAGGCTCCGAATTCCGCCGTCGAAAGCACACGGGCAGCGACGACCATCCCGAAGAAGTTCGATGCCGAGATGAGGGCCTGATCGAAGACGACCCATCCCGCCGCCCGGACGAATCGAATGGCCGTCTCGACCGGGTCTCGGGAGCGGAGTGCAGGGAACCGCAGGTGTTGGCTCAGGGCGCGCGCTCCTGGATTCGCGAGGGGTGAGCGGATCGACCGCCGTACGCCCAGTGGCGCTCGCGGAGGGTACCAGCCGACGGCACGTGGCCCGCGAGCCACACGAATCGCCCAATGCCGACTGGGGATGGTCGTAGGTCATTCGACAGATCGCCGTGCAGTACGTTGGGACGACACCGACGGAAACCTCCATCCAGCCCAGCGAGTACCCGAGGTCAACCGCTTGTCAGGTCATGAAGTCACGCGGGACGTGAACGCGCGTCGGCTCCTGGCCCGGCTCGCACTGATCGCGAACTCGGTCCGAGAGGCGCGGGGATTCGGGCCGGTGACGATCGCGATCACGCTGCTCGTGATCGCCTGGCACGTCGTGCGCAAGGCAGACTCGATGCAGGACTTCGGTCTGGACGCTCACGCGTATTGGGCTTTGGACGTGGCGAACCCGTATCGACTGCCAGCGGGAACGCCGGACGCGTTCCTGTACAGCCCTCCGTTCGTCCATGTCTTCGGCGTCCTGCACGTGCTGCCGTGGCCGCTCTTCCACGCATTGTGGCTCGGGGTCACGCTCGCCGCGCTGGTGTGGCTGGCCAGGGAGTGGACCCTTCCGATGTTGGCCCTGCCTCCGGTCTTCAACGAGGTGTTCTTCGGCAACATCAATCTGTTCATCGCGGTGGCGGTCGTGATCGGCCTGCGCCGACCAGCCGCTTGGGCGTTCGTGCTGTTGAGCAAAGTCACGCCAGGGATCGGTGTCCTCTGGTTTGCGGCACGAGGTGATTGGCGGAGAGTCGCGATCGCCAGCGGGATAACGGCTGGGATCGTCGCCGTGTCGTTCGCCCTCACCCCCGACCTGTGGTTCGAGTGGCTCGGCACGCTCCGCGCCTCGTCGCTGGTTCCTCCCTCGTCGGACTCGATCGCCATCCCGCTCGTGCCGCGGCTCGGAGCGGCCCTGCTGATGCTCGTCTGGGCCGGGAGGACCGGACGTCGGTGGCTGGTGCCGATCGCGGTCATGTTGTCGTTGCCGATATTGTGGTCGGCGAGCCTGAGCATCCTCGTTGCGCTGGTACCGATCCTCCGTCCCAGGTTCCAGCGGTGGCTGGGGCAGGCACGGGCAGCTCGTACGATCTCGAGGGCGCCGGCTTCATCGGGACCGTGATCGGCCGCGACAGCCGCCCTGGCACGCTTCGGGAACCTTCGTCACGGGCGCAGGGCTGGTCGGAACCTGGACGGGCGGATCCTCGAGACCGCCCGATAGGCCCTGCGGGAACGCCCAAACGGCCTTCCCCGGATCGCGGTCTGCCATCCGTCAGAGGAAACCAGTGGTGCGAGGGTGCACCGAACTGTGGTCCTGTGAGGGAAATGGCACTTTCGTTCCTGGGCTGGGGCACGTATCCTCGACGAGACCGATTGTAGGTTCTGTCTGGGGAGACCCGCGAGCCCGGCTCATATCGCCGGCCCGGGACCAGCGGGGGATGCCTCAGCGCCGCAACGGTGGGGGAAAACGGATGATTCGCCGACACGCCACGGAACTGCGAGCCGCCATGATGCTGGCGGACATCGCGATCGCCGCCTTTCTCGCCATCGCGCTCTCGGACCTCATGTTCCCGGGCGACGAGTCGATGTTCTGGGCGGTCTCACTGCCGCAGCCCGTCTACGCGCTGGCCCTGTTGGTCAGTGCCTGGGTCCTGACGCTTTGGGTCCACGGCGCCTATCGCCTGCGAGCTCGCTGGTCGGTCGCCAGTGAGATCCGCGTACTCCTGCGCGCCTTGGTCGTCTTCGGGCTCGTTTCGTTCTCGTTCCTGTACCTGGCCAAGATCCCGGACGTCAGCCGCGGATACATGATCGTCCTCCTCGGCGTGCTGCTGGCCGGCGCCATCGGGGTGCGGGTTCTCATGCGCTGGTTCTTCGAACGTGCCCGTGTCCGTGGCAAGAACGTTCGCTCGCTGCTCGTGCTTGGGACCGGCCCGCAGGGCCGAAGCTTCGCGACGAAGCTCGCGGAGCATCCCGAGCTCGGTTTGCGGATCTTGGGGTTCCTCGGCGAGCCCACCAACGAGTTGCCTGCGCGGTGGCCATATCTGGGAACGATCGACGCGTTGCCGGACTTCATCCACGACCATGTCGTTGACGAAGTCGCCGTCTGCCTCGTCACGGAAGACTGGGCCCTCATCGAATCGGTCACGGCGCTGTGCGAGTCGGAAGGCAAGATCGTCCGGATGCCGGTCCCGATGCCGCGCCTGTCCATCGCCACGAGCCACGTGGAGGACCTCGACGGCACGCCGGTCCTCACGCTGCTGACCGGTCCGCGCTCGTCCCTCGCGTTCGGCGGCAAGCGAGCACTCGACCTGGTCGGGGGCGCGCTCGGCCTCGCCGTCCTTTCGCCCTTGCTGCTCGGCATCGCGCTGGCGCTGATCATCACGGACGGGCGGCCGGTGCTCTATCGCCAGGAGCGCGTCGGGCTACACGGCCGGCGCTTCAGCCTGTTCAAGTTCCGGTCCATGGTCAAGGACGCCGACGCCCAGCTGGAAGGGCTCCGCAGCCAGAACGAGATCAAGGGCCACGCGTTCAAGCTGAAGGCCGATCCGAGGGTGACGAAGGTCGGTCTCTTCCTGCGTCGCTCGAGCCTCGACGAGCTCCCCCAGCTGCTGAACGTCCTGCGGGGCGAGATGAGCCTGGTGGGCCCGCGTCCGCCGCTCCCGACCGAGGTGCAGGCGTACGACGATTGGCACCGCCGCCGCCTCTCGATGAAGCCAGGGATGACCGGGCTCTGGCAGATCGAAGGACGCAATGAGATCGAGTTCGATCACTGGGTCAAGAAGGACCTGGAGTACATCGATCGTTGGTCGCCGTGGCTGGACATCATGATCATCCTGCGGACGATCCCGGCGATGCTTCGAGCCGAGGGCCGCTGACAGTCGGCGATCCGGCGACGCTGCGTCAGCGAGGTCGCCTGAGCCGCGGGTGCCGCCCGGTCAAGCGGGACTGGACCAGCAAGATCACGAATCGCGTGTTCGTCACGAGGTACCGTCGCGCCAGCCGTCGCGGCTCCGCCGCCAGTCGGTACAGCCACTCGAGCCCGCGTCGCTGCATCCAGGCTGGCGCGCGGCGCAGCCCACCGCTGTGGAAGTCGAAGGCTGCACCCACGGCCAGCACGACGGCGGCATCCAGCGCGGGCCGATGGCGGGCGGCCCACAGGTCCTGCTTGGGTGCGCCGAGTCCGACCCACACGTAATCGGGGCGAGCGGCGTTGATCAGCGCGACGTCGGCCGCCTCGTCCTCGGCCGACCGGGCACCGAACGGGGGCGAGTAGGTGCCGACCACGTCCAGGCCTGGATAGGCGGCCTGCATCCGCTCGGCCAGCAGGTCAGCGACCCCCGGAGCACCGCCGTAGAAGTAGTGCCTGGCGTTGGTCGCGCGTGACCGATCGAGCAGCGCGGGCATGACGTCAGGGCCGCACACGCGCTCCACGGCCCGGCCCTGGACTTTCCCGACCCACATCACCGGCATGCCATCCGGCAACGCCAGCGAGTCCGGGGCGCTGAACGCCGCGAGGAGGACCGGGTCATCGGCGGCGGCCACGAGGGAATGCACCGTGCAGAAGTGCACGTGGACCCGCCGGCCGTCGGCCGGGGCAGACGCGAGCAGGAGCAACGCATCCTCGAAGGTGATCGCCGCGATCGGCGTCCCGATGACGGGGTAGCGGGGCGGCGATTCCACGGTGGTTCGTTCCTTCTTTCCGGTCGATGTCGACGACGACCGACGACGATGCACGGAATGCGGACGGTAGCAGGCGCGGCGGTTCATGGTCAGTGGTCCTGCACTCGACTGACCCAGCCGAGGGGTGCCCACCACCCCAGACCCTCCCGGACCGGACCGCCCGCGGCGACCGCGCCATGCATCGTGGCGACGACGCCAGACCATCGGGCCACAGACGTGGGGCGTGCGAGACGCCAGGGTTGACAGAGCGAGCGATCGATCGGGCTCACCGTCGCCAGGCGGGTCGGACCGGACTGCGGAGCCTGCAACGCCGGAACCGGTGGAGTCACGTGGAGACCGCAAGGGACTCCAGGGCCGCCGGTCCGTCGACCCCCAACCGCCCGCCGACGAGGTGAAAACGTGCGACGAATCGACATCGCGGCTCCGGCCGTCCCGCTGACCCAGGATCCAAATGGTCGGCGTCAGCGGGTCTACCGTGCGCTCGGGGCCCTGGCGATCGCCGTCGCGGTGATCGGAGCCCCGGGAGTCGGGCCGCAGCGCGACGGATCGGTCGATGCCGCGTCGACGTGCATCTCGTTCATCGCCGGACGCTTCGACGCATCGGGAGTCGATGCGCAGAACCTCAACGGCGAGTGGGTCACGATCAAGAATTCGTGCACCAAGACCGTCTCGCTCTACGGCTGGAAGATCCGTGATCGAGACCGCCACACGTACGGTTTCCGTTCTGGCAGGAAGATCTCAGCCGGGGCGGCGATCAAGGTCCACTCCGGCAGGGGGGCCGGCACGGCACGCCACGTCTACATGGGTCGACGCACCGTGATGTGGAACAACCGTTCCTGGGAGCGGGCCTACCTTTACAACCCCGCGGGTGCGCGGGTATCGATCTGGCCCCGTACCTCGATCCCAGCGCCACTGCCGCCACCGCCGACGACGACGACCTCCAATCCATGGTCCGTGGCATTCCTGAGCCGTCCGAACTCCGGCGCGATCCGGAAGACGGGGAACTGCGACAACCTGGTCATCCAGAACCGGACGTTCAAGGACCTGGGCGCCGACGTCGAGGCGATCCACCTCGAGAACTGCCACAACGTGACGATCCGGGCGAACGACTTCGCGCGAGTCGCACAAGGCATCACGGTGCTCCGATCGACCAACGTCCGCATCGAGTGGAACCGCTATCTCGACATCAAGGGCCCCCACGAGCGCGTCGGCAAGCATCGCGCGAACTTCGTCCAGCTCGTGGACGTCAGTCGCGGTCGCATCTATCACAACAAGGGCAAGGGTGGGGACACCGAGGACATCGTCAGCATGTACCACTCGGGTGGGACGTCGACGTCGCCGTTCATCATCGACCACAACCACTTCGAGGGTACGAACTGGACGTCGTCGTCCGGGTCCGGGATCGCGCTGGGCGACGGGTCGTCCGCCTATTCCATCGCGCGCAATAACACGCTCCTGAACGTTGGGCAGGTCGGGCTGTTCATCGCCGGTGGGACCCACCACAAGATCCTGGACAACACCATCTACGGAGAGCGCCGCGACAATTCGAACGTCGGCCTGTACGTCTGGAACCAGTCCGACAGCAGCTGTTCCGGCCACGAGGTCTCCGGAAATCGGGTCCGATGGCGCAACGAGGATGGCGCATCCAACCCCGCCTGGAACGCGGACAACTGTGGGACGGTTGCGGGCTGGTCGAGCAACAACTGGAGCGCCCTCCTGGACCTGGCCAAGCTACGCGTCGGCCTCTGACGAGGCGCCGTGGGTTCTCCGCTGCCATCGGAGCGGCATGCACGCGGCAAACCCCAGGGACCTCCGGGTCATGCCGTGCGCAACGAAGGTCCGGTGGAACATGAGCGCGGCACCTGCGAGGCTATGTCCGGGCCGGGTCGCACACCCGGCGGATCTCTGAGGAGAGGCATGGACCTCACGCCGTTCTTCCTGGTCATCGCTGGGGTCAACATCGGCACGCTCGCGGCGGGCACCGCACTGGCCATCTATCGAACGCACCGCGACGGACGCGTCGACGTGCCTGAGGGCGGCCGTTCACCTGATCGCTCAGCCCGCCGTCAGACCTCCGTTCTGGCAGGCCGATCGGACTGAATTCGCCAATAGGGCGATCTCCTCATGGACGGGCGTCCGAGCCATGGCGCAGTATCCAGGCATGGAGATCGCCATCACGGCATTTCTCGTCGCCTCCGCAGCGAGCGCTGCGGTGCTGGTCATCGGCGTCGGGCTTGCCGTGTATCGTGGCTGGCGGCCCTCCTATCGAAGGCTGAGCAGGCGACGACGCGTCCCGATCGAGTGATCGCCCTACTTGGCTGACTCCGTCCGGGGACGCCGCCCGACACGGATCATCGCCGTTCTCGGATGGGTCGTGATCGGCGGCGTCATGGTCCGAGTCCTATCCGGCGGGGGCACGGTCCGAGGCGTGGGTTACGTGCTCGGGACGGAACCCGCCGCCCTCGTGGCGCTGCTCCTGGCAAGCCTTGCCGTCGCCGTCCTCGCGATCCTGGGTCTCGCTCGGGACGCGTCCTGGGCTTTGGACGTTTCCAACGCCGGGGCGGGGATCGCGCTTGCCACGAGTGTTCTCCTGGCACTTGACGGACACGATTCCGCGAACGTCGCGGTGCTTGCCGCCGTCGTGGTGCTCGTGACCGGACTCCTCGGAGGGATGCGCACGCGCCACGGCTGAGGCGGACGAATTGGGTGCCTTCACGCACCGAACGGGCCCCAATGGGCGATGTCTTTCGATCCTCTCCACTACAGTACTTCTGGCGGCGCCACCCAGGAAGGATGCTGTCGGCGCCCTGTCCGTTGTCGATAACGGATGGGCACGCTCCAACAGCGGGGCACTGATCGTGGGGGAAACGAGTCGTGAAGCCGCGAGCACATCCCTGGCCTGCCATCCTCGCGATGGCCGCGGCGCTGGCCGCGCTGCTGCCGATCGGTACACCTTCGGTCGTCGACGCCCGGGGTCCGGCGGACGGCACCTGCCAGGAACGCCTCTTCGACGAGACGGCTTCCCCTCGCGCCGACTGCGTCGAGCTGGAAACGGGCACCGTCGAGGCGACGCTCGATGCGCTCCCGTCCGGCTTCACGGAATCGATCGTCTTCAGCACTGGCCTGGAGAACCCGACGAATATCGAGTTCGCCGCAGATGGCCGGGTCTTCGTGGCCGAGAAGAGCGGCACCCTGAAGGTCTACGACAGCGTCGCCGATCCGACGCCGACGGCTTTCACGGACCTGAAGACGAACGTCCACAACTTCTGGGATCGGGGGCTGCTCGGGCTCGCGCTCGACCCGAGCCTGACGGACCCCGCGTTGCCATCGCGGCCATGGGTGTATGTCCTGTACACCTACGACCATGTCCTCGGTGGCGGTGGGCCCGTCGGAAGTCGCAACGATGGCTGTCCGACGCCGCCAGGAGCGACGGCAGACGGCTGCGTGGTCAGCGGCCGGCTCTCGCGGTTCAGTGTCAGCGGGAGCACGATCTCCGGACCAGAGACGGTCCTCATCGAGGACTGGTGCCAGCAGTACCCGAGCCACTCGGTCGGGGCACTCGGGTTCGGTCCCGACGGGGCCCTCTATGTCAGCGCGGGCGACGGAGCGAGCTTCAACAACGTCGACTATGGCCAATATGGCGGGACGCTCGGAGGGACACCCACCCCGAAGAATCCATGTGGCGACCCGCCGGCCGACGGGATGGCGCCGCCGACCGCCGAAGGCGGTGCGCTTCGGAGCCAGGACCTGCGCACGGAGGGACCGACTGATCCGGCGACCCTCGACGGGGCGGTCCTGCGGGTGGATCCGATCACCGGCGCGGCCCACCCCGGCAACCCGTTCGCCTCGAGCAGCGACCCCAACAAGCAGCGCGTGATCGCGTACGGCCTGCGCAACCCCTTCCGATTCGAATTCCGACCTGGGACGGACGAGCTATGGGTCGGGGACGTCGGCTGGTCGGCTCGGGAGGAGATCAATCGGATCGCCGACGCGAATGACGCGACGGTGGAGAACTTCGGCTGGCCGTGCTACGAGGGGCTGGTCCGCTCGCCCGGCTACGACGGCGCGGACCTGGAGCTGTGCGAGGACTTCTACGCCGAGGGCTCGAGCGCGATGACGACGGCCGTCTACCAGTACGCCCACAGCGGCCACGTCGTCGCGAACGAGACCTGTCCGACGGGCAGCTCATCGACCACGGGCATCGCCTTCTACCCGGAGACGGGCGGCACCTTCCCTGCTGCCTACCGCGGCGCGATGTTCTTCGCCGACCACAGCCGCAACTGCATCTGGTGGATGGCCAAGGGATCCAATGGCCAGCCGGACCCTGCGACCCGAGCGGTCTTCCTCGCCCCGGCGGCGAACCCGGTCGACCTCGAGATCGGCCTCGACGGGGCGCTGTACTACGCGGACTTCGACTCGAACTCCATCCGCCGCGTGATGTACTCCTCGAACCAGCCGCCGACCGCGGTCGCGGCGGCCGACCCCACCAGTGGGGCAGCTCCGCTGACCGTGGAGTTCGACGGGACCGGGTCGAGCGACCCTGAGGAAGCCGCGCTGTCGTACGCCTGGGACCTCGATGACGACGGGGCATTCGACGATTCGACGAGCCCGACGCCGACCCGGGTGTACAGCAGCCAGGCGAGTGTGACCGTCCGCCTTCGCGTGACCGATCCGGCGGGCCTCGCCGACACCGACACCGTCCAGATCTCGGTCGCCAACACGCCACCCGTCCCAACGATCCAGACGCCCTCGAACGGCACGAAGGCCGGCGCCGGCCAGCAGGTCACGTTCTCCGGATCAGCCAGCGACGCCCAGGATGGGAACCTCGCCGCCAGCCGACTGTCGTGGCTGCTGCGGATCCAGCACTGTCCTGACAGCTGCCATGCGCACGACATCGAGACGTTCGCCGGGGTCGCCTCTGGCGCGTTCGTGGCGCCCGATCACGAGTACCCGTCTCATCTGGAGCTGATCCTCACCGCCACCGACAGCAATGGCGCGTCGAACTCGGTCACCCGCCAGATCGACTACCGAACGGTTCCCCTGGAGTTCCGGTCCGTCCCGAGCGGGCTGTCGCTCACCGTCAACGGGACCGCCTCCACGACGCCGTTCACGCGGACGGTGATCCAGGGCTCCGCGAACTCGGTCTCGGCGACGACGCCACAGACGGTCGGATCGACGACCTACAGCTTCGCCTCATGGTCCGACTCCGGAGCCGCCACGCACACGATCACGGCCGGGGCGGCCGCCGCGACGTATACCGCCACCTATTCGCATCCCGACGTCACCGCCCCGAGCGGCTCGGTCACGATCGCGGGCGGCCGGGCCGTGACGGCGACGTCGTCGGTCACGCTGGCGGTGCCGGCGACCGACGCGGACTCGAGCGTCAGCGAGGTCGAGCTGTCCAACGACGGGATCGCATTCACCAACCGGCCGTATGCCAGCTCGCAGCCCTGGACCCTGCCGGCCACGAATGGCACCCGGACCGTGTACGTCCGATGGAAGGACACGGCCGGCAACTGGAGTGCCGTCAAGACCGACACGATCGTGCTCGACACGGTCGCCCCGACGGCGACCGAGCCGCGCCGCGGGCTGGTCGCGGCGACGACCATCGATGCCGGCCGGAGCACCCTGCGCGTGCCCTGGTCGGGCGCGGACGCCACGAGCGGGATCGCCCGTTACGAGCTGCTCCAGAGCACGGACGGCGGTCCGTGGACGGTCGTATCGACGACGCTGACCAGCCCGACCGCCGACCGCTCCCTCGCCAGCCTGCACACGTACCGCTTCCGGGTCCGGCCAGTCGACAAGGCCGGCAACGTCGGAGCGTGGGTCTTCGGCTCCCCGTTCTGGCTGGCCCGCTACAGCGAGTTCAACCGTGCGATCGCCTACAGCGGGCTCGTGGACGACCGTGTCGGACCCGGCGGCCTACTGGGGCGGCGCGGCCAAGCGCTCGGCCACGGCCGGAGCTCAGGCGACGCTGTCCTTCACCGGGCGCGCAGCCGCGTGGGTCGCGCGGACCGGGCCCAACCGCGGGGTAGCGACGGTCTATGTCAACGGCACCCAGGTGGCGACGGTCAACCTCAACACGCCCGCCTACCAGAACCAGCGGGTCGTGTGGGCTCGCAACTGGTCGACCTCGGCCGCCCGCACGGTCACCATCCGCGTGGCCGGCACCCCGGGCCATCCGCTCGTCGATGTCGACGCGTTCGTGTCCGCGGACTAGGGCCTGACCTGGGGATCCTGATCGACGGTCGTGCCGCCGCGATCGCCCACTTCGCGGCCGCTGTCCGCGAGCCGTTCCTCGTATCGGCGATCGCGCCAGGCGAGTGCTGCCTTGAGGCCGTCGCGGCGGACGATCGAGTCCCATTCGCGCTGCTCGGGCGTGTCCGCCGCGTTGATGATCGCGCCCAGGTCGAGGCCCGCCTCCACGGCGAGGCGGAACCCGGCGACGTCCATGGCTCGATTGAGCATCCGCTTCGTCGGGCCCATGACCTCGGGGGGCGTCCGGGCAAGGCGGTCGGCCAGGCGATCGACCTCCGCGGCGAGTGCGTCCGCGGGCACGACGCGGTTGATCAGCCCGATGCGTTCCCCTTCCGCGGCGTCGATCAGGTCGCCGGTCAACAACAGCTCCCGTGTCCGCTTCTGGCCGATCAGAAATGGCATCAGCAGCGTCACGGGCGCCGACCCGTAGCGGATCTCCGGCTCACCGAGTTTCGTGCCATCGGCGGCGACGACGAGGTCGCAGGCCATTGCGAGCTCGAGGCCACCGGCCAGCGCATAGCCGTGGACCTGGGCGATCACGGGCTTGGGCGAGTCGAGGAACCGGAGCGTGGCCGCCACATCGGCCGCCAGCAGCTCCCGCCATGCGACCGGCCCACCGATCGCACCCTCGGCTTCCTCGGTGAGGTCGTACCCGGACGAGAAGGCCCGGCCGGCGCCCTCGAGGACGATGACTCGGACGGCCTCGTCGGCTTCCGCTTCGTCGAGGGCGGCGACGAGCGCGGCCACGAGCGCGCCGTTGAGGGCGTTGAGCTTCGCCGGACGGTTCAGCGTGAGTCGGACGCCCCACGGCGTGCGTGCGGTGAGGAGGACGGGCTCGTCAGGCATCCGTCGCGATCTCGGGATCCACGAGCGCGGGCGGCGGGGTCAGTACGACCAATGCATCGACCGCCAGGGCGCCACGCGCGGACGCGATGACCGGATTCAGGTCGACCTCGGCGACGTCCGGCCGAGCGTCGCCGAGCCGGGAGAGCGCGACGATGAGGTCCGCGACGGCGCCGCGGTCGACCGGCGAGCTGCCGCGCACCCCATCGAGGAGGCGAGCGCCGCGCAGCTCCGCGAGCATCGCGAGCGCCGTCTCGCGATCGACCGGGGCCAGGCGGATCGCCACGTCGTCGAGCAGCTCTGTGAGCACGCCCCCGAGTCCGACGACGACCGCCGGCCCGAACGATGCGTCGCGGCGGAGCCCCACGATGAGCTCGACGCCGGCCTCGGCCATCGGCTCGACCAGGAGCCCGCGCACGGCCAGGCCGTGGGCACGCGCGGCGACCAGGAGGTCGCCGGCGGCGGCCTTGACCGGCGCATCTCCAGCGAGGCCGAGCCGGACCAAGCCGAGGTCGCTCTTGTGCGGCCAATCCGACCGCGTCGACCTTGAGCGCAACGGCCCGCCCGCCGAACGATCGGGCGGCCTCGACTGCGGCGGCGGCGTCCGGAACCGCCCTGGCCTCGGTCATCGGCAAGCCGGCCTCGCGCAGCAACGCCAGGCTCTCGGCCTCCGACAGGGCGCGCGGAGGGTCGGTCGACCCGGCCGCGCCCTCCGGATCCAGCCCGTATGCCGTGCGATCCGCGGCGAGCGCCGGCCACCCGGCCCGCCATGGCCCCCGATCGAGCCGTCGGGTCCGCGCCCCCTCCCAGCGCGCGACCGACGCGATCGCCGTGAAGGCCTCGAGCGCGCCGCGCAGCAGCGGGGCGCCATCACCCAGCTCGTCCAGCACGGCCTTCGTCTCCGGTGGCGGCTCCCCGGACGTCAATGACACGTACACCGGCAGGATGTGCGGTCGGTCACGGGTCGCGGCCAGGAGCTGGAGTGTCACGTCATTCGCGGTGGCAACCTCCGCCGGCATCGACTTGTACGGGAAGTCGTGCACCAGCACCAGCACGTCGTAGGCGTCCGACGCCGCCATCGACTCGAAGGCGGCGCCGTAGGCAGTCGGCGGGTCGGCCGCGCCCCACGGGTCCATCGGGTTCCCCACATAGCCCATCGTCGGGAGGTGCTCGAGGATGCGGGCACGGGCACGCTCGGGCAGCGGCGGCAGGTCGATCCCGGTCCGCGGCGCGAGATCCGCCACGAGCGATGCCTCTCCCGTGCTGACGGTGACGACACCCGTCCGCCCACGGCCCACCGATCGGCGCGTCCGGCGGAGTCCCTCGACGAGCTCGGCGGTCTCGAGCAGCTCGTCGAGGTCGGCGCAACGGATCACGCCCGCCGCGTCAAGTGCCGCATCGGTCACGCGCGTCTCGCCCGCCAGCGAGCCGGAATGCGCGACGGATGAGGCCTGCGCCTGGTCGCTCCGACCCACCTTGACCACCATGATCGGCTTGCCCAGCTCGAGCGCGCGGTCGGCGAGGGCCAGGAAGCGCTCCGGGCGCTTGAATCCTTCGAGGAAGAGGATGACCGACGTCGTTTCCGGGTCATCCAGGCAATACGCCAGGTAATCGCAGACGTCGAGGACGACCTCGGTCCCGCAGCTGATGATCCTCGTGAACCCGACCCGCGATCCAGAATGGATGAAGGCGTCGGTGACGGACCCGGACTGCGCGATGCCGGCCACGCCGCCGCGCGGGAGGTAGGGCGAGACGTCGCCGATGTACGCCGAGGAATTGACGGTCAGATCCATCACCCCCATACAGTTGGGGCCGACTAATGCGAGCCCGTGTTCACGCGCGATGTCCGCGACCTCTCGCTGCATCGTGGCGGCCGCTTCGCCACCCTCGACCACGCCGCCGCCGGGGATGATCACGGCCGGGATGCCGGCCGCGGCGGCGTCCCGCGTCACCATCGCGGCCCGCAACGGGTTCAGGGCCACGAGCGCGATATCCGGACGTTCGGGGAGCGCGTCGAGCGTCGGGTAGCAGGGTTGCCCGTGGAGCTCTTCATAGCGCGGGTTGACGAAGTGGCAGCGCGTGGCGCTGCGGGTCGCGCGCAGATTGTCACGGACGGTCTCCGCGATCCAGCTGCGCGGCGACGCCCCGACCACCGCGATCGACCGAGGGGCAAACAGGGGCCGGAGGTCGATCGTGCCGGCTGCAGCGGTCACGTCGGTCACGTCGGTCACGTCGCGCCCGTCACCCGACCACGCGGTCGACGCCACGCTTCTCGAGCGCACGGGCGATGATCAGACGCTGGATCTCCGAGGTCCCTTCCCAGATCCGGTCCACGCGGAGCTCGCGGAAGAACCGCTCGGCCGGGTACTCGCGCATGTAGCCCCGCCCACCGAACACCTGGACCACCCGGTCGGCGCAGCGGAAGGCCGCTTCCGAGGCGAACAGCTTGGCCATGGATGCCTTGGCATGGACCACCTTCGGGTCCGCTCGGCTGTCGGCCAGCCAGGCCGCCTCGCGGGTGAGCAGCCGCGCCGCCGCCGCGTCGGCCGCCGAATCGGCCAGGGGGAATGACACGCCCTGGAAGTCGAGCAGACGCTGCCCGAACTGGACCCGCTCGCCGGCCCACTCGACCGCCAGCGTAAGCAGCCGCTCCATCGCCCCCGTGCAACGGGCCCCGATGTGGATGCGCTCCTCGACGAACCACTCGTTGGTGAGCTCGTCGGCCGCTCCCACGCCGCCCAACACCGCCGACTCGGGCACGCGGACATCCGACAGCACGAACTGGGGGTGCCGGTCGGCGAAGGTGTGCATGTAGTCGGGGTCGTGGGCCATGGTGACGCCCGGAATGTCGTAATCCACGAGGAACAGCGTCGGCAGGCGTTCCGCTCCATCCACGACCAGGCAATGGAAGATCATGAAATCGGTCTCGTCCGGGGGTCCCGTCACGAACCATTTCTCCCCGTTGAGCACGTACTCCCCCGTGGCCCCGTCACGGACCGCCGTGGCGGTGAGGGCGCGGGCATCGGAGCCGGCGCCGGGCTCGGTGACGGCGTAGCTCCCGAAGCGCTCCCCGGTCAGGCTCGGGTCGAGGTAGCGTGCCCGCTGCTCCGGGGAGCTGTGGGTGAGGGCGTTGTACGCCCCGGGGATGAACGACCAGAGACCGCCGGTCGACTGGCCGAGCTGTTCATGCACCAGCACCTGCTCGAGCATCGTCCAGCCCTGCCCGCCGACGTCGCGCGGAAAGGACCCGCCCACCAGCCGGGCGGCGAGCGACGCCTCGCGGATCCGGGCCTTGGCCGCCGCTGGCAACCGCCCGCCGGCCGCCTCGAACTCGCCCTCGAGCGGCTGCAGGACCTCGCGGGTGAACGCGCGCGCTCGACCCTGGAGCTCGAGCTGGTCGTCGCTGAGTGTCAGGTCCACCCCGCAAGCATGGCGCACGCCGGGGCCGGGACATGACCGCAGTCGCGGGCCGCGGGACGGTCCCTCGAAGCGACGGGATCGCGCGCGCTCCGGCACCCGCGTGGGGCGGGCGTGAGCCGCCAGCCTCACCGATCGGCGAGGGCGAGCCTGCCGGCCAGCACGGCGAACGTGCCGGCGAAGATGCGGCGCATCCAGGTCAACACTCGAGGCCGCGAGATCACGTGGCTCCGGATCCCAGCCGCGAAGATCCCGTAGACGACGAAGACGGCGAACGTGACGAGCATGAAGACCGCGCTGAGCTCGAGCATGCGCAGCGACGCCCGCGTCTCCGTGGCGCTCACGAACTGCGGCAGGAAGGCGAAGAAGAAGATCGTGAGCTTCGGATTGAGGATGTTGATCAGGATGCCGGAGGTGATCACCTTCATCGGGGAGATCGGTGGCGACTCCTCGACGCTGAGTGCCTCCTTGTCCCGGAGCGTGCTCCACGCCATGAACAGCAGGTAGGCGACGCCCAGGTACTTCAGGATCTCGAACGCGAGGGCACTCGTGTGCAGCAGCGCGGCGAGCCCCGTGATCGCCGCGACCATGTGCGGAACGATGCCGAGGGTGCAGCCGATCGCGGCGATGACGCTGGCCCTGGCACCGCGCGAGAGGCCGGCCGCCAGCGTGTAGAGGACGCCCGTGCCGGGCGTCGCGACGACGATGAGCGTCGTCAGCAGGAACTCCGTGCTCACCGCGACATTCGGGGCGCGGCGGGGCCGGCAGTCTCGTCGGTCATCCGGGCTGGGCCAGCACCATGATCCGGATCTCCGTCATGTCCTCGATCGCCCAGCGCAGGCCCTCCCGGCCCAGCCCGGAATCCTTGACGCCGCCGTACGGCATGTGGTCGATCCGGTAGGTCGGGACGTCGTTGACGATGACACCGCCAACCTCGAGCTCGTTGAACGAGCGCCACGCCCCGGCGAGGTCGTTCGTGAAGACGCCGGTCTGGAGCCCGAACATCGAGTCGTTGACGCGGGCGATCGCGTCGTCCAGGTCGCGGAACTTGAAGGCGACGACCAGCGGGGCGAAGGCCTCGTTCGAGCAGACCTGGGCCGCCAGGGGCACATCGGTCAGGACCGTCGGCGGGAAGAGCGTGCCGTCTGCCGTGCCGCCCGCCAGGACCTTGCCACCCATCGCGATGGCCTCGTCCACCCAGCGCTGGGTCCGCGACGCCTGATGCTCGTCGACCATCGGGCCGACGTCCGTGGTCGGATCGAGCGGGTCGCCGACCTTGAGGTTGCCGACGCCCGCGAGGAACTTCGCCATGAAGTCGTCCCAGATCGCCTCGTGGACGAACATCCGCTGGACGCTGATGCAGACCTGGCCGGCGTAGGCGTACGCGCCGACGAGGACCCGCTTGACCGCCCAGTCGAGGTCTGCGGTCGCGTCCACGATCACGCCGGCGTTCCCGCCGAGCTCGAGCACGACCTTCTTCTTGCCCGCCCGCTCCTTCATCCGCCAGCCGACCGACGGGCTGCCCGTGAAGGTCAGCAGCTTGAACCGATCGTCGGCGACCATCCGGTCGCCCAGCTCACGGGTCATCGGCAGGACGCTGACCGAGCCCGCCGGCGGGCCGGCCGCCTCGATGATCTCGGCCACGGTCAGCATCGTGAGCGGATCCTTGGACGGCGGCTTGAGGACGATGGGGTTCCCGCTGGCGATGGCCGGGGCCACCTTGTGGGCGGCGAGGTTGAGCGGGAAGTTGAATGGGCTGATGCCGGCGATCGGGCCGATCGGGAACCGGCGCGTGATCCCGACGCGGTCCTTCGACGCGGGCATCAGGTCGAGCGGGATCAGCTCCCCGGTCATCCGCTCGGCCTCCTCGGCGCCGAGGCGGAACGTCAGGGTGGCCCGGTCGACCTCGACCAGCGCGTCGCGGATCGGCTTGCCCGCCTCCAGCGAGATGAGGCGGCCGAGCTCCTCGCGGCGATCCTTGATGCCGGCACTGATGTCGCGCAGGATCCGGCCCCGCTCGTAGGCCGGAAGGTGGCGCGTGACCTCGAAGGCGGCGACGGCCGCCTCGACCGCCTCGTCGTACTGCTCGGCTGTGGCGTTGTACGTGGCGCCGGCAGGTTCCGCGGCGTTGGCCGGGTTGGCCACCTCGAGGACATCCGGCGACTCGACCCAGCGGCCGGCAAGGAAGATGGGATGCGGCTTGGTGCCGACGACGGTCATGCGAGCGGCTCCTGCGAGGGCGATGCGGTACGGTCGCATCATACGTCCGAGCCCCTCGACGCCATCTCCGGAGGATCAAGCCATGGCCCAGCGGATCGACCTGCGCGATGCCCTCCGGGTGCGTCCCGGCTCTCGAGTCCGACTGGCAGGGCGGGACCATGGTGAGACGCACGGTCGGGACAAGGAGACCGCCTCGGTGGCGCTCGCGACGCAGTTGGGCCGGCTGGCCGACCTCCAGGACCGCTTCTGGGCGGAAGGCAAGCGTTCGATCCTGGTCGTGCTGCAGGGCATCGACGCGGCCGGCAAGGACGGCACGATCAACAAGGTCATGGAGGCGTTCAACCCGCAGGGCTGTCCCGTGACGAGCTTCAAGGTCCCGTCCGCCGAGGAACTGGCCCACGACTTTCTGTGGCGCGTCCACCACAAGGCGCCGCGCAGGGGCGAGATCGGCATCTTCAATCGATCGCACTACGAGGACGTGCTGGTCGTCCGCGTGCATGACCTCGTGCCGCGCAAGGTGTGGTCCGCGCGCTACGACCAGATCAACGACTTCGAGCGGATCCTGGCCGACAACGGGACCACCGTGGTCAAGTTCTTCCTTGCCATCGACCAGGACGAGCAGCGGGAGCGGTTCCAGGCGCGCTACGACGACCCGACGAAACGCTGGAAGTTCTCGATGGGCGATCTCGAGGAACGCAAGCTCTGGGACGACTACCAGGCGGCGTTCGACGACGCTCTCTCGAAGACGTCGACCGCGCTGGCGCCGTGGTACGTCATCCCCGCCAACCGGAAGTGGTTCCGGAACCTGGCCGTGGCCACGATCCTCGCCGACACGATGGCCGCGCTCAAGCCGGCCTATCCGCCCGTGGCCGACGACGTGCCCGCCGACCTCGTCATCGACTGAGGCGACGGGGGCGACGGGCGGCGCGGGGCGAGCCTAAGCCTGGAGCCGGAGCTCCAGACGCTCCACGAAGTCGACGAGCCAGCCACCGGCGGCTCCGGCGTGCTCACCCATCTCCGCCGGCTCCAGCCCGACCATGGCACGCGACCAGGCCGAGCTCTTGCCGATCTGGGCAAGGTCCATCGCCAGGCTCGCGACCTCTGCCAGGCCCGAGCGCGGCAGCACGTCGGTCCACGCTTCGGTGTAGGCGTCGCGCACCCGGGCGAGTTCCGCGCCGTACGGATCCAGTCCCGTGCGATATCCGATCGAACGGAGGGTCGTCGTCAGCGTTCCGAATGGGTGGGCCAGGGTCGCATCGCCCCAGTCGAAGAACCGGATGCCCTCCACCCCGGCGAGGATGTTGCCACCATGGAGATCGCCATGCTCGATCGTGGGGCTGATCCCGCTGCTCGCCAGCGTCGCGGACAGGGCCGCGACGTCCGCCCGACGGCGTACCAGGACGTCGCGCGCCCTGCGGCCGGGTACGACGTCATCGGGGTCGAGCCTGGCCCAGATCGGATCCGATGCGACGAGTCCGTCGAGGACGGCCGTGAGTCGCGCCGGTCGCTCATCGGGGACGCCAGCCGCTACCAGCGCATCGGCGCGTCCCTCCACGGATCGCTGCAGCTCCGCGTAGACCGGCATCAGGCGGACCCAGGCATCCAGATCGTGGTCCCCACGCTCATCCGGCGCGAGGTCGCGCAACCTCGGCCCACCGTCCGGCAGGAGCATCCACCCCCGGCCGGCGTCCACGGCCAGCGGCAGCAACACATGCCCGGTCCCCCATGTCGCGAACCGCTGCAGCAGCGCGGCCTCGTGTGGCGGACCGGGGCCGGTGGCCTTGCACCAGAACGGGCCCGCGTCGGTCGGGATGCGGAAGACCGTCGACCACGGCCGGATGTGCGGCTGCTCGACGGCGCCGACGACCCGATGGCCGGCTGCCTCGAGACTCGCTGTCGCCCAGGTCAGGATCTCGCTTCGCCGGGCCGGGTCCGCCCAGGGCGTGGGCACGCTCGGGGTCGCGCTCAGCGCGTCAGCGGCCCTTCCCGCCGCCGAAGAGGACGCCGAAGACGCCGCGCACGATGTCCTGGCCGAGCCGTGAGGTCACGACCTTGCCCCCCGTCCGCAGGGCGGTATCGATGGTCTTCTGGCGCGCCTTCGCGGCGGCCACCGCGGCCTTCTCGTCCGCCTTTCGCTGCCGCTCTGCCTCGCGCTGGGCGCGCACCTCCGCGGCCTCGATGGCCTTCTGCTGGCGTGCGAGCTCGCGTGCCTGCTGGGCGGGCGTCATGTCGTTGAGGCCACCGGCAGTGGTCGGATCGAGCCCGGCGCGCGTAGCCGCCTCGACGGCCGCGGTGCGCGCACTGGCGATCCGTGCCGTGATGCGTTCGTGGGCGCTGTCGCGGTCCACGGTGGGGCCGTACTTCGTCTGGAAGGTGCTCGCAGCCACCGTCGCGGCGAACTCATCAGGTGGCATCTGGGCCATGAGGGAGTCCGGCGGCAGCAGCCGGGTCGCAGCCAGCGGCGTCGGCACGCCGCGCGGGGTCAAGACCGTCACGAGAGCCTCGCCCGTTCCCAGCGAAGTGATGGTCTTCTCGACGTCGTAGAACTCGGTCATCGGGAACGTCCGCGCGGTCTTGCGCAGGGCATCGGCGTCGTCCGGCGTGAAGGCCCGCAGGGCGTGCTGCACCCGGTTGCCCAGCTGAGCCAGCACGGACGCCGGAACATCCGTCGGCGCCTGGGTCACGAAGTAGATGCCGACGCCCTTGGAGCGGATGAGCCGCGCGGTTCGCTCCACCTGGTCCATGAGCGCCTCGGACGCGTCATCGAACAGCAGGTGCGCCTCGTCGAAGAAGAAGCACAGCTTCGGCTTGGGCAGGTCGCCGACCTCCGGAAGACTCTCGTACAGCTGGGCCAGCATCCAGAGCATGAAGGTCGAGAACAGTCGCGGTTGGTCCATCACGTCCGAGAGCTCGAGGATGCTGACGACGCCCTGCCCGTCGGGCGTGGTTCGGAGCAGGTCGTCGACGTCGAACTCCGGCTCGCCGAAGAACACGTCCGCGCCCTCCTGCTCGAGCACGACGATCGAACGCAGGAGCACCCCGACCGAGGCCGCCGACATCCCGCCGTACTCCTCGAGGATCGGCTTTCCCTCGTCCGAGGCCAGGAACTTGAGGGTCGTGGCCAGGTCCCTGAGATCGAGGAGCGGCAGGTCGTTGTCGTCGCAGTACTTGAAGATGAGCGCGAGGATGCTTGTCTGGGTCTCGTTGAGGTCGAGCACCTTGCCGAGCAGCAGCGGTCCGAAGGAATGGACCGTGGCGCGGACCTGAGCGCCCTGCTTGCCGGTCAGCGAGAGGAACTCGACCGGATGGCCACGGGCCTCGAATTCCCAGGCGAGCGATGTCGCCCGCTCGACGACCTTGGGATTGGCGGCGTCGCCGGGCAGGGCGATCCCCGACAGGTCGCCCTTGATGTCGGCCGCGAAGACCGGCACGCCGGCCTTGGACAGCTGGCCGGCCAGCAGCTGGAGGGTCTTGGTCTTGCCCGTGCCGGTCGCCCCCGCGATGAGCCCGTGGCGGTTGAGCATCGAGAGGGCCACCTGGACCCGCGCCTCGTTGACGAGCTCGCCCTCATGCATCGCGCTGCCGATGACGAGCGTGGGCTCATCGAACGTGTAGCCGGTGGCGATCGCGTCGCGAAACGCCTGGTCCATGCGCTGTCATCGCCTCCGATGGGGGTGGTCGGCTGGGAAGCGCAAGGGTAGCATCGGCCCCGTGGCGGGAACCGCGATCGTCACGATCCGGCCGACGGACATGAGAAGGGAGGGTGCAGATGCTGTCCGAGTTCAAGGGATTCCTGCTCAAGACGAACGCGCTGGCCCTGGCCATCGGCGTGATCATCGGTGCCGCGCTCGGTACCGTGGTGACATCGTTGGTCGAGGACATCATCATGCCCCCGATCGGTCTCGCCCTCGGCGGCGTCGATTTCGCGGACCTGAAGCTGGTCCTGAAGGACGCCGCGGGCGGCGATCCGGCGACCGAGGTGGCGATCCGCTGGGGCGAATTCCTCAATGCCGTCATCACGTTCGTCGTGATCGCCTTCGTCGTCTGGCAGATCAGCAAGATGTTCATCAAGGAAGATCCCGAGGCCGAGGTCAAGACCTGCCCGTACTGCAAGGAACCGAACGCGATCGACGCCACGAAGTGCAAGGCGTGCGCCAGCGCGATCTGATGGCGCCCTAGGCGTCAGGATCAGGCGTCCGGGCTCGGATAACTGCCCAGGACGCGCGTCATCGTCGTCACGTCGCGGACCTTCTCGAGCGCCGCGGCCATCGCAGGCTCGGTCGCGTCGCCGTCCAGGTCGATCCAGAACACGTACTCCCAGGCCCGTTCGCGGCTCGGGCGCGACTCGAGCTTGCGCATGTTCAGGCCATGCTCGGCCAGGACCTTGAGCACCGCAAGCAGCGTGCCGGGCTCGTTGCGGACCGCGACGACGATCGTGGTCCGCCGCAGCGCTGGCACGGCGACGAGCAGCGGCACGGCCGCGCCGGGGCGTGCCAGCACGAGAAACCGCGTTCGGTTGTCGGGCAGGTCACCGATCTCGTCGGCGAGGATCTCCAGCCCGAACAACGCCGCGGCCCTCGGCGACAGGACGGCGGCGGCCCCGAGCTCCCCGGCCTCGATGATGGCCTTGCCGGCTCCGGCCGTGTTGTAGGTCGAGAGGAGCTGCCACGGCCGCGCTCGCAGGAACCCCTCGGCCTGGCCGAGGGCCTGGATGTGCGAGTAAACGCGTTCGATGTCCTCGAGGCGCTGGCCCGGCAACGTGGCGAGGCACAGTCGCACGGGAACGACGACCTCGCCGCCGATCGTGAGGTCGTGCTCGATCAGGAGGTCGTAGTTCTCGCGGACGGTGCCGTGGATGACGTTTTCGATCGGGACGACGCCGGCAGCGGCCCCGCCTGAGGCGACGGCCTCGAAGACGGCCCGGAAGCTCGCGACGGACCGGCGCTCGACGTCGCCGAACGCCACCAGGACGGCGTCTTCCGCGAATGCACCCGGTTCGCCCGCGTAGGCGACGACGGTCATCGATCCATTCCGCGCGGCGACCCGCGCTGGGGATCCGGGGGATCGAACATGGTCCCTCGCGTGCGGAACGGAGCGGTCTTTGCCCGTCGGCCCTCCCGGAAGTTTACGCACGAGTGCCTCGATGGTACCAACCGGTCGGGACCATGGAGGTATGGGCCTTTCCTCCTATCGGGCGCAACGTACGGCTCAATTCGTAATGCATCTGTAATGCGTGCGATTTCATCCATGAATTCATTGAGGTACGCACTCCGATGGACAAGGAAGTAACAGGTCACCGAACACGCCGACGTCGGCTGTCCGGGCTCCTGATCGGCGCGCTCGCCGTCGTGAGCCTGGGAGCCGGCCAGCTTTCGCTCGCGCTCTTCACCGACCAGGAAACGGTGCCCGGGACGTTCTCGTCCGGGAGCGTCATCCTCGACGATGTCAAGATCAACGCCCTGACATTGGCGACCGCCGGTCTGGTCCCGGGCGACACCGTGACCGACGACGTCGTAGTCGAGAACGACGGCAGCGTCGAGCTGCGGTATGCCCTCTCGACGACGAGCACGAACCCAGATACGAAGGCACTGCGCGACGTTCTGACGTTGACCGTCAAGGAGATCGACGCGACGACGCCGGGCACGCCGTGCGACGATTTCGACGGTGCCTCCGTCCTCGCCGCTACGGTGCTCGGCGCCAGCGGCGCCGGCTTCGGCAGCCCTGCCGTCGGCCCGCAGGCGGGCGACCGGACACTCGCCGCGGCGGCCAACGAGACCCTGTGCTTCCGGGTCACCCTCCCATCCGGGACCGGCAACGCCTACCAGGCCGCCACGACCACGACGACGTTCACGTTTGACGCCGAGCAGACCGCGAACAACCCGTAACGATGGCTTCGCACGCCGGCTCGGCCAGGGTGGCCGCGCCGGTGACGCACCAGCACAAGGGGCGATCGGTGGCCACTACGGGCGCGATCACGATCTTGCGACGCACCCTGAGCGTGCTGTGGATCACGTCGCTCGCGGCGGTGGTCCTGCTGGCCCTGGCGGCCAACCTCGGGCCCAGGTTCGGGCTCGAGGTCTTCGCCGTACGCGGCGGGTCGATGGCCCCGGCCATCCCGGTCGGCGCCGCCGTCATCGCCGTGCGGACCGAACCCGCGGCGATCCGAGTCGGCGATGTCGCCACGATCCGGGCCGACAACGGGGTCGTGTTCACGCATCGCGTCATCGAGATCGACGCGAGCGAAGCGGACCACTGGCTGCGCACCAAGGGCGACGCCAACACGACCGCCGACGCCGCCACGGTGCCGCCGACGTCGGTGATCGGCGTGGTCGCGGTAACGATCCCCCTCGCCGGCTATCTCATTGCCATGATGGCGACATCGGCCGGCATCGTGAGCTACATCGCCTATGCGCTGGCACTGCTGCTCGGGATCTCGGTACTGGAAGAGATGCAGCGCACGAGCGTCCACCAGCGCCGACTGGCCGGCATGCCGGATGTCTCCCGCGCGTAGGATCGCCACCACGACCCTGGTCACCGTTCTCGCGGGCTACCTGCTCGGCGGGGGCGGTCAACTCGCGCTCGCCTTCCTGGGGGACACCGAGATCGACCCGGCGACGTTCTCGACCGGCTGCTTCACCGTCGACACCACTCCGCCGTCGGTGAGCACCACGGTGATCTCCAAGACGCCCCAGTACCTCCCGGGCTTCATCCGCCAGGGCGGTACGTACTTCATCTACGCCAATGTCACCGACGCTGGTTGCGGGATCTCGACGGTGAGAGCCAACGTCGGGACCATCACGACCGGGCTGACCGCAGTCTCTCTGGTGTTGGGAACGTACACCGTCGGGGGAGTCAGCTACAACTATCGAAGCAGTTCACGCACCGCGAACGCGACACTTGCAGAGGGCCCCCAGGCCTACTCGATCACGTCCACCGACAGCGCGGCGAACAGCCAGACCCAGTCAGGCTACGGCGTCATCGTCGACAACACCCGGCCGACCGCCACGGACGTCGAGACCGCCAACGGTGGCCTGAACCCCGGCACTCCCGAGCTGGGCGACACGCTGACGCTGACGTTCGCGGAGGTCATCGACCCGCAGAGCGTACTGGCCGGCTGGACCGGCGCCGCCACGAATGTGGTCGTCCGCATCACGAACAACGCGACCGGCGACCGCGTCACCATCCGCAATGCGGCCAACACGGCTCAGCTCCCGCTGGGGACGGTCAACCTCATCGGCCAGAGCTACGTCACCGCTACCCGCGACTTCGGGGCGACGGGGACCGCGTCGACCATGGTCCAGACCGGGGCAACGATCACGATCACGATGGGCACGCCGTCGGGGGCGACAGGCACCGAGCTCACGCCGGGGACCATGGCATGGACCCCGGTCACGACCGCCACGGATCGCGCCGGCAATACGTGCCAGACCACCGTCGCGACCGAAACGGGGCCCCTCGACCTCGAGTTCTGACCGCCCTCAGCCCTGGCGGTTGAACCAGTCGGTCGTGTCGATCTCGCCGGACTCCTCGTCGAGCTCCGCACGTCGCTCGCGGGCCGCGCCGGCCGTCACGGGCGCCTTGGCGCGGGCGCGCTTGCCGGTGGCGGCGGCCGCTTCCGGCGCGCCTTCCCAGTGTGCCTCGCCCAGCATCGCGTTGAGCGCGACGATGTACGCCTCGATCGAGGCGGCGATGATGTTCGTCCCCCGCGCCTCGCCGCCGTATTCGCCCGTGCCGCGTTCGCCGGCAGCGTCCGGTGGGGCGATGCGGACCGTCACGGCGCCGATCGTGTCGGTCCCCTCCCCCAGCGCATGGATGTCGTAGGCGAGGAGACGCGGGTGGCCGTCGAGGATCTCCGAAAGCGCCTGGTCCACCGCGCGGAAGAGCGCGTCGATCGCGCCGTTGCCCTCGGCAGAGGCGCGCCAGTGATGGTCGCCGGCGTCGATGATGACCGCGCCCCGGCTGCGCGCGTTGGAGCCGGATTGGACGGTCCAGCGGGCCAGGTGCAGGGTGGGCGTTTCGGTCGATGGCTCCGGCATCCGACTACCTCCGGGTCGCTGTGGCGGGATCGTCCGCGGGGACCTCGCTGGCGGGTCCTGTCGTGAAGTGTCGCTCATCGCGCCGGCGCAACTCCGCGCCGGACTTCCAGATCGCGTACTCGAGCGAGTCGGCGAGGGCCGACGCCGAGGCCGCGATGATGTTCGTGTCGCTGCCCATCGTCGACCATGTTCGAGCGCCGTCCTGCGAATCGATGATCACGCGGGTGCGCGCGGCCGTGGCGGCATCGCCGTCCAGGATGCGCACCTTGTAGTCCACGAGGTGGACGTCGTCGATCGCCGGATAGAACGCGCGGAGCGCCTTGCGCAGCGCGGCGTCCAGGGCGTTGACCGGGCCGTTGCCGTCGGCGGCCGTATGCAGCACCTCGCCGTCGACCGCCACCTTCACCGTCGCCTCCGCGAGCAGCTCGCGACCGTCCCGCTGCTCGACGAGACAGGTGTAGTCGACGATCCGGAAGGGTGCCGCATAGTCCGCCGCGTGCCGCCGGATGAGGAGCTCGAACGAGGCTTCGGCGCCCTCGAATGCCAGGCCGTCGGCCTCGAGCTGCTTGATGAGCCGGGACAGCTCGCGCGGGTCGATCCCCTCGAGGTCGTGGCCCAGCTGGCGCGCCCGGATGGAGGTGTTCGCCCGCCCGCCGAGCTCCGAGACGACGAGCCGGCCGATGTTCCCGACGGCGGTCGGCTCGACGTGCTGGTAGGAGCGCTCGACCTTCGCGACGGCCGCCCCGTGGACCCCGCCCTTGTGCGCGAACGCCGACCGCCCGACATAGGGCTGGTAGTCGTTGGGCGTGAGGTTCGCGATCTCGGCGACGCTGCGCGACAGCTCGGTCAGGCCCTCGAGGCGGCCGCCGCCCGCGGGCACGAGCGCGTGGGGCGTCTTGAGCGCGAGGTTCGCGAGGATCGAGACCATGTTGGCGTTGCCAGCGCGCTCGCCGTAGCCGTTGATCGTCGCCTGGACGTGCCGGATGCCGGCGGCGACCGCCGCCATGGAGTTCGCCACCGCGAGCTCGGCGTCGTTGTGGGTATGGATGCCCCAGGTCACGTCCGGCGCGCCCGTGTCGCCGTCGAGGGACGTCCGGACGTCGACGACGATCCGGCTGAGTTCGTCGGTGAGCGTGCCGCCGTTCGTGTCGCACAGGACGAGCGTGCGGGCGCCGGCCCCCCGCGCGGCTCGCAGCGTGGACAGCGCGTACTCGGCGTCGTCCTTGTAGCCGTCGAAGAAGTGCTCTGCGTCGTAGATGGCTTCGCGGCCACGGTCGACGATGAACCTGATCGAGTCCGCCACCATGTCGAGGTTCTCCTGCGGCGTCGCGCCGAGGACCTCCGTCACGTGGAGGAGCCACGACTTCCCGAAGATCGTCACGACCGGGGTCTCGGCCGCGACGAGCTCGCGCAGGTTCGGATCATCGTTCGCCGCGTTCGAACGATGGCGCGTCGACCCGAATGCCGCGAGCTTGGCGGTCTCCCAGCGCACGGTGCGGGCGGCGGCGAAGAACTCGATGTCCTTGGGGTTGGAGCCTGGCCAGCCGCCCTCGATGTAGGGCATCCCGAACTCGTCGAGCATGCGCGCGACCCGAAGCTTGTCGGCCAGCGAGAGCGTCACGTTCTCGCCCTGGGTCCCGTCGCGCAGGGTCGTGTCGTACAGGATGACCGGGGCATCGCTCGGGATCATGCCGGCACCCCCGCCTCGAGGGCGTCGATCACGGCCGTCGCCATGCCGGTCGTTCCGACGACCACCAGGCCGTCGTCGGGGTTGGCCGGGTCGGCGAGGTCGGCAGTCCGCCATCCGGCGTCCAGCGCCTGACTGACCGCGTCCTCGATGGCTCCCGAGACGTCCTTCCGGTCGAAGGACGAGAACATCATCATCGCCGCTGACAGGATCGTGCCGATCGGGTTCGCAAGGTCCTGGCCGGCGATATCGGGGGCCGAACCGTGGATCGGCTCGTAGAGCCCGAACGTGCCATGGGCGGTCTGCCGGTCCGAGAGCGACGCCGACGGCAACATGCCGAGGCTCCCGGCAAGCACCGCCGCCTCATCCGAGAGGATGTCGCCGAACAGGTTCTCGGTCACGATGACGTCGAAGTCGGCCGGCCGGCGGATGAGCAGCATCGCGCACGAATCGACGAGCTGGTGGCTCACCTCGAGGTCCGGCACGCGCCGGTGCTCCTCGTCCACGACCCGCCGCCAGAGACGCGACGTCGCGAGGACGTTGGCCTTGTCGACGCTGGTCAGGCGCCGACGCCGCCCGAGCGCGTACCCCGCGGCCACGAGGAAGATCCGCCGGATCTCGTCCTCGCCGTACGGCATGGTGTCCACGGCGAATCGGTCGCCTGGTTCCTCCCCGGCTTCCTGCCGCTCCCCGAAATACACGCCACCGGTGAGCTCACGGACGATGAGCAGGTCGACGCCTTCGAGTAACTCCGGGCGGAGTGGCGAGGAACCCTTGAGCGCCGGATGGACTTTCACGGGGCGAAGGTTCGCGAAGAGCCCAAGACCGCCGCGCAGCGCAAAGAGCGCTTGCTCCGGGCGGACGGATGCGGCCGGATCGGACCACTTCGGTCCGCCGACGGCGCCCAGAAGGACCGCGTCGGCGTCGCGGCAGGTCTCGATGTCCTCGGGCCGGATCGCGACGCCGTACGTGTCGATCGCGATCCCGCCGGCCACGATCTCCGTCCAGTCCACGGCGAACCCGAATCGGTTTCCAGCGGCATCGACGACGCGCCGCGCGGCGTCGACGACCTCGGGCCCGACCCCGTCGCCCGGGATCGTGACGATGTGGTAGGTGGGAAGACCGTCCTCCGTCATGGGAGGCCCTCGCCAGCGCGGAGGTTCGCGAAGGCCACGTCGACCCCGTTGATCTCGGCCCCATGGAGCTTGTTGGTCGCCACGAGATACGCGTCCAGCGACGCTTCGATGATGTTCGTGGATAACCCGTGACCGGAGACCACCAGCGCACCGGGGCCCTCGTCGGACGAGCGGCGGCACCGCGCCAGGACCTGGCCCTGCGCATCCTCCCCGGCGGAGACGGCCTTGATCTCGTACTCGGTCAGGGTCGGGTGCCAGCCGAGCAGCGGCTGGAGCGTGTCGTCGACGGCCTTGAAGAGCGCGTTGACCGGGCCGTTGCCCGTCGACTCGGAACTTCGTTCGTCGCCGTTGACGCTGAGCGTCACGGTCCCGACCGCAGTGCCGCCGTGCGATGAGGTCACGCTCCAGCCCACGAGCGCGATGCTCGCCTCGACCTCCGAGGTGCGCTGCTCCACGAGCGCGAGCAGGTCGGCGTCGGTGACGTCCTTCTTGGCGTCGGCGAGCTCGATGGCCTGGCGGTAGATGCTGTCGAGCGCGTCGCCCTCGAGCTCGTGGCCGAGCTCGCGCAGCTTGCCCTGCAGGCCCCGTCGACCGGACAGCTTGCCGATCGTCAGCTGGCTGCCGGACAGGCCGATCGATTGCGGCGTCATGATCTCGTACGTGAGCGGGTTCTTGATGACGCCGTCCTGGTGGATGCCGGATTCGTGGGCGAAGGCGTTGCCACCGACGATCGCCTTGTTGGGCTGGACCGCGAAACCGGTCAGGTAGGACACGAGTCGGGACGCGGCCGTGATGTGCTCGGTCTGGACACCGGAGCCGAGGTCCGGGAACTGCGTCGGCCTCGTTCGGAGGGCCATGACGACCTCCTCCAGCGACGCGTTGCCCGCGCGCTCGCCGAGGCCGTTGATCGTGACCTCGACCTGGCGGGCGCCGGCCTGGACCGCGGCCAGCGTGTTGGCCGTCGCCAGGCCCAGGTCGTTGTGGCAGTGCACGCTGACCGTGGCCTGATCGCCCACCAGATCGACCACGCGGCCGACCAGCTTCCCGAATTCGGCCGGGATCGCGTATCCGACGGTGTCGGGGATGTTGACGGTCGACGCACCGGCCTCGACGACCGCCTCGTACACCTGGAGCAGGTAGTCGATGTCGGTCCGTGACGCGTCCTCGGCGCTGAACTCGATCTCGGCGTCACGGCCGAGCTGTTCGCGGCCGTGACGGACCCAGCGGACCGCCTCGGCGAGCGCCGTGTCGCGATCGACGCGCAGCTTGTGCTTGAGGTGGATGTCGCTCGTGGCGATGAAGACGTGGAGGTGCGGGCGGTGCGCGACCTTGATCGCCTCGATCGCCCGTTGCGGGTCGCCGTCGCGGCAGCGGGCGAGCGCCGCCACCGCGATGTCCTGCGGGGTCTCCTGCGCGATCCGCCGCACGGCCTCGAAGTCGCCCGGCGAGGCGGCCGGGAATCCCGCCTCGATGACGTCGACCTTGAGGCGCGCCAGCTGGCGGGCCACCTCCAGCTTCTCCGCGGCGGTCAGGCCCGCGCCCGGTGCCTGCTCGCCGTCGCGCAGCGTCGTGTCGAAGATGCGGACCGTGCCCGGAGCGACGAACGGGCCGTCGGGCCGCGGTACCGGCGCGCTCACCGCGCCGCCCCGGGGGTCGTCGCCGCGGCCTGGGCCTGTCCGGCCTGCACCTCGACCGGGTTCAGGAACGGCATCTGGGCACGCAGGCGGCCGCCGACGCGCTCGATCAGGTGATCGTGGTCGGCCTGGCGCAGACGCTCGAACTCGTGCCGGCCGCTCTCGTTCTCCTCGATCCAGCGGTTCGCGAACGAGCCGTCCTGGATGTCCTTGAGCACGGCCTGCATCCGCTCGCGAACGCTCTCGTCGATGAGCCGCGGACCGGACACGTAGTCGCCGTACTCCGCGGTGTCGCTGACGCTGAAGCGCATGAAGTTGAGACCGCCGCGGTACATCAGGTCGACGATGAGCTTGAGCTCGTGCATCGTCTCGAAGTACGCGAGCTCCGGCTGGTAACCCGCCTCGACGAGCGTCTCGAACGCCATCTTCACCAGAGCCGACGTCCCGCCGCACAACACCGACTGCTCCCCGAAGAGGTCGGTCTCGGTCTCCTCGGCGAAGGTGGTCTCCAGCACGCCCGCGCGCGTCGAGCCGATCGCCCGGGCATAGGCCAGCACGCGGTCGCGCGCGGTGCCCGACTGGTCGCGCTCGACGGCGAAGAGGGCCGGCACGCCACCGCCGGCCTGGTACACGGATCGCAGCAGGTGACCGGGTCCCTTTGGGGCGACCATCCCCACGTCGACGATGCCGGGCGGGTCGATCCGCCCGAATCGCAGGTTGAAGCCGTGGGCGAACATCAGGAGATGGCCGGCGCGAAGATGCGGGCCGATCTCGGCGTCATAGACCGCCTTCTGCGACGGTGTCGGGCACGAGGATCATCACGACGTCCGCATCGCGCACGGCATCCGCGACGTCGCTGACCCGCAGACCGGCGTCCGACGCGAGCGCCCGGCTCTTCGACCCCGGCGCCAGCCCGACGATGACGTCGACCCCGCTCTCGTGCAGATTCAGCGCATGGGCATGGCCCTGGCTGCCGTACCCGATGATCGCGACCGTCTGTCCGGCGAGCGCCGAGGGGTCCGCGTCGTTGTCGTAGTACATCTTCGCCGTCATCGCTTGATCGCCTCCTCGATGGACCCCGAACCCCTCGCCATCACGACGGCGCCGGTCCGGACCAACTCCTTGATGCCGTACGTCCGCACGAGCGACACGAACGTGTCGATCTCGGACTCGGTGCCGGTCACTTCCACGATGACCGAGCCATCGGCCAGGTCGACGACCCGGCCGCGCGAGAGCTCGACGAGCCGGAGCACCTCGTCGCGATTCGATTCGGTCGCCCGGATCTTCACGAATGCGAGCTCATGCTCCACGGTGGGGTCCGAGGTGACGTCCTGGACCTTGAGCACGTCGATCAGCCGGTAAAGCTGCTTGGCGGCCTGCTCGACCGCGACGTCGTCCCCGTGCAGGGTGATCGTCATGCGGCTCGTGTCCTCGCGGTCGGTCTTGCTGACGGCGAGGGAGTCGATGTTGAAGTTGCGAGCGCGCATGAGGCTCGACACGCGGTTGAGGACGCCCGGCCGGTTCATGACGATCGCCACGAGGACATGCCGACGCGTCTCGCCGCCACCTGGCAGCGAGCGCGGCGGCGGCGCTACGTGCGCCGGGGCGGGATGCGGCGCTTCGGCCGGGGTCGGCGTGGGACCGGGGCCCGTTCCGTTCGAGGTCGTGTCGGTCATTCGTCCGCCCCGCCCCACTTCTCGATCAGGTCCGACAGGCCCTTGCCGGCCGGCATCATCGGGAAGACGTTCTGCTCCTCGGCGATCTCGAACCAGATCAGTGCGGGGCCGTCGACCGCCTGGGCGGCGCGGATGGCGTCATCGACCTCGGCCGGGGTGCGGGCGCGGAACGCCGGGATGCCGAACGCATCCGCGAGCTTCGCGAAGTCCGGCCCGGGCAGGTTCGCCGAGTGGTAGTTCCCGGCGTAGATGATCTCCTGCCACTGGCGGATCATCCCGAGCTTCTTGTTGTCGAGCAGGGCGATCTTGACGGGGATGTCGTCGGCGACCAGCGTCATCAGCTCCTGGAACGTCATCTGGAATCCCCCGTCGCCGGTGATCGCCCAGGTCTCGCGATCCGGCCGCCCGAGCGCGGCACCCATGGCGGCCGGGACGGAGAAGCCCATCGTCCCGAGTCCACCGGAGCTCACGTGCGAGTTCGGGTTGCGGAAGCCCGTGTAGCGGGCGAGCCACATCTGGTTCTGCCCGACGTCGGCCACGTACGTCGCCTGGTGGTCGGTGAGCTCGCCGATCCGCTCGACGACGTAGTCGGCTGACAGCACGCCGTCGCGCCATGCACCCGAGCCGTGCCATGAGGACGCCTCGGCATCGCGTCGCCACTCGGCCAGCTGGTCGAGGTACTCGCGGCGCTCATCGGCGCTCGTCGCGGGCACCATCGGCGTCAGCGCCTGGAGCACGCGCTTCGCATCCCCGACGATCGGTACCTCGACCGCCACGTTCTTGCCGATCTCGGCGGGGTCGATGTCGACGTGGATGATGCGGGCATACGGTGCGTAGGTGCGGACGTTGCCGGTGACCCGGTCGTCGAACCGCATGCCGATGGCGATCAGCAGGTCGGCGCTCTGGATGGCGCGGTTGACGTGCTTCCAGCCATGCATGCCCATGAAGCCGTAGGCGAGCGGGTGCGTCTCGTCCATCGCGCCGATCCCGAGCAGCGTCCAGGCCACGGGGATCGAGGTCCTCTCGGCGAAGATCCGCAGGTCGTCCCACGCCTCCGCGTGGAGGACGCCGTGGCCCGCCAGGATCACCGGCCGCTTCGCGTTCGCGATCTCGGTCGCCGCCGTCTTGAGCTGGCGGCCGTGGCCATCCAGGTTCGGACGGAAGCCCGGGAGGCCGGCGACGATCTCGTCCTCGGTCGGGTGCTCCGCGCGCGTCTCCTGCTGGAGCGCGTCCTTCGTGATGTCGATGTGGACCGGACCCGGGCGACCGGTCCGGGCGATGTGGAAGGCCTCCGCCACGACCCGCGGCAGCTCGTCGGCATCGCGCACGAGGTAGTTGTGCTTCGTCATCGGCAAGGTGATGCCGTTGATGTCGATCTCCTGGAACGCGTCCTTGCCGATGAGCGCGGATGGCACGTTGCCGGTGATCGCGACCATCGGCACCGAATCGAGCATCGCCGTCCCGATGCCCGTGACGAGGTTCGTGGCACCGGGGCCGGACGTGCCCATGCAGACACCGACGGACCCCGTGACCCGGGCGTACCCGTCGGCCGCGTGGGCGCCGCCCTGCTCGTGGCGGACCAGGATGTGGCGAAGCTCCGGGTAGTCGCCCAGGACGTCGTACAGCGGCAGGATCACGCCACCCGGGTAGCTGAAGAAGATGTCGACACCCTGGCGGAGGAGGGCCTCGCACAGGACATCCGCGCCGATGCGCGTCCGCTTCAGGTCGCGTGCCTCATGGAGCATGCCCTTCCGGGCGCGCTCGATCGCCGCCGCGCCCGCCGAGCCGTCGGCCGGCACGTGACTGCGTCGGCCCGTGGCCGGACCCGGCGGTTTCGCGGGATCGGTCTTCATCGTCATGGAAGGTCCTCGTAGTGACGGACATACAAAAGACCCTCGCCTCCCGGCGAGGGTCCCTTCGGGTGTTGCGTGGGTTCGTGGCGCCTTAGCGTCCGTTCCTCCGCATCCCTCCGTTCTCCCGCCGGGAGCCGGTAATGAGGCCAAGAAGGCCATCAAGCCCCAGAAGCGAGCGAAGAAGCGCGAGGATCGATACGTCGGAGAGCGGGTTCGGCTCGACGGGCACGTGGACGCGGCGACCGTCCGTCGTCATCACGACGGCGACCATCCGGCGATCCTGCCGATCGAATTGGCCCAAGACTGGCCTCCAACACGCTGTATTCCGCCCGGTCGGGCCGTGCGGTCCGCGCAGTCTAGCAGGGATCGATGGTGCGTCAACGCCCACCCGATGGTCCTGCGACGTGAAAGGCCGCCGGCGGTGCCGGCGGCCTGATCTGCCTGGTGCGCGACTAGAACGTGGTGATGAGTTCCCAGCGGTGGCCGGCGTCGATGCTCATCACCAGCTCCACCGCATGCCGGCTCCCACCGTGAGCGCCAGCGACGCGAGGACCGTAAGCGCCCACGAGAGGCGGGCCAGAGTGCTTTTCACGATCGATCCCCTTCGAGCGAAGAGTGGATCACGCCGGATCGGCGGCCGGGCGGTCTCTTGCGAGATCCCTGGCTTTGCGTCCCCGCCTCGCGACGGGTTTGCCCTGAGCGATCGTGGTGTGCAGGACGAAAGTCCGTTGTGCTCGCACTGTCGCTCATCCGTCCCCGAGTGCCGATACCCCAGTAGTACCAGTACCTCGCGCCGTTCGGGGGAGTTGTCGGCCCGCACCGGGCGGCAAGGGCGGCACCGGCTGCAGCCGGCGCGTCAGGCGCCGACGGGCGGCACTGCGGCGACCGTCGACGACCGATCCCAGGCGCGCATGGCCGTGACGATCACGACGGCGACACCGACGCCGATCAGGACGTCGCCGATGCTGAAGACGTTGGAGAACGGGACCCACGTCGGTAGCGCGAAGATGTCGGTCAGTGGGGCCAGCACGGGGTTCGGGACGATGGTGCTGTTGGAATAGGCCGTCGGATGCGCCGCGCCCAACGCGGTCAGGGCCGCCGGATCCGCCGGCATGTAGCCACCGTTCGCCACGATCGCGGCGAGATTGCTGATCGCACCAAGGGCCACGATCGGCATCCCGGTGATCGCGCGGTTGGCGAGGACGGCCGCGATGACCGCAGCGGTCGAGGCCACGTACAGAGGCGGCCCGAGACCACCGATCCGAGCGCTCACGGGCTCCGAGAAGAGGACGACCTGGGTGAGCAGCCCCGCGACGATGATCCACGACCACCGCAGCTGGAGGGCGGCCAGGCCGGATGGGCGCCCGCCGGCGGCGAAACCGATGACGAGCCCGATCAGGACGGCATAGAGGATGAACAACGCGACGCTCCCGAGCTGCTCAGCTGGCCAGGTGATCGATGGTCATGGTCGACGACGCGGATCGGATGCCCGCCGGGGGACGGTGCGACTCGCGCAGCGGCCGCTGGGCCATCAGCATCTCGGTCATGGCATCGGCTTCCTGTGGCCTCGAGAAGAGGTACCCCTGGCCGTACTCGCAGCCGAGCTCGTGAAGCCGCCGATACTGCCCCGGTTCCTCGATGCCTTCCGCGATGATGCTCAGCCCGAGCGTCCGGCCCAGCGCCACGATCGCGCCGGCGAATGCCCACTCCTCTTCGCTCTCCGCGGGCCCGATGAACTCACGAGCGATCTTGAGGATGTCGACCCGGAAGCGGCGCAGATACCCGAGCGATGAGTACCCGGTGCCGAAGTCGTCGATCGCGATCCGGACGCCCAGGTCGCGGATCGCCTCGAGGCGCGAGATCGTCGTGGTCGTGTCGTGGAACATCACGGTCTCGGTCATCTCGAGGACCAGCTGCCACGGCGTCAGCCCGCTCTCGTCGAGGATGGACTTGAGGTCGCTGACGAAGGTGGGTTCCTGGAGCTGCTGTGCGGACAGGTTCACCGACATCGTCAGCGGCGGGTCGGCGGGCACGAGCCTGGACCATGCGGCGGCCTGGTGGCATGCCTCGGACAGGACCCAACGCCCGAGCGGCAGGATCATCCCGTTCTCCTCGGCGAGGTGGACGAACTCGCCGGGTCCGATCAGGCCGCGGACCGGATGGCGCCAGCGGACGAGGGCCTCCATGCCGGTGACCCCGGCGTTCGACAGCGCGACGATGGGCTGGTAGTAGACGGCGAGCTCGCCCTGGCCGAGGCTCCTGGAGAGCTCGGCGCTGAGTGCGTGCCGCTCCACGATCGCCGCATGCATCGTGGGCTCGAAGACGGATACGCGGTTCTTGCCGGAAGCCTTGGCCGTGTACATCGCGACGTCGGCGTTGCGCAGGAGCTCGTCGGCGCGCTCCGTGCCCAGCCGCGCCGCGGCGATGCCGATGCTCGCCCCGATGGTCGTGTCGTGACCGTCGATGGTGAACGCCACGCGCATCGCCTCGATGATCCGGTGGGCGACGGCCTCCGACTCGGACAGGCCCGGGTCGTCCTCGAGGAGGACCGCGAACTCGTCGCCGCCCAGGCGCGCGGCGACGTCCTCGGTACGCAGCACGGTCCGGAGGCGCGCCGCCACGTCGAACAGCAGGCGGTCGCCAGCGGCGTGCCCGAGCGTGTCGTTGACGACCTTGAAGTCGTCGAGGTCCAGGAACAGCACGACCGGCATCTTGTCCGTCGGGCGACTGATCCGGTCCACGACCTTCTCGAGGAACAGGGTCCGGTTCGGGAGACCGGTCAACGGATCGTGGTAGGCCTGATGACGGAGCTGCTCCTTGAGCCGCGACAGCTCGGCCAGGGACTGCTCGAGGTGACCGTTCTCCAGTGCGACCGCGGCCTGGTTGGCCAGGGTCTCCAGCAACCGGAGGTCGTCCTCGCTGAACATCGTGCCCTCGGTCAGGCGGTTGCTGATGATCAGCGAGCCGATCATCTCCGATTCGCCGCGGAGCGCGCTCACCATGTGCTGCGACACGCGCCCATCCGGGTCGCGGGTCTCTTCGAAGAACGGCGCGGTCGAGTCGGCGAGACGCTGATGGATCGGGTCCTCCACGTAGTCCCGGTCCGGGACCATCACGTCGGCCTCGCGTTCGTGCCAGGAGCGGGTCCGCAGGCCGGCCTCGCCGACGGTTCGCGGGTACAGGACGACCTCCGCGAGCTCAGCGCGGAACATCGTGCGGGCGTGGCTCAGCAGCGACACCAGCGTCGAATCGATCTCCGGGGAGTGCTGCAGGATCCGCGACGACTGGTAGAGGAGCTCGAGGCGCTCGTGCTTCTCGCGCTCCGAGACGTACGCCTGATACGCCAGGAAGACCATCGCGACCGGCAGGATCAACAGCCAGAGCATGGCCGGGCTCAACCACAAGGCGGCGACGGCGAGGAGCGCCAGGCTCGTGTTCGCCAACGCCACCATCAATCCGAACTGGATCATCTCGGGAAGCTTCCGGAACTGCGGGGCGCCGCCCGAGAGCGTGATGACCGTCGCGATGGTGACGGAGCTGATGATCGTCGCGGCGGACGTGGCGGCGAACGCCGCGAGCCACTCACGCAGGCCGGGCATCCCGTCGCGGGAGACGAGCGCGGACACGATGCTGTAGGAAACGACCGCGATCAACCCGAAGTTCGCGAGGTTGAACGCCACCTTGATGGGGCGTTGTCCGGAGGCGAACAGCATCGCCGCGGCCGATCCCGTCAGGACGGCCAGGATGTAGTCGGGCGGCGACAGGAAGAACAGGCCGACGACGGCCGGGAACTCGCTCAGCGAGAACGAGTGCGTCTCGCGTCGGAAGTGGACCTCGACGACCTTCAGCTCCGCCGCGGCGAAGGCGATGGCGAGCAGCGGCCACGGGATCTGGATCGGGACTCGAGGCGCGGGGAGGCCGTGGAGCTGCGCGACGTAGACCGCCAGCGCGACGAGGATGAGCGTCGCGGTCAGGCCCCAGACGCGCACGACGGCCGGGATCGGGCTCCCGTCCGACTGCAGCCGTCGAGTGGCCGGTCGGTGGCGCAGGCGCTGCGCGAGTCGCGTCCGCAGGTACGTCGCCCGGCCTCGGTCCGTCAGTCCCCGGATCCGAGTCGACAAGAGATGCCGCCCCCTCTTGGTGTGGTTGCGGGAGGGATGGTGATGACTAGGACGGTTGTACCCCCTCCGCGGCTCCCGTGCAGCACACCAGGGGTACCGCCCGCGTATAGGACTATCGGCGCCGCGGGAGTGGAAACGGGGACGCCTGCGCCGTCCGCTGGTAGTCTGCAGCCGTCCCGTCCCAACCTCGTGGAGCTCGCTCGCACCATGGCCGTCACCCCGCCCCGACCGCGCACCATCGTCGACAAGATCTGGACTGACCACGTGGTCAGCCAGGATCCGGGCGCCCCGGCCGTGCTTGCCGTAGACCTTCACCTCGTCCACGAGGTCACCTCGCCGCAGGCGTTCACGGGGCTCCGCGAGCGCGGCCTCACGGTCCGCCGGCCGTCGCAGACCGTCGCCACCGCCGATCACTCCATCCCGACGACACCGCGGGACCTCCCCATGCTCGACATGGCGGCTGCCGCCCAGATCTCGAGGCTCGAGGACAACTGCCGCGAGTTCGGCGTGCCGCTTCATGGGATCGGGTCGCCGTCCCAGGGGATCGTCCACGTGATCGGCCCCCAGATGGGGCTGACCCAGCCCGGGATGACCATCGTCTGCGGCGATTCGCATACGAGCACGCACGGGGCGTTCGGGGCGCTGGCGTTCGGGATCGGGACGAGCGAAGTCGAGATGGTGCTCGCCACCCAGACCCTCCTCCAGCGCGACCCGAAGACGTACGAGGTCCGGATCGACGGCCGCCTGGCCCCCGGTGTGAGCAGCAAGGACATCATCCTCGCCCTGATCGCCCGGATCGGCGTCGGCGGCGGCACCGGTCACGTGTTCGAGTACCGCGGCGAGGCCATTCGTGCGCTGACGATGGAACAGCGGATGACCATCTGCAACATGAGCATCGAGGGTGGTGCACGAGCCGGGCTCATCGCCCCGGACGACACGACGTACGACTACGTGCACGGCCGCGAGTACGCACCGCAAGGTGCGGCGTGGGATGCCGCCGTGGAGCGCTGGCGGCGGCTGCCGACCGACGACGGGGCGACGTTCGACAAGTCGATCACGATCGACGCGAATGCCCTCGAGCCGATGGTCACCTACGGGACCAACCCCGGGATGGGCATCCCGATCACCTCGCGTGTCCCGTCCCCGGCGGACGAGCCCGATCCAGGCGCCAAGCGAGCCCTCGAACGCGCCCTCGAGTACATGGACCTGCAGCCCGGACAGGCGATCATCGGCCAGAAGGTCGACGTGGTCTTCGTTGGTTCGTGCACGAATGGCCGGATCAGCGACCTGCGTCTCGCCGCCGCCGCGCTCAAGGACCGCCACGTGGCGGACGGTGTCCGGCTCATGGTCACCCCCGGCAGTGACGAGGTGAAGCGCGAGGCCGAGGCCGAAGGGCTGGCCGAGATCTTCAAGGCCGCGGGGGCCGACTGGCGCGAATCCGGCTGTTCCATGTGCATCGCCATGAACGGAGACCAGCTGGCGCCCGGGCAGTACGCGGTCAGCACGAGCAATCGCAACTTCGAGGGCCGCCAGGGCAAGGGCGGCAGGACGTTCCTGGCCTCTCCCTTGACCGCGGCGGCCTCTGCGATCGCGGGCGTCGTGACCGATCCGCGGACGCTGCCCGGGATCGAGACGCTGGCCGCCGTCGGCGGTCGCTGACCCCGTGGCCGAACCGTTCCGGATGTTCACGAGCAAGGTCGTCCCCCTCAACGCCGAGAACGTCGACACCGACCAGATCGTCCCCGCGCGCTACCTGAAGGTCACCGACAAGGACGGCCTCGCCGAGGCGCTGTTCCGCGACTGGCGGTTCGAGGAGGATGGCTCGCTCAAGGACCCGCCCTTCGTGCTTGACGAGCCCGGCATGGCGGGCCGCCAGATCCTGCTCGTGGGCGACAACTTCGGGGCCGGTTCGTCGCGTGAGCACGCGCCGTGGGCCCTGACGGCGTGGGGCATCCGCGCGATCTTCTCGACCGGCTTCGCCGACATCTTTCGCAGCAACAGCCTCAAGAACGGGGTGCTGCCGATCGTGGTCAGCCCGGAGACCCACAGACGCCTGTGGGATCTCGTCGAGCACGACCCCGACGCGCAGCTGACGGTCGATCTCGCGGAGGAGGGCGTGATGCTGCCGGACGGCTCGACGATCGACTTCACGATCGACCCGTTCGCGAAGCGGATGCTCCTGGCCGGCACGGATGAGCTCGGATATCTGCTCTCGAAGGACGATGACATCGCGGCCTGGGAGGCCGCGCATCCACCCCGCATCGATACGCTCGCCGGGACGCGGTCGTCCGCATCGTCAGGCGTGTGACCACCCGCCGGGAACCCGATGCCGCGATCGGTCGTCTCCGCGGCATGAACGAACCTCGCCGCTCCCGGCGCATTGGCGTCGGCCTCCTGTCCTTGTCCCTCCTGCTGGTCGCCTGCTCGGCGGCCGCGGGACCCTCGGCTTCGGTGCCGTCGGGCAGCTCCCCGGATCTCCCGGTCACGGCGCCGCCCAGCGACCCCGCGGATCCCAGTCAGGACCCGGGCGGCATCGGCGACGGCGCCAAGACCGTGGTCCCCAAGCCCGGCCAGCTCGACGTCCACGACGTGTCCGCGGACAGCCTCACGGCTCGCGTCGACGGTTCGACGATCGTGGTGACCGCGAGCTGGTTCAGTGGCGTCGAGCCCTGCAACATCCTCGACACGGTCGTTGTCGCCAAGGGCCAGGCTTCGTACTCCATCACGCTGCGCGAGGGCCACGGTCCGGAGGAGGTGGCGTGCATCGCCATCGCCGAGCTCCACAAGACCGAGATCCCCATCCCGGACGTCGCCCCCGGCACGTATCAGATCACCGACGGGACCGGCGGCGCCGCTCCGATCGAGGTCACGGTCGGCTAACCCCGCGCTTCTTCCTCGCATCTCGTACCCGCCCCGGGCGACCGCGTCCGGGGCGTTTCGCACGTTCAGGATCGTCACGGGCGGGTCCCGCCGCGTCCCGCGTCCCCGCTCGACCTGTGCGACCATCCCGCCAGTGAACCCACTCGACCTCGTCGCCATCGTCCTGGTGGTGCTTGCCGTCCTGCTCGGGTACCGATCGGGGGCGCTTCCCCAGGTCGGTGGCCTGCTCGGCGCCATCGGTGGCGGAGCGATCGTCGTCCTGGCGCTACCCCTCCTCGTCGAGCCGCTCGACAATGTCCCGGCCGATCTGCGGCCGTACGCGGTGCTGACCGGCCTCCTGCTCGCGGTGGGGATCGGCGAGTCGGTCGGTTCGACGATCGGACGCACGATCGCGCGGGCCCTTGGGACCGGCGTTCTGAGCGCGGCGGACCGTGTCGCGGGCGGGTTCACCGGTGCCGCTCAGGCCCTGCTGATCGTCTGGCTCGCCGGCGGTCTCCTGGCGATCGGCCCGATCCCGCGCCTGACCGAGGCGGCCCAGACATCGACCGCCATCCGGACGCTGAACGCCGCCCTGCCGCCACCGGCCGAGATCGCGACCGAGCTCGGGTCGCTCCTGGACGAGTCCGGTCTGCCGGAGGTGTTCGTCGGCCTCGAGCCACTGCCGCAGCCGCCAGTCGACCCGCCGACCGACGCCACCGCGAGGGCCATCGCCGAGCTCGCCGAAGCCAGCACGGTCCGGGTTTCGGCCGCGACCTGCGGATTCGAGTCCTCGGGGAGTGGGGTCGCCGTCGCCGACGGCTACGTCGTCACGAATGCGCACGTCGTCGCGGGCGCGCGGACCCGGGGCATCCGGGTCACCGGCATCGCGGGGAAGGTGGACGCCATCGTCGTACTGTTCGATCCGGCCTTGGACGTCGCCGTTCTCTATGCACCGGACCTGCAGGCGGCGCCGCTGCGGTTCGCGGCGAGCGATCCCAGCCGCGGTGCGGTCGGCGCGGCCCTCGGATATCCAGGCGGCGGCAGCCTCACCATCGTCCCCGCCGCCGTGACCGGCGCCTATGCTGCGACCGGCCGCGACATCTACGATCAGGCGACCGTGACCCGCCGGGTCCTGGAGCTCCGAGCGCAGATCGACCGTGGCGACAGCGGCGGCCCGTTCGTGCTGCAGGACGGGACGGTCGGCGGCCTGATCTTCGCCGAGGCCCGAACCGATCCCGACGTCGGGTACGCACTCACCCCGACCGCGGTCGCTGTCCGTGTCGCGCCGGCACTCGGTCGGACCGGGCCCGTCGAGACGGGGCCGTGTCTGCGCTAGGCCACCGACGATTCAGCTCGGGCTCGCGGAACCGCCCGGCGTGACCTCCTCGAGCCGCGCGATCCGAGTGGCGACAGATCGGAGGACGGCACCCTGGATGGTCGGGAACTGGGTCAACAGCTGGTGGAACTCCCGATGACCCACGACCATCAGCCGGCACGCCGTCACACAGGTGGCCGTCGCGGTCCGTCCCGTGTGGCCGAGCAAGGCCAGCTCCCCGAAGAAGTCGCCCGGGCCCAGATCGCGCAGGAGCTGTCCGTCGCGCTCGATCCGCACGGTGCCCTCGACGATCAGGAAGAACTCATCGCCTGACGAGCCCTGACGGGCGGCGACGCGACCGGCCGGCAGGTCCACTTCATCGGCGAGGCGTCCGACCTCTTCCAGGGCATGGCGGTCGAGTCCAGCGAGAAGCGGGACTTTCGACAGCAGCTCGAGCTTTGCGTCCATCGTGTCGATCTCGCCTCCACCTGTCGCGATCCTGCGGCCGGGCCGACATCGCGTCATGTCGCGTCGCGGCAGCATACGCGTCGCGCGTCCGCCCGGGAAGATGGCCGCGGTCCGTCGGAGCCGGCCTGCGCGGGGACTATGCTCCGGTCATGGCAGGACCTGCGGCGGCACCGAAGGCGGCCGTCACGGCACTCCGGACGACGCTCGAGGACCCGCAGCTTCGGCGGCTGACGATCGCGTGGTTCGCGATCTGCGCGGGCAAATGGGCGTTCCTGGTCACGACGCTGCTCGCGGCGTATGAGGCCGGGGGCACGGTCGCAGTGGGCATCCTCGGGCTTGCCCGCTTCCTGGTGCCCACGTTGATCGCGCCGTTCGCCGGCCTTCCGACGGTGCGCTGGCGACCGGAGGTCGTGCTGCGGGCGGTGAACGCGATCCGGACCATGGCGATCGGCCTGGCGATCGTCGTCGTGGGGCTGGATCTGCCGATCCCCCTCCTGTTCGCGGTCGTCGCCCTCGAAGCAGGCGTCGGAGCGTTCACGCGTCCATTGCACATGGCCCTGCTGCCCGCCGTTGCCACGTCGCCGGCCCAACTCGTGGCCGCCAACGTCACGTCCAGTGCGGCCGAGGGCCTCGGCACCTTCCTCGGCCCGGCACTGGCCGGGATGCTGCTCGTTGCGACCGGGCCGCTGGGCGCCACCATCGCGATCTTCGTGATCTATGCCGCGGGCGTAGCGGCGATCGCGCGCCTGGACGTCCCGGCGGTCGGGCGGTCGGACACCTCGGCGCGAGCCGTCCTCGACCAGCTCTCGGCCGGGATCGGGGCGTTGGTCGAGCTGCCGGGGCCACGGCTCATCGTCTGCGCGCTCGGGCTGCAGACGCTGGTTCGCGGGTTGCTCACCGTGCTCGTGGTGGTCGCGGCGATCGAGTTGCTTGGACTGGGCGATCCGGGCGTCGGGGCGCTCAACGCGGCCATGGGCCTCGGCGGGCTCTTCGGAGCGGTCGTGGCCATCACGCTCGCCGGACGGGACCGTCTCTCCCCGGCCTTCGGGCTGGCCCTCGCCGGCTGGGGTGCGCCGATCGCCGTGATCGGCCTCGTCGTGCATCCGGCGGTCGCGCTCGTCGCCATGGCGGCCGTCGGCGTGAGCAACGCCTTCATCGATGTTTCCGGCTTCACGCTCATCCAGCGGATGACGCCGAATTCCCGGCGCATCGCAGTCCTGGGGCTCATCGACAGCGTCGCCAACGGTGGCGTCGCCCTGGGTGGGGTCATCGCACCGGTCCTCGTCGAGACGCTGGGCATCCGCGGAGCGCTCCTGGCCAGCGGGCTGATCCTGCCTGTCGCCGCGGTCCTGCTCACGCCGGCGCTGCGCCGGATGGACGAAGGCGGCATCGGCGGGGCACGACGGGTGGAGCTCATCCGCGGCGAGCCGTTGTTCGCGCCACTCTCGCTGGCGACGGTCGAGCACCTCGCCGCGGCGCTCACACCCGTCGCCTTCGCGGACGGCGAATGGATCATGCGCGAAGGCGAGCCGGGCGTGGATTACGTCCTCATCGACACGGGCAGCGTCGAGGTTTCCCAGGAGGGGAGTGTCGTCCGGACCCTGGGACCCGGTGGCGGCGTCGGGGAGATCGCACTCATGCGCCACGTGCCGCGGACGGCGTCCGTCCGCGCGGTCGGACCGGTCACGGCGTTCAGCCTGGATCAGGGCGACTTCCTTGAGGCCGTGACGGGACACGCCGTGAGTCGAGCCGTCGCCACGTCGAGGGTCGAGGAACGGCTGGCGGCGGACGACGGGCGGCCCGTCCTACACTGACGGGGCCACCTCCCCTGCCAGGGGCACCACCTGCCCTGGCCCCCAAGTGTCCCGACCCGGAGACGCCGTCAAGATGTCCGACTCCAGCGCCCAGCACCCGTACGACCGACCGAGCGACCCGGCCAAGCGGCACTCCGCGGCCCTGACCGACGGGCCGGATCGTGCCGCCGCCCGCGCGATGCTCAAGGCGGTCGGCTTCACGGACGAGGACCTGGCCAAGCCGCTGGTCGGCGTGGGCACGACCTGGATCGAGACCATGCCGTGCAACTACAACCAGCGACGACTGGCGGAGCACGTCAAGGACGGCATCCGTGCGGCCGGCGGCACGCCCATGGAATTCAACACCGTGTCGGTCAGCGACGGCGTGTCCATGGGCACGGAGGGCATGAAGGCGTCGCTGGTCAGCCGCGAGGTCGTTGCCGACTCGATCGAGCTGGTCGTCCGCGGCCACCTGCTCGACGGCGTCGTCTGCCTGGTGGGCTGCGACAAGACGATCCCGGGCGCGGCGATGGCCCTGGGTCGCATCGACCGGCCGGGCGTGATCCTCTACAACGGCACGATCTACCCGGGGACCTACAAGGGCGTTCGCAACGCGACCGTGGTCACGGTCTTCGAGGCGATCGGAGCCTACCGCGCGGGCAAGATCACGCTCGATGAGCTGTACGAGGTGGAGCAGGTCGCATGCCCGGGACCTGGCGCCTGCGGCGGCCAGTACACCGCCAACACGATGGCGACGGTCATGGAGTTCATGGGCCTCTCACCCGCGGGGCTCAACGGCATCCCGGCCGAGGATCCGGCCAAGGACGAGGCCGCGCGGAAGACGGGCGAGCTGATCATGGACCTCGTGCGCCGAGACGTCCGGCCCTCGAGATTCGTCACGCGCGCGTCGATCGAGAACGGCATCGCCTCGGTGGCCGCGACCGGTGGCTCGACGAACGGCGTGCTGCACCTCCTCGCCATCGCCCACGAGTTCGGCGTCCCGCTCGACATCGACGAGTTCGGGGCAATCGCCGATCGAACACCGGTCATCGCCGACATGCACCCGGGCGGCCGCTACCAGGCTGCCGACCTGTACGACGCCGGCGGGATCGCACTGGTCATGCGCGAGCTGCTCAAGCGCGACGGGCTGCTCCGCGGGGACGCGCCGACCATCGACGGCCGGACGATCGCCGAGATCGCGGCCGGGGCCCAGGAGACCGAGGGCCAGAAGGTCGTCCTCCCGATCGAGACGCCCCTGAAGGCGACCGGTGGCCTTGCGATCCTGCACGGGACGCTCGCGCCGGACGGCTGCGTGGTCAAGCTGGCCGGCCACGAGCGGCGGCTGCACCGTGGCCCGGCCCGCGTCTTCGACTCGGAGGCGGCGTGCTTCGAGGCCGTCAAGGAACGCCGGATCGTGGCCGGCGATGTCGTCGTCATCCGCTGGGAAGGCCCGGTCGGGGGACCGGGCATGCAGGAGATGCTGAGCGTCACCGGCGCGCTGGTCGGCGAGGGACTGGGCGACAGCGTGGCGCTCATCACGGACGGCCGGTTCTCCGGCGGGACCCACGGGCTGATGATCGGGCACATCGCGCCGGAAGCCGCGCTGGGCGGTCCGATCGCGGTCGTCGAGGAGGGCGACGAGATCGTCATCGACGTGGACCGCAAGGCACTCGACCTGGACGTGCCCGCGGACGAGATCGCGCGCCGCCTCACTGCCTGGACGCCGCGCCCGCCCAACTACCCGACGGGGGTGCTGGCCAAGTACGCGGCGCTCGTCGGGTCGGCGTCGGAGGGAGCGGTCACGACAGGGTCACGAATGACCGCGAATCTGTCCGCCGGCGGGCCCGGCCGTTGAGCCAGCGACAGGCCCGGGGCAGCGCGGTGACGCACCCGGGCGCAGCGCGGTGATGCGCCCGGGGGTAGCGCGGTGACGGCCCGGCACATCCCGATCGGGATCAAGACCTCGCCGCAAGCCGTCGACTGGTCGACCCTCGACGCCGCGTGGGCACGCATCGGCGAGTACGACGTCTTCGAGTCGGTCTGGATGAACGATCACCTCACGGACGTGTCGCGGGAACGCCACGGAGCGAGCTTCGAATCACTCACCGCGATGGCGGCCCTCCTCCACCGCGTGCCCGGCAGATGGGTCGGGCACGCCGTGCTGTCCGCCACGTTCCGGCATCCCGTGGTGCTCGCGAAGGCGGCCACGGTGATGGACCACGCCACCGGCGGCCGGTTCATCCTGGGCCTGGGCGCCGGCTGGCACGAGGGCGAGCACCTCCCGTTCGCCATCCCGATGCCGCCCATGCCGGAGCGCTTCGATCGGTTCGAATCGACGGTGCACGTGCTGCGTGCCCTCTGGTCGGAGGCGGCGGCAACGCCACCCGGCGTCACCCGCGCCGACCCGTTCTACCCGCTCGCGGAGGCGACGAACGAGCCGCCACCGCACACGCCCGGCGGACCGCCGCTCTGGTTGGGCGGGCAGAAGCGCCGGGGCATCGCGCTGGCCGCCGCGGTCGCCGACGGTTGGGCGCTCCCGGCGGTCGTCGCCCTTGGGAGCCCGACCGACCTCGACTATTTCAGTGAGAAGCGCGACGCGATCCTCGCTGCGCTCGAGGCGGCCGGCCGGGATCCGTCGTCGTTCGAGCTCAGCGCGCAGGTGCCGACCGGGACGACCCCCGAGGATCGCCGTTGGGCGCTCGGCCAGGCGCGCGAGGCGGTCGAGCGCGGGGCGACCCACGTCATCCTCGGGATGCCGGCGCGACTCGGTGCGGACGGGGTCGACGCCGTCGCCAGCGAGGTCGCCGAGCCGTTCCGGGAGTCGGTCGCATGAGCGGACCGGCCGGCCTGGCGATCCGAACGGTCACCGCGGATCCGGATCTCGAGCGCCTCGTTGCGATCCAAAACACCACGAACCCAGAATCCCCGACGTCGCTCGATGAGATCCGCTGGAGCGACGCGACCTATCCGGGCACCGTGCGCTTGCTCGCCGAGGTGGATGGACGACCCGTCGGCAGCGCGACCGTGGGCCGGATCTACGTGTTCGGCCCCGAACATCCGGCGCTGTGGGCGGTCATCGGCGTGCTGCCAGCAGCGCGCCGAGCCGGCATCGGACAGCACTTGCTGGGCGACGTCTCGGCGGTCGCGGTGTCGCGCGGCAAGACCCAGCTGTACCTCCGTTGTGCCGCGGATCGCCCGGAGGGCATCGAGTTCCTGGCCCATCGCGGCTTCACGGAACTGGAGCGTTTCAAAGCGGTTCGCCTGGAGCTGGCCGACCGAGCCGCGCCGACGATCACGCCACCACCCGGGATCGAGCTGACGACGCTCGCCGCGCGGCCCGACCTCGTCGAGGGCGTCCATGCCGTGGCGCTCGAGACCTTCCCGGACCTCCCCGGCGGAGACGAGCCCATGGTCGTCGGCGATCTCGCGGAGTTCCGGGCACGTGACGTGGACCGGCCGTCCGTCCCGAACGACGCCTTCTTCGTGGCGGTCGAATCAGCGAGCGGCCGCGTCGTCGGCTACGCGTGCCTACTGATGCAGCCTGGGTCCGCGACCGTCGCGTATCACGACATGACGGGGGTCCTCCGCGCCTACCGCGGGCGCGGGATCGCCCGCGAGCTCAAGCAGGCGACGATCGGCTGGGCCATCGAGCACCACCTCACCGCGCTGGAAACCGGCAATGACGAGGCCAATGCACCGATGCGAGCGGTCAATGCTCGCCTTGGGTACGAGCCCATGCCCGACGAGGTCCTGATGCGCGGTCCGCTGTTCGACGGCATCATGACGCGGTGACCGACACGCACACCGAGACCGAGCCCTCCCCGTCCCCGCCGGAACCCCCGACCCTCCCGCCCGATCCGGTGGCCTACGACGCTCCGCGAGCGGTCCGGGCCCGCGAGAAGGGACTGCAGGCCCCGTACATCGCTGGCGGGAACGACCCTGACCCGGCAGCGGGCCTGGCGGAGGACCGGCGGTACGTCCGGCTCCTGCTCGGGATGGCGATCGCGATCGTCGCGTCGGGGTTCATCGTCGGGACGGTGATCGCCCTGATCGGGCCGGCTGGAGGCCGATGACCGCCGTCGCGATCCCGTGACCCCGGCGGCGGAGATCCCCGCGACGACCTGGGCGGCCGCCCACGAGGCGCTGGTGGCGACACTGCGCGACCTCATCCGGATCCCCTCGATCAACCCGCCGCCACCTGAGGCGCCCGATGGCGAGACCCGGGTCGCCCGGTATCTCGCCGGGCGTCTGACCGCCCTGGGCTTGCGACCGGAGGTCGTCGAACCGGTACCGGGTCGCGGCTCGGTCCACGCGCGTCTGCACGGCGACGGCACGGGTGGCGAACCGTTCCTCCTGCTCTCGCACCTCGATGTCGTGCCGGCCGCGCGCGGATCGCTGGAGCCACGACCCGTTCGCCGCGGACGTCGCCGACGGCTACGTCTACGGACGCGGGGCGGTCGACATGAAGGGGATGATCGCGCTCGAGCTCGCGGTCATCGAGCGGCTGGTCGAGGAGGCTCGTGCGGCCGGCCTCGATCCTGCCACGGATCCCATCCCGGGCCTGCGGCGGGACGTCCTGTTCACCTGCACGGCGGACGAGGAGGCGGGGTCGCTCGACGGCGCTCGCTGGATCGCGGCGCACCGGCCGGACTGGCTACGGGCGGCGGGCGCCGTCAACGAATGCGGCGGCGTGTCGGTCACGGTGGCCGGCAAGCGTCTGTACCCGATCCAGGTCGCGGAGAAGGGCTTCGCCCCGTACCGGATCCACATCACGGGCACGTGGGGTCATGGTTCGATGCCGCGCGCCGACAACGCCGCCGTGCTGGCCGCTCGTGCGATCGAGCGACTGGCCGTGCCGGGCACGATGCGGATCACGCCGGTCATGACCCGGTTCCTGGAGGCAGCCGCCGACGCGCTCCCCGGGGAGGCGGCCACGGCCCTGCGGCGCATCGCGACGGGCGAGCTGGACGCGGCTTCGGCCGATGCCGCCATCGACGGGCTGTGCGACCCGATGTACGCCCGCGCCCTGCGAGCCTTGATCCGCGACACCATCAGCCCGGACATCGTCCATGCCGGCGTGAAGTACAACGTCATCCCGGGCGACGCCGTCATCGAGGTGGACTGCCGCGTGCTGCCGGGCACCACGGAGCCCCAGATGCGTGCCGAGGTGGAGCGCCGCCTCGGGCCGGATCTCCTGCCTGCCTGCGACATCGAGCTGCTCGTGTGGGGCGAGCCCGTGGAATCGCCGGCCGACGGTCCGCTCTGGGACATCCTCGTCGCGACCCTGCTCGATCACGACCCGGACGCGATCCCGCTCCCGGTGATGGCACCGTTCGCGACGGACGCCAAGGCGACCGCCACGCTGGGGGTGCCCACCTACGGGTTCTCCCCGCTCCGCCTGGATCCTGACGAGCGGTTCCTCGAGCGGTTCCACGGCGTGGACGAGCGCGTCTCGCTCGAGGCCCTCAGGTTCGGGCTACCCGTCCTGTACGACGTCGTCCGCCGCTTCTGCGGGTAGTTTCGGCCACGGCATCAGCGACCGGTGGTGCCAGGCGTGTCGTGGGCGATCCGCACGAGCTCGTCGCACGTCGTACAGGCGTACGTCACCCCGTTGGCCCATTCCCGCTCCGGGTCGTGCTCGGCCGGCGAATGGTGACCGGGCCGTGGCTCGAGCGTCGCCCACTCCCCGTCGTTGTGCTGGTGTTGCATGCGAACCTGCAGGTCCGCCCTGCCGATGAGGTCCATCCGTGATCCCTCCCCTTGGAGCCCGAAGCCTACTCCCCTATTCCTCCTGCGGCGCCCTGATCAGGCGACCGCGCCGGCTGATGGCGTGGGTGGCCAGGGCAGCCACGCCCATGGCCACGATCGCCCGCTCCGCGGTGGGCAGCGGGCGGACCGCAGACAGGAATTGCTCCGCCCGGGCCCGATCCACGACCCGCAGCACGGCCTGTCCACGTGGCGTCAATCGGAGGATCTTCTGCCGACGATCCTCTTCCTCGACCTGGCGCTCGACGAGCCGGCGCTTGACGAGACCGTCGATGAGCCGGCTCGTCGCGGACGGCGACCGATTGATGGATTCCGCCAGCTCCCCAACCGTCAGCGTGCTGCCGTCGGCGAGCACGTACAGCGCCGCGAGCTGCGTGAACCCGAGACGCAGCTCCCCGAGCTGGCTGGCGAACCCGATCACGAGCTCGCGCCAGAGGGCGCGCCCCATCGCAACGCGCTCGCTGATCTGGCGGACGTTCCGGATGCGGCTCCCGGCGGCGAGGACCGGGGCCGAGAGGTCCTGCTCGAAGCGGCGCGCGATCGTGCGCGCGGGTGCGGGACGGCTGATCGGGCGGGCCGGGCGGTCGTCGGGCATGATCTGAGCAGCGTACGGCGCTCAGCGGAACGCTTGCAAGGCTGCACGGGAATCGGGCCGGCGCCGCGACCTTCCGACTACCCTTCGCCCGATGACCAAGTTCGCATTCGTGTTCCCCGGCCAGGGCTCACAGGCCGTGGGCATGGGCCGGGATCTCGCCGTGTCGTCGAGCGCCGCCGCCGCCGTGTTCGCCGCGGCCGATTCCGCGCTCGGCGAGCCACTGAGTGCGCTTGCCTGGGAGGGACCCGCGGAGCGGCTTGACCTCACGGAGAACGCCCAGCCTGCTTTGTTGGCCGCCTCCATCGGGATCCTCGAAGCGATGCGCGAGCGCTGGACCGCCGACGGGCTTGCCGCCCCGAATCCGGCATTCGCTGCGGGGCATTCGATGGGCCAGTACTCGGCGCTCGTGGCGGCTGGTGCGCTGTCGCTCGAGGACGGAGTTCGGCTCGTGCGTGAACGAGGACGCCTCATGCAGGCTTCCGGTCAGGGCCGGGACGGCGCGATGGCCGCGCTCATCGGCCTCGACGACGCGAAGCTGCCCGAGCTCGTCGCCGCGGCCGCCGCACACGGCACGTTCGTCGTGGCCAATCGCAACTCCCCGGGCCAGGTGGTCGTGTCGGGCGATCGGGCCGCCATCGAAGCCGGCGCGGAGCTCGCTCGCGGCCTTGGTGCCAAGCGCGCGATCGTCCTGCCGGTCAGCGTGGCCGCCCATTCCCCGCTGATGGCCGAGGCCGCCGCAGCGCTGCGCGAGACCCTCGCAGGCATCGAATTCAAGGACCCGACCACGACCCTCCTCGCCAACGCCGACGGTCAACCCATCACGACCGCGGCCGGCGCCCGGGACGAGCTCGTAGAGCATTTGACGGCCGGCGTCGATTGGGTCGGCGCCGTCCGACACATGGTCGATGCCGGGGTCACGACCTTCGTCGAGATCGGGCCAGGAAAGGTCCTGACCGGGCTCATCAGGCGTATCGCCCCCGAAGCCGAGATCGTCCCGGCCGACGACCCGGAATCGGCCGATCGACTCACCACACTCGCCGCGCGCGCGGCCTGACAAGCCCACCAGGAGGAACGTTCACCCATGCGTCGACCCGACTACGACCGCCGCGTCGTCGTCACCGGTCTGGGGGTCATCAGCCCCGTCGGCAACGACAAAGACACCGCCTGGTCCAACCTCGTCAGCGGGGTCTCGGGCCTGAAGCCCATCACCTACTTCGACACGACGCCGTACGAGGCCAAGGTCGCGGGCGAGGTCCTCGGTTTCTCGGCCGGCGATTGGATGGATCCCAAGGCCGCCCGCCGGAGCGAGTCGAGCATGCACTTCGGCGTGGCCGCGGCGAAACAGGCGCTCTCCGACTCCGGGTTCGAGCTGACCGAGGAGAACCGCACCGAGGTCGGCGTGGTGTTCGGGTCCGGCGCCGGCGGCCAGCAGCTCATGATCGACAACTACGTCACGCTCCATGACCGCGGCAACCGCACCGTCGCCCCGACGTTCATCGCCAACGCACTCGTCGACAGCTGCTCAGGGATGATCGCGATCGAGACGGGCGCCATCGGGCACAACGTCTGCATGGTGTCGGCCTGCGCGACCGGTACGCACAACGTTGGCGAGGCCGCCGAGGCGATCCGCCGCGGCGACTGCATCGCCGTCATCAGCGGATCCACCGAGGCGCCGCTCCTCGAGGTCGCTCATGCGGGCTTCTCGAACATGCGCGGCATGGGCCTGCCCCGTCCGGGCGAACCGCTGGAGACCGTCTCGCGGCCGTTCGATGCGACCCGCGATGGGTTCGTGCTGGGCGAGGGCGCAGGGTCACTGTTCCTCGAGGATCTCGAGATGGCGAAGGCGCGCGGAGCGCACATCTACGCCGAGGTCGTGGGATACGGCTCGGCCGCCGACGGCTGGGACATGGTCCAGCCGATCGATGCCGGCGTGGGTTCGGCGCGGGCGATGCAGATGGCCCTCGAACGCCGCGGCGTCCCGGCCGACGAGGTCGACCTGATCAACCCGCACGGGACGTCCACGCCTCTCGGGGACAAGCGCGAGGCCGAAGCGCTCCACACCGTCTTCGGGCCGCGCGCCGCGCGCGACGCACGCTCGCTGGCGATCAGCGCGACGAAGTCGATGACCGGGCACATGATGGGCGCCGCCGGGGCGTTCGAGGCCTTCGCGACGGTCATGTCGGTCGCCGAGCAATGCGTCCCGGGGACCCTGAACTTCCGCGATGTGGACCCGGACTGCGACCTGTGGGTCGAGGCGGAGACCCACTCGTTCCCGATCCGCAACGCCCTTTCCAACAACATCGGGCTCGGCGGCCACAACGGCGCCGTCATCTTCGGGCGCTACGACGGGGACTGACGGATCGTCCGCCCGTCAGCCCGTTCGCTCCGCGGCGGAACCCAGTCACTACAATCGGGCCTGAAGCCCACCTGAGGTAACCCGTGCCCGAACAGGATCCCGCCCGGCGGGCGGTCATCACCGGCCTCGGCGCGGTCATGCCGATCGGCAACGACTTCCCGACCTACTGGTCGAATCTCGTCGCCGGCGTGACCGGGACCCGAACCATCCAGAGCTTCGATCCGTCCGCCCACGAGGTGCGGATCGCAGCGGAGGTCCTGGATTTCGATCCGCGCGACCACATGGACCCCAAGATGGCGCGTCGCATGAGCCGCTTCATCCACCTCGCGATGGCGGCAGGCAAGGAGGCGGTCACCGATTCGGGGATCGACTTCGAGGCGATGACCCCCGAGCAGCGTGACCGGGTCGGCGTCGTCGTCAACACCGGCGGCGGCGGCATCGAGCAGATCATCGACGGGACGCATGTCCACGACAGCCGCGGTCCGCGGTTCGTGTCGCCGTTCGCCGTGCCGGCCCTGTCGGGCTCGATGGGTGCGTGCATGCTCTCCATGGAGTACCGCTTGACCGGCCCGGTCATCACCCAGGTGGCGGCCTGCGCCACGTCCGTGATCGCCTTCCACGACGCGTTGCGGCTGATTCGCGACGACGAGTGCGATGTGGTCGTGACCGGCGGCACCGAGGCGCCCATCTGGCCGATGGGCGTGGCCGCGCTGGCCAACATGACGGCGCTGTCCAAGCGCAACGACTCCCCGGAGACCGCGTCCCGACCGTTCGATGGGACACGCGATGGTTTCGTCCTGGGCGAGGGCGCCGGTGTGGTCATCGTCGAGTCACTGGCCCACGCTCGGGCCCGTGGCGCGACGCCGATCGCGGAGATCCTGGGCGGTGCCTTGACCGCCGATGGGTTCCACATCAGCGCACCCGAACCCACCGGGCGGGGGCAGGCCCGAGCGATGACCAACGCCTTGCGCAACAGCGGGGTCGCACCCGACGAGGTCGACTACATCGTCGCGCACGGCACCGCGACACCCCTCAACGACGTGACCGAGACGCGGGCGATCAAGGCCGCGTACGGCGAGCACGCCTACAACGTCGCCATCAGCTCGCCGAAGTCGATGATCGGACATCTCGTCGGCGCAGCTGGGATCGCCAGCGCCCTGGCCGCGATCGGGGCGATCCGCGACGGGATCATCCCGCCGACCGCGAACCTTCGAACGCCCGACCCGGAGTGCGACCTGGACTACGTGCCACTGACCGCTCGCAAGGCCACGGTCGAAACGGTCGCGGTCGACGGTTTCGGCTTCGGCGGCCAGAACGCGGTGGCGATCTTCCGACGCGTGGTCGACTAGCTAGTCCTTCGTCGTGGCCCGAAGCTCCTCGAGGACGGCCGGGTCGATCCAGCCCGCGGCCGCCGTCCGCTCTTCCAGGTTGGCCACGCCCATCCAGGTCAGGAGGGCGCTGTCCCAGGCCGCATCCCAGTCCGGGCCGCCGTCCCGTGGCGAGCCGATGCGCGTGACCCCTGCCAGCGCGCCGCGGACGCTCGCGGCGAACGCATCGTCACGCCCGGGCGCCCATCCGGCACGGGTCAGCCGGTCGCGCAGCTCCGCCGCGAGAGCCGGGTCGATCGCCACGAGGTCCTCTGGTTCCGGGTGTTCGGACAGCAGCCGCCAGATATCGAACAGGCGACGGAGTTCGGGGACCGGGTCGGGGTGGTCGTCCACCCGCAGGTCGATCCACCGATCGGTGGTCCCGCCGTAGCCGCCGCCGGCCCGAACCACCAACATGGCGGCCGACTCGCGACCGCGCGCATCACCGCCTGCCCGATCTCCGGCCAGGAGCGCGGTCAGCAACCGGTCCGGCAGCGAGCCGCCGGATGCCCCATACGCGTCGAACAACGCGTCCACGACCCCCGGGCCGACGAGGATGTTGCCCTGGACGGCCAGCCCGTCCGCGACGCGGCCACCGGCCCAGGCGAGACACCCCTCGCCCGTGTGGCTGGCCGACCCGCCGTGCGCATCGACGATGCCCAGCTGTCGCTCCGAGCGTCCATCGTCCGCCTCCGTCAGGCGCGCCAGGACGGCGTTCGCATCGGCGCCGGACTCCAGCGCCGCCAGCCCGTCCGGCCCGTACATCACGTTCGCGAGGGCCTGCGTCGCGATGGCCCCGACACCTGCCCGTGCCCACGGGACGACCGACCCGACGGCGAGGAACTTCGACGCGACGGCTACGCCCAGGTCGCCGTTCGCTGGATCGCGGGCCACGATCGAGAACGTCACGCCAGCGCCCGACCCTCGTATCGCTCGATGGCCGCCACGAAGGCGGGGCCCAGCGGCGTCGGTCGCTCGGTCGCGTAGTCGTAGCGGACCATCACGGATTCGCTGGTTGCCACGAGGTGGGCTGTCTCATCCGGCGTCCTGGCCGTCAAGCGGTGCTCCAGGACGAAGCTCGAGCGACCCAGCCGGGTCGCGCGCGTCTCGACCGTCACCCGTTCCCCGTGAAAGACCGGGGCCCGATACGTGATGCGGGCTTCGGCCAGGATCAGGCTCTCGGCGCCCTCGTGGCCGGAAGCGATGGGCTCGCCGGTCACATCGGTCCAGTAGCGGATGCGGGCCATCTCGCAGTAGGTCAGGTACTTGGCGTTGTTGACGTGGCCCATCGCGTCGGTATCCGCGAACCGGACGTCGATCTCGACCCGGTGGGCGAAATCGCCCGCGAGGTCGCGCGGATCGTCGGGGGTCGCGATGCGTGCTCGGCTGGGGGTCGAGGCCGGGACGGTCATGTCGAGCGTCAGTCTGCGACCTCGACGACGAGGCTGCCGACCATCCCCGCTTCCGCGTGGCCCTCGACCGTGCACTCCACGACGTAGGTCCCCGGCTCATCGATCGTGAACCTGATCCGCTGCGTCTGGCCGGGGCGTGCTCCGGCGTCGACGTTGGCGAGACCGGTCAACTCCCAGTCATGGAAGATCGGGTCGTCGTTCGTGAACTCGAGGACGACCGTCTCGCCGGCACGTACGCGGAGGTCGGCCGGCATGAACGCGACGCGCTCGGCGGTCACTTCGAGCTTGGTCGCATTCGCGTCGATGATCCGGTCGGCCGCCATCACGCCGCCAGCCAGCGCGAGCGACGCGAGCGCGATCGCGCCGAGGAACCAGGCCTCGCGCAGGTGCCCCAGCGGCCCGTGCCGGCCGACTCGGTGGACCGCCTCGGGACGGGCGTCGTACCCGCGCAGCCGGAGCGAGTTGGCGACCACGGACACCGATGAGAGGGCCATCGCACCCGCGGCGAGCGCCGGCGAGAGCGTGATCCCAAAGGCCGGGTAGAGGGCGCCCATCGCGACGGGGATCAGCAGGACGTTGTAGGCGAATGCCCAGAACAGGTTCTGGCGGATGACCGTCATCGTCGCCCGGGACAATCCGATGGCGGCTGGGACCCCGCGCGGGTCGCCGCCGATCAGCGTCACGTCGGACGCCTCGATCGCCACGTCCGCGCCGGTGCCGATCGCGATCCCGAGATCCGCCTGGGCGAGCGCCGGGGCGTCGTTGATGCCGTCGCCGACCATCGCTACCGTCCGGCCGCGGGCCTGGAGCCGCTCCACGATCGCGGCCTTGTCGGCGGGGAGCGTCTCGGGCACGACGTTGTGGGCCGGGATGCCGACCTGCTTGGCGACGGACTCAGCGGTGGCGCGGGCGTCGCCGGTCACGAGCCAGACCTCGATGTTCGCGCCGGCCAGCTCGCGTACCGCAGCCTGGGCTTCGACCTTGACGGGGTCGCTGATCGCGAGCATCCCGGCCGCCACGCCGTCCACGGCGACGATGGCGATCGTCCGGCCCGCCCTCGCCGAAGCCTCGATCGCATCTGCCAGCGGCGCCAGGTCGATCCCACCACGCTCGAGCAGCCGACGATTGCCGACGATGACCATGCGGGGCCCGCTGGTCGTCTCGACCGTTCCTTGCACACCGCCACCGATGACCGCCGCGAAATCCGTGACCCGCCCGAACCCGACCTCGTCCTGGTTCGCGCGGGCGACGATGGCCGCCCCGAGCGGGTGCTCGCTTGCGCGCTCGATCGCTCCGCCGAGATCGAGCACGTCGTGCACCGTGAAGCCGGGGGCGACGGCGACCTCGGCGACGGTGGGACGCCCGAGGGTCAACGTTCCGGTCTTGTCGAGCACGACGGTGTCCACGCGATGGGCGATCTCGAGCGCCGCACCGCCCCGGATGAGGATCCCCGCCTCCGCCCCACGTCCCGTCCCGACCATGATGGCCGTGGGGGTGGCGAGGCCCATCGCGCACGGACACGCGATGACCACGACGCCGATGAACGCCGTCAGTGCCAGCGTGATGCGCGGTTCCGGTCCGAACGCCAGCCATACGAGGAACGTCCCCGCAGCAACGACGAGGACGATCGGGACGAAGACCTCGGCGATGCGATCGGCCAGGCGCTGGATGGGAGCCTTGCTGCCCTGGGCCCGACTCACGAGGTCCACGATCCGGGCGAGCGCGGTGTCGCGGCCCACGCGGGTCGCCCGCATGACGAACGTGCCGGTCGTGTTGAGGGTCGCACCGATGACCTCGGCGCCGGCGGTCACCTCGACCGGCATGGCCTCGCCGGTCAGCATGCTGGCATCGATCGCGGACCCACCCTCGACCACCACGCCGTCGACGGGCAGCCGCTCCCCGGGCCGGACGCGCAGCAGGTCACCGACCGCCACCGCCTCGAGCGCTACGTCTTCTTCGCGTCCGTCGGTCACGCGCCGGGCGACCGCGGCCTGCAGTCCGACGAGCCGCCGGATCGCCCCGGTCGTGCTGGTCTTGGCGCGATGCTCGAGCCACCGGCCGAGCAGGACGAGCCCGACGATGATCGTCGACGAGTCGAAGTAGGTCTCCGGGTGCAGCCCGGCCTCGTGGATGACCTCGGGAAAGAACGTGACGAAGACGCTGTACAGCCAGGCCGCGCTCGTGCCGACCGCCACGAGGGTGTCCATGTTGGCGGTGCGATGCCGGGCGGCCCGCCACGCGGCGCGATAGAAGCGGCGCCCGGCCCACGCCTGGATGATGGTGGCCGGCCCGAGCGCGAGCCAGTTGATGCTCTCCATCGCGACGCTCGTCTGCGGGACGAACATCGCGACCATGATCGCGAGGGCCACCCCGATCGAGACGACCGCCTCGCGAAGCAGCGAGCGCTCCTCGCGGGCGCGGTCGGCATCGCCGGCGGAGAGCTCCTCGAGCAGGGGGACCGGGGAGGCGTCGGCGTCGCCGTCCCGTCCCGCGACCGTGCGGACGTCGTACCCGGCTGCCTCCACGGCTTCGACCAGGTCGGCGCGAGCGGCCACGTCCGGGAGGTAGCGGATCGTCGCCATCTCCGTGGCGAGGTTCACGCTCGCCGTCTGGACGCCTTCGGTGCGGTTCAGGAACCGCTCGATGCGATTGACGCAAGACGCGCACGTCATGCCCTCGATGGGCAGCTCGATCTCGGTGGGAGCGGCGTCAGGCCGGCCGGTCGTCATACTCCAGGGGAGTATAGCAGACGGTGCCTGGGGATCAGCCAAGGAGGTGGCACACTAGACCGATGCCGCCCGTCGAGATCGCCCTGGTGACCCTGGCTGGACCGTGGGGCCCGTATCTCGTCGCCGCCACGGAACGTGGTGTGGTCGCGGCCGGCTGGGCGACCACCGAGGGCGCGATCCTGGCTGACCTCCGTCGCCGACTGGGGCCCGTGGAGGTCGTCGCCGGTGGCCCGGCGGCCGATGTGCTCGCGGCCGCCTTGCCATCCCTCATGGCGGTCCTTGAGGGCACGCCGGTGCCGACCGCGTCGATCCCGATCGATCTCGACGACCGCCCGCGCTTCGATCAGGTCGTGCTCGACGCGGTTCGCGGGATCGGCTGGGGTGAGACGGCAAGTTACGGGGAGATCGCCCGACGCGTCGGCGCGCCGCGGGCGTCACGCGCGGTCGGTGGGGCCCTCGGGCGCAATCCGATCTCGCTCGTGATCCCCTGCCACCGGGTGATCGCCGCGGACGGCACGCTCGGTGGCTACGGGGGTGACGGCTGGATCGACCGCGACCGGGAGCTCTCACGCAAAGAGGCGATGCTGCGGCGAGAAGGCGTCACGGTGGCTCGCCGCGCCCAGTAGACTCCGCCCGAGCCGGTGTCGTCATGCGAGCCGGATCGTCGGGAACGTGGTGAGGGTCGGGCGCCATCGCCGGCGCCGGTGGAGGGTCGATGAGCGTCGCGAGCGCGCCTGCCCCATCCATGTTCGCCGTGTTCCGGCGGCGCGACTTCTCCATGCTCTGGCTGGCGCAGCTCATCTCGACGGCCGGATCGTCACTGACGGACCTCGCCGCGGGCATCTACGTGTACCGCGAGACCCAGTCCGCGCTCGCCGTGGGCCTGACCCTGATGGTCACGGCCATCCCGAGCCTCATCGTCGGCCTGCTCGCCGGCGTCTACGTCGATCGCCACGATCGCAAGCGGATCCTCATCGGGACCTGCCTGATCCAGGCAGTCATCGTGGCTGCCCTCGCGTTCGTGATCGGGATCGAATCGATCGCCCTCCCGGGGCTGTACGTCCTGCTTCTCCTCAATGCGGGCGTGAAGCAGTTCTTCGATCCCGCCCATGACAGCCTGATCCCGGAGATGGCGAGCGACGAGGAGCTCGCAGGGGCGAACTCGTTCCTCTCCATCGCCTCATTCGGCTCGACGGCCATCGGCTTCGCGGGCGCGGGCCTCCTGGCCAGCACCGTCGACCTGACCTGGGCGTTCATCATCGATGCGGCCTCCTTCGTCGTCTGCGCGGGGCTCATCGCGCTGATGGGCCGCTATCCCATGCCCAAGCCGGAGGACGACGCGACCGTCGCCGTGATCGTGGCCAACTTGAAATCGGGTATGGCGACGCTGTTCGGGACACCGGCGCTGCGATCGCTGTTCGTCGTCGGTGCCTTCATGTTCGTCTCGTTCGGCCTGTGGAACGTACTCCTGCTTCCGTTCTCCATCCGCGAGCTCGGGGCCACCGAGTTCGAGTACGGCCTGCAGGAGGGGCTGACGTCGGTCGGCTTCGTGCTGGGCTCGTTCTTCATGGCGCGCTTCTCGAGCCGCCTGCCGGAGCCGCTCTGGATCGTCATCGGCCTCATCGGCATGGGTGCAGCGGGGATCTTCTATGGCCTCGCGACGTCGATCCCCCTGGCGATCGTGCTCGTGATGATCAGCGGCTTCTTCAACTCTCCTTCGTCGGTAGCACGGTCGGTGCTCCTCCAGCGGCACACGCCGCGTGAGATGCGGGGCCGCGTGTTCTCCGCCTTTTATGTCATGCGCGACATCATCTTCCTGATCGGCATGGCCGGCGCCGGGCTCGCCGATATCGTCGACATCCGGCTCCTGATCGTGGTCGCCTCCACGCTGCTGTTCGTGTCCGCCGCGTTCACGCTGGTGGCACCCGGGCTCGGGCTGGCATCGATCCGAGCGGCGAACGCCCGTCTGCGGGACGCCGAGGCCCCGGCCATGGACGCGACACCGGTGCGACCCGCGACCGTGCCCGACTTCGGCCGCGTGGCGCTCCGCCTGCCGCCCATGTCACGCTTGTCCGCGGAGCAGCGCGACGCGTTCCTGCACGACGCGACCATCCGGCAGGTGCCGGCGGGTACCCGGGTGGTCGAACGGGGCGACGTCGCGAGCTCGGCGTACTTCATCCTCGAGGGCAACGCGACCGCCGGGATCCCCGATGAGGACGGATATCGTGGCCTTTCGACCATGGGCGCCGGCGACTTCTTCGGGGAGATCGCGGCGCTGACCGGGAGTCCGCGCACCGCCGACGTCGTGGCCGATACCGACCTGACGGTGATGGAGGTGCCGGCCGAGGCGCTGCGCGCGGTGATGACGGTGCCGGAGATCCGCAAGCTCGTCCTCTCGACGCTGACCTCCCGGCTGGTGAGGACCGAGGCGGCGGACCTGCCGCGGCTGGCCGGCATCGACCAGGAGTCGTTGCGCGACCTGCGCACGCCCCGACGGATCGTGGTCGCATCGGCGGGAACCGCGGCGGACGATGCTTCATAGGGTGTGTCACAGCTGACAGGCGCCACGTCGCGCGCTGGCCTTGGCTCGCCGAGGGACTGGGCGTACAGTCCGCAGATCAGACCGCTGGACGAGGGACGAAAGGGGCCGGACATGGTGCGACAGAGGATGAAGCTCCCCAAGGATCAGGCCTTGGAACCCGCGGACGTTGGGCCCAGCGCGACCGGCACCGAGGACGACGTCGAGGGCCACGGTTTTCCGGTGACGGCACCTCCGAATCCGGTCATCGGCCGCGGCACCGGACATGGCGGGGAAGCGACCCCGACCGAGGAGGACGCGACCGACGTCAAGGGGAACCTGCGCTAGTAACGATCTGTCGCTGCACCGACATCGTGGCGACCACCCGGGCCGGGGTGGTCGTTTCGATTCAGGCCGGCGTGCTGGCCGTCGCCGCGAGGAGCGCCTTGATCTCGAACGGCGTGGCCGCCGCATAGCGCGACCGCAGGCGCGCGGCCTGGGCTGCCAGATGGGGCGCCGCGAACGAGTTGCCCGTTGCCCGGATCCGCCCGCCATCGCGCCAGGGCACGTCCACGTCGACACCGAAGGCCCCGAATTCCACCGGTGGCGAAGGGTTGTAGAACCAGGCGTCCGGATCGGGGATGTCGTGCGCGGCAACCGACACGACGGCGGCGAAGAGCGAGGGATACGAGGGGCCTGGGACGTTGTTCGCTGCACAGACCAGCAGGACGTTGGCAAAATACGCCCGATCCGCGAGCTCGTGGAATGCGCTGAACATCGCCTCGCTCCGAGAGGACAGGCTCAGGTTCACGACCCCAATTCGCTGTTCGATCGCCCACTCGACGGCCGCGGCGACGGCCCGGCCCTTGCCGCGGTTGTCCGCGCCGAGGACCCGGATCGACACCAGTTCGACCGCCGGCGCGATGCCCGCGATGATGCCGGCGCACGCAGTCCCGTGCCCGACGAGGTCGGCGCCTTGCGGGTCGTCGACGACTGCGGCGTCCTCACCGTCGATGTCCACGCGCATGCGGCGCGTGACGCGCCCCCGGACGCCGGGGTGATCCGCGTCGACCCCCGAATCGACGATGGCCACGACGACACCGGCGCCATCGGTTTCCCCGAAGACCGCGTCACGATCCAGCCGGCCGAATGGCCCGTCCCGCGTGAGCCCGGCCCGCGCGTCCGCGGCGAAGGCCTCGCTCCAGGCCGGCAGGGTCACGGTCATCGGCGGGGCCCCGATCCGGAGCCGCGGTGGGGCGGGCGTCGGCGGAGCAATGCCTCGAGCCAGTCTGCCGCGAGCTCGATCGAATCCGGATCGACGTCGCGCAGCCGCGCGATCTGGTCGGCCAGCCGCCAGGTCGGGTCCTCGGGATCGGTCGACAGGGCCCGCGTCGCGTCGCTGACGAGCGCATCGATCGCCGTGTCGTCGAGCGCCCGCTCACCGGTCTCCGTACCGTCCCGCGCGGCGAGCGCGGCGAGCGCGACGAGGGCGGCGCGCAGGAGCGAGACCGCGTCCCCGGCCGAGCGACGGCGTCGGACGAGCGTCGTCGCCGCGGACGCAAGGACGCCCGCGATCTCGAGGTCGCGCAGGGTGAACGTCCCGCCGCGCCGGTCGAGGACCTCCAGCACGCCGATCGTGCCGTCCGCGTCGCTGAGCGGTGTCGCGAGGATGGACGCGGGGACATAGCCGGTGGCCTCGGCGATGGTGCGGTCGAATCGAGGATCGGTCGTCACGTCCGCGATCGCGAGTTGCTGGCCGGTCGTGAACGCGTAGCCCGCGATCCCCGCAGCCGGATCCAGCTGCATCCCGATCACGTCGCCGCCGGCCGAACCCGCGCTGGCGAGGAACACCAGACGGTCGGCGGTGGGGTCGTGGACCGCGACCGAGGCCGCCTGGGCGTCGAGCACGACCGTCGCCGTCGTCACGATCGTCGCGAGGAGGTCGTCATCGGCGACGGGGGTGATCCGCTGGGCCGCCTCCAGGCGCCGCGCCACCGCAGCGATGGCCAGCAGCGTCTCGTCGGCCGCTCGGCGCTCGGTCACCGGCGCGCAGCTGCGGCCAACCGGGCCGCGTCCGGGATCACGAGATCGTCGCCCTCGAAGCGCAGCAGCCCCTGTGCCACGAAATCCGCGAGCAGGCGGTTCACCGATTGGCGCGAACCGCCGATCATCCCGGCGAGCTCGCCCTGCGTGTACGGCCAGGGCAGACGCTGCTCGCCCGTCTCGATCCGTGGCGGCCAGGACCCGCCATCGTCACCGCCCGGTAACGCGCGCAGGAGGTGGCGCGCCAGTCGCCCTGGCAGGTCCAGGAAGTGGAGGTCACCGAATTGGGCGGTCAGGCGGCGGATCTCGGTCGCCAGGGCAGCCAGCAACGCGCGTCGAAGGACCGGCTGCTCGTCCACGAGTCGGTCGAAGGCGTCGCGACGCAGGACCTGGGTCTCCACGACACCGACCGCGACCGCCGTCGCGGACCGGGCGGCCCCATCGAGCAGGGCCAGCTCACCGAAGAACCCACCAGGCGCGATCGTCGTCAGGATCGCGGGGTCGGATCCGTCGCCCGGCGGGATCGTGATCTTCACCCGACCCGAGGTCACGATGAACAAGGCGTCGCCGGGGTCGTCCACGTGGAAGATCGTCTCTCCGCGGCGAAAGCGGCGCGGTCCGAGCGCTGCGGCCACGATGCCCAGGATCGGCTCGTCGAGACCGGAGAACAGGCGACATTCGCGCAGGGCGTCTTGCGCCAGCGCGGTGTCTCCGGATCGGGCGACCATGTCGCCCATCGTACGCGGGCGGGGATCCCGGCGCGGGGCCGGGGGCTTCAGGATCGGGGGATCGGGCGCATCGGGTAGACGCCCACGACGACCGGCGTCCGCGGATCGAGCGACAGCTCATAGCCGATCTCGCCGCCACGCAGCAACTCGCCCAGGAGGGAGCCTTCCCGCGATGGCAGGCCGACGTACACCTTGCCCTGCTCGATCGAGACCTGGGTGACGTCGTCGTCGTCACCGTCGATCGCGAAGCGGCGTCGCAGCTCGTGCATGGGCACGTACGGGCGGCTCTTGATGAACCGACGGAGCTGTGGCGCGGTACAGCCGTTCGATCGCTCCTGGCCGTTGGCCCCCGCGGGACCATGGCCGTTGGTCGGCCCGGGACCGTGGCCGTTGGGGCGTCCGTTGGGGCCGACGGGCGACGGTACCGATCGGTCCCGTCCCATGCCTGCCATGCGCGGCTGTCCGCCCGGGGCAGGTGGCGGCGGGGGGGCGGTACGCGCGGTGGCGTCGGACTGGGGTCGCTGGTCCTCGGATCGCGGTGCCGCGTGGTCGTGTGACGTTCGCGGCCCTGCGGCGGCCGTGGCATCGACGGGCAGCGGTGGCTCGCCGTTCGTGTCGACCGGCACGGGCGGTACGCCGGGCCCGGGCCCGGGCGTATGGCGCGCGGGGTCATGACGGTACCGGCCGCCCCCGTGCGATCGGCCGTGGTGGCGGCGACTCATCGGTGGGCGAACCCGGGATGGGCATCCCGGGCGAGTAGCTCGGCGACGGAACGTCGCCGTTGGTTGGTGGGCATCGGATCTCAGGTGCTGGGCGGGCCGCTTGGATACGGCACGGTCCCGATGATACCGCACGTGTCCGCCGGTGCCGTCGGCGGTCAGCCCTCGACGACGTACAGCTCGCGCGGCGCTTCGTTGAGCACGATCGGTCCATCGTCGCCGCAGACGACGATGTCCTCGATGCGGGCACCGTATTCGCCCGGGAAGTAGATGCCCGGCTCGACGCTGAAGGCCATGCCGGGTCGCAGCGGCAGGTCGTTACCGGCGACCAGGTACGGGTCCTCGTGCCCCTCGAGTCCGATGCCGTGCCCGGTCCGATGGAAGAACGCCTCGCCGTAACCCTCGGCCTCGATCCTCGTGCGCGCCGCGGCGTCCACTGCAGCACACACGGTGCCGGGTCGAGCGGCGCGAGTGGCCGCCTCCTGGGCGCCGTGGAGGACGGAGAACAGGTGGCGGAATCGCTCGTCCGGGCCCTTGTTCGGGTCGCCGCCGGTCACCCACAACGTGCGGGTGATGTCCGAGCCGTAGCCGCCCAGCGTGCCGCCGATGTCGAGCACGATCGGCTCACCCGCCTCGATGACGCGCTCGGAGGCCTCGTGGTGTGGCGACGCCGCGTTCGGGCCCGAGCCCACGATCGCGAAATGCGCCTCCTCGTGGCCTTCGGCGACGAGTCGTTCACGGACCTCCCGGGCCACATCCGCCTCCGTTCGTCCGATCAGCCGCCCGTTCGCGATCTGGCCGACCACGCGGTCGGCAGCCTGCGCGGCGAGGCGCAGGAGCGCGATCTCATCGGCGTCCTTGATCATGCGCAGCTCGCGCAGGACCGACGACGCTGAGTCGTAGGTCGCCGCCGTAGCGATGGCGGTCTGGAGGCGAAGGACGTGGAGCGCGATCATCGTGTCCGAAAGGCCGATGCGCACCGACGCCCCCTTCGTGGCGTCCACGACCTCGGCGACCAGCGCGTACGGATCGTCCGTTTCGTCCCACGTCCGGATCTCGATCGCGGTGCGCAGGCCGGATTCTGCCGCGCCGCGCTCCAGCCGCGGGACGACGATGAACGGATCCTGGCCGTTGACCAGCACGAGCACGGTCAGCCGCTCCAACGGCATCGCCTCGTAGCCGGTCAGGTAGCGCAGGTCCGACCCGACGCCGATGAGCAGCGCGTCCAGGCCGGCTGTCGCCGTTTCGGCGGATGCACGCTCGAGCCGCTCGGCGAAGCGCGTCGCCGGGATGAGCGGGCGGGCCGCCAACGTCACGCTCCGATCTCCGCCGGCCGCGCGAGCCACGCCGTGATGGCCGCCGGCCCGTCGTCGAACAGCTTGCGGTACGCGTAGACACGATCGGCGCCCGCGGTGAGGGCCCGTTTGCGCAGCTCGTGGTCGTCGTGCTGTCCGACCGCGAGCACCCGCAGGCCGGCGGTGTGCGCCCGTTCGATCGCGGTCACGCCATCGTAGGCGAGCGCGGTCAGGTCGACGATCGCGGCATCGCTCCCCACCAGGGCGGCCGCGAATCGCTCCGGAGAGGCCACGCGCACGGGCTCGGCGCCGGCCGCCTCGACAGCCCGGGCCAGACGATCCGCCCAGATGAGGTCCTGGGCGAGGACGACCACGCGGGCCGTCACGACGAGGCGCGATCCATCGACGACGCCAGGTGGTGGAACACGTCACGCGCGGTGACGACGCCGGTCGGGCGACCGTCCTCGACGATCGGGATGTGGCGGAATCCCCCGACGGCCATCTTGTGGATGGCGACCGCGATCGGGTCGTCGTGGCGGAGCACGACCGGGTCGGGGGTCATGAAATCGCGGACGTGGAAGGAATCCAGACGCTTGCCGGCGGCCTTCACCACCGCGTCGCGGTCAGTGAAGATGCCCACCAGGCGATCGTCCGTCATGACGAGGAGGCAATCGGTCTCGGCATCGTGCATCCGCGCGATCGCGACGTCGAGCGGCGTGTCCGGCGTGACGGTGATAGGCGCCGGCGCACCCAGCCGATCGAGGTGCTCGCCCATCAGTTCGCCCTTGAACGCGGGTGCCTGCCCCGGGGTGTCGTGGCCGAAGATGTCCGCCCCGCAGTTGTCGCAGATATCGGCGCCGATCAGGTTCTCATAGCCGCACGACGGGCAGCGCATGCCGTCGCCGCCGGCTTCCTGCCCCGCGACGATGCCGTCTTCGCCGCCGTCTACTCGACCGTCCATGTCTCTCCGCCGGCAAGCACACGTTCGAGGTCGCCGGGTCCTGACCGCGCGATCGCGGCCGACACCTGGTCCTCGAGGAGGCGGTCATGGGTCGGCCGGGTGATGGCGCGCAGGACGCCGACCGGTACCGGGAAGTCCGGCCAGAACATGCGCGAGAGGACGAGGGCGAGATACGGGTCCTCGGCCGTCTCGTCGTGGACCAGCAGGTCGGCTTCCGTGACGCCGTTCTCGCCGATCGTCACGACCTCGGGCTTGAGGCCATCGAGCCGGATGCCCTTGTCGCGATCCTTGCCGAAGATCATCGGCTTGCCGTGCTCGAGGAACAGCATCCGGTCCTCGCGGACCTCACGGTCGGTGAAGTCCCGCCAGGCACCGTCGTTGAAGATGTTGCAGTTCTGGAGGACCTCGATGAACGAGGAGCCCTTGTGGCGACCGCCGCGCTCGAGCGTCTGCTGCAGATGCTCGGTGTGGGTGTCGACCGAGCGGGCCACGAACGAGGCCTCGGCCGCGAGCGCGATCGTGAGCGGGATGATCGGCGTGTCGATCGAGCCGACCGGGGTCGACTTGGTCTTCTTCCCGAACTCCGACGTGGGCGACGCCTGGCCCTTGGTCAGCCCGTAGATGCGGTTGTTGAACATCACCATGTTGATGTCGACATTGCGCCGCATCGAGTGGATGACGTGGTTGCCACCGATGCTGAGCGCGTCGCCGTCACCGGTGATGACCCAGACCATCAGGTCCGGGCGGGCAGCCTTCAAGCCCGTGGCCAGCGTGGGGGCGCGGCCGTGGATCGTGTGGAAGCCGTACGTGTTCATGTAGTACGGCAGGCGCCCGGAGCAGCCGATGCCGCTGATGAAGACGATGTCCTCCCGCTTGTACCCGAAGTCGGGCATGACCTTCTGGGTCTGGGCAAGGATCGAGTAGTCCCCGCAGCCCGGACACCAGCGAACCTCCTGGTCGGACACGAAGTCCTTGCGCGTGAGCGCGATGATCTCGGCGTTCTCTGCACTGAGTGCAGGCTGCGCCGGGACGGGCGTCTGCCCGTTCGTCTCCGTGGTCATGTCAATCCACCCCCTGGCCGCTGTTCGGGCTGTCGCCACCGGCGACCGAGTCGCCGGTTCGCCCGTCGCCGACGCCCAGGATCCGTTCGGCCTCCTCGACGATCTCGGCGATGCGGAACGGCTTGCCGCGGACGCGGTCGTATCCGACGGCGTCGATGAGGTACTTCGCCCGGACGAGCAGCAGCAGCTGGCCCAGGTTGACTTCGGGGATGAGGACCCGGCGGTAGTTGCGCAGCACCGCCTCCGTATTGGCCGGGAATGGGTTGAGGTGGCGCAGGTGGGCATGCGCGACCGACCGGCCCTCCGCCTGCAGGCGCTCGGCCGCCGAGCGGATCGCGCCATAGGTCGAGCCCCATCCGAGCATGAGCAGCTCACCGCTTTCCGGTCCCATGACCTCGAGTGGGGCGATATCGGTCGCGATGCCCGCGACCTTCTGCTGGCGCAGCATCTGCATCTTGTGGTGGTTGTCCGGGTCGTAGCTGACGTTGCCCGACCCGTCCGCCTTCTCGAGACCGCCGATGCGGTGCTCGAGCCCGGCCGTGCCCGGCACGGCCCATGGCCTGGCGAGCGTCTCCGGATCGCGCAGGTAGGGCTGGAAGATCCCGCCGTCGGCGGCGGCGTTGGAGACCGCGATGCTCGGGAGCGACGCGAGGTCCGGGATCGGCCACGGCTCGGACCCGGTCGCGAGGAACGCATCGGACAGGTAGACGACCGGGGTCATGTACTTCAGTGCGATGCGGGCCGCCTCGATGGCGAGGTCGAAGCATTCGCCGGGTGTCGCCGGCGCCACGATCGGGATCGGCGAATCGGAGTTGCGCCCGAACATCACCTGCAGCAGGTCGGCCTGCTCGTTCTTCGTCGGCATCCCGGTGGACGGGCCGGCGCGCTGGACATCGATGACGACGAGCGGCAGCTCCACCATGACCGCGAGGCCCATCGCTTCTGTCTTGAGCGCGATGCCGGGCCCGGACGAAGCCGTCAGCCCGAGCGCACCACCGTAGCTCGCCCCGATGGCCGCCCCGATGGCGGCGATCTCGTCCTCCGCCTGGAACGTCTTGACCCCGAAGGTCTTGTACCCCGACAGCTGGTGCAGGATGTCGCTCGCCGGGGTGATCGGATACGAGCCGTAGAACAGCGGGCGGTCGGCGAGCCTGCTCGCGGCGAGGAAGCCCAGCGCGGTGGCCTCGTTGCCCGTGATGTTGCGGTACGTCCCGGGCGCGAGCTTGGCCGGCCGGACGCGGTAATGCGTGTGGAACATCTCGGTCGTCTCGCCGAACGCGTAACCGGCGCGCAAGGCGCGCTTGTTGGCCTCGGCGACGACCGGGCGCGCGGAGAACTTGGCGTCGATCCATCCGAGCGTCGGGTCCATGCTTCGCTCGTACAGCCAGAACATGATCCCGAGCGCAAAGAAGTTCTTGGTCAGGTCCTTCTGCTTGGTCGTCATGTCGAGCCCGTCGAGCGAGCGCTCGTTGAGCGACGAGATCGGGATCTCGAACGTGGTGTAGGCCTTGAGCGAGCCATCGGTCAGCGGGTTCGCCGCGTAGGCGGCCTTGTTGAGGTTGCCCTGGGTGAAGGCGTCGCTGTTGACGATGAGCGCGCCGCCCGCCGGCAGGTCGCCGATGTTGGTCTTGAGTGCCGCCGGGTTCATGGCCACGAGGACGTCGGGCGCATCGCCGGGCGTGTGGATCTCGGTCGAGCTGAAGCTGATCTGGAAGCCACTGACGCCGGGCAGCGAGCCAGCCGGCGCGCGAATCTCAGCCGGGAAGTCGGGGAGCGTGCTGATGTCGTTGCCGAAGACCGCCGCGGTCCGGGTGAACTGGGTCCCGGTCAGCTGCATCCCGTCGCCGGAATCGCCGGCGAAGCGGATCGTGACCCGCTCGAGCTCCTGGGTCGGGAGCTCCGGCTCCCTCGTCGTCGTCACGCCCCTTCCGGCTGCTTCATGCGCTGGTGCGGCCGCGGCGGCAGGTTCAGCAGCTCCTCGGGGAAGGACTCGGCCAGGTACTTGATGATGTCGTTCTGGCGGACCACGCCGACGAGGTGACCCGTGGCATCGACGAGGGGGATGTTGCGGTACTGCCCGGTCTGCATCAGCTCGAGCGCGTCGCGGATGGTCTGGTCGAGATCGAGCGTGCGTGGTTCCGTGGTCATCAGCGACTCGACCGGCTGGTGGAGGTCGACGTTGCCACCGACGATGCGTCCGAAGACATCGCGCTCCGTCAGCACGCCGAGCAGGCTGCCGTCGTTGTCGCAGACGAAGACCGAATCGCCGGTCCCGGTCCGCTGGATCGCGCGAAGGCATTCGGCGAGGCTGGTGCCGGGCGGAACGGTCACGGGGTGGCGGCGGCTGAGGACGCGCAGGCGCTCGTCGGTCAGGGATGGGACGCGACTGGCGACCACGCCTTCGGAGAGGTCGGTCACGCTCGAAGTGTAGACCGTCCCTGCGCACGATGGTTGCGCACTGGTAGCCTCGCGACGCATGGATCGACGGTCGGCCGTGGGCATGGGCCTGGTGGTGATCTCGGCGGCCGGCTACGGATCGGGCTCGATCCTCGCCGCGCCGATCTACGCGACCGGGGTGGACTGGCTGACGCTCGTGAGCTGGCGGTTCCTGATCGGCGCCGTGCTCGGCTGGATCTGGGTACTGGCGTCGTCGCATCGCAGGACGGCCCTGCGCAGGCTGGGACGGCGGAGGCTCGGGGTTGCCCTAAGCCTTGGTGCGCTGTTCGTCGGGAACTCCGGGACGTACTACGCGAGCCTCGAGACGGTCCCCGCGGCGTTGGCGGGCGTCGTGGTCTACACCTATCCCGTCATGGTCGCGGTCCTGTCGCTGCGCTTCGCCACCCGCCTTCCGGGCCGGCGTCCATGGGTCGCGGCCGGGCTCGCCGTCGCCGGGTCGGCCCTTGCGCTCGGGGGCATCGATGTCGCCAAGGCGCCACCGGTCAGCGGCCTCGTGCTGGTGTTCGCCTCGGCCATGATCTACTCGGTCTGGATCATCCTCTCGGCGCGCCTGTCCGGCGAGCGGCGCGACCGCCTGGCCAGCGAGTCGAGCACGGATGGATCGCCGGCCGGGGATGCGGCCGTAACGACGACACTGATGATGAGCGCGACCGCGGTCGTCTACGCCGCGGCCGGATCCGTGGCGGGCCGGCCGCTGGATCCAACGACCGTGCCCCAGAGCGCCTGGCCGGCGATCCTGGCCGTCGCGTTCGTCGCGTCGTTCCTGGCGATCCAGACGTTCTACGCCGGCGCCCGGCGGATCGGTGCGGCCAGGGCGGCACTGACCGCGACGGTCGAGCCGTTGATCATCGTCGTCCTGGCGTGGATCTTCCTCGACCAGACCCTGGCGCCGATCCAGCTCATCGGCGCGGGCCTGATCCTCGTCGCCGTCGTCGTCGCGCAGACGGCCCCGCGCCCGAGTGGGGCGCCGGAGCCGGCCACGCCCCTGGAAGCCGAGGTCGGTGGATCGGGATAAGCGGCCCTACGGCGCGGCCGACGCCCCGACTTCGATGCCCGTTCGAGCGGTCGCGCGCACCGATTCCAGGGCATCCGCAGCGGCTGCCGCCCCGCCGGCCCGGGCGAAACCAGCGGCGATCCCTTCGGCGCCGGCCCGCATCGACATGGTCGTCCGGATGGCAGTGCGGAGCGACGCGGGGTCGAGCTCGTCGGGCATGATCATCGTCCCGCCACCAGCATCGGCCACTCGCCGCGCGACCTCGGACTGGTCTCGCCCGAAGGGCACGACGCAGACCGGCACGCCGGCCGCCAGGGCCTTCTGCGTGATGCCCATGCCCCCGTGGCTGACGACGCAGGCCGCCTTGCGTAGCACCGGCCCGTGCGGCAGCCAGCGCTCGACTCGTGCATTGGGCGGGGCGTCGAAACGTTCGGGGTCGTGTGCCGCCGTGGTGATGACGACGCGGACGTCCTCCGAGCGCAATGCCTCCAGCGCAACCTCGACCAGCGTGTCGTCGCGCTGGTACTCACTCGACGCGCTGACGAGCACGAGTGGTGCATCGATGTCGTCGAGCCAATCGGGTTCCTCGGTTGGTGGCTCCCACAGACCCGGGCCGACGAGCCGGAACGAGGCCGGCAGGCCGAACTCCGCGACCTCGAACGGTGGCGCGGTGAAGTAGAGGTAGAGCGGCGCACGCCACGCGTCCATGGGATCCGTGACGGGTGCGAGCCCGAGTCGAAGCCGAGGCGCATTCAGGACGTCCATCCCGGCCGGAGCGAGGGTGAACGGGATCAGGGTCGGCTCGACCGCCTCGCCCGGCACCAGGCCGAAGTGCTGGAAGAACGGGATCGACTGCGCCCAGGGGAGGCCGGTCGATTCGGCGACTGCTGTGGCACCGGTCGTGGTGACATCGACCAACAGCATCTCGGGATCCACGTGGGCGATCGCGCGCTGGAAGTCGGGCACCTCATGGGTCGCTCGCTCGGCGAACGTGCGGAATCCTCCGGCAAGGGCTTCGATGGGCGTGCTCCACCTCCAGTCGTCCAATGGCACCGCCTCGATCGCGGCGTCGATCGCTTCGGCTTCGAGGCCGAGCGCCTTCAGGGCGGACACCTCGGACGCGAGGGTTCGTACATGGACTTCGTGGCCGCGGTCGCGCAGCTCGAGCAGGGTCGCGACGATCGGGTAGAGGTGCCCGCGGGCGGGCGAGGTGTACGCCAGGTAACGCGTCATCACGCTTCTCCTTTCATTGCCTCGATGAGCTCGATGAGCGTTCGCTCGGTCTCGGTCTGGCTGAGCCCGAGATCGAGGCGAAGCAGCTTCCAGGTGTAGACGTCCGTGATCGCCACGAGACCGATGACCCGACGCTCACGCCTGGCCCCGCGCCGGCCGACGAGCAGCGACGCGAAGGTGCGCTCGACCCATCCCCGGTGGTATCGGCGCCCGATCTCGGCACTTTCACGCACGACCGGGATTCGGTGTTCCTGGGAGATCATCCGCAGCCGGTTGTTGCCCCAGCGCTCGTAGTGCGCGATCAGGTTGCGGATGGCCCCGCCGATATCGCCGACTGGAGCAGCATCGCGCTGACGCATCTCGTCCTCGCCGCCATGGGCCATGGCCCGCGAGAACAGCTCCTCCTTGGAGCCGAACCGTCGAAGGACGGTCCGCTTCGTGACGCCCGCTCGCTCGGCGATCAGCTCGAGGGAGACGTCCTCGTAGGGTTCGTCCGTGAACAAGAGGAGCGCCGCCTCGAGGACGCCGGTCGCCGTCGCTTCGGCCGCCACGCGCCGGGTTTCCATCCGGTATGGACGTCGGGCGACCGCCTTGGCCGATTTCATGTCACTCATGGTGACATCAACTAGAGAACGGTGTCAAGCCCTTTCACGGAGCCGGAAGCGGTTGCCCCGTCGCCGGTCGCCTAGGGCGTGCTGACGAGGCCGGTCGTGTTGACGACCTCCAGGTCGCGGCCCGTGATGTCGTCGAGCTCGTGGAGCACGTCATCGTCGAACCGCGGGTCGCTCATCCCGCTGACGTACCAGGGCGACCCGTTGTCGGCGAGGATCATCCCGTACCGCTTGAGCGCGACCGCGATCACTTTGGCCTGCAGCGAGAGGCCGGCGGTGCTGTAGCTCGACTTCAAGCGGACACGCAGGCCCATGGGCGGCAGGGACGCCGACGTGGATCGGCCAGCCTGGTGCCGTGCCGGAAAGATGTAGGACTGCCGGGTCCGGTTGGTCGTGAACCGAAGCGCGTGCCGGATGACACCGGTCGCGACCTCGTCATAACGGACGAGCCCCGGGAGGATCGGCAGGCCGGCTGCATCGGCACTCGTCCAGCCGGCCGGACGGAGGGCGTTCGAGCGCAGATCCCAGGTCGCCCCGCTGCCGGCTCGCCACGCACCGCCGACACGGGCGGCCGCGAACAGCTCGAACAGGCGGCAGCTGTCCTTGTCGAGCATCAGGATGTGGCGATCGCCGCCGGCGTCGGCGCCACCCTCGATGAGCGGCGAGGCAGGGATCGGATAGCCGACGTGGTCCGACTCGTCGTCGTACTCGAAGGTCACGGTCGACAGCGGCGTCGATGCCGAAACGACCTGGTACGGGATGCCGTACCCCGCGTACGAGCCGAAGTCCATGTGCAGGCCGCGGTCGAGGCCGATCGCCCCGATCATCGTCGAAGAGTTCGATGCCACCGCGCGGCCGTCGATGCGGGTGTTCCAGACGTTGCCGGCGGGGAGGATCGGGCAGGAGGCCGCGCCCGGCAGGGACGGGGACGCGTCGACGCGCCCGGCCGGGTGGCTGTCGGCAGTGCGCGGATCCGTCCCAGCACTGACCTCCGTGCCATCGCGGTAGCCGTCGTTGTCGGTGTCGGATCGGGCAGGGTGCGTGCTGCGGGTCTGCTCCTCGAGGTTGCGCAGCCCGTCGCCGTCGCGATCCTCGCTCGGGTCGGCCACGCCGTTCCCGTCCGTGTCCGCCAAGCGGGGGTGGAGGACCGCCCGGAACTCCGTCCAGTTCCACAGGCCGTCGGCGTCGGCGTCCTCGCGATCGTCGCGGGTGCCGTCCTTGTCGGAGTCCGCGGTCCGGGGCCGCGTGTAGGTCGTCCGCTCATGCAGGTTCGTCAGGAGGTCCCCATCGAGGTCCTCCGTGCCGTCCATGATCCCGTCGCCATCGGTGTCCCGCAGCGATGGGCTGGTCTTGGTCCATTCGAGCTCGTACGCGTCCGGCAGCCCGTCGCCGTCCGTGTCCGAGGTGGCTGCCGAGGCCGCTCCGCCGCTCCACGCAACCGTCGACACGACGAGCGCCGTCAGGACGAGGGGGCGGTGGGCGAAGCGGGACCTCGGCATCTGCTGAGGGTCGGCCACGAGGCTCAGCGTGGCCCCTCGTCCAAGGTCCCGATCGGTCCGGACGATAGGCCGGTTCCGGGGCGCACCGTCGCGAGTCGCGGGACTACGCGCGGTCGGCCGCCGCCAGCATCGCCTTGGCGCCCGCGCTGACGAACGAGCCCTCCGAGCCCAGCCCGATGAACCGGAACCCGAGCTCCTGGTGGCGGGCCAGCGCCGTCGTGTCGTAGAGCAGGATCCCGGCGGCCTTTCCATGACGCTTGCACGCGTCCGTCACCGTTCGCAACGCGGCGAGGTACGTCTCGTCGTCGAAACGGCCGGGGACTCGGAGCGCGTGCGAGAGGTCGGCTGGACCCACGAACAACACGTCCACCTCGTCCATCGATGCGATCTCATCGGCGGCGGCAACCGCTCCCCGGGATTCGATCTGGACGATGCCGACCACGCGGTCGTTCACGACCCGCGCGACGTCTGCGTGGGCGAGAGCGCCCATGTCGGCGCCGCGGGTTCGCAACGCCAGGCCGCGAGAACCCACCGGCGGATAGCGCAGGTACGCGACCGCCTGACGTACCTCGTTCGCGGACTGCAGCTGGGGCAGCATGACCCCGGCGGCACCCAGGTCCAGCGCCCGCCCGATCCGGAGCCGCTCGGCCGACTGCGGACGGACGATCGGGGCCATCGGAGTCGTCCCCACCGCATACAGGAGGGCGAGCAAGTCCGCCTCCGTCGCGGTCCCGTGCTCGAGGTCCAGGACGGTCCAGTCGAAGCCGGCGTTGCCACACAGCTCCGCGGCGAGTGGCGAAGCGAGATCGGAGAAGACGCCGATCAGCGTCTCGCCGGCGCGGATACGGGTTCGAAGGTCGGTCATCGGAAGATGATGGCGGGTCGGCCGGCGGTCTGTCGGGCTCCGACGACGGGCGTATCGCGTCGCTGCGACGAAACGGCACCAGCGCATACTCCGCCGCGGAATGAACCTTGTCCTCGCTGCGACCATCTGTTGAGGTGAAGCGCCCCGTCGGGGCGTCGCTGGGGTGCCGCGCATGCGGACGAGACTGGTCGAACGAGCGAGGGAGGGCGACGACTCCGCCTTCACCGAACTCGTCGACCTCGATGGCAACGTGTGCTACGCGATCGCGTACCGCATCCTGCGCGATGCGGAACGGGCGCAGGACGCCGTCCAGCAGGCGTTCCTCCTCGCCTGGCGCGAGCTCCCACAGCTCCGCGACCCGGAACGGTTCGGACCATGGCTCCACCGGCTGCTCGTCAACGCCTGCTATGACGAGCTGCGGCGGCACAAGCGCTGGAGCTCGCGTATCCGGGCCCTGCCGCTGGACGGACCCGGCGGGCCGGACCCGATGCTGACCGTGGAAGATCGGGACCAGCTCGACCGAGCCTTCGCGCGCCTGACGCCGCAGCATCGCGCGGTCTTCGTTCTTCACCACCACGCCGGCCTTCCGTTGGCCGAGATCGCCGACGCGGTCGGCGTGCCAGTCGGCACCGTCAAGTCACGACTTCATCACGCCACCAGCGCCTTGCGCGCGGCCATCGCGGCCGACAGTCGCGTCGACAGCGGGGAGGTACGACTCGCATGAATCCGACGCGCGAGGGAAGCGCCATCGTCGCCGCCTGGCTCGAGGAAGGGCCTAACGAACTGCCCGAGTCCACCCGCCGGGCGATCGCGGTCGACGTCCGAACGACCCGCCAGTCCCGACGTTCCCCGTGGTTTCCATTTCGGTTTCGGGTCGCGGATCGGCTGTCAGTGGCCGCGCTGGCCGCCGTGGCGGTGATGGCGTTGGTCATCGGTGGGCTGGTCGTGCGCCCGTTCACGTCAAACGGAAGCAACGTCGGCGGACCGCCTCCGGCCCCGTCAGCGTCGCCAACGGCGATGTCGGCGCTGTACGTCTCCGGGCGCCATGGCTACTCCATCAGGTATCCCGCTGACTGGTCCGTGGAGGGGGCGACCGAGGCGTGGTCGCCCCCTGATTGGAAGGCGGCCACTTCGCTCGGCCAACCATTCGACTTCATCAGTGATGGGGGCCAGCCGCCGATCCTCCGGGCGGCTTCCGCGCCCCTCCCGGACGGCGTGGCGAATGTGGACGACTGGATCGACGAGTTCCTCATCTTCGGCGACCCGAACTGCGTGCCACCGCGCGAGACGCAGGAGGAGGTCAGCATCGACGGGGCGCCGGGGCGTATTTGGGATAGCTGCGGCGAGGTCGAGGCCACCATCGTCCTCGATGGCCGCGTCTATATGTTCACGCTATTCCTCGGCAGCGATCTGGCGACGAACGGCCGCGCGATATTCGACGCGCTCGCCGCGACCATCGACCTGCGCCCGGAAGACGCCGTGCTCCCGAGCCCGAGTTCGAGTCCCGACGCCCAGACGGTCGGTGGGCGGGTCAGTCGGGAAATGCCTCGGGACCGCGCTCGCTGAGCTCTGCGGCCTCGCCAGTGGCGTCCTCGGGCGGCAGCCATGAATAGGGATATCGATCGTCGTCGAGGTCCATCGCCGCCTGGGTGACGTGCAGCGGATGGAAGGTATCGACCATCACCGCCAGTTCCTCGGTGGCCTCCTTGCCGATGGACGCCTCCACCGTGCCAGGGTGTGGACCGTGCGGGATCCCTGCTGGGTGGAGCGTGAACGACGCGATCTCCACGCCACGCCGGCTCATGAAATTGCCCGCCACGTAGTAGATGACCTCGTCCGAGTTGATGTTGGAGTGGTTGTACGGCGCCGGGATGGCGAGCGGATGGTAGTCGAACTTGCGCGGCACGAAGGAGCACACGACGAAGTTGCGTGCCTGGAACGTCTGGTGGACGGGCGGTGGCTGGTGGACGCGACCGGTGATGGGCTGGAAGTCGCCGATGTTGAAGCGGAACGGCCACAGGTACCCATCCCAGCCGACGACGTCGAACGGGTGGTGCCGGTAGTGATAGGCCGTGATCCGGTCGGACGAGCGGACGTGGATGACGAAGTCGCCGTGCTCATCTCGCGGCGCGACCTCGTTTGGGGCGTGCAGGTCGCGCTGCGAGTACGGGGCGTGCTCGAGGAGCTGGCCGTAGTCGTTGCGATAGCGCTTCGGCGGCTCGATGACCGACGGCGCCTCGAGATAGAGCATCCGCTGTTCCGAGCCCTCGTCAGGATCGAGCCGCCAGGTCGTGCCGATCGGCAGCACGAGGTAGTCGCCAGGTCCGTAGCGAAGCGGCCCGAAGACCGTGTCGCACAGGCCGGTCCCCTCGTGAACGAACAGCATCTCGTCGGCGATGCCGTTGCGGTAGAAGGTGCCGTCCGCCATCGACTCCGCCGGGCGCACGACGCCGAACACGACGTCACTGTTGAAGTACAGCGGGACGCGACCCGTCACGACGTCCCCGTTCGGCAGCACGTCACCGGTCTTGGTCAATCGATGCCGATGGAGGTCGTCGTCCGCAGCCTCGAGACGGATCCTGCTGACCGGCTCGATCCGGTGGGCCTGCGTCGGCGGGGTGAGGTGGTACAGCAACGAGCTTCGTCCGGTGAAGCCCTCCATGCCGAACAGCTCCTCGGCGTAGAGGCTGCCATCCGGCGCACGGTGCTGCGTGTGGCGCTGCTGCGGGACGCTGCCACGGCGGGCGTAGTACATGGACGACTGGCCTCCTCGCGTGAAGAGGCCAGTCTAGGTCGCGTGGCGTGCCGCGCAAACGTTCAGCCGAACGGACTAAAGGTTCGCGGCGCCGATCGGCCCGGAAATAAAGGCGAGACGATCCCGAAGATCGGGAGGTCGCCCGATGGCAGCACCGCCTGCCCGCCCTACGTTAGGGACATCGCGAAGACCAACGACCGCGATACCGCAACGAGGGAACTCCGATGACCGCCGAGATCACCATCCTGACCGCCGCTCATGACCATCAGACCGAGCTCCTCGCCGACGCCGAGGCCCGCCGCCTGCTCCGCCGGTCGGCTGCTCCGACGTCGGGGTCGCAGCCGGTCGCCAGGCAACGACTGAACACGCTGCTTCGCCGGCTTGCCGGCGCGACGTCCTTCGCCTGATCGTGCCGGCCGTCGCTCCGGGACGGGAGCGTGGCTCCCGTACCATGAGCCGCGTGACGACGCGCGTCTCGAGCTCGCTCTTCATCGGACGACAGGCCGAGCTGCAACGGATCATGGGGGCCGTCGAACGCGCCGGGGCCGGGGAGGCGGCCGTCGTTCTCGTGGGTGGCGAGGCCGGCATCGGCAAGACCCGGCTCATGGACGAAGTCGGAGGGCGCTCGCAGGACTTGGGGGCGCTCCTCCTCGAGGGTGGGTGCGTCAGCCTGGGAGACGGCGGGGGCCTGCCGTTCGCACCGATCGTGGAAGCGCTGCGGCGGCTGCCGGCGGCACTCGCCGGGGGCAAGTTTGGCGCGATCGACGTCGAAACACTGCGAACCCCCGCCACGGTCGAGCTCGGTCGACTCCTGCCCGAGTTCGGGACGCCGGCGGCGGCCGATGCCGAAGGCCCCGGACGCCCGGAATGGATCCAGGCCAGGATCTTCGAGGGCGTGCTGGCCCTCCTTCGTGGCCTTGGCGAGCGGGCGCCGGTCGTGTGCGTCCTCGAGGACCTCCACTGGGCCGACAGCTCGACCCGCGATCTCGTGGCGTTCCTGGCTCGCAACGTCCGGACCGAGCCTCTCGTCGTGATCGGGACGTATCGAACGGATGAGCTACATCGCCGTCATCCCCTCCGGCCCTGGCTGGCGGAGATGGACCGACTCCCGCGGGTACAGCGCATGGAGCTCGCACGGTTCGGACGCGAGGAGCTCAGCGCACAGGTGGAAGCGATCATCGGGCACGCCCCCGAGACCGAACTCCTCGACGCGATCGGGCGGCGGGCCGAAGGAAACCCGTTCTTCATCGAGGAGTTGCTCGCGGCGGGCGGAGGCACCGCCGTGACCGGGCTGTCGGAAACACTGCGCGAGGTCCTGCTGTCGCGGGTCTCGGCCCTGTCCGAGGGAGCCCAGCGCATCCTGGGCATCGCGGCTGTGGACGGGCGCTCCGTGGACCCGACGCTGCTCGCGGAGGTCGCTGCACGCCCGGAGTCGGACCTCGAGGAACCTATCCGCGAGGCCCTCGCGGCGCAGCTTCTCGTCAGCGACATCGACGAAGGGCGGTATCGGTTCCGCCACGCCCTGCTCGCCGAAGCGGTCTACGACGATCTCCTCCCGTCGGAACGACGCCGGATCCACGCCGCCTATGGGGCGACCCTCGATGCGAGGCCGGTGCCGGACGGCGCCGAAGGGGCCAGCCTGCTCGCAGCCCTCGCCCACCATGCGACGGCCGCGCACGAGCCCGTCCGTGCCCTGCGCGCCTGGATCGCTGCCGCTCGTGCCGCGGCGGCCAGCTATGCCTTTGCCGAGAGCGTCCGGTCCTTCGAGCATGCGATCGAGCTGTGGGATGTCGTCCCGGCGGACGACCGCCCCAGCGGCGTTGACGCGTCGACCTTGCATCACGAGGCGAGCCTGGGGGCGATGATCATCGGCCGCCTGGATCTCGCGGTGGACCTGGCCCGGGTGGCGGTCGAGCTGGTCGATCCCGTCCGTGATCCCGAACGCTGGGCCGCCGCCAACGAGCGCCTCGCGCGAGCGTCGTGGGTGGCCGGCGCGACCCAGGAGGCGACCGACCTCCTCGAGTCGACGGCCGCGACGATGGAGCGCTCCGGTCCCTCGCCGGAGCGTGCCCGCGTCCTCGCGGCTCTGGCCGGGGCGTACATGCTGCGCGGCGGACACGCTCGCGCGATCCCGGTCGCCGAGGCAGCCATCGACCTCGCCCGATCGACGCATGCGGCGCTGCCGGAAGCGCACGCGATGAGCACGCTCGGAACCAGTCTCTCCCTCATCGGGCGGTGCGCCCACGGGATCACCGTGTCCCGGGAAGCCTTCGCTCGCAACTTGGCCGACGGCGACATCGACGCCATCGGTCGGGCGTACGCCAACTACAGCTCGGTCCTGCTCGTCTGCGGTTCATTCGAGGAAAGCCTCGAGGTCGCCGAGGCAGGGGTTGCCTGGGCACGATCCGCTGGCGCGTATGAACAGTACGGACGCTTCATCCGATCGAACGTCGCCGAGGCAGAGATCGAGCTTGGCCGATGGGACGCTGCCGAGCAGACGGTCGACGAGCTCGTGGCGGCGAAGGTCTTCGGCGGGACCCGGATGGGCATCCTCGCCGTCGCGGGCCTGTTCCTCGTGCGGCGCGGTCGCTCGGCCGATGCTCGTCCGCTCCTCGAAGAAGGGAGGGCGCTCGTGGAGCCGTTGCGGGATGCACAGTTCACTGGGCCGGTGCACGTCGGCTTGATCGAACTGGCATTGACGGATGAAGACGCGATCACCGCGGCGAACGTCGCGGCCGATGCCCTCGATCGACTGGGGCGGACCGGCGACCACTTCTACGTCACCGAGCTCGCCGCCATAGCCGCTCGCGCCGAAGCCGATGCTGCGAGCCTGGCTCGTGCGCTCCGCGACGACGCAGGGGCCGCGCGGGCCAGCGCCCGCGCCCGCGATGCCGCGGCGATCCTCGAGCAGATACGGGCCGAGCTGCCCGGATCGGACGCCTTCGGGGGTCGCCTCGAGAGCATGGTGGCCCTCGCGCTCGCCGAATGCCATCGAGCGGACGGCGACGCGGCACCGGATGCGTGGCGTGCGGCGGTCGACGCCGCGGATCGGGCCGGCATCGTCTGGCCGATCGCCTACGCGCGGTTCCGGCTTGCAGAGTCGTTGCTCGGGGCGCGCGCGCCACGTCGCGACGCCGAGGCAGCGCTCGTGGCGGCACATGCGGTAGCGGATGGCCTCGGCGCCGGCCCACTCCGCGGCTGGATCGAAGGGCTCGCTCGCCGGGCGCGGGTACGGATCGCGGAACCGGCTGCGATCGGCGCCGTGGCAGCGATCGATGGCGTCGTCGATGCGGACCTGCCCTCCGCGGCGGCCGTCGCGCTCGACGGTCTCGGGCTGACGAGGCGTGAGCTGGAGGTGCTGCCGCTCGTCGCCGCGGGTCACACGAACAAGCGCATCGCGCGAGATCCTGTTCATCAGCGAGAACACGGCCGGCGTCCACGTGTCGAACATCCTCGGCAAGCTGGGAGTAGGCACCCGGACGGAAGCGGCCGCCATCGCGGCACGATTGGGGCTCGACCGGGCCGAGGCCTGATCAGTCCGACGGGGGCGTGCGGTGCTCCAGCAGGACGACGTCCCGCCAGCGCCCACCGGGATCGCGCCCCAGGGCTCGCTGGACCCCCACCCGCCGAAACCCGACGGATTCATGGAGCCGGAGGCTGGCCGTGTTCTCGGCCATGACGCCGGCGAGCAGCGTCCAGAAGCCCGCCTGATTCGCTGCCGGGATGACCGCCTCGAGCAGCGCCCGCCCCACGCCCCGGCCACGAACCTCGGCCGCGACGTACACGCTCTCCCACGCGACACCGCTGTACACGCGGCGCGATGAATACGCCGTCAGGGCGACCCAGCCCAGCACCGCCGAGCGCGCCGACTCGCGCGCGACCAGCCGGCAGTCCGGTCGGTGCGACCGATCGAAGTGGTCCCAGTCGGGCGCCTCGCGCTCCAGCGTGGCGTCGCCCGTTGCGATTCCCTCGGCATAGATCCGGCGGACGATCGGCCAGTCGGCCGGCGTCATGGGATCGATCCGGAATCTGTGCACCGCCGCCACGGCGGCATCATCACATGTCCGCGGGGGGCTTAGCCGGGGCGTTCGATGACCGGCGTGACGAGCGTGCCGAGACGATCCACCTCGAGACTGACCTCGTCACCAGGCAGGAGATAGCGGCCCAGCGTGGCATCTCGCACCTCGAGCAGGCAGCCCGTGCCCACCGTCCCCGACCCGATCAGGTCGCCGGGTCGGAGCAGGGCGTCCGAGGACGCCCGGGCGGTGATGTCCGCCAGCCCGTGGACCGCGTCGGACCATCGACCGCGCGACGTCTCGACGCCGTTCACGGACGCCGTCATCGCGAGGTCGAAGCCTCTGTCTGAGCGCGCGTCCTCGAGCTCGTCAGGCGTGACCAGCCACGGCCCGAACGAGCTCGCGAAGTCCTTGCCCTTGGCGGGCCCGAGCCGGACCGCCGTCTCGTCCCGCTGGAGGTCGCGCGCCGACCAGTCGTTGAAGATCGTATAGCCGCCGATCGCCTCCTCGGCACGCTCGGGCGACAGGTCACGAGCGGGCGTGTCGATGAGCGCCGCGACCTCCAGCTCGTAGTCCAGCTCTTCGGATCCGCGCGGCGCCCACACGGGATCGCCCGGCCCGCGGATCTCGGACACGTTGGAGAAATAGAAGACGGCCAGGCGGTACCAGGCCTCGGGGACCTCGCCGCCGCGCCGTTCCCACATCGTGCGGACGTGGCCCTCGAAGCCATAGCCATCGCGGAGCGACGGCGGGGCCAGCAGTGCTGCCCCGAACACGAGGTCGGCGCCCTGCCCTACCGCTTCGTCGTCGTCGCCGCGGGGCTGGAACCCGTCAACGAGCTCGGTCAGCGCCGCGACGCGCAGCCCGCGCGCGAGGTGATCGTCGAGCGTCGTGACCGGCTGGCGGAACAGCGCCGCGTCGTGGGCGCGTGCCGGACGAGCGGCGACCAGCCGGCGACGGGCGAGCTCCAGGTCGAGCCAGCGGGTCGGGGGGTCGTCGAGGGCGGCCGCCAGCCGCCACGGCGCACCGGCCGGGGCGTTGCGCTCGCGAACGTGGGCCAAACGCATCGCTCGTGGCCTCGACTCAGCTTCGCGTGAACGTGAGCGGAACCGCGCCGCCGAGGACGAGCCGCCCGGCTTCGTCCATCGACCAGGTCGCGATCCCGGCGAGGGCCGTCAGGTACTCGGCCTCGACGGCACTGGCCGGCGGCTCGCAGGCCATCTTCGTGGTAGCGAGCGGCCCGAGAGCCAGGGCATCGCCGGTCGACGTGTACGAGGCGGTGAACGTGTTGCACCCCGCAGATCCCGATACGGTCCCGTCTACCCCGAACTCGAGGGTCGGAACGGGGTGTGCGAGATCCGCGGTGCCACCCAGATCGGCGAGGCTCCATGACGTCCCGGCGAGGTTCGTGATCGGCTCGGCCGGCGGGTCGCCCGGAGGCCCCTCGGCGACGCCGGGCGCGGCAACGATCTCCGCCGCCCCACCGATGACCAGATTCCCATCGTCCCCCTGCCGCCAGGTTGCCGCGCCCTGCAGGCCCGACAGGAATGCCGCCTCCTGCTGTCCGCGCAGGCCCTCGCAGCCCATGAGCGTCGATGACACCTGGCCGAAGGCGATCCGGTCGCCGTCCGTCCGGAAGCCGCCGGTGTACTGGTTGCAGCCGCCGCTCCCGCTGACCGTGCCGCCAGCGTCGAAGGTCATGGTCGGGCGCGCATCGGGCGCCGTGGGCTGCCCGGCGATCGAGAGGACGGTCCAGGACGTGTTGCCGAGGCCGCCGTTGGCCGTGTCGTCGCCACGCGGCGCGCAGGCAAGGAGGATCACGGCGAGGGTCGTCAGTGCGAGCAGCTTGGTGGTTGGCATGCGAGCTCCTGGCCTGACGGGCTGAGTCCGGACTCCGCGAGACGCGACGGTCACCGCAAGACGGGGCTTCCCGGTGCCGTGGTTCCCGGGGCCGTTCAGAAGGGCTTGAACATCATCAGCCAGATCAGGACAAGCAGCCCGACGACCCCGACGAGCGCGATCACATCCGGCCGGCGCGAGTCGACGATGGCGGCCAGCTGATCGGCCGATACCGCGACGGGATCCGGGGCGTCCTTCGGTGTCTGCGGCGCGCGGATCCCCACGGCTTCACGGACGCGGCGGTAATAGGTCGTCGCAAGCGCGTACATCAGGACGGCGACCGTGACGAGCACCGCGATCGAAGCCCAGATCCAACCTCGCGCGAAATGGCCACCGATGATCCCCGCCGCGATCCCGGCGATCAGCAGCGTCAGCAATGCCGCGTAGACAAGGCCAAGGCTGCGAGCGGACATCTCCAGCAGCACCCTGACCCGGGCCACGTCAGGTTCGTGGCGGATCTGATCCGACGCCCACATCGACGCCCCATGACCCATCACGAACAGGAACGCCGCCGCGACGTGGACGAAGACGATCCACGGATACCAGTCCATCAGGTACCTCCTCTCCCTCCGGGCATCGCGCATGACACGCGACGACCTACCCCGTCGTCAGGAACGATAGCGGCGCGGGTGGCCCGAAGAGCGACCATGCCGGCAGCCAAGGGTCAGAGGTTGCCGCGCTTCTCCTGCTCGCGTTCGATCGCCTCGAACAGCGCCTTGAAATTGCCCACACCGAAGCCGCGCGAGCCGTGGCGTTCGATGATCTCGAAGAAGAACGTCGGGCGGTCCTGGACCGGCCTCGTGAAGATCTGGAGGAGGTAGCCCTCTTCGTCGCGGTCGGCCTCGATCCCGAGCTCCTCGAGCGTGTCGATCGGCACGCCGACATCGCCGACGCGATCCGCCAGCGTCGCGTAGTACTCGTGCGGTAGCCCCAGGAACTCGACCCCGTTCTCGCGCAGCCGCCGGACCGTCCCCACGATGTCCTCGGTCCGCAGCGCGATGTGCTGGCAGCCGGGCGATCGGTACCAGTCGAGGTATTCCTGGATCTGGCTCTTCTTCTTGCCCGACGCGGGCTCGTTGATGGGGAACTTGATGCGGCCGTTGCCGTTGGTCATCACCTTGGACATGAGCGCGCTGTAATCGGTGTGGATGACCTTGTCGTCGTAGTGGATCAATTGGGCGAAGCCCAGCACGTCCCGGTAGTAGTCGACGAACGTGTCCATCTCGCCCAGGGCGACGTTGCCGACGCAGTGATCGACCTCGAGCAGGCTGAGCCCGCCCGCCGCGCGCGCGGGTTTCGCGACCTTCCGGTATCCGGGGGCGAAGCTGCCGTGATAGTCACGCCGGTCCACGAAGGAGTGGAGCGTTTCGCCATACGTCCGGATGGACGCGCGGCGGAGGATCCCGTCCTCCCCACCGTCGATCTCGGTCGGCTTCATGGCGGACGTGGCGCCACGGGTCGTGGTCTCGCGCCACGCCGAATCGACGTCCGCGACGGCGAACGCGATGTCGTGGACCCCGTCGCCGTGCTCGCGGACATGCTCGGCGATCTCGCCGTCCGGGGTCAGGGGTGCGGTGAACACGAAGCGGATCCCGTTCTGGACCATGACGTAGCTCGCCCGGTCGCGCACCTTCGTCTCGAGGCCGCTGAACGCGACGGGCGTGAAGCCCCACAACGCCCGGTAGTAGGCCGCCGCCTGGCGGGCGTTCCCGACCCAGAATTCCACGTGATCGATGCCGTCGATCGGCAGGAAATCGGCGGCCTTGGCATACGCATCGGCATCCACGCGGGCGCCCGCCTGGTTGGCGGCCCCACGGCGCAGCGTCTCGGTCATGTCATGTCTCCGCTGCAGGCGGTTCCGGCCCGGGGCCGCGCGTCCGACGACGGCGGCCAGCCCGGGCATTGATCAGTGGCGTCATCGTACGCCCCGCGTGCGACACTGGCGACCATGACGACACCCGATCTCCCCTCCGACCTGGATCGACTCGCCGAGGTGCGCGCCGCGTACGCGGGCCTGGCTTCCCGTGTCACTGCCGGTGAGCCGTGGCCGCTGGCCGAGCACTTCGGTACGGAACCCGAGGCGTCGTGGGGCCCGCGCGAGGTCCTTGCCCATGTGGCCGAGATGCTTCCCTTCTGGCTCGGCGAGCTGGAGCGGGTCGTCGATGGCGAAGGTGGGGCGCCGGTCCCGTTCGGTCGGATCGCAGACGACGCCTCGCGGATCGGGTTGATCGCGCGCGACCGATCGCTGCCGCTGCGGGTTCTCTTCGCGCAAATCGATGCTGGCCTGGGTGGGTGGATCGAACGATTGCCGACCCTCACCGAGACGGAGGCCGGCAGGATCGGCCAGCACCCGCGCCTGGGCGAGATGCCCGTCGGGGCCATCGCGGAGCGCTTCGTCATCGGGCACGGCGAGGAGCATGTCGTCCAGCTGGAGGGCATCCTGGCGGCGGTCGGCCGCTAGCCCGACCCGCCCGTGTTCATCCTGTACGCCATCCCGATCGGGATCATCGCGGGCTACGTGCTCGGGGGCCGTCTGGATGGACTCGCCGGGATCCCGTTCCGATGGGGCTGGCTCGCGCTCGCCGGCCTGCTCGTCCAGGTGCTGCTCTTCGCCGAGCCGGTGGCCGCGACGATCGGCGCGGCCGGGACGCCGATCTACCTGGGCTCGACCGCGGCCGTCCTTGTCGCGGTCCTGCGAAACCTCGGCATCCCTGGCATCCCGCTCGTCGCCCTCGGCGCGGCCAGCAATCTCCTGGCCATCCTCGTCAACGGCGGGGTGATGCCGGCCTCGCCCGAGGCGGTGGCCGCGCTCGAGCCCGAAGCCGCCGGATTCTCCAACAGCGCGGTCATGTCCGACCCGGTCCTGCGGCCGTTGACGGACATCTTCACGCTGCCGCCGTGGGTCCCCTTCGCGAACGTCTTCAGCGTCGGTGACGTGCTCATCGGACTCGGCGTGGTGACGGTCATCGGCCTGGGAATGCGCCAAAGGGCTACCCAAACCGGCTAGTCGTACCAGTACCGATGGCCTATGGCCGATCGATCCGGTCGGCCGTAGGTTTCTGGTACGGGGGCACGCAGAGCGCACTCCCAAGTGAGCCCAGAGGGACGCACCCATGAACACATTCAAGAATCAGACCTTCCGGATCGTCATGTTCCTGTCCGTTCTGGCCAGCTCGAGCCTCGTGCTCATGGCCGGCCGACGCTGGGGACCCTGACACCCGATCGCATACCAAGGACCCGCTGGGGCGGGTCCCGCCAGCCTCTTGAGCGGTCGTCTGCCCAGACGGCCGCTCTTCGATTCCCCGGGCATGCGACGACGCGGCACCGCAGCCGGGCGAAGCGACTAGATTCCCCGCGATGCCATCGCTTCCGGAGATCGGCTCCAGTCTCCCCGAGGTGGTCCTGCGGACCGCCATCGTCTACCTCTTCGTCGTGGTGGCCCTGCGCCTGTCGGGCAAGCGCGAGGTGGGCCAGATGTCCGTCCTCGAGCTCGTGGTCATCCTCGTCATCAGCGATGCGGTCCAGAACTCGATGGTCGGCGAGAACACGACGCTGTGGGGCGGCCTCGTCGCGGTCGTCACGCTGCTCGCCATTGACTTCGCCCTCAAGGCGGTCGCCAAGCGGTCCAAGACCGTCAGCCGGGCCATCGAGGGCGAGCCGCGCCTGCTCGTCCGTGACGGGCGACTGCTGGCCCAGGCGATCAAGGAGGAGGGCCTCGAGACCGAGGAGGTTCGCGCAGCGATCCGATCGCACGGCCTCGTCGGCCCTGAGGATGTCCGGCTGGCCGTGCTCGAGACCGACGGCTCGATCAGCGTCATCCCGCGAGACGACGCGGGCCCCGGATCGAACCGACCGCCGAGCGACGAACGCACGACCTGATGCGGGCGGTCGCCACAGCGATCCTGGTGCTGACGCTCGCCACGCTCGCCGTCGGCGGCTGCAGCCCGCGTCCAACGCGGACCGTGACCATCGGGGGCGAGCCGTGGACCGTCTACCGGGGCGGTGGCGACGGCATGCGCGGCTTGCCGGGTTTCGGCGATGTCGACGGGATGCTGTTCGATCCGGAGCAGGACGTCAGCCTCGGCGGGGCGGCCTTCACGATGGAGGGCGTGCCTTATGCCATCGACATCGCGTGGTTCGACGCGTCGGGTGCCCTGGTGAGCCTCGCCGCGATGGCACCCTGCGAGGCGGCGCCGTGCCCGCTGTACCGGGCCGAGGGTCCATATCGGTGGGCGATCGAGGCACCGCCCGGGGCGTTCGCCGACCTGGGACCGGACGACCGGCTCGTCGTGGACTAGGACGCCTCGATGGTCCAGGTACCGCCGCGGCAGACCAGGTACAGCTCGTCGATCTCGGCGCCCTGCTGATCGTGTGCGACCAGCCGGCCCGTGCGGCAGAGCCCGTCGCGTCCGGCGAAGATCTCGTCGATGACGATCTGCTTGCCGGGCGCGAGCTCCGTGAGCGGCTCCGAGCCGCCGTCGGGGCTCTCGTAGTGGATGCGCACGGTGACGTCCATGCCGTTGTCGACCGTGATGCCGTTGGCGGGATCACCGGTCGGAACGGGGTCCGCGCCCCGGCAAGCCTGGCCGCCGAAGGCCAGCAGCACCGCGAGCAACGCGATCGCCAGGCCGTGCGACCCTCGGCTCGCCCTCATTTCGTGTCGTCGGCCTCGGTCGGCGGCTCCTCGAGGACATGCGTCTTCAGGAACCGGAGGATCCGTTCGAAGGCGTCGCGGCGGTTCTCGCGGCGCTCCCAGCCGTGGCCCTCGTCGTCGTACCAGTGGACCTCGTGGGTCTTGCCCTCGATCTCGAGCGCCTCGACCATCCGCTCGGTCATCAGGGGCACGACGCGCTTGTCCTTGCGCCCGTGCAGGAGGAGCAGCGGAGCCTCGATCCGCTCGGCTCGATAGACCGGGGAGCCGCGCCGGAAGAGCTCGGTCAGTGCCGGGTCGTCGGGCGTGCCCATCATCTTGAGGAGGTCCAGGCGCCCCGGTCGGTCGCCGTGACGGAAGCTCTCCGCGATCTCGGAATCGCCGTAGAGGTCGATGCCGGCCGCGAACATCGCGGGCTCCTCCACGAGCGCGCACAGGACCATGTAGCCGCCATACGACCCGCCGAAGATCGCGAGTCGCCCGTCGGACCAGGGCTGGTCCGCTGCCCAGCGACCGGCGTCGATGAGGTCGTGCACGTCGGCGTGGCCCCACTCGCCGTGGTTGGCCTGCCGGAACGCGCGCCCGTAGCCCGTCGACCCGCGGAAGTCGACGTCCAGGAACGCGAAGCCCTCGCGCGCCAGCAGCAGCTTGAACGGCTGGAAGCTGCGATAGGCCTGCCAGGTCGGTCCGCCGTGCGGGTAGATGACCGTCGGGACCTGCTTGCCGCCGCGCTTCCCGGTCGCGCCGCTCGGCCGCCACAGGGTGCCCTCGATGCGCAGGCCGTCGCGGGCCTTGATGGCGATCCGCTCGCCGGCGGGCACACGACCCGCGGTCAGGCTGGACGCGAGGACCGCCGGCCTCGAATCGGTGACCTGGCGCGGACGTGCTCCGTCGGGTGCCACGCCCGGGACCGGCAGCAGCCACAGGTCCTGGGGCCGGGTCTCGCTCTCGCCGATCGCCGCGACCCACGCGCCGTCGGGCAGCCAGCCGATGGCCCGCCACACACCGTCCCACGGCGAGATCCGCTCGGCCTTCGTGGCCGCCGCGACGGTACGCGGGGTCTTGGGCGGCCGTCCGCGGCCACGTTTGGGCTGGGCCGTCTCGCCCAGGCCGCGCACGATCAGGTCGATCAAGCCGTCGTGGACCTCGATGTGGACGACGCGGCTGCCGTCCGGCGAGGGAAGCGGAACGTACCCGTAGCCGCCCGATGGCTCGCCGTGCTCGCGCTCTCCGTCGGTGAGGATGATGCGGTCACGGCCATCCGGGGAACGGCGCACGACCTGGAACCACCCGTCGGCGTCCGACACGTAGACCAGCGCCCCGTCGGGCAGCCACCCCGCGCCGGTGTCGTGGCTGCGCTCGCCCGCCACGACCTCGCTCTTGCCGGTCGCGATGTCCACGATCGAGATCTGCGAGGTGGTCAGGTCCTCAGGCGATTGTTGGGCCATGACCGCCATCCGGCCCCCGTCCGGGGACCATGCCATCCGTTCTACATCGAGGCCGCTGGGCGTGAGCGCCACCGCCTTCGGCGGGCGCGGATCCCGCTGCGGGCGACCGCGACGAGGGACCGGGGCATCGATCAGCCAGACCTGCGACCAGCCGCGTCGGCGCGAAATGAAGGTGATGCGCCGCCCATCCGGCGACCACTGCGGGTCACGACCGCCGCCGGGCCTGGGGACCACCTTCGTGAACCGGGACCCATCCGCCTCGACGATCCAGATCTCCTCGTCCCGGACGAACGCGAGGCGCCGGCCGTCGGGCGACCACTGCGGTTCACCGATCGCCTTCTCTGAGGCGGTGATCTGGGTGGCCGGCGCCCCGGTCCCGCGCAGCGAGAGCGTGAACAGCTGGCGAGCACCGGCGACCTCGGACGTATAGGCGACCATGCGCTCCCGTGGGCTGATTCGGAATTCCCGCGGCGATTCGACGGCGACGATGCCCTCGATCGTGAGGCCGGCGGCGCCGGTGGCCGCTCCCGGACTACGGTCGGTCGGCATCAGGCTCCGGGCCAGTCCGCCACGGCGCACCAGCGCCCCAGCATCGCGAGGTGCTTGCGAACATGGCCGTGGAGACAATCCTGCGCCCAACTCCAGCCGTCCGGGGACCGGAGATCCTCGATCGAGAGGGTATCGACCGCCGCCAGCATGGCCGCGCTCGACGCGTCGTAGCGTGCCAGGACGGCGTCCGGGCTCTCGCCGCGCGCCGCGATCACATGGCGCTCGTTCCAGACGTCGATGCCTTCCTCGGGATCGGCCAGCCAGGTGCCGCTGGCGTGGTAGGCCTCGATGGCACGGATGCCTTCCGCCGCCCAGTCCGCGAGATGGCCCACGTGATCCTTGAGGGTCCAGCCAGGGGTGACGTCTTCGCTCCAGCGCCCCTGCGGCACCGTCCGGACGAGCGCGTCGAACTGCGCCCCGATCTCTGCCTCCTGCGCGCGGAAGCCGGGATGGTCGGGCGCCCGCGGATCGGCGACGAAGGGGTCGCCGTCGATCTGACGGAGCCGGAGGCCGTCGGTCCACGGCTCGACGACCGCGAGGTGATCGAGATAGTGGCCGTGCAGGACGAAGTAGACCCAACCCCAGGCCTCATGGCCGCGGATCGACTCGGGCGCGAGGTGCTGCGCGGCCGCCAGCACGCGCGGTCGGGCGGCACTCAGGCGCGCGAGGATGGCCTCGGCCGACATCGTCGTCCAGGGCGCCCGCCGACGTTCGTTGTAGCGGTCGAAGTCACCGCCGTCGTAGTCGTCGTCCGACGGCCAGCGGCCCGTCCCGATCGCTGCCGGGATGTAGTCGGCCGCGAGCTCCTGCCAGTCGGCGATGTGACCGATGTGCTCCGCGAGCGACCAGTCCGGCCCGCCTGCGTCGGACGGCGCCGCACCGGGAAGGTGCCAGGCTGCGTCGTCGAGACCGGCCCACGTCGCGATGAGGCGATCCCAGAGGGCGGCCTCGTCGGCCCACAGGTCGCGCTCGGCGTCGCGCAGGTCCACGGCGCGGACGTCCGCCAAGGTCGCTCGGCGAAGGTCGACCGTCGCCGTGGTCATGGGCGCCGTCATCGGGTGCGCGGACCCTCCCTGGGGGGCACGTCGAGGCTGGATTCGAGCTGGTCGCCGAGCTCGACCGTGCGCCGGAACGCCGCCCAGACAGCCTCCGACATCACGGTCCGGAGGCGGCCGCTCTCCAGCTCGTGCAGCGCCGCGGCCGATGTTCCGCCGGGGCTCGTGACCATGTTGCGCAGCTCAGCCGGATGCATGCCGGATTGCTTCGCGAAGAGCGTCGACCCTTCGAGCGTCTCGATCACGAGGTCGTGGGCGACGTGTCGCGGGAAGCCAAGGTGCACGGCCGCGTCGATGAGCGCCTCCATGACGAGGAAGACGTAGGTCGGCCCGGTCCCGCTGACCGCGGTGGCCATCGCGACCATCTTCTCGTCGTCGACCTCGAGCTGGAGGCCGAGCGCCCCGAGCAGTGCGGCCGCCTGGGCGCGCTGCGCCTCGGTCGTCTCGGGGGTGGCGTACCAGACCGTCACGCCCTTGCCGAGGCGGGCGGGCGTATTCGGCATGCTGCGGACCACCTGGTCGTGCCCGAGGATCCCGGTGAGGGCCGCGGTCGTGGCGCCGGCGAGGACGCTCAGGACCAATTGGCCGCGGCGCAGGTGGGGACCGATCTCGCGGCCGACCTTGTTCAGCATCTGGGGCTTGATGCCCAGCAGGATCACGTCCGCGTCCCGCACCGCGTCGAGGTTGTCGGCCACGGTCCGGATGCCGTATTCGCGCTCAAGGGCGTCGCGGCGCTCGGCTCGGGGATGGCTCGCGACGACGCGTGCCGGCTCGACGAGCGCGCCGCGCAGCAGGCCCGCGATCATGGCCTCGGCCATGACCCCAGAGCCGACCGTGGCGATCGTCGCGTTCGCGAGGGGGGACATCGGCCGGAGTATAGCGACGCGGTCGCCGGGCTCCTCGAACGTCTCACGGGGTCGCGGCGTGACCGGATCAGGCGGCGCGAGCCGTTGCCGTCAGGAAGAAGCGGCCGGTCGTGGTGACCTCGACATCCTCGAAACCCGCCTTGCGGAGGGCGCTCGCCAGCTCGTCGGGCGTGTAGAACACCTTGACGATCGTGAATTCGCGCCCGTCGGACAACCGGCGCAACGAGAGGTCGTTCGCGGGCTCCGGATGGTCGGCCGCACTGGAGGCAGGGTCCGGCAGGGAATCGATGCAGGCCAGGCGCCCATCGGATCTGAGCCAGCGCCGCGCGAGGGCCAGGAACTCGCCGAGTCGATCGCGCGGGACGTGACTCAGCCAGAACCCAAGGAACAGCCCGTCCACCGCGCGGTCGGGCTCGGCCCACGCGTCGCGCACGTGCAGGTGGGCGCGCAGGTCGTGCGCCACCAGGCGCTCGCGCGCCCGATCGAGCGCCGCGGGCGAGGCGTCGTACAGGGACAGCTCGCCGCGGGACGCGAGCAACGGCGACCACCAGCCCGTCCCGGCAGCCAGCTCCACGATCTCGCCCTCCCAGGGCAGGGCATCCAGCCATCGGCCGGCGCTGTCGAGCTCGGCATGCCAGGCGGCGTCATGGATCGCGCCCCGCGCGTATCGGCCGCGGCGCAGGTACCAATCGTCGTACTCCGGAGCGCGAGCCTCGTAGTAATCGACCATCGAGCGCTCGGGGTCGACCGCGGCGGTCGGGGAGCCCGTCGCGCCGGGCGGCGACACGCTCATCGGTTGCCCCGCGGCCGTGCCGCCAGAGGAGGCCGTGACGGCGTTCTCGGCCGGCGGCGCCGCCTCGCGCTCCGTCGCCACGCCGTTCCGCGCCGCCGCCGATCGCTCGGTCAATGCCTGGCGCAGACGGAAGCGAAGGAACCCGTTGTCGCCAGCCTTGCCGACGCAGTCCGGGCAGAGCTGCGCCCAGCCTTCCAGGTCGTCCGGCGATCGGACCGTGTGGGCGGTGCCGCACCACAGGCACGAGAACGACGCGAGGAAGGGCAAGGTCAGCCGACCGGGACGGGGGTCCAGCCGCCGGGCGGGGCGATGTCCACGAACCCGGCCGGGTCCATGATCTCGGCGAGGAGCTCGATCCCGTCGATCACCCGTGGACCGGGCCGCGAGAAGTACGCCGAGCCATCCACGGCGAACACCGCCCCGCGCTGGACCGCCGGGAGCTCGGCCAGCCACGGCGGGATCGGCGTCCGCGCCCAGTCGCGGACCGTCTCCGAGAGGTGGAGGCCGCACGGCATCAGGAACAGCATCTCGGGATCCACTTCGGCGACGGCGTCCCATGTCGTCGGATGCGCCTTCTCGCCGTCCGAGCCGAGCAGGTCCCAGCCGCCGGCGCGGCGGATCTGTTCCGGTACCCAATGACCGACGGCGAACGGCGGGTCGAGCCACTCGAGCCCGACCACCCGCGGCGCACGGTGACCGGCCTCTCGACGCGCCGCGACCCGTTGCTCGATCGCCCCGAGCCGCTCGCGCAGCGCTTCGACGACGTCGATCGCGGCATCCTCGACCTCGGCCATCGCCCCGACGGTGGTGATGGTGTTGAGGATCCCCTCGATCGATGTCGGCTCGAGCGAGACGACCGTGATCTCGGCATCGATCCGACGAGCGACCTCGTTCACCTCGCGGTAGCTGACCGCGCACACGCGGCACAGCTCCTGGGTCAGGATGAGGTCGGGCTTGACCGCGGCCAGCGCCTCCTCGTCGAGCTCGTACAGCGACGATCCGCCGTGCATCGAGGCGGTGACCCGCGCATGGATGTCGCGCGACGACACCTCCGTCAGATCCTGCACGCTCCGCGTGACCACCGGCTTGCCCACGACCGACGGTGGCCAGTCGCACTCATGCGTGACGGCGACGAGCTCGTCCTGCAGCCCGATCGCACAGACGATCTCGGTGGCTGACGGGAGGAGGGAAACGATACGCATCAGGGGCCTCGAGAGTGCTGCGCCCTCAGCGGGGAGCTGAAACTCGCGCCCGGGAGGTCTGAGGTGGCCTCCGCCGGGCTTTCAGCCCGGCGGTTTGAGCTCGTCGACGGACGCGCGCGCCGCGGCCTTGTCCGTGTACCACGTGGCGTCGATGACCGTGTACGGAGCCCATTCCGGCGGCAGCGACTCCTCCGGGAAGATCGCGTTCACCGGGCATTCCGGCTCACAGGCGCCGCAATCGATGCACTCGTTCGGGTCGATGAACAGCTTGCGGTCCACGCCCTCTTCGTAATGGATGCAGTCGACCGGACAGACGGACACGCACGAGATGTCGAGCACATCGATGCACGGCTCGGCGATCACATACGTCATGCAACGTCCTCCTCGAGGGGTGTCGGAATGTCTGAGAAGCGCACCCCGCCGGCGCGGGTCCAGAGCGTACCACCGAGCGGGCTCACGAGACGCCGACCCAGCGCACCGGGACCTGCATCCCGCGCTCCCAGTGGCCGGGGATATGGCAGCCGACGATGAACGCCGGCGGTGCGTCGCCAGGATCGCCCGCCGGGACCGTCCACAGGACGTCCACGCGCTCGCCCGATCGGACCACGATGCGCAGGCCCGAAACGTCGGGCGCCACGCTGACGACGGGCGTCGGACCGGGCGGTGCGCCGGCGACCGCGGCCTCCGCTCGTTCCCAGGCGTCCTGGACGCGCTCGTCGCCGATGATCGCCTCGTGGACATCGAGGCCGCCGTTGATGACGTGCAGCAGCACGGTCTCGCCGGGCACGAGGTCGAGCGTCGCGGGCAGGAACTCGTAGTCCTTGGCGATGAGGTTGACCTCGCGTGGAGCCCCACTCGCGCCGGCCACGATCGGCGGGGTCACCGCGGGCCCCGCCTCGCACGCCATCCCGGCGGCGGCCAGAGCGACCAGCGCGATCGGGAGCACGTGGCGGCGGATGCGCCGTTTGCAGCGGCGGGCGTGCTCCATCGGGGGAGTCTATGGCGCGGCGACCGCAACGACCGCGGAACTCGCTTGACACCGTGGATGGGCGCGTCGCATCGTTCGCGCGTCCCACCGGGCCGAGGGGCTCTGTGACCCATGAGGGAGCTGTTTGGCACTGTCGACCGACACCCGCGGATCGCACCCACCGGCGGCCCGGGGCTTCACCACGGGCGACGGGACCGAGAGGGCCGGGATCGCCGTCCAGCTCGTCGGCGTGGAGAAGCGTTACGGGGACGTCGTCGCAGTCGCCGGTCTCGACCTCGAGGTGCGCGACGGCGAGTTCTTCTCGATGCTCGGGCCATCCGGATCCGGCAAGACGACGACGCTTCGGATGATCGCCGGCTTCGAGCTTCCGACCCGAGGGACGGTGGTCCTCCACGGTCGCGATGTCACGGACGTCGCCCCGTTCGACCGGGACGTCAATACGGTCTTCCAGGACTACGCGCTGTTCCCGCACATGACGGTCGGGGACAACGTGGGCTACGGCCTGCGGGTGCGCAGGATCCCGATGCCTGAGCGTTCGAGTCGCGTGGCCGAGGCGTTGCGGATGGTTCGCCTGGACGGATACGAGAAGCGCCGGCCCTCGCAGCTGTCAGGGGGCCAACGCCAGCGCGTCGCTCTTGCCCGCGCCCTCGTGAACCGGCCACGCGTGCTGCTCCTGGACGAGCCGCTCGGCGCGCTCGATCTGAAGCTGCGCGAGGAGATGCAGATCGAGCTCAAGGAGATCCAGCAGCAGGTCCGCATCACGTTCATCTACGTGACGCACGACCAGGAGGAAGCGCTCACGATGAGCGACCGGTTGGCCGTCTTCAACGCAGGTCGCATCGTGCAAGTCGGGACGCCCGCCGAGGTCTACGAGCATCCCGCCACTCGGTTCGTGGCGGGTTTCGTCGGGACCTCGAATCTGGTCAGCGGTGAGGTCGCGCGTTCGATCATCGGGCGCGACGGCACGTTCACGATCCGCCCCGAGAAGATCCGCATCGCGGGACCGGATGCCGCGATCGGGGCGGACGAGGCCGCGGCTGCGGGCACGATCCGGGATGTCGTCTACCTCGGGCCGGACACCCGCTACATCGTGGAGCTGGACGCCGGCGGACGCCTGGTCGTCACCCAGCAGAACCTCGCGACGACCTCGACGGAGGCGCTCGCCCAACAAGGCCGAACGGTCCGCCTGGTCTGGAAGCGACAGCACGAGCTTCCCCTCGTCGAGGGGGAGCCGGACACCATGGAGGAGGTCACGGCATGAAGCTTCGGAGATCCATGAGCCTGCTTGCTGCGGGCGCCTTGCTCGTATCCGCGTGCACCACGGGCCCCGGTGCGTCGCCGGCACCCAGCACGATCAGCGCGGTCGGTGACGGGGAGGGCAAGGTCACCGTTCTCGCCTGGCCGGGCTATGTGGAGGACGGCACGACCAGCCCGGATGTCGATTGGGTCTCCTCCTTCGAGCAGGAGACCGGCTGCCAGGTCACGGTCCAGACCTTCGGCACGTCCGACGAGGCGTTCACGCTGTTCCAGACCAATCCCACGCAATATGACGTCATCTCCGCATCGGGCGACGCGACGCTGCGACTCGTCGCAGGCGGCTTCGTCCAGCCGGTCAACGTCGAGCTGATCCCGAGCTATGCGGAGATCTTCGCGGACCTCAAGGACAAGGACTACAACACGGTCGACGGCGTCCACTACGGCGTGCCTCACGGTCGCGGCGCCAACGTCCTGATGTGGCGCACGGACGAGGTCACGACCGCGCCGACCTCCTGGAGCGCACTCTTCGATCCGGCGTCCGAATTCGCCGGCAAGTTCTCCGTGTACGACGCCCCCATCTACATCGCCGATGCGGCGGTGCTCCTGATGAAGACCAACCCGGAGCTGGGCATCAAGCACCCCTACGCGCTCGACGACACGCAGTTCGCCGCTGCGATCGACCTGCTCGAGAAGCAGAAGCCAGCCGTCGGAGAGTACTGGGGCGACTACACCAAGCAGATCAGCTCGTTCCAGAACGGCAACACCGTCATCGGAACGTCCTGGCAGGTCATCGCCAACGTCCTGCAGGGCTCCGACCCGCCGACGCCGATCGAGGTGGTCAAGCCCGTCGAAGGCGCCACGGGCTGGTCCGATACCTGGATGATCAACTCGAAGACACCGAACATCAACTGCTCGTACAAGTTCGTGAACCACATCACGTCCGCGCCGGTCAACATCCAGATCGCCGAGTACTTCGGCGAAGCGCCCGGCAACTCGAAGTCGTGCGCGCTCGCGTCAAACCCGGATCACTGCGACATCTTCCACGCCGAGGACACCGAGTACTGGAAGGACGTCTGGTACTGGACAACGCCCACGGCCAAGTGCCTCGACGGCCGGACCGATGTCACCTGCAAGGACTTCGCGGCCTGGGTCGAGGCCTGGACCGGCATCCGCGCCGGGTAGCGGCTCCGACACACCGAGCGAAACGGCCCCGCGGCGTCACCGCCGCGGGGCCACCACGTCCCAAGGGGATCCGTCCGCTTGTCCAGCACCGCGCGCGATGTTCCGTCCCCCCGCCCTCCCGTCCCGAGGCGGCTGGCCGCGTGGCTGCACCGGCACCCCAGGACGCGGCTGGGCCTGCTCCTGGCCAGCCCGATCGGCTGGCTGGTCGTCATCTACCTCGGGTCGCTCGCGATCCTGTTCCTCAATGCCTTCTTGACGCGTGACGCATTCAGCGGCGCCACGATCTACGAGCCGACCCTCGACAACTTCGCACGGCTTCTCGAAGACCCGTATCCCGGCATCACCCTGCGGACGCTGGGCATGGCTGCGATCGTGACCCTGACGTGCGCCGCGCTGGCGCTCCCGATCGCCTTCTTCATGGCCCGCGTCGCGTCGCCGCGCCTGCGGAACGTCCTGGTCGTCGCGGTCATCGTCCCGCTCTGGGCCAGCTATCTCATCAAGGTGTACTCCTGGCGCCTGATCCTGGCCGAGGAGGGCATCCTCAACGAGGTCCTTGGCGCGGTGGGGCTGCGAGGGCCCGGGTTCGGCGACATCGCGGTGTGGCTCGTGTTCACCTACCTGTGGTTGCCCTACATGATCCTGCCGGTCTACGCCGGCCTGGAACGGATCCCCGACTCCCTGCTTGAGGCGTCGGCCGATCTCGGCGGTCGCTCGTGGATGACCTTCCGGCGGGTCGTCCTGCCTCTGGCCCTGCCGGCCCTGGTCGCTGGCTCCATCTTCACGTTCTCTCTGACGCTCGGCGATTACATCGCGCCGGCCCAGGTCTCGACGACGATCTTCATCGGGAACGCCATCTATGCACAGTTCGGGGCGGGCAACCTACCGCTCGCCGCCGCCCTGTCGCTGGTCCCGCTCGGCATCGTCGTCCTCTATCTGCTGGTCGCGCGGCGACTTGGCGCCTTCGAGGCGCTCTGATGTCGATCGGTCGAGGCACCCGGCTGGCCCTCGGGATCGTGACGATGCTGATCCTGTCCTTCATCTACCTCCCGATCGGGCTGATCGTCGTGTACTCCTTCAACTCCGGGACCACGCCCGCCTGGCCGCCGGTCGGCTTCACGCTCGACTGGTGGGCCCTGGCATTCCGCAACAGCGGGCTTCAGCAGGCCTTCCTGACCTCGATCGCGGCGGCGTTGAGCGCCACGGCCATCGCATTGGTTCTCGGGACCCTCGCGTCGATCGCCGTGGCGCGCCACCGATTCTTCGGGCGAGAATCGATCTCCTTCATCGTGGTCCTGCCGATCGCGCTGCCCGGCATCGTGACCGGCATGGCGCTCTCCACGACGTTCGCGCAGGTGGGGTTCCCCCTCGGCTTCTTCGCGATCGTCGTGGGACATGCGACGTTCTGCATCGTGATCGTCTACAACAACGCGATCGCCCGCCTCCGGCGAGTCTCCGGGTCGTTCGAGGAAGCGGCCGCGGACCTGGGCGCCGACCAGTGGCTGACCTTCCGAACGATCACGTTCCCGGCGCTCCGTTCGGCCATCCTCGCGGGTGCCTTGCTGGCGTTCGCGCTCTCGTTCGACGAAGTCATCGTCACGATCTTTACCGCGGGCGGCGTGAAGACGCTCCCGATCTGGATCTTCCAGAGCTTCCGCCTGGCGAACCAGCTCCCGCTCGTCAACGTAGCGGGTGTCGTCGCGATCCTCCTGTCCGTGGTGCCGGTCTATCTCGCGACGCGCCTCAGCTCCAGCGTGGTTGGCGCTAGGACCTGATCAGGGACCCCAGCGCCGGCCGAATTCGATCAGGGTCGGAGCAACGACCATCAGGTAGAAGACCAGCGACGAGCGCAACCGCGCCATCGGGCACCTCCGCCGGCCGGGGGCCGGCACCGCATCCGCCGGTCGATCCCAACGAGGAGTGCCCGATCGATCCGTGGACCGGCAGTATCGCGATCAGCGCTTAGCTGCGACTTACTTGTCCGGGTCGAGCTGCAACGCCGCCGAGTTGATGCAGTAGCGCAGGCCGGTCGGATCGGGACCGTCGTCGAAGACGTGTCCAAGGTGGCCGCCGCAGCTGGCGCACAGGGCTTCGGTCCGCGTCATGAACAAGGACCGGTCCTTCTCGGTCGCCACCGCCGTCGCATCGGCCGGCTCAAAGAAGCTCGGCCAGCCGGTGCCGGATTCGAACTTCGTGTCCGAGCGGAACAGCTCCGCGCCGCAGCCCGCACAGCGATACGTGCCAGACCGGTGCTCGTCCCAGAGGGCGCCGGTGAATGCTCGTTCCGTCCCCTTCTCGCGTAGGACGCGGTACTGCTCGGGGGTCAGCTCGGCGCGCCATTCGGCATCTGACTTCATCGTGTTCGGGACGGGAGCGGGGGTTGGATCGGTGTCACGCATGTCGGCATCGTACGCGGCACTCGTGTCGGGACCGTGACGGATCGCGGCGCGCGCGACCGTACGCCACGGACCCTACATCGAGGGCTTGTAGCCAGGATCGAGGTACTTGTCCGGGTCGTCCTGGAACTCGAGCAGGCAGCCCTTGCCGCAGAACCAGTAGGTCGTGCCGTCGTGCTCCAGGGATAGCTGCGAGGTCGTGGTGTCGACCTCCATCCCGCACACGGGATCGATGGCGGTGGCCATTGGTATGTCCTCCAGCTTGGTACTCCCAGGGAGTATATGACGAGCGGCGGGCCAGTGCCGGCGGGCGTACAGTCCGCGGATGGACGAGATCGACCCGGTCGGCATTCGTGCCGCCCTCGCCGCCGAGCGTGTGCACCTCGTCGGGGAGCTCGGCGAAGCGATCCAGGCGCCGGGGCAGATGACCTATGGCTCGCAGGCCGCGGCGGCGACACAGGTCTTCGAGCAGCAGCGCGACCTCGCCCTGCGCGATCGGGCGAGCCAGCAGCTGGAGCTCGTCGACGCAGCCCTCGCGCGGCTCGACGCCGGAACGTTCGGGACGTGCGTGCGCTGCGGCAAGCCGATCGCACCGGCGCGGCTCGAGGCACTTCCCTGGGCGGCGCACTGCATCGATTGCCAGGCGATCGTCGACCGCGGTGGCCGGTGATCGACGCCCCGGCCCTCGTCACGATCGAAGCCATCCGTGGCGCCGCCGGCATCCTGCGCGGCGTCGCGATCCGAACCCCGCTGGTTCCATACGGCCCGCCCCAGGACGGCATCCTGCTGAAGGCTGAGAGTCTGCAGCCGATCGGGGCGTTCAAGATCCGTGGTGCCTACGTCGCCATCGCCGGATTGGCGCCGGCCGAACGTGATCGGGGCGTCATCACGTACTCCTCGGGGAACCACGCTCAGGGGGTCGCACGTGCGGCCCGCCTGCTCGGCGCACCGGCGGTCATCGTCATGCCCAGCGACGCCCCCGAGATCAAACGCGAGCGCGTCGCGGCCGACGGAGCCGAGATCGTCACCGTGGGGACTTCCTCGGAAGAACGCCGGGAACGGGCTGAGGCGATCGCGGTGGAGCGCGGTCTCGCCATCATCCCGCCCTACGACGACGACCGCATCATCGCCGGCCAGGGCACGGTCGGGCTCGAGATCGCCGAGGAGCTGGCGGAGGTCGCGCTGGTCGTGGTTCCGATCGGTGGCGGTGGACTCGCGGGTGGTGTCGCCGTGGCGATCAAGGCGCTGGTCCCGGGGGCGCGGGTCATCGGCGTGGAACCCGAGCTCGCCGCCGATGCCCGCGAATCGCTCGAGCGTGGGGAGATCGTCGAGTGGTCGGCGGCGGACGTATCGCGGACCATCGCGGATGGCACGCGAACGCAGGCGCTGGGGCGACGGACCTTCGCGCACCTCCGTGCGTACCTCGACGGGATCGTGACCGTGAGCGAGGCGGAGATCGGCGCCGCGGTCCGGCTGGCGGCAGAACGGTCGCGCCTGGTCGCGGAACCGAGCGGCGCCCTTGCCCTCGCGGCGATCGCGTTCCGCGGCGGCGAGCTGGGCCTGCCGGACCTGGATGGCCCGGTGGTCGGCGTCGTCAGCGGCGGCAACGTTGATCCGGCGCAGTACCGCGCCTACCTGGAGGCGCCGCTCCCCGGTTGACTCTCCTCGCGCTCGCGCGCGAGTCGATCGGCCAGCAGCCCCTCGCGGACCCGGATGTCGGCCATCTCGGTTGCCGCCTGGCGGTCCATCCGCACGGTGTCGCGCGCATCGGCCCGCATCCAGCCGACCACGATGGCCATGACCGCCACGAGGAAGATCGCGTCTCCGACGAGCCACATGATCCCGGCCGCCGCCTGCTGATCGGCGAGGGGCGTGGGCCCCCAGGTCCGTACGAGCGTGGCGTAATGCGGGTAGAGCGCGGCCGGGGCGTTGAGGAGCACGACGGCGAGGAACGTGTTCTGCGGCATCTGGAGGAACACGTACAGGGCGCGGGCCGGGTGGGGCATCCGCCACGGCGCCGGATCGAGCGCCACCGCCGGCCACCAGAACAGCAGGCCCGCGCCCAGGAACAGGGCGTGCTCCAGGTCGTGGACCAGCGGGTCCTCGAGGGCCGCCTCGAAGAGCGGCGAGAAGTGGCTGACCCACATGACGGTCGCGAAGACGATCCACGCGACCACGGGGAAGGCGAGGATCCTCGTCAGCCGAGCATGGAGGAACGGCAGGACCCAGCGACGCCTCGTGACCGGCGAGACGAGACGCAGGACCAGGGTGATGGGCGCGGACAGGGCGATCAGCGGCGCGGCCACCATCGCGAGCAGCAGGTGCTGGACCATGTGCACCGAGAACAGCGTCGTGTCGTACCGGTCGATCCCCGACACGAGCGCGACGGCGAGCACCGCCAGGCCGGCGGCGAAGGCCACCGACCGGCGAACCGGCACGGGATTGGTCGGATGCTCGGCGTTCACGCGCCGAACCGCCCACCACCACCAGATGACTGCGACGGCGATGCCCAGCGTTGGCAGAGGCTCGAACGTCCAGCCGAGCAGGAGTGTCGTCGCCGACGGCGGCTCGGTCGGCACGGGCCCGTGGGCCGTGACGGACGCCGCGGATGCGAGCCACACGATCGCGCCGGGGCCAGCGAGCCAGCCGAGGCGGAGCGCGAGCATCCGGCGTCTGGACATCGTCCCCCATCCTCGCACGAACCCCGGCCGGTGGCCGCGCGAGACACCGACACTCCGGGTATCATGGCGCCGGTCCGACCCTCGGGCGGTTCGGCCGCGATCTTGACCGGTGAGCCACTCCCAGGTGCGGTGCTCGCCGACGTTACCGCTGAGGATCTGCATGGCGAGTCCCCCCCGAAGTGGCCGTCCCGCGCTCCAGGCTCTCGTCATCGGCGCCATCGCGCTCGGGATGGTTGCGATCGCGATCGTGGCCGGTGTCGACCTGATCGGGACGAGCCAGCGCGTGGTGACCGGCCTCTATCCGCCGGAGGCGGTGACCGTCCAGGGCCAGCACATCCGCGACCTGTACACGATCGTGTTCCTGATCGCGGTCGCCATCTTCTTCCTCGTCGAGGGACTGATCCTGTGGACCGTCCTGCGTTATCGCCGGCGGCCCGAGGACGTGACGCTCCCCGCGCAGACCCACGGCAACGCGATCGCCGAGGTCGTCTGGACGGTGGTCCCGACCCTGATCGTCGCCTTCCTGTTCGTGATCTCGTGGCAGACGCTGAACACCGTGGAGGTCGTGTCGGCCGATCCGCAGACCCGGATCAAGGCCGTGGCCGGCCAGTTCCAGTGGACCTTCGAGTATCTCGATGAGAGCGGCGAGAACACGGTCTACACGCAGCTCCTCCCGGCCGGCGAGGATGGCGGCCTCGTGCTTCCGGCCGGCCGAACGGTCCAGCTGAGCCTGGAGAGCCCGGACGTCATCCACGCCTTCTACGTCCCCCAGTTCCTGTTCAAACGTGACGTCGTGCCGGGCCGGATCAACGTGTTCGAGATCACGGTCAACGAGGAAGACGCCGGCCAGACGTTCCGCGGCCAATGCGCGGAGCTGTGCGGGGCCGGCCATCGCCTGATGCTGTTCGACGTCCACGCCTACACGCCCGCCGACTACGACGCCTGGCTCGAGCAGAAGATCGCCGAGGCCGAAGCGAGTCCGCCGCCGCCACCCTCCGGGGCTCCGTCAGGTGGTCCGCCCGGTCCGTCCGGCCCGCCTGCCGGATCTGCGCTGGCGGTGACGGCATTGAACCTCGCGTTCCAGCCAACGGAGTTGCAGGCCCCGGCCGACACGCCGTTCAAGATCGACTTCGACAACCAGGACCCGAGCGTCCCGCACAACGTCGCGATCCACGAAGGGAGCCCGACCGGACCCGAAGTCTTCAGAGGCGAGGTCTTCCCCGGTCCGGCCAAGAAGCCCTACGACGTGCCGGCGCTCAAGGCCGGCGCCTATGCCTTCATCTGCACGGTCCACCCCAGCATGACCGGCACCCTCACGGTCAACTAGGAGCATCGCGTGGCGACCACCGTCCTGCACCCCGCCGCCCCGACCTACCGCAGCAACCTGTACGACTGGGTGACGACGACCGATCACAAGAAGATCGGGATCCTCTATGTCGTGAACTCGTTCCTGTTCTTCTTCATCGGCGGGATCCTGGCCATGCTCGTGCGAACGGAGCTCGCCTTTCCGGGCCTCCAGTTCCTGACTGACCAGACCTACAACGAAGTGTTCACGATGCACGCGACGTTGATGATCTTCCTGTTCATCATCCCGATGCTGGCGGGCTTCGGGAACTACGTCGTCCCGCTCCAGATCGGCGCCCCCGACATGGCCTTCCCGCGCATCAACGCGCTGTCGTTCTGGATGCTGCCGCTGGGCGGGTTCCTGATCCTCCTGGGCTTCGTCACGGGCGGCGCCGCGGCCGCTGGATGGACGTCCTACAGCCCACTCGCGCAGGACCGCCCATTGGCCTCGGTCGGGTCGGGGCAAGACTTGTGGATCGTCGGCCTGGCGCTCGTTGGCACGAGCTCGATCCTGGGCGCGGTCAACTTCCTCGTCACGATCTTCAAGATGCGGGCCCCGGGAATGACCCTGTTCCGCATGTCGCTGCTGACCTGGACCGTCCTCGTGACCGCCGTGCTCGTCCTGCTGGCCACGCCCGTGTTCACGAGCGCGGTGATCATGCTGTTCATCGACCGCAACCTCGGCGGGAGCTTTTTCGATCCGGCCAACGGCGGCGACGCGATCCTGTACCAGAACATCTTCTGGTTCTACTCGCACCCGGCGGTCTACGTGATGATCCTCATCGCGATGGGCACGGTCAGCGAGATCCTGCCGGTCTTCAGCCGCAAACCCCTGTTCGGGTACAAGGCGTTCGTCTTCGCGACGGTCGGCATCGGGGCGCTCGGATTCTCCGTATGGGCCCATCACATGTTCACGACGGGCGCGGTGTACCTGCCGTTCTTCAGCCTCATGACGTTCCTGATCGCGGTCCCGACCGGCGTGAAGTTCTTCAACTGGATCTTCACGATGTGGCGCGGCCAGCTCCGGCTCGCGACCCCGCTCCTGTTCGCGCTCGGGTTCCTCACGATGTTCCTGATCGGCGGGATCAACGGCGCCTTCGCCGCCTCCGTCCCGGTGGACTTCGCTCTCCACGACACGTACTTCGTCGTGGCCCATATCCACTACGTGTTGTTCGGCGGATCGGTCTTCGGGGTGATGGCCGGCCTGTACTACTGGTTCCCGAAGATGACCGGCCGGATGCTCAACGAGACCCTGGGCAAGGTCCAGTTCGTGCTGATGTTCATCGGCTTCAACCTGACGTTCTTCCCGATGCACGAACTCGGGTTGTCGGGCATGCCGCGGCGGATCGCGGACTATTCGTCGACCGCCGGCTGGAACGACCTCAACCTGGCGGCCACCGTGGGTGGCTTCCTCATCGCCGCGAGCATGATCCCGCTCCTGTGGAACGTCTTCATCTCGCTCCGCAGCGGCGAGGTCGCCGGCGACGATCCGTGGGAGGGCAACACCCTCGAGTGGGCGACCACCTCGCCACCGCCGCCATACAACTTCGACCGGCTTCCGGAGATCCGCTCCGAGCGACCCGTGTTCGACGTTCGCCATGGCCCCAAGCCCGGTGCCGCGGCCGTGGCTCCGAGCGAGCACTGAGCCGATGGCGACCGAGAGCCACGCCCTGACGACCACCGACGACCACAGTCCGGTCGCCGGCCTGAGCCACGACTCGTCGGGCGGCATCAGCAATGTCGTGCTGGGGATGCTCCTGTTCCTGACCTCGGAGGTCATGTTCTTCGCGGGACTGTTCGCGGCCTACTTCGCGGTGCGGGCCAAGACGGACCTGTGGCCGCCGATCAACCCCGAGACGAGCGAGCAGTTCCACCTCGCGATCCTGCCGCTCGTCGGGCCGGCCACCGTCCTGCTGATCCTGTCGTCCTTCACCTGCCAGTTCGCGGTCTGGGCGATCCGGCGCGGGGACCACGTCGCCTTTGTCCGCAACATCGCGGTGACGTTCCTGATCGGGGTCACCTTCCTCGTGATGCAGGCCATCGATTACGTGGAGCTCGGCTCCGAGGGACTGACCATGGCGTCCGGCCCCTACGGCACGACCTACTTCACTCTCACCGGTTTCCACGGAGCGCACGTGTTCGGTGGCGTGGTGATGCTGGGGGTCGTCCTGTACCGGGGCATGGCCGGGCAGTTCTCGCCTCGCCATCACGATGCGGTCGAGGCGACGTCGCTGTACTGGCACTTCGTCGACGTCGTCTGGATCCTGCTGTTCTCGCTGCTGTACCTGCTGCCAGGCAAGACTCCCCAGGGGTAACTAGATGCATCCGCTGCGTCATCCTCGCAACGCCATCTTCGTCGGCATGCTGTTCGTGATCGTCGGGGCGGTCTACTGGACGGTGCAGACCGTCGCCGGCTGGGAGGTCGACTACGCCGGGGTGACCCTGCTCGTGCTGCTCGGCGTCGCGATGGCCGTCATGGCCTACGTGCTCATCGCCGGATCCCCGAACGACTGACGCCCAGTGCTCGAAGAGATCTGGAACGGCATCCTGGAGCTGATGGCGCAGTTCGTCATCCCCGATTGGGGCGCGCTGATCGCCCTCCTGCCGGTCTTCGTCTTCGTCCTCACCCTCCTCATCCTCGCGTGGCTCTTCGTGCGTCTGTTCCGCGCACCCAAGCCGCGTCGCGGGATCCAGCGCGTGCCACCGCGCACGCCGGCCGGCCTGCACATGCCCGGCCCGTCCTTCGCGCCGATCCTGGCCTCGATCGGGGCGTTCCTGCTGTTCCTCGGGGTCGTCTTCCCAGGCCCGCTCCTGCTGCTCGGAGGGATCGCCCTCGGCCTGACGCTCCTGTACTGGCTCAAGGAGTCGGTGCGGATCTACGACCACGACCTCGGTGTTCGCACGGCAACGGAGCTGCCGGCCGTCGCCCACGAGGGCCCGCCACCGGGCGTCCACATGCCGGGCCCGTCGTTCCGGCCGTTCCTGGGCGCCGTCGGGACGGGCATGCTGATGCTCGGGCTCGTGTTCGGCGGCTGGCTGCTGGCCGCCGGGGTGATCGCCCTGATCGCGACGCTGGTCGGCTGGCTGATCGATGCCCGCGGCGAATACGTCAAGACCGTCGAGGCGGATACGACCGGCCACCTGGAGAACATGCCCGCCCCGCGGACCCCGGCGCTGCTGCTCGTCGTGCTGGCCGTGCTGCTGGTCGGCGGCGTCGCGCTCCAGGCCGGCTGGCTCCCGCCGCGAGATGTGAGTGGTGGCGAAGGGGCCGCGGCCTCTGGTGCCCCGCCCGGTGGCGCGGGCGAATCCGGGGGCTCCGGTGAGCCAGGCGGCCCGCCCGGGGGCTCTGGCGAACCGGGCGGCTCAGGTGGGCCGCCGCCCGGTGAACCCGCGGCCGACGCCGTGGTCCATGCCAAGAACATCGCGTTCGCTGAAAGCAGCCTGACGGCTCCGGCCGACCGTCCATTCAAGCTTGCCTTGGTCAATGAGGACGCAGGCACCCCGCACAACGTCGAGCTCAAGGACGCTGCCGGGGCGAGCGTCTACCAGGGCGAGGTCTTCAATGGCGTTGAGACCCGCGTCTACGACGTGCCAGCGCTCGCCGCGGGGACGTACACGTTCCTGTGCACGGTCCATCCGAGCATGACGGGCAGCGCCACCCTCCAGTAGGGCGCACGCAGCAACGAAGGTCATCGTCACGCCGCGCCGTCCGATCCTCATCGCCCTGGCCATCGCCGTCGTGACGACGGCCGCCATCTGGTGGTTCGTGCGCGTCGGCGAGGCACCGAGCGTCGGCGTCGGGCAACCCGCGCCGCGCATCATCGGCACGACGCTCGATGGCGAGGCGTTCGACCTCGCGACGTACGCTGGCCGACCGGTCGTGCTCAACTTCTGGGGCCCGACCTGCATCCCGTGTCGTGACGAGTTCCCGTTGCTCGCCGCCAAGCTCGCCGAACATGCCGACGACGGCCTCGCGATCGTCGGGATCCTGACCGACGATCCGGCCCCGTTGGCACGTGACTTCGTGACGGAATTCGGCGCGACTTGGCCGACGGTCGAGGATCCGGACAAGACCTACAAGACGGCCTACCGGGTCCTGGGTCGACCGCAGTCGTTCTTCATCGACGGATCCGGTGTCGTGCGCTCCGTGCAGATCGGCGAGGTTCGCGGCAACGATTTCGAGACGCACTACGCTCGGATCGCGCCGTGACCGCCCCGGCGGTCCTCGTCGAGGAGGTGCGCAAGCGCTACGACGGCCGGGCCGTGATCGACGGGGTCTCGTTCGCCGTCGCGCCGGGCGAGCTGGTCGCCTTGCTCGGACCCAACGGGGCCGGCAAGACGACGACCGTCGAGATCGTCGAGGGCTACCGCCGCGCCGACACGGGCACGGTGCAGGTCCTCGGGGAGGATCCAGCGCGGGGTGGTCGCTCGCTGCGAGCCCGCGTGGGCCTGATGCTCCAATCCGGTGGCATCGACCTTCGGGCGCGACCGCGCGAGACGATCGTCCAGTACGCCCGGTTCCACGCCGATCCACGCGACCCGGATGAGCTGCTGGACCTGCTTGGTCTGCGGTCCGTGTCATCCACGCCGTTCCGCCGCCTGTCGGGCGGGGAGCGGCAGCGGCTGGGCCTCGCGCTCGCGCTGGTGGGCCGGCCCGAGGTCCTGATCCTCGACGAGCCGACCGCCGGCTTGGACCCGGAGGCGCGGGCCGTCGTCCGCGAGCTCATCGCTGACCAACGGGCCGCCGGCGTGGCCATCCTGCTGACCAGCCACGACCTCGTCGACGTCGAGCGCCTGGCCGACCGGATCATCGTCCTGGTCGCGGGGCGAGTCGCCGCGTCCGGGTCGTCCTCCGAGCTGGCCTCGGGGGTGGGGCCGCGGCTGCGGTTTCGGCTCGACCGTCCACTCGAAACGGATGAGCTCGAGCGGCTGAGCGCGGCGGTCCAGGCCGCCGCAGCGGCAACGGTCCAGCCAGGTGATGACCGGGCCTGGCTCGAGGTCGTCGCGAATCCATCGCCGGCCCTGATCGCTGCGATCGCGGACGCGTGCCGGGATGCCGACCTGCTCATCGTGGAGGCGCGCACCGGCGGCGGCTCCCTGGAGGACGTCTACCTGGACCTCGCCGCAAGGACCGAGCCCTCGTGAGCCGGCCTGCGCCGTGGGCGACGGCGGTCCTGGCCCAGGCCGGCGTCGAAGCACGACTCGCCTCGCGACGCGGCGAAAACCTGCTGGCGATGGTCGGCGTGCCGATCGCCGTGCTGCTCTTCTTGGGGGTCTTCCCGCTCAGCCGCGGCACGGTCGAGGTGATGCTGCCCGGAACCCTCGCGCTCGCCCTCGTCGCGAGCGGCCTCGTCAACCTTGGGATCGCGACGGCGTACGAACGCGGCTACGGGGTCCTGAAGCGTCTCGGCGGATCGCCGCTCGGAAGCTCGGGCGTGGTCGCCGCGAAGCTCGGTGTGGTGCTCGCGATCGCCCTGGCCCAGGTCGTCGGGCTCCTCGCCATCGCGGCGCTGGTCCTGGGCTGGCGACCCGATCCCGACGCCTCCGTCCTGGCCGTCGTGGTGACGACGGTCGTCGGAGCGGCGGCATTCGTCGGCCTGGGCCTCGCGATCGCGGCGACACTCCGACCGGAAGCGGCCCTCGTCGTTGCCAATGTCCTCTTCCTGCTGGCCCTCGGGTTCGGGGGCGGCCTCGTGCCGATCGGCGACCTTCCGGCTCCGCTCGCCGGCGTCGTGAGCGTCCTGCCGGTTGGCGCGCTCAGCGAGGCTTTTGCGTCTTCGCTGGGCTCTGGCGGGGCGCTTGCGGTCCCGCTTGCCGTCGTGGGCGCCTGGGCGATCGGATCGCTCGTCCTGGCGGCGCGGACGTTCCGCTGGGACTGATCGGCAAACGAAACGGCCGGCCAGGTAGGAGCCGTCAGCCTCGGGGACCTAGCCGGGCTCCGGCAGGTGGTGCAACCGCAGGACCCGCGAGCCCACGAGCCAGAGCACGCCCAGGGTCGCGCCGATCGAGGCGATGAACAACGTCTCGCGCACTCCGATGGCCGCGCCCAGCAGCCCGCCAACCAGCGCACCGATCGGTCGTACGCCGTAGTTGATGAAGCGGAACGCGCCCGACGAGCGCGACCGGATGCGATCCGGGGTGCGCGCCGACATGATCGCGCCCACGTTGATGTCCAGGATCATCACGCCGAATCCGGCGCCGAATTCGGATGCGAATAGCAGCCCGAGGATCAGCGGCATCGGCATGCTCGCGTCCGCGATGGGGATGAGAACCAGCGGCAAGGGGAACAGCAGGCAGCCGAGGGCGTAGGCCGGTCCCAGCCCGATCCGACGTCCGATGCGAGCGGCGACCACGGCGCCGATCAGCCCGCCCACCGCCCCAGCGCCGAGGGCCAGCCCGAGCAGGCCTGGCTCCACAAGGAGGATCGTCGTCGCATACAGGATGAACAAGGCGTGGAACCCGAAGGTGAACAGGTTGATCGTGGCAACGGCGAGCAGCGTCGGGCGCATGATCGCGTCGCCCAGGATGAAGGCGAGCCCGGCGAGGATCTGCTCGCGGAGACCTCCTGCCTCGGGCTCGATCGGCGGCTCCGGTGACTGGACCCGGCGCAGGAAGAGCGCCGAACCAAGGAACGAGACGGCATCGGCCAGCATCGCGAACGGCGCGCTGAGCACCTGGACGAGCACGCCGCCGACCGTCGGGCCGGCGACATACGCCATCGATCGGCTGCCGTTCAGCAGCGACATCGCGTCGACGAACCGCACGCGCCGCACGACCGCCACGAACACCGTGTTCCACGAGACGTCGAACACCACGGTCAGGCAGCCACTCAGGAAGCCCACGACGTAGAGCTGCGCCATGCTCAGGACACCGAGCACGTAGGCGATCGGGATGGTCGCGATGAGCGCGGCCCGGCCATAGTCCGCCCAGATCATCAGGCGACGCCGCCGTTGGACCCGATCGAGCCAGATGCCGGCCGGCATCGAAAACAGCAGGTGTGGCAGCAGCCCGACCGAGGTCAGATAGCCCATCTGGGCAGCGTCGGCACCCAGGGTCAGGACAGCCACCAGCGGCAAGCCGATTCGCGACACCTCGTCGCCGAAGACCGAGATCGTCTGGCCGATCCAGAGGCGGCGGAAGTCGGGGACCCGGCGCAGGAGCGGCGGGATGAGGCGCGCGGGTCGCACCCGCATCACCGTCGGTCAGCCATCTTCCCGCCGATGGTAGGGCGGGCCGCGTCGCGTCGTATGGTGTGTGGACATGCGTGCTGCCGAGCCGGTGCCCACCGAAATCGTGGTCCTCGTCGATGTCCCGATCACGTTCGAGACCGAGGACGGAACCACCGTGCACTCGCCGATGGTCCACGCCACGGTCGGTGGCATCGGCACTCGGCTGATCCTCGACACGGGCTCGACCGACCATGTGCTGACGAAGGAGCTCGTCGATCGCGTAGGCGCGGACAGCGCGACCGCCGAAGATGGGACCGACCACGCGGGAGCGGCGGTGCCCAGCTGGTCGGTCGGGGCCCTCGAGGTCCGCATCGCGGATCGTCCGTTCGCGCTCCGGGACGTGATCGCGATCGCCGGGCCGCCGCCGTTCGCTGGCTGGGGCGTCGGCGGCTTCTTGAGTCCGCAACACCTGCATCCGGGCGCGCGGGTCCTGATCGACCTCCTGAACGATCGGCTCGTGGTCGTCGAGTCGTCCGGCGCGGATGTCGATGCGTGGTTGATCGGTCGCGTCCCCTCGCTGCGGCCGATCGCCCTCGATCGGATCACGGACGAGTCGACGGTGGCCGTACCCGCCGCGATCGAGCCCTTCGCGACCGTTCCGACGATGCTCAACACGGGAGGTCGTCAGACGGAGTTCGCAAGCGGCGCCGTCCCGGGCCTCCGCGGCACGGCAGACGAGCAGGGCGGCACGGGCGTCGGCGGAGGCAAGGTCGTCGGGTCGGACGTCGGCGAACGCGTCCTGCAGGTCGGAGGCGCCCGGATCCCGGTCCCGCGGCTCGTTGTCCGCGACGAGATGGACGGTCCGCCAGGCCTCGTCGGGGTCGACGTCCTGCGCGGCACGGCCCTCATCTGCAGCGCCGATACGGACCTCGGCGTCGTGTGGCTGGTCGCCTGAAGAACCGTTCGCGCAACGACGACGCCATACCCTGTGAGCACGACCACCCTGGCCGTGCCGGACAGATCACGAGGCGACCGTGGACCAGCGAGGGCTCGTGGAGCGTGCGCGGGGAGGCGATCATGAGGCCTTCGCCGAGCTCGCCCGCGCCGCCATCGTGCGGCTGGACCAGGCCGCGCGCCTGATCCTCCGTGACCCCGAGCTCGCACGCGACGCGGTCCAGGAGGGGTTGATCCGAGCCTGGCGCGACCTCCCGAAGCTTCGGGAAGCCGACCGGTTCGATGCGTGGCTGTACCGACTCACCGTGAATTCCTGCATCGACCAGACTCGCCGCCGGCGTCGGCGCGCGATCGAGGTCGAGCTGACGCCCATGCACGCGCCGTACGCATCTGACACCTCCGGCGCCCTCGCCGATCGCGACCAGGTCGACCGGGTGCTTCGCCACCTGGACGAGCGCGGTCGCGCGATCGTCGTCCTGCACTACTTCCTGGGGCTGCCGCTGACCGAGGTCGCGACGACCCTCGGCATCCCGGTCGGGACGGTCAAGTCACGGCTGCATCGCGCCCTGGGCGAGATGCGGATCGCGATCTCCGCCGATCCGGCGCCCACCCCGTCACCGGTGTCGGGAGGGCAGCTCGCATGACGACTGAACGTCGTTTCGAGCGCGACCTCCCCCAGATCCTGGGCGATCTCGCGACGGGGCCCTATCCCGACTACATCGATGACGTCCTGGCCACCACGGCGCAGCGTCGCCAGCGGCCCGCCTGGACGTTCCCCGAAAGGTGGCTCCCGATGGTTGCCATCGCTCGTCAGCCCGTTCTCGCTCCGCGCATCCCGTGGCGCTCGATCTCCTTCGCGATCCTGCTGATCGCCATCCTGCTCGCGGCGGTCGTCGCCTTCATCGGCTCCCAGCCCCGGGTGCCGGCCCCGTTCGGTCCCGCCGCGAACGGCTTGATCGCGTACGAGGCGGATGGCGACATCTTTGCCGCCGATGCCGTGACCGGGGTCGCCACGGCGGTCGTGACCGGTCCGGATGTCGATGCCGGTCCGCGCTGGTCACCGGACGGGACCCACGTCGTCTTCGCGCGCGAGGTCCAAGGGGGGCGGGTGCTGCTCACGGTGGCGAGATCCGACGGCAGCGACCTCACCGTGATCACGCCGAAGCCCATCGAGCTCACGGAAAGCCTCCTTGGCGAGCCGTGGGAACCATACGAGTTCTCGCCAGACGGTCGGTCGGTGGTGTTCGCGGCGGTCGAGCGCGGTCTCCCGACGATCTCGATCGCGCAGAGCGACGGCAGCGGCGTGCGTGCCCTCCCGGTCGACATGGCGGCCTATGAACCGTCATTCCGGCCTCCGAACGGCGCCGAGATCCTGTTCGTCGGTGAGGACGCGAACGAACAGACCTGGCATGGCATGTTCGCGATCGACCTGTCGACCGGGGACGTTCGCACGGTCGTCGCACCCTCGCCCGCCTTTGACCTCGCGGGCGCGACCTGGTCTCCGGACGGTTCGAAGATCGCCTTTTGGGCATGGGCCGGGAGCGAGGGGATCACCGCGCATACCCACGTGATCTCGGCCGACGGGACGGGCGATCGCGAGCTGCCGAGTCCTCCGACGGCGGCCTGGAGCATCGGGTCGGAATGGTCCAACGACGGTACACGTCTGCTGATCGTCCGGGGGTACACGTCGGGCCTTGGCGATGTTCGGGCCGTGGTGATCCCCGTCGAGGGCGATTCGTCGGGGGTCGAGATCCGTGTCCCGGACCTTGTCGGCGGAGAATGTTGCGCGGCCTGGGAGTGGTCGCCCGACGACTCGCTGATCCTGGCCACACCGACCGACGCGCGGGCCCAGCGCCAACAGCAGCTCATCGTCGACCCATCGACGGGTGAGGTGCGTCCAGCCCCATGGTCCGCGACCAGTGACCCGACCTGGCAGCGGCTCGCACCCTGACGGGGTCTCGCCCCATCGGCGACCCCCGCTGTCGACCGCGGCGGGCAAGGAAGAACCCCGGGTTGGTCGGGACCCGGGGTTCAGGAAAAGGCGTTGGTTGCGGGGACTGGATTCGAACCAGTGACCTTCGGGTTATGAGCCCGACGAGCTGCCGCTGCTCCACCCCGCTCGGAGATGATAGGCAGCCAGCCCGATTCGGTCAAACGCCGGATACTGCCGGCTCCATCGTGGGCGATCGGCCACTCAGGCGGCGCCTGCCGATCGCGAGGCCCACGACCAGGGCGATCACCATGACCCCACTGAACACGTAGAACGGGTACAGGATGCTGCGCTCGGCCAGGATCCCGGCGCCGAGTGACGCGGCGATGAACCCGAGCGTGCCCGCGGCCCCGAACAAGCCCTGCGTGGTCGACGACCGACCCGGCGGCGAGTTCGCGGCCACGACCGCGTACAGGGCCGGGTTGAGCATCGCGAAACCGGTCGCCTCGACGAGGATCAGCGGCACCGCCAGGAACGGATCGGACAGGAACGTGTACAAGATGCCGGCGGCCGCGGGCAGCAGCGACCCGATGACGATGAAGGCCATCGATCCGCGCCGGTCCACGATCTTGCCGGCCAGTGGCGACAGGATGAGGATCGGCAGCCCGAACATCGCGAAGGTCAGGCCGATGAGCGGGAGGTCCGCGCCGAGCCCTTGCAGGAACAGGCTCCAGATGACCTCGTAGGTGCCGCCCCCGTAGTACCCGCCGAGATTGATGATGAGCGCCGCGATCAGCCCGCGGTTGAGCAGCCGCATCGTCTGTGAGGGTCGCTCCGGCTCGTCGGCGGCGAGGTCTGCAGCAAGCCGACGTTCGAGGAACGGCGAGTCCGGTGGCAGGGTCGTGACGTCCGGCGGCCGCGTCGGGTGGACGTGCCGCTCGTAGCGCTCCTCACGTACGCGCAGCGCGATACCGACCGCGGCCACCACCGTCGCGATCGCGCTGAAGACGAAGACGAACGCGATGCCCCCGAACTGTGCCGCCCCGAAGGCGCCGATCGTCGGGCCGAGCAGCAGCCCGCCCATCTGCGCGGCTCCGTACAGGCCGAAGGCCTCCCCGCGCCGGTCCGGCGGGGTCGCGTCGGTCAGGAAACCACGCGCGGCAGGGTCGTAGATGGCGGCACCAAGCCCGGCTCCGGCGCGCAGCAGGACGAAGGCCAGGGGCCCGGTGAGGACGAGCGGCAGCGCCCCGAACACGCCGGTCGCGACGAGGCCGATGACCATCAACGGGACTCGCTCGGTCCGGTCGGCGAGCCAGCCGAAGATCGGCTCGCTGACGAGACGCGCGGCGGGCCATGCGGCGATGACGATGCCAAGGGTCGCAAGGTCGATCCCCTGCTCCGTGAAGTAGAGCGGCAGGACCGGGAGCAGGCCCCCGAACCCCAGCCAGACCACGAACTCGGCGACGAGGAGCGGCGCGATGCCACCCCATCGTTCGAACCAGGCCGTCCATCGACGGCGGAGGCGGGTGCCGAGCGAGGGGTCGGACGGGTCCGAGGGGGCGGTTGTCGGAGGGCTGGGCGACATGGGACCGGTGCTGCGGGTCGGCGGGCCAGCGTAGCCCACGAGGTCGTACGCGGCTCCCCGGATGCGCCGGGCAGGACGGGGCCTGTTAACACGCAAGGCCTATACTCGGGTCTCCGATCGACCGAAACCAGGGGTGCGCCACCGCATGGACGCCATCACCGCCGAAGGCCTCGTCAAGATCTACACGACCCGCAAGAGCGAGGTCCGGGCGCTCGACGGTGTGGACCTGAACGTCCCCGAAGGCACGGTGCTGGGCCTGCTCGGCCCCAACGGGGCCGGCAAGACGACCGCCGTCCGGATCCTCGCCACGCTGCTCAAGCCGGACGCCGGCCACGCCACCATCGCCGGGTTCGACCTGGAGCGCCAACCCGACGACATCCGCCGCGTCATCGGATTGTCGGGGCAGTACGCCGCCGTCGACGAGAACCTGACGGGGAGCGAGAACCTGTGGCTCTTCGGGCGGCTCTACCAGCTGTCATCGGCCGAGGCGCGGCGACGAGCCACCGAGCTGCTCGACGAATTCGATCTCGCCGACGCCGCCGATCGGGTCGCGAAGACCTATTCCGGGGGCATGCGCCGCCGATTGGACCTGGCGAGCGCGCTCATCGGGCGACCGCGCTTGTTGTTCCTCGACGAGCCGACGACCGGCCTCGATCCGCGAAGTCGGATCGGGATGTGGGACGTCATCCGTGGCCTGGTCCGGGAGGGCGTGACGCTGCTTCTCACCACGCAATACCTCGAGGAGGCCGACGAGCTGGCCGACCGGATCGTGGTGATCGACCACGGCAAGATCATCGCCCGCGGCACCGCGGACGAGCTGAAGTCCGAGGTCGGCGGCGAGCGCATCGAGGTCGTGATCCACGATCGCGATGCCATCCCGCGAGCCAGGGACATCCTGTCGCGCGATTGCGCCGGCGACGTCACCGTCGATGACCACACGCGTCGATTGACCGCACCCACCAGTGCTGGCGCGGGCGCCCTCGTCCAGGTCGTTCGCGACTTCGACGAGTCGGGCATCCGGATCGACGACATCTCGCTGCGGCGGCCGACGCTGGACGATGTCTTCCTGGCCCTCACCGGCCACGCGGCCGAGGAGGAGAGCCTCACCGCCGAGGCCGGGACGGGGAGCGCAGCATGACCGCACGAACGACATCGGCGCCGAGCAGCGTCCTCGGCAGGTCGGTCACGGACGGCCTCCTCGTCGGCTGGCGGAACCTCAAGCGGATCCCCCGGATCCCGGAGCTCGCGATCTTCGCGATCCTCCAGTCGATCATGTTCGTGCTGCTCTTCGTGTTCGTGTTCGGCGGTGCGATCAACGTCCCGGGCGATTACACGTCGTTCCTGATGCCCGGCATCTTCGCCCAGACGATCGTCTTCGCCTCCGGTACCACGGCGATCGGCATGACCGACGACATCAACAAGGGGATCATCGACCGGTTCCGGTCGCTCCCGATGTCACGCTCCGCGGTCCTGACCGGCCGGACGTTCTCCGACGTGATCTACAACGCCGGGATCCTCGTGGTGCTCATGCTGACCGGCTTCGCCATCGGCTGGCGCGTCGAGAGCCTCCCGTCGCTCGTGGCAGGCTTCGCGCTGCTGCTGTTCTTCGCCTACGGCATGGTCTGGCTCGGGGTCTGGCTGGGATTGAACGTCCCGACCGTCGAAGTCGGTCAGCAGGTGATCTTCACGGTGCTGTTCCCGATCACCTTCATCTCGAACGTCTTCGTCCCGGCCTCGACGTTGCCGGACTGGCTCCAACCGATCGCCGAGTGGAATCCGACGAGCACCTTGACCGCCGCCCTGCGCGAGATGTGGGGGTACCCGACACCGCCCGTATCGGACAGCCTCGCCTCGACGGAGCCGGCCCTCGTCACGATCGCCTGGGTGCTCGTGTTCATCGCGGTCTTCGCTCCGCTCGGGGTCCGCCGCTACCGCTCGATGAGCCGCTGACACAGATGGCGGCGCCGCCCTGGCTGCTGGCCCTCGGGCTGGTCCTCGGGCTGCTCGTCCTGCTTCCCGCCCGACGCCTGCAGCTCGCCGGCCTCCCGCCGCGGACGATCGGGATGCTCGCCCTCATCCTGTGGGCGCTGGGGATGCTGGTCGCGGTCAGCCCGGGAGGGGCTCGCGTCCTGATCCCGATCCTGCTCGTGGCCTACCTCGCGCCCTTCGTCGCTGCGCCCGACCGGGTCGGGCGGATCCTGCGGCGTGGTGGCGGCCCTGGTGGCCGGGGCGGTGCGGCCGGCCCACCGATCAAGAACGTCACGCCGCCCGATCCAGACAGCCCGGGCGACGCCCGTTCTGATGGCGGCCCGCGGCCGTGACCGGGCCCGTCGCGCTCCATGGGGGCGGCGAGTTCCTGCCCGGCGATGAGGCGTTCCTGCTGGCGATCATGCGTCTGGCGCCCCGGGTAGGCGGGAGGGTCCGGGTCGCCGTCGTCCCCACGGCCGCGGCTCGTGGCCGGCCGGACCTGGCCGCCTCCAACGGTGTCGACGCATTCCGGCGCGTGGCGGCGGATGCCCGGATCGCGATCGTCGTGGAGCCGGTGCGCATCGTGGACGACGCCTCTGCCGCGGACGCGTCCCTCGCCGAGCGCCTGACCACCGCCGATCTCATCCACCTCCCGGGCGGCGACCCGGACATCATCCCGACGCTCTACCCGGGGACCGCGGCATGGGCGGCGATGCAAGGAGCCCACGCGGGCGGGGCCGTGCTCGCGGGCGCCAGCGCCGGCGCGATGGCCCTCGCGGCGTGGACCTGGACGCGACAAGGCGGCGTGCAGGGCCTCGGGGTCGTCCCGGGGATCGGCGTCGCGCCGCATGCCGACGCCGCGACCTGGGACCAGGCGGTCGCCCGCTATGGCGCCGTCGTGCCGCCCGGTCTGGGGTTCATCGGCCTGGCGGAGCGGACCGGCGTCATCGTGCCGGCGTCGGCGCGCGAGCCGTGGCAGGTCGTGGGCCAGGGCGAAGCTCGCTGGCTGAGCGCCGCGGCGCGGGCCGCCGGCGAGCCGCCGGTCGTGGCCGCGGACGGCGACACGATCGTCCCGTAGCGATGCGCGCCGACCTGGGCTGGAGGCTGGATCCAGACGTCACGTTCCTGAACCACGGCTCATTCGGCGCCTGTCCGGAGGCGGTCCTGGCCGTCCAGCGCGAATGGCGGGACCGGATGGAGCGCCGACCGATCCAGTTCCTGGACCGCGAGCTGGAGGGACATCTCGACGCCACTCGCCGGGCGCTCGGGGCCTTCCTCGGGGCGGACCCGACCGGGCTGGTCTTCGTCCCGAACGCGACGACCGGCGTGAACGCCGTGCTCCGCTCGCTCCGCTTCGAGCCGGGCGACGAGCTGCTGACCAGCGACCACGAGTACAACGCCATCCTGAACACGATCGGCGCGGTCGCGAACCGGGACGGCGCGAGGGTCGTCCTCGCGCCGATCCCGTTCCCGACCAGCGGAGAAGACGAGGTCGTCGCTGCCGTCATGGCGTCCGTGACGCCGCAGACTCGGCTCGCGGTGCTCAGCCACGTCACGAGCCCGACCGCCCTTGTCCTGCCGATCGCGCGCCTCGTCCGCGAGCTCGAAGCCCGCGGGATCGACACGCTCGTCGATGGCGCCCACGCCCCGGGCACGGTGCCGCTGGATCTCGACACGCTCGGTGCCGCGTACTACGCCGGCAACGCGCACAAGTGGCTGTGTGCACCCAAGGGTGCCGGCTTCCTGTGGGTCCGCGCCGACCGGCGCGACCGCATCCACCCGACGATCGTCTCGCACGGGGCCAACGCGACTCGCACCGACCGCGCGCGCTACCAGCTCGAGTTCGACTGGGTGGGCACCGCCGACCCGACGCCTGCCCTGTCGATCCCCGCCGCCATCGACTGGGTGGCGCGCCTCGATCCCGGCGGCTGGCCCGCGCTCATGGCCGCCAATCGCGCGCTCGCGCTCGAGGCCCGGGACCGCCTGCTTGCGGCATTCGGCGGCCCGACGCCCGCGCCGGACGAGCTGGTCGGGTCGATGGTCTCGTTCCCCCTTCACGGGCTTGCGACCGATGCGCAGGCGGAGGCCGTCCATCTCGGCCTCGTGGACGACAGGATCGAGGTCCCGATCGTGGCGTGGCCCGTCCCAGGAGCCCGCCCGATCCCGACCGATCCCCCGCGGGCCATCCTCGTGCGGGTGTCCGCGCAGCGTTACGTCGAATCCGACGACATCGAGCGGCTGGTCGTCGCGCTGGGCCGGCGGCTGACCGCCGAGTAGATCCCGCCGAGGAACCGGCTCGGGACGCGGGTCAGCGGTGTCGTATCGACAAGACCGGCCTCGGCGGCGAGGCGGGCAAAGGTCGTTGCCGTGAACGGATGCGGGACCCAGGGATTGCCCCGGTCCGCGTCGTATTCGACCACGATGAACGGCGCGGCGGGCCGGAGGTGGGTCGCCAGCGAGTGGATGACGGCCGCCTGCCCGTCACGCGGCACGAAATGCAGGCTGTTCGCGGCGATCAGCCCATCGAGCGGCGGCAGCTCCAGGTCGGTCGTGAAGTCGGTACGGAGGGTCGTGAGCTCCACGCCGGGAAAGCGTGCGGCGACCGCGGCCGCGTTGGACCGCAGCGCACCGGCATCCCTATCCACGGCGACGATCCGTGAGCCCGGGCCGAGCACCTCCGCGAGGGCGAGCGTGAACGCTCCCTCCCCCGCCCCGATGTCCGCCCAGGTGCCGCCCGGACCCGGGATCCCGCCGCGGATGAGGGCGACGTGGTCACGGTGGTCCATCGTCAGCCGGTGTTCTGCAGGCCGGCAGCAACGCCATTCACGGACATCTGGACGAGTCGCAGGACCCGAGGGCGCTCCGGGTCGTCGTCCGGGAGGCCCCGGAACCTGGCAAGGAGCCGCACCTGGAGCTCGGAAAGGGCGTCCACGTACGGATTGCGCAGCCCGATCGAGCGTTGCAGGACCGGGGCACCGTCGAGCAGGTGGTCGCGACCGGTCACCCGCAGGAGCAGGGCCACCGTGCGGTGGTACTCCGCTTCGATCGTCTCCCAGCGGCGGTCGTCGTCCGGGCTCGACGCGAGCGACGCATACCGGCGGGCGACACCCATGTCCGCCTTGGCCAGGATCATCTCGGCGTTATCGAGCACGGACGCCAGGAACGGCCACGACCGGTACAGCCGACCGATCTCGGCGAGTCCCTCGTCGCCATGCCTGGCGCGGAACGCATCCAACGCGGAGCCCAATCCATACCAGCCGGGCACGTTGATGCGCGACTGGGACCAGGCGAACGTCCACGGGATCGCGCGCAGGTCGTCGATCGGGGGCATCGCGGCCCCGGACCCGCCGGCTCGGCCGCGGGCCGCCGGCCGCGAACCGAGACGAAGGTCGGACAGCTCCGCGATCGGCGTGATGTCGCGGAAGAACCCCGCGAACCCGGGGTCGTCGTGGATGAGCGCGCGATATGCGGTCCGCGCCGTGTCGGCCAGCTCCGCCAGCAGCGGACCGCCCTCGTGCAACGCTTCCGTGGCGGCGGCATCGTGCTCGGGCGTGGAGGCGATGAGCGCAGCGCCCGTCAGCTGCTCGAGGTGGCGACGGGCGATGGCGGGATCGGCGTAGTTGGCGGCGATGACCTCGCCCTGCTCGGTGAGCTTGAGCCGCCCATCGACCGAGCCCGGGGCACCGCCCAGGATCGCCCGATTGGCCGGTCCGCCGCCGCGTCCGATGGCGCCGCCGCGACCATGGAAGAGCGTCAGCTCGACGCCGTGCTCCCGCGCGACCGCGACGAGCGCCTCCTGGGAACGATGCAGCATCCAGGCGGCGGCGAGGAAGCCGGACTCCTTGTTCGAGTCGGAATAGCCGAGCATCACCTCCTGGCGGTCGCCGCGGGTCGCGAGGTGGGCTCGGTAGCCCGGGTCGCGCAGCAGCTCGTCGAGGATCGGGCCGGCCCGAGCGAGCGCGTCGGAGGTTTCGAACAACGGCACGACGTCGAGGCGCGGGGCCGGGCCTTCGGGCCCGTGAAGGGCGTGGCCCCCACCGTCCGCGCCGCGCTCACGCGCGACCCGCGCGAGGCGCAGCACGTCGGTCACGTCCCGAGCCTCCGCCGTGAACGAGACGACGAACCGCCGGCACGACTCCTCCCCGAACCGCTCCTGCAGGGCGTCGATGGACCGGAACGTGGCCAGCACCTCGTCGAGCGTGACGCCCGGCGTGACCTCGCTGCTGCTGTCGGCATCCACCGGACGGGGCGCGTCCCCGAGCCGCTCGAGCGCGGCCCGATGGACCGCGCCGTGCTGTCGGATCTCGAGCGACGCCAGGTGGAACCCGTAGGTTGCGAGCTGCCAGCGCAATTCGGCGACCTCGCCCCAGGCGATGCGCGCCAGTCCATCGTCCACGAGCGCCGCCTGGAGCTCGGCCAGCTCCGCGTCGAGGTCCGCGGCCGAGTCGTAATGGCCCGAGCGCGGTCCCGTGTCGTCGGCGAGCGTCACGCGGGTCCGGCGCAACCGCTCGGCGATGAACCCGAATCGCTGGCGGTAGGGCTCGTCGGGGAACCGGCGGCGGAGCTGTCGGTCGGTCTCGGGAAGGGCCTCGGCATCGCGGGCCAGGCGGTTCGCCAGGGGCCGCGCGACGCGCGTCGACGTCGTGGCTGCCGAGACCGTCTGCATCAGGCGCATCGCCACCGCCTCGTACCCGTGGAGGACGTGATCGGCCTGGATGCGCAGCGTCCGTTCGGTCATCTCGGCCGTCACGGCCGGGTTCCCGTCGCGGTCACCGCCGATCCACGATCCGAAGCGCAAGAACGCCGGGACGCGGGGCGGCCGAGCGCCCGTCCGCGGACCCCGGGTGCCCGGGCCGTCCAGTGCCGCGTCGGTGGTGCGATACAGCCGTGGCACGAGCGTGAACAGCGTCGCGTCGAACACGGCCATCGCCGTGCGCACCTCGTCGAGCGGCTCGGGAGCCACGGAGCGCAGGTCGGAGGTCCGCCACATGAGCGTGATCTCCTCGCGCAGCCGGCGGCGGACCTCGCGGTCCTCCGATGGGGTGAGGCGCGGGTCGTCCAGTCGCTCGAGCAGCGCCGCGCAACGGCGCAGCGCGATGAGCGCGGTCCGTCGCCGGGCCTCCGTCGGGTGCGCGGTCAGGACCGGCGTGATGCGCAACCGGCCGAAGATGTCGTCGAGCGCCGCGTCGTCGCGCCCGGTCCCCCGCAGCCGCGCGATCGCCTCGGCGATCGAGTCGTCCAGGATCCCGTCGCGCGCCGAACGCTCCCGGCGCCGAAGCGCCCGGACGCGGCCGCGGGCCTCGGCGAGGTTTACGAGCTGGAAGTAGAGGGAAAACGCCGAGATCACCGCCTCCACGGCACCCACGTGCAGGCCGTCGAGCTCAGCCTCGACCCGAGCCCGGAGCTCCGGGTCGTCAGCGCGCCGGAGGTCGATGGCCGCGCGCCGCAGTCGCTCGACGAGGTCGAAGATCTCGTCGCCAGCTTGCTCCGCGATGACCTGGCCGAGGAGCACGCCAAGGAGCCTGACCTCGAGCGCGAGGGGGTCGCGCGCGCCGGCCGATCCGATGCCCGTCGGCTCGGCGCGTCGAGCCCGCGGTCCCGGTCTGCGTCGACCACGTTCCGTCACGACGCGACCCCGGAGCCTCGCCGTGCCCGCCGCGAGCGCAACCTAGCGACGACGCGACCGCAACCTTTCTCGGCCGCAACCTTTCTTACCCTTGTATCGTGACCACGATGGCAGCCGATCGGACGACGCTTCGCAACGCACGACCGCCGGGTTCGGCGGGCCGGAAGCGCGCGTCGGATACGGCCGCGACCGCACCTGGCGGGCGGGAGGGCCCAGGCACGATCTCCGCGCCCGACCAGCTCGATCAGCTGCAGTTCATCCACGATGTCGCGCGCCTGGCCACGACCGCGCGCACCTGGGACGAGCTGCTCGAGACGGTCGTCGACGGGACGCGCGACGCCCTCCATGCCGATGTCTCCTCGCTCTACCTGCTCGACCGGGACGGAGCGTACCTGACGCTGGCCGCGACGAACGGCCTCGACCGCTTCCAGATCGGCCGGGCGCGAGTCCCGTTCGGCGAAGGCGTGACCGGCCACGTGGCGGCCCATCGCGAGCCGCTGATGATCCCCGACGTCAAGGCCGATCCACGCTTTCTGTGGGTCCGCGGTCTCGACCAGCGCCGCTTCGTCACCTCCATGCTCAGTGTGCCCCTCTCCTGGCACGATCAGACCGTGGGCGTGCTCAACGTCCAGACCGAGCAGCGCCGCGTCTTCAGCCCCTCGGACGTGGCCCAGCTGAGCGCGGTCGCCGACCTCCTGGCGGGCATCGTCGAGAAGGGCCGCCAGCAATCGGAGGCGGAGGCACGGGTCGAGTCGCTCAAGGCCATCGACGAGGCGCGCAGCGAGCTCATCGCCCTCGTCACCCACGAGCTGCGAACCCCGCTGGCCGTCGTGCGGGCGTACGCCGACCTGCTCGCCGAGGAGCCGCAGCTCGCCGGGCGCGAATCGCGCGACGTCGAGCGGCGCAAGACCCGCGCGGACTGGCACGGCGCCACGCTTGAGCAGATCGAACGGCTCGACCGCCTCGTGGATTCGATCCTGGCGTCGGTTCGCGTCGTGCCGGACGACGCTCCGTCGGTCACGCCGGTGGACGTCGAGGCCGTGATCGCCGAGGTCCTCGGCTCGTTGCGACCCCTGCTCGGGCGCCACCGCGTGGACGCCCACGGTGCGCCGCGACTCCACGCGCTGGCCGACCCGCCTCGCCTCCGCCAGATCATCGAGCACCTCGTCGAAAACGCGGTCAAGTACGCGCCGTCCGAGACGACCATCACGATCGACTGGGCGCTCGTCGAGGGCGTCATCCACCTCGGGATCAGCGACGAGGGCCCGGGCATCCCGGACGAATGGCGCGAGCGGATCTTCGAGCCGTACGCGCGACGCGACACGCACACGGCGCGCGGCTCGGGGATCGGCCTGTATGCCGCGAAGCGACTCGGTGAATCGATGGGAGCGCACCTGTGGTGCGAGCCGGCCAAGCCGCACGGGGCGCGATTCGTCGTCGCGATGCCGGCCGCGGTCGCCATCTGACCGCTTGAGAGGACCATGATCAGCATGACCAGCCGCTCCCTCCGCATCCTCGTCGTGGACGACGACCCCGCGATGGTCGGGGCCATCACCGCGCTCGTCGGGACCGAGGGCCACCAGGTCATCACCGCGTACGACGGGCTGACCGCCGTGAAGCGCTTCCGCGACGAGCATCCGGACCTCGTCCTGCTGGACCTCGCGATGCCCGGCCCCGACGGGTTCAGCGTGGCCGGCCAGATGCGCGCCGTCGGCCACGCGCCGATCCTGGTGGTGTCGGGCGAGAGCGGCGAGGCGGCCAAGGTTCGGGCGCTCGGCATCGGGGCGGACGACTACCTGACGAAGCCATTCGGCAAGGCCGAGCTGCTGGCGCGGATCGCCGCAGTCATGCGGCGGGTGGACCGGCCGGGCGCCAGTGGCGGTCCCGCCGGTCCGCTGGAAGCCGGGGCCCTGGTGCTGGAGCCCGGACGCCATGAGGCGCACGTCGGAGACGTCGCGCTGGCCCTCACCCCGACCGAATTCCGTCTGCTCGAGGCGCTGGTTCGCGCGGACGGCGACATCGTGCCGCACCTGCAGCTGGCCCGAGCGGGCTGGCCGGCGGAGAGCGATCCGGACCTGCTCTGGCTGAAGCCGCATCTCGCGCGGTTGCGGGCCAAGGTGGAAGCCGCTGGCGGGCCGCACGTCGTGGCGGTCCGGGGCGTGGGTTATCGGCTCGTCGTGGAAGGAGTCGCGGGGGGCTGACCCGCCGCCGATCGGCGGATCGGCGTCAGACGTTCACCGAGATGGCACGGCCGCTCGTGTCGTGCGCGGCGTCCGCACACGCGACCCGGCACCCGCGGGCGTCGCGCCCGCCGAGCGGATTGAAGTGGAACCACGCGTCACCGGTCGCGGCCAGGCGACAGCCACACGCAGCGCAGGTGACGGGAGCCGCATGTCCGCCTCGGACGGCGAGGGGGTGGCGAAGCTCGGGTTCGGACGGATGGATCATGGCGATCACCTTGTCGTGCTGCAGGCGGGCGGATGGCGGGACGGAGAGGGTCGTCGACGCGGACGGGTGACGCTTCCCCAACATGACATCGAGCGTAGGTTCTGCCTCGGTCCGTGTCGGCAGCGGGAGGGCTGCGACACGGTTGCGGCTGGGTGGCGAGGTTCGTAGAACAGCGGTCCGCGAATACATGCCATGTCCTGGCATGTATGGCTGGGATGCTGACGGCATCACTCGCGACGTCGAGCTTCTGGCCTCATCGGATCGACCACTCGTGGGCCTATCGATGAGACCAGATGTCGCCCACCATGGCGGCATCGACATCGCCCAGGAGGCTCGAAAGATGGAAACGCTGTTCGTCTGGATCGTCGTCATCGTCGCGCTCATCGCGTTGGACGCCGGAGCCCTGCTGTGGGGCACCGACTCGCGCGACCCGTTGCCCGACGACCACCACCGCTGATCATCCCGACTGAGCGCGAACGGAGCCACGACCATGCATCTCCTCTACCACGACCTCGTCATCGATTCGGAGCGGGAGCGCTCGCGCAAGCACGACGACGCTCGGTATGCCGTCCAGGCCGCCCTGCGAGAACGCGACCACTCCTCGGCAAGGCGGCTACTGGCCATGGCACTCGCGAGCGTGAGCCGGGCCAGCGCGGCCGGCGTGCGACGCCTCGATGCCTGCCTCGCGGACGACCTGGTCGCCCACGTCGTCGCGACTCGGTAAAGGGGTCTCCGGGGCTCGCGACACCGCCGATCGATCCCGTCGCCTCGCCGGAGGCCTATCGACGCGAGCTGCTCGCGTGGCTCGGCGAAGACGACCCGGCCGTGGTCCAGGGAGCCACGGCCGCGCGAGTGCGCGAGCTCGTCCGTGAGGCGGGCGACCGGCTGCGTGTGCGACCGGAGCGGCGCGAGTGGTCGGTGATCGAATGCATCGGCCATCTCGTCGATTCGGAGCTCGTCGCCGGCGCGCGGATGCGCTGGATCCTCGCGGAGGACGAGCCGCCACATCGCCCAGGCCGAGCGGGCGCTCGCTGCGCTCCGGGGCGGCTAGCTCAGACGACGGGCTGGCTCGGGTCCGCTGTCGCTCGTGACACGCTCAACGAGGCGACCGCTGCCGGACCGAGCGGCACGGCCGGCCGATCGGGTTCGATCGTCGCCGCGACGACCGGTGCGACCGGCTCGACCAACCAGAACGCCGAGGTCGGGGCGTCCAGCCCCAGGATCTGCCGTCCCAGGGCCGAGCCGGCTGAGGCGTGGTCCTCGAGCAACGCGCGCAGCTCGACCAGCCGCTCGGGGCCGTCGGGACGATCCGCGACGACGCCCGAGAGTCGGACGGCCGCCACGCTGTCCGCGTGCAGCGCCGCCACGTGGCGGCCACTCGGGTCGTACAGGTACGCCCGCCCGCCGGTCATCCCGGCCCCGAAGTTCGCCCCGACCGGGCCGAGCACCACGACCGTGCCGCCGGTCATGTACTCGCAGCCGTGCGGGCCGATCCCTTCGACGACCGCTTCGGCGCCGCTGTTGCGCACCGCGAACCGCATCCCGGCACGTCCGACGAGATGCAATCGCCCGGCGGTGGCGCCGTACAGGACGGTGTTACCGGCGATCGCCTCACCGGCCGCCGCCACCGGCAGGTCGGGCTCAGGCGCGATCGTGATCCGACCGCCGGACAGACCCTTGCCCACATAGTCGTTGGCCTGGCCGACGAGCCGGAGCTCGATGCCCGGACCCGAGAAGGCGCCGAACGACTGCCCCGCGGCCCCGCGCAGCTCCAGGCGGACCGGTCCGCGTAGTTCCCCGCGCTCGAGCGCGCCGGTGAGCCCGGCGCCGAAGGAGCGGTCGGCCGTCGTCAGTCGTAGTCCGCCGACCGTGACCGGGCCCTGGTCTCGGAACGCCGCCGCGATGCGCGTCTCGAGTGGTGATGCGGGTGCGTGGCGCGCGAGCCGCGTCGGGAGGCCCGGATCGGCCCGCCGCGCCGCATCCGCGCCCCACGACGAGGCGCCGGTCACCGGGGCGAGCTCGGCCCGGGCAGCCGGCACCGGTCGGAGGAGCCGCCGGCTTTCGCCGACGATCTCGCCGACGGATCGGGCGCCGACGGCCGCCAGCTCCCGTCGGAGGTCCTCGGCCACGGCGAGGAAGTACCGCTCGACCATCTCGGGGGTGCCGGCGAATTTCGCGCGGAGGTCCTCGCGCTGCGTCGCGATGCCGGTCGGGCACGTGTCGAGGTGGCACTGGCGGGCCATGTCGCACCCGACCGCCACGAGCGCCGCGGTCCCGAAGGCGAACTCCTCGGCGCCGAGCAGGGCCGCCACGAGCAGGTCACGACCCGTCTGCAGGCCGCCGTCGGTTCGCAGCGCGACTCGGTCGCGCAGGTCGTTGCGCAGCAGGACCTGGTGGACCTCCGCGAGACCCAGCTCCCACGGGGCGCCGACGTGCTTGATCGAGCTGAGCGGCGACGCCCCGGTCCCGCCTGCATGCCCCGACAGGTGGATGTACGTCGCGCCGGCCTTGGCCACGCCCGCAGCGACCGTGCCGACCCCCCGGTTGGCAACCAGCTTGACCCCGACACGCGCCGTCGGGTTGATCGCTCGCAGGTCGGCGATGAGCTGAGCGAGGTCCTCGATCGAGTAGATGTCGTGATGGGGCGGCGGACTGATGTAGCTCTGGCCGGCCTGGCCGCGCCGAAGGGCCGCGATGTAGGCCGTCGCCTTCCGCCCCGGAAGCTGGCCGCCCTCGCCGGGCTTGGACCCTTGCGAGATCTTGATCTCGAGCTGGTCGGCCCGGGCCAGGTACGTCGCCGTCACGCCGAATCGGGCCGAGGCGACCTGCTTGATACGCGCGTCGTGGCGCCGGCCATCCGGTCCCGGCAGGTACCAGGCGGGATCCTCGCCGCCTTCGCCGGTGTTCGCGGCCCCGCCAGCGCGCTGGATCCCGATCGTCAGCGCCTGGTGCGCCTCCGGGCTCAGTGCGCCCACGCTCATCGCCGACACGACGAAGCGACGGGCGATCCCGCGCGCGTCCTCGACCTGATCGAGCGCCAGCGGGACGGACGAGCGGCGCACGCGGAGCTCGTCGCGGGGGACTGCCGGGGCATCCGCGGCGCGACCCAGGGCATTCCGGTAGCGCGTGAGCGCGGCATCCACCGACGCGGCGGCGGCCTCGCCGTCGATCGACCCGGACAGCACCTGGATCTCCTTGGCGATCCCGGGTGAGAAGAGATGCGCCTCGCCGTCGGCCCGGAAGCGCGCCCAGCCCGGGTCCGGCAGGCGCGGCTCGCGGCCGGCGGAGGTCGGCGGCAGGGCCACGGCCGCCGCCCGACGACGCAGGCCGCGTTCGCCGAGGTCGGCCAGCGTCGTCCGGCCGGGCCACGCCGCCGCGTTGGGGAAACAGCGCGCGATGACATCGGGTGCCAGGTCGACGGTGTCGATGAGCGTCCCGCCGATGTAGCTCGCGACCGCGCTGATGCCCATCCGCGCGAGGGTCTTGCGCAGGCCCGCCTCGAAGGCGGCGACGAGGTTCCCGATCGCCGCGGCGGGAGTGACGGTCTCAGCGCCGCGCGTCCCCGCCAGCTCCGCAGCCAGCTCGATGGCGAGTCGCGGGTGAGCGGCCGTGGCACCGACCGCGAGGGCCATCGCCATCGAATGCACGTCGAGGATATCCGCGGCATCCACGACGATGTCCGTTCGCCCGCGCAGGCCGGCGTCGGTGAGGGCGGTGTGGATGGCGCCCGCGGCCAGGATCGACGGGACGGGCAAGCGATCGACCGTCAGCGCGGCATCGCTGACGACCAGGACTTCCACGCCCGACTCCGCGGCGCGCACCGCCGCGGTGGCGAGTGTCTCGAGCGTGCCGGCCAGGCGCGCCGCGCCAGCCGAGGCGGGCCAGGTCGCATCGAGCGTGCGAACGCGCATCCCGCGAGCCTCGAGGGCCACGGACAGACCCGGAAGGTCGGCGACGATCGGCCGCTCCAGGCGGAGCGTCCGTGGCCCGCGCGGCGGGCCGCCGAGCAGCGCCGGGCGGCGACCCAGCTCGACGCGAAGGTCCATGACGACCCGTTCGCGTTCGGGGTCGATCGCCGGATTGGTGACCTGGGCGAAGGCCTGGCGGAGGTGATCGGCGATCGGCCGGTCCAGGCGGCCGCGCCCGGCCGTCGGCGTGTCGTCGCCCATGCTCCAGAGCGGCTCGTGGGCCTCGAGCACCATCGTCTTGATATCGAGCCGCGCTCGCTCGGCGTCGAGCCCGGCGAGATAGCGGGCGGCGTGGTCGAGCGGAGGACGCTGCTCCACGGCGCTCGCCGCCGCCTCAGGCGTGTCCTCGTGCAGGGCCCGGGGCTGGTCGTGGATCGGCAGGTGGCGCAGAGCCCAGGCCTTCGCGTCGGTGTCCTCGAGGATGGTCCGCCGGCCGGGCTCCACCAGCAGCAGTTCGCCGGGCCCCAGGCGGCCGCGGCGGATGGTCTCCGACGCGGGGAACGGCACGGCCCCGGCCTCCGACGCCACCGCCACCAGCCGGTCGCAGTTCACGGCGAAGGCCGCCGGGCGAAGACCATTGCGATCGATGAGCGCCCCGACGCGCTTCCCGTCACCGAAGACGATCGCGGCGGGGCCGTCCCACGGGGCCAGCATCCCGGCGGTCCGTCGACGCAGCGTGGCGACATGGGGATGCGGCGCACGTCGGAGGGCAAGCGCCTCCGGGATCGCGGCCAACAACGCCGGCGTGAGGCCCCAGCCGGTCGTCGTCAGCAGCTCCAGGCCCTCGTCGAGCGACAACGAATCGGAGCCGTCCGGCGACAGCAGCGGGCCCGCGTCGATCAGGTCGGCGGCGATCGGACGGGCCCCGCGGTCACGCGCGCGCCCGCGGACCTGCTCGCGGTTCCCGCGGACGGTGTTGATCTCGCCGTTGTGCGCGATCGAGCGGAACGGCTGGGCCAGACGCCAGACCGGATGCGTGTTCGTCGCGTAGCGCTGATGGAAGATCGCGTAGCCGAGCTCGACCGGCGCCAGCAGGTCCGGGTACAGCTCGGCCAGGCGGCCACCAGCGACGAGGCCCTTGTAGACGATCGTCCGGCACGACGCGGACGGCACCGACAGCTCGGCCGCGGCCCCGCCGGCTTCCCTGGCCGCCGTCTCCAGACGACGTCGGGCGACGACGAGCCGGCGTTCGAAGGCATCGTCGGTGATGGGCCGCGGGTCGTCGGCGCCGCGCAAGGGACGGGCGACGAAGGCCTGCGCGACGGTCGGACGGGACGAGGCGGCCGCGGCGCCCAGCGCGGCGGGCTCCACAGGCACGATCCGCCAGGCCGCGATCGGGAGCTCCGCGGCCGCGAAGACGCGCTCCACGAGTGTGCGCGCGGCGCGGCCCCCGACACGACCCCTGGGCAGGAACAGCATCACGACGGCCGGGCGCTCCCCGGCGGAGGACGGACCGAACGACTCGAGGAGCGATGGGTCGAGCGGCAGCGAGACGCCGGCTCCGTCGCTCGATTCGCCGTCCGCCCCGAACGCTCCGCGATGGGCGAGCGCCGCGAGCCCGGCGAGCGCGAGTGGGAGGACCCGCGCCCGCGATCGGCCGCCCGCGTCCGCCACGAAGCCCACGCCGCAAGCGTCGTGCTCGAACCGTTCGTCGTAGAGCGGAGTGGCGGAACGTGATCGGTGCGGTGGCATCGGCTGCCTCCGGGGGAGCGTTGCGATGGGGACGGAGCTACGGCCCATCGGGATCAGGAAGGCGGAGATCCCGATCGGCCGGAAAGCCCGCGGCGTCAGGACTGGTAGGCGGCCTCGCCGTGCGTCGCGAGGTCGATCCCCATCTCCTCATCGGTGGCCGAGACGCGGATCCCGAGGATCACGTCAACGACCTTCACGATGACGAAGGTCGAGATGACGGCGAAGGTGACCGTGGCCCCGACGGCGATGAGCTGGTAGACGAGCTGCTGGCCGTTGCCCTCGAGCAGGCCGGTGTAGGCCTCCTGGACGGCGGCCGTCGCAAAGACGCCGGTCGCGACCGCACCGAAGATGCCACCGACGCCGTGGACCGCGAAGACATCGAGCGCGTCGTCGATCTTGAGACGCGAGCGCAGCAACGTGGCGCTGTAGCACAGGCCGCCGACAACGAGGCCGATGAACAGGGCCCCACTGACCCCGACGAAGCCCGAGGCGGGCGTGATCGCGACGAGACCGGCGACCGCACCGCACGCGGCGCCGACGACACTGACCTTGCCCTTGTGGAGATAGCTCGCAAGGACCCAGGTGATCGTGGCGGCCGCAGCGGCCGTGTTGGTCACCATGAAGGCATTCGCGGCGAGGCCGTTGGCCGCCACGGCGGATCCGGCGTTGAAGCCGAACCAGCCGAACCACAGGAGGCCGGCACCAAGGACCGTCATCGGAACGTCGTGCGGCTCCATCGGCTCGCCGTTCACGGCGCGACGGCCGATCAGGAGCGCGACGACGAGGGCCGAGACGCCCGAGCTGATGTGGACCACCGTGCCGCCGGCGAAGTCGAGCGCGCCCAGCTTGAAGAGCCAGCCGTCGGCCGACCAGACCCAATGGGCCAGCGGTGAGTACACGAAGATCGACCACAGGAGGGTGAAGAGCACGAACGCGCTGAACCGCTTGCGCTCGGCGAACGCACCGGTGATGAGGGCTGGCGTGATGGCCGCGAACATGAGCTGGAATGCGGCGAACAACACGAACGGGACGGTCGTCGCGTAGGTGTCGGACGGCTCGAGGCCGACGTTGTTGAAGAACGCGAAGTCGAGCCCGCCGATCAGGCCGAGCCCACCGATGTCAGGCCCAAAGGCCAGGCTGAATCCGACGATGACCCAGACGACGCTGACCAGCGCGAGGCCGAAGAAGCTGTGCATGATCGTCGAGAGGACGTTCTTGCGACGCACGAGGCCGCCGTAGAACAGCGCCAGGCCCGGCAGCATGATCATGACCAGGGCCGTGGACATCAAGAGCCAGGCGGTATCTCCGGTATCCATCGATCGCACGTTCCTTCCAGCGCTGCAGCCATACCCGCGAGGAGCTCGTGCAGGGAAGGCTAGGGTGCGAGGCGGTCGTGGTCGGGGACCCCGGCAGGGCTGACAAGGTGTCGGTTGGGGGACGAAGCGGGTTGCGACGGCCCGATTCGTTGCGAACCGGGTGCGGATCGAGCGCGGGACGTCCGGAAGCCGGTCGCGATCCGAGGGTCAGCCGGGTTCGCTGGGTCGACGCAGCGACGTGGCCACGAGCAGGATGCCGAGGCCGACGAGGACGAGTGGCCAGAACCAGTCGAAGTCGATCTGGGGCAGGAATTCGCGGGCCAGGAAGAAGCCACCGAGGATGATCAGGAACCCACCGAGGATGACGGACGCGGGGAACGTGCTGCGGCCTCCGCCGGACGCGCGGCGGGCTGCGGCGCGGGCCTCGCGGGCGCCCAGCCTGGCAGCCGCCGGATCGGTTGGAGGTGTCCAGTCCGCTCCGGCGCCCGGTGGTGGCGTCGTGACGAGCGCCTGCCCATCAGCGGACACAGCGGGCTCTTCCGGGACCACCAGGGCCATCACGATGTACACGAGCAGGGCAATGCCGCCGGTGAAGATGACGAGGAGCGCCCAGATGACCCGGACGAGCGACGGGTCGGCGCCCCACATCTCGGACAGGCCGCCGGCCACCCCGGCCAGCATCCGGTCATCCCGCGAGCGATACAGACGGTCCATCGGTCTCCTGAGCGCCGGGTGTTCGGCCCGCGACCCTCCCTCCGAGGATAACAGGCCGGTCACGCTCCTCCGCCCCTCGGCAGCCGACATCGCAAGCGGGTTGCAACGGCGATGTTCCGGTCCGATGCGACCGGTGCGGACGGCGTGCGGATACTGGGTCGATGTTGAGCCAAGGCCTGCGCTTCCTGCTGCTGCGCTTCCTGCCCCGCCGCGTGCTGCCGATCCTGACAGCCATCGAGATCTTCCGACTGGTCCAGCGCCTGCGCCGGCGCGGCCCGGAGCCCGTCGCGCCGCGACGGATCGTCACGGCGGATCCTCCCGATCGGACACCCTAGCCGCCGTCCGCGACCCCGGATCGGGCTCGGCTCAGGACGTCGCGACCGGCCGTCGGAGGTCGGCGCTGCCGTCGCCCTCGCCCGTCCACCAGTCGGCATGCTCCGCATCCAGGCGGATCAGCGCGACGTTCGGGTCTCCGGGACCGTTCGGGAACCAGCGCTCGAGTTCCGGGAGCCAGTACTGCTCCTTGAGCTCCGAGTCGGTCTCGATCGTCGCGCGGCCGCTGATCGAGATGAAGTCGTAGGTCTCTCCGGCGCGATAGCCAGCCACCGCTTGCGGATGGGCCTGCAGCTCGGCGACGAGCCGGCTGTCGCGGGGAGCGAAGAACCAGGATGTTCCCTCCCACTCCACCTGGCCGTTGTTCGACATGGGCCGAGTGTGGAGCTGACCGCTGTCCCCGCTCGTGGTGAACAGACAGATATCGATCTTCTTGATCAGGGCGGCGACCTCGGGGATGGCCTCGCGGCCGGATGTGTCGGTCATGGCGGTCTTCCTTCGGCTCGGGAGGGAGTGGGACACCTACTCTGGGCGAGAGCCGGTCGATCGAGGCACGACGCGACGGCCGAAATCGCTGCAGGACTGTTTCATTCGCGCCGGCGATCGCGGGTCACGGCGACGTCGGATGCAAACCCGAGGTGGCTGCCGACCGTGCGGTCAATGAGCGTCGGCGCCGGCATGGCCATGCGGAGCGTCGGCCGGGTCGGGCTGACCCGAGTCGGTTTCAGCTCCGGGATGCGCGCGCGAGCCGTGGCCGTGGCCCTGGCCCTGGCCGTGGCCCTGGCCCTGGCCGTGGCCGTGGCCGGCTAGAGCGTCTGCCACCGCAAGCGAGGTGGCGAGCGCCACCACGGCGATCCCGACGACGAGCACAGAGGCGGCCACCGCGCTCGAGCGCGCCGCCGGACGGCGACGGATTCGCCCCCGGCTCGTGAGGCGGGCGATCAACGCCGCGACGAGTACGACCTGGAGTCCGACGGTCGTGCCATCCGCGAGGCCGACGGGTTCAGGACCGCCCGGGATCGTCGGTAGGCCGACCGTCCGCGACCAGACCCACGCGCCGATGAGGGCGAGATTGACCGCGACGGCGACGCGCGCGAGCTGGCGGGACCCGGGATGGGCCAGGAATGCCGCCGCGAAGGTGATTTGGAAGAGCGCGGCCCAGTAGAACCCGAGAGACAGGTCCCCCAGTAACTCCATGTGGCTCGGCGCTGCCGCAAGGTGGATCGCCCCGGCGCCCACCGAGAGGCTCGCCGTAGCGATCGTCTCCAGGCGGGTCGAATCGCCGAAACTGGTCCCGCGGACGCGGGCGATCGGCGGGAGGGTGGCGGTTGCCTTGACGGGATACATGGTCGGAACGCCTGTCTGTGGACGCGAGAAGCGGTCGACGGGGGGAGCCGTCGACCGCGAGGAACAGAAGGGGTCTAGTTGCCGAACGCGTCCGGCATCCTGGTGACGATGGCCTCGGAGAGGACGTCGCCGGTCGCCCACATGTGGGTGTAGCCCATGCCCATCAGCTCGTAGGCTTTGGCGTAGTCGCCAGCCGCGTAGGCGTCGATGGAACCGGCCAGGTGCATGATGTGCGAGTCGAGCTCGGCCGACAGGACATCGGCGGGAAGGTCGGTCGCCGAAGCCAGGAAGGCACCGAAGTCGCGCGAGTAGCCGGCGAGGTCCTCGCCCGCCTTGGTCTTCTTGGCGTCGTCCTTGGTGGCGGTGCCGACCGTGTAGTCGACGAAGAAGCCGATATGGGCGCGCCACAACTCGAGGAACGTGGTCTCGGCTTCGTCACCGAAGACCGATCCGATCGCGTCGCCGAGGGCGACGGTATTGGTCTCGAGCTGGCCGGCGGCTGCATCGAAGGCCTTGGAGCCCTCGAGGCCACGATGGGTGGCGTTCGAAGCGAGGAACGCGTGCTCGCCGAGCGCGCTGTCCAGGGCGATCCGGAGATCGACGGCGGACTTGGTCGCTGCGTCCATGGCAGCGAACTTGTCAGGGAACTTGGCCGCGATCGCGTCGGCCAGGGTGCCACCGGTGGCGACCATGTGCTGGTACGCCATGTCCGTCAGCTCGTAGGCTTTGGCGTAGTCGCCAGCCGCGTAGGCGTCGACGGAGCCCGCCAGGTGCGTGACGTGGTCGTTGAGCTCCGCTTCGAGGACGTCCGCGGGCAGATCCGTCGCGCCGGCCAGGAAGGCACCGAAGTCGCGCGAGTAGCCGGCGAGGTCCTCGCCCGCCTTGGTCTTCTTGGCGTCGTCCTTGGTGGCGGTGCCGACCGTGTAGTCGACGAAGAAGCCGATATGGGCGCGCCACAACTCGAGGAACGTGGTCTCGGCTTCGTCACCGAAGACCGATCCGATCGCGTCGCCGAGGGCGACGGTGTTCGATTCCAGGGCCTCACCGGCAGCCTCGAAGTCCTTGCCACCCTCGAGTCCGCGATGGGTGGTGAGCGAGGCGAGCAGCGCGTGCTGCCCCAGGCCGCTCGCCAGCGCGTAGCGCAGGTCGGCGGACGGACTCTTGGTCGTGGGGGTCATCGCGTCGGGTGACGCGGAGGGGGCCATGCTCGGTTCGGTGGATGGGGCCATGGTGGGATCGACCGACGGCGCGGTCGTGGGTGTGGTGGCTCCGCCGCCGGTGCAGGCCGCGACGAGGATCGCGGTGCCGAGCGTGCTGAGCGCGAGGGTCCTGAGCTTCACGGGATCGAGTTCTCCTTTGCCTGGGGGCCGGTGTCCTGCGTCCGGTTGTGGCACGCGGAGGACGGCGGGGATACGGCCCCGACCCCGAAAGGGATGACTTCGTGCTCAGGGAGTGGCCGTGACGACGCCCGTCATGAAGTCGTGACGTGCGCAGAAGAACGGGTAGGTTCCTCCGTCGGTGAAGGTGTAGGTGAACTCGACGCCGGTATCGATCTCGCCAGAGTCGAACAATCCGGACGGGGTCGCGGGCGTGCCGGACGTGACCGTGTGAAGCGAGTCCTCGTCGTTGGTCCACGTGACCGTCGTCCCGACCGGCACCGTCAGGTCATCCGGTGCGAACGCAAAGCCTTTGATGCTGATCGCATCAAGCCTCCGGGGCTCGGAAGATGGAGCGGATGCGGCCGGAGCCATCGGTGTCGAGGGTTCGGACGTCGCCCCAGGACTGGCGCATGCTGCGACCGCCAGGAACGAGACGAAGGCGAGGCTCGCGCGGGCAAGCTTGAGGACGATGGACATCGGGATCTCCTGCGATCGGGGATTGGACGACGCGGATACGCAGCCGCCGGCCATCCGGACGAATACGAGGCGCGCCCCGTGGTGGCGCGGGACGGATCTGGTCGCTGGTTCGTTGATCTTGGTGTGACGCCCTCGACGAGCGCCGTACGGCTCCTCCTGTTTCGCGCCCATGACCCCTCGCCGCGCGAGCGCGTCCGCCCCGCCGCGAGCGAGGACACCGACACGTTCGAGCAGGTCTATCGCGATCACTACCGCGACGTGCAGCGCTACGCGCTGCTCATGACCGGGCGCCCCGACGATGCCGACGACATCGTCAGCGACACGTTCCAGCGCGCATTCGCGGCCTGGCGCTCTGGACGCGGACCCGCGGGTCGGGCACTCCCGTGGCTGCTCCTGATCGCGCGCCGGATCATCACCGACCGCTGGCGTCGAGCCCGCATCATCCGGTGGCTGCCGCTCGGTGTTGCGGGCTCGACTGAACCGCGCGATGCGGACCGCGAGACGGATCGCTCGGAGTTCTGGCTATGGCTCGGGCAGCTCGCCCAGGTGCTGCCGGACCGCCAACGAGAGGTCGTCTACCTGCGCTACCAGCGCGACCTGAACGACGAGGAGATCGGCGAGATCCTCGGGCTGTCCGCATCCGGGGTCCGATCCCTCATCGCGAGGGCGATCGCCGCGCTTCGAAGGCATCCGGAGCTGTGGTCATGACCATGGATCCGCGTGAGGCGGACGTCTGGGCGGGCCTCCTCGAGCGGCTCGAAGGGGTCGAGCGGCACCTGACGGAACCGCAGCCCTGGCGCGGCGCAGAGCCCGCGGGGACTGGGCGGGACGGGATCGCCCTGGGGCCTACGCTCGTCGCCCGCAAATCACCGGCGTCCCGCCGGCCTTCGTCTCGCCGGCCGCTCGGCGTGGGCAGCCTGGCCCTGGTCGCGGCGCTCCTCGTGGTGGCGCTCGTGGCGAGCCCGGCCGGACGGGATCGGTTCGGTACGTCGCCGCCACCGTCGGCATCCGGATCCGTTCCGCCGTCCGATGCAGCGGTGAGCGCCTGGGGCCCCCTCGCGGTCATCCCGCGCCAGGACGGCGCCGACACGGCGCGCACGGAGGGCACGCTGCGGATCACGGATACGTGCGTGATCCTGGAGCGACTGGGCGAGGTCCAGCTGTTGTTCTGGCCCGCCGACCGCACGACATGGGACCCGGGGTCACGAGCCATCACGTTCGAGAATTTCGACGGGACCGTGGTTACCGTCGGCGATGGCGACGACGTCGTCCTCGGAGGCGGTGGCGACAGCGAATCGGAGAGCGGCCTTTCGGGCGAGGCGTGGGTCGATCGAATGGAATGGGTATCGCCGCCGGGCCCGTCGTGCCCGCTCGAGACGCGCTGGGGCGTCGGTGCGGTCGAACGGGTCGGGGCCGGACCTGTGGCGTCGCCGGTCACGACCGCCACAGAACTCGCCGGCCTGAGGATGGTGGCCGCCTTCGATCGGCTGGAGGTCGAGGCCGGCGGCACCGTCACCGTCGCGCTGAGCATCGAGAACACCCGCGCGACGGACGTGGTCTTCGACGAGCCATGCTCCATCCAGACCATGACGGTGGAGGTTCGCGCCCCGATCGAGCCGATCGGCCGGGATTGGGATGGGATCGCCGCCGCCTTCAAGACGTACGCGCTGGAGGCCAGCGGCGGTACGCCCATCGAATCATCGATCCGCGAGCCGCTGGAGACCGTCGCCAAGGCGCTGCCCTGCCACGCACCAGAGGGCGGCCTCGGGGTCGGTGGCGGCCTGAGGCTGATCGAAGCGGGCACGACCTACGAGACCGAGCTGACCTGGACCGCCGAGATCGTCCCCGACGTTCCTGCGGTCCCCGGTCCCGCGCCCTTCTCCATCAAAGTGCAGTTCGACCACAAGGAGGCAGCCAACGGCCTGTTCACCATCGAGACGCTGGAGGTGACCGACACGATCGAGGTGCTGGACGGCGCACCGAGCGCGATCAGCGCCGGCCAGGCGCTCGACGCCGCGCTCGGCGATCGGCAGTTCGTGGACTGGCTCGAGCAGCAGCCGAAGGACGCGTGGGGGAACGCGAACCTGTTCCTCCAGGGCCGCGCGTTCGGTGTAGATGTACTGCCGGAGGTCCCCTACTGGGACGTGGAGCTGTACCGCGAACCGCGGAACTGGGCGGTCCTGTACATCGACGCCATGAGCGGCGACGTCCTACGCCGGAACTTCTGCAACATCCCCTGCGACCGCTGAGCTGCCGGACCGCCAGGTCGGGGCAGCACCATCCCGCTCGTCTGCCCGATGGCTGGCATCGCGCGAAGCGCAGCCTCGAGTGTCGACGTGGCCCCCTCCGAGTCGCGCTCGCGCTGATGCCAACCGAGAACGGGCCGAGGCAAGGAGCGCGGGATGCGGAACCGTGCGACGCGCGCCAGCCTTTGTCGGCGCGTCATGCGAGCGGGCGGACGAAGGCGAGCGCCGTGATCTCGGGGGCCTGTCCGTAGGGAAAGAACTCCCGCGCGGAAAAGTCGAACGATCGATCGCGCACGAAGCCGGTTCGCTCATACAACCTCATCGCGGACGTCATGAAGGCCGCGGTATGCAGGGCGATCGCGACCCGGGCGTCTGCTCTTGCCCGTTCCAGGCAAGCCTCGACAAGAGCGATGCCGAATCCGTGACCACGACCGGCCGGATCGACCGCCGTGGCCCGGATCCCCGCCGTGCCGGGCGGAAACCCCGGGCCCATCCCCTCGTCGTTGGCCTCGCGAAAGTACGTGATCGTTCCGACGATGCGGCCGTCCAATTCCGCGACCAGAACGTCACCGCCCGCGGCGAGGCGTCCTTCGAGGTCGGTGGCACTGGCCAGGTAGGAGCGGAAGAATCCCTGGGGGACCTGTCCTTCGAATTCGGCGTTCGCGCGAACGATCAGGGCGCGTGTCACCTCGAGCTCGCTGCTTCGGACGGGATGGATCTTCGAACTCACCATCGCCAGCATCGTCATCCTCCCGTATACTCCAAGTTGGAGTACGGCCTTTTTACTCCAGAGTGGAGCAACTGTCAATGCCGAATCTGCGACTGTCCCCCACGTCCTACGCGATCCTCGGCCTGCTCGCGATCAAGCCGTGGTCCACGTATGAGATCACCAAGCAGATGCGGCGCGCGCTCCTCCATGTCTGGCCTCGCGCGGAGAGCAACCTCTACAAGGAGCCGCAGCGCCTCGTCGAAGCTGGACTCGCCACAGCCAGGCGGCGCCTGGTCGGCCGCCGGGAACGCACGGAGTACGCGATCACGACGGCGGGTCGCGCTGCGCTCGAAGCCTGGCTCGAGCGGCCATCGGCCCCCACGCGGCTTGAGTCCGAGGCGATGCTGAAGGTGCTCTTCGGAAACTACGCGTCCACCGCGACGCTGCAACGCAACCTCGCCGACTTCGCCACCGAGGCCGAGCTGACCGACGCGCCGTGGCGCGCGATCGCCCAGGAGTACATCGATGGCCAAGGGCCCTTCCCGGAGCGCATCCATGTCAACGTCCTGTACTGGGTCCTGCTCGATCGATGGGCGCGTCTTCGCGCCGACTGGGCTCGCTGGGCCGCGGCAGAGGTCGCGCGGTGGCCGGATGCCGGCGGTCCGGTCGATCGCGGCGAGATGCTGGCGATGCTCGAACGAGCGCTCGGGGATGAGCCGGACCTCCCGACTCGGCGCGCCGACGAGCCCGGTCGGTGAGTGAGGTGGGACCTGGCGAGCCGGGTGGGATTCGAACCCACGACACAGGGATTAAAAGTCCCCTGCTCTGCCGCTGAGCTACCGGCCCGCGGGAAGCGTACCGCGCTAGGCCCGCTCGTACGCCTCGCGCAGCCAGCCGCGGACCTCGTCGTCCAGCTCCTGTGGCCCGGATAGCCGCACCCGGTGCGTGCACATGCCAGTCGAGGCCTCGAGCCGCCCGTTCGGCTCGACGCCCTTCAGGTTCAGTCCGATCTCGAGACGTCCACCCGACGCCGGCCCGACCGTGCCGAACTGCTTCGATCGGCGCAACGCCACGTAGGCCTGCTTGGGCGCGAGCTCGATGTCGTCGCCGAGCCCACGCGCCAACGCGACGACCTGATCGTGGAGGGGCCTGAGGGATGCCTTCGGGCCGGCGTAGATGGTGTCGACGAGGGCGTCACCTTCCGGCGCGGTCGGGCCACGCAGCGCGGTCAGCGCGACCCGATTGGCATTGCCGTGGGACAACCCGTGCTCGGACTTCAGCCACGCCAGCACCTCCCCGTGCCGGGTCTTGCCGCTGGCGTTGACGAGCTCCGTCCACGCCGTCATGGATCGGCCGGTCGACTGCTCGATGTTCCTGATCTGGGTCTGGAGTGCGTCGTCGAGGGTCGCCATGGGTCTCTCCTGCTCCGGCTCAGGCCGGCGGCGGTACTTCGGTCGGTAGGGGCTCACCGCGCACGCCGGCCAGCAGGTTCGCCGCCGCCATCGCGGCCATCTTGCCGCGTGTCGCGCGCGACGCCGAGGCGATGTGCGGGACGATCAGGCAGTTGTCGAGCCCCACCAGCGGGTCGTCCATCGGGATCGGCTCGGGGTCGGTGACGTCGAGGCCGGCCGCCCAGATCCCGCCGTCACGCAACGCATCGGCAAGCGCCCGCTGGTCGACGACCGGACCGCGCGACGTGTTGACGAGGACGGCGGTCGGCTTCATCCAGGACAGTGTCTCGGCGTTGATCAGGTGCCGCGTGACCTCGGACAGGTTCACATGGAGCGAGACGAAGTCGCTCCGCGCCAGCAGGTCCTCGAGCGGCAGGAACGTCGCTCCGAACGGTTCCGTGACCTCGCGCGGCAGCTCCTGGACGTCGTGGTACAGGATCTCCATCCCGAACCCCTGCGCCCGTCGCGCCACCGCCTGGCCGATCCGCCCGAACCCGACGATCCCGATCGTCGCGCCGTGGACATCTGGGCCGAGCAGGAGCAGCGGTCCCCACGTCTTCCAGTTGCCGGCGCGCACGTACCGGTCGCCCTCCGGCAGCCGTCGGGCGGCGGCCATCAGCAGCGCCCAGGCAAGGTCCGCGGTCGTATCGGTCAGCACGCCCGGGGTGTTGCCGACCGGGATGCCCCGCCGGGCGCAAGCGCCGACGTCGATGTTGTCGAAGCCCACGGCGTAGTTCGAGACGACCCGAAGCTTCTTCCCCGCGGCGTCGAGGAACTCGTCGTCGACCCGATCGGTCAGCAGCGTGAGGACGCCGTCGCAGCCGGCGACCCGGCGCAGGAGCTCGTCGCGTGGCGGCGGCAGGTCGCGTTCCCACAAATCCATCTCGCATGCCGCGCGGATCGCCTCCAGGCCCTCGTCGGGGATGACGCGCGAGACGAAGACGCTCGGCCTGTCAGCCACGACCGAGGGCCTCGACGAAGCGGCCGATGCGGCCGAGTGCCTCGGTGAGGTTCTCGCGCGAGTTCGCGTACGAGACCCGGATGTGCTCGGTCCCAACGTCCCCGAACGCGGTCCCGGCCAGGACGCACACATCGGCCTCGTGCATCAGCCGCTCGGCCAGCTCCGCGCCGCTCAGGCCGGTCCCTGCGATCGACGGAAAGGCATAGAAGGCACCGAGCGGGGTCGCGCAGCGGATGCCCGGGATCTCGTTGAGGCCCGCGACGATGAGGTCGCGGCGAGCCTTGAACTCGACCACCATCGCGTCGACGTCGTCCTGCGGCCCCACGAGCGCCTCTACCGCGCCGACCTGCGCGAACGTCGGTGCGCAGGAGATCGTGTTGATGATGAGCTGGGCGTAGGTCGGGATCAGCGACGTCGGCACGACCGCGTAGCCGAGCCGCCAGCCGGTCATCGCGAACGTCTTCGAGAAGCCGTCGAGGATGATCGTGCGTTCCGCCATCCCCGGGAGTGCCGCGATCGAGACGTGCTCCGCCCCGTCGTACAGGATCCGCCCGTAGATCTCGTCGGCCACGACCCACAGGTCGTGCTCGATGGCGAGCTCCGAGATGCGAGTCAGGTCGTCTCGGTTGAGGACGCCACCGGTCGGGTTGGCGGGCGAGTTGATGAAGAGGACCCGCGTCCGGGGCGTGATGAGCGCCGCCAGCTCGTCGACATCGAGCCGGAACTCGTTCTCCATCCGGATGGGGATCGGCACCGGGGTCGCCCCGACGAACCGGGTGAGCGATTCGTAGATCGGGTAGCCGGGATCGGGGACGATGACCTCGTCGCCCGGATCCACGAGCCCGAGGATCGCGTAGAGCATCACGCCCTTACCGCCCACGGTCACGAAGACCTGCGATGGGTCGGCGTCGACGCCCTTGCGCTTCGCGACATCGGCGGCGATCGCCTCGCGCAGCGCGGGGATGCCGGGAAACGGCGCGTAATGCGTCTCGCCCTCGTCGAGCGCGCGCTTGGCGGCCGCCCGGACGTTCGCCGGCGTGTCGAAATCGGGCTCGCCGATCTGGAGGTAGATCATCGGCCGGCCCTCGGCCGCGAGCGCCCGGGCGCGGGCACTGACCTCGAAGGCACTCTCGGTGCCGATGGTGCCCATGCGGGCCGCGACGCGCCGGGCCTGGGTGACGGACATGGTGGGCCTCCTTACCCTACGGCAGCAGCGAGCGGATCGCGAAGGTGACGTTGGCCGGCCGCTCGGCCAGCCGGCGCATGTACCAGGGATACCAGGCATCCCCGTAGGCGATGAGCGTCTGGACACGATAGCCCTCCCGGGCCAGCCGGAACTGCTCCCCGGTCCGGATCCCGTAGAGCATCTCGATCTCGAACCCGTCGCGCCCGATGCCCGATGGGGCGACGCCCGCAGCGATCCGCTCGATGAGCGCAACGTCGTGGGTGCCGAGGCCGAGTCGGATCGGGCGGCCTCGGCCTTCGGTCAGGAACGAGACGGCCAGCTCGAAGTAGCTGGCGTCCACCTCGCGGTTGCCGCGATACGCGATCGAGGCCGGCTCGTCGTAGGCGCCCTTGACCAGGCGGATCGCCGGGTCCAGCGGCCGCAGCCGCTCGATATCGGCCGCCGTTCGACGGAGGTAGGCCTGCAGGCAGATGCCGGTGCGCGGCTGGACGGCACGGACGCGTTCGTACAACCGCAGCGTGGCGTCCGTATAGGCGCTGCCCTCCATGTCGATCCAGACGTAGGAGCCGGTCGTGGCGGCATGGGCCGCGAGGCGGGTGAGATGGGCGAGCGCCCGATCCTCGTCGATGTCCAGCCCGAGCTGTGTCGGCTTGACCGAGATCTCGCCGGCCAGGCCACGCGCCTCGATGGCGTCGAGCACGGCGATGTAGTGGTCGGCCACCGCGTCCGCCTCTGCCAGGCTCTCGAGGTTCTCGCCGAGCTTCGTGTACATCGTTCCGATGCCGGCAGCCTGCAGGGGCGCCGCGGCATCGAGCGCGGACTCCATCGTCTCGCCCGGCATGAACCGGCGGACAGCCCGGCGCATGAACCGCATGCGCGGCAGGTGGTCCCGCAGCCAGGCATTGCGGGCGGCCCACAGGAAGATCCGGCGCATCAGGGCAGGGCCCGCACGAGGCCACCGTCGACCTGGACGATCGCGCCAGTCACGTACGACGCGGCCGGCGAGAGCAGGAACGCGCCGAGCCGACCAACCTCGACCGGGTCGCCGTAGCGAGCGAGCGGGATCTGGCCGATCATCGCGGCCGTGACCGCCTCGGGCGTCGCGCCCGTGCGGGCAGCCGTCGCGGCGTCGATCTCCTTGATGCGGTCGGTCGCCACCCTGCCGGGGGCGATGCCGTTGATCCGGATCGGGGCGATCTCGGCGGTCAGGGTCTTGATCAGCCCCGCCAGACCGGGTCGAAGCACGTTCGACGTCGTCAGGCCGGCGACGGGTTCGCGCGCCGTCGACGACAGGATGATGAGGATGGCCGGTCGGTCGCTCTCGCGCAGGTGGGGCAGGGCCGCGCGGATCAGGCGCAGGGCGCTCCGCAGGGTGCCATCGATCGCGCGGGTCCAGGCGTCTTCGTCGAGGTCCTCGAAGTCCCCTGGCGGCGGCCCGCCCGAGTTCACGAGCAAAAGGTCCAGGCCCCCGAGCGCGGCGACCGCCCGATCCACGGCACTGCCCGGCCCATCCGGCGTCGACAGGTCGGTGTCGACGGCGACGGCGCCCGTCAGGCTCCCGACGGCGGCATCGAGCCGTTCCGACGGTCGGGCGGCGAGCGCGACGCGGGCTCCCTCACCGGTCAGGGCGGCCGCGATGGCGCCCCCCAGCCCGCCCGAGCCGCCGCCGATCAACGCCCGTGTCCCGTCGAGACCCAGGTCCATGTGTCGTGCTCCTCCACGTTTCGGACTCGATGGTACGCGCGCCCGTCGCGCGTTTGCGCCCTTCGCGCGCACGTCGGGCTAGAATCACCCAGCCATGACCCGCTTCTTCGATATCGACGCCGCCAACGAGGCCCTCATCGAGGTCGGCCCGTTGCTCGCCACGCTTTCCGACCAGCGCGCCGAACTGATCCGCCTGCGCGATCGGGCGCTGGCGGCCCATTCCGCGGCCTCGGGCGGTGGCACCGCCCCGGACGACCGCGAGGAGACCCAGACGATCCGCCTCCGGATGCAGGGGATCATCGACCAGATGGCCGCGGCCGTCGCCCGGATCGATGCACTCGGGATCACGCTGCGCGATATCGAACAGGGCTTGATCGACTTCCCCGCCCTCACCGGTGGCCGCCAGGTGTGGCTGTGCTGGCAGCTGGGCGAATCGGACGTGGCGTTCTGGCACGAGCTCGAGACCGGGTTCGGCTCGCGGCGCCCGCTGATCGAGCTCCTGTGACCAACCCGGGGCCCGTCGAGACGCGGGCACAGCGCCGGACCGTGGTCGACGCCGACGGCCGCGCGAAGGCTTACCGGCCACTGGCGGTCGCTGAACGAACTGCAGCCGTCATCGCCGGCATGCGGGCCTACGACGCCGGCGACTTCTTCGAGGCCCACGAGCTGATGGAGCCCGCCTGGATGGGCACCGACGATCCGGCCGAACGCGAGCTCATCCAGGGCCTGATCAAGCTGGCCGCTGCCGACGTCCACGGGGTGCGCGGCAATCCCCGTGGGGTGGCACGGAATCTCGAGGGTGCCCGCGATCGACTCCGGCGCGTGCCGGACGGCGACGCGATCGCCGGACTCCGGTTCGACCTCCGGGGGGTGCTCGACTCGATCGATCGGCGCCTCGTCGAGCTGGCCGCGAACCACGCCACCGACCCGATCCCCGTCACCTGGAGCAGCCGATGAACCCCGTTCCCGCGATCCCGACCGTCGACGTGGCGGAGGCCGAGCGTCGGCTGCGTGAGGACCCGGACGCCCCGATCCTGCTCGACGTCCGTGAGGCCAACGAGTTCGAGGAGGTCCGAGCCCCGGGGGCGGTGCTCATGCCCATGTCGGCCTTCGCGGCCCGGGCCGGGGAGCTGCCGGCGGACCGACCGCTCATGGTCGTCTGCCATCTCGGCGGGCGGTCCGCTGCGGCGGCCGGGTTCCTGATCCGCTCGGGGCGCGCGAACGTCGTCAACGTCGGCGGCGGCATGGACGCCTGGGAGCGTGCCGGCCTGCCGGTTCGCCATGGCGCGCCCGCACCGGGTGAGGGCGACCTCCCCGGCTGACCCGTCCGGTCAGGAGCGGCGGAGCACCCGCCGGACGACGCCCCGCGCCTGGTCTTTGTGGGCGAACGCCCAGCCAAGGATCAGCAGCACCACGAAGCCGACCGTGCCGGCCCCGGCCGCGTTCAGGTAGCCGAGTTGCTGGCCGATCTCACCGTCGATCTTGAGGCCCGGGACCGTGGCGCCCACGAGACCCAGCTGGAAGAACGGGCTCTGCGGCGCGGCGTTGGCCCGGACACTCGTCGCGGCCGGACCCTCGGTCCGCTCGCCGCCGATGATGATCGCGTTGGGGCCCGTGACGATGACGGTCCCGCCCGAGAGGCCGTAGGGCAGGTCGCTCACCTCCAGCCGCTTCCACTCCGGGAGATCGCCAGCATTCGTCGGGATGGCCCAGTAGGTCTCGCGCTGCGGGCCCTCGGCACTCCCGCCACCCACGAGGTACAGCGCGCCGTTGGCCGACCAGCCGGTCGCGTCGTCGCGCGGGCCGGGTACGTTCGCGGCAGGGTTCACCGCCCAGACCACGACCTTGCCCTCGTCGGGGTTGTCCGGGAAGCCCTCGGCCGCCTCCAGTCCGAGGTCGCCGCGCTGCACCGTCGCCACCGGGCCATTCGCGTCATGACCGCCGTACAACCACACGTGGTCGCCGATGATCGCGGCGGTCGCGTCCGCCTGCGGAGCCAGGAGCGGGGCCTCGGGGACCCATTCCTGCAGGACGCCCTGGGCGTTGAACCTGCTCTTCCAGGTCGTCGCGACCGGCCCATCGGGTCCCTCGCCGCCGATGAGCAGCACCCCGTCGGGCGCGGCGACGCCGGCCGCTCCGGCGCGCCCCTCGGGCAGGGTCAGTTCCTCGGGCGCGGTCTCCCAATCGGGGAGCTCCCCGGTCTGTGGATCCGGTGTCAGCGTGTAGACCGTCGTGGTCGGCGCCCCGTCGGCGTCGAGGCCGCCCAGCACGTACACGGTGCCGGACACCTGCACGACGCTCGCGTCGGAGCGCGGCTCTGGCAGCGGCGGGCCCTCGGTCCACCTGTCGAAGTTGCCGATCCCGGAAAGCTGCGAGACGAAGACCGTCGACTGCGCCGCCGTCCCGTCCGTGCCGCCGATGTACAGGATCTTGGTTCCCAGCTGCGTCGCCGAACCGTCCGTGCGCGGAGCGGGCAGCGTCACCTCGGTCGGCAATTCGTGCCACGGCGTGATCGCGCCGACCGGGGCGGGGCATGGCAGGCTCTCGTTGGTCGGCGGACAGAGATTGATCGGCGACCACGCGACGACGCCCAGGTCCACCGTCCGGTTGACCGTGAGGTAGTAGGCGCGGTCGGGGATGTAGCCGAGCAACAGGATGATGATGATCAGCCAGATGAACGCCTTGACCCCGGCCCACGCCCAGCCGTCCGCGTCGAGCAGGCCGAACATGGCCCGCTTGCGCGGCACGATCATCCCGGCTCCGAGCGCCCGTTGGGCCATCGTCCTCCATCCTCACACCGGTGATCGGCCGAGCCGGTCACCGGTCGATCATTGCGCGGTCAGGGTTCCTGTCATGTTGCTGTGCACCGAGCAGACGAACGGGTACGCCCCGGCCGCCAGCGCTGGTACCGAGTAGTCGCGTTTCTCTGCACCCGGGAACACGTCGGTCTTGAACACGACGGCCCCGGCGGCATCCTTGATCTGGATGTCGTGCGGGATGCCGGCGTCCTGGTTGTCGAACGACAGCGTGAACGGCGCGTCGGCCGGGGCGGTCACCTCGGTCGGGTCGAACGCGATGGACGCGGCCGTGATCGTCACGACCTCGGCGCTCGGGTCGGTCGATGCGGACGGAGCCGGCGCCCCCGACGCTCCGGGCGAAGCACTGCCACCCGAGGCGAACTCCTCTTTCCAACAGTCGGGATACGGCGTCGCGGCCGGTGCCGGCTTGTAGTTCGGATCGCGCCAGCCTTTGAACGTCAGGACTTCGCCGGTCTGCGGGTCGACCTTGGGATCGAGCAGATGCTCGTCGCGGACGGTGTAGGTCGTGTCGTTGGTCGCGACCAGGAACGCGATGAGCTCCTCGATCTGGCGGTAGTTGAGCGGCCCCGGCGGGTTGCCCTGGTCCGACCAGGCCGGCATGAGCGACTTCGGATCGCCGCAGACGTAGCGGCCACCGACGGTCAGCACATTCTTGATGTAGTTCTCGTTGAGGTGGGCGAAGAGCTTGTCCTGGCGGTTGAGGACCGGACCGATCCCGCCTTCGCCCTGCTCCCCGTGGCAACGGGCACAGTTCGCCTCGTAGACGAGATAGCCGCGCTCCACCGCGGTCACCTGTTGGGCGGTGATCTCGGCCTCCAGTCGCGGCTCGGTCAACCCGAGCGGTGCCCCCAGCTCGTAGAACCAGTAGAGCGCGACAAAGAGGATCACGACGACCGTGGCGAGGAAGCCGACCCAGCGGGCGTTCGAAGACTGGCGGACGACCTGGGCGGCCCGCTCGGGCGACAGCTCGACAGCCCGGATCGACGGTGGTGATGTGAATCGCTCGACCGGGGCGACCTCGGCCGGCGGGCGCGTCGCGGGCAGCCGTTGTTCCGGCCCGGGCTCGGGTCGCGTGGGCTCGCTGCCGGGCGTGTCGGTCATCGGTCTCCTCGGCCGTTGGTGTCGAACGTCACAGCGTCAGATGCAGCCGGTCGGGGTGCGCGGCGGGATGATACCGGGCTGGCCCAGGGCCACGGGCAGCGGGCCCAGCGTGATCTTGCCGGTATCGATCGTGAGCGCACCCGCGCCATCAACGGAGATCGAGAAGCGATCCATGCTCCGCGGCGCCGGGCCGAACTGCGCGCCGTCGGCCTTGATGCCGAGACGGTCGTAGCGCGAGCCGTGGCAGGGACACTCCAGCCAGAAGTTCTTCACGCACGGGTTCGGCTTGCAGCCCAGGTGCGGGCATCGCTGGTACAGCGCCCGGACGTTGAGGGACGTGCCCTCGCCGGTCGTGTCCTCGCCGGCGAAGAACCGCTGTTGGGCCGGGTCGACGAGGATCACGAACGCGCGAGCGAACGCGAAGTACGCCGGGAAGCCCTCCTCGATCGGCAGCGTCGAGTTGGCCGTCTTGACCTCTTCGAGGGTCCCGATCGGCAGCTTGCCGCCGAAACCGCTGGCGAGGTTCGGCCAGATGAACCCGAGCGTGCCCGCGCTGATCTCGAGCAGCCAGAGGGCGACGCCCGCTCCCAGCGAGCGGCGGATGAGCTGGCGGCGGGACAGGCCCTGGACCTGCTGGTGGCGCAGCGACTTGAGCGCCTCCGAGGTCAGGGCGGCGGGCTTGTCGACGGCTTCGACGTGGTAGTTGCTCATGCGCGCTCAGCGATCCTCGGTCACAGGGAGAAGTACATGCCGGGGGCGGTCACGTACGGGATGACGAAGGTGTAGCCCGGCCCTCGGAAGAAGATCCCGACGAACGTCAGGACCAGGCCCAGGATGCAGAAGAGCGTGAACAGGATCACGGCCGTCTTCCGCTGCGACGGGCGGGTCACCAGGATGTTGCCGCGATCGATGTACGGGATGAACCCGGCACCAACGAGCACGAAGGTGGGCACCAGCACCCCGGCGACCGTTGGATGGAAGTAGGCCAGCAGTTCCTGGAGACCCAGGAAATACCACGGAGCCTTCGCGACGGCCGGCGTGACATTGCCGTTGGCCAGCTCCTCGAGCGGGGCGTTGATGAACAGGCCCATCAGCAGCAGGAAGATGCTCATGACGCCGGCGGCGAGGAACTCGATCGACAGCAGATGCGGCCAGGTCATGACCGTGTCGTCCGGTTCCTTCTGGACGCGGACGACGGCGTCCTGCTTGACCAGTGCCAGCAACCGATACGGCCGCGCCGACATCGGCACGCGCTGCTTGTCGATCTCCGTCCGCCGGGTGGGGTCGACCGGAAGGACGACGCGCTTGTCGGGCGGGGACTTCACATCAGACATGACACGAAACCCTCGGGGCCGATAGGGCCGTCAGATGCAAGGCGGAGCTGAGCACCGGAGCGAGCGCACTCGAGGTGCGTGAGCGAGGAGCGCAGGCGACAACGACGCAGATGGCGGTCATAGCGGCCCCGAGATCCCTCCGTCCTTTCTGATACGCCAGAAATGGACGGCCAGGAAGATGGCTGCAACGAGTGGCAAGACCATGATGTGGAGCACGTAGAAGCGGAGGAGCGTGTTCTGGCCGACCTCCACGCCACCGAGCAGGATGCGCGACACCGGCGTGTTGAACAGTGGCGCGTAGCCGCCCATGTTCGTGCCGATCGTGATGGCCCAGTAAGCGATCTGGTCCCACGGCAGCAGGTAGCCGGTGAAGCTCAACATGATGGTCAGGAAGAGCAGCACCACCCCGACCACCCAGTTGAACTCGCGCGGTGGCTTGTAGGCGCCGTGATAGAAGACCCGCATCATGTGCAGGAACACGAAGAAGACCATCAGGTGGGCGCCCCACCGGTGGATGTTGCGGGTCAACAGGCCGAACGTGACCTGGCTCTGGATGTCGAGGATGTTCGTGTACGCGAGCGTCGCGCTCGGCACGTAGAAGAACATCAGGTACACGCCGGTGATGGTCAGCACCAGGAACAGGAAGAACGACAGTCCGCCCAGGCAGAACGTGTAGGCGAACTTGACCGCGTGCTGCCGAACGCGCACCGGGTGGATGTGCAGGAACACGTTGTTCATGACCGCGTACGCGCGCGACCGCTCGTCCCGCGGGTACGGCTGCCGGAACAGCGAGCGCCAGGCCCCGCTGCGGCGGATGGTGTGGTCCATCCGCTCGAGGAAACTCACCGGGCTCCTCCTGCGACGCCGGGCGTGCCGGCGAGTTGCGCGTCACGGTAGGACTCCTTGTAGAGCCGACCGTCTGTCGAGATCTCCTGCAGTTCGAACCGCTCCATCGTAATGGCGTCGAACGGGCAACGCTTGACACACAGGGCGCAGCGGATGCAGCGCTCCTCGTCCAGGATCATCGCGCCGCCATTCTCCCAGCCGTATGCCTCCTCGAGCTCGGGCAGGAGACCCTCCGACTTGAGCGTGTTGATGTCCACCATGTGGATGACGCCCTCGGGGCAGACGTCGGCACAGGCGCCGCACAGCACGCAGCGGAACGGGTCGAACCAGATGTTGTAGTTGCACATCAGGCAGCGCGTCGATTCGGCGACGGCGCCGTTCGCGTCGTAGCCAAGCTCGACCGGGGTGTTGAAGTTGACGACCGGGTCGGTCGACGGCATGCGCACGTCGAGCGAGACCATCGGGATGTGCTGGCGCGGGAGCACGTCGTAGAACTCGGGCATGTCGTGGCGCCAGGAGCTCGTGACCTTGACGTTGGCCGCGACCGACACGTCGGTCCGTCCGGCGAGATAGCGATCGATGGCGTAGGCCGCCTTCTTGCCATGGCCGGCCGCCTCGATGAGCGTCGTCGGTCCGGTCACGAAGTCGCCGCAGGCGAACACCCCCTTGACGTTCGACGCGTAGGTCGCGGGGTCTACCTTGACCCGGCCGCGATTGATCTCGAAGCGCGCCTCGACCGGCAGGAAGGTCAGGTCGGCGGCCTGCGACACCGCCGGGATGACGGTCTGGGCCGGGACGATGAATTCGGATCCCTCGATCGGCACCGGCGAGCGGCGGCCCGACGCATCCGGCTCGCCGAGGCGGTTGCGGATGAACTTGACGGCGCTGACCTTGCCGTCCTCGCCGAGGATCTCGATGGGGCTCGCGAGGAACTCCATCCGGACGCCCTCGCGCTCGGTCTCGCCCAGCTCCTCCTCGTCGACCACGAGCTCGGAGCGGGTCCGGCGATAGGCGATCGTGACGTTCTCCGCACCATGACGAAGGCTCGTGCGCGAGCAGTCCATGGCCGTATACCCGCCGCCGATCACGACGACGTCATTGCCGACCTCGAGCGGCTGCCCCAGGTTCGCCTTCTTCATGAAGTCGACGCCGTAGTCGACGCCCTCGAGCTCCGCGCCCGGGATGTCGAGCGCGACCGCGTCCATGGCGCCGGCCGTGATCGCGATGGCGTCGTACTCGGCCTGGAGCTGCTCGAACGTGATGTCCTTGCCGATCGTCGTGTCGTACACGAACGTCACGCCGAGGCGTTCGACGAGTCGGACGTCCATCTCGATCGCCTCGCGCGGCAGGCGGAAGGCCGGCACGCCGATGAGCATCGTCCCGCCGCCGTAGGGCAGGCTGTCGAAGACCGTGCACTGGTAGCCCTTCATCGCGAGCTCGCGCGCGACTGCGATCCCGGCCGGACCGGCGCCGACGATGGCGACGCGTTCGGCGCGGGGTGCGATCTGGGGCATGACGTCGGGGATGCCGGATGCCTCGTGCCATTCCACGAGGAAGCGCTTCATCGCGCGGATGGCCAGCGGACGGTCGATGTCGCCGCGCCGGCAGGCTCGCTCGCACGGAGCCGAGCAGACATAGGAGCACATCGCCGCGACCGGGTTCGGCTCGCGCGACAGGATGTAGCCCTCCTCGAACCGCCCTTCGGCAGCGAGGTTCAGGTAGCCGCGGCAGTTGGTCCCGACCGGACACGCTTCCTGGCACTCGATGTTGCATTGCAACCAGGAGGCGTCGACAGGCTGGACGAGGAATTCCTGGGCGGGGTCGATGGCCAAGCGGGGACGTGCCTTTCCCTGGTTTGGTCGGAATGAAGGCGTCAGCGGCGGATCGGCCGTTCGCCGACCTCGCCAATCTACCATCCGCCTCGTGCGGGCTGCAAAGCACCCGGGTTTCCGGACCGACCCTGCGGCGTCGGATCGGCAGGTTCGGGTACGGTTGACGCTGGCTGCCCTCGCAGCTACGCTGCCCTGCGGAAAGCCGCGTGCGCTCGAGCACTCGAGAGCGACCGGAGGGAGATGCGGGGACCGTGACCGCAAGCGAGTTCGTGTTCCTGGCGCTTGGACTGGTCCTGGGCGTTGCCGCCGGCGCGGCGCTGGTCGAGATCCTGCGCGCCCGACCCCACGCTTCGCGTGAAGTCCGGGTCACGGTCGCCCCGGACTCGGTTCCGAGACGTCGATCCTCCACCCTCGCCGACGACGCATTCGCCGGGATCCAGCCCTCCGAACCGGCTCGCGGCGGCCCCGCGGACCGGCGCGGCGATGCCGTCAGCGTGGGCCCTGGGCGCACGGAACGTCGAACACCTGTTCGCTCAGACGTGGCGGCCGCCTCAGCCGCGACCGACGGTGTCGGCGAGGGCCGAGTCGCGCCGATGCCAGCACCACGTCCCCTGCCGATCTCCGGTGGAGCCGACCCGACCCTGACTGCCATCCGCGCGACGGCGATGAGCGCGGCGGCCGCCCAGGGGCGGCAGACCACCACGGCGCTTCTTGACGCGCCGACCGGCAGCGCCGACGACGCGGCCTCCTCCGCGCCGTCGGCGCCGTCGGCGCCGTCCGTCCCCGCGCCACCGGACGCCAGCCCGAGCGCAAACGGTCCATGTGCCGAGCCGCGCCGGCTCGCGGACGAACGGTGTGAGCTCGCAATCCGCGCGCGTCAGCAGGCCGGTGTCGCCGACGAGATCCACCGCTCAGCGCAACGCGCTTACGACCAGCATGAGGCCGCGGCCGAGGCGGCCGCGGCGGCCGCGGACCCGCGCGCGGTGCGGCGGGCGAAGGACGATGCCCAAGCGCGGTTCCGGAATGGACGAGCAGGCGCGATGACCAGCGAATCCGTGGAGGCGGCCGCACGGGCGTGGCTGCTGGAGATCAACGCGATCAACGGGGACGCCCGCGAGGCAACGGCGACCCTGAACCGCGAGCGCGAGGCGGCGGCCGCCATCGCCCTGAACCTGGAGCGGCTCGCCGTCGAGGCCGATGCGGCCCGGATCGCCGCCGAAACGGCCGAATCCGTCTGTCTCACGGCGCGTGAAACGCTGGCCGCGTGCGAGGAGGCCGAGGCCGCCGGCGTGAAGGGCCATCTGCCGGCCGTCCCATCGCAGGGGCCCTCAGACGGCGGGTCGGTCGACGACGAACCGCTTGCGGCGGCACTCCATGGAGGGAGCGACCCCCGCATCTTCCGGCTGCTGCGCGGAGACCGAACCTCGTTGACCGAGGTCGTGACGGCGTTGGGCGGCGAGAGCCCCGACGAGCGCCGTCACTGGCAGGCCGCCATCGTGGACCTCATCGATGCGATCCTCGCTGACAGCATCGCCGCGGGATCGCTGGAGTTCCCGATCGACCACCCGTTCTGGGGCACGTTCACGCTCGAGCAGGACCGCGAGATCGCCGCGGCGCTGTCCTCGCTCGGCTTCAAGTTCGACGGGTTCGGCGGATGGGTCGATGACCGGGTCCCGTCGCAACGGGACCTGTCGCTGTCGCTGGGCTACGCGGGCCTGGACCCGATGCGGATCCGCCAGTGGCCGACGGAAGTCGAGATGACCGAGCTCGTCAAGGACGTTCGGGTCGCGGCTGCCGAGCACCTGGTCGGGTCGGCAGCCGACCTGACGCTCGGTGAGCTCGTGACCATGCTCGGCCGGCGGGCCGACGGTCTCGCCGAGGTCTGGAACCACTGGGGCCGGATCCGGCCGCTGCTCCTCGACGAGTCCTAGGCGCTCGCCAGGGGTCGGCCCCGGACGCGCGACACGATGAGCTCAGGCACGGTCGGCGCCTCCCCGTCGACCGCCCTGGCGGGGAAATCGAAGACCCCGATGAACAGCTGCAGCGGGTAATCCGGCGCCTGCCCCAGCTGCCGGACCACGCGGCCGTCGATCGTGAACGCCACCGAACCCGGGCGCCAGTCGACCCCGTACGTATGAAACGCGGCGACGTCCACGTCGAACCGCTCGGCGGCCCACTCCTCGCGCAGAGCGGGGTCCCGGAACTGATGGACGCCCATGCCGACTTCGACCGAGCCGTCCCGCACGGACGCGCCGAAGATCTCGGCCACGCAGATCTCGCCGGAGCGCTCGGGGCGGTCCTCGATCCCGCTCATCCAGAACGCCACCATCGAGCGGCTCGTCACGACGCCTCGCATCCGGACCTCGATCTGACCGTACAGCGGTGTGTAGCCCCACATCGGCGGCTGCTCTTCACGGACCAGCAGCCCCGTGCGGAACGGCAGCGGCCCGATGGCCGAGCCGGCCGGACCGGACCAGTTCGCGCTCTGGATGCATGAGACCCGCAGCGGCTCCTCGTGCAGGTCGGCGCACCAGAGCGGCTGATCGGCCGGGATCGACAGGTGCAGCTCGCCACCGCGAACGGCGTAGGAAGCGACTGCCTCGGCGCGCGAGCTCCAATGCGGGAGGTAGTACGGGGACCACACCCCGAGGTCGAGGTCGTCACCCGGGAAACGCTCGTCGAGATCGGCGCGGTCGGCAGGCACGCCTGACTACTCCGGTTCGGCCGCCGGGTCGGTGTCCGCCTGGACGCTCGGGCCCTCGTCCTCGTCGTCGTCGATGACGATCGCGCGCAGGGATTCGGCGGCCACGACGCCGATCGCCGCGCCTTCCTCCGCCGCCCAGGCGCGAACGCGTTTCTCCAACCCTTCGGGATCGCGGATCTGGCTGCGGTGCTCGGCCAGCGCAGCGAGCTTGCGATCGAGTGTCGTGCCGATATCGACCCACGCGTTGGCATGGTTCGACCAGAACAGGTACAGCCGGCGCACGACGTGCGCGGCCAGACCCGATCGTGCCAACGAGGGGAAGGCCATCGGGTTGCGTGCGGCCGGGTAGACGGCGTCGACGGCCGCCAGACCGGCCGCCCGGTGGTCCGTGTGGTTGACGCCACCATCGCCGTGGAACAACGTCTCGGGATCGGTGGCGAGCACGGCATCGGGGCGGAACGTGCGGATCTCCCGGACCAGGAGCTCGCGGAGGGCGAGGTCGTTGGCGAGGGCGCCATCGGGCTGGTGCAGGAAGCTGACGCCCGCATACCCGGTCACGGCGGCCGCGGATCGTTGCTCGATCTCGCGGAGCGCGGCAAGCTCGAGCGGATCGGCGTCCGGATCCTCGCCACCCTGGTCGCCGCTCGTGCAGCACACCAGCCAGCCCACCGACCCCTCGTCGATCCAGCGAGCGGCTGTGCCGGACGGCCCGAACTCGGCGTCGTCGGGATGCGCGGCGATGAGCATGAACCGGGACGGGCGCCAGACATGGTCGGTGCGGGGCTCGGGCGTGGTCACGGCGGGCAGCGGCCCGTCGCCACGGCGTGAGATTCGCGTTGCGATGGCCTGACCCTCGGCGTACTGTTCCAGCCGAGGCTTCGCTCGTCTCCCCCCACGAGCGAAGCCTCACGTCGCGCTTCGGGGGGTCGCCGGGTCATGCCGCCGGTGTCTGGAGCTCGTCGAGCGCGGTGAGGACCTGGGCGGCGTGGCCTTCTGCCTTGACCTTCGGCCAGACGCGCGCGATCCGGCCCTCGGGATCGATCAGGAACGTGGCGCGGGCCGTTCCCCAGTACGTCTTCCCATAGTTGTGCTTCTCGACCCACGTGCCGTACGTGTCCGCGACCGCATGGTCCTCGTCCGCGAGCAACGTGAACGGAAGCCCGAACTTCTCGCTGAACGCGCGCTTGCTGGCCACGCCCTGGGGGCTGACGCCCCACACGTCGGCGCCGCGCTCAGCGATGGTCTCGTTCGCGTCGCGAAACTCGCAGGCCTCGATGGTGCAGCCCGTCGTGTCGTCCGTCGGGTAGAAGTACAGGATGGTCCAACGTCCGCGCTGATCCGCGAGCTCATGGATGGTGCCCGTGGCATCGGGCAGGGCGAACGACGGGGCCGCGTCGCCGACCTTTGGCTGCTCCATGTTCAGAGCGTAGCAGGGGTCTCGATGACGAGGAGCTGGCCGCGACGCAGGTCGACGGCGGCGTCGGGCGAGTCGCGGACGTTCGAGAGGCCGCGCGTCCGGCCCGCCAGGAGCGGCTCGTCATCCAGGCGGTAGGCGAGGCCGTGCGTGGTGATCCCGACCGCATCGGCACCGAGCGGCAAGAGCGACACGAGATCGCCGACGCGACCGGCCAGATCGAGGCGCGCGGGCCCGCCGTCGGGACCCGGTGCGAGCAACCGCCGGACGCGGGCGTCGACGGCCAGGAGGTGCACGCCGAGGGGCTCGAGCTCGGGCATCGACAGCAGCCCCAGGTTGGCCAGCGCGTGATCTACGCGCGGCCCTCCGAGCGCGCCGAGCACGGTGAGCTGGGATGCGCCCATCGCGCGCGCGGCGAGCACCGCAAGCTCAGTGTCGGATTCGTCCTTGTCCGGCCGCGCACGCTCGACCGGCACGCCGGCCGCTGCAAGGGCTTCGATGCCGGGCTCGCCGAGCGAGTCCCCATCTCCGACCCAGCGGTCGATGGAGAGCCCGAGTGGCTCGGCATGACGCGCGCCACCGTCCGCCGCGACGACTCGCGCCCCGGGCTCCAGCCAGCCCGGCCACGCCGCGTCGAGGGCGGCTCGCGGTCCCACCTGCCCATCGGCAAGGACGATCACCTGCATGGCCAGATGCTAACGGCCGGCGGCCCACCAGCCGATGTAGACTCCGGCCGTGCCCGACGCGATCGACCACCCGGCTGTTCGCCGCGTCCTTGACGCGGCCGGTCGCAAGGGCGTGACGCTCGACGTCGTCGCCTTCGACGAGTCGACGCACACCGCCCAGGAGGCCGCGGCGGCCGTTGGCGCGGACCTCGGCCAGATCGTCAAGTCGCTGGTGTTCGTCGCTCCTCACGAGGACGGGACGCAGGAGCCGATCGTCTGCCTGGTCTCTGGCCGCAACCGCGTCGATGTCGCGCGCCTGGCCGCCGTCACCGCGGAGCAGGAGATCCGCCGCGCCACGGCACGCGAAGCCTACGAGCTGACCGGCTTCAGCATCGGTGGCATCCCGCCGATCGGCTTCGAAGGATCGGTCCGGGTGATCATGGATCCGGACCTTGGCCGATACCAGACCGTCTGGGCCGCCGCCGGCCTTCCGACCGCCGTGTTCGAGGTGCCACCGGCGACGCTGCGAACCCTTGCGAATGCCACGGTGGCGCCGATCACCGAGATCCAGCGCGCCGCCGACGCCGCGCCGGCGCCGTCCGGAGCGTGACGGGCCCGACGCGAACGGTGGCCGAGCCGCGAAACGCGACCGTCACCTATCCCGGTGGCTTGCGCGCCCGGTGGCGGTGGGGGGGCAGCGGCCAGGGGGCGGCGGTCTTCGCGCTCAGCGAGGCGGGTGGGACGCTCGTCGACCTCGGCCCGCGGGTCAGCGCGGACCCCGATGCCCTGTGCCGGGCCGAGCTTCGGCTCGAAGGGCCGCGCGGGGCATGGACGGCGCGCTTCGCCTCGACGATCCACGACGAACCTCGCGGGCTGTACTGGGACACGGCCGGGCTCCTGGTCGTGGCCTACGGCTTCCACACGTTCGGGCTGGATGCGGCCGCGGGCGACGCACGCTGGGACCACCGTTCGGCGACCCCGATCGTGGCCCTCCTCGGCTCGCCCCGCCTGGCCCACGTGATCGTCCAGGCCGAGATCGAGACGTTCGCCGTGGAAGCCGACGGCGAGGTCGCCTGGCGCGTCGCCCACAGCGACGTCGTCACCGCGGCGGAGCTCATCGGCGGGCGGCTGGTGCTGACCGGTTTCGACGGCCAGCTCAACGCCCTGGATCCCGTTACCGGCCGGTCGGCGAACTGACGATCGCCGGGCGGGCGGGTGTTTCCGGCACGCGCGGCACGGTCGATGTGGACGACCGGTGGATAAGTCGCGGGTCGCGGATCGACATTGGTGGATGAGCCCCGTTGACCGCGTCGGGTCGCGGCCCGTAGCGTACCCATCAGCCCGGAGGGGCCGAACGATACTAACGGCGGCGATCGCATCAACGCCCACGTGTCGTGGAGGTTCCTACGGGCCCTTTCATGCCCGGCGCGTATCATCGCCGCCGTGGGTCCCCTCCTCTTCATCGTCCTGGGCATTGCCGCGCTCGGGGTCGGGGCGATGGTCCTGCGCAGCTTCGGCCCGCGGTTCCGCGTCGGGCGTCTCCTGGCAGCCACACCATCCGTCAGTGTCGCCGAGGCCCGCGACCTGGCGAGCGGTCCGGCTCGCTATGTGGCTATCCGGGGTCGGATCGACGCGGAGGACGAGTTCGAAGACGACGCGCACCGGCCGCTGGTCCTCCGGCGGGCGAGGATCCAGCTCCGCACCGGCTCGGACTGGGTGACGGTCGACGAGCACACCACGGCCGTCGCGTTCGAGGTGCGTGAAGGCCTCGACGCGATCGCCATCGATCACGACGCGCTGGATGCCGGGCTGGTCGTCGTCCCGCGCGAGTCCGTCGGAACCGCGGCGGACGCGCCGGACCGCGTTCCCCCCGGCACGGCGCCCGAAGTCCCGATGCGGCTGGTCGTGGAGCAGGTCTCCTCCGTGGAGCACGCGGTGGTCCTGGGTGTGCCGGTGGTTGCCGCCGACGACCTGCCCACCCGGATGACCGCCGGGCTCGGCCGGCCGCTGATCCTGACGACCCTGGAGCCCGCGGAGGCGATGCGCATCCTCGCCGCCGGCGGCCCACGCCGGCCGCTGGCCGCCGCCTTGGCCCTGGGCGTCGGTCTCGTATCGCTCACGATCGGCGTGGTCTGGGCCGTGCTCGGCGCGATGACTGCCACGGCGCTCGCCGCGTCGCCGGCCGCGAGCGCCGCCGGCGGCGACCCGCGGTCCAGCGGGCAGGGTCCGGGGCTCGTCGGTGAACCGCTCGCGGCGATCGCCCTGGTCGTGGCGATCGGCGTGGCGGCTGCCGTCGCGACCTTCGGATACGTCCGCCTCACGGGGGGTCGCCGCTCCTAGATCGGCCGTCCTGAGGCCGTGTGGCTGCTCCGTGGCCTGGTGGGACCTTCGGGCTATTGGCAAGAACTGTGAGGTTGGTAGCCTCCGTTCGTGGACTCCACAGTTCTTACAGGTCATCGATGATGGCGCAGCTGCCTCCCAGACCCACAGACGCGACGCTGTCGGTCACCAAAGCCGCGCGGCTTCTGGGCGTGCACCCGAACACGGTCCGGACATGGAGCGACGCGGGTCGCCTGCGCTACTACCGGATCAACGCCCGCGGCGATCGACGCTATCGCCTTGGGGACCTCCAGCGCTTCCTCGCGGCCGCGGAAAGCGTCGCGACGGACGGCCCCGGTGGCAGCGCTGCCGCCCGCCGGCATCACGATCAAGGGCTCTCGGGACATGCCGGTGGTGCCCGCGCTTCGATCGCGACCTTCGGCGGCCCGACCGATGCCGTGGACCCCCTCGGCGCGGAGCGCCACCGTCGCCACCTCGCCCTGCTCGACCACATCGCCCGCCTGACCGTCGTCGGCAGCGACCTCGATGACGACCTGATGCGGATCGCCCAGGAGATCCGCGCCGCGACCGAGCTGGCGCTCGTCGCGCTCTGGGAGCTGCGCGGCGACCGCCTGACACCCCGAGCCGCGGCCGTACCAGCGGGCGCGGTCACGCCTCGCCTGCTGGATCTGCCGCGGGGCTTCGGTGTCCTCGGACGGGCCCTCGATTCGGTCCCGACTTCGCGAGCCAGGACGGACGACGAGCCATCACCAGGTGCCGTGGCCGTGCTCGGTTCGGCCCTCGATCGAGTGACGTCGACGGTCCTTCCCGGGGCCCACAGCGAGCTTGCCGTGGCCATTCCCGGCCCGAACGGCACCTGGGGCGTCCTGTTGATGGTCGCGGATGGCACGGATGGCGGAGACGGGGTCGGCACCACCGATCCGGACCTGGCAGCAGCCCTCGCCGATGCGATCGGGACCGTCGTCAGGGTCGCCCGTCGCGAGGAGGAGGTCGCCCACCTTCTGCATCGGGCCGAGGCCTTGCGTCGCGTCGCCGGCGACATCGGCAGCCGGCTCGATCTCGACCGGATCCTCACCGGCCTCGTCGATCACGCCATGGTCCTCTTCGAGGCCGACCGCGCGGCCGTCTTCATGCGCCGCCCGGACGGCACCGACGTCGCCGAGGTGAGCCGCAACCTCTCGACTGGCTACCTCAACTTGATGCGGGCGGCCCAGAGCCGATCGCTACCGGCAGCAGCCATCGCCGCACGCCGACCCCTGTTCTCGGTCAATTATCGCGACGACCCCCGCGGTGCAGATGCGCGCGCAGCCGTGGTGCAGGAGGGCTACGACACCCTTTGCACGGCGCCCCTCATGGACGGCACGGACCTGCTCGGATTGCTGAACGTCTACCACGACACGCCGCACGCCTGGACGCCCGACGAGCTCGAGACCATCGCCTCGCTCGCGACGCAGGCCAGCGTCGCGATCCGGACCGCCCAGAACTTCCAGCAGATGGCTACCTGGACCGCGCAGCTGCAGTCGATCCAGCAGCTCGGAGCGCGGCTCAACCACCTCTCGAACGTCAATCACATCGGCGTGGCCATCGCGACGGAGCTACGCCAGCTGATCGACTTCCACAACGTCCGCGTCTACCGGGTCCAGGGCACCGACCTCGTGCCCGTCGCGATGCAGGGCCAGGTCGGCGAGTACGTCGACGAGACGCCCGACCAGCTCCGCGTCGCGATCGGCGAGGGCATCACCGGATGGGTCGCCGAGAAGCGGGTCGCCCAGTACCTCCCGAACGCCGCAGCGGATCCGCGTGCGAACACGATCCCCGGGACCGAGGACGACCTCGACGAATCGATGCTGCTCGCACCGATGCTCTTCGACGACCAAGTGCTCGGGGTGCTGGTCCTCTCCAAGCTCGGGCTGCACCAGTTCAGCGACGACGACTTGCGTCTGCTCGTCATCTACGCGAGCTTCGCCGCCCAGGCGATGGCCAATGCCGACACCACGCAACGATTGCGCGAACAGTCGACGACGCTCGAGCGCCAGCTCCGCAGCCAGCGCGAGCTGCTGCAGATCACGGAAGCGATCCTCACGACGCTCGATGGCCGAGCCGTACTCGAGGGCATCACCGATCGCCTCGGCGGCCTGATCGCCTACGACAACGTCGCGATCGAAGTCGTGGACCCCTCGACCGGGCGGCTCACGCCGCTGACCGCTCGCGGCATCCACGCGGCCGCCTACCTCGAGCCATGGGAGCCCGGCGAGACGGGCGTCGCCACCTGGGTCGTGGAGCACAACGAGCCCGTCTACGTCGAGGACGAGACGACCGATACACGGGTCAACCACTTCCGCGGCGAGGACTCCGCGGCCGGCAGCCTCATCGTGGTCCCGCTGCGCGGGCGGATGGGCGCGATCGGGGTCATGACGATCGAGCGGCTGGGGGCGGGCAACACCTTCGAGCCCGAGGAGTTCGACCTCGTCAAGCTGTTCGCCGGGCAGGTGTCGATCGCGCTCCAGAACGCCGAGGTGTTCCGAGCCGTCGAGATCCGGGCGCAGACCGACGACCTGACGGGTCTTCTCAACCACGGGACGTTCATGGACTACCTGAATGGGCTCGTCCGAGAGGGCTCGCCGTTCGGGCTGATCATGCTGGACCTCGACGACTTCCGGGAGATCAACAACACCGGCGGCCATCAAGCGGGTGACCAGGCGCTGCGCCGGATCGCCGCGTCGCTCGTCCGTGCCGGCCGTGACACGGACCGGGTCTTCCGCTACGGCGGCGACGAGTTCGCCTTCATCCTTCCGCTCTCCGACCCGCTGGGGGCGCAGCAGGTCGCCGAGCGCGCGCGTGCTGCCGTGAAAGGACTCGGCGGCCCTGTCAGCGCGTCCATCGGTGTCGCAAGCTTCCCGGCAGACGGCGCGACCACGGCGGAGGTGCTGCTCGCGGCCGACCGCGCGTGCTTCGTGGCCAAGCGCAACGGTCGCGATCGGGTCGCGACGGCGGCCGAGGGCCTCGCGCTCGCGGCGGAGTTCCGGCTCCAGGATCCGACGCCGGTCGACTCCGAGACCGCAGCGGCCAGCTGAGGCTCCGGATCGACCGGGTGGGCGCCTTCCACCACGCGGGCGCATCCGGCAGATCTGCGGGACGATGGTTCCAGATGAGCGATCAGCGCCGTGGTCCTGCCGCTCCGGCCATCGCGTTCGCGATCACGCTGGCGCTCGTCGGCGCGTGCGTGCCCTCGCCGGTCGGGCGGGCGACGGGCAGCCCGCCCACGAACAGCCCGCCCGCCACCCCGGCGCTGACCCCGTCGCCCGTGCCAAGCGGGCCCACCCCGTCGCCATCGTTCGTGCGCCCGACACCGACCCCGCTGCCGACGTTCCTCGTCTACGTCGTGCGACCCGGCGACACGCTGACCTCCATCGCCAGGGCGCACCGGACGACGGCGCGAAGCATCGCCTTCTGGAACCGGACCACCCATCCATCGTTGGATCCGGATTCGCCGGATTACGACCCCGACCGGATCGAGGTCGCCTGGATCCTGCTGCTGGTCCCCGACACCGAGATCGACGAGGACGAGACCTTCCCGGAGTAGCGCGGATCAGCCGTCAGCGGTGTTCGGCCGGTCACCGGCGCGCGATGTCGATGAGGAACTGCGGTGTCCACAGCTCGTCGCTCGTACCCAGGAATCCACCGAGCGTGGCGGCCACCAGCAGCGCCACGAAGAAGCCCAGCACGAGCCAATCGTCGCGGTCGTAGACGAGCAGCCGGAGCCACGTTCGTCGGCCCGTCCCGAATCCGCGCAGGTCCATGGCGTCGATCGTGTCCTCGGCCCCGGCGATCGCGTTCACGACGGTCGGCACGAGGACCGGCGTCGAGCGGCGAACGCGGGTGAGGAAGCCGGTGGCCCCGGCCGACCAGTCGAACCCACGGATCCGTTGTGCATCGACCGTCGACTGGAAGTCGGCGGCCAGTGACGGGAGGAACCGGAAGGTGAGGTCGATGCCGAAAGCGAACTTCTCGGGGACGCCCAGTCGCCGAAAGGCGACGCCGAAATCGGACGGGGCGATGGCGAATGCGACGGGAAAACCGATCGTGGCCATCGCGAGATAGCGCAGGAACTGTGTCACCGCCAGGCTGACCGACTGGGCGGAGATCGGCGTGCCGAGCAACGGGAAGTAGAACAGGACGTCCGGCTCCCCTTCCGGCATCGCCTCGACATTGCCGCCCGCGACCAGCATGTTCACGCCGACCAGCAAGCCGATGAACAGGAACACCACGGTCCAATTGCGCCGGATCTGCGACCACGGGATCGCCGCGGTGCGGTAGTAGATCACCGAGATGATCAGCAGGCCGAAGACGAGGCGGGCGTCCCAGATCTGCAGGACCGCGAAGATGAAGAAGAAGACCGCGAGGATGAGGACACGGGGATCGCGGCGGGCGAGCCACGATCCCCGTCCCAGATAGCGCGGGGCGATATTCATGGGTGCCCCGGGACCCCGAGCCTACCTGCCCAGCTGGGCTTTTACCGGCTCCCATGCGTAGACGAGGATGGGGACGAGGATGATGGTCCCGATCAGGTCGCCGATGATGACCGGGAGATAGAGGGTCGAGAAGATGGTGGCGATGTCGAGGCCCTGCAGGATGTTGTCGGTGAAGACGAACAGGAACCCGATCAGGACCGCGATGACACCGGCGATCACGCCGCCGATGGCGCGCTCGCGCAGGGAGCCGTTGACCCAGCGTGCGAGATAGAGGGGCGCGAGCCCGGCGATGAGGCCCACGAGCCCGTTGGCGATGCTCCAGTTCCAGGACGTGAGAGCGCCCCAGCCCGAGATCTGGTCGCCGATCCCGTTACCGACGAGCCCCGTGAAGAACCCGACGATCGGACCGAACGCGTAGCCGAAGAACGGCACGATGGCGAACGCCGGCCTGACGGACACCGTGCTGCCGGGGATCGGGAGCTGTGCGACGAGCAGGATCCCGTAGAGTGCGGCGCCGATCGCCGCATACACGATCGTCCGCGACGTGACCTCCCAGAGGTTGTTGCGGCGATCCATCGATATCGCGGTCATGTTCATCCCTCCAGAACACTGATGAAGACGTACTCCCCCACTGGATCAGTGCTCGGTCAACAGTCCACTCCCTCGGCCTCCCTTCCAGGCCCCGAACGCTCGGTCGGCCGCTGGGCGGCGAGCCGGCGCGCCAGGGTGGCGGCATCGAGGAATGGCCCCGCTGCCGGCCCCCACGCTCTGTTGGCCTCCATCAAGGAGGTGTACCGCATGTTGCACGCAGTCCAGCGCGCCGTGTCCGCGATCACCGCCTTCGGAGGGCCATCGGCCACCACTCGGCCCTCTCGAAATAGCAGGATACGGTCTGCGTGCGTCAATGCAAGGTCCACGTCGTGCGTGACGAGGTAGAGGCTGCGGAGTCCAGGGATCGCGAGGACCTCGCGCATGAACGCCTCGGCCGTGCGGTGATCCTGACCCGCTGACGGTTCGTCGAGGATGAGCGTCTCCGGTCGAAGGGCCAACGCGATCGCAAGCGCCAGGCGCTTCTGCTGGCCGAAGGACAGCGCCAGCGGTGGGCGCGAGCGGATGTCGTCGAGCTCGTGGAGGGCGGTCCGGCGAAGGCTGTCTGCGACCAGCTCGTCGAAGGTCGCTGGGTCTCGCTTGAGGTTCCGCGGCCCGAACAGCAGTTCCTCCTCCACGGTCCGGGCGAACAGCATCTGGCTGGGGCTCTGGAAGACGTACCCGAACTCCGTCGCGAGTTCGGCCGTGCGGCGGCTCGCGTGCGAGACGCCGTCGACGAGGATCGAGCCACCCGTGATGTCGAGCAGCCGCATCGCGGTCCGAAGGAGCGTCGTCTTACCGGAGCCGTTCGGGCCGAGCACGGCGACCACCTCGGCGGGGCCGAACCGGGCATCGACGCCATGCAGGATCTGGGTCTCGCCGATCGCCGCAGTGACGCCGCGGAACTCGAGCCGCGGCGTCGACTCGGCCGGTGCAGGTGCCTGGACCACCGGTGCTTCACCATCGTCGCCGTCGGTCTCGGCGGCAGCCATGGCGGCCCGCCTTGCAACGACCGCGAACGGCAGTCGGACGGCGGATGGGTCGGCGACATCGAGGAAGCCCGCGACTGCTCCCAGATAGCGGGTGCGCCCCTCATCGAGGTACAGCACGCGGTCCGGCGCGAGCGCGAGCGCTTCCTCCACCCGGTGCTCCACGATGACGATCGCGGATCCCTCGTCCGCGAGTGCCCGAAGGAGGGTCAGCAGGCGTTCGGCCGTGGCCGGATCCAGGTTGGCCAGGGGCTCGTCCACGACGAATAGCCGCGGGCGCATCATGAGGATCGCGGCCATCGCCAGGAGCTGCCGCTCCCCGCCTGACAGCGCCGCGGTCTCGCGCCCGAGCAAGGCTTCGATCCCGGCCTGACTGGCCACCTCGCGGATCCGCTCCGCGATCTCCTCGCGTGGCACGCCGAAGTTCTCGGGCCCGAACGCCAGCTCCGACTCCACGGTCGCCCCGACGATCTGCTTTGCCGGGTCCTGGAGCACGGTCCCGACGGTCCGGGCGATGTCGCGCAGCTTGAGCTCGGTCGTGGGCCGACCCTCGACCAGCACGGTCCCGCCGAGGTCGCCCGAGTAGGCGTGCGGGATGAGGCCGTTGATGGCCCGGATGAGCGTGCTCTTGCCGCAGCCCGACGGTCCGGCGACCAGGACGACCTCGCCTGGGTGCACCATGAGGGACACGTCGCGGATCGCCGGTCCGGTGGCGCGCCGGTACTGGAAGGTCAGGCCATCGACCTCGACGAGCGGCGTCGCGGTCTCCGGCTGTGACGCCCCGGACACCCCGCTCGCGGCGATCACCGGATCAGGCAGGCCGGATATGGACCGGGCGGTCCCGCGACAGGCCGAGCCGCCGGGCCGCGTCGCCCTGGTTGTCGGCCAGCGACAGGTGGCCTTCCGAATCGGCCATCAACAGCGATGAGCCGACCGGCACGCGGCCGAACGTGCGTTCCCAGACCGTTCGCTCCTCCACGGCCGGCGCGCCACCGTGTTCGGGGAATTCGAGCAGGAGCTCGCGACCGAGTGCCAGGGGCCCGACGGCCGCCTCGAGATCCTTGGGCGTGCCGGCAAACGTCACGTTGCCGTAGATGAGCACGTGCACGATCGTGGAACTGAGAACGCCATCCTCGATGGTCGGCCGGATGACCGGCAACCGGACCAGCTCGTCGATGGCGACCGTCGGCCCGACCGCAGCGAATTCGACGCCGGCGGCGAGATGCGCGGCGACCGGCGCGAAGATGTCGCGGCCGTGGAAGCTCGACGAGATGACCGGGAGCATCAGGTCGCGGTTCGTGATCGCCCGCGCCTCGTCGATGCCGCCCAGGGCCTCGGCCGCGCCGATCAGCAGGCCGTTGTCCGGCCCGATGAGGACGTCGCCGCGGGCGGTCCGCAGTCCCACGGCCAGGCGTTCCGTGCCGACGCCCGGGTCGACGACGGCCACATGGATGCCGATCGGCATGTGCGGGAGCGCGAAGACCAGCGATGCCGCGCCGTCACGGATCGAGTAGCGCGGGACCTGGTGGTTGATGTCGATGATGTTGGCGTCCGGGCAGATCCGGAACATCACGCCGCGGCAGACGGCGGGCGCGGCCGGGCCGAAGTCGGTCAGGAAAGAGATGACGGGTCGCATCCCGCGGATGGTAGCGAAACCCCGGACGTGCCGAAGCGGCGCCGGGAGGAGGCTCGGCGCCGCTTCGGGAGACGATTGACCGCTCGGGTGGGAGGAGGGTCCGCCCTCGCGGTCGGTGAAAGCGATGGTCAGTGCGGGCGGGGCGCCTCCCCGTCCGCGGATCCGAACCGGCCCGTGCGGGCGAGTTCGCGAAGGAAGAGCAATTGGTTGACCTGGCGGAGCGACCAGTGGACATCCACCACCGGGATCCCGCACAGGAATGCGGTCAGGTTGGCGGCCTCACCCGGCGCGAGGCCCTTCATGAGCAACTGCCGGTAGGTCGATCCCGTTGCGAGATGGTCCGCCGTCGTGCGGGCCGGATCCTTCGTGGGTGACGGGGCCAACGCCGTGCCCACGAACCCACGATCGACCGTGGATGCCGCCGCGTGACGCGGTCGCGGCGAGGCGAGGCGCGATGATCGCCCTCGTCCCCGTGAACCTCGCGGTACCGGCCCAGCCATGTTGCACGTGCCCCTCGATGGTGTGACGGTCCGCTCCGGTCGGTCCGGTGCGGTAGGGGCATGTTCATCTCGCCGAATGGCGGGTCGCGATGACCCACCGGTCCTATGCTCGATGGTACTTGCGGCATAGGCCCGTCTACGGCATCGGTCACGCGCGATGCATCGGTAGACTCACCCAGCATGCGCGCCCGTCGACTCGAACTCCGGCTGCTCGGCAGCGCCCTCGTCGGGGCGTGGGGCTTGGCCGCGGTCCTGGTCCTGCTGGCCTACCGGCCGGGTGGACCATTCGACATCGTCGTCGGGATCACCATGCTCGTCCCGCTCGCCATCGCCATCAGCGGCGTCGTGTGGCCACCGGTGGCACGCGGGCGCGACACGTACCCGATGGTCGTGGCCCTGGGCGTCGGCTCGCTCCTGCTGCTGCTGCCGTCGATCGGCGGCGTGCTCAATCAGCTTCTGGCGCTCGGATCGCAGACGCTGATGCCGTCGCTCGAGGCCGCCTATCCCTGGCTGCTCGCACTGGCCGGGACGAGCCTGTTCGCCGGTTTCGGCCTCGCCCGCCGGCTCGACGCCGGGACCGCGCTTCGACCGCGGCGGCTGCGCGTCGGGATCGCATCGGCGGTCGCCTTCACGGCGCTCGCCGGCACCGCGTTCGCGGGCGCCGCGATCGCCAACGAGCTCGCGTTGCGCGACCGGACGACACCACCGGCGGTCTCGCGCTTCGGACCGACCGATGCCGAAGCCGAGCTCCCGCCCTGCGACGGAGCCCTGGCTGCCGGTAAGAGCGCCCGGCTCATCGCCCACCTCCACGGCCAGATCGATGGCGGGGCCATCGGCTCCGTGGACCTGTCCGGTCAGCGCGTCGGCACGAACTTCCGGTGGCTGGCGTACGTGGCGACGGATCGCGAGCTGGGCCAATACGGTGCGGCCAGCTTCGGCGGGCGGGCCTGGACTCGGACGCCCGGCGACGGCTGGGCCATCGCCGATGCCCAGAGCGTCCGCGAAGAGACGCTCGACCTGCAGGCGGTCAGGACGGCCCTTGCCCGCCGCTCGCGCGCGACGTCGGAGGATCGCGGCATCGAGGTGATCGAGGGTGCCCGCACGCGCCGCTGTCGCGTTGCCGTGGATGGCGCCACGTTCCGGGCAGCCTTCCCCCAGATCCGCTGGCTCGTCGGCGACGCCGATATCGAGCGCTGGCGGGGCCAGCTGGATTACTGGGTCTTCGCCGACGGCCAGCTCGGACAGGTCGCGGGCAGTGTCAACGGTGAGGCTGGGGCGATCCGCTCCGAAGCGATCCAGGCGACCATCGAGGTCCTCCTGACCGCGACGGGACGGGGCGATGAACTCGTCATCTATCCTCCCGCTCCATGACCCTCGAGGACGAGCCCGAGCGATTCGGCAAGCGCGACCGGCTCGCCCGGATGCTGCGCGTCGTGACCGTCCTGCGCGGTCATCCAGATGGGATCCGCCCGCCGGAGATCGCCCGTCGCGTCGGGGTCGCGACCCGGACCGTCTATCGCGACCTCCGGGCGCTCGAAGAGGAAGTCGGGGTCGCGGTCTGGTCGGAGAGCGGCCTGTGGGGCGTCGTCGGTGAGGAGTTCCTGCCGCCGCTCAAGCTGACCCTCGACGAGGCCATGGCGGTCGTCCTGTCCGCCAGGCTGATGGTCCGCTACGCCGACAAGTACGACCCGGACCTCGCCGCCGCCTTCGAGAAGCTCGAGGCGGTGCTGCCCCGCCCGCTCGCCGAGCACGTGGAACGCACCCTCGACGTCCTCGCGCAGCATCCCCGCGACGAGCCATTCAGCGAGCACGTCCATCGACTCACCCGGGCCTGGGCGGAGCGACGGGTCGTCACGTTGGAGTACGAACCGGCGCAGTACGGGACCGACGCCACGGCCCGTCAGGCCGTCGTGCGTCCCTACCTGATCGAGCCCTCGCTGCAGACGCACGCGCTCTACCTGATCGGCTGGGACGAGACCCGCGACGCCCTGCGGACCTTCAAGATCGAGCGGATCCGCGACGTGGCGCTGACGCCGCGGACCTTCGAGCTGCCGGAGGGCGACGGCGTCGAGGCGACCCTGCGGCGGGCGTGGGACATCATCGCCGACCAGCCGCCGACGAAGGTCGTCCTGCGCTTCAGCCCGACCGTCGCGACCCGCGTCCAGGAGGCCACCTGGCACGCGAGCCAGCACGTCCAGCGCGAGGACGACGGCTCGCTCACGTGGCGCGCGACGGTTGCGGGAACCATCGAGATCCGCCTCTGGATCCTGTCCTGGGGCGACGAGGTGGAGGTTCTCGAGCCACCCGAACTGCGCGCCGACGTGACCGCCACGATGCGCCGCGCGCTCGCTCGCTACGGGGCCTGAACCGGGCCCCGCTCCGCGGGACGGATTCGACAAGGGCTGGGTCGCTGGGTTAGGGTAAGTCGCCTACGACGTGCCCCCCACACGCTCGGAGGTTTGTCCCTTGAGTTCCCGCCTACCTCGTAGGTTGCTGTCCCACGCCGTGGGCGCGACCCTCATCGCGACGCTGGTCGCGACCGCTTTTGCCGCGCCGGCCAGCGCGGCCACCTCCGCCTCTACTGCCGAGGCGATGATCATCGGATGGGTCAATACCAGCCGCATCAATGCCGGTCTGAAACCCCTCCGCGGTGATGGCGACCTGGCATACATCGCCGGTGTGCGCGCCTCCCGGATGGCCAGCAACAATGTCATGAACCACACCATCGGCGGCAACCTCTACAACCAGCTCAAGTACCGCGACGTCCAGTGGTATCGCTACGGCGAGGCCGTCGGCTGGTCCGGGTCGGCCTGGACCGTTGACGCCGCCCGGTCGCTGTATCGCATGTGGATGGCAAGCCCCTCCCACCGGGCACTGCTGATGAGCAACCGATTCAATTACATCGGCCTCGGCCTGGCGTATCGCTCGTCGAACCGTCGGACGTTCGGTTCGGCAGTCATGAGCGAATCGCTCGACCACACGCCCGTGATCGCCCGAGTCACTGGAGCCAGCCGTTCCGGCGACGACGTCAGCTGGACATGGAACGGGTACGACCCGCGCCTCCAGACCCACACGGCCGGATTCCGCGACTTCGACCTCCAGTACCGCGTCGGCTCCGGGAGCTGGCGGACGCTCCGCAACGACACGACCGGGAAGTCCCTCGTCCTGCGCGACCGGCCGCACGGCCAGTACTACGCGATCCGCGTGCGAGGGACCGACCGCCGTGGCAATGTGGGGGCGTGGACGGCCCAGTCTCGCATCTGGGTGCCCTGACCGGATCGGTCCGGCGGCACCCATTCGCCGCAGTCAACTTCATCAGCGACCCGATCCACGGGTACATCGAGCTCACCAAGCGGCTCGGACCGGTTGAATCGGCAGCGGCCGGGCTGCCCGCCGAGGACGTCGCCGAGGAGGACCTCCTCGACACGGCGTGGCTGCAGCGGCTGCGTCGCATCAGTCAGCTGCAGAGCGCACGCTGGGTCTTTCCGACCGCCGAGCACTCGCGCTTCACGCACGGTCTCGGCGTCATGCACGAGGCCGGCCTGTGGGCGCGCTCGCTCTACCCGAGCCTGCGATCCGCCCTCGCCGGGGCGGGCGATGACGGGCCGTTCCCATCCGAGGGCCTGGTCACCGAGACCCTGCGCATGGCCGGCCTCCTCCACGACGTGGGCCACGGACCGTTCGCGCATTTCTTCGACGACCACGTCCTCGCCGATTTCGAGGCGCCCGCGGATCCGCGCCGTGCAGGCGCCAAGCGCCTCACCCACGAGGACCTGAGTGTCCGGATCGTCATCGAGGAGCTCGGGCCGCTCCTGCGCGGCCTGCGCCGAGCCCCGGGTAACGTCAGCGAGCGGGACGCCTTCGCGGACGGCGAGTCGATCGATCCGGAGTGGGTCGCCTTCCTCATCGCCAAGCCGGCGCTGGCCGATCCGGCGATGCCGCGCTGGGTGCGCTGGCTGGCGCCGCTGCTGTCCGGCGTGTTCACGGTCGACAACCTGGACTACGTCCGCCGGGACGCGTACCTGACCGGGGTCGCCGCAGGCCCGATCGACGTCGAACGCCTGCGCCGCTACACCTTCATCGGCTCCGACGGGCTGACGCTCTTCGAACCCGGCCTCGGGGCACTGGAGATGTTCCTGACGGCGCGACGGTTCATGTACCAGCAGGTCTATTACCACCGAACGGTGCGGGCGATCGATCTCGATCTCGCCGACGTGTTCGGTCCGTCCGTGCGGGCGATCTTCGGCGACGGCTCACCCGCTGAGCGGCTGGCGGCCTATGCGGACCTCGACGAGTACGCGCTCCTCCATCAGGCCGCCCGCTGGGCCCGAGGTGTCGACATCGCGACCGCGGGTGCCGCGCCCCCGATGCCAGGCGACGGACGCGTGCCGGCCGGCATCGCTGAACGCTGGCGGGCGATCCTGCTGCGCCAGCCGACCTGGCGGGCAGAGGCAGAGGTCCGCGCCGAGTACGAGGCGGGCGAACAGCCCGATGCCCTGATCGCAACCCTCGGAGAGGCGGAGCCGGGCCGTGTGGCGATCGACCTCGCGATCGTCGACGCTCGGCCGGCCGACGCCGACGCTGCGGACCGTCTGCTCGCGCTCGAGGCCCGTGACGGGCGGTCGCTGTCCCTGGCGGCCGCGCTTGCCTCGATCCCGGCGTACTGGCTCATCGGACGGCGCTACCGCCGGCGTTGAGGGCGGCGCGACCGCGAGGTTGCATCGGGGCGAGACGGCGCGCACCGCTCGGAGGCGTGGCCCTACGTGCCGGGACTCGCGCTCGGCTTTGGCTTAGGCGCCTTGGGCCGCTCGCCGATGACGAGCATCGGATCGATGCGCGCGATCTGGCGATCGGGCAGCTTCATGCGCTTGACGACCGAGGGCTCGATCCCGAACGTCGCGAGCTCGGCCGGGCTGAACAACCCGTAGTGGAGGTGACAGCCCGACGCCCGACCGGTCCGGCCCTCGTAGCCCAGCAGCTGGCCAGCCTTCACGACGGCGCCCTTCTTGACCACGATCTTGCCGAAGTGTGCATAGACGCTTCGATAGCCGTTGCCATCGTCGATGACGACGACGATGGGCAACGTGGACCAGAGGTGCTTCTTCTCGAGCCGCTCGAGATATGGCTCGAGATCGCCGACCCAGCCCATGAACCGGTCGTACTTGCGTCCGGCGGCGAGGACGGTCCCACCGTGGGCCGCCACGACCCGATCGCCACAGAACGTCGCCAGGTCGATCCCGTCGTGGAACCGTTCGCCGTCCACGATACGAGACCCCCATGGCGACGGCCCGAACGGCAAGGTCAGCCGACCGCGCGGAAGCGGCCAGCGGTAGCCGGTGAGCGTCGAAGGCGCCGGTACTGACGGCGCCGCACTCGGGCGCACGGCCACGACCGAAGGCGGCCGGGCGGAGGCGCCGGATGCCGGTGCGCCGGCCGCGGCGGTCGGTCGGGGGCTCGGTGGCGGCGGGCTCTCGACGGCCCCCTGGACGGCCACGACCGGGGTGAGCGGCCCGCTCGAGACGGACGTCGCGATCGCGACGCCCACTGCGGCGATGACACCCGCGAGGAGGACCGCGCTCGCCCGTCGACGCCGCCATCCCGTGCCCCGTTCGCGCTCGCTCAGCGGGCGCGGCAGGTTGTCGAGTGGACCGGGGACGCTCGTGGTCACCTAGCGGCCGGGGACGGGTTCGACGACCGGCACGTCATCCCGGGCACGGAGGTGGAAGGCGATGCCATCGACCATCTCGGTGGAAGGATCGCGGCGAGGCATCGCCGTCAGGCGCCAGTCGCGACCCTCGCGCTCGATCCAGCGGGCGAGCGGTCGGCCACGCTCGAGCACAGCGTCGAACAGCGCGAACGCGGTATCGGGCATGTCCACCATGACCTCGCGGGCGGGCATGCCGATGCAGCGTGACCCGAACTGGGCGTGGAATGCCGGGTTGCCGTAGATCAGGACATGACCAGGACCCGCGCAGATGCCGGCCGGCCGGACCTGGGGCAGGGTGGGAGGCGGGTCGTGACGGGCCATGGAACGCAGATGATAGTCCGTGGCTGTCAGCGCGAAAACCAGGCGGCCCGGCGTTGCTCCTTCCCCGCGGAATTACGGCGTTCGGATGATGTCATGGCGGCACCGAGCGGGATATGGTGCCTCCGCAACCCCAGTTCCGAGGTCCATCACCCGTGTCCCGACTCGTGCCCTCGCGCCGAAGCCCGGACGAAGGTCCGACCGTGCGTCGGCCCACCTCGACCCCACCTCGCCCGCCATGGGGAGCGGGCGCGCGCACCGGCCGCCGCTGGTAGCGCCCCGATCGCCCGGCTTGGCGGAGGGGATCACTCAAGCCCCGTCGAGTGAACCGCCCGCCGGGCGATCGGACCCATGCTTGGCCCACCCGCCGTCCCGACCAGTCAGGTGCAGCCGGGACGGCTCCAACCTGGCCCCGCTATGCTCGGGACCCATGGACGACAAGACCGCCATCCTGGCTCGGCTCCCGATCTTCGCCAAGCTCGATGCGCGCAGCCTGGAAGCGATCGGGGCCCTGGCTCGGATCGTGTCGGTGCCCGCCGGCACGGTCCTGATGAGCGAAGGTGAGGCGGCCGAGTCCTTCTACGTCATCGTCACCGGCACCGTCCACGTCGAACGCAATGGCGCCTTCGTGCGGTCGATGTCCGACGGCGGTTTCCTCGGCGAGATCGCCCTCGTCGAGGAGCGGACGCACACCGCGACCGTGACCTGCACCACGGCGTGCGAGTTCGTGCAGCTCGGTCGCTACGAGTTCGGCCGGATCATGGATCGGTTCCCCGACATTCGCACGCGCATCGACGCGGCGGTGGCTCGCCGCCCGTTCTAGGGCAGCGTTCGTGAGCCGGCACGCCCGTCGCGGTATCATCCGGTCCGCATCCGCCCGTAGCTCAGTGGATCAGAGCGACTGACTTCGGATCAGTAGGTCGGGGGTTCGAATCCCTCCGGGCGGGCCATTGATCCCATGGGGATGTGTGAGGGTCCCTTGACCGAATTCGTCCCCGCCTCGTTTGACCCGCCCCCCGGCCTTGCCCACGTGGCCTTCCGGCTGGAACCTCTCGGCCCCGAGCACAACGCCTCTGACCATGCGGCGTGGAGTTCGAGCATCGACCATATCCGCTCGACCCCCGGTTTCGAGGGCTGGTCTTGGCCCCACCCGATGAGCCTCGAGGAAAACCTTGGCGACCTCGTCCGCCATGCCGAAGACTTCGCGGCGCGGACGGGTTTCACCTACACGGTGCTCGCCCCGGATCAGGACGGTGCCACCGTCATCGGGTGCGTCTACATCTACCCGAGTAAGCGGGCAGGCTTCGACGCCGATGTTCGGTCCTGGGTCCGCGCGGCCGACGCACGTCTCGACGCCGTGCTCTACCGCGCTGTCAGCGATTGGCTCGATGAGGCGTGGCCGTTCGAGCGCGTGGATTACGCTGTCCGACCCGACGCAGTATCGCCGACCCTTCCTTGAACGACGCACCGCGGTTTGCATCTGGGGTCCTTGGTGATACATCCGGTCGGGTGTACGATTTACCGACCGGGGAGACAGCGTCGGTGGCACTCGGAACGAGGGGTTAGCAGATGAGCGACCGCACGCCCGAGCAGATCCTCGCCGAATGGCGCGATTGTGAGCGTCGGCACGCCGACGGACCGTCCGCGGAGCTGGCTCGGCGCATCGATGAACTCAGGGCCGAGCACGCCAACGCGGTCCTGGCCCGGCATGACGAGGCCGAGGAGCTGGCAGAGCTCAGCCCGCTCCGCTCGATCTGACCCTCACGGGCGACCGCCCGTCAGTCGTCCTCCGCCTCGGGATCGATATCGAGCGCTTCGTAGTGCGCGACCCGCAGGTCGAGGACGAGTTCCTCGGCGCCGGGCAGCAGCCGTGGCCGCTCGAGGTCGGGTCCCGCCCAGCCGTACAGCGACGCCGTGTCCTTCCACTCCTCGAAGAGGCACACCTCCTGCTCGCCACCCCGGATCCGACGGGCGAGCTTCGCATACCGCAAACCCGGGTAGTCGCGCAGCAGCGGCAACTGCGTTCGCATCAGCTCGTTGAACTGCCCGGCCTGGTCGGCCTTCAGCGTGGCGGTCAAGACGCGGACGATCATGTCCCTACACTATGCCAAGCGGTGGCCACCGCGAACCCTTCCCCGCGCATGGCACGACGCAAGTGGGCGATGATCGCTGGCATGGATCGAACCTGGGCGGGCGTTCTGATCAAGTCGGAGCTGGGTCCTGACTGAGGAGCCGCTCGGCCGGCGTCTGACGCGGCCAGGGACCCTGGCCCATTCCCTCCTGCGATGGCTCGCCGACGCGCCCCGCTACCCGGCAGCCGACGCGGATCGTCGCGAGATCGACGTGCTGGGTCTGCGACTTCCGTGGCGAGCCACGGTCGCGATCACGGTCGTAACGCTCGTCTTGCTCGTGGACTACTCGCGGATCCTGCTCCCGGACGCGGCCGACAGCTTGGGCCGCGCGCCGATGGGGATGCGCTTCGTCGCCATCGAGCGCTTCCTGCTGTTCGGGCTGCTGCCGCTCGCGGTCGTCATCCTCGCGTTTCGCGATCGCCCATCCCGCTACGGGATCGCGATCGGCGACTGGCTGGCGGGCGCGGCCCTCATGCTCGTCGGTTGCGCGGTCATGACGCCGCTCGTGCTCTGGTTCGCGACGCTGCCGGACGTTCGGTCCTATTACGCCTCGAGCGTCGAGCCACTCGCCAGTCTGTTGCTCACGAACGCGCTCGACCTGTCCGCGGGCGAGTTCTTGTTCCGCGGCTTTCTGACGTTCACGCTGCTGCGGGCGATCGGGCCGGCCGGTGTGCTCGTGGCCACGATGCCGTTCGTGTACGTCCACCTCGGCAAGCCGGAGCTGGAGCTGTACTCGACGCTCGCCGGCGGTCTCATCTACGGCTGGCTGGCATGGCGCACCCGATCCATCCTGTGGGGAACGATCGGGCACGTGTACATCCTGACCCTGGTGATCGTCGCGGCTGGCGCCGGGGCGCCGGTGGCACCGGCGTAGCCGGCGCGTCTAGCGCTTCGCGGCCTTCGCCACGTCGGAGCTGTCGTCGACGTCGATGTCGTGACGTCGAGCCGCCGACATGATCTTGCGGGCGGCAGCGTGCTTCGCTGCCGTGTCCTCGAAATCGGTCTGGTCGAAGCGGGCGATCGCGTTGCGAACGTGCGATTCGTCGTTGATCGGCAGGTGCCGCTCGCCGTCCTTGTCGATGTAGGCGAATGATCCGTCGCGCAGTCGCTCGCGCTTGGCAGTCGTCAATTCGGCCACGGTGATACCTCCCTTGGGTGCCTCCACATGGTCGCCGAGCGGACGTCGAAACCGCCCGGGTGGTCTGGCCCGGGCGGCTTGCAGGAACGTGTCGGTAGCGATGCGCCGAACTGATCCGAGCGTCAGGCCCTCGCGGCTCCCGCGGCACCCCAACGTCGGACTTCCGCATCCAGATCGAGCGGCAGCACGACGCCCTTGTCCGCGTACTCGCCCCACGCCTCGCGCGGGACGCGCCACATGATCTCGAACTCGATGCCGTCGGGGTCGGCGCCGTAGAGCGACTTGCTCACGCCGTGATCGGAGCTGCCACCCAGTGCGCCCGCTTCGGACAGGACCTTCGCGGCGACCGCCAGGTCATCGATGGTCGGCACTTCCCAGGCGAGGTGATACAGGCCGGTCGATCCGCGCGGCGAGCGCGGCGCGTCCGGCCCGACCGAGAACAGCCCGAGGTCGTGGTGATTGTCACCATCGGGCGAGCGCATGAAGACGGCTCGGCCGCCGAACGCGCTCTCGACGACCTCGAACCCGAAGACGCGGCCGTAGAATTCGGCCGACGCCGTGGCGTCGCGGACGTACAGGACGGCGTGGTTCAGTCGCGCGACGGGGATCGATGCCATCGGTCAGCTCCGGCTGTCGGGGCCGAGGAGGACCCAGGCGTCCTGCCACGTGCCGCCCTGCATATTGCGGCTGATGTTCAGCCACGCCATGCCTTCGAGGGTACGCGCGACGGCAAGTGAACCGGCATCGACCGGACGGAAGCCGATCGACTCGACGAGGCTGAGGACCTTCTCCTTGGCTGCATCGTCGTCACCGGCCACATAGCCGTCTGCGGACACGCCGTCGACGTTCGGATCGGCCTGGCGCGTGGCGAACGCCGTGTTGAAGGCCTTGACCACGGACGCATCCGGCAGTCGAGCCTGCAGCTCCTCGGCGGCGGAGGTGCCGGTCCCGGAGGCATCAGGCGTGGGGCGGTTCGAGACGTCGACGACGACCTTGCCCGCGAGATCCTCGCCGAGCTCGGTCACGAGGTCGTCGAAGGACGTCCCTGGGACCGCGAAGATGACGACGTCGCTGCCGGCGATCGCATCCCTGTTCGAGCTGGCCGAGCCCGTTCCGGTGGCCTGCGCGACCTGGGTCGCGTGGCCCTTGGTCTTGGCACTGATGGTGACGTGATGGCCGGCGCGAGCGAGCGCTCCGGCCAGGGCCGAGCCGACGTTCCCGGCTCCGATGATCGCGATGTCCATGATCCTGGATCCTCCTGAGGTTGCCGACCCGTTTCGTCGGGTCGGCATTTCGTTGCTGATGCAACCATACGCCGATGGTATACTCCTGTCAATACCTGTTTGATGAGGGCAAAAGATGATGAGACAGCCCGACGGAGCCATCCGTGCGCGCCCGGTCGTCGGTCGACAGATCCGCCGGTGGCGCACGGAACGTGGGCTGACGCTCGCGCGCGTGGCCGAGCGGAGCGGTCTGACGGTGGGCTATCTGTCGCAGATCGAGAATGACAAGGCATCGCCGTCGCTGGCGGTCCTCGGGCAGATCGCCGAGGTGCTCGACGTCTCCCCCGCCTGGTTCCTGATGGACGACGTGCCGCCGCCGCGCGTCGTGCGCGCCGCGGAACGACCGGTGACCGCGACCGACGGCGGGCGCGTGGAGCATGTCGATGGGCGGACCTCGCGCGATGTTGCGATCCTCGAAGTCGTCGGTGCCCCAGGCACGCGTGTCGGGGCGCACGCGCATCCCGGCGACGAGCATCACATCGTGCTGCGTGGACGGATGCGGCTGACGCAGGGCGAACACAGCATCGAGGTCGGTCCCGGCGACTACGTCCGGTGGGACGGGTCGATCCCGCACGACGGCGAGATCCTGGGCGACGAAGATGCCGCCATGCTGCTCGTCCGGATCAACCCACGCACCTGACAGCTTCGCGCGTACCATCGTGAGCGTGACCCGCCAAGCCGTCACGTACGCGTCCTACCTCAAGGTGCCGGAGCTCCTCGCCCTCCAGGTCGAGCGATCCGCCGGCGCGGACGGCCCAGAGCACGACGAGCTGTTGTTCATCGTCATCCACCAGGTCTACGAGCTGTGGTTCAAGCAGGTCCGCCACGAGCTTCTGGCCGTCCAGCGGGCGCTGGAGTCGGGTGACACCGACACCGCCCTCCACCTGCTCAACCGGGTCCTCAAGATCCTCAAGACGCTCGTCGCCCAGGTCGACGTGCTCGAGACGATGACCCCGCTCCAGTTCCTGTCGTTCCGCGACCGGCTCGAATCCGCGTCGGGGTTCCAGTCCGGTGGATTCCGGCAAGTCGAGGCGCTGCTCGGCCTGCGCGACCCGGCGTCGGCCCGCGCCCAGCCGGAGGCATCCGAGGCGCGCCGGGCGATCGAGGAGGACCAGGCCGGGCCGTCGGTCTGGGACTCGTTCCTGGCCTACCTGGGCCAGCGTGGGCATGCGGTGCCCGCCGATGCCACGACGCCGGACGAGCGCGTCCAGGAGATCGTGGTTGCCGTGTATCGCGGTGACCCAGACGCCGCCCTGGTCGCGGAGCGGCTCGTCGACCTCGACGAGGGTGTCCAGGAGTGGCGCTACCGGCACGTGAAGATGGTCGAGCGGACGATCGGCACGAAGGCGGGCACGGGCGGGTCGAGCGGGGTGGAGTACCTGCGCATGGACGCTCTTCCGGCCGGCGTTCCCGGACCTGTGGGAGATCCGCTCGAGGCTCTGATCGGGCGCCCTCCGCCGAGTCACTCGTGGACGTCTCCGGGGAACCTTGGATCGCCAACATGAACGAGTCGTATCTGCCGACGGTGTCGGCGGGTGACAAGATCTTCGGCGCGCCAAGCGAGACGCCATGGGCGGTGGAATCCTGTACAACAAGAAGGTGTATGCCGACCTCAGTCTGTCAGTCCCGACGACGTGGGCCGAGTTCGCTGCCAACAACGAGAAGATCAAGGCGGCGGACATCGCACCGGTCGCCGCGACGTTCGGCGACACGTGGACGTCACAGTTGTTCGTCCTCGCTGACTACTTCAACGTGCAGTCGGCCGTGCCCGACTTCGCGGAGAAGTACACGGCCAACGAGGCCCACTACGCTGACACCCCCGCGCGTTGGCCAGCTTCAAGCGCCTCCAGGAGGCGTATGACAAGGACTGGTGGCAGGAGGACTTCGCCGCGACCAAGCTGGACGGCGGTCTCGAAGCCGTTGCACCGGCACGGCGGCCCACTATCCGATGCTTACCTTCGTGCTCGGGACGATCGCCGAGAACTTCCCGATCAGGTCAACGACGTCGGGTTCTTCGCGCAGACCGGGCGACGGCGCCAAATGGCGCGACGATCTGGATGCCGGCCGCCACGTACATCGCCGCCACGACGGAGAACGCCGACGTGGCCAAGGACTTCCTCGGGTTCATCGCGTCGGTCGAAGGGACCGAGGCGCTGACGTCTGCCATCGCGCCGTCGGGTCCGTACGTGATCAACGGCTCGTCGCTGCCGGCCGACGTGCTGCCGGCAGTCAAGGACATCCAGACCTACCTGGAGGCGAACACCACAGCGCCCGCACTCGAGTTCCTCTCGCCGGTCAAGGGGCCGGCGCTCGAGCAGATCACGGTCGCGGTGGGCACGGGTCAGTACAGCGCCGAAGAAGCCGCCGCGTTGTATGACCAGGATGTTGAGAAGGCAGCACAGCAGCTCGGCCTGCCGGGCTGGGAGTAGCGACCCGTCGTGGGCGCGCTCGAGTCCGGCAGCGTTGCACCTGCCGCTCGAGCGCGCCGGACGCCCCGGGATGAACGTGCGCGCCGAGCCTCCGTGCTCGGCGCGTATCCGTACTGGTTCTATCTACCCGCCGCCATCATCTTCGGGATCATCTTCGTAGTCCCGACGGTCCTGGCGTTCTACTACAGCCTGACTCGATGGACCCTGTTCGATGCCGAGTTCATCGGCCTCGACAACTTCGCCCTGTTCTTCCGTGAACCAGCTTTGACTAGCGGCCTGCGCAACACCATCGTCTACGCCGTCGTGACGAGTGGGCTCAAGGTCGTCCTGGGGCTGCTCCTGGCCGCCCTCCTGACCTCGAGCATGCGACTCCGGAACCTGCTCCGGTCGATCATCTTCTTTCCCGTGCTGGTGAGCACCGTGGCTGTCGGCATCACCTTTGCAGTGCTGCTGCACCCGTCCGACGGCCTGATCAACATCGCGCTCGAGCAGGTCGGCATCGACGGGCCGCAGTGGCTTGGCGACCCGGACCTCGCGCTGCTAGCGCACCCGAACCGCAACCCCCGGGCTGTCGCAACCTTCCGTGCGCTCGCGGTATCCTGTCAGCCGACCCCAAGCGTCCCCCGCGGGCCTCCCCAGGCGTCCGCGGTCCGTCATCCCACGAATCAGGTGGTGCCCATGAAGGTCGGTGTCGCCAAGGAGACCGCGCCCGGAGAGCGGCGCGTCGCCCTGGTACCCGAAGCGCTCGGCAAGCTACAGGCGGCCGGGCTCGAGGTCCTCGTCGAAACCGGCGCCGGCACCGGCGCCGCCATCCCCGACAGCGCATACACGGACGCAGGCGCGACCGTCGTCCCGACCGACGCCCTGTACCAGCAGGCAGACGTCGTTCTGCGGGTTGCCAAGCCATCGGCGGCGGAGGTCAAGCAGTTGCGCAAGGGCCAGGCGGTCGTGGGCTTCCTCGCTCCGCTCATCGACCCGGCCACCGCGAAGGCGCTCGCGGAGCAGGGCGTGACCGCCATCAGCCTGGACGCGATTCCCCGCACTCTGTCCCGGGCGCAGACCATGGACGCCCTCAGCTCCCAGGCGAACGTCGGCGGCTACAAGGCGGTCCTCATCGCAGCCAACGCGTACGGCCGCTACTTCCCGCTGCTGACGACCGCCGCCGGTACGGCCAAGCCGGCCAACGTGCTGATCTTGGGGATCGGCGTGGCCGGCCTCCAGGCCATCGGGACGGCCAGGAGACTCGGCGCCGTCGTCAAGGCCTACGACGTCCGGCCAGAAACACGGGAGCAGGCCGAGAGCCTGGGCGCCCAGTTCGTGAAGCTCAAGACGACCATCGACGCCACCGGCACCGGAGGCTACGCCCGCGAACTGAGCGCCGAGGAGCGCGGAGCCCAGCAGGCCGAGCTGAACGAGGTCATCGGCACGATGGACATCGTGATCACGACCGCCCAGGTGCCGGGCCGCAAGCCGCCGGTCCTCGTCACGGCCGACGCAGTGGCCCGGATGAAGCCGGGCTCGGTCATCGTGGATATGGCCGCATCCGAGCTCGGTGGCAACTGTGAGCTGTCGAAGGCCGGCGAGACCGTCGAGACACCCAACGCAGTCTCCATCATCGCCCCCGACAACCTGCCCGCCTCGATGCCGGCGGGGGCGTCCGCGTTCTACGCACGGAACATCTCGGCGCTGCTGCTCGGGATGGTCAAGGACGGCAACCTGAGCCTGGACTTCGAGGATGAGGTGACCAAGGCGACCGTCATCACCCAGGACGGCGCGGTCGTGTCCGACGCCGTGAAGAAGCTGCTCGAGCCCGCCCCGGCCGCCGCAGCCAGCGGAGGCCAGGCATGACCCCCGAAGAGATCGATGGCCTGATCCAGGCCCTCACCGTCTTCACGCTCGCGATCCTCGTCGGGATCGCGGTGATCAGCAAGGTCCCAGCGACCCTGCACACGCCGTTGATGTCGGGTGCCAACTCCATCCACGGGATCGTCCTGGTCGGGGCGATGCTCATCGCGCTCGAGGCAACCGAGCCGGTCAGCCAGCTGCTGTCGCTGGTGGCCGTGGCCTTCGCGACGATGAACGTCGTGGGCGGCTATGTCGTGACCGATCGGATGCTCCAGATGTTCCGCAAGAGGCCGACCGCGCCCGTGGCGCCGGCGCCCGAGTCCGAGGCCTAGCCCGTGACCACGCTCGAGATCGTCGAGATCCTGGTCCGGATCGCGTGGCTCCTGGGAGCCGTGGCGTTCGTCATCGGCCTGTCGCGGATGAACTCGCCGGCGACGGCTCGCAACGGCAATCTCGTGTCGGCTGCGGGGATGACGCTGGCCATCGTGGCGACGGCCGTCCTCATCCTCACGCGGCAGCTGTCCGAGGAGGGCGTCTCCGCCGTCGTCTGGGTGATCATCGTGCTCGGCATCGTGCTCGGTGGCGGTCTCGGGCTGTATACGGCCCGGACCGTGAAGATGACCGCGATGCCCCAGCTGGTGTCATTGTTCAACGCGGTCGGCGGCGGGGCGGCGGCGCTCATCGCGATCGACGACTACCTGCGCCTCGTCGGCGGCGAAGCCGTGCGCATCGACCTCCACATCTTCATCGTCCTCGACATCATCATCGGCTCGATCACGTTCACCGGCTCGATCATCGCGTCGGGCAAGCTCCAGGGCCTGATCCCGGGCAAGCCGATCATCGTGCCGGGCGGCCAGCTCGTGACCCTCGCGCTCGCCGGGATCACGCTGATCGCCTCAATGTTCCTGTTCATCACCGGCACGCCGAATCTCGCGCTGATGCTGGTCATCCTGGCCGCGGCCCTGGTCTTCGGCGTGACGATGACGCTCCCGATCGGCGGCGCGGACATGCCCGTCGTCATCTCGTTGCTGAACTCGTTCACCGGCACGGCCGTCGCGATGGCGGGCTTCGTGATCAACAACCCGGTCCTGATCATCGCGGGTGCCCTCGTCGGGGCGTCCGGCGCGATCCTGACCAAGCTCATGGCGGACGCGATGAATCGGTCGGTCATGAACATCATGATCGGCGGGTTCGGTGGCGGCGACGATGCGACCGGTGCCGCCGATGGGCCCGGCGGGTCCGTGCGATCGATCGGGGCGGACGACGTCGCGATCCAGCTGGCCTACGCCCAGCACGTCATCGTGGTCCCGGGCTACGGGCTTGCGGTCGCCCAGGCACAGCACGCGGTGCGCGAGCTCGCCGAGCTCCTCGAGGAGCGGGGTGTCGACGTCAAGTACGCCATCCATCCCGTGGCGGGCCGGATGCCGGGACACATGAACGTGCTCCTCGCCGAGGCCAACGTCCCCTATCCGCAGCTCAAGGAGATGGAGGACATCAACCCGGAGTTCGCGCGGGCCGACGTGGCGCTCGTCATCGGGGCCAATGACGTCACGAACCCGGCAGCTCGACGGCCCGGCTCGCCCGTGTCCGGCATGCCCATCCTCGACGTCGACCAGGCGAAGTCGATCGTGGTGATCAAGCGCTCGATGGGCAAGGGCTACGCCGGCATCGACAACGAGCTGTACACGAACGAGAAGACCGGCATGCTGTTTGCCGACGCAAAGGACGGCCTGGCGGCGCTGACCGCGGCGGTCAAGGCGCTCTAGCGGGCGTCAGCTCGCGGCCGCGCTCGCTTCTGCCCGAGCGACCGAGCGGGCGTCACCCATCTGGAGCGGAGCCAGCGTTCCCAGCGACTCGGCGACCACGACGGCGTCGTCGCCAGGCTCCAGGACGAAGTCGGCGCCCGGGTTCACGAACGTATGTCCGCCGCGGTTGACGGACAGCAGCGTCGCCCGGTGCTCCGTCCGGAGGCGACCGGCGACGGCGTCGATCGACAGCCCGAGGTAGTCGTCCGGCAGCGTGATCCGGTATAGCTCCGAGCCCTCGCCGCCGGACACGATGTCCGTGACGATCCCGGTCAGCCCCGGATACAACGCCGAGCGCGCCAGCAGGCGCGCTGCGACCTTGGACGTCACCAGCAGCTCGTCGATGCCGGCCCGCCGAAAGTGCGCCTCGTGACGGGGGTTGTTGACCTCGGCCACCGTTCGAACGCCAGGTGCGACGTGCTCGATGGCCATGATCGTGAGGATCGATCGCATGTCCGCGCCATCGGTGCCGTCGTCCGGGAAGACGAGGGCGGCCGAGGCATCGCGCAGGTCGGCCCGGTCGAGATCCGCTTCGTCTGTCGCATCGCCGCGCACGAAATAGACGCCGTCACCGGCCGGGTTCTTCTCGACGTCGGCGATGACCACGACCTTGAGCTGGAAGTCGTCGCCACGAAGCTCCGCGATCAGATCCCGTGCCGTGGAGTTCCAGCCGCACACGACGATGTGGCCCTTGTACCCCGATGCACCCAAGCCCTGGCCCTCCTTCAGCAGGAAATCGATGACCATCGCGACGAGGGCGCCCGTGATCATGCCGAGCATGGCGACCCCGAACAGGATCAGCAACCACCCGACGATGCGGCCGGCAGTCGACGTCACGAACGCCGAGTCTCCCTGACCGAGGACCGTCGCGATCCCCCAGTTGAACGAGTCGAAGACCGACTCGAACGTCCATGGTTTCTCGAACAGGGTGATCAGGAGCGCAGCAATGAGCACCACCCCGACGATGCCCTGGGCGAGCGTCAGGAAGAAGCGCCGGTCCACCTGGCCACCGACCCGCCGCACGTGCCACGCCACGCGCCGGATGATCGGCGAGACGAGGAGTGGCAGGGCCAGGTGGGGACGACGAAGCATCGCGGGCGATGATGCCAGAGCCTCGTCGTGATTTTCGCCCTTCCCGACGACTACTCCGGTCGGTGATCGACGTCGTCGAGGGTGATCCAGTCGAGCGCGCCCAGCTCTGTGCTGAGTCCGGCTCCGTCGATCCCGACCGGCAGGCGAAGGGCGAGGTCGATCGCGTGACGGCCCTCGTCGTCCCGCTCGCTGTCGAGGCGCACCACCTCGACCTCGCGCTCGGCCAGCCAGTCGAGCAGGTCGGCCAACCGGCTTCCCTCGCGCAGCAGGACCCGGACGTGCAGGCGGCTCGGCGTGGCGACGACGAGGCGCTCGCTCAGCATGCGCAGGGGCCACAGCGAGACGACCACGATGACGGTCGCCGAGACCCCGAGCACGGGCAACCCTGCGCCTGCGGCCATGCCGATCCCCGCTGCGGCCCAGAGGCTGGCCGCAGTCGTCAGGCCGCGCACCGTCGGGCCATATTTGAGAATGGCGCCCGCGCCCAGGAAGCCGATGCCGGTCACGATCTGGGCCGCCACGCGTGACGGGTCGGTCGCGCTGCCGTCCGCGGACGGGAACCCCACGATCGACAGCACGGTGAACAGCGCGGACCCGAGCGCGACCAGGAGATGCGTCCGGATCCCCGCGGGATGATCGTGGATCTCGCGCTCGATCCCGATGACCGCGCCAAGGATCGCCGCGATCAGCAGCCGCCCGACGAGATCCAGTTCGGTGGCGAGATCGAACACCATGGGATCGTCTATGACCCGGGGTCCGGCGTGGAGACCTCGACGACGTCGGCGGAGAGATGCTGGACGAGATCGGCCGGCGTCAGGTGCAGGTTGACCCCGAAACCCCCGCCGCCCACGGATACCCGCTCGAACTCCAGGGCCGACGCGTCGAGGATCACCGGCCAAGCCCGGCTCGAGCCGAACGGCGTGATCGTGTAGCGCTCGTAGCCCGTGGCAGCGCGCGCCTCCTCGGCGTCCGGGAGGGTCAGCCGACGCACCCCCAGGTGCGCTCTCAGCCTGGGCCAGTCGAAACGACGGCCGGCCGGCACCAGGACGAAGAGGTAGTCGTCGTCGCCACGACGGACGACGATCGTCCGGAGCAGGGCACCCAGCGGGATACCCTGGAGCGTCGCGGCCTCCTCGGCGCTCCCCGCGCGCTGGGTACGAACGATCTCGTGGGGCAGGCCGGCCGCGTGGACCGCGGCGATGGCCGGAGTGGCCGGAGTGGCAGGAGTGGCCGGCGTCACCGGTTCGTCCGCCATCAGGCGTCGGCGATCGGGTCGACGAGCTCGATCCGGATGCGCTTGTTGATCCGCCCCTTCGACTCGTAGCCGGTGACCCGGATCCCGCCGACCTCGCTCGTGTTCGCCACGTGGGTGCCGCCGTCGGCCTGCAGGTCGAGCCCGACGATCTCGATGGTACGGATCTCCTGGATGCCCTCGGGCAGCAGGTTGATCTTCGTGCGGATGAGGTCCGGGATGGCGAACGCCTCGTCCCGAGGCAGAAGATCCACGCGCACCTCGCGGGAGGCGGCAAGCTCGGCGTTAACGGCCGCCTCGATCGAATCGACGAGATCGCCGCTCATGGTCTCGAATTCGAAGTCCATGCGTCCGGAGCCTGGCTCCATGTTGCCGCCCGTTACCAGTGCGCCGTGGTCGCGCCAGACGACCCCGCACAGGGCGTGGAGCGCGGTGTGGGTCCGCATCAGGGCGAAGCGGCGAGCCCAGTCGATGTCGACACGGAGCTCGTCGCCGACCGCGGGTGGCTCGACCTCGCCCGGCTCGATCTCGTGGACGATCTCGCCACCGGCCTTCCGCGCGCTGCGGACCGTCCACGAGCGCTTGTCGGCGGCGCGGACCACGACGCCCCGATCGGACGGCTGGCCGCCACCGCCCGGGTAGAAGACGGTGCGATCGAGGACCAGGAGCGGGGCCTCGCCCGGCTCGACGTGGCGGACCCGCGCCACGGCCGATCGAGCATAGGCGTCGGTGTAGCAGAGCTGTTCACCGCTCTGGGTCATGATCGCGGGGCGATCATTGCGCCGTGAGCGTGCCGACCATGTTCGGGTGGACCGTGCAGACGAACTGATAGCTGCCGGCCGGCAGCGTCGGGACGTCGTAGGTCCGCGTCGCGACCCCGGTAAAGACCTCGCCCCGGAAGACGCTGGTCCCGCCCGCATCCTTGATCTCGACGTTGTGGGGAAGCGCCTCGTTGTTGGCGAACGCGATCTGGAAAGATCCGTCGGCAGGGACGCTGAGCTCGGTCGGGTCGAACGCGATGTTCTGGGCGGACAGCTGGACGACCGTGCCCGCGGCGGACGCACTGGGTCCGGGACTCCCGCTTGGGGCAGCGGAGGCGGGGGCGCTGGGCGCGGCCGATGCGGACGGCGCGGCCGATGCGGACGGCGCGACCGAGGCGGACGGCGCCACCGACGCGCTCGGGTCGGCCGAGGGCACGGGCGTCGCCGACGGGGCCGGCGCATACGTCCAGCCGGGCGTGGACGACGTGCATGCGGCGACCGCCAGGACGGTGAGGCCGGCGGCGAGCAACAGCTTCGATCGCATGAGCGGATGGGACCTCGAGATGGGCGGAGGGGGCCGCGGATGGACGTTCTGCGCGAATCTACCGCGTCCGCGCCGTCTCCACGTGTCGGGCCGACGATGAGGTGGTGGCGCCGGCGTGTGCGGTGGAGTGGAGAAAGGGCCGCTCAGCGTCATGCACGAGACGCATCCGGCGGGAGGTACGAAGGTCCGGGTTGCACCGGGACCATCGCACAGGATAGCCTCCGGGTCCCCTGCGGGGAATCGGACAGGGGTAAGGCACTCGCACAGCGGCCGGCCGCCGCTCGAACCAAAGCCCGCTGGAACCCGCGTTCCATGAGCACGGCCCCTGACATCGCTATTCGCTCACCGGACATTGCTGGTCGGTGACGTCCTCATTGAGACTCGGAGACCTCCCTCCGAGTCTCTTCTTTATGTGGCATCCGTCAGTTCCGCTCCGTGAGCCCCAGGCGGATGGCGACGGTCGCGGCCTCCACCCGCCCGGAGACGCGGAGCTTCGAGAGGATCTTGCCGACGTGCACGCCCACGGTCTTCTCGCTGATGAACAGCCGCTCGCCGATCTCGCGATTGGTCCGCCCCCGGGCGATCTGCATCAGCACCTCGCGCTCGCGACCGCTCAGGCCGAACGTGTCGCGCTTGGCGGGCACCTCCGGGCTGCCGGCCACACCCAGCATGAGCGCGGAGGGCTCGGTGCCGTTCGTGGGTGCGGGAGCGACGCCGGGGCCGACGGCCACCGGCGCCCGATCGCGAGACCCGTCGTCCGGGCTCGCCCCCACCAGGTCGTCGACCTGCGGCGGCAGGACGATGAGGGCCCGGCCGGCGAGCTCACGAAGCTCCCGCACCAGCGGGACCGCACCCAGCCCGAGCGCGATGTCGACCGCGTCCAGCAACGGCTTGCGGGCATCGGCCCGACCGGCGCGTCCGGCGCCCGAGGCGAGCCGGGCTTCCGCCTCTCGCCACCGGGCACGGGCGATCTCGTACGGGATCTTGAGCGCGGCCCAGGCATCGCCCACCTCGCGCCAGGTCTCGGGATCGTCTCGTCCGTCGACCCGGCGGCGGTAGGCACGCGCGGTCGCCAGCCACGCGTCCGCGAGACGGCGTGATCCGAGCGACGGGTCGACGCCGTGGCGCCGAACGACGGCCTCGGCCGACTTGACGACATCGCGCGCGCGTTCACGGGCACCCGCCAGGGAGGCAAGGTCGCGCTTCTCGCGGGCCTCGACGGCCGAGGCGGCCTCGACCTCGATCGCCGTCGCCGCGGTTCGAGCGGCGAGGATCCAGTCCTCGGTCTCGCGCACGAGCGTCCAGCCTCGATCGGCGGCCCGCCGGGCGTCGGCCAGGTCGCCGCGCCAGAGGGCGAAGGAGGCGGCGGCCAGGTGCAGCGGGACGGCCTGCTGGGCATCGCGCACGGCCTCGAGCTCCAGGAGCGTCTGGCCCAGCAGCCGTCCGGCCGACTCGCCAGCGGACAGCTCGATCTCGACGGTCGCGAGCGACACGAGCGTGTTGAGGAAGTTGACCCCGGCCGGTAGCCACTCGAGGGCGGTCATGCTCTGCGACCGGGCCTCCTCCCAGCGCCCGAGCAGGAACAGCGAATCTGCAGCGTTGCCGCGCAGAAAATTGCCGTAAACCGCCTCCAGCCCGGCCGAGCGAGCCGCGGCGATGCCCTCGAACGCCACGGCCACGGCCTCTTCGTGGCGGCCCGCGAGGTCCAGCACCGTGGTCAGGTTGGCGTAGACCCGGAACAGCTCGTCGAGATCCCCGAGGGTCTCGGCCATGCGCCGCGCATCGGTCAGCATCGCGACCGCGGCGTCGGGGTCCGCCCGCCAGCCCAGCGACACCCCGAGGGTGGTAGTGGCGTGCAGCTCCCAGATCGCGGCCGGCGGCTCGCAGGCCCGGGCGATGCGGATGGCGTCGCGAGCGAGCTTCTCGGCGACGGAGAACGTGCCCTCCAGCATCCGGAGCTGGGCCAGCCCGGCGACGACCGCCGCCCGCGCGATCGACGGCGTCGTGGGGACCAGGTCTACCGCGCGCCGTCGAGCGGCGACCGCTCCCTCGGCGTCGCCGGACACCCGCCGGAACTGGCCGAGCCGGTCGTAGATCAGGCCGAGGCGCGTGCGATCCTGGCGGGCATCGGCCGCCCCGATGGTCGCATCGAGGTAGGCCGCTGCCCGGACCGGTCGGTCCGCGGCGAACGCGGCTTCGGCGGCGCGGATCGCGAGGTCGGTCGGTCGCTGGCCCTCAGCGGTCGCGCCCCGGGCCGCGGCGCCGCGGGAGGCTCGCGGTCGCCGGCCCGCCCCCGCCGTCCCCTGCGCGGAGATCGCCAGCTCGAGAGCGGCCAGTTCGTCGGCCGGTGAGTCGACGGCGCCGGCCAGATCCGCCGCCGCGATGGCGACCCGACCGGCCGCAGCCGCATCCAGCGCGATCCCGTAGTGGTGCATCGCCATGAACGGCTGGTGCTCGACGGCTTGAGCGAGGGCGGCATGGTGGCGGATGCGCGCCGACGGCAGCAGGTCCGCCTCCACCGCCCGGCCGACCAGCTCGTGGCGCAGGAAGACGCCGTCCTCGGTCTCGATCGCGAACCCATGGGCCAGGGCCTCCTCGAGCCCGGCGGCGAGATCCGCGTCGAGGACCCCGTCGCCGTGCCGTGGCCCGCTCGACGAACGCGGCGGTCCACTGGTGGCATCCGCCTCGAACGCCTCCGCGACCGCGGCCACCGTGGCCCGCGACAGCGGGCGACCGGCGGGGGCCAGCAGGCGAAGCACGCGCCGGGTCTCGATGGAGCGGACGGCCATCCGGGCCAGCACCAGGTCCTCGAACGTGGACGTCAGGGAGACCGTCGGCAGCTCGCGCCGGGCGGCCAGGAGCTCCTCGGCCACGAGCGGGCGACCGCCGGACCGTTCCACGACCACGACCAGGACGCTGGCCGATGGCGGCTCCCCCTCGATGGCCTCGATGAGGCGCGCCAGGTCGTCCCGGCCGAGCGGCCCGAGGGTCAGGCGGTTCGGCTGGCGCGGGGCCCCCTCGAGGGACCGCAGGTCAATGGCCCACGGGTCGTCACGGCGGATCGCATCGGCCTGGTAGGTGCCGACGATCGCCAGGCGCTGGGCGCGGGCGATCCGGGCGAGGAACGTGGCGAGCGTGCGGGTCCCCGCGTCCGCGCGATGCAGGTCTTCGATCACCAGCAGGATCGGGCGCCGCTCTCCCAGACGTCCAAGGACACCCAGGATCCCCTCGAGCAGACGGGCCTGGCGGCGCTCGGGCACCGTCGTCAGGCGCTGACTTCCATCGTCGCGGGAGCCCAGGCGCGCGTCGAGCTCGGGCATGAGCCGGAGGAGCTCGTCGGTCGCGCTGCCCATGATCCAGGACAGTTCGGCATCCGGGAGGGATGCGAGCTCCGGGCGCAGCGCTCGGACCAGGGGCGCATACGGCTCATCGGTGGATGCACCGAAGGCGCACCCGCGAAGCACCGTCATGGGCTCCTCGAGCGCCGCGACCCGGCGGATCGACTCGTCGATGAACCTCGTCGTGCCGACGCCGGACGTGCCGTCGATCAGCAGCGTCCCGGCGTCGCCGGCACTCGCCGATTGAAGGACGGAGGCGAGCCTGGCGAACGCGTCCTCCCGCCCCACGAACCGAGCGCTCGTGAAGGTCACCGGCATTTCGGCATTCTAGTCGGCGGCGTAAGCCGTCTAGACAGCGGCTCAGCAGGCGGACTCCGCGGCCTGCGCCGCGTTCGTACGGGCCGCTCGGCTACGCTGCACCGCGTGACCGACGGCCGCCGAGCCCCGCACCCCGCCAACGAGCTCAACGAGCTGCCCGGGGAGGAATGGCTCTACTTCACGAAGTCGGTCATGACCACGGCCTACCCGTCCGAGCTCGGGCACGCTGCACGCAAGGCGCACGGAGCGAACAAGCCGCCGCGCCTGATGGCCCGCCTCATCGAGTTCTTCACTCGAACCGGTGAGCTCGTGCTCGACCCATTCGCCGGGGTCGGCGGGACGCTACTGGGCGCGGGCATCGCGCGGGGCCCGCGACGCGCCCTCGGCATCGAGCTCGATCCGCGCTGGGCCGACGTCTATGGCCGGGTGGTGGCCGATCTCGCGGCGGAGCGCGACGGAAGCGGCCCGCTCATCGCAGACCTCGGCACGGCCGATCCGGGCGGCGTCCGAACCTTCGACCCCGGTGGTCTCGAGCTTCGGGTGGGCGATGCGCTGGCCATGCTCCCGGAGCTGGAGGACGCCTCGGTCGATCTCGTGGCGACCGACCCGCCGTACAACATCCAGCTGCCGCTCACGATGGCGGGTGGGCGGCTGGCGGAGACGCACGCAAACCGGCGGACCGACTACGCGATGATCAGCGACGCACCGGCAGATCTCGCCAATGCGCCCGACTACGCCACCTACCTGGACCGGATGGAGTCCGTGTTCGCGGAGCTCGCCCGGGTGCTACGGCCGGGTCGGTACGCGGTCGTCATCGTCCGCGATGCCTACCAGGACGGGCGCTATCAGTTCGTCGGGTCGGATCTGGCGGCGAGAGCGGATGCGGCCGGGCTCGTGCCCAAGGGTGACCTCATCTGGCACCAGGCCGGAACGCGGCTGCGACCGTACGGGTATCCGCGGGCGTTCGTCCCGAACATCGCCCACCAGCACATCCTCGTGCTCCGGCGAGAACCGGGAAGCGGTCAGGCGCGGCGGCGACTCTCGAGATAGGCGGTCAGGACATCGCCGTCGACGTCGTCGCCCATCGTCCAGGTCTCGGCGGCGATCGGCATGGTGGCGGTGGGCGAGCTCTGCTGGAGCGGTTCGCCGACGACCTCGCCAAGCGTCATCTTGTGGATCCAGCCCTGGCGCCCGTCCGGGCACAGCACGAGCCAGTAGACGCCGTGCTTCTCGAGCAGCTGGACCTCGTCGCCCTGGTCCAGGAAGCCGATCTCGGCGCCGCGCAGCTCGTCGGGCGAGTCGAGCAGTCGGACGACGTTGTAGCCGATCAGGCGACGCTCGCGTCCATCGAGCGCCCCGACGAGGCCATGGTCGAAGGTCAATCGCGGTGCGGGAGCCGATTGATCTCGCACCGGGTCGGCGCGGCGCGCTTCGAGCAGGGACGGGCGGCGCCAGCGGGGCAACGCCAGCTCAGGATCGAGCAGGAGGGCGGCGGCGGCCGCATCGGGCGACGGCTCATCTGCGAAGCCATAGGGGTTGGTGACGACGACGCCACTGGCCGCGGCCGCGGCAAGGACGTCATCTGGACCGGGGGCCTCGCCCTCACGACGACGCTTGCCGAACACGCCGAAGGCCATCGCGGTCGTCACAATGCCGGTCGTCGTCACGAGGGTCGCGACGAGGCCGAGCGGCAGGACCGGCCGCGCGCCCTCGAGCGCTGACATCGCGGAGGCGATCGCGGCGAACGGACCCGGGTCGGTGGCGCCCGCGGAGGTCGTTCCGCCACCTCCGCCCCGGCTGTCCGGGTGTCCGCCCGTTCCGTCGGTGCCGTCACCCGGCGCACCGGCGGCGGGCACGAAGGCGATGCCGCCGTCACTCGGGGCGGCGGATGGTCCTGGATCGGCGCTCGCGGCCGGAGTCGCACTTGACCCCGGCACGGGCTCGGTCGGGGAGTCGGTCGGCGCGATCGTGACGCCGGTCGGCGCGGCCGTCGGTGTCGGGGTGGGTCGCGCGGTGGACACGGGTTCGGGCGTCGGCGTGGCGGGCCTGGGCGTCGCGGCCGGGGGCGCGGTGGGGGGGACGGTGGCCCTCGGGGCCGCAGTCGGCCGCGGCGTAGGTTTGGGGGTGGGCTTCGGCGTTGGCTTGGGGGTGGGCTTCGGCGTTGGCTTGGGGGTTGGTTTCGGGGTCGGCTTCGGGGTCGGCTTGGGTGTCGGCGCCGGCGTCGGGGGCACGGTGATCGTCACGGACCCGCCGGCCAGGGTGTCGTCGAACCGGTCGCGGCCCATCGAGAGGAACGTCACGGTGTGGGTTCCCGCCGGCAGCTTGCCGGACCAGGTGAAGGACACGCCTCGTTTCCAGTCGCTGCCGCCGGCGCTCATGGCGTGCGTGGCTCCGGCGACCCTGACGCGGACCCAGTCGGCGGGCGATCCCTCGCGGTTTCGGTAGGTGACCGCGAAGGCGATCGTGGTCTGCGTCATCCCTGCGCGCGGTGACACGGACGGATCAGATAGTCGCGTCGGAGCGGCTGATGCCGGCGCCACCAGGGCGAGGAGCAGGGCGAGCGCCACGACCCATGCCCCAAGCGTGGCGCGCGCGCCCCCACGGAGAGAGGCGACGAGCCCGGGTCGCGTGCGCGCGGGGATAACCTGGGAGGGGTTCGATCGGAGCATCCTGATCGGGAGGATGGGGCCGCTCCGGGGGGCGGGCAATGGTACGGGGGTCCGGTGCGACCCAGCCGACATGCCGCATGCTCCCGCCACCCGCTGGGCGGTGCGGTGGACTCCGGTGTGGCGGATGGTCCAACCGGCCGAGCCGGTTACCCCCGTTCGGTCATTGAGCCCGTGGGCGCGCGCGATGGAGGATGGCCGCCATGGATGTCATCTCCCGATCCCGCCCGCTGACACGGGCGACGCTCGTCCCGATGATGAGCGGCACGGTGCTTGGCGCCCTGTTCATCGTCGGCGGCCTCGCCCTCGCCTATGTCGCCTTCGCGACACCCTTCCTCGGCCTGGCGCTGCCATCGGGTCGGCCTGACCCCATCCAGATCGCGTTCGGCATCACCACCTGGGCTGTGGCGCTGGTCGCGCCCGCTGGGTTCGTCCTGGCCGGCGCCAATCGCCTCGCCCGCAATCTCGCCTCCGCCCGCGGCCGCACACCGCGCCGGTCGGTCGCGCTGAAGGAGCTCGAGAGCCTGCCCGACGACTTCACCGTGGCCAGCGGGCTGACCCTGGCCGACGGACGCGGCGTGTCCGAGCTGGTGATCGGCCCGTTCGGTGCTGCCGTGATCCGCGAGCTGCCGCCGTCCGCTGTCACGCGGGTCCAGGGCGACAGCTGGCAGGTCCGTGGGGCGCGAGGGTGGATCTCGCTCGAGAACCCGCTGGAGCGGGCCACGAGGGATGCTGAACGCGTCCGCCACTGGCTGACCGAAGACGACGACTACCTCGTGAAGGTGTACGCAGCGGTGGTCGGGCCAGACTCGTCGGTCGCGCGAACCTCGGCCTGTGCGGTCCTCACCCCGGACCAGCTGGCTTCCTGGATCACCGCGCTGCCGGCGCAACGGGGCCTCACCCCGGGGCGCCACAGCCGCGTTCTTGACCTGGTCCGCGCCGCCGCGCCTTGACTGGCTGATCCGCGGATCCCGACCCGCGTCGCTGCGCGTAGATCGTCGCGCCACTCCCCCCAGCGATGGCGCGAGGCATAGACTTACGGACCGATGGGGGAGTAGCCCAGTTGGTTAGAGGCGCCGAGCTTATACCTCGGAAGTCGGTGGTTCGAGTCCACCCTCCCCTACCAAGGAACCCTCGGACATGCGCGCACGTTCCCCGCCTGGACCGTGTGGGTTGCGCCCTACCTGGGGCGCTCGGACCGCCGCGTCAGTCGCCGTTGAGCAGCTTCCCCGCGATGGATTTCAGGTTGAGCGCGCGCGGCCGGAGGCCAGGTGGCGGGGCGTCGCCGTCGTGCCCGGGGGCACCGTCGCGACCCTCGACGATGGCGCCGCCGGGTGCCCAGGCTCGGGCCGGCAGGGTCGACGCGAAGTCCCGCTCATCGTCGGTCATGAAGGCGTCGATCGGCAGGTCGTCCGGATCGAACGGCCGGGCCACCGTGGCGACCGGGCCGGGCGGCCGCGCATAGGCCGGGGCTCCGTAGAGCTTGGGCAACGCGACGTGTTGCTCATCGATGGACAACGCAGGGATCCTCGAACCGTGTTCGCTGGCGACCGGATACCCGGCACCAACTCGGATGATAGCCAGCGGAGAGTACCGCGGAATGGTACGAATGGCCCAGATTCGTCACGCGGACATTTCGCAAGTGGTGCGTCTACGCCACACCTGCGGACGGTCGGTCTTCGGCCTCAACCGAGCAGCGGCCGGACGATCTGGATCGCCGCCACCATGACGAGCCAGGCGATCGGCACGGCGGCGAAGAAGCCCAGGGCCGCGCTCCAGGCGCTCCGGCGGCGGATCGTGCCAGAACCGGTCGGCTGCGGCACGACGAGGTACGTGACCACGGAACCCACCAGCAGGACCAGGACGGCGTAGCCCGCCAGCGCGAGCACACGGAGATCGCCGCCCGGGAGGACGGCACCTCGGCTGAGCGCGACGTCGTACACCACGTACAAGGCCGCGAACCCGCTGGCCACGATCAGGCTCGAGAGCACCGCCCGAACGACTGGCCGGGGGGCGCGGCGGAACTGTCGCCAGCGCACCTCGGCCCACGAGCGCTGTCGGATGGCGACGGGAGGTTCAGGCCGGCCAGCGGCACCCGATGGCGTCGTCATCCTTCGCCCAGGATCGTCAACCGCCGTCGCGGGGGCAACGTCGTCGGCGTGTGGGCGGCCACGAGCGTGACCGCCTCGATGAATCGCTCGAGCTCCACCTCCGACGTGAAGAACCCGACGCTGATTCGCAGGGCGTCGAGGTGCGGCACGGTGCGCGCGACGGCGAAGACCCGGGCACCGAGCTCATCGAGCGCCGCCTCCGCAGGCCAGCCGACGATCCGGAACGTGACGAGGTTTGCCATGTGGTCACGCGGCGTCACGAGCTCGACCCCGGGGACGGCGGCCAACCGGTCGGCCGCGAGCCGGGCCATGGCGGCGCCGCGCTCGTAGATCCAATCGAGCCCGACGAACATGCTCAGCCACCCGATCGAACGCGCCATCCCGACGATCGACGGCCGATGGAAGTTCGAGGACTCGAAGCGTCGCGCGTCCCGCCAGCCCACAGCCGCGCCCGCAGGGTCGACGGTCTCGAAGGAGAAGAACCCCCCGAACGAGGGCAGCAGGCGATCGCGCACCCCGGGCGCGACGGCAATGGCACCCATCCCCTCCGGGCCGAGCAGCCATTTCTGCGCCGACACCGCATAGACGTCGGCGCCGGTTGCCGCCAGCTCGACCGGGATGGCGCCGGCGCCCTGGGCCCCGTCCACGATCAAGAGCGCTCCGCGCGCATGGGCGATCTCGGCGATGCCGGCGATGGGCACGACCGCGCCGGTCGCCCACAGGACATGCGAGACGGCCACGAGCCTCGTTCGCTCGTCGATCGCCGCGTCGAACGCGGTCAGCATCGCTTCCTGACTGGCCGCGGCGCCGATATCCACGTACGCGATCTCGATCCCGAATCGTTCGCGCAGGTTGTGGAGGGCACCCGTGCCGCCAGGATGCTCGAGTCCGGTCGTGACCGCGCGATCGCCAGCCTTCCAGTCGATCGACCACGCGCCGATGTTCATGCCGTCCGTGGCCGAGTGGGTCAGGGCGATATCGGCCGCATCGGCGACGAGCACCGCGGCGACCGCAGCGCGGGCTTCGGCCATCCGCTGGAGTGTGTCGAGCCAGTAATCGGGGTGGGCGCGACCCGTCGTGAGCTCGTACGTCGCGATCTCATTCATCGCGGCAGCCGTCTCGGCGGGAATCGGACCCACGGAACCCGTGTTCAGGTAGATGCCGGCCTCGAGGGCGGGGAGGGCCGCCCGGACCGCGGCCAGGCGGTCCGCATCAGGCGGGAACGGGGCGACCACGGCCGTATGATACCGACGATGTCCGGCCTGGCCCGTCCCGAGCTCGTCGCAACCACCGAGTGGTTGGCCGAGAATCTGGGCCGGCAGGGCGTACGACTCCTCGATGCGCGCTGGCGACCGGACGGGACTGGCGTGCAGGTCCACCGGGCCGGCCAGATCCCCGGTGCCCGCTACATCGACTGGCGGGCAGACCTTGCCGACGACGCCGAGGACTCCGACGCCATCCGGCTGGCAACGCCGGACCGGATCGGCGAGGTCGCGTCGCGGGTCGGCATCGGCGACGGCACGACGGTCGTCATCTACGACGACACCCAGGGGCTGTACGCGGCGCGCGTGTGGTGGTCGTTCCAGGCCTACGGGCTCGCGCAGGTACGCATCCTCGACGGGGGGTTCCCGGCCTGGCAGGCAGAGAACCGCCCGATCTCCCGCGGCCTGAACGATGGGATCGAGCTACCCGTCGTCCCGTTCACCCCGCGCGGACCGAACCGCATGCATCTGACGACCTCCGACGTCCGCGCGATGCTCGGCGCGCCGAGCGTGGCGCTCCTCGACGCGCGAGCGCCGGCCGAGTATCGCGGCTACGAGGGCAACACTCGGCGGCTCGGGCATATCCCGGGCGCAGTCAACGTGCCGGTCGGCAACATGCATGAATCCGGTAGCCAACGCCTCCGCAGCGGCGACGAGCTCCGCAGCCTCCTGCATGCGGCAAACGTGAGCCGCGGCCGTCGGATGGTGGCCTACGACGGGTCAGGGGTGGCTGCGGCGAAGCTGGCCTTCGTCCTGATGCTGCTCGGGCACGACGATGTCGCCGTGTACGACGGCGGCTGGGCCGAATGGGGGAACCGCCTGGACTTGCCGGTCGACCGGTAGCGGGCGCGCCGTCGACGAGGTCGCGTTCAGCGTCCCCGAACGTCTAGCCGATCAGCTCCGTGGGCGGTCGCGGTGCCGGCGGGACATCCGTCTCGGGCCACGCGGGGTCTCCGGCGGGCTTCGGGGGCGCGGGCGCGGCGCCCGGGGTCGCGGCGTCCGGGGTGGCGGCGCCCGGAGCCGGGGCTTCGAGATCGGCCCATGGGTCGACGATCACGAGCGGTGCCAGGATCTGGGCTCGTTCGTGGTTCACGGCCACGAGCTCGGCGGTCTGGCGGGCCTCGCCAAGGACATCGGACCAATACGTCGCCGTGGTGACCGGCACGAACTTGCCGGTCAGCTCCGCCAGGGACACGCGCAGGTCGTGCCCGGGCATGAGGTAGATGCTCCCGGTCACCTTGAACGGCGGCACGGAGATCAACGCCTGCTCGGCGACCTTGGGCGTCCGAAGCTCCGGTGGCGTGTCCAGCTTCGTGTCGGCGACGGCGAAGAGGACCGCGTTCAGGTTGATCTGGGCGAACTCGGCCCGGACCGTCTCGCCGCGCGTCCCGAACTCATCCGTCGTGACGTCGCTGAGCACGATGAACCGGTCCTCGGCGAGGTTCAGGATGTCGCTGACGCGCCGCTGGCGGGTCAGGATCGTGCCGCGAACGATGAACGCGTCCGTATAGATGGTGAGGGTGGTTACGGGCGGATCGCCCCCGACGCCGTCGAACATCGCCGAAGGATACGCGGCCACCGGCGCGATGGGAAGGTCATCCCGTTGCTGGCGGGACCGTCCTGGCGCCAGCGGTCACCAGCAGCTCCGAGCCGTGCTGGAGGCCCTCGTACAGGGCGGTCACCGTGTCGACCGTGTCGATCTCATCGACCGACTTGTCCGGGCGCAGCGCGGCAATTCGTGGGAAGCGCAGGCTGAAGCCCGAGCCGTGGCGCTTGCTCCGCACGATCACGTCGAACGCGATCTCCACGACCACGGTCGGCTCGACCTGCCGGTAGCGGCCGTACGTGGCGATCGTGTGGGCTTCGAACCATTTCGTCATCTCGGCGATCTCGGCGTCGGTCAGGCCGCTGTAGGCCTTGCCGATGTTGACGAGCTTGTCCGTGGCCGTGTCGCGGATGGCGAACGTGTAGTCGCTCAGGACGCCATGCCGCTTGCCATGCCCGACCTCGACGCCGACGACCACGCAGTCGATGGTCGCGAGCGCCTTCTTCATCTTCAGCCAGCCGAGGCCGCGCCGGCCCGGCGAGTAGATGCTCGTCGGATCCTTGACCATGAGCCCCTCGTTGCGCCGCGCCCGCGAATCGGCGAATGCGACCTCGAGCGCATCGGTGTCGGCTGCGACGCCGAGATGCGAGCGAATGAAGCGCCCACCGGCATCGGCCAGCGGCAGCTCGATCGCGTCGAGGCGCAGGCGGCGTTCGCGCAGCGGTTCGCGCAGGAGGGGCTCGACGGTGGCATCCCCGTCGGGATCGTCGCCAGGTCCCAAGGCGAGCAGGTCGAACGCCACGAAGATGACCGGCACCTCCGCTCGGATCGCTTCCGACGGCGACTTGCGCCCGAGTCGTGCCTGCAGGCTCTGGAACGGCAACACGAGGCCGTCCTTCCAGGCCAGGATCTCGCCATCGATGACCCCGGTCCACCCCAGCGGACGTGCGGCGTCGACGACCTCGGGGAACTGGGTGCTGACGTCATTGAGGTCGCGGGAGTAGAGGCGCACGTCGGTCCCACGCTTGTGAAGCTGGGCCCGGATGCCGTCGTACTTGTCCTCGACCCAGACCTCCGGCCCAAGCCTCCTGAGGATCTCGGCCGCGTCCTCCGCCGGGGAGGCGAGCATGAACTTGAGCGGATGGAAGAGCGCGAGCTCGGCGTCGTCGAGCTGGTCGTCGCGGGCCAGCTCGGCGAGCCGGCCAACGTCGCCGGTCAGCATGCCCGCCCATTTCACGGCATCGAGCGGACGGTCGAAGGCCTTGGCGATCGCCGCTTCGACGAGGCCCTCGCGCAGGCCGATCCGGAGCTCCCGCCCGAGCACCTTGACGATGCCCTTGGCCGTTGCGGGATCGCTCCGGGCGAGGAGGTCCCCGAGCAGCTTGGCCTTGGCGGCCGGGCCGGAGGCGGACTCGACCGCGGCGAACGTGGCCGCCACCTCGGGGAGGCTCGGTGACGTTTCGGGTGGCGGTGCGTGGCCCGCGCCGACCAGGACATCCTCGATGGCCTTGCCGAGGTCGGAGTGCCGGTCGTACGCCTCGCCCAGGTCCCCCCGCGTGACCGAAGCCACGTTCCCGATGGCGGTCATGATCGCCGACCAGCCCAGGCCCGCAGACCGCTGGTCCGCCTCCGGGAACGGACGGCCCGTCAGGAAGACGGCCGCGATCGGGAGCTCGTCGGGCGTGAGGCTGCGCAGGTAGTCGGCCAGGAGGGCGGTCTTCTCGGAGGTCCGGGTCGTTGCCGCCACGCGCTCGGCCAGGTCGCTCCAGCGGCGCATGGCGGCGATGGTATACGGTTCCGGCGATGCCGCCGCGAACGTGGTTCCCCGAGGTCCTGACCGGTTCCCGGATCGTCCTGCGCCGACACGTGCCCGGGAACGTGGCGTGGTTTCGCAAGTGGTACGCGGACCCCGAGATCGCCCGCCTGGCGCGCTACCAGGAAGCGCCGATGCGCGCCGACGAGATCGAGCGCTTCTTCGCCGCGCGGGTCGTCGGCCCTGACGCGATGGCGATGGCCATCCACGAACGCGGCGGTGAGCGGCTGGTCGGGACATGCGCCTTCAGCCAGCTCGACGGTGAGAACGGCTCGGCGCTGTACCACATCACGATCGGCGAGAAGGACGCGTGGGGGCAGGGCTACGGCACCGAGGCGACCCGGCTCATGCTCGACCATGCCTTCGGGACGCTCGGGCTCCACCGGATCGCGCTGTTCGTGTTCGAGTTCAACGAACGCGCGATCCGAACCTACAAACGCTGCGGGTTCGTCGTGGAAGGGCGCTCGCGCGAGTCGATCTTCCGGGACGGACGCTGGTGGGACGAGATCGCGATGAGCGTGCTCGAGTCCGACTGGCGGCGGATGCGCGTCGAGGACGCCGAGGAGGAGGGTGAGCGCGCCCTTCTCGACGGCGAGGCGCTGGCATCCCAGGGACGCGATGCCGAGAGTCCGCGGGGCGACGAGGACGGCACGTCGGCAGGTTCGACGACGACCCGTTTGCTGCGGCGCACGATGCGCAAGCTGCGATGACGAGTTCCGGCGCGGCGGCGGACGCGGCCCGGTCCGACATCCGCGAATTGATCGTCGCCAAGGGCCACAGCGTCGATAACGCCCGGGCCGCGGTCGCCCGGCTGGAGGCGGCCTTTGCCGACGGGTCACTGGAACGGACGCCGTCGCTCGACCTGTTCCTTGGCGATCTGATGCGCGCGCTGGAACAGGACGAGGGCGAGAAGCTCGGCGGCAAGAGTGCCGAGGCGGCGCGGTTCATCCTCCGGGCGATCGATCGGGAGCTGGACCGGGCCTGAGGGGTCTTCCCGCCCCGCGTGTCCTAGACTTGGCGTTCCACGACGCCCATCGGAGACGCCCACCCATGACCGACCTCAAGACCGGCATCCTGCTGTGGAGTCAGGCAGCGACCTGGCCGGAGATGCTCGATGCGGCGAAGCGGGTCGATCGGCTGGGCTACGACCATCTCTGGACCTGGGACCACCTGTACGGGATCTTCGGCGACCCGTACCAGCCGATCTTCGAGGGGTGGACCTCGCTCGCGGCGTGGGCGATGGCCACCGACCAGACCCGCCTGGGCCTGCTCGTCGGGGCGAACACGTTCCGCAATCCGGGCCTCACGGCCAAGACCGCCGAAACCCTCGACCATATCAGCGACGGCCGTGCGATCCTCGGCATCGGCGGCGCCTGGTTCGAGCTGGAGCACCAGGCTCATGGCATCGAATTCGGGACCGGGTTCGGCCAGCGGCTCGACTGGCTCGACGAGGCGGTCGGCGCGATGCGCGCCGTGCTGGACGGCGGATCGGCGACCTCCGAGCCCGGCGCGCACTACGCGTTCAACGACCTCCGGCATCAGCCCCTGCCGATCCAGAAGCGCCTGCCGATCATGATCGGCGGCAGCGGCGAGAAGAAGACCCTGCGCACCGTTGCGAAGTACGCCGACATGTGGAACGCCATGGGAACCCTGGAGCTCATGACCCACAAGGTCGAGGTCCTGCGCGGTCACTGTGACGCCGTCGGCCGGGACATCGGCGAGATCGAATTCACGCTCGGCGTGAAGCTCACGATCCGCGACTCGGAGGCCGAGGCCGACCGGGTCTGGAAATCCGCGATGGAGCACAACCGCACGCCGATGGCCGATGTCGAGGACGACGACACGTTCTGGAACGGCTCACCCGAGCAGATCGCCGACCGCCTCCGGCCTTACGTCGAGCTCGGGTTCGAAACGGTCATCTCCGAGCAGCCCGCGCCATACGACGTCGAGACGTTCGAGCGCTTCATCGGCGAGGTCAAGCCGCTCATCGACCGGGGCTAGCGGGCGAAGACGGCCTCAGCCCAGGACGGCCGCCAGGATCGAGCGCGCCTGGAAAGGGGTCGGGAGCCGCGGCGAGTTGCGGATCGCGGCGTCGGCGATGGCGTCCTCGGCGACGATGTCCAGCACGCGCTCGTCGAACCCGAGGCTCCGCAGGGTCGGTCGCTGGCCGACCGCCTCGCACAGCCGGCGGATCGCCCCGATCGCGACGCCGGCGGCCGTCGCGTCGTCCTCGGTCGGCGATGCGACCTTGAGCGCCACGCCGACCAACGCGAGCTCGCGATCGCGGATGCCACGGTAGAAGTCGAGCACCTCTGGCAGGATCACCGCCAGGGCCGTCCCGTGCGGCAGCTGGCCACGCGTTCCGAGCGCGTGGCCGAGGGCATGGACGAGGCCCACGCCGGTGCCACTCGCCTGGCCAACGCCCGCAAGGTGCGACGCGAGGAGCATCTGCGAGCGCCCCTCGAGGTCCGTGCCATCCGCAACGGCGCGCGGGAGCCACGCGGCAACGGTCCTGATCACGCCCAGCGCCGTCGACTCCGCGAACGGATTCGGATTGGCCGACAGCAGCGATTCGAGCGAGTGGGTCATCGCGTCGATGCCAGTGGCGGCGGTTGCGGCCGGTGGCAGCCCGACGGTCAGGGCCGGATCCAGGATCGTCGCGACCGGGAGCAGCGACGGATGGCCGATGTAGCCCTTGCGGCCGACCACCTCGTCGGTGATGACCCCGAACGAGTTCGTCTCGGCGCCGGTGCCCGCGGTCGTCGGGACCGCCACGACCGGGCGCCCGGGTGCCAACGTTGCGCCGTCGTACTCGAGCTCCCACACGGTGAGGGGCTCGTTCGCCGCGCGCAGGTCGAGCGCCTTGGCGGTGTCCATCGAGGAGCCGCCGCCGATCGGCACGACCACGGTCCCCGCGAGGCCGAAGTCCCGGAGCGCGGTCGCGCCACGCTCCACGGTCGAGGCCGCCGGGTTCGGCTCGACCTCGTCGAAGAGCGCGTGCTCGACGCCCGCGTCCGTCAGGACGGCCAGTGCTCGATCGACGACGCCTGAGGCGCGCACGCCCGGATCGGTGACGACGAAGACCCGCGAGCCACCGGCCGCGGCGACGACCTCGGGGAGGCGCGCGATCGCGCCGACGCCGAAGTAGACCTTGTTGCGCAGCACGATCTCGATCTGGCGACCGGCGAGATGGGTCACGGCAGGATCTCGACGACCTGGTCGATCGCGCGTGTCGCGGCGGACCGTCAGCCAGCGCCGGCAGCCCGCAGCGTGGAACCAGCGCTCGGTCGTGACGCCGTCGGGGTTCTCGAAGACCCAGACCTCGTCGAAGTCGCGTTCGTCCGCGTCGGTGATGGACGCCGGCACCGACCGCCGCTCGCCTCCGAACGTGAACTCGTCGAGCGGGCGTCGCCCGCAGCGCGGGCAGTCGAGCCAGAGCATCAGCGCGTCCCCGCGGAGCCCTGGTCGGCCAGGACGTGGTCGCGGCGGAATCGATCGAGCGCGAACGGTGCGATCAATGCCGGTGGACGACCCGTGGCGATCAGCTCCGCCATGGCCTCGCCGCCGGCCGGGATGGCCTTGAAGCCCCAGGTGCCCCAGCCGGTCGTGACGAGGAACCCGTCGACCCCGGTGAAGCCCATGATCGGGGAGAAGTCGGCGGAGATGTCGCAGATCCCGGCCCACGTCCGCAGGATCCGCAGGTCGCGCAGGAACGGCAGGAGCCTGGTGACCTTGTACGAATACGAGCGCAGCGCCGCGAACGACGACTGGCGCGAGTACGAGGGCTGCGAGTCGAATTCCGCGCCGATGAGCATCTGGCCGCGCTCGGTCTGCGAGACGTAGCACATGAGCTCGGTGCTCGCGACGATCGGTGAGAATCCCTGGGCGTAATCGTTGGTGACGAAGGCGTGGAGCGGGTGGGTGCGTACGGGCAGGCGGACGCCCGCATGGGCGGCCATCTCCGTCACGCGGCCACCCACCGCGGAGAGCACCGCGCCCGCGGCGATCGGCCCGTCCGCGGTCTCCACGCCAACGACCCGGTCGCCGTCTCGGACGAGGCCGGTCACCGGCGTGTGCTGGAAGATGTCGACGCCGCGCTGTGAGGCACCCGAGGCATAGGCCCATGCAACGCGGTCATGTCGGGCGGTGGCACCTTCGACGTGGTGGGAGCCCCCAAGGACCGGGTAGCGGCCGCCACCGGTCAGGTCCAGCTCGGGGATCAGCTCCTTGAGCTCGGCGGGCGTGCGCATGAACGTCTGTGCGCCGTTCGCCGTGTTCATGAGGCAGCGCGCGCGCTCGGTACGCATCGCCATCTCGGTATGGGCGAGCCAGACGATCCCCTTGGTCTGGTGGAGGATCGCGGCCCCGGTCTCCTCCTCGAGCGCCTGGTACATCTCGAGGGAGTGCTGGAAGAAGCGGATCGCCTCGGGGATGCCGTAGTTGGCGCGGATGATCGTGGTGTTGCGGCCCGTGTTGCCGGACGCGATGTAGTCGGCCTCCAGGACGGCAACATTCGTGATGCCATGGCGGGTGGCCAGGTGGTACGCCGTCGAAAGGCCGTGGCCGCCGCCACCGACGATCACGACGTCGTACGACGAGCGGCGCTCGTCCGGCCAGCGGATCGGCGGCAGCGTGTCGGTGTACTCGCTCACGACCGCCATCCCAGACGGACTTCGAGCTCGTGGGCGTACGGCGCCGCGGTCAGGAGGAGCGCGTCACCGTCGGCGGGAAGCCACAGTTTCGCCGGCACCCCGGCGATCGAGCCCTGGGCGAGGGCCGGTCGCTCGCTCGGTAGCGGCCACTCTGTGTAGGGCTCGATCGCGGCCGGGTCGAGCCATGCGCCGACGAAGCCCGGCTCATCCTCGACGATCCCGTCCGGGTCATCGACGTCGACGGTCCGGGCGCCGAGCCCGAACGCGTCATCCGGGGCGAATCGGAGGATCGTGACGTCGTCGCCGTGCCACGTGGCGCGGTGAACGGCCGACGGATCCGCCACCACCCGGACCCCGCGCAGCCGCTCAAGCGCGGGCACGGTGGCCCTCCGGATCGTAGAACGGGGTCGGGCTGACGACGGCCTCGCGGCCTTCGATCTCCACGCGGTCGCGGAACGGCGTCCGTCGCTGCCACCCGAGCATCAGCGCCTTGCCGAGCAGCGGGGAGGGCCAGCTCCCGGTCACGTTGCCGACGATCTCGCCATCCGCCCAGATCGGCGAACCCTCCGTGGGCGCCGGCCCTTCCATCGTGAAGCCCATCCAGCGCCGATGGTCATCGAGCTTCGCGGTCCGCTCGAGCGCCGCCCGTCCGATGAACGCCGGCTTTTCCATCCGGACCGCCCAGTCCATGCCGATCCGGCGCGGCGTCGTGTCGAGCTCCGTGTCCATGCCAACGATGACGTGGCCCTTCTCCAGCCGGAGACCGAACAGCGCCTGGAGCCCATGCGGCCGGATGCCGAGATCCGCGCCCAGGTCCATGAGCGCGCGCCACAGCTCGAGCGAGCGGTCGACCGGGTGGTGCAACTCGAAGGCGGCCTCGCCGGTGAACGAGAGGCGCATGACGTGGGATGGCACGCCGGCGATGTCGGCGTGGACGTGGCCCAGGAAGCGGGGCGGGTCGGGGAGGCCGGCACGCTGCAGCAGCTCCCGGGCGAGGGGCCCCGTGACGTTGATCGCGGCGAGGGACATCGTGCGATCCAAAACGTGGACGCGGAGGCCCCATGTCTCGATCCAGTCGCGCAGCCACATCTCGGCGTTGGCCGCGCCTCCGGACGTGAAGCTCAGCACGAACCGGGTTTCGGACTCGCGCAGGATCATGCCGTCATCCATGACGTGGCCGCGCTCGTTGAGGAGCAGCGCATATCGCGAGCGACCCAGCTTGATGTCCGCGACGTGGCACGGATACAGCCGCTCGAGGGCCTCCACGACGTCCGGCCCGGACACCACCAGCTTGCCGAGCGTGCTGACGTCACCCAGCGACACCCCTTCGCGGACAGCCCAGTACTCCGCGATCGGGTCGCCGTAGTGCCACGGCCGCCACCAGTTCCCGAAGCGGTCCATCCGAGCCCCGAGCGCGAGATGCTCGTCGTGGAGTGGCGTCCGCCGGAAGACATCCACATAGGTGTCCGCCGCCGCCTCGGCGAGGGTGATCTGGCGCGAGGCCGGTCGGGCGGTGAACGGCGCCGGCACCTCGCCGGTCCGCGCCGCGATCCACGAGCGGACGTGGGGCAGGCAGGCTCCGCCCTGGCACGTGCCGAGGCACGCCTGGCTCGAGCGCTTCAGCAGCTCGAGCTCCGTGAAGCCCTTGTCCCAGGCGGCCTCGAGGTCCGCGACGGTCGTGCCCATGCACGGGCAGACGACGCCCGCGGTCGGTGGCGGCGGGAGCGGCCGGTCCCCGGCCGCGGCGCCGACCACGCTCAGCGGCACCTCACCGGCCATTCGGGCGAGGAGATCGCGGGGAGCGAGGCCCAGCCCGAGGATCACGGTGTCGGCCGGGGACGTGGTTTCCTCACCAGTCGCTTCGTCGACCGTCACCACCGCGCGGACGCGACCATCCTCGGCCTCGAAGCGCACCAACCGCCCTGGAGCGGGTGTGGCCACGACTCCGGCCGGCGGCGTCCCTACCGCCACGGCCTTCCCGAGGGCCACGCCGGCGGCGTGCAGCCGCTCCGCGGCGCGCCCTGTCAGCAGGCCGCGCAACCCGCTCCCGGGCACGACGGGGTGGATCTCGGCCGCCCCGGTCGCGACCACGATCTCGTGAGCGTGAACGTGAAGCATCCCGGCCCGTGTGCGCACGACGAGCATCGGCCCGGCGTAGATCGCCACGACCTCGTCGCCCGCGGCCGCATCCAGGACAAGAACCGACTTGCCCGCCGATTCCGCGGTCTCCGCCGCCTCGCGTCCCGCCGATCCCGCCGCCGACGATCGCGACGTCGACCTCGCGGCGCGCGACCTCGATCCCGCGGGCGGGCGGCGTCGATGTGGCGGCCGTGACCCGAACGACCGGCAGCTCCGGCAACCCTCCCGCCGGATGCGCCACGACCGACAGGCCGGGCCGCGCCGCCGTCTGGCACGTCCGCACGTAGGCGATCCTGTCGACCTGGGCGAGGCAGTTGCCGCAGTCGCCCGTCAGGCAGATCGTCCCGCCTCGCCCGGGCGACAGCCCCTCACGGAGCATCGCGATCGCGACGGAATCGCCCGGCTGGAACGCCACGGGTCGCCCATCGACGACGAGCCGCCCGCCATCGACGGCTGCCGCGGCCGCCGGTCGATCGGTCACTGGCGCATCCGGGCACCGGCGGGATCGAACAGAGGCTCCGGCTGCAGCCGCGCCGGCCGACGGTTGCCGATGATCTCGATCTCGAACTGGCCACCGCCCGGTCCGTTGGGCGCCGCGAGCTCCGTCGGCACGTACCCCAGCGCGATCGATCGCTGCACGTGATGGCCGTAGCCTCCGGACGTGATCCAGCCGACGACCTTCCCGTCGTGCCACACCGGCTCGTCGCCGATGACGTCGGCCGGGTCGTCCGGATCCGGCTCGACGACGAACGCCACGAGACGCCGCTTCGGGCCACCAGCGGCGAGCTCCGCCTCGTGCGCCGTTCGGCCGATGAACTCGTGATCGAGCTTCAGGTAGCGCGTGATCCCGCCCTCGGCCGGCGTGTAGATCGGTCGGTACTCGCGGAACCACGTGCCGTAGCTCTTCTCGAGGCGCAGCGACATCAGGGCGCGCATCCCGAACAGCCGTAGGCCATGCGGCTCGCCCGCATCCATGATCCGGTCGAACAACGCCCGCTGGTACTCCGGCGCGACCCACAGCTCGTAGCCGAGGTCGCCGGCGTAGTTGATGCGCGCCAGATGACCTCTGATCATCCCCAGATCGACCTGTCGGAACGTCATGAACGGGAACGCCTCGGTCGAGAGGTCAAGATCGGGCGCCACCGCCGCCAGCACGTCACGCGAGCGCGGCCCGGCGACGGACAATCCGGTGAGACCGAGACCCAGGACCTCGAACCGCACCGACCCATCCGAGGGCAGGTGGTGCCGGAACCAGCGCGAGTGATGGACCTCGGCCGGGAGCGACCCGAACAGGAAGAACTCGTCGGCCTCGGCGGCGCGCGCCACGGTGAACTCGCCGACGATGCGCCCCGCGTCGTTCAGCATCGCGGTCAGCGTGATGCGGCCGGGCGCCGGCATCCGGGCGGTCAGCAGCGACGACAACCATGACTCCGCGCCCGGCCCGGTGACCCGGTACTTGGCGTAGTTGGAGATCTCCGTCATCCCGACGCGCTCGCGGACGGCGGCCACCTCGTCGGCCACGCAGTCCCAGGCGTTCGAGCGGCGGAAGGTGACATCCTCCTTCGGCTCGAGGCCCTCCCGCTGGAACCACAGGGCGTGCTCGAGCCCGAACGTCGCGCCCCACACGGCGTTGGCATCGGTCAGTCGATCGCGGATCGGCGTCGTGAGCAGGGGGCGCGCGCCCGGCAGCTCCTCGTTCGGGAACGTGATCCGGAAGCGCCGCCGGTAGTTCTCCTGGACCTTCGCGTTCGTGTAGGCGAGCGTCGCGTAATCGCCGTAGCGGGCGACGTCCATCGCCCAGATATCCATCCCCGAATCGCCGCGATCGCCGGCGGTCATCCACGTCGCGAGTGCCAGGCCGACGCCGCCGCCCTGCGACAGCCCGGCCATGACGCCACAGGCGACCCAGTACCCGCGCAGGCCGCGGACGGGCCCGACCAGAGGGTTGCCGTCCGGCGAGAAGGTGAACGGCCCGTTGACGACCCGCTTGATGCCGGTCGTACCCATCGCCGGGTAGTGCTTGAACGCGACGGACAGCTCGGGGGTGATCCGGTCCAGATCGGGCTTCAGCAGCTGCGATCCGAAGTCCCACGGCGTCTCGCGCGGCGACCACGGCACGCATGCCTGCTCGTAGGTGCCCAGGAGCATCGCCCCGCCCTCCTGGCGGATGTAGATCTCGCCGGCGAAGTCGAGCGCCATCGGCATCTCGTGGCCGGTCTTCGCGACCTGGGCGGCGACCTCGGGCATGTCCTGGGTCAGCAGGTACATGTGCTCCATGGCCAGCACCGGCAGCTCGATCCCGACCATCCGGCCGACCTCGCGCGCCCACAGCCCGCCGGCGTTGACGACATGCTCGGCGTGGATCGTGTCGCCGCTCTCGACACGGACGTCCCACGTGCCATCCGGGCGCTGCTCCAGCCCCACGACCGGGGTGTGCTGGTGGACCTCCGCGCCGGCCATCTGGGCGCACTTCACGTAGGCCCGCGTGACGCCGGTGGGATCCACGTGGCCCTCGACCGGGTCGTACAGGGCCCCGACGAAGTACTGCGGGTCCATGAGCGGGAAGATGTCCGCCGCCTCGCTCGGCGTGATGAGCTCCAGGTCCATCCCGAGATACCGGCCGCGCGCCTGGGCCATCCGCAGGAAGTCCATCCGGACCTCCGTGTCGGCCAGCATCAGCCCGCCGGGCAGGTGGATCGAGCAATCCTGGCCGGACACCCGCTCCAGCTCCTCGTACAGCTGGATCGTGTATTGCTGCAGCCGAGCCACGTTCGGATCGCCGTTGAGCGTGTGCATCCCACCGGCGGCATGCCACGTCGAGCCCGCCGTCAGCTCGCGACGTTCGAGGAGCATGACGTCGGTCCAGCCGGCCTTCGTGAGGTGGTACAGCACGCTGGCCCCGACGACCCCGCCACCGATGACGACGACCTGGGTTTCGTTCTTCAACGGATGAGTCCCTCTCAGTAGTCGGTGGGGACGCCGCCCTCGGCGACGCGCCGGTCGACGAATGCCTGGAGCTCCTCGGCCACGGCTGGATCCATCGGCGGCGGCTCGTACGAGGCCAGCAGCTCCTTCCAGACCCAATTCGCCTTCGACGGCAGCTCCGGCGAGCCGGCCTCCTCCCACGTCTCGTAGTTGCGCCAGTCGCTGAGCATCGGCTTGTGGAACGCGGTCTTGTAGCGGGACTGCGTGTGCTCGGCGCCGAAGAAGTGGCCGCCTGGGCCGACTCCTTCGATCGCCTCGAACCCCAGCGTGTCCTCGTCGACGACCACCGGGTCCAGGAACGCCTCGACCATCCCCAGCAGCTCGGCGTCCAGGATCATCTTCTCGTAGCTGGCGTGGAGGCCGCCCTCCATCCAGCCCGCTCCGTGCATGAGCAGGTTGACCCCGCCCATGATCGCGCCCCACAGCGAGAACACCGATTCGTATGCCGCCTGGGCATCGAGCGCGTTGGCCGCCGACACGTTCGACGATCGATAGGGCACACCGTAGCGACGGGCGAGCTGACCGCCGATCATCGCGGTCCGCATGTACTCCGGCGTCCCGAACGCCGGCGCGCCCGACTGCATGTCGACGTTCGACGTGAAGCCGCCGTAGATGACCGGCGCCCCCGGCCGAACCACCTGGGTCAGGACCATGCCCGCCAGCGCCTCGGCGTTCTGCTCGGACAGGGCGCCCGCGAGGGTCACCGGCGCCATGGCGCCGGCCAGCGTGAACGGCGTGATGCACACGACCTGGCCGCGTCGAGCGAACTCCATGATCCCCTGCAACATCGGGGCGTCGAGCCGCAGGGGCGAACTCGAGTTCACGACCGTGAAGATCGATGGCTCCTCGTCGAGCGTGGCGTCGTCGATGCCACGGGCGATCCGGACCATCTCGAGGCAATCGACATTGCGCTGGCGGCCAAGGCTGTAGCAGTGGATCGCCTTGTCCAGCAGCGTCAGCCCGTCGAGGGTGGCATACAGGTGGCGGACGCCATGGTGGAGGTCGACCGGCTCCACCGGGTAGCCCGACAGGAAATGGATCGGGTTCAGCAGCTGCGCGAGTCGCAGGAGGTTCTGGTAGTCCTCGCGATTGCCAATTCGTCGCCCGCGATCCAGGTCCGAGACGTTGGGCGGGCTGCCGACGGTGCCGAAGGCGATCCAGTCGCCACCGAGCTGGACGTCGTGCGCCGGATTCCGGGCGTGCAGCGTGAACGATGAGGGAGCCGACTTGATCGTCTCTGTGACCATCTCCGGGTCGAACCGAACGCGCTGCGTGTCGGGTTCGGTGTGCGCTCCTGCCGCCTTGAGCACCTCACGCGCATCGGCGTCGAGAAAGTCCATTCCGATCTCGGACAGGACACGCAGCGACGCGACATGGATCGACTCGAGCTCGTCGGCGGAGATGACCTCGGTCGGCGCGTAGCGCATCCGCGGCTGCGCCCACGGCCGCTGCTGGGGCAGCAGATGTCGTTCGTGGCCGGCCCGGCCGCCCGTGCGGCGGCGCGGAGAAGCCCCTCCACTCGTTTCGATGCTGGTCACGATCGCCAACTCCTGCCTGGGACGACTGCCCGGACGTCGACCTCGCCGTCCGACGGTCGCAGTATCGCGCGCGCCGCGTGTCGGGGCGCGCCGTGCGGAACTCGCCCAGGCCGCGAAGCCTGGGCGAGCTTGAAACGCGTTGGCCGATCGGCGTCTAGCCTCCGATGAGACCTTTCTCGGTGAGGAACTGCGTGGCCACGTCGGCCGCCTCTTCCCCGTCGACGTCGACCTTGGCGTTCAGGGCCGTCATCGTCGCGGTATCGAGAGCCGCCGCGACCGGGGCGAACAGCTCGGTCAGGCCGGGGTTCGCGTCGAAGACTTCCTTGCGGACGTTCAACGACGGCTCGTATGCCGGGAAGAAGGCCTTGTCGTCCTCCAGCACGGTGAGACCAAGCTCGACCACCCGTGAGTCGGTCGCGAACACTTCGCCGAAGAGGCAGTCGGTGCCCTTGTCGATGGCGGGCGGGATGAGGCCAAGCTCCAGCGTGGCCGGCGTCGCGAACTTCATCCCGTACGCGGCTTCGAGCCCCGGCAGGCCATCGTCGCGTGCCAGGAACTCGGACGCAGCACAGATCGTGGCCGCGGTCGGATTGGCCGTGGCGTAGGTCGCCACGTCTGAAAGGGTCGTGAGCCCGAGCTCCGTCGCCTTCTCGGTCGCCAGCGCGATCGCGTACGTGTTGTTCAGCGGTGCCGGGTCGAGCCAGATGATGTCGTTCGCCGCGTCGGCGTCCCTGACCGCCTCGAACTGCTCCCGGGTCCCTGGGACCGGCGCGGTGTTCTTGAGGTGCGTGATCCAGCCGGTGCCGGTGTACTCCCAGTACATGTCGATATCGCCCGAAACGAGCGCTTCTCGCACCACGGGCGAGCCGACCAGGCCGGTCTCGTCCGTGACAGTCGCGCCAGCGTCCTCGAGCACGAGCTTGGTGATCTGGCCGAGGATCAGCTGCTCCGTGAACTCCTTCGAGCCGACCGTGAAGGACTTGCCTGTGAGATCGACGCCTCCGGCCGCGCTGGTGGCCGGGCTGCCCGCGCTGGCCGCCGGGGCCGAGGCCGTCGTGGCGACCGGTGAGGCGCCTGTCCCGCCGGTCGTACATGCCGCGAGGATGAGCGCGATCGCGCCCAGGAAGGCGAAGGGCAGTTTGGCCCGTTCGTCAAGGCTTCGCATGGTTTGATCTCCTCCGTGATGACTGGTAGATCGGGTCGCGTCTCGGCGTCCGGACTCCTTTCGTACCGAGGGGTTGCCAGGCCCGGGGGTCAAAGGCCCTTTGGGCTCAGGCGGCTCTCAGCGAGGCCGCCAAGGTGGTCGATGAACAAGGCGAGAGAAGCCGTCAGGACGCTGCCGACCAACGTGACGGTCTGACGGTTCGTGACGATGCCGCCATTGATGATGTCGCCGAGGCCACCGGCGTTCACGAAGGTGGCCAACGCTGCGGTCCCGACATTGATGACCAAGGCCGTGCGGATCCCAGCCAGGATCACGGGGACGGCCAGGGGCAGCTCGATCTTGCGGAGGACCGCGCTCTTCGTCATGCCCATGCCCCGGGCGGCTTCGATGACCGACGCATCGACTTGCTGAAGCCCGACCATGGTGTTGCGAAGGACGGGCAGGATGGCGTAGGCGACGAGGGCGACGATGGCCGGCCAGAACCCGGTGCTCCAGACGAGGGCGAGCAGCACCAGGACCCCGATCGATGGGATCGCCTGGCCCATGTTTGCGAGGGCGATCACCGGGGGAGTGATCGGGCGCGCCCCCGGACGAGTCAGAAGGATCCCGAGCGGGACCGCGATGAGGATCACCAGCACCGTGGACGTGAAGGCCAGGGCAAGGTGTCTCGTGAACGCCAGCGAGAGCGCGTCCGGGGTCAGGATCCGAGCCTCGATGCTGTCAAGGCCTTTCATGCTCACCCAGAGGAACAGCAGGGCGCACACGATCGCCAGGGCGATCGGCAATCCGAGGATGGCGAGGAGGCCGTAGCGGCGGCTTCGGAGGATGTCGGTGCTGTCCGACGCAAGCACGACCGGGTTGATGGTCGGACCGAGGTCCGGCTGCCCCACGATGCCCATCAGGCGTCGGCCGTCCGCGCTGCCTGCATCTCGTCCGCCTCGGCGCGGGATCGATCACGAGCGTCCTGTCGCATCTCCTGGATGGCCGTGCTGACGGTCGCGAAATCGACATTGCCCAGGTAGACGCCATCGGCATCCACCACCGTCGCGCACCCGAAGCGCATCTTGAGCATCTCGTTGAGGGCGTCCGCCAGGGTGGCGTTCGGCTGGACGAGCGCTTCTGGCGGCAGCCCGATCTCGGTCAGTGGCCGATCGTCGTGTTGGAGTTCGCGCCCGGCGATCCAGCGCACCGGTCGGCGCGCTTCGTCGAGGATCAGGACGGCGCCCTTGTCCGAGGCGAGCAGCGCTGAGCGCACCTCGTCGCGCGTGCTGTCCACCCGTGCGATCGGCCACTCGCTCAATGCGATGTCGCGAACCCGGGTCAGGTTCAGCCGCTTGAGGGAGGCCCCTGATCCGATGAAGTCGGCGACGAACTCATCAGCCGGGCCTGACAGGATCCGCTCGGGCGTGTCGTATTGAGCGATCTTCGATCCTTCGCGCAGGATCGCGATCCGGTCGCCCATCTTGATCGCCTCGTCGATGTCGTGCGTGACGAAGATGATCGTCTTGCGGATCGTCTCCTGAAGACGCAGGAACTCGTTCTGGAGTCGGTCCCGGGTGATCGGGTCGATGGCGCCGAACGGCTCGTCCATGAGCATGACCGGCGGGTCGGCACTCAACGCTCGGGCGACCCCCGCACGCTGGCGCTGGCCACCTGACAGGTGCTTGGGATAGCGGCCACGGTACGTCGCGGGTTCCAGCCCGACCATCGAGAGGAGCTCGTCGACCCGTGCCCGGATGCGCTTCTCGTCCCAGCCGAGCATGCGCGGAACGGTCGCGATGTTGTCGGAGATCGTCTGGTGCGGGAACAGGCCCACCTGCTGGATGACGTACCCGATCCGGCGGCGGAGCTTGTCCGGGTCCACCTTCGTGACGTCCTCGCCCTCGAGGATGATCCGTCCGGATGATGGCTCGATGAGTCGATTGATCAGGCGCATCGTGGTCGTCTTGCCACAGCCTGACGGACCCACCAGGACCACGATCTCCCCGGCGGCGATGTCCATGTCCAGGTGGTCCACGGCGGGGCGAGCTTGACCGGGAAAGGTCTTGCTCAGATCCTGGAGGCGGATCATCGGATCCCCGGTCGGGCCGTTCGGAGTGGCGGGCAGCGAAGGCATGGTCGTCATGTCAGGCACGGATCCCCTTCGAGGTCGTGAGGCGCGCGATGGCGACGAAGGCAAGGTCGATCGCGATGGCGATGACGACGATCCCGAGGATCGCCGAGAGCACCTGCGGCACGGCGGTCGGCGTACCGACGCGTGCGAGGGCCCGGAAGATGTCCTTGCCGAGGCCCGGCCCGTTGACGACGGCCGAGATGGCCGCGATCCCGACGATGATCACGGCGGAGACCCGGACGCCCGTGATGATGATCGGCCAGGCCAACGGAAGCTCGATCTTGAAGAGGCGGCGGTAGCGGCCCATCCCCATGCCCTGGGCTGACTCCACGATCGCGGGATCGACCGAGCGGAGCCCCGTGATGGTGTTCCGCACGATCGGCAGCAGGCCGTACATCACGAGGGCGACGACCGCGGGTGGCGCGCCCAGTCCGAGGATCGGGATCAGCAGCCCGAACAGCGCGAACGACGGGATGGTCAGGAAGATCCCCGTGACTGCGAGGGCCGCGCGGCGCGGCGCATCCGTGCGATAGGTCAGGATGCCCAGGGCGACCCCGATGGCCGTCGAGATGGCGACCGACACCAGGACGATGCCCAGGTGCTCGAAGGTCAGCCCCAGCAGGCGATCGCCTTGCCGTGCGAGGTAATCGAACAGATTCATGCCGGGATCTCCGGCGCGATCGATCCGTCGGCGCCGCGGAAGCGCGTGCGACCGTCCCACCCCATCTGGGCGGACAGGTCGTCCGCCGCCGCCTTGACCGCCTGGCCGGCGTACGGCAACCGTCCACCGAGACGGAATTTCGGGCCGGAGACGTTGAGCGCTGCGACGACGTCGCCGCGGAACCCGCGCACCGGCGCCGACGCGGCGACGAGACCCGATTCGAACTCCTCATCGACGATCGCATACCCGGCCCGTCGGGCGACGACGACGCGCTCGTACAGCTCGTCGACGTCGCGTGGCGCGTTCGGCCCGCCGCTCCGGAATTCGACCCCGGCGAACAGTCGAGCGATCTCCGCGCGCTCGAAGTCGATGATCAATGAACGGCCCGACGACGTGTTGTGGGCCGGGACGAGCCGACCGGCCCAGGCGACGCTCTGGACCGAGTGCGCCGGGCCTTCGGTCAGGATCGTGAGCACCTCGGGGCCCTTGAGGACCGAAAGGTGGATCCGCTCGCCGAGGTCGTGGTCCACGAGCCGTCGGAGGACGGGCGCGGCGGCGATGATCAGTCGCTGGTCGGCCGACCGTGCAGCGAGCGCGAAGACCTGCCAGCCGACCCGATATCGAAGGGATTCGGGATCACGCTCGATGTAGCCCGCGTCCGCGAGGACGCGAAGGGTGCGAGACACCTGGCTCTTGTCGCGGCCCAGGTGAGCCGCGAGGCGGTTCACGCCCCAGCCCCCCTGTGCGACGGCGTCATCCGACGCCAACGCGTCGAGGAGATCGAGGGCACGGCGAAGGCTGCTGGAGGGGTCGTCGGCCACGATGGCACGGTGCCACAGTGGTGCGTCAGATGCAATAGGGTTTGCATTTGACGCAATCGCCGTAGGATGACATCGACTAGGCGCTCGGCGTCGAAAGGACGTTCGCTCGATGTGTGGGATCGCTGGCATCTGGGGGACCGAGGACCGCGCCCACGTCGAGCGGATCATGGACGGCGTTCGTCACCGCGGCCCAGACGGTTCCGGCGTCCACGCACAGACCAACGGCGTGCTGGGTCATCGGCGGCTCGCGATCATGGATCCGGAGGGTGGTGACCAGCCGCTGTACGACGAGACCCGCACGATGGCGATCGTCGCCAACGGCGAGATCTACAACTTCCCGCAGCTCCGGCCTGAGCTGGCGAAGCGGCATGACTTCCGGACGACCAGCGATATCGAGGCCGTCCTGCACCTCTACGAGGAACTTGGCGTCGACACACCGTCCGCCCTCAAGGGGATGTTCGCCTTCGCGATCTGCGGCGAGGACCACTTGTTCCTCGCTCGCGATCCCATCGGGATCAAGCCGCTCTACTACGGCAGCTGGACCGACCATCAGGGCACCACGACCATGGCCTTCGGGTCAGAGATGAAGCCCCTCGCCGAATGGGTCGATGATCTGCACGAATTCCCGCCGGGACACTATTTCGACAGTCGCGTCGGCTTCGTCCGGTACTACGAGGTTCCCACCGAACCGCCGCTGACTCGCTCGACCGAGGACCACGTCTCGCTGGTCCGAAGCGGAGTCGAGGATGCCGTGGTGTCGCACCTGATGAGCGACGTGCCAGTCGGCGCGTTCCTGTCGGGCGGGCTCGATTCGAGCATCATCGCCGCGATCGCGCGCCAGCACCTCGAAGTGCTCCACACGTTCTCGGTCGGGATCGCGGGTTCCTCCGACATCGAGGCCGCGCGGCGGGTGGCCGCGCATATCGGTTCGATCCACCACGAGTTCCTGATGACGCCGACGGAGGTGGTCGCCAAGCTGCCCGAGATCATCAATGCCCTGGAATCGTTCGACCAGGACCTCGTCCGCAGCGCGATCCCCACGTATTTCTGCTCCCGCCTGGCCGCCGACTACGTCAAGGTGATCCTCACCGGCGAAGGCGCGGACGAGCTGTTCGCCGGCTACGCCTACCACAAGACCGTCAGCGACCCGGCGACCCTCCATCAGGAGCTCTGTCGTTCGGTCACGACCTTGCACAACATCAACTTGCAGCGAGCCGACCGCCTCACGATGCTTCACGGCATCGAGGGCCGCGTGCCGTTCCTCGACACGGACTTCATCGCGACGGCGCTGACCGTCCCCACCGAGCTGAAGATCGCGACGATGCCGGATGGTCGGGTGATCGAGAAGTGGGTGCTGCGTGCGGCCTTCGAGGATCTCCTGCCCGCCGACATCGTCTGGCGGACGAAGGAACAGTTCGACGAGGGGACGGGGACGATCGACCTGCTCGCCCAGGCCCTCGTCCCGCTTGTCGCGGAGATCGACCTTGACGCGTATCGGGTGACGACCGATGAACCCGTTCGTTCTGCCGAGGAGGCCCTCTACCACCGGATCCTGTGCGATGGCCTGCCACGTCCGGACCTGATCCTGCGCAACGTCGCCCGCTGGACCGACGACCGCCACGGCTGACGGCACGGGCACCGGCACCGTCAGCCCGACAGGTCGAACCAGGTCGTCTTGAGCTGCGTGTAGCCATCGAGGGCGGCCATCCCCTTGTCGCGGCCGAACCCCGATTGCTTGAAGCCGCCGAACGGCACGGTGATGTCGGCCGCGTCGAAGGTGTTCACCCACACCACCCCAGCCCGGATGGATCGTGCCAGTCGATGGGCGCGATTGACGTCGCGTGTCCAGATCCCTGCGGCGAGGCCGTAGGGCGTGTCGTTGGCGATGGCCAGGGCGTCGGCCTCGTCCTCGAACTCGATCACCGTCAGGACCGGACCGAAGATCTCCTCGCGCGCCACGCGCCAGCCGTTGTCGACGCCGTCGAGGATGGTCGGGGCGATGTAGAAGCCACCGGTCTCCTCGCGGACCCGCTCGCCTCCGGCGACGACCTGCGCTCCTTCCTCGCGACCCAGCGCGACGTAGCCGAGGACCTTCTCGAGCTGCCGCTCATCGACGATCGAGCCCAGCCGGGTGGCGGGATCCAGTGGCTCGCCGGGCGCCAGCTGTCGACCGAGAGCCGCGATGCGCGCCACCAGCTCATCGCGCACGCTGCGGTGGACGATGAGCCGGGAGCCGGCGTTACAGGATTGACCGCTGTTGTAGAAGATCCCCATCCCGATCGTGTCGGCCGCGACTTCGAGGTCCCCGACATCTCCGAGGACGACCTGCGGGCTCTTCCCGCCGAGCTCGAGGGTGATGGCCTTGACGTCCGTCTCGCCGACCGCGCGAAGGAGCGACCGCCCGACCTCGGTGGAGCCCGTGAACGCGATCTTGTCGACCGCCGGGTGGCGGGCGAGGGCATCCCCGATGACGGCACCCGGCCCCGGCACGACGTTGAGGACGCCATCCGGCAGGCCGGCTTCGGCCGCCAGCTCCGCGAGGCGCAGCGCGGTCAGCGGCGACTGGGAGGCCGGCTTGAGCACGACCGAGTTACCCGTCGCCAGGGCCGCACCGAGCTTCCAGGCGGTGACGATCAGCGGGTAGTTCCATGGCACGATCGCGGCGACCACCCCGATCGGCTCGCGGGTCACGAGCGACAGGGCATCCGGGCCGGTCGGGCCGACCTCGCCGTAGACCTTGTCGATCGTCTCCGCGTACCACTGGATGGTCTTGGCGGCGGAGGGGACGTCGACCGCGAGGGTGTCGCGGATCGGCTTCCCGACGTCGAGCGACTCGAGCAGGGCGAGCTCGTCGCGGTTGGCCCGGATGAGGTCGGCGAGCTTCAGCAGGATGCGCTTGCGGTTCGCAGGCGATTGATCGGCCCAGCGTCGGTCGTCGAAGGCAGTTCGTGCCGCCTTGACGGCCCTTCCGACGTCCTCGACATCGCCCTGGGCGACATCGGTGATGTGCCCGCCGTCTCGCCCGGCGATGTCGGCGAACGTCTGGCCGGACGCCGCTGGGACGAACCGGCCGCCGATGAACGCCTCGTTGCGGGGAGTAACGGCCGCGGCACGAGCTAACCAGTCCGCGGCGGTCGGGCGGTCGCGGTCCGGCGCCGGGGCGGCAGAATCGGTCACGCCGCGTACCTCGCGATCGCGGACTCGTCCAGCACGGCACCCAGGCCGGGTCCCGGCGGCACCCGCAGGACGCCGTCGCGGTCGGGACGGATGGGCTCGGCCAGGAACGCGTCGCGACGCTCCGGTGTCCAGCCCGGCGGGTCGTACGGGTACTCGATGAACGGCCCACCACCCACACCGGCGGCCACGTGCAGGTTCGCGAGCAGACCCAGCCCATTGGTCCAGGTGTGGGGCGTGAACCAGCGATTGCGGGCGAGCGCCAGCTCGGCGACGGTCCGGGTCCGCAGCATCCCGCCCGCCAGCACGACATCCGGCTGGTAGACGTCAAAAGCGTCCGCATCGAGCGCAGCCAGCGTCTCCACGAACGTCCGGGTCATCTCGCCCCCGGCGATCCGGATGCCGGGCGCGGAAGCCCGCAGCGCCGCCAGCCCTCGCAGATCCGTGCCCGCCAGCGGTTCCTCCAGCCAGAGCACGTCGTACGCCGCGAGCTGGGCGGCGACATCGCGCGCAGCGACGGGATCCAGCGACAGAGCGGTGTCACCGGGCATCCGCCAGCCCTGGTTGAGGTCGACCATGAGCGCCATCGAGTCGCCAACGGCGGCGCGGGTCGCGGCCACCGCCGCCATCCCGTCGGCCAGTCGCCGCGGATCCAGCCGGATCTTCATGGCGCGAAACCCCTCCTCGCGCAGCCGCAGCGCAGACTCCGCGCGCGCGGCCGCGGGCAGCAGCGACCCACACGAGGCGTAGGCCGGGATGCCGTCGCTCGATCCACCGAAGAGCGTCGCGACCGGCAGGCCGGCAACCTGGCCGATGATGTCCCAGAGCGCCGCTTCGAGCGGCCAGTACCGACCGGCATGGAAATCGATCGTCTCGAGGACGCGGACATGGCGGGCGATCGCGAGCGGGTCCTGCCCGACGAACAGGTGCTCGAATGCATCGAACCCGTCCATCGTGTCGCCTGAGCCCACACCGACGACGCCGTCATCGGTCTCGACGCGCACGAGCGTGACCGCGAAGGAACGCCTGGGCTCCGGGTCCCACGCGGCCGCGAACGGCGGTTCGAGGGGAACCACGAGTCGCTGCAGCCGGACCGCAGTGATGCGCACCACCGCAGTATCGCCGACCAAGCCCCGCTGCCGGGGCGCGTGCCGGCTGCGATACTGTGACCTCCCCGCCTGGCCGTTAGGAACCGTCCCTTGTTGACCGCCCGCGACCGCCCGCCCGAAGAAGCCGCCGAGGACACCTCGTTCGCGCGTGGCTTGCGGGTGTTCCTCACGATCGCCGACCGCGGCGAGATCCGCGCCGACGAGCTCGCCACGCTGCTCGAAACGCCACTGTCGACCGTCTACCGCTATCTGCGCACCCTGACGGAGTTCGGGTTCGTGGAGCGGATGGAGGGCGGTTACGCGCTCGGTCCGCGGCTGCATCTCACCGGCGGCGCCACGGTGAGCAGCGAAGAGCTCATCCGTCACGCGGACCCGGTCCTGCGCATGCTCGTCGACGAGGCGGGCGAGACCGCGGTGATCGCGCGCCGCGTCGGCCTGACCGCCGTCTGCCTGCATGAAGTGCAATCCGGTCATGCCCTGCGGGTGACCTGCGAACCGGGCTCCGCCACGCCGCTCGTCTCGGGAGCGATCGCCAAGGTCCTGCTCGCGTACGCCCCGCCGGAGGTCCAGGACGAGGTGCTCGCGGAGGTCTCGAACGCCAAGACGCTGCGTCGCGAGCTCGGGTCGGTCCTGGAAGACGGGGTCGCTCGGAGTGAGGGAGAGTTATTCTCCGGCACCGTGGACATCGCCGTTCCCATCCTGCGGGACGACGGGATCGTGGCCGCGATCGGCGTCGTCGCCCCGGCTGAGCGAGCGACGCTGCCATGGCGCGTGCGTGCGAGCCGACTCCTGGCCGACGGAGCCGCTGCGATCACCGGGGCGCTGCGCGAATAGCTTCTGCAGGACACCCCGGTACTATCGCGATATGGCATCAGGACGTTCCACGATTTGACAATCATTGCCCATAAGCGGATGCTCGCGCCCACATGGACGCATTCGCCGCTCTTGCACCCGTCTCGGACGCGTATGCCCACCTGCCCCTTGCAGAGGCCTTCGACTGGAGCCAGGTCGGCCGGCAGCTCGGTACGGGCGAGTGGTATCTCGTCGCCTTCCGGTCCGTCCGCCGCCTCGACGCGGACGAAATCCGGCTGACCGAGTTCGACGATCGGGCCCATCACGAGGCGCAGTCGTCGCCCGGGTTCGTCCACTACTTCAAGGGGCCCGCGGAAGCCGATCGGTCGTGCCTCTCGTTCTGCCTGTGGACCAGCCGCGCCGAGGCACGTGCGGCGTCCGGGAGGCCGGCCCACATCGAGGCGGTCTCGGTGATCAACGAGATGTACGAGCGCTACACGCTCGAGTTCCTCCGGGTCACGGGCCGGGAGGGCTCGCCGCTACAGTTCGAGCCGTACGATGGAGTGCCTCCGGCCGACCCTGCCGGCGTCTCGCTTCCCGTGTTCGGGCTGCCGCCGCTCCAGGGCGCCCCTTCCGCCTCCTGAGAGACCGCGTCGAGGGCGGTCAGCCAGGGCGGGGGCCCGGTTCCGGGGCCGTGACGCTCCCTTCGCCACCGACCTCCTGTTCCGTCGAATCGGTGCCCGTATCCAGGCCGACGCCCAGACGCAGCGCCGCGATCACACCGCCGACCGACGTCCCGATCAGGATCATCGCGTGGACCAGCAACGCCATCGCAAACGCTAGATCTGGGTCCGTGCCGAAGATCGACGCGATCGACACCGCCGTCAGCTCGAACGTCCCGACGTAGCCCGGCGCCGACGGCACGATCGTGGCGAGCGCGACGCCGCTCGACAGGAGTGCCGCCTGCGGGATCGTCAGGTCGATCCCGACCGCCTGCGCACCGGCCATGAACGTGGCGATCGAGGCGGTCCATGCCGCCGCGCTGAGGAGCAGCGCGCGACCGAGCACGCCCGGCCGGCTCGCGACGGCCAGCCCGTCGCGGAGGCGCCTGGCCAGCTCGAGGATGCGTGGATATCCCTCGGCGACGGCCGTGACCCGATCGGCGCCGGGAAGCCGGTGGCTCACGGTCGCCACGAGGAGACCTACCACGAGCAACGCCACGAATCCAGCGCCCAGGATGACGGCGGTCGAGATGGTGCCGCCGACGCCGAGGACCACCACCGAGATGGCGGCCAACGCGACGACGATGACGGTGTCGACCACGCGCTCGACGACGACGGTGCCCAGCACGGTCGCGGTGCTCAGAACCTCGCCCTTGGCCAGCGCGTGGCTCCGTACCAGCTCGCCCAGTCGCGCCGGCAGCACGTTATTCGCGAGGTACCCCAGGTACGTGTAGCCGAGCACGCGCGGGTACGAGATGTGCTTGATCGGCTGGAGGAGGGCGCGCCATCGACCGCCGCGCGCGGCCACGTCGATGAAGACCGTGCCCACCATCAGCAGGATCCATGCCGGGTTCGCCGACCGCAGGACGTCGACCGCACGCGGCAGGTCGACCGAGCCCGCGAGGATCCAGATGGCGAGGCCGCTGATCGCGATGCCGATGACCGTCCGGAGGATCGTCCTCCGGCTCATCGGGTGGAGGCGGCGATCATCGATCGAGATCGGCGCGCGGCGCCCCCGGCGGCCGGGCGGTCAACTTCCGGGAGCGGCGCACGCGCAATCGATGGAGGAGGTACCGACCGACCACGCGCAGGGTCGAGAGCCCGTAGACGACGCTGCGCCTGAAGCCGACGGAGCTCGCCTCCTCGAAATAGCGCGTGGGGACGGCGATCTCGCCGATCCGCCGGCGCATCCCCGCGGCAACGACCTGGGCGATGAGCTCCTGGTCGAAGACGAAGTCGTCGCTGTTCCGGTCGTACGGAATGGTCTCGAGCAGCTGCCGGCTGTAGGCCCGCAACCCGGTGTGGTACTCGGACAGACGGAGGCCGAAGGCGACGTTCTCGACGATCGTGAGGAAGCGATTGCTGATGTACTTCCAGCGCGGCATGCCGCCAGCCAGTGGGTCGCCCAGGAACCGGCTGCCGAGCATGAGGTCATGGGTCCCGGCGGCGATCGGCGCGATGAGGGCGGGGATGCGCGTCGCGTCGTACTGGTAATCGGGGTGGAGCATCACGACGATGTCGGCGCCGGCGGACAGCGCGGCGTCGTAGCACGTCTTCTGATTGCCGCCGTAGCCGCGATTCTGGGAATGGATGATGACGTCGAGCCCGAGGTTCCTCGCGATGTCGACGGTCTCGTCCTTGGACACGTCGTCCACGAGGATCACCTTGTCCACGATGTCGTGCGGGATGTCGGCGTACGTGCGTTCGAGCGTCCGGGCAGCGTTATACGCGGGCATCACGATGACGAGGTTCGGGCGGGTGGGCGGTGTCACGGCGGCAAGGGTACCCGAGGATCGGGGTCGGCTCGGGTCCCGGCCGTCGCTGGATCGTCATCGAGGTTGTGCGACGATAGGGGCCGTGGCCTTTCCCGCCGCACGCACAAGGATCCCCCTCGATGTTCGAACGCCTCTTCGGCAACACCGCCACCGACCCCGCCGTCGCGGAACGGATCCCGCCCGGCCAGTACCGGACGGAGAAGTTCCCGGTCCTGCACTACGGGTCGGTGCCCAAGGTCGACCTCGCCACCTGGGACTTCCGCGTCTTCGGCGAGGTGGACGCGCCGTTCACGCTGACGTGGGAGCAATTCAAGGCGCTGCCGCGCAAGCAGGTCCACACCGACGTCCACTGCGTGACGCGCTGGTCGAAGCTCGACACCGACTGGGAGGGTGTTCCGATCCAGGCGATCCTCGAGCTGGCCCAGGTCCGTCCGAGCGCGACGCACGTCGTGAGCCATGCCGAGCAGGGCTACACGGCCAACCTGCCGCTCTCGGTCCTCGACGATGACGACGTCCTGCTCGCCGACACGTACGGCGGTGAGCCGCTCGAGCCTGAGCACGGCTACCCGCTTCGCCTCGTGGTCCCGAAGAAGTACTTCTGGAAGAGCTCGAAGTGGATCCGTGGCCTGGAGTTCCTGGACCACGACCAGCTCGGCTTCTGGGAGCGGTACGGCTACAACAACGACGCCGATCCCTGGAAGGAAGAGCGCTTCAGCGGCGACTGATCGCGGCGAGCCTATCCGGCGCTTTCGTCGCAGACGGACCTCCCGCAAGCGGCCTCAGCTGCGGCGCGGCCCGCCGAGCAGCGCCGGATCGGGTGTGAAGTAGCGGAGCCTGCGGGTCAGGAGGACGAGCTCCCGTTCCAGCAAGGAGACCAGGCCCTCCAGGCGCTCCACGGTCGTCTCGGCTTCGAGGAGCGCCTGGCGGCGCGGCAGCTCGACCTGGACGATCCCGGAGAGCAGGTACGACAACACCGTCGGATCGTCGGGGATGTGCAGGTCGGGCGTCGGTTCGGGCGAGGTCCCCTCCCCCTCGAGGCCCTCCATCTCGGGTCGGCCCGGAACCCGGTCGGACCCGTCGTCCTGCTGCGACTCGATCTCGACGCGGATGTCGAGCACCTCGGTGGTCTCGCCGTCGCGCGCCCGCATGAGGTCGAGATAGCGGACGAAGCGACGGATGGCGGTCGCGGCCAGGCGCTCGGCACGCGGCTCGTCGCCGACCTCGTCGTCCAGCGGCGTGACCTCGGCGAGGAGGTAGGGCTCGGTCTGGGCGTCCACCGATTCGATCGCGAAGCGCCCGGTCGCGGCCGCCAGCAGGTCGAAGCGACCGTCGGGGTAACGACCCGCCTGGCGGATCTCGGCGAACGCGCCGACACCGGCCAGCGTCGCCATCCTGGCCGTGCCGATCTCGCGGCCGTCGCGGATGAGCACGACCCCGAACGGCTCACCGCTGTCGAGACAGCGCCGGGTCATCGCCCGGTAGCGTTCCTCGAAGATGTGGAGCGGCAGGACGATGCCCGGACAGAGCACCGTGTGCAGCGGAAAGAGCGGGATCTCCATCGACTACCCGATCCGTGAAGCCGTGTTGCGCGAATGCCCGCCCGAGTGCAGCGAGATCGCGTCCGTCGAGTCTAGTCTCCCAAATGAAGAAGCCGCCGGACCTGCCGGCGGCTTCGAGTCGGTATTGCTGCGAGGATCAGTGGGAGCAGCCCTTGGGCGACCCCGTGTCGTCCGCTGTGCGGAAGCTGGAACCGCAACCGCAGGCCGCGACCGCGTTGGGGTTGTTCACGGTGAACCCGGCGCCCATCAGCGTGTCGACGTAATCGATCTCCGAGCCCTGCAGCAGCGCGATGCTCTGACCGTCGACGTAGACCTTGATGCCACTGGCCTGGAGGACCTTGTCCTCAGGGGTGGGCGCGTCTTCGAGCATCATCCCGTAGCGGAAGCCCGAGCAGCCGCCGGAATACACGTACACGCGCAGACCGATGTCCGGATTCGTCTCGTCCTTGGTCAACTCACGCAGCTTGCTGGCCGCAGCGTCGCTCAGGGATACGACCGTGCCCGGGTCGAGGATGGGAGTCGGCTCGACGACGGTCGGCTGCTGTTCGATCATGCGGGTTCGTCCTCCTTCGGACGGGGCTGGTGGTATTCAAGGAGTCGATTCCAGAGTCGCTGCTCTGTATCGTACGCACGGCAACGGGTTTCGACAAGCGTCGCGCCGAAATCCGATGGTCCCCCGTGAGGGGTCCATGAGGATGTCAGCTCCAAGGACGGCCGGATGTCACCACTAAAGGGACGGGACACGTCAGTGGTGATTGGGACCTCGCGATCGTCGGTCGGGTCTCCGATACCCGGATGACTGAGGGAGCCCGCTACCGATTCAGTCGAAAGTAGGTGCGGCTCCCGATTTCCTTGCCATCGAGCTGATACCTGCCTGACGCCCAGCGTTCTGGCCGCGTCATGACGGTGTACCAGACGAGTTGCCCGAAGAACATCGCGGACCGATCGAAGTCTCCGCGCGCCGCCTTTGTGTAGATGGGCTCGAACGGAGTTCCTGTCCAGTCGCTGCCGGGTAGCCATCCCGCCGTCGCGATCTCCGCTCCCTCCTGGTCGATGAGCTCGTTGATGCGCGTGACCATCGCGTCGAACTCGGCCTCGGACAGGCGCCCACGCAGCGCGTCGAAGTCGGTTCGGTACGGCATCCGCTCGATGACCTTGCCAGTGTCGATGTCGATGAGCATGGCGTCGCCGTCCATCCTGCAGCCACAGTCCTTCTGACCGAGGCGGACCAGGCGTATCTCCGCATTGCGGAACAGCGACGACGAGGTCGTCCGAACTAAGGCGCTTCGCCCGTGCCGTGGTCAGGCGGACCGACAAGCGATCGTCATCGTGTCGAACCTCCGATCGAGGCGTCGCCTCGTGCTTCGATCGTCGGGGGCCGTGCGGGGACCGAGGGCGCTTCGTGCGCCTGTTCGGACGACACTGGGCGCGCGGTCAGGCGGCCGAAGACGATCGTCGTGGCGATCGGGATCCAGAGGTACAGGGGCGCGAACACGGTGAGGTACTGCCCGATATCGACCGGCTCCATGAAGAGGAAGTGGTCGAGGTCATTGGCCACTCATCAGGCATCGCCCATGCCTGCCCGACGGCGAACACCTCCGGGCACTGAGCCCTGCCCGATCCGGCGCACGTAGTCGACGGCGAAGAAGACTACCAAGAGCACGAGGACGAGGCGCCGGATCGACGGGAAGGACGGTGCCGACGTGATCGCGTCGGGAAGGAACTGGGCAATGCCGATGAACCCGAACCAGATCCACCAGATGAGGAACCCGTACGCGATCGCACGGATGGGGCGCTGGCATGTTGATGACTCCTAGGGGGCCGCGACATGGGACGGCGCGACTTGCTGAACTTCATACGAGCCGGTCGATATCAGGCGGGTACCTCGAACGCGTCGTTCGATCGCGTGCCGTCGTGATGGCGTCACAGGGCGAAGCTGTAGATGGGACGCCTCGATCGCGTCGAAGGAAAAGGCCTGTCAGCGGCCCTCTGCGGGAGATCAGCGTCTCGACGGGACTCGCCAGGCAACGGCGATCCCGGCGAAGGAGCAGAGCGATCACCGCCATGTGATAGACGATGTTGGGGACGGTGTTCGGACCGAGGCGCCGAAGAGCCATATAGAGGCCGATGGAGGCGCCGACCAGAGCGAAGCAGGGTTGAGGCGAGCCCTCCCCACCGAGCCCCATCCCTGCCGAAGAAGGTCAGCTTATCCCCACCACCAGCACTACGGCGACGCTCGATCTCGTACATCGCGCCTCGTTGAACGGGCCCGGGATCACGAGCCCGGAGTGCAGCGCCGCCAACCCGAGTAAGGACAGGGCCGCGACGGCCATGATCGAGCGAAGCGTGCGTGTCATGGAATTGGCCCCGCGAGTGGATTGCAGCTCGAAGACGGGTCGGCCGTGGGCCGCAGCCACCGGGTCATTGAGATCGACGCCATCCACGGTGCGAATGAACCAGACGCCCAAGGGGACGCTTCGCGCGAGCCCGCCGAGATCGTCTCGGAGGAAGCGGAGCTCGCAGCGTCCGCCATCCACATGCACAGATTGTGGATCCAGCCGACGCAGGTGTTTCACATCGCACGACGTCGACGGCAGCATCGGTGTTCGACCACATCACATCTGAGTTTGCGCAGGTGTGTCCATGATCTGAACAGATGACGGAGATGACGATGACAGCCTCGACTGACAACCCCAGGGCCGGCCGCAAGGAGTGGATCGGTCTGGGCGTCCTCGCCCTGGCGGCGCTGGTCTATGTCATGGACCTGACGGTCCTGCACTTGGCCGTCCCCGCCCTCAGCGCGGATCTCCAGCCGAGCAGCGCCGAGCTCCTGTGGATCATCGACATCTACGGTTTCATGGTCGCGGGGCTCCTGATCACGATGGGTACGCTCGGCGACCGGATCGGCCGGCGCAGGCTCCTGATGATCGGCGCCGCAGCGTTCGGAGCGACGTCCATCCTTGCGGCGTTCTCGACCAGCTCCGAGATGCTGATCGTGAGCCGAGCGTTGCTGGGCATCGCTGGCGCGACCCTTGCCCCCTCGACCCTTTCCCTCATCTTCAGCATGTTCACCGACCCCGGGCAGCGTGCCCGCGCCATCGCCATCTGGGTCTCGGCCTTCTCGGTCGGCAGCGCGGTCGGCCCGATCCTCGGGGGCCTCCTCCTGGAGCACTTCTGGTGGGGTTCGGTCTTCCTGCTGGCACTGCCGGTCATGGCCTTCCTGCTGATTCTCGGTCCGCGGCTGCTGCCTGAGTATCGCGACCCGGACGCTGGGCGGCTGGATCTGATCAGCGCAGCGCTGTCCCTCGTCAGTCTCCTCGCGGTGATCTTCGGTCTCAAGCAGATCGCCCAGGACGGCATCGGTCCGCTGCCCGTCGGTTCGATCGTCGTCGGTCTGGTTTTCGGCGGCCTGTTCGTCCGTCGCCAGCTCACCCTGACGGATCCGATGATCGATGTCCGGCTGTTCCGCATCCCCTCGTTCAGTGCCGCCCTGGTGGTCAACTTCCTGGCCGTCTTCGTGGCCTTTGGCTACTTCCTGTTCGTGGCCCAATACCTCCAGCTCGTGATCGGCCTGACGCCGCTGGAGGCGGGCCTCTGGTCGGTGCCCTCGGCGATCGGCTTCATCATCGGCTCTCAACTGGCGCCGCGGCTCGTGCGCCTGGCTCGCCCCGCCTACGTGATGGGCGCCGGCCTGGGGCTCGGGGCGATCGGGCTGGGCCTGCTGACCCAGGTCGGCGGAGGTGATGGCCTGGCCGTCGTCGTGGCTGGCTCCATCATCATCTCCCTCGGACTCGGACCCGTCTTCGGGCTGACCACCGAGCTTATCGTCGGCTCGGCGCCGCCCGAGCGGGCGGGGGCTGCCTCCGGCATCTCGGAGACCGGCGCGGAGGTCGGCGGAGCCCTCGGGATCGCGCTCCTGGGTAGTGTCGGCGTCGCCATCTACCGAGGCGCGATGGCCGATCTGCCGCCCGAGGTTCCGGCCCAGGCGGCAAGCATCGCCCGCGATACCCTCGGCGGCGCGACGGGCGTCGCCGCGGTACTCCCCGCGGAGCTTGCCGCGACCGTGCTCGCGATCGCGCGCGAGGCATTCGTGGACGGGATGCAGGTGGTGGCCGGGATCAGCGCGGCGGTCGCCGTCGGTGTCGCCATCCTGACCGTGGTCATGTTGCGCAACGTCCGCTCAGATGGCCCACTCTCGGGGATCGAGCCTGGGAACGAACCCGCCACGAGCGGCGACGAGCGGCCGCACCTCGGAGCCCGACCATCTGCTGCGCCGATCCCGGAAGCCTGACCACCGCCTCGTCGATCGACCGAAGGGAGTCCCTCATGACCACCTCCGCCGCCATCACAAGCGTCGTTTCGACCCGCGCCCGGCCAGACCGTGACAGTCGCCGATCGTTGGCTGGCACCGTGACCGCTGGGCGCATCGAACACCAGCCCCCGGCGGGCCGCCCGTGGGCCATCCACCGCTGGCCGACCGCGGCCGGCATCCTCCTCGCGGCATCCTTCGCCGCGGGCATCAGCTTGGGATTCGCCGGAAGCACCGACATCGCGCAGGTCGTCACGGCCTCCGGTTTCGTCTACCTCGGCGCCGCGGCGCTCGGGCGGCGCATGGCCGCGTGGCCGTTGTTCCTAGTCAGCTTCGGGCTGATCACGATCGGCTTCCTGGTCCCCGGGTTCGACCCTTCGTTGTGGATGCTCGGCACCGTGGCCATCCTCGTGGTCTACGGTCTGGTGCAGGGCGGGCTGCGAACACCCTGGGGTATTCCGTTGCAGGCCGCGGCGATGATCGTGCTCGCTGCCGTCGCGATCACCGCCGCCAACCTCGTCGCGCCCTGGGCCGGACTGGTGGTCAGCACGGCCCTATTCGGGCACGCCGCCTGGGACATCTACCACCATCGCGTCGACCGCGTCGTCGCACGCTCGATGGCCGAATTCTGCGGAGTGCTGGACACCCTGCTCGCACTCGTCGTCCTGGTCGTGACCTTCACACGGTGAACCACGAAATGAATGGGAGATGCCGCCGTAGTCATCAGCCGCAGGCTGTTCGACCTGAGTTAGCGGCTGGAACGGCAAACCCGCCGCGGACCTCGATCAGCGGCCGGCGTTCAGGTTACAAGTCCCGCTTGTCCGGGCATTCCGGCCCGATCTTCAGCCGTGGCGCAACGTGTCGACGGAAGCTGGCAAGGTCAGACCCAACCCCAACCAAGAAGGAAACCGATGGCATGACGCAAACAACCGACGAGGTCATCGACCGCTTCAATCGGGCGTTCCAAGAACGGGACGCCACCCTCCTCGTGGACAGCATCGCCTCCGACTGCGTCATGGAGAGCGTCCAGCCAGCCCCAGACGGCACACGCTACGAGGGCTATGAGGCTTCGTTCAGCTCGTGGAAGGCGCTCATCGACGACACCGCCAGCCATTTCGAGGTGGAGGACGTCCGCACCGGCGACGAGTGGGCACTCATCCGCTGGCACTAGGTATGGGGTCCGGGCACCGAGGACTCGGTCGTGGCGTGAACGTCATGCGGGTTGTCGATGGCAAGATCGTCGAGGCGGCCGGCTCTTCAAAGACTGCGCGGATCGTCGCCGCCCTAGAGAGCTGACCGAACGATGACCACCATCAACGCCAACGAGGTCGCCCTGGGCGCGGGTATGTCATGACCGACCAGAGGCCGTTCACCTACCATGTCTTCATCGGTACGAGCCTGGACGGGTTCATCGCCCGTGCCAACGGTGACCTAGAGTGGCTCACCAGCCGGGGCGAGGCCGCCGGCGAGTATGGGTTCCAGGAGTTCATCGACAGCATCGACACCGTCGCGATGGGCCGCGTCACGTACCAGAATTGGCTGGACTTGGGCACCGAACAGTGGCCGTTCCACGGCAAGCACGTGGCGGTAGTCAGCTCCCGGCTGGTCGCCGACGACGACGCGCGCATCGCGGTCTACCGGGACGTGGACCAGCTGCTCATGAGCCTGTTCGACCCGAGGGGCCAAGAGCGTCTACGTCGACGGGGGCGGGTCATCCGGGAGTGTCTGCAAGCTGGCCTGATCGACGACATCACGAGCACGACCGTCCCGGTCCTGATCGGGAGCGGGATCCCGTTCCCCGGCGACCTCGACGCCGATATCCCGCTGATCCACCATTCGACCAAGGTGTTCGGGGCCGGTCTCGTCCAGTCCTCGAATGTAGTCGACCGCTCACCATCCGCCGGCAAAAGCGGCGTAATCCTACCCGGAGCCTGACACTCGTCACCTGCGCGAGACAGTCAACCCGAATCCTTCGGGGCCTACAATCAGATCTTGTGGAGTGACCGTCCGGCCGGACACCTGCCGCCCATCGAGATCGAGCCGCCGATCGACGTCCGACAGCTGCGGTACTTTCTTGCGCTTGCCGAGGAGCTCAATTTCACTCGTGCCGCGGCGAGGCTCCACATCGCGCAGCAAGCACTCAGTTCGTCGATCAGAAACCTTGAACAGACGCTCGGTGTAGTTCTCTTCGCTCGCAGCACGCGGCACGTCTCGTTGACGAGCGCTGGGGAAGTGCTCGTTCCGGCCGCCCAACGGATCCTCGCCGATTTGGCCGACGCGCTTCATGCAGTGGAGCAGGCGGCCGCTGGTCGTCAAGGGCGGCTAGTCGTCGGCGTCGCGATCGCGGTCCACGGGACTCACCTGGTTCGCGAAGCCATCCGGCGGTTTGGCGAGCAGTCGCCGGGCGTGGACCTCCAGATCGTCGGGTACGACCATTCCGATCCGTCAGCCGGGCTGGCGAGTGGGTCGAGCCAGGCAAGCTTCGTGCTGGCTCCACTCACGGTCGACGGACACGAGTCGGTGACGGTGCTCCGGGAGACGCGTCATGTGATGCTCCCGGCGGAACATCCCCTCGCGAAGCGTGACCAGCTGCACGCTCGCGACCTGTCTGGCATGCCCTGGCTTCGTGTGCCGGCCCCCGACAGCCCGTGGACCCGATTCTGGTTCCAGCATCCCCTCGGTGAGCCCTCGAGCGGACCGGAGGTCCACTCGGGCGTGGACTGGGTTCCCGCTGTCGCGTCCGGGCGTGCGGTTGGCTTTAGCCTGCCGACGCTGGTTGGGGATTATCTTCCGCCTGACATCGTGACCGTGCCTGTCGTCGACATCGAGCCGGGTTCTGTCCTGCTGGCGTGGCCGAGCAGCACCGCCGAGGAAGTCGTCCACATGTTCGTTTCGACGGTTCGTGAGGCTCTCGTCGAAATGGCGGCCGTCGAGTAGGCGACGGCCAGATCCACATCCGCCGGTTGTGGGTTGCGCAGGAACCTGTGTTTCTCATCGGCTGCGGACCCCTGCAGGATGGGGGTCGGCGAGGCGTGGGCTAAGGGACTGCCCAAGCCGTATCGCCGGCGATCTCGGAGGAACGCGAGACGTTGTCTACCACCCTGGAGACGGCATGCAGCGGATGAGCCACCACCCAAGCGACGAAACCGGACAGTTCTCGACGGACGTCTCGGGCCTGCCTCAGGCGGAGCCGACCCCGATCGTCGACCTGCCCAACGGCGGTCAGTTCGACCTGCGCATCGCGCCCGTTGCGCAGAGCATCGGAGGCAACGTGGTCCGGAGACTCGCCTACAACGGATCGGTGCCGGGTCCCACGCTGCGCGTGAAGCAAGGATCGGAAACCGTCGCCCACGTAAAGAATGACGGCGACGTCGATGCGACCGTCCACTGGCACGGCCTGCGCCTCGAGAATCGGTACGACGGCGTCCCGCACGAGACACAGAAGCCGATCCCGGTCGGCGGGAGCTTCACGTACCGAGTTCGCTTCCCCGACGAAGGGCTCTACTGGTACCACCCGCACTTCCGCGAGGACTACGCGCAGGACATGGGGCTGTACGGGAACATCGTCGTGGAGCCCAGAGATCCGAACTACTGGCCACCGGTCGACCGCGATCTCGTGCTCGCGGTCGACGATGTGCTCCTCCAGGGCGGGCTGGTCGCCGCGTACGACCGATCGGGACCCGACCACGTCGCCATGGGCCGGTTCGGCAACGTCCTTCTCGTGAACGGGCGGTCCGACTGGGAGTTCGACGTCAGGCGCGACGAGGTGGTCCGCTTCTACCTGACGAACACGGCGAACACGCGCGTCTTCAACCTCGCGATCGCGGGCGCCCGGATGAAGCTCGTCGGAGGCGACGGGGGCCGCTATGAACGGGAGACCCTCATCGAGGAGGTGCTGATCGCGCCCTCAGAGCGCGCGGTGATCGACGTCTTGTTCGACCGGCCCGGAGCGGCGACACTGGAACACCGCACTCCGGAGCGAACGTACTCGCTCGGGCGGATCGCCGTCCTGGAGGACGCGGTCGACTCGAAGGCGGCGGGGGAATTCCCGACGCTGCGGCGAAGTCCGGAACTCGAAGCCGAGCGAACCGCGATCTCGGTCGACCTCGAGCGGGAACCCGACAAGATCCTGGCTCTCGTCGCCGCGATGACGATGACCGCGCCATCCTCCGAGTCCGATTCGGCCGATACGGCGTTCGCCTGCCCGATGCATCCGGACGTTGTGAGCGCCGACTCAGGTCGGTGTCCCAAGTGCGGGATGAAGCTCCTCCCGATCTCGATGACGGCGAGCGAACTCGTCGTAGCACCTGATTCGATGGACCACCACCAGCACGGTCGCGCCTCCAGTGGCTCCCAAGCGGCCGACAGCATCGAGTGGGAAGACACGATGGAGGACATCAACCGGCAGTCGAACCCGGGCAACATGCGATGGATGCTCTTGGATCGCGAGACCGGCAACGTCAACGCCGCCATCGACTGGTCGTTCCGCGTCGGCGATCGGGTGAAGATCCGGCTGGTGAACGAGATGGATTCGGATCACCCGATGCACCATCCATTCCACATCCACGGTGCGGGCCGGTTCCTCGTCCTGGCGCGGGCTGGAGAGGTCGAAGCCAACCTCGTCTGGAAGGACACGGTGCTGGTCCGGACCGGCGAAGTCGTCGACATTCTCTTGGACGTTTCGAACCCTGGCCTGTGGATGGCTCACTGCCACATCGCCGAACACGCCGAGGGCGGGATGATGTTCAGTTTCCGGGTCGCGAGATGATCAGCCGCACGGCGCGGAAGACCTCACAGCCATGATCCACCGGCGCGATCGATAGCCGACGTTCACAAGCGGCCTGTCGTCCACGAGGCGTCCCGACGCCCCGTAGTCCCTGCTTGTCGCCCCCACAGGGGCAAGCAGTTTGAGCGAGTTCATCGGAGGTGATCGTGTCAGCATCAGTGCTCTACATGTCAATGTCCCTCGACGGATACATCGCCGGTCCGAACGACGGACCGGACAACCCCGGCGGCGACGGCTTCGACCGGCTGCACGAGTGGATGTTCATACCGGGCACATATGACGTCCCGCTGTCCGGCCCGGGCCGGGACCTGTTCGACGAGATGGACGCGACCGTCGGTGCCCTGCTGGCGGGTCGGCGTACTGTGGAGCAGGTCGATCATTGGGGCGGAGACAATCACGGCTGGCCGATCTTCGTGCCGAGCCACCGGCCGCCGGGTCCATCCGTGGCGAACTATCCCTTGGTGACGTATGTGGCCGACGGGATCGAGAGCGCGATGGCGCAGGCGAAGGCTGCAGCCGGAGATAGAGTCGTCCTCGTGCACGGTGCGTACACGGCACAGCGCGCGCTTCAGGCCGGCGTCCTGGATGAGTTGCAGATTCATCAGATTCCCGTGCTGCTCGGTGGTGGTCGTCGATTGTTCGATGTCTTGCCGTCGCGCGTCGAGTTGGACGTCGTTCGGGTCATCGACACCCCTAAGGCAACCCACATCCGCTACCGCGTCCGCCGCTGAGCCGGATCTCGAGGGTCGAAGTCGAGGCGCGTGCCCAAGCGGCTCGCGGTGTCCGGCGGTGGCCTCTCGCCGCTTCACCATCCACATGTGCCGCTTGTGGATCCAGCCGAAGCAGGTGTTTCACAGCCGCACAGTTCGACTGCAACATCAGGGTCCTGATCCTGGAGGTGGCGCATCTAGGGCGCCTGCCGGACGACCACGGCCGCTGGCCACCCTCGGCTGACCATGAACGGAGTCACGACCATGCATCTCCTCTTCTACGACCTCGTCATCGCATCCGAGCGCGAGCACTCGAGCAAATGCGAATACGACCGGTTCGCGGCCCTCGCCGCCCTGCGGGAAGGTGACCGTTCGTGGGTCCGGCACAAGCTCGCGGTGGCGCTGGCGGGCGTGAGCCGTGCCAGCGCGGCGGGCGTGCGCTGGCTCGATGCCTGCCTCGCCGACGACCTGGTGGCACACATCGCGGCGAACCGCTGAACCGGCCCGCGCGTGACATGTGCACCCGTAGGCGCAGCGAACACTCGCAGCCACGGAGGACCTCATGAAGATCACCGCGTCAGCGCTGTCACTCAACGTCGCCGACGAGCGGGCGTCCGCGCAGTTCGCCCGTGACTACCTCGGATTCGTCGAGGAGATGGCCGATGACGGATTCGTCTCGCTGTCCAGACCGGACGCTGGCTTCAACCTCATCTTTCTGCGCACAGGGCTGAAGACCTTCAAGCCGGACCACCTGCGCGGCCACGCCGCGGACGGCCTGTTGGTGGTCTTCGTCGTTGACGACGTCGACGCCGAGTTCGCCCGGCTGCAAGCCGCGGGCGTTCCCATCACGACACCGATCGAGACCGAACCGTGGGGTGAGCGCTACTTCCAGATGAGCGACCCGAATGGGGTTGTGATCCAGCTGGTGAAGTGGATGACCCGAGCATGACCGAGCATGCAGTGGTTATCGCCGGCGGCGGCCCGACCGGGATGATGCTCGGAGCCGAGTTGACGCTCGCAGGCGTCGACGTCGTCATCGTTGAGCGGCGCGTGGACAAGGTTCGCATCCAGCCCGGTGCGCTCGGCCTTCATGCACGCACGATCGAGGTGTTCGACCAGCGCGGCATCGCCGACCGCTTCCTCGCCGAAGGCAAGGCCATGCAGGTGATGGGGTTTGCCGGCGTGCATTTCGACATCAGCGCGTTCCCGAGCCGCCATCCCTATGGCCTTGCACTGATCCAGAAGCACAGCGAGCGGATCCTTCTCAACTGGGCCGAGGAGCTCGGCGTCCCGTTCCTTCGTGGCGTCGAGGTGACGGGATTCGCCGAAGACGCCTCCGGCATCCACGTCGCGCTCAGCGACGGCCGGTCCTTGCGGGCACACTACCTCGTGGGCTGCGACGGCGGCCGCAGCCTTGTCCGCAAGGCGGCCGGCATCGCGTTCCCGGGCTCGGATCCGACGCTGAGCCATCTCCTCGCCGAGGCTGAGCTCACAGGCGAGCCGGAGTGGGGCCTCCGTACCGACGAGATCGGCACCCACGCGCTCAGCAAAACAGAAGACGGCAAGGTCGGGATATTGGTGACCGAACGCGGCGTCGGCACCGTAGAGCCCACGCTCGACGATCTGCGCGAGGCGCTGATCGCCCACTACGGGTCGGACTACGGCGTCCGCAACCCGAGCTTCATCACGCGGTTCACCGATTCTACCCGGCAGGCCGAAACCTACCGCAAGGGCAGGGTACTGCTCGCCGGCGACTCGGCTCACATCCACTACCCGGCCGGTGGGTTCGGCATGAATCTCGGCATCCAGGATGCAGTCAACCTCGGGTGGAAGCTCGCGGAGGTGGTCAAAGGAACCGCGCCCGAGGCGCTGCTCGACACATATCACGCCGAGCGGCATCCGGTCGCCGCTAGTCTCATCCGCTACCCCATGGCGACTGTTGCCCTCGGCCGCCACGACGACCGCACGAAAGCACTGAACTCGATCGTCACCGAACTCGTGAACATGGACGAAGCGCGGAAGACCATCGCCGGCCAGATGTCGGGCCTCGCCATCCACTACGACCTCGGCGACGGGCACCCATTGCTCGGGCGCCGGATGCCCGATCTCGAGCTCGGTACCCCCGGTGGTCCGCTGCGGGTCTTCGACCTGCTCCACGATGCCCGGCCGGTGCTGCTCAACCTCGGGGATTCCAGCGCCATCGACATCACGGCTTGGGCCAATCGGGTTCGGCTGGTCGACGCCACATCTGAAGGCCCATGGGAGCTTCCGGTCCTTGGTCCTGTTCCTGCTCCGGCGGCCGTGTTGATCCGGCCCGACGGATATGTCGCCTGGGTGGGGGACGAGACCCAGCCGGGGCCCGCTGGCGCGCTTACCACCTGGTTCGGACCGCCTACGGCGGCGTAGAGGACCGGATTCCAAGATGGGTCGGCGGCTCGGTGCTGCTCAACATCCTGTGTGTCCGAGGTCTTCGACGATGGAACAAGCCGATCACCGGCGAGCTAAACATGTGACATGAGTGTCCCGGCGAGCGTGACATGCTCATGTACCCCTCACACCGGTGTGAGGGGTACGTCACGATGTCATGTCTGTCAGGGCGCGTCGTCGACTTGCAGGTCCATAGGCCATGGATCAGCGTCACACACCACGAACGCGCCGTCGGCGTTCAGGGCGGGGCTGTTGGGGTCACCATCCGAGAGCACGATAATGCGCGTTCCGGTGGTACCGCGAACGCTACCTGTGGCGTCCAGGACCTCGAATTGCCCACCGTCTGTCGCACGGATCTCCCAGCCGTCGGGCACGTCGAGCGGCACGGGGTCGGAGGGAAGGTTGTGCTGAATGCTCCTGAAGACCGGCCGCCCGTTCTCGGCAACAAGGTTGCCGTGGAACTGTTCCAGCGAGCATCCCACGACGTCATCGTGAGCGCTACGTACCGTCTGCGAACACGCGACGAGCGCGAGGGACAGCACGAAACCGACGGCATTGGCAACGACCGCGCGGTGGGATGCGGTGAGGGTGCGCATGGCGCGATCATCCCTTCCAACATCGGCGGCGGCAAACGTCTCTCGGCCCGACTGGAGTGCGATCGCGACCACTACCTCGACCAACCGCGTATGACGCATAGGGCCGAGTAGAACACTTGACACGCCTGTCCCGCGAGCGTGACATGCTCGTGAACCCCTGACACCGGGGGTTGGCGGTGCCTACTCCTCGATGCGTTCCACGATCGTCGCGATGCCCTGGCCGACGCCGATGCACATCGTGGCGAGGCCGTAGCGACCACCGGTTCGCCGCAGCTCGTGCGTGAGCATCGTGATCAGGCGGCCGCCGCTCATCCCCAGCGGATGTCCGAGCGCGATCGCGCCACCATTCGGGTTCACCGTGGCCGGGTCGAGCCGCAGCTCGTCGATGACCGCGATCGACTGCGACGCGAAGGCCTCGTTCAGCTCGACGACGTCGAGGTCGTCGATGCCGATCCCGGCGCGCTCGAGCGCCTTGCGCGTGGCGGGCACCGGGCCGATGCCCATCACCGCCGGGTCCACGCCGGCGACGGCGGTCGACACGACCCGGGCGAGCGGCTTGAGACCCAACTCGCGGGCCCGCTTCGCCTCCACGAGCAGGACCGCCGAAGCGCCGTCGTTGATCCCGGAGCTGTTGCCGGCCGTGACCGACCCGCCGTCCTGCTTGAACGCCGGTCGGAGCTTCGCCAGCGCTTCGGCGGACGTGTCGGCGCGGGGATGCTCGTCGCGCGCGACGGTCGTCGTCTCGCCCTTGCGCCCGGCGACCTCGACCGGGACGATCTGGCCGTCGAACCTGCCGCGCCTCGATCGCCGCGACGGCGCGACGCTGGCTCTCGAGCGCGAAGGCGTCCTGGCGCTCGCGGTCGACGCCGTAGCGCTCCGCGACGTTCTCCGCCGTCTCGCCCATCGAGTACGGGTAGTACATCTCGGCGAGCTTGGGATTGAGAAAGCGCCAGCCGAGCGTCGTGTCCTCGACCTCGCGTGGCCCGCGGTCCCACGCGTTCGCGGGCTTGGCCATGACGTACGGGGCCCGCGTCATCGATTCCACGCCGCCGCCGATGAACACGTCGCCGTCCCCCACGGCGATGGCGTGGGCGGCCGAGTTGACTGCCTGCAGGCCCGACCCGCACAGCCGGTTGACGGTCAACCCACCGACCTCGACCGGGAAGCCGGCCAGCAGGACCGCCATCCGGGCGACGTCGCGGTTGTCCTCGCCCGCCTGGTTCGCGCAGCCAAGGATCACGTCCTCGACCAAGGAGGCGTCGATGCCGGCGCGGTCCACGACGGCCCGAAGCACGAGCGCAGCGAGGTCGTCCGGCCGGACGCTCGCGAGCGCCCCGCCGTAGCGGCCGATCGGGGTACGGACCGCCTCGACGATCCAGGCGTCGCGGAGGGTTCGGTTCGAGTCAGGCACGCACGGATTGTAGGCGGCGACCGGCCGGGCGGGCCGAGACGAGCCCGAGCACGTGCGCTACGGCAGTTTCGAGAGCGCTTCGCCCACGAGCGTCTCGTCGGCCGCAGCGACCGTGAAGGACACATCGCCGGCGCCGTCCGTGATGGGTCAGCCGGAGGCGGTCATTCGCTCGAACGGGCCCATCGGGTGCGCGGCGCCGAGTCGGAGCGCGAGGTCGATGTCGGATTCGGTCGCGACGCCGTCGGCGAGGGCGCGCTGCGCCTCGGCGTCGATCGCCCGGAGGATCCGCGAGGTGATCTCCGCCGGGGGTAGCTCAGTGGCCGGCCGTTCAGCAACCCGGAATTCGGGGGCGATCGAGTCGCGACGGCCCTCCGTGTAGGTGTAGAACCCGACGCCGCTCTTGCGGCCCAGGTGCTCCGCGGCCGCCAGTCGTTCCTGGATCTCCGACGGCCGCAGGTGCTCGGGCCGACCCAGGCCCTCCCACACGCCCCGTGCGGCAGCGAGCGTCACGTCGATGCCGGTGAGGTCCATGAGCTCGAACGGACCGAGCGGGAATCCGGCCGCGCGCATCGCCTCGTCGATGCTCTCGACGGATGCGACTCCCGACTCGAGGATGCGCAGCGCCTCGATCGTGAACGGGCGGTTCACCCGGTTGACGACGAACCCCGGCGAATCCGTGCAACGAACGGGGGTCTTGTCCCAGGTCCTGACGATCTCCTCTGCGCGCGCGACGACCTCGCGGGCGGTCAGCGCCCCGGGCACGACCTCCACGAGGGCCATGCGGGGCACCGGGTTGAAGAAATGCAACCCGAGGACCCGTGCGGGCGTGGCGGTCGCCGCGGCGATCGCCTCGATCGACAGCGCGCTGGTGTTGGTCGCCAGGATCGTGTCACTCCGGGCACCCGCGTCGAGCGCTCGGAAGATCTCCTGCTTCAGACCAAGGTCCTCGAGGGCCGCCTCGACGACGAGCTCCGCCTCGGCCGCGACCGCGTCCAGCGTCCGAGCATCGCGCAATCGTTCGAGGCGGCCTGCCGCCCACGCGTCGATCGAGTCCGGATCCAGGTCGAGCGGCGCGGCGCGGCGCTCGAGCCCACGCTGGATGCCGGCCCGAGCACGCGCGATGGCGGAGGGATCGACGTCGTGAAGGACGACTTCGGAGCCCGCCTCGAGCGCGACCTGTGCGATGCCGGCACCCATGGCGCCCGCGCCGACGACCCCGATGATCGGGAGCGCGCGCGGCTGGAGGTCGGGCGTGGATGAGCCGGTCACGAGCGGAGCATAGGCGTCCGCGTGGAAGGTTCGGGGCGGCCGACTAGCGGCGGCGGACCGTTCGCGTCGCGACGACCGGCACCGGGGACGGCGCCGGCGTTCGGAAGGCCTCGATCAGGGCGCGCAACACGGCCCACAGGACACGCTCGCGGCCCTCGGCAGGGGCACTCGATCGCTGGCTGTTCATGCACATCCTCCACGTGCGGGCGTCAGGTATGCGCCTTGGTTCGGGTGGTGCGCATCGTCAACCGGGGTGCGCATATCGAATCGGCGTAACAGCGTCGAAAGCCGTTCAGACGGTCTTGAGCGCCTCGAACGGTTGCCGGCACGCACGGCAATAGAACAGCGAGCGGCACTGCGTCGGCCCGAACGCGCTGTCCATCACGACCTGGCCCGAAGCACAGAACGGACAGCGCACGTCGGCGTGCTCGGACGGCGGGGCGATGCCCACGGACGCGAGCGCGCGCTTGCCCGACGCCGAGATCCGGTCGGACGTCCAGGGCACCTCGAACGTCGTGTCGACCGCGACTGGCAGTCCGAAGGTGGCAAGGCGGTCCGAGATCGAACCACGGATGACGTCCAGCGCCGGGCAACCGACGAAGGTCGGCAGGATCACGACCCGGATGCCCTGGGCATCGACTTCGACGCGGTGCACGATCCCGAGATCGACCACGGACAGGACGGGCAGCTCGGGATCCGGGACCTCGTCTAGGGCCGCACGCACGTCCGCGACCGTGGGCAGTGACGTCGCAGGGTGCACCTCGGCCCGAGCACGGGCCCGGGCGACCGAGACGTGGGTTCCGAGCTCGCTCACCACGTGGCTCCCGGGTCGCTCCGCCGGACGGCGGTGAACTCGCCGTGCAGCCAGCTGAAGGGCTCGCCGTGGTCGCTGCGGCCGCGGGCGGGGTCACGCGTCTCGGGCAGTGCCGGCAGACCGAGCCGTTCAAGCGTGGGCGCCACGCCGGCACGCCAGTGGCCCTCGAGCTCTGCCATCGGTCGACCCAGGATCCCGGCCTCGAGGAGTGCCGGTTCGCCGGGGAGTGGCGTGAACACCGTCCCGGAATCCGGTCCCAGCGTCTCGAGCGCAGCGATGAGGCGGTCGCGCGGCTCCCCGGCCGTGGTCGCGAGGCGGTCCAGCCACAGGTCGACATGCATGAGGTGGTATCGCTCCTCGCGCACGAGCTTGCCGACGAGTTCCGCGAGGGGCCGCCACGAGGCGGCGACGAGCGCCGCGAGACGAACGGAGTCCGCGGTTTCGTACAGATAGCGCCGGGCGATGGTCATCGCCCAGTCCCCACGGCCATGATCCAGGAGCCGCGCATGCCGGTATGCGGAGGGCTCGCGGTCGTAGGCGAGCGAGTCCGCGTCGCCGCTGCCCGTGACCGTGGCCAGCAATTGGAACAGCGCCTGCGCGTGACCCAGCTCGTCCTGGGCCAGCGAGCTCATCGCGATGTCCTCCTCGAGCTGCGGGGCGATCCCCGTCCACTCCGAATCGGAGAATCCGATGACGAACTCGTCGTCCGCCATCGAGCGCAGCAGCTCTTCGAGGCCGTCGACCGCCGGAGCGGGGTCAATCGGCGCGGTCAAGCCGGTCGCCGCGCTCATGTGGCCCGTGCCTTCGGCTTCTGCTGACCCGCGGCCGAGCGGGCCGCCGCAAGCTTGTCCCGCATGACGTAGCCACCGGGCTTCTTGAAGGAGCGGTCGAGCGGCGGCTGGAGCAGGTCCGGGTCGTGCAGGTCGACGACATCGGCGCGGCGGACGATCCACAGGCGGACGCTCTCCTGGCGGCGGCCGAACAGCTCGCGGGCGTAGTGCATGGCGAGCTCGGCGTCCGGCGCCATGACGCTCCCGCCATGGCGCATCGGGTCGCCGTCCTTCTCCTGGCGGAACACCTCCCAGGGCTCGAGCGCCCCCGGCACGGGCGGCGTCGCGCGGCGCGCCGTCATGCTGCCTGCGGCGCGGCCAGGATCGTCTCGCGGACCCAGGCCGTCTCCTTCCGAGCCAGCCGCCGGAATTCCAGCCGCTCCTCGGACATCGGGCCGTGGTTCGTGACGACCGTGCGCAGCTCGTCCCAGTCGGGCTCCGTGTATCGCCACTCTCCGGCGTCCTCGTCGAAGCGCAACTCCGGGTCGGGGATCACGAGGCCGAGCTCGCGGATGCGCGGGACATAGATCGTCAGGAACTCCTGGCGCAGCTCCTCGGAGGTCTTCGCCTTGATCCGCCAGCGGAGGTCCTTGTCCTTCTCACGCGGAGAGCGCGGGCCGTGCATCTGCATCAGCGGTCCCCACCAGCGGTCGAGGGCCTCCTGGATCGCGGTGCGCTGGGCCGGCGACCCGGTCACCATGGTCACGACGACGTCGCGCCCATGCATGATGTGGACCGACTCCTCCCAGCAGATCTTGCGCATCGTCCGGGCGTACGGCGCGTACGACGAGTTGCGGAGCGCCTGCTGCGCGACGATCGCCGCCGCATCCACGAGCCAGGCGATCATCCCGACATCGGCCCACGACCGAGTCGGGTAGTGGAACACGTTATGGAACTTGGTCTTGCCGGCAAGCAGGTCGTCGAACATGGCCTCGCGCGGCTTGCCGAGGTCCTCCGCGACGCGGTACAGGAGCTGGGCGTGACCCACCTCGTCCTGGATCTTGGCCGTCAGCGCGAGCTTCCGGCGAAGGGTTGGCGCCCGCATGATCCAGTCGCGCTCGGGGAGGACACCCATGAGCTCGGAGTTGGCGTGCATCTCGACGAAGCGCAGGACCGCGGTCCGGTACTCGTCGGGCATCGAATCGGTCGATTCCACGGTCCCGCCGGCGGCAAGGTGCGCTTCGAAGCGCTCGAACCAGGCGTCGTACGCCTCGTCATGGGCGCGCATGGGCGCTGGCGTGGACGGGGCGGCGTCCGTCGAACGGTCGCCGGGCGCGAGGACCGGATCGAGGGCGAGCGGGTCGGTCATGACGATTCGTCCGGCACGGCGCCCGACACGGCGCGGATCGACAGCTCGACGTAGGCATCGGTCACGGAGCCCGGGCCGAGCCGACCGTCGGGCCGATACCAGGCGACGAGGCCGTTGAGCGCGGTCAGGAGATAGGCGGCGGCGACCGTCGGGTCGATGGGCGCGAAGGTGCCAGCGTCGATGCCCTCGCGGATGACGTCGCGGAACCCCTGTTCGTAGTCGTCGCGGCGGGTCAGCGTGTTGGCGCGGCGCTCCGGGCTCAGCGAACGCCACTCGTGGATGAACACGCTGGCACGCCCGATGTCCTCGACCACCACCCCGACATGGGCGCGGGCGAGCGCCCGGAGCCTGGCCATCGGGTCCGCGTCACGCAGGCCGGACAACGCCTCATCCGCCGCGGCTTCGAACTGCGAGGCGGTGCGGTCCACGATCGACCAGAGCACGTCCTGCTTGGAGGCGACGTGCGCGTACAGGCTGGCCCCCTGGATGTCCAGCGCACGGGCGATATCGCGCACGCTCGTCCCGGAATAGCCATGCTCGCGGAAGAGTTCGCTGGCGACGTCCTCGATCTCGCGACGTCGCGTGGTCTCGACCATGGAGATTGGGCCCCCAACCTAACGTTCGTTAGGCGCCAGCCTACGTCACGGCGGGCGTGTGGGCAAGCGGCGCGTCTACTCCCCCGTGAAGCGTGGCGCCCGCTTCTCGCGGAATGCGGCGAGGCCCTCCGCGTGGTCGGCTGTCGCGCCGGCGATCCCCTGCAGCTTCGCTTCGCCTTCGAGCGCCTCGTCGAGGTCGGTCGTCGCCGCGCGCTCGAGTGCGCCCTTCGTCAGGGCGACGGCCAGCGGCGCACCCGCCGCCACACGGTCCGCGAGGGTCCGAGCCTCGGCCATCAGGTCGTCGGGCGGGACGACCCGTGCCACCAGCCCGATGCGGAGCGCCTCCTCGGCGGAGATCGGGTCGCCGACGAAGGCCATCTCGGCGGCCCGTGCCGCTCCGACGAGTCGCGGCAGCAACCACGTCGCGCCGCTGTCCGGGATCAGCCCGATGCGCCCGAACGCCAGCACGAAGCGCGCGTCCGCGGCGGCGATTCGCAGGTCGCACGCGAAGGCGAGCGAGGCGCCCGCTCCCGCCGCCACGCCATTGACGGCCGCGATGACCGGCTGGCCCATGGATCGCAAGGCCCTGATGATCGGGTTGTACCGCTCGCGAACCTCCTCGTCGAGCGGGGCGGCATCGGGTCGCTCGCGCTCGGCGAGATCCTGCCCGGCGCAGAAGGCACGACCGGCCCCGGTCAGGATGACGGCCCGGACGGCTCGCTCGGTGGCGATCCGCTCGAGCGCCTCGCGCAGGGCGAGCTTCATCGGGATCGTCAGGGCGTTGAGCGCCTCCGGGCGGTCGAGGGTGAGCGTCGCGACCGGCCCGTCGACCTCGACGCGCAGGCCCTCGGTCACCCGCTGAACTCGACCAGCCGCCCGTCCACGATCTCGAATACCCGCCGGTCGATGGGCTCGTCCGCGCCACCCGACTGCTCGAGGATGAACTCCGCGAACATCCCCGCGAACCCCTGGTCGTCCGGCCGCAGACTTGCGGCCGTGAGGAGGTGACGCTCGGGGATGCCGACGAGCACGCGCGCCCCATTCCCACCCAGCTCCTTGGCGAGATGGGCGATGACGTCAGGCAGGAGGATCCGGACCGCATCCATGCCGTCGCCGGTGTCGGAGCTGATCAGGTGCCGTTCACCCGAGACCTCGTCGGTCCACGGCGCGGTCGCCGCCCAGGCCGCGAGGTTGCGCAGGGCCGCGTCCTGCAGCTCGACGGCCTCGATACCCCACGACAGCAGGTGATCGCCGTTCACCATGATGTCGAAGCCACCCGCGGGGATGGCGTACACCACGGGCAGCCCTGCCGGGCCGGCGTCGAGGACCGGCTGGGCATGGCTCTGCATCGCGTGCTGGGCCAGCGTGTCGCGCTGGACGTCCTCGATCGCGAGGCCCTGCGTCCCGACCGGCCGGAACGCGGGCCGGATGACGTCACGCGCCAGTGCCCAGTCGTGCTCGGGCGAATCGACCACCGACGAGGAGGACTGGGGCCGTGGCACGTGCCCGCTGACGGGCGCTGTGTCGTCGATCGGAGAGAGGATGTCAGGCGGACTGTCGCGGAGTGACGATGGCGGCTCGTCGCCGAGGTCTCTGGCCAGGTCGCGCCCGACGTCGCTCCCGCCTTCGTACGGGTCACGCTCCATCCGTTCCTCCTCGTGTGGTCATCGGCCGGTCCAGGTCGGCGAGCGCTTCTCCATGAACGCACGCATCCCTTCGCGTTGGTCCTCGGTGGCAAAGAGCTCGAAGAAGGCCGCCCGCTCGGCACGCAGGCCGGCGCTGAGCGACAGGTCCGCGGCGGCGAGCACGGAACGTTTGGCGGCACGGACCGCGAGTGGCGGCATGCCGGCGATCGTGTCGGCCAGGTCCAGGGCCGCCTCGACAGTCTGGGCGCTCGGGACGACCTTCGTGACGAGCCCGGCCGCCTTGGCCTCCTCGGCCGGCATCGCCCGCCCGGTCAGGATGAGCTCCATGGCCAGCGCCGCGCCGACTGCCCTGGTCAGACGCTGCGTGCCCCCGGCCCCTGGCATGACCCCGATACGGATCTCCGGCTGGCCGAACTGAGCGTCGTCGCCCGCAACGATGAGGTCGCAGGTCATGGCCAGCTCGCAGCCGCCACCCAGGGCGAAGCCGCGGACGGCGGCGATCAGCGGCAGGCCGATCGAGCCGATACGGTCCCAAGCGGAGAAGTTGCCCTCGGCGTGCAGCCGCTCCGGAGTCTGGTCCGCGAGCTCCATGATGTCGGCACCGGCCGCGAACGCGCGGTCCCCGGCACCGGTCAGGACGACGACCCGGATGCGATCGTCGAGATCGAGCGCCTCGAGCTGGGCGGCCAGCTCGGCCAGGAGCGCGAAGCTGAGCGCGTTGTGCGCCTCGGGCCGATCGATCGTGACGAGCGCGACGCCGTCATGCCCGGGGACGGGGGCATCGACACGGATCAAGCGGGTGGTCGGCTCGACGTCGGTCACGGGCTCCTCGCTGGTCGTCCCGTCAAGTATCCATGTTCCGGGAAGTGCGACGCGGGGTTTCCGGTCGATGCCACGGTGTCAACCAGCGCTATTCGCGGGCGCGAAGGGCGGCCTCGATCTCGTCGAGGTGCTCACCACGGTGCTCGCCGCGGGCCGGGCTGATCGGGCTGTCCGGATCGCCCGGCCAGAGCCGATCCAGGGGCAGCCGAGCAGCGAGGGCGTCCGTCTCCTCCGCGGTCTGCAGGGCGAACCGCGCGGCCGTGCGCGGCTCGATCTGGTGGATCAGGGGGCGGGTCGAGTCGTTCAGCCAGTCACCATCGGGCTCGTCATCACCTGACACCCACGGCTCGCCTCGATCGATCTTCGCCGCAAGCGTCTGGAAGCGGATATCCCAGTAGGCGAGGTGACCGAGCACTCCCGCTACCGTCCAGAATTCGTTCACGGGCGCCGTAAGCGCGTCGTCGTCCAGCCCCTCGATGAGCGCGCGCAGTCGCGCTCGCTGACGCGCGTTGGCTTCGATGTACGGCCGATCTTCGCTCATGGTCTGACCATACAGCCCGCGCGCGGGGCGCGCCCAAGCTCGGGCGAGGCTGCTTCACACTGGGCGAATGACCCGGCGTCGCGTCCTGAGCGCGCTCCAGTTCTTTCCGCGCGGCGGGTCGTCGCATGTCGCCCGCGCACTCGCGCGGGAGCTTCCGGCGCATGGCTGGGACGTCACGATCCTGTCCGGCTCGCGGCGGGACCTCGAGGGTGTCGGCGACGCGGCGCGCTTCTACGCGGGCCTCGACGTGTATCCGGTGTCATTCGACGAGGCGCTCGCTTCGCCCGACCCACTGGCTCCGCCCCCGGGTGTTGCGCCGATCCAGCCGTCGTACGAGGATCGCCCCGGCGCTCCGGACCGGGTGTTCGCCATGCTCGACGACCATGCCTACGAGCGGCAAGTACGCGCTTGGGCGAGCGTCCTGACCACCGCCGGCGCCGCCCGATTCGACGCGCTGCACCTGCACCATCTGACGCCGATCCACGAGGCGGCAGCGCGAGTCGCTCCAGCGGTCCCGATCGTCGGACATCTGCACGGCACCGAGCTGCTGATGCTCGAGGCGATCGCAGCCGGCCCGCCGCTCAGCTGGACGCACGCCGAGGCGTGGGTCGAGCGAATGCGCCGCTGGGCGCACGGTTGCGAGCGACTCGTGCTGGTCTCCCCATCGGAGATCCCACGCGTTGAGCGGTTGCTCAGCCTGGGTACGGACCGGCTGGTGGTGCTGCCGAATGGGTTCGACCCGCGCGTCTTCGCGCGGCGCGATGTCGATCGCGCGTCGCTCTACCGCGATGCGCTCGTCGAAGCGCCGCGCGGCTGGTCTGCCGGCCAGGAAGCCGGCAGCGTCCGCTACCTGCCCGAGGACGTTTCGACCCTCGCTGACGGGGTGGTGGTGCTCACGGTCAGCCGCTTCACCGGGGTAAAGCGGCTCCCGCTACTCATCGAGGCATTCGCCCTGGCCCGCGATCGCGCGCGGACGCCCACCGGGCTGGTGATCGTCGGTGGCCACCCGGGCGAGTGGGAGGGAGAGCACCCTGCCGATACGATCGCCCGACTCGGAGTGCGCGGCGTCTTCCTGGCCGGCTGGCGCGACCACGCTGAGGTCTCCGAATTCCTGTCGGCCGCGGACCTGTTCGCCCTGGCCTCAGTTCGCGAACAGTTCGGCCTCGTGCTCGTCGAAGCGATGGCGTGCGAGATGGCGGTGATTGCCGTCGACCGCTTCGGGCCTGGCGAGATCATCGACGACGGCGAAACCGGCTGGCTGGTGGAGCCCGACGATGTCGGGGGCCTCGCCGGGGCGCTGCTCCACGCAGTCGACGACCCCGCTGAGCGGGCGCGCCGCGGCGCCCATGCGCGCGCCGTCGCCATCGAGCGCTACGGCTGGCCAAAACTCGCCGAGCGCCTGGCCGGCGTGTTGGATGCCTCCGTGGTCGGGCCACCAAGGCGATAACCGCGCTTTCTTGCGCAGTTGTAGGCGGACGACCTCGCAATCCCATTGGTCACGACGCGAGGGGTCGCGGCTTCGTCCCGCTTGGCGCCCACCGGGGGCCGTACCCGGGCAGCCAGTCTGCGTCGGCCCGTCGCTCGGCGCCGGGCTCGCGGTGACGAGACACAGCTCCGTTTGCGTCCGCCAATGACACCTGAGACCGCTGCGCCTTCCCCGCGCATTCGTGCCTCGCTACGACTTAGTCGGCCCGCCGCCGTTCACCGCCTTCTAATTCCTGACCGTGTAGACGGTGTGATTGGCGATCCGATTCGCGAGGACGCGGTCGAGCACGTCCGCTCGCGGCAGTTCTACGCGCTGATCGACGCTGTCGGAGCTCCAGGTGGCAGTCAACTCCAGCACGCCAGTCAGCTGGCTGAACAACGTCGATAGGTCGGCATGCAGGCTCGATCGATGCTCCTTGGGAAGCTTCCAACCGGATGGGCGATCCCATTCGCGGACCATCTCGCACCCGTGGAGAGACAACGTCGGCTCCTCGTCATCCCGGTCGATTTCCCAGTCGAGGGAGACGGGCGCGCGGTCCCAGCCGATGAGGTTCGCTCGATCCGACGGAGTCATCGGGCGCACGACGTAGACCATGCACATGCCGCGAGGGTAGCAGTCGGCCCGCTGTTGGGCCCTCCCGTCGTCACAGCTCCCCGTGGTCGCAATGCGTCCGCCAATGACACTAGGGCGATAAATCCTCGCACTGAGTCAGAGTCTTCCCCGGCTTCACGAATTGACAAAGCGCGTCGTAGGAATCGTCGGAGCCTTTGAGCACGAGATACTTCGGGTAGGCGCCGAGGTGGTCGCCCTCGCCTTCATTGGTTTCCATCAGCAGAGCCGTTCGAGCTGGCACGCCGGGGATCCGGTATACCGTCCTCTTCTCGCCTTCATAGGACGTCGTGCCAGATGCCTCGAGACCATTGGGCCAATCGAAGCTTCGACCAATGGACACCAGGTATGGGTCCCCATTGACGGTTGCCGTGGCGGCCTCGAGAACCTCTGTCACGACCACGTTGCCTGGAAGCTGAACGACGTCCACTCGCGCGCTGACATGCGACCGAGTAGGGTCGGCAACCGCGACGCTCGGGGCACCGGCCTCGGGGCGGTCTGCCGGCCGGGACAGGCCGAGGACGGCGACGGCGGCCACGACTCCGAGCGCCACTATCGGAACCCAGCGCGGAAGGAGCGGACCCGGCTCATCCTCGGACGTCGCGACGACGGCGAAGGTCTCGGGCAGCTGACGATGTCGGTCGACATCCGCGAAGACGGTCGCCTGTTGATCACGCATGTGCTCTCAGGCTACTCGACCTTGGTGTGGCTTAGCGTCCGCCAAAGTCACCCGAATGGAGTAGCGCCAGGATCTGAGCCTGCGCGCATCGGCGAAACGGGAAGCGAACTGGGGTCCGAAGCGTGAAGTCCATCCTCGGCAGAGAACATGACCAGTGCGACGACGAGGGCGTCACCGCTGGGCGATCGCAGCCGGAATCCCTTTCGGTCATACGTCAGCGCCTTCAGAGCGTCCTCGCCCCCGATCGAGCGGACCTCGGCCGGTGAGACTTCGTCGATGGACTCGATGTCGAGCCCATCCGGCATGTGAAGGAAGCTCACGCCCTTGAAGAGAACGTCGATCCGTGTCGGATTGTCGTTGTCCCGCTGGCTCCTCAGCAGCAGTTGGGCGTGAGTAACCGCGTACTCCCATATGACGTAGCGGCGCGTCACCGCGCAAACGAAAACGGGGTGCCAAGGACCGCACCCCCGAGGACGAAGGTGACCCTCCCAAACGGCCGCATTGCGCGATGTTACAGGCCACCCCGGTCGCAAAGCGTTCGCGAATGTCACTCGACCGGGGGCTTGAAACCGTAGCGTGCCTGCTCGTCCGCGATCGTGTAGCTGAGATCGGGCCGGAAATCCCGAGTTGTAATCAGCAATCCCTCTAATCCATAGAAGCTCTCGTCGAATGGGCGCAGGCCGATCGCCCGGCAGTATCGATCGACCAGTGCCGGCGTCAGTCGGTCCGCCACGCGGCGGGCCCCGTAGGAACGGAGGTCCTCGTAGGGCTGCGGACGCCCGGTCGCGACGAAGACCAAACGGCCACCATCATCACGTCCCACATGAACGGTGCGTTCATGGTTGAGAAAATCAGTTGGGTGGTCGGCGATGAGCTGGAAGCGAAGGGTCTCATGGCTCGGTACCGGCCACCACACGATGTAGACGGCGCGGCATCTCATCATCTCCGCGATCACACCGACCGGAGCTTCGTCAGCACCGGTGTGCTGGTTGCTGAAGTAGGCCGTCCAATCGGACCGCGTGCCAAGGAGTAGCTCGCGATTGCCTAGGCTCATCGGTTCCAGGGCAGATAGGACCTCGCGAAGCGGCCCAACCACGCCCAGCTCGACCGGCTGCAGATCGAGTCCTCGACGCCATGCGGCCAGGACTTCGGCAACTTCGCCGATCGCGGCGTCGAAGAACGCGTAGGCGCCCGTGATGGGCCACAGCTCCGCTCCGAGAAGCGGTTTTGGCTCGGGCGCCGCGGGTTCGTCGTGCATGCGAACAAGCGTATCGGGCGGGACCAGGCCGCTCGGCTCAGTCTGTGTCCGCCAATGTCACCCGGTCGACTGCCGAGATTGGCGGGCGGCGCGATCCGCTGCGTAGCGCCTCGCCACGGCCTTCAGCTCGTCAATCGAGGCATCGCTTCGAGCACTCCACGCGTCCCATTCGCCGTGGGGGTAGCTCAGCAATTGGAAGAGCGCGGCCTGGACGACGTGGTATGTCTGGTCGGTCCCAATCCCCTCCGGCCACACATCGAGGACCGCCCGAACCGTGTCTCGCTCGTAACCGAAGAGGGTCGGGAATTCCCAGTCGGGATAGAGCGGGCCATCGACCGTGGCAAGAAGGACGCTATGGATGACATCGCGATCGCGTTCCGTCAACGCCGCCATTGCCGGAGTGTAGGCATCGCGAGGTCTCACAGTGTTTGGGAATGTCACCCGAAAGCGGGGGCACTCCGACCTGTCATGCTCCACGTGTGTCCACGGAGTCGGCCGAGAAGACCGAGCAGTTTGAGTACGAGGTCGCGGAGGCTCTTGCGCTCCCGCAGCACGGCATCGGCGCGATTGGCTGGATCCGTGTCGGGACAGTTCGAATTGGCGACCAAGTAGCCGTCGACGATGACGCAGCTGAGCCATACACGGTTCGCGGAGTAGGAATTCTCGACGGGCTGGGACCGAAAGCGGGTAGCGCCAACATCGAGCTTCTCCTCGACGACTACGGCACGAAACGATTGGCGCCAGGCGTTCCAATTCGCAGGTGGAGAGACTTCACCTAGGGCGAGGGCAACCGCACCGTTACGTATCCGCCAATGTCACTCGAGCGTGAGCTTTCCGTGTGCTCCCGTCAGGGAGATCGACCACGCCCCGGATGAACCCGTCACGGCGATCGGTAGGTCGTGGTCGCCGAGCCAGTCGGCGAGACGTTCTTGGTCTGCCGCCACCGACAGAAGCGTCAGACTGACCGAACCATCCCGATGGCGAACGGCGGCGGCTCCCGGCACCTGCATGCCGTCTCCCCATTGGATGAAGAACGGAAGCCCGGGCTCGCGCACGGCGATTTCGACACCTACGCTGCGCCAGGCGATGAGGGCACCCCGGGGATCGACTCGCGAACCAGGAAGGACGGGCTGGCCGAGCCTTCGCCCGACAGCGTCGATCGAATCCGTTCGAACAGCCCAGCCGAGCGGGCTTCCCGGAAGCGCGGAGGCGACCCATCGCCCGAAGGCGCTCCGACTCGCCGCCTCGCGGTCGGCCACCGCGACGAGCTCGAGATAGGACTCGCCGAGCGGGACGATCCAATTGGCCGTACCCCACGCTGGATGCCGCCCACCCTCAACGGAGACAAGCCCGTACCGAGCCTTCAGCCTGGCCACCTCGGCCGCGAGGTCACGGACGGGCAGGATCACGTGATCGATCGCTAGCACAGCTCACTCAAGGTGGTACCCGCTGGGCTCACAGGTGTCCGGGAAGGTTTCTCAGATCGGCCACGTATGGGGGCTATGTCACCTGTCAGGTTCGGCCGCGTCGAACGGTGGCAGGGCGTGCTGCCCGAACGATTCCTGCCACCCAACATAGGCGACCGACAACCCGTCACTTACGTCGGTCAGGTCCGTCGTGGCACCGGTCAACTCGTTGGTGCCGACCACTTTGATCCAAGGCAATCGCTCGATAGCCCACATCGTATTGCTCACCGCCTCGTTCGTCACGGCGACGACGAGCTCTCGCACGAACTGCTGCCCTTCGGGCGAAAGGGCCTGAAAGGCAACCCCGACATCCCGTGCGCCAGGAAACCGCATCCGCCCCTCGAACGTGGCGAACCAGTTACTGATCGTGTAGTCGAACCCGGTCTCGACGATCTCCCGACCGAGGGCAGCGAGCGCGTCCATTTCGTCATCGATGGTCACGGTGAGAGTATGCGGCCGGGACCCATGGGATCGGGTCGAAGCGAGGGAGCCCTTGCGACTGTCCACAAGCGTCTCACAGTGTTCGGGAATGTCACCCGAAAGCGGGGGCACTCCGACCTGTCGGGCTCCACGTGTGTCCACGGAGTCGGCCGAGAAGACCGAGCAGTTTGAGTACGAGGTCGCGGAGGTTCTTGCGCTCCCGCAGCACGGCATCGGCGCGATTGGCTGGATCCGTGTCGGGACAGTTCGAATTGGCGACCAAGTAGCCGTCGGCGATGACGCAGCTGAGCCATCCACGGTTCGCGGAGTAGGAATTCTCGACGGGCTGGGACCGAAGGCGGGTAGCCCGCATGGGATCGGGTCGAAGCGAGGGAGCCCTTGCGACTGTCCACAAGCGTCGCTTGGTGTCCGCCAATGTCACCCGAAGCAAAGAGCGTTGGTAGCGGCCGGCAGGGGCGCCAGTCCGTCCCTAGACGGCCTCAAACATGTGTGCTAGGGACGTAGCGATCAAGGACAGCGAGCCGGGGTCCACGATTACCTGTGCCGTCACCTTCCAGGCCGGTTCGTGCCATTCGTGGACAGGATCGACGCCCAGCACCACCTGGATGGCGACGTGTCCGATGCGGTCGTGCCAACATGTCAACTGGAAGTTGCCGTCGCCGTAGGAGTCCCAGCCTCGTGGGCCTTCCCAGCCTTTCCAATCCCGGGCGAGGCCCTGGAAAAAGTCCACCAGCTCACCGCCCTGGATGTAGTGACCGGGAAACACCGGTTCTGACGCTGTGATTCCGGGGAGGTCGAGAGAAACGACGAACGACTGCCCAACCGGGTCGTCGGTTTGGAAGGTCAGCGTGGCTCCCGGCTGGCCGATGGTCACCGAGGGCGTGGGTTCCATCCGACGACTGTAGCAACCACAGGCCGCATTTGGCAGGCCGGGCAGCACTCGAGCTGCATGTCCGCAAGGCTCAGGTCGGGCTGCGGACGATCTGAATGACCGCTGGACTCGGCAGTGACGCCGCGTGATCCTCCCAAAGTGTCCGGGAATGTCACCTGACGAAGTGGAGAGGTGGTGTGTACGCGTGCCCGCTCGCACCAGACATCGCGGTTCGGTCGTTCCATGTGCGGGCTGTTCGAGTCATGCTCAACGGCAACGCTCCGAGATTGGAGGACCGGGATGCTCCCGCCGGCGAGAAGACCGTCTGACAGGATGCCTCGGCAGGCCGCGCAGGGTGGCAGGTCGCCGTGGCTGCTGGCTGTGCTCGTGTTCCTCTCCGTCAGCCTGGTGACCCTCGGCCCGACGAGCTGGCCTCATGTGGTCGACGCGGATTGTCCGGCGCCAGAGTTCATGCTCGATTCCGACGGCGATTGCATGGCCCGAGGCACGCTCATCGTCATGACCGGCGCGCCTTCCGACGGCAAAACTCGCGCGGACCTCGAACGCGCCATTGAACCGCTCGGCGGACGGATCGAGACGGACGTCGACGCTCTGAGGATCTACGGAGTTCTGTTTCCGTCAGCGGACACCCTTGCAGAGCTCGACGAACTGGAGGCCGCCCTCGAAGCGCTCGGATTCTGGGTCAGCCGCTCATACACCGGGGAACTGTTCGCCACGACCTGAGCCACGCCCCTGCCGGCGTGCGGAATCCGCGCCGCGGCGCGCCCGGCTGGTCCGATCGGAGCCCGAGTCATCGGTGGTCGTCACCTTCGGGTGTAGAGCACGCAAGCGTCAGTCACTGTGCGTCGATGTCACCAGGGCCATCCCAGGCCGCCATGACCTGTTCTTGATCCGTCTTGCTTTCGCCGAGGTGCGTGACGCCTCCGGCAGTCACCTCGTGGCGGGAGCTCAGGTCCGACCACGGCTCGGCGTAGGCGAATCCCTCGAGTACATCCAGAACACCGTCCTGAACGAACAGCACGAACCCGGCCCCATGCTCCAAGCCTTCGATGGTTGCGGTGACGTCCCCAAGGTCCATCCTCCCGGGCTTCACGGGGGCGGGCGCAGCATCCGTCGCGACATCGAGCTCCGTGATGAAGCCCACGCCTGTCATCTGGCGCGACGCCACCTGGCAACGCTCGACTTGGCGGCGAAGCGCATTCATGACGGGGTGGTCCGGCGCGAGGATGGCCGCGATCACGTCCCGCTCCAACAAGCTCAGCGCGTCGGCCATGCCGGGCACGTTACAACGCGGTTGTGTCCCTCAGTGTCCGCCAATGTCACCCGGTCCGGCCACGATACGGAAAACCATCCATTGGTCGTGGAAACCCGCGCAGAGCGGGACATCCGGGCTCCACTTGGCTGATGCGCGACCGAAGGCGGCGATGGTACGGGCTAGCAGGTGGAGATTGCGCGCCTCGTCCGCAGCGTTACCGCGCCACGTGGTTGCTAACAGGGCAGCAAGTTCAGGCACAGCAGGCCCAGAACGGACCTGTGACGGATCGAAGTCCGATGCCCAACTGTCGTCACCAACGGACTCAGACTCATAAGAGAGACACTCGAAGAACGCACTACTCCATCCGTTATCGACGTCAAACTCCCAATAGACCGCGGCCGTGGTCTTGTCCAGTCGGTTGCCCAAGGCGTCGATGCTGTCCGCAAGGGCAGAGGTATACGAACTGAGATCGACCGAGGACACGGCCGCGGCCGCCTCAGGATCAAGGCGACGGCAGTCTTCGGCGAATGTGTACTCGAGACCATCCCAATCGCGGCTGGCGATCCAGGCTCTCATCGCTTCCACGCCCGCATCGATATCCACGCTCGGAGGGTACGGCACCGCCGGGTCACATGGCGTGATCTCCCCCGAGGTCTTCCGCCTCTTCCAGTACCAGCAACGTCGACAGACCTGGTGCGATCTCGCGCAGGTTTCGGCCCGCGGCGCGCATCGCGTCCGAAGCGAGACCCGCGTCCATCGCCGCGCGATCGTCGAATTCCATCGCCGTGACCAACACAAGGTCGGTCTCGCCTCCCAGGGCCTCGGAAACGCGCTGCACCTTGGTCGAGCGCAAGCCCGGCGTCTCGGCAACGAGAGGCAGATGTTCCGTCGCGTAGCGACGCTCGAACTCGGCGAGCGCGTCGGGGCCGCCCTCAGGGCGGCGATACAGGGCGAGTAGCGTGGTCATGCGGTCACCTCCTCAGTGGTCGTCGCGGTCGTTCCGGCGCGCTGGCGCGCGATCGCCTCGGTCGATCGATAGAACTCGCCGAGCGCTTCGGTGGCGATCACCGGTCGTTCCGAGAACGCCTCGTGGCCGGCCTCGGGCAGGACGAGCAGGCGCCCGTCCAGGACGGAGCGCGACAGCCGCCAGGCATCGTCGACCGGGACGAACGGGTCGCGGTCACCGGCCGCCACGAGCGTCGGCGGATCGATCGTCCGGATCTCGCGCGGCGTCAGCAACGATTGGGTCGCCACGTCGCGCGCGATAGCCGGGAGCAGCACCCGCCAGGCACCCGCACCCTGCTCGGGATCGTGCCGGCGCGCGAGGTCGGCCGCCCACGTGGGATCGTCACGGTCGATCCGGATCGGGTCCATCAGCCGTCGGGCGACGCTGGCGCGCGGTTCTCGGTCGGTCGTGATGCCGACGACGACGAGGGTCCTCAATCGGTCGGGCGCCCGGACGGCGACGCGCAGCGCGGTCATCGCCCCAAGCGAGAACCCGAGCAGGTGGAACGTCTCCAGCCCCAGGGCGTCGGCGAACGCCAGCAGGTCGTCTGCGAGCCAGTCGGCCGAGAATCCACCGGTCGCCGTGTCCCAGCGCGTCCGTCCATGACCGCGGGCGTCCGGCGTGTAGCAGCGAAAGGCCTCCGTGAGCGTCGGCAGCTGGCCGCGAAAGTCTCGGGCGGCGTCGGATGTCGCGCCGTGCAGGAGGATCAGCGGCGGGCCGGCGCCGGCGACGTCGTACCCGACGGTCAGGCCGTTGGCGTCGATGGTGGGCATCACGGGCGATGCTACGACGTCCGCCCGGCGACGACCCACCGAGCCAGAGCCCGGACCTACAATCGGGTCCATGACCGACCCCGAGCCCGGCACGCGCCTCGAACGCGATTCGATGGGCGAGATGCCCGTCCCGGCCGATGCCCTCTACGGCGCATCGACCCAGCGCGCAGTCCTGAACTTCCCGATCTCGGGGCAGCCCTTCCCACCCGGGTTCATCCGCGCCCTCGCCCTGGTGAAGCTCGCGGCCGCGGAAACGAACGGGGAGCTCGGACTCCTCGAGCCGGACGTCGCGCGGGCGATCGCGACTGCGGCGGCAGCCGTCGCCGACGGCGACCACGACGCGCAATTCCCGATCGATATCTACCAGACGGGATCGGGAACCTCGACCAACACGAACATGAACGAGGTCGTGGCGCACCTCGCCTCGAGGCGGCTGGGCGAGGGTCGAAACGTCCACCCGAACGATCACGTCAATCGCTGTCAGAGCTCGAACGACGTGATCCCGACCGCGCTTCAGCTCTCGGCGGCGATGGCGATCGAGGAAGCGCTGCTGCCGGCGCTCATCGAGCTGCAGACCGCGCTGGCCGCGAAGGCCGACGAGTTCTGGCCGGTGGTCAAGACCGGGCGAACCCACCTCCAGGACGCGACGCCGATCCGGCTGGGCCAGGAGTTCCGTGGCTATGCCGGACAGGTCGAGGAAGCCGTGCGGCGAGCCCTGGCCGCCCAGGCCGAGTTGCTGTCCGTGCCGCTCGGGGGCACGGCCGTCGGGACCGGCATCAACGCCCATCCCGAGTTCGCGGCACGGACCTGCCAGCGCCTGGCCGAGCTGACCGGCCTCCCCGTGCGCGAGACCCGGAACCATTTCCACGCCCAGGCCTCGCTCGACGCGGTGATCGCCGCGCACGGCGCGATCCGGACGATCGCGCTGGGCCTGTGGAAGATCGCCTCGGACGTGCGGCTCATGGGCATGGGCCCGCGCGCCGGCCTCGCGGAGCTGTCGCTGCCTGAGACCCAGCCGGGTTCGAGCATCATGCCGGGCAAGGTGAACCCAGTCATCGTCGAGTCGCTGACGATGGTGGTGGCGCGGGTCGTCGGCAATGACGCGACCGTGGCGTTCGCGCAGACCGGCTCGCTGTTGGAACTCAACGTGATGCTGCCGGTCACGGCGGCCGCGATGCTCGAATCGATCGGTCTGCTGGCCGCCGCCGCCCGCAACTTCAGCGACCGAACGATCACCGGGCTGACCGCCACGGAGCGCGGTCCGCAGCTGGTCGAGCAGGGATTGATGCTCGCGACGGCGCTCGCGCCCGTGATCGGCTATGACGACGCTGCGACGCTGGCCAAGGAGGCGTTCAAGTCCGGGCGCACGATCCGGGAGCTGGCCCTGGAGCGCGGCATGAGCTCCGAGGACCTCGACCGGCTGCTGGATCCGGCCGCGATGACCGAGCCGGGCCTCGACGGCGGACCCGCCGGCGGCTGACCCTCACGGGGAGGGACCGACCGGACCTTCCGCGGCTGGTTGGAACGGTCCTGGCGCCAAGCGCGGGGCACGAGCGCCGCGGAACCGATCCCATGGGCGGCCCGACCGGTACAATCCGGCGCGATGACCGACACGCGACTCTGGGACCGCGCGGCCCTGACCGTCCAGTCCGGGGAGCGCCGCCTTCCGGCGGTCGCGTCGCTGCCCGCGACGCTGCCGACGCCGGCGATGCTCTTCGACTTCATGCGCGATGCGGAGCTGCGTTTCGCGACCCTGCGGATGCGCATCCTGGAGCGCACGACCACGACGCGCGGCGAGGACGCTGTCCAGATGGACGTCCTGGTCCGCCACCCGGCGCACGCGAAGGTGACGACCAGCCGCCCGGGCAAGGTGCTGGGCCACGACTACGAGGTCTGGATCTCGGACGGTGACCTCGTTCGGACGTACGCAGCCGCCCACAAGCTCGGCACGCAGCGCCCGATGCGGAACCGGCCCCGGGGCCTCGGCGACAAAGATTTTCCAGGCATGTCGCGCGTCTACGAACCGGTCACCGCGTTGCCGATGGAGACCCTGCCCGACACGTTCGTCCATCCCGGCGGCTACTGCCAGAACGTGCTCGCCACGGGCCGCTGCACGGTCACCGGCACGGCGCTCGTCGCGCAGCGGGAGGCGATCCTGCTCGAATGCGACCATCCGCGCACCATCGAAGTCGCCGCGGACCGGCCCGACTTCAAGATCTCCATCGCGGTCGATCGCCAACTCGGCGTGATCCTGCGTCTGGTCGAGACGATCGGCGGAGGGACGAGCCGCGACGCCGAGGTGACGGACATCGGTCCGGACGCGCCGCTGCCGCCTGGTGCCTTCGACTTCGTCTTCCCCACCGGGACGACGATGCTCTACTGACCGGACGGGTCTTCCCGCGCCGAGAAGCGGCGCGTATAGTCCGGCCATCGTGTCAGGGTCGGGTGACCGACCCGGGGCGTTCAGACGCCGAGGACACGCGGAAGGAGGGCCAGCGAGCGACCCCGCGCCGTCGACCCGTCGACCCGTCGGCCCCACGGCGCCACCCGCGGCCATGCCGCTCCCCGTCACGCGTCATCCACGCGATCCCCGCGTCCCGCGCGGCGCCCCGCCTCAGGGCTGCTGCCGCGCACGGTCCGACATCGAGGGAACGTCGGACCCGAGGCGCCCGTCGGCCACCCCGACCGACGGTTCCGCCGTTGTGAGGGAGGTTCTCGATGACCCAGGCACGTTCGCGCGACGACGTCATCAAGCAGGACGTCGCCGACCTGCATTCGCTCGGCTACGCGCAGGAGCTGTTCCGCTCGATGGGCGGTTTCAGCAACTTCGCGATCAGCTTCTCGATCATCAGCATCCTGACCGGCGCGGTCATCCTCTACGACTACGGCCTCGCCTGGGCGGGCAAGGCCGCGGTGACGCTCGGCTGGCCGCTGATCACGATCTTCGTGCTTGCCATCGCCGCGGCGATGGCCGAGATCGCCTCTGCCTACCCCACGGCCGGCGGCCTGTACTACTGGGCCAGCCGGATGAAGAACAAGAACTGGGGCTGGTGGACCGCGTGGCTGAACCTGATCGGCCAGTTCGCCATCGTCGCGGGCATCAACTACGCGGCTGCGGGCTTCATCAACGCGACGATCATCGAGCGCCTGACCGCTCCAACGTTCGCGAACACGACGGAGATCATCCCGGGGATCCTCAATGGCCAACTCGTGACCATGGGCATCCTCATGCTCATCCAGCTGGTGATGAACATCCGGGGGATCAACCTCGTCGCGATGCTCAACCAGGTCAGCGTCTGGTGGCACATCGTCATCGTCGCGGCCGTCGTCCTGCTCATCTTCGTGACCGGCAAACCGGACGAGTCCGGTCTGCCGCTGTTCGGGATCCAGCCGTTGGATACGGCCGGAAGCTGGGACAACAATCTGGGTGTGGTCCATCTGACCTACGGCCCGGCCATCTCGTACCCGATCGTGCTGGCCTTCTTCTTCTCGCTCCTCCAGGCGAACTGGACCTACACGGGCTACGACGCCTCGGCGCACGTCGCCGAGGAGACCGTCGGTGCCCGGGTCGCCAGCGCGTGGGGACTCTTCCTGTCAGTGGCGGTCAGTGCGGTCGTCGGATTCATCTTCCTGCTCGCGCTGTCCACGCACCTGCCGGACCTGTCGGCGCTCTTCCCGGCATCGCTGGACGACGCCGCGACCTACAGCCAGTACTACTTCGGTGGCGGCGTGGCGGTCATCGAGATCCTGCGCTACAACCTCGGCCAGCTCGGCGACGTCCTTTCGGCAGGCATCGCCATCGCCATGGCGTTCTGCGGGCTTTCGTCGGTCGCGTCGGCGGGCCGCATGCTGTACGCGTTCAGCCGCGACGACGGGCTGCCCGGCTCGGGCTGGCTCAAGAAGGTGTCCCACACCTATCGAACCCCGGCGAATTCGCTGATCGCGATCGTCGTGATCTCGTGGCTGTTCACGGTCGCCGCGTTCATCGTCGGGACCGGGACTGCCATCGTGATCGTCACGGCGATCAGCACGATCTTCCTGTACGCGGCGTATGGGATCTGCATCTACCTGGGCGCGACGACCGAAGAATGGATGAAGGAGCGCGTCTGGAGCCTCGGTCGGTGGTCGAAGCCGATCGCCTGGATCGCCATCGCCTGGGTGATCGTGCTCATGGTCCTCTTCAGCTTCCCGACATCGGGCAACATCAGCTGGCCGTTCATGGTGGTGACGGTCCTGTTCCTGCTCGTCTATTACTTCGCGTCGGCACGTCGCACGTTCAAGGGCCCGAAGTCCATGGGCGACGCCGCCGAATTGACGGAGATCGAGCGGGAGTTCTCGCACGAAGCCGAGAAGCTCAGCACCACTTGACCTCTCGCCGATCGATCATGCGCAAATGACCCGGCCGGTCTCGCCGGCCGGGTCGACCTACCTACCCCAGCGGAGTCCCCCATGACCGACCACGGCCACGCGACCAAGCATCCACGCCTGGCGGAGCTCGAGGGCATGGTCCGCGACGGGCGGATCGACACGATCGTCGTGGCCTTCACCGACATGCAGGGCCGGCTCATGGGCAAACGCGTCCAGGGCCAGGCCTTCCTCGACGGGGTCATCTCCCACGGCGCTCACTTCTGCACGTACCTGCTCGGTACGGACATGGAGATGAACACGCCTGACGGCTTCAAGCTCATGAACTGGGAGACCGGCTACGGGGACTGGATCGCCGAGCCCATCTGGGACCAGCTCCGGATCCTCCCCTGGCTGCCCGGGACGGCCATGGTCCTCGCCGACACGATCGACGAGGAGACCGGGGACGAGATTCCCGTCTCACCGCGCACGATCCTCAAGCGCCAGGTGACGCGCGCCGCCGATGCCGGCTACGCGATCAAGGCTGGCTCGGAGTTCGAGTTCTACGTCCTCAAGGATTCCTGGGAGGATCTCGCCGAACGCGGTTGGCCGGTCCCCAGGCCGTTCGGCCACTACAACGAGGACTACCACCTGCTCCAGGCGACCAAGGCGGAGCCCCTCCATCGGCTGCTGCGCAATCAGATGACCGAGGCGAATGTCCCGATCGAGTTCAGCAAGGGCGAGGCGGCCAACGGCCAGCACGAGGTCAACATCCGCTACGACCACGTCCTCGAGTCGGCCGATCGGAGCGTGGTCTTCAAGCACGGGGCCAAGGAGATCGCCTACCTGAACGGCTGGGGAATCACGTTCATGGCGAAACCCGACCATCGCTGGACGGGTTCGTCCGGGCACCTGCACATGAGCGTCTGGGATGTCGTCAAGGACGTGCCGCTGATGCACGCGACCGGCCGCGAGAAGGCGGGACCTTACGGCCTATCGAAGGTGGGCCAGCAGTTCATGGCCGGGATGATGACGCTGTCCCGCGAACTCGCCGTGTTCGTCGCGCCGTTCATCAACTCCTACAAGCGCTACGCGTCGCTGTCATGGGCGCCAGTGAACGTGGTGTGGGGCCGTGACAACCGGACGACGGGCTTCCGGCTCGTCGGCCGCGGCCCGGCGCTGCATGTCGAGAATCGCTTCCCGGGTGGCGACATGAACGCCTACCTCACCTACGCCGCGATGATCGGCGCCGGTCTGTACGGCATCGAGCACGGCCTGAAGCTCGAGCCCGAATTCAAGGGCAACGGCTACCTCGCAACGGGCCATCCCCGGATGCCGCGCGCCCTGTACGAGGCGATCGGGGAGCTGGAACGCTCCGAGGCCGCCCGCGCGATCTTCGGCGAGGACGTCGTGGACCACTATCTCAACGCCGCCCGCGTGGAACAGGAGACGTACGACGCGATGGTCCACCCGTGGGACCGTGAGCGCTACCTCGAGCGCGGCTGAGGGTCGGCGGACCGCGCTGCTATCCTCCCCCCGTCCCCGCACGTCGCGAGTGTGATCGGCGTGTGGCCCCGAGGTGACATTGGCCCGACGCGCGCGCCCTGAGACCACGTCCGCCGCACCCGAGGGCTCGGACGAGGCCGTCCTGAGGAAACGCGTCGCTGAGCTCGAGACGCGCGACGCGGAGCGAGCCGACGCGGAGCGCCTCCAGGACGCTCTCTACCGGATCGCCGAAGCCGCCAGCGCGGCACCCGACCTGGACGACTTCTACCGGGTGATGCACGGCATCGTCGGGGAGCTCATGGATGCGCGGAATTTCTATATCGCCCTCTATGACGCCGACCGCAGTACGATCAACTTCCCGTACTACGTCGATACTGTCGATCAGGACCTCCCCAATCCCGATGCCTGGGAACCGTTCGGTGCAGGCAACGCCCGTGGGCTGACCGCTTACGTCCTGCGAACCGGTGAGCCGGCCCTCGTGACGCGCGAGCGCTGGGAGCGATTGGTCGAGGAAGGGCAGATCGACATGATCGGCGAGGCCGGCGAGGACTGGCTCGGCGTTCCGCTGCATTGGGACGGCAACGTCATCGGGATCGTCGTCGTGCAGACGTACGACGAGGGTCTCCACTACCGCGAGCAGGATGCCGACCTGCTGACGTACGTAGGTCGGCACATCGCGGCTGCCTTGGCTCGAGCGCGGGCGATCGAGGAAACACGCCAGCGCAACGCCGAACTGACCCTCGTGAACGAGATCGGGCAGGCGCTCGCCGCGCAGCTCGAGTTCGACGCGATCATCGACATCGTCGGCGAGCGCATCCGATCGATCTTCGACGTCCACGCGATGTTCATCGCGTTGTACGACACGGCGACCGACACGATCGCCTTCCCATACGACATCGATGCTGGAGAGCGCTTCGTGCGCACCAGCTTCCCGCTAGGGCCGGGCATGACCTCGACGGTGATCCGGACGAAGCGGCCGCTACGCGTCGGCTCCTTGCAGCAACAGATCGCCCTGGGCGCGATCGAGGTCGGGGGTACGCCAACGCAATCCTGGCTCGGCGTGCCGATCCTGTCCGGCGAGCGCGTCATCGGCGTCGTCGGGCTGGAGGCCGTGCGCGCCTTTGCCTTCAGCGAGTCGGACGAGCGGCTGCTCACGACCCTCGCGTCGAGCATGGGCGTCGCGCTCGACAACGCCCGGCTGCTCGGCGAGACGAAGCGACTGCTCGCCGAGACGGATGAGCGCGCCGCCGAGTTGGCGATCATCAACGGCGTCCAGCAGGGACTCGCGGCCGAGCTCGATCTCCAGGCGATGTACGAGCTCGTGGGCGACAAGATCCAGGAGATCTTCGACGCGCAGGTCGTCGACATCGGCATCTACGATCTCGACGCCGGCGTCATCCACTACCCGTACGCGATCGAGCGCGGCGTCCGCTACCCGGACGAACCCGTGCCGATCACCGAGGTGAGCCGCGCCCAGATCGCGGCGGGTAAGCCGGTGCTCATCAACGACGTCCCGGCCTGGCAGCTCGAGCAAGGACATGAGATGGCGGTCGTCCAGGGTGAGCCGTCCCTTTCGATGCTCACCGCGCCACTCACCGCCGGTGGCGCCGTGCGCGGACGGATCGGCCTCCAGAACCTCGACCACACGGATGCGTTCTCCGATGCGGATGTGCGACTCCTGACCACCATCGCGGCGAGCCTCAGCGTCGCGCTCGAGAATGCGCGGCTGTTCGGGGAGACGCGGCGGCAGGCGGCCGAGCTCGCGATCGTCAACCGCGTCGGCCAGGCGTTGAGTGCGCAGCTCGACCTCGACGCCCTGATCGACCTCGTGGGCGAGCAGATGCGCGAGACGTTCGCGGCGGACATCGTCTACGTCGCGCTGCTGGATGTGGACGCCGGAGAGATCCAGTTCCCGTATTACTCCGAGGACGGCACCTCCCAGCTTCAGCCGGCGCTCCCCTACGGCACGGGCTTGACCTCACGGATCGTGCGCGACCGAGCGCCGCTCCTCCTGCGCCACCCAGCGGAGTGGGAGGCTCTGGGCGACCGCGGGATCGGGACCCAGGCGATGACCTACCTTGGCGTCCCGATCCTCCAGGGCGAGGCGGCGATCGGCGTCATCAGTGTCCAGAGCACCACGCAGGAGGGCCGCTTCGGCGATGAGGACGTCCGCCTGCTCTCGACGCTCGCGGCGAGTGTCGGGTCCGCGATCTCGAACGCTCGGCTGTACGAGGAGACGCGCCGGCGCGCGCGCGAGATGGCGGCGCTCGCCGAGGTCGGTCGCGAGATCTCCGCGAACCTGGACCTGACAGCGGTCCTGCAGCAGATCGTGGAACTTGCGCAGTCGTTGCTCGGCGTCGATTCGACGGCCCTGTTCCTGGCCCAACCGGATGGCAAGACCCTCAAGGCGATCGTCGCGATCGGCGCCCTCGCCGAACCCGTCCTCAACGATTCGATCGAGGTCGGCGAGGGGATCATCGGCGACATCGTGCTCCGCCGCACTGCCGAGGTCATCAACGACGTCAATGCCGACGGCCGCAGCGTCGAGATCCCGGGCACCGACCCCGACATCGAGGAGCGGCTGATGGTCGCTTCGCTGGTGGCCCGTGACCAGGTCGTGGGCGGGTTCGCCGCCTGGCGGAGCATGCCGAGCCGGCAGTTCACGGACAGCGACCTCGACCTGCTCGTCGGCATGTCACAGCAGGCCGCGATCGCCATCGACAATGCTCGCCTGTTCCGCGAGGGCGAGGCAGCCCGCGAGGCGGCCGAGGACGCGGACCGCGCAAAGAGCACGTTCCTCGCGGCCATGAGCCATGAGATCCGCACGCCGATGAACGCGGTCATCGGCATGAGCGGCCTGCTGCTCGACACCACGCTCGATGACGAGCAACGCGACTACGCCGAGACGATCCGCACCTCGGGCGACGCGCTGCTGACGATCATCAACGACATTCTCGATTTCTCGAAGATCGAGGCCGGCAGGGTCGAGCTCGACCACCGTCCCTTCGCCCTCGCTCCGTGCATCGAGGGAGCGATCGATGTCCTCGCGCCGACCGCAGCGGCGAAGCAACTCGAGCTCGTCTACACCATCGCCGAGGACCTGCCGCGCGCGATCCTGGGCGATGAAGGACGGCTCCGCCAGATCGTGCTCAACCTGCTGTCGAACGCAGTGAAGTTCACGGAGGCGGGTGAGGTCGAGCTCGCGGTCACCGGCCAGCCGCTCGATCCCGCAGCGCCGGATGCACGCTGGCGGTTCACGGTGGAGGTCCGCGACACGGGCATCGGGATCCCGGCGGACCGGGTCGGACAGCTCTTCCAGTCGTTCAGCCAGGCCGATGCCTCGATCAGCCGTCGCTACGGTGGGACGGGACTCGGTCTGGCCATCAGCCGCCGACTCGCGGAACTGATGGACGGCTCGATCACGGCGCAGAGCGCCGGCGTGGCCGGGCGGGGCAGTACCTTCCGGCTGACGTTCGGCGCCGACGTGGATGAGTCGACCCCGGCGCCAGGACCGGCGATCGACTACGACCTCGACGGGCGTCACGTGCTCGTCGTCGACGACAACGCGGCCAATCGCCGGATCTTGGTGACCCTGCTGGGGCGCTGGGGGATGACCTCCGAAGCCACCGCGTCCCCACGCGAGGCGCTCGGGTGGGTAACGGCCGGCCGGCGGTTCGACCTCGCCCTGCTCGACCTCCATATGCCCGAGCTCGATGGCCTGAGCCTGGCCACCGCCATCCGGTCCTCGGGTGGGGGCGCGGAGACACCGATCCTGATCCTTTCCTCGCTGGGCGTGCACGACCGCACCAACGACGCCGTCGCCGCGTACCTGGTCAAGCCGGTGAAGCCGTCTGCGCTCCACGATTCGCTCGCCACCGTGCTGGCTGGTCAGGCGAGCGCCGTGCCGGTCCGCGTTGCAACGACCGGGATCGATCACGACCTGGGGGCGCGCCATCCCCTGCGCATCCTGCTGGCCGAGGACAATCCGGTGAACCGCAAGATCGCGCTGCGCCTGCTCGATCGGATGGGCTACGCCGCCGACGTCGCCGGCAACGGGCTCGAGGCGATCGCCGCCGTGGAGGGCGCCCGCTATGACGTCGTCCTCATGGACATCCAGATGCCGGAGCTCGACGGCCTCGAGGCGACCCGGCGGATCCGACAGCGGTGGCCCGACGGCAGCGGCCCCCGGATCGTGGCGATGACCGCGAACGCCATGGAAGGGGACCGCGAGGCGTGCATCGCGGCGGGCATGGATGACTACATCTCCAAGCCGATCAGGCCGGAGGCACTCGCGGCAGCCCTCACGGCGGCAGCACTGAGCGCCACGGCGCAGGCCGGGGGCGCCCCGTGAACGGCGGCCGCGTCCTGGTCGTCGACGACACGCCATTCAACCGGCGACTATTGGTCCGACTCCTCGCAGACATCGGGCATTCGACGGTCGAGGCAGCGGACGGTCGCGCGGCACTCGCCGTGCTGCGCGACGACCGAGCAGAGCCGGTGGATGTGGTCCTGCTGGACATCGTCATGCCGGTGATGGACGGCTACGAGACGCTGGCGAATCTCAAGGCCGACGACGCGCTCCGGGACCTTCCGGTCATCGTGATCTCGGGGGTCGATGAGCTCGACAGCGTCGTGCGCTGCATCCAGATGGGGGCTGCCGACTATCTGCCCAAGACCGTCGCACCCGAGATCCTCCGGGCGAGGATCGAGGCCTCGATGAGCCAGAAGCGATTCCGCGACCTCGAACGCGCCACGGTCGACGAACAGCGACGCCTCCTGGCAACGATCGATCGCCAACGGTCCGAACTCTCCCGGTTCCTGTCGCCGCAGGTGGCGGCGCTGGTCTCCAGCGAGGACGGTGAGGCCATGCTGGCGGGGCATAGGCGCGAGATCACCGCGATGTTCTGCGACCTGCGCAACTTCACGTCCTTTTCCGAGACCGCCGAACCGGAAGAGGTCCTGGGGTTCCTGCGCGCCTATCACGCGGCGATGGGGCGACTCATCGTCGAGCACGAGGGGACGCTCGAGCACTTCGCCGGCGATGGATTCATGACCTTCTTCAACGATCCGGTCCTCCAGCCCGACCACGCCGCCCGCGCCGTCGGGCTCGCGGTGGCAATGCGCGAACGATTCGCGGAGATCGCCAGCGACTGGCGGAAACGCGGTCATGTGCTCGAGATCGGCATCGGGATCGCCACCGGCTACGCGACGCTCGGTCGGATCGGGTTCGAGGGACGCTACGACTACGGGGCCATCGGCCAGGCCATCATCCTGGCGGCACGCCTCAGCGGCGAGGCTGGCCCGGCGGAGATCCTCATCGCGCCGCGGACGTATGCCGCCGCCGAGGACGCGATCGTGGCGGCGGCAGCGGGCGAGCGACAGTTGAAGGGCTTCAGCCGGCCGGTCGAGGTGTACGCCGTGTCCGGCATGGCGACCGCCGAGGTGGGCACGTGACCCTTCCGACCTTCGACCAGGCGGCGTTCGACCACCTCCTGGAGATCACTGGCAACGACCTCGAGTTCGTCGATGAGCTCATCGACACGTACCTCGCCGATGCGTCCCTCCAGCTCGAGGCGATGCAGGCCGCGGCATCGTCAGGAGATGCTGCGGCTCTGGTCCGTCCGGCCCACTCACTCAAGTCGAGCAGCGCCAACGTGGGGGCGATGGCCCTCGCCGACATCTGCCGGGCCCTCGAGGTGGCCGCCCGGAACGGCGACGTGCCGGATGCACAGGAACGGGTGGCGGACTGCGATCAGGCCTTTGCCGATGCAAGAGCGGCGCTCCTGGCGGCTCGCGCAGCGCGCTGACGCGCCGGGCGCGGTTACGACCGGCTGGCGTCGTCGCGGCCTTCAGGTCGCGTCGACGACCTCGCGAAGCCGGCGCGCGAGATCGACATGACCGGCACCCTCCGCGACCTCGACCGGGGTTCGGCCGTCGGCGGTCTTTGCCCCCACGTCGGCCCCGGCCGACAGGAACAGCTCCACCAGCTCCACGTCGCCGCTCGCCGCGACCTCGTGCAGTGGCGAGTAGCCCCCGTGCTGCGTCGCGTTCACATCCGCGCCGGCGGCCAGGAGCGCTCGACAGACCTCGATATGTCGTCCGGCCGCGGCAGCGTGCAATGGCTGGTTGGCGAAGTCGTTGGCGCTGTATACGTGTGGCGAGGCGCCGGCATCAAGCAGGAGTCGTGCCGCCTCGAGCTTGCCGAAGAAGGCGGCCAGGTGAAGGGCGGTGAAGCCGTCCGCCGCGACTGCCCGGGCGCTCCCGGGATCTTCCTCGAGCCGCCCCCGAAGCCGGTCGATGTGCCCCAGTGCGGCGCTGTCGAACACGTCCATCTCGGGGTCGGCGGCGAGCAGCAGATCCAGGGTGGCACGGTCGAAGCGGTAGCGAGCGTGCAGCAGGACCGACACGCCATCGTCGCCGCGACCGCTCGCGAGAGACGGGTCCTCGGCCAACATGGCCCCCACGCGCGCCGTGTCCCCGGCGTCGACAGCCGCTACGAATCCCTGGGCGCTGGGCATGGCGCGAGGGTACTCCCGACCTCGCCCCGCCGCGGCCCGAACGCGCGGATCGCGTGACGCCGGCCCGACGCAGCCGGGTACGATGCGGCGCACGGCGCCCGCACGCCGTCAGCGTGGTCACACCCATCCTGAGGATCGAGTGACATCGATGCGACTCGCCGACAAGGTCACGATCATCACCGGCGCGGGCGGCGGCATGGGCCGCGTCGCGGCGCAGATGTTCGCGAGGGAGGGCGCCAAGGTCGTCGTGGCCGAGTACGGCGAGGCGGCCGGCCAGGAAACCGTCGACCTCATCCGCGCCGAAGGCCGCGACGCGACCTTCGTCAAGGTCGACGTCTCGAGGGAGGCCGACGCCAAGGCGATGGTCGACCATGCCGTCGCGACGTATGGCCGGCTCGACTGCCTCTACAACAATGCCGGCGTCATGCCCGAGGCGGATCACTCGGTGACGGACACGGAAGTCGACGTCTGGGACCAGGTGATGGCCGTCAACGTGCGCGGCGTGTTCCTCGGCTGCAAGTATGCGATCCCGGCGATGGAGGCCGCCGGTGGCGGATCCATCATCAACATTGCCAGCTTCGTCGCGCTCGTCGGCTGCTCCGTGCCGCAGGACGCGTACACCGCCTCGAAGGGCGCGGTCCTGAGCCTGACGCGCAGCCTCGCAGTCCAGTTCGGCCCGAAGGGCATCCGCTCCAACGCGATCTGCCCCGGGCCCGTCGAGACGCCGCTGCTCATGGACTGGCTCGTCAAGGACGAGGCCGCCAAGCAGTTGCGCCTGGCGCGAAACCCGACCGGCCGCTTCGGCAAGCCCGAGGAGATCGTCCACATGGCCGTCTACCTCGCCTCGGACGAGTCCCGCTGGACGAACGGCGCGTCGCTCGTCGTCGACGGTGGCATCACCGTCAACTACTTCTGAGGTGTGAGGTGACGGTCAGCCCGCTCAAGGGCAGCGCGTCGAAACGATCGAGCGGACCGCTTGCCATCGGGGTCGACGTCGGTGGCAGTGGGATCAAGGCAGCGATCGTGGACACGGCCTCCGGGCAGTTCGTGTCCGAGCGACTTCGCGTCCCCACGCCGACCCCGTCGACCCCGGAGAAGGTCGGTGCCACGATCGGACGGCTCGTCCGGCGTCTCGTGAAGTCCAGCGGGATCGACGACGGTGCCCAGGTCGGTGTCGGCCTGCCGGGCGTCGCGGTAGGCGGTCGCCTGCTGACGGCGGCCAACATCGACCCGGCCTGGGTGGATTACCCCATCGCCGAGAAGCTCGCGAAGACCTTGAAACGGCCGGTCAGCGTCGTCAACGACGCGGACGCCGCGGGCATCGCGGAGATGCGGTTCGGGATCGGACAGGGCTAAGCCGGGTGTGGTCATCTTCCTGACCCTCGGCACCGGAGTCGGCTCCGGCGTATTCGTCGACGGGACCCTGGTGCCGAACACCGAGTTCGGTCAGATGGAGATCCGCGGCCGCCCGGCCGAGCGGCGATCCGCGGCCGCTTCCCGACGCCGCCGCGGCCTGTCCTGGAAGGCGTGGGCGATGGATCTCGATGAACACCTCCAGCGGATCGAAGACCTGATGTGGCCGACGCTGTTCATCCTCGGGGGCGGCGTCAGCAAGAACGCCGACAAGTTCATCCCCAGGCTGACGACCCGCACGCCCGTGGTCCCTGCGTCGCTGCGCAACGACGCCGGGATCGTGGGGGCGGCGGTCGTGGCCGCAGAAGGGCTCGCCGATGCGCAGTCGACGTGGGACGACCTACCCGCGGCCAAGCGCCCCAAGTCGGCCGAGGCCTGATCCGGGCGTATCATCGGGGTCCTTTCTCGACGGCTCACGCCCGAATCCGAGGTCCCGACCATGACGACCGAATCGAAGCCCGCGGCTGAGGCCGCTGCCCCCACCGTCGCGCGAATGCTGATCGGCGGTGAGGCCGTCGACGCCGCCGACGGCCAGACGTTCGACGTCGTCGACCCCGCCACTGGCCGGACCATGGCCACGGCACCGCTCGGCGGGCGCGAGGACGTCGACCGCGCCGTTGCGGCGGCCCGCAAGGCCTTCGACGACCGCAAGGGCTGGGCCAACTGGGCTGCCGGCAAGCGTGGTCGGAGCCTCTCGAAGCTCGCCGACCTCATCAAGAAGAACAGCGAGGAGCTGGCCCAGCTCGAGAGTCACAACGTCGGCAAGCCGATCACCGGCTCACGCGGCGAGGTCATCGGCGCCAGCCTCGTGTTCGACTACTACGCGGGGGCGGCGAACAAGCTCTACGGCCAGACGATCCCCGTCAGCAAGCCCGGCCTGGACCTGACGCTGCGCGAGCCGATCGGCGTCGTCGGGCTGATCGTGCCGTGGAACTTCCCGATCCTCATGGCCTCCTGGAAGGTCGCGCCGGCCCTGGCGGCCGGCAACACCGCGATCCTGAAGCCAGCGTCGTACACCCCGCTGACGGCGATCCGCCTCGGCGAGCTGGCCCTCGAGGCCGGCATCCCGGCCGGGGTCCTCAACATCGTGACGGGCCCCGGCGGCACGGCGGGCGCGTCGATCGCCGCCCACGACGGCATCGGCAAGGTCGCGTTCACGGGCGAGACGACGACCGGCCAGGAGATCATGCGGCTGGCGTCGGGCAACGTGAAGAAGATCTCGCTCGAGCTCGGTGGCAAGAGCCCGAGCATCGTCTTCGCCGACGCCGATCTCGAGAAGTTCGCGAAGGAGTCGCCCTACAGCGTCTTCGACAACGCCGGTCAGGACTGCTGCGCGCGCAGCCGCATCCTCGTCGAGCGCTCGGTGCACGAGCGCGTGCTCGAGCTATTCGTCGAAGCGACGCGCAACGTCAAGGTCGGCGATCCGGCGGACGACGCGACCGAGGTCGGGACCCTCGTCAGCGCGAAGCAGCGCGACCGCGTGAAGGACTACATCGAGATCGGGCTCGGCGAAGGAGCGACGATCGTGGTCGGCGGGACTGAACCCGACGATCCGGCCCTGGCCGATGGCGCGTATCTCCTCCCGACGGTCTTCGACGGCGTCTCGAATGACATGCGCATCGCCAAGGAGGAGATCTTCGGGCCGGTGGTATCGATCATCCCGTTCGATACGGAGGAGGAGGCCCTGCAGCTGGCCAACGCGACGCCGTACGGCCTCAGCGGCTCGATCTGGAGTCGCGACATCGGCAAGGCGCTGCGTGCCGCGAAGGCACTGCAGGCCGGCGTGATCAGCGTGAACTCGAACAGCTCGGTCCACACCGAGGCCCCGTTCGGCGGCTACAAGATGTCCGGGATCGGCCGGGAGCTCGGGCTGAGCGCACTCGATCTCTACACGGAGACCAAGAACGTCTTCATCGACATCAGCTGAGACACGGTTCGAGGGCTCGGTCGGCGGGCGGGGCGGGCCCGGCGGACGCGGCCCGGGGCGGTTCGCCATCGCTGCGTGGGGTCTTGGTCTCGTCACGGTCGTTGGCGTTGCCCTCGCCGGTGGCGGCATCGGCGAAGCGGCGGGCGAGGCGGCGCCGGCGGTCAGCGCGGTCCCATCGGTGGGCGCGGCCCCTTCCACCGATGCCAGGGCGGCGACGGCTGCTCCGACGCTCGATCCTGCGTTTGCAGATCTGGCCATGACCTCGCCGGCACGCCCCAACCAGGTCATCACCACGCGCGACCTCGTGGTCCGCGGTCACGTGCGCGAATCGTCGTGGCGCGTGCAGGTGGTGCTGCAGTCCCAGAGCGCGGAGCCCATCGTGGTGCGCACCGGCGGGCCCATGACCCGACCCGGGGATCGCGACCGGAGCCCGGGCCGGACCTTCATCATCACGTTGCCCCTCCCCGATCCACGTCCCGCGGGGCCCGCGGTCGTGCAGATCGTGGCGTACGACGCGAGCGGCCGAGCCCAGGAGGTCGTGCTGCGGACCATCCAGATCGGAGCACTCCTCGGCCCGGCGTCCGGCGCCGACCCCGGGCTCATCGCGCGCTGTCACCTGCCGGACGCCATCCGCGGGCAACGCAGGCTGGACCTCGCCGGATCGGGCTGCTGAGCGCGGCGAAGCTGCCTCGCTAGCGCCCTACCTCGACGGCCGGCCACGAAACATCCGGCCGGTGCCGCTCGAGCCAGTCGCGCAGCGCCCACATGGTCGTGCGGAACGCGAGGCCGGACCACGGGATGTCCTCCGGGGCGAACGTCCGGATCTCGAGCGCCTCGGCCGTGGGCGCGGCCGTGCCACCCACGATCCGCGCGGCGAACGCGATCGTCACGACGGCCGCCTCGAGACGCGTGTACAACCCGACGATCTCGGTGGGCTCGATCAGCAGACCGGTCTCCTCCCAGGTCTCGCGGATGGCCGCCTGGTTGACGGTCTCGTCGATCTCCAGGAAGCCGCCGGGCTGGGCCCACTGGCCGCGGCCGGGCTCGATCCCGCGTCGCAGCAGGACGATCTCGCCTTCCTCGGTGATCGGGAAGACCGTGACGACGAGGCGCGGGTTGACGTAGGCGATGTGGCCGCAGTCCGGGCAAGACAGCCGGTCGCGGTCCTCACCCTCGATCTGGCCGAAGCGCAGCGACGTACCGCAGTTCGAGCAGAAGTTGAGGGACTGGCCCATCCACTGCGGGACGCCGCCACCGGACGGGAGATCCGTGGAGCGGCCGTCGCGTCCTCGATCGAACTCGTCCATCACCCGATGCGCGTCAGGCGAGCAGCACGGCGATGGCCGCGACGACGAGGGCTCCGAGCCCGATCAGGCTGACCGCGACCCAGGCGAGCCGGAACAGACCCTTGCCACGATCCACGCCCATCCAGGCCCAGGCCGAGCGCCAGATGCGCACGATCGCGTCGGCGGTCGTCACGACCAGCAAGGGCGCGGCCACGATCACGCACAGCTTGATGAGCGGATCGCCGAGCCTCGCCCCGAGGTTGAGGGCCGTGATCGCGATCGCGCCACAGATGAGCACGACCACGGACAGGTTGATGTAGTGCTTCTGGAGCGGCGTCGGAGCGACTTCGGGCACGGAGCGCGGGGCCAGCCCCTGCAGGCTGGGCGGGAGCGGCGTCGGGGCGCGAACCGCCTGGCGGTCCAGGGCCGGCATCCCCGGTTCCCAGCGTTCGTCGTCCATCGTCACAGTCCGAGTGTAGCCACGTCACGCACAACCGCGGTGCGGCTCGCCCTCCGAGGTCAGGCTTGGCTGGTGGGCCGTCCGCCTCGCCGGAGGAAGCTCGGGACGTCGAGGTCGTCGCTCTCCGCGTTCGTCGATCGTGCGTGGACCTGGTCGGGGAGTTCCGGGCCCCCGGCGGAACGCGGTTGGATGTGCTGCCTCCGGGTGGCGACAGCCTGCCGGGGCGGGATCGTGGCCGATCGAGCCGGACGCTTCGCGGGCGCCATCACCGGGATCGCCGGCGGCGGCGGGACCGTGGCAGCCTCCTCGACGCGGGGAGGGCCAGAGACCGGGGGGTCCTTGGGGGACGCAGTCTCGATGGGCGGCGTCGAACTCCGAACCGGCGTCGCCAAGCCCGTGGCGATCAGCGTGACGAGGACGTCCCCCTCGAGCGAGTCATTGAAGCTCGCCCCGAAGATCACGTTCGCGTCGGGGTCGGCCCTTTCGCGGATCACCTCGGCGGCCTGACGCACCTCGCGCAAGCGGAGGTCCCGCGGGCCGGAGACGTTGAAGAGGATCCCCCGGGCGCCTTCGATGCTGGCCTCCAGCAGCGGGCTGGCGATGGCCTGGCGTGCCGCGTCCGTGGCGCGATGCTCGCCCGTCCCGCGACCCAGGCCGATGAGCGCCGGACCGGCGTCCTGCATCACGGACCGGACATCGGCAAAGTCGAGATTGATCAGACCGGGTGCGGTGATGAGGTCGATGATCCCCTGGACCGCCTGGCGGAGGACGTCGTCGACCACGCCGAATGCGTCGATCATCGAGGCGTCCTCGGCGAGGACATCCGCGACACGGTCGTTCGGGACGACGATCAAGGCATCGACGTTGGCGGCGAGCTCCGCTGCGGCGGCCTCGGCGACCCGCAGCCGATGCGAACCCTCGAATCCGAACGGCTTGGTCGCGACCGCGATCGTCAGGGCGCCCTGGTCCCTGGCGTTGGCCGCGACGATCGGCGCGGCGCCGGATCCGGTGCCGCCACCAAGGCCGGCGGTGACGAAGACGAGGTCTGCGCCGCCGACTGCGCCGGCGATCTTCGCTTCGTCTTCCTCGGCTGCGCGCCGGCCGATCTCAGGGTTCCCTCCGGACCCGAGGCCACCGGTGATGGCCTCGCCGATGCGGATCTTCGTTTCGGCGCTCGATCGGCGCAGGGCCTGGGCATCGGTGTTGCAGACGACGAAGCTCGCTGCCCCGATCCGCGCGTCGACCATGCGATCGACCGCGTTGCTCCCGCCGCCGCCGACACCGACGACCCGGATCGCGCGCGTCTCGGGCGTGCGCGCATGGCGAATCCAGCCGGGGATGGCGATCAGGAGGCGGAGGGACAGCAAGGCGGCCAGGCCGATGATGACCACGGCCACGGCCTCGCCCGGGACAGGCACCGATCGATCCTAGGCGGGTTGCGGCAGCAACCCCCACGAAATCCGTACCGGTGAAGGGGGCCCCTTCGTCCCCCTCGTCTCGATCAGAGCAGCCGGTCAGCCGGCGCTTCGGCGGGATCGACGGCCGCTTCGCATGTCGGGCAGAACCAGCGCGCCTCGAGGGCCGTGCCGCACGTGAGGTGGCGCAGCGGTTCTGCGTCGCTCCCGCCGCGACTGCCCCAATCGGCGAGCAGGCGCAGCGCCGAGGCGAGGTCGCGGCCGTCGGCCGTGAGGTCGTAGGCGAGTCGGGTCGGTCGCTCCTGGTAGGGAGTCGATCGGACGATCCCCGCACGTTCCAGCCGGCGAAGTCGGTCGGTCAGGATGTTCGGCGCGATGCCGGAAAGGGTCTCAGTGAGCTCGCCGAAGCGACGTGGGCCGTCCAGCAGCGCCTCGACCATCAGCAGGCTCCAGCGGTCGCCGACGCGATCGAGCGCGGCCTCGAGCGGGAGCGGTCGACGGTCCGTCATGCGCATCGATGGTAATCGGAGCTGAGGGCTTGTCATGCGGTCCTGTCAGTAGTAACTTGCAAGTCACAAGTTACACCCACCTTCCACACGACAGGAGTCCCTCCGGATATGAGCGCTATCGAAGAGATCGGCGCGGCGGTCGCGACCGTCGCCGACGCCGCCGGTCCGTCCATCGTCACGATCGGCCGCAATGCCCGCGGGTCCGGCGTCGTCATCGCCGACGGCCAGGTCCTGACCAATGCCCACAACCTGCGCGGTGGCGAAGTCACCGTGACGTTCGCAGACGGTCGTTCCACCCGAGGGTCCGTTACCGGCGTGGATCCGGACGGCGACCTCGCGGTCGTGTCGGTCGACACGGCCGGCGCGCGCGCGATCGACTGGGGGGCCGGCGACGGTCTCGCGGTCGGAGCACCCGTGTTCGGGATCGCGGCGACGTTCGGTGGCGGCGTGCGCGTCACGTTCGGGCTCGTCTCCTCCGTGTCGCGCTCGTTCCGCGGCCCGGGTGGCCGGCGGATCGCCGGAAGCGTCGAGCACACGGCGCCGCTGGCGCCCGGCTCGTCCGGTGGCGCGATCGTCGATTCGGCCGGGAAGTTCCTCGGGCTCAACACGAACCGGATCGGCGAGGGCTTCTACCTCGCGCTGCCGGCCGACGGCGCGCTCCGGGCGCGGGTCGATGCCCTCGGGCGCGGCGAGTCCGCGAAGCGGCTGCGGCTCGGTGTCGCGATCGCGCCGTCACACGTGGCGCGCCGGCTGCGACGCTCGGTCGGCCTTCCGGAGCGCGAGGGGATCCTCGTCCGAGGCGTCGAGGAGGGCTCGCTTGCGGAGGCGGCCGGGATCGAGGGCGGCGACCTGATCGTGTCCGCCGGTGGCAAGCCGATCAAGGACGCGGACGACCTGTTCGATGCGCTCGGTGGGCTCGAGCCGCCGTTCGAAGTCGGTGTCGTGCGCGGAGCCGAAGAGCGGACCGTCAAGGTGGAGACGCCCGCGGCCGGGGACAAGTCGGAGCGAACGCCCGGGGACGCGTAAGCAGCGGGCGCTGCACGGCCCTACCGGCCTACCGGCACGCTTGCCGCCTGAGGTAGCATCGCGCCCGTGGATCGGATCGTGGGCTGGTACCGCGTCGCTTCTTCTACCGGGGCCGTCGTCGCGCTGATCGTCGCGAACGCCATCCCGCTGATCGGCGCGATCTTCTTCGCCTGGAACGTGTGGATGATCCTGATCGTCTACTGGCTCGAGAACGGCGTCGTCGGCTTCTTCAACGTCCTCAAGATCCTGCGCGCCGAGGGCCCGGCGGACCCGACGAGCAGCTGGCGGATGAACGGCAAGCCGATGGCCACCGTTGGCCGCGCGGGGATCGCGGGCTTCTTCGTGATCCACTACGGGATGTTCTGGTTCGTCCACGGGATCTTCGTGCTGACGCTGCCGCTGTTCGCGGGCATCCGAGACGGCTTCAGTGCGATCGGGCCTCTCACGCCGGCTGATGGTGAGTTCGTCGATGGGGTCTTCACGCCGTTCCCGACCACGGGCACGGACATGACGAGCGGCTTCGAGCCTGGCGCGATCCTGCTGGCTGTCGTCGCCCTCGCGATCAGCCACGGCCTGTCGTACTGGTTCAACTACCTGGGCCGCGGTGAGTACCGGCGGACCTCGCCGGCCGGCCAGATGTTCGCGCCCTACGGCCGGCTGGTCGTCCTGCACATCACGATCATCGTCGGGGGCATGGCCATCGCCTTCACGGGTGCGCCCGCCGCGGCCCTCGCGATCCTGGTCGTGCTCAAGACGCTGATGGACATCGGGTTCCACCTGGCCGAGCATCGCAACCGGTCGGCGCCTCCTGGGACGGTCGCACCCGCCTGAGCCGCGTGCCGCAGGGCCGGCGCCCGGCTATGCCAGAGCTCGGGCTCAGCTGCCGGCGTTCGAGGGGTCGTCCAGGACGCCCTGGGTCTGGGCCGCGCGCCAGGCCACCAGCCGCGCGGCCAGTGCCTCGTCCGACAGCGCGAGGATCGCGGCCGCCAGCAGCCCAGCGTTCGTCGCGTTGCCGATGGCCACGGTCGCGACCGGGATCCCGCGCGGCATCTGGACGATCGAGAGCAACGAGTCCATCCCGCCCAGATGCTGGGTCGGGATCGGCACCCCGATCACCGGCAGGATCGTCTTCGCGGCGAGCATCCCGGGCAGATGGGCTGCCCCGCCGGCTCCCGCGACGATGACGCGGATCCCCCGACCGGCTGCCTCCTCCGCGTAGCGAAATAGCGCGTCGGGCGTGCGATGGGCCGACACGACGCGCAGCTCGGACCCGACCTCGAGCTCCATCAGGACCGCGCAGGCTCCCTCGAGGACCGGGAAGTCCGACCGGCTGCCGCCGACGACCCCGACCTGCGGCGGTCCTGCGACGTCCCAGCTCACTGTTCGTCCTCCTTTGCGGCAGGAATCTCGTCGTCCGTCCAGCACACGTGTGCCGCCGCGGCCCGCGCCCGCTCCAGCGCGCGCTCGACCGACGAGCCGACCGCCGTCACGTGCCCCATCTTGCGACGTTCGAAGACGCGACGCTTGTCGTAGAGGTGGAGGTGGATGGCCGGATCGGCGAGGGCGTCACCGAACTCTCCGGCCTCCAGTCGCGCGGCGCGCGGCCGGCCCGTGCCGAGCAGGTTGACCATCGCCGTGGGGGCCAGGGCCGCCGTCGAACCGAGCGGGAGGCCGCAGATCGCGCGGATATGCTGTTCGAACTGCGATGTGGCGGCACCTTCGATCGTCCAGTGGCCGCTGTTGTGGACACGCGGAGCGAGCTCGTTGACCACGAGCTGGCCGTCCGGCATCAGGAACAGCTCGGCCGTGAGCGTCCCGGCCATGCCCATCGCGACGGCCAGCCGCTCCCCGAGGTCAGCGGCACGGTCGGCGACCTCGGCGGGGACCGGCGCGGGCGCCACGGATTCCGCCAGGATCCCCGCGTCGTGGGTGTTCCGCGTCAGCGGGAACGCCGCCGATCGGCCGTCGACGCCGCGGGCCACGATGATCGACACCTCCACGTCGAAGGCCATCTCGGCCTCGGCCAGGAGCGCGTCGCCGGGCGGGCGCCCGAGCCGCTCGAGCGCCCCATCGAGGTCCGCGGCGGCGTTCACGCGGATCTGGCCCCGGCCGTCGTACCCCCCGGTCGTGGCCTTGACCCGCAGCGGCAACCCGAGTTCCTTGGCCGCCTGACGCAGGTCGTCCGTCGTCTGGATCTCGCGCCAGGGCGCGACCATTGCACCTGCCTCCTCGACGAAGCGCCGCTCGGCGATGCGATCCTGGGTCACGAGCAGCGGCAGCCGACCCGGTCGAACAGGCACCACGCCGTCCAGGGCATCCACGACGGCGACCGCTACGTGCTCGAGCTCGTACGTCACGACGTCGCTCGATGCGGCCAAACGCAGAGCGCCGCCGACGTCGTCGTAGCCGGCCACGACCTGGCGGTCGGCGAGGGCGGCCGTGGGGCAGTCGGGGTCGGGATCCATGACGGCGATCCGGTAGCCCATCGACCGCGCGGCGAGGGCCAGCATCCGGCCCAGCTGGCCGCCCCCGAGGATGCCGATCGTCGCAGGCGGGGCGATCGATGGCAGGCTCACGACCCGAGTGTAGACTGCCGCCCATGCGACAGGTCATCGGCCGGCGCGTCACGGACGTGGACGTCGGCTAACTCTCCAGTTTGATCGCCCGGTCGGACCGGGTGGTCGCCGATATCGGTACCGGTGACGGCCGCGCGGTGCTCACCCGGGCACGCGCCGAGCCAGGCTCCCTGGTCCTTGGCGTGGACGCCGCCACGGCCGCGATGGCCGAGGCATCCAGGCGCGCGGCGCGTCGCGGCGCGGCGAACGCCATCTTCCTCGCCGTCGGCGCCGAGACGCTCGCCGACACGCCGCTCGCGGGCCGGGTGGATCTCGTCACCGTCATGTTCCCATGGGGTTCGCTGCTGCGTGGCGTGCTCGGCCTGGACTCGTGCGCCCTGGCAGGCATCGCGGCGCTGCCCGCCCCAGGCGGCCGGATCGAGATCCTCGCCTCCGTAATGCCGTCCGACCGCATCGAGGGCATCGCATCGCTCGAGGCGACGTGGGAGCCGGCGATCTGCCGCGCCTGGGCCGCGTCCGGCATCGATCTCGTGTCGATGCGCCTCGCCAAGCCCGAGGAGATCGCGGCGTCCGGCTCGTCCTGGGCACGGCGACTCCGCGTCGCCGGGAACGCCCGGCCGGTCTGGCGCCTCGACCTGTGCCGGCGGTAGTGCCGTTCTGCCAGGTGCGGTGCCATGGTCGCCGCGGGGTCCCGGTCACTCCCAGTGATCAACGCACAACGAACCTGCGCGGATCAGTGCCGAATCGCGCAGTAGTCCAGCCTACCTGCGCGGGATCATCGCCCTTTTGTCACCACGAGTGACGTGGCGGCCTCGTGGTAGTTCCGGTAGGCAACCGTCGACCGACCGCCTCGGATCCGCGGGCGAACGAGCCATATCCGCCGCCGGCGGGCCGGGTCGATCAGAGCCAACGCCCTGCCCCCTGGCCAGGCCGATGCTGGATCGTCCAGTAGGGCCTGAGCAGCCGCGATGTCGACACCGAATGCTCGGTCGAACACGTCACGGTTCTGCGTCAGCGCAAGCTCGTTCTGCTCGCTGGCGAGAACGAGCAGCCACGTCACGATCCGGCGCGGGCGCCATCCTCGATTCGGGGCCACATGTCGAGCGACTCGCTCGTACCAGCCGACCTGACGTTCGAGGGCGCCGAGATCGTCGATCACGGTCTTGATCTCGATCACCAGGAGCGTCCCCGTCCGAGGGTCGAAGGCCAGGAGGTCGATCCAGCCCCGCCAGCGACCATCGACGATCGCAACCTCGCGCGCGGTACGCCAGCCCGCGCCACGCAGCCGGCGATCCACGTATCCAGAGCAGCGAGCGTGCACCGCGTCCCGTTGGCGGCGGTCGCCAACGATCACGGGTGCGCGCAGCGTGAGATCCAGTTCGAGCCCGAGGGCCCGAGCGAGCCGCACGATGACATCGAGTGAAGGATTGGCTTGCCCTTGCTCGATTCCCGCGATGTACGACCGCGCGACGCCAACCCTCGCTGCGACCGCGGCTTGCGTGAGCCCGAGTGCTAGCCGCCCGTCGCGGCAGGCTCGGGCCAGCGTCACCCTGGGCGGTGGCCGATCCAACGCATTGACGTGCATTCGCTGAGTCAACCATCGGCTGCTTGCCTGGCCCTTATCTCGCCTCTGTCACCAACAGAGACACGCCGCCCATGAAGGTGAGTGACTGAGGCGCGATCTAGCGGAATCTGAAGGCGTCCCCTGCATCTTCATTCGGGGACCGTCACCAACAGCGACCCTGCGCGGTTCAGGGAAGCAGCGCGAGCCGCCGAGCCGCCGATCCGCCGAGCCGCCGATCCGCCGAGCCGCCGAGCCGCCGAGCCGCCGAGCATGCACACTCCCCGCATGGGCCACATCGTGCTGGTCGGGCTGATGGGGAGCGGCAAGACCACGGTCGGAGCCGCGCTGGCCGCCGCGCTCGGGCTGGCGCATCGCGACTCCGACATCGACATCGAGCGCGAGACCGGCATGACCGGCCGCGAGCACGCGGCGCGGGACGGCATCGACGCCCTCCACGCGCTCGAGGCCGGTCATCTGCTCGACGCGCTCGCGCAGCCCGGCACGAGCGTCATCAGCGCCGCGGCCAGCATCCTCGACGACCCGGACAGCCGGGTAGCGCTGCGCGACCCGAGCCATCTCGTCGTGTGGCTGGACGCGAGTCCCGCGGCCCTCGCGGCCCGGATGAAGCGGGGCGACCACCGGCCGGACCTCGGGTCGGACATGGCGGACGTCCTGGAACGCCAGGCGGTCGAGCGAACGCCGGCCCTGCGCGAGGTCGCCGACCTCACCCTCGACGCTACCAAGCCACCGGCGGAGCTCGTCGCCGCAATCCGAACACACGCCGACGCCGTCGGCTAGCATCGCGGCGTGCCCACCCCCCTCCCGCTCATCCTGGACGTCGACACCGGCATCGACGACAGCCTCGCGCTGCTCTACGCCGCGGCCTCGCCCGACGCCGACCTCATCGCGGCGACGTGCGTGTCGGGCAACATCGACGCGGAGCAGGTCGGGATCAACACGCGGGCCGTGCTGGAGCTCGCCGGACGGACGGACGTCGAGGTGGCCATGGGTCGCCAGATCCCATTGGTCAGGCCGCTCGAGACGACACCCGAGACCCACGGCCCGCAGGGCCTGGGCCACGCGGAGCTTCCGCCGCCGAGCCAGCCGCTGAGCGACCGTCACGCCGTCGACCTCATCCTCGACGAGGCGCGGGGACGGCCCGGAGAGATCACGCTCGTGACGCTCGGTCCCCTCACGAACCTTGCGCTCGCGGTCCTGCGCGAACCGGCCCTGCCCAAGCTCCTCAAGGGCTACGCGCTGATGGGCGGGGCGTTCGGCACCTCTGGCAACACCACGCCGACGACCGAATGGAACATCCACTGCGACCCGGAGGCGGCGAAGATCGTGTTCCGTGCCTGGGCGGATGCGATCGCCGGAGACCCATCCATCCCGCGGCCGCTGGCCCTCGGACTGGATGTCACCGAGCAGGCCCGCATCGAGCCCGAGCACATCGTTCGCCTCGCGCGCCGGGCCGGCAGCACGCCGGACGACTCGATCGCCCTCGAACGCGGCGACGATCCGATGGCGCCCCAACGTTCCGTGGCGTCGGACCCGATCGTCCGCTACGTTGCGGACGCGCTGCGCTTCTACTTCGAGTTCCACCAGCACTACGACGGGTTCTATGGCGCGTTCATCCACGATCCCCTGGCCGTGGCGGCCACCCTGGACCGCGCGCTGGTCGAGACCGACGCGCTCTACGTCGACGTCGAGACGCGCGGCGAGATCACGACCGGGATGACGGTCGTGGACCGTCGCGGCCTCACCGGACGGGCGCCGAACCTGGATGTGGCACGGACCGCGGACGTGCCGACGTTCCTCGATCGGCTCATCGAACTTCTCGGAGGGCTGGCGGCGGACCGGGTGAACGTGGCACGCTAGGCGCGGAGGGATCGCGACCCACGGCGGGGTCGATACGTGAGGGAGTGGAGGCAAAGACACCATGGGCTTCAGTTGGGGCCGATTCGATACGAGGACGATCGTCCTCATCCCCATCGCCATCGCCATCAACATCGTCCTGGGCCAGACCGTCGCGGCCGCACTCAAGATCCCGATCTATCTCGATTCGATCGGCACGATCCTCGTCGGCGTGCTGGCGGGCCCGATCCCGGGCCTGATCACCGGCCTCCTCGCCAACCTCATCTGGACCTACGTGCTGCCGGCGCCGCTCCAGTCGCCGTACGCGGCTCCGTTCGCGGTCGTGGCGGCGGAGATCGGCTTCGTCTCGGGGCTCTTCGGGCAGTTCGGCTTCTTCCGAAGCCGTCCCAATTCGAGCGGGCGTGAGCTGACCACCGCCGCGATCGTCGCGCTCGCGGTCGTCGGCGTCCTGGCGTTGTACACGGTCAGCCGGTTCTATACGGGCGCCTTCACGTTCTTCAACCCCGAAGGCGACCAGAGCGTGTTCTTCCAGGCCCTGGGCTGGCTGATCCTGGTCGGCATCGTCGCCACCATCGTCGGCTTTCTGGTGCTGTTGTTCGTGCGCCGCGACGCGGGCGTCGCCTACGTGGTCATCGCCGGTGTCGTGATGGGCATCATCTCCGCGCTGATCTCGGCGCCCATCTCGGCGATCGTGTTCGGCGGTGTGACCGGATCGGGCACGGATCTCCTGGTCGCCGCCTTCCAGCAGGCCGGCTCCGATCTCCAGACGGCGGTCCTGCAGCAGGGCCTCCTATCCGACCCGATCGACAAGGTGATTACGTCGTTCATCGTCTTCGCGATCCTCCAATCGCTGAGCCGCCGGTTCATCGCACGCTTCCCGCAGGGCGAAAAGGCCGTCGGTCTGGAAGAGCTATAGCCACCGCTCCGCCGATCGCGGCGTTCACGGATGACGACCTCGAGCCGGACGATGCCGCCCTCGTCGCCCGGCTCGTCCCCGCCACACCGACCCCGTACCACCGTCTCAACCCGCTGACCAAGGCGGTCATCGCCACCGTTGGATCGATCGGGGCGTTCGTCCTTGGTGGCTACCTGGGGCCGCTCGCGATCATCGGGGTCATGCTCGTCCTGGCGGCCGTCGCGGGCGGCCTGACGACCCTCGTGCGCGCATCGGTCTTCCTGACGCTGCCGATCGGGATCTCGGTGGTGCTCGTCAGCGTGTTCACGCGCGCGGGCACGACCGTGCTCTTCCAGCTGGGCCCGTTCGACGCGACGGTGGAGGGGGTCGACTTCGCCGCCCAGACCCTCGTTCGGCTGTTCGCGATCTCGCTCTCGATCGGCCTGTTCGTGCTGGCGACCGAGCCCCGGGCATTCGTCTTCGACCTGGAGCGGCGCGGCATCCCGCCGCGCTTCGCCTTCGTGGCCGTGGCCACGATCGAGGCCATCCCCACGCTCATCGACCGCGCCGCCGTCATCGGCGAGAGCCAGCGGGCCCGGGGCCTGGATACGGAGGGCGGCTTTCGGGCCCGGATCCGGGGTGTGCTTCCGCTTGTCGGGCCGGTGATCATCGGTTCGCTGACCGATGTCGAGGAACGCAGCCTGGCGCTCGAGTCCAGGGCGTTCAGCCGACCGGGTCGACGGCATCTGCTGTGGTCCATGCCCGACACCTCCTGGGAACGGGTGCTGCGCTGGGCGCTGCTGATCGCCCTGGTGGCGTTGATCGTGTCTCGCATCACCGGGCGGATCTGATCGGGTGCTGACGCTCGCCGGGATCAGCTATCGGTACGCCGGGTACGCAAAGCCCGTCCTCCATGACATCGACCTGACGCTGGCCGACGGGGAGATCGTCGGCGTCGTCGGGGCGAACGAAGCCGGCAAATCGACGCTCTGTCTCGTCGCCTGCGGGCTGGCGCCGGGATCCATCGGCGGCGCGCTGACCGGCGGCGGCCTCTCGATCGATGGCGAGGCGATGGCCGGCAAGCCGCTCCATGAATTCGCGACCCGGGTCGGGATCGGGTTCCAGAATCCGGCCACCCAGCTGTCCGGTGTCACGGGATCGGTCTTCGAGGAGGTCGCCCTCGGACCGATGAATCTGGGGCTTCGCCGACGCGACACCGTCGAGCGGGTGAACGGCGCGCTGGCCACGCTCGGCATCGAGGATCTCGCGGAGCGCGAGCCGCGACGGCTGTCCGGCGGCCAGGCCCAGCTCGTGGTGCTCGCGTCGCTCCTGGCGATGCGTCCGGCCCACCTGGTGCTCGACGAGCCCACGGCCCAACTGGATCCGGAGGGGACGCGGCTGGTCGGCGAGGCCCTGCGCGGGCTTGCCGCAACGGGCACCGCGCTGCTCATCGCGGAGCACAAGACCGATCTGCTCGACACGCTGTGCTCGCGCGTCGTCGTCCTCGACGACGGCCGCGTCGTCGCCGACGGGCCGACGCGGACGGTCCTCGACGACCGGTCGCTCAAGGACCGCGGGGTCGAACCGCCGGCCCGTGTTCGTCTTGCCCGCGCCGTCGCCGCCGCCGGCCTCGACCAGCACGTGCTGTCATGACCGAGATCCGCCTCGAGGAACTTGGCTTCGTGTACCCGGACGGGACGCGCGCACTCACTGAGGTGGATCTGACATTCGCTCCGGGCCAGTCGGCGGCCATCGTCGGCCAGAACGGCAGCGGCAAGTCGACGCTCGCGCGACACCTCAACGGCCTCCTCCGCCCCACCGAGGGCCGCGTCCTGCACGACGGCCAGGACATCGCCGGACAGCGAGTCGCCGCGCTCGCCGCGCGCGTCGGCATCGTATTCCAGAACCCGGACCGGCAGATCTTCGCGGGCAATGTGCGCGATGAGGTCTCGTTCGGACCGCGGATCCTCGGTCGGAAGGAGGCGGACGCCGTCGCTGCTGGGACGGCGGCCCTGGAGAACGTCGGCCTCAGCGAATCGGTGGACGCCAATCCATACGACCTGGGCTACTCTCGGCGCAAGCTGCTGGCGATCGCCTCCGTTCTCGCCATGGACACGCCGGTGGTGGTCCTGGACGAGCCCACCACCGGCCAGGACGCCCGCGGCGTCGAGCGCGTCCAACGGGTGATCGCGAACCTCGTCGACGACGGTCGCACGGTGGTCGCGATCAGCCACGACATGCGCTTCGTCGCCGAGTCCTTCGCGCGGGTCGTGGTCATGGGCGGCGGTCGGGTGCTCCTCGACGGGAGCCCAGCCGAGGTCTTCGCCGAAACGGCCTGGCCGGTCCTTGCTTCGACCTATCTCGAGCCGCCGTACGCGGCCCGCGTCGGGGCGCGACTCGGTCTGGGCCCGACGCCCACCGAGACCGCGCTCGTCGCGGCACTCGGGCCTCGCGCCTGAGCCGACCCCCGAGTCAGCGTCGGCCGACGACGAGGAGCAGGAACGAGGTCTCGATCACGTCGATCCCGGCGATCACCGCCGCGATGACCAGGGGCAGCGGGTGCCCGAGGGCCCAGCCCGCAGCGGCCGTGAAGGCGGCCACGGCCAGGAACGCGAGGCGGACCGCCCGGATGAGCCTCGGGACGTCCCGCTCCGAGCCTTCCGCGAGTCGCGCCATGGAACGCGCCAGCAGGACGACCCCGAGCGCCACCGAGAAGCCCACGAGCGCGGCCCGCAGCAGCGCCGGGGGCGTGACCAGGGCATCGAGCAGGCCCTCGTTCCAGCCCACGACCGTGGCGCCCACGATGGCAAGCGCGCCGAGCGCGAGCGCCACGACGGCACCGAGCCGCGGGCGGTCGGCGGTCGCACGGCTCATCCGGCGACGCTCATCCGGCGACGATCTCGAGCGCGACCTCGTGCGTGACTCCGTCGACGATCCGCCATGCGCGAACGCTCGGTGTGCCCGTCATCGGGTGCGCCTCCTCGTCGCTGAGCGACACCAGCAGGTACAGCGCGTCCGGGTACAGCGCCAGCCCGATGTCCGTCGGCGACGGCACCGCCTGGGTATGCGTATGGGAATGGACGATGCCCCAGAACACCTCGTCGGCATCGTCGGCCGCGACGGACAGCCGGTACAGGTCGTCGGGATCGATCTCGTAGCGGTACGGCGACTCGGCCGCATTGCGCGTCGCCTCGAAGCGCAGCGCCCGGCCACCGTCCGCCGCCGGCATGTCGCCCAGGATCAGGCCGCACGACTCGTTCGGGTATGTGCTGCGGGCGTCGTCGATCATCGCCTGGAGCAAGGCCGCCGGCAATGACGCCGCAGCTGGCCCCGGATGGTGCGCGTTCACCACCAGTTGACGCCGCCTTCGAGGGCATCCTCCATCTCATCGAAGTCCGTCGTGAACGTGCCCGCCGACAGGTATTTCCAACCGCCGTCGGGAAGGACCGCGACGATGGTCCCGCCATCCATCGATTCGGCCTCGCGAGCGGCCGCGACCAGCACGGCACCGCACGAAGGGCCCGCGAAGATGCCCTCCCGGAACACGAGCTCGCGCAGCGCCGCGATCGCGTCCCGGTTCGAGACGAGGTACTTGGCGTCGATCAGGTCGGGATCGAGGATCTCGGGGATGAAGCCCTCATCGAGCGATCGCAGGCCTTGCACCTTCTCGCCCGGCAGCGGCTCGGCTGCGACGATCCGCACGCCCGCCTTGTGCTCGCGCAGGTAGCGCGACACGCCCATCAGCGTCCCGCCGGTCCCAAGGCCCGCCACGAAGACGTCGATCTCCGGACAGTCGGCCAGGACCTCCGGGCCCGTCGTCTCGTAGTGCGCCAGCGGATTCGCCTCGTTGCCGTACTGGTACGGCATCACGAACCGCTCGTCCTTGCCGACGAGGTGCTTCGCCAGCGCGATCGCACCGTTGGAGCCCTGCGCGCCGGGCGAGTCGATGACCTCGGCGCCGAAGAGCGCCGCCATCTGGCGCCGCTCATTCGTGACGTTGTCGGGCATCACGAGCGCGACCCGGTAGCCCTTGCGGCGGCCGATCATCGCGAGCGCGATCCCGGTGTTGCCGGAGGTCGGCTCCAGGATGATCGAATCCTCGTGGAGCAGGCCGCGCCCTTCGAGGTCCTCGATCAGGTACTTCGCGACGCGGTCCTTGACCGAGCCCGTCGGGTTGAGCATCTCGAGCTTCGCGAAGATGCGGACGTCCGGGTTCGGGCTCATCCGCGGGATCTCGACCAGGGGCGTGTGGCCGATGGCGTCGAGGATGTCCGCGTACCGCCCGCCGTGGCGGGCCAGCCCTTCGTGCGCGTGCGTGTGGTCGTGATCGGCGTCGAGCCGCCACGGGATGGCCACGGTCAACCGCCAGCCATCGCCGGCAGCAGACGCACCTCGTCGGTCGGGGCCACCGGCGTGTCGAGGCCCGCGAGATAGCGCACGTCCTGGCCGTTGACGTAGACGTTGACGAATCGGTTCAGGTCGCCGTCGTCGGTCAGCAGCTGCGTCTTGAGCGTCGGATGCTGCGCCACGAGCGCGTCCACGACGCCGCGGATCGAGTCACCCGCGATCTCGAGCGACTTGACGCCGCCGACGTTCGCCCGCAACACGGACGGGATGAAGACCGTGCTCACCCGCGTGCCTCGGGCGAGATCGTGCCGGCGAGGCCGGTCGTCGTCATCAGGAACGGGGCGTCCTCGCCCACTCCGGCTGTCGCCAGCGGGCGACCGGCCTTGCGAGCCTCGACCGCCGCGTCCGAGCAGACCGGGCAGTTCGGATCACGCCGGAGCTGGAGCTCGGTGAACTCGGTCTCGAGCGCATCGAACAGGACGAGCCGGCCGGCCAGCGTCGTGCCGATCCCCAACAGGACCTTGAGCGCCTCGTTCGTCTGGAGCAGGCCGAAGATGCCGGGCACGACGCCGAGGACGCCGGCCACGGAGCAGCCGGGCGCGAGCTCGGGCGGTGGCGGGGTCGGGTACAGGCAGCGATAGCACGGCCCTTCGAACGGCACGAACGTGGTGAGCTGCCCCTCGAACCGGAAGACGCTGGCGTGGATGACCGGGATGCCGGCCGCGACCGCGGCGTCATTGAGGATGTAGCGGGTCTCGAAGGTGTCGGTGCCGTCGAGGATGACGTCGTAGCCGGCGATGATCCGCTCGACGTTCGAGGCGACGAGCATCTCCTCGTGCTCGATGACCTTGACGTCCGGGTTCAGCGCGTTGATCGCGATCCGGGCCGACTCGACCTTGCGGTCGCCGATCCGCTCGGTCGTGTGGACGATCTGTCGCTGCAGGTTGGAGAGGTCGACGACGTCGAAGTCGACGAGACCGATCGTCCCGACGCCGGCCGCGGCGAGATACAGGGCGGCCGGGGAACCGAGCCCGCCGGCGCCGATGAGCAGCGCCTTGGACGCGAGCAGCTTCGCCTGGCCGGCCGAACCGACCTCCGGGATCAGCAGGTGGCGGCTGTAGCGCTGCTTCTGCTCCGCGGAGAGGACGACCGGGGTCTCGAAATCGAGGCCCGCGCTCTTCCAACCCTGGAACCCGGTCTTCATCGACTTCACGTCGGTGTAGCCCATGCCGGCCAGGGTCTGGGCCGCGAACAGCGAGCGCACGCCGCCGGCGCAGTACAGGACGACCGGGGCGTCGCGGTCCGGGGCCGCGGCCTCGATCTGCTGCTCGATATAGGACTTGGAGATGTGCTGGGCGCCGGGGATGTACCCCTGCTCCCACTCGGACGCCTCGCGGACGTCGACGAGCGTGGCCGCGCCTTCCGGGAGGTCGGCCACCTCCTGGGGCGTGACTTCAGCGATCTGGGCGCGGGCCTCCCGGAGGAGATCGGCGTAGGACTTCGGCATGGGTGATCGGGGCTCCGATGGGTCGACGGGCTGGCTCGTTCGTGGCGGCCAGGGCGGGTTGGGCGGTCTGGGGGAGTCGGACGGGGACGGGGGCGGGATTGGCCGGGCGCGGCCGCCGGCGGTCAGGCCGGCTCGCTACACCTGCAGCGGCGCTCGATCCCCTTCATGCCTGCGCTCGCTCGGGCGAAGGCGCGTTCGCCGCGTCGCTCGTGTTCGCGGGATCCGCGGCGCCGAGATCGCCCAGCACGTGCTGCAGGCTCTCGTGGCTCAACATGGCGCACTTGAGGCGGGCCGGGCTGATGTCGATGCCCAGGAGGTCCAGCACGTCGTCCGCGCGGATCGACGCGACCTCCTTGAGCGGCTTGCCCTTGATCTCGTCGGTCAGGAGGCTCGCGCTCGCCTGGCTGATCGCGCACCCACGGCCGGTGAATCCGACGCGGTCCACGATCCCGTCCTTCACGCCGAGCATCAGCGTGATCCGGTCGCCACACAGCGGGTTGGCGCCTTCGTACGAGGCGTCGGCGTCCTCGACGATCCCGAAGTTGTGGGGCCGCCGGTAGTGCTCGAGGATGTAGTCGCGGTAGAGGTCGTCCATGCTCATCCGAGTGTAGCGCGAGACGGCAATCCCGACCAGCGGGGTCAGGATTGATCTCACGCTCGTTCGGTACTCCTGTCGCGCTGGCGCGGTACCAACCGCTGGCGCCGCGCCAGCCGCCCCCGGGTATCGTCGGAGGTCGGTGGCCAGCATCCTTCTCTCGACACTCGAGATCCGGCTCGAAGGTCAGGCATCCAAGCGTGGGCTCATCCCGCGGATGCCCGACGGTGAGCGCCTGCTCGCGGACGCGGCCGTATGGCTGCGCGCGGAGTACCCCGACCAGGTTCGGTCGACGCGTCAGCGGACGAATCCGTCCGGCGAGGCGGAGCTGCACGTCGGGCTCCACCCGGCGACGCCCGCGCTGTACCTCTCGGCGGGCGACTCCGGCAATGTCCGTGCCATCGCGGAGACGGTTTCCGGCGGGCCTGGCTATCACCGCTTCGTAGGTCGCGTCCTGGAACGCCTTGGTTTGGAGCTCGCCATCGGCTGGGACGAGACGACCGCCGGCATCGCGTTCGCGGAACGTCCGGACGTCGAACGCGCCTATCTCGGTTGGCTCGGCCCGACCCTGGCGGCCGTGCGCAACGCGCGCCAACGAAGCAGTGCCGGCGTGCAGGTGGGGACGCCACCTGGCACGCGCTACACGTTCGAGGGTGCCATTGCGACGCCCCTGGGTCCACGCGACGACGCCTGGCTCGAGTCCGCCGTCGCCGATCCGCGCGTCGCGATCGAGATCACGCCGTGGTGGCTGGATGCGACGGACGGGCGCTACCTGCTGAATCGGGCGCTGGCCTTGATGTGGCTCGAGGTGCGCTGGCGCAAGCCGGCGGTCGAGGGAGAGGCTGAGCGCCTCGAGGATGTGCATCGGCTGTTGTCGAAGTCGTTCCCGCTCGAGCCCGGCCTGCCGTACCCGTGGCACGCGTGGGCAGAGCTCGTGTCGTTCGGGGGGTTCGAAGACGGGATGACGCGCCAGGTCCATTCGCGTTCCAAGCTCGAACCGCCTGAGGCGCCGATCGGCTATCGCCGGGATCCGGTGTCGATCAGCCACGAGGGCTGGGCGCTGGAGATCCCGGGCGAATTCGCCGAGCGCCGGACCGAGGAGGAATGGTGGGGCGGCGGCGCCGGACGAAGCGTCACGGTGGCCGCGACCGACACCGGGTCGATGGCCGCGCAGGCCTTCCTGGCCCAGGTCGCGGGCGATCTCGGCGCCGAGGCACTGACGCACCAGGCCGGGCCTGTCGTCGGACGGGCCCGGATCAATACCGACGAGTCGTCCGGCGTGGCCGTGGGCGTGCTCGACGGCTACTCGGCGATCAACGGCTCAGGCGCCGCGATCCGCATCGTCTTCGACGATCCGAACGACTGGCAGTGGGCCATGGACATGTGGCGGTCGCTCGCCCCGGGCTGAGCGCGGGCAACATCGCGTCGCCAATGCCCGAGCCGTAGGGGCCGCCTCAGCCGTTGAAGACGCGCTGGACTTCCTTGAGGCCTGCGACGAGGGCGTCGATGTCGGCCGTCGTGGTGTAGACGCTGAACGACGCGCGGGCCGTCGCCGCCAGATCCAGGCGCTCGTGGAGGGGCATCGTGCAGTGGTGGCCGGCCCGGACCGCAACGCCGGAGCGGTCCAGCACCTGGGCCACGTCGTGGGGATGGATGCCTGGCAAGTTGAACGGCACGACGCCGCCTCGCAGATCGGGGTCCAGCGGGCCGTACAGCTCGATCCCGGGGATCTCGCGCGGGAGGACGTCCAGCGCGTAGGCCACGAGCTCGCGTTCGTGAGCACGAACCCCGTCCATGCCGAGGTCCATCAGGTACCCGGCAGCCACTCCGAGCCCGATCGCGTCGCCGACGGCCGGGGTCCCTGCCTCGAACTTCCACGGGATCTCGTTGAACTCGCTGCGTCGCAGGTGGACCTCGCGGATCATCTCGCCGCCGGCGAGGAACGGCGGCATCGACTCGAGCAGCTCGCGTCGCGCCCAGAGGGCACCCGAACCCATCGGGCCGAGCATCTTGTGGCCGGAGAAGGCGTAGAAGTCGCAGCCGATCTCCTGGACGTCGACCGGGACGTGCGGCACGGCCTGAGCCCCGTCCACGAGCACCAGCGCCCCTGCCGCGTGCGCCATCTCGGTCAGCTCGCGGACCGGGTTGATCGTGCCGAGCGTGTTGCTGACATGCGTGAACGCGACGAGCTTCGGCTTGAGCCGGAGCAGCACCTCGAACACGTCGAGGCGGAGGATGCCGTCGTCGGTGATCGGGATGAACTCGAGGTCGCCGTCCTGCTCCTGGACGAGCAGTTGCCACGGAACGAGGTTCGCGTGGTGCTCCATCTCGGTCAGGATGATCTGATCGCCCCGCGCGATATTGCGGCGACCCCACGAGTACGCGACGAGGTTGATCGCCTCGGTGGCGTTACGCGTGAACACGACCTCGTGGCTGTCTGGCGCGTTGATGAATCGGGCGGTCTTGACCCGGGCCGCCTCGTACGCCGCGGTCGCCTTCTCGCCGATCGTGTAGATCCCGCGGTGGACGTTGGCGTTGTACTCGCGGTAGTAGTCGGCCACGGAGTCGATCACGACGCGCGGCTTCTGGCTCGTCGACGCCGAGTCGAGGTAGACCAACGGATGGCCGTGGATCACCTGCTCGAGGATCGGGAAGTCGCCCCGGAGCGCGGCGGGGTCCAAGCGCGATGACGAGGTGGCGGCGGGGAGCTCGGTCGGCGTCGTCTCGACGGCCATCGGCAGCGGCCCGCCTCAGCGGGCGGCCTCCACGGGCTGGCGGTCGGCTTCAGTCTCGTGATCGAGCTCGGGGCCCTTCGGTACGAGCAGGGCGTGGTCGGGGACGTCGATCGCGAGCCCGGCTTCGCGCAAGATCGGGCCGTAGCCCTCTTCCTCGAGACGCAAGGCGAGGTCCTTGCGGCCGCTCTTGACGATGCGCCCCTCGGCCAGCACGTGGACGTAGTCCGGCTTGATGTAGTTGAGCAGGCGCTGGTAGTGCGTGATCAGGAGCACGCCAAGGTCCGGATTGAGCATCGAATTCACGCCCTCGGCGACGATTCGCAGCGCGTCGATGTCGAGGCCCGAGTCCGTCTCGTCGAGGATCGCCATCTCGGGCTCGAGCACGGCCATCTGGAGCATCTCGAGGCGCTTCTTCTCGCCGCCCGAGAAGCCCTCATTGACGTAGCGGGTGGCGAAGCCTTCGTCCATTCGCAGCAGCGCCATCTTCTCGCGCATCTTGTTACGGAAGTCGCGCATGGAGACCCCACCCTTGACCGTATCGGTCGGGTCGATGTCGGGGTCCTTGTCGATGCCCTGCAGCTTCGCGTTGAGCGCGCTTCGGATGAAGGATGCGACGCTCAGGCCGGGGATGGCCGTGGGGTACTGGAAAGCGAGGAACAGACCGAGGCGCGACCGCTTGTCCGGAGAAAGCTTGAGGAGGTCGCGGCCCTTCCACAGAACCTCGCCGCTCTTCACGAGGTACGCGGGGTGGCCCATCAACGCGTAGGCGAGCGTCGTCTTGCCCGACCCGTTGGGGCCCATGATCGCGTGGACCTCGCCCTTCTTCACGGTCAGGTCGATGCCCTGGAGGATGTCCTGCTCGGGCTTCGCAGCGGGGGCGACCCGCAGATCGCGGATGACGAGGTCGTTGTCGGTCGGCTTGGTCTGGGCGGTCACGATGGCGTCAGCGCTCCTTGGGTTTCGGTGGGGGCGTCGGGAGCGGCGGTCGCGAGCTCCGGCGCAAGATCGGCGAGGGTCATCGATTCGAGCGTCGAGGTGATGGCGTCGCGGACACGGACCCACAGCAGGTTGACCGTGCAGCGAGAAGATCGATCGCACACGAGCGCATGCTCGGGGTCGTCCGTGGCGCAGAACATCGGGGCGATCGGACCCTCGAGGGCGCGCAGGACGGCGCTCATGGTGATCGCCTCCGGTGGGCGCGAGAGCTCGTAGCCACCGTGCGCGCCGCGCGTACTGACCACCAGGCCCGCCTCGCGCAGGCTGACGACCAGCTGCTCGAGGTAGGCCCGCGGCAGGTCCTCCTCGGCGGCGATGCCGGCGAGGCTGGCCGGGCCCGTCCCGTAATGGCGGGCGAGCTGGACCATCAGGCGCACGCCGTACTCGCCCTTGGTCGAGAACGAGACCGCGCCGGAGCCGTGGTAGGCAGGGCGCAGGACGGTGGTGCTGATCGGGTTCAGGTTGGGTCCCCTCGATATCCGAGTGAATTCGTCGGGATTGAGTCTAGGGCGGCGGGCGGAGAGCGTCAACGCGGCCGGGGCTCAGGATGGTTCAGGCCAAGGTTCCGACCGGATGGCGGGCCTTCAGGCGTCGCGCCAATTCGGCGGCCTGCTCGTAGCGCCCGAATGAGGGCATGACGTAGGTGCCCGCGACGCGGTCCCCGACGGCGTCGAGCAGTTCCTCGGTGATGCGCAGGCCGATCTCCGCGCCGTGCTCGCCGGCCTCGCGGAGGACGGCCCGGGTGGCATCCGGGATCGTGATGCCTGGGACCTCGTTGTGGAGGAACTCGGCGTGGCGGGTCGACTGGAGGGGCAGCACGCCGAGCAGGAGCGGAATCGGGAAGCCGTCGGCCCCGAAGCGGCGGCGCGACTCGTCGAACATCGCCTCGACCTGTTCGATCGAAAAGAGCGGCTGGGTCATGATCAGGTGGGCCCCGGCCGCGATCTTGCGCTCCAGCCGATCCCATTCCGTGGCCGCGTCGGCGGCCGTCGGGTCGAGCGCGCACGCGATCGTGAACCCGGCCTGCTGCCCGATCGGCGAACCCGCCGCATCCTCACCGCGGTTGAGGCGGGCCAGGATCTCGACCAGCCCGATCGAGTCGACGTCCCACACCCCGGTCGCGCCCGGCAGGTCGCCGATCCGCGGCGGGTCCCCGGTCAGGGCCAGGATGTCGCGGACGCCGAGGGCGTGGGCGCCGAGCAGCTCGGACTCGAGCGCCATGAGGTTGCGGTCGCGCGTGGTGACGTGGACGACGCACTCGAGGTCGAGGTCGTGCTGGATCCCGAACGCCACGGCGAGCGCGCCCATCCGGACCCTGGCCATCGCCGAGTCGCTGATGTTGACCACATCGACGCCGGAAGCCTGAAGGAGCCGGGCGGCCTCGATCGTGCGCTCGATGCGGACCGAACGTGGTGGATCGATCTCGACCGAGATGACGTAGCGACCTTCGGCGAGGGCGCGAGCCAGCCCAGTGGATGGCGGCGGCCCGTCGGCGGCAGCAGCGACTTCGGACCGGATCGACGTGATCGCCGCGGGCGCTGCGGGCGCGGCCGCGGCGACGACCCCGTCCCCGGCGTGCGCATCGATCGCGCTCCGCATCGCCGCGATGTGCTCCGGCGTCGTGCCGCAGCACCCCCCGACGATCAACGCGCCCGCATCGAGCATGTCACCGACCATCCGTCCGAAGTAGTCAGGTCCGGCCGCGTAGACGAACTGGCCCTCCACGCGCTGCGGCAGGCCGGCGTTCGGCAGGATGGCCCGGCCGGGCGCGCCCATCGCCGCGAGCGCATCCAGGCAGCCCACCGGCCCAGCACCGCAGTTGACCCCGACGACATCGATGTCGGCGACGCCGGCCAAGGACGCCGCAGCGACACCGGGCGCGGTCCCGTCCGCGAGCGCGAGGTCCTCGCCGAACGTCAGCAGGGCCACGATCGGCAGGTCGGCCGCAGCGGCCCGCGCCTCTTCGACCGCGATCCCCAGGTGGTCGATGAGCGCGAAGGTTTCGAACCAGAACAGGTCGGCACCGCCTTCGAGGAGCCCGTCGACGGTCTCCCGAATGGCGCTCCGGATGGCCCCCTCGTCGAGGTGCAGGATCTCGCGCGTCGGCGCGCCGAGCGGTCCGATGGACCCGGCCACGAGCACGTCCCGGCCCGAGACGTCGCGGGCCTCGCGCGCGATCTGGGCGCCACGCCGTGCGAACCGACCCGCCTGCTCGCCCAGTCCATAGGGCGCGAGTCGGATGCGGTTCGCCCCGAAGGTTGAGGTCTCGATGATGTCCGCGCCGGCGGCCAGGTACTCGCGATGGATCGCCCCGATGAGCTCGGGCCGGGTCGCGACGAGCTCGTCCAGCACGGCGCGCTGCGGGATCCCGCGGGAGAACAGCAGCGTGCCCATCGCCCCGTCTGCCAGCAGCGGGCCGGCAGCCAGGCGCTCACGGAATCGGTCGCGGTCCCCCACCGGCTAGGACTCGTCCGCCAGGTTCGGGGCGAGCCACCGTTCCGCATCGGCCACCGGCATGCCCTTGCGCCGCGCATAGTCCTCGAGCTGGTCGTGCCCGATCCGCCCCAGCCCGAAGTAGGCGCTGGCCGGGTTCCAGAAGTAGTAGCCCGAAACGGACGCTCCCGGCCACATCGCGTACGACTCCGTGAGCCGGATGCCGGCCCGCTGCTGGGCCTCGAGCAGCTCGAACAGCGTTCCCTTTTCCGTGTGGTCCGGGCAGGCCGGATAGCCAGGCGCCGGCCGGATGCCCTGGTAGCGCTCGGCGATGAGGTCCGTGTTCGTGAGGGCCTCGTCCGGTGCGTAGCCCCACAGCTCGCGGCGAACCCGCTGGTGGAGCCGCTCGGCGAATGCCTCGGCCAGCCGGTCGGCGAGGGCCTTGGCCAGGATGGACGAGTAGTCGTCGTTGGCCGTTTCGAACTCGGCAACGATGTCGTCCAGGCCGTCGCCCGCTGTCACCGCGAACGCGCCGATGAAGTCATGCAGACCGGTCTCGACCGGGGCGACGAAGTCAGCGAGGGCCACGTTCGGGCGACCATCGGGCTTGGCCATCTGCTGACGCAGCGTCCGGAACGTCGCAAGCGTGTCACGGCGTTCCTCGTCCCGCCAGACGGCGATGTCGTCGGAATCCACGGCGTTCGCCGGCCAGAAGCCGACGACCGCGTTCGCCTTGAGCCGCCCATCCCTGACGATTCGTTCGAGCAACGCCAGCGCGTCGCGATGGAGGTCCCGCGCCGCCGCGCCGAGTCGCGGGTCGTCGAGGATCGCCGGGTAGGCGCCGCGCATCTCCCAGGTCGCGAAGAACGGCGTCCAGTCGATGAATTCGACGAGCTCCGCGAGCGGGTAGTCGGCGAAGGTCCGCGGCCCGAGGAAGGTTGGCCGTGGCGGGTCGACCTCCGCCCAGTCCACCGGCACGCGGTTCGCACGCGCCTCGGCGACGGTCAGCCGCTTCTCCTTCGCCCGCTGGCCCGCCCGATCACGACGAACCGTCTCGTATTCGTCGCGGATGCCGGCGACGAACGCGTCCCGCCGATCTACCTGCACGAGCGACCCCGCCACGCCGACCGCGCGCGACGCGTCCAGTACGTGCACCACCGGCCCCGAGTACGCCGGCGCGATCTTCATCGCCGTATGCGTTCGGGACGTCGTGGCCCCGCCGATGAGCAGCGGGATCGTGAACCCCTGGCGCTCCATCTCCTCGGCGACATGGGTCATCTCGTCGAGCGACGGGGTGATCAGCCCGGACAGGCCGATCAGGTCCGCGTCGATCTCGATCGCCTTTTCGAGAATCCGAGCGGCCGGGACCATGACACCCAGGTCGACGACCTCGTAGTCGTTGCAGCCGAGGACCACGCCGACGATGTTCTTGCCGATGTCGTGGACGTCGCCCTTGACCGTGGCCGTGACGATCGTCCCGGAGCGCTTGCCCGTCCCCGCGCGCTCGGCCTCGAGGTACGGGATGAGCACGGCGACGGCCTTCTTCATGACCCGGGCGCTCTTGACGACCTGGGGCAGGAACATCCGACCGGCGCCAAACAGATCGCCGACGACGTTCATCCCGGCCATCAACGGGCCCTCGATGACGTCGAGCGGCCGCGCCGCGACCAGCCGCGCCTCCTCCGTGTCTTCGACGATGTACGCATCGATGCCGGCGACCAGCGCGTGGGTCAGCCGCTCGTCCACGGGCTTTTCCCGCCAGGCGAGGTCCTCGGCGGCGCGCTCCATCCCGCTGTCGCCGGCGAAGCGTCCGGCAAACTCCAGCAATCGCTCGGTCGAGTCCGGCCGGCGGTTCAGGACCACGTCCTCGACGAGCTCGCGCAGCTCCGTCTCGATCTCGTCGTAGATCGGCAGGACCCCGGCATTCACGATCGCCATATCCAGGCCGGCGGCGATGGCGTGGTACAGGAAGACCGAGTGGATCGCCTCCCGCACGCGGTCATTGCCACGGAACGCGAACGAGACATTCGACACGCCGCCCGACGTCCGCGTGCCCGGGAACTCCCGCTTCAGACGTCGCACGGCTTCGATGAAGGAGACCGCGTAGTCGTTGTGCTCCTCCATGCCCGTCGCGATGGCGAAGATGTTGGCGTCGAGGATGATGTCCTCGGGCGGGAATCCGACGACGTTCGTGAGCAGGTCGTAGGCCCGTCGCAGGACCTCCACGCGTCGCTCGGGGGTCTCCGCCTGACCGCGCTCGTCGAAGGCCATGACGACGACCGCGGCACCGTAGCGCCGGCACAGGTGCGCCTGGCGCAGGAACTCGGCGTCGCCCTCCTTGAGCGAGATCGAGTTGACGACGCCCTTGCCCTGGAGCTGCTGGAGCCCGGCCTCGATCACGGACCATTTCGAGCTGTCGACCATGACCGGCACGGTCGCGATGTCGGGCTCGGCGGCAATCCGCCGAAGGAAGCGGGTCATCGCGGCGACGCCGTCGAGCATCGCCTCGTCCATATTCACGTCGATGAGCTGGGCGCCGTTCGAGACCTGTTCCCTGGCGATATCGACGGCTTCGTCCTCGCGCTCCTCGGCGATGAGGCGGGCGAACTTGCGTGAGCCGGTGACATTGGTGCGTTCGCCGACGTTGACGAAGGCGTTGCCCGGTGGCGGGATGACAAGGGGCTCCAGGCCGGACAGGCGGGTGACGCCGCGCGGTTCGGGAATCCGCCGCGGCGGTAAGCCCGCCACCGCGGCGGCGATCGCGGCGACGTGGTCCGGCGTGGACCCGCAGCAGCTCCCGGCGACATTGAGCAGGCCGTGCTGCGCCCACTCGCCGAGCGCCTCGGCCATCTCCTCGGGCGTCTCGTCGTAGCCCCCGAGGTCATTCGGCAAGCCGGCGTTCGGGTAGGCCGACACCGGCCGGTCGGCGACGCGCGAGAGGACGTCGAGGTGCTCGCGCAGCTGCTTGGGGCCCAGGGCGCAGTTCAGCCCGACGATCAGCGGGTCGGCGTGGCGGATGCTGTGCCAGAACGCCTCGACCGTCTGGCCCGACAGCGTCCGGCCCGACGCGTCGACGATGGTCCCCGAGACGATCAGCGGCAGCCGCTCGCCCAGCTCGTCGAACAGCGACTCGACGGCGAAGATCGCGGCCTTCGCGTTCAAGGTGTCGAAGATCGTCTCGATGAGGAGGATGTCGGCGCCGCCCTCGACCAGCCCCGCGGCCGATTCGCGATAGGCGGTCGCGAGCTCGTCCCAGGTCACGCTGCGGGCCGCCGGGTCGGCCACATCCGAGCTCATCGACGCCGTGCGGTTCGTCGGCCCGAGCGAGCCGGCCACGAAGCGGGGGCGGTCGGGTTCCGTCAGCTCGGCGGCGTCGGCCGCGTCACGGGCCAGTCTGGCGGCCGCGACGTTCATCTCACGGACCGTGGCGGCATCAAAGCCGTAGTCGGCCTGGGCGATGCTCGTCGCCGTGAACGAGTTGGTCGTGAGGACGTCGGCCCCCGCAGCGAGGTAGCCCGTGTGGACCGCGCTGACCGCTGCAGGCTGGGTCAGGCACAGCAGGTCGCTGTCGCCGCGCAGGTCGCTCGGGTGGTCGCGGAACCGTTCGCCGCGGAACGCGGCCTCGCCGAAGCTGTGGGCCTGGAGCATCGTGCCCATCGCCCCATCGAGGACCAGGATCCGCTCGGCGAGGATCTCGAGCAGGCGCGCGCGGCGCGTGGCGCGTGTGAACGGAGGCGCGACGCGGTCCGGAGCGCTCGTGGCGGTCATCGCAGCGTTGGCGTCCGATCGGTCATGTTCGGTCTCCGATTCGCAGGTCTCGACGCTGGACGGCACCAGCGGTGCGGACTCGGACGACCTGATCGGAACGAGGGTCTCCGGAGGGAGTGTCCCTTATCTCGCAGGAGGCACCTGCCCGGACTTGGCACCTTGCCGACGTCGCGTCGGTAGGTTGTCGTGGCTTCAACGGGCCGGTCCCTCCGCCACTCGTGATAAAAGCCCTCTTCGGTTGTGAGGCGATGATGAACCATCAAAGTCCGGTCCGGCAACCGTACGAGGGTCCGGGGGCCACCTACACGCGATGTGCGGTCATGCCGCACGATGGCCCGATGCGGATCCTCGTCTCCAGCACGCCCGGTCTCGGTCATCTGCTGCCGATGCTGCCGCTCGCGCGGGCCGCCCGAGAACGTGGCCACCAGGTCGTGATCGCCAGCGGCAGTGCACTCGCGGATGTCGCGGCCGCCGCGGGATTTCCGCACGAAGCCATGGGTCCGGCCACGATCGGAGCGGTCGTGGACGATATCCCCGAGCTGGTCGGACTGACCGGGCGACGGCGTGCCGTCGTCACCCTCCGGCGCGCCTTCTGCGAGACCATCGCTCCAGCGATGGCAGACGGCGTATCCGAACTGGCCGAGCGTTGGCGACCGGACGTCATCGTCCACGAGGATCGGGAACTGGGCTCGTGGGTGGCTGCGGACCGGCTGGGCATCCCGCACGTCACCGTGCAGGCGACTGCCTGGCGCCCGCGGATGACCGACATCGGCGACGAACCGCTCAACGCTCTGCGCGAGCGCTACGGTCTGGCCCGCGACGATGGACTCGCGGGCCTCTACGGCCGGCTCTTTCTGACGACACGGCCTCGGTCGCTGCGCGAGGGCGATGCGCCGCTGCCCGAGACGACCGCCGAGCTCCGGCCGATCGCCGATGACCGACTCACAGCCACCACCGCGCCGGACGAGGACCCGTTCCCGCCCCGCGATGGGCGGTCTCGTGTCGCGATCACGCTTGGCACCGTGAACTACGACCAGGTCGCGGTCCTGCGGGCCCTCATCGATGGCGCGGTCGCGGCCGGCGCGCACGTCGTCGTCGCGCTTGGCGCGGACCCCGCGTCACTGGGCGCGGTCCCTGATGGCGTTTCGGTCCACGCCTATGTGCCGATGTCCCTACTGCTCCCGGCTGCGGACGTCGTCGCGTTCCACGGCGGCTCTGGGACGATGCTCGCCGCGTTGGCGGCAGGCACGCCGATGATCATCGTGCCGTTCGCAGCGGACCAGCCGGACAACGCCGACCGATGCCTCGCCGCGGGCGTGGCCCGCGTGCTCACGCCCGTGAGCCTGGACGCCAGAGCCGTGACCGCCGCGGTCGAAGCCATCGTGTCCGGCCCCGACTATGGGCGTCGCGCGCGTGAGGTCGCCGACGAGGTCGCGGCCATGCCGGGCCCGGACGTCGCCGTCGATCGGATCGAAACGATCGTGGGCTCGGCGGCGCGGCGATCGCCCGACGACGTACCCTCGCCACGTGACTGACGAGACAGCGAGCCAGCGACCAGCCCGCCTCGAGCGGTTCTCGACCGGATTCGCAGCCGTCGCCGATGCCCTGGACGGCGCCGACGACGAGAGCCTCGACCGCCGCGGCCCGTCGGGTGAATGGTCGGCGCGCGAGATCGCGCACCACCTCGCGGACAGCGAGTCGATGGCCTACGTCCGACTGCGCCGGCTGATCGCCGAGGACGAGCCGGTCATCGCCGGTTACGACGAACCGGAGTGGGCACGCCGGCTCCATTACGAGCGACCGATCGAGACATCGCTCGAAGTCCTCCAGGCCGTCCGCGGCGCAAGCCAGCAGCTCCTCATGACCCTGACGCCCGACGAATGGGGTCGCCGAGGCAGACACAGCGACTCCGGCGAGTACTCGGTGGACGACTGGCTCAGGATCTATTCCGAGCACTCGCACGACCACGCCGACCAGATCCGGCGGGCCCGGCGGGGCGAGGACTGACGATGCCGAGCCGCGACCGAAGCGCCCGGCGGCTAGGACCCCCGGCCGACCGCGGGTGCGCTCGTCGGACCGACGCCCGATCGTGCCGGCTCCCGCAGGTCTGCTGCGCCTTCGCCGAAGGCACGTCCCAGTGCCAGGACCACGACGGCACCCGTCACGAGGCCCGCCGCCTCGATCAACGGGAGGTCGAAGAACGCGCCGCCCGCGCCGAGGCCCTCGGCCATCCAGAGCAGGCCGGCGACCGCGCTTCCGATGGCGGCCACCCGGCCGGTCCGAGCCAGCCAGCGGGGCGCGGCAACGGCGCTCAAGAAGGCCGTCGCGCAGAGCACCGCCGCGGGAGCGCCGATGGTCATGTACGTGAACGGTTCGATGCCGGCGATGCCCAGGGCGACCTGCCCCAGCACCACGGCCACGCCGCCCAGTCCAACAAGGGCGGTCCAGGTGCTCGCGCCCGGCCGCGACCGCGGTTCCAGGGCCACGGCGATCGCGGCCAGCGGCACGAACACGACGGCGAGCCAGGTGAGCGGGACGGTGGGCTCGGCCAGCGGTGAGAGCGGTGGACACGCATCGAAGCAATCGAAGATGCCCGGCGGCCATCGGCCGAGGAGCACGGTCGGGACGAAGAGGACCGCGCCCAAACCCGCCCAGACCGCGGCCGACGTAGGGCGCCGACCGCCTGAGGACGGCGAGACATCCCGATCGCCGGCTTCGGTCGGGGCCCCGGTCCGGGACGCCAGCCCATCGGCACGCGGCCCCGAACGTGGTGCCCGCAGGCCCATCGCCGTGGCCCCGATCCCCAGGATCAGGTGGTTCCATGATGGCGGCGCCGACAGGGCCAGCACCACATCCAGCGACGCCGCGAGCGACCCGACCCCGAACAGGACGAGCAGCCAGCCCGATCCATACCACCACGCCGTCATCGCCACCGCGACGCCGACAAGCGTTGGCACGGCAACCAGGAGGATCGACGGCAGGGCGGCATCTCGGATGGACAGGTACGGCGCCACCAGGGTGATCACGGTGAATCCGAAGAGGGCGGCCGCCGCCAGGCGATGCCCACCGGTCTGCGGAGGAGCCTCGGAGTCGGCCGGCGAGTGGGTCGCGATCGCCCCGAGAAGCGCGACCGTGGCGAGCCCGCCGACGATCACGGCAGGGATCACCGAGCCGAGCGACCCGAACGGTCCCATCGTCGCGCTCAACGCGCTCGCCGCAGTGCCGACGATCAGCGCGACATCTGCGACGACGAGCATCGCCCGACCGCCGGGCCGGCCCGTACCGACGAACGCCATCCCGAGTGCCAGACCCACCAATGCGACGCTGAACGACGACGCGAGACTCGTTCCGACGAACCTCGAAGCGGGAGCCAGGTCGATGACCGCCGCCGCGACCGCCACCGCGAACAGCAGCCCGTGGACGATCCGCAGGCGGTCCCACCGCCGTTCGCCCGGAGGCGTCAACCGGAGCCCACCGTTCCGGGCGGGGCGACGCCGCCCACCAAGCCTGCGATGTGCTCCTCGTCGTGATCGATCGCGAGGCGCAGTAGCCCGGCCACGTCGAGCCGCCCGTAGGTCGCATGTACGCCGGTCCTGGTCCAGGCAGCGTCGTCGAAGATCCGTAAGAGATCGACCGTGCTCGCCCGCAGGCGGCCGAACAGCCCGAGGACATGATCCAGCGATGCATCGTCGAAGCCGGGGAGCGGGCCAGGTTCGGTCCACGACCACTTCGGCTCGCCGCCGGCGACCAGCGTGGCCAGGCGGGACAACCAGACCTCGCCCTCGACCGCCATGAGGTGGCGCACGACCTGGGCGGGGGTCCACTCCCCGGCGGGCACCGGTCGTCCTTCGGCAGCGCGGGCGGCGTCGGCGAGCCGGGTCGGGAAGGATGCGAAGCGCTCGACGAGCTCGGCCCGGCCCTCAGGCACGGCGCCCGTAGCCTCCATCAGGCCGCTGGGACCGCGAGCTTGTCGAGATACCCCAGCCGCCAGCGCTCCGTGATGTCGACCGCGTTGAACGTGTACAGGTGCATGTCGACGATGCCGTTGGCCGCATCGGCGATGACCGGGGCAAGGCCCTCCAGCAGCCCGTCCGGGCGATAGAACCCGCCTGAGCGGATGAGTCGAGCGATGAACTGCGTGTTCTTGACCAGGAACCGGTGCGTGTCGGCCACCCCGATGCGGGCGCTGATCGCGAGCAGCCGTTGCGGCTCGGCCACGCCCGGAAGCCCGATGTGGACGGGCAATGCAAGGCCCTCCCCACGACGGTCCGCCAGCCACGACCTGATCGCGGCCGGATCGAAGCAGAGCTGGGTCGTCATGTAGCTCGCGAATTCCGCCTTCGCCCGCAGGGCTTCGAGCAGCGGCGCGTCCGCGATGAACGCGTGGCCCTGCGGATAGCACGGGATCCCGATCTCGGACAGCGGGTGGCCGATCTCGGCCATCTCCCGAAGCAACGACAGCCCGTCGACGAATTCGCCCGGCTCCTTGGCATCCCCGCCCACGATGAACGCGCGGTCGACACCGGCGTTCTCGAGCCACGCGATCAGGTCGGCGAGATGGGCGCGGTCGCGGATCATGCGCGCGGAGAGATGCGGCACGGCGCGGAACCCGAGCGCCTGGAGCTGCTCGCACAGCTCGACGGTGGCCTCGATGCCCTTCGCCGGCGATGCCGTCACCGACACCGTGGCGCCCGCGGGCAGGAACGACGCCTGTTCCAGCGCGTTCTTCAACGGCACGAGCTCGAACGTCGGTGCGCGCAGGACGGCCGCAAGCGCCGCAGACTGGGACGGCGTCAGCGAGGATCGGCGGCGGAAGAGCACGTCGTCAGACCTCCGAATCCGGCATCGATGCCTTGCGCCGGATCATGAACTCGAGCAGCGCCTCGTCCACGCCGGGGTCGATCGGCGGAGCCTCGTACTCGGCCAGCATCCGCTTCCAGATCGCGTTGGCGCGCTGGGGCGCGTCCAGACCGCCGTCCTCCGACCATTGCTCGAAGCTGTTGTTGTCGGCGATCTCGCTGCGGTAGAACGCGTTCTCGAAGTTCGCCAGCGTGTGGGCGGTGCCCAGGAAGTGCTGGCCCGGCCCGTTCGAGCGGATGGCGTCGAGCGCCTGGCCATTCTCGGACAGGTCCACGCCCTTCACGAAGACCGCCATCATCCCCAGCTGGTCGGCGTCCATGATGAATTTCTCGTAGCCGACGGCGAGGCCGCCTTCGAGCCAGCCGGCGGCGTGGAGGACGAAGTTGACCCCACCGAGCACGGTGGGCTGCAGCGTCGCCGCACTCTCGTAGGCCGCCTGCGCATCGGCGATCTTCGAGGCGCACAGCGAGCCGCCGGAGCGGAACGGGACGCCGAGCCGCCGGGCGAGCGCGGCCATCACGTACAGCACGAGGGCCGGCTCCGGCGTCCCGAACGTCGGCGCGCCGGACTGCATGGACATCGAGCTCGCGAACGAGCCCAGCACGACCGGCGCTCCCGGCCTGACGAGCTGCACGAAGGTCATGCCCGCGAGTGATTCCGCGAGCGTCTGGGCGGCAACGCCGGCGGCGGTGACCGGTGCCATCGCACCCGCGAGGATGAACGGGGTCATGAGCGTCGCCTGGTTGGCCTCGGCATACGCGCGGGCCGCCCCGAGCATCGTCGAGTCCCACACGAGCGGCGAGTTCGCGTTGATCAGGCTGAGGATCACGCAGTGGTCCTCGAGGTAGTCCGCGCCGAAGGTCAGCCGCGCCATCTCGACCGTGTCGCGGGCACGCTCGGGCGCGGTCACGGAGCCCATGAACGGCTTGTCGCTGTAGCGGATATGCGAGTAGACCATGTCCAGGTGGCGCTTGTTGACCGGGACATCGACCGGCTCGCAGACCGTCCCGCCACTGTGGTGCAGGTGCGGGCTCATGTAGGCGAGCTTCACGAAGTTGCGGAAGTCCTCGATCGTGCCGTAGCGCCGGCCGCGGTCCAGGTCGCGCACGAACGGCGAGCCGTAGTTCGGGGCGAAGACCGTGTGCATCCCGCCGATCTCGACGTTGTTCGCCTCGTTGCGCGCGTACTGGGTGAACTGGCGCGGTGCCGTCGCCTCGACGATCTGCCGGCACATCCCGCGCGGGAACCTGACACGCTCGCCCTCGACGTCGGCCCCCGCGTCGCGCAGCAGCCGGAGCGCGTCCTCATCACCGCGGAACTCGATGCCGACCTCTTCGAGGATCGTGTCGGCGTTATGCTCGATGATCGAGAGGCCCTCCTCGCCGAGGACCTCGAACGGGGCGAGCGTGCGGGTCAGGAACGGGAGCCGCTCGACCTGGTGGCTGAGTCGCACGGCTCGGCGGCCCTCCCGGCCACCAGTGCGGCGGTTGCCCATCGTCTCGCTCATCGATCGTCTCCGGTGCCGGTCGCGGCAGGGGCGCCGGGGATGGCGTGGGTGGCGGCGTCGGCCGCGGCCGCGGCGGTGCGCCGGCGGCGGCGTTCGGCCCGCGCATCGCCACCGCGGTCCGCCGTGACAGGCCTGGCCGGCAACGTCACGACCCGCTCGAGATTGGGGTTCGCGGCCGTCCGGTGCGGGATCGCCATCGCCTCGACGAAGTGCTCCTGGAACCGCGGCTCGACCGCCGTTTCGATCTTCTCGACGCGGCGGACCACGCCCTCGATCTCGCGCCGCGCGGCGCCGGACAGCAGGGCGATCAACGCGCCGGTGCCGGCCGCATTGCCCGCGGCCTTCACGTGGTCGAGATCGCAGTCGGGAACGAGCCCGAGGACCATCGCGTGGAGCGGGTCGATCTGGCTCCCGAACGCGCCGGCCAGCCGAACCTCGTCGACGGTCTCGATCTCGAGGTGATCCATGAGCAGCCGGACCCCGGCATAGAGCGCCGCCTTGGCGAGCTGGATCGCGCGAACGTCGTTCTGGGTGACGAGGATCCGGGGGCCATCGTCAGCGGGCGCATGCAGGACGTAGCTGTGCGTCCGGCCGTCCGACACGACGCGCTCCGTGCGCGCCGCGACCGAGCCATCGATGACCCCGTCGGCGGTGATGACCCCGGCGAGGTACAGCTCGGCGACCACCTCGATGATCCCGGAGCCGCAGATGCCGGTCACGCCGGTACCGGCGGCGGCCACGGCGTTCGTGAAGCCCTCGTCGTTCGACCAGGCATCGACTCCGATGACGCGGAACCTCGGCTCCAGCGTCGCGCGATCGATGCGCACGCGCTCGATGGCGCCCGGCGCGGCGCGCTGTCCCGAGCTGATCTGGGCGCCCTCGAACGCGGGGCCCGTGGGCGAGCTCGCGGCCAGGAGCCGGCGCTTGTCGCCGAGCACGATCTCCGCATTCGTCCCGACGTCCACGACGAGCGTCATGGCGTCGGCCTTGTGCGGCTCCTCCGCCAGGATCACGCCGGCCGTGTCCGCCCCGACGTGGCCGGCGATGCAGGGCAGCACGTAGACCCGCGCGCCCGGATGCGCCCGGACGCCCAGTTCTGCGGCGGTCAGCTCGACCGCTGCGTCCGTGGCCAGCGCGAACGGCGCGGAGCCGAGCGGCGTCGGATCGATGCCGAGGAGGAGGTGGTGCATGATCGGGTTGCCCACGATCGCGAGCTCGAGGATCTCGGCTCGCTTGATGCCGGCCTTGTTCCCGAGCGTGGCCAGCAAGCCGTCGAGGGCCTTGCGCACCGCTTCCGTGAGCTCGACCTCGCCGCCGTCGTGCATCATCACGTAGCTGACCCGGCTCATCAGGTCCTCGCCGAAGCGGATCTGCGGGTTCATCACGCCGGCGCTGGCCAGGACCGAGCCGTCGGTCAGGTTCACGAGGTGCCCGGCGATCGTGGTGGAGCCGACGTCGATCGCCACCCCGAACGCGCGGTCATGGAACCCCGGCCAGACCGCGATCACGTCGCGCCCGCCGTGGACCGCGACGGTGACCCGGTACGAGCCGGCGGTCAGGGCCGCCTGCAGCCCGCGGATGACGGACAGGTCGGCGGCCAAACCGTCCAGGCTCCATTCGGTACGGAGGGCGTCGAGGAGCCGGCCCAGGTCGCCGGTCGGGGTGGCAAGATCCGGTTCCGTGACGTCCACGGTGTGCAGCCGGACGACGGGGTCCATCTCGAAGGCGCGCGCCGCGAGGTCCTTGCGCACGACCTGCTTGTGGACCTGGCTCTCGGGCGGGACGTCGACGACGGCATCGCCGAGCAGCGTCGCCGTGCAGGACAGCCGGCGGTCCTCCGCCAGGCCGTTCTCGTCGCGGTAGGCCGCCTCGACCTCACCGGCCGCGCTCAGGTGCTCCGGCGAGGAGGTGATGCCGTGCTTCGGGAACGACCCGAACGCGGGCACGACCGCGCAGCGGCCGCAGATCCCGCGGCCGCCACAGACCGAGTCGATGTCCACGCCGAGCGAACGCGCGGCATCGAGCACCGTCGTGCCGGCAGGCGCCCGACCGCGCCGCCCGGATGGCGTGAAGATGATCTGCGGGTCGGCGGTGGCCGCGCCGTCGCTCACGGGTGGATCGTCAGTCGCGCGCGGCGACGTCGGCCGATGGCACGCCGCCCGGCGCATCCACCCCGGGCACGTCCACGCCGGGCACGTCGAGGCCGGGCACGTCCACGCCCGGAACGTCGGCGGAGAAGGCGGTCACGCCCGGGATCCCGGCCGGCGTTGTCGTGGCCCCCGCTCCGCCGCGGCGGCGGTTCGTCCGGCGCCCACCGGCCTCGCCGTCCGCGGGCCCCGTGCGGAACTGGCGGATCCAGCGGGCAGCGTCTTGATCGTTGCCCATCAGCACGTCGCTGGCCATCACCGCGTGCTTGACGCCCTCGGCGATCGGGTTGGTGATGGCCGACGTCAGCCCGGACGCGATGGCCATGCTCAGGAACGCGCCATTGATGCCCTCGCGGTTGGGCAACCCGAAGCTCACGTTGGAGGCGCCGCAGCTCGAGTTGACCTTGAGCTCGTCGCGCAGCCGGCCGAGGATGTGGAAGACCTGGCGGCCGGCGCCACTGAGCGCCCCGATCGGCATCAGCAGTGGGTCGACGACGATGTCCTCGCGCGGGATGCCATGGTCCGCGGCGCGCTCGACGATGCGTTTCGCGACCGCGAACCGGACGTCGGGGTCCATCGAGATGCCGGTCTCGTCGTTGCTGATCGCGACGACCGCACAGCCGTATTTCTTGACCAGCGGCAGGACGCGTTCCAGCCGCTCTTCCTCGCCGGTGACGCTGTTGAGCAGGGCCTTGCCCTGGTAGACGGCAAGCCCCGCTTCGAGCGCCTCGACGATCGACGAATCGATCGACAGCGGGACGTCCGTGAGCGACTGCACCAGCTGGATGGTCTTCGCCAGGATCGCCGGCTCGTCGGCGAGCGGGATGCCCGCGTTGACATCGAGCATGTGGGCGCCAGCCTCGACCTGGGCGATCGTGTCGCGCTCGACCCGGGAGAAGTCGCCGGCCTTCATCTCCTCGGCCAGGAGCTTGCGGCCGGTCGGGTTGATGCGTTCGCCGATGATCACGAACGGCTGATCGTCGCCGATGACCACCTCGCGGGTCGCCGAGCTGACGACGGTCCACGTCACGCTTCGGCGGCCTTTCCCTGGGTCTCATCCCCGGCGGGCGCGAAGATCGGACCGCCCTCGACCCCGCCCGACTGGATGAGCTGGGCGAGTCGGTGCTTGTCGTACTCGGCCTCGATGCGCTCGACCTCGGCGGCGACCTCGGCGTCGATGTCGGCGCCGCAGGATCTCTGCGTCCGGCGCCACTCCCCGATGTAGTCGTTGTAGGCACGCTTGCCGGCCCTGCTCGCAGCCTTGTCGATCGCCACCTGGAACCGCGGATGGAGCACGATCTTGCTCTGCTTGCGGCCCTCCCGGGCCGTCACCTGGGCCGGGATGTCGCGCCACCAGATCATGGTCATCATCGACACGGTTCAGAACCCTCCGGACAGCAAGGGGACGAGGGACTGCGAGGCTTGGCCCACGGCAACGGCCTCGATGGTCGTAGCGAGCTCGCTGTTCTAGGCCGGGACGCGGGCACGTCGCTCGTCGATCAGGCGGCGTGCCGTCTCCGCGGCGACGCCTGCATCGCGACAGTAGGCGTCCGCCCCCACGGCCATCCCGAACTCCTCGTTGAGCGGTGCACCGCCAACGAGGACGATGTAGTCGTCGCGCAGGCCGCGATCCTTGAGCGTCTGGATCACGACCTTCATGTACGGCATGGTCGTCGTGAGCAGCGCGGACATGCCGAGGATGTCCGGCTTGTGCTCGGTCAGCGCGTTGATGAACTTGTCGGCATCGGTGTTGATCCCGAGGTCGACGACCTCGAACCCGGCTCCCTCGAGCATCATCCCGACGAGGTTCTTGCCGATGTCGTGGATGTCGCCCTTGACGGTCCCGATGACGACCTTGCCGACCGGCTCGGCACCGGTCTCGGCGAGCAGTGGGCGAAGGATCTCCATGCCGGCCTTCATCGCATTCGCCGCGAGGAGGACCTCGGGGACGAAGAGGATGCCGTCGCGGAAGTCGATGCCGACGATCTTCATGCCGGCGACGAGGGCGTCGTCGAGGACCTTGGTCGCAGTGAACCCGCGCCCGAGGAGGATGTTCGTCCCCTCGACGATCTCGTCCTTCATGCCGTCGTACAGGTCGTTGTGCATCTGCTCGACGAGCTCGTCGTCGGAGAGGGCGTTGAGGTCGATGTCCTGGAGGTCGTCGGTCATCGGTCGTGCTCCGGATGGGGCGTTCAAGGCGTCAGATCGTGGCGTCGGGTGGGAGGCCCAGGGGTTCCACATCGTGGAACCGTGCCGTATGATGGAACCGCCGCCATCCCGAATCTAGCCGACGAAGGGTCCCATGTCCAGCGTCCAATCGGTCAAGCGAGCATTCGACGTGCTCGGCAGTCTCGGCGACGGTCCGCTGGGCGTCACCGAGGTCGCCGATCGGGCCGGCCTGCCCAAGTCCACGGCGGCGCGCGTGCTCGCGACGCTCGTCGGCGAAGGAGCGGTCGAGCAGGTCCCGGGCGACACGTCGTACCGGCTCGGACCGCGGCTCATCACGCTGGCCGCGGGCTTCAGCCTGACGCGCTCGCTCGCGGCCATCGCCCGGCCGACGCTGATCGACCTCGCCGAGTCTTCGGGTGAGGCCGCCGGCCTCGCGATGCCCGACGGCGACCTCGTCCACTACATCGACCAGGTGGATACCGTGCAGCCGGTCCTGGTGCGCGACTGGACGGGGGCACGGATCCCGCTCCACGCGGTGTCGTCCGGCCAGGTGCTGCTGGCCTTCCGGACGCCGGCCGCGATCGAGCGCTACCTCGAGCGGCCGATGGAGCGCTTCACCGACCGCACGCTGACCGACGCCGATGCGGTTCGCGAGCGCCTGCGCGAGGTCCGTCGGCAGGGCTACATCTGGGCGATGGATGAATTCGAGGCCGGGATCTCGTCCATCGCGGCGCCGATCGCCGATGCGTCGGGTGAGGTGATCGCGGCCGTCCACGTGCACGGCCCGTCATACCGATTTCCGGCGGAGGGCTCGACGGCAGAGCTCGCGCAGCTGGTGCTCGCCGGGGCGGCGCGGATCGCCGCGGGGCTGCGCGAGACCTGAGCGCGCGCCGGACGAGGCGCTTGGAAGCCCCGGATATGGCCCTCCGCGATCAAATGTGGGCGGCCAGTCGCCTCAGCACGTCAAGGTGGGGGCAGATCTGGCCGATTCCAAACCAGATATCGCCGATGTTGATATCGCGGCAGCGAATCGATGCGATTCGGTCGACCGGGCAGGTCGCCCGCACGTAGCGTCGCCCAACGCGATATTCGGGCATTTGTCAGGCCGACCCACTCCGTCGGCGGCTTGCGGCGGAAGTGCCCCTGGAGCCGGGGCAAGACTCAGTTCGCGGGGTTCGCTCCGACCGGCTCGAGATCGATGGTTCGGACCTGCCGGGTCTTGCCGGCCTCGGTGCGGACGATCGCGGAGGGGATGACGCCCCCCGTGCCCAGCTTCTCGATGACGGCGATCTCACCGGCGTACAGGCCGCTGCCGGCGATTCGAACCTTTCCGCCGACGGCGAGACCGGCTCGGCCCTTGCCGGCGGTCAGATCGATCGTGGCGACGGTCGGGCGCACATAGGGAGGATCAGTCGGCAACCCGGTGGCGGGTGCGGGTCGGTTGGAGGTCTTGGCCGGCGGGTACGTGACTTTCCGTTTTCGCATTGGCTCTCCTGCAAGGCCGGCCTCGTAAGGTCGAGGTCGAGCCGTGCGAACCATCGCACATCCGCGCAAGAGTGGCCCTTGACCGAAGGTCCTCGCCGCCGACGATGCCCTCGCCGCCGACGACCCGCCCCGCGATCACTAGTCGGAAGCAGTGTTCCTGGCGGTCTTCTTGACCTTGGCGGCCTTGGCCTCGACATCCGCGGCGAGCTCGGCAGCGGCTTCGGCCGCGGACGCACGGGCCGGGTCGAGCGTGGCGGCGTCGGGATCGCCCGTCGACGCCGCTGCGTCGGAACCCTTTGCCCGCATCTCGGCGAGTTGCGTGTTCACGGTCGACTGGATCTCCCGCGTTCGCATCTCGAGCTGGTCACCGAGCTCACCGAGCTTTCGGTCGACTCGGTACTGGTCACGGAAACGCTCGCCGGAGCGGGACATGTACCAGGCCGCCGCCCCGGCCGCCAGCGCCACGCCAGTGACCACGCCGCTCATGAACCCCATCGAGTCGTCTCCTTCCGCGCGTCGCCGGCTGCCGCCGATCCGTCGCTCGGTGCCGTCGCGCACCAACGAGTGTAGCGCTCAACGGATTCGGGCCTTGACAACGGCGTGAGAGAACCTAGGATCACGCTACATCGAATGTCGAGGTAGTGGCGAGATGCGATCGGATACCCAACTCCTCAAGGGCACGACTCCCCTGCTGGTCCTGACCGTGATCGGGGATGGGGAGCTCTACGGCTACGAGATCGCGCAGCGCATCCGCGAGACCAGTGGCGGCGCCTTCGCCCCGTCCGAGGGATCGCTCTACCCGGCTCTCCACCGACTCGAGGCCGACGGCGCGCTCACCGGCTCGTGGCGTGCCAGCGACCGCGGACCGCGCCGCCGCTACTACCGGCTGACGGCCAAAGGACGGGGGATGCTGGTCGAGAATCGCGACCGGTTCCGAGCCTTCATCGCGGGCGTCCGAGGGGTCACCGCCGGGCTGACCGATGTCTGATCCCCGCGCCGACCGCGACGCCTTTCTCGCCCAGATCGCCGGGCGCCTGCGGCTGCCCGACGACGAAGCACGCGATGTCCTCGAGGAGCTCCGAGGCCACCTTGGGGAGTCGGTGGCGGACCTCGTGGACGAGGGTCTGACGGCCGAGCAGGCCGAACGCGAATCGATCGCCCGTCTGGGCAGCCCCGGCGACCTGGCCGATGCGATCCGCACCGCTCGACAGACCCGCCGCCGGATGCTGGCCGCGGCGGGTGCCGGCGCAGTCGCTGCGACGAGCGGCCTGTTCTGGGGCTGGCTGTTCGCCGCGTCGGTGACCACCGTGGCTGGCGTCTCGGCGACGCTCATCATCTCGTTCGCGCTGCAGTGGCTCGACCTCAGCTACTCCGGGTGGCAGCCGCCGGACATCCTGTCGCTACCGTTCGCGCTCTTCGTCCCCGCATTCGCCGCCCATCGGATGGTGGGCTCAGTCGCCGCTCGTTCGGGACGTGCCGTCGAAAGCATCAGACGTCCCATCGCGACAGCAGGCGGCATCCTCGTGGCGATCGTGGCCGTCTTCCTCGTGCGGGTCGAGCTCGACCCGCTCAAGGTCATCACCCACCTCGCGACGCCGATCGGTTTCGCGCTTGGCGCGATCCTGACGCACGACACCAGCTCCATGCGTCTCCGCCGCCTGCCGGTTCGATGGGTCGCGGCCATCGTCATCGTCACGATCCTGGCGTTCACGGTCGCGGCCGCGGCTACGCTCAAGGTGAACCCGACCGGCGAGTACACGGGTGATGACGGCGCTGGGCACATCGCCCCGCCGGCGACCGACGTCCTTGGCGACGGATGGCTCGAGCAGCAGAGCTCCATCGGCCTGGGGTTCGTCAGCGGGGTGACGCTGATGCCCGAACCGCCAACGCTGCTGGACGGCTGGCGCGACCTGCGTCTCGAGGCGTGGTCGGTCATCGATCGCCCGTACGGACCCGTGATCGATCCGATGGCCGATCGGCCCGCCGCGACCATGCCGCTGGTTCGCGACGAGTTCGGGTCGTTTGCGGCCGAGCTGGATCTCGGAACCTCCAAGGAGCGTACCTGGTACCTGCTCGCGACCACCGGCATCGCGCCGGACGGGACACGCTACCTCCTGTCGGGGCCCGACGGCCCCGTCGGCTCGCGCCCCTGGAGCGGGACCGTATGGGAGTGGCTGACGACGCCGTGATGCGCGGCGCGATCAGTCGAGGCCGACCGCTGCGTCGGTGAGCCACGCGGCCAGGTAGGCCGCGAACGAGGGGCGGACGAGGAGCCGGAAGGCGGGCTCCACGGCCGGCCCGACCGGGACGATGACCACGTTCGCCCGCGCCAGCAGGGTCTGGGCGCACATCCCCGGCTTGAACCGCCGTTCGTCCAGGTCGATCGAGCACCCGAATGCCAGCAGCTCACGGGCGCGCGGTCCGCTGACCGAGAGCGTCGTCCGGTTGGCCGACACCTCGACGACCGAGCCGCCTCCATCGCCGATCGCGTCGCGGACAACGCGCTCGATCGTCGGCGCTGTGCCCGGCTCGCCGAGGATCAGCCACTCGTCGGGACCCAGCCACAGCACGTGGCGCGTGCCGTCGTCGGACACGACCGCGGTGTTCGGCTCGGTCGGCGGACGGGCGCCGATGACCTCGGTCAGGCGCGCCATCAGCGCCGCGTCGGCTGGATCGGCCCGCAGGTCGACCTGGGCCAGGAAGGGCAGTTCGCGGACACGCGCCGGGAGCTCGACTCCTTCGAGCGGCGAGTGCGCGCGCAGACCGGCCGCTGTCACGCGGCAGGCTCCCCGGACGCGGCCGGCTCCCCGTTCCGACGCCGGTTCTCCGGGTCGAACACGACCGAATCGACGATCTCCGCCTCGATGGCGCCCTCGACGAGCGGCGCCAAGACCCGCTGCCCGATCCGGTCACGGCCGCCCTTCACGAGCGCGAGCGCGAAGGTCCGGCCGAGCGCGGCACTCCGATACGACGACGTGACGTGGCCCAGCATCGGGACCGGTGCGGCGCCGAGGTCCGCGTCAGTGGCGACCAGCTGGGCGCCTTCGGGCAGGAGCACCTTAGGGTCCAGCGGCAGCAGGCCGACCAGCTGCTTCCGGTCCGCCCGGCTCGTGTCCGGACGCCTGTGCGACCGCCGGCCGATGAAGTCCTTCTTCGTGGAGACCGCCCACGACATGCCGAGGTCCTGCGGGGTGACCGTGCCATCGGTCTCCTGGCCGATGATCGGATAGCCCTTCTCCGCGCGCAGGACGTGCATGGTCTCGGTGCCGTACGGCGTGATCCCGAGTGGCTCGCCGGCGGCCATCACAGCTTCCCACAGCGCCAGGCCGTGCCAGGTCGGGACGTTGAGCTCGAACGACAGCTCGCCGGAGAACGAGATCCGGAACACGCGACCCGGCGTGCCCGCGATGATCGCCTCGCGCCAGGTCATGAACGGGAAGGCGTCGTTCGACACGTCGAGGTCCGGGCTGAGCGTCGCCGACGACCTCGCGAGCGCGCGGCCCCACGACCGCGACCGTCGTCCATTGCTCGGTGACGCTCGTCGCGTGGACGCGCAGCTCTGGCCATTCGGTCTGGAGCCACTCCTCGAGGTGGTCGAGGACGGCCGCCGCGTTGCCGGTCGTCGTCGTCATGTGGAACCGGTCCTCCGACAGCCGCGACGTCACGCCGTCGTCGAAGACCATCCCGTCCGGCGCGGCACATGAGCCCGTAGCGGCACGATCCCGACCTTGAGCGTGGAGAACAGGTTCGTGTAAACCCGATCCAGAAAGATCCCGGCGTCCGGACCCTGGATGTCGATCTTGCCGAGGGTCGTCGCGTCCATCACGGCAACGCCGGTCCGGGCGGCGGCGCACTCGCGCAGGACGGCCTCCTCCATCGATTCGCCGTCGCGCGGGAAGAAGCGCGGACGCTTCCACTGCCCGACGTCCTCGAAGACTGCGCCGTTCGCGACGTGCCACGACTGGATCGGGGTCGTCCGGACCGGGTCCGCCAGCGCTGGCGCCGCGGTCGCGGGCCGCGAGCTGCGCGAAGCTGACCGGCACGGTCGGCGGCCGGAACGTCGGCACGCCGACGGCTCCGACTTCCTGGCCCAGGATCGACGCCGCGATCGCGCTCGCGACGACGCCACCGCTGCGCCCCTGCTCGATGCCCGTGCCGATCGTCGTGTAGCGCTTGACGTGCTCGATCGATTCGAGGCCGGCGTCGAGCGCCCGCTGCAGGTCGCGCACGGTCGCGTCGCGGCCGAGGTCGACGTAGTGGGTCGACCACGCATCGACGGTCGCGGGCCCGGGTGGTGGCACGACCCAGGTCGGGCTGATCTCGCCGAGGCCCTCGATCTCGCCGGCGGCGGCACCGACCGCCTCGATCCGGCCCTGCGGACCGGGCTTGTCCGGGACGAAGGCCGCGATCCGCTCGTCGAACCGGAGCGTGCCCCGGGCGTGGGTCCAGAGCGCCACGTTCGGGTTCCAGCCGCCGGACACGAGCAGCAGGTCCGCTTCGACGTTCTCGTGATCGCCGCCGTCGCGCGCGATCGCCACGGCGGTCAGGCGGCCAGCGTCGTCGCCGACCGTGCCGACGACCGAGGTCGCCCACGCGAGCGTCGACGGTCGCGACGAGTTCGATCCCCGGCCTCCACGAGCGGCGGCGGCCACGGCATCCGTGGTCCCGTTGTTCGTGAAGATGACCGCTCGGTCGCCGGGGCGGACGCCGTACCGCTCCACGTAGGTCGCAGCCGCGCCGGCGAGCATGATCCCGGGACGGTCGTCGTCGGCGAAGACGATCGGCCGTTCCGTGGCGCCGGTCGCAACGACGATGCGCTCGGGCCGGATGTGCCACAGCCGTCCCTCGGTCGTCGGGGTCGGGTGGCGCTCCACGGCCGTCACGTAGCCGTGGTCGTAGATGCCGAGCGCGGTCATGCCGGCCCGCACGCCGTCGCCGGTCGCGACTGGATCGGCGTCGATGAGCAGGACGCGGTCCTCGGGGTTGGACACCTGGGCGACGGCCGCGGCCCTGCGGCCGGACTCGCCCGCGCCGATGACCAGCACCTCGCAATGGGCATGCCGGCTGTCGAACCGGCCGGGATCGTCGTCGTCCCGGCGGTGCTCGTCGCCGCGGCCGCCCGCCACCGGCTCCAGGCGTCCTCGGCCGGCCAGACTCGAGACGGCCAGGCCCTCCTCCAGCGTCACGGTCGTCGCGGGGAGCATCGGCTCGGAGGCACCGTCGGCCATCGGACCTGGACGAGCGCATTCGGCTCCTCCGGTCCGGCCGACATGATCCCGCGAGGCCGGTCGTGGTAGATGCTCCGCCCGACGACATCGACGCCGTTGGCCAGCAACGCCGAGGCGACGGTGTCGCCCGCGTAACCCGTCAACGTCCGTCCGTCGAACTCGAAGGCGACCGTGGTCGATCGGTCGATGTGGATGCCGCCCGTCGGCAGGCGCGAAGCCGTCACCGGCCGCCCCCGAACTGCGTTGGTGAGCGTGTCGCGAGTGATGTCGAACCAGCGCCGGCAGCCGGCCGTGTGGACCCAGCGCTCGCGCAACGCCCCCTTGGGGTTGTCGCGCAGGAACAGGTAGTCGACCCACTGCGCGTCGGTGAGAGCGTCGGGGTCCTCCGGGTAGGCGATGCCGGCCTGGCCGCCGTATCTGAACTCGGTCTCGTCACGGGGCCCGCAGTGGGGGCACGGGATCAGCAGCATGAGCGCGAAGTATGCCGCGTCGAGGTCGACCGGCGGAATGCGCGTCAGGGAGCGTTATCGAAGCAGGTCGTCCCTGCCGAGTGGGCCATCACCGGTGCGCGCCGGCCGGTTCCGCCCATCAGTGCGCCACCGCGGCGGCGCCATGCTCGTCGATCAGGGCGCCGGTCTCGAAGCGCTCGAGCGCGAACGGCCGGTTGAGCTCGTGCGGCTCGTCGTTGGCGACGGTATGGGCGAGGACCCAGCCGCTGGCCGGGGTGGCCTTGAACCCGCCGGTGCCCCAGCCGCAGTCCAGGTACAGGCCGTCGATCGGGGTCTTCGAGACGATCGGCGAGGCGTCCGGCGACACGTCGACGATGCCGCCCCAGGTCCGCAGCACGTGCGCCCGCGAGAAGATCGGGAAGAGCTCGAGGGCCGCAGCCATCTGGTGCTCGATGATGTGGAACGCGCCGCGCTGGCCGTAGCCGTTGTAGCTGTCGATGCCGGCGCCCAGGACCAGCTCGCCCTTGTGCGCCTGGCTGACGTAGACGTGGACCGCGTTCGACATGACGACGGTCGGGTGGATCGGCTCGAGGAGCTCCGAGACGAGGGCCTGCAGCGGGTGGCTCTGGAGCGGGAGTCGGATGCCGGCCATCGCCGCCACGATGCTCGCATGGCCGGCCGCGACGATGGCGACCTTGCCGGCGCGGATCGCGCCGCGTGATGTCTGGAGACCGGTGACGCGGCCGTCTTCGATGTCGATCGCGGTCACCTCGGCGCCTTCGATCATGTCGACGCCGAGGCTGTCGGCGGCGCGCGCGTAGCCCCACGCGACGTGGTCGTGCTTGGCGATCCCGCCCCGCGCCTGGTAGGTCGCGCCCAGGACCGGGTAGCGGACGTCGGGCGAGACGTTGACGATCGGGCAGAGGCGCTTGACGTCCTCGGGCCTGAGCCACTCGGCATCGATGCCGTTGAGTCGGTTCGCGTAGACCCGTCGCATGCCCTCGCGGACGTCGCCCAGGTTGTGGGCCAGGTTCATGACGCCGCGCTGGCTGAAGAGCAGGTCGTAGTCGAGCTCCTCGGGGAGCGTCTCCCAGAGCTTGAGGGCGTGCTCGTAGATGGCGGCGCTCTCGTCCCACAGGTAGTTGCTGCGGATGATCGCGGTGTTGCGGGCCATGTTCCCGCCGGCCAGCCAGCCTCGCTCCACGACCGCCACGTTCGTGATCCCGTGGTTCTTCGCGAGGTAGTAGGCGGCGGCGAGGCCGTGTCCGCCGCCGCCGATGATCACGACGTCGTAGGAGGGCTTTGGGTCGGGGTGACGCCAGAGCCGGTCGGGGTGCTCGGGGAGATGCGGGCTGACGACACTCACGGGGCTGAGACTACGACACTCCCCGCGTGATGCAACGCGCCTTGACCCGACTGCGACCCGCCTTCATCCTCGATCGCTCCGACAGTAGCCGCGCGAGCTTGAGGGATCCCGTGCCGAGCCTGTTCATCGACGGTCAGTGGGTCGAGTCCGGCGATGGCACGTGTAGCCCGGTCGTCAATCCGTCCGACGGCAGCGTCGTCACCGAGGTCGATGTCGCCACCGACGCGCAGGTCCAGGAGGCCATCGCCGCCGCTCGCCGCGCCTTCGATGCGACCGATTGGCCGCGCACCCCCATCGCGGAGCGAGCCGCGCTCCTCGTTCGCGTCGCCGACCTCATCGACCGCGACCTCGAGGAACTCGCCGTCGAGGAGACGCAGAACACGGGCAAGGCCATGCGCGAGAGCCGCTGGGACATGGCCGACGTCGCGAAGGTCTTCCGCTACTACGCCAAGCTCGCGGGCGAGGAGGCCGACGGCCGTTCGGTCGACGCCGGCACCCCGGACGCGATCAGCCGCATCGTTCGCGAGCCCGTCGGCGTGTGCGCGCTCATCGCGCCGTGGAACTACCCGCTCCTTCAGCTCAGTTGGAAGATCGCCCCGGCCCTCGCCGCGGGCAACACCGCGGTCATGAAGCCAGCCCAGGTCACGCCGCTCAGTGCGATCCACCTCACGAGGCTCCTCGACGAGGCCGGCACGCCGCCTGGCGTCGTCAACCTGGTCCTGGGCCCAGGTGGTCGCGTCGGGCAGGCCCTCGCTGACTCCCCCGACGTGGACTTGATCTCGCTCACTGGCGGCATCGAAGCCGGCCGTCAACTCCTCAAAGGCGCCGCGGTCAACATCAAACGCGTCGCCCTGGAGCTCGGCGGCAAGAGCCCGAACATCGTGTTCGCCGACGCCGATTTCGAGACCGCCGTGGACAACGCCCTGACCGCCGCGTTCGTCCACTCCGGCCAGGTCTGCAGCGCGGGCTGCCGGGCGATCGTCGAGGACGCCATCTACGACCGGTTCGTCGAGGAGATCGGCCGGCGCGCCGACCTGATCCGCCTCGGCCACGGCAGCGACGAGGCGACCGAGGCCGGCGCGCTGATCTCGGCGGAGCACCGCGACAAGGTCGAGCGCTACGTCCGCGGCGCCATCGACGAAGGCGCTCGCCTCGTCGCCGGCGGTCGCCGCCCCGACGAGCCCCACCTCCAGCAAGGCTTCTTCTATCGCCCCACGGTCTTCGCCGACGTCAGCCGCGACATGCGCATCATCCGCGAGGAGGTCTTCGGCCCGGTCCTGACCATCGAGCGCTTCACGACCGAGGACCAGGCGATCGAGCTCGGGAACGACACGACCTACGGGCTCGCCGGCGCCGTCTGGACCGCAGACGCCGGCCCGCGGCGCAGCGCGTCGCTCGGCGACTTCGCCACGGGACGATCTGGATCAACGACTACAACACCTACATCCCCAAGCCGAGTGGGGCGGCTTCAAGCGATCCGGCATCGGTCGGGAACTTGGCCCGAGCGGTCTGGACGAGTACCGTGAGGCGAAACACATCTGGCAGAACACGGACCCGGCACCGACGGGGTGGTTCGGCGGGTGACCCGCGGGGGCCAGGGGCCGACCAGAGGGGTGAGGTGAGCGTGACCGCGACGATCGAGGGACCCACTCGGGAAGGCGGGACCGCGACGCCGACCCTCGCCGTCCGGAACCTGTGGAAGGTCTTCGGCCCGGCCGAGCACAAGACCATCGGCACGCCCGATGCCGACCTGTCGCGCGACGAGCTGCGGCGCAAGACCGGCTCGACGATCGCGCTGCGCGATGTGACCTTCGACGTCCGGCCGGGCGAAGTCTGCGTGGTCATGGGCCTGTCGGGCAGCGGCAAGTCGACGCTCGTTCGCTGCATCACCCGGCTCATCGAGCCGACGGCGGGCGAGGTGCTCCTCGACGGCGACGACATCCTCAAGGTCGACCAGGCGCGCCTCCGCGAGCTCCGTCGCCGCCGCTTCAGCATGGTCTTCCAGCACTTCGGTCTGCTGCCCCATCGCAAGGTCATCGACAACGTGGCCTACGGCCTCGAGGTCCGCGGCGAGCCACGCTCGACGCGAGAGGAGCGCGCGCGCCAGATGATCGATCTCGTCGGGCTGCAGGGCCACGCGGAGAGCTACCCGGACCAGCTGTCGGGCGGCATGCAGCAGCGGGTCGGCCTGGCGCGGGCGCTGGCCGTCGACCCCGAGGTGATGTTCTTCGACGAGCCGTTCAGCGCGCTCGACCCACTGATCCGGCGCGACATGCAGAACGAGGTCCTGCGGCTCCACCACGAAGTCGGCAAGACGATGGTGTTCATCACCCACGACCTCGCCGAGGCCCTCAAGCTGGGCGACCACATCGTGATCATGCGCGACGGCAAGGTCGTGCAGATCGGCCGGCCGGAGGAGGTCGTGGGCGCCCCGGCGGACGAGTACGTCGCGGACTTCGTGAGCGACGTCCCGCGCAGCCACGTGCTCACGCTGCGCTGGATCATGCGTCCGCTCGAGGCGACCGATCCCACGGACGGCCCGGAGTTCGACGCCTCGTCGGTGATCCGCAACTGCCTCGAGGTCGCCGCCAGCACGGAAAAGCCGATCCGCGTGACACAGGACGGGAAGCTCGTTGGGGTGGTCGACCGCGCCAGGATCCTCGCCGCCGTGGCGGACACCATCGGCGACCGACTGCTCGGCAAGATGGCCGGCGGCCGGTTCGTGCCCGCCCCCGCGGCCAGTGCCGGCAACCCGGCTGCCGACGTCGCGGCCGCAGGCTCCGGAGGTCCCTTCACGGGATGACCGCGATCACGGCCCCGTTCGCGGCGCGCTTCGAGTCGAAGACCGGGCGCCGCCTGCTCCTGCTGATCGGCGTCGTCGTGGCCGTCCTGCTGTATCTCCTGTTCCAAGGCCAGGGAACGCTGCCGCACGACGAGGCCTATCCCCTGTTCAACACGCTCAACGACGTGCGGGAATGGATCGAGCAGAACCGGAACTCGATCGTCATCTTCGCGGTCATCCGGGCCGGCATCGGTGGGCTGGTCGGCGCGATCGAGGGATTGCTGGCCGGTCTCGGCTGGCCGGGCGTGATCGCCCTCGCGGGCGGTCTCGGACTCATCTTCGGCGGCTGGCGGCTCGCGCTCGTTGGCGCGTCCGGGTTCGCGGCGATCGGTCTCCTGGGCCTGTGGGTATCGGGGATGGCGACGCTCGCGCAGATGCTGGCCGCCGTGCTCATCGCACTGCTCATCGGGATCCCGCTCGGGATCGTCGCCGGTCGCAGTCCGCGCTTCGCGTCGGCCGTTGGGCCCGTGCTCGACGCCATGCAGATCATGCCCACGATGGCGTACCTGGGCCCGATGACGCTGCTCTTCGGCATCGGCGTGCCACCGGGGACGATCGCAACCCTGATCTACGCGATCCCGCCCGCCATCCGCATCACGGCGCTGGGCATCCGGGGCGTGCCGAAGGCGACCATGGAAGCCGCCGAATCCCAGGGCTCGACCCGCTGGCAGACGCTATCGAAGGTCCAACTGCCGCTCGCCCGGCGAACCATCGGCATCGGCGTGAACCAGACCATCATGATGGCGCTCTCGATGGTCGTGATCACCGCGCTCATCGGCGCGCCAGGACTCGGTGTCGACGTCCTGCGAGCGCTCCAGTCGGTGAACGTCGGATCGGCGTTCCAGGCCGGCCTCGCGATCGTGATCCTGGCCATCGTCCTGGACCGCCTGACGGACCGGGCCGGGGAGTGGATGGACCCGCGCTTCCGCCGGGCCGGGGAGACGGCTCGCCAGCGTCGGATCGTCGCCGGGATCGCCGCGCTGATCCTCGTGCTGGCCGTCGCGTACGCGCGGACCCTCGCCGACCCCACGGCGTTCCCGGAGAACGTCTTCATCGACTTCCGCGACCCGGTCAACGACGTCGTCGGCTGGATCAAGTCCAACCTGGTGGGCGCGACCAACGCGATCAAGGATGCCTTCTCGTTCGGCGTGCTGAACCCCCTTCAAGGGGTCCTGACGAAGGCGCCGTGGCTGCTGGTGGTCGCGGTCGTCTTCGGCGGCGCCTGGTACATCTCGGGCGTGCGTGCGGCGATCGTCGCCAGCGTGTGCCTGCTGCTGGCCGCGGGACTTGGCCTCTGGGAGCACGGCATGGAGACGTTGGCCAGCGTGCTCGTCGCCACCGCGCTGACCTTGATCCTGGGCGTGGCGATCGGGATCGTCTCTGCGCGGAACGACCCATTCCGCTCGATCATCCGGCCGTTCCTCGACGCGGCCCAGACGCTGCCCGCATTCGTCTACCTGATCCCCGCGGTCGCCCTGTTCTCGGTGGGGCGCTTCACGGCGATCGCCGCGGCCGTCATCTACGCCGTCCCCCCGGTCATCCGGCTCGTGGACGCCGGGATCCGCTCCGTCTCGCCGACCGTGATGGAGGCGGCGCGCTCCGCCGGCTCGACCGAGCGCCAGTTGCTCTGGAAGGTCCAGCTGCCACTCTCGCGGGGGGCGCTGCTCCTCGCCGCGAACCAGGGCATCGTCATGGTCCTCGCGATGGTCGTCGTCGGCGCCCTCGTCGGCGCCGGCGCGCTCGGGTTCGACGTCATCTCCGGGTTCACCCAGCGCGAAGACTTCGGCAAGGGGCTGGCTGCCGGCATCGTGATCGTCCTGCTGGGCATCATGCTCGATCGGATCACCCAGGGCGCGGGAGGGCGCCCATCGACGGGTGCGGCCCGCGCGGGATAGCATTCGGCACCGCCGCGGTTGTGGCGTAGAGGAGGAACACGAATGCAGCGAAGTCTTCTGGCCCGGCTGACCACGTCGGTCGCCGTCCTGGCCCTCGTCCTCGGCGCCTGCGGCCCGACCGGCGGCAGCGCCGCCCCGAGCGGACCCGCCGCCACGGGTGCCGCGCCGAGCGGCTCCGCAGCCGGTGGCGCGAAGGGCACCGTCAGGATCGCCATCAATCCGTGGGTCGGCGCCGAGGCCAACGTGGCCGTCGTCAAGAGCCTGCTCGAGGACAAGCTCGGCTACACCGTCACGGCGACGCCGTTGGCCGAAGAAGTCGCCTGGCCGGGCTTCGAGACGGGCGAGATCGACGTCATCCTGGAGAACTGGGGTCACCCCGACCTCGAGAAGAAGTACATCACCGACAAGGGCGTCGCGCAGGACGCCGGCCTCAACGGCGTCGACGGGATCATCGGCTGGTACGTCCCGGAGTGGATGGCCACGCAGTACCCGGACATCGTCGACTCGGAAAATCTCAACAAGTACGCGGAGCTGTTCAAGACGTCCGAGTCGGGCGAGCAGGGCCAGTTCCTCGGCAGCGACCCGACGTTCGTGACGAACGACGAGGCCCTCATCAAGAACCTCGACCTGAACTTCAAGGTCGTGTTCTCCGGCAGCGAGGCAGCCACGATCACCGCGTTCCAGCAGGCCACCGAGCAGAAGACGCCGCTCATCGGCTACTTCTACGACCCGCAGTGGCTGCACAGCAAGATCAAGCTGGTCAAGGTCAACCTGCCGGCCTGGACCGAGGGCTGCGACGCCGACCCGAACACCGTGGCCTGCGACTACCCGCTCTACAAGCTCAATAAGATCGCCGCCACGACCTTCGCGGAGAACGGCGGCGACGCCGCCACGCTGGTCAAGAACTTCAGCTGGACCAACGAGGACCAGAACCTCGTCGCGGACTACATCACCAACCAGTCGATGAGCGCGGACGAGGCGGGCGACAAGTGGGTCGCCGAGAACGAGGCCAAGTGGTCGGCCTGGATGCCGTGATCGGGCACCACGCCCGAACCTGAACCCCAAGGGGTCGGCGATCGCCCGGTCGCCGGCCCCGTTCCTGTCCCTCGAGGAGAACCGTCTTGGCGTCGACCCCGCGCGTCGCGATCATCGGTGCCGGGATCGTCGGCTGTTCCCTGGCCGATGAGCTCGTGCTGCGCGGCTGGTCCAACGTGGTCGTCATCGAGCAGGGGCCGCTCTTCGCCGCCGGCGGATCCACGTCGCATGCCCCGGGGCTCGTGTTCCAGACCAACGGTTCCAAGACCATGGCCGAGTTCGCGCGGTACACGGTCGAGAAGTCGTGCTCGCTCGAGCTCGACGGGGAGTGGTGCTTCAACCAGGTCGGCAGCCTCGAGCTGGCGCTGACCGAGGACCGGCTCCGCGAGCTCCATCGCCGGCAGGGGTTCGCCGAGTCGTGGGGCATCGAGAGCCGGGTGATCGACCCGGACGAGACCGCCCGCCTGTGGCCGCTCGTCGACCGCGACGCCATCCGCGGCGCGTATCACGTCCCGACGGACGGCCTCGCCAAGGCTGTCCGCGTGTCCGAAGCCCAGGCCCGCCGCGCGACCGAGGGCGGCGCCCGCTTCCTCGGCGGCCACACCGTCACCGGGATCCGAACCGACGACGGCCGGGTCCGGGCGGTCGTCACCGATCGAGGCGAGATCGAGGCCGACATCGTCGTGTGCGCGGCCGGGATCTGGGGGCCGCTCATCGGGGCGATGGTCGGGATGACCGTTCCGCTGCAGCCGCTGGCGCACCAGTACACCAAGACCACCCAACTGCCCGAGATGGCGCCGTTCGCGATCCCGCCCGACCGCGAGAACGTCCATCCGATCGTGCGCGCCCAGGACCGCGACCTGTACTTCCGGGAGCACGTGGACCGCCTCGGGGTGGGGTCGTACGCCCACGTCGCGATGCCGATCGATGCCGCGACGATCCTGCCGCCGAGCGAGGCGCCGGTGATGCCGTCCGTCCTGGACTTCACGCCGGACACCTTCGCGGAGTCGTGGTCGTGGGCGCAAGGGATCGTGCCCGCCTTGCGCCGGCCGGGCGTGCACATCGAATCGGGCATCAACGGGATCTTCTCGTTCACCACGGACGGTGCCCCGCTCATGGGCGAATCGCGCGACGTCGAGGGCTTCTGGCTGGCCGAGGCCGTCTGGGTCACCCATGCCTGCGGCGTCGGCAAGGCCATGGCCGAATGGCTGGTGGACGGCGGCTCCCCAACGGACCTCCACGAATGCGACGTCAACCGGTTCGAGGCCCACCAGCTGGCGCCCTCGTACATCCACGACCGGGGCGTCCAGAACTACATCGAGGTCTACGACATCATCCATCCGCTCCAGCCGATGGAGGACCCGCGACCGCTCCGGACCTCGCCGTTCTACGAGCGCGAGCAGGAGCTCGGGGCGTACTTCCTGGAGGGCAACGGCTGGGAGCGGCCGCACTGGTACGGCGTCAACGAGGGGCTGCTGGGCCGCTACGAGATCCCGCGCCGCAACGCCTGGGCCGAACGGTACTGGCATCCCGATCGCCGGCGCGGAGGCACTGGCCACGCGCGAGACGGCCGGTCTCTACGACATGACCTCGCTCAAGCGGCTGGAGGTCACCGGGCCGGGTGCGCTCGCCTTCCTCGACGGGCTCACGACCAACCGCCTGGACCGGCCGATCGGCACGGTCGTGTACTCGCTCATGCTCGACGAGCGCGGCGGCATCCGCAGCGACCTGACGATCGCCCGGCTGGGTGCGGACCGTTTCCAGATCGGGGCGAACGGAAATCTCGACTACGACCTGCTTCGGCGTCTCGCACCGCAGGACGGCAGCGTTCCAGGTCCGCGACATCACCGCGGGCACCTGCTGCATCGGCCTGTGGGGGCCGCGGGCTCGCGACATCCTCGCCGTCCGCTGACCGACAGCGACGTGACCAACGAGGCCTTCCGCTACTTCCAGGGCCGCGAGTTGTGGGTCGGCAACGTGCCGGTCACGGCGCTCCGACTGTCGTACGTCGGCGAGCTCGGCTGGGAGCTGTACACGACCGCGGACATGGGCACGAAGCTGTGGGACACGCTGTGGGCCGCGGGCCAGCAGCACGGCCTCGATCGCCGCCGGCCGGAGCGCATTCGGCAGCCTGCGGCTCGAGAAGGGCTACCGGTCGTGGGGCGCGGACATGACGACCGAGCACGATCCCTACGAGGCGGGACTCGGGTTCGCGGTCCGCATGGACAAGGGCGATTTCGTGGGGAAAGGCGCGCTCGAAGGGCGGAGCGAGGCGAGCGCCGCCAGGCGACTCGTGCCGCTGACGATCGCGGACCGTGCGGCCGTCGTGATGGGCAAGGAGCCGGTCGAAGTCGACGGCCGCCCGGCCGGCTACGTCACCAGCGCCGCGTACGGGTATTCAGTCGACGCGCCCATCGCCTACGCATGGCTCCCGGCCGAGGCCGCCCGCGTCGGGCAAGGCGTCACGATCCGCTACTTCGGCGACGCCGTGCCGGCCACCGTCGCCACCGATCCGATGTTCGACCCGGAGATGACCCGACTGCGCAATTGACCGCTCCGCGGAGTCACATGGGGACGTCGTGGCGGACATTCGCCGTTGACGAACTCATCACATCGTCTTGACGGCAGCGGGTCCGCGGAGTGGAATGCACCGGACACCGATACACAGGCCAACCCGGCCGTCCGTCGGGGGTTGGTGGGCCGCGGAGGGGCCCGGCCGGCAATGAACGCTGAGTCCACAGTGCCACTGGAGGAGAATCCCTTGTCCAAGAACCGCACCCTGACCCGCTGGTCGGGTCTGCTTGCAGCATCGGCGATCCTGGTCGCCGCCTGCACCACCCCTGCCGGCTCTGCCGCTCCGTCGGCCGCGTCGGTAGCACCGCCCGGCTCCGCCGCGCCATCGGCCGCCGGCTCGGCCGCGGCGTCCGCCGGCACGGGTGCGTCAGCTGAGCTCATCGCGGCGGCCCAGGCCGAGGGCGGTCTCACCACCATCGCCCTGCCGCACACCTGGTGCAACTACGGCGAGATGCTGACCAGCTTCACCACGAAGTACAACATCCCGATCAACGAGCTCAACCCGGATGGCAGCTCCGCGGAAGAGATCGAAGCCATCGTGGCCAACAAGGACAACCCGGGTCCGCAGGCTCCCGACGTGATCGACATCGGGCTCGGCCTCGCGCCGCAGGCCGTGACGGACGGGCTCCTGCAGCCGTACAAGGTCTCGACCTGGGACACCATCCCGGAAACCGCCAAGGACCCGGACGGTAACTGGTACGGCGACTACTACGGCGTCCTGGCGTTCGAGACGAACACCGCTGTCGTCAAGAACGTCCCCAAGGACTGGGCCGACCTGCTCAAGCCCGAGTACAAGTCACAGGTCGCCCTCTCCGGCGATCCGACACAGAGCAACCAGGCCATCTCCGGCGTCTGGGCCGCTGCCCTCGCGAGCGGCGGGTCGCATCGACAACGTGCAGCCCGGCCTCGACTTCTTCAAGCAGCTGAACGATGCCGGGAACTTCGTCCCGGTCATCGCCGGAGCCGCGACCGTCGCATCCGGTGAGACCCCGGTCCGCATCACGTGGACCTACAACGGGCTCGCCGACAAGGACACGCTGGCCGGTAATCCGCCGGTCGAGGTCGCCGTGCCGACATCCGGTCGATTCGGCGGCATGTACGTCCAGGCCATCAGCAAGTACGCCCCCCATCCGAACGCCGCGAAGCTGTGGATGGAGCACCTCTACTCCGATGAGGGCCAGCTCATCTGGCTGAAGGGCTACTGCAACCCCATCCGCTACGACGATCTCGTCGCGCGGGACGCCGTTCCGGCCGATCTGGCGGCGAAGCTGCCCGACTCCACCGGTGCGGTCCTGCCGACCCTCGACCAGATCGAAGCCGCGACCACCGCCATCACCGCCGGGTGGCCGACCACGGTCGGCGTCACGGTCCAGTAGGCCCGTCGTCGACGGACCGCATCAGATCCGCCTCGAGCGGTGACTGACACCGCGCTGGCGCGAAACGCCCAGGGTGTGCCAACGGCGCGCCCTGGGCGCCGTTTCTCCCTGACCTGGCTCGGCCTGGTCCCGTTCCTCGTCTTCTCCACCCTGTTCCTGTTGATCCCGACGGCGTACCTCGTCGTCGGGAGCTTCATCGATTCGTCGACCGGGCAGGTCACGGTCCAGAACTACGCCCGCCTGACCGAGGGGCTCCAGCTCAACGCCTACCTGACCAGCATCGAGATCAGCTTCGTCACGGCGTTGGCCGGCGGCATCTTCGGGTTCCTCATGGCGTACTCGGTGATCTCCGGCGGCCCGCGACGGCTGCGTGGTCCGCTGATGACGTTCTCGGGGGTCGCATCGAACTTCGCCGGCATCCCGCTGGCGCTCGCGTTCGTTTTCACGATCGGGCGGACCGGGCTCCTCACGGCCTTCCTCGGCAGCCTCGGTATCAACCCATACGAGAGCGGATTCACGATCTACTCGAAGCTGGGCCTCGAGATCGTCTACCTGTACTTCCAGCTGCCGCTGATGATCCTCATCATCGCCCCAGCCATCGATGGCCTGAAGCGCGAGTGGCGCGAAGCGTCGGAGAACATGGGGGCGACGACCTTCCAGTTCTGGCGCTACGTCGCGTTGCCGATCCTCATGCCGTCGCTGCTCGGCTCGATGATCCTGCTGTTCGGGAACGCATTCGGTGCCCAGGCGACGGCCTACCAGCTGACCGGTGGCTTCATCAACCTCGTGACGATCCTCATCGGCAACCAGCTCACCGGTGACGTCCTCCACAACAAGGGCGCCGGGTACGCGCTGGCGATGGGGATGGTCGGGATCCTCGGCATCACGCTCCTCGCCTACCAGTTCCTGCAGCGGCGTTCGGAGCGCTGGCTCCGATGACGGGCACCGGCTCCAACCGGCTCGGTCAGGGCATCGAGGCGATGCAGGGCCAGTCGCTCGACCCTCCCGTCGAGCGGGAGCGAAAGTCGCCGTTGCGGTTCGCGTGGTGGGCCATCTTCATCGCGGGAGTCCTCTACTTCTTCCTGCCGCTCGTCGGGACATTCGCCTTCTCGCTCCGCGCGGTGCCGTTCGGGTCGGCGTACACGGCCATCCTCGAGGACCCCAAGTTCCTGTCGAGCCTGGGCTATTCCTTCATCGTCGGGTTCATCACCATCATCATCAGCATCTCGCTGCTGGTCCCGACCGCCTTCTGGGTCCGCCTCCGCCTGCCGCGCGCTCGCCCCTTCGTCGAGTTCGTCACCCTCCTGCCGTTCGTCGTCCCACCCATCGTCCTCGTGTTCGGCCTCATCAGCACCTACAGCCGCCCGCCGTTGCCGTTCACCCACACCGATATCGGCAGTACGGCGCTCCTCGTCTTCGGCTACGTCGTGCTGTCGTTCCCGTACATGTACCGGGCGATCGACACGGGCCTGCGGGCGATGGACATCCAGAGCCTGACCGAAGCCGCCCAGAGCCTGGGTTCCGGCTGGCTCCGGATCCTGATCCAGGTCATCCTGCCGAACCTGCGGGTCGCGCTGCTGAGCGGAGCGTTCCTGACCCTGGCAATCGTGGTGGGTGAGTTCACGATCGCGACCTTCCTTGCCCGCAAGGTCTTCTCGGTCTACCTGTCACAACTGGGAGATATCGCCCCGTACCAGCAGTCCGCGGTCGCCCTCGTCAGCTTCGGGCTGACGTGGATCGCCATGGGCTTCATCGCGTTGCTCGGGCGCGGTTCGCGCAGCCGAGTGACGATCGCCGGCGCTCGGTAGGGAGACGACGAACACCATGGCCTTCCTGGAACTCAGCGGCATCCAGAAGCGGTTCGGCGACGTGGCCGCGGTGCAGGATTTCGACCTGGCTGCGGAACGTGGTGAGTTCGTCTCGTTCCTTGGCCCATCGGGCTGCGGCAAGACGACCACGCTGCGCATGATCGCCGGCTTCGAACGCCCGACAGCGGGCACCGTCATCATCGACGGCGCGGACGTCACCCACCGCGCTCCGAACCAGCGCAACGTCGGCATGGTCTTCCAGTCCTACGCGCTGTTCCCGAACATGAACGTTGCCAACAACATCGGGTTCGGACTCAAGATCCGGAAGCGCCCGAAGAACGACATCGATCGGCGCGTCGCCGAGCTGCTCGACCTCATCCACCTCGAGGGTCGCGGAGACCGCTTCCCGTGGCAGCTGTCGGGGGGACAGCAGCAGCGCGTGGCGCTGGCCCGCGCCCTGGCCATCGAGCCAACGGTCCTGCTGCTCGACGAGCCGCTCTCGGCGCTCGATGCCAAGATCCGCGTCGCGCTCCGCCACGAGATCCGCGAGATCCAGCGCCAGCTCGGCATCACGACGGTGTACGTCACCCACGACCAGGAGGAGGCGCTGGAGCTGTCCGATCGGATCGTGGTCATGAGCGAGGGGCGCATCGAGCAGATCGGCACGCCGTTCGAGATCTACAACTTCCCGGCGACGGCGTTCGTGGCGTCCTTCGTGGGCACGCTCAATGCGATGGACGCGACGATCGTGGATGCCTCTGCGGGCCGCCTCTCGCTGGCCGGCCACGAGATCCGGACGACGTCCAAGCTGACCGGCTCCGCCGGGGCGGTCGTAACGGTCGCGCTGCGACCCGAGATGATCGCGCTCACCAGCCCGGATGGTTCCAATGTCGTGGCGGTCAGCCCGATGGATGGCATGAGCGGCACCAACCGCCTCCCAGGGACCGTCGCCGACGTCGCGTTCCTGGGCTCGGTCGTGCGCGTCCGCACGACGGTCGGGCCGGACGCGATCCCCGTCTACGTCGACACGTTCAACAACCCGAACCTCGCCGTACCCGCAGCCGGCTCGCCGATCGTCCTGGGCTTCCCGCCGGAAGCCTGCCTGGTCCTGGGGCGCGACGCCGTCCCGGACCGGTCCGACGCGCTGGCGGCCGCGGAGGCGATGCTGTAGTCGCGGGCGGATCCCCGCTGGACCTCACGGGGATCGATCTCGTGATCTTCGACAAGGACGGCACGCTCATCGACTTCCACGCGATGTGGGGTGGCTGGGCGCGCGAGCTCGGGACGCGGCTGGAAGCCGCCGCTCGGCGGCCCGTGGCCCCCGACGTGTTCGCGGCGATCGGCTTCGATCCCTCGACCGGTCGGGTTGCCGCCGGCGGGCCGCTTGCTGCCGCGACGATGGCCGAGATCGAGGGGGTCGTGGCCGCGGTCCTGCGGCGCTGGTGCCCCAGCGTGGCGGCGGCGCGGCGGGCGACCGAGACGGCATGGTTCGTCCCGGATCCGGTGGCGCTGGCCCAGCCCCTGGCGGACCTCCCCGCCCTCTTCGGGGAGTTGCGCGACGGTGGTCTCCGGATCGGGGTCGTGACGACCGACGATCGGGCCCCGACCGACGCGACCCTTCGAGCCCTGGGCGTGCGGGAGGCGGTCGGCGCGATGGTCTGCGGGGACGATGGGTTCCCGATGAAACCCGAGCCCGATCCGGTCTTCGCCGTGTGCCAGGCGCTCGAGACCGAGCCGCTCCGCGTGGCCGTCGTCGGCGACTCCCCGGCCGACCTCGCGATGGCGCGCGCAGCCGGCGCCGGTCTCGTCGTCGGCGTCCTGACCGGGGTCGGCACGGCGGCCGAACTGGCCGCGGCGGATGTCGTCATCGCGTCCGTAGCCGAGCTGCGCTCGCCGAACCGCTGACGCCCGCGCTCGCCGGGCCGCTGACGCCCGCGCTCGCAGCTCAGCGCGCGAACCGCCGCCGGACCCCTCTGGTACCGATGGGCCATCGTTCGTAAGGGCACCAGACCGTACCGTACCTGTGACCTCCCGCACCAGCGGGCGGCCCGGCCTGCCCGGATCCCAGATGGAGGCTCTTCGCCGCCCATGGTCCTCGCCCAGGAACGACGCGTTTCGAAGACCCGCCCCCACGGGTCCCGACGCGACGTCCCGCGCGCCCGGGCGACCGATCCCGGCGGTCCGACGACGGCCGACGCGCTGAGCCGGATCGCGGCCAAGGTCAGCGGACGACGCGACGTCAACGGCCTGTTCGAGGACGTGATCGACGAGGCATTCGGGCTCTTCGGGGTGGACCGGGCCGGCCTCTGGCTGTACGACCAGTCCGCCGCAAGGCCGCTCTCGCTCGGCGCCCACCGAGGCCTGTCGCCAGAGATCATCGAAGCGATCAGCGCCCTGCCACCGGACGCCCCGACGACCGGGATGGACGCGATCCGCCGCCGGCGCGTCCGCGTGCTCGACCGCGCCATGCGCACCACGACCCCGGAGCTCCGGGCGGTCTATCGCTCCATCGGCGTCCGCAGCGTGTGCTTCGTGCCGCTCGTGTTCGGCGACGAACCCCTCGGACTGCTCGTGCTCTACCACCGCGAGGCCTACGCCTGGACGCCTGACGAACGTGCCCTGGCCAGGGCCTTCGGTGACCAGATGGCCACCGCGATCGGTGGCGCCCGGCTGGCGGATTCGCGCCGGACCCTCGCAGATCGGCTCACGTCGATCGCGGAGCTGACGGGCAGGCTCAACCAGCTGCGCGACCAGGAGGCCATCGCGTGGGCGATCGTCGCGGAAGCCAAGCGACTCTCGGACCACGACACGATCCGGGTCTATCGCGTCGATCACGAGACCGGGATGTGCGAGCCACTCGCGTTCGATGGGTCGTTCCTCGGGACCACGAAGCCGGCGCTCGAGACCCTGCGCGTCCCGATCGGCAAGGGCCTCACCGGTTGGGTCGCCGAACACGGTCGACCGGTCCGGCTGGGCGACGCCGCGCGGGATCCACGCGGGTGGGTCGTCGGGACGACCGACCAGCCGGAATCGATCCTGATCGTGCCGATGCTCCAGCAGGACGTGGTCCAGGGCCTGATCGTCATCACGGCCATCGGCCGCGACCGCTTCGAGCTCGACGACGAGGTGACGCTGGCGATCTTCGCGGCATCGGCCGTGCAGGCGCTGGTGAACGCCGGGAACGTGGATCGGCTGCATCGCCAGCAGGTCGAGCTGGAGCACCAGCTGGACGGCCAGCGGCGGCTGCTCGACGTCAACGAGCGGCTGCTCTCGACGCTGGATCCCGCAGGGGTCCTCGACCTCATCGCCGATTCCCTCAAGGCGATCGTCCCGTACGACACGCTCACGGTCTATCGCGTCGACCGGGCCGCCGGGGTCCGCCGCGCGGTCATCACCCGCGATCGCTTCGCGGACCAGATCCTCGCGTACGAGAGTCCGTTGGGACCGGGCATCACCGGTTGGGTCATCGACCATGGCGAGGCGGTCCTCGCCAACGATGCGATGGCGGATCCACGCTCGGTCCAGATCCCCGGCACCCCCAACGAGCCAGAGGCCATGATCATCGTCCCGCTGATGGTCAACGGCGAGACCATCGGCACCCTCAACATCGGGCGGATGGGCGAGGAGGAGGCCCACTTCAACCTGAACGAGTACGAGCTGACGAAACTGTTCGCCGGCCAGGCGTCGATCGCCCTGCAGAACGCCGAGGCCCACGGCGCGGTCCGTGTCCGGGCGGAGCAGGATGCCCTGACCGGGCTGCGCAACCACGGCTCGTTCCAGCGCGAGCTCGGAGAGGCGGTCGAGAAGGGCGCGCCATTCGCGGTGCTCATGCTGGATCTCGACGACTTCAAGAGCTTCAACGACGCGCTCGGCCACCCCGCGGGCGACGCCTTGCTCGTGGACATCGCCCGATCCATGACCACCGCCACGCGCGACGGCGATCGCCTCTACCGATACGGGGGCGACGAGTTCGCGACGATCCTCCCGGGCGCCGACCGGATCGTCGCGCACGAGGTCGCGGAACGGATCCGCGGCGTCGTCCGCTCACGTGCCGAGGCGACCGCCGGGCTTGACGCGGATTCCCGTCCGATCGTGACCATCAGCGCCGGGCTTGCCTGCTTCCCGGACGACGGCAGGACCAAGGACGAGCTCGTCGCGGTCGCGGACCGCGCGCTCTACCAGGTGAAGCCCATCGATGGACGGCTCACGGACGTGGCCCACGCGGATCCCTACCTGCGTGCGCTCGACGAGACCGCGCTCGCGTTGCTCGACCACCACGATCCGGATCGCTTGCTGGACGTGATCGTGAGACGGGCCATCGCCCTGCTCGGGACGCCGCACGGGTTCCTGTACCTGCGCGAACCGGACGGGGACGAAGTCGAGGTGCGGGTGGGGACCGGCCTCTTCGATGGCTATCTCGGCCGCCGCATGGGCATCAACGAGGGTCTGGCGGGCCGTGTGGTGACGACCGGACGCCCGCTCGCCATCGACGATTACGACACGTGGGAGGGTCGCTCGCCGACGTTGCCCGCGGGGATCTTCGGTTCCGTCGTCGGCGTCCCGCTCACGTCGGGCGGCCGGGTCGTCGGCGTGCTCGGCCTCGGGTCGGGCAGCAGCGAGCGGCGGTGGGGCAGCCGGGACATCGGCGCGCTGACGAGCTTCGGCAAGCTCGCGTCCATCGCGCTCGACAACGCCCGGCTCATCGATGTCGCCCAGCGAGGGGCGCTCTACGACCCGACGACCGGCCTCCCCAATCGCGAGCTCCTGACCGACCGCATCGCGCACGCCCTCGCCGGACATCAGGCGGAGGACACCGGCTCCATCGCGGTGGTCCTGCTCGGCCTCGACCGGTTCAAGGTCATCAACGAGAGTCTGGGCCACCTCATGGGCGACCGCCTTCTGGTGGCCGTCGGCCAGCGGCTCGTGCGCGGCGTGCGCCCGGGCGACACCGTGGCGCGCGTCGGCGGCGACGAATTCGGGATCATCTTCGACCCGGTCGCCGATGCCGAAGAGGCGCGGAGCATCGCCGACCGGATCGTCGCGGAGCTGCGTGTCCCGTTCCCGCTCAATGACCGCGAATGGTTCGTCAGCGCGTCGATGGGCATCGCGCTGGCCCAGCCCGGGCGAGCGACCCCCGACGAACTGCTGCGCGAAGCGGAGATCGCCATGGTCCGCGCGAAGGGCAACACCACGCAGCGGCACGCGTTCTTCGAGCCGTCCATGAGCGCCCAGACCCTGGAGCGGGTCGAGCTCGAGAGCGACCTCCGCTCGGCCCTCGAACGGGGAGAGCTGCGCGTCCACTACCAGCCGATCGTGACCCTCGAGAGCACCGAGATCGTCGGCTTCGAGGCACTCGTCCGCTGGCAGCATCCGACGCGTGGCCTCGTACCTCCCTTGGCGTTCATCCCACTCGCCGAGGAGACGGGCTTGATCATCCCACTTGGGCGCTGGGTCCTCGAGACCGCGTGCCGCCAGGCCGCCAAATGGCGCGCGACGCGGTCGGCTCCGGATGACAAGCCGCTGTTCGTGTCGGTCAACCTCTCGGCGCGCCAGTTCATGCAGCCCGACCTCGTAGGTGACGTCGCAAGCGTGCTCGCGGAGACCGGACTGGACGCCGGCTCGCTCGACCTCGAGATCACCGAGAGCGTCCTGATGGACCACTCCGAGACGGGTATCCGCACGCTCCGCCGGCTGCGTGCGCTGGGCGTCCGGCTCGTGCTCGACGACTTCGGGACGGGGTACTCCTCGCTGTCCTACCTCAAGCACCTGCCGCTCGACACGATCAAGATCGACCGCTCGTTCGTCGCCGGTATCGAAGAGAAGGCGGACCGCTCGATCGTCCAGGCGGTCGTGGCGCTCGCCCACGGCCTCGGCATCGGCGTCGTCGCGGAGGGCATCGAGACCGAACGCCAGGCCGAGCGCCTGCTCGCGCTGGGTTGCGACCTGGGCCAGGGCTACCTGTTCAGCCGCCCCGTGCCGGCCGCGAAGACCGCGCGCCTGCTGCGCGCCCCCACGATCCGCGCCGCGGCCCTTCGCCGCGTCGGCTGACCAGAGCGAGGCCCGTCTTGGAGCAGGTCCTTAGTCGCGGCCGCCGAACAGCTGGAGCATGAACAGGAACAGGTTCACGAAACTGAGATAGAGCAGGAGCGCGCCGATGACGGCCCCCTTCTCCATCGAACCTGTCTGGGCGGCGAGCTCGCCGTTCTGGATCCGCTGGACGTAGTACGCGGTGAGGGCCGTGAAGAGCACGACACCCACGATCGAGATGACCCAGTTCAGGCCGTCGCTCGCCAGGAAGATGTTGATCAGCGACGCCACCAGGATCCCGATGATGCCCATGAACAGGATCCCGCCGAGACCGGCAAGGGAGCGCTTCGTGACGCTGCCGTAGATCGCCGCGGCACCGAACATCGCGGAAGCCGACAGGAACGCCGTCGCGACCGATGCGCCCGTGAACCCCGACACGATCAGCCCGATCGTCAGGCCGAGCGCTCGCGGCGTAGACGAAGAACAGGCCGAGCGCGACGGTCGCGCTGATCCGGTTGATGCCCCAGCTGATCCCGATCACGAGAGCGAGCTGGGCGATGATCAGGATGAAGTAGTTATCCAGCGCGAAGCCGAGCAGCCGCTCGTTCGACTGGACCATGAAAGCCACGCCGGCGCTGATCAGCAGCCCGACGAACATCCACAGGAAGGCCTGGCTCAGGAACGCCGTAGCGAGTCGGGCGTCCGGCTTGACGCCGAGGGCGGACGGCGAGGCCGCCGTCCCAGGGGTGCGGTCCGGGTTGAGGTACGGGTTGGAGACGCGCTGGTCACTCATTGGTCTGGGTGCTCCTAGAAAGCTTCAGGTTGACGAGTTCACCACATCAGGCCGGCGTCGCGCGGGTCCCAGCGCTCGGCCAGCAGCGTGACCTTGACGTCGTGTTCCACGACGGACTCGGCCTGCTCCTTGACCTGGGCGATCATGGAGCCCGCGTACGGGCAGAACGGCGTCGTGAGGATCATCTTGATCTCGGTCGAATCGGGACCCAGCAGGATCTGCTTGATGAGCGCGAGCTCGACCACGTTCATCCCGATCTCTGGGTCGACGACCGCGCGTAGCGCGTCGAGGATGGCGAGCTCGGTGGCCCGCCGTTCGGGATCGAAGGCCGGGGCTTCGGTCGCGGGGGCGTCACCGGCCGCGGTCGCGGTGGCGGGAGCGTCCGTGATGTCAGAGGTGGTCGTGTCGGTCATGGGTGGCGATTCTCCGAGTCGTGCGTGGCAAGAGCGTACCACCGAGCCCGGTCAAGGCCCCCGCATCCGTTCGTACGGGCGCACACGGGCCGGGCGAGCGACGCGCGAACCCGGTCAGGGCCGCTGCAGCGGGATCTCCAGGCCGACCGCGGCTCCGGGCGGCACGACGACGGTGCCTCGCCCGACTTCGACGTTCTCGACGTCGCCCATCTCGAGGATCGTCACGGTGTAGGTCGCGGGCGGCAGGTGATCGATGACGAACGTGCCGTCCGGCGTGACCCCGATCCCGATCGAGTCACGACCGCCGATATCCACGTCAGCCTCGTACTGCGGTGAGAGGTTGTTCATGTCCGTCCCGGGCGGCGCAATGACCCGGCCCAGGATCCGGCCGGTCGGTTGCAGAAGGATCCCGGTCCCGTCCGAGTCCACGCGGAGCATGCCGACCGCCCCGAAATGGGCCGCGATCCTCGCGCCCGCGTCCGGGACGGCGCTCGAGATCGACAGCTCGACGACGTTGTCGATGATGGAGACACCCGAGCCCTTCATCTGCGCCGGTAGGGTCGCGAGGAACGCCTGATCCGCAGCGATTCGTTCCTGCACGTCGTTCAGCTGGGCCTCGGTCCAGCGCACCTGCCGAACCGCCACCGGCGCTTCGGCGCCGACGAGCTCGGCAAGCGCGGCCTGGTGTGGTGCTGGATCGTCCGTCACCAGGATCGTGACGACGCCGCCACGCGCCTGGTCGATGTACAGACCGCCCGAGACGTCGGCGTGCCCGGACAGGTAGTCCTGCAGGGCCGTGGTGATCCCCGCCTCGCCGTTCGGGCGACGCATGATCTCGTCACGCTCGAACGGCATCAGCGGTACGCCGAAATCCATGACGGCGGTCGGGTTCGCCGCAACGGCGCGGACCCAGGCCTCGTCCTCGCGCAGGCCGAATTCCCGGCGCAGCGCGATGGCCCCGGCGACCTCCGCCGGGCTGAGGACGACGGGACCTTCCATCGACGGCGCGGCCGGCGCGGCCGGCGCGGCCGGCGCCGCCGGCTGGGCCGGTTCGGGGGACGGCGCCGCTTGTTCGACGCAGGCCGACACGATTGCGGCGACGAAAAGGATGCCCAGGAGCGAACGCTTGGTTAGCACGCGAGATAGACGAACGGGCCGGCGGCCGTGCGATGCCGCTCGGTCAGCTCGTCGCGGTTTCGGTCTGTGGCGCGTCCTTGATCACGATCCCAGGCAGGCGATACTGGGCCGGCAGGATCGCGGCTTCCTGCTCCGAGTACCCGGGTCCGGCCAAGGACCCGTCGGCCTCGAAGAAGTCTGCGTATCGCTCGCGGTTGTTCGCGGCGAACGTGAACGCGGCGGCGACGCCCACGGTCCGCAGCTCGGGGTGGTCGGTCAGGATTCGGGTCAGGTCGTAGCCGTTCGATCGCAGCTCGAGGAGCTGACGCACGGTCAGCCGTGAGCCGTAGCAAAACGGCTCGCCGTTCATCACGAGCGGGTCCTGCTGGACCCACTTGATGGTCACGCGCTCAGCCGCCCTTGTAGATGAACTGCAGGAACGCGTTGCGCTTGCGCGCGTCGCCCGCCAGGCGTCGATGCCACTTGAACTGGGCGATCGCTTCGTCGATGGGCACGTCCGCCGCGGCGGCCATGCCGGGGGCCACGGCACCACCGATGGCCGCGCGGAGGCCCTCGCACAGGCTGATCAGGTCGTCGAGCGGGACACGCTTGCGGCGATACATCGGCGAGGTCCAGTCGGCGTACTCGCGGGCGGCGGACGGGTCGTTTGCCGCGACCGACGCAGCGATCCGCTCGGCGAGGAGCTCGGCGTCCCGGAGGCGCTGTCGGAGCCCGATCTCGTCGTAGCGCTCGCGCAGCGTGGGATCGCGCTCGATCGCGACCGCCAGGGCTCGGGCGGCCAGCTGCGGGGCGCCCTCCCGGATCCGTCGGGCGACGTCCGCCCACGCGGTATCCGCGTCGCGCGGAGCAAGGCCGAGGCTTGGGTGGCTCACGATCGGGAGTCTAGCGCCCGGCCGGAAGCGGCGCCACGGGCTGTGCATCGGTTCTGTGGCCCATTGAGGCTAGGATGCGTTCCGTGACCGACCCGCCGCGACCGCCCGGACCCGAAGGACCGCCCAAGGTCGCGGGTGAACGACGTTTGCCACGTGCGCCCTCCGAGCGCTACGGCACGTCGCAGGCGCCCCGATCCCCAGCCGCCGCTGATAGGCCTCCGGGCTGGTCGCCTGAAACGCCGACGGGCCATTCGGCAACGCGGGGAGTTGCCTTCGGGGCCATCGTCGCGCTCGTTGGCGCCGCGCTGATCGTCGTCTTCGGTGGGGCGCTCGCGGTCTCCGCCGGGTTGCTGGTCGTGGCCTCCGGTGTCGGATACGCCGTCGGGCTGGCAACGGTGATCGGGGCCGATGGCACGCTGTCGACGGGCACGCGGGCTTGGATCGCTGCCGCCCTGGCGGCCCTCGGCGTCCTGCTCGGTCAGATCGGGCTGTGGCTGTTCGCCAGGGCGGAAGGCGGCGTCCTGGCCCCGATCGACTACCTGGGCCAGACCTTCGGTCCGCTCGTGCCGGTGGAGGTGCTCCTGGGCGCGGCCGTCGCCTGGTGGCGCGCCCGGTGACGTCGAGTGAGGACCGTGCGGACCCCGGCGATCTGACCTTCCGGCGTCCGACCGAGGCGGACCATCGGCGCGTCGTCGACGTCATCGATCACTGGTGGGGGGAGCGACGGATGCGCCACCTCTTGCCGCGACTGTGGCTCGAGCACTTCAGCGGCACGTCCTGGCTCGTCGAACACGGGGATGGCCGGCTTGCCGGGTTCGTGGTCGCCTTCGTGAGCCAGGACCATCCGGAGACGGGCTATGTCCACATGATCGCCGCGGAACCGAACCGTCGGCGCCGCGGGTTGGGCCGTGCCCTATACGAACGCACCTTCGCCGATCTCTCTGCGCGCGGCGTCCGCCGTGTGCAGGCCGTGACGTGGCCGGGCAATCGGACGTCGATCGCGTTCCACCGGGCGCTCGGCTTTCGCGTGGACGACGGACCCGACACGCAGCGGCTGTACGGCACGCCCGCGCACGCCGACCACGATGGCCCGGACGAGGATCGCGTGGTGTTCACCCGCGACCTCTAGGGCCCTCGATGCCAGGCCCGCGGAACCAGGCGACCGATCGAGCCGGGAACCGATCCTGTCCACGTGGTGTAGATGGTTCGATCCGGACGAGCTGCTGCCTCGTCCCCCTGCCTGGAGGAACCCGACGATGATCCGCCGACTCGCCGCCACCCTTGCCGCGCTCGCGCTGCTGCTCGCCCTGGCCGGTCCTGCCCTCGCCGGCGGCTCGGCGGAAATCGTAGTCGACGCACAGACGGTCGAACCGCCCGTCGAGGGCAAGCCGCTCGTGGTCGGCTTCCGCGTCATGCAGCACGGTGAGACCCCCGCGCCGTGGGAGACCGCGACCGTGCATTTCATCAACACCTCGACCGGCAAGACCTTGGACGTCGTCGCGACCAACGACCGCCCGGATGGCCACTTCACGGCCACCGCCACGCTGCCCGAGGCGGGCTACTGGAGCTGGCAGGTCACGCTCCAGGACCTCGTGAGCGAACACACGCCGGTGAGCTTCGCGGTGTCCACCGCCGGGGGCGAGGTCCCGCCTTATGACCCCGCCACGACCGCCACGGCGATCGCGCAGGCCAAGAAGGACGTGAGTGCGGAGCTGAGCACGCAGTTCCAGGGCGAGATCCAGCGGCTTGACGGCCTGCTCCTCGCGCAGCAAACCCGAAGCGACCGCCTGCTCGCCCAGACGAACGAGATCATCGCCGAGCGCGACGAGTTCGCGACTCGTCTCGCCGAGGCCGAGGGAGCCGGTGGGCTGCCGATCCTCGCCATCCTCACGCTGGCGGGGCTCGCCGGCGCGACGGCCGGGTTCGCGATGTCGTGGCTCGCCGGCCGGCCGAGCCCGAAGGTCGTGGTCAGCCCAGCTCCGCGAGGAGCCGACCCGGCGTGATCTGCTCGTGGAGGAGGCGGCCGAACCGCGCGATCCGCTCCGGCGCCGGGGCCGCCTCCACCCATCGACGAACCAGCGCTTCGCCCTCGTTGTAGACGAAGACATACGTCCGCCAGAGGGGATGCTCGATGAACTCGAGCAGCTTGGTGGCTACCTTCGGCGTGTACCCGCCGACGTCCTGCAGATAGGCCAGGACCTCGTCGTGGGATGCGCCGTCGGCGTGCCGCATCAGGGCGGCGTTGCCACGGCTTGCGGCCAGTCGATGTCGCGGTCCTTCCAGAGCGACGGCTCGCTCCGCAGTCTCCTGCGCTTCCCGGGGATCGGCCGAGACCGCCAGCCCGGCCCGCTCGAACAGCTCCAGCAGGAGGCCCGCTCGCTCGTCGTGGGGAGCGGCGAATGAGGGCCCGAGATCGGCGAGGCCCTCACTGATCGGGCATTCGGGTGTGTTGATCAACAGCATCGAGCTCTCCAGCCGGCCCTGACCATCCACGAGGTCGGCCTCCTTCCAGACATGCTCGAAATGGTGGCCCGGGTAGGTCTCGTGGGCGATCAGCGTGATGAAATCCGGGGCGCGGACCGGCAGGTCGGTGTTGACGTCGACCCGCGAGCGCCGCCCGCCGTCGTACCAGTTGTAGCCGGACCACGGCTGACCGGTGACGGTCGAGACGCGCAGGTCCTCGCCGTCGGGGAGGCCGAAGTCGCGTCGGGCGCGGTCGCGGAACCGCGCCACGAGCCAGTCGATGACGTCGGGCAGCCGATCGACCGGGATCTCCAGGGTCCGGTCCCACGCCGCCAGACGTTCGTGCCGCGGCCCCTCCCCCGGGAGCAACGCATCCACCGCCGCGAGCGCCTCCCGAAAGCCATCGTCGTCGTGACGCGGCGGCTCGAAGCCGAGACACAGCGCGACATGGTCGGCGTACGGCAGCGGCTCGCCATCGAGCGCCTGCGCGTGCGCCGCGAGCGCCCGGACCTGCGCGATGAGCCAATCGCGACGCTCGGGCTCCGCGACCTCCGTCCCGATCCGTGCCGTCAGCCCGGCGGCGTCCTCGCGAAGCCGCGTAGCGGCTCGGAACTGCTCCGTGTCGACGCGGGCCTTGAGCTCGGCCGGCCCGTAGTAGCCATCGACGAGCCCCGGGATGCGCTGGCCCAGCCGCAACCCGAGCAGGAGGTAGTCCTCGGCGATCGGATCCGGCGCCGGCACCTGCCGAGTGCCACCGACCGCGGCGACGGGGGTCCCGGGGACGCTCACCGCTCCATCCGGTCCGGGCGTGGAGCACGCCGCTCCCCGTGGTCTCGATGCGTCTCGGCACGGCGGCGCGCCTCGGCGAGGCGGTCGGCGAGGGTCGGGTCGGCCGGGAGGCCGCTGCGATCGGGAGCGCGGTCCGGTGCTCGGTCGGGGCTGGACTCCTTGGACGGTACGGCCGACGCGGCTTCCCCCTGGCCCAGCCCGCCTCCGGTCTCGCCCACGAATGGCATGTGCTGCCGATCGACGGCGTCCAGGCTCATCCGCAGGGCCGCCGTCTTCTGCGTCGCGACCTCGCGGACGTAGGCGGTTTCCTCGTCGGTATCCATGGGCCGACCGCGAACGATGCCCTTGGGCTTGCCGACCATCAGCCACGCCAGGTGGTAGCGGTCCATGCTGCCCCACGCTCGCGACAGCAGATCGTCCGACAGCTGGAGCCAGGTCTGGAGCGCGCCCATCGACGGCGCGGCGACGAGCCGGTCACCTTCCGCGATCAGCTGGCGCGTCCGGTCGATGAGCTCGTCGCGGGTCACGTTGTCACGCCGGGCCGTCGCCATGGATCATGGCCTCGCGGGCCGTGCGGGCGCGCAGCGTCCATGGCCCCGGCAGGCCATCCCCGATCGGTGCCCCCTCGAACGACGTGACCGGCAGGATCCCGGCCACGCTCGACGACAGGAAGGCCTCGCGGGCAGCCGCGAGATCGGCCCGGGTGAGCGCGCCCTCGAACGGGCGCAGCCCGACCCTCGCACCCCAGTCCAGCAGCCAGGATCGGGTGGTGCCCGGCAGGATCGCGCAATCGAGCGACGGCGTGGCGAGCTCCAGCGCCTCGCCACCGGCAGCGCGCACCAGGAAGATGTTGGCCGACGTCCCCTCGGACAGGCGGTCGTCCACGGTCAGGAAGAGGGCATCGTCCGCACCCGCGCGGCGCGCCTCGAGTCGCGCGTAGACGTACTCGGCGCGGGATGTCGTCTTGAGCGTCGCGAGTGGGTTCTGGGGGTCCCGTCGGACCGCCGAGGCGACGAGGTGCAGGCCGCGCCCCAGGTGGGCATCCGGCACCTGGGCGACGGGCCAGGCCTGGATGACGATGGTCGCTGGGACGCTCTCGTCGGGTGGGAGCACGCCCCGCGACCGGATAGGCCCCCCGCGAGACCGTGATCCGGATCGACGCGTCAGCGTCCGGCCGATCCAGGCCATCCGCGGCAAGCAGGGTCCCGATCCCGTCTGCGACGACGGCATCGAGATCCGGGGGCAGATCGATATCGAGCCCTTCCGCAGATCGATGGAGGCGGGCGAGATGCTCGGGCAGCTCGGTCGACCGCCCGCCGGTGGCTCGGAGCGTCTCGAAGATCCCGTCGCCGAGCTGGAAACCGCGATCGAACGCCGACAGGTGACGCGCCGTCGCCGGCAGGAGCTCACCGTCGACCCAGACATGCGCTCGGTCGCGAGCGTCGCTCAATCGACCTCCTCGCCGCCGATCGCGCCGAGCGGCCCGCGCGCCTTGTCCACGGTCTCGTCCCACTCGGCGGCCGGATCGCTGCCCCACGTGATGCCACCACCGACATGGAGCGTCAGCCGCCGACCGTCCGCGACGAACGTTCGGATGAGGATGCTCGTCTGCATCGCCCCGTCCGGCCCGATCCAGCCGAGCGCTCCCGTGTACGGCCCGCGCCGCACCGGCTCGAGGCCCTCGAGGATCTCCATGGCGCGGATCTTCGGGGCCCCGGTGATCGAGCCGCCCGGAAAGCTCGCCGCCAGCAGGTCGAACGCGTCACGGCCGGAGGCCAGACGGCCGGTCACCGTCGAGACGAGGTGCTGCACGGCAGCGGTGCGCTCCAGGCGGCACAGCCGCGGGACCCGGACGGTGCCGGGCTCGCACACGCGTCCCAGGTCGTTTCGCAGGACGTCGACGATCATCACGTTCTCGGCACGGTCCTTCGCGCTGGAGAGCAGCTCGCACGCCAGCCGGCGGTCTTCTGCGCGGTCGCGACCCCGGGGCCGCGTGCCCTTGATCGGGATCCGATGGCGACCAGGCCGTGCGAGTCGACCGAGAGGAACGGCTCCGGCGAGGCCGACAGGAGGGCCCGTGGCCGGCCGGTCTCCTGCGACGGCCCGAGATCAAGGTAGGCGGAGAACAGCGACGGATCGCCGGTGCGCAGGCGGCGGTACTCGCCCCAGGGGTCGCCCGAATACGGCGTCTCCAGCCGGCGTGTCAGGTTGGCCTGGTAGAGGTCGCCGAGCGCGATGTGGTCACGGATCCGCTCCACGCCGGCCTCGTACTGCGCGCGCGACAGGGACGATCGGAAGCGGAGGCCCTCGCCAGCGCGTGGGTCCGCATCGACGGCGGCGCTGGCGGTCGCGTTGGACGTCGCGGCCGTCGATGCGGCCGTCATGGCGGACAGCCACGCCGCGGACCTCTGCCCAGTCGGACTCGTCAGCCGTGCGTGGACGTCATCCAGACGCCGGGCGAGCCGTCGACCGTCGCCGTCCAGGGCACGACCGCCCAGCCACGCGTGGCCGGTCCGTCGATCCCAGGCGACCACCCAATCGTGCAGAGCCAGGCGGAGCGGCGGCAGACCCTGGTCGTCCTCCGCGACGGAGGGCAGGCGCTCCAGCACGTGACCAAGGTCGTACCCGAGGAAGCCCGACGAGCCCGCCCAGGAACCGGGGGGCATCGGCCGGGACGACGGGCGTCGGGTCCAGCCGCGCCAGGAGGCGTCGAGCCACGGCGAACGGGTCCGGCCCGGCAGCGGGCGCTTCGAGCACGGCCACTGGATCTGCGGTCATGTAGGTCCAGCGAGCGTTCCGGCCGGGCCGGGCGCTCTCGAGCAGGGCCAGGCCGGGCAGGTCGCGGAAGGCCTCGGCAGCGTCGATGGATCGCGTGTTCGCGATCCGCTCGGGCAGGCGACGCAACCGGAGCGGGGCCGTGGGCGAACCGGAAAGGTTGGGGCCGACGGGGATCACCCGCGGATGATACGGCGGGTCGAAGCCATCAACGGTCGGAACGTCGACAGCAGAGGGGCGCAGGTTCGCTACAGTCCGCTCATGCGAGCACGAGACCTGGGGATCCGGATCGGGCTGGGGAGGCCTGGCCCAAACAACGCCATCACCGACGTCGCGGGGGTGACCGTCGGCCATACGACGCTGATCCGCGGCGACGGACCGCTGGTCGTGGGCCAAGGGCCCGTGCGGACCGGCGTCACCGTCGTCTGCCCACGGGGCACGGCCCGGGCGCGAGCCGGTGTTCGCGGGCTGCGCACCGGCTCAACGGCAACGGCGAGCTGACCGGGCTCGAGTGGGTCCGCGAATCGGGCATGCTGACGACGCCGATCGCGATCACGAACACGCATAGCGTCGGGGTCGTGCGAGACGCCCTCGTTGCGGCATCGATCGACGGTGACGACGCATCGTGGTCGCTGCCGGTCGTCGGCGAGACGTTCGACGGGCTGCTCAACGACATGAACGGCTTCCACGTGCGGGCGGAGCATCTGCACGCGGCGCTGGCTGCCGCCGCGGGCGGCGCGGTCGAGGAAGGCGCGGTCGGTGGCGGCACCGGGATGGTCTGCCACGAGTTCAAGGGCGGGATCGGGACGGCATCGCGTGTGATCGACGAAGCCGCCGGCGGCTTCACGGTCGGTGTCCTCGTCCAGGCGAACTACGGCAAGCGCGACTGGCTGCGGATCGATGGCGTGCGCGTCGGCGAGGCGATCCCGACCACGGAGGTGCCGAGCCCATATGACCAGGTCGGGCGACCGCGCTCCGCGCCGCCGCCGGGCTCCGGCTCGATCATCGTCGTCGTCGCGACCGACGCACCGCTCCTGCCCCACCAGTGTGAGCGGCTGGCCCAGCGAGCCGGGCTCGGGATCGCCCGTGTCGGCGGCACCGGCGGGCACACGAGCGGCGACCTGTTCATCGCCTTCGCCACCGGCAATCGATTGCCGTCCACCGTGGACGATGAGCATCCGTCGGGCTACGGCACGTACGACGTCCGGGCCGTCGGCGACATCGTGATCGATCGGCTGTTCGACGCGACGATCGAGGCGACCGAGGAGGCGATCGTCAACGCGCTCGTCGCCGCCACGACGGTCGTGGGGCGCGACGGCAACACGGCCCACGCCCTCCCACACGATCGATTGCGCGAGGTCATGACCGCGAACGGCCGATGAGTGTCCGGCCCGGTCGGACGGGCGATATCCGGGCCATGGCCGCCATCCTCGCAGCGAACGAAAAGCCGATCGACTGGCCGGACCGACCGGAGCTGGGTTGGCCGTATCTGGACCACCTTGTCGCGCGGACTCGAACGAACGTCGCGCAGGTCGATGGCGAGCTCGTCGTGGCGGTGGTCGCGGTCGGCTGGGCCCGGCGCGAGCGCAAACGGCGGACGGACGGTGGCTGGACGACGCGTCGCTGGCCCCGGATGGCGCCCGTGCCAGGACCGCATCCGGTCGTCGCACCCCTGCTGGAGCGAGGGGCTCGGATCCGCGGGCGAGACCAGTACGGTGCGACCGATCCTTCGCTCGCGGACCCAGTCCGCCTGTTCCCGAACCAGGGCTTCCTGTAGGTGTCGATCGACGAGATCGACGGACGCGCCGCCTACTCCGCAGCCACCGCGACCGGCTTCTCGATCGGCACGCCGATGAGGCTGCCGTACTCGGTCCACGAGCCGTCGTAGTTGCGGACCCGCTCGTAGCCGAGCAGCTCGTGCAGCACGAACCAGCTGTGCGACGACCGCTCGCCGATGCGGCAGTAGGCGATGACGTCCTTGTCCGGGGTGATGCCCTTGCTCTCGTACAGTGTTCGGAGTTCCTCGGCGTCCTTGAACGTGCCGTCCTCCTTGACGGTCTGGGCCCACGGGATCGACGCCGCGCCCGGGATGCGACCGGGACGCTGGGCGGTCTCGCTCATGCCGGGCGGCGCGATGATCTCGCCGTTGAACTCGGCCGGCGAACGGACGTCGACGAGCGCGAGCTCGGCGTCGCCGAGACGCGGCAGGATGTCGTCGCGGTAGGCGCGCAGCGAGAAGTCGGCCTCGGGCAGCTCGTAGCCCGTCGCGTCGTAGGACGGGACGTCCGTCGACAGCGGCAGGCCGTTGTCCAGCCAGAACTTGCGCCCGCCGTTGAGGATGCGGACGTCGTCGTGGCCGTACAGCTTGAGCTGCCAGTACGCCCACGCGGCGAACCAGTTGTTGTTGTCGCCGTAGAGGACGATCGTGGTGTCGGGGCCGATGCCGGACTCTGACAGCAGCTTGCTGAAGTCCTCGCGCGACGCGATGTCGCGGCGGATGCCGTCCGCCAGCTGGCTGGTCCAGTTCCAGGCGACGGCGCCGGGGATGTGGCTCTGCTCGTAGGCCGTCGTGTCGACATCGACCTCGACGAATCGGACGCTCGGGTCGTTCGCATGCGCCTGTGCCCAGTCGGCGTCGACGAGGGCGTTCTCGGTGGCGTAGTCGGTGGTCATCCTGGGATCCCTTCCTGTGCAGGTGGAGTTGTGCGTCGCAGCGGCTGGGTCGCGGCTTCTGAGTCAGTCGCCCGACGGTCGGTCGCGTCGGCTGAACTCGGCAAGCCGCTCGGTACAGTCGGCCGCGACCCGCTGCGCCTGGCGCACGATCCAAGGATCGACCCGGCTCGAGTCCTCGATGGTCAGGATCGGTCCGCTCGGTCCGTCCTCGACGACGATGCCGGAGCTGTTGCGGTAATCGGCCATCCAGTTCGCCTGGAGCTGGAGGGCGACGCGGCGACGACCGGAACGGGGAACAGCCAGTCGAGATAGCTGGCGTTCAGCCGATCGGCGAGGTCGGCCAGCCGGAGCGGTCGTCCGCGCTCGACGCGCGCGAGGAGATCGATGACCCGGATGGCCGTGAACGGATCGCCGGTCTCGCCGACGTTCGGCGGATCGATCGCCGGGTCGGGCAGGCCGGGTGGGGCCGGGCGCAGGGGACCGAGGCCGATGGTGACGGAAGGCGCGTCGGTCACGAGCGATGGAACTCCGAGTCGATCAGTAGGGGTTGCCGAGTCTAGCAAAGGCGGCATGAACGGGCCACGCCCGCGTCGCTGGGCTGCCCGCTGACAGCCAACGAACCTTCACCTACCGCCCACCCTGCCCGCAACCGTTCTGGGGCATCCTTCCCGATGCCGGACAGTCGTCCGGTGCCGCCGCGCGGCTGCGCGCGGTCGACCGTCGCTACCGCACGAGCAAGATGCCACCGATGGACAACGACCGGACCCCGACCGAACCGACCACCGACCACGAGCCGCCGAACGTGACCTCCCTCACGCCCGGTCCCTCCCAGGCTCCGACGTCAACGGCGGCCGGCCAGGGAGGCCGAGCGGTGCTCATCGGCGCGATCGTCGGGCTCGCGTTGGTCGTGACGTTCAGCGCCGGGATCGGGGTCGGTCGGTTGGTGACGCCTCTGGGCGCCGCCACGGGCACGACCTCGAACCCTGCGTCCGGACCCGCCGCGTCGGCGCCGACCGAGTTCGGCCTGATCAAGGAGGCGTGGGACACGATCCATCAGCAGTACGTCGCGAGGGACGAGCTCGACGACAAGGAGCTCATCTACGGCGCCATCGAGGGGTTGACCGAGGCGGTCGGGGACACCGGCCACACCGACTTCATGACGCCCGAGGAACGAGAGGAGCGCAACGACGCGCTGTCCGGGCTCGTACGTCGGGATCGGTGTCCGGATCGACGAGACCGATGAGGGCCTGCCGCGGGTCACCTCGGTCTTCCAGGGCAGCCCGGCCGAGGCGGCCGGGCTCAAGCCGGACGACGTGATCGTGGAGGTCGACGGCAAGACGACCGTCGAGCACTCGATCGACGAGGTCGCGGGATGGGTTCGGGGAGAGGCCGGCACGACCGTCGAGCTGACGGTCCGGCGGTCCGGCGGTCCGGACCAGACCGTGTCCATCGTCCGGGCTGACGTGCCGATCGAGCCCGTGACCTGGGCGCTCGTCCCGGGCTCCAGGACCGCGCTCATCCGCCTCGAGCAGTTCTCGGTCGGCGCGGCCGACGACATGGTCAAGGCGCTCGAGGACGCCCGGGCGGCAGGTGCCGACCGGATCGTCCTGGACCTCCGCGGCAATCCGGGCGGCTACGTCAACGAGGCCGTCGGGGTCGCCAGCCAGTTCCTGTCGAGCGGCCTCGTGTACATCGAGCGCAACGCGGCAGGCGATCGCGAGGAGCACGCGGTCGCCCCGGACGGGGTCGCGACGGACCTGCCGGTCGTGGTCGTCGTCGATGGCGACCACCGCCAGCTCCTCGGAGATCGTGTCGGGCGCCCTGCAGGATGCTGGGCGCGCGAAGATCGTCGGCGAGACGACGTTCGGGACCGGCACCGTGCTTGGCGAGTACACGCTCTCGGACGGCTCGGCGCTGCGGATCGGGACCGTCGAGTGGCTGACCCCCGACGGCCGCCGGATCTGGCACGAGGGCATCGCGCCGGACGTGCCGGTCACGTTGCCTGATGGCGTCGTGCCGCTCACCCCGGACGACGTGCGGAATCTCAGTCCCGCCCAGATCGACGGGACACAGGACGCCCAGCTGGCGAAGGCGCTGGAGGCCGTCACGACCGAGTCCGTCGCGGGCGACGCGCCCTGACCCGACCAGGGCGTCACGCGGCACCCGGCTCGACCGATGCGCCCTCGGCGATCGTGCCCGGCACCGGCTCACCCGACGGCGGACGACGGATCGCCATCGCCGCGAACCCGGCGAGGATCGCGATCCAGCCCGCCGCCACGAACGCCGGGGCGTAGTCGCCGACGCTCTCGCGAACGATGCCCGCGACCCAGGCCGCGATGGCGGCACCGAGCATATGCGCGGCGAAGACCCAGCCGTACACGATCCCGACGTTGTGCCGGCCGAATCGATCGGCCACGAGGGCGACGGTCGGTGGCACGGTAGCGATGTAGTCGAGCCCGAAGAGGACCGCGAACGCCGCGATCGACACGGTGTCGTGGATGAACGGCAGGAACAGCAGGCTCACGCCGCGGAAGCCGTAGTAGACGAGCAGCAGGCGGCGCGGATCGATCCGATCGGTCAGCCAGCCGCTGGCGATCGTGCCGATGAAGTTGAAGAGGCCCATCACCGCCAGCGCACCGGAGGCGGCCACGGCCGTGAACCCGTGGTCGACCGCATGTGGGATGAAGTGCTGGCCGACCAGGCCGTTCGACGTGGCGCCGCAGATGAAGAACGTGCCGGCGAGGAACCAGAAGTCGGACGTCCGGACGGCGCGACGCATCACGCCGGGATCGCCACGGCGGGTCGGGGCGATCGCCCCCTCGGTCACACCCAGCGGTCGCGCCCCGACGTCCGCGGGATCCTCGCGGACCCACAGGAGGACTGGCACGATCAGCAGGAGTGCCAGCACGCCGAGGACCACGGCCCCCGGCCGCCAGCCCGCGGTCACCGCCAGCGCGGTCAGCAACGGGAAGAAGATCAGCTGCCCGGTGCTCGTGCTCGCGCCCAGGATCCCGGTGACGAGGCCGCGGTGCTTGACGAACCAGCGTGTGGCGACCGTGGGGCCAAGGACGCTGGCCACCAGCCCGGTGCCGAGACCCGAGAGCAGCCCGAACAGCAGGGTCAACTGCCAGATCTCGCGGACCAGGCTGGTCGCGATGAGCGCGATGCCGGTCACGATCAGGCTGATCAGCACCACGGAGCGGACCCCGACTCGGGCCATGAGCCATCCGCTCAAGGGGCCCGACAGTCCGAAGACGACGAGACCGGCCGCCGCGGCGAATGACACCGATGCCGTGGACCAGCCGGGCTCCTCGGTCATCGTCAGGAGGAATGCCCCGGGCGCCGAACGCACCCCGGCCGTGACCAGCACGACCACGGCCGTGACGGCGACCACGACCCAGCCGTAGAAGAACGCCCGTCGCATCAGCGGATGCTACCGGTCAGCCTGTTCCGAGCGGTGCCCGCCATTCACCACCGCTGAACATCTGCGCATCCCAGGCTCCACTTCGGAGCCGCCCGTGCCTGTCCAAGGGAGTTTGTTCGCTACTGGTGAATGGATCGTCATGATGGCGACGTACCCTGGGCGGTCAGCGACCTTGGGCCTGCATTCGTTCACCCTCGGTGAATCTGGCCGAGGCGTTCCGTAGCCCGGTTAGAGGAGCTCCCCGTGGGCAGCCGCGGTGGGTTCGCCCTCGCGTGGGCGTGGCTCTTCGCCGGGGCCGTACTCGGTCGCCGCGGCGTTCGCCTCGCCCCCCGGATCCGCGATCTCGCCGGCCTCGATCACGCGCAGCGGCGCCCCGGCCTGGCCCTCGAGTGCGCCGACGCCGAACGGCACCCATTTCGAGGGGTCCTGGAGGCGGTGGGCCTCGGTGTTGCCGCGCTGGTGGACCTCATCGAATCCCTTTGGCTCGATCCACATGCGCTCACCCTCGAGCAGTCCCAGGACGCCCGACTGGCCGGGCTCCGGGCGCTCGTGCTGGCAGTACGCGCAGGCCGCCGAATCGTGCTTTCGATAGTTCTCCGGCTCTTCGTACGTCGTGATGTAGCCCTCGTAGTTGCGCAGCACCACCTTGTGATCCGAGTACGAGATCAGGTAGTTGGGCATGACCGGGATCTTGCCGCCGCCGCCGGGCGCATCGATCACGTAGGTCGGCACGGCGTAGCCCGATGTATGGCCGCGCAGGCCTTCCATGATCTCGAGCCCCTTGCCGACGGGCGTCCGGAAGTGCCCGGAGCCTTCGACGAGGTCGCATTGGTACAGGTAGTACGGCCGGATCCGGTTGGCGACGAGCTTGTGGACGAGCGAGCGCTGGATGTGGACGCAGTCGTTGACGCCGGCCAGCAGCACGCTCTGGTTGCCCACGGGCAGCCCGGCCCTGGTCAGCTTGTCGACCGCGCGCGAGACCTCCGGGGTGATCTCGTTCGGGTGGTTGAAGTGCAGGTTGATCCAGAGTGGGTGGTACTTCTCCAGGACCTCACACAGCTCGTCGTCGATGCGCTGTGGCAGGAACACCGGCACCCGCGACCCGATCCGGATGATCTCGATGTGCGGGATCTCGCGCAGGCCGCGCAGGATCTTCTCGAACAGCTTCGGCGCGAGGGTCAGGCCGTCGCCGCCCGAGATCAGGACGTCGCGAACCTGCGGGGTGCGGCGAAGGTATTCGAGCTGCGCCTCGTGATCACGGCTGTTGAAGTTCTGGGTGGGGTCGCCCACGATCCGCGACCGGGTGCAGTACCGGCAGTACGAGGCGCACTGCGTCGTCACGAGCATCAACACCCGGTCTGGATACCGGTGGACGAGCCCGGGCACCGGCGAGTGGCGGTCCTCGGCGAGCGAGTCCTCCATCATCGCGGTGAAGGCCTCGTGCTCCGAGCCGATCGGGATGACCTGGCGCCGGATCGGGTCGTCGGGGTCGTCCGGGTCGATGAGCGAGATGAAATACGGCGTGATGTCGACGCGGAACTTGTCCGGCGCCGAGAGGCCCTCGCGCTCTTCCTCGGTGAGGTTGAGGATCTGCCCGACCTCCTCGAGGTCGTTGACGCGGTGCGAAAGCTGCCAGCGCCAGTCGTTCCACTGCGCGTCGGGCACGTCCTCGTAGATCGGGGCGCGCCGGCTGACGGCGGGGCGGCCGTCCGGACCCAGCACCCGCGCAGGGTCGGACAGGTTCACGAACGGCGCCTCCGCCGCGGCGCGGGCCGTTGCCTGGTGCGCGACGGCGGTCTTGATCTCCTGGGCGTCCACGCGGGCGACCTCCGGGTTCGGTCTCGGCTACGACGGTTCTGGATGCATAGAAAGTATGCAGCCTGCAAGTCGACGGATGATAGCCGAGGACCGTTGGACGGGTCCAGAGGCCGGATGTCCTACTCGAATCGGTGTTCAAGCACCTCGCCCGTTCGAGCGTCGAGCGTCACCATGCCCAAGAATCCCGCCGGGCTTTCGCGGAAGAGGCCGATCGCCCACGTGCCGGCGTCCGGGTCCAACGTGTGTGTCGAATTGATCCAGGTCCCCTCGGGGGCTCGATGCAACCAAGCGGAGAACCGTTGGTCCGCAAGCGTGGCGTCGATGGCCTCGGCGGGCGTCAGGAACTCGAACGGCGTTCCGCCGGCGATCCAACTGTCGAGGCTGACCTCCACGGGGTCGCTTTCGTGATCGATGACGCGCGGGAACGAGGCGGTGATCCGGACCGGGCCGTTCGGTGCTGGGAGGTCGCCGAGGCCGCCATCCCACCGAGCTCGGTGGACGAGGCGCTCACCAGCGGCCAGGTCATGCATCAGGCCAAGATCCGCGCAGCCGACATCGCGGCCGATGTGGTCGGCGGGCGTGAAGCCGATGAGCAGATATGCCTGACCGGCGTGCCCCACGGGTTCAAGGGCAAACGACTTGAACCGTTCGGCCAGTCCGGCTTGATCGGCACCGCCCAACCAACCACCGCCCAGGACACCGAGGACGGTGGCGACGTTGGCACAGCCGTCGGTCATCCAATCGACGGGGACGTCAGTCGTGTTGCGGACCGTCACCGTTACCCATGTCGGCGTACCGGCTTCGAGTGGATTCCGGTCGAGCACCAGATGGATTTCGATTCCATCGACGTTGGCGGTGGCCTCCGCGGTGAGTACGGGGGGTGTGGGGACGGCCGACGAAGTGGCAACGGGCGAAAGAGACGGAGATGCCCGGGGCGTCGGATCAAGCCCCGTTGCCGCAGTGGCCAGCGACTGACCAGGACCGGCAAGCCAGCTCGCGGACGGTCCAGGGCCCGCGCAGCCCGCGAGGAGCGCGATCGCGCTCGATAGGGCGAGTGCCCGCAGCGGGCTGCGAACCGTCATGGGCCGTCCTCCGTCCAGTCAGAGGACGGCCGACAGGATCGGCAGGTGACGGGCGACGCCGGGAATCGAATGACCCCGGCGGTGACCGGGGCCTTCAAGGTGTCGGCATCGGAGCGGCTACTCCCCGATCACCGCCCAGAGGAAGCCCATCATGATGAAGAACCCGCTGAACATCATGATCAGCCCGAGCGCACCGTACGGGGTGCTGGCGCCGCTGTGCGGAACGAGCTGCAGCCCGATCCCGAAGACCACGGCCCAGGCGATGAACAGGAACGTGAAGAGGAACTTCGCGTTCGGGTTCGTGATCCTGCGGACCCACCCGGCGCCGCCCTCGGACGAGAGCGCGGCCTTGAGCATGATCCCGATCATCGCGGTGACGACGACGACACTGATGCCGAACGGGATGGGCTGCTGGAAGGCGACGAGGAACAGCTGCATCGTCCCGGATGCTAGCAGATGACCGGCCGCCCACGACGGCCGCCCCGGCCCGTCACGACTACGATGGCGACGTGACCCCTTTCGATCGCCTCGGCCGTTTCGTCGTGCGTCGCGCGCGCCTGGTCATCGGGGCGTGGGCCGTGCTGATCGCGGTGGCGTTGCCGCTCGCCCCACAGGCGCCGGGCGCGCTCAGCGCGGGTGGCTTCATCAGCGACGACCTCGAGTCGGCCCGAGCGAAGTCCATCCTCGAAGCCGAGCTCGGGACGCCGCCGTCGGCGCTCGTCGTCGTCTTCTCGAGCCCGGATCTCGAGGCGGGCACCCCGCCCTTCGAGCTGGCCGCGGCGGCGGCCATGCGCGACATCCCCGACGCGCAGCACGTGGCAGGTGTCGTCTCCCACCTGCTCCAGCCGCGCCAGGTGTCGGCCGATCGCCACACCGCCTACGACATCGTCCTGCTCGACCTCCCACCGGACGACTCCCCGAAGGCCCTGCCGATCCTGCGCTCGACCCTGCGCGAAGCGCCGAACCTGACCGTCGAACTCGCGGGGGGCCCGGCCTTCTACGGCGATGTCCAGACGGTCAGCGAGCAGGACCTCCAACGCAGCGAGCTCATCTCGCTGCCGCTGGCGGCGCTCGCGCTCCTGCTGGTCTTCGGGTCCCTCGTGGCGGCTGGCGTCCCGCTCGTGGTCGGCGGGGCGAGCGTCCTCGTGGCACTGGCCGGTGTCTTCCTGATCGCGTCGGTGATGCCGATGAGCATCTTCGTGCTCAACCTCGCCACCCTCCTGGGTCTGGGTCTCGGTGTGGACTACTCCCTGCTCATGACCAGCCGCTACCGTGAGGAGCTGGCCAGACACCCCGCGGCGACCGAAGCGGACGTCGCGGACGCCGTCCGCATCACCGTCGCGACCGCCGGCCGCGCGGTGTTCTTCAGCGGATTGACCGTCCTGCTGGGGCTGCTCGGCCTCGTGCTCTTCGATTTCATGATCCTGCGCAGCGTCGGGATCGCCGGGGCGCTCGTCGTCGCGCTGGCGGTCGTCGCGGCGCTCACGCTGCTGCCGGCGGTCCTCACGGTGATCGGCCCGCGGCTCGATCGGTTCGCGGTTCGACGCGTCTCGACGTCGCCCGAAGGTGATGGCTCGTGGGCCCGTCTCGCCCGCTGGGTCATGCGCCGGCCGATCGCGGTCCTCATCCCGACGCTGGCCGTCCTGCTCCTGCTGGGCGCCCCGTTCCTGCACGTCCGGTTCAACGCCCCGGACGCCAGCATCCTGCCGCCGGGCGTTCCGTCACGCGCCGCGTTCGATCGCCTCCAGAAGGAGTTCGGGGAAGGCGCCTTCGCGCCGATCACTGTCGCGATCCGGACCGACGGCGACGCGACGCGTCCCGATAACGTCGCCCGGCTGTACGAGTATTCGCGCCGGATCGCGGATGACTTCCGCGTCCGCCGGATCGACAGCCTCGTCGACGTCGAGCCCCGGCTGACGCTCGAGCAGTACCAGCTGCTCTACAGCGACCCGAATGGCCCGCGCGATCGGTTCATCGCCACCGTCCTGGCTGCATCGACCCGGGGCGACCTGACCGCGTTCACCCTCACCACGCCGTATGGCCCCAACCGCGCCGAAGGGCGGGCGCTCGTCGCCGACCTGCGCGACCCGAACAGCGCGATCGCGCCACCTCCGGGCTTCACGATCCTTGTCGGCGGAGGCGCCGCGGATGTGGCGGACGTCGTCGACGGCGTCGCCGCGGACTTCCCCCGGACCGCCCTGTTCATCATCGTCACGACGTACCTCGTGCTGTTCGCCTTGCTGCGCTCGGTCGTGCTGCCGGCCAAGGCGCTGGTGATGAACACGCTCTCGATCACCGCGAGCTTCGGCGCGCTCGTCTGGATCTTCCAGGACGGGAACCTGTCGGCGCTCCTCGGCTTCGCGCCGCTCGGGTTCGTGGAGACCACCCAGCCCGTGATCCTGTTCTGCGTCCTGTTCGGGCTCTCGATGGACTACGAGGTCTTCCTGCTCACTCGCATGAAGGAGGTGTGGGACGCGACCGGCGACAACACGGAGGCGGTCGCGCGCGGCCTGGAGCGGAGCGGCCGGATCGTCACCTCGGCGGCGCTCATCGTGGTGGTGGTGGCGGCGTCCTTCGTGTTCGCCGACATCGTGCTGATCAAGGCGCTGGGACTGGGCGTCGCGATCGCGGTGGCCCTGGACGCGACCGTGGTGCGCGCCTTGCTGGTGCCGTCGACGATGCGGTTGCTGGGGAGATGGAACTGGTGGATGCCGGCATGGCTGGAACGGCTCGTCGGTGGGCGGCTGCCCACGTCGGAGGCCGACGCCGACGCGGCGGCCGTTCGATGAAACGCCGGATGGGTCGACGCGCTGGTGCCGCGCTGGCGACCCTGTTGGTAGTCGGCGCCTTGACGGGCGGCTGCACCCCCGGCCGACCGATCCTGGCCAACCCGACGGCGCCCCTCCCCTCATTGGCACCGGCGACGGACGCGCCCGTCCGCGCGGCCGATCCGGTCCCGGTGGTCCTCCCACGCGACGACGGCCCGCACGACCGCCTGTCCGAGTGGTGGTACTACACGGGCCACCTCGACGCGACGGCCCCGGATGCCACGAAGCGCAAGCTCGGGTTCGAATACGTCATCTTCCGGGCCGAGCGCGGCGGCTTCCCGACGGCCTGGGCCTCGCACCTGGCCATCACCGACGAGACGGGCGATCGGTTCCTGTACGGCCAGCGGCTCGAGGTCGGTGAGGGTGTCGATCGCTCGCCGCGTACGACCGATGGAACCCCGACTGGCTTCGACCTGTCCCTCTCCGGCCTCGATCCCACCGATCCGACGACCTTCGACCAGCCGGCTTGGACGATGAACGGCTCCGGCGGCACCGACCGGCTCAGCGCGACGCTGGCCCCCCACGAAGCTGCCGCGGCCGGGAGCGCAGGCGGTCTGGCGCTCGAGCTGGAACTCGAGGCGACCAAGCCAGCGGCATTGCACGACCGCGACGGCTGGATCGACTTCGGTCCGGCCGGCAGCTCGTACTACTACTCCCGGACCGCGATGGACGCCAGCGGCTCGGTCACGATCGACGGTCGGGAGCTGACGGTGAGCGGCGAGGCCTGGTTCGACCACCAGTGGGGCGACTTCATCAGCGTCGGCGGTGGTGGCTGGGACTGGTTCGCGGTCAACCTCGACGACGGCACAGACCTGACCATGTCGCTCGTTCGCGACACCGACGGTTCATATCCGCTGGTCTACGGGACGGTGGTCGAAGCGGACGGCCGCACCCGCCACCTCGGACGTGACGACTTCCACGTCGAGGTCACCGAGCGCTGGACGAGCCCGGAGACCGGCGCCGACTACCCGGCCGGCTGGACGCTCACGATCCCAAGCGCCGAGCGATCTGCGCATCGACCTCAGCCCGACCGTCGCGGCACAGGAGCTCGACACGCGTCGGACCACCGGCGTGGTGTATTGGGAGGGTTCACAGGTCGTCCGCGGCACGCGCTCGGGGGCGCCGATCGGCGGCGAGGCGTACGTGGAGCTGACCGGCTACGCACCGAGCGGGCCGGCGGGACCGTAGCGAGTCTGCGGGGCCGCAGCGGGCCGGCGGGGTGTGGCGACTCGCGCTGCCAGGGGCTACGGTGCGGTCAGCGGTGGCAGGGTGACGTCGGCGGAGGCCGCCAGGGTGCGCGAGGCGGCGTCGATGGCGTCGAGACCACCGACGACCCGAAGCATCTTCTCCGCAGCCGCCACGTACGCGCGGCTGCTCGACAGTGACGATGAGAGCCCCTCATCGGCGATCTTGGCGATGGCCGCGTAGAACGCGACGAAGTCCGCCGAGACGGACTCGGCCCGATCCCATCCGCCGACGGTCGGGGCGAGACGCTGACCGACCGTCGCGGTCGAGGCCATCGCACGGAGGATGGGCGCGATCTCGGAGCTCGAAGGCTTCGTGGTCGCGAGCGCATCAGAAAGACGGCCGGCGTCGGTGACGACGCGCTGGTTGATGAGGGTCGTCTGGCGTAGGGCCGACAGGGCGCTGCTGGGGATGCCCGGGTCGACCGCGGGCGGCGGAGGTGCGACCACGACCGGCGCCTGGCTCGGCGTGACGGCAGGCGGGGCCGGCTGGATGACGGCCTGGGCGGGCTGCGCCGTCGAGCATGGTCATGAGCGCGACGAGTCCGGCCCCAAGGGCGAACCCGCCAAGACCGCCCGCGCCGACGAAGACCACCGCGCGAGAAGCCTTCACGCCCGCGATGAGCCGCGTCGCACACCCCGGGCAGCGACGCGCTCCCGAATCGAGCGGCCTGGAACAGGCCGGGCACGCGACGATGTTCGCGTCCAACTCCCCGATCGGCAGCGACGGTGCCATTGGCGTGCCGCGGCCGCGACGGCCGATCCGTCCGACTTTGTGGCTTCCGATGTCGAGCGTCATGGGTCTCCCCCCGTGACCTGGCAGCGGGCCGGCCCCGTGGTGATGAGTTTGGGCCGCTCGCGGGCGATCACCTAGCGGACGAAGGTCCGGTGGTCGAGGGGTACTGCGACCGCCCAGAGCCACGGGTGGACAGGTCGTATTGATACTGAGTATCATCACGGCGTGGAAACGACCGCCTCTCCCATCGATGCGGCCCTCGGCCAGGCCGGCTATCGCGCAACCGGCGCTCGCCGGGCCGTCGTCGACCTGATCACCCGACGCGACGGCCACTTCACGGCCGCCGACCTCGTCGACGATGCCCGGAGCCGCGGTCTCCGCATCGGTCGAGCCACCATCTTCCGGACGCTGGATGTCCTCGCGGAGCTGCGTGCAGTCGAGCGTCTCGACCTGCCCAGCGGCGACCACGCCTACGTGGCGTGCGAGCCCGCGCACCACCACCACGTGGTCTGTTCCCGCTGCGGTCGCAGCAGCGACGCCGACGACGCCGGCTTGCGCGCCGTCGTCCGCGACATCGAGCGGCAGACCGGCTATCGCATCGACGAACACCGGCTCGAACTGTTCGGCCAGTGCCCCGATTGTCGTGCTGGAGGATCCGCCTGATGCCCCTCGCGCTGGTCGTGTCCTTTGGCGCCTTCGCGTCCGCCCTGGTGGGCGGCTGGCTGGCGATGCGCGCGGTGCGCTATGTCGGACTGATCATCGCGATCGGTGCCGGGATCCGGATCGGCGCGGCGTTCTTCGACTTGATCCCCGAATCCGTGGAGCACCTCGGGTCCATCGACCTGGCGATGCTCGTGACCACGATCGGGTTCCTGGCCTTCTACGCCCTCGACAAGGTCACGGCACTGCACGTGGGGCATGAGACCGCGTCGGAGCTCGACCACGAGGCGACCACCCACCAGCACATCGGCATCCTGGGAGCCAGCGGGATGGCGATCCACAGCTTCCTCGATGGCGTCGCCCTCGCGGCGGCGCTGTCCGTGGGTGGCGCGCTGGGCACGATCATCGCGGTGGTCGTCATCGTCCACCGCTTCAGCGACGGCATCGGGGTCGTCAGCTTCATCCTGGCGAGCCGGATGCCCTCGAGCACCGCCTATCGTTGGGTGCTGCTCGTGGCCGCCGCGCCCGTCCTGGGCGTGCTCGTGGGCAGCGTCCTGACGATCTCCGACGAGATGCTCGGCGCGATCCTGGGGTTCTTCGCCGGCTTCTTCCTGTACGTCGGTGCGGCGGAGCTCCTGCCCGAGGCGCATCGGCGCGACAGCTCGCGGGTCGTGGTCGCCGCGACCCTGGGCGGTGCGCTCGCGATCTACCTGTTCTCGGTCTGGGTCGGGGCCATCGGCGTCGGCGTCGCCTGACCGCCTCAGCCGGCCAGCGCCGCCTCGAGCTCACGAGCGGTCGGCATCCCCTCGCGCGCGCCCGGGCGCGTGACCGCCAGGGAAGCGGCGACGACCGCGCGGCGCGCCGCCTCGGTCACCGGCAGGCCGGCCGCCAGCCCGGCGGCGACGGAGCCGTTGAGCGTGTCCCCGGCACCGACCGTATCGACGACGACCACGTCCGCCGCCGGGATCATGGTGGATCCCTCCTGACCGACGAGCACGGCCCCGCGACCCCCGAGGGTGATCAGGACGTGGCCACCGCCCGCGATCGCATTGAGGAGATGGCCGCCGAGGATTTCGGGGTCGTCCCCGTGCCCCGCGAGCTGGGCAGCTTCCCGTTCGTTGGGCGTGAGGATGTCAGTGAGCGCCAGCGTTTCGGCACCCACGCCGGTGGCCGGCGCGGGGTTGAAGACCGTGATCGCCCCGGCCGCCTTTGCGTACCGCAGCGCCTCGTTCGCGCTCGCCGTTGGGATCTCGTGCCCCACCAGGACGACGTCGCCGGCACCCGGACCCAGTCGTTCGAGCGAATCGCGGACATGCCCGGGCTCGAGGGCGCCGTTGGCGCCGCCCGCGACGGCGATGCAGTTCTCGCCCCGGGTGTCGACGAGGATCAGCGCGACGCCGGTCGCTTGGTCCGGGAGGGTCCGAAGCTCGGTCACGTCCACGCGCTCGGCCTCGAGGGCCGCCCGCGCCGCCATCCCATGATCGTCAGCGCCGACCGCCCCGACGAACGACGTCGATGCACCGAGCCGCGCCGCCGCTACGGCCTGATTGCCGCCCTTGCCCCCGTGATGCTGGGCGAACCGACCGCCGGTCACCGTCTCCCCGGGTGAGGGCAGGTGGTCGACCGTCGCGACGAGGTCCACGTTGACCGAGCCCACGACGATCACGCGGCTCATGCCGACCTCACGAGCCGGTGATGTACTCGCCGCCGTCCACGCTGATGATGTCGCCGTTGATGAACTCGGTGCCGTCGCCGGACAGCGCCAGGATCGCGTTCGCGACGTCCTGCGGCGTCGTCATCCGGCCGGTCGGATTCCGCTTCATCGTGATGTCGATCATCGTCTGCGACTCGGGGATCTTGAGGAGCGCCGGGGTCACCGTCACGCCCGCGCGGATGCAGTTCGCCGTCGCGCCCGTGTTGTTACGAGCCAGCTCCATGGCCAGCTGGCGGATGTGCGACTCCAGCGCCGCCTTGGCAGACGACACGACGCCGTACGAGGGCACCACCCGGGTCGAGCCCTCCGAGGTCATCGCGTAGATCTTGGAGCCCTGTCCGAGGAAGCCGCCCCGCCACAGGTCCTGGACCCAGTAGACGAGGCTGTTGGCCATGACGTCCTGGGTCATCTCCATCTTCTTCCGATCCACGCCGCCCTTGGGGTCGTCGGTCAGGAAGGGCACGAGCGAGCCGAAGGCCAACGAGTGCATGACGATCCGCACGTACGGCTCGCGGCCCTCCGCCCGGGATCGGTCGAACCGCTCGCGCAGGGTCGCCAGGGCCGCCGCGCGCTTCTCGTCATCGGCGGCGTTCATGTTGATGAACAGCGCCTCCGACCCCGCAGCTTCGATGGCGCCCTTGACCTCGTCGACGTGGGCGAGCGCCGCGCGGAAATCGAGATGGATCCCGGCGATCTTGTAGCCGGCCTTCGCGAGCGTGATCGAGGTCGCCTCGCCCATGCCGGATGAGGCGCCAAGGATCAGCGCCCAGCGTTCGCGATCGTCGGTCATGGTCGGGTGGGCCCTCCTGTCGTGGGTGCGGTGAGCGGTTCGCACCGTCGAGCGCGCCGAGTCTAGCAGCGAGCGACCGGCCGACCTCCTGCGGTCGCGTGCAGTCCTGCACGTGCGCTTCGAGGACCCTTGACCGCCCCTAGACGACGCCCAGCGCGCGCAGGCGCGCGACCTCGTCGCCGCCGATGCCCAGCTCTGCGAGGACCTCGACGGTGTGCTCGCCGAGGAGCGGCGGGGGCGTCCGGACGGCACCCGGGGTCGCCCCGAACTCGATGGGGATGCCGGCCTGGCGCAGCACGCCGAGGGCAGGGTGCTCGACCTCGACGAGCATGGATCGGGCGGTCGCCTCGGGCGACTCGAACGCCGTGAGGACGTCGGTGATCGGGCCGCACGGGATGTCGGCGGCGGTCAGGGCCGCGAGCCACGCGTCGGTTGGTCGTGCCGCGAGACGATCGGCGATCAGCGGCCGCAACGTGGCGCGGGCCGTGACTCGATCGCCGTTCGTCGCGAAGCGCGGATCGTCGGCGAGCTCCGGCGCTCCGATGGCGGCGCAGAAGCGCGGCCACTGGCGTTCGGACCCCACTGCGACCACGATCTCTCCGTCACTGGTGGCGAAGGTCTCGTACGGGACGATGTTCGGATGGGCGTTGCCCCGGCGGCCGGGCGTCGACCCGGTGACGAAGGCGTTCTGCGCCTGGTTGACCAGCACGGCCAGGGTGGATGCCAGCAGGGAGACGTCGACGCGCTGGCCGCGCACCGGGCCATCGGAGCGGCGAGCCACGAGCCCGGCGAGGATCCCCACGGTGGCGAACAACCCCGCGACGATGTCGCTGATCGCGACCCCGACCTTGGTCGGGTGGCCGCCATCGACGTCCGCGTCCCCGGTGATGGACATCAGCCCTCCGACCGCCTGGATCACGAAGTCGTATCCCGGGCGTTCCGCGGCCGGGCCGTCGGGCCCGTAGCCGCTGATGGCGAGGTGGACGAGGTCCGGGTTGAGCTCGCGCAGGGTCTCCTCGTCGAATCCGAGCCTCGCCAGCGATCCCGGTCGGAGGTTTTCCACGAGGACATCAGCTTCCGCGAGCAGGCGGCGCAGGATGTCGGCCCCGGCTTCATGGCGGACATCCAGTCGCACCGATCGCTTGTTGCGGTTGACCGCGAGGTAGTAGGCAGCGGTCCGCGTTCCGGCTCCCTCGTCCCCGACCCAGGGCGGTCCCCAGCCGCGCGTCGCGTCACCCTCGGGCGGCTCCACCTTCACCACGTCCGCCCCAAGGTCGGCCAGGAGCATCGTCGCGTACGGCCCGGCGAGCACCGTCGAGAGGTCGATGACGCGCAGCCCGGCGAGCGGGCCTGCGGGGAGTGACGACGCATGGGGCATGGCGCCGATGGTAGCGCCGGGTCGGGATCGTCTGGTGCCCGCGGACTTCGCGAGGACTCAGCCGGCTTGGCCCTCGGCGAGTGGCCCCTCGCAGCTCCGGCCGAACGGATCGCGGATTTCGATCACACCATCCCGGGCCGGCGTGATCCAGTCGATGTGGTCACGGTTGACGACGATCGCGCCGACGTGATGCCGGTGATGGGTGGCGCCGTCGTCGTACTCGATCCAGGCGTCGGTGAGGGGCACCATCGGCTCGCGGCTACGGATGGAGACCAGGGGCGGCGATCCGGGCAGCGCATGGAGGTAGCCGCGGACCTGATACGGGCCGAGTTGCATCGCCAGTGGATGCTGCAACGTCCGGCGGCGACGACCCGCTTCGCCACGTGGACCTGCCGCGTGCACGAACAGGATCTCTTCGCGGCGGACCTGGACCTCCTTCGCCTCGAGGGCACCAGCGTCCCGGAGCCGCTGGACCATCACGTCCACGAGCTGGACCTCGTCGTGCTGGTTGAGCAGGTCGGTCATCCGATCGGCGGACAGCCGCACGCGGCCCGAGAGCACGCAGTCCTCGGCGTAGGCAACGAAGTCGACCATCGGATGCCGCAAGCGAGCAGCGTCCAGGGAGGCGACGGGATCGGCCTGATCCGATCCAGGTCGCTGGAACGCGAAGAGCAGTCGTCGGCCGGCGTCGTGGATCATGTTGCCATGGTGGGTCCGCCGAGCTGCGGAGCGGGTCACCCGGAGGTCCTGTTCCCCGGCTGGCGTTGTGGCGTCGCACCGTTGCCTGCGCGCAAGTCCTGCCCGGGCATGGCCCGAATGGGTGTGCATCCTGTCGACACGACCGCCTGCGCGGATAGCGCTAGCATCGCGCCATGACCGACCGAGCCGCCGCCGCACCCCACATCCCGACCCTGATGACGGTCCATGCCCATCCCGACGACGAGACGATCGGGACCGGCGGGACGATGGCCAAGGCCGTGGCGGAAGGCAAGCGCGTGGTCCTCGTGACGTGCACTCGCGGCGAGATGGGCGAGATCGTCGTCCCCGACCTCGACACGCCGGACAACCATCGCCGTCTGGGAGAGTTGCGCGCCGTCGAGCTGGAACGCGCGATGGCCCACCTCGCCGTCACCGAGTGGGAGAACCTCGGCTACCACGACTCCGACATGATGGGGCGACCCGGGAACCACGATCCGCGATCGTTCTGGCAGGCCGATCTCGACGAGGCCGCACGTCGTCTGGTCTGGTTCATCCGTCGCTACCAGCCAGATGTCGTAACGACCTACAACGACTTCGGCGGGTACGGTCACCCCGACCATATCCGGACGCACGACGTCGCGGTCCGGGCGTTCCCTCGAGCCGGTGACGCGGCGTGGTACGCGGAACAGCTCGCTCCCGAGCATGGCGGCACGGGCCCGGCCACCGAGGACGGCGGCCTCGCTCCGTGGACGCCGGCGAAGCTGTACGAGCAGGCGATCCCGGAGTCCACGCGCACTGCGATGCGCGAGCGCCTCGAGGCGCTCGGCAAGCCGAGCTTCTGGGCACCGCCCGAGGACGCGACCCCGGAGCAGCTCGCCGAGTTCGAGGCCTACATGGCGAAGATGCTCGTGCCCGATGCATCGATCACGACGTGGGTCGACATCTCGGGCGATCCGCTCGAGCGCAAGTGGGCCGCGATCCAGGAGCACGTGACCCAGATCGCGGCCGACTCGTCATTCATGCTCTTCGGCCTCGACGGCTGGCGTGAGGCCTGGGCCAAGGAGGCCTTCATCCTGCGGGAGTCGAGCGTCGAGACCGAGCGGCCCGAGAACGACCTGTTCGCCGGCCTCGCCTGAGGGTCCCGGCGGGACCGGCGGTTCCGGGCGGGTACGCGTCAACCTACCAGGGCAGGATCCCCTTCGACGCGTCGTAGATCTGGCCCATCACCACGCGGCCGTCACCGGCAGGATCGAGGAAGTTTGGCTGGGCCTTGTCCAGGATGATGTGCGGCCGCATCCGGGCCTGCACGAGGTCCTTGCCGTGGAAGGTGAGCTCGAGGGTGATGCCCTCCATGGTCGGCTCGGACCACGTCTGGTCGAAGATGAAGTTGCCGAGCGCATACCAGATGGGCTTGCCGTCGTGGATCTCCATGGCAGCGGCGTAATGCGCGTGGTTGCCGATGATCATGTCGGCACCGGCATCGATGATGTCGCGGGCCAGCTTCTGCTGTGCCGAGAACGGCGTGCGCCGGTACTCCGTGCCCCAGTGCGGGAAGACGATGACGATGTCGGCGCCGCCCTTGCGCGCTCGCTTGATGTCGTTTCGCGCCCGGCTCAGCGTGAGCCTCGAACTGCCGGCGTCGTCTTCGCCCGCGGAGTAGTACGAGGCGATCGCGTCGTACCCGAGCACCGCGACCTTCACGCCACCCGCCTCCAGGATCGCGGGCTTGCGCGCCGCCGCGGAATCCTTGCCCGCGCCCGAGTAGGCCAGGCCACGTTCCTCGAGGTTGTCGATCGTCTGCAGGATCCCGGCGTCGCCGGCATCGCCGATGTGATTGTTGGCGAGCGACACGTAGTCGATGCCGGCGTTCACGAGGCCGTCGATGATCCCGGGGTCCGCCGAGAAGACCGTCCCGCTCGTATGCCAGCGGACGCGGTTCGGTGCCGGGTTCTCAAAGTTGGCGATGGCGATGTCCGCGCCCTTGATCAGCTCTCGCATGGCCCCCCGGTTGCCGGTCCGCCTGGTGACGGGCTGCTCCCAACCGAACCCGGAGCAACAGGTGTGGCCGGTGATCTCGGCCGTCCCACCGTCGAACGGGAAGTCGACGCCCTTGCCCTTGATCCGGACGGTCTGGTACACGCCGCGGTCCAGGAGGATGTCGCCGCCGGCGAACATCGTCCACGTCCGGGCGGGATCGAAGGTCGCATCGGCGGCAGCGGCCGGGAGCTGGGCATGCAGCCGCCACTCCCCCGCGGCGGTGACGCGGTCCCCGCCGAACAGCGATCGGCCACCCCAGGCTAGCGCCCGGACGGCCGGCGTCACGGCGTCGGCGCGCAGGAAAGCCAGGCGCTTGCGGTGCTTCGCGAGGTTCTTGGTGAGCGCGGCCGCGTCGGGGACGAGGACCAGGTGGTCGGCGTCGGCCGGGCGGCTCGCGTCGACCGCCGTGAGGATCGCGTCCGCTTCCCCTTCGACGAGGACCAGCGCCTCGTAGCGGGAGCTCGCGCCGGCAAGAACGGCAGCCACCTCGGCGCGCGTGGTGTTGGTCGGGATGGCACGGAATTGCGTGACCGGCACGACAGCGACATCCGCCAGCGGGGCCGTCGTGGCCGGTGTTGTGGCGGGTGTCGGGTCGGGCGTCGCGGCCGGATCCGCGGACGGTGGCGCCTCGGTGCTCGCGGCGGGCGTGCCGCTCACACCGGCCGACGGGCTCGGTCCGGCGGCGATCCCGGACGGTCCCGGACTCCCCCCGCCGAACCCCAGCATCCCCCCGCTCATCGGCACGGCGATCGCCAGCGCGAGCAGACCCAGGACCACGAGCAGGGGAAGCCGTTTCATCGCGGCCGAATCGTAGCAGCGGCGACTCCCGCTACCCGGTGGCGCCTTCACGCGGCTATCCGGCGGGCAGAAGAACGCCCCGTCCGGGCGGGCGGACGGGGCGTAGGGAAATGCGGGAGATGGCGGACCCGACCGGATTCGAACCGGCGATCTCCAGCGTGACAGGCTGGCATGTTGGGCCGCTACACCACGGGTCCAGTTGCGGCGAGGCCGGACTATAGCAGAGGCGACCGGCCTTGTCCGACCTCCCGCCTATACTCCCCGACGATGCCGGATCGACCCATCGACCTCCGAAGTGACACGGTCTCGCGGCCCACCGACGCCATGCGCAAGGCGATGGCCGAGGCCGAGGTCGGCGACGACGTCTTCGGCGACGACCCGACCGTCACGGCCCTTGAAGAACGCGCCGCGGAGCTCCTTGGCAAGGAAGCCGGGCTGTTCGTCGCGAGCGGCACGATGGGCAATCTCACGGCGATGATGGCGCATCTCGGCCGCGGCCAGGAGGTGATCGCCGGAGCGCAGCATCACCTCGTGATCGACGAGGCCGCCGGGCACGCGGTCATCGTCGGGGCGAGCGCTCGAAGCCTCCAGGACCGGCCCGACGGCACGCTCGACCCGGCGGCCATCGACGCCGCGTTCCGTGACCCGACCGACCCACACGAGCCCCTGTCCGGCCTCATCACGCTCGAGAACACCCATGCCCACTCGATGGCGCAGCCGCTGACGCCCGCATACACCCGCGAGGTCGCCGCGATCGCGCGCCGCCACGGCGTCCCGCTGCATATCGATGGCGCCCGTTTCTGGAACTCGGTCGTGGCCCAGCGCCCGGCCGGCGTGACGGCACGGGACCTCGCCGATCCTGCGGACACGGTGACCTTCTGCTTGTCGAAGGGGCTCGGCTGCCCGGTCGGGTCCGTTCTGGTCGGCACGACCGAGGTCATCGGTCGCGCGCGTCGAGCGCGGAAACTCGTCGGCGGCGGGATGCGCCAGGTCGGCGTGCTGGCGGCAGCCGGCCTCGTCGCGTTGGCCGATGGCCCCGCCGGCATGATCGACCGGCTTGCGGAGGATCACGCCAACGCCCGTCGACTTGCCGAGGCCCTGTCGGACATGGACGGCATCGCGAGTCCGGGTGGCACGGCTCAGCCGGCGACCGGTCCCCTGGATCCCGGTCGCGCGGCGACGAACTTCGTCCTGTTCAAGGTCGACCGTGATCGCGCGGCGTTCCTCGACGCGCTCCGTGCGCGGAACGTCCTGATGGTGGAATATGCCGACGGTCAGGTCCGAGCGGTCACCCATCACGACATCTCGACCGACGACATCGAGACGGTCATCCAAGCGACCCGCGACGCCCTGACCGAGACCGAGTCGACGACGACGGCGTCGCCACACCGACCGACGGTCGCAACGGCCTGATCCGCGCGCCGGCCATTCCCGCCGGCCACTCCCGCCGCACCTCCCAGGAGCCTTCCTTGACCGAAACCACCCTCGCGCCCAAGCTGCCGCGCCCTGCCCATGCGCCCGACCGCGGACCGCGCGACGACACGTTCTACGATCTCGTCGAGGCGCGTCTGCGCCGGCTGGTCCGTGACAACCCGATCCTGGGAACCGCCATCGGCCTCCACGCGCTCGACGACGAGCTCGGCGACGGCGGACGGGAGGCGGTTCTGGCCGAGCTCGAGGCCGACCGGCGCCACCTGGCGAAGATCGAGGGACTCGATCCCGCCGACCTGTCGGCGACCGCCCGCTTCGAGCGCGACCTGGAGATGCACAACGTTCGCCGGTCCATCTTCGACGCCGATGTGCTGCGCATCTGGGAGCGTCGTTCGTTGGCCCTGGACACGATCGGCGACGGGCTGTTTCTCCTGTTCGCCCGCGATCATGCCCCCCTCGCCGAGCGACTGACGGCCATCGCCGGGCGCCTGGAGGCCATCCCCGGGTACCTCGATCAGTCGCATTCCCGCGCGGTCGGGCCGCAGGTCCGGACGTGGCAGCAGGTCGAGATCGAAACCGCCGCCGAGATCCCCACCTTCCTCGATGAGATCGTCGCGGCCGCGGACGGAACCGTCGATGGGCCGGAGCGCCGCCGCCTGCGGCGGGCCGCGGACGCCGCCAAGATCGCCGTCGAGCTCTACGCGAGCTGGCTCGAGGGAACGCTCGCGGACGGGACCGACGACTGGCCGATCGGGCGCGAGCGGCACGACGCGCTCGTTGCCCACCGCGCCTTCGATGGCCTCGACGCGGACGAGATCCTGGAGCTCGGCTGGCAGAAGCTGGCGGAAGCGAAGGCGGCCCGGATCGCCGCCGCGCACGAGGTCGATCCGGACGCATCTGAAGCCGAGGTCGTCGATCGGGTCAAGTCGGACCAGCCCGCCGATTTCACGGCCGCGCTGACCGCGTACGAGACGTCGATGCATCGAGCGCGCGCCCACCTGATCGAGCGCGACCTGGTCACCGTGCCGGCCGACGAGCGGATCGACGTCATCGAAACGCCCGAGTACCTGCGCAACGTCATCCCGTTCGCCGCCTACTTCGAGCCCGCGACGTTCGACCCGGATCCGAAGGGCATCTACATCGTCACCCCGTCGGTGGGCGGCGACGCGAACGCGATGCGGGAGCACAACTACGCCTCGATCAGCAACACCAGCATCCACGAGGCGTATCCCGGCCACCACCTGCAACTCGACACCGCCCGCCGGCACCCGTCGCTGACGCGCCTCCTGGCGGACGCACCCGAGTTCGTGGAGGGCTGGGGGATGTACTCGGAGCTGATGATGCGCGAGCACGGCTTCGACGACGACCCCCACTTCCGGGTCGTGATGCATACCGACGCGATCTGGCGGGCGTGCCGGATCATCCTGGACGTCCGGATGCACCGGGGCGAGGTCACGCTCGACGAGGCGGTCGACTTCATCGTCGGACACACGAGCTTCGAGCGAGCGAACGCCGCCGCCGAGGCGCGCTGGTACACGTATCGCCCGACGTATCCACTGTCGTACCTGCTCGGTCGCACGTTGCTGCTCAAGCTCCGGACCGACGAGGAGGCCCGCCTCGGCGACGCGTTCTCGCTGAAGGGCTTCCACGACACGCTGCTGCGGAACGGCTCGCTGCCGATCAGCTTCCACCGACGGCTGCTGGCCGGCGAAGGCGTCTAGCACCCGTGCTCGTCATCCCCTCGATCGACCTCGAGAACGGCCGCTCACGCGTGGTCTACTGGCCGGGCGCTTCCGAGGGGACCGGTGCGCCGACGGATCGGCCGGAACGGATCGTCGAGCGGCTCGTCGCGGAGGGTGCTCGCCTCATCCACCTGATCGATTTCGAGGGTGCGCGAGCCGGCAAGCCGGTCAGCCTGGAAGCGGTCGGCGCCGTCGCGTCGAAGAGCGCCGTGCCCCTGCAGCTCGCGGGCGGCCTCGATTCCGCCGAGGCGATCCAGCTCGCGTTCGCGGCCGGCGCGACCCGGGTCGTGCTGACCACGGCCATCGCCGACCGTCCCGACGAGCTCCGGGCGTGCCTCGCGATCGCCGGTGGCTGGCTCGCCGTGGGCCTGGATCCTCGGCCGGAACGGCTGGCCGCCTTTCCCTGGCGACGGTCGCCCGCCCCGACGATCGCGGAGCTCGTCGAGGAGCTCATCGGCGCGGGGGTCGGGCGCCTGGTGCTCGCTCATGGCGGGACGGCTCCGGACCTCGAGCGGGTGGGTTCGCTCGTTCGGTCGTACGATGCCGAGATCCTGGTAGCCGGTGGGGTGCGCGACCTCGACGCCATCCGCCGACTGCGCGACACCGGTGCCGCCGGCGTCATCCTCGGTGAGGCGATCCTCTCCGGGGCCATCGACCTTCCCGCAGCCCTGGAGGCCGCCGCATGATCCCTCGCTCCATCCGCGCCATGGCCGCACTCGCCACGCTGGCCGCTGTCGTGGCCTGCACCGCTGCGCCGGGCGCGTCGCCCTCCGCCGCGCCGCCCTCGCAGGGCCCGCCGTCGCAAGCCGCGCCATCGTCCGCCGCGCCGTCAGGCTCGTCGGCTGCCGGCTCCTGCCCATCGTCCGAGCCGGCAGCACTGCCCGCGGGCGAGACTCGGACGGTGACGATCGAGACGTCCCAGGGTTCCTTCACGATGGCCCTGCAGGCGGACCTATCGCCGATCGCCGTCGGCAATTTCGTGGCGCTGGCCGAGTGCGGCTTCTACGACGGCGTCGTCTTCCATCGGCTGGTGCCGGGTTTCGTGATCCAGGGTGGTGACCCTGACGGCACTGGGACGGGAGGCCCCGGCTACACCATCACGGACGAACCCGTGACCACGGAGTACCAGCGTGGCACCGTCGCCATGGCTCGCACAGCGCAGCCGAACTCCGTTGGCTCGCAGTTCTTCGTGGTCCTCGACGATGCAGCCCGGGGATCGTTGGCACGGGCCAACACCTACCAGATCATCGGCGAAGTGACGGCCGGAATGGATGTGGTCGACACGATCGCCGCCATGCCGAACAGTGGCGACCAGACCGGCAACCAAGCCCTTGAACCAGTGGCGATGACCAAGGTCACCGTCAGCCAACCCTGATCCGCCATCGAAGGAGCATGCCCATGACCCGAGCCACGATCGCCACGGAGATCGGCGACATCGAGATCGAGCTCTACGACGAGAGCGCCCCCAAAGCAGCCAAGAACTTCATCGACCTCGCGAAGAAGGGCTTCTACGACGACGTCATCTTCCACCGCGTCATCCCGGGCTTCGTCATCCAGGGCGGCGATGGCCAGTACGGCAAGAAATCGTCGCTCGAGCGCGGTCGGGTCGGAACCGGCGGACCCGGGTACAAGTTCGAGGACGAGCCGGTCACCGGTGAATACCAGCGCGGGTCGCTCGCGATGGCGAATGCCGGTCCCAACACGAACGGCAGTCAGTTCTTCATCTGTACAGCCGACCTGGCCGGGAAGCTGCCGAAGAACTACACGCTGTTCGGGCAGGTGACCCGTGGGCTTGACATCGTGGACAAGATCGTCTCGGCGCCGCGCGACGGCAAGGACCTCCCGAACGACCCCGTCGCGATGACGAAGGTGACGGTGCATGAGGAGGCGGCGAGCCAGTAGCCGGAACGAACTGACGAAAGATTAAGGAATTTACACAGTTCTCCTTGCCAAAAAGCCTTGGAAAACGGCCCCTCGCAAGGTAGGATATGGAGGCTGTTAAGGCAGCGCTGCCCCAGCGTCAAGGTCATGGGTAGGTAGGGTCAGGGTAGTCGGTGCAGCCGACGTGATAGATGCCTTTGGCGCGTGGCAGAAGCGTCCGCCTCGGCGGACTCCTTCACCGGGACAGCATCGAAGCGGCTCCTTCGGGAGCCGCTTCGTCGTTTGTCCGGCGCCATTCGGAAGGGACGATCGGGCCCCAGGGATCGAGCGCCAGGCGGGCCCACCCCACTATCAGGATCGTGGGTCGATCTCGCGCATGTAATCATGCTACTTGACAGTAGCCGGTTCTCGGTACAGGATATGTGCTACGGAGTGGTAGCACATATTCCGCTCCGGTACGAAGGAGCACCGAGATGGCTGCCATCACACGCGGCAACACCCAGGTCCACCCCCTCACCATCGCCCTCAGGGCCGGCGTCGTCGGTCTCACATTTGCCACCGCCGCGATCCACGCGTCGCTCGGCGGCATGCTGTTCCTGGCCAACGCAGCGGGCTACACGATCCTTGCCATCGCGATGGTCATTCCCGGTGCCGTCGGAAAGTGGCGATGGCTGATCCGCCTCGTCTTGATCGGCTTCGCCGCCGCCACGATCGGCGGCTGGGTCGCCTTCGGCCCTCGCTTCGGGCTCGCGTATCTCGACAAGGCGATCGAGGTCGCGCTCATCGGCGTCCTCCTGATCGAACAGTGGCAGTCCGACGGTGGCCCGCGCGGCGTGCTCCGTAAGGTCCGCGGCCTGGTGCGCAGCACGGGGACCTTCGCGAGCAACGCCAGGTAGCAGTCCCCGACCGTCCTACGGCGAAGCGAACGAGCTGGCCGCCTCAGGCCAGCTCGTCGGCGGGCTCGACGAGACCCAACCGGTACGCGAGGGCCGCCGCCTCGCCACGCCCCGCCACTCCGAGCTTGCCAAGGATGTTCGACACGTGGACGCCGGCGGTGTTCTCGCTGATGAACAGCTCGTCGGCGATCTGGCGGTTCGTACGACCGAGCGCGACGAGGCCGAGGACCTCGCGCTCGCGCGGCGTCAGTCCAAGGCCCGCCGCTTCGTCCTTCGGGGCGGGCGCTTGCTCCTGCTCGGATTCGAGCGTGAGCCTCGCCCGCGCCGCGAGCGCCGCCACTTCGCGTCCGAGCAAGGCGGCCCCGAGCTCCGCAGCGATGTCGCGCGCAGCCCGTAACGCCGCGGTGGCCAGAGCCCGATCCCCACGACCCGCCAGGCGGGACTCGGCCTCGCGCCAGCGAGCGTACGCCGCGGGATAGGGCCGTCCCAGCCGGTCCCACGCCTCGACAGCTGCCAGCCAGGCACCCGGGTCCGGGTGGCGATGCAGGCGCGTCGCCTCCGCCTCACACAGCAGCAGGAGGGCCGCGGAATACGCTTCAACAGCCGGACGCGTCGCGAGGATGTCGGCATGCCGGCGCCGGATGCCGGCAAGGAGGCCCTCGCCGGCCGCAACGAGCTCGCGCACCCGATCGGGCGACCGGCGCGCTCTGGCCAGCTCTGCGGCATCGGCGTTGGCCCGCAGGCCGAGGGCGTACACCTCTCCGATCCGCACCTCGGCGTTGTAGTCGATCTGCACGATGGTCGCGGCGACCTGGGTGGCGGCCTCTTCCGGCCGGCCCTGCCACAGCGCCAACTCGGCGAGGCTGGCATGCACCGGCGCAACGAACTGGATGTCGACGGCTCGGTCTGCGCGCGCCGCGAGTGGCCGCAACAGGTCGGCCGCCACCTCGATGTTGCCGCGAGCCAGCGCCAGACGGGCCAAAAGCTCCTGCACGAGGATCTCGTTGACCCCGAACGGCCCGAAGCCCTCGGCCCGCCGAACCGCCCGCTCGGCCTCGTCCCAGCGACCCAGGCGGTAGAGATAGTCCGCCTTGTTGGCGAGCATGTGCGTGCCGAAGAAGCGCATCAGACCCAGCCGTTCCGACGTCGCGATGCCCACCTCGGCCACCGCGATGGCCTCGTCGAGCCGTCCGGCCCCTTCCAGGACCCACACTCGGTTCGCATACGCCCGGCCGATGTCATCGCCGATGCCCAGGTCCTCCGCGATCGCCAGGGCGGCGCGGAGGTCCTCGAGCGCCGCGTCGATCTCGCCAGCGACAGCCCGGTCGGCACCCCTCGTGTTGAGGGCGTGGCCCTCGATGTCCCGCGCGCCGATCGATCGAGCGAGCACGAGCGCTTCCTCGGCCAGCGGGCGGGACTCCTCGAACCGGCCGCCCAGCATCAGGATCTGGGCAAGCCCGGCGATCGCACGCGCCCGCGCCTCGGACGGCGGTGCAGCGGCGATCAGGCCCATGGCGGTCCGGTACGCCTGTTGCGCGAGCTCGCCCTGACCGGCGATCCAGGCGTACCGCCCGAGTCGCTCGTTCAGCAAGCCGGCACGGAGGCGGTCGTCCGCCTCATCGGCGAGACGGATCGCGGCCTGCGCGTGCGCCACCGCGCGTGCCGGTTCGTGGAAGCGGGCGACCCCCGCCAGGGTCGCGAGGAGGTCGATGCGGTCGCGGCCCACCCTGGTTTCGGGGTCCGGTACCTGATCCCAGAGGTCGATCGCCCGCTCGTACTGGTCGACCGCCTCCGGATACGCGTACCTGGTCTCGGCCGCAGCCCCCGCGGCGACCGCCAATTCGAGCGCGCGAGGCAGATCATGGGCCGCGTACCAGTGGTAGGCGCGCTCCGCCGCATGCGAGGCGTCGCCCCCGGACCGAGCCTCGAGTGTCCGTGCGAACGCCGAATGCAGACGCGTTCGCTCCCCCGGCAGCAGGTCGTCGTAGATCGCTTCCTGGAGCAGTGCGTGCCGGAATGCGTAGCGCTCGGTTCCGGTGGTCGGGTCCGCGACGAGGACCTGGCGACCCACGCACTCGCGGAGCGCCTCGTAGAGCGCTGCTTCGTCCATCGATGCCGCGACGGCCAGGAGGGCCGGGTCGACGCGGTGTCCGGCGGCCGAGGCGATCCGCAGGAGCTCCTGGGTCGGCTCGGCGAGGTCGGCGATCCGCGCGAGGAGCACGTCGCGAAGCGTCTGGGGCAGCTCGGTCCGGCCGTCGTCGCCGGCGGCGACCAGCAGCTCTTCCGCGAAGAACGCGTTGCCGCCCGAGCGAGCGTGGATCGACTCGATGAGCGAGGCGTCGAGATCGTGGCCCGCGATCGCACGCAGCTGGTCCGCAGACTCCCGGTGATCGAAGGGCTTGAGGTCGAGCCGGTCGACGCGGCCGGATCGTTCCAGCTCGGCGATGAAGGGCAGGAGGGGATGGCGTCGGTGGAGCTCGTCCGAGCGGTAGGTGAAGAGGAGCATCACCGCGGTGTCGCGGAGATTGCGAACCAGGAACCCGAGCAGGTCGCGGGTCGAGCGGTCGGACCAGTGCAGGTCCTCGACGATGAAGACCACAGGGGTCGCTGTCGCGAGGCGTTCCAGCACCCCGAGCAAGATCTCGAAGAGCCGGCCCTGGGCGTGGTCCAGGCTGAGCGCGGATGCGGGTGCCTCGGACACGGGGCCGAGATCCGGGATGAGCCGCGCGAGCTCCGAGCGCCCGGGACCGATCACCGTCTCCAGCTGATCGGGTCCGGCGTGTCGCGCCAAGCCGCGCAGGGCTTCGACCACGGGTGCGTAGGGCATCGCTCCGTCGCCGAGGTCGATGCAGCCGCCCGAGAGGACGATCGCGCCCTCGGTCTCCGCCAGCTCGGTGAACGCGGCGAGCAGCCTCGTCTTGCCGACGCCGGCCTCCCCGGCCACGACCATCGCGCTGCCCCGCCCTTCCCGCGCGACGCGGATGGCGTCCCGAAGCCGCCCAAGCTCCGTCGAGCGACCGATGAGCACTGGGCTCGAGACGCGGACCGACATGCCTTCGATTATCGGGCCAGGGATCCATTCGCCTCGAGGAAGTCGTTGCGGTTCCTCGTCTGTTACGGCGGTCACGCGGCTGCGCCCACGCGCTTGAGCCGCCTGACGACGGCGAGGGTGAGCCTGGCGCGCCACGGTCGGGCGGGCTGTCGCTCGACGGCGGTGGTCTTCATCAGCCGGCCGCCGTCGGCTTCATGCCGCAGTTCCTGCAACCGCTCCGTTCCCAACAGTTCCATCGCGTAACCGGTCATCCCCTGCCTCCCGTCCGCACCGATCCTGCCTGGCTACCAGGAATGCTCGGGCTAAAGGGGTGGGCAGCACATCACGATGGCTCGTTATTTCGGGGTGGTGCTCCCGTGGTTTCATCCGTGATCACGGGATGGGACGCTCAACGTACGCGACGGTTGATACAGTGCTGGACACTCGACGAAACACGTAGACCCAGCCAGGAGGGGAACGGGGATGCGAAGGTCACGGACCCTGCCAAGAGCCATCGTTGTCGGCGGACTCGCGCTCGCGTTTGCCGGCTGCGGCAGTTCCGTCGGTTCTGGAGGACCCTCAGCAACCGCGGCATCCCCAGCTCCCGCCGCGGTCGTCCTCTGGCCCGCGCCACCGGATCCGCTCGAACGGACCGTCGCCGCCGGATTGGAGCCCGATACACGGGAACACATGACCAATCACGTCCACGCGCACGTGGATATCTTCCTCGATGGCAAGCCGGTCACGATCCCGGCCGGTATCGGGATCGACATCGGCAATCCAGACGTGCGCACGTTCGAGGAGGCTGATGGTTCGGTTTCCTATGGCGGCATCGAGCGGTGCGCCCAGCCATGCATCTCGCCCCTCCATACGCACTACGCATCGGGGATCGTCCATACCGAGTCGGAGACTCCGGAGCCGAACACGCTCGGCCAGTTCTTCACCGAATGGGGCGTCGCCCTCACCGACTCCTGCGTCGGGGAATACTGCAGTCCCAAACCCATCGCCTTCTACGTCGACGGTGAGCCCTATACCGAGGATCCCACGGTCATCGAGCTGAGCGACCAGAGGGAGATCGCGATCGTGATCGGCACACCGCCCGCCGAGATCCCGAAGACCGCCGACTTCTCGAAGGAGTAGCGGCTGCGCGGAAGCGTCCAGGCTCGGCGCACGCCCTCGTCTCGGCCGACGACGTCGGCGGGCGCGCCTCGCCTTACATGGACCGGTAGGGAGTGAAGAGAGCCGGCACGTCGCTGCCAGCCAACTTCGCCCTGAGCTCGGCGCTCGGTTCACCGAGCAGTTCGCCGTGAACCACGGAGACCGTGGCCAGGACCGCATCGAAGAGGTGGCCGAGATTCGCGGCGTGGTGGATCGCCGCCTCGGAGTCCCGGAACCGCTCGATGAACATGCACTCGGACTGATCGCCATTGAGGTAGAGGTCGTATCCGAGCGTGCCAGGCTCCGTCGCCCGCACGATCTCCGTGGCCTGATCGGACAAGCGCAGGTACTCCTCGCGCTTGCCCTCGTGAAACTTGAATCGTGCGATCCCAAGAAGCTCACTCATGGCTTGGTCCTCCAACCGTTGACGACGCGATAGACCTTCGAACTGAAGGCCGAAGGTCTGGCAACGTTCAGCGGGTATCATCGCGGTCCGCGCGCCTGTAGCTCAGTGGATAGAGCGTCGGCCTCCGGAGCCGAAGGTCGCAGGTTCGAATCCTGTCGGGCGCGCCATTACAACCTGGGGTAGGGCGATGGCCAGCCCACGGTCGTACGCGGCAGTCGTGAGGCGAGCGCTGACGAACCTCGGGCCCGCGACGAGGATCCGCTCGTAGACAGCGTGCACCAAGTCAATACCGCAGCGATAGCCGTCCTGGCAGCCGTCAGGGCGGCTCTCTTGTCTCGGTCGTCAGAAGTCGCGATACCGCCAGTGGACTTCGCCGCGCTCCGGAGCTAGACGTGAAAGCCGTACCAGCCACACGAGTCCCAGGACGATCCCGGCCCCACCGATGTACGGCAGGAGCGCCACCCACCCCCATCCCGCGTAGAACATCGGCTCACCTATGGTCCCGGGCTTAGCGACCAAGACGATTGCCAAGACCACGGGCGCCAGGAAGCCAATAGTGAGTTCTAGGCGGATCGCGGCCCCCGCGCGGTCCAGGCGTCGCTGGCGTTCCTCGTATTCCATGCCGGCACCGTACGCCCCGCGGTCAAGGAGGCCGACCCTGAGTCGTTCGACGTCGAGGCGTAGGCCGCGTCACCGGGCGCGGCACTGCAACGCCCAATTGACGACAAGCGGTGGTCCACGACTTTCGCTGCGCCGGCAGAGATTCCCAAACTGTGGGCACCGTAAGCGAGGGGTCGTCGGGATGGCCTATTGGGATTCCCAGCCAAATCGCACCAGGCTCATCGTCGCCGCGATTCTGCTCGGCCTCGGCCTGGGCGGGTTCTTCGATGGCATCGTCCTACATCAGATTCTGCAATGGCACCACATGGTGAGCACACCGACCCCGCCGAATACGCTGGAGAACTTGGAGCTGAACACGCTGGGGGACGGGATTTTCCATGCCGCGACGTGGCTCCTGACCCTCACCGGCGTTCTTGTCCTGACGACCTCGAACGGCGCACGCCACCAGGAAGAGGGGGGCCGCACGCTAAGTGGCGGGATGCTCGTGGGTTGGGGATCGTTCAACGTGGTCGAAGGACTGGTCGACCATCACCTCTTGGGGCTCCATCATGTTCGCCCGGGTCCCGACGAGCTCGTCTATGACGTTGGCTTCCTGATCTGGGGCGGCATCATGCTTCTGGTCGGCGTCGCACTCATCCGCCGGGCTCGTCAGTCAGCGCCGGCTGGTCCAGCATCCCGGAACTGACCCCCGAGAAGAGCTCGACCGCGCACAGCGGACTAGGGGGAGTGCCTTATCGACGGGCCCCCTCACGGAGGGCACTTACCCAGCCCCCCGGCTACGCAGGGGGAAGGACGATCCAGTTAGGGGCAACTCGTGGATTGGCCAGTCTGACTGGCGCGACCGGGGCAGACGCCGCGTGGCCACTCAACGAAAGCGCCCTTGATCACACGTCACGGGTTGAGCTCGGGCCAGTCCAGGCGCGCCGTTCCTCCCATGAATGGACGCTATTCAGTCATCGTGTGAGCCACCTTTCGAGTGGCTCGTTAGCGCGGTCATGGACCGGCCGTAATCACCCTGACCTCGTCCATTCCATTGCCGACTTGGAATTGGATGGTCATGGATTCTCCATCCGCGTGGATCGTGATCAATTCATCGTTTGCGTTGCCAGCCGGGAGGAAGAAATCCGCGCCTCGCGCTGGCCAAGCGTGGGGTAGGCGGTGCCGGACGCGCCGAGGAAGTCCGAGGCGTCCAGGCTCGCGTCTGATGTGACTACGGCGAGGATCCGCTCTCCGAAATCGACGGTACCCCGGTAGTACTTGAAGTCGCCGGTCTCGAAGCAGCAGTACTCGCCCGGCCGGTCCGCGTGCAAGATGTACGAGCGGATCGCGTTTGCGGGCGCAAGAGTGCCGCCAGGGGGCGGCGACCGCGGGTGGATGTCATGTCCGCTCCTAGAGTCGGCGGGACTAGCACGTCGACCGTCAGCGGGGCGACGTTCGGACATCCTGTGCACGTTGCTCGAATATCAGCGCAACGTCATCGGCGACACTCTCCCCGCTATCAGAGCACGTCTTGTAGGACGCCGCCTGGCCAGCCTTCAACACACACGTCTCGGTGTCGAACGCGTTCAGCTTGAGAGACGGTGGCGGATCGATGTGCTCGAGGTTGATGGACGCAGACACGTCCACTTCGGCGTCGGCGGTTGCGACGATCCGCACCTGGTCGGTGCCTCCACCCACCTGGAGCGCAGCGCCAGGGTCTGGGCATCCAGCCAGGCGACGGCATCCTTGGGGTTGATGTAAGCGTTTCCGGGCTGCTTCTTTAGATTGACCTCAGTTCCGCGGAAGGCCTGGTCGGGAAGGAGCGTCCCGGACGGCCCTAGGACATCGCTGGCGCGCAGAGTGTCGTCACGCACGATGACGCCGAGGATGCTTCTGGGCAAGCTTCACTAGGACATCGCGGACAAGATACTGGCGTCTGCTGGCGTGTATGCCTGATCGCGTGAACGAGGAAGCTTCGCAGGCCTGCCCTGCAAGATCATCGCGGCGACAACGCTGGGTCGCTGTTAGCGCAGGCGAATAGGTGCCTGGGATTCGATGTCGACTTCAGGTCTCGCACAAGATTGTGCTGTCCGGCCTGCTCGCTGAGGAGCGCAGCGTTTCGCGTCGTCCTATCCGGCGTGTGTCGGCCGGTCTGCTCGAGCGAGCACGCTTCATCGATGCTGTAGATCGCGTTACACGAAATGACGAACAGCGATGGCACTTGATTGCCGGCGCGGTAGACTGCCTGACCTCAACGATGTGTTCCCAGCCGGGATCCGGCCAGAGAGGCGCTCAGGGTGACGGGGTCTTGCAGGGCAAGGGGCACCAGTCCCCGCCATCGATCCTGTAGTCGCCGCCGGCCACGCCGGAGAGCGCGTCAAACACGGCGGCTTCGAGGGCCCAACCTCCGAGGTCGACAGAGCGATGGCAGGCTGATCGCGGTTCAGCGGCGGGGTCATGTCAATGCTTATGTAGTCGACGCGGTGGCACAGTTGCCGCGGGTCGCAGCTCGCCTGACTCTCGTACTCCCGTTCGCGCCTCTGTCGCGGCGATGTGTCTGCGGGTCTGTCGGCGCGCCAGAGCTCGGGTCGGCATCCGTAACCTGCCAGTCGATGGTGACGGCGCGCGGTACCAGCCTGCGGGATTTTCCGCGCGGTCTCGAACGGGACCACGACGGGAGCTGCGTATCGGTAGCGCGGTCGCGGACATACAGCTGATAGATGCGGAGGGCGCTCGACCGGCACTTGATGTGAAGGACGCGTAACGGCGTCGTCACTGAGGTCGACGCTTGATGACTGATCAGGCTGCTGCGCTCGGTCGCCGCTCCATCGCTGATCACCTCTCGCAGTCGGTGGGACGCAGGCCAAAGAGGAACGTATTCGTTCCTCCAGGTGCGGCGACCAGATCGGGTGTTGGCGGGGAAGACGACATACCGCGTCCGGCGTCACTCGCGAGTAATACTATGGCGTTCGACTGCGTGCGTCGGGCCTGGCATCGATCCGGACGGTGGTATCGGCATCGCGGTCTCGGAGAAAGATGTCGCGCGCGCGTTGGTGTCATTGCTAACAAGAGGCGCGAACGTTTCGACGACAACGAGGCTCCGTCGTCGTGACACGCCCGTGGCACCGTACGAGGATCGGAGAAGGTGTCGGCCGCTGACGTTGCCGGTTGCGACGCTCACGCGATCAGTGATACCGCCAGCCACGTCGCGCAGGAAAACGTCGCGTTGCGTTGGTATCTACGTCAACGACATCATCCGCCTCGCTGATGAAGCCAACAAAGTTTCCGTTGGCGCTCGCGAAACGCAACCACACGTCCCCGCTAGGGAGCTGCCCGTCGTTGGTCAGACCTACGGCTTCGATCGTGTGCTCGCGAGGTCCATGCGGAAGACGCCGTAATACGGACTCGCCGCTTGCCCGTCGAAGAGGTCATCGCGACCGGAGTCGAAGATGAGGTACCGCGCATCGTCACTGAGGATCGCTGTGCTCGGTTCGACATCGATGAAGCGGGTCGTACCGGCCGTTCGATCTCTGAGGTACAGGTTGTACCGGAACGCCGGGACCGGCTCGTCGACGAGGTTTGAGGCAACAGACGAGAAGGCAACGAAGCGGCCGTCGGCGGAAATGTCCTGCAGGAACGAAAGACCGTCCGCCGGGCCTCCCGTCTTCGAGACGCTCACGAGCTCGACGACTCCAGTGGCCACATGCTTGATGAAGACGTCGTCTTGGCCATTCGTATCAGCATCGTCGGCAAGCAGATTGGATGCCGACGAAGTGAAAGTGATAAGGGACCCGCCATCCGCCAGGCGACCGCCGATGGTGTGCCCGTTGCCGGCCGTGCCATCCTCCGCGCGGCTAGCCATGACCGTAGTGCCATCCGCCGCGAGGACTAGCTGACCCGAACCCGTGAGCGGCGAGGCGCTCCACGCGAGGGGAACCGTTACGAGCAGCGTCGCAAGGAGCACGCGTGCCCGTACGAGCCCGTGCCCACGGATGCCCCAATGTCCGGCAATCTCATCGGAGGACGCAGAGTCAGGACGCATGCATAGCCCTCGCTATCCGCGGACGGAGTGTCTGATCAAGGGCAATCCAGGGACGCGGGACTGCAAGCCTAAATGCAGGGTCCCAACCCGTCGTCATCCAAATGCACCAGACCACAACGGCCTCACGTCGAGGGGCCACGCGCCGGATGCCCCAAGGTTACGGACAACCGGCTCCGGAGCGTCGCGGCGAACTGGACCGTCGCCGAAAATGGAGAGAGCTGCCGAGGCACCATCCGCTCATGGTGTGCTGTTGCGTCGGCACCTAGTCCGCGTGCCCGGGAACGTCCTCCACGACGACGACGAAGTCGCCATACCGGTCACGGAGCGTTGAAGCGATGGCGTCCGTGAGGCCCTGGACGCCGACCTCGACCGTGTTCTTGAGGGTGTCTGGGCCGGTCGAGACAACGTCGATCCCCTCGGCCTCGAGGTCATCCCACTCGTGAGTGATCCGGTCCGTTAGCGCGGTGAGCTCCGCCCAGGAGCGCTTGGTCCAGACGTACCGCACCTCCACTCCGTCGCGCTCGAGGCAGCGCGCCAGGCGTAGGGTCTCGGTTCTACCCTCGACGATCGACAGGACGTGCCGCTGGCTCCCGGGCGGGTCCTTCCATATCCCGCCGAAGAGGTCCGGACGGCCAACCGAAGACCAAAAGGCGATGGGTGCGGCGCTATCGATGTAGAGGCCGTAGGTCCGCAACGCGTCCACCTCCGCGGGCCGCAGTGCGATCCCGATGAGCTCGATGTCCGATCGCGGATCGGCGATCGCCGCGTCGATGGCCGCGTCGGTCTTCCCGAACTCCGGATACGACAAGTCCACGCCGTTGCGGATATTGGTCGCCGCGATGCGGTCGAGGCGTTGCAGGTGGTCACATTCCTGGTCGGACGGTCGCGGCGGGGCTTCGAGGGCTTCCCCGACGGATGGCATCGGCGTGTCCGTCGGGTCGGCCTTCGCGGTGGCTCGAACGATCGCGGGGCTGGCCGACGGGTTCGTTTGGTTGCTAGACCCGGCGCGGGAGACATTGGTCGGGTCCCCGCCAGCCGGCCGGGAACAGGCTATCGCCGCGAACGCGATAGCCACGACCAGGATCAGCAGAACCGCTCGCACAACCACTTCGGACTCCGGGGGGTGGGACGGTACGCATCGCATCGTTGTGACTCCGCTCAGGACGAAGCCCAAGCCGCAGGCCCTGCCGGCCGTCGACATCGCTCCCTTGAAGCCAAGCGTCCTGGGCTCCGAACGCACGCGACGGCACTAGTTGCAGGAGCGACCGATCGTACGACCGTCACCCCAAGGTCGCATTGTGTCAATTCGCCCGTCGGACACACCGCGGTTTCAATGCCACGGTAGACACGATTGACTCATGGTGTGGTGGGCGACGGAGCCGCCAATGGCCCTGCGCGCACCCAGGCGGCCGCGATCGTTTGCGCCCCTCGACCGTCGCCGAGTTCTTGTGTATGCCTTCGATTTCGCGGGCTCGACGAGACCGCAGAAGGCGAAGCCGCGCCTACCGGGAGGGCCAGACGGGCTGCCAGGCGAACGCGCCGGGCGGCGCCTCGGTCTCGAGCACGAACGCGCCGTCGGCGATGCGACGTCGGTCGTGGCCGTCGCGGTTCACAACCCACACCCCCTGATCGCTAGATTGGAGGTCCACGACATAGCCGACCGCCCGGCTGTTCGGTGCCCAGCCTGACGGGAAGAACTCGGGCAGATCTCGGACCAACACATGCCTCTCCCCGTCGGCGACATCCACGACTGAGAGCGTCGAGCCGCTGAAGAGCCAGGCGGACCGGTCGGGAGCGAGGTCTGTTCGGAAGGCCGAGATCTCGTCGGGCGTGACGCCCATGGGTCCGATGTCGCGGTCTGTCCCGGCGTCGACCGGGCGACCGATGAAGCGCTCCGCGGGCGCGTCGGCGATGAGGATCGTTTCGTCGTCGACGAAGCCGAACGGGGAGTCATCGAAGTCCGCCGCCCACTCACCGTTGGCGAGGGGCACCGGATGGAGCTGGGCGTCGTCAAGAGAGCCCGCCACGATTCCCGCGGCGCGGGGCATCGTTCCGTGTCGCGGCCACGATGCGTCCGCCCGAATCGGACCACGTGACAGCACTCAGGTGACAGACGCAGCCGGACGCGATCGGCCGGGCGGGGCCACCGGTCCGCGAGACGATCCAGATGTTGGTTGCCTCGGGCACGTGCGTATTGAGGCGCTCGGGAACGGCGAGCATCGATCCGTCGGGAGACCAACTCGGGCGTCCAGGAAGGAAGGAGTCGTCGTGGGACAGCAGCGGTCCCGCGAGGCCAGCTTCTGACCAGACGTAGAGTTCCCTGACCTCGCCGGGCTCAGTGCCTACGACGACAAAGGCGAGCGCGCGTCCATCGGGCGACCAGACCAGCGGCCCGCGGAATGGGATCCAGTCGCGGGGACCCTCGGGCGTGGCGGAGCGCTGCGGGCTCGCGTAGTCCGCGAATCGGGCGAGGGAGCAGATGGCGCCGCTCTCGGGGTCGATGAGGAAGAGCTCCGGAACTTCGCCGCTTCCCCAGATGGCGATCCAGCCGCTCTCGGCCGTACTCGGAGACGCTGGGGCTGGGCCGGCCGTCCACGTCGTCGTGGTTCGCGCGGCGGCCGCCTGCGCGTCGGTGCAGGAGAACGTGCTTGACATGACATCGGGCGCGGGCGCCATCGACGGCCCAAATCGGGGCGGGAGGGAAGGCGGGTCCGCCTGTCGCTGGTTCCAGGAGCCGACGAGCAACCCGCCGGCGAAGACCGCAGCTCCGAGCAGGGCGGCCACAACGGCCACGCGAAGGATCATCCGTGTGTCCCTGAACTTCGGACGACGCCAGACGACCGTGGGTCGCTGGGTTGGCTGGCTTCCCAACGCGGCCGCACGCCGTACGATCGCCATAGAGTCGACCGGCCGGCGAGGCCCGGCGTAGTCATCGAGCGCGACCGTGAGTCGCCGCTCGAATCTGCTCAGCTCACTCATCGCCGAGCTCCTTCTCAAGTCGATGGAGCAGCCGCGCCAGACGGGCGCGGGTGCCTGAAGGTGTTAGTCCGGTCGCGTACGCAAGCTCCGTCGCATCGAAGCCAGCGACGTAGCGCATCGCCAGCAGCGCACGGTCCTCTGGCCGGAGGCGGGCAACGGCGTTTCGGAGATCGATCGCGAGGATCGCGCTCGTCGCACTGTCCTCGGCGGCCACGTCGTGGAGCTGATCGACGGTGATCTCGACCAGCGCGCGGCGAGAGCGCGACCGAACGATCTGGCGAGCTTCGTTCACGGCAATCGACACGAGCCAGGCCCGCAGACGAGCAGGGTCGCGGACTGACCCCAGTTTCAACCAGGCCTTCGACCAGGCCGCGTCGACGGCCTCGTCCGCGATCGCCTGGTTCCCGACGACCACGACGCAGACGCGGCGCATGTCTTCGTGATGCGCACCGACGATCGACGCAAACGCTCTCTCGTCGCCGGCCACTGCCGACGCCAGCAGGCGCTCAATCTCACCGGTCGGGCTGGCCACCGCTGTCATATCTCATGGATGCCGCCCGGCGGGCAACTGATTCGGTGACGCGAGATGACGTGGACGAAAGGATCCACAGCCTGTCCAGCCTTATCCAGCGGAATCGGGACGTCGTCGGCCGATCGTCGGATCACTGGCCCCGCGCCATTGTCCCGCGAGGCGGCCGAGCCGGAGCCCGTCGAGGAGCCGATCCAGAAGCGCGCCATGCGTGGACCCAAGCCCATCACGCCGGCGGCCGGCTCGCAGGGCGACGCCGGATAGAACCACCCCCGCCAATCGATCTTCAGGCCCTGGGCGCCAGCCCGGGGCCCTTCTCCGTTCGGTCGCGTCGTTGGCCACGGTCGGGCTCATCGCGCGACGTGAGCCAACGTGGGCGCCCACGGGCCAGCCTCGTCGGATCCCCGATCAGCGACCGGGATAATTCGCGAAACTCGGCCGCGTGCACACAGTCGGGAGGCGCGGTCAGCGGGAAGGTGCGTCTCCACATGGGCTACCCCGCCCCGGTCGGTCGACGCACCCTTCGTCGAGTTGCACGAGCGGCACAGCACGGCGGTGTTGCCGATGTCGAACGGCGCCGCGACCCACTCGCCGCGGCCCTCGATCGGGATCTCGTAGGTTGCTAACGCGCGCCCAACACCTGTCGGGCGCGCCATTACAGATGTTCTATTTCGACGCTAGTCCCCTCCGCCTGCGTCGATGAGTCGGCCCTCGACGAGGGGGCCTCTTCGGATCCCACGCATCGACTACGAGCGGTCACGTGCGCGAGCCGAGGGCTTCCCGGCCGACCCTGGTTGCTGTCCAGTCGCGTTCGCGCGACCCTAAGCGCGCGGACTGGAACGGTCCTAGGAGCCGGGCGCGGATCGCGTGACCGGTATGCCGAAGGAGGTGCCCAATGCCTACGATGAGAGCCGTTCGAGCTCACACTCCAGGTGGTGCTGAACAGCTGCGACTGGACCAGGCCCCGAGGCCGGAACCGCGCGTCGGTGAAGCGCTGATTCGCGTTCAAGCGGCAGGGACCACACCTGCGGAGCTGGGGTGGGACGAAACGTGGGTCGACGGCAATGGTCACGACCGCACACCCACGATCCCGTCACACGAGTTCTCGGGCGTCGTCGAGGGCGTGGGGCACGGGGTGACGCACGTCACGGTCGGCGAGGAAGTCTATGGGATGGTCCCATTCGACCGCGACGGTGCCGCTGCCGAGTACGTCGCAGTCCGAGCTCGCGATCTGGCCCCCAAGCCAGCCAGCCTCGACCACGTGCACGCAGCGGCGCTGCCGATGTCCGCCTTGACAGCGTGGCAGGCCTTCACTGAACAGGCGCATGTCAAGCCCGGTGACCATGTCCTGGTCCACGGGGGAGCCGGTGGCATCGGCGTGTTCGCCGTACAGATCGCCAAGGTCCTCGGAGCCAGGGTGTCGGCGACGGCCTCCGCTGGAGACATCGACTACGTCCGCTCGCTCGGGGCTGACGTCGTCGTCGACTACAAGGCGGCACCATTCGAGCAGGTCGTCCGCGACGTCGATGTCGTGCTCGACCACATCGGAGGCAAGATTGCCGAGGCGTCGATCACCGTCCTCAAGGACGGCGGCAGTCTGATCAGCCTGGCCGCTCCACCGGAGGTCGCCCTTCCAGAAGGGCGCGGTCTCAGCGCGCGATTCTTCATCGTCGAGCCTGATCGAGCCGAGCTCACGGGGCTCGCGCGGCTCGTGGACGACGGCAAGCTGCGAGTGGAGGTGGCGGAGGTGTTTCCGCTCGAAGCCGCTGCGGAGGCATACGGGTACGGTCACCGTCGGGGCAAGGTCGTCCTGCAGCCTACGCAGGCGTAGGTCGGTGGCCCATCTGCCTCCGGCCCGCTCGCTGCCTGGCGTGACGTCGACCCGCACAGCGCTTCGGGCAACGTTCCGCTGGCCTCGGCCGGACGGACACCCCTTCCCCAGCCAGGGTTTTCGGCGGCCTGAAAGTTGCGGGTAAGCAATCACATTGTCGCCCGTGCTACAAGCTCCAAGCACCCGGGATTGACCACTAACTGGCGATAATGGGATCGCCTAACCCTTCGTGCCGTGCGTCGGTCACGCCATCGAGTGTGCGGGACTTGGCTCGATGGCCGAGAGGCCGGTGCGGCGCAGGATGACCGCAATCGCGATCAGGACGACCACGACTCCGGCCCACTGGCTGGGCTGAAGGCGATCGCCCAGGAACAGGAAGCCGCCGGCGACGCCGAAAACGGGGATCAGGTAGAAGGACACGGCGGCGGTCGAGGCCGGGACGGTGCGCAGCGCAGACAGGTAGAGCCAGTACGCCAGCCCGTAGTAGAGGACGCCCGAGCCGATGGCGCTGGCCCAGCCAGCGAGGCTGACACTGTCGGGTCGGACGGCGCCGCCAAGCACCCAGGCCGAGGCGACCAGGACGAAGGCGAATCCGAGCGCGTATGCCTGCTGGGCGACCACAACCTGGGCGGTCGAGTCCGAGGACGAGATCCAGCGTCGAGTGACAACCGTGTAGATGGCGCAGCAGGCGACGCCCGCCACGGTAAGGGCCACCCCGAGCGGGGTCCCAGTGCTGCCCGGCTGGTAGATGACCAGCAGCATGCCGCCGACGGCGACAAGCGACAGCAGGACCAGCGACGGGCCGATCCGCTCATGGAGGAACCAGGCCGCCAGGAACAGGATCAGCAACGGCTCCAGCGCCCAGAGCATCACCGACAGGCTGGCCGTGATGTGGACGAGGCCGAGCAGGCTGAGCGCGTACGCCAGGCCGGGGTTGAGGACGCCGAGGCGGCCGAGAAGCGGCGCGGCGGACGGATGGCGGAGCGGGAGGCGTCGCCATCGCATCATGGTGGCCAGGACGAGGAGGCTCGATCCGAGCTGGATCGGGAGGAGGGTCAGCGGCGGGATCTCGGCGATGGCGCGTTTGCTGACGACGGTCCCGAGACCCCAGCAGGCGGCGGCCAGAATCAGGGCGAGGACGGTTCTCCGGGAGGACATGAGCGGACTCCGTGCGTGGGCGGATGGAAGGCCGGCAAGGTGGTTGCCGATCTGCCGTCGTCGTCGCAACAGGAGTAGCCGGGCACCCGACGACGCCGTCGAGGTCCTACGACTCTTCTGGGAGCCATTCGCCTGACACTCTCCCCGATTCGGACGACATCAGACACTGCTGAGTTCGAAGTTCGGCTGGCAGGCCCGATACCCGTCGCCTGACTCTGGATCAGAAGATCTAGATGCGACCATCCCGTCGCTCGAGGCAGGACTACACCATCTACTCATAGTGTCGCTCTACTCATAGTGTCGCTCGACCTACCGTGGTGCCAGGATCGCACTGTGGTGTTCGTGTGCAAGACGGCGCAGCGCTTGGAAGATCGCGCCAAACACGATGGAGCCAATAACCATCCGCTCGACCGCGATGGACGGCGGCTCCGACGTCGGGATCGCGCTGACCTCCCACGCCGCCATCCGGTCGGCGGCGTCCGCGTAGGGACCAAACACTTCGGCGCCGTAGTCGCCGCCGAGGCGGCGAAGGCTAGCCAGAGCGTCGGCGAGCTCTTCGCGCGCAGCTGCGTCGGGTCGAACGTGCCAGCCGATTCCCTCGACGAACCGGTCGACTTCGGTCCGGGCCTGTCGCGTCTCGTCCGTCAACTCGGCCGAGGTGCGGGCTGACTCAAGAGCTCGCTGCGCGACCCCGAAGAGATCATGCCGAGAGAGATCCGGGTCCTCGATCGCCGCGATCACACGTCGGATCCGCTCGATCTCGAGCCCGCCGACCTCACGAAGCGTCCGAATGAGGCGTAGGCGGCGTACGTGCGCGTCGCCGTACTCCGCCTGGTTCGCGGCGGTCGGCCTTCCGGCGGGCAGCAGGCCTTCGCGGAGGTAGTACTTCAACGTCGCCAGCGGCAGCCCGCTGGCTCGGCTGAGGTCAGAGATCCTCACAGCCACCTCGTCATTCGTCCGTATCGGGTCTGACTGGATAGTAGCACTATCCGCGATATGGATAGCGCCGCTATCCGATCGTAAAGGAGTCTCCAAGATGGCTGAGCTGACGCTCAATCTCCGAGCGAGCCGCGAATTCGTTGGCTGGCCGCTCGCAATCGTGTATCCCGCGATCGTGATCGCCTCGCTCCCGATCTGGCCGTTCGGCTGGAATCTCGCTCTTCACATCCTCGGCGCGGCGTTGCTCATCGGGAACGCGCTCGTGATGGCGGTATGGCTCACGGTGGCGGGCTTCTCGCAAAGTGATCCTGCCAAGCGGCGTGCCGCTCGAGTCGTCAACCTCGGGGATGCTTGGTTCACCGTTCCGGGCGTGATCCTGCTGCTGTTGAACGGGTTGGCGATGGTCGGCGCCCGATACGGCGGCCTGGACGTCTTCACCACGACCGGCTGGATCACCGCCGGCGTCGTGCTCCTGACCCTGACCGGGATCATCTGGGCCTTCCGGCTCGTGCCCGCCCAGCTGGCTCTGTATCGGCTTGCGGCCGCGGATGGGCCACTTGATGTGGAAGCCTTCCGGGGCGTCCTAAGCCGCTGGTACTTGTGGGGCGTCATCGCGACAGCCCTGCCACTGCTCGCCGTCTTCGTCATGACGACGAAGCCCACCCTCTGATCAACCGAAAGGAATTCGGCCGGTTGTCCTTCTGTTTGTGGTCCTCGTCGCGCACGGTCCGCGTAGTTCTAGCGGCCGCTCGCTCAGAAGTGGGCTGGAACGTCGACTCGTTCGACCTCAGGGCTGATCGTCCCGCTTGCGCATGAGCTGCAGGACCCCGTCGGCGTCTTCACACACTGGACAGCGCAATCTCGGCGGCGGGCCACCACCAGACCACACCGCGAGTGCCCTTGGTGTGCGGAAGGTCGCCCCGCAGGCTGTTGCCGTACGACGGAGATGTCGCGCCACAAAGCCAGGGGTTCCTCGAAGGTGCCAACGATTGGTCCACTCCCCATGGTGGATCCACTCGCGCGCGCTCGTCATGCGCGGAGCCTATCGACGGTGGCCTTCCGCTCACCACCCGCATGCCTGGCTTGCGTCTTGCAGGCGCGTCACGTTTCAGAATGCCACTCGCGAGGCACACCACTGCGGAAAACGAAATCCGAACATGGGCTAGCCCGATTGGCTGCTTATCGCCCTGCTGGTCGCGCGGTACGGTCGGGCCGACCCCCTTGGAGTAGTTGAGTGTCTGATCCTGTGTCCGAGAGGATCCTGCCCGAACCCGTCACGCAGCCTTCGCCCCGTCGTCAAGGCGGGCGAGGCGTTACCGCCCGCCTCGGACGACGCCTCCGGCTGGTGCTCCGACAATCGAGCGAGATGCCGGCCGCGGACGAGCCGCCCGTCTCGAGCGCCTTGCCTCCCGAGGTCGAGTTCATCGGCTATGCCGAGGACTGCCTGTTCCGAGGTCACGTCCGAATGGCGGCTGATCGCCTGACGGACCTGCTCAACGACCACGACGAGTACGAGCTCGTCGACGTGCTCGTGGAGGATCTCGCCGGCGACCGGACCGTCCAGCTCAGGGACATCGTCATCGCCAGAGACGAGCTGCTTCTGGTCCATGTCGTGGGGCCTCGCGGCGATCGAGGTCGACGTGTCCGGACGAGACAGCATCCACTGGCGATGCAAGTCGGGCCGTATCAGGTCCGTGGCTATATCCACGCACTGCCAGGGACCGACGCCGTATCCAGCTTCCGCCATCGCAAGCCGATGGTCCCGCTCACCGAGGCGTGGATCGACTACCTGCAGGGCAACGCCCAGCAGCGCCGTCAGGTCGCGACGGTCGTCGTGAACCGCCACCAGGTGGACTGGGTGGTCGAAGCGCAGGAAGCCGAGGTCGAGATGCCAGACCTGTTCCTCCAGCCCGACCAGGGACCGTTGTTCAAGGACTTCACGGGCTACGTCCTGCGAGGTCAGGCCCAGCGCGACCGCTAGCAGCATTGGTCGGACGCCCGGAGGGCGGGAAAGCCTCCTCGGGCGTCTCGGCGACCAGACGAGTCCCACGCCTTGGTCCGTCTCGGCAATCAGGCAACGTCAGGCGATCGGTCGCGATCTCAGCCATCAGCCTGCGCGGATCAGACCCATCGCGCCGCATCGCGTAGCGTTACCTAATGAGCCGCGAGACCGAGGATCTCAACCGGCGCTTACTGCGCGCTCGCGATGCGATGGACCGTTCATACGCCGAGCCGCTGGACGTCCGCGCGGTCGCGTCGGTCGCCCACATCTCGCCGGCGCACTTCATCCGCAGCTTCCGCGCGGTGTTCGGCGAGACCCCGCATCGCTACCTGCAGCGCCGGCGGGTGGAGCGCGCCATGTTCCTGCTGCGCGAGAGCGATCGGACTGTCACGGACATCTGCTTCGACGTCGCCTTCACCAGCTTGGGAACATTCAGCAGGACCTTCCGCAAGATCGTGGGCGAGACGCCGTCCGGCTATCGCCGAGGCCATGGCCCGATCGTCGCTCCCCATTGTGTACAGCTCGCCGCGATGCGACCGCGGGTGGCGGTTGGCGAAACCATGCGATCGAGCAGTTTTGGAGAAGCGGCTCCTGCGATCCAGCCGTAGGGTGAACGACGTCCACATCGAGACCAGGGAGAACAAGCGAGATGATCACCAGGCTCAACGTCGCCTCCATCTACGTCCTGGACAAGGAGGAGGCCCTCGACTTCTACGTCAACAAGCTTGGCCTCGAAAAGGGTAACGACGTGCGCCAGGGCGACTATCGCTGGCTGACGATCCGGGTCCCGGGCGAGCCAGGCACCGAAGTCTCGCTGGAGCAGCCCGGCCCGCCGCTGCATGACGAAGCCACGGCAGCGCAGATCCGGGAGCTCATCACCAAGGGTGCCCTGGGCGGCCTCGTGTTCATCACCGACGACGCTCGCGGCCTTTACGAGATGCTCCGCGAGCGCGGTGTCACCGATTTCACGCAGGAGCCCACCGATCATTTCTACGGCACGGACATGGGGATTCGGGATCCGTTCGGCAACCCGATCCGGATCCTCCAGCAGGGCAAGGCCGCCCAGAAGGCGACAGCCTGAGGCGCGACCGGACGAAGGAGGACGTGAAGATGCCGAGCAAGCCGGCAACGAAGAGCGAGCACGGGACTCGCGACGATGATCGAGTCTTCTCCGAGGCGGAACGTGCCGCGGTCGCCGCGACCGCCCGTGAGCGAAAGGCCACCTCCGCCCGCAACCCGGCCGAGGCACGCGCCGAGGGCCTCAAGGACCTTCGCGACAGCCTGGCCAAGATGCCCGCGGACGACCGGGCGATGGGGGAGCGGATCCACGAGGTCGTCTCCGACGCCGCCCCGGCGCTCGTCCCGAAGACGTACTACGGCATGCCGGCGTACGCCAGGGAGGGCAAGGACGGCAAGGTCATCGCCTTCTTCAAGCCCAAGTCGAAGTTCAAGGTCCGCTACTCGACGGTCGGCTTCCAGCCTGACGCGACCCTTGACGACGGCGACATGTGGGCGACCGAGTTCGCGGTGATCAAGCTCACACCAAACGTGGAGTCGCGGATCGCCGAGCTCGTCAAGAAGGCCGCCGGCTGAGGGCTGGCTCGCGGACTGACGCGCCATCGATGGCCGGGGCGCCCGCGAGAACATGCTTCCGGGGTGTCATCGTCGACATCCCGACGTGCTTCGACCGGGTTTCGAAGCCGTCGTGGTCGGAGGGTATCCTCGGTCGATGACCTCGCTCCGGGCGCTCCTCGATACCGCGCTCGCGCGTCTGGGCGCCATCGGGGCCGACAGCCGGGACGACGAGGAGACGCGCGGCCGGAAATCACTCCTCGTGCTCGTGTCGGTGCTGATCCTCCCGGTCTCGCTGCTGTGGGGTGGTCTCTATCTCGCGCTTGGAGCGCAATCCGGTGTGCTCGCGTTCATCTACTTCGCCATCTCGCTCGGAGCGATCGCGCTCTTCGCTCGCACGAGAGACTTCGCGCTGTTCCTGCACATCGAGTTCCTCGACATCCTGCTCGCGCCGAACCTGTCGATGATCCCGCTCGGCGGGTTCATCACGTCCACCGGCGTCGGCGTGTGGGGCATCCTGGCCCCGATGGGCGCGCTCGTATTCGTGGGTGTGCGAGCTGGCATCCACTGGTACGTGGCGTTCCTGGCGGTCTTCCTCGGCTGCGGCATCGCGGGCGAGATCCTGGGCACCATTTCCCCGCTGCCGATGTGGTTCACGACGGTGATGCTGGCGCTCAACATCGCGGTCGGCGGGACGATGGTGTTCACGCTCCTCGCGCTGTTCGCCCAACAGCGACAGGAGGCCCTGACGGCCCTGCAGGTCGCCCAGGACCAGGCCGAGAACCTGCTCCTCAACGTGCTGCCGCGCCCGATCGCCGAGAAGCTGAAGGCCGAGCCCCAGACCATCGCGGACAGTTTCACCTCGGCGTCGATCCTCTTCGCCGACGTGGTCGACTTCACCCGGCGCTCCGAGCAGCTGTCACCGGCCGAAGTCGTCGGCATCCTCGACCATCTCTTCAGTCATTTCGACATGCTGGCCGATCGATACGACGTGGAGAAGATCAAGACCATCGGCGATGCCTACATGGTCGCCGCGGGAGTCCCGTCACCGCGCCCGGATCATGCCCGCGCGCTGGCGCTGATGGCGCTCGATATGGTCGATGCCATGCGCACGAGCGACGAGGTGGGACACCTCGGCCTGGAACTGCGGGTGGGCATCAATTCCGGCCCCGTGGTGGCGGGCGTCATCGGCCGCAAGCGATTTCTGTACGACCTGTGGGGCGACGCCGTCAACACCGCCAGCCGGATGGAATCGTCGGGGACCGCCGGACGGATCCAGATCACCCGCGCGACCTACGACCTGATCGAGGATGAGTTCGTGTGCGAGCCGAGAGGGACGATCTCGGTCAAGGGCAAGGGTGAGATGGAGACCTGGTACCTGATCGAGCGACGAACGACAACCGCTGCCGGTGTTGCAGGCGCAGAGGTGGCAGCGCTCGGAGGCGACCCGCTAGCGACGCGATCGCGATGCCGCTGCGACGCTTCGACGGCCCGGAGGCCCCGGGACGGATTATCGTTCCGGGATGCCGCGCGATCCGAACATCCCCGACGCGTTCGACGTGTTCACGCTGGTTCTTCTGCGCCGTCCCGACGACGCCCCGGAGATGCCGGAGGCCGAGCTCGACGCCCTGCAGTCCCGGCACCTGGCCTACCGAGCGAAGCTGCGCCAGGACGGCGTGCTGGTGGCCAACGGCCCGCTCGGGGAGCAGTCGGATCCATCGTTCCGCGGCCTCTCGATCTTCTCGTGCGACCTCGATGAGGCCCGGCGCTTGAGCGACCTCGATCCGTCGGTCCAGGCAGGGCGCTTGACCTACGACGTGTTCGAGTGGTGGGTTGCCGCGGGGACGCTGGCGTTTCCGGGCACGACGGGGGCGGTCGGCGAGCGCCGCGCGATGCCTGACGATTGACGCCGGCCGCTCGCGGTGATGGCCGCTGTCGATCCTCGACCGCTCAGCTCACCGCCTTCGTCACGAGCTCGGCGATTCGCGCCTCGTCGGCGGCGGTCAGCTTCGTCAACGCCCAGGACGTCGGCCACATCGAGCCTTCGTCGAGGTTCGCGCCCTCGTCGAAGCCGAACGTGGCGTATCTCGACTTGAACTTATCGGCCGCCTGGAAGAAGCACACGTTCTTGCCATCCTTGGCATAGGCGGGCATCCCGTACCAGAGCTTCGGAGCGAGCCCTGGCGCCGTGGCCCTGACGATGGTGTGGATCCGTTCAGCCATGACGCGATCCGAATCCGGCATCTCGGCGATCTTCGCGAGCAGCGCCTTCTCAGCCTCGGCCTGGCTCGCCTCCGCCTTCAGCTCTTTGGCACGCTCTCGCATCGCGGCCTTTTCTTCGGTCGAGAACCCCTTGGACTTGCCCGTCGTGCGCTTGTTGGCTTTCGGCGTGGCGTTCATCGGGGTTCTCCTTGCGAGTCTTGATCGGGGACGACCCCGATGCTAGGCAGCACACGCTGCCGTGGCTTCTCCGAAACTGCTCGATTGGTCTGGGCGGCGGTCGGATGTCGCGGTGCTGGGTCACCTAGGACGGGTCGGGCGCCGAAGCGCCGCCCGCCAGCGTCGCGAACAGGTCCACGCCGTTGTCGTCCGGGTCGAGGACCGTCGCGTAGCGCATCCCCCAGAACGCATCGAATGGCTCGAGAGGCGGCTCGCCATCCGCACTCGCCGGAAGGTCGAAACCGAGCCGCCGGTAGAACGCCATGGACCGGGCCATGTCGGCCACGACGAGGCCGATGAGGTCGAAACGCGCCGTCATGGTGTCAGCGTAGCGAAACCCACGGGCCGCTGATCAGCCGGCGAGGAGCTCGACGACTCGGAAGCGCTGGAGCACGACGAGCGTGTCGTCATCGAGGACGAAGGCCGGGTCGCCGAGCGTCGCGCGCAGGTCGTCGAGGTAGCCGTTCCAGAATCGCTCGTGCGCGACCCGGAACTCGTGCGCGTCCGCGTAGCCCTCTCCTTCGTCGATCGCATGCCGGTCGTCGACATCGGCCAGGCGGACGACGCGGCAGTCGACCGTCTCGATCACCGCAACCGCACGTTCCTCGGAATCGAGCAACACCTCACGGGCGCCCCGGATGGGGATCGCCTCGCCCTCGGCCTCCATCTCGGCCAGCAGGCCGGCAGTCGTCGTTTTGGTACCGGCCAGCGCGAGCGCCGTTAGCTCATCACGGAGCGGACCGGGGAAGGCGAACCCCCAGGCTGGAAGCGCGGCGAGGTCGGCGCGAAGTGGCATCAAACGGATCGTAGCCGCTCCCGTGGCACCACGTGCACAAAACTTGTGCACACTTTCTTTGCATGATAGTTTTGGTCGCGATGACGACCGAATCGAACGCCTCCACGCTCCATTTGGACGCCCATGCCGTGAAGGTGCTCGCGCACCCGCTCCGATCGCGCCTGCTCGGCGCGCTGCGGCTCGGCGGCCCGGCGACCGCCACCGCCCTGGCGGAGCGCCTCGGCACGAACAGCGGGGCGACGAGCTACCACCTGCGTAAGCTCGAGTCGGTCGGACTCGTCGAGGAGACCGGCGAGGGACGCGGCAAGGAACGCCCCTGGCGCGCCTCGACCGAGATGCACAGCTTCACCCAGCGCGACGTCGCCTACGACGCCGACGGCCAGGCGGCCGCGGACTGGCTGCGCCGGTACTACCTGCGCTCGTTCCTGGATCGCTATGAGGCCTGGCTGGACGACCACGCAGCGTGGTCGCTCGAGTGGCAGGAGGTCGCCGACGCCAGCGACTACCTGCTGCGCGTGTCGCCGCGGCGTCTCGCGGAGCTCGAAGCCGAGATGCGCACGCTCCTGGAGCGGTATCGAGACCCGGACCCCGATGACCCCGATGCCCTCCCCATCGAGATCCACCTCCACGCCTTCCCATTGGAAACGGCTCGGCGATGACGGCCCTCGACGCGCGCTCCGCGCGGCGGCGCTACCTGATCCTTCTGGCCCTTCGCTGGCTCCCGACGGGGCTGCTCATCCCGATCTTCGTGCTGCTGCCGCTCTCGCGCGGACTGTCGCTGACCGAGATCGGGATCGTCTTCTCCGTCCAGGGCTTCGTCGTGCTCGCTCTCGAGCTGCCGACCGGTGGTCTGTCCGACTCACTCGGTCGTCGGCCGGTCCTCATCCTCGCGAGCTTCATCGGCCTGGCGTCGCTCGCGCTCTTCTTCCTCGCCGACTCGGTCGGGATGTTCGCGGCGGCGATGTTCCTGCAGGGCATCTACCGCGCGCTCGACAGCGGCCCGCTCGAGGCCTGGTATGTCGACGCGACGCTCGCGGCGGACCGCGAGGCGCGGATCGAGTCGGGTCTCGGGGCCGGAAGCACGGTGCTCAGTCTCGCGATCGCGACCGGGGCGCTGCTGTCGGGCGGTCTCATCGCACTCGACCCGTTCCCGACGATCGAGACGCTCGCCCTGCCTCTCCTGGTGGCCCTCGGTCTCCACGGGGTCGGCCTCGTCGCCAACGTGACGCTCATGCGGGAGGTCCGAACCGCCCGCGGCGCCCGCGCGATCGCGAGCTCCGTCGCGGCCGTGCCCGCGGTCATCCGCGACGGTCTTCGTCTCCTCCGTGCCTCGCCCGTGCTGCTGGCCTTGATCCTCGTGGAGCTCTTCTGGGGCTTCTCGATGGTCACCTTCGAGGGCCTGTTCCCGATCCGCCTCGCCGAGGTGGTCGGTGACACCGCCCAGGCGGCCGCCTTGATGGGCCCGGTGAGCTCCGGAGCGTGGTTCGCGTCGGCGGCCGGAGCGGCGGTGATCACGGTGGTGAGCCGCCGCATCGGCGTCGCCCGGTCGGGAGCCATCCTGCGCATCCTCCAGGGGCTGACGATCGTGGGGATGGGCCTGCTCGCGGGGCCCGTCGGCGTCGTGATGGCCTACCTGGCGTGTTACATCGTCCACGGCGCCTCGAACCCGATGCACACGACCCTGCTCCACCGGCAGGTCGATGGTCCACATCGGACGACCGTCCTGTCGATGAATTCGATGATCAGCCAGCCGGCCGGTGCCATCGGCGCGATCGTGCTCGCCGCCCTGGCCGACGGAACGTCCGTGGCGACCGCCATGGTCGTCGGCGGCATCCTGTGCGCCGTCGCGGCGCCGCTCTACATCCCGGCCTGGCGCGCCGAGAAGGCGCGCGGGACGGTCCCCGAGGAGCTCCCGCCGTCTGCGTCGGAGGTGTCAGACTCCGCCGCGTGACCGCCAACGGCCCGTTGAGCGTCGAGCGACACGCGACGGCAACGGACTTCCTCGACGCAGCCGGCGCCTTCCTGGTCGAGCGCGAGGCCGAGCACAACCTGATCTTCGGGATCTGCGCGACCCTGGCCGCCGACCCCGGGTACGCGAGCGAGCCCTATCTCGCCACGGTGTCGCAGGCGGGCCGCGTCGTCGGGGCCGCCGTGATGACGCCACCCTGGAACCTGGTGCTGTCGTGCATGGACGAGCCGGATGCGCCCACCGCGCTGGCGACCGACCTGGACGCCCGCGGCATCTCGATCCCCGGCACGACGGGTCCGGTCGAGATCGCGAATCGATTCGCCGAGGGCTGGTGCCAGGCGCACGGTCTCGACCGGGGTCGCGGGATCGCCGAGCGGATCTACCGGCTGGAACGGGTCGTGCCACCCGACGGTGTCGCAGGCACGGCCCGCATCGCGAGCGAGGCCGATCGCGACCTGCTGGTCGACTGGGTCGACGCGTTCCTGCTCGAGGCGCTCGACCGAGCCGAGGCCGGGGCTGCCGCGGCGCTGGTCGATCGGTCGTTCCGGACCGGCACCCGCACCTGGTACCTGTGGGATGACGGCGAGCCGGTCTCTGTCGCGGCCGCCGGTGGCCCGACGCCGAACGGGATCCGTATCGGGCCGGTCTACACGCCACCGGATCGGCGCCGGCACGGCTATGCGAGCGCGCTCACCGCCGCGGCCAGCCAGGCAGAGCTCGACAAGGGGCGGCGGTTCGTCTTCCTCTTCACCGACCTGGCGAACCCGACCTCGAACAAGATCTACCAGGCGATCGGCTACGAGCCCGTGATCGACGTCGACCAGATCACGTTCGTGCCCGCCGACCGGGGTTAGCCCGCCTCGTCCGCGTCGGGGCTCGAGATCCCTTCCAGGCGAGCCCGCAGGAGCTCCGTGCCGGCTGCATCCGCGACCCGGCACGACCAGCCGCCGTCGTTCCCGCGCCAGGTGACGGCATCCACCGCCGCGCCGGACTCGGCCGCACGAGCGTACTCGAGGCGCGCGCGCCGCGGGATCGCCCGGACGTCTGTCAGCCCGCCGGCCGCGATGACCTGCTCGTCGAGCCAGTCGGCATAGACGGCGTTGTTGACGTGGTCCATCGGATCGAGCTCCTGCGGCCGGACCGAGAACCGCGACGACCGGGCTGCCGGCGGAGGTTCCGCCAGCGGCACGCGCGCCAGGGCGAACGGCGCGTCCGGCGCCCCGAATACCGGTTGGAAGTCGAGCGGCACGCGCGTCGGGGCGCCACGCTCGTCGAGGAGCACCCAGTCGACGTGCGTCCACGCGACGAGCATGCTGGCGCCATCCACGAAATCGGTCCGTCGCCGCGCCCAGACCCGGCGCCAGCCGACGACCCGGGTCGTTCCGGTCAATCCGTCACCGACGCGGACCGGCGCCTCCACGGCGACCTCTGCGGTTCGGGCCAGCCAGGTGAGACCCCGCTCGCGATACCAGTCGCGGTCGAAGCCACGGCTCGCGGAGTGAAACCAGGCCAGGTCCTGGGCGTAGCGCAGCAGGACGGACGTCCGCAGCAGGCCGTCGGGGCCCGCCTCGTCGAAACGGACCCGGAACGGCGCCGAGCAGGCGTCGGGCTCACCGGGCGCTCGGGTGGCTGGGTCCTCGGCCGTCACGGGGCCACCGCCGCGATGCGATCGAGGGCCTCGAGCGGCACGATCGTCGTGCCGGTACGCGGCGCGTACTGACGCTCGAGGCGCACCTCGCACGATCGCTCCGCATCGAACACCACGAGCGCCACGCGAAGTGCCTCGTCCTCGTCGGCCGCGTGACTGCGCGCGTCGTCCAGCTGGTGGAGGACGTCGTCGTTGATCCCGCGCGCCCCCCATTTGCAGTCGTAGGCCTCCGCCGCGCCTTCCCGTTCGACGGTCACGTCGTACGGATGGACCTCCGACCGCACGCCGTCGAACAGGATCCGTCGCTCCCGCCGAACGGCCGCTTCGCCGACGCGACGCGCCAGCAGGATGGCGGTCAGCTCCTCGACGATCGCGCCGCGGAACTGGCTGCGGACCTGTTCTCCCCGCTCGGCGACCTCCAGGCTGGCGGCAAGGATGGCCTCGGAGCGCGTCCGTTCGTCGCCGGCTGGGACGGACACGCCGAACAGCGTGGGGAACATCGCGAGCCAACCCGTGACATCGGTCGTCTCACCGTTCATCGCCGCCCGCGCCAGGACGCGCTGCGACGGGGTCGCGTCGGCGAGGAGCGTCGCCGCTCGCTTCGCGAGCGGGTCGGCCTGGATCCCCGCGTACACGATCGCGCGGCCGTCGCGCGCGGCGTCCTGGAACCTCATGGCGTCTCGCCGAGGGCCAGCAGGGCGACCTGCGGGAAGGTCGACAGCCAGTCGATCGCGCGGTGCGGGTCGGTGATGCGGTCGACCTCGTCGATCAAGCGGTCGATGGCGGCGTCGACGGCGGGGTCCAGGGGTGCGCTCGTCCCCGACCCGGCTGCCAGCTCGAGGCGCTCGCGCCAGGCGGACGACAGGTCATCGACATACGACCACTCGTCCTCGACTTCCTCGGCCCGCTCGGTCAGCCGCGCATAGGCCGCAAGGGCGCGATCGATCGCCTGGTCGACAGTCGCAGATGCCATGTTCGAAGCGTACGACCGGTGTGGCCGTCGCGCTCCCGAGGATCAGTCCTGGACGCTCGCCGCTCGATGCCGCTGGCGACCCATCACCCGACCAAGGGTCCGTGTCCTGCCGCGTCCAAGCTTGGCCTCGGCGGCGGTCGGTCGCTCGGCGCGCCGAAGCAGGGCTTCGAGCTCCCGATGGGCCCGGTCATCCCATGATCGGGAATAGGCTGCCGTCGCCCGTTGTCGCACGAGTCGAGCCTCGCCCCGATCCCCGGCCTCCTCGAGGAGGGCCACGCGGTCGAGGATGGCGCGGTACAGCGTCGGTAGATCCTCGGCGCGAGAGTTTGGCTCCATCGTGCGAAGACGATGCCGGACGATGGTCCCAACCGAAATAGCCCAGCGGTCCCACTCAGGCGAGGCGATGGGGTCAGTCACCCCGATGACCGCCGGCACGGATGCCGAAGTCGCGCAGGTCCCCCGTCGCACTGCTCCACGTCGCGCTGACCCGCTCGACGAGTGCGCCGGCCGGTCCGAGCTCCATCGATTCGAGCAGCGCCTCGAGGTCGTCGCGCGGGCCTTCCGCCACGCATCGCACCGATCCGTCCAATTCGTTCGCGACCCAGCCGCTCAACCCCAGCTCCATCCCGCGGCGCAGGACGAAGTATCGAAAGCCCACGCCCTGGACCCGGCCACGGGCCGTGGCCTCGAGGCGGACCTGATCCGAGGTCACGCGGCGGCGTCGGCCGGTCGCGGCCAGGCCAGCGCCAGGTCGTCCAGGATCAGCTCGGGCGAGACGTTCGCCACGATCAGGACCGACGCGCGACCGAGGCGGTCGAGGAACGCATCCAGCTCGCGGGCGTCCATTCGCTGCCCGATCGCGGTCGTTTCGTCCAGCAGGCCGATGTCGCGGATGGATCGCTCGAGCCCGCGCCGGCACAACGCAAGGTCGCGCGCCGTGTCGGTCCAGAGCGCGATCAGGGCCTCGGCCGCGCGCCGGCGCTCGGCGGCCGGAGTTCTGACGCTGGTGCCACCTTCGTCGCCGGCGTCGCCGTTGGCGTCGACGCCATCGGACGCGGCGGTGCTCGTGGCTTTCACGACGACCGAGGCCGGCTCTCCTGCCCCTTCGCCCATCGCCGTGAGGGAGCCGGCACGAGCCACGGCCGCCCGCACGCCGGCCAGCCGCTCCGCCGGCCGCGCCGCGAGCAGGTCCAGCAGCGATCGACTCAATTCATCGCGGACCCGCAGCGCCTCGGGCTGACGCGCCCAGGCCAGTGCAAGCCCTGGTCGTCCCGCGGTGATGCGGGCCAGGCGGCTCGCGAGCGGGGCGTCGGCGACCCCATGCTCGGCCAGGATGGCCTCGACGTCGCGGGTGGCGACCGGCCCGAGTCGGAGACGGGCGCAGCGCGAACGGATGGTCGGCAGCAGCGGCTCTTCGGCGTCCGCGCAGAGGATCAGCGTCACCCTGGAAGGTGGCTCCTCCAGCGTCTTGAGCAAGGCGGCCTGCGCGTCCTCGTTCATGCGCTGGGCCGCCTCGACGATGGCCACCCGGGCCCCGCCCTCGACCGGCAGGAGCGCAAGGTCGGCGATGAGATCCCGGATCCCTCGGACACGAGCGCCGGGGCCGCCGATGACCACCTGGCGTCCCGGTCCCTCGGGACCGACCCGATGGACGTCGGGGTGGCCGCCCGAGGCGACCAACCGGCACGCGCGACACGATCCGCAGGGGCGGTCGGCCGGATCGTCCGCGGTGCACAGCAATCCGGCGGCCAGATCCATTGCGAGCGTCGTCTTGCCGACGCCGGCGGGACCCACGAGCAGGACGGCATGGGGCGCTCCGCCACGGATCATCGAGCCGACCGCGGCGAGTGCCGCCGGCTGTCCGCGGGTCCGCGCCCCATCCATCCTGGATTCGCTCAGGCGGGGTCGCTCGAGCTGGCTGCGGTCTTGCGAGTGGTCTTCCGCTTCGGCTTGGCCTCGGCCCCGGCGGCGTCCCCGGCTGCGCTGTCGGCGGCTGTGGCCGCGGTCTTGCGCGTGGTCCGTCGCTTGGGTGCGGGTGCTTCCGCGGATCCGGTGCCCGGATCGGTGCTGGCCGGGGCCGGCTCCGTCGCGGTTGCGCTCGTCGCCGCCTTCCGGGTGGAGCGTCGCTTCGGCGCGGCCGACTGGCCGTCCTCGGCCGGCGCGACAGCGGACGCCGTCGTCTTGCGCGTGGTCCGTCGCTTCGGCGCTGCGGCCGTCGCAGCATCCTCGATGGCGGCTTCGGCCGTGATCGCCTCGGCTGGTGCGACCGCATCGGCCGCCACCGGACGGGTCTCGCTGGGGCGGGACTCCGAGGTGCCGGGCTTCTGGCTCACCTGCGCGCGCAGCATCGCCTCGAGCTCGGGCGGGACCTCGCTCCACGGCTCGCTCGACGAGGTCGCGCGCGGCGTGGCCTCGCGGGGGCGCTCGTCACGGCGGGCGGGTCCCCGGTCCTCGCGTGGTCCGCGGCTCGGTGCGGCGTTTCCGCCCGTCCGGCCGCTGACATCGGGGTAGCGGTTGATGCCGCCACCGCCACCGCCGCGTCCGTAGCGCTCGCGCTCGACCGCGGACTGGTACGCGGCCCGTCCGCCGCGCGGTCCCCCGCGGCCGCCCTGCGGGCTACGGGCGTTGCCGCCACGGGCCCCGCGGCGCTGCTCGGCGATGAGGTACTCGGGAATCTCCGGCTCGTCGAAATCCTCGTCGTCATCGCTGAGCGGAGTCAGGTTCGCAGAGCTCGGGGCCGCAGTCGTGCCGAGCTGCGAGTCCCACACCGATCCGAACGGAGTGGTTCGCGGGCCGCGCGGGGCCTGCGGCTCCTCCTCGATGTCGTCGGGATCCTCGTCCAGGTCGCGGGTCGGACCCGAGGCGGCCGATGAGGCCGCTGGGGCGGAACGGTCCGCGCTCGCGGGAGCGTCGATCGCCTCGTCACGCCCACGGCCACGACCGCGGCCGCGTCCCCCACGACGGCGCCGACGGCGACCCGTCTCGTCCTCGCGGAGCTCGGTACCCTCGGCATCGTCGGCTCCGGCCGACTCGACCGGCTGGGGCGATCCGTCGGTCGACACGACCGCCGGCTCACCGAGATCATCGATCGTGAAGACCTCGGCGGCCGCCAGATCCGATTCGGTGAGGTTGCCGACCGCCTTCGAGAGGCGCTCCCCGGGCAGGGCGACGAGTCCGGCGTCGCTGTCGTGAGCGGCCCCGACCCCGTTCGTGGCGACGGCTCCGGCGCGACCGCGTCCGCCGCGCGAGCGCGATGTCGTCGAGGTCACGGGCTCCGCCTCGCCGGAGCGGCCACGACCGCGCCCGCCGCGACCACGACCGCCGCGACCGAGCCCGGTGCCCTCCGTCTGCTTGTCGGGAACCTCCGTCATCGACAGGTCCGCGTCATCGTCCGCCACGCGGCGGCCGGAGCGGGAACCCTTCTCGACGCGCGCGAGCTGGGTGATGTCGGTGAACAGGTCCGCGACCTCGATGAGGTCCGATGAGGTGTTGCCGCGGAAGCTGATGACCTCGCAGCGTACGCCCATCTCCTGGACGGCACGGATCGCCGGGGCGAAGTCGCCGTCGCCCGACACGACGATCGCGATATCCAGGTTCCGGGCCGTCTTCATCATGTCGACGACGAGCTCGATATCGAGGTTGGCCTTGACCTTGCCGTCGCCGTACTTGCGGATGTCCTTGCTGACGACCTTGTACCCATGACGGCGCAGGAAGTCGTGGAAATTGCGCTGGTTCTCGTTTTCCGGGTCCAGCCCGGTGTATGCGTAGGCACGCACGAGATCGCGCCCGGCCGAGGCCGACTTGAGAAGCGTGACGTAATCGATGTCCACGCCGGCGGCCTTTGCCGCAAAGAAGATGTTCGCCACGTCTACGAAGACGGCGACGTTTTTGCTCACGAATGACTCCTTGGTCCGATATATGGCGCTCGGCCGGCGCGATCGCGCTGCTCGGCGGAGCGTTGAGCTAGGTGCGGCGCGCCGTGATTCCCACCGCGGCCACGGTTCGTTGGATGCGCGGACCGGCGAGCGCAAAACCTTGCGCCGCCCAGCGGCCCAGGGCCGCCGGATCGTCCGGGCGGACTGCCTCCACGAGGGTGCAGCCTTTGTTGCTCGCCGAGCGGATGAGGTCCTCGAGGAGGGCGTCCGTCACGCGGTCCGCGTCATGGTCGGGGTCGACGACCAGAAGGTCGATCGTGCCGACGAAGCCGCCAGCACGTACCGAGGGCCGTAGGGCCAAGACGGCCCCACCTACGACGACACGCTGCGTCTCGGCCACGAAGATGCTGGCCTGCGGAAGGTACACCAGCTGGCGCATGAGGTCCGCCGCATCGAGCGGGCTGGCACCACGGTCCACACGAAGGTCACCGTCGCTCAATGCGACGAGACGGTCGATATCCGTGACACGGGCTGCTCGGATCAGGTATTCCACGCCGAAGGTTCGTACCTCGCAGGACGGCGACCCGTCGCCCCTCGACCTGGGTCGTTGTGACCCTGGGCCGGTACCTCCTGGCCTGCGGACCCTGCCAACGGCGAGCATGAAGCTCGCGACACGCGCGAGGCGCACGGCGGGGGTGCGGCCGACCGGTATTGCATTCAGGTCGCCGGTGGCTATGATACGGCATCGTTTCGGCGGTCACCTGCGCACCGCCCGAACACGGTCCTGCATCGCCGTCCGTCACGCACCGCCGCTCGCCCCGTCGACGCCCTGGGAGGGCACCGTCGGTGGGACGCGAGCACGAGGGCGACGGGCGAGCCTCGCATCTCCGTTTCGGGAGCTGGCGGGAAGGCCCCGGCCGAAGGTCGCTCCGGAACCGCCGGACGATCGGACACTCAGGAGGAGAATGCATGAAGCTCACCAAGGTCGGAGCCGTCGCCGCGAGTGCGGTGTTCGTCTTCGCCGCTTGCTCACCGGCCCCGGCTGGGTCTGCTGCTGCCCCTAGTGGCAGTGGAGGCGCCGCCGCACAGCCGGAGGTCTGCAAGAACAAGAAGGGCACGAGCAGCAACGAGATCCACGTGTACTCGTCGTTGCCGCGTCAGGGTTCGAACACGGCCCAGACGAACGCCCTCGTCGAGTCGATCAAGGAGATCCTTGACGGCAAGACGGTCGGTTCATTCACGATCAAGTACACGGACCTCGACGACTCTTCGGCCGCCAACAATGGCGACTGGGACGGCGCCGTGGCCCAGCAGAACGCGACGACCGCGGCCAACGACCCCGACGCGATGGTCTTCATCGGCCACTTCAACTCGGGTGCGGCCAAGCTCACGATCCCGATCCTCAATGCCGCCTGCCTCGTCATGATCAGCCCCGCGAACACGTATCCGGGCCTGACCACGGCGGTCGAGGGCGTCACGGAGCCGGGCGAGCCGGATAGCTACTATCCGAACGGCTATCGCAACTACTCGCGCGTCATCTCGACGGACAACAAGCAGGGTGGAGCCGGCGCGGCCTGGGCCAAGGAGCTCGGCGCCACGAAGGCCTACGTCCTCGACGACACCCAGGTCTACGGCAAGGGCCTTGCACGATCGTGGGCACTGTCCGCGAACGAGCTCGGCATCGAGGTCGTCAGCGCGAACGGCACGAGCGAAGGCTTCGACGCCAAGGCGACGGACTACGCCGCCCTGGCCCAGAAGGTCAAGGACTCGGGTGCCGACTTCGTCTACATCGGATCCATCACGGGCCAGAACACGGGCAAGCTCTGGAAGGACCTTCGGGCCGCCATGCCTGACATGAAGATCATGTCCGGCGACGGCGTGTTCGAGGAGTCGTGGTACGAGGGCACAGGCGAGGCTGGCAACAGCACCTACCTCACCTTCGGCGGCGTCGGTCCGAACGAGCAGACCTCGGACGCCGGCAAGAAGTGGGTCGCCGACTACAAGGCGGCGCACGACGGCGACGATCCGCCCGTCTACGGCATCTACGGTGCGGCCGCGGCCCAGCTCGCGCTGGACGCCCTCACCCGAGCCGGGACCAACGACCGCTACGAGGTCCTGAAGAACGTCTTCTCGACCACGGACTTCGCGTCGTACCTCGGCACGTTCTCCATCAAGCCGGACGGCGACACGACGCTGGCCGAGGCGACCGGTTATCAGGTCGTCGACAGCTGGCCGCCGAAGTTCGAGAAGGTGCTCGCCGCGCCCGAGTGAGGCAGGCGACAACGCCGTAACAGAACGGCGGGGGCGGACCACCAGGTCCGCCCCCGCTGTCTATCCCACCGGAACTGCCACGGAGAACTGACCGCTCCATGGACGACCAGCTCATCCAGACGATCATCATCGGTCTCTCCAACGGCCTCATCTACGCCCTCGTGGCCCTCGGCTACACCCTCGTCTACGGGATCCTCCAGCTGATCAACTTCGCCCACGGCGACGTGTTCATGCTCGGCTCGATGATCGCGTTGACGCTGCTCCAGATCTTCGGTGTGGTGCCTGGACTCGACCTCCTGACCACGGTCGCCCTGATCTTCGCCGTGCTCGTCATCACGATGGCCATCACGGCGCTGCTGAACGTCTCGATCGAACGCGTCGCCTATCGACCGTTGCGCAACGCGCCCAAGCTCGCGCCGCTGATCTCGGCGATCGGCATGAGCTTCATCCTCCAGAACGTCGGCCTGCTCTGGAAGGGCCCCGCCAACCTGGGCTATCCGGACGTCATCCCGAACACGAACATCCTGACCTCGGTCCTTGGCCTGGACACGGCCATCGAGTTCTCGTTCAAGCAGTTCTTCGTCGCCATCATCACGATCCCGCTCCTGCTGGTCCTGATGTGGTTCGTCGGCAAGACGCGCCAGGGCAAGGCGATGCGCGCGACGGCCCAGGATCCGGACACCGCCGGACTGATGGGCATCGACGTCAACCGGACGATCGCGATCACGTTCATCATCGCGGGTGCGCTCGCGGGCGCCGCCGGCCTCGTCCAGATCCTCTACAACAACACGACCGTGTGGAACCTGGGCTTCCGATTCGGGCTGAACGCCTTCACGTCCGCCGTGCTGGGCGGCATCGGCAACCTCCAGGGGGCCGTGCTGGGCGGGATCGTGCTGGGCCTCATCAACGCGTTCAGTGACCGCTATCTGTCGGCTCAATGGACGAACGCCATCGTCTTCGGCGTGCTGATCGCCGTCCTGGTGTTCCGCCCGACGGGCCTCCTCGGCCAGCAGCTGGCGGACCGGGCATGAGCAGCAGCCTGGTCACCCCGGTCCGGGTCGAAAAGACCGGCGGCCTCTCCGCGTGGCTGCGCCACATGGGCGCAGCCGTCACGAGCTGGCCACAGTCCTATCGGGCGGCCTATGCGAAGAATCGGCGCCGCACGATCCTGCTGACGCTCCTCGTCATCGGCGTCTTCCTCTACCCGATCATCTACCCGGCCATCCCGTCGAACATCACCCGGGCGCTGCCGCTTCCGAGCAGCACGGTGGTCATGTTCATGCTGATCTTCGGGATCATGGCCATCGGCCTCAATGTCGTCATCGGCTTCGCCGGCCTGCTGGACCTCGGGTACGTGGCGTTCTACGCGATCGGCGCCTACACGGCCGCCTTCCTCGCATCACCCCACTTCGGCGGCGTGTCGGTCGTCCTGTTCTCGAGCGTGCCACCCGGCTTCCCGGGGATCCACCTGCCGTTCGCCCTGATCTTCCTGCTAGCGGCCGCCGTGGCCGCGGTCTTCGGCGCGCTGCTCGGCGCCCCGACCCTGCGCCTCCGTGGTGACTACCTCGCCATCGTGACGCTGGGATTCGGCGAGATCGTTCCGATCTTCTTCAAGAACCTCGTCAACGTGAACTTCACGTTCGGCCCCATCCAGCTCGTCAACGCCAACCTCACCGGCGGACCTCTCGGGATCAACCCCATCGATCCGCCCAGCTTCCTCGGGTTCAAGTTCGGCGTGATCAGCGGGTTCGCGCCGATCTATCTCGGCATCGCGCTCGTGGTGATCGCGATCGTCATCGCGCGAAACCTGGAACGTTCGCGTATGGGACGCGCCTGGATGGCCATCCGCGAGGACGAGATCGCCGCCGAGATGATGGGCGTCAACACCGTCCGGACCAAGCTCCTCGCGTTCGCCCTGGGGGCGGCCTTCGCGGGCGTCGCGGGTGCGCTGCAGGCGTCCTACCAGGGCGCGACGACGTCCGACTTCTTCATGTTCTCGACGTCGATCCTGGTGGTGATCATGATCATCCTGGGCGGCATCGGGAACATCTGGGGCGTGCTCGTCGGGGCCATCGTCGTCCAGTACGTCGACAAGACCCTGCTGGCTTGGGTCGGTAACCGCCTGTCGGATGTCGGCGGCGCGACCGGGCTCGAGCAGTTGAGCGACATCAACCCCTCGTCCTTCAGCTTCCTGCTGCTCGGCATCGCGCTCGTCGTGATGATGCGGTTCCGTCCGGAAGGCTTCCTGCCGAGCCGCCAGCGCGCCGCGGAGATGCACACGGCCCCACCGGGCCAGGCGATCGGCTCGATCGGCCTCATCGAGGAGGAGGGTCTCGTGCCCGAGCTCGATCCGACCGAGCCCGGCGGTGAGGAGGATCCTGAGCAAGCGGAGGTGCCCGGCGAGGAGCCGCCCGGCCAGACCATCGCAGAAAGCCGCGGCGAAGTCACCGGCGATGGCCCCGACGACGAGACGCCACGATGACGACGGGCGTCACCTACGAGCAGGGGGCCACGCCGTTGACCGGCCAGGTACCGGACGACCAGATCCTGGTCCGCGCCCGGAACGTGACGAAGCGGTTCGGCGGCCTGGTGGCGGTCAACGCCGTCGATTTCGACATCCCGCGGGGCAGCATCGTCTCGCTCATCGGGCCGAACGGCGCCGGCAAGACGACGTTCTTCAACATGATCACCGGCGCCTACGTGCCGACGAGCGGCGAGATCTCGTTCGACGGTCGCGACATCGTGACGACGAAGGGCAGCAAGGTCCGCTCGCTCAAGCCGCACCAGGTCACCCAGCTCGGGATCGGTCGGACCTTCCAGAACATCCGCCTGTTCGGCACGATGTCCGCCCTCGACAACGTGCTCGTCGGCGAGCACGTCCACCTGCGCAGCCGCTGGTGGGACGCGGTCCTGCGCACGCCCCGCAACAACGTGGAGGAAGAGGCGAGCGTCGAGCGTGCGCACGAGCTGCTCAAGTTCGTCGGACTCGACGAACGGCCCCACGCCTGGGCGCGGAACCTGCCCTACGGCGACCAGCGCCGCCTCGAGATCGCGCGAGCCCTCGCGACCAGCCCCAAGCTGCTGCTTCTCGACGAGCCGACCGCAGGCATGAACGCCTCGGAGACGCGTGACCTGACCGACTTCATCCGTCGCCTGCGCTCCGAGCTCGGCCTGACCGTCCTGCTCATCGAGCACGACATGCGCGTCGTCATGGGCATCAGCGACCGGGTCACGGTGCTCGACTACGGCGAGGTGCTGGCCGAAGGCAGCCCCGCCGAGGTTCGCGCCAATCCCCGGGTCATCGAGGCGTACCTGGGCCGCGGCGCGGCGGAGGGAGCCTGACGTGGCCCTCCTCGAGCTCAAGGACGTCCACACCTATTACGGGGCGATCCACGCCCTGCGCGGTGTCAGCTTCACGGTCGACGAGGGCGAGATCGTCACGCTGATCGGGTCGAACGGCGCCGGCAAGTCGACCACGCTGCGCACGATCTCCGGCCTCCTCCGACCGCGCCAGGGCGAGATCTGGCTGCGCGGCGAGCGGATCGACAGCCGCAAGCCGCACGAGATCGTCGCGCTCGGCGTCAGTCAGAGCCCCGAGGGCCGCCGGGTGTTCGCACGGATGAACATCCAGGAGAACCTGGAGATGGGGGCGTTTGCGCGAAAGGATCGCGGCGCCCTCGCGACCGAGTACGCGCGGATATACGAGCTGTTTCCTCGCCTGAGCGAGCGCAAGCTCCAGAAGGCCGGCACGCTGTCGGGCGGTGAGCAGCAGATGCTCGCCATCGGTCGGGCCCTGATGGCGGCTCCCAAGGTGCTGCTCCTCGACGAGCCGTCGATGGGCCTCGCGCCGATCCTCGTCGAGCAGATCTTCGAGATCCTCAAGACCATCAACGCGCAGGGGACGACCGTGCTGCTCGTGGAGCAGAATGCGTTGATGGCGCTCGGCATCGCGCGACGTGGCTACATCCTGCAGACCGGGGAGGTCGTCCTCACCGACACCGCCGACAAGCTGCGCACCGACCCGGCCGTCCGCAAGGCCTATCTCGGAGAGGACTGACCGGGGGGCGCGATGGCCGGACTCACTCGGGTCCCGGCTCCTCGATCGCCGTTCGACGGCCAGTGGGCCGCCATCGGCGGATTCCTCGTGGTCGTCATCGTCGCGCTCGCCGATCGAGCCGTGGGGCAGCACCCGGGCGCCGACCGGCCCGACGCCATCCCCGTACCGCCCACCGGCCACCGCCACGCCGGCGCCGCAAGTCGGCCCGCGGATCGCCCTCCGCCCGTACCGGCCGGAGTCCTTCGGGCCCGCGCCGAGCGAAGCGGAATGGTCGATCCGCACCTCGGCGGCGCGGATCACGCCGGTGCCATCAGTCGGCCTTTCCGAGCCAACGGACATCGCCAGCGGTCCCGTCGTCGATATCGGGCCCGCCGACGACCTTGACGTCATCGTCATCACCGGCCCGCCAGGTAGCGCCCTGGACAAGATCCGGCTCTGGCGATTCGACGACGTCGGGCGTCCTGAGCGGCTGGACCTGGCCCGTCTGGCATCGCCGTGGGCCGACGCCCCGGCCTGGGCCGTCGGCCTGCGCGCGCCTGGCGCCGCAGCTGGCCAGGTACTGGCCTGGCAGCCGGGCCTGTACCGCCTGGACCTGCTCGTGGAACCGGCCGGGACGATCCGGATGGTCATGCTGTCGGCTCGCGCGGATCGCGATGGCGGGGGTGGCGTGGCGCGCATCCCGTCCAAGTCGGACCGTGTGCCCCTCGATGCATTCGGCGCGTCCATCCTGCGCCGCTTGCCGCAGGCGGCCAACCTGTGGACCGTCGGCGAGATCCTCACGGGCTGGGCGCGACCGCCGGCCGCGGGGGATTGCCGCGTGGCGCAGATCTGGCAGGCCGGCGGGCCCGAGGCAGGGTGCTGGCCCGTTCCGATCGGCCCGGCGAGCGCCCTCGGGGTGAACCTGCCGGACGGGCAACGCGTGGCCGCGATCGAGCTGGCCCAGGTGGATCCGCTGCCCGGCCCGATCGCCCTGGAGAGTCAGATCGGCGTGGGCGGGCGGCCCGGCGTGGCGGCGCTCGAGACGCCGGCCAGTGGCCTGGCCGACGGCATCTACCGGATGAAGGTGGCCGTCGTCGGTGGTGGCGACGAACACTGGTATGTGGAGGTCGGGCCGAACGGCCGCCAGGCGGCCGCGATCAATGCCTTCGTGACCAGCGCTCAGCGGTAGACGGGCTCCCTGGTCATCCGGTAGACGGCCCGCGACAGGACGGCGAGGCCAAGGCCGGCGATCCACAGGCCGGGCCCGTTCGTGAACACCTGGATGGGTTCCGTGAACTGGAAGGCCTCGCTCAGGAGCAGGTCGATGACCCGCCAGCCGAGGCCCAGCCAGCCGACGACGGCCAGCAGCCCGTACGAAACGGTCCGGTCGATCCCGGTGGGGCGGTCGCCGACCGCATACGGGAGCGCGACGAGCGCGAGCGTGATGACACCGACGAGGAACACGATGATCCCGCTGCCCTCGAAGGCGTTGCCGGACAGCGGCGGGATCCCGGTCTCGCCTCCGACCCGCCACCACGGCAGGATGGAGCCCACGACGATGAGGACGCCGGCGATGGCCGCCAGCGTTCGACCCCCGCCCAGGGGCCGGCGGTGCATCGTCACTCGGCGTCCGCCTCCGGACCGCCGGCTCCGTAGACCTCCGGCTTCAGGACTCCGACGAAGCGCAGGTTGCGGTACAGCTCGCCGTAGTCGAGGCCGTAGCCGACGACGAACTGGTCCGGGATCTCGAACCCGATGTAGTCGACCGGGATCTCGACCAGTCGGCGGGCGGGCTTGTCGAGCAACGTGCAGATCCGGAGCGACGCCGGGTTCTTGCCGCGCAGGTAGCGCACGAGGTAGTTCAGCGTGAGGCCGGTGTCGATGATGTCCTCGACGATCAGGACGTCCTCGCGCTCGATGCTCGCGGACAGGTCCTTGAGGATCCGGACGAGGCCGGACGACTCGGTGGAGTTGCCACCGTATGAGCTGACCTCCATGAGGTCGATCCGGAGCGGCAGGTCGATCGCGCGCATGAGGTCGGCCATGAACGGCAGGGAACCCTTGAGGACCGAGACCAGGGTCACCGGGCGACCGGCGTAGTCGGCGCTGATCCGGGCCCCGAGCTCCGCCACCTTCGCGGCGATCTCCTCCTCGGAGAGGAGGATCTGGCCGATGTCGTCGCGCAGGTCCGCCGTTCGCACCGCCATCGTCAGCCCACCGCCTCATCGACACCGACGGCCGATGCGGGACGGGTCCGTCGCCGTCGGGCGGCCGGTGCCGGGAGCGTCTCCGGGATCGATTCGGCGTCGACGAGCGCGGCGATGGCCGCCGGCAGCGGAACGGCCGGCAGCGCATCGGCCGTGGCGGGGCCGTGTGGTAACGCGACCTGCCCGGACGAGCCCGAGAGTCCGTCGAACAATGCGATCTTGCCGTACTTGAGCATGAGCGCCCGGAAGTCGCGCGCATAGAACAGCTTGATGTTCACCGCGGGATACAGCTCGCGAAGCCGGCGCAGCTTGCGGTTCTTCTTGCGCACCAGCCGCTGTCGGAGCGTCGTCATCTCGAGATAGAGGTCCAGGTCCGGGAGAAAGAAGTCGGGCGCGAAACTCTCGACGACGGCTCCCTCCAGGTTCCACAGGATCGGGAACGTGTGGGGCTCGTACTCCCAGCGGACCGCGTAGAAATCGAGGATGCGGGCCATCTCCGCCTCGCTGGCGTGGGCGAACGGCGTACTGGGGTCCATCGGCCGTCAGTCTACCCGAGTGCCGTGTCGGACGGCTGGCGCGCCACCGTCCCGGGCATTGCAGCCCATACCCCCCGGGGGTATGATGCCGTGCATGGCCACCACGACCGCCCGCCGTTCGACACCGGCTCCCGATCCCAGCCACTTCCGACACAGTTACTCGAAGGACACCGCCCAGCTCATGCGACGCCTGTCGCGCATGGAGGGCCAGGTCCGCGGGATCGCGCGGATGATCGAACGCGAGGAGTACTGCGTCGACATCCTCCAGCAGACCGCCGCGCTGCGGGCCGCCGTCGATGCGCTGTCGATCCTCGTGCTCGAAGACCACGTCCAGGGTTGCGTCCGGACCGCCGCGGAGCGCGGCGAAGCCGACAAGTACGTCGATGAGGTCATCGATGTCGTCCGGCGGACTCTTGGCCGACCGGTTCGGAGCCCCAGCGCGCGGCCCGGCTGACGCGGCCGACCGTACCTTCGTCCCGTCGCATCGCCTCCGTTCGGGGGGATGCCTGGACGCACCAGTCAGGGCACGATCGGTCCCTGATGGATGACCGCCACCCGGCACGCCTGCCTGTCGCCGCGCCCGCCGTGCCCCCGCCGCCCCAGTTCGTCGAACGCCGGGCGCAGTCCCGTCGCGAGGCGGACCGCGTCGCCCACGAGGAACGCCTGCTGCTGGCGCGCGCGCTCGACGTCCTCGCGACCGGCGATGCCCCGGAGCAACGACTGGCCGGCTTGCTCGACCTCCTGGCGCAGACCGTCGGGGCGGAACGCGCCGCGGTCGTCGCCGACGGGGCCGCTCGCCGCGTCGCCGTCGCCGCCACGGGCCCCAACGACCACGATGCGGCGATCGGGCTGGCGACCTGGCTCGATTCGGCGGCTCCCCGGAGTCGCGCGCGGCGCGCGGCCGCGAAGCGCGCCCCGATCTCTGTTGCGTTGCGCGGGATGGATGCCGGATCGACGGCCACGTCCATCGCGAAGACGCCCGCACCGCGCGAGACGTCGGACCTTGTGTATGCCTGCCTCACGATCCCGTCCGCCGGCGAGGTGACGCTCGGGTTCAGCTTCCGCGAGTCCGTCGACGCCGGGGCCCTCGAGGAGCGGCTGCCGCCCGCCCTCGCGAGGCATGCCGCGGTGGCCCTGACACTCGTGACCGAGGCCCTCGCCACGGAGCGCGAGCTGGCCAGGATGCGTGCCGTCGAAAGCCAGCGAGCGCAGTTCGTCTCGACGGTGGCGCACGAGCTGCGCACGCCCCTGACCGGGCTGTCGGGCTACCTCGATCTCATCCTGGACGGTCGCGTCGGCGACCCCGAGGTCGAGCGCGAGTTCATGGAGCGCGGGCGCACGATCGTCAGCTCGATGGGCGCGCTCGTCGACGACCTCCTGGAGCTCTCGCGGATCGAGTCCGGGACACTCGTGCTGGAGCAGGAGCCGTTCTCCGTCGCCGATGCCCTCAACGCCGTGTCCGCCGGGCTGCTGCCGATCGCGCTCGATCGAGGCGTGCGTCTGTTCGTGTCCGCACCGCCCCGGCTCCGATCCGCGACCGGCGATCGTCGGCGGGTCGAACAGATCGTCACGAACCTCGCCGCCAACGCGATCAAGTTCGCGGGCGACCGGGCCGTCGAACTGGTCGGATGGTTCGAGGGACCGGTGGCCGTCGTCGCCGTGCGGGACGAAGGGCCGGGCATCGCGCCGACCGACCGCGAGCGGATCTTCGAACGCTTCTACCGGATGTCCGATCACGAGCCGATCACCGGGACCGGTCTGGGCCTGCCGATCGCGCGCGACCTCGCTCGGGCGATGGGTGGCGAGCTCGACGCGGCAAGCGTGCAGAGTGCGGGTTCCAGTTTCGTGCTCGTCCTGCCGGGGCCCGCCGGCACCATCCCGGCGGCGGTGATCGCCGAGGCCATGCGCGTGTCGCTGGACCTCGAGACGGAGCGCCTTCGGACGCTGGCCCTGTTGCAGGCGGGCGCCGCGGCGACCGATGAGGATCGACGCCGTATCCCGCGCGACGCGGCCGACGGTCGGCGCGAGGGACAGACCCTCGACGACGACGCCCGCCGCGACGATCCTGCCCGCCACGATCCATCCCACGCCGTCGCGCGTCGCTGACGCCGAGTTATCCACGAATCCCGCCGCATCGCGACCGAGTTCGTGGATAACCGCGTTGACGCGCCCCCGGCCCGACCCGTACGGTCCCATCCCGCACTGGGGCGAACGCGAGGGTAACGCGATCCACGAGGGGCTCGGGGAGACCCGGCCGCGAACCGGATGGATGGCGGAAGACCGGACCAGCGCTCACGGTGCGAGATGAGTCGACGTCGGGAGCGGCGCCGCGCGGTCGATGGCACGTGGATCCACAGGAGGGCGTGCCGTGGTCCTAGAGCGCGAGCCGCTCCCGACGCGCGTCCGGGACACGCCGCAACTGCCGCCGTCGTACGAAGGGGCCTTGGTCGGCGGCGTGACCGATCCCTGGCTGGCGTCAGTCCTGGCGGACCCCGCGGTTCGCGCCGTCATCGATGGCCACGTCCGCCTGCTGCTCGCGTGGACGCCGCACATCAATCTCACGGCCATTCGGGAGCCGGCGGCCGTCGCGACCGCGCATGTCCTGGACAGCCTGACGGCCTTGACGTGGCTGCGCGACCGGCGCGCCGATCGGGTCCTGGACCTCGGCTCGGGCGGCGGCTTCCCGGGTCTGCCGCTCGCATCTGCCCTGCCCGACGCCGCATTCACCCTGGTCGAGCCGATCGCCAAGAAGGCGCGCTTCCTCCACACCGTGGTCGAGGCGACCGGGCTGGTTGATCGGGTGACGGTTTCCATCACGCGAGCCGAGGAGCTCGCGGCGACCCCTGGTCGCCGGGGCTCGTGGTCCGTCGTCACGGCGCGCGCGGTCGCGTCGACCGCCGATCTCGTCGAGCTCTCCTTTCCGTTGCTCGACGGTGGCGGGTCGCTGGTGGCCTGGAAGCGCGGCGATCTGGACGCTGAGCTCGCGACGGCACGGCGGGCGATCGATGCGCTGGGTGGGGGCACGCTCGAGGTGCGTGAGGTGAGTGTGGCCGGACTCGCCGATCACCGGCTGGTGATCGCCACCCGGACGGGCGCCGTCCCGGCGGCCTACCCACGCGATCCAGCAGCTCGCCGCCGCGATCCGTGGTGAGATCCCGCATCGGGTGAGCCGCTCCTGACGCTGCTACGCTCTGCCGCGATGCGGGTCGCCGTCCTGTCGGACATCCACAGCAATCTCGTGGCGCTCGATGCGGTCCTCGCGCATGCCGGTGCGGTCGACGCGATCTGGCATCTGGGCGACGTCGTGGGCTACGGGCCGGACCCGGACGGGGTCGTCGCGCGGCTGATCAAGGTCGGTGCGGTCGGCGTGCGCGGCAATCACGACGCCGCGGCGCTTGGCGGGCGCGAGATCGACTGGTTCAACCCGGAGGCGCGCGCCGCGGCGGAATGGACCCGCGACACGATCGACGGCACGACCCGCGCATGGTTGACCGCCCTGCCCGAGCGCCACGCGATCGGCCGCATGTCCCTCGTCCACGGCAGCCCGCGCGACCCGATCCGCGAGTACGTCTCGAGCGCCGACGTCGCCCTCGAGAACCTGGCCGTCCTCGAGACGGAATTCGGCCTGCACGGCCACACCCATGTGCCGGTGGCGTTCTGTCTCGGGCCGGACCAGCGCTTGCAGGTCGTGGGCCCCGGCTCGGGCAGGAGCTCGGACGGCATCCTCGCGCTCGACGGGCAACGGGCGCTCATCAACCCGGGCAGCGTAGGCCAGCCGCGGGACGGCGACCCCGATGCCTCGTACCTGATCCTGGACCCCGAGGCCGCGACGGTGAGCTGGCATCGCGTGGCGTACGACATCGCTGCCGTCCAGGCGGCGATCCGCGCTGCCGGCCTCCCGGGCCGGCTCGCCGACCGGCTCGCGTACGGCGCATGACCGCGTCTCGAGCATCGTGAGGTCACGTCCGTGATCGGCGGTCGCCGCTCGCTCCAGGGTCGCAAGCCCGGCGACAAGCGGGTCCGCGTCGAGCGGCCTCATGCCCCGTATTTCCGGTACACGGGCCCCGGCCAGCTGACGGCCAAGGAAGCGGCCAGCATCCCGACCACGCCTGGAGCGAAGCTGGCGCACAAGATCCGCGGCGTCGTGCTCGGACGCCCGCTGGCCTCGGAAGACGAGGCGGGCGAACGCCTGTCGAAGGTCAAGGCGATGGCGATCTTCAGCTCGGATGCGATCTCGTCATCGGCCTATGCGACCGAGGAGATCCTGCGGGCCTTCGTCCTGGCCGGCGCGGCGATGGCGGCGTTCACCTTCGCGCTGCCGGTCTCGATCGCCATCGCGCTGCTGCTGGGCATCGTCGCGTTCTCCTACCGCCAGGTGTGCATCGCGTATCCGAACGGCGGCGGGTCGTATTCGGTCTCGAAGGCCAACCTCGGCCGGATCGCCTCGCTCGTGGCGGCCTCGGCACTGCTGATCGACTACAACCTGACGGTCGCGGTATCGACGTCGTCCGCGGTCGAGCAGATCGTCTCGGCGCTGCCGGCCCTCGCACCGATCGCCGTAGGCATCGGCGTCACGGCGATCGCGCTGATGACGATGGCCAACCTGCGCGGCCTGCGCGAGGCCGGCAACATCTTCGCCGTCCCCACCTACCTGTTCCTCGGCAGCGCGTTCCTGATGATCGGCCTGGGCGTCTTCCGGATCGTCGTCCTGGGCGAGACACGGATGCCCGCAGAGTCGCTCGAGGCGGTCGGGGACACGACCCAGGCCGTCGGCATCCTCGTGCTGCTACGGGCCTTCTCGTCGGGCGCCGTAGCTCTGACCGGCACGGAGGCGATCGCGACCGGTGTGCCGGCGTTCAAGCCACCGGAGTCGCGCAACGCGGCGACGACGCTCATGGTGATGGCGGTCATCCTCGGCGTGCTGTTCGTCGGCATCACCTTCCTGGCGGTCAACCTCGGGGCCGTACCGCCGGCCCACGTCGGCGACAAGACCGTCATCGCGCAGGTGGCCACCGTCGTCTTCGGCGGCGATTCCATCGGCTTCTACCTGTTCCAATCGTTCACGGCCCTGCTCCTGTTCTTGGCCGCGAACACCTCCTTCAATGCGTTCCCCAGGCTTGGCGCCGTCCTCGCGATCGACGGGTTCTTCCCGCGTCAGTTCTCGTTCCGCGGCGACCGCCTCGCCTTCTCGAGCGGGATCATCGCCCTTGGCGTGGTCGCCGCCTCGCTCGTGGTGATCTTCCGCGGCGAGACCCATGCGTTGATCCCGCTGTACGCGGTCGGCGTCTTCATCGACTTCACGATCGCCCAGACCGGGATGGTCCGGCACTGGTGGCGCACCCAGTCGCCAGGCTGGCGCAGACGGCTGGCGATCAATGCCGTCGGTGGGATCGCGACGGCGATCGTGGCCGTCGTCGTGACGACGATCAAGTTCCGCGACGGCGCGTACCTCGTGCTCCTGCTCATCCCGGTCCTGGTCGCCGTCATGCTGTTCATCCGGCGCGAGTACGACGATCTGGAGGAGGAGCTCCACGTTCGTGACGACCTGATCGCGGAGGGGCCCCATCGCGAGCAGCGCGTGGTCATCCCGGTCAACGGCATCAACCGGGCGGTGATCCAGGCAGTGAACTTCGGGCGGACGATGAGCCCGGACATCCGGGCGGTGTACGTCACCGTGAACCCGGACGAGGGCGACGAGCTGCGCGGACGGTGGGAGCGCCAAGTGCCCGGTGTGCCGCTCGTCATCGTCGAGTCCCCCTATCGCGCCGTGATCTCGCCGCTCCTCGCCTATCTCGACCTCCTTGACCAGGCCTGGCCGCCGGACAAGGAGGCGCCGGTCACGATCGTCGTGCTGCCGGAATTCGTGCCCCGCCACTGGTGGGAGCGCGCGCTGTACAACCAGACGGCCAAGCGTCTCAAGGCGGCGATCCTCGGGCGCGAGCACACGGTCGTCGCCGACGTCCCCTACCGCCGCGAGCACTAGACGGCGCGACAGCCCGGGCAGCTCACCGACCCGCACGCGTGCCGGTGGTATCGTTCCCGCCGATGTCCGACACCGACACGCCCATCTACCGAAGGGCCGTCATCGCCCTCAACGGTGGCTCGAGTGACGCGCGGATCGTGCGGCTGGTGGTCGCGCTCGGGACCAAGGACGTGGAGCTGATCGCCGTCCACGTCGTCGAGATCGACTGGACCCTCCCGCTCGATGCCGACATCGCCGGGCGATCGGAGGAGGTCCAGCAGGTGCTCGACACCGCGGAAGCGATCGCCGAGGAGCGCAAGATGAAGATGGAGCCGGTGCTGCTCCAGGCCCGCGACGTCGGGGCGGCCATCGTCGACGAAGCTACCGAGCGCGACGCCGACCTGCTGGTCGTCGGCCTGCCGTATCGAAAGCGGTTCGGCGGCGAATTCGCCATCGGCCGGACCGTCCCCTACATCCTGCAGAACGCGCCGTGCGCCGTCTGGGTGGTGCGCGAGCCGATGAGCGAGGAGCCGTCGTGAAGATCGTCATCGTCGGGTGCGGCCGCGTGGGCGCAGCCAGTGCCGAGCTGTGGGACGCCGCCGGGCACGAGGTGATCGTGCTCGATATCGTCACCCGCGCATTCGAGCGTCTGCCATCCACCTTCGGCGGGGTCGCCATCCGTGGCGACGGCACCGATGAGGACGTGCTCCGTCGCGCCGGGGCGGAAGGCGCGGACGTCCTGGTGGCCCTTACCGAAGGCGATAACCGGAACGTGATGTCGGCGCAGCTCGCGGTCGAAGCCCTGGGCATCGCGCGCGTGATCGCCAAGATCAACGACCCGGTGCGGGCCGCGGCGTATTCGGAGCTCGGCATCGCCACGCTGTGCCGGACGGGCTTGATGGCCGACGCCATCAACGGGCATCTCGGGTTCCCCCCGTCGGGGCTGCCCGGTGTCCTCGCCGCGACGGGTCACCATGATGGTGGCGCGCACCCCGCGGGCGCGCACCCCGCGCATGACAAGGCGCCCGGTGACGCCCCCGAACAAGACGCCGCGCCGCGCGCGGCCGTGGAGGCCTGACGTGTTCGTACTCGTCGTCGGCGGCGGCAAGGTCGGCTATTACCTCGCCAAGGAACTGATCGATTCCGGCCACGAGGTGGCCCTCATGGAGAAGGACCCGACCCGCGCCCGGCAGATCGCCGACGAGATCGGCTCGATCGTGATCCCGCACGACGGGTGCGAGGGCAAGTACCTCGGTGAGGCCGGCTGCAATCGCGCCGACGTCGTGGCTGCCGTGACCGGCGATGACGAGGACAATCTCGTGATCTGCCAGATGGCCAAGCATCACTTCGACGTGCCACGCACGATCGCCCGGGTGAACAACCCGAAGAACGAGGTCCTCTTCCGGCACCTCGGCGTCGACGAGCTCGTCAGCCCGACACGCATGATCCTCGGCTCGATCGAGCAGGACATCCCGGTCCACGAGCTGCTGCACCTGGCGGCGCTCGGTGAAGGCGAGCTCGAGATCATCGAGGCGCACCTCCAGGCGGGCTCCCCCGCGATCGGCCGATCGCCGGAGCAGCTCGACATGCCGGAGGGGTGCTCGCTGTTCGCGGTGGTGCGTGGTGGGGTCGCGACCCCGCTCCGTCCGGATGACGTCCTGCGCGAGGGCGACAAGGTCATCGCCATCGGCAAGCAGGAATGCGAGGCCCTGTTGCACGGGCAGCTCATCGGCGATCCGGAGGCGGTCAGCGCGGGCTGAACCTCTAGTTCGGTGTAGCACGGTCGAAGCCGGCTCCACCGCTCCCGACGCGCTCAGCGGCCCCGCGCTGGCCCCGATGCCATCTCAATCGCCCGATGTGGCAAGACTCTTGACAACGCCATTGTCAACGTTCTAGCATCCGTGCATGGCATCTCCGCGTCAGGACCGCGATCCCACGAGGCCCGTCTACGTGATCAGCGTGGCGGCCACCCTGGTGAGCGCGCACCCTCGAACCCTGCGTATCTACGAGGACGAGGGCCTGCTCTGCCCGGCCCGGACGCCGACCAACATCCGCCTCTATTCCGAGAATGACATCCGGCGGATCCTGTGGATCCGCCACCTGACCCGCGAGCGGGGCGTCAACCTCGCCGGGATCCGGATCCTGTTCGAGCTGGAGGAGCGCCTCGGTGCTCGCGTCCTGGAGGCGCTCTACGCCGAAGGGACGGGCGATGCCGAGAGCATCCGTCCCGCGACAGCAGCCCCGGAACCCTCCAAGGACTCATCCACGTCACGCGATCCATCCATGGCAGACCGTTGAGCGATCGACCCACCACCAAGCCTTCAGCGGGAACCCCTCCCGCCGACACCGAACCCGAACGTCAGGAGAACCTCGACATGGCCAAGCGACCGTCCACCCCGGTCGACCAGGAATCAACCAACGACAGCGGAGTGCGCGACCTCCCGCTCGTCGCGCTCCGGGAGACCGTCATCTTCCCGGAGATGATCGTGCCGCTCCAGGTCGGCCGCGAGAAGAGCGTCAACGCGCTCAACGCCGCGGTCGCGGAGGGCGGGCCGATCGCGCTCGTCACCCAGCGCCAGGCGGAGCAGGAGGAGATCGACGATCCCTCCGAGCTGTACACCGTCGGCACCCTCGCCAAGATCGCGCAGGTCGTCCAGCTGCAGGACGGCACGGTCCGGGCCATCGTGCAGGGCCAGTCGCGCCTGAAGCTGCACGGCTTCACCCAGACGGGTCCGTACCTGCGCGCGTCCGTCGAGGTCGTCCCGGACGAGTCGCCCGACGGCCTCGAGGTGCAGGCGCTCATGCGCACGGTCCAGGCCCAGATCGAGCAGTACGTCGCCAACGGGGCGCCGGTACCGCCCGAGGCCGCCGTCGCGGCGCGCAACATCACGGAGCCTGGGCTCCTGGCCGACATGGTCGCCTACAGCCCGGACATGAGCACGGAGCAGCGCCAGGAGCTGCTCGAGACGATCGACGTGATCGAGCGCCTCAAGCTCGTCTCCAACTTCCTGGCGAACCAGGTCGAGATCCTCGAGCTGAAGGGTCGCATCCAGTCCGAAGTCAAGTCGGAGATGGACAAGACCCAGCGCGAGTACATCCTGCGCGAGCAGCTCAAGGCGATCCAGCGTGAGCTGGGCGAAGACGACCCGCAGCAGGCCGAGATCAACGAGCTGCGCGACAAGGTCGAAGCCGCGGGCATGCCCGAGGAGATCAAGACCCGGGCCATCAAGGAGATCGACCGGATGAGCCGCATCCCGTCGGCCTCGCCGGAGGTCGGCGTGATCCGGACCTACGTGGACTGGCTGATCGGCCTGCCCTGGGATGTCTCGACCGACGACCAGCTGGACATCAAGGAAGCCGCGCGCGTCCTCGACGAGGACCACTACGGCCTCGAGAAGATCAAGGAGCGCATCCTCGAGTACCTCGCGGTGCGCACGCTGGCGGATGAGATCCGCAGCCCGATCCTCGCCTTCGTCGGCCCGCCCGGCGTGGGCAAGACCAGCCTCGGCAAGAGCATCGCGAAGGCCATGGGCCGCAAGTTCGTGCGCATGAGCCTTGGCGGCATCCACGACGAGGCCGAGATCCGCGGCCACCGGCGCACCTACATCGGCGCGCTTCCCGGCCGGATCATCCAGAGCATCAAGACCGGGGGCTCCAACAACCCGGTGTTCATGCTCGACGAGGTCGACAAGATCGGCATGGACTTCCGGGGCGATCCGTCGTCGGCGCTCCTCGAAGTGCTGGACCCGGAGCAGAACAACACGTTCCAGGACAACTACCTCGAGGTGCCGTTCGACCTGTCCAAGGTGCTGTTCATCGCCACCGCCAACCTCCTTGACCCCATCCCTCCGGCCCTCCGCGACCGGATGGAGATCGTCCAGCTGCCCGGCTACACCGAGCAGGAGAAGATCGGGATCGGCAAGCGCTTCCTGATCCCCAAGCAGATGGCCAATCACGGCCTCAAGGACAAGCACGTCAAGTTCACCGACGAGGCCATGACCGAGCTCGTCCGCTCGTACACGCATGAAGCGGGCGTCCGGAACCTCGAGCGAGAGATCGCCAACGTCATGCGCAAGGTCGCTCGGCAGGTTGCCGAGGGCCGCAAGCGCAAGACCGTCATCGACGCGAAGAAGCTGGCCGAACTCCTCGGACCGCAGCGCTTCGAGTACGGAGAGCTCGAGGCGGAGGATCAGATCGGCTCGGCGACCGGTCTCGTCGTGACCGAGGTCGGCGGCGACGTCGTCGCGATCGAGGTCACCCGGATGGAAGGCCGCGAGGACTTCATCCTGACGGGCCAGCTCGGCGAGGTCATGCGCGAGAGCGCCCGCGCCGGCCTGTCGTGGACCCGGGCGCATGCCCGGGAGCTCGGCATCCCGCGCGAGGTATTCGAGAACAACACGCTGCACATCCACGTTCCGGCCGGGGCGATCCCCAAGGACGGCCCGTCGGCGGGCATCACGATGGCGCTCGCCATCGTCAGCGCGCTGACCGGGATCCCCGTCCGCAAGGACGTCGCGATGACCGGCGAGATCACCCTGCGCGGTCGCGTCCTCGGGATCGGCGGGTTGAAGAGCAAGATCCTGGCCGCCCACCTGTCGGGCGCCAAGATGGTCATCCTGCCGCGCAAGAACGAGAAGGACCTGCGCGAGATCCCGGAGGAGATCCGCAAGTCCATCAAGCTCGTCCTCGTCGACTCGATGGAGCAGGTGCTCGAGGCGGCCCTCCGGCGCAAGCCGAAGCCCCTCGAGGCCGATCCGCCGAAGGTCATCCGCGGCGGCGATCCGATCGAGCCGTCGCCCGCCTCGCGCGTGCGCCGGACCGACTTCCCGCCGAGCGACCAGCCACCCGTCGTCGTCCGAAACGGCGGCATGCAGGTTGAAGGCGACTGAAATGAGGATCGCCGCCGGGTGCCCTTTGCGTGCGTTGCAGCCTGCGCTGCTCGCTCACGCAGGAGTCGCCGGGCCGATGGCTAGGGCAGCGTGGTCTCGGACCTCCGGGGGTAGTGCGCTCGCTCCGCTGCTCGGCGGCGCCTTCGCCTGGGACGTCCGGACGGCGGCTACGCCGTCCGGCTGATTCGGAAGTCGGCCGATGGACTACAAGGACTATTACGCCGTTCTCGGCGTGCCGAGGACTGCGTCGCAGAAAGAGATCAAGAAGGCCTTCCGTAAGCTCGCGCGCGAGCACCACCCGGACACGAAGGGCGGCGACGCCGCGGCCGAGGTGCGGTTCAAGGAGGTCAACGAGGCGAACGCCGTCCTGTCCGACCCGGACAAGCGGGCGCTCTACGACCGCCTGGGGGCCGATTGGCAGTCGTATGCGCGGGCGGGTGCGGGCGCGCCCGCCGGAACGGGGGCTCGGGCCGGCGGCGCCGCAGCCGGCGACCCCTTCGGCGGGTACGCCGGGTTCGGTGGCGCACCCGGTGGCAGCGTCCGCTACGAGTTCCATACGACCGGAGACGCCGGCGAGTTCAGCGACTTCTTCAACGCGTTCTTCGCGGGCGAGTCCGAGCCATTGAGCACACCCGGCCGCGGCCGGCGGGCGACGGGTGGCGCCACGTTCGAGGACATCCTCGCCGGGATGGGCCTCGGTGCCGATGGCGGTGCCGCGACGAGCCGTCCACGTCCCACGACCACCACGGCCGCACGACCGCGACCCGCGTCGGCGGAGGCCACGGCCGACATCACGCTCGAGGAGGCGTATCACGGGACGAGCCGGCTCGTCGAGGTCGAGGGCAAGCGCCTCGAAGTCACGATCCCGCGCGGCGCCGATACCGGCAGCCGCATCCGATTGACCGGCAAGGCGCCCGGCGGCGGCGACCTGTACGTCGTGGTCCGCCAGCGTCCCGACCGGGTGTTCACGCGTCGCGGTGCGGACCTGGAGCGCGAGCTGTCCCTGACCCTCGGGGAGGCGCTCCTCGGCGCGGACGTCAAGGTCCGTACGCCCAAGGGACGCGTCGTGCTCACGATCCCGGCCGGAACCCAGGGGGGTCGCGTGTTCCGGCTGACCGGCCAGGGCATGCCGAGGTTTCGCGCGGACGGCTACGGGGACCTGTACGTGAAAGCCCGCGTCATCCTCCCGACCGACCTCTCCGACGCCGCTCGCGAGGCGGCCGCCCAGTTCTTCGAACTCGTCGACCAACCCGATCCCCGCACCAGTGAGTCCTGACATGCAACTCGATCGCTTCACCCAGAAGGCCCAGGAAACCATCCTCGCCGCCCAGGCGACCGCCGAGCGGCTGCACAGCCCGGTCCTCGACGCGGAGCATCTCCTCAGCGCGCTCGTCGACCCCGACGACGGCATCCCGGCCGAGACGCTTCGCCGGCTCGGCGTCGATCTGCCGGCGTTCCGCGGCGAGGTCGCGGCGGCGCTCGCGCGGCGCGCACGTATCGAGGGCGGCTCGCTCAGCCTGGACCCGCGCGCCAAGGGCGTCGTCGAGCGGGCGGAGGCGGAAGCCCGTCGCCTGTCCGACGACTACGTCTCGACGGAGCATCTGCTGCTCGGCGTCGCCGAGGCCGGCGGCGATGCCCAGGCCATCCTCGAGCGGCACAGCGCCGGCAAGGAAGCGCTCCTGCAGGCCCTGCAGAGTGTCCGGGGCGGGCAACGTGTCACCTCCCAGAACCCCGAGGGCACGTACGCAGCGCTCGAGAAGTACGGCCGCGACCTGACCGCCGAAGCGCGGGCCGGCAAGCTGGACCCCGTCATCGGGCGCGACGACGAGATCCGCCGCGTCATCCAGGTCCTCAGCCGGCGGACCAAGAACAACCCCGTCCTCATCGGGGATCCCGGCGTCGGCAAGACGGCCATCGCCGAGGGCCTCGCCCAGCGCATCGTGCGCGGCGACGTCCCAGAGGGGCTCAAGGACAAGCGCGTCGTCGGGCTGGACCTTGGCGCCCTCATCGCCGGGGCGAAGTTCCGAGGCGAATTCGAGGAGCGGCTCAAGGCCGTGCTCAAGGAGATCAAGGACTCGGACGGGCAGGTCGTGCTGTTCATCGACGAGCTCCACACGGTCGTCGGTGCCGGCGCCGCCGAGGGCGCCATGGACGCATCCAACCTGCTCAAGCCGATGCTCGCACGGGGCGAGCTGCACACGATCGGTGCGACCACCCTCGACGAATACCGCAAGTACATCGAGAAGGACGCCGCGCTCGAGCGCCGTTTCCAGCCGGTCCTCGTGGATCAGCCCACGGTCGAGGAGACCATCAGCATCCTGCGCGGGCTGCGCGAACGCTACGAGGTCCATCACGGGGTCCGCATCACCGATTCCGCGCTCGTGGCCGCGGCGACCCTGTCCGATCGCTACATCACCGAGCGCTTCCTGCCCGACAAGGCGATCGACCTCGTCGACGAGGCGGCCTCGCGGCTGCGCATGGAGATCGACTCGATGCCGATCGAGCTCGACGAGCTCGAGCGCCGGCGCATCCAGCTCGAGATCGAGCGAGAGGCCCTGCGCAAGGAGACGGACGACGCGTCGAAGGCCCGCCTCGAGGCGCTCGAGAAGGAGCTGGCGGACCTGGAAGAGCAGGCCGGCGGCATGAAGCAGCGCTGGGAGGCCGAAAAGGCCGCGATCGCCGCCATCCGCACGACAAAGTCGGAGCTCGAGCAGCTCCAGGTTCGCATCGAGCAGGCGGAGCGGGAGGCTGACTTCGCGACGGCCGCCGAGCTCAAGTACGCCACCCAGAAGGAGCTCAACGACCGGCTCACCGAGGAGGAAGCGACGCTCGCCGCGCTGCAGGGCCCGGGGACGCTGCTCAAGGAAGAGGTCGGAGCGGACGACATCGCCCAGATCGTCGGGGCATGGACGGGCATCCCGGTCAGCCGCCTGCTGGAGGGCGAGACCGCCAAGCTCATCGAGATGGAGGACCGCCTGCACCAGCGGGTGGTCGGTCAGGACGAGGCCATCCAGGCGGTTTCGGACGCCGTCCGCCGAGCCCGAGCCGGGCTCAAGGACCCGCGCCGGCCGATCGGCTCGTTCCTGTTCCTCGGCCCGACCGGTGTCGGCAAGACCGAGCTCGCCCGCGCACTTGCCGAGTTCCTGTTCGATGACGAGAACGCGATGGTCCGCATCGACATGAGCGAATACATGGAGAAGTTCGCGGTCAGCCGCCTGCTCGGGGCACCCCCGGGCTACGTCGGCTACGAAGAAGGCGGCCAGCTGACCGAGGCGGTCCGCCGCCGGCCGTACCAGGTGATCCTGCTCGACGAGATCGAGAAGGCCCATCCGGACGTGTTCAACGTGCTTTTGCAGGTCCTCGACGACGGCCGCCTGACCGACGGTCAGGGCCGCACGGTGAACTTCAAGAACACGGTCGTGATCATGACCAGCAACGTCGGCTCCGCGGCCATCGCCGCCACGAACGCCAGGGCTGGTGACGCTGCCTACGAGCAGATGAAGCGAGATGTCACCGAAGCCCTGCGATCGCACTTCCGGCCGGAATTCCTCAACCGCGTGGACGAGGTCATCGTGTTCCACGCCCTCACCGACGAGGACCTCAGCGCGATCGTGGACCTGCTGCTCGCGGACCTGGGCCGACGGCTGGCCCAGCAGGACATCGAGCTGGAGCTGACCGCGGCCGCTCGTGCGCTGATCGTGCGCGAGGGCACCGATCCCGCGTTCGGGGCGCGCCCGCTCAAGCGGACGATCCAGCGACTCGTCGAGAACCAGCTGGCCCGCGCCCTCGTCGGCGGCGAGTTCCGGCCGGGCGACCGGGTGACGGCGGACGCGGACCTCACGTCGGGCACGCTCGTCTTCTCGACCGAGGGCGCGACCGTGGTCGGCGAGGCCGGCCGCCGTGACGCCCGGCGCCGCGAGGACGACGACCTGGCCGCCGTCGGAGGGCGTGCAGGGCCGCCCGAATTCGCGCCTGGATCTCCCGCCGACGCGCCCCAAGCGCGACGACGGCGAGCTGGTCAACTGACCCAAGCCGGCCAGCGGCGATCGGTCGGCATGCGCTTCGACGTCGCCGCGGACGCGCCTGTCGCTCCTGCCCGATCCCCTGCCGGTCCCGGCCGATGTGATGATGCCCGTCGTCGTCGGCGGGTCGGACCTCAAGGCCGCCCGCGATGCCGCGTTCCGGCCGGCCCGGGCGACCCGCGGCGGTCCTCGTCCTGCTCTACCCGGACGCCGAGGGTGAGGCCCGCGTGGTCCTGATCGAACGGACGACCGGTGACGGGCATCACTCGGGCGAGGTCAGCTTTCCCGGTGGCAAGTCGGAGCCCGAGGACGCTGATCCCGCCGCGACCGCCCTGCGCGAGGCGAACGAGGAGGTGGCCCTCGACGCCGACGCAGCCGGCGTTCGCGTCGTGGGCCTGCTGGATCGGATGTGGATCCCCGTGAGCGACTTCGACGTGACGCCCGTGGTCGCACTCGCGGAGCGCCCACCACGCTCTGGCGCCGTCCCCGTTCGAGGTGGCCAGGATCCTGGAGCCACACGTCGCCCGCTTCCTTCCCGACGCGCCGGTGACCATGGTCGAACGGACGATCCGGGAATGGCCTCTGCGTTACGGCACGTACGATCTGGACGGCCTGTCGGTGTGGGGCGCCACGGCACGCATCCTGAGCCAGCTCGGGGCGGTCCTCGCGCCCGTGGCCGCGGGACCGAGCAAAGACGGGGATCGACCGACGGCCTGAGAGGGCCCCGCATCCGATCGCCGGTACGGCGGAACCACACGCCGACACATGGCGTCCAGACGGCGGCCCGACGGCACACTCGTGGTGACCGCTCCGGGACCTGCGGGACCGCCATGCGGCCCGCCCAAGCGGGCCGGTTCCCTCTGCTGGGGCCCGGCTGGGAGGTCGCGTCATGCGCACGCCACTCCTGTTCCTGGCCGGGCTCTCCATCGTGGTCGCCGCTTGCGGCGGAACCAGTTCCGCGAGCCGGGGGGTCAGCCAGGCGTCCAGAGGATCCCGGGCATCACCAGCCGACCCTTGCGCCGTGGCCGGCGCCCGAAACGACGCCCTACGGCGGTGTCACGTACGACGATCCGGGTGTCAACCCGTACGTCGATCCCGACGAGGACCAGGTCTCGACCTTCGGCCTCGATGTCGACACCGCGAGCTACACGATCGCGCAACGCTACGTCGATGACGGCAATCGGCCCGATCCGGCCAGCGTCCGTGTCGAGGAATGGGTCAACGCCTTCGACCAGGGCTACGGCAGCCCGGACGACGACGCGTTCGCGATCGTGGCCGACGGCGGCCCCACTCCGTTCACCGAGGCCGATGAGGTGCTGCTGCGGATCGGCCTCCAGGCACGCGACGTGCGGGACCGGGCGCGCGAGGACGCCGCCCTCACCTTCGTCATCGACACGTCGGGCTCGATGGAACGCGAGGGCAGGCTCGAGCTCGTCAAGGATGCCCTGCGCCTGCTCGTCGAGGGGCTCGGCCGCAACGACAGCGTTGCCATCGTCACGTTCGGCGATGAAGCCCGCGTCCTGCTCGGCCCGACCCGGGCCACGGAGGGCAACGAGATCCTCGGCGTCATCGAGCAGCTTCGGCCGGGCGGCTCCACGAACCTGGAGGCGGGTCTGCGGCTCGGGTACGACCTTGCCCGCGAGTCGCTGACGGAGAACGGCATCGACCGGGTCGTGCTGGCGTCGGATGGCGTCGCCAACGTCGGGTTGACCGATCCTGGATCGATCCTCGATGCGATCCGTCGTGATGCGGAGGCCGGCATCGAGCTCGTCTCCGTCGGCGTCGGGATGGGCAACTACAACGACACCCTGCTCGAGCAGCTGGCGAACCAGGGCGATGGCTTCTATGCCTACGTGAACGTCCTGGAGGAGGCCCGCCGGTTGTTCACCGAGGACCTGACCGGGCACGCTGCAGACGGTCGCGCTCGATGCGCGAGCGCAGGTCGAATTCGATCGCGACGTGGTCGCGGCGTACCGCCTCGTCGGATACGAGAACCGTGACATCCGTGACGACGATTTCACGGATGAGGAGGTGGAAGCGGGTGCGATCGGTGCCGGGCACGCCGTGACCGCGCTGTATGCGCTCCGGTTGCGCGAGGATGTCGGCCCCCAGGATCTCCTGGGGACCGTGCGGCTGCGCTGGTCCGATCCGGAGACCGATGCCGTCGACGAGCTCGTGCGCGAGGTTCGGACGAGCGATCTCGCCCGTTCGTTCGAGTCGAGCGCCCCGCACTTCCGGTTTGATGCGATCGTCGCGGCGACCGCCGAGGTCCTTCGCGACAGCCCCTGGACAGAACGCCTGGATCTCGTCGCGGTCGCCGATGTGGCCGCGCGCGAGGCGCTGGGACTTCCCGAGACCGACGAGGTCCACGGGTTCCTCGACCTGCTGGACCGACTCGCCTCGATGGACGGCTGAACCTCGACACGGCCGGGCGGGGCGTCGTGGAGGAGCGGCGCCCCGCTCAGGCCGGCTCTCCAGCCTCCGGATCGGGGCGCGGCGGGCGACTGGGATCCGGTCGGAGCGCGCCCTCGGCCGGGCTGACGGGGCCCGCCGCGAGCTCGCGGGCACGACCCTCGACGATCCCCTTCATGGCGGCGTCATCGGCGTCCGCGAATTCGATCACGAACGCGCGCATCTCCGAATGTTCCGTCCACGCGGCGTGCGGGATGTCAGCGGGCCACAGGACGGCCTCGCCGGCCGCGACCCTGGTCCGCTCGTCCCCGACGCCGACCCAGCCCCCGCCCTCGATGACGATCAGCCACGTCGTGTTCGGCACGGCATGCGGTTCCATCTGGGCGCCGCGCGCGAAGGCGAGCTCCGAGATCACGCCTCGTTCGTCGCTGTGGATGGGCTGACCGGTCACCCCGGACGTGCCGGCGGGACCATCCGGACGTCGATGGCCAACGCCGAAGCGGCGGATCTCGATCGGCATCGCGTCCCTGAACGCCGGCGCTCGATGCGCGCCGGTCAGCGCCGACGTCGACGCGGCGGCCGGCGACCGCCGCGTCGACGGATCGTGGCTTCCGGGTCCGCGAACTTCTGCTTCGTGTAGTAGCGCTGCCGGGCGAGCCGCTGCTCATGGGCGCGCAGCAGCGGCGGGAAGCGGACGAACCGGATCCAGACGAGCGTGCCAAGCCCGATGACCGCGGTCGCGAGCACCAGGATGAAGTCGAAGATGAAGAGCGACTCGATCATCAACAAGGCGAAGGTGATCAGCCCGGTCCACCACAGCCACTCCCACATGTCCACGAACGGGGCGTGCTTGTGGAGCGCCCGGGTGCGAACGTTGTAGAGGACGATGAGCACGATCAGCAGGATCCCGGAAGCGATCCACGTGGGGTGGAACAGGTCCGGGAACAGCTCGCTGGTGAACGACGTGAACAGGTACTCCCAGGGCGGCAGCGTCACATGGGACCTCGCGAGGGGTGGTGATCGGTCCGGCGAGGGACGGCACACGTGGCCGATGCCGCTCGACGGTCCCGGGAGTATGCCATGTCGGACGCTATACTTCGGCCGCGACGCGCCCGTGGTCCGCCCGCCCGCCCAGGACGGCGTGGAAGCAGCCGCTGCGTCGCTGTCGGATCCGCGTGGATGGAGGATGCCCCGGTTGCGAGCCCTGCTGTCAGTCGCGAACCGGGAGGGGATCGCCGCGCTCGCGCGGGACCTGCAGGGCCTCGACGTGGAGATCGTGGCCACCGACGGCACGCGCGAATTCCTGGCCGGTGAGGGCGTGGAGGTCGGCAGCGTGTCCGACCTCACGCAGGTGCCACCGCTCGTCGGTGGACAGGTCAAGACCTTCCACCCGGCCGTGTACGCAGGCATCCTCGCGCGGCGCGACGTGCCCGAGCAGCTGGCCGAGCTCGAGGCACAGGGCATCGGCCCGATCGACATCGTGGTCGTCAACGTCAAACCGTTCGCGCCGGAGGTCGGCGCGAAGCTCGTCGGACTCGACGAGGCCATCGAGATGATCGATGTCGGCGGTGCGGCGCTCCTCGGCGCAGCCGCACGCAACGCGGCCGGGGTGACGGCCGTCGCCGATCCGGCCCACTACCCGACGGTCGTCGAGGAGTTGCGGGCGCTCGGGCACACGAGCCCGGAGCTGCGGGCACGCCTGGCGGCCGAGGCGTTCAGCACGGTCGCGGCCTATCACGCCGAGATCGCCGCCTACCTCAACCAGATCTCCGGCAACGTCTTCCCGAGCCGGCTCGCGATGGTGCTCGAGAAGGTGGACGAGCTGCGCTACGGCGAGAACCCGCACCAGCGAGCGGCGTTCTACCGCGAGACGACGCACCGCAGCGGCACCCTCGCCGATGCCGGCCAGCTCCAGGGCGGCCGCCCGTCGTTCAACAACCTGCTCGACCTCGATGCCGCGTATCGCATCGCCCGGGACTACACCGCCCCGACGGTCACGATCGTCAAGCACACGGACCCGGTCGGGCTGGCGTCGCACGAAGAGCTCGTCGAGGCCTACCGGCACGCGCTCGAGACCGATCCCGTCGCGTCCTTCGGCGGCATCGTCGGGGTGAACCGCGAGATGGATGGAGCGACCGCCCGCGAGATCGCGGCCAACTCGTACGAGGCGGTCGTCGCGCCGTCGTACAGCGCGGCTGCCCTCAAGATCCTGCAGGCCAAGGCCGGGCTGGAGATCCTCGCCGTGCCACCCGATCCCACGGAAGGCATGCGCGACTACGGCATCGCGAACCTGGACTTCAAACGCGTCGCGGGCGGCCTGCTGGTCGAGGACCTCGACGACCTGGCGCTCGATCGCGGCAACCTGCAAGTCGTCACCCGCCGCCGACCGACGCTCGAGGAGCTCACCGACCTGCTGTTCGCGTGGCGCGCGGTGCGCCACGTGCGATCGAACGCGATCATCCTGGCCCGCAACGGCGCGACCGTGGGGATCGGCGCCGGCCAGGCGTCGCGGGGGGTGTCGGTCGAGATCGCGCTCCGGCGGGCCGGCGACCGGTCCAAGCTGGCCGTCATGGCCGCGGACGCGTACTTCCCGTTCCCGGACGGCATCCAGCTGGCGGCCTCGGCCGGCGTGACGGCGATCATCCAGCCCGGCGGCTCCATCCGCGACGAGATGGCGATCGAGGTCGCCGACCGCCATCATCTCGCGATGGTCTTCACCGGCCGGAGGCATTTTCGACACTGATGGAACAGCTGCTCGCGCTCGAGATGATCCGGGTCACGGAGGCGGCCGCCATCGAGTCCGCGCGCTTCATGGGTCGCGGCGAGCGCGACGGCGCCGACGCGGCGGCCACCGAGGCGATGCGCAAGACGATGGACGAGATCGACTTCGCCGGACGGATCGTGATCGGCGAGGGCGAGCGTGACGAGGCCCCGATGCTGTACATCGGGGAGCGGGTCGGGCGCACCGGCGCGGACCGCGATGACGTGCCGCGCGTCGACATCGCGGTCGATCCGCTCGAGGGCACGAACCTCGTGGCGCACGGGCAGGCCGGTGCCATCACGGTCCTCGCCGCCTCGGAGGCGGGCGGCCTGACGCATGCCCCGGACACGTACATGGAGAAGCTGTGCGTCGGACCGGTCGTCGCCGGCAAGGTCGACATCCGCCACACGCCCACGGAGAACCTTCGTGCGATCGCCGACGCCCTCGGGCGAAAGGTCGGGGACATCACGATCGTCATCCTGGAGCGACCGCGCCACGATGCGCTCATCAAGGAGGTCCGCGAGGCCGGCGCCCGGATCAAGCTCATCGGCGATGGTGACCTGTCGGCCGCCATCTCGTGCGCCGTGTCGGGGACCGGCGTCCACGCGGTCATGGGCATCGGGGGCGCGCCAGAGGGCGTCATCACCGCGGCGGCCCTGCGCTGCCTGGGCGGCGAGATCCAGGCCCGCTTCAGGTACCGCAGCGACGACGAGCGCGAACGAGGTGCGCGGATGGGCCACGGCGACGAGGACCGCGTGTACTCGACCGAAGACCTCGCCCCGGGGGAGAACCTCGTGTTCGCCGCGACCGGTGTCACCGCCGGCGACCTCCTGTCGGGTGTCCGCTTCTTCGGCGGCGGCGCGCGGACGCACTCACTGGTGATGGCCTACCAGACCAAGCAGGTGCGCTTCGTCGACACGGTCCACATGTTCGATCGCGACAGCCCGCCGCGGGTCCGGCTCTGACCCGAGCGGCACCCGCGAGCCGGCTCGGCGCGGCGCTGCCCGGCTTGGTGGCGTGCGCCATCGTCGCGCTGATTGCGCGGCTCATCGGGAACGCGCTGGCGCTGGGCCTCGAGACGCCGGTGGCGCTCGCCTTCGGACTCGTGATCGGCAGCGTCGCTCCGGTTCGGGCTGTCCTCCTGGCCGGGGCCGCGCCCGCCGCCCGGTTGGCTCTCCGGCTCGGGATCACGCTCCTCGGGGCCCGATTGACGCTCGACCAGTTGATCTCGACCGGTGGAGCCAGCCTGCTGGCCATCGTGCTGGTCGTCTCGGTCGCGCTGCTCCTGGGGACGTTCCTCGCGCGACGGCTCGGGCTGCGGCCGCCGCTGTCAGCGCTGATCACCGTGGGCATGGCGATCTGCGGCAACTCGGCGATCCTCGCGCTGTCACCGATCCTTCGCGCCCCACCTCGCGACACCGCCTATGCCGTGTCGACGATCACCCTGTTCGGACTCGTGGGCGTGCTGCTGCTGCCGTTCGTGGGGTCGCTCCTTGGATTGTCGGACGCGGCGTTCGGGATGTGGGCCGGCCTCGCGGTCAACGACACGGCCCAGGTGGTCGCGAGCGGGCTACGCGTTCTCGCCACCGGCCGGCGACGTGGCCACGGTCGTCAAGCTGACGCGCAACATCGCGATCCTGCCCGTGTTGCTCGGGGCGACCTGGCTCGCGGTTCGGGCGGCCACGGCCGATGCCTCGGCGGTGTCGGCTGGGTCGACCCCCCGGCTGGTCGCCCGCGCCGTGCCCTGGTTCGTGGTCGGGTTCGTGGTCGTCGCCGGGCTGCGCTCGGCAGGCCTGCTCGAGGGTGAGCTGTGGGGAGAATCGCTCGCCGAGCTGTTCCAGAGCGGTGCGACGGTCCTCATCCTGGTGGCGCTGGCGGGCGTCGGGATCTCGACCGATATCCGGGCGATGCTCGGGGTCGGTGCCCGGCCGTTCGTCCTCGGTGCCTCGATGTGGGTCGTCATCGGTCTGCTCGGGCTGGTCCTGGCGATGGTCCTCGTGGAACCGCCGAGCGGTGGTCTGACGGCCGTCTACCATGGGGGATAGCGCCATGGACATCGAGATCATCCTCACCCCCGGCCTGGGCAACGCGACCTACCTGCTCGCCTCGGACGGCGAGGCGATCGTGGTCGATCCGCCGCGTGACGCGTGGCGAGTCACAGCCGTCGCCGACGCCAGGGGCTGGCGGCTGACCCACGTGGTCGAGACCCACGTCCACAACGACTACCTGTCGGGCGCGCTCGAGCTGCGAGCCGCACCGGCGCGCCGAGATCGTCGCGCCGGCCCGCGGTCGCTACGCCTTCGAGCATCGGGGCGCGGACGAGGGCGACGCGGTCGAGGTCGGCGGTCTCCGGCTCGTCGCCCGGGCGACACCGGGACACACGCCGGACCATCTCGCCTGGGAGGTACGGGCGGACGGAGCGGCCGACCCATCGGCCGTGCTGACCGGCGGCAGCCTGCTTGTGGGGAGCGCCGGGCGGACGGACCTGCTGGGACGCCGACGCGACGGAGGATCTGACGCGCGCGCAATTCGCCTCGCTCCAGCAGCTGGCGACGCTGCCCGACGACGTGGCGGTGCTGCCCACCCACGGACGCTGGCAGCTTCTGCGCGGCGGGGCCCGTCCACGGCGGCCGCACCTCCACGATGGGCGCTGAGCGGCGGATGAACCCGCTGCTGTCGGCATCCGACGAGACGTCGTTCCGCGTCGAGCTGCTCGGAGGCCTCGGGGCCTACCCGACCTACTACGACGCGATGGCTCCGATCAACCGGGCCGGACCAGCCGTCCTCGGCCGGCCGGCCCTGCCACCGCGGCTCGACGTTGCCGGGTTCGCCGCGGCCGTCAGCGCCGGGGCCCATGTCGTCGACGGCCGACCACGCGCCGAGTTCGCAGCCGGCCACCTGCCGGGCTCGATCAACATCGAGCTGACCGACACCTTCGCCTCGTACGTCGGCTGGTTCGTTCCGTTCGGGGCGGCGGTGGCGCTTGTGCTCCCGGAGCCGCACAGGGAGGCACTCGAGGAGGCGACCGTCCAGCTGTTCCGGATCGGCTATGACCGGGTCGTGGGGGCATTGACCGGCGGCCTGGCCGCCTGGGCGGCATCCGGTGCCCGGATCGAGACCTACCCCACGACCACGATCGAGGCACTTCACGAGCAGGCGCTCGCCGGGCGGAACGCGTATGCCCTCGACGTCCGGGATCCCCACGAGTGGCGCGAGGACGGCGGCGTGCCGGGTGCGATCCGGATCCCGCTCGGCGACCTGTCGGAGCGGCTCGCCACGATCCCCCGCGACGCGCCGGTGACCGTCATGTGCAAGTCCGGTGCGCGCGCGTCGATCGCCGCCAGCCTGCTTGATGCTGCCGGTCTCGACGTGCGGCTCATCGACCAGGGCGGCGCACCCGACTGGCCCGCGACGAGCCCGCGCCGAGGCGGCGGACGCCACCCGTCGGTGACGACGGCGGCGACGATCCTCGGCGAGGATCACGCCCGACGGCTCGACGCGGCCGACCCCCTGGCCGGTCATCGCGACCGGTTCCTCCTGCCGACGGACGCCCGACGGAACGCCCAAGGTCTACCTGGCCGGACAGTCTCTGGGCGCCCAGCCGGCTGCGGCTCGGGACGAGGTGGAAGCGGAGCTCGACGCGTGGGCACGGCTCGGCGTCGACGGGTGGTTCGCCGCGAAGCGAGCCTGGCTCGACGCCGACGGCGCGATCCGTGAACCGACGGCGACGCTGGTCGGTGCTCGACCCGACGAGATCGCGACGATGAACACCCTGACCGTGAACCTGCACCTGCTGTTCGCGACGTTCTTCCGGCCCGCGGGCGGGCGGACCGCGATCCTCATCGACGCGCCGACGTTCCCGTCCGACCGGTACGCCGTCGAGTCGCAGCTTCGCCTGCACGGCCTCGCCCCAGCGCGCGACCTCATCGTGGTCCGCCCCCGCGACGGGGAGGCGCTGCTGCGCACCGAGGATCTCGAAGGGGCCATCCACGAGCATCGGGATCGCCTTGCCGTGGCGCTCCTCGCAGGCGTGAACTACGCCACCGGCCAGGCGCACGACATCGGGACGGCTCACCGCGGCGGTCCACGATGCGGGTGCTGTCGCCCTCTGGGACCTGGCGCACGCGGTCGGAAACGTCCCGCTGACCTTGCACGATGAGGAGGTCGATGGCGCCGCGTGGTGCACGTACAAATACCTCAACGGCGGCCCTGGATCGATCGGCCAGGTGTTCGTTCACGAACGGCACGCGGCCGACGCTTCCGCCCTGCGGCTGACCGGTTGGTGGGGCAACGACCCAGCCACGCGGTTCGAGATGGCCGAGACCTTCGAGCCGGCGCGCGGCGCCGACGGCTGGCGGATCTCGACGCCGCCCATCCTGTCGCTGGCACCGATCCGCGCATCGCTCGCGATCTTCGACGAGGTAGGGATGTCCGCCTTGCGCCGGAAGTCCGTCGAGCTGACCGCCTATTTCGAGGGTCTCATCGAGGCGCTCGTAACCGACGCCGAGATCCTGACGCCACGTGCCCCTGGAGCCCGCGGGGCCCAACTCTCGCTGCGATTCCCGGATGCGACGCGCCGGCTGGACGCGCTGGAGGCTGCGGCGGTCATCGCCGACTTCCGCGAGCCCGACATCATCCGCATGGCGCCGGTCCCGCTGTACAACACCTTCCACGACGCTTGGCGCGCCGCGCGAGCGCTCGCGGAGACGCGCTCGGCCTAGTCGACTACTCAGCCAAGCCGCAGGTTCGGCAGCACGTCCTTGCCGAAGACCTCGATGAACTCGGCCTGATTGCGGCCGACGTTGTGGAGATGGATCTCGTCGAAGCCCATGTCCACGTAGTGCTGGATGTGCTTCGTATGTGCTTCGAGATCGCTGGTCATCAGCACCCGGTTCTTGAAGTCCTCGGGTTTGACCAGCTTCGCCATTGCCGCGAAGTCCTCGGGATTCTTGATGTCCTGCTTCGGGAACGTCATCCCGCCGTTGGGCCACTCGACCATCGCGTTCTGCACGGCCTCTTCATTGGTGCGCGCCCACGAGATGTGGATCTGGAGCATCTTCGGCGCCGTAGCCGCTGTCTTGCCGGCCTCACGGGCGCCCTCCTCGAATTTCTCCCAGAGCATCGAGATCTTCTCGTCGGCCGCGCCGACCGTGATGATGCCGTCGGCAAACTTCCCGGTCTTCTTCGCGTTAATGGGACCGGCCGTCGCGACGTACACGGGCACCGGCACCTCGGGGCGGGTGTAGAGCTTCGCGCTCTCGAGGGTGAAGAACTCTCCCTTGTGCTTGACGACTTTGCCGGTGAACAGCTTGTTGATGATCTCGATCGACTCGAACATCATTGCGCTGCGGATCCCGATCTCGGGCCACACACCTCCGACGACGTGCTCGTTCAACGCTTCGCCGGCCCCCAGCCCGAGGTAGAAGCGCCCGGGGTACATCGCGCCGATCGTGGCCGCGGCGTGGGCGATCACCGCGGGGTGGTAACGGAAGCCTGGGCACGTGACCGCCGTCCCGAACCTGAGGCTCGTCCGCTGCCCGAGCGCGCCCATGAAGGACCAGGCGAATGCGCTCTGGCCTTGTTGGGGGGTCCACGGGTGGAAGTGCTCGCTGACCATGAACCCGGCTTCCAATCCGGCAGCCTCAGCCTGGGCGCACCAGTCGAGCAGGTCGTTGGGGTGGAATTGCTCGAGCATCGCCGCATAGCCGATCGTGGTCATCGTCGTCCTCCGTCGTCGTTCGTCGATCTGACGATTTCCGCCGTTCGGCCCTCGAGATTGTACCCAATCATGTGTCGCTTGTATCTATGTCCGCGCATCGTCGGCGAGGAGGACGACGCGCGTCCGGCGTGGCGCTGTACGATCCAGGCGCTCTACGTCTCGCCTACGCAGAAGGTAGCCGCTAGGACCGCGCGATGCGCGCAGGCGGCCCGTGCGAATGGCTCGACGGAGCCATCCGACCTCCCGCTTGACTAGATTCGCCGCCTCGCGCACCGACAGTGGGTCTCCAGCTTGGTAGAAGTCGCTGTGGTGACCGAGGTCGCTGTGATAGATGGGCCCCGCGTCGACAGCGTAGGTCGCTGGTCCGCCGGTGCCAGGAGGGGCGAACCGGCCCAAACTCAGCCGCGCGTCGTAAGCCGCGCGACGCTTCCCGTCCCCCAGGACTTCGTAAGCGCGGGCGATCCGCTTGAACTGTCGCTCCATCGCTGGATCATCGGAATGCCTGTCGGGATGGGTGGCGCGGGCAAGGCGTCGATACGCTGACCGGATTTCGCCAGGTGTTGCCCCAGGCTCGAGCTCCAACGTCGCATAGTGGCCGCTACGCCGCGCCATGGCCCTTCTACTTGGCGCTTCGTTGGCCCGTGACGCTCGCCCCGATTGGTGCGCCCCGGCCATTCATGATCGTCTTCAAGGATTCGGCAACCTCTTGCGGGTGCGAGCGTCGCGGGGAGGAGGCACCGCGACCCTCGCAGGGATTGTTTCTAGACGCCGACCGTGGCCGGTTGGCCGACGCGCGGTAGGACATCGCTGGCGAGGGTCTCGATCTGGTCGAGCCAGTCCGGGAAGCGCATCCGGAAATCGAAGATCAGGAGATCGCAGCCAATCTCCTGGTAGCGCTGAACGCCGCGGACAATATCGTCGGGCGAACCGGCCAGGATCGAGCCGTCGAGCTCCTCGATCGTCGTGAACTCGCCGCCTTCCGGCTTCAGCCAGAACTTCTGCGCGTTCGCGTTCTTGATGAGCCCGGGCACGTTCATGCGGCGTGTCGCGGCTTCGAACGAACTGTCGATGCTGGTGACCGGCACAGCGCCCGTCCAGATCATCCGCTTGCCCTGCTCGGCGGTCATGTCGCGAATCTTGGCGACCCGCGCCTCGTACGTTGAGAATGGAATCCGGCCGGGCAGCCAGCCATCGCAAAAGTCGACCGCAAGGCGCGCCGACGCGGGCGTCGCACCGCCCCACCAGACGGGCACGGGATGGAGCGGCTGCGGCTTCAAGTCCACGTCCTCGAAGTCGTATAGCTCGCTGTGCCAATCGACCGTCTCGCCGGTCCAAAGCTTGCGGGCTATGAGCGTCTGCTCCTTCATCAACTCAGGGCGCTTGAGGTCTCCCTGGCCGATCACGTCGAATTCGTGCTGGAAGTTGCCGGCGCCGATGCCGAGGTCGAACCTCCGGCGCGTGATCCACGACAGCGACGCGATGCTTGAGGCCATGTGGATCGGGTGGCGGAACGGAATAATGGTCGCCGCACCGAGGCCGATCCTCTCGGTCACTCCGGCCAGATATGTAAGAGCCACAAACGGGTCGATGAACGTGCGGTCCGTGCCCTCCATGCCGTGCGGATGGAACACGAGGTGATCGCGCACCCACAAGGAGTCGAAGCCGAGCCGTTCGGCGAGCTTGGCGCCCTCGATCAGCAGATCCTGGTCAGCCTCGACCCCGAAGTGCGGGACGAGCAGTCCGAAACGCGTGGCCATGGTTCCGTACTCTCCTTAGGCTCCTACCGACACGGTTGTCGGCGTGGTGGTCGGTCGCGCGTGGCGACCCCGGCCCGGAAGGCCGCTGACCGTTCCATCGGCGTAGATCACCTCGCCGCGCGAGATCGTGCTGGTTACAGCGCCGCGAACGCGACGACCAGCGTACGGCGTCCAGCCACATTTGCTGAGCACGAGGTCGTCGGTGATTTCGAATTCGGCGCCGAGGTCGACGACGGCGATGTCAGCGTCCGCGCCGACGTCTAATCGGCCCTTGTCGCCGAGACCGAAGACGCGAGCCGGTGTGGTCGCCGTCGCGTCGGCGATTCGCTCGAGGCTGATCCGGCCGGCGGCGCTCGCGTCGAGGAGTAGGGAGAGGTAGAACTGTGTTGATGGCGTACCCGTGTGGGCCTTCCAGCCGTCGGTCCAACCCGGCTCCTTCTCCACACGCAGGTGCGGAGCGTGGTCGGTCGAGACGAGGTCGATCGTCCCGTCGCGAAGGGCCTCCCAGAGCGGATCGGTATTCGATTCCGGCACGTAGTACGAGAGCGCATACGAACCGAGCCGCTCGATGTTCGACCAGTCGTTGCCCAGGAACACGGCCCACGGGTTGATCTCAGCTGAGACGACCTGGCCAGCGTCCTTTGCGCGGCGCAGTTGCTCGATCACGCCCCGCGTCTGGGTATGGAGCAGGTGGAGTCGCGTTCCGGTCGCCTTCTGAAGTCGCAACAGCAAGGCTACCGCGGTGTCCCAGATGATCCCGTCATGCGCCGCGTACGCCTTGGCATATGCGCGGAAGTCGCGCTCGCCACGCTCCCAGTACCGCTCCTCGATCGCGGTCATGAGCGCCTGGTCGTGGGGATGGACCATAAGCGGCAAGCTCGTTTCGGCAACAGCCCCGAAGATCCGCAGCAGGTCGCCGTGGTCGTGCACGCCGATGCCGGGCATGTGCGGGTAGTCCCGACCCGTGTCGACGACCATGAACACCTTGAAGGCGGCAATGCCCATGGTCGCAAGCTCGGGGATCTCGTCGAGGACGGTGCCAGCGGCATTCACGTTGTAATCGACGATCGACTTCTCGGCGTACAGCCGGAGAATCGACGCTAGCCGTTCCGCCGTGTTCGGGGGAGGCTGGACGTTCGGCATCGCGAATGACGTGGTCACGCCGCCGGCCGCGCACGCCGACGTGGCACTGACGATGTCCTCCTTTTCGGTGAATCCGGGCTCGCGGTGGTGGCTGTGGACGTCGATCAGACCCGGCAGCAGGTGACGGCCCGTCGCGTCGATGATCTTCGTCGCGTCCAGGGGCGTACCCGGATCGACGATGGCTGCGATCCGCCCATCGGCCACCGCGACGTCCGCCGTAGCAAGACCAGTGGCGGACACCACTGTGCCGCCGCTGATCACGAGGTCGTAGGTCCTCACGCGCCCGACGCCTCGCTGATCCCGTCGACATACCGGATCGAAGCTTCCGGTGCCGCCTGGTGGACCGCGATATCCCCGGCTACGAGGTAGCACTGAAACCACTCGACGATCATGGGAGCGACGACATCGCGATACTGCTCATAGGCGCCGTAATGCGTCGTTCCGGTCTGTACCACCAGTCGCTTCGGGGTGCCCGCCTTCTCGTACAGCGCGTAGCTGTGGTCCTCGGGCGTCGTCCAGTCGTTCTCGACACAAATGAACATCGCTGCACGGGGTGCGATGCGGTCGACGACGTCGATCGGACGGTACTCGAAGATTGCCTCCGCGCTTGCTAGAGCCACGAGTTCTGGGATCCGATGGTCGACATCGGACTTGACTTGTGTGACCTTGCGCTCGGGCGTGGGAACCATGATGCCGTCCCGTGGCGCGACCATCGCACCCTTCCCGGTGCGGTTTCGTTCCAGGCGATCGAGGCGAAGCTCGCTGAGGAACTCCAGCCATTCGTGTTCGCGGCGCATTCGCCGTAGCCAGTCCCGCCCGTCCGAGATCGGCACCTGCGCGACCATGGCTTTGAAGCGTGGGTCCAACGCCGCGGCCATGACAGCGTTTCCACCGCCCGTGCCACCGGAGCCGAAAGCACCCACGCGATTCGCGTCAATCTCTGGCCTGGTTTCGAGGTATGTCGCGGCGCTTATGAAGTCCTCAACCTGGGTCCTCGGATCAAGGAACGTCGCGTCGCCCTCAGAGTCCCCAAAGCCACGGTAGTCAAAGACGAGCACGGCGATGCCCGCGGTCAATAGAGCGTCGTGGTATGGCTTATATAGCTTCGCGTCGCGAAGCCCGAGCCAGCCTGGGCCCTGCGCGACCGCGGCAACGGGCCCGTCCGCCGACGCTCCGGCGGGGAGCATCAGGGTGCCGGCCAGCATCGCGCCATGACTGTAGAAGCGGACCTGCTCGATGGGCATCGATCCCTCGGCGTGGAACTGTCAGCATGGATCCGGCCCGAACTTAGCCGGGGCGCATCCGATTTGATGGCCAATGTACCCAAGTTGGCGGTGATTGTCCACATTTTCGAGGAGTCGCTTGCCCTGGAGTTAAAGGCCCGCCATGGGAAGGGTCGCCATCGAACGGGTTGACGTGGGCCGCCAGGGGACCGCTGCCTGACGTTACCGGCGTCGGTCCGCCCGCCGACGGGCCTCGGCTTCCTTGATATAGCGCCGGATGAGGACTGCGACCCGCCGGTAGTGTCCGCCCAGGTGCGCTACGGCACGATCCGCGTCACCGACCCGCACCGCTTCAAAGAAGTGCTCGTGGATCGAACTAGAGTGCTGGATGGTTGTCCAGCGCAAGACCCTAGCGACCTCCTGGCGCAAGCGCATGATCAAGCCGACGAGCCGCGGGCGGCCGGTCACCGAGTAGAGCCGCAGGTAGAAGCGCTCGCGCGACGCGAGTTGATCATCGGGGGTCGCGGCAGTTTGCATCGCACTGAACAGGACCTCAAGTTCCTCGAGGTCTTCGTCGGTCAGTAACGGGAGCGCTAAGCGCACGGCCTCGCTCTCGAGCAGGATACGAAGGTCGTAGACCTCCTCAACATCATCGGCGTCTAGGGTGGTGACCGTGAAGCCGCGATGTGGTTCCGACGTCACCAGACCCTCGTACTCAAGCGCTCGAAGGGCTTCTCGGACGGGGATCCGACTGGTACCGAAGACCTCTGCCAGTTCTTCTTGACGCAGACGGTCTCCAGGACCGAGCACTCCTGACAGGATCGCCTTTCGTACGGAGTCGAGCACGAGCTCCTGTGCAGTGACACTCTGCTCGCGACCCCCATCGATGATTGCCGCGAGCTTCTCGTGTTGGTCATCCCGGGTTCGTCCGTCGCCGTCCATCGCACACCTCCGACCTCGGTCCATCTGAATCGGATCGAGTCCTCGACCGTCGCGCGACGGCGCAGGCGCAGACGCCCCGATCGAACGATTTGTCCGAGCGCCGGATCCTTTCCGGCAAAGATTGTCACACTGTACCCACCTCGGTGGACACATTGGTATCCGTGGGCACGAAATGAGTAGCCTCAGGGTCTTGTGGTCAACCGCGCAGATTCGCCTAAGGCATGCACGGCGAAGACACCGGACTGAGAGGATTCACGGCTGGCTCGAACGCCTAATTCGGGCTCTGGGGTCCCAGCCTCACGATCATGGCTAGGCGGCGACATAGCTGCCAATGATTCGGTGGGAGGCATACAAACCGGTCGGAAGCACACCGCCGCCTGATCGATTTGACGACGGAGCCGTGATGTGGGCAGTTTGCGGTGTGGTGTGGACAATCTTGTTGACTTTGGATACCCACTTAGTCCAGACTCGGCGAGATCGGACCCAGACTTCCTGCAAGTCGGGCGCTGGAGGAGAGCACGATGAGATTGCTACGCGCGGGCATTTCAGTGGTGGTCTGTCTTGCACTGGCTGCCTGTGTGGCGCCTGCCGCTTCCACCCCGGCCAGCGTCCCGCCCACACCGTCGACCGGGGGCGCGCAACCAAGTGCTGTTGGGTCGCAGGCGTCGACAGATGCGACCAAGACAATTTACGGGTACACCTCCAGCCCTTCGATGGACTCCCTTCCCTACCTTGTAGCGATCAAGAACATGGTTGCGGCTGGCTATGACATCAGCACCCAGCAGCTCGCCAGCAACGACCTCGGACTTGCGGCGCTGGCCACGAATCAGATCCAGATGTGGGGCACCGGGCCAGTCGAGTGGTCGCGCGTGGTCGGGCAGGCACCGATCAAGCTCATAACGGCTCGAGCCAACAATGGCTGGCAGTTGATCTCTACCGCAGACATCACGGAATGCAGTCAACTCGATGGTAAGAAGGTTGGCCTATTCAACCTCACCGGTATCAGCACTGCCTACCCGATGGCCTACTTCGAGCAGAACTGCCCGGACATGAAGCCAGAAATCGTGCTCATCCCGGATTCCGGGCTCCGCGCCCAGGCCATGGCGGCCGACGAGCTGGTTGCGACACCGCTACAGGCCGATGATGCGGTCAAGCTGTTGAACCAGTATCCGGGAAAATTCAAGGTGCTTGCGAATTTCTCGGAGGACCTCGCCGAGATCGGACGCGACTACGTCGGCACGAACTCAACGATGCTCGACGAGCACGCGCCCATCCTTCGAGAGTTCATCAAGCAGCATCTGCTGACGATCCGATCATTCTACGAGGACCCAGCCGTTGCGGTCGCCGCGGCGAAAGAGCATCTTGAAGTCGGAGACGACGCGGAGCTCGTCACGAATTTCTTCATCGACCAGAAGTTGTGGTGCGCCAACGGCGGCCTCGAGGATAGCAATCTGGCCTCAACGCTGACGTACTTCGGCGAGTTCGGGCTGATCACCCCAGGCCTGAGTGCTGCCAACTTCCTTGCGCCCGGGCCGCTGACGGACGTTCTGGCCGAGATTGACCGGTCCGACGCGACGGAGTGTTAGGCCAGAACCCTCCAAGCGACGACAGAGTCACGTAAGTGTCCGGCATCACGCGAGCAGATCGGTTGGGAGGACAGGGCCCGATCTCCGATACGGAGATCCTCCGGTCCCGCGTCGCCACAGCGGTCGCGCAACGAGAGCGTCGACGGCAGACTTGGGGCATCCTCCTGCCAATCGTCCCGCTCGTGGCCTTCGCGATCGTTTGGCAAGTTTATGCCGAGCAGGCGAACAGCCTTGTCTTACCCACCTTTACGGAATTCGTAGCGGCATTCGCCGATCTGCTGGTTACCTCAGAATTCTGGGAGGCCATGCTGATCAGCAATCAAGCGCTGATTGTCGGCTACCTGCTCGCGGTAGCGGTCGGTGTCCCGATAGGCCTTGCGATGGGACGAGCCGCGCGAGTCCGCAATGTTGTCGATCCTTACATCAACCTGATTCTCATCATTCCGATGGCCGTGCTTATGCCGGTCATCCTCATCGCTCTGGGCATCAACTTCTCGTCGCGAGTCGTTGTTATCTTCGTCTTTGCCCTCCCGTTCATCGTTGTGCCGTGCCTCGCGGGCGTACGAATCATTGAGCGGCACCTACTGGATATGAGCCGCACATTCGGCTCGAACGAGCGGCAGCTCTGGCGATACATCCTGGTGCCTGGAGCATTGCCAGCCATCTTGAGCGGGCTTCGCCAAGGCCTCGCCCACGCGTTGACCGGGATGGTGGTCGTCGAGCTAACACTCATGGCCGTTGGTGTCGGGCAGCTTCTGCAGACCTACGGCTCCAACCTGCAGTACGACTACGTGTTCGCAATCGTGTTTGCGATCATTCTCGAGTCCGTCATCGGCGTGAGCATCCTTCGCTCACTCGAACGGCGAGCGGAGCGGGGGCGGCGCGCAATGGTGCCCGTCGGTTGATAGAGGTGGGCATGCAGACGGAAAGCGGGCACGTTAGGACGATCAACGGGGTGGGAAATGAACATCTCGGTATCGAACTTCGCGGCATCACGAAGCTGTTCAGGCGCCGAACGGCCGGTGGGGGCTCGGACATCTTCGCCGCCCTCGAGCACGTCGATCTGGCAATCGCCGAGTCGCAGTTCGTCAGCATCATCGGACCGAGTGGCTGCGGCAAGACCACGTTATTGCGCATCGTTGCAGGTCTGGAATATCCCCAAGCTGGCGAGGCCGTCGTGGGCGGCCGTCCCGTCCAGGGGCCGAGCCCCGAACGGGCGATGGTCTTTCAGCACTTTGCGCTTCTTCCGTGGGCAAACGCGCTCGAAAACGTCGCGTTCGGGCTCAAGGTCGCCGGCGTCGGCAAGAAGGAGCGGGAGGAGCGGGCTCGCCATTTCGTTCAGTTGGTGGGCCTGAGCGGTTTCGAGCATGCCGCTCCTCGCGAGCTTTCGGGCGGGATGCAGCAGCGTGTCGGACTTGCGCGCGCCCTCGCAGTCGATCCAGCATTCCTGCTCCTCGACGAGCCATTTGGCGCCTTGGATGAGATCACCCGGCGGGTCATGCAGAACGAGCTAATCACGATTTGGGAGAAGAATCAGAAGACCGCACTCTTTGTCACGCACAGCGTCGACGAGGCCGTCTTCCTATCCGATCGGATCATCGTGATGAAGTCGGGCCCGGGTCGGATCGTGGACGACATCAAGGTCGACCTGCCGCGGCCCCGCGTCCGGGATGTCGAGCAGAGCGAGGAGTTCATCGCGATCAGGGCGCACATCTGGAATACGCTCGGGCTGTGATCAAGTCATCGCGATCGGCAACGTTCACTCGTCCACTGCCGCGCCCAGGGTACCCGACGTTGGCAGTGCAGGGGGTGTCCCTGCTGGCGGGCCTCATTGTCTGGGAAGTCGTCTTCGGCTACCTGCTTGACGTCAAGTTCCTGCCGCCGATCAGCGTCGTCCTGACTCGATGGGCTGAGATCTGGTCGAGCGGGGTCCTGCCGCAGGCGGTGGCTGACAGCGTCGTCGCGCTGATCCTCGGCTACGTGGTCTCGGTCGTCACCGGTGTCGCCCTGGGTGCTGCTATGGCGCAGTCGGAGAAGTTGAGCCAGATGTTCAGCGGCTACGTCTCGGCCATGATCGTGTCACCGGGCATCGTACTCGGGCCGATCTTGTTCATCCTGTTTGGCCTTGGGTCCGGCACGCTGATCGCGATCATCGTTGTCTTCGCGTTCCCGTTCATCGTGCTGAACACGATCACCGCCTTTACGGAGGTTCCGAGAGATACAAGAGAGATGGCGCGCATGTTCGGCGCCAATCGACTACAGGTGTTCTTCCTGGTCTCGCTGCGCGCAGCGATGCCGCTGCTGACAGCTGGGCTACGGATCGGAATGGGTCGAGCCATCAAGGGGATGTTTGTCGGGCAGCTCGTGGTAACCGTCGTCGGCCTCGGGTACCTCGGCCTCCTCTATCAAGGATCGTTCGACGCCGCAGGATCCCTAGCGATCGGCTTCACGATCGTCGTGATCTCGGTGTTCGGCCTCGGCTTCGTCCTAGCCCTTGACAAGAAGGTCAACTGGTGGGCCGGTCACTAGCAACTAGCGCCCCGAGCTTCACCGCCCTGAAATCGATGCCCAGCGTCCTGTAAGTCGCCCACATCTCAGCGACAGGGCCAAATACGACCGGAATGCCGAGGTCAGCCTCCAGCGCGACGATCGCGGATTCGGCGTCCCATCCAGCGCCATGGATGTACAGCGCATCGCAAGGAGCCTTGTTGGCCGCATCCCGCCCGTGGCGATAGACCTCCTGCCACGAGATCCTTTCGACATCGCGAAGTGACACTGCATAGAGTTCCTCGGTCGACTGTCCCGCGATCGGGTCCACGGCTGCCGTCATGCCGAACTCCGCGAGGTAGCGCACGAGGGCGTCGTTCAACTCCTCCTTGTAGTAGCTGATGACCGTCACTCGGCTCGCGCCGAGATGGGCCAGCGCCTCCGCATGCGCCGCCAGTGGTGGGATGACAGCCACGCCGGTGCGTTGGGCAAGCGCGGTGGCCCAGTCGGCTTCGAATTCACGGCCTCGCAGCAGGAAGGGCGGTCCCCCGCTCACGCAGAGCAGGTCGACGCCGACTGCACAGAGCTCGTCTGCCAAGGTGTCGATTCTAGCGAACCCGTGCTCGAACGCGGCCGCGTCGCCTTTGGCGTAGCCGATATGCGTGGGTAGAATCTCCACGCCGTCGGGAGCATTGCGGTACCAAGGCGCGAACGACTTTCCCCGCAACGTCGGCTTGATCAGTCCGATTCGGGCGCGCCAACCGTACATTCTGCTCCTTGAGGACGGGGGAAGATGGCCGTCCTGTAAACATTAACGACAATCTTGTCCGCATACGAACTGCCCGTCGCGCGGCCGGCCCAGCCTGCCCGGCCGGCGGCGATGCCGTCAGGGATGGTCGGTCGAACGAGGCTCGAGGCCTCGATCCGAGACACCTCGCGCCGCGACCATCACCTCGGTCGCAAGGCGGATGAGCGTTGCCTGCTGCCCGATCCGACGCACCGGCCCGCTGACGCCGATCGCCCCGATTGCTTCCGAATGCTCTCCGAAGACGGGGGCCGCCACCCCGGCCGTATCCAAACTCCAGCCGCGGATGTTGATCGCGAAACCACGTCGCCGAATCGCCTCGAGGGTCCGAGCGAACGCCACCCGCTCGACTATGGTGCGGCGCGTAAGCGGCTCAAGCCCTTGCGCCACGACTGCCTCCGCGGCCTCCGGGACGTAGGCCAGGATTGCCTGGCCGACCGCGGTGGCGTGCGACGGCAATCGCGAGCCGATCGGATGGCGCACGATGATCGGGCTAGACCCATCGACGTGATCGATCGCGACGACGTCGAACCCATCGAGGACTGCCAGGTGCGCGGTCTCCCCTGTGCGATCGGCAAGGTCCGCGAGCACTGGATGGGCGACCTCGCGCAGGCGCATGGGAACTGCCAGCGGGTTTCCGATGAGGTGGAGCAGCGCGGGTCCGCGGCGGTAGAGCCGGGTGGGCGTCTGCAAGGCAAAGCCATGGGTCACGAGCGTCGCGAGCATCCGGTGGGCCATGCTCGGCGCTATTCCCAAGCGCCGAGAGATGTCCGTGACGCGCAACGGTTGCCGGGCCTGCGCGAGGATCGTCAGGAGCGAGAGGGCTCGCCCCACCGTCTGCAGTTCCCCGCTTTGGAGTGGCCCCTGTCTCTCCATGGCATTCCCCTCAGAGGAATTCTGTTGACGGACACGTGAACCCGCCCAAGACTGGAGCCGATGAGCGAGGCGAGAGTCAGTTCCCAGGAGCGGAATGGCGTGACGCGCGGCGAACGGTACACCATCGGTGTCGATATCGGTGGGACGTTCACGGATGTCGTCGTCGTCGGCGTCGATGGACGCATCCACGGGGCCAAGGCGCCAACGACTCCTCAGGATTTCTCTATCGGTGTGATGGACGCGCTCGGTGCGGCCGCCGATACGCTCGGCATCAGTCGACTTGAATTGCTTCACGCGACCAATCTCGTGAAGCACGGAAGCACCGTCGCGACAAATGCGCTGATCACGAGAAGCGGTGTCACCGTCGGCCTGCTGACAACACGTGGGTTCGAAGACACGCCATCGATCATGCGCGCGGTCGGGCGCGTCGATGGACTTCCCGCGGAGGAGGTCCGACGGGTCACGATGATCACGAAGCCGGAGCCGCTCGTTCCCCCTGAGCTGGTTCGAGGGGTTTCCGAACGGATCGACGCGGCAGGCACCGTCGTCGTCCCGCTCGATCATGAGGAGGTGCGGACCGCCGCGACCGATCTCATCGAGCGGCACGCGTGCGAGGCGCTAGCCATCAGCTTCCTCCACGCCTGGCGTAACCCTGTTCATGAGCGAGCCGCGCGAGACCTTGTCCAGGCCCTCTATCCCTCCAGATCAGTGTTCTGCAGTCTCGGGAGCGACCTGTCTCTCGTGGCGGGAGAGTATGCCCGCACCAACACCGCGATCGCCGACGCATTCGTGGGTCCCCAAGTCCGGAAATACCTGGACAACCTCGAGCGGCAGCTTCGCGGGGATGGTTTCGGCGGACGGATCCTGGTCATGAAGGGCAACGGCGGACTCAGCAGCCACGATGGAGCGAGTCCCATCTCGACGCTCCAGTCCGGTCCGGCTGGCGGGATGCTTGCGACCGCTTACATGACCGACCGATTGGATCATCCCCGCGTGATCACTGCGGACATGGGCGGTACCAGTTTCGATGTCGGGGTCATCGATGGTGGCTACTGGCGGTACGCCGATGAACCAGTGTTCGAGCGGTTCCGGATCCTGCAACCGATCGTCGACATCACCTCGATCGGGGCGGGTGGCGGAACGATCGCCCGGGTTGACAAGTCGACTGGCAGGCTGCTGGTGGGGCCGGAGAGCGCGGGCGCGCGACCAGGGCCTGTGTGCTATGGCCAGGGCGGAGAACACCCGACCGTGACTGACTGCGACCTAGTCCTCGGGTACCTTGACCCCGGCTTCTTCCTGGGCGGGCGTCGTCGGCTCGACCCCGGAAGCGCCCGGGCCGCGGTCGAGGAACTGCTCGCGCGACCACTCGGCCTGACCGTCGAGCACGCCGCGGCCGGCGTGGTCCGCATCGTCAACAGCAAGATGTCCGACCTCATCCGTCGTGAGGTGATTCGCAGTGGTGGGGTTCCCACCGAATTCACCCTGTATGCATTCGGTGGTGCCAGTCCAGCGCACGCTGTCGGATATGCCCGAGACCTGGGCGTCCCCGAGATCGTGATCTTTCCCACGTCACCCGTGTTCTCCGCTTTCGGCATCGCCGTCGCCGACATCGTCCACACTCGGCTGGCGACCCGGTCGTACGCGCTGCCGGTGGACCCTGAGGTGCTGAATGAGGATCTCGCCTCCCTCGAGCTCGAGCTGGAGCGGCAACTAGAGGGATCGTCGATCGTGAGTCCCGTATTCAACCGATACGTGACGATGCAGTTCCGCCGTCAGACGAGCGGCGAGGAGATCGCCCTGCCGTGGGACCGGTTCACACCAGGGCGCGTCGATGAGCTGGTGCAGCTCTTCGTCTCGCACTACGAGCGCCAATACGGCGAGGGCGTCGCGTATACGGATGCCGGCGTCGACATCAGCGGCCTTCGGGTCGACGCCGTCGTCGCAGTCGCGAAACCGGAGCTCCCCGAGTTCAGCGGCGGCGGCGAGAATCCCCGAGGAGCGGTCAAGGGCCATCGGGAGGCCTGGTTCGATGATGGCTTCCTCCGTACCGCTATCTACGACTACGACCGGCTCGCGCCGGAGATGCGCCTGGTCGGTCCGGCGATCATCGAGTCCACGTCGACCACCACGGTCGTGCCACCGAAGGCCGAGGCACGGGTCGACCAGTACCGCAACCTTGTCGTGCGGCCATGAAGGACATCGCGCCCAGCGTCGATCCGATCGATTTTGAGATCTTCTCTCACCGACTCTGGGCCGTCGGCGAGGAGGGCCGAATCGCCCTCCAGCGTGTAACTGCGTCGCCCATCGTGGCCCAAGGGGGCGAGTGCATGTGTTCGTTCTATGACGCGGACGGCACCATGCTGCTGGCGTGCTCGGGTCACCTCCGGTTCGCTGCCGCGACCTCAGACGCGATACGGAAGATGATCGAGTGGTTCGAGGTCAGCCCGGGTATCCACGAAGGGGACGAATTCATCTTCAACGACCCGTACGTCGCCGGCTCGCATACCTACGACACGATGCAGATCGCGCCGGTCTTCTGGGAGGGGCGGCGCGTGGGCTGGGTCGCTTCGAGCTCGCACACCGCCGACACCGGCGGCGTGCTACGCGGTGCCGCCACCGAAATCTTCCACGAGGGCATCCGCCTGCTGGGATTGAAGATCGTCGAGCGGGGTGAGTTCCGGCAGGACGTGTTCAAGACCATCGTGGAACAGTGCCGGGACCCGCATTACGTCGGCATGGACCTGAAATCGCGCACCGCTGCGAACACCGTCTGCAGCCGTGGCTTCCGCGCGCTGATCGAGCGATTCGGGATCGAATTCTTCGAGGCCGCCGGTCGCAAGCTCGTCAACGATGCCGAGGCCATGGCCCGGGCGAAACTGCGGTCGATTCCCAATGGCACATGGCGCAGTCGGATCTACGGATCCGCACGCGATCCGCAGACACGCGGCGTGCTCCCGTACCAGGTGGTTTGCGCAGCGACGAAGGTCGACGACGAGCTAACACTCGACTTCACCGGGTCGAGTGAGCAGTTCGCGAGCGATCAGAACTCCACGCTGCCGAGCACCACGGCGCACGTCGCGATCGCCCTGACCAACCAGATCTTCTGGGACGTGCCATGGAGCGACGGCAAGCTAAGGCCGGTCAGGATCATCGTCCCAGAAGGCTCCGCACTGCACTGCCGCTTTCCCGCCGCATGTGGCCGCTCGCCAAGGATCGGGCAGTACGTCGTCGAGGCGGTGCGCGAGTGCCTGGCGAAGATGCTCTACGCTGCCGGCAACCGCGAAGACATTAACGCTTCGTGGGGCGGCTTCTGGTACCTCGGCGGACCCGGATTTCTTCTACGGCGGCCACAACGCACGTGGGATCCCGAATCCCGCAGGGCCTGTACGACATCCACGGCGGGGGTCTCGGGGCTGCGCCGGTCCGGGACGGGGTCAACACCGGGGGCCAGATGAACATCCCGTCGGGCGGGATCAGCGACGTCGAACTCGTGGAACTCCAGTACCCGTTCCTCTACCTCAGCCGCAACCACAACCCGGACAGTGGCGGCTTCGGCCGATGGAGTGGTGGGGCGGGGAGCGCTCGGCTCCTCGCCGTGCAGGGCTCGGCCGACCTGACGGCGGACTTCTCGCCGTACGCTGGCATGCCTCACGGGGCGTTCGGCCTGTTCGGTGGTTATCCCTCCGGGACTGGCGGCCTTCGCGCCATCCTCGAGCCGACTCCCGAACGCGGAGGCGCGATCACGTCCGGGTCCTACCCGACAGACGCAGCCGAAGCAATCGAACGGGGGATCGCGACCATGGTGGTCCCCATCGGCGGACCCGGCAGGGTGCCGGTAGCCGAGGGCAGCCTGCTCTCCGACTTCGTCCAGGGCGGCGGCGGCTTCGGCGACCCGTTGGATCGTCCCGCGGAGATGGTCGCGACCGATGTTCGCCGGCGACTCGTGTCGGGCCGGACGGCCCGGCTCATCTATGGCGTCGTCGTCGACAAGTCCGGCGAGATCGACAAGGCATCGACCGAGCGCGAACGAGCATCGATCCGTACTGCGCGTCGCGCCGAATCGCGTCCGCCGCAGACCAGCGATACCGGCAACGCTGGGCCAGAGGGCGGCGGAACCCTCGAGTTCCACGCTTCCTTGGAGCTCGTCGGCGAGCCCGCAGCCGGTGGCGTCATCCGATGCTCCTGCGGCCACGTGCTTTGCTCCGCAGGCGACAACTACAAGCACTTTGCATTGCGTCGCGACCGGCAGCTCAAGGATCTCTCCGATCGGCCGATGCCCGACGGAAGCGAGTACCTAGCCGTGCTCCGTGAATATGCATGTCCCGGATGCGCGCGACTCCTGCAGGTCGATGTCTGGTGCCCCACGCTGCCGGGGGACCCCGACCTGTGGGACATCCAACTAGGCTATGACGCCCAAACAAACTGACGGGGCTGGCGACGCCGATCGTCGCCCTGTGACCGACGAGACGCCGGACAGCCCACTCGGAGGCCTGCAGGTCCTCGAGCTCGCAACGTACGTCACTGGTCCGTATGCCGGCGCGCTGCTCGCCGACATGGGCGCCGACGTTATCAAGATCGAGGAGCGCACGCGCGGTGATCCCTTCCGGGGTTGGGGAAAGGGTGGATACAGCCCAACGTTCCGGTCGGTCAACCGCGGCAAGCGAAGCATCGCGATCGACCTGCGGACCGAGGCCGGAAGGTCGGTGGCCGAGGGCATCGCCCGCAAGGCCGATGTCGTGATCGAGAACTTCCGGCCCGGCGTCGTGGAGCGCCTTGGCATGGGCTACGAGCAAGTGGCGGCCATCAATCCGGCCGTCGTGTACTGCTCGATCTCCGGCTTCGGGTCGAGTGGGCCGTATCGCAATCGCCCCGGCTACGACACCGTCGGGCAAGCGATGAGTGGCCTGCTCGGACTACTCACGGACCTCGAGGCACCTCGGGCGATGGGCATTTCGCTGTCGGACCACATCACCGGCCTGTACGCGTGCTACGGGGTGCTGACGGCCCTCGTCGGAAGGGGACTCAGTGGGAAGGGTCGCCACGTGGAAACGTCGCTTCTCCAGGCCACGACTGCCTTCGTGGCCGAGAACGCGGCGCGATACCTCGATGACGGCGATGTGCCCACCCGGGCCACGCGGGCGCACATCGCTCAGGCCTACGCATTCACAGCGGGCGATGGCCGTCCGTTTGTCGTGCACCTGTCCTCACCCCCGAAGTTCTGGCTTGGATTGGTCGAGGTCGTCGGCCAGCCGAATCTCGAGCGTCGACGAGCGCTTCGTCGACCGTGCGGCACGGATCGCGAACTACGATCACCTGCACGAGATTCTTCAAGCAGCGTTCGCGGCCGCTCCTCGCGAACATTGGTTGGCGCGGCTCGAGACGGCGGACGTCCCGGCTGGGCCCTTGAACAGCATGGATGAGGCCATGACTGATCCAGGGGTCGAAGCCCTTGGCCTCGTGCAGCACGTCGTGCACCCCACGGCCGGCGCCATGCGGCTCCTTGGGAGCGGGGTGACGCTCGATCGCCACCCGGACCTGGTGGGTCCACCGCCGCTCCTGGGGGAGCACACTGAGCCGATCCTGGTCGAGCTCGGCTACAGCCCTGCCAGCATCGCCCGACTGCGAAAGGAGGAGGTGATCTAGGTGCGTACGTCGCTCGGCCGCGCCGAAACCGATCGGGTCTTGGTTCGCGGACGCGACTTAACGGGCGAGCTCCTGGGAAAGACCACCTTCGCGGACATGGTGTCGATCATTCTCCTAGGGCGGCAGCCGTTGGTCGCAGAGGCCAAGATGATCGACGCTCTCCTCGTCGCGCTCGTCGAACACGGACTCGTCAAGCCTGTGGTCGTCGCCCGTTTCGTGTACAGCAACGCGCCGGAGTCCCTGCAGGCGGCGGTCGCGGCGTCCCTGCTCGGTGCCGGCAGTCGCCACCTCGGATCGTCGGAGTGGTGCGCGCAGGTCCTGCAGGTGACGCTGCGTGGGTCGTCAATCTCGGACGACCTCAGGACCATGGCCGCGCGTGTCGTCGACGACCACGCCGCCCGGCGCGAACGCATCCCCGGCATTGGCCACAGGACGCACCCCGACGGCGACCCGCGTGCGGAGCGGCTTTTCGAGATCGCGACCGGGACGGCCACCTACGGACGGCACTGCGCCCTGCTTCGGGAGATCTCCGACGAGGCTTCGCGGCGGCGGGAAACGCCCCTCGCGGTCAATGTGACTGGTGCGATCGCGGCCATCGCGAGTGACATGGGTTTCCGGTGGGAGATCGTCCGCGGCTTCGCGTTGATCAGCCGAACCCTCGGGGCGCTGGGCCACATCCAGGAGGAGATGGCCGAGCCGCTCTCCGATGAGCTCGTCCGCGAGATCCAGCGCTCTGTCGAGTACGACCCGGGCGCGGAAGTCGGGGTCGACGCCGAGTCCTCAGGGCGGCGGGATGGCGTCTGAGGTCGGGGCATTCACCGGGGCAGCGGGGAGCGCAGCCGACCGTCTGGCTTCTATGGACGCGACGACACCGAGAGGGACCAGGATCAGACAGGCGAGCAAGGCGCCGACGGCTCCGAAAGTCGCCGCGATGATCCCACCGAGCAATGCCGTGGCTGGCCGCGATCCTAGGTGCGCCAGCGTGTGGATAGAAAGCACCCGGCCACGGAACTCGTCCGAGACGGTCTCCTGAAGGAAAGCGGTGGAGGACGTGAATGCCAAGGCGTGGCCGACCCCAATCACAGACAGCCCGAGCAGCCCGATCGCAACGTTCGGCGCGGTAATCGCGATGAGGAGCCCGGCACCACCACATAGGAAGCCCGCGATCGGGACTTCGACGTGCTTACTATCGCGAAACGCCGGGAAAACACGGAAAGCCAGGAGGCCGACGACCGATCCGACGCTCACGGCCGCGATGACTACTCCGGCGAAGGCGTCCGACCCAGCGAAGATCTCGACGGCGATTAGCGGACTCAGCGTGCGGACGATCTCCGGAAAGACCCCGACCGCCAGGACCGCGGCCAAGGTCGCCCGGATTCGACGATGGGCCCAGGCGTGGGCGACCCCGTCCCGCATCGCACGCCCGGCGTTCGTCCCGGGGATGATCCCCGACGGCGAAAGCGGCAGGGACGACATCGCCCACACCGGGATGAGGAAGGTGATCGCGTTGAGCGCGAAGGCTGATGCTGGAGCGTCCGCCAGAAGGAACGCCGAGGCGAGCAGGGGCCCGACGAGCTGCCCAATCGAGAATTGCATGGTGACAGCAGCGGTCGCCTCCGTCAGTTGGGCCCGCGGGACTAGCGACGGCACCATCGCGACGAGCGCCGGCTTGGCGAGGGCATACGAGCCATGCGTTGTAAACGCGACCAGCGCGATCAATGGCCACGATGCCTGCTCCGCCCAGATCGTCACGGCGGCGACAGCTGCAGCGGCGGCCGCGACCAGGTGGGTTGCGACGACGACTTGGCGTCGGTCGACGCGGTCTGACAGCACGCCCGCCGGCAAGGACAACACCAGCAAGGGCAGGAACGAGACAAATCCCAGGATACCGACGTACAGGGCCGAGCCGGTGAGTTGGAACACAGTGACGGCGGCCACGACGTTCTGGAGCCACGTCCCGATGTTGCTCAGCATTCCCGAGACCCAGTACCGCCTAAACGCGGGCCGGCGGAAGAGCGCCACCCGATCTGCCGTCATGACCGCGCCAAGGCGGTCAAGATCCGTGCGAGGCCGCCGTCAACTGGCAAGATTGCCCACGAGACCTCACAAAGTGCATACAATCACGTTGCCATTGTCCACGGTACTGAGCCGCGGTTCAAGTGGGTCGGTCATGTCCCTTTATGAGAAGGAGCTCCCCGGATGATCGTTGACGAGCGCGGCACCGAATACTTCGTGTTCGATGATCACACCCACATGGGGCCAAGGGCCAACCCGTCGCTCGCCTTTCCGTCGGCGTTCGACCTTGGCGAGATGCTCGGTGACATGGACCGCTCCGGGGTCGACATGGCCGTCGCGTTCCCGCGATCGAACCCGGTGACGGACTACCGAACGGAGAACGAACTGATCCTCTCCTTCCAGGAGAAGCACCCCGACCGGATCGCGGCCTTCGCCCGGATCCAGCCCTTCTTCAAGGCGACCGGGCCGTCCGACATCCGGGAGTACGCCGGCCGGGGCGTTCGCGGCCTCAAGTTCCACCCGATTATCGACGGGGGCAACAACGCGGTCAACAATCGGGAGCTTATGTTCCCCTTGATGGAGGAGGCGGCCCGCCAGAAGATGACGGTTTTGATCCACAGCGGGTCGCACTGGAACTGCACGCCCTCGCTCATCGGCGACTTGGCGGCCCATTTTCCCGACGCAAAGGTCATCGTCGGCCACACCGGGCTGTGGGACAACCACCAAGAAGCGATCGCCACCGCCAAACGCGTCCCCAACCTGTACCTCGATGTCTCCGAGCTCGCAGGGCCGGCGATCGTCCGTCTCGTCGTGCGTGAGGTGGGGGCCGAGCGTGTAATGTTCGGCTCGGACCATCCCATGAGCCCGTTCGGCTTCGAGCTAGGCAAGATCGCCAAGTACGCGGAGCTCAGCGACGAGGAGCTGCATCTGGTCCTGGGCCGAAACATCGCGAGGCTGCTGGGGATCGAGCCGACCACGGACGGGCGTCCGCGCGTGCCTGTCGCCGCCCTCTAGGGCGGTGAGCTCTTACCGATGACCGCGATGAAGATCGGCGTGATCGGCCTCGGCCGGATGGGTCGACCGATGGCTCAACACATGGTTCGGGCCGGCCACTCCGTCTACGGATACGACCCTAGGATGGGGGAAATCTTCGGTGGCGAGACTGCTGGGATCGCGCTCCGGGGTTCCCCGGCGCTGGTGGGGGCGGAAGCCGACCTGACGTTCCTGGTCGTCGGTTTCGATGACGAGGTCCTTGAGGCCTGCCTGGGCCGCGATGGGGTCTTTTCGACCGCGCGCAGCGGCTCGATCGTCGCCATCTGCAGCACCGTCCGCGTCGAGACGATCATCACCCTTGATTCCTCGGCGGCCGAGCATGGCATCGCTATGCTCGATGCCCCGCTCTGTCGCGCCGAGCACGCGGCTGTGTCGGCTGACCTTCTCGTTCTCGTAGGCGGCGACCGAGAGACCCACTTGAAGGCAGAACCGGTGATGCGGGCCTTCGCTACCGATATCGCCTACCTGGGCGGCCTCGGCGCGGGTCAGGTGGGAAAGATGGTCAACAACTACGTGCTTTGGGCGACGGTCGTCGCGAATTACGAAGGGCTGCGGCTCGGGCAGGCAGCCGGCCTGGAACTCGAGCCGCTGCGCCAGGCGCTGCTTCTCAGCAGCGCCGACAACTGGGCGCTGGAAACGTGGCGCAAGGGTCGCCCGATGCCGTGGGCGGAAAAGGACATGACCATCGTGCTCGAAGCGGCGGGATCGCTCGGCCTGGATCTTCCACTGGCGGACTCGGTCCGTGTCGCTATCGCTGAGGTCCGCGGGCTGAAGGAACGCTGGCGAACGTCGAACGGGGTCGCCCCAGGTGGCGATGCGGACAGCATGGACGCCTTCATGTCGGCGACGGCGCCCGAGGTTCGGCACTGAGACACTGAACTACCGCTGAAGGCGCTCATCGAGGAATGCGCCCACGATCCGCGCGATCGTCGGCGCGTGCTCATCGACCATGAAGACGCCGCCCTCCGGGACCATCACGACGCGGCTGTCGCGGAACAGCCGTGCTGCGGCTTCCTGGCCGGCGCGCGACAGGACGTCTCGCCGCCCCGCGATCAAGAGCGTGGGGCAGCGAACCAGGGGCGCCCTCGGGCCGACATCGAACGGGAATGTCTCGGCATAGACTAGGTCGTAGCGCGTCGCGGCCAGCGTGTCGACCAACTCTCGATGCAACAGGTCCGGGCTGGAGGTAGGCGACAGGGCCCGTAGGCGCTCCCACTCGCGTTTGACGTGGCCCGCATCCGCCTCCGGGATCATCGGAAGGACCGTCTTCGCCCGCCACCGCCGCTCGCGCTCTTCCGGTGTCCCGTAGTACGGAAGGCCGGCTAGGACGAGGGCACTGACGCGATCGGGCGCGATAGCCGCGATCTCGACCGCGACTTTCGCCCCGGTATGGTGGCCCATCAGAACGACGGGTCCGTCGATGCCCAGGTCGTCCAGGAATCGGAGCGTCGATTCGGCTAGGCGCGACACGCCGGAGGCGGCAGCGCCCGCGTCGGACCCACCGAACCCCGGGAAATCCATCGCGATCGGCGTGTACCCACCATCGGCAAGGAAGGGCATCACGGCCTCGTACATCCGCGAGGAGCTCGAAACCTGGTGCAGCAGGAGCATCGGCTGGCCGTCGCTGGTCCGCAGCGAGCGGTAGTGGACCTGGCGGCCGGGCGGGCCGACATAGGCACGGGCGACCCCGTCCGACGATCCGGTGTCGGCCGGATTATCGATGCGCACAGACGACGTCGACGAGCGCGGGCCGGCCCTCGCTCGCAACCACTTGGGCCGCTCGCTCGACGCTCGCCCTGACGTCGCCGGGTCGCTCGACGGGACCTTCAGCCCACCAGCCGAACGAGCGAGCCAGCTGAGCGAAATCGATACTCGGCCCGTCGATCTCGATGCCGATCGCCGCTCGCTCGATCGGAGTCCCGCGGTGCCGCGCCATGAGTATCTGATGGTGCCAGTCGTTGTAGTACGCCCGGTTGTTGTACATGACGAGCAGGAGCGGCAACCGATTCGTGGCGGCGACCCAAAGCGAGGCGGGATCGAATAGCAGGTCGCCGTCCGGCTGGAGGCCGACGACCAGGCGGCCCTTGCCGCGGTGGGCCAGGGCCACACCCAGCGACATACCAATCTGCGTGGCCGTACCCAGGCTCTTGCCCGGGTGCCGGTACGCGCGATCGAAGTCCCAGACCCGGGTCGCCCACTCGTTGAGCGTCCCGGCGGCGAGCACCCAATCATGCTCCCGCACGACAGACCAGACTTCCGAAGCCAGCCAGGCGGGCGCGACGGGGCGGTCATCGGCATGCTTGACGGCTTCCCGCTCCCAGTCCGATCGCATCTGGCGATGAGCGGCCCTAATCCGAGCCCGACGCTGCTCGCGTGCCTCTTGCTGCGTCCCCGCCTCCGAGCCGAGCAGTTCCTGGCATCGTGCGAGGAGGAGGGGCAGCGCAACGGCCGTGTCCGACGGCACCTGGACGTCGACGGGCAGCGGCGCGCCCTGGTGCTGGACCCAGGACGATGCGTGCAGGTCGCCGAATCCGACGTCGATCAGGCGCGCACCCTCGGCGAGGCGGGAGCTGTCGCGCGTCTGGGTCTCGGTTTGCGACACAGCCCGCAGGAGATCCTTGACGTCAAGGAAGACAACGACATCAGCGGTGTCGGGGACACCGAGTCCTGTCAGGTTCATCGGGTGCGTGTTGGGCGCGCTGAGGCGGGAGCCGGTATCGATGATGCGAGCTCCGAGCAGCGTGGCTAGCTGCGGGATCAATGTGAACGCGGCGGGATCACGACCGGCGTAGCCCGTCACGATCACCGGCTCCTCGGCCGCGACGAGCATCCGGGCAGCCGCATCCAGACGTTGTGGGTCGGGTCCGTGTCGGCCGACCGACGTGATTCGTTCATCCGCGATCGATCGCCGGACCTCAGTTGGCTGTTCCTGAAGGTCCGCATCGATGGCGACATATACGGGGCCGGCAGGCTCGCCGATGGCTAAGCGATAGGCCCGCAGGAGGCTGTCCGGGATGGCGGCGATCGAGGCTGGCTGATCGTCCCACTTCACGAAGTCCCGAACGGCGTTCCCCTGGACGTTCGCCGTGTGGATCCAGTCGATCTCGGGTCGCCGCCTCATCGTATCCATCGGCCCTGCGCCGCCCAGGACGATGACTGGGCAGCGGTCCGTTGTCGCGTAGAACAGGCCGAGACTGCCATGGAGCAGTCCGACCACATCGTGGACTATCGCCGCCATCGGCCGGCCAGTGGCTTTGGCAAAGCCGTGGGCAATGTTGATCGCGATCTTCTCGTGTGGACACAGGATGATCGACGGCGCGTCCGACCGATTGACAAGTGAGTCATGGATCCCGCGGAAGCTCGCGCCCGGGTTCAACGCCACATGTTCGATTCCGAGGTCGATGAGGCCATCAACCACGACGTCAGATCCATATCGCATCGATCAACCTTCCTGACGACGTGGTGTTCCAGCGGACGGGGGGAGCAGTCCGCGCTGCGAGAGAAACGCGAGGACCCGTCCGTCGTACTCCCAGGGCTGCTCGAGGTTCGGGGCGTGCCCCGCGCCATCGATGGTCTGGTGCTCGGCGCCGACGATGGATCTCGCGAGTTCGAGGCTGCCGGCCCAGGCCTTATCCTCGGATCCGGCGAGCACGAGCGTGGGACATCGGATGCGCGCTTCCGGTGGCGGGTCGGGCGCGACCGTGCTCGCGTCGTACATCCGCAAGATGCTGTCGAGGTCAGCTAGGTCGGCGCGGTCGGCGTAGATCGTCGCGAGGTAGCCCCCGATCGCCGTATCGCGGAAGCCCGGCGAGAACAGCTCGGAGACGTAATCGGCCCGGTAGCCAAGGCCACGCGCCGCGAACTCGTTTCGTCGAGCGAGCGCAAATTCACGAGATCCGGTCGGCCCACGAGTCCCGGACAGGATCAGGGCACTAACCTCGTCCGGGTGGGTCGCTGCGATCTCTTTTGCGACGCGCGCTCCTAGCGAGACGCCGGCGACGATGTAGGGCGGGGGCGCGATCCGGGTCAGGGTCGTCCAGACCGAGTCCGCGACGTCCGGGATGGTCACTCCCACGGGGGCGGGACCGGATTCGCCATATCCGGGCAGATCGACGGCGACCGTCCGGAACCAGGCCGAGAAGTGGGCCAGCTGATATGCCCAGGCCCACGAGTCGAGCGGATTCGGGTGGAGCAGGGCGAACGCCGGGCCCCTTCCGGCCTCGCGATGGAACAAGCGCCGCGGGATCACGTCAGGCCGGCCCATCCGCGGCCTCCTTTCGTTTCTGGGTCGCCAAGGGATTTGCGGGCATCGTGCTCATGATCAGGGCCGCGACCAAATAGCTCGCCGCCATGAGAGTGAACCCGGCCCCGAAGCCGGCGATATGGATGATGCCACCGAGGATGACGGCCCAGAGCGCTCCGACTCCGAACGTGATTGCGAAGAAGAGGGAGAACGCCGAATCTCGCTCGCCCGGCTCCGTCCGGTCGGCGAGGATCGCCTGGAGGATGGGCGATTCGGAGAACACCGCCATCCCGAAAGGCACCAACGCGATGATCAGTGCGATGAGATTCGTCCCTGCCGCGAAAAAGAGGAGGACCCCGCCCGCGGACGCGAGGTAGTAGAGGATGGCCACCTTTCGCCGTCCGTGCCGGTCGGAAAGGTAGCCCGCGAGGAGAGGCCCGACGACGCTGCCAACGAGCAGCAGGGTATAGAGGACGGAGACCACCCCATGGGCGTATCCGAGTGGCCCGCCGAGATAGAGGAGCACGAACGGCGCGATCAGGAGTCCGCGGCCGCCCGCGACGATCGTCGCGACCGCGATGAGCGTTGCGAGCTCCCGTCGACGAGCGAACGACCACCGACGTGGAGGCGCGGCTGAGGACTGCGCGGGCCTCGCCACCGGGACCTCTCGGATCAGGATGGGGACCACGAGGCCCATGACCAGGGCCGGGATCGCGAACAGGGCGAGAGTGACGTTCCATCCGGCGAGCGCGATCATCCAGGCGCCGAGGATGGGGATCGCGACCGCTCCGAGGTTCGCCCCAGCCGTATGGGCGCTGATCGCAAGTCCGCGCCGGGAGGGCGTGACGTGATCGCTGATCAACGCCGTCCCGAGGGGATGCTGCGGACTGCCCCCGAGCCGCGCACCCGCCAGAGCGATGACGAACTGCCTGGGTCCCTGCGATAGGCCCACCAGGACGAGGCTGATCCCGAGCACGACGTAGCCGACCGCCAGCACCCGGACGCGCGACACGCGAGCGACCAGCGTCCCGTACGCGATCTGCGAGAAGCCTCCAACCAGATCGGTGATCGCGATGATCGCGCCGATCGAGGCCGCCGTTAGTCCGAACTGAGCGCTGACGGAGACGTACACGAGAGGCATCAGCGCCACCTGAGCATGGATGATCGCGTGGGCGAAGGACATCAGCCCCAGGACAGTCCGAGGCTTTGGTGCTCCGCTGAGTGGCCTGGAGGCCGTGTGCACCTCAGACGTCGCGCGACGGTGTCGGCGACGTCCAGGCCCCAGCGCTACCTGCCGGCATCACGCACGATCGCCACGACGCGCTCAGCGTCTCGCACGACTCGTTCGCCCCCGGCAGCGTCGGCCATCAGAACCAGATGATCGGAGCCCGCGTCGGCCAGACGGATGGCCAATGCTGACGTGTCCCGAATGGTGTGTTCGTCCGTGCTCGTCTTGAGTTGCACGGACACCGTGACCTCGCGCGGGTCTCGCCCGATAGCTCCGCAATAGGTTCGAAGCGCCTCAAGCTTCCGACTGAAGGCATCGAGATCGAGCCCCTTGGCAGCCGAATGGTTCCAACCATCCGCGTATCGGGCGACGAGTCGCAGACCGATTCGTTCTCCGGCGGTCCCGAGCCAGATCGGCGGCCCCCCCGACGTGCGCGGAGCAGGCTCGAATACGGCCGTCTTAGGGACTTCGAAAGACCGGTCCTGGCGCGTGACCGGGAGAGTACCCTCGGCGTGGTCCGGGGCTCCCCACAGCTGTCGGATCGACCGCAGACTGCCCTCGAGCAGGGCCATTCGCTCGGCCAACACCGGCATCGGTAACCCGAAGTCGGCGGCTTCTGTAACGTGCCAGCCGGCCCCAAGGCCGAGGACGAACCGGCCGTCAGTCGCGTGATCCATCACGGTCGCCATCTTCGCGAGCAACGACGCGTTCCGGTAAGGAACAGCCATGACCAGGTGACCGATCGTCTTCGACCCGGACCGATGCGCCAGCACGGCCAAGCTCGTCCAGCCCTCAAGGCACGGCCCGCGACCGGCGATCGGGTAGAGGTGATCGAACGACCAGAGCGAATCGAACGCCTCAGAAGCGCCCGCCGCCGCCCAGGTGCGTTCGAGCGTTTTGAAATCGACCCATTGCGGACTGAGTTTCAGGCCAATTCGCATCGGCATCCTAGCCGAGGCTCCGAAGGACCTCGGCGTACTCCGCGGGCTCCCGTGGATCGCGGCTTCCATTGATGACTTTCCAGCGGACGACACCGTCGCGATCCACGATGAACGTCCCTCGGAGGGCCGTGCCCACAGCGCCATCGAGGACGCCATATGCCTCGGCGACGGCGCCGTGCGGCCAGAAGTCAGACAGGAGCGCGAACGTAAAGCCCTCCTCCTCCGCCCACCGCTTCTGGGATGCGGACTGGTCGACGCTGAGAACCAGCAGCTGTGTCGCGTCGTTCTGGTAGGCCGATAGGTCGTCGCGCAGCGCGCACAGCTCCCCAGTGCAGGTCCTCGTGAACGCGCCGGGTACGAACAGGACGACAACGTGTTTGTTGCCACGGAAACTCGAGAGGCGAACTGGCTGCTTCTGGGTGTCTAGGAGCTCAAAGTCAGGCGCCACATCCCCCACATTGACTGGCATCGAATCTCCTCACCTCGCCCGGTTGTTGGTCTGTGTGCGACCGTGATTAGGATACACTCTCAGCCACTTTGTATACACTAAGGCTGAACATGGCATCATGATTGGAAGGCGTGCCCGCATGGTGGAAAAGTCCCGGATCGGCTTGGAGTTGCCGACCGACTTGTTAACAGGCGGTGAGGTGATCGCCCTCGGACGGCTCGCCGAGCGCGAGGGCATAGACAGCCTGTGGCTGCAGGAGACGACGACCCGGGACGTCGTATCCCTCGCCGGGGCCCTTTCGCAGGTAACGAGCACCCTACGCATCGCGACCGGACCCATCAACGTGTGGACCCGGACGCCCTACCTGATGGCGATGACGGCTTCGGCGCTCGGCGAGCTCACCGATGGCCAATTCATCCTGGGCCTTTCGCCCGGCCACGCGCGGACAATCGAGACGCACCACGGGTTGGCCCTGATCCCCCTCGACGATGCCCCCGTGCGTGTCCAGGAATTCCTGTCCATCGTCAGCGGCCTGCTGGCTGGGAAGACTGTGACCCTCGACGGCCGGTATCTACACGTTTCCGAAGCGCGTCTGCCAGGAGCTGGTGCGACTGCCGTACCTATCTACATCAACGCGAGACAGGGCGGGGTGCTCGAAGCCGTCGGAGAGATGATCGATGGCGCGATTCTGAGCATCGCCACGCCCCAGTGGGTTCGCGAGTTCGCCGTGCCTCGTATCGCCGCTGGCGCCGCGCGAGCGGGACGGCAGGCCACGTCCGTCGACGTCGCATACCATCCGGTGCTCTGCCTGCATGAGGACGAGCAGCGGGCGATCGACGCCGCACGGGATGTCGTGGCGCCGTACTTCAGGAACGCCGAGGTCATCGAGCTCCTCCGCGCCTACGGCTTTGCCGACGAAATCGAGCGGATCGAGGCGTCGATGAAGAGTGGCAAGGCGGCAGATCCTTCGGATGAGCTTGTCCGTGCCATTGCCCTGACCGGCTCGCCCCAGGCCGTTGCCGAGCGGATCGCCACCTACGAGGCAGCCGGCGTCACGAACATGATCCTGCGGCCCTATCCGGTTGGCGGGGAGTCAGCCCGCGAGGCGACCGAACAAGCGATCGACCGGCTGCTGAGCGGCTGACGACAGTGCGGCGCGCGGCGTCCTCATAAGAAGCCGACTCCTCAGGTCGAAGTTGCCGGGCGGATCTCGTGCATCGAGAGGATCTTCACGTGGATGCCGGGGCAACCGCGACATCGATGGGGAGGCGCTGGGTAGAGCCCGAGGATATCGACGTCAAGTCTCGTCCCATAGGATGCAAGGTCCAACGCTTTGTGTTCATTCCCCAACGGAGGAGCAGTGATGGCCGAGCGGGTATGGGATCCTTTCCTCTCGGAGCGGGATCGCATCCGTGCGGGCTTGGGGCCCGCTCGTCGCAAGGGTGCGGGTAGGAAACCGGCGCTCCTCATGGTCGACCTGTATCGCTGGGCGTTCGGCGACACGCCAGAGCCGTTGCTCGAGGCGATCAAGACGTGGCCCGGCAGCTGCGGCCTGGCCGGCTGGGATGCGCTGCCCCACCTCGAGCGCCTGCTCGGGGAGACGCGAGCCCTCGGCTTCCCCGTCCTCCACATCACCGGTGCGCCGGACGTGCCCGGCTGGCGGGATGCCACGCCTCACGGCGGTGCGCGCGACGACCCGGCGACCCTGGAGCGTCGCGGGCGGCGCTACGACATCATGGAGAGTGTCGCGCCGATCGACGGCGAGTTGGTCCTGCGAAAGAGCGCACCCAGCGCCTTTTGGGGGACCTCGCTGGTCGGGCACCTCATCGGGCTCGGAGTCGATACGGTGATCGTCGCAGGAGAGTCGACGAGCGGGTGCGTACGAGCGACCGTCGTGGACGCCAAGAGCTACCGATTCAAGGTGATCGTGCCGGAGCCGTGTGTGTTCGACCGCGACGAGGCGTCGCACGCGATCAACCTGTTCGACGTCGACCAGAAATACGCCGACGTCATCCCGCTCGAGGAGACCCTCGAGTACCTCCGCTCGGTGGCGCCGGATGGCGCGGCCGCAGTCGGCTGACGGATCGGCCATCCGTTGCGACGGCGAGGGCTCCTACTCCTCGCCGGCCGGGCTGTCCGGGTGGCGTTCGATCTGGTGCAGGCCCATGGCCTTGACGGTAAACGTGTCTTGGATCGCGAGGTAGCGGGCCGTTTCGGTGTCCGAGTCGTTGAAGTGCTGATGCCACGCCCAGAGCGGGATCCCGATGAGATCGCCCTCCTCCCAGTCGACCCGCTGGACCTCGTCGCCGTCGTAGCCCATCGTCGTGTGGCCCTTGCCTTTGACGATGTATAGGACGGCCTCGGTGGTGTGGCGATGGTTCACCGAGGCGTGGCCTGGCGGCAGTTCTGACAGATGTGGCTGGAGCCGGATCGCACCGGATAGCCGATAGAAACGGGCCATGGTGCCACGGTACTTGCGGGCCACGAGCTCGGTCGTCTTCAGGTCCTTGACGATCGTCGCTTCGTGCGGTGGATTCTTCTTGTTCCACTGCTCGCGCTGGGTCATCTCGGTGATCGCAGACCCGCTGAGGGGTTGTTCCTCGCGAGTGATCAGCTTGCTGTCGTCGGACATTGATCCCTCCTGGGGCGTTTGGGCGAAGTGGTGCCACCGCGGTGCCCAGCGTAGACAATATCAGAAGGTTTGTGGACATGATGGGGTTGGACCTTGGTACCATGAATGCTGGCCCGCGCCGGCGGGCACCCGAGTCCTTGCCCGAGGTCGAACGTGATCCCGCGATTCTCGCTGGCCCGTCCATCGACGCTGTCCGAGGCGTTCGCGGCCCATGCCGCGGCGGGTGGCGATGCTGCGTATCTCGCCGGCGGGACCGAGCTGCTGCAGGTCATGAAGATGGGCTTCGCCCAGTTCGGGACACTCATCGATCTCAAAGGGATCGAGGAGCTCCGCGGTATCGAGATTCTGCCCGACGGCCGATTGCGCATCGGCGCTGCGACGACCCATCGGACGCTGGAACGCTCGCCCGTCGTGCACGCCCGCGTTCCAGCGCTCGCCCGTCTCGAGGGCCGACTGGCGAACGTCCGCGTCCGGAATACCGGCACGATCGGGGGCAACCTCGCCTTCGCCGAACCCCACTCCGATCCAGCCACATTCCTGCTGGCCTGCGGCGCCACCGTCGAGCTAGTGGGGCCGAATGGCCGCCGGGAGCTGGGGATCGGCGAGTTCGTGCTCGGTCCACTCTTCACGGCGCGTGAACCCGACGAGGTCGTCGTCGCTGTCAACGTCCCCGCCGCCGCACCCAGGTCGGGTCGGGCCTACGAGAAGATCGCGTTCTTCGAGCGACCCGCGGCGTCGGTCGGCGTGGCGCTGACCGTGACGGACGGGGCGGTTGGTGGCGCGACGGTCGCGATCGGGTCCATGACGGAGGTTCCGGCCCTCGTCGAGGCGGCCGCTGCCGCGTTCGATGGCGTGGAGGCAAACGAGTCGACCCTCGATGCGGCAGGCCGAAGGGCCGCGGAAGCCTTTGGCGAGCTCGACGTGATCGCGGATCTCAATGGCTCCGCCGACTACAAGCGACACCTTGCCGGCGTCCTGCTCGGAAGGGCGGCGCGTAGTGCGCTCGTGGAGGCCCTCGCACGTGCCTGAGACCATCGACCTCGAGCTGTCCGTCAACGCCAAGTTCCACGCGCTGCGGGTGGAGCCGCGGGAGACGCTCGGCGAGGTGCTGCGCGACCGGATGTCCCTGACCGGCACGAAGATCTCGTGCGACGCCCAGGTCTGCGGTGCCTGCACGGTGCTCGTCGACGGCCTTGCCGTCAGCGCCTGCACCTACCTTGCCGCCGACGCCGACGGGCGCGAAGTGCGTACCATCGAGGGCCTCGCGATCGACGGGCAGCTCAGCCCGGTCCAGCAGGCCTTCATCGACCACGCGGGGTTCCAGTGCGGTTTTTGTACCCCCGGCATGCTGATGGCCGCGACGTCCCTCCTCGATGAGGACCCCGACCCGACTCGTGAGGCGGTCATCCACGGCCTGGAGGGCAACCTCTGCCGCTGTACTGGCTACGCCCAGATCATCTATGCCGTGCTCGCGGCGGCCGCGACCGCGCGGGAGACCAACCGATGAGACGCGTCACCGCCCGACCGACCCCTCCCTCGCCGATCGGCGAGGCCGTGCCACGGCGCGACGGCGTCGACAAGGTCACCGGGTCTGGGCGCTTCACGGTCGACCTCGGGATGCCCGGTCTCGCCCACGCGACGATCGTCCGAAGCCCGTATCCCCACGCGCGGCTCGTCACCATCGGCACCGAGGCCGCCCGTCGCCATCCCGGTGTGCTCGCGGTCGTCACGGCCAACGACCTGGCGGATGTCAACCTCGTCTACGGGCACTCGGTCGCGGATCATCCACTGATCGCCACGGGCAAGGTCCGCTTCGCGGGAGAGCCGGTCGTGGGCGTCGTGGCCGAGGACCTGGTGACGGCCGACGAGGCCGCCCGGCTCATCCAGGTCGAGTACGAACCGCTCCCGTTCACGACGAACGCCGCGGAGGCGCTGAGCGACGATGCGCCGATCATCCATGAGCAGCCCGGCGAGCAGCGTGCCCACCGCGGGTTCCAGGAGGACATCGAGCGGACCCATCCGAACGTGTGCTCGCACTCGCGCCAGGCCTGGGGCGATATCGACGACGCCTTCGCGCGCGCGGATGTCGTGCTCGAGGGCGAATACCGATACCCGCGCTCCTACGCTTACGCCATGGAGCCGTATAACGCGATCGCTCGATGGGGGGAGGGCGAGCTGACGGTCTGGACGTCGGGCCAGCATCCCTACATGGTCCGCGAGGACCTCGCGCATTGCTTCGACCTGCCGCTGTCGGCGGTGCGAGTCATCGTCCCGTACGTCGGCGGCGGCTACGGCAGCAAGTCCTACACGAAGATCGAGCCACTGACCGCGGCGCTGGCATTGCGTGCCGGGCGCCCGGTCCGCCTCGCGCTGTCGATCGAGGAGTCGATCCTGACGACTCGCGGCGACGCCGCGACCGTCCGGTTGCGCAGCGCGTTCGATCGCGACGGACACATCCTGGGTCGCCAGGCCACGATCCTGCTCGACACGGGCGGGTATGCCGAGAACTCGCCGCTCGTCGGCCGCAAGGCCGCCAATCGGCTCGGCGGCCCGTATCGCATCCCGGCGCTCGAAGTCACCTGCTCGACGGTCTACACGAATACCGCGCCGGCCAGCTCGTTCCGTGGGTTCGGGGCGCCACAGGTCACGCTCGCCGGCGAATCGCAGATGGACGAGGCGGCCGAGCGACTCGGTCTCGACAGCCTCGAGATCCGGCGCCGGAACGTGCTCCGCCCCGGCGAGCGGCCGTGGCCGAACGTCCGCGGGATCGACGCCGATCTGCCGGCTGACCTCGACCTCGCGGCCGAGGAACTGGGTTGGGACACGCCGGTGCCAGCCGGTCGCGGGCGGGCTATCTGCATCTCCGCGTCAGACGCGGGCTCGGAGCCGATGACGACGTCGGTCCTGCGCGTCCACGCCGACGGCTCGGTGACCGTGACCTGTGGCAGCACCGAGATCGGCCAGGGCTCGTCGACGGTGCTCGCCCAGATGGCCGCCGGCGAGATCGGCGTGGAGCTCGAGCGAGTGCACCTGCTCCAGAGCGACACGGCCGCGGTCACCTACGACCGATCGACGGGCGCCAGCCGAACGACCACGCTGATGGGCCTGGCGATCGGGGCGGCCGCGCGCGACGCGCGAACGCAGCTCGTGGAGTGGGCCCAGGAGAGCCTCGCCCCGGACGGACCGACGGTCGTCGAGGGCCGGGGCGGCGTGCAGGTCGGCGACACGTTCCACGACTGGGGTGCGGTCGTGCGGTCCTGGTTCGGCGGTGCGGCCGGCGAGGTGGTCGGGCGCGGCTACATCCGCAAGGCCGGCACGACCGAGGAGATGCCACCGTTCTGGGAGATCGGCTGCGTTGGCGTCGAGGTGTCGGTCGATGAATCGACTGGCGAGATCCGGGTCGAGAAGCTCGTGACGGTCGGGGACGTCGGCTGCGCGATCAACCCGCAACTGGTCGAGGGGCAGGACATCGGGGCGGCCATGATGGGCCTCGGGATGGCGACTCGCGAAGAGCTCGTCTACGAGGACGGCAACCTCATGAATGGCAACCTGTTCGATTACCGCGTGCCGCGCACGACCGACCTGCCTGAGCTTCGGACCGTGATCGTCGAGCGCGGCGATGGCGTCGGCCTGTATGGCGCCAAGGGCGGCGGCGAGGGGTCGCTGAACCCGGTCGCCGCAGCCATCGCGAACGCCGTGTGGCGGGCCGCCGGCATCCGACTGCGGGAGGCGCCGTTCACCCCTGAGCGCGTGTGGAATGCGCTCCAGGCACGCGACCGGGAGTCGGCCGGCAACGACTGACGGTCCATCAAGCGCCTCAGGACCAGCGCCCAGTCTTCGTGTCCCAGGTTCCTGCCAGCTGAACCGCCTCGGCCGACTCCGCCGCCGCCACGCGTCGGCGGCGCGTTTCGACCGTCTCGCCCCAGCCGGGCGGCACCAGCCGCGGTGCCACGTCCGCCAGCGGCGCCAGCACAAACAGCCGCTCCCCGGCGTCGCGATGCGGAACTTCGAGCCGGCGGGCAGCCTTGGCCGGATCGGACGCCGCCTCGATCGAGCGCGCCGCGGCCGGCCGGTCGACCACGATCTTGTGCCGCCCGAAGACCAGGAGGTCCAGATCGAGCTCGCGTGGACCCCAGCGCCCGCGGCGCCGGCGTCCGGCGAGGCGTTCCAGCGCCTTGAGCTCGGCGAGCAGCGCGAGCGCCCCAGCCGCCGGGTCCGGTCCGGCCGGGAACGTCCACGGCCACGACGGCATTGTGGAAGTCGGGCTGGTCGGTGACGCCCCACGGCGCCGTGACGTAGAGCGGCGAAACCCCTCGTAGCCGCACCCCTGGCAGGCCCGCGAGGGCCTCGACCGCCCACGCCAGGGTCGCCGGGGCGTCGCCGACGTTCGCGCCCAGGCCGATGTAGGCGCGGACGCGACGGGTCGCCGAGCGGTCGCTCATCGGCTGCACCTTACTATCCGGCGGTGGATGCACCGCCCCGGACCGCACGCCGGATCCGCCGGCCCATCGTGGCGAGCGGTGGGGGCGGTTTCTCGCCCATCACCGAACGCTCCGCCGTCGAGGAGCATGTCGTCGCCCTGGCACGCGAGGTGCGGGGCCGCGAACGGCCGCGCGTCTGTTTCCTCGGCACGGCGTCCGGCGATGACGACGCGTGGATCGCTCGCTTCCACGAGGTGTTCGCCGACATCGCGAAGACGTCGCACCTGGAACTCTTCGACCGGACCGTCGAGGACATCGAACCATTCCTTCTCGGGCACGACGCGGTGTGGGTCGGCGGCGGCAATACGGCCAGCATGCTTGCCGTCTGGCGGGCGCACGGCGTGGACACCGCGCTCCGGAAGGCGCACGACGCCGGCCTCGTCCTGGCGGGGCGTTCGGCAGGATCGATCTGCTGGTTCGAGAGCGGAACGACCGACTCCTACGGGCCCACGATCCAGGCGGTGACCGGCGGTCTCGGTCTGATCCCCGGCAGCAACTCCCCGCACTACGACGGAGAGCCCCAGCGGCGCCCCGCGTACCACGCGCTCGTGGCGGACGGCTCCCTGCCACCGGGTATCGCCGTCGACGACCTTGCTGCCGCCGTCTACGACGGTCCGACACTCACCGAGATCGTCGCGGCGCACGACGGACCGGCGGCCTATCGTGTCGAGCGGACCGCCGATGGCGTGGTCGAAACGTTCCTGCCGGCGCGGGTGCTGCCGTGACCGACGTGTCCGTCGCGATCCTCCACCCGGAGGCGGGTACCGACGCCGGCCAGCTCGTCCGCGTCGTGGCCGACGCCCGGGCCGACCTCGCGGAGCGGCACCGAGCCGGGTTCCTGGCGGCGGGCGCTGTACGGGCCCGGGTGCTCGCCGGCCCACCGGACGGCGTGCCCTTCGGCGCCCGGCTCCGGGGTCTGCTCGATGACGCCGGATCGGGCGGGCTCGTCGTCCTGGGCTCGGGCGCGGTCCCCCTGCTGAACGCCGCGGACCGACGATCCTTCGTTGCGGCCGCCGCCGCCAATCGACCCCAGGCGCTGGCGAACAACCGCTACTCGGCCGACATCGTGGCGATCGCCCGCGCCCGCGACGCCCTCGCCAGCGTCCCGGATCTGGAGAGCGACAACATGCTGCCGCGCTGGCTCGACGAGGTCGCGGGCGTGCCGGTCGCCGACCTGCGCCATCGATGGCGGCTGGGCGTCGACATCGACGGGCCGCTGGACCTCGTGCTCCTCGGTGACCGCTGGTCCGGCGGGCTGACCGCCGCCGACCGGGAGCGCGTGGAGACGCGGCTGGTCGCGATCCGGGCTGTCGTCGCCGACGGCGCCGCCGAGGTCGTCGTCGCCGGACGGACTTCGCCCGGGACGCTCGTGTGGCTGGAGCGATCCGGCGCGGCACGAACGCGGGCTCTCATCGAAGAACGAGGGATGCGCACGAGCAGGCCGGGTCAGCGACCGGCGGCGAGCGTGCTGGGGGCCCTGCTGGAGCGGGACGGGCCGGCGTCTCTCGGGGAGCACCTGGCGCGCCTCGGCGAGGCCGCCGTCATCGACAGCCGGGTCCTGCTCGCCCACCGCCTGGGCGCCGACCAGTCCCGTTGGCCGCCAGCCGAGGACCGTCATGCCGCTGACCTCCTGCTCCACGAACGGATCGTCGACCCGTGGCTGCAGGCCGTGACGCTCGCCGCCGCGGAAGCGCCGATCCCGATCCTGCTCGGCGGGCACACGCTGGTCGGTCCGGGTCTACGTCTGGCGCTGGGTCGTAGCGGCCGCCCAAGACGGTCGTGATGGACGACATCCAGCCAGGACTGCGCCGTGATCCGCCGACCGACCTGAGCGACGTCGGCGAGGACGCCGCGCTCCTGGATCGCATCCGTGTTGAGATCCGCGCAACCGGCCCGATGCCCTTTGCACGGTTCATGGAGCTCGCGCTGTACGCCCCCGAAGGCGGCTACTACCGAGCCGCCGCGGCTCGGCCCGGACGCAACGGCGACTTCATCACCGCACCCGAGCTGCATCCGATCTTCGGCCAGACGCTCTCGAGCGGGATCGAGGAGATCTGGAGGCGCCTCGGCGAGCCGAACCCATTCATGCTCCGTGAACACGGTGCCGGGACCGGCGCGCTCGGCCTGGCCATCCTGAACGAGCTCGACCGCGTCGGGTCGCCATTGCTCGAAGCGATCCGTTACGCACCGATCGAGGTCGAAGCGGATCGCATCGGGACGCTCGAGTCGCGTTTCGCGGAGGCCGGTCGGGGCGGCGTGCTCGCCGCGCCGGGCGAGACCGGCCACGTCGGCATCGTCGTCGCGAACGAGGTGCTCGACGCCCTGCCCGTCCATCGCGTTCGTCGTCGCGGCGAGGCGCTGCGCGAAGTCGCCGTGGACGTGGATCGGGACGATGCCCTCGTGGAGGTCGAGATCGATCCGTCCACGCCCGCCCTCACGGAGCGCCTGGCGAGCGAGGCGATCGAGCTGGCCGATGGGCAGACGGCGGAGATCTGCCTCGCGCTCGACGCCTGGATCGCCGAGGCCGCGGCTTCGATCGCTCGGGGCGTGCTCCTGCTGATCGACTACGGCGCGCCGGCCGCCGATCTGTACCACCCCGTCCGCCGGCGCGACGGCACCCTGCGCGCCTACGTCCGTCACCAGGTCCACGACGACCCGTACGTGCACGTCGGCCGCCAGGACCTCACGGCCCACGTCGACGTGACGGCGGTGGAACATGCGGCCCACGCCGCGGGTCTCACGACGATCGGGATCACGACCCAGGCCGAGGCGCTCATGGGCCTCGGCATCGAGGCGCGCCTGCAGGCGATCCAGGCGGATCCGGCCACGACCTTCGAGGACTACAGCCTGGTCAGATCCGCCCTCATGCGGCTGCTGGACCCGGCGGCGATGGGACGGTTCCAGGTCATGGCGTTCGGCCGGGACTGGCCCGACGGCGGCGGCGGCGAGGCGCCGCTCGGACTCTTCGCCTACCGCCTCCCGGCCCGTCCGTTTCTTCGCCGCTGAGCCTCCTCGGCTTACGTTCGTAATAGGGAACATGCCGTATTGCGGCACCGCCCCTTGCATCGTCACGCTGGACCCGGTCGCCATGCGACCTCACCGCCGGGGGGCGGGGTGCGATCCTGCACGCGCGCTCGGCGCAGTCCGCCCCCGGGTTGGTGTCTCGTCGGCCCTGACGCACTCGTCGGGGGCCGGCGACCAGCCGGTTCGACGTCCTCCTCGAGTCGATCCGGCCGCCCGCCGCCGGCGGCCCTCCACGACCCGGTCCACACGTGCCCGCTGCTAGAATGTGCATGGCGTGAGTGGCAACTCCTGCCGCCCCCTGCCCGCCGCCTCGACGGATCGCTGGATCCGATCGGCGCGGATCGGAACACGCGTCGCTCCAAGGAGTTCGCTTGACCGGGATCTGGTACGTCATCGGGTTCGCCTTCGCGGGCGTGTCCTTCGTGTTCCTGACGATCGCCGCCGCGTGGCTCGTGTCCCACCGCAACCGCGGCGACGTGCACAAGGGCCTGCCCTACGAATCCGGGATCGACACGTACGGCGACACCCATGGCCGCTTCGGCCTGTCGTTCTACATCTACGCCCTGCTGTTCGTCGCGTTCGATATCGAAGTCATCTTCATCTACCTGTGGGCGATCGCCTTCGACTCGCTGCTGCTGGGCGGCCTGGTCAGCATGCTGATCTTCGTGGGCATCCTCCTGCTCGGCCTGGCTTACGCCTGGCGCAAGGGGGCGATGTCATGGCGGTGAAGCCCAAGGGTGCCGATGGGGCCGAGAACCTCGGCACCGGTCCGGCGGACGTGACGGCGATCGGCTCCGACGCCACGACTCAGCCCGGGCTGCCCGCGACCCGTCCGTCGGATGCGCTGACGGTCCCGATCGTCGTCCCCAACTCGCTCTGGCAGGCCGCCGATCCTGAGGCCTACGACGGCGGGCGCCCGACCGACATCACCCACCTCGCCGAGTTCGAGGCGAGCGGTCTCGGTCGCCGCGACGATGCCCGCTGGGGCGGCTTCCTCGAGGTCATCCCGACGAAGGCCGACTATGTGCTCGACCTCATCCGGATGAACAGCCTCTGGCCGCTGCTCTCGGGCCTGGCCTGTTGCGCGATCGAGATGATGTCGGCGGCGACCTCGAAGAACGACATGGACCGCTGGGGCATGTTCCCGTTCCGGGCAAGCCCACGCCAGGCCGACGTCCTGATCGTGGCCGGCACGCTGACGACCAAGATGGCGGGGCCGCTCGTCCGCCTGTGGGAGCAGATGCCCGAGCCCAAGTGGTGCGTGGCGATGGGCGATTGCACCTGTTCCGGGGGGCGCTACAAGCGGAGCTACTCCACGGTCGAGGGCATCGACCGGGTCATGCCGGTCGACGTCTACGTCCCGGGCTGTCCGCCCCGCCCGGAGGGCCTCATCTACGGGATGATGAAGCTCCAGCAGCTCGTCAAGGACCGCCGCGGGCACTGGCCCGACCGGGCGATCGGGCCGACCGTTCCCGAGCAGGTCTGACCATGGACCGCGCGTTCAAGGCCCGCCTGGAGGCCCGCTTCGCCGACCAGCTGACCGGGCCGGTCCGGCAGCGCCACGACGAGACCGAGATCCGCATCGGCCCCGGCGACGTGACCCAGGTGATCACCGCGCTCCACGACGAGCCCGCGTTCGGCTTCGAGTTCCTGGCCGATCTGGCGGGCGTCGACACCGGCGAGGTCATGCAGGTCGTCTACCACCTGTGGAGCGCGACGACACCGGACTGGCTGCGGGTCATCGCCGACGGCCTTTCGCGCGACGACCCCCGCGTCCCGTCGGTCACCTTCATGTGGAAGGGCGCCGAGTGGATGGAGCGCGAGGCCTACGACATGTTCGGCATCACGTTCGAAGGCAACCGCGACCTGCGGCGCATCTACATGCCGCCCGACTACCAGAGCTTCCCCTTGCGCAAGGACTTCTTCCTGCCCGACGACGCCGCCCGCTCGCCCGGGGCGGGTGTTCGACCCATGGAGCGAACCCACGCGCCGCGCAACGCTCCGGCGACCGCGACGGTCCGCCGTGGCGATGCCTGACCAGGCCATCACGTCCAAGGATCCCGCATGACCGCGACGAAGCCCCGCCCCGACGCCCCCGCCCACGCCCAGCCGGACGCGCCGAGCGACGATCCGCGCGTCAGGCTCGACCGCGACCTCGGCGTGTTCGAGCCGGTCCCGCCCTACCCGCCCCGGACCGAGCGAGAGGCCGAGTTCTACACCCTCGGCGACGGCGAGATGTTCATCAACATGGGCCCCCAGCACCCGTCGACCCACGGCGTGCTCAGGGTCGTCCTCAAGCTCGACGGCGAGAAGGTCGTCGACCTCGATCCGGTCCTGGGCTACCTCCATCGCGGTGTCGAGAAGCTGTGCGAGAACGCCGACTACCACCAGGCCATCTGCTACCTCGATCCGCTCGAGTACGTGAGCTCACTGTTCTGCGAGTGGCCCGGCGTCATGGCGTTCGAGAAGCTGATGGACGTCCAGGTCCCGCGCCGCGCCGAGTACATCCGCGTCCTGTCCGCGGAGCTCAACCGGGTGGCCAGCCACGCCCTGTTCCTCGGTTGGATGGCGCTCGACCTCGGCGGCCTCACGCCGATCCTGTGGTCGTTCATCGAGCGCGACGAGATCGTGGAGATGCTTGCCTCGCTGACCGGCCAGCGGATGCTGTTCAACTACTTCCGGATCGGCGGCGTGAACGGCGACCTCAACCACGAGTTCATGAGCCGGCTCGGCGACTGGATGAGCCACGCGACCGAGCAGATCGAGGCGGGCAACGCGCTCCTCAACGAGAACGAGATCTTCGTGCGCCGGATGCGCGGTCTCGGCACCATCGACTCGAAGGCGGCGCTGCGGATGGTGATGACCGGGCCGAACCTGCGCGCGACGGGCGTGCCGTTCGATGTCCGCCGGGCGCACCCGTACAGCATCTATCCGGAGCTGGATTTCGACATCCCGACGCGCACCGAGGGCGACTGCCTGGCGCGCTACCTGCTCCGGATGGACGAGGTCAAGCAGAGCCTGCGGATCATCGACCAGTGCCTGCACCAGATGCCGGACGGCCCGGTCATGGCCAAGCTTCCGCGTCTGCTCCGACCGCGTCCGGGACGCGCGTACGCCGGCATCGAGGGCCCACGCGGCCAGTACGCCGCATACGTCGTGAGCGACGGCACCGACCAGCCCTTCCGCATGCGGATCCACGACCCCTCGTTCATCCACCTGCAGGCGGTGGGGGTCATGACCCCGGGTCACTTGATCGCCGACACGATGGCGGTGATGGCGTCCCTCGACCCGATCATGGGCGGCGTCGACAAGTGAACGGCCACGGAGGACTGCCTTGCGCGCCGCTGGACGAGCCGAGGCGAAGGCGCCGGGGAGCAGCGCAGCGAGCGCACCCCAAGGTGCGTGAGCGAAGCAGCGGAGCCGGCAACGCGCGCATCGGCCGTCCGGTGGTGCGCTGAAGTGACCGCCACATGACGGTCGTCGGGAGGTCTTGGGGCAGGCTGACCCTGCCCGGCAAGATCGTGTTCACGGTCGTGCCCTTGTTGCTGCTTGCGACCGTTGCATTGGTCGCGGTCATCGTGCTGTTTGGCGAGCCGATCCTCGACATCCTCGTCGCGAACCTGCCGATCGTCCGTTTCGTGGTGGCAGTGACGATCGTCCTGCTGATGACGATCCCGACCGCGTTCCTGATCATCTACATGGAGATGAAGATCATCGCCCTGATGAATCTTCGGATCGGGCCGGATCGGGTGGGTCCGTTCGGATCCCTGCTGTCGGTGGTCCACGGGCTCAAGGTCCTCATGAAGGAGGATTTCACCCCCACGGGCGCCGACCCCATCGTGTTCACGTGGGCCCCGGTCGTCGTCTACCTCGCGAGCGTGATGACGCTGCTCGTGATCCCGTTCGCGCCGGGGCTGTACGGGCAGGACCTGAACCTGGGGCTGCTCTACTTCTTCGCGATCGGCGGGCTGTCCGTGGTCGGGCTGCTGATGGCCGGCTGGGCGAGCTACAACAAGTACTCGCTCCTCGGCGGCCTGCGCGCGGCAGCCCAGGTCATCAGCTACGAGATCCCGCTGGTGCTGTCGGTCGTCGGGCTGATCCTGTTGGCCGACACGATGAGCGTGAACCAGATCGCGGAGAACCAGGCGGGCTGGTTCACCGACTGGTACATCTTCCGCCAACCGCTCGGGGCGCTGATCTTCTTCATCGCCGCGACCGCCGAGGCGAACCGCACCCCGTTCGACCTCACGGAGGCCGACTCCGAGATCGTCGCGGGCTTCGCGACGGAGTACTCGGGGATGCGCTTCGGCTTCTTCTTCTTCGCCGAGTACGTGAACGTATTCATCGTCTCGGCGCTGTTCGTCACGTTGTTCCTTGGCGGCTGGAATGCCCCGTTCCCCTGGCCGTGGCCGGTGGAGCTGTCGCTGGACCCGGCCGGACTCGGCATCGGCCTGCTGCTGCTGGCCGGGATCGTCCCGGTCGTCCTGACGCTGCTCTTCGCCGCGCCGTTCTGGATCGCGAGCTCGCGCATCAAGTGGTGGCAGGCCCTGCTCGCCGGCTTCGTGCTGGCGAACCTGTTCATCGTTGCGATGCTTGGTGCGTGGGCGTACATCGGGCTCGACTGGGTCGCCGGTATCCTCTGGTTCATGCTCAAGACGTACACGCTGGTGTTCACCTTCGTGTGGATGCGCGGCACGCTCCCGCGCGTCCGCATCGACCAGCTGATGGACTTCGCCTGGAAGTGGCTGCTCCCGGCATCCCTCCTGAACCTGTTCGTGACCGCGGCGGCCATCGTCGTCGTGGGCCGGTGAGGGGCATCGCATGAGCTTCATCCCAGGCCTCGGCATCGCGAAGGGCATGGCGCTGACCCTGCGCCGCTTCTTCGAGCCCAAGGTCACGATCATGTACCCGGAGGTGCGGGCCGACGTCCCGCACAAGTTCCGCGGCCGGCTGCAGCTGCTCTACGACGAGTGGGGCACGCTCAAGTGCGAGACCTGCTTCCAGTGCGCCCAGGCGTGCCCGATCGAATGCATCGACATGGGCGGCATCGATACCCGCGGCCGATACCACGTCCACTGGGGCGCGGCCGAGACGTACGGGGAGCGGCGCGAGGAATCCGCGCTGCGCCGGTCGGGACGGACGGTGCCGGATCCGGCCTACCTCCCGTTCGCGCCGGTCGACCTCGCCCAGGTCGACGCGATCCTCGAAGAACACGACCACGACCCCGCACGGATGCTCGACATCCTCGAGGCGACCCAGACCGCCTACGGCTACCTGCCCGTCGCCGCGCTCAAGCGGATCAGCCACGAGACGGGAGCCTGGTACGCGATGATCTACGGCACGGCCAGCTTCTACGCGCACCTGCGCTTCGAGCCCGCGGCGTCCGCCGAGCAGGCGAAGGCCGTGGACGAGCACCGGCCGGCCGAATTCGAGCTATCTCGCGGCGCTCGATGCCGCGCTGGACGGCGGCGGGCGCCCCGGCGCTCCGGCGCGGGCCTGACATGACCGAGATCCTGAAGACGCCGGCCAAATGGCCGACGATCCTCCTCGGGCGGGCGCATGCCAAGGACCCGACGGACCTCGATGCCGCCGTCGCAGCGGGCGCATTCACCGGCCTGCGCCGCGCCATCCGGGACCTGGGCCCGACCGCGATCATCGCGACGGTGGCCGAGTCCGGGCTGCGCGGGCGGGGCGGGGCGGGCTATCCGGCCGGCGAGAAATGGCGGACCGCGGCGACCACGGATGCCGACCGGCGCTACGTGGTGGCGAACGGCTATGGCGCTGACCCTGCCTCGCACACGGACCGCTCGCTGATGCTCCTGGACCCGTTCTCGGTGATCGAAGGCACGGCCATCGCCGCGTACGCGATCGGCGCGAACGAGGCCTTCATCGCCGTGCGATCGGAGGACGCCGACGTCATCGCAAGCGTGTCGGCGGCCATCGGCGCCGCGACGGACGCCGGCTTCGTGGGGGAGGACGTCTCGGGTTCCGGGCACGACATCCACATCACGGTCCGCCCCGTCCAGGGCGCATACATGCTCGGCGAGGAGACCGTCCTGCTCAAGGCGCTCGAGGGCAAGCGCGGCCAGCCCGAGCAACGACCACCGCACCCGGCCGAACGCGGGCTCTTCGACCGCCCGACGCTCGTCCACAACGTCCAGACTCTCGCGGCCGTGCCGTGGATCGTGCGCGAAGGCGCCACGGCGTTCCGCGCGACCGGGACGACCGGCAGCCCTGGGACGGTGCTCGTCCAGGTGCGCACGCCCGGCGGCAAGAACGGAGTCGCGGAAGTCCCGCTCGGCACGCCGCTGCGCGACGTCCTGGGCCTCGGCGGCAAGCTGCCGGCCGGTCGGTCGATGAAAGCGGTGCTGGTGGGCGGCCCATCCGGCGGGCTCTTGCCAGCGGACGCGCTCGACACCCCCTACGACTTCGAGCCCTTGCGGGCGGTCGGTGCGCACCTTGGATCAGGCTCTGTCGTGGTCGTCGACGATCGGACCGACCTGCTCGAGCTCGTCGGCGTCCTGACGCGGTTCTGTTCGAACGAGGCCTGCGGCAAGTCCATCCCGTGCCGGATCGGCGTCAAGCGCCTGGCCGAGATCGTCGCGCGGCGCGAGGAAGGCCTGCTGCGGCCGGTCGACATGGAGCTCGCGACGGACCTCGCGACCGACATCGTGGCCTCCGCCCTGTGCGACCACGAGCGGCTGGCCACCCTCCCCCTGACCAGCGGGATGCGATACTTCGGGTCCGACTTCGACCCTGCCCGCCGTCCCCAGCCGGCGTCGACCGAGGCCCCCCGATGACCGACACCCTGGCCCGTCCACCCGGCCGCACCGCCACGACCGCACCGTCGGCTCCCGAGTCGTCCGCGGAGTCGCTCGCCGATCGCCTGCTGGACACGCAGTCGCCGCAGCGCCCCCAGTCGACGCCGCGGATCCGCATCGAGGTCGACGGCCGCGTCGTCGAGGGCTTCGAGGGTCAGACGATCCTCGAGGTCTGCCGCGACAACGGGATCGAGATCCCGACGCTGTGCTACGAACCCAAGCTGCCTGGCTTCGGTGCCTGCCGGATGTGCGTCGTCGAGGTCGAGGGCGAAGAGCACCCGCCGATCTCCTGCTCGCGCACCTGCGAGCCGGAGATGAAGGTCCAGACCCAGACCGAAACGGTCCGCCGCCTGCGCCGGACGAACCTCGAGCTGATCTTCAGCGATCACAACGCGTACTGCCTGCCGCCATGCCAGAACAAGTGCCCGAGCCACATCGACATCCCGGGCTTCCTCAAGGCCAACGCCGAGGGCAACTTCCGCGAGTCGGCCCGCATCTTCAAGCGGACGATCCCGTTCCCATCCGTCCTCGGGCGGGTCTGCCCGGCACCGTGCGAGGAGCACTGCCGGCGCGACGAGGTCGATGAGGCGATCGCCATCCGCGATACGCACCGCTACGCCGGCGACCAGGTCCTCAAGGCGCAGCTGGACGACGGGATCGATCCGCCGGTCCCGTTCGAACAGCAGACGAAGTCCGGTCGCACGGCCGCGGTCATCGGTTCCGGACCGGCCGGCATGGCCGCCGCGTATTACCTGCTGATCGCCGGCCACGACGTCACGGTCTTCGAGCGCGACCCGGCACCCGGCGGCATGCTCCGCTACGGCATCCCGCAGTACCGCCTGCCCAAGGTCGAGGTCCTCGAGGCCGAGTACGAGTCGGTCATGCGCCTCGGCGCGAAGATGGTCACCAACGCCGGGCTCGGGCGCGATTTCACGCTCGACGACCTGACGATGCAGGGCTTCGACTCGGTCGTCGTGGCCATCGGCTGCTACGACACGAACAAGCTCGGGATCCCGAACGAGGACGCCGACGGCGTCATCGATGGGCTCGAGTACCTGCGCACGGCGACGCTCGGCCTGCCCTACCCCGACCACGTCGGCAAGCGCGTCGTGGTCATCGGCGGCGGCTTCACCTCGATGGACTGCTCGCGGACGTCGGTCCGCCAGGGCGCCGGCGAGGTCACGCTCGTGTACCGCCGCGACATGAAGGACATGCCGGCGGCCGACGAGGTCCACGAGGCCATCGAGGAAGGCGTGACCGCGATCTTCCAGGCCGGACCGACGCGGGTCATCACGGACGAGAAGACCGGCAAGGTCACGGGCGTCGAGTTCATCCGCATGCAGCTCGGCGAGCCGGACGCGTCCGGCCGGCGCCGGCCGGAGCCAGCGCCCGGGACGGAGTTCACGATCCCGTGCGACCGGGTGTTGTTGGCCATCGGCCAGGGACCAGAGCTCGATTGGCTGGCCCAGCCCGGCAACGAGGGCCCCGAGGCCACCAAGCAGCGACGTCTCAAGGCCGACTCCGTGACGTTCTCGACGGGCCGTCCCGGCGTCTTCGGCACCGGCGACGTGCGGATCGGCGCGGCGACGGTGGTCGAGGCGATCGCCGAAGGCCGGCGCGCTGCCTATGCCGTGGACGCCTTCCTGAAGGGCATGGATCTCGACGCGATCCGGACGCGCCAGACGCTGGCCGAGCCCCAGCCGGAGTTCCTGTCGATCGTGCCGTTCACGGCCGAGATGAAGGAATCTCGCTACCGGTTGCAGGCCCTGCCTGCCGAGATGCGCAACCGGAGCTACATCGAGTACGAGCTGCCCTACACGCCCGAGGCGGCCGTGGCCGAGTCGACCCGCTGCCTGCAGTGCACGTGCGAGGCCATCGGCTTCTGCGACCTGCGACGGCTGGGGATCGAATACGGCACCACGCTCAAGACCCTGGAGCCGCAGAACCACCAGGGCGCGGGCTACCGGTCGGTGACGGAGAACCGGTTCACGGGCATCAACCACGACTACATCCGCGACGATTCGCACGCGTTCATCCTGCGCGAGCCCTCCCGCTGCATCGACTGCGGGCGGTGCGCGAATGTGTGCGCCGAGGTCGTCGGCGCCGCGTGCTACGACTTCATGCGCATCGGCTTCGACACGCTCGTCACGACGCCACTCGACATGAGCCTCAACGACACCCCGTGCGTGTCCTGCGGGCGCTGCGCCGAGACGTGCCCGACCGGCGCCTTGATGCCGAAACCGCGGGTGCTCGAGAAGTACGAAGTCGACGAGAGCCGCTGCATCCTGTGCGGGATCTGCGTCGATGCCTGCCCGTACGACGCACTGCGCGACGGCGCGGACTTCGAGCTCGCGCACACCGGCCGCGACGAGCCGAACATCGACCTCATGGCGCTCGCGGCGATCGACCGCGAGACCGAGGTCACGTACATCCGCCGCGAGCGCGACTGGGCGACGCGAGCGGCGGCCGAGGGCAGGATCATCGACCCGGGGCGGATGCTGCCGATGCTGCCACCCACGATCTCGGGCGTTCCGACGCCTGGCGCGATCGGCGCGGGCGGGAATGGACATGGGGGCAATGGACACGACCACGGCCACGATCACGGAGCGGTCGCGGCCCTCGGTCCGGGCGGGCACGAGTAGGCCGGACGGTGCTCGCGAAGCTCGTCCCGATCCTCATCGCGCTCATCGTCATGGGCGCCGTCCTCGGCATCGCGGCCCTCATGCTGATCGTGCTTGGCCAGGACTGGGACGACGCACTCTTGTGGATCCTGTCCGCCGTGATGCTGGGCTCGGGGCTCCTGGTCGTGACGATGCGCGACATCATCCGCTGCGGCCTGGCGATGATCGTGTGCTTCCTCGCCCTGGCCGGGATCTACGTCCTGATGGGGGCGCCTTTGCTGGGGGCCGCCCAGGTCATCGTCTATATCGGCGCGATCAGCGTGCTGATCCTCTTCGCGATCATGCTGACCCAGACCAAGGACGCCCCGAGCCGGCTGGTCTTCCAGACCCAGGCCGTGCCGGCGGCCATCGCGGCCGTCGTGGTCGCCATCCTCATCGCGCTGGCCGTGGCAGCGACCGACTGGGGTGAGCTGACCGAGCGTGTGCGCCTCGCCACGAGCAGGATGTCGGAGGTCCTGTTCGAGCAGTTCGTGTTCCCGTTCGAGATCGTCAGCGTCCTGCTGCTGGCGGCCGTGATCGGCGGCGTGTTCCTGGCCAAGCGCGAACCGGGCGGCCCGCCGTGAGCGACAGCCTCGATGCGTACCTGATCCTGTCGGGGATCCTCTTCGCCATCGGTTCTTTCGGCTTCCTGGCCCGGCGTAACGCGATCAGCATGCTGATGTCGATCGAGCTGATGCTCAACGCCGTCAACCTCGCCATCGTGGCCTTTGCCGCGTTCAGTCCGGCCCTCGACGCACAGGCCCAGGGCTCGGTCATCGCCCTGATGGTCATGGCGGTAGCCGCCGCCGAGGCCACAGTCGGGCTGGCCATCGTCATCGCGATCTACCGGAACAAGAAGACCCCTCTCGTTGACGAATACGACGCGATGTCCCGGTGAGCCTCGAGTCGCTGATCCCGCTGCTTGTCATCCTGCCCATCGCAGGCTTCGCGGTCACGGCGCTCGTCGGGCGACGGCTGGGCAAGCAAGCCCACTGGGTCCCGGTGCTCGTGATCCTCGGCGCGTGGGCCATCGCGATGGCCCTGGCCTTCCAGGTGCTGACGGGCGCCGCGCCGCTGCTTGAGGGATCCGAAGAGGCACACGGGTACGCCCTTCACTGGTTCACCTGGATCCCGGCCGGCGACTTCGTCGTGGAGGTCGGCTTCGTCGTTGACTCGCTGACGGCGTGCCTGCTGATCGTGGTCACGACGATCGGGCTGCTCGTCCACATCTATTCGGTCGGCTACATGAGCCACGACCCGGGGTACTGGCGCTTCTTCGCCTACCTGAACCTGTTCATGTTCTCGATGCTGCTGCTGGTCCTCGCGGATTCTTGGCTCGTGGTGTTCGTGGCGTGGGAGCTGGTCGGCCTGTGCAGCTACCTGCTCATCGGCTTCTGGTACCGCAAGCGCTCGGCCGCGCTGGCCGCCAAGAAGGCGTTCATCGTCAACCGCGTCGGCGACATCGGTTTCGCGCTCGGGATCATGGCCATCTGGGTCAACACCGGCGCCGTGGGCGAGGCGACGCTGAACATCCGCGAGTCCATCCATACGATGCTCGAGGCGGGCGATGCCAACCCGATCCCGCTCTTCGCGACCGCGTTGCTCGTGTTCGCCGGAGCCATGGGCAAGAGCGCCCAGTTCCCGCTCCACGTCTGGCTCCCCGACGCGATGGAGGGCCCGACCCCGGTGTCGGCGCTCATCCACGCGGCCACCATGGTCAACGCCGGCGTGTACCTGGTCGCCCGGGCGAACGAGCTGTTCGCCTCCGCCCCCGACGCGATGGTCATCGTCGCCGCGATCGGCATCTTCACGGCCATCCTCGCGGCGACGATCGCCATGACCCAGACGGACATCAAGCGGGTCCTCGCCTATTCCACGCTGAGCCAGCTCGGCTACATGTTCGCGGCGCTCGGGGTGGGCGCGTTCACCGCGGCGATCTTCCACCTCATGACCCACGGCTTCTTCAAGGGCCTGCTGTTCCTGGGTTCCGGTTCGGTCATCCACGCCGTCCACGAAGAGCAGGACATGCGCCGGATGGGGGGCCTCGCCTCGAAGATCCCCATCACCTACGCGACGATGTTCATCGGCTCCATCGCGATCGCCGGCATCCCGCCGCTGGCAGGCTTCTTCAGCAAGGACGAGATCCTGGGTGAGGCCTTCAAGTTCGGCTTCTACTGGGTCTGGGGGATCGGCCTGTTCGTCGCGTTCCTGACGGCCTTCTACATGTTCCGGCTGATGGGTTTGACGTTCTGGGGCGCGTTCCGAGGTCCCAAGGAGCTCTGGGACCGCATCCACGAGTCACCGCGGGTGATGACCGTGCCGCTCATCCTGCTGGCGATCCCGTCGATCTTCCTGGGCATGGTGCTCGGCCTCCCGCTCGGCGACAGCACCCTCCATCACTGGCTGGAACCGGTCTTCCACCATTCGACCGAGGAACTGCTCCACCTCCCGCACGAGCCGTACGCGCTGTTCGGCATCGACGGCGGGCTGATCCTTGCGAGTGTCACGGTCGCCGCGATCGGCGTGGCCCTGGCCTGGCGCCTGTTCGGAGCCGACGTCGGCGCGCTGCGCCTGCCGGCCCGACCCGAGCGGGTGCGCGAGATCAGCTCACGTCCCGGCCTCTCGTTCCTCTATCGGGCATCGCTCAACAAGTGGTGGTTTGACGAGCTCTACCACTTGCTGTTCATCGTTATCGGTGGTCGGATCGCGGCGGCGATGTGGTGGTTCGATCGGGAGGTCGTCGACGGGACCGTGAACGATGTCGGCCGGGCCACGGTCGGTGCGGGGCGCGGGCTGCGGCGCGTGCAGACCGGTCGAGTCCAGAACTACGCGCTCGGGATCGCCCTCGGCCTGATCGTCATGGCTGGTTCCTACCTGATCCTCGTGGGGAACCCGCGATGACGCTCAACGCGTTCCCGATCCTGTCGCTGGTCACGTTCCTGCCGTTGGTCGGGGCCTTGGTGGTGGCGATCCTGCCCTCCAGGTTCACCCGACCGGTCGCGCTCGGTTTCGCGCTCGCGGCGTGGGTGGTCTCGCTGCTCCTGCTGATCGGCTACCTGCCCGGGCGGCTGGGCACGCAGTTCCTGTACGTCGAGGTGTACGACTGGATCCCGATCTTCGGCATCCAGTACAAGCTCGGCGTCGATGGGTTATCGGCCGCCCTGGTCGTGCTCACGACCACGCTGACCTGGATCTCCATCCTGGCGAGCTGGAAGCCGATCCAGACCCGGATCAAGGAATACATGATCAGCTTCCTGGTCCTCGAGGTGGGGATGATCGGCGTCTTCCTCGCCCTGGACATGTTCCTGTTCTACATCTTCTGGGAGATCGTCCTGGTCCCGATGTACCTGATCATCGGCATCTGGGGCGGCGCGAACCGGATCTACGCGACGATCAAGTTCGTCCTGTACACGCTCGTCGGGTCGCTCCTGATGCTCGTGGCCATCCTGGCGACGGCATTCGCCTACCAGGCGGCCAACGGCGGCTCGTGGGTCGGCGCCTTCGACTTTGAGACGTTGCGCACGTTTGCCAGCGGCGGCGGCTTCTCGCCGGCCCTCCAGGTGGGTGCCTTCCTGGCCTTCTTCCTGGCGTTCGCGATCAAGGTCCCCATGTTCCCGTTCCACACGTGGCTGCCCGACGCGCATACCGAGGCGCCGACCGCGGGCTCGGTGATCCTGGCCGCGATCATGCTCAAGCTCGGCGCGTACGGGTTGATCCGCTTCGCGGTGCCGCTGTTCCCGGACGCGGCCCTGACGTTCGCGCCGGTCGTGATCGTGCTCTCGCTGATCGCGATCATCTACGGGGCGATCGTGGCGCTCGTCCAACCGGACCTCAAACGGCTCGTGGCCTTCTCATCGGTCAGCCACATGGGCTTCGTGACGCTGGGCCTGTTCGTCTTCACGGAGCAGGGCGTCCAGGGCGCGATCCTCCAGATGATCAACCACGGACTCATCACGGGTGGCCTGTTCCTCCTGGTCGGCGTCATCTACGAGCGGACCCACGACCGGACGATCGCGAAGATGGGCGGGCTCGCGGCGCGGATGCCAGTGTGGGCCGCCGTGTTCGGGTTCTTCGCCTTCGCGTCTGGCGGGCTGCCGGGCCTGTCCGGCTTCGTCGGGGAGTTCCTCACGCTGGTCGGGACGTTCGACGTCAGCCCGCTGGGCGCGACGATCGCGGCCTTCGTGATGGTTCTCGCGGCGGGGTACCTGCTGTACATGTACGGGCGCATCGTCTTTGGCGAGGTCTCCGGGTTCATCGCAGGCCTTGGGAATCACCTGGCGGACATGACCCCGATCGAAACGCTGACCCTTGTGCCGCTGGCGACGCTGATCGTCGTGTTCGGCTTGCAGCCGGGGCTGCTGCTCGACCTCGTGCGGGGGACGGTGCGTGAGACGCTGGGTGCCGCGTCGACGGGCGCGCCCCTGTCGGTCGGCCCAGAAGTCGTGCTGATCGGTGTCGCCATCGTCGTGCTGGCCGTGATCGCCCGGATCGCGTTCGCCCTGCGACCGGGGCGGTCGGAGCCCGCAGGGACCGTGGCCGCCGAAGGCGGCGCCCATTGATCGCCCAGGACTTCGTCACGATCTCCCCGCTTATCGCGGCCGTGCTGACGGCCGCCGCGGTCCTCGTCGCGGACCTGATCCGGCCCGGCCGTTCCGGCCCCTCGGTCGCGACCGCGCTCATCGGACTCGCCCTGACGGCGCTGATCACGCTGTCCGTCGGCAGCACGGAGGCCACGGCCTTCGGCGGCTCGTACACGGTCGACCCGCTGACCACGTTCCTCGACATCCTGTTCATCGCCGTGATCGTGATGACGATCCTGTTCGCCCCCGATTACCTCCTGCCACGCGGGCTGCCGGTGGCGGAGTTCGCGACCGTGCTGATCTTCGCGATGAGCGGCGCGATGCTGCTCGCCGGCTCCAGCGACCTGCTGCTGCTCTTCCTCGGCCTCGAGCTCATGGTCCTCCCGGGCTACCTTCTCGCCGGCTTTCACAAGACCGATGGCTTTTCGACCGAGGGCGCCATCAAGTACTTCCTGCTCGGCTCGTTCAGCTCGGCGATCTTCCTGTTCGGGCTGGCCTTCGTGTGGGGTTTGACCGGGACGACGCTCGTGGCCGGTCCGGACGGCATCGCGGCCAGGCTGGCGGCGATCGTCGCGGGTGAGGCGCCGCTGTCCGCGGGCCTGGCGATGGGCCTCGCGTTCATGACGACGGGTGTCGCATTCAAGATCGCGGCCGTGCCGTTCCACTACTGGACACCAGACGCGTACCAGGGCTCGCCGACACCGGTCACCGGCTATCTCTCGGTCGGCCCCAAGATCGGCGCGTTTGCCCTGATCCTGCGGCTGTTCGTGGAAGCGCTTGGGCCGCTTGCCGACGTGTGGCTCCCGGTCGTCATCATCCTGGCCGCGTTCACGATGACGCTGGGCAACCTCGTGGCCCTCACGCAGGACAACGTCAAGCGGATGCTTGGCTACAGCTCCATCGCGCACACCGGCTACATGCTCGTCGGGCTCGCCGCGTACGCGGCCGGCGAGCTCCAGGGCCTGTCGGGCCTGCTCTTCTATCTCGCCGCCTACGCATTCATGAACCTCGGGGCGTTCGCCGTGATCGCCGCGCTCCAGAAGCGCGCCGGGGTGACCTCTCAGCTCGACACGTTCGCCGGGCTCGGCCGGCGGGAGCCGCTCCTGACCGTGCTCATGACGCTGTTCCTGCTGTCGCTCATCGGGATCCCGCCGACCGCCGGGTTCTTCGCCAAGTACGAGATCATCGTGGCCGCGGTGCAGGCCGGCGGGGCGCTGACGTGGCTCGCGGTCCTGGTGGTCCTCAATGCCGCAGTGGCCGCCTTCTACTACCTGCGGGTCGTCGTCTACATGTTCATGCGCGATCCCGCGACCGACGCACCGGCGCTCCGCCACGGCGCGCTGATGTGGGGTGGCCTCGCGGCCGCGACCGTCCTGACGATCCTCCTGGGGCTGTTCCCGACGGCGCTGCTCGGGATCGTCGACCAGGCTGCGCAGGCGCTCCTGGGCACGGCGGGCATCGCGGGGACCTGAGCCCGGCCGCCCGTGGCGGCCCGCTAGAGACGTTGCGCCAGGGCGAGGAGCAGCCGACCGACCTCACGTGGCGACCCGAGGTAGAGGTCGGCGAGCCCGAGGAGCTCGGCAGGAGCCGGCTTGGTGGCACCTTGGACGGCCACGGTCGTCGCGGCGAGGGTCGCATCCTGCTGCCGAGCCGCGATCACGGCCTCGAACGCGTCCACGTCGCTCAATTCGTCGCCAAGGACCACCACGGCGCCCGGCCGGTGTCGCTCGAGCAGTCGCTCGACCGCCTCGCGCTTGCCGCCGGCATGGGCCGGACGCAGGTCCACGACCGACCGGCCACGGTAATGGGCGAGGCCGTGGTCGCGGATCCCCTCACGCGCCTCGACCGTCGCGATCGCGGCGACCACCGCCGCCCGCGCCGCGTCGACATCGTCGGCCTGGCGAACGTGGAACGCCACCGACGGCCCCTTCCGCTCCACGAACAGCCAGGGCGGCGAGCCCAGCTCGTCCGCGACGGCGTCGGCCAGGCTCGCCGCTGGATCGCGGTGGGTATCGAAGGCCGGATCGGTGACCACCGGCAGGTGCTCCGCCCGCGCCCCGCGCGCCAGCGTTCCGTGCTCGAGGCCATGGTCGCCCAGGTACTCGACGCCACCGACCCGGACGCGGGCCGCGACGTCCGACACGACCCGCCCGGTCAGGACCACGACGTGGACGCGGGCAGGTCGCTCGGTCGCGACCCGCGCGAGTGACCGCAGGCCGCGCTGGGCGACGGGCTCGATGAACGCCACCGCGGGGTCGCGCGCGCCGACGGCCAGCGTTCCGTCGAAATCGGCCACCACGAGTAGCGGGGGCGGAGCGGCGGCCAGGTGGTCCAGCGCTCGGGCGACGTCGGCCGCCGACGAGATCGGCGGCGGCCCGTCGGCCGCGGTCACGGCGTGATGTCGACGCCAGGCATGATCGCCGACAGGCCGCGGGCCATGATGTCCGGCCCGATCCCGCCGAGCGCGCCATCGCGGATGATCCCGTCCTTATCGATCCAGAAGTGGACGGGCAGGGCCAGCGCCTCCCAGCGCGCCTGCGCGGAGCCGTCGCTGTCGAGTCCGATGGGGAACGTGGCGGAGAGGCTCTCGGCGAAGGCTGCGACGGCGCCTTCCTCCTCCTTGACGTCGATGGCCAGGACCACGAGGCCGTCGTCGGCGTAGCGGGCCGCGAAGCCGTTCATGAGCGGGAACTCGTCGAGACAGGGCGGGCAATAGGTCCCCATGAAGTTGACCCAGACCGGCTTCCCGCGCAGGTTCGCGAGGTCGATCGTGCCACCGCCGACCTGGGGCACCGCGAGCGCCGGGGCTGGCTCACCGACGTGGAACAGGCCTGCCGACCCGGAGCTCGAGGCGCCGGCGGTCGGCAGCGCTCCGGAACCCGAAGGACTCGGCGAGGCGGGCGTGCCGGCGGGCGACGGGGAAAGCACCGGGATCGAGACGGATGGCACGGGCGCGGGCGTGGCCGCCGAACCGCGCTCGGGAGCCAGGGCGAGGATCCCCCCGAGCACGAGCAAGGCGACGGCGACGCCGGCGAGCAGGCCGGCGATGATCGACAAGCGTGGCGACATGATCGCGCGGAGGGTACCAGTACGGACGGTCGGAAGCGTGACGATGATGCTCCCGCTACGCTTCCGCTCTCATGGGCGATCGCTTCGATTTCTTCCGCACCCGATTGCTTCCGGCCCTGCTCACCGCGGGTGGCGTCACGCTGCTCGCGGCAGGCCTGCTGACCTACACGGTCCCGGTCGCAGCGGAACCCGTTGCCACGCCCACGCCGCGAGCGACGGCCGCGGCGACCCCCACGCCGCCACCGCGCGTCACGCTCCCGCCGATCGGGACGCCGACACCGGCCCCCCCGACCGCGAGCCCCGACCCCAACCGGGTCGCGACGCGTGTCCGGATCGCCGCGCTGGACATCGACATGCCGGTCATCAAGGGCCCGGCCGGGTATCCACCCTGCGACGTCGCGATGTACATCAAGGAGCTCTACCAGCCAGGGCAGGACCGGGCGATCTACATCTTCGCGCACGCCAGGCCAGGGATGTTCGAGCCGCTGCTCAAGACCAAGGCTCCTGAACAGCGCGGCAGCGTGGTCGAGGTCTGGACGAGCGACGACCAGCTCTTCCTCTACGAGATCGTCGAGGTCCGGCGTGGCCAGACCGATCTCGAGGACGCGATCGCCGCCGATACCGAGGAGCTGTGGCTCCAGACCTCGGAAGGCCCGCGTGGCACCCCCGGCAAGACCCAGGTCATCGCCAAGCCGCTGTCCAGCGGCCCGGCCGATCCGGCCGACGCCCACCCGAAGGCCGAGCCGCGGGCCTGCTAGCCCGACCCGGAGCCTAGATCCAGCCGATCCGCCGCAGGAACAGCGCCAGGCCGGTCGCCCCGACGACCGTGGCACCGGTGACGACCCAGAACCCGCCGGCGTTGGTCGCCTCGCTCATCCCGAACAGACCGCCGACCGCGCCGATGCCGGCCAGGATGACCGTCACGCCGGTCAGTCGCTTCATGATGATCGAGAGGTTGTTGTTGACCTGCGTCAGGTACACGTCCAGGGTGGCCGCGGCCAGCTCGCGGTAGTTATCCAGCTCGTCGGTCAGACGGATGATGTGGTCGTAGATGTCGCGGAAGTAGACGATCTCCTCGGGGTCGATGAGCGGGGTCTCGCGGTTCGTGAGCTGGTTGAAGACCTCGCGCACGGGCCCGACGTGCCGACGCACCTCGATGAGCTTGCGCTTGAGGTGGAACAGGCGATGGAGCGCGTCGGGGTTCGCCGTGAGGACGACCTCGTCCTGGACCTCGTCGATGGCATCGCCGATGCGGTCCGCGAACGGGAAGTAGCTGTCGACCAGGTCATCACTGATCGCCCACAGCAGGTGGTCCGGCCCGTGCTTCAGCATCGGCCCCACACCGGAGCGCAGGTGGTGGGAGGCGCGCGGGTCCCACGTTCGATCGTGCGCCGTCATCAGGAACCCGAGTCCGAGCACCAGGTCGATCTCGGTGATGACGACCTCATCGGTGTACTCGAGGTCGAACATCACGATGTGGACGACGCCGTCCGTCAGCTCGATCTTGGCGCGCTGGTTGCCCTCGAGGATGTCCTCCACGATGAGCGGATGCAGCGAAAGGAGCGCGCCGACCTGCTGGACCTGGTCGGCGGACGGTCCGGTCAGATCCACCCACACGGACGCGTCGGAATGGCGCAGGAGGTCCGGCAGCTTGGTGAGGGCGGTCGGGCCCTCCCATTCCTCGGCCCTGCCCTCGACGTAGGCGGAGACTCGCACCGTACCGGGGCCCTGATCGGCTACTGGGGGGCGGTGAAGGGCGACCGGCTCGCCGGCGCGGCCGGTCGGACGCTCAGAGGATGACACCGGGGTCCTTGTTGCCATCGCCGGTGAGCATACGCGGGTCGTCTCGCAGCGTCGGGTCGTCCGCCAGTGCGGGCCTTCCGCGCGTCGCGCCGCCGAGCGCCAGCGCGGGCGGAACGGCCGCGACCGTCACGAGCGCCGCGACGACGAACAGCCCGACCATGATCGAGGCGGCTTCGCGCGAGGCCCACGACTCGAGCGCCTCCACGACCAGCGGATCGCGCAGCGGCCGGTCGCGGAGGTTCTCGGGGATGAACGCGAGGTACGAATCGGGCGTGGCGTAGATATCGGCCGACAGGCGATCGATGGTCGTCGACCCATACGCGGTCAACACGGCGAGCCCGATCGCCATGCCGATCATGCGGGCGACCGTGACGACGGACGATGCGACACCGAAGGCCGCTCGACCGGCGGCCTCCACCGCGGCCGTCGATCGGGGCGTGACCGCCAGGCCGAACCCGAAGCCGAAGACGCCCAGCCCGAGCGCGGCGGCGCGGATGTCCGTCGCCGGGTCCCACATGGCCATGGCGGCCAGTCCGGCGACACTCAGCGCAAGCCCGGCCAGGGTGACCACGCGGTAGCTCAGGACACGGACGGCGAAGCCGGACACGAGTGCGCCGACCGCGGTCGCCGCCGCCAGTGATCCGAGTGCCAGGCGCTGTTCATCCGGACCGCCGTACAGCACGCGATCGACGAACACCGCCCCACCGATGATCGCGGTCGCAAACGCGTACCCGGTCAGGAGCGACACGAGGGATGCCGCGCTGAACGAGCGGCTGCGGAACAAGCGGACGTCGAGGAACGGGTCGGCCGCGCGCAGCGCACGGGCGATGGCGACCAGCGTCGCTGCAAGCGCGAGAACACCGAGACCGGTCGAAACAGCACCGGGGTCGAGGTCCGTGCCGGCGATCGCCGTCGCGCCCAGCAAGGTCAGCCCGATCAAGCCCGAGGCCAGCGCGATCCCGAAGAGCGCGGCGCCCACGACGTCCAACCGTCCGGCCCGCCTGGGCGTGTCCCAGCCCGCACCGGCGGCCCATGCGAGGACGATCCCGACGAGGCCGATCGGCACGTTGATGTAGAAGATCCAGCGCCACGCAGGGACCGCGATGTCGGCCATGACCGAGTTCGCGAGGCCGGCCGGGATCAGGGCCTCCTCGGGGTGCACCGCCGAGAGGATGGCCGCCCCAAGGAACGGCCCGGCGGCCATGCCCAGGAAGGTCAGGGCGCCGATGACTCCAAGCGCCCGCGGTCGGGCTGCGCCCGCGAAGAGGTGGGCCGCTGCCGCCGTACCGACCGGGACGAGGATCCCACCCCCCACCGCCTGGACGAGCCGCGCGGCGATGAGCTGATCCAGGTCCTGGGCCATGCCGGCGAGCGCGCTGCCGATGGTGAAGATCGCGAGCGCGGCGATGAACGGCCGCCGGGCCCCCCACAGGTCTGCGATCCGGCCGGCAAGCGGCATCATCAGGATGTACACGAGCAGGTATCCATTGATGATCCAGCTCGCCTTGCGCAGCTCGATCCAGGCCGAGGTCCCGTCCGCGTCGACGAGGTCGGCCAGGATCGATGGCAGTGCGACCGCTGTGATCATCAACTCGAGCCCGGCGAGGAAGACCCCGGCCCCGAACACCGCGAGCAACGCGTACGCCGAACGGCGGTCCGTGACGCGCTCCGGCGTCCCGCTCACTGCGAGGCGACCCGGAAGCCGATGTGCTTGTCGCCGTACGTCGGTGGGTCTTCGTAGTGCCGGTAGGCCGAGCGCGCCACGAACTCGTTGCTCCCCCACCAGCCGCCCTTCTCGACCTTGGTGGTGCCGGTCGCCGGACCGGTCGGATCGGTATCCGGGCTGGTGGCGTAGTAGTCGGCCGCCAGCCAGTCGGAGACCCATTCCATGGCGTTCCCGGCCATGTCGTTGGCGCCCACCCAGCTGACCCCGGTCGGGTAGCTCCCGACCGGGGTAGGGGCGACGCTGTTGACGACGTTGGCGCGGTCGGTATCGAACGTGTCGCCCCACGGGTAGATCGGGGACTCAGGTCCACGAGCCGCGTACTCCCACTCGGCCTCGGTCGGAAGACGGCCGCCACGCCAGGCCGCGTACGCATTTGCCTCGAACCAGGTCAGGCACATCCGGGGCTGATCCGGCACATCGCCCTGACAGTGGAGCGGCAGGCGAGCCGCATCCTTCCCGCCCAGCCACGCCCATCCGTCAGGTGACCAGAGCGCCTGATTCGCATAGCCCCCGGCCTCGACGAAGCCCGCGAATGCCCGGTTCGTGACCTCGTCCCGGTCGATCCAGTAGCCCTTCGTGAGCGTGACCTCGTGCGCGGGCTGCTCGCTCGGGAACTCGCTGGCGACCCACGGCGGCGGGTCTGCCGCGGTCAGGGCGGCGATGGCCTCCGCGTCGGTGCCCATCGTGAAGGTCCCGGCCGGCACCCAGACCTGGTCGATCCCGAACGGGTCGGTGCGTTGCTGGCCGGCCGTCTGGCCGTCGGACGGGACCGGGGTGGGGGCCGCAGATGGCGCCTCACTCGATGCGACGGACGCCGCTGCACTCGGCGCGCTGGAGGTGCTTGCCGGCGTGGTCGCCGACGGCGCTGCGGTCGAAGGGGTCCCGCCCGAGCAGGCGGCGAGCAGTAGCGTGCCGGTCAGGAGGATCGCGCCCGCGCGGGCACGACCGAGGGGTAGGGAGGACTGCATCGGCTGATGCTACCCGTACGGATGGGAGAGATCGGTCCGGCCCTTGCTACCACGAGTGCAGGGTCGGCTTGACACGAGCGCGCCGTTGCATCAACATCCGTTGATATCAACCGGCGTTGATGCGTCGTCCATGCGGAAACCTCATTCCGCGGATCGCACCCCGGCCTTGGAGATCCACCGCTCTTGCCGACCCCCGCCCGTTTTCGGACCACGATCGCCTCGATCGTCGTGCAGCCCGACGACCTGCGCGAGCTGCGCACCTTCCACAAAGCCCTTGCCGACGTGAATCGGCTGCGCATCGTCCGTCGGCTGGCGGAAGGCGAGTCCAGCGTGGCCGAGCTCATCGCGCACGTCGGACTCAGCCAGCCCCTGGTCAGCCACCACCTCAAGCGGCTGCGCGTCGCCGGTCTCGTCGGGACACGCCGCGTCGGACGCGAGACGATCTGCACGCTGCGCCCCGAGGCATTCGGCGAGGTCGCGGCGCGCGAACGAGCGATCCTGGGCATCGCGAGCCGGGCAGCCGCCGGATGACCCTCTCGAACGAGTCCCGGGCCCGGTTCAAGAACGTGTTCGTTCCCGTGGCGATGGCGATGGGCCGCGCCGGACTGACGCCCGATGCCCTGACCCTCGTCGGGTTCGGGATCACGGTGGTCGGCGCCGTCTTGCTCGCCATGCAACTCTGGCTCGTCGGCGGGATCGTCGTCTTCGTCGGCGGCGTGTTCGACATGTTCGACGGCACGCTCGCCCGCGCCACCGGCAAGGTCAGCAAGCTCGGCGCATTCATGGACAGCGTGTGCGACAAGGCCGGCGAGATCGTCGTCTACCTGGGACTCGTCGTAGGCCTCCAGGCCGCGGGCATCGTCGAAGGCCCATTTCTGGCAGCGGCGGCCATGGGCGCCGCCGTGATGGTCAGCTACACGCGGGCCAAGTCGGAAGGTCTCGGATTCACGAGCGGCAGCGGCATGGGCGCCGTCGGGATCATGCCCCGCGAAGTTCGCCTGGTGATCCTCAGCCTGGGGATCGTCCTGGCCGGCTTCGGCACGGTAAACCTGGTCCCGCAACCCGGCGCCACCTGTATCGAGTCGTGCCTGCAGCCCGGCGGGATCGTCCTGCTCGGCGCCCTCGCGATCATTGCGATCGGCGGCCTCCTCACCACCATCCAACGCATCCTCCACGTCCGAAGCCAGGCGAGGCAGCAGGCCTCCATCACGAACCCAACGGAGACGAACACGTGAGCAAGAACGGAACCAACGGCAACGGCAAGAACGGCTCCACGCCGTCCAACACCTGGGCGGGCGCTGGGCGCCGGGGCGACGGCAAGATCCGGGTCGCCATCGTCGGCGTCGGGAACTGCGCGAGCAGCCTCGTCCAGGGCCGCTACTACTACGAGAACGCGAACGCGGACGACTTCATCCCGGGCCTGATGCACGTCGATCTCGGCGGCTATCACGTCCGCGACATCGATTTCGTCGCGGCCTTCGACATCGACAAGAACAAGGTGGGCAAGGACCTCGCCGAGGCGATCTACACGAAGCCGAACAACACCTACACCTTCCACAAGGTCGGGCATACCGGCGTCACGGTCGAGCGCGGAATGGTCCACGACGGCCTCGGCAAGTACCTGTCCCAGATCATCGAGAAGGCGCCAGGCGAGACCGCCGACATCGTCGGCATCCTCAAGGAGCGCGAAGTCGATGTGATGGTCTCCTACCTGCCGGTCGGCAGCGAAGAGGCGACGAAGTGGTACGCCGAGCAGGCGCTTGCCGCAGGCGTCGGGTTCGTCAACGCGATCCCGGTCTTCATCGGACGCGAGCCGTACTGGCAGCGGCGGTTCGCGCAGGCCGGGTTGCCCGTCATCGGCGACGACATCAAGAGCCAGGTCGGCGCCACGATCAGCCATCGCGTGCTGACTCGCCTGTTCATGGATCGCGGCGTCCGCCTGGACCGCACGTACCAGCTCAACTTCGGCGGCAACACCGACTTCCTCAACATGCTGGAGCGCGAGCGTCTCGAGTCCAAGAAGATCTCGAAGACGAACGCGGTCACCTCGATGCTCGATTACGAGATGGACCCCGATAACGTCCATGTCGGGCCGAGCGACCACGTCCCGTGGCTCGAGGACCGCAAGTGGTGCTACATCCGGATGGAAGGCACCACATTCGGCGACGTGCCGCTCAACGCGGAGCTGAAGCTCGAGGTCTGGGACAGCCCCAACAGCGCGGGCGTCATCACCGACGCCATCCGCTGCCTGAAGCTGGGCCTGGACCGCGGGCTCAAGGGCACGCTGGTGGCTCCGTCGTCGTACTTCATGAAGAGCCCGCCGCACCAGATCCACGACGACATCGCGTACAACCGGGTCGAGGCGTTCATCCGCGGCGACGACAACGAGACGCTGGTCGGGACCGAGAAGCCCGAGATGCGCAAGCTGCGCAAGCTCGCCGGGAGCCCGGCGAAGACCCCGGCCAAGGTCGCGACCACCGCGGGGCTGTGACCGCCACCGACGAGCGGCCACGGGCCGACGCAAGGGCCTCCGACCGCCGGCTGGAGGCCCCCCACCGGCGCGGTGGCGCGAGCCCGCGCGTCCTGGAGCGCGCGGCGGTAGCCGGATATCGCGCGATCTCGTGGGTCCTGGCCACGGTCCCGCCGAAGCCGGCCGCGACCCTGATCGGGCGCGCCTCGCAGCTGTCCTACCTTGCCTGGCCGACCAAGCGGCGCTGGTCCAACCGCAACTTCGGGCACGTCCTGGGGCTGCCGCCGGACCACCGCAGGGTCCGATCGATGGCCCTGCGTGCGTATTACGGCTATGGCCGCTACCTCGTCGAGTTGATGCGCCTGCCCACGGACACGCCCGAGGAGCGGGCGGCGATGGTCCCGGACCTCGATGCGGTCGAGTTCAAGCGGCTGTGGCGCGAGGCGCCCAACGGGGGCGGCATGATCTTCGTGGTCGGACACGTCGGCAGCAACGATGCCGTGGCGGCCGCGATCGCCCGCCACGAGATGCCGATCAGCGTCGTGGCCGACGATTCGGCCTTCCCGGAACTCTTCGAGCTGCTGCGCAGCCAGCGCGAGGCCTGGGGCGTGCGCATCATCGGCTGGCGCAACCTGCGCGCGATCTTCGGCGTGCTCCGCCGGCGCGAGATGCTCGGTCTGCTCGTGGACTGGGGCTACCGCGCAGACGGGATCCCCGTGAAGCTGTTCGGGCAGTGGACGGCGTTGCCCGCAGGCCCGGCGACGCTGGCCGCGAAGACCGGCTCCCGCATCCTGCCCGTCAGCATCCGCCGCCGCCCCAACGGGACGTTCCTCGTGACATGGCCGGGTCCGATCGACCTCGTGTCGGGCGATCCGGCCGAGCTCCAGCGCGCGACCCAGTCGATCGCGGACGCGCTCGCCACCACGATCGCCGCCGCACCGGACCAGTGGTACAGCTTCAAGCCCATCTGGCCGGCCACACCCGAGGAGGCCGCCGACCTCGAGCGCCGCGCGACCCTGATGCAGGCAGGCATCGCCGATCCGGGACCGGCGCCGGAGTTCGCCTGACCGTGCGAGCCGTCCGCAGCTGGATCAGCGTCCGGTTGTTGCTCATCGCATCCTGGCTGGCCTGCCGCCTGCCGGAGCGCTTGCTCGTCCCACTAGCGGAGCTCGCGGGCGACGTCTGGTATCGCACGACGCCCGATCGCGCGGCCCAGGCGCGGCGAAACCTGCGTCGCGTCGCCGAGGATCTGGCGCGTCGCGGCCGGGGCACGCCAGGCGTCCGGGCTGCTGCCACCGACCCGCGGGCCCTCGAGCGTCTCGTGCGGCTCGCCTACCGGCATGCGGCCCGCTACTACCTCGAGGTCGTCCGCACGCCGGGCCTGCGTCCGGGCGATGTCGATGAGCGGATGGACATCGAAACCCCGGACCTGGTCGCCGACGCGTTCACACCCGGACGCGCCGCGATCTTCGTCGGGCTGCACTTCGGGGCGATCGAGCTCCCGGCGATCCTGCTCGCATCGCGGGTCGGCGGGGCGGTCGCACCCATGGAGACCATCGACGATCGGCGCCTCCAGGACTGGTTCGTCCGGACGCGCGGCGCGGTCGGCGTCCGCATCGTCGGGCTGCGTGAGGCGCGCCGCGAGCTCCAGGCGGCGCTTCGGGCCGGGACGAGCGTCGGGCTCGTCGGGGACCGGGACCTGACCGGCGGCGGGGTGCTGACGGAACTGTTCGGAGCGCCGGCACAGCTGCCGCTGGGGCCCGCCATGCTCGGCGTGGAAAGCGGCGCGCCCTTGTTCGTGATGGGCGTTCGCCGGACGGGCATCGGCCGCTACAAGGGCCGGCTGGAACCCGTGCCGACACCGACCGACGGTAGCCGTCGCGAGCGCGTGACCACGACGATGGTCGGCATCGCGCGGGCATTCGAGCGTATCGTCGAGGACGCCCCCGAGCAGTGGTGGGCGGTATTCTTCCCGATCTGGCCGGACCTGGAGCGAGCCACGGCCACGGCCACCGCCGCGGCCGAAGCATCGGTGCCACCCGAGTCGTCATCGCAGAAGGCGCGCACGACATGACCGAGCCGCAGGCGACTGAGCGATACGGCCGAGCCGACCTCCACATCCACACGATCGCGTCGGACGGGATCGCCGACGTCGCGAGCATCCTCGACCATGTCGCCGCGCGCGGCGACCTGGACGTCATCGCCATCACCGACCACGAGCGCATCGACGCCGCCGTGGCCGCGCAGGCGATGGCCCGCGACCGAGGCGTCGCCATCGATGTCGTCGTCGGTGAGGAGGTCACGACCCTCGGCGGCCACCTGCTGGCCCTGTGGATCGATCGGCCGATCCGGCCCTACCGGTCGTTGCGGAACACGATCAAGGAGGTCCATGCCGCGGGCGGTCTGGCCATCCCGGCCCACCCGCTCGTGCCGTATCCGCTGTGCGCCCAGGGTCGGGTGCTGCGGAACCTCCTGGACGACGGCGACGAGACCGTGCGCCCGGATGGGCTCGAGACGTTCAATCCGACGGCGCTGGGCCGCCCGTGGCACGATCGCGTGGTGCGCTTCGCCGATGAACACGGCCTCGCCCGGGTGGGCAACAGCGATGCCCACGCCCTCGCTGCCATCGGGGCCGGCTGGACGACGTTCGAGGGCCGCAGCGGCGCGGAGCTTCGCCGGGCCATCGAAGCACGTGAGACGGACCACCAGGGATCGTTCCACGATGCCGTGGGACAGGTCGGCGTGTTCGGGAAGCAACTGACGAAACGAGCGCGCGACGCCCGGGACGAGCTCGCTGGCCGCGTTCGCCGTGACGGGACCGGACGCGACCACGGCTACCCTGGCGGCCGTGCCAGGCCACCCAGGTACGACCCGGCGGACGAGCGGCGATGAAGATCGGCCTGGTCTGCCCGTACATCTACCCGGCGCCCGGAGGGGTGGCGCAGCACGTGCGGTTCCTGTACGAGGGCCTGCGGCAGCGTGGACATGACGTCCGGATCCTGACGGCGAGCCACGGGCCGCAGCGCTCGTCGGAGGGCGACATCATCCGCCTCGGCGTCGGGTTCTCCGTGCCGATCAACGCGTCCGTGGGCACGCTCACGTTCTCGCCCCGCTACCTCAGCCAGATCGGCGCGATGCTGGAGCGCGAGAAGTTCGACGTGCTCCACTTCCACGAGCCGTTCGTGCCGTTCCTGTCGCTCTTCCTGCTGCGCGAGTCGACCAGCGTGAATGTCGCCACGTTCCACGCCTACGCGGGCTTCTCGCCGTCGTACGAGTTCGGCAGTCGGGCGCTGCGCGGTCATGCCAAGCGCCTGCACGGCAGGATCGCGGTGAGCGCCGCTGCCCGCCACTTCATCGACCGCTTCTTCCCGGGCGACTACAAGGTCATCCCCAACGGCGTCGATATCGGCCGATTTGCGAATGCGGTCCCGATCGCGCGTTGGCAGGACGGCACGCCGAACGTGCTGTTCGTGGGACGCCACGAGCCGCGCAAGGGCCTCCTGGACCTGCTCAAGGCCCACCGGATCCTGCGCAAGACCGGGTCGGAGGCGAGGCTGCTCGTGGTCGGCCACGGGCCGCAGGAGCGCGAGGCGCGCCGCTACGTGGCGACCCGCGGTCTCCAGGGCGTGGAGTTTCTCGGCCGCGTGACGGACGACGCCAAGGCCCAGCTGTTCCGGACCGCGGACGTCTACGCCTCGCCCGCCACCGGCGGCGAATCGTTCGGGATCGTCCTGCTCGAGGCGATGGCGGCCGGGACACCGATCGTGTGCTCGGACATCCACGGCTACAAGGGCGTGGTCCGCCGGGGCCGCGAGGGCCTGCTCGTGCCGCCGCGGGCGCCGCGCGAGCTCGCCGTGGCCATCGACAAGCTGCTCCGCGACCCGGGTCTGCGCGAGCAGATGGGCGCCGCCGGCCAGGCGCGTGCGGAAGAGTTCAGCTGGCCGCGGGTCACGGCCAAGGTCGAGGACTACTACGGCTTCGTGATCCGCCGTCTGGCCACCGCCGGCGCGCTACCGGAAGGATTCCGCGCCGAGATCCCTCAGGCGCCCCCCTCGGTGCGGGCGAGGCCGTCCGCGCCGTCGCCCGACCCAGAGCCCGCCGCGGCCCTGGACTCCGCCAGCGCGAGCCGCCACACCGAGGCGGAGTAGGCGACCACCAGGCAGGTCACCCCGATGGCGATCGTCAGGATCGCCAGGGTCCCGCTCAGCAGCGGCGTGTCGACGTTGCGCGCCACGTCGCTGACGGGGAACTGGAAGGCATACAGGTAGGTCGGCAACAGGCCCTGGTAGGCATTGACGATCGTCGACGGCAACGGCAGCGCCGCGATGTTCGGATAGAAGACCACGAACCAGCCGACCGCGGCGGCCAGCAGCCCGATGACATACCGGCGTGCATCGCGGGCGGCGATCACCTGCGCGGCGAGGAAGACGAGGGGGATCGCGACGACCAGGGCGATCGGTTCGACCGGGATACCGTTGAGGGTCAGCAGCGTCACATCGGGGAGGAACGCCGTAGCGGCCATCCCGAACGCCACCGCGATCGCCGTGATGACCAGCCGCCGGATCCCGGTGTCCGCCGCGGGTCCCGTGGCCCGCGCGTCGTCCGTTTCGGCATCGTGCCGTTCGCGTCCGTCGCCGCCGCGTTCCAGCGCCAGAAACCCGCGGCCCAGGAGTACCGCCCCGACCACGACGACCCCCAGCAAGCCGGCCGTGCGCAGGCTCAGGACGAGGTCGGGGATGACCGCCGGGCAGGCTTGCGACCCGGGGTTCGCCCGTTCGACACCGACGAACCCGCACAGCGGCCGCGACAGGAGCCACAGGACGGCCGGCGCCACGATCGCGGCGGCCCCGGCCAGGCGGACGGCCAGCCACGTCCGCCGTGACGGCCCGTGCCAGAGCTCGGCGACGAGGTAGGCGAGCGCGAGGATCACGAACGGCAGCGCGGTGTAGTAGTGGTACTGGAATGCGGCCCGGTCGATCCGCGACCAGGAGACCCACTGGGCGGCGAACGCGATGCCGATGAGCGCCAGCGCGAGGCTCCGGCGCCGGAACGCCATGACCGCCACGAAGCCGAGCGCCACGGTCCCGACCCACCAGATCACGAGGTTGCCGGCGTCGTAGATGGCGGCGCTCGTCGAACCGGCGAAGCCGTCCTGGTAGAACCACACCGGCTTGAGGTCGAACGGCCACGCCCACCACGGCGACGACGCCGGGTGGCCCGTCGCCAGGCCGCTGTGGTAGCCGTACATCGCCCCCGTCAGGTCGACGAGGCTCTGGCCGGTGTTCCCGGCCGGGAAGCCATCCCACAGCCGGTGGTTCTCGATGAACGCCCACGGCAGGTAGCTCACGACGTACACGCCGACCGGGATCAGAACGAGGCAGAGGGCGGCCCAGGCCATCGGCAGGCCCAGGAGCCATCCGGGCCGAAGCCAGCCGTGGGGAGCCGGCGCAGGAGGTTCCAGGGCACGCAGCGGGTCGTCGGCCGCTCGCGGTCCAGCCAAGGGCCCGTACCCGATCCCGCCCGCGAACCGGAAGGTCATGTAGACCACCAGCGAGCCGAGCGCGGCGATGATCGCGACGAGCAGCGGGGTGACCGCCACGGGCCCCACGGTCACGGGGATGTCAAGCCGTCGCAACGCCAGCGTGCCGAAGAAGAGCAGCGCTCCGAGCGCGGCGGGCGCGATGACCGCGAATCGCATCTCGTCGTCGGTCCACGCGATCGGGTGGAACACGGCGGCGACGACCGCGATCAACGTCAGCCCGACCATCATCGCGAGGAACGGAAGATTGCCCAGGCCCTGGCCTTCTGGGACGCTGATCGCGAGGTAGCCGAGGACGCTGGTGATCGCGACCAGACCCAGGATCGCGACGACGCGGCCAAGGGCGCTGCGCACGAGCAGCAACAGCGCCATGGCGCCGATGGCGTACGCGGCGACCCACTTGGACGCCAGGGCGAGACCGAGCAACACGCCGATGACCGGCATCGCCACCCAGAACGCGCCGCGCCAGCGCCACCAGCCCGTCCAGACAGCCGCGAAGACGGTATAGGCGGCGACGATGAACAGCCCGACGTAGACGTCGTTCATGCCGATCCGGGACTGCACGAAGAACATGCCATCGACCAGCGCGAACACGGCGACCAGGCCGGCGACGAGCCGCCGCGCGAACAGGATCCGGGCGAGCAGGTAGAGGCAGGCCGCCATCAGCGCGCCGGCGATGACGCCGGGCAGCCGCCACGCGAACGCGTGCGAACCGGTCTCGATGGTCGCCATCTGCCCGTCGGTTCCGAAGACGTGGAGCTCCTGACGGTCCTCGGCGGGGTAGTCGGCTTCCGCGTCGAGCGCCCAGGCCGCGGGCACCAGATCGGCCGGCAGTACGGCGTCGGCGAAGACCGCATTCGCGGCGGGATTGCCGTGTGGCTCGATGACATAGACCGTCCATCCGTCGGCTTCGCCACCGACCGCCCCATCGGGCTCGAACGCGCGCCCGAGGACATGGATCTGCTGCGTGGCGTCGTCGTACACCACGCGCGACCCCTCGCCCGGCAGCGGATGCCGCGCACCGACCTTGACCGGCCCGTTTTTCGCGCTGTCGCCACCGACCGCCACGACCTCGTAACCCGGGTCATCGGCGCCACCGGCGGTCACGTACAGCTTGGCGTCGTCGATACCGGTGACGTAGGCGAGCCCATGCGCCCCGCCCGGCATCCCGATCGTGCTCGAGACGTCGGCGGTGGCCGGGTCGATGAAGGTGATGCCGTCGGCATCGGCCACCGCCACGCGCGACAGGTCGAGGACCTCGATGCCGGCCAGCCGGCCGTCGGCGATCGCCTCGTCGATCTCCGTCCGGGTCGCATCGTCGTCGCCCGGGCCGCCCAGGATGACCGTCGCGCCAGGGGCGGCGTCGGACAGGCGTGTCTCGTACTCGGCCGCATCGGTCTCGAGGATCTCGGCAAGCACGGCGGCGACCGCGGCCGGTTCATCGATCGCGTCGGGCGTGGCGACCAGGGCCGGCCCGGACCCGGCCGTCGTCAGGCCGGCGATGCCGGGCAGGTCGAGCGTGCCGGTAATGTCACCCGTGGCAGTATCGACGACGCTCAGGCGGTCATCCGAGGCGGCGATGATCGTCAGGCCGTCCTCGGACGCGAGGAGGTGCGTCACCGGGTGGTCCACCGTCGCGAGCGGGATCGGCTCGACGCCGCTGACCACCCCGTCGAGACCGATGATCGCGAGGTCGACCGTCGCGATCCCGCCGTCGTCGAAGCCGATCAGCAGCTGCTCCGCGGAGTCATCGATGGCCAGCGCCGCCGAACCCGGGGCCGCGAACGTGCTGACGGTCCGGCGCGTGCGCAGGTCATCGGTCCGGATCTCGGTGCCGGTCGCCAGGTGGAGGCGCTCACCCGCGCGCTCGCCCGACAGCGGGTCTTCCCGTCGTGGCTCGATCGTGGCCGCCGAGATCGGGGTGCCCAGATCGCCTGTCCCCGAGACGTGGTCCTCGCCCCACAGCACGATGCCCGCGGCCATCGCGTACTTGGCGAGGTGCGGATGGGTCCACTCGTAGATGTCGTGAGACTCGCCGTAGCGCCAGTCCTGCAGGAACTCCATGGCCGTCCGGGCGTGATAGACCTCGTCGAAATGCGGCTGGTACGGCTCTTCCAGGCGAAAGGTCCGCATCCCGAGCGTCGCCAGCAGCAGGACGATCAGGATCCACGCGTCGAGGCGGTCCAGGCGCCCGCCGCCTTCCCCGCGGAGCATCCGGCTGCGGTCCGCCCGCACCGGGCGCTCCGCCAGGCGCGCCCGGACCCAGCCGACGAGGCCGCTGTCGGCGAGCGAGGCACGCATGCTCCACGTGGGCGGGGCGGGCGTCCATCCCCCGCCCACGGCGGCGGCCGCGGCGCCGGTCGCGAGGGCCGGGTCGACGCCTCGGGCGCCGCGCGGCGCGGGCCACCCGATGGCGGCGCCCACCTCGACCGAGCCCGGGCCGCTGGCGCGACCCCGTCCGCCAGCGCGACCCCGGATCCCCGCAAGGATGCCCGCGCCGGGGAGGATCGGTCGTTCCTGCATGTCGTCAACGAGCCTTCCCTCCTCCAGCTCGGCGGCGAGTCGTTTGCGGGAGCCGGCTCGCAACTGGAGCACGGTCCAGGCGAACGCGGCCGTGTGCATGATCGCCACGATCGTCACCGCCGCCTGTGACCGGAGGAACGGTCCGATCGCCAGCCAGTCGCGCACGGCGTTCTGGTCGGGGAACTTGGGCGGATAGAGCGTGGTGAGGACCACGTACATGTTGGCGAACGTCGCGACGGCCAGGACCACGTACGCCACTCGCCAGCGCGGTGAGATGGCGAAGAGGATCGCGCCCACGGCGAAGAACGGGAACCCGTAGCGCTCGTGCACGCGCGTGGGCAGGGCGAAGAACGCGAGCGCCAGGAGCGACAGCACCACGAGCAGGGTCAGGCGATCGGGATGGCGAGCGGCGACCCACAGCGCGACCACGAAGGACGCGATCAGCAGGATCGCCCCGACGGCGACTGCCGGCACGGCGCCGAAGACCGCCACGCCCGCTCCGCATTTGTCGGCCGGTAGCGACCCGGCGTCGCAGACCCACAGGCCGGCGCTGGCGAGGCTGTTGCCCAGGTCGCCCGGCACGACTGCCCAGGCGTTGTAGGCGTTGACCGTGAGGTACGGATATCCACCACCCGCGATGACGATCTGGTCGATCAGCCCGGAGCTGAAGAACGGCGCGGAGGCCGCTGGTTCCAGGACCGACAGGCCGAAGGGCAGGCACAGGAGGACGGCCGTCAGGAAGCCCGCCACGCCGGTCGTGAGGATGCGCAGCGGATGACCCGTCCGAGCCTCCCATGCCCGCACGCGGTCGAGGAGGCCCGCGCCCTGGACGCCGACGTCCTCGATGGGGCCGTCGGGATCGGGCTCGACCGGCCAGAGCGCCCGACGGATCGTCACGACGGCGACCAGTGGCACGAGGATGCCCAGCTGGGGCTTCACCAGCGCAGCGATGACCGTGAAGATGGCCGCGCGCTCGGGCTGGTCGCGCCACAACGAGCGCAGGGCGAGCAACACGAAGACGACCCCGACCGAGTCGACCTGCCCCCACACGACATTGTCGAACCAGAACACCGGGTTGACGACCACGACCACGGCCCCGAGCAACGCGACTCGCTCGCGTCCCCCAAGCTCGCGGATCATCGACCAGACGAGGTACCCGATCGCCAGGTCGGCGAGGATGGGCGGGATCTTGATGAGGTCGCCGATGCCGCCGAGCGCATTGCCGACGGTTCCGACCAGCCACAGGACGTACAGGTATCCGGGCGTGTAGTCGTGGAAGAAGTCGCGCTGGTAGAAGCCGTAGAGCCCGTTGTCGGCGAGGTTGTCGGCCCAGAATCGGAATGAGCTCAGGTCGGCGTCGAACCCGGAACCGGGGAGGAGATATGCCAGAATGAGGCGGAGGGCGAGACCGAGCGCGAGGACGATCAGGATCGCGCCAAGGGTCCCCTGCATCCCGGTCGACCGAGACGGCGCTCCCGTGCCTCGCTCGTACCCACCGGATACGGGGCCAGTCACCGGGAAACGGCTCCTGCACGAGCGTGGAAGGTGGATCTGAGCGTAGCACAGGGCAACCCGGACGACTCCGTGTCCGGCCGGCGAACGGTCGCACGGATGGATCGGCGACTCGCCGTCGCCGTGGGGGTCCTGCTCGCCATCGTCGCGCTCGGCGTGTACCTCACGACCCAGGTCGACCGCTTCTACGATCATTTCGTCTGGCAGGCGGCCGCCTTCCTGGAAGGGCAGGCGGCCATCCGCTATCCGGTCTCGGGCTCGGCCACGAGCTTCGGCAATGCATTCTTCCAAGACGTGTTGCCGGTCACCGCGAGTGACGGCGTCCCGCGTGGGCTGATCCCCTTCCCGCCCTTGCCGGCCCTCTTCCTGGTCCCGTTCGTCGCCGCGTGGGGGCTGTCGGCCGACGACCAGACGGTCTTCACGGTGCTCGCCGCGCTCGACGTGGCGATCTGCTGGTGGATGCTCGGCGGCCTTCGCATCCAGCCCGTCGTGCGCTTGGCGACCACGCAGTTCTTCGCGTTCGGGACGGTGTTCTGGTACACGGCCCAGCTCGCGACGACCTGGTACCAGGCGCATATCGTCGCGGTCGGGCTGGCGTTGCTCGCGGTCGGGCTGGCCATCAGGGCGGACCCTGCGTCAGGGGTGGACGAGCCGGGTCTGGACGGGGCGGACGCGGCCGGCGCGGCCAGCGGACCCGAACAGGCAATCGAAGCGCACGGCTCCGACGATGGAGCTGCCCCGCGGACCGCCGGCCACCATTTCGCCGTCGACCGACGCCAGTTCGTCGTTGGCTTCTTGTTCGGGCTGGCGGCCACCGCCCGGCTGTCGGTCCTGGTCGCAGCCCCGTTGTTCATCCTCGTCGGGTCCGGCGGGAGCTGGTGGCGCCGCGGCTGGTCGGCGGGCCTCGGGGCGGCCATCCCGGTCGGCGCCCTGCTCGCCTACAACGTCGCGGTCACGGGCCAGGTCTTCCATCCTGCCTACGACCACCTCTACCAGCTCGAGGCCCGCGCCTACGTCGCCCTCGACTATCACCCGGAATGGTCCGCCGAGGATCCTCGCTATCTCGCCCAGAACCTGCGGATCATGTTCCTGTCGACCCCCGAGATCCTGCCCGAACGGCGTCGTGACACGCTCGGCACGATCGACGAGCCGCTCTGCACCGCCGCGGGTGCGCAGCGCGGCCTGTTCGATGCCGACTGCCCGCTCGCCCTGCCGCGGGACGTCGGGATGAGCGTCCTGTTGACCAGCCCGGCGTACCTGCTGATGATCCCGGCCCTGCGTCGCTATGGCCGTAACCGCCTGGTGACGGGCGCCGCGCTCGCGGTCCTGCTGGTCGTGCTGCTCGATCTCATGCACTTCAGCCAGGGCTGGGTCCAGTTCGGCTACCGCTTCAGCAACGATGCCGCGCCGTTCGCCCTGCCGCTGGTGGCCGTGGGCCTCGAGCGGCTGGCCGATGGCACCCGCCGCTGGGCGATGCCGCTCGCGATGGGCCTCATCGTCGTGTCGATCGCCGTCAACGCCTGGGGCGTGATATGGGCGACCCACCTCGGGTGGTGAGCGCGACCCGCCGCTATGGTACGCACAGCACATCGCGCGCCAGCGACCCAACTGAGACTGGGAGCCATCACCGACGTGACCGACGCGAACCTGCCGGACCCGAAGCGGGTCGCACGCCTGTCGTACTTCTTTCCGGCCCACAACGAGGAAGCCAACGTGGTGGGGCTCGTCGAAGAGGCCCTGGCGGTCCTGCCGACGCTCGCCGATACGTTCGAGATCATCGTCGTCAACGATGGGTCCCGGGACCGCACCCAGGCCATCGCTGACGACCTGACGGCCCGCCACCCTGGCGTCGTGCGCGCGGTGCATCACCCGGTGAACCGAGGCTATGGCGGCGCCCTCCGGTCCGGATTCGGCGCCGCCCGGTTCGAGCTCGTCGCCTTCACCGACGGGGATCGCCAATTCCAGGTCGTCGACCTCGGCCGCCTGACGGCACGACTCGCCGAGCCGGACGCACCGGACGTCGTGGCCGGCTATCGCATCGCGCGAGCCGATCCGTTGATCCGGACGATCTACGCCAAGGCCTACCGATTGGCCAACCGCATCTTCTTCGGGCTGCGCGTGACCGACGTCGACTGCGCGTGCAAGCTCTTCCGGAGCAACGCGCTCGATGGCGTCCATGTGGAGTCCGAGGGGGCGTTCTTCTCCGCCGAGCTGCTGATCAAGCTGAAGGCGGCCGGCCGCTCGACCGTCGAGGTCGGGGTGCCCCACTACGCGCGGACTGCCGGGTCGCCGACGGGCGCCAAGCCAGGGGTGATCCTCCGGGCAGTGCGCGACTTCTGGCGGCTGCGGCTGTACATGTGGGTCGATCGCGACCGCGCGCTCCGACGCGGGGGCGCGATCCAGGCTCCGCCGGCGGACACCCCGGCCTAGCGCCTCCGCGTCAGATCCCCGGATCAGCTTCCGCGGCCCTCCTGCTCCTGGTCGACGTCGAGCGAATTCACGAAATCGCGGAACACGTCGAGCCGGGGGTCGACGACCCCTCCCTCTCCGGTCGACTCGATCGGCTCGCCATCTTCGTCAACGCCCAGTCCCCCTTCCGCGCCGAGGCCGGCCAGGTCCAGCACCGACGGAACCGCGAAGATCGGCGCACCGACCCGGACCGCCAGCGCGAGCGCGTCCGACGGCCGCGCGTCGATCTCGCCGAGCTTGCCATCCCGCTCCACGAACAGGCGGGCGTGGTACGTCTCATCGACCATGTCCGAGATGACGACGCGCGCCACCGTCGCATCCAGCGCCTCGAGCGTGCTCGCGAACAGGTCGTGCGTGAGTGGCCGCTCCGGCGTCAGGCCCTGGAGTCGCATCGCGATCGAGCTCGCCTCCCACGGCCCGATCCAGATCGGGAGGTAGCGCTCGCGCCCGGTCTCCTTGAGGATCACGACGTGGCGACTCGAGAGCATGTGGACGCGCACGCTCTCGACGACCATCTCGATCAGCCCGTCGTCCATATGCCGATTATCCCACGGCCGCCGGGACGGCCGGCCCGCGGCGCCGCCCGACGGCGTTCAGGACGAGTCCGACGACGGCCCCGAACACGAACCCACCGATGTGGGCGAAGAAGGCGACTCCGCCGCCGGCCGTGTCGGTGACACCGAGCGACGCCAGTCCGTCGATGAGCTGGAGGACGAACCAGAACACGAGCACGATGACCGCCGGGACGTCGATGAGCTGGTAGAAGAAGCCCAGGAACACGAGCGAGGTGATGCGCGCTCGCGGGAACAGCACCAGATACGCCCCGAGCGTGGCCGCGATCGCCCCCGAAGCCCCGATCGTCGGGATCGTCGATCCCGGGTCGATCGCGACCTGCGTCAGCCCCGCGACCGCGCCGCCCACCAGGTAGAAGAGCAGGAATCGAAGGCGGCCCAGCCGGTCCTCCACGTTGTTGCCGAAGATCCACAGGAAGAGCAGGTTCCCGAGGAGGTGCAGCCAGCCGCCGTGCAGGAATTGGCTGGTGATCAAGGTCAGAGCCTCGATCGTCAGGCCCGGCCCCGAGGGCCACGCTGCGGTGAGCTCCGCGGGCACGATCCCCCATTCCGTCACGAATGCGTCCAGCGCCCCGGTTCCGCCGCTCGCGAGCCGACCTAGTTCGAACGCGAATGCCACGAAACAGGCGATGATCAGCCCGACCGTGATGATCGGCGCGTGGCGCGTCGGATTCGCGTCGCGAAGCGGGATCACCGGCGGTCCCCGCCGTTACTCAGGGCGTCGTCGAAGGGGCGGTCGACGGTTCCTCGGAGGCGCTCGACCCAGGGCCGGGCGAGCCCGAGGGGGTAGCCTCGTCGGTGATCGGTTCCAGGAACGCCTTGTTGAAGGACGTGGGCGATACCCAGTACACCGCTGGCGGCCCTTCCTCGACCCCCGGCAGCACGTACATGCCGCGCATGTCCTCCCAGCCCTCGGCCCCGTCGGCGAGGCGGTATTGCGCCAGGTAGTTGCCGCTGGCCTTGTCGTATTCGACGAGGCGGGAGTGCTCCCGGTCGTAGGTGAAGACGGTGCCTTCGCGCCGGTCGCCCTGCCCGGTGACCAGGGATGCGTTGGGCTGCTCGCGCAACATCGCGTCGGGCAGCTCCTTCGGCTCCCACCCGTCGCTCTTGCCGGAGGCGAACCGCTCGAGCACGCCCCCCTCGACGACGAACATGTCGCCGTCGATATAGATGGCGCTCATCTGACTGACGTCGCGAGCCGTCGCCAGCCAACCGGTGGCCTTGGCCGGGAAGCCGCTGCCGTCGAGGGCCGCGAAATAGACCCGGATCTGCTGCTCCGACGGATCGACGACGTACAGGTTGGCGAGGCCACGGTCCACGTCCCGGAGATACGTCCCGATCGCCGTGATGTCATCGCCCCACTGCGTGGAGCCGTTGACGTTGACCTTGTTGAGCCTGCCCTTGCCGGCGTCGTTCGACGCCCGCCAGCGCCAGAGGACGTTCTTGGCATCGAGGATCAGCAGGTCCCGCCCACCGACGGCCAGGAAGCGCGGGGTGGCGAGCGTCGTGCTCCCCGATTTGGCCCCCTCGCGAAACACGGCCGTTGCCCGCTTTCGCTTGAGGTCGACCCGGAAGACCGCTCCCGTGGCTCCGTCGATGACGTAGGGGGCGCCGTCCGGGCCCCGTACGAGCGCCTTGATGTCGTAGGCGGGCTTGCCCTCTGCGGGCTTGAAGTTGAACATCGTGGACGATTCGACATCCACCACGCCGTAGAGCCGGTCCAGCCCGGCGACGACCTCAGCGCGGATCGGGTCGATGACCCGGGCGCTGACCCGCGCATCCTCCGCATTGTCGAGCTCGGTGTAGGCGGCGGTCAGCAGGTCGAGGGCCTGCTCCGGATCGTCGGCGACAAGATCGATCCCGCCGGGGCCCGACACCTTCGCGAGGTTCGCTTTCGCGACGTCGAGCGCCGCCTGCCCGGCGTTGACCGAGCTGATGGCACGCTGCTGACCCTGGCCTCCGAAGGCGTACACGCCGAGCCCCAGCCCGCCGACCACCATGACCAGGGCCAGGACCGCGAGCGCGGCCCGGCGCTGTGTCTCCCGTCGCGATGCCAGCGGCGTCACCCGACGGTAGGCCGGCTTTCGTTGGGGCATGAAGTCGTGGGCGCGCGCGATGAGCCGCTCGAAGGCGCTGCCCGCCGCCACCCGGGCGGTGCCGGCCGCCGCCGACATCGCGGCGCTGGCGGCCTGGACGTTGTCGGCGAGCGGGATCGGCGAGCGGTCGGGCGCGCCGGCGAGCGGCTCGGCCGGGCGGACCGGGACCAGCGTCCGGCCGCGGGTCGTGGGCGCGACCTCGGTGGCTTCGAAGGCGATCGCCCCATCCGAGCCGGACCCGTCGGCAGCGCGGAACCGAGCGTGAAGATGCTCCATCGCCGATTGCGGGTGGAGGGTCAGCATCGCGTCCTTGAGCTCGTCCGCCCCGAGACGGGCGACGATGTTCGGCGAGGTCAGCACGAGCGAATCGCCGACCGCGATCTCGCCGCGCCAGACGTCGGGCTCCAGCCCGTCCGACGGCAGGCCGCGTTCGCGGTGGGGGTCCGGCAGGGTCGAGAGGCGAGCCTGGCGGATCAGGTAGGCCTCCGCCGGCCCGACCGTCGCCACGTACATCTCGTTGCCGCGGACCACGGCCACGCCCACCCCGATCGGTCCGTTGCCGTCGGCCGACTTGAGCCCCAGTCGGTCGGCCTGGTGGATCAGCCGCTTGTTGGCGGTGGCGATCGCCTTCTTCAGGCAAACGCGGATCCCGGCCGACTCGTCGTAGTAGTACTCGTTGCGGATGGTCTCGGCGGCCAGTCGCGTGGCTTCGAGCGCATGGCGCGAGCTGACCCGCGAGGTGACGAGGAGGTACAGGTGGCCCTTCGAGCGCGCGACGGAACCGACGCTCGGCTCGACCACCAGGAGGGTGTCGGGCGAGTCGTCGAGGCGGTCGTGCTCGGCGACGAGGCCGAGCTTCAGTTGGAGTCGGGCGGCCATGCGGGCCTCTCGTACTTCAAGGTCGGGCGACGGGACGATCCTGGCCGGATCGGCTGACTTTCGCCCCGAGATGGCTGGCAGGTCCGGGGATTATACGCGGGGACCTCCTGAGCGGACGTGGACTCGCAACTCGTGGACCCCTACGCCGCCGGGAGCCGCCGCAAAGGCCGAAATGAGCTCCGCGGCACGCATCCGGAGCTCCTGGGCCACGATCGGCGCGTCGGCCTCGACGTCGATGGCGAATCCTTCCAGCCTGACGACCCGGCACGCTCCGGCGGCGGCCGGGACGCGCTCCGCGACCAGCGCCTCGAACGTGGCGATGGCCCGCGCGAGCCGCAGCTCCTCCTCGAGCCCGAGTGCCCGGGCGGCATCCGGGATGAGGTCGCCGAGGCGACGCATCGGCCGGCGACGGGGCGTGGTCATCCGACGGATCCCGCCCCGTGCTGCAAGCCGACTGCCGCGGCGGATGACGGTTGCGGCGTCAGGTCCGCGCCGTCCTCCCCGGCGCGGACCTCCCACGCCCGTGCGACCTCACGCAGCGCCGGGTCGAGGTCGTCGAGCGTCGTCGTCGTCACGAACGCCTGGGGCAGCTCCGCGATGCGGCGGACGAGGTGTGCCCGGCGAAGCGGATCCAGCTCGCTGAACACGTCGTCCAGCAACAGCAGGGGCGGCCGGCCGTCGAGCTCGGTCAGAAGGTCCAGTTCGGCGAGCTTGAAGGCGAGGATCGCGGTCCGCTGCTGCCCACGCGAGGCGAACCCGGCGAGATCGCGGCCGGCCAGGTCGAAGGCGATATCGTCGCGATGCGGCCCGATCACCGTCGAGCCGTTCCAGATCTCTTTGTCGGCGGTGTCGATCAGCCGCCGGGCGAGGGCCTCGCGCGGCGTCTCGGCGGCGAGCATCGGGGCATTGGTCACGTAGCGCAGGGTCATCCCGCCGGCAGCCGCTTCCTCCGGCGCGATCTCACCATGCGCGGCCGCGAGCGGCGCCGCCAGGAGCCCGAGGAGCCGGAGCCGCGCCTCGACGACCCGCGCGCCGGTGTCGAGGAAGCTGTCGTCCCAGAACCGGAGCTGGTCGCGGGTTGCGGTCTCCTCCCGGATCGCCCGCAACAGGCTGTTGCGCTGCTGGAGCGTGCGGCCGTACGTGGCGAGATCATCGGCATAGGCCGGGAAATGCGCCGTCGCCAGCGTGTCGATGGCCGCACGCCGCAAGGATGGCGACCCGATCACGAGCAGCATCTCCTCGGGCGCGAACAGCACGACTCGCAGGTACTGCCCCAGGCCGCTCGCACGGCGACCGAGGCCATTGATCCGAACGCGCTTGCGACCACCGCTGCCGTCCGCGCCGGAGCGTGTGACCGCGACCTCCAGGACGTCGTCACCGACGCGCCCCTCGACGCGGGCGAGCTCGCGGCCCCAGCGGATCAGCTCGCCGTCGGCATTGGTCCGATGCGATCGACCCCAACCGAGGAGCGCGATGCCCTCCAGCAGGCTCGTCTTGCCCGCTGCATTCGGTCCGTGGACGAGATGAGCACCGGGACCGAAGGAAGCCTCGAGCGTGGCGTACCCCCGCAGATCGAGGGCGATGATCGAATCAAGCACGTGATACCGGCACCCTCAATCGGGAGCCACCACTCGCGCTCCGAGGTCCAAAGGGGAGCACCGCGACCACATTGGCCCGAAGATTCCGAGGATTCCGAAGATCCCTACGAGGTCGTCCGGACCGGCATGACGACATGGACGTACTGGTCGTCACCGATGGGCTTGAAGACACCGGGGGACAGCGGGCCGTTGAGCTCGAGCGCGAATTGCTCGGCGGCGACGTTGGTCAGGACATCCGCCAGGTAGCGCGCATTGAAGGCGATGGTCGTGCCATCGCCCTCCACCGCCGCCTCGACCTGACCTACGTGATCGCCGACCTCCGCGTTCGCGCTGACCGTGATGCCGCCGTCGCCATCCCCGCCGATCTGGAGCTTGACGATGTTCGCGGACTCGTGCGCGATCAGCGCCGCGGGGCGAACGGCTCGGAGCAACTCCTCGCGATCGAGCACCGCACGCGTCGCGTGCGCCTGGGGCATGACCTGCTGGTAGTTCGGGAACTGGCCGTCGATGAGCCGGCTGACGAGATCGATGCCGTCGAGGTGGAAGAGGACCTGGTTGCGACCGGCTGCCAGCACGACCTCGACCGGGTCGTCGACGTCCGCGAGGATGCGCGACAGCTCATTGAGGGCGCGGGCCGGGATGACGACGCTCGTCTCCGGCACGGCGTCGAGGATCGGCACGGTCTTGACGGCGATCCGGTAGTTGTCGGCCGCCGCCAGGGTCAGCTGGTCGCCTTCGAAGCGTGCCAGCACGCCGGTCAGGATCGGTCGCGCCTCGTCACTCGCCGCGGCGAAGGCCGTTTCCGCCAGGGCGCGTCGGAGGACGTTCTGGGCGATCCGCGTGGTCGGTCGCTCACCGGCTGTCTGGATGGCCGGAAACTCCTCCGCGTCGATGCCCTTGATGTGGGTCTGGAAACGTCCGGCCTTGACGTGCAGCGTGTCGCCGGCCGTGACTTCGAGCTCCACCTTGTCGCCCGGCGGCAGGGAGTTGACGAGGTCGGTGAGGAGCTTGGCCGGGACCGTCGTCGCGCCATCCTCGTCGATCTTGCCCGGGACCCAGTACGTGATCCCGATCTCGAGGTTCGTGGCGGTCAGCTTCAGGCCGGCGTCCTCGGTCTTGAGCAGGACATTGGCCAGGACCGGGAGCGTGCTCCGGCTGGAGACGGCGCGGGTGACGACGGACAGGCCGCGCGCCAGGTTCTCCTGCATGACCGAGAGTCTCACGTCGGATGCACTCCACTTCGATGGCTGGGGGCGCCGCGGTGATGGACTGCGGGTCCGATCGGCTGGCTCGTGTCCGGGGACCATGCGGGGCGTTCCACGTCCGGGCGCGGGATGGGTGGTGGGTATCTTCTCTCTATCTTCTCACTCCGTCATCACCGTAGTAATGGTGTGGAACGTGGGGACGGGCACGCTCGTGGCCGCACGATGAGGCGGTGGACGGGCGACGGCCTCCCGTGGAGAAGCCTGGTCCGATCGGGGGCACGACCGTCGAGAGGCGGTGGACAGCCGGCGCCGAGCCCCCGTACCTGGCCGACGAAGGGCCGATCCTCCACCGCAGAAGTGGCCATGTCCACGTCGTGTCGCGTCCTTGTCCACGCCCGAATCGGCGAGTCGAAGCGTGGTGCCCACAACGGATGCGACCCGGGAGGACGTAACGGCGCCCGTTCCGGCCGGGCTCGTGCGGATGGCCGCCGCCTCAGTCGGCGTAGATCAACTCGCGGACCGCGGCGATCTCGCGGCGCAGCTCGTCGTTCACGGCGATCTCGCGGGTGATCTTGTCGCAGGCATGCAGCACGGTCGAGTGATCGCGGTTGCCGAGCTCCGCCCCGATGCGCAGCAGGGAGACGTCGGTCTCCTCGCGCATCAGGAACATCGCGATCTGGCGCGGCATGACGATGGCCTTGTCCCGCTTCTGGCCCTGGAGCGCATCCATCGGGACGCTGTAGTAGTCCGAGACCGCACGAGCGATCCGCTCCGGCGTCACCTGGCGCTTCTTCGGGTTGTACAGGACGTTGGACAGCACGGCCTGGGCGAGCTCGATGCTGATCGGGGTGGCGCCCATGCTCGAGAACGCAACGATGCGGTTGAGCGCCCCCTCGAGCTCACGGATGTTGCTCACGACCTTGCGCGCGATGAATTCGATGACGTCCGACGTGATCGGGACCGCGCCCTCCTCCGCCTTGGCCCGCAGGATCGCGATCCGTGTCTCGAGGTCCGGAGCGGTCAGGTCAGCGATGAGACCCCATTCGAAGCGGCTGCGCAGCCGCTCCTCGAGGGTGAGGATGGCCTTGGGCGGCCGGTCGGAGCTCAGCACGATCTGCTTTCCATCCTCGTGGATGGCATTGAACGTGTGGAAGAACTCCTCCTGGGTGCGCTCCTTGTCCGCGATGAACTGGATGTCGTCGATGAGCAGCAGGTCGATCCGGCGGTAGCGGGCCCTGAATTCGTCGATCTTGCCCTGCTGGATGCTCGTGATGAATTCGTTGGTGAACTTCTCGGACGTCGCATACACGACGCGCTTGCGCGGGAAGCGGGCGATGACCTGGTTGCCGATCGCGTGCATCAGGTGGGTCTTGCCAAGACCGACCCCGCCGTACAAGAAGAGCGGGTTGTAGGCGTGGCCCGGGCGCTCGGCGACGGACAGGCTCGCGGCGTGGGCCAGCCGGTTGGCCGAGCCGACGATGAAGTTGGCGAAGGTGTAGCGCGGGTTGAGGTTGGTGGCGCCGCCCTCACCGCCGACCCGTGTCGGCTCCACCCGGACGTGCTGGCCGGCCGGTCGTTCCGCCGTCGCACCGAGAGCCGTCGCGCCGGGAGCGGGGGCCACGGCTTCCGGGGCAGGCCCGACGATGAATTCCACCTGGACGCTGTAGCCGACGATCCGGGCGAGGGTCTGGCTGATCAGGGAGCGGTAGCGGGTCTCCAGCCAGTCCTTCGAGAAGCCGTTGGGGACGGCGATCCGGAACCGCTGCTCGTCCACGTCGACGAGCTCGGTGTCGCGCAACCACGTCTCGTAGTTGGCGGGCGACAAGGAGACCTGGAGCTCACCGAGGGCGGCTCGCCAGACTTGCTTCGCGTCCATTCGTTCGATGGGACCTGCGCTTTAGTGACGGTCGATAGATGGCGCCGGCCATGGTCGGGGTCGGCGAAGCCAGGGTCCGCGAAGCGTCCACACGACGCCCATCCGGAGCCGGATGACTCGCTGCCTTACCACAGTCCGAGGCCTGCGTGAGGTCTCCCGCGAACGTCCCGGCGCCGAGGGCTCGGAGAGGATAGCACCGGCGCAGACGGCGTCGCAAGGCGATTCCCACATACTCCCTGGGAGTATGCGTGCGGACGGCCGCCGGACGCCCGCGGGTCGCTCCGGGGATGGCCCGGGCGCGCGGTCGGTGCCCGCGATCGGCGTCCCGGACGCCCTTCATCGTTTGACACCCATTCGAGACAGGCCATATCATCCGCCGGACGAAGACGCGCCATGCGCCCGTGGGTGCCGGCGCGTTTGCGTGCCTCTAGGGGAAGTCGGAGCGACCGTTCCCCGAGGTCGGACGGAGAGGATCTCGGACAGACCCGATGACGAAGCAGACCTACCAGCCCAAGAAGCGCCATCGCGCCAAGGAACACGGCTTCCGCGCCCGCATGAGGACGACAGCGGGTCGCCGAATCCTGGCAACCCGGCGGGCTCGCGGTCGGAAGCGGCTGACGGCCTGACGACCGAGCGCGGCACACCCACGCCGCGACTCGTGATGCTCTCCCGCCCACAGGACTTCGCGGCGATCCAGGGCTCCGGGACGACCAAGTCCCACCCGTTGTTCTCCGCCCGGTTCCTTCGGACCGATCTCGAGACGACCCGCTTCGGCCTGTCGACCGGCCGCCGACTCGGTAACGCGGTGGTCCGGAATCGGGTCCGCCGACGACTCCGCGAGGCGCTCAGGGTGATGGCGCCCTCGTTCCAGCCCGGCTGGGACGTCCTCATCATCGCCCGGCCCGCGATCGTCGAGGCCGACCATGACGCGCTGGTCGGAGCGTTGCAACGGATACTCATCCGGGGCGGCGTGTTCGGAGGAGCCACGTCATGAAGCACATCGGGATCGGGCTGATCAAGCTCTACCGGATCGTGTTCGCGTGGCTGCCGCCATCGTGTCGATACGAGCCGACCTGTTCGCACTACGCGGAACAGGCGATCTCGAAGTACGGGCTGCTGAAGGGGAGCTGGATGGGCGCCAAGCGCATCGCCAGATGTCACCCGTGGAATCCGGGCGGGTATGACCCGGTCCGCTAGCGAGGCGTTGCGCCCGTGACCCTGTCCCCGACCGTGCGCCGGATCGGTCCGGCGCTCCTGTTCTTCCTGCTGGTGGCCGTGGTCATCGCCGCCTGCATGCCCGGAACGACGACCGACGGCTCGGGCGTCGTCGTCACCCCGACGCCGATGCCGCCCCTGGAACCGGCCAAGCCGACCGATCCATTGAGCCTCTTCTCGTGGATCTTCACGCCCCTCTTCCAGGTCATGCTCATCATCCTGCTCGCGGTCTACCAGTTCCTCGAGAGCCTGGGCGTCCCGGGGGCGATCGCCTGGTCGATCGTCGTGCTCACCCTGATCGTCCGGGCGGTCCTGATCCCGCTCTACCGCAAGCAGCTGGTTTCCCAGCGCCGGATGCAGCTCATCCAGCCGGAGCTCAAGGAGGTTCAGAAGCGCTACAAGGGCGACCAGATGAAGGCGCGGTTGGCCCAGCAGGAGCTGTTCAAGGAGCGCGGCGTGAACCCGCTGGCGGGCTGCCTGCCGCTCCTGCTCCAGCTGCCGCTCCTCTTCATCATGTACTCGGTCATCCAGAACGGGCTGACCAACCAGGACCCGAGCGCGATGCTGACGGTCTTCGGCGTCCAGGTCGTGGACATCGATTGCAAGAACGTCGTGAACGGCGTGATCGACGCCGCCAGGCCCTGCATCGACGCCAACGTTCCGATCCTCGGCAACATCGCGGTGCCCCAGGCATTCCTGTGGGTGGCCGGGTTCGGCCTGAGCTTCCTCGCCATCATCTCGGCCCTGCTCCAGCTCGTGCAGTCCCGGATGATGCTGCCGGTCGCCGACCCGACCAACGACGACCCGAACGTCCGGATCCAGCGCCAGACGATGCTGTTCCTGCCGCTCATCTCCGTCGTCTACGGCGGGTTCCTGCCGGCGGGCCTGTTCATCTACTGGATCGTTGCCACGATCTTCTCGATCGTGCAGCAGTACCTGATCGTCGGCTGGGGCGCCATGTTCCCCCTGTTCGGGCGGACGCCAGCCTTCGCGGTCGATCACACCCCGCGTTATCCGGTGGCGATGCCACCCCCACCAGAGCCAGGCAAGCGTGCGGCCATCCTGACCGACGCAGACAAGAAGACGACGGCTACCAAGACGATTCGCCCCCGCGAGCGGGGCCGTCAGGGCCGACGAGGGAGACGACGCTGACCATGAGTGCTTACAAGGAATTCTCCGGAAAGTCCGTGGAGGACGCCCTGCGCGCCGCGCGCGAGGAATTCGGGGCCGAGCTCAACGACCTCGATTTTGAGATCCTGACGCCGGGCAGCCGCGGGGTCCTGGGTATGGGCGCCGAGCCGGCCCGGATCGTGGCCGCCCCGCGTCAGGCGCTCGGTGGAGCGGCGCCCAAGCGCGATGCCGCGGCGTCCGCCCCGCTCCCGGCGCCGCCCGCCCGTGACTACGCCGAACGCGACCGTGGACCTCGCCGCGACGACCGCGGCGACCGAGGCCCCCGACGCGAGGACCGCGGCGACCGCGGTCCGCGTCGCGATGACCGCGGTCCGCGCCCCGACGATCGTCCGCGAGACGATCGCCCGCCGCGCCAGGACGCCCCGAGCGAGGAACGCGTCGCGAGTGCGGCCCCGAGTCCCGATGACCGCCCGCGCGAGGAGCGGCCCGACCGCGGCCCGCGTCGCGATCGGCCGGACCGCGGCCCGCGTCGCGACGATCGACCACCGCGCCGATCCGCCCCCGCCGCGGATCTCTCCGCATCGGAGGCCGCCGAGGTGGCGGCTGCTCGTGGCTCAGTGGCCGCCGAACGAGCCGAGCTCGAGGCTGCGGAGGCGTCTCCCGAGGCGCTCGCCGCGGGCCAGCGAATCCTCGAGACGCTGATGGGCCACCTGGGCTTCGATGCCCGGGTCGAGGTCGCCGCCGGTGAGACGAGCCGCCTCAATGTCGTTGCCCAGGGTGACGATCGCGACGCGCTCGGCGCGCTCATCGGGCGCAAGGGCGAGCGCCTCTCAGCGCTCCAGCATCTCGTGAACCTGATGCTCTCGAAGGAGATCGGAGCGTGGACGAGGGTCCTCGTCGATGTCGAGGACTATCGCGGGCGTCGTGAGCGCCAGCTGCGCGAGCTGGCCGACCGTGCCGCCGCGCGAGTCGTCGAGACCGGCAAGATGCTCCAGCTGGAGCCGATGCCGGCACTCGAACGACGCTGGATCCACCTCACGTTGCGCGATCACGCGGGGGTCGCCACACAGTCCATCGGCGAGGAACCGAACCGTCGCGTGGTCCTGGTCCCGCGGGCCGGCTGACCATCGCCGGGGCACGATTCGGGCGCCGGGCGTCACGAAAGCCGTTACCTCGGCGTCATCATCGAGCCCGGTTCCTTGACGGGACCCCGTTCTTTGGCTGCTAGGATGTCGCTCCCATGACCACGACCACCCCCGATTCCGTCGGGGTCGCCGTTCCGGAAACGCGTCGCCCATCGGGCCGCGTGCGCTTCGCCGTGGCCTTCATCATCGGTCTGCTCCTCGCGACCGTGGCGGGCGTCGGGGCCCTGTATGCGTACGACCAGCAGTACATCGGCCGCGTGTTGCCCGGCGTCCGTGTCGGCACGGTAGACCTGTCCGGACTCGAACCGGCCGCGGCGGCGGAACGCCTGCGCGACGCCTACGGGTCGTTGAGCGAAGGCGAGATCATCCTGAAGTCCCCGCGAGGATCGACCTCCATCAGCTTTGCCGACATCGGGCGCGGGCCGGATGTCGAAGCGATGCTGGCCGAGGCTCTCGCCGTCGGGCGCGAGGGGAATCCGGTGGAGCGCGTCATCGCCGACGCCCGGACCGCCATCCGCGGCGTCACCCTGACGCCGCGCGTCACCTTTGACGCCGACGCCCTGGCCGAGCGCATCGTCGCCTACGCCGATTCGCTCGCGCGCGAGCCGGTCGACGCTTCGGTCCAGCCGGTCAAGACACGGTTCGTCGTCCACGCCGGGGTGGCCGGCCGCCTGGCCGACGCCGCGGTACCGATCGAAGCCGCGTTCGCCGACGTCGGTGGGCTCGACGCCCCCGCCTCGCTGACCTACGCCCTGCCCGTTCGCGCCGTCGACCCCGATGTCACCACGGCCGAGGCGTCGGCGGCCAAGGCCACGGCGGAGCGGATCGCCGCGGAGGTCACGCTCACCGCCAAGACCGGCAAGCAGAAGATCACCCAGTCACGGCTCCGGTCGTGGATCACGTTCGCCCCGACCGCCGACGGTGGATACGCCCCCACCATGGACACCGCCGGCCTCCCGGACGTCCTGAAGAAGCTCGCCAAGAAGATCAATCAGGCTCCGATCAATGCCTCGTTCAAGACATCCGGCGGCCGGATCACCGGCGTGACCGCGAGCAAGACCGGCTACAAGATGGACGTCGAGGCGACCCAGAAGCAGGTCCTGGCCCTGATCGCCGCCCGCCTCGAGGGCGGCACGGGCAAATCGATCGAGCCGACCGCCAAGGTCACGCAGCCCGCACTCACGACCGCCGAGGCCAAGGCCGCCCGTCCGAAGATGCGCAAGATCTCGCAGTGGACGACGCCCTTCCCGGTCAGCGATCGGAACGGGTTCGGCGCGAACATCTGGATCCCGGCGCGGTTGATCAATGGCTACGTCGTCGCTCCGCGTGCCACCTTCGACTTCTGGGACGCCGTCGGACCCGTCACCCGCGCCAAGGGTTACAAGTCCGGTGGCGCGATCATCAACGGCCGGACCGAGCCGCAGGGCGCCCTCGCGGGCGGGATCTGCTCATGCTCCACCACGCTCTTCAACGCCGCGCTGCGGGCCGGCTACGAGATGGGCGCCCGACGCAACCACTACTACTACATCGACCGCTACCCGATCGGGCTCGACGCGACGGTGTTCATCAGCGCCTCGGGCTCCAAGCAGACGGTCTCGTTCACGAACGACACGGACTACCCGCTGCTCATCCGCGGGTACGGCTTCCGGGATGGCGGGACCGGCTATGTGCGGTTCGAGATGTACAGCGTACCGACGGGTCGTGACGTGGACATCCACCTTGGTCGGAAGCAGAACCTCCGATATGCCACGGACACGGTCCAGTACACGTCGAGCCTGGCGCCCGGCGTCCGCAAGCGCATCGAGTATCCGGTCAATGGCTTCCAGGTCACCTCGACGCGGGTCGTCCGGGATCGGAAGGGCAACGTGATCCACCGAGACTCGTACTACTCGAACTACGCGCGGATCACCGGCATCACGCTCGTGGGGCGCTGAACTCAGCCCTCGGCGGCCCCCTGGAACCGCTCGCGCAGGCGAGCCCACCATCCGCGATTCGATCCCGAAGGCAGGCCGGCTGATGGGGTCGCGGATCGGCCGCGCAGGCCCTGGGCGATCGCCTCGGCCTCCGTCGCACTGACGCCGAACCGCCGGAGCGCATAACGCGCCATCTGGACCGCGAGCTCGCGCTCGCCGTGCACGGCCTGGACCTTGCCGCCGATCGCCCGCAGGTGTGCCGCTTCGGCGTCGCTATGGGTTCGGACGACGAAGTCGAGGCCCGGATGCAGGGCGTGGGCACGCTCGACGATGAGCCGCGTCTCGTTCGGATCGGAGGTCGCGACCACGATCAGCCGCGCATGCTCGATCTGGGCCATCGTCATGACGTCGGGGTTGGCGGCGTCGCCAAAGACGGCCGGGATCCCGCGAGCCCGCAGGCGGTCCACCTCGTCGCGTTGCTGGGTGATGACGATGTACCTGAAACCGCGACGCTCGAGGGCCGGCCCGATCATCCGGCCGACGCGGCCGTAGCCGCACACGATCGCGTGGAGGCGCAGTCCTTCCTGGGTCGCCTCATCCAGGGTCCCGAGCGCGCCGGTCCTCCGCTGCAACAGGTTTGCGATGGCTGGGGTGGCGCGGAGCCGTGCCTCGAGCGGATCGACGACGCGGAACACCAGGGGATTGACCGTGATCGACAGCAGTGCCCCGGCGACGATCAGCTGGAAACCGTCGTCCGGCAGCAGGCCCAGGGAGCGCCCCACGGTCCCGACGATGAACGAGAACTCGCCGATCTGGGCGAGCCCGGCGCCTACGGTGAGTGCGACCCGGGTGGGATACCCCGCGACGGTCACGATCACGAACTTCGTGAGGGCCTTCATGCCCACGATCAGGAGCACGATCGCGATCACCGGCAGCGGGTTCGCCACCAGGAAGGTCGGGTCCAGCAACATGCCCACCGAGACGAAGAAGAGGACCGCGAACGCGTCACGCAACGGCAGGGCATCGGCCGCTGCCTGGTGGCTCATGTCGGACTCGCTCACGACGAGTCCGGCGAGGAACGCGCCGAGCGCGAGGGAAACACCGAACACCGACGACGAGATGAAGGCGATCCCGAGGGCGATGGCGAGGACCGCGAGCGTGAAGAGCTCGCGCGACCCTTCCCGCGCCACGACGAGGAGCAGCCAGGGTACGACGCGAGCTCCGACGACGACCATGACGACCGCGAACGCCACGGCCTTGGCCAGGGCGAAGGCGACCGGGGCGAGCATGTCGAGTGGTTCGGCCGCGGCCGTGCCCCCGGGGTCCAGGATCGGGGCGATCGTCGGCAGCAACACGAGCACGAGGACGGCCAGCAGGTCCTCGACGATCAGCCAGCCGACGGCGATCCGTCCCTGCGGCGTGTCGAGCTCGTTGCGATCCGTGAGCGCTCGGAGCAGGACGACCGTGCTGGCGATCGAGATGGCGAGCCCCAGGACGAGCCCACCGCCCAGGCTCCATCCGAGGGCCGACCCGAGCCAGATCCCGAACAGCCCGGACACGATCGTCTGAACGATCGCGCCCGGGACCGCGATCGCGCGGACCGCCAGCAGCTCGCGGATCGAGAACTGGATCCCGACCCCGAACATCAGCAGGATGACGCCGAGTTCGGCGAGCTCCAGCGCGATGTCCGTATCGGCGATGAACCCTGGCGTGAACGGCCCGATGACCACGCCCGCGACGATGTAGCCCACGATCGCAGGCAGCCGCACCCGCCGGGCGATGAGACCGCCGATGAACGCAGCGGTCAGACCGATCGCGATGGTGGAGATGAGAACGGGCTCGTGGTCCATGGCTCTTCCCGATTCGACGGGGGGGTGCGCAGGACTGGCGCGGGTCCGTGCCAGAACGACGGCGGGTGACCCCATGAAGATACCCGACCGTCAGGCGCATCCGTTGGAATGGCCGATCAGGGACTGGCGACGGTCCGTCCGGTGCTCATCGGCACCGAAGAATGTCCCACGAGACGTTGTTGTAATCGTTTGTTCGCTCTGGGCGTTGCACCATAGGTACTATGCTGCCAGGACAGTTGGCACTCATCTGGGGGAAGCTTGCGATGGAGATCAGAACGATGACGCGCTACTCACATGTGCTCAGGGCGGCCATGCTGGCGCTGGGCGTATTGCTGGTGATGGTCCCGGTCGTCGGCGCCTATGACGGCGAGGTCGATGACCAGGTCGGGATCGAGGGCCCGACCACGGCGGATTGCCCCGAGCCGGTCGAGATCAGGGCCCGGGTGTTCGACAAGGAGGGCAACCCCCTCGTGGGTCGAGCAGTCGTCTGGTCGAACGGCGAGACTGGCACGACCGATGCCGACGGCTACGTGACCTTGACGCTCGTCGTCTCCGGGGACGTCACGGTGAAGGCGACCAGTGGGGAGTCGTCCGCGGAACTCACGATCACCTGTGAGCGAGGCGACGTCGACGGAGCCGTGGGCGGGGCCGTGGGCCTGCCACGGACGGACACGGAGGCACCCGCATCCGTCCCAGCGCTGCCGATCCTCGGTGCGCTGGCGGTGCTGGGCCTGGCACTCAGCGCGCGCCGGAAGTTCGCGACCCTCCGCCGCTGATCCTGACCGCTTGGGCCCTCGAGGCGGGGGCCCGGGCGTTCGGTTCATCGCGTCACCGCAGCAAAGGACATGATGGAACCGCGATCGCGGCCTAGTCCGCGTCCGGCCACGATCGGCGCCGTCGTCGTCGGCCTGCTCGCGATCCTTGCCGTCGTCCTGTGGGCGACTCGACCAGCCTCGGATCCGTCAGAAGCCGGCGCCAGCCCGTCCGTCTCGCCGGGGACCACGTCGGTGGCCGCCACCGACGGACCGTCGCCGTCGACGTCGGCGCTGCCCCCGTCGACCGGGCCGACCGCTTCGAGCGTCCCGGCAAGCCCATCGCCCGTCGGTGCGTCGGTCGCGAATCGGATCCGGATCCCGCGTCTTGGGATCGACCTCCCGGTCATCGAGGGCGATGGGATCGAGGCCCCGCTGGATTCGGCCGCGCATTTCCCCGGCACGGCGTGGCCAGGCGCCGGCTCGAACGTCTACATCTACGCCCATGCCCGCGATGGCCTCTTCATCAAGCTGTGGGACGCCCGTGTGGGGGACGAGGTCCTGCTCGACACGGTCGACGGGCGGACGGTGACCTACATCGTGGACGAGATCCGACCCCGGACCCCCTGGAATGCGCTCGAACTTCTCGAGCCGACCGAGCGTGAGCAGCTGACGCTCCAGACATCGACCTCCTACACCGCCACGGCGCCGCGCTTCGTGGTCATCGCGCTGCCTGGACCATGACTCCCGGCCCCGCGTCGCCCAGGCCAGCGCGGGTCATCCGCAAACGGATCGTGCGCGCCGCGCTGATCATCGTCGCCCTGGCGGCGCTCCTGGGGGCGCTGGCGGTCTTCCGCTACCTGCCGCTCCTTGACGATGCACGGGACCTGCGCGACTCGCTCGAGCGCATGGCGGACCGGGCGGTCGCTGCGGGTCCCGACATCGACCGCGCCGGCCTCACGGCGATGCGCACGGACCTGGATGCCTCGCGGGGCTATTACGCGCGGATGGAGGACATCGTCCTGCGCGATCCCCTCGTGAGCGTGGTCGCGCTGCTTCCCCCCGTGGGGCACCAACGCGATGCGGCTGCAGCGCTCCTCGGCGCCACGGGGGCGCTCCTCGACGCAGGTGATCGGATCCTGGCGGTCGGCGATCGATTCGTGGCGATCAAGGAGAGCGAGCCCGGGAGCGGCTCCGATTCGACGATGACCAGGCTCGTCGGCATGATCGCCGCCTCCAAGGCGGACGTGGCCGCGGCACTCGAATCCGTCAATTCCTCGCAGGCGTCGCTCGCGGCGGTGCCGGACGACGCCGTCGGACCGATCGTCGCCGCTCGTGATCGGGCGCAGGACCTGCTGGGTCGCTACGCGCCGCTCATCGCGAGCTACGCGGAGATCGATGACGTCCTACCGAGGATCCTGGGCTGGGAGGGTCGGCGACGGTACCTCGTCCTCGCCCAGAACCCCGCCGAGCTGCGCCCATCCGGGGGCTACATCGGCACCTACGGCATCATCGAGTTCGAGGCCGGGAGGCTCGTGAGCCACGAGTTCCACGACACGGAGCAGCTCGACAGCCAATCCGGTCTCGCATACGTCGAACCGCCGGAGCCGCTGCGCAACCATCTGCTCGGCGACCGACCCTGGCGGCTCTCCGACGTCAACTGGGATCCGGACTTCCCCACCACCGCTCGCCACGCCATCGACCTGTATCGTCTGGAATCGGGCGGCGATGAGGTCGATGGGGTCATCGCCCTGACGACCTATGCGCTCGATGAGCTCATGACGGTCCTTGGTCCGATCGAGGTGCCCGATTTCAATGTGACGGTCGCCCCCGGCGAGACCACGCTCACGGCATTCGCCCAGACCCGACCCACGGACCAGCCCGGCGTGGACCGGAAGGCGTTTCTCCAGAGCTTCGCGTCCGAGCTGCTCGACCGTCTCCTGTCGCTGCCGGTGGGGCAGCTGCCCGACCTGCTGCCCGCGTTCCAGACGATCGCCGCGGAGCGACGCGCCAGCGCGTGGCTCGTGGACCCCGCCGCGCAGGCCTTCATCGAAGGGGGCGGCCTGGATGGCGGCGTCCGCACCGTGGACGGGGACTTCCTGTACATCGTCGATGCGAACGTCGGGCCGGTCTCGAAGCTGAATCTCGTGACCGAACGGCGGTCGGAGCTGGAGGTGCGACTCGACGAGTTCGGCAACGCCCACCACGCGCTGACCGTGACGTGGCTGAACCGGATCGGCGAGCCCGGCCTGCTCCGGGACATGCTCCTCGCGTACCAGCGGCGAGAGACCATGGGGTCGTATATCCGGGTCCTCGCGCCGGAGCTCAGTCGCCTCGAGTCGGTCGAAGGCGAGTCCGATCGGTCTCGATCACGCGGCGCGGACAGCGTCGGCGTCGAGGGCGGGCGCGCCGTCTTTGGCGCGTATCACATCGTCCCACCGGGCACCGCCACCATGCGCATGACGTGGGTGGCTCCCTACGTCGTCGACGCCCCCGACGCCGCGGAACATCGGCGGTACCGGCTTACCCTGCAGAAGCAACCGGGGACCGTGGCCGACGACATCGCGATCCGGATCGTCGCGCCCGACGGCTTCACGATCCTCTCCGCGGTGGATGGCATGACGGTCTCGCCGACCGGGGATGTCGCGGAGATCTCGACCGACATGAGAACGGACCTTGAGGTCTGGGTGGAGCTCGGCCCGGCTTGAAGGCGTGCGCTCAGGCCCGTCGGGCTGGGCTGCGGACAACCAGCCCACTGAAGGGTCCCATCGCGAACGTAAAGACCCAGGAACCCCGCCGAGGCCGCCGCCCGGCCCGGCTGAGCCTGATCCATGCGCGGCGATCGCGCAGGGCGACGGGGTCGAGCGGGCACGTGACCTCAGGGTGTGGGTGTCTCACGAGTGTGGGGTGGTGCGTGCCGTCCACGCCTGGCTGATGGTCCGGCGCCTGCGCTTGGATGGCGGGCGCGCGATCCACGTCCCGGCGACCGTGTCCGCTACCAAGCGGTGTGGTAGATCGTCCGGTCTTGCCACCGCCCGAGGACTCTGCCCAGTCTCACAGCCGGGATTTCAGCACGGCGACCTCGGGCATCTCCTCGAGCGGACCGAAGCCATGCTCGACCAGCCAGCGGACGTTGAGCAGGCATCGCAATGACCACCATGCGCGGATCACGTCAAGGTCCACGTCGGTGCCGTAGCCGGCGACGACGTCGGGGAGGTTCTCCTCGTGTGCGAGCGTGAGGGTGGCGAGGTCGAACAGCGGGTCGCCCTGGCACGCCTCGGACCAGTCGATGACGCCGGTGACCTCGTCACCGTCGACGAAGACGTGGGTGATCTGCAGGTCGCCGTGGGTGAAGACGGGTGTCCACGGCCGGAGCGCAACTTCGGCGATCCGGCGGTTGCGCGTGACCACGTCCGCCGGAAGGACGTCATTGGCGATGAGCCACTCGCACTCGCTATCAAGTTGCGATGCGAACTCGTCGAGGCTCGGACCGGGCCAGGGTGGCAGCGGCGCTTCGTGCAGCAGCCGTGCGGCCGCACCCGCCGCGGCCCACGCCGCCGGCGACGCGATGGACGGCTCCTGGAGGCGGCCGAGCGCCGTTCCCGGAAGGGCCGCGAGGGCGAGCACGGGCGGCTTTCGCCACAGGATCTCGGGTGTCGGGATCGGCGCCATCGCCATCGCCTCGACCTCGACGTCGGTGCGCGTCTGATCGGCATCGATCTTGAGGAACAGGTCGCCGACCCGCAGCGTCGCGCGCTCGCGATGGGCGACGACGACCTCGACCTCCTCCACGTCGGCCATTATCGCGGGGAGGACCACCGACGTTACCCTGGTCGAGGCGCTGCTTCGCGGGGCGAAGGAGGATGTGGTGGAGATGGGGGAGAGTCGAACTCCCCGTCCAGAACCCTTCGCCGGAGACCACTACGAGCGTGTCCGATGATTTGTCGTCAACCGCCCGAACGGGCATCGGCACCCTGCCGGACGGTCCAGTCACGTGCCCCTAGATCGGGCTTGACTCCGGACTACGTGACACTTGTCCGGATCGCAGCTCCGCTGCATGACGCTTCCACTACCCGCGAAGCGGAGGTAGCTTCCACGCTCACCTTACTGCCTAAGCAGCGAGGGCGAGAGTCGACTGGCGGTTGCCAGGTACTTCGTTTTGCTGCCTGATTAACGAGGCCTGAGCAGCATCCTCGGCTCGCGCTCTCCGGTAACTGGGCCCTGTCGAAACCACGCATCCCCACAGGACCGAACACCGGTTCGGTTTCGAATGGTACCACGAAGGCGCCGGCACCCCGGACGACCGAGCCATCCGCGACGAAGCCAATCGCTGCTATCGTAGGCAGTGGCCGAACCTCCTCATCCGAGGACGGGGGACCCACACTTCGGGGCGAATCGCGCGACGCGACGGCGGACCCACGCCGAGCCCGACAGCTCACCTCGCAGGCCAGCAGGGCTGCTTCGAGGTACGTGGTGTTCCGGTCGCCGTCATTCAACCCGTCACCGAGCCGGCGTGCGCTCGGGCGCAATCTCGCGCTCGACCTCGTCGCGGCCACGGGCGTCGGCGTCTCGATGGCGCTCGTCACCGCCCTCTTGCCGACGATCGCGCGACGCGGTGGCCTCGAACCACTGGGCCTGTCCGCGCTGGCGGCGGCGCCGTTCGTCGCCAACCTCCTGAGCGCGTTCGCCGGACGGTTCGGGCCGCGCTCCTCGGCGCAGTTGGCGATGATCCGTGGTCTCGGCGCAGCCTCGCTCCTGCTGGTGTTCGTCGTGCCGGTCGCGCCCGTGATGATCGCCGTGGCGTTCGTCTTCTGGATGAGCCTCTCGTTCGGCGGGCCGTTCCACCTCCGCCTGTGGGGCGCCATGTACCCGGCTCGGCTGGTCGGGCGCGTGGTGGGCTTCATCGGGATGGGCCGTGCCGCCGCCGGCGCGCTCGCCGCGTTCGGCGGAGGCGTCATCGCCGATCGGCTGGGTGGGCCGTCCGCCGTCGCGATCGCCGGAACCGTCGGGATCGCGTGTGCGCTCGCGTATGCGGGTCTGCGCGCGCGGTCCGCCGAGCGGCCGCCGTCGTATTCGGCCCGCGGATCCATTCGCGCGCTTCGTGAGCGACCACTGCTCGGGAAGGTCGCGCTGGCCCAGGGCTTTTACGGCGGCGGCCTCATCGCGGCCGTGCCGCTGTACGCCCTCGTCCATGTCGACCGGCTCGACCTGCGGCTCTCCGACGTCGGCGTCATCGGGATCATGGCCGCCGTCGCGACCACGATCTCGTTCCCGATCTGGGGTGCGGTGGCGGACCGCCACGGCGGGCTCTGGGCGCTCCGCCTGGGCAGCAGTCTCGGAGTGATCGGACTCATCGGCTACGCCCTCGCTCCAGACGTCGCGATCCTGTGGGTCATGGCCGTCGGTTACGGAGCGGCGAGTGCGGCGGTCGACGTCGGCATCGCCTCGATCGTCAGCGACCAGACGTCGCTGGCGTCGCGCGCCGCCGCGATGGCCGGCTGGAACGCGATCACCGGAGCTCGCGGGATCGCGGCCGCGTTCCTCATGAGCGCCCTGCTGCAGCTCGGGGTGGTGGACGTGACATCCGGGCTGCTCCTGTGCGCGGTCGTGTCGGCGGTGGGCGTGGTGCTGTTCGCGCGCGTGAACGCCAAGGCGCCGGAGCCCGTGCCCGCGCCGGCACCCCGGTCCGTGCCCGCTGGGTCGACGGTGCCGACCGGCTGATCCGGGTTCCGAGAGCCGGATCGTTCCAGCCTGCCAGGCCCGCCCGGATTCATCGACAGTGAACGATTGCAGGGCGAGAAGCCTCGCGTGACGACTGGGTGACCGCTGGCGTCACGCTTGTTCACCAGTGCTGAACGTCCCGACGCGAGCATTCCCGATCTGGAGGTTCGCGAGGCTTGACCGTGTGAACGTTCACTGTCCGTGAATGCGAAACCCGGCCGACGTTGCGTCTCGGGCTCAGGCAGCAGCCTCACCAGGCCCGTCGCCCCACCAGTACGATGCGGCCATGCGATTGACGGCCTGGGAGGAGGAACGTCTCCTCATCTTCACAGCGGCCGAGCTGGCGCGGCGGCATCGCGATCGCGGTCTGCTCCTGAACGCCCCGGAGGTCGTCGCGATCATCTGCGATGCCATGCTGGAGACCGCCCGGGCCGGCGCGACGTACGAGGAGGTGGAGGCCGCGGGCCGCGATGCGGTCACCGCTGAACAGGCACTCCCCGGGGTACCCGCCCTGGTCGACGAGGTCCGGCTCGAGGTCCTGCTCGACGACGGCGTCCGCCTGGTCGTCCTCATCGAGCCGCTCGGTTCGTCCGGGGACGCTGCCCCCGGGGCGATCCGGGGAGCTCCCGTACGCGACGGTGACGACGTCGGTCGTGACCGCATCCGGTTGGAGGTCCGAAACGCGTCGACCCGCGTCGTCCGGGTGTCAAGCCACTATCCGTTCGAGCGGGTCAACCAACGGCTCGAGTTCGATCGGCGCGGTGCGGCCGGCTTCCGGCTCGACCTCCCGGCGGGCTCGACGGAGCGCTGGGAGCCCGGCGAGACGCGGACCGTGGACCTGGTGCGGCCGGGGTGAAGCGCCTCTCCCCCGCCGAGCGACTCGCCCGCTATGGTCCCACGAGGGGCGATCGCGTCCGCCTCGGTGACACCGACCTGTGGGTCCGCGTCGAGGACGACCGCCAGGCTCCGGGCGATGAGCCCATCTGGGGCTACGCCAAGACGCTTCGACCTCGATCCCTGCAGGGTCGCTCGAGCGAATTGGAGCTGGACGTCGTCATCGCCGGCGCGCTCGTGCTCGACCCGGTCATCGGTGCCGTCAAGGCCGACATCGGGATCAAGGACGGGCGCATCGTCGGCGTCGGGCGAGCCGGGAACGAGGGGATGAGTCCCGGGATCGAGCTGCGCGTCGGCCCGCACACCCAGCCGATCATGGGCTACGGCCTGATCGCGACACCAGGTGCCATCGACAGCCATGTCCATCTGATCTCGCCGGAGCTGCTGCCCGCGGCGCTGTCCGGCGGCGTCACGACGCTGATCACCGCCGGATTCGAGGAGCCGCCGTGGGCCATGGCACGCACGCTCGCGGCCATCGCCGACTGGCCGCTCAACGTTGGGCTGCAAGCGTGCGCGCGGGCGGAGCAGGACGCCTCGCTCGACGCGCTCCTGGAAGCCGGCGCGTGCGGATTTAAGATCCACGAGGACTACGGCGCCCATCCGGAGCTCATCGATCACACCCTCCGCTACGCGGACGGGCACGACGTGAGCGTCTCGCTTCACACGGACGGACTGCACGAGAGCGCCGAGCTCGAGGACACGGTCGCGGCGATCGCGGGCCGGACCGTCCACGCCTATCACGTGGAGGGCAGCGGCGGCGGTCACGTGCCCGACGTCATCGGTCTCGTCCGCGAGCCGAACGTGATCTGCTCCTCCACGACCCCCACCGTGCCGTGGGGCGTCAGCGCCGCCGCCGAGCAGCTCCCGATGATCGTCCTCAACCACGGGGCGTCGTTCGCGGTCGCCGAAGACGTCGACCTCGTCCGCGAGCGCGTGCACCCGGCCACGATGGCCGCAGAGGGGCCGTTGCACGAACTGGGCGCGATCGGGATCGTGAATTCGGACTCGCAGGGCATGGGCCGGATGATGGAAACCGTCCGCCGGACGTTCCAGCTCGCCCACGTGATGGCGTCGTGGTCCGGGACGGCGCCGGCCGCCGATCCGTACGACGCGAACGAACGCGTGCTGCGCTACCTCGCGAAGGTCACCATCGAGCCGGCGATCACGCACGGCATCGCCGGGCATGTTGGCTCGCTCCGGCCGGGCCGCCTGGCCGACATCGTCCTGTGGCAGCCGGCCTACTTCGGCGTGAAGCCGGCGGTCGTGCTGAAAGCAGGCATCGCCGCCTGGGGACCGCTCGGCGAGGGCAACGCCACGGTCGAGGGCGCGGAACCCACCCGCTATCGGCCCGACTGGGGCGGGCTCGGCCGGTCGGCGGCGTCGCTGTCGACGACGTTCGTGTCGTCCCGGGCGGTGGGATCGCCGGATCTGCGGCGCCATGGTCGAACGCTGATCGCGGTCAAGGGGACACGCGGCCTGACGCGCGAGTCACTGGTCAGGAACCGGGCGGTCGCCGCCATCGACGTCGATGTCCGCGACGGGACGGTGACCCTGGACGGACGGCCGCTTGCCGTCGATCCGGTCCGCGAGGTGCCGCTGAGTCGTCGCTACCTGCTGAGGTAGGGCTTGGGGAGCGGCTAACGCCCGCGCTGGATGTCCGCGAGCTGGCGGGCGATGTCCCGCTTCGAGTCACGGTCCGCGATATCGCGTCGCTTGTCGTGGAGCTGCTTGCCGCGGGCGAGCCCAAGCTCGATCTTGGCCTTACCGCGGGTGATGTACAGGCGCAGCGGCACGATCGTCTGACCCTTGGCCTTCGCCCGTCCCAGCAGCTCGTCGATCTGCTTTCGGTGGAGCAGCAGCTTGCGGGTTCGCTTGGGGTCGTGGTTGTACCGATTGCCCTGCTCGAACGGCGCGATGTCCGCGCCGATGAGCCACGCCTCTCCCCGCTCGATGCGAGCGTAGGCGTTGGCGATGTTGGCCTTGCCGGCCCGGATCGACTTGATCTCCGTGCCGGTCAGCACGAGACCGGCCTCGAATGTGTCGTCGATCGTGAATTCGTGGCGGGCTTTTCGGTTGAGAGCGACGGTCGAATCGTCGCGCATGGATGGCTCCTGTCGGACGTGGCTGGAAGGATAGGTGCCGAAGGCGCACGAACGCCGGTCCTATTCGGACCGGCGTTCGAGTTGCTTACCCACCCACAGGGTGTCCGACTAGACGGCCATCTCCTGCGAGGTGGTGCAGCTACGCGTACTGTCGATCACTGCACATCACCTCCTTTCGTTCTCAAGAACCGTACCTGAACGCCGTAGCGAGCGCAAGCGTGGGAAGACCGCCGTTTCGAGTGCTCAAGCAGCCGCGCGGAACGACCGCCCGGTCGCAGATCCGGCGAGCAGCTCGAGCGCGCGGTCGAGCGTCGGATCCGTGTTGGGGTCCAGCTCCGCGGGGAGCTCGACCAGCACCTGTGGCTCCAGCCCGATGTCGTGGATCCAGCGTTTGCTCGGCGTGAGCCAGCGGGCGATCGTCAGGCGGAATGCGCCGCCTTCGCCGGTCAGCTCCTGCCACTGCTGGACGGTCCCCTTGCCGAACGACGTCTGGCCGACGAGGGTGGCCCGCCCGGTGTCCTGCAGCGCTCCGGCCACGATCTCGCTGGCGGACGCACTGCCGCCGTCGATCAGGCAGGCGATTTGCAGGTCCGGGCTCGTCGCCACACCGCCCGGTTGGGCGTCGGTCGAGACCTGCGTGCCGTCCGCATCTTCCTCCCAGAACACGGGTCCGGACGCGATGAACTGGCTGGCCACGGCCCGTGCAGCTGTCACATAGCCGCCGGGATTGCCGCGGAGGTCGAGGATGAGCTTGGTCCGATCCGCATCCAGGTGTCTTCGCAGGGCGGAGGCGAGTTCCGTGGCGCCCCGATCGGAGAACCCGTTGAGCCGGACGTAGCCCACGGTACCGTCGGCGTAGTCCCGGGAGACGACCTCCTCCTGGAGGATGACGTCTCGGACGATCTCGAGCGCGAAGGACTCCTGGCCGTCACGCTGGATGCTCAGCGTGACGATGCTGCCCTTCGGTCCGCGGATCCGCTCACGCGCGCCGTCCACGTTCTGTCCATCGAACGACACGCCGTCCGCGGCCAGGATCAGGTCCCCGGTCCGGAGGTCCGCCCGTTCCGCCGGCGAGCCCGCCAGCGGCGCCACGACCACCAGCCGGCAGTCCGGGCCGAGCGTCGCGCAGCCCTGGGTGCCATCGGCCGCCTGGGTCGCGATCTCGACGCCGATGCCCTCGAATTCGCCGCTGATGCCCTGGAGCGTGTCGTGGTACTCGTCCGAGGTCAGATACGAGGAATACGGGTCGCCGAGCGCGTCGATCATCCCGCGGATGGCGCCCTGGACGATGGCGTCGCGGTCGACCTCGCCACCCGCATAACGGTCGTTGATCGAGTGGTACGTGTCCCAGAACGGCCGGAACGCCGCGTCCTCGCTGACCGGGGTGCCCGGCTCGAGCGCCGTCTGGCGACCCATCGAGTAGCCGGACATGAACAGCGCGCCGCCGGCCAGCAGCGCGACGACGACGATAGCGGTCACCAGGACCGGGGAGGTGGGACGGGCCACCGGAGGCGACGGAGGCGACGGAACCGGGGTGAGCGGGACGCCTGGTGGCGCAGGAGCGTGAGGAAGTTCGGGAGGCTCAGGAGGCTCGGGATCGCTTGACTGCATGGCTACGTGGTACGGCCCCCGGGCACTAGCGGATGAGGTACGTGCGGACGGACACCCATGATCCGAGGATGCCCAGCCCGACGCCGGTGCCCATCACCAGCGTCACGAGATCGCGCGTCAGCGAGCCGACCTCGAGGGGCAGCACGCGGAAGAACTCGACCATGAAGCCGCTCAATGGATCGGCCGCGGCGGCGAGCACCGCCAGCGTGAGCGCCGCGCCCAGAAACCCGACGAAGGCGCCTTCGAAGATGAACGGCCACCGAATGAATGCGTCTGACGCCCCGACGAGCCGCATGATCTCGATCTCCTCTGCCCGCGCGAACACGGCCAGGCGGATCGTATTGACGATGATGAACAGCGCGATGACCCCGACGACCAGGAGCAGGACCGTCCCCGCGGTGCGCAGGATGTTCGTGACGGTGAGGACGCGCTCGACGAGGTCCTCGATGTTGATCACGTTGCGAACGGCGGGGTCCTCGCGCATCGCCTCGCCCACTGTGCGGACGGCGGACGGGTCGACAAGCTTCACTTCCAGGCTGGCATGGAGCGGGTTGCTTTCGAGGTACTGCGTCAGGTCCTCACGACCCTGCGCCTTCATCCTCTCCCGGAAGCGCTCGAGTGCGACGTCGCGGGTGATGTACTCGACGGTGTCCACCTGGGGCATCGCCTCGAGCTCGGTCCGAAGCTCCGACACCTGCCGGTCGCTGACGTTGGGATGGAGGTACGCGACGACCTCGACCTTCTGCTCGGTGAACTCGAGCCCGGCCAGCAATCCCGCCTGGATGATGAAGAAGCCGGCGAGCAGCAGCAGCATCAGCACCATGGTCGCCGTGGCCGCCAGGCTCATCAACGCGTTCCGCCAGAAGCCCTGCCACGCGCGCCGGATGCTGAAGAAGAGGAACGAGATCACCGGCGGTCAGTCCTCACGGTGATACGCGCCACCGACCTCGTCGCGGATGATCCGGCCCTCCTCGAGGGCCACGACGCGCTTGCGGAGCGCCGTCACGACCTCCGCGTTATGCGTGGCCATGAGGACCGTGACCCCGAGCTCGTTGATGCGCAGGAGCAGCTGCAGGATCTCCCAGCTGATCAGTGGGTCGAGGTTGCCGGTGGGTTCGTCCGCGATGATCAGGCGCGGGTCGTGCACGAGCGCACGGGCGATCGCCGTTCGCTGCTGCTCGCCGCCCGACAGCTGGTTGGGGGTCTGCTTGGCCTGCGCGGAGAGGCCGACGATCGCCAGCACCTGGTCCACGGCGGGCCGGATCCCCCGACGCGGGTAGCCGGTCACCTCGAGCGCGAATGCGACGTTCTCCCAGACGGTCTTGGTCGGCAGCAGCTTGAAGTCCTGGAAGATGATCCCGATCTTGCGGCGCATGCGCGGCACCTGCCGCCGCGGCAGGCGGGCGAGATCCTGGCCGTCGAGGACGACGTCCCCGCGCGTGGCGATCTCATCGCGGATCAGCAGCTTGATCAACGTCGACTTGCCGGCGCCGGACGGCCCGACGAGGAACACGAAGTCGCCCTCGGGGATCACGAGGTCGACGTCGCGCAGTGCGACCTTGCCGTTCGGATACCGCTTCGTGACGTCGTGCAGGACGAGGACCGCTCGATCCGGGACGGCCTGGTCACGGCCACGGTCGAGGATCCGGCGGCGAAGCGAGCGGGTTGGCGATGGCGGAGGGGCGACGGTCACTCAGGACTCCGTGAGCGAGGCAGGGCGACGCGAGTCGCCGCCGACTCGGGTCGGCTCGACTCCATCCGCGGGCACGGCAAGAGGAGCCACGTAGGTCCCGAGGCTACCACCGGGTCCATGACCGGGCAAACAGGACGATGGTGCCCCCAGGCACCGCCTCTCGTCAGAGGAGACCGGGCGAAATCGGCAGGTAGCGGGTCAGGTCCGCGAAGGGTTGGTCCCAGCACAGCAGGACCGGAAACTGGTCAAGCCGGAAGCCGGACTGGAGTGCCGGTACGACCGCGCGATCGGCCGTCCCGGGCAGCCACAGGGCGAAGGCGCCGCGCGGGATCACCGCGCTCGAGAGGTGGCCAAGGATCGGGGCGAGCAGCGCCGGATCGTGAACGGCCACCGGGCCGATCCGGCCGGCCTCGGACGCGTAGCCGTAGCCCACCGCGGCACCGTCGGGGCCGCGGTACAGCCAGCCGGTGCGGTTCTCCTGGCGCAGGAACCGGTGGTCCGCCGGATGGGCGACGCCGAGGACTTCGCGATCGAGCGCATCGATCGCGTTCGCCAGGTGCCGATGCCCCTCACCATCGGGCTCGTCGATGACATCAGAAAAGGCCGTGGGGACGACCCCCGACGGCAACGTGCCGAACGCATCGGGGTGCTGCGGCAACCCGATGAGGTTGAGGAGGGGGATGCGCGGCACGATGCCCGCCGAGGCATATAGCGCGTTGCTGATCGGCTGGGCGCTGTCGGTCGCCGTGGCCCGGAACGACGCCTCGCCGTCCCCCGGGGCGACGTGTGCCAGGAGCGCGCGGCCCAGGCCGGCGCCCTGGAGCCCGGGGCGCACGAAGAGCATCGAGAGGAACCACAGGCGCTCGCGCATCACGGCCGCGGCGAACGCGACGATCCGCTCGCCGCCCTGTCCGTTCTCGCCGGTGGCGCCGTCGTCCCCCCCGGCGGCGGTCGCATCCGCGGGCATCGTGGCGACGACGAACCGCTCCGGGTCAGTGGACTGGAGGTGTGCGTAGAGTCTGAGCAGCGAGGCCGTCTCGGGCGGCACGTCCGGCTGGTTGAGCCGTCGTGTGTAGTCGTTGATCCCGTCACGCCAGACCTCGGCGCAGTCCGCCAGCTCGTCGCTGCGGACGGGGCGATACGAGATGCCGACGCCCGTCCCTCCGCCCGCGATGACCGGCGACGCCTCGGTCACGCGGCGTCGCCCGTATCGTCCCCGCGCCACTCCCCGCCGGTGGCGAGCCGCTCCAGCTCGGCCTGCATGAAGGCGTCGAGGTCGCCATCGAGCACCGCGGACGTGTTGCCGGTCTCGTGACCCGTTCGCAGGTCCTTGACCATCTGGTACGGGTGCAGGACGTAGCTCCGGATCTGGTTGCCCCAGCCGGCCTCGACGTGCTCGCCCTTGAGCTCGCGAAGCTCGGCCTCCTTCTCCTCCAGCGCGCGCTCGAGGAGACGGGACTTGAGGACCTTGGTGGCATTCTCCTTGTTCTGGACCTGCGAGCGCTCGTTCTGGCTCTGGACGACGATCCCGGTCGGGGCGTGGGTGAGACGCACGGCCGAGTCGGTCTTGTTGACGTGCTGGCCGCCGGCGCCCTGAGCCCGATACGTATCCACCCGGATCTGGTCCCAGTCCAGCTCGATCTCGATGTCGTCGTCCGCCTCAGGCAGGACCTCGACGAGGGCGAAGGTCGTCTGGCGCCGGTTCTGCGAATCGAACGGGCTGATGCGCACCAGGCGATGCACCCCGCGTTCAGCGCGCAACCAGCCGTAGGCGCGTCGCCCGGCCACCTCCACGGTCACGCTCTTGAGCCCGGCCTGCTCACCCTCCTGCTGATCGATGATCTCGGTCTTGAAGCGATGAACGTCGGCCCAGCGCAGGTACATGCGCAGGAGCATCTCCGCCCAGTCCGTGGCCTCCGTCCCGCCGGCCCCGGCGCTGATCGACAGGATCGCCGAGCGCTCGTCGTGCACACCGGAGAACAGGAGGGCCGTCCGTTCTCGCCCAAAGTCCTTCTCGAGCGCGCCGGCATCCCGTTCCTGCTCCGCTTCGAGGTCCGCGTCCGGAGCTTCGTCGAGCAGCTCGAGCGCCGCCTCGAGATCGTCGGCGCGAGCCAGGAGGTCCTGCCACGTGTCGAGCTCGGAACGAAGACCATCGGCCTCGCGCAGCACCTTCTGGGCGCCGCGCTGGTCGTCCCAGAAGCCCGGTTCCTGGGTCAGCGCCTCGAGCTGGCTGACGCGCTCGGATTTGGCCTCGAGGTCAAAGGCGCCCCGAGGTCGACCGGATCCGTTCGGCCAGGTCGCGGATGGCGGACGAATCCACTAGTTCCGGACCTGGAGATCCTGGAGCAGCAGCGGCCGCAGCTCGATGAGCCGCAGGGCCGTCTTGCTCCGCGCGACGACGGGGTTCACGCATGGACAGTAGCTGTTGTGCGGGCACACGCCGCAGTTTCCGTCGCAATCCAGCGCCGCGGCGTAGCTGCAGGAGCGACAGTCGCGCTCGCAAGCGATCAGATCGACGAACGCGGCATCTTCTGCCTGCTTCACGGACTCTCCCTATCTACGCGCTGGGCACAAGCGGTGTGGGCTGGGAGCGACCTGCCTTGGGGCGACCTGCCTGGGGGGCTCGGGTGGCCTCGGGGCGACAGGTTTTGGCACAGTATACGAGGCCAATCCCCCACCGCCAAGAGGGTACTTTCCGGCGGCCCGCTGCCCGGGACGTCCGGGCCGCCGATCGCCGACACGCGGCCGACGGCGGGCGGCACCTAGGGCGATTCGCCGGTGACGAAGTACAGGGCGAGGGCCCCCAGCTCGTGCATGGTCGCGTCGACTCGTGCCGCGGCATCGTCCTCGAGCGGACTCGTGCGTGTCGGGGAACCGTACGCGTCGATCCCGACGTCGGCGGCCATGCGCAGCACCCGCAACATGTGCGTCGGGTCGGAGACGAACACGGCGCTGTGCAGGTCCTCGTCATCCATGAGTGCCGCCACCCGCCGGATCGACTGGAGGGTCGTCCGGCTCGTGTCCTCGGCGAGGATCGCGCCCTCGGGCACGTCGTGGCGGATGGCGTACTCGCGGGCGCTCGCGGCCTCCGTGGTCCGGTCGCCTTCGCGCTTGCCCCCGGTCACGATGATCCGCGGGGCGACCCCCTCGTGGTAGAGCGCGATGGCGTGATCGAGCCGGGCCGCGAACAACCGGGAGGGGCGGCCGTCGTACTGGGCCGCGCCCATGACCACGATGGCGTCCGCGGCGCGGCGCTCATCACGGCCGGCCTGGTCCCAGATCCGGTACGCGGCATACCCGACCACGGCGGCGGAGCCGACGACCCCGATCAAGACGATGCGAACAAGACCCCGCGACAATCCGCCGGCGCTCAGCGGCCGTGGCACTTCTTGTACTTGGCGCCGGACCCGCACCAGCACGGGTCGTTGCGCCCGATCCTCGCGCCGGTCGGGGTGAAGCCGGGCTTGGGTCCGGCCGGATCGCCAACGCTCCCGCCAGTGAGGCCGGCGACGGTCGCACCCGGGGTGCCGCCGGAACCGTCCGTGACGGGTTCACCGCCAAGGGATGCCGTGATGTTGCGGGTCGACGGCCCAGCCGGCACCGCCCCACGCAGCACCGCCGAGCCCGCGGCCCGCGCCGCGACCGGCTGCGCGGCAGCCGCGCCAACGGCCGCGGCGGCTCCGGCGCCGTTCCCCGAGCCACGCATCGCCGCCACGCCACGGGTGAGGTTCTGGGCGAGCGCGGCATCCCCGCCCGACTGCGGCTGCCGCTGGACGGTGACCCGGAAGATCGACGACGCGACGCCGTGGCGGATGAGGTCGCGGAACTCCTCGTACATCCGGAACGCCTCGCGCCGGAACTCGTTGAGCGGATCCTGTTGGGCGTAGCCACGCAGGCCGATGCCGCGCCGCATGTCGTCGAGCTCGGTCAGGTGCTCGACCCACAGCGAATCGATCGTGCGAACCAGGACGATCCGTTCGACCTGCGCCCAGTCCGCCTCGCCGACCTCGGCCTCGCGGGCGTCGAGCTTCGCGTCGGCGACGTCGCGAAGGTGCTCCGCGATCGCCTCGCGCCCACCCTTGTCCCAGAGCGTGTCGGCGGATGTCTCGTCGCCATCGAGGCCCATCGCCGCGAGGGCCGCGCTGAGCGCGTCCAGGTTCCAGGCCTCGGCGTCCTCGCCGGCGAGATGCTGGTCCACGATGACGTCGATCTCGTCGTCGAGGAACCTGCGGACCGTGTCCGTCAGGTCCTCGTTGTGGAGGACTTTGTCGCGCTCGGCATAGATCGTCTCGCGCTGCTTGTTGATGACGTCGTCGAACTCCACGACGCGCTTGCGGATGTCGAAGTTGAAGCCTTCGACCCGCGACTGGGCGCTCTCGATCGTGCGCGACACCATCTTCGATTCGATGGCGACGTCCTCGTCGAGCCCGAGCCGTTCCATGAGGCCCGTGACGCGATCGGAAGCGAAGCGCTTCATGAGGTCGTCGTCGAGCGACAGGTAGAACCGCGACGAGCCAGGATCGCCCTGGCGGCCGGCCCGACCGCGGAGCTGGTTGTCGATGCGGCGGGAGTCGTGGCGCTCCGTGCCGATGATGTGCAGGCCGCCGGCCTCGACGACCCGGACGTGGTCCTCCTCGGTGAGCGCCTTGGCCTCGGCCAGTGCCGCGGCATACGTGTCCTTGTCCACCTCGGCCGGGTTCAGGCCCTGCTTGTGGAGCGCGTCGGAAGCGAGGCCCGCGGGGTTGCCGCCGAGCAGGATGTCCGTCCCGCGTCCGGCCATGTTCGTCGCGATCGTCACGGCACCCGATCGCCCGGCCTGGGCCACGATGCCGGACTCCTTCTCGTGGAATTTCGCGTTGAGGGTCTCGTGCTTGATCCCGCGGCGCTTGAGCATCGTCGAGAGGATCTCGGACTTCTCGACGCTGACCGTGCCGACGAGCACCGGCCGACCGGCTTCCTGGAGCTCGACGATCTCATCGATCAGGGCGTTGAACTTGGCCTTCTCGTCGCGGTACACGAGGTCCGCGTTGTCGACGCGGATCATGTCGCGATGGGTCGGGATGGCCACGACCTCGAGGTTGTAGATCTTGTGGAACTCCTCGGCCTCGGTCATCGCGGTGCCGGTCATGCCCGAGAGCTTGTCGTACAGGCGGAAGTAGTTCTGGAACGTGACCGTGGCGAGGGTCACCGTCTCGCGCTGGACGCGCAGGCCCTCCTTCGCCTCGATCGCCTGGTGGAGTCCCTCGCTCCAGCGCCGTCCCGGCATCTGGCGGCCGGTGAACTCGTCGACGATGACGATCTCGCCGTCCTTGACGATGTAGTCGCGGTCGCGCTTGTACAACGCGTGGGCCCGCAGTGCCTGCTCGAAGTGGCGAGCCATCCGCGGGTCGGTGTCGTAGAGGTTCTCGACCCCGAGGAACTTCTCCATCTTGTCGACGCCCTCTTCGGTCGGGCTCACGGCCCGATCCTTGAGGTCGATGAAGAAGTCGCCGCCATCCTCGGCGCCCTCGGGGCGCTCCTTGAGGCGCGGCACGAGGCGGGCGAACGTGAAGTACAGGTCGGCGGACTCTTCGGCCTGGCCCGAGATGATCAGGGGCGTGCGCGCCTCGTCGATGAGGATGTTGTCGACCTCGTCGACGATCGCAAAGCTGCGTTCGCGCTGGACCCGCTCCTCGAGCTCGATCACCATGTTGTCGCGGAGGTAGTCGAACCCGAACTCGTTGTTCGTGCCGTACGTCACGTCGGCGGCGTAGGCCTCGCGCCGGGTCACCGGCCGCAGGTCGATCAGTCGCTCGTCGGTCGTGGGGAAATCCGGCTCGAAGACGTAGGAAGCATCGTGGGTGATCATCCCGACGCTGACGCCCAGGAAGTGGAAGATCGGGCCCATCCATTGCGGGTCGCGCCGGGCGAGGTAGTCGTTGACGGTGACGACATGGACGCCCCGGCCGGACAACGAGTTGAGGATCGCGGCCAGCGGGGCCACGAGCGTCTTGCCTTCGCCGGTCCGCATCTCCGCGATCCGACCCTCGTGGAGCACGGCGCCACCGATGAGCTGGACGTCGAAGTGGCGCATGCCGAGCGTCCGCTTCATGGCCTCGCGGGTCATGGCGAAGACTTCGGGCATCACGTCGTCGAGGGCCTTCTGCAGGCGCTCGTTCTCGCGCTTGCGCCGCTCCTTGCGCAGCTCGCGGCGGCGCTCGAGGTCCTCGTGGTGCAGCTCGTCCTCGGACGGCTCGTCCGGCTGCGCCTGCGCGTGGATCTCCTCGCGGATCTCCGCGATCTGCGCACGGATCTGCTCGGGGGTCAGCGTCTCGAATTCGGCTTCGAGCGCGTTCGCCTCCTCGACCAGGGGAAGGATCCGTCGGACCTCGCGGTCATTCGAGTCGACGAAACGGGAAAGGAATCGCATGGAACGGTGAGTATACGGTCAGAGCGCCGGAAGCCCCTCGTTCGGACTAGCCCCAGAAGCCGGTCCCGTAGCCCAGGATCAGGATCAGGAACGTCAACGCGCCGAGGCCCAGCCAGAACAGGACGGACATGAATGCCGACGTCGGGTTCATCTCCGGGTTCTTCAGGTCGGGCAGGCGCTTGCGCCGCAGGCCCACGCCCCAGCGTGGCGACCGCAGCTGATCCTGCCAGTCCCGTTCGCCGACGGGGCTCGGCTCCAGGCCGCCCTCGCCGTCGGGTCGATGCAGCTGCAGGCTCATCGCTCGCTCGCGGGTACGCCGCCGGCAAGGGCCGCTCTTGAGGGCTCCTCGTCGTCGGGGGCCGGTCCGTTCCCGGCGGGAGGCAGGTCGCCGCCCTCATCCCAGAGGAGCATCTCCTGGGTGAAGGAGACCTCGCTCGAGAACAGGGCGCCGACCGACTCGCCGCGGTGGATGCGCTTGATCGCCTCGCCGATGAGCGGCGCGACGGACAGCACGGTCAGCTTGGGGATGCGCTTCGACGGGGCAAGCGGCACGGAGTCCGTGATCACCACCTCGCGCACCGAGCTCTCGCGGATGCGCTCGATCGCGGGGTCGCTCATGACGCCGTGGGTGGCACACGCGTACATCTCGGTCACGCCCTCGCGTTCCAGTGCGCGGACGATCTCGACGAGCGTGCCCGCCGTGTCGATCTCGTCGTCGACGATGACCACGCGCTTGCCGCGCACCTCGCCGATGACGTTCATCAGCTCCGCTCGATCGAGGTTGCCGACGCGGCGCTTCTCGATGATCGCGAGCGGTGCATCCAGCAGCTCGGCGAACGCGCGAGCGCGTTTTGCGAACCCGAGATCCGTCACGACCACCAGATCGTCGAGGTGTTTGTCGATGAAGTAGCGCGACAGCATGTGGACCGCGGTCAGCTCATCGACCGGGATGTTGAAGAAGCCCTGGATCTGGCCCTGGTGAAGGTCCATCGAGAGGACCCGGTCCGCGCCGGCCACGGTGATCATGTCCGCGATGAGGCGCGCCGTGATCGGCACGCGCGGCTGGTCCTTCTTGTCCGACCGACCGTACGCGTAGAAGGGGATGACCGCCGTGATCCGGCCGGCCGACGCCCGTTTGAAGGCGTCGATCATGATCAGGAGCTCCATGATCGACTGGTTGACCGGGTGCGAGGTCGGCTGGACGATGAAGACGTCCTTCTCGCGCACGTTGTCCAGGATCTTGACGAAGATGTTCTCGTTGGCGAACTGGAACACCTCCGCCTTGCCCGGTTCCGTGCCGAGATAGCGGGCGATCTTGTGGGCGAGATCGGGGTTGGCGTTCCCGTGGTAGATCTCGAACTGGTCCGCGTACAAGGGCGCCGCCTCCCGTTGGCCGAAGACCGTCATCAGCTCACGTCCCGCTCGGACCGGCCTGACCTGGGCCGCCCGGTTCGGGGGCGCCATCGTCGCCGATGCCGTCGCGCTCCGCAAGTCCAGGCCGGAACGCCGCGATCGCCGCGACCTGGTCGCCTTCGGCCAGGCGCATGACGATCACGCCGCGGGCGCCGGGCGAATAGCGGTTGATCGTGTTCGTCTCGGTTCGGATGACCTGTCCGCCCTGCGAGATCAGGACCAGTTCCTCGTCATCCTCCGTCACCTGCTGGACGGCTGCGACGAGACCGGTCTTGTTCCCCTCCAGGGCGATCAGACGGACGCCCTGCCCGCCGCGGTGCTTGCGCCGGAACTCCCCGATCCCGACCCGTTTGCCGTAGCCCGTCGCGGTGAGGACCAGCAGGTCGGCATCTGGCTCCACCACGCTCATGGCGACCACGGTGTCCCCCTCGCGCTTGAGGAGTCGGATGCCGATGACCCCGGCAGCGTCACGCCCCATCGGGCGCACTTCGTTCTCCTCGAACCGGGCGAGCATGCCCTGCGCGGTGGCGATGATGATGTCGTCCTGCCCGCCGGAGACGTCCACCCACGCGAGCTCGTCGTTCGGGTGGATCGTGATCGCCCGGATACCGGTCGCGCGGACCCGTTCGAACTGCTCGAGCGGGGTCTTCTTGATGTGGCCGCGGCGGGTCGCCATGACCAGGAACTTGCCGGGTTCGAAGTCCTTGAGGACGATGGTCGCGACCGGCACCTCGCCCGATTCCACTTGTACACCGGGCAGGTTGATGATGGCCATGCCCTTGGCCTGGCGACTCGCATCCGGGATGGCATGGACCTTGGCGCTGAAGACGCGCCCGCGGTTCGTGAAGAACAGCGCCCAGTCGTGGGTATTCGCGACGAGCAGGTGCTCGACCGCGTCCTCCTCGCGGGTGACGTGCCCGATGATCCCCTTGCCGCCGCGGTGCTGGCGGCGGTAGGTGTCGACCGGCTGGCGCTTGATGTAGCCACGCCCGGAGATCGTGACGACCACGTCCTCGTCGGCGATGAGGTCCTCGTCCGTCATCTCGCGGCTCGCGTCGTCCGCGACCTTCGTCCGCCGTTCGCCGGCGTACTTTCGCTTCAGCTCGACGAGCTCATCGCGGATGATGCCCATGACCCGGGCCGGGTTGCCGAGGATGTCCTCGAGCTCGGCAATGAGCTGGATGACCGAGAGGTACTCGTCCTCGATCTTCTTGCGCTCGAGCGCGGCCAGGCGCGCCAGCCGCATGTCGAGGATCGCCTGGGCCTGCAGCTCGGACAGGTCGAACCGCTTCATCAGGTTCGCCCGCGCGACATCGACGTCGGCCGACTCGCGGATGGTCTTGATGACCGCATCGAGGTGATCGAGGGCGATCTTGAGGCCCTCGAGGATGTGCGCCCGCGCCTGCGCCTTGCCCAGGTCGAATTCGGTTCGGCGGCGGATGATCTCGCGTCGGTGGTCGAGGTAGTGGACCAGCACGCTGCGCAGCGGCAGGGTCTGCGGCTGCCCGTCGACGAGCGCCAGCATGTTCATGTTGAAGGCGAGCTGCATCGGCGTGTGCTTGAACAGGTTGTTGAGGACCTTGTGCGGGTTGAAGTCCCGCTTGATCTCGATGTAGATGCGCATCCCGTCGCGATCGGACTCGTCGCGCAGGTCGCTGATGCCGTCGATCCGCTTTTCCTTGACCAGGTCGGCCATCTTTTCGAGCAGGGCCGCCTTGTTCACCTGGTACGGGAGCTCGTTGACGATGATGGCCGTGCGGTCGTCGCGGACTTCCTCGAACACGACCTGGGCGCGCATGACGACCCGGCCCCGGCCGTGGGCGTACATCTGGCGGATCGCGTCGACGGTCTCCCACTCCCCGGTGAGCGCGTTGCGCTGCTTCTCGAAGCGGAAGATCGTGCCGCCGGTCGGGAAGTCCGGCCCGGTCACGTGCTTGCAGAGGTCGTCCGACGTCAGCTCGGGATCGTCGATCAGCGCGACCGTGGCATCGACGATCTCCCCGAGGTGATGCGGCGGGATATTGGTCGCCATCCCGACGGCGATGCCCGAGCTGCCGTTGATGAGCAGGTTCGGGAGCTTGGCCGGCAGGACCTCGGGCTGCTTCTGGGTCCCGTCGTAGTTATCGACGAAGTCGACGGTCTCCTTGTCGATGTCGGCCAGCAGCTCGGCGGCGATCCCGGTAAGACGCGCCTCCGTGTAGCGCATGGCGGCCGCCTGGTCGCCGTCGACCGAACCGAAGTTGCCCTGGCCGTCGACCAGCGGGTAGCGCATCGAGAAGTCCTGGGCGAGACGCACCAGCGCGTCGTAGATGGACTGGTCACCGTGCGGGTGGTACTTGCCCATCACCTCGCCGACGATCGCGGCGCACTTGCGGAAGGAGCTCGTGGCGGACAGGCCCATCTCGCCCATCGAGTAGAGGACCCGTCGATGGACCGGCTTGAGCCCGTCGCGCACGTCCGGCAGGGCGCGGGCGACGATGACGCTCATCGCGTAGTCGAGGTACGAGACGCGCATCTCGTCCTCGATGCGAATGGCGCGGACGTCTCCCAGGTCGTCGGTCACGGTGTGCTACTCCTGCCTAGGTCAGCGGTGGTTCGGGGTGGTTGATGGGGTCAGGCAGCGCTCCGAAGCGGGCGGCGGTCGTGGCCGCCGCGGACGTCGATGGAGCACCGCTGCGCCGGTGGATCCCGGCGAGCCGCGCGCGCAGCTCGTCGGCGTCGCGAGGCGCGAGCTTCGTGAGGCTGTCACGAACGACCCACGCGCGGTGGCCGTCTGCCCCTTCTGCGGCGAGGTCGGCCTGGCGGTGAAGGGCGGCCGTCGTGGCTTCGCGGTCGCGCTGTGCAAGCGAGCGATACGCCCATGCGAGAGCCTTCTGGACGTCGGGCTCCGCGTCCCCCATCAACTGGTCGAGGAGCCCGAGCGCGGTCGGGACGAGATCCGGACTGCGGCCGGTTCGCCGGTTGCCGTGGGTCATCGTCGCGATCGTGGACGCGATCAATCGCCGCTCCCAGCGCGACGGGGAATACACGAGCTGTTCGAGCTCCGCCCAACGGTAGGACTCGGCGGCGATCCCGATACCGTAGGGGTGGGCGAGGTCGTCGACGGTGACCCAGTCGCCCGCCTCACGCGCCGCCCGTCTGAGGAGCTGCCAGGTGCGTTCCGGGTCGGCGGCGAGGGTTCGCTCGAGCAACCCGAAGGCGAACCAGCGTGCCTCGAGATGTGGCTCGCGGAACATCCGGTCCGCGATGAACAGCAGCTGGGTGGCCCGCTCGCCACGCGTCTCGTGCCGGAACCCGCGACTCACGGCGGCCAGGAGCGGCCGCCGCACGCCGTGGACCGGGCCGATCCCGGGGGCCACGGACTGCACGCCCTCCTGGTACTCCGGGTCGGCGAGGCCCTCCAGCCCGCGGCGAAGCGCGATCGCGAACGCATCCGGGTCTCCAACGTGGTCCGCGAGGGAGCTGCCGAGCGCTTCCGCTGCCGGCTTGCGAGCGGACACGAAGGCGACCGCGCGCTGGGTGGTCGGGCTCGGGGAGGCCGTGGCGGTGCTCACGGGGGCGTCCCGGCCGGGATCGTGCCGGAAAGTGGAACGTACCCGTAGCGCTGCCGAAGCTCGTGCTTGCGGGCCTCGTCGGCGGCGACGTAGACACCCGTGGCCGTGGCGAAGACGCCATCCGTGCGTGGGTCGACGATGTGGGCGGCCGTGTCAACCAGCCGACGGCGGGATCTGGTAATCCACCCCTCCGCGCGAATCGCCTCGCCGATCGCCACGGGCTTCTTGAATTCGACGCTGATCCGGGCCGTGAGGCCCCAGTTGTCCTCCCCGACCAGCGACCAGGCCATCACCTCGTCGAGGATCGTGCACAGGATCCCGCCGTGGGCGATGCCGTCCCAACCCTCGAAGCGTCGCTCGAGCGTGAGCTCCGTCCAGCAGCGCCGAGGCTCGACGTGGAGCGCGAGGCCCATGCCGCTCGTGTTCAGGGAGCCGCAGGCGAAGCAGTGGTGCGGGGCGACCTCGAAGCGCGGGACCCCAGGCACGTCCACGACGCGCGCCCCGGCTTCAGACGTCAAGGTTCTGCACCTTCCGCGCCTCGGCCATGATGAAGCCCTTGCGCGGCGCGACCTTCTCGCCCATGAGCATCGTGAAGATCTCGTCCGCCAGCGCCGCATTCTCCGAATCGACGCGCAGGAGCGTGCGCGACTCCGGGTTCATCGTCGTCTCCCAGAGCTGGTCGGCGTTCATCTCGCCGAGGCCCTTGAACCGCTGCACGGACAGGTTCTTGACGTTGAACTCCTTGATGATCCGCTCGCGCTCCTGCTCGCTCTGCGCATAGCGCGTGACCTTGCCGGTGCTCACGCGGTACAACGGTGGCTGAGCGATGTACAGGTAGCCTGCTTCCACGACTTCGGGCATATGCCGGTAGAAGAACGTCAGCAGCAACGTTCGGATGTGGGCCCCGTCCACGTCGGCGTCGGTCATGATGATGATCCGGTGGTAGCGCAGCTTCGACATGTCGAAGCTCTCGCCGATGCCGGCCCCGAGCGCGATGATCAGCGGCCGCACGTTCTCGCTCGAGAGGATCTTGTCGAGACGCGCCTTCTCGACGTTCAGGAGCTTGCCGCGCAGGGGCAGGACGGCCTGGAAGCGTCGGTCGCGGCCCTGCTTGGCCGAGCCACCGGCCGAGTCGCCCTCCACGATGTACAGCTCGCTGCGAGCGGGGTCCCGTTCCTGGCAGTCGGCCAGCTTGCCGGGGAGGGACATGCCATCGAGGGCGCCCTTTCGGATCACCAGATCGCGCGCCTTGCGGGCGGCCTCGCGCGCTCGAGCCGCGGTCAGGCATTTCTCGATGATGCGGCGACCGTCGGCAGGGTTCTCGTCGAGGTACTGGCCGAGGCTGTCCGCGACCGCGGTCTGGACCTGGCCCTTGACCTCCGGGTTGCCGAGCTTCGCCTTGGTCTGGCCCTCGAACTGCGGATCGGTCAGCTTCACGCTGATCACGGCCGTCAGACCTTCGCGGACGTCATCACCGGAGAGGTTGGTGTCGTTTTCCTTGAGGACCCCCGCTCGGCGCGCCCAATCGTTCAGCGAGCTCGTCAGCGCCGCACGGAAGCCCGTGACGTGGCTGCCGCCGTCGGGCGTGTTGATGTTGTTCGCGAAAGCGAGGACGTTCTCGGTGTACGTGTCGTTGTACTGGAGGGCGACCTCGACCGCCGTGGTGCCTTCGCGCCGCTCGACATAGATCGGGCGGCCATGGAGAGCTTCCTTGTTGCGGTTCAGGTGGCGGACGAACGACTGCAGGCCGCCCTCGAAGTAGAAGGACCGTTCGCGATCGACTCGCTCGTCGATCAGCGTGATCCAGACGCCCTTCGTGAGGTACGCGGATTCGCGCAGGCGCTGGCTGATCGTCTCGAAGGAGTATTCGATGGTCTCGAACATCTCGGAGTCGGCGCGGAAGCTGGTCAGGGTGCCCTTGCGCGTCCCCTGTGGGCCCTCCTTCTTGACCTTGCCGAGCGGCTTGCCACGCTCGTACTCCTGCGACCAGATGCTGCCGTCGCGAGCCGACTCGACCCGCATCCAGGAGGACAGGGCATTCACGACACTCACGCCGACGCCGTGAAGCCCGCCCGAGACCTTGTAGCCGCCGCCACCGAACTTGCCACCAGCGTGGAGGACGGTATGGACGACTTCCATGGCGTCCTTGCCCGTCGAATGCTTGCCAACGGGGACGCCCCGGCCGTCGTCGCGGACGATCACGGTCCCATCGGCGTTGATCGTGACGTGGATCGTGGTCGCGTGGCCCGCCATCGCCTCGTCGATCGAGTTGTCGACGACTTCCCACACGAGGTGATGCAGGCCCTTCTCATCGGTCGAGCCGATGTACATGCCCGGGCGGCGTCGGACCGCCTCGAGGCCCTCGAGGACCTGGATGCTGGCCGCGGTGTAGTCGGTGCCGGCACGTCCACGCTTGGGGCGTCCGTTCGACCCGCTGGCGGTCTTCGTGATGGCGTTGTCGGTCACGCGTTTCCTCCGGTCAGGCGGTCATACAGGCGCCCGAGGTCCTCGTCGTTGTAGTACTCGATCACGATGCGGCCGCCTCGCCGCGAGCGGGCCAGGCTGACCTTTGTCCCGAGGGCGCGGCGCAGATCCTCCTCGACACGCTCGAGATCCGGATCCGTTCGCGGGGTGGGCTCCGCGGGCGTGTCCGGTGCGATCGGACGCGGCTCGCGCAGGCGCCGAACCAGCTCCTCGGTCTGGCGCACGGACAGGTCCTGCTCGATGACGGTGCCCAGCACGTGGTCCTGGTGATCGACGGACAGCCCGCCCAGGGCCCGACCATGACCCTCGGTGATGCGGCGATCGCCAACGGCGGCCTGGACGGACGGGGCGAGCTCCAGCAGCCGAAGGGTGTTGGCCACGGTCGAGCGGGCTCGGCCGACCCGCGCGGCGATCTGCTCGGGGCTGAAGCCGAAGTCGTCGATCAGGCGCCGGAATCCCCGGGCGGCCTCGATCGCGTCGAGGTCCTCCCGCTGCAGGTTCTCGATGAGCGCAACCTCGAGTTGCGCCTGATCGTCCAGTTGCCGGACGACGGCCGGGATCCGCTCGAGTCCCGCGGCCGCGGCCGCACGCAGGCGTCGCTCGCCCGCGACCAGTCGATAGCCGTCGATCGTCTCGGTGACGAGGATGGGCTGCAGCACGCCGTGCTCGCGGATGCTCTCCGTGAGTGTGGCCATCTCCACCTCGTCGAAGCGGCGCCGAGGCTGGTGGGGGTTCGCGCTGATGCGGTCGATCGCGAGGTCGACTGGTCCGGGCTGACCGGGACTGCGCTGCGGGATCAGCGTCGAGAGGCCACGGCCGAGACCGTGAACACGTTCGGGGCGAACCGTCATGACATCACCATGCTTGCGGTGCGGACCTCGGTCTCCGGGGGCGCCGCCGCCGGCAGCCCCCGACCCGAACGAGCGCGGAATTCCCGTGCGAGCTCTGCGTACGCCGCCGCGCCGCGCGACTCCGGTGCGTACTGACTGATCGGCAGGCCGTGGCTAGGTGCCTCGGACAGCCGAACGCTGCGGGGGATGATCGTTTCGTAGACGGAGTCTCCCAGGTGCCGCCGCGCCTCCGCGGCTACGTCGGCGGACAGGTTCGTCCGGGCGTCGTACATCGTCAGCACCACACCGTCGAGCTTCAGGTGCGGGTTCAGGTGGTCTCGGACGAGATCGATGGTGGCTAGCAACTGGGTCAGGCCCTCGAGTGCGTAGTACTCGCATTGGAGCGGGATCATCACCGCATCGGCGGCTGTCAGGGCGTTCACGGTCAGGAGCCCGAGCGACGGCGGGCAATCGATGAAGATGACGTCGTATTCGTGCGCCAGAGGCTCCAGGAGGCGCCGCAGGCGACGCTCGCGCGCCATCACGCCGGCGAGCTCCAGTTCGGCCCCCGCGAGGGCGATGGTGGACGGGACCACGTCGACGCCGTGGGCGGCTCCCTGAACCAGGAGCTGTTCGAGCGGGACGTCGTCGACGATGGCGTCGTAAACGGAATGCACGACCGTCGAGCGGTCGACCCCGAGTCCGCTGGTGCCATTGCCCTGTGGGTCGAGATCGATCACCAGGACGCGGTCACCAAGGAGCGCGAGGTAGCTCGCTAGGTTCACCACCGTCGTGGTCTTGCCGACGCCGCCTTTCTGATTTGCGCAGGCGATCGTCTGGCCCACTCAGTGGCCTGCCCGGGGCGATCTCACGAGAACGAATTCTACCATTGTTGGCCGAACGACCTCCGGTCCGGGGCGGGCGATCAGGTTCGCACGACGTCCGTAGCTGTGCCTTACCGAGCCCTCGTTGTTTCACGTGAAACGGTGCATGGGACGGCTGGCTCGACGGGCCGGGGGACCATCGAACCGTTGCCCGAAGCACCGGTCCGTGGGATACTCCGCCGAGACGTCGCCGCCGATCCGGTCGTTCAGAGAGCAGTACCGGGCAGGCGGGCGCAACCTTCTGGCCGATTCGCCCGAGGAACACGACCGTCCATGACCCTGCTACTCGCTGCGGTCGGCGCGGTGGTGACGGCCCTGATCGAATTGTCCGTCGTTCCATACCTCCGCATCGGAGATGCGCAGCCACATCCCGTGCTCGTCCTGGGCGTGATCCTTGCGATCGCCGTCGGTGTCGAAGCCGGGCTGGTCTGGGCCTTCGTGGGGGGCCTCGCTCTTGATGTCTTGGCACAACGACCACTTGGCTCGACCGCGTTCGCGCTCCTGGTGTGTATCGGTGGCGCGTCGGTCCTGGCGCGCTCTTTCGCTCGATTGCGCCCGATCGTCCCGATCGGTGCCGTGTTCGTCCTCAGTCTCGGGTACTCGATGATCTTGTTCGTCACCTTCGGTGCGCTCGGCACGCCGCTTCCCATCGCCGATCCCTTCGGGACCGTGCTTCCCAGTGCCGTGTACGACGCCGTGCTCGCCGCGATCGTCGGACCATTGACGATCGCGGTGCATGATCGGCGGATGGAACAGGAACGGGTCGACTGGTGAACACGTACCTCGACCGCAGCACGGTCCCGGACCGCCGCTTCTCCCGGTTCATCGTGTTCGGTCTCGTGGTCGTGCTCGCGGTGGGCGCGTTGACCGCCCGGCTCTTCTACCTCCAGATCGCGAACGGCTCCGAATATGCGGCGATCTCCACCCGCCAACGCACGGTCCTCGAGCCGATCCCTGCGCCCAGGGGGTTGATCTACGACCGCAACGGGCGTCTGCTCGTGGACAACGTCCCGACGTTCGCGGTGAAGGTCCGCCCGGCCGACCTCCCGAACACCCAGCGTGACGACGTCGTGGCTCGACTCGCCGCCCTGCTCGGAACGGACGCCTCCGAGATCCACGGCGCCATCGACGGGAACCCTGGATCGGCGTTCGATCTCGTGCGCGTGGCCCAGGACGTCGATCAGTCGACCGCACAGCTGATCTCGGAAGCCGGCTACCAGTTGCCTGGCGTCGAGGTCGTCGTCGAGGCGCGCCGCCAGTACACCGACGGTCCCCTGACGTCGCATCTGCTGGGATACACGGGACCCGTGTCAGCCGAGCAGCTGCCCGACCTTCGCGAGAAGGGCTACCAGCCCGACGATCTGCTCGGAAAGGTTGGTCTCGAGGCCCAGTACGAGACAGAGCTCCGCGGCACGTACGGCTCCGAGAGCGTGGCCCGCGACGCGACCGGCCGTCGAACGCAGACCCTCCAGACGGTCCAGGACGCCGAGCCGGGCGCGTCCCTCACGCTGACGATCGACACGAAGGCGCAGCGGAACGCCGAGAAGGCCCTGAAATGGGCGATGAAGAAGATCGGGATGACACGGGGCGTCGTGATCGCGATGAACCCCCAGACCGGCGAGATCCTCGCGATGGTGAGCCTGCCGACCTACGACAACAATCGGTTCGCACGGGGAATCAGCACGACCGATTACGCGAAGTTGCTCAAGGACAAGGACAAGCCGCTGCTCAACCACGCGATCCAGGCGCATTACGCACCGGGCTCCACGTACAAGCTCGTGGCCGGCACCGGCGCCCTGGCCGATCGCAAGATCAGCGACTCGACACGGGTCATGACCCGTCCCTATCTGACCCTCGGGGACACGAAGTTCTACGAGTGGAACCGGCGCGGCTGGGGAGCCTGCACCATCTATTGCGGTTTCGGACACTCGAGCGACACCTTCTTCTACCAGCTCGCCGGCATGCTCGGGATCGATCGGCTCGGTTACTGGGCCAAGCAGTACGGCTTCGGGGAGCCGACCGGCGTCGACCTTCCGAGCGAGGTCGCCGGCATCGTCCCGACCAACGCCTGGAAGCAGGACGCGCTCGGCGCCGAGATCTTTCCCGGCGAGACGTACCAGGCCGGCATCGGCCAGGGCTACGACGCGGTGACGCCGCTGCAACTCATCAATGCCTACGCGGCGCTCGCCAACGGCGGAACGCTCTACCAGCCGCAGATCGTGCGCGAGATCATCGGGCCAGACGGCGAGATCGTCCGCCCGTTCGAACCGAAGGTCATCCACAAGCTGAAGGTCAAGCCGAGCGTGCTCCGGATCATGCGCAACGCCGCCCGCGAGACCGTGACGCTGCGTCACACCTACAACCTCGTGGATCTCCCGATCAAGGTAGCCGGCAAGTCCGGGACCGCCGAGTTCGGCACCCCCGACTCGAGGGGCCGCCTGCCGTACTCCTCGTTCTTCGTGGGCTTCACCCCGAAGAACGCGCGAACGGGATCGTTCGACAAACACGATTCAGAGCTCGTCGTCATGGCCTTCGCCCACGATTCGCGAACCGTCGGCAACGCGGCGACCGAGATCGTCAAGTACTTCCTCCAGCTGCATTACGGGATCAAGAAGGACTACCGCATGCCCGAGCTCCTGGAGCGCGGCAACTTCTACCAGAACGACTGATGGGCGTCATCCGAGCCGAGCCGGTCCGCGTCACCGATTGGGCGGCCAAATCGGTCGGGGCCGCGTGGCGGGCGTTCGACCTCCAGCTGGCCACCTTCGCCGGCCTCCTGGCCGCTGTCGGGCTCGTGATGGCCTACACCAACAGTGTCGAAAACGGCGTCAGCCCCCTCGACGCGGGGACGACGTTCACGCGTGGCCTCATGTGGGCGGGGATCGCGGCCGTCGCGTTCATCCTCGCCACCGCGTTCGACTACCGCTGGTTCAAGACCCTGTCATGGCCGGTCTACGCGCTGCAGCTGGGTTTGCTGGTGCTCACGCTGGCGATCGGCGACGGGGTCGGCGGGTCGGCCCGCTGGATCACCTTCGGTCCGTTCACGTTCCAGTTCAGCGAGCTCGCCAAGATCCTGATGATCATCGTGCTCGCCCAATACCTGGCCAGTCGCCAGGCCAAGCTGGATTCCCTTCGGGCCATCCTGGGTGCCTGTGTGCTCGTGGGACCGCCGCTGGCGCTGGTCATGCTCCAGCCGGACCTCGGTACCTCCCTGGTCTTCGCGGGGATCCTCGCCGGCATGCTCTGGATGTCGGGTGCGAGCCTCATGTGGCTGGGTGCGCTAGCCGCAGGCGTCGTCGCGATGGTCCCGATCGCGTGGAACTACCTCCTGCGCGACTATCAAAAGGAACGCCTGTCGTCGTTCCTGAACCCGACGCCGGACATCACCGGCTCCGGCTATCAGCTCTATCAGTCGCAGATCGCCGTCGGATCGGGCGGGATGTTCGGGCGTGGCCTCACGAACGGCACCCAGGCACAGGGCGACTTCCTTCCCGTGCAGACCACGGACTTCGTGTTCTCCGTGCTCGCCGAGGAACTTGGCTTCGTCGGCGGTCTGGTGCTGTTCGTGTTGTTCGCGCTGCTGCTGTGGCGGGTGCTGATGGCCGGCTGGCGCTCCCGCGACCCGTTCGGGACGCTGTTCGCGGCTGGGTTCGCCTCGATGATCCTCTTTCAGCTGGTCGTGAACGCCGGCATGGTGATGGGGGTCATGCCCATCACCGGGATCCCGCTCCCCTTCGTCACGCACGGCGGCGCATCGCTCGTGAGCATCGCGATCGGTCTCGGCATCCTGCAGAGCATCAACATCCGCCAGACGCGCGCAGAGTGGTGACCCCGCGCGTGGTCCGGTCCCACGGGGCGATTCGCCCGGCCAGGTGGTCGAGCGTCGCGTGAGTGACGCCACGCGCCAGGCGCGACAAACCCCAGTCTCCGTCTGCGCCAATCTCCTGCCCATCGAGCCGTTGCTCGTCGAACAGGACGCCGATCCTCTGTCGATCGTGAGGACCGCAGCAGCGCGACCAGAGACGCGACTCATCGGAGTCGTCGATTCGAGTGGCGTTCTGGTTGGGGTCATTCCCACGCTTCGGCTCGCCGAGACGGTCGTTGCCCGTGTCTCTCCGGAGACCCTCCTGGCCGGACTCGCCGACCTCGACGAGGCGGCTCGGTTCGGGCTCGAGGTCGGCGCACGACGTGTAGCCGACGTCATGCTGCCGCCAGCCTCGATCAAGGGAACGGCGACGGTCGATGAGGCCTTCCGCCTCATGCACGCAAGGCATCTCTCGGGCCTGTACGTCGTGGACGACGACGGTCGACCGACCGCGTATCTCGATCTCCTCGAAGTGAGCATCCGCTACCTCGAGGCCCTCGAAATCAGCCCACCCGAAGCAGACTGAGGCCGATCGGTTGGAGGTCGCGCTCGCCGGCGTCATCTTTCTCGTCACGTACGCACTCATCGCGACGGACCGCGTCGACAAGACCGTGGCCGCCCTGCTCGGTGGTTCGCTCGTCGTCATCCTCGGGATCGTCGACCAGGAAGAAGCGTTCGCCGCGATCGACCTCAACGTCATCTTCCTGCTGGCCGGGATGATGATCCTCGCGGGGATCCTTCGACAGACGGGCTTCTTCCAGTGGGTGGCGATCCGCTCGGTCAAGTGGGCTCGAGGCGAGCCATATCGCCTGCTGCTGATCCTGAGCGTGGTCACCGCGATCCTGTCGGCCTTCCTCGACAATGTCACGACGGTCGTCCTGCTGGCGCCGGTCACGCTCTACATCGCCAACGTCCTGCGAGTATCCCCGCTGCCGTTCCTGATCAGCGAGGTCCTGGCCTCGAATATCGGTGGTGCCGCGACACTGATCGGCGATCCCCCCAACATCCTCATCGGCTCGGCCGCAGACCTCGGGTTCGACGACTTCCTGATCAACATGGCACCGGCGGCCGCGCTGGTGTTCGCTGCGTTCGTAGCCATGACGTACTGGTTCTTCGGACGCGATCTCTATGTCGATCCCGCGACCCGTGACAGCGTCCTGGCTCTCGATGAACGGGAGGTCCTGACCGACCCGGGTCTGCTGCGCCTGAGCCTCGGGGTCATCGGTGCCACGGTCATCGGATTCCTGCTGGCCAAGCCGCTCGGCCTGGAGCCAGGCGCGATCGCCTTGCTCGGCGCAGCGGCCCTGCTGCTGCTCGCGCGGTCGGACGTCGAGGAGGTGCTCCACGAGGTCGAGTGGGCAACGCTCTTCTTCTTCGTCGGGCTGTTCATGCTCGTCGAGGCTGTCGTGCATGTGGGCATCGTCGGTGCGGTCGCGGACGGCCTCTTCGATGCGACGGGTGGGGATGCAGCCGTCACGACCCTCGCTCTCGTCTGGCTGAGCGGCATCGCTTCGGCGATCATCGACAACATCCCGTACACGGCCGCGATGATCCCGGTCGTCCAGGATCTCGGCGCAGCAGGCATCCCGATCGAACCACTTTGGTGGGCCCTCGCTCTGGGAGCCTGCTTCGGCGGGAACGCCACGATCATCGGAGCCTCCGCCAATGTGGTCGTCGCGAACCTTGCCGGACGGGCAGATCACCCGATCACATTCCGCGCATTCCTTCGCTATGGCATCCCGGTCACGTTCGTCTCGCTCCTGATCTCGACGGGGTATGTGTTCGTGCGCTACCTGGCCTGATGGGCCCATTTCCTGCGTTTTCCTTCGTTCTGCCCCAAGTCACCGGCGGTCACGCGCCGTCCGCCGCCGGGGCACCGCTCGATATCATGCTTGGGCTCTTCCTTCTGTTCGTGGGGGCCAAGTTCGGCGAGGAGGTGGCCCGCCGGTTGGGTCAACCCGCGGTCGTCGGGGAGCTGGTCGGCGGGTTCCTGGTGGGTCCCGCCGCCTTCGGGCTGGTTGTTCCCGGGGAGACGGCGTTCGTTCTCGCGGAGATCGGCGTAGTCATCCTGCTGTTCTCCGTCGGCCTCGAGGTGCGTCTCGACGATCTACTCGCCGTCGGGAGGCCGGCGTTCCTCACGGCGATCGTGGCGATGATCCTGCCGATGGGGGCCGGTGTCGCCATCTCGCTGATCGGTGGAGAGGCTCTGACGACGGCCGCCTTCGTCGGACTCGCCTTGGCGGCTACCAGCATCGGGATCACAAGCCGGGTCCTTGCCGACATGGGCGTGCTCGACAGGACCTTCGCGCGGGTCGTGCTGGGCGCCGCCGTGATAGATGACGTCCTCGCGCTGATCCTCATCGGACTCATATCGGGTGCCGCGGCGGGCGACGTGTCGGGATCCACGCTGCTCGTTGCGGTCGCTGCGATCGGATTGGTCGCGCTCGGGTTCGCCGCCGCACGGCGCGCGCGCGGGCTGCGTCGAGAGGTCTTCACCTGGCCGCTATTCGCGGACACGCCGCTGGTCCCCGCGTTCATCCTCATGTTCGCGGTGGCGCTCGTCTCCGCCGCGATCGGGCTGGCGGCCATCATCGGCGCGTTCGTGGCCGGCCTGATCGTGGCGGAAACCGAGGCGCAGGACGAGCTGGAGAACGAGATCCGGCCACTCGGACAGATCTTCACCCCGTTCTTCTTTGCGGTCACAGGCGCCCAGGTGGACCTGGGTGCCCTGTTCGATCCTGGGATCGCGGTGCTCGCGATCGTCCTGACTGTCGCCGGCGTGGTCACCAAGGCGGCAGGTGGTGTGATCGGAGCGCGGTCCATCGGCCGCTGGGGTTCGGCGGCCGTCGGGTTCGGGATGGTGCCTCGAGGCGAGGTGGGCATCGTCGTGGCGAACCTCGGCCTCGCCGCGGGGTTGCTCTCGGCCGGCCTTTTCAGCGCCGTGCTCGTAGCGGTCGTTGTCACGACCGTCATCGCGCCATATCTACTGGCCTGGGTTATCCCGCGAGCGGCCGCCGAGGCGCAGGGGCATGCCGCTGCGGAGCTCCCTCAAGCCTGAGGCCCTACCGCCGGCGGAACAGCCCCCGCCGGTCGCGCGTTTCGTCCGTCGCCGAGCGACGCCGGCCCGTCTGCCGCAGGATCGCGTCGATCTCATCGCGATAGGGGCGCCCGATCGGCATCCGGTCGAGCCATTCGAGGTACTCGAGGTCCGAACGCGCGATCTCTCCGAGCGACCAGCCGTCGTAGCGCCCGAAGTTCATGACGCTGCCCGATGGATTTCCCGGCGGTTGGCCAGCGGCTCCCATGTGGTCTGGCGTGCGCATGGATGGGTCGTAGCCGCCACCGAGCGATGAGCGGCCACTCGACCAGTCGCTCGAGACCGTCTCTGGCTCGGGTGACCGAGGTCGAGACCCGTCCCGGGGCGCGGACCCCGGTCTCGCGGCGCCCTGGGGGGCATTCGGAGCCGTGGCGGCGGACCCGCCAGTGGCGGCGTCCGCGGGCGACCCTGCACTGCTTCGGGAAACTGCCGCCTGAAGGGCTCGCTGTCGGTCGTGGGCGGCGCGCCGCCGCGGGTCCCCGAGCACCTCCCACGCGGCGTTGATCGCCTCCATCCGCCCGCTCGACTCGGGCCCCGTCGCCGTGTCCGGGTGGTACTTGCGGGCGAGGCGTCGATACGCGGCGGCGATCACCTCGTCCTCCGCCTCCGGGTCGACCTGGAGGACCTTGTACGGATCCGAGCCAGTCACGCCGATGCGCTCTCGGTGGTCGCCGGGCCCTCGACGGTCGGCACACCCGGGTGCGACTCCAGCCCCAGGGTCGCGATGGAGTCGGCAAGCGCGGTCGAATCACCCGGACTGGCACGGCGGAACAGGTAACGCACGACGTCGCGGGCCGCGGCGGTCACCGGCAGGGCAAGGATCGCCCCCAGGAGACCCGCCAGCGCCCCGCCGATGATGATCGCGAACATGACCGCCGCGGGATGCATCTCAACGGCGTCACCCTGGATCTTGGGCACGAGGAGGTTGTTCTCGATCTGCTGGACGAGGGTGTAGAGGACGAGCGCGGCGATGACGGGTTCGATCCCGGCCGTCGCCGCGAGCAGGACCGCCGGCACGGCCGAGATGATCGGCCCGATGATCGGGAGCAGCTCCAGGATGCCAGCCGTCACGGACAGCAGGATCGCGTAGCGCCCGAACACGGGATCCACCAGCTCGCTGAGCACGGACAGGCCGACGAACGTGAACACACCGACCGTGATCCCGAGCACGAGCTGTGCCCGGACCCACTGGCCGAAGACCCGCCGGCCGATGCGGAGGACCGCCCAGACGTCGAACCGCCAGGCTGCGGGCAGGCTTCGGTCGAATTGGCCGGTCAGCACGCTCCGGTCCTTGAGGATGTAGAAGACCCAGACCGGGCAGCAGCAGGTAGCCGAAGATCGCCCCGATGAAGCTGCCCGCACCGGTCAGGACCGGGAGGAAGATCGAGAAGTCGATCGCCGGCGAGCCTCCGTCGCCCTGGCCGATGCCCGCGATCACCGAATCGATGTAGTCGCGGAGCGCCTCGGGCAGTTGCAGCCGCGCGTAGATCTCGGACAGCCGTTCGATCTGGAGCTGGAGCTGCACCGTCAGGGCGGGGAAGTCCTGGACGAACCGGACGAGCTCGTTCACCAGCGGGGTAAGGGTGAGACTGACGATCTCGACGATCGCCACGATCGTCACGACGTAGACGAGCAGGATCGCCAGGGTCCGTCGCATGCCTCGTCGGACCAGCCAGCGCACCGGCGGCTCGAGCAGGTAGACGAGCAGCAGGCCGACGACGAAGGGGCGCACGGCGTCGCGCGCCATCCAGAGCAGCACGCCGAGGACGATCGCAGCGGCGATGAGCACGGCGACGCGCGGCGAAAGCGCGGCGAATCGGGGTTCGGTCGGGCTGCTGGCCGGGTCGATGAAGGGTGGTGGTGGAAGCGTGGCGACCCAGGCGGTCGACGCCGACGTTGCCCCCGCTGCACCAGGTGTCGCTTCCGTCGGGGCGGGCTCACGGCCTGCCGGCGACCGCTCGCGCTCGTCCATCGTCGGGCAGACTACCAGACGTGTCCGAGCGTCCCGCGAACACGCCCGAGCCGCGCCAGCGCTGGCGTCTCGTGGTCGCGCGTTCCGCCGCCGCGCCCGAACAGCCGCAGCGGGAAGTGACCGACAGCTGGCTCGCGGCCATCGCGGATGCCGGGTTGCCCGTGGCCTGGACCGAGGGCGCGCGATCGCGGGCGCGGGTCGCGTTCGGGGCGCCGCTCCCCATCGGGATGGCCGCAAATGCGGAACTCATCGACGTCGTCCTGACCGAGCGCTGGCCCGCGTGGCGCCTTCGCGAGACCCTGACTGGGCACGTGCCGGCCGGCTGGCGTCTCGTCGACGTGCAGGACGTGTGGCTTGCGGGCCCAGCTCTCGCCGGCCGGGTCGCCGCGGCCGACTATCGGGTGGTCCTCGCAGGGGATGTGCCGATCGACCGGCTCCGCGCGGCCGCCGACGCGTTGCTCGCAGCCCCGAGCCTGCCACGCAGCCGTGCCCGGGGCGACGAGAGCGTGAAGTACGACCTGCGTCCGTTACTGATCGATGTCGCGATCGAGGGCGGCCCACCCGTGACCGTGGCCACCCGTACCCGCTTTCATCCCGAGCTCGGGACGGGCAGACCCGAAGAGGTCGTTGCCGCCCTTGCGGACCGCATCGGCGAGAGGCTCGAGACGTCGTCGATCGTCCGCGAGCGCCTGGTCCTCGCCGAGGACCTCACCTGAGCCCAAATTCCGCGATCTGGCGCCGACCAAGGGCTTCCTTGCCGGCCCCGCTTGGCAATCCTTGTCAGAAGTGCGCGAAGCCAGCACGAGACGAAGGCGCATCGTCCCTCGGACGCTCGATCAGCCCCGATTCGTGGCAACGAGCCGCGAGCACAGACATCTGAGCAGAATTCAAGCGCGAGAGCCTCTCCAAGGCACGCCATCGACCGTGAGTCATCGGCGCGTGCCGGCCACACGAGCACATGACAAGAACACGGGCATCGCATGCCGCTCGATTGACCCGTTCGGGGTTCGGTCGTACACTTCCCGTTCGCGCTTGGCTCGGCCAGGCGTCTTTCCCTGTCCGTCGTGCAGTGGCCGCGTGCCACCGCCACCAACATCCTGAGGATCCATGTACGCAGTCATCGAGACCGGCGGGAAGCAGTACCGCGTCGAGGTCGGAACCGAACTCGAGGTCGAGCTGCTGGACGCTGAGCCGGGCAAGACCGTCACGCTCGATCGCGTGCTGCTGGTCGCCGACGGCGACGACGCCTCGATCGGCCAGCCGGTGGTCGATGGCGCCGCCGTCAGCGCCGAGATCGTCCGACGCGACCGCGGGCCCAAGCTCATCTCGTTCAAGTACCGCCCCAAGGCCCGCACCCGGGTCAAGAAGGGCCACCGCCAGGAGCTGACGATCCTGCGCATCAGCGACATCACGCTCAACGGCAAGAGCGCCGCGAAGTCGGCAGCCAAGGCGGAGTCGGACGCCAAGACCGAGCGACAGCGTCTGGAGGAGGCCGCCTCGGCCCAGGCCGCGAAGGACGCCGAGCTCGCCGCGAAGTTGGCAGCGACCAAGGAGCCAACGAAGAAGTCGAGCACCAAGGCATCGAGCGCCAAGGCATCGAGCGCCAAGGGCGCATCCGACGCCAAGGCTGAGACGAAGGCCGACACGAAGGCCTCAGCCAAGGCCGATGCCAAGACGGCGCCGAAGAAGACGACCACCAAGGCGAAGGCCGCCGACGCCGACGAGGCCAAGGCCGCGCCCAAGAAGAGCGCTCCGAAGCGCGCCACCAAGAAGGACGAGTAGGACCCATGGCACACAAGAAGGCGGGCGGCAGCGTCAAGAACGGCCGTGACAGCGCCGGCCAGCGCCTGGGCGTGAAGGCCGGCGACGGCCAGCTCGTCCCGGCAGGCTCGATCATCGTGCGCCAGCGCGGGATGACGTTCCTCGCGGGCCCCGGCACCGGGCTGGGACGCGATTACACCGTGTTCGCGACCGTGGCCGGCAAGGTCAAGTTCGAGCACGCCACCAAGGACAAGAAGCGCATCCGGGTCGAGGCGGTCGAAACCGCCGCGACGACCGCCTAGGTCGCCCACGCACACCCGGAACAGCCGGCGACCACCGGCGGGGCGATGGCCCTGCACGGAAGGCGTCGGAGGAGAGAATCACCCGTGAAGCCCGATATCCATCCCACGTATTACGAAGCCAAGGTCCATTGCGGCTCGTGCGGCACCGAGTGGACCGTCGGGTCCACCCGACCCGAGCTGCGCGTGGACGTGTGCAGCAACTGCCACCCGTTCTTCACGGGCACGCAGAACATCATCGACACGGCCGGTCAGGTCGAGCGCTTCCAGAAGCGCCTGGAGCGCCAGACCCGCAGCTAGGCGCCCGATCTCGACCACACAAGACGACCGGCCCGCGAGGGCCGGTCGTTGCGATTCCGGGTTGCCGCAACGCCGGTACAACGCCGGTAGACTTGCCGGGATGTCAGCCACCCCCGCACCGCCGGTCGCGTCCGACGGCCGTCCTCGGTACGCCTACGGCGGCCAGGCCCTCATGGAAGGCGTCCTCATGCGCGGTCGCGACGCGATCGCGGTGGCGCTACGCCATCCGGACGGTCGCATCGTCATCGCCACCGAGCGGCTGGACAAGGGAGTCCACGCGTCCCCGGCCGCGAAATGGCCGTTCGTGCGGGGATTGGTCCTTCTCTACGAAACCCTGGTCATCGGGACGCGTTGGCTGATCCGCAGCGCGAACGTGCAGGCCGAGGAGGACGAGGTCGAGCTCGGCAAGGGCTCGATCGTCGTGATGCTCCTGATCACGTTCGCGGCGGCGATCGCGGCCTTCACGCTGCTGCCGTTGTTCATCTCGAGCGTCGCGACGTCCGGCGCCACCCAGGGTTGGGCCCAGCCCGCGCTCGAGGGCATCATCCAGGTCGGTCTCTTCCTGGGGTACCTGACGCTGGTATCGCGCGCACCCGACATCCATCGGGTCTTCCAGTACCACGGCGCCGAGCACATGACGATCCACGCCCTCGAGGCCGGCGATCCGTTGACGGTCGACGCGGTCCGCAAGTACCCGACCGCCCACCACCGCTGCGGCACCGAGTTCCTCGTGATCCTGATCCTCCTGTCGATCTTCACGTTCTCGCTGGTCGGCAAGCAGGAGCCGCTGGTCATGATCGCGAGCCGGATCCTGCTGATCCCGGTGCTCGCCGGGGTGGGCTACGAGATCCTCAAGCTGGGGGCCAAGTTCCGCCACAACCCGATCGTCCGCGTGATCATGTATCCGGGCATCCTGGTCCAGATGATCACGACCAAGCGTCCGACCGACGACATGATCGAAGTCGCCATCACGTCCATGGAAGAAGCCCTCGTCGCCGACGGCAACGAGATCCCGGCCGGGTCGACCGATTTCGACCGATCGCCGATGGAGCTGAGCAAGCCAACGGACGAGCCCGGATCACCCGATGCGGTCGGAACGGCGAAGCCGGGCGAGTCGCCACCGCTGACATGAGCGACCTCGACGCCACGCTGGCCGAGATCGCGCTCCAGTACGACGACCTCCAGGCCCAGCTCTCGCGGCCGGAGACCAGCACCGATCCGAACCTGATCCGCAAGCTCGGCAAGGAGCTCGCCCGGCTCGAGCCCACGGTCGCGGCGTACCGGCGTCTCGAGGCCATCCGATCGGAGCTGGCCGGCGTGCGGGAGCTCAACGATGCCGGCGATGGCGACGACGAGATGCGGGCCATGGCCCGCGAAGAGATCGATCGGCTGGAGCTCGAGCAGACGCGCCTCATCGACGAGCTGAAGGTGCTCCTGCTGCCGCGCGACCCGAACGACGACCGCGACGTCATCCTCGAGATCCGCGCCGGTGCCGGTGGCGACGAGGCCGCCCTGTTCGCGGCGGAGCTGCTCCGGATGTACACGCGCTATGCGGGCCGGCACCGGTACAAGCCGGACGTCATGAGCATGAACGAGACCGGCATCGACGGGATCAAGGAGGCCATCGTCCAGGTCCGAGGCGATGGCGCCTACAGCCGCCTCAAGTTCGAGGGCGGCGTCCACCGCGTGCAGCGCATCCCTGCGACGGAGTCGAGCGGTCGGATCCATACCTCGACGGTCACGGTCGTCGTCCTGCCGGAGGCCGACGAAGTCGAGGTCGAGATCGACGAGGAGAAGGATCTCCGGATCGACGTCAAGCGTTCATCCGGACCCGGTGGTCAGTCCGTCAACACGACCGACTCGGCCGTTCGCATCACCCATCTGCCGAGCGGGCTCGTGGTCGAGATCCAGGACGAGAAGAGCCAGCACAAGAACAAGGCGAAAGCCCTCGCCGTGCTGCGCTCGCGCCTGTTCGATCTCGAGATCCAGAAGCAGCGGGCCGCCGACTCGGCCGCCCGGCGATCGATGGTCGGATCGGGCGATCGGAGCGACAAGGTCCGGACGTACAACTACCCGCAGGATCGCGTCACGGACCACCGCATCGGCAAGACCGTGCACAACCTGCCGGGTGTGCTCGCAGGCGATCTCGATGAGCTCATCGACGCCCTGATCATGGTGGACCAGGCGGAGCGGCTGTCCGGGGTGGTGGGAAACGATGACGCCGCCTGAGGCCGCCGACGTCCGGTTCCTGCCGGCACGCGACGTCCCGATCGAGCGGGCGACCGACCTTGGCTCCGTCCAGGTCCTCAAGCACGGCAACCGGTATCTCCTGACGGATTCGTTCGGCGACATCCATCCGGATTCGCGCGGGCTCGGCCTGTACCAGGGAGACAGCCGGTCGCTGTCGTGCGCCGTGCTCCGGGTCGGAGGCGTCCGGCCGGTGCTGCTCCAGACGTCGGTAGGGGGCAACTACCGCGGCAGCATCCAGATGACGAACCCATCGGCCGACCGCAACCCGGACGCGAAGGTCCATCCGCTGGACGAACTGGTGGGGCGGACGATCGGCATCAGTCGCGAGCGGCTCATCGGTGCGGACGGCTACGAGGAGCGCGTGCGGATCGTCAACCACGCGGCCCTGCCCGCCAGCCTCCCGCTCGAGCTCGAGCTCGGCATGGACGGCGCCGACATCTTCGAGGTTCGGGGGTTCCCGCGGACCGAACGCGGCCGGCTCCTGCCGATCGCCATCACCGACCGGCGGATCACCTTCCGCTATGACGGGGTCGATGGCGTCCAGTGCCTGACCCATATCGAGCTTTCGGAGCCGGTGCAGACCATCGACCTGGTCGCCGAGGTCGCGCCCGATGGCCGGAACGCGGGCGCCGCGATCCGCCTGAAGTGGGCGCTGACGATGGGTCCCGACGAGACACGCGAGGTGTGCTGGACGGTCTGGACCTCGCAGCGCGAGGCCCCGGGCGCGGATCGCGATGAGGTGACCGATCGCCGGGAGCTCGACGTCCTGTTCCCGTCGGCGCCTCGCGTCTCGCGCGACGAGGGAGCGGCTGCGTACCACGCCTGGGAGCGCGGCACGACATCGGTCGATAGCGACCACGAGCTGTTCAACCTCGTGCTCAAGCGGTCCGTCTCCGATCTCCGGCTGCTCGTCAACGACGGGCCTGGCCCGGGTGAGCGCTACATCGCGGCGGGGGTGCCGTGGTTCACCACGCTGTTCGGACGCGATGCGTTGATCACGGCCTTCCAGTCGCTGGCATTCCGGCCGCAGATCGCCGTGGAGACTTTGGAAGTGCTGGCTGCCCACCAGGCCACAGAGGACGATCCCTGGCGGGACGCGGAGCCGGGCAAGATCCTCCACGAGCTGCGGACCGGCGAGCTGGCCCGGGCCGGTGAACTGCCCCACACGCCCTACTACGGCTCGGTCGATTCGACGCCGCTGTGGCTGATCCTCCTGGGTGCCACGTTCGATTGGACTGGAGACCGCGCGCTCGTCGACCGCTTGTGGCCCAACGCGCTCGCGGCGCTCGAGTGGATCGACAAGAGCGGCGACCACGACGGGGACGGCTTCGTGGAGTACGCGCGGCGCTCCGAACGAGGCCTCCTGAACCAGGGCTGGAAGGATTCCAGCGACGCCATCCGCGACCGGACGGGTGCCGCAGCAGAGGCGCCGATCGCCCTGGCCGAGGTCCAGGGCTATGTGTTCGATGCCAAGCGGCGGATGGCGGACCTTGCCCGGGTGCGGGGCGAGGCCGAGATGGCGGCACGGCTGGACGCCGAGGCGGAGACGCTGGCCGCCCGCTTCGAGGCCGCGTTCTGGGTCGAGGACCAGCGCTACTACGCGATGGCGCTCGACGGCGACAAGCACCAGTTCGATGCGATCGCGAGCAACGCCGGGCAATGCCTGTGGTCGGGCATCGTCTCGCGCGATCGAGCGCGCGATGTCGTCGACCAGCTCCTGCAACCCTCGATGTTCTCGGGCTGGGGGATCCGGACCCTCGCAGCGGGGCAGCCAGGCTACAACCCGATCGGCTATCACACCGGGACCGTGTGGCCGCACGACACATCACTGATCGCGGCCGGGTTCAAGCGCTACGGCTTCGACGATGCATCGAATCGGCTGGCCGGCCAGATGATGGAAGCCGCTCAGCGATTCACCGACTACCGCCTGCCCGAGCTGTTCTGCGGGTTCGACGACACCGACTCGCACACGCCGGTGCCCTATCCCGTCGCCTGTTCCCCGCAGGCCTGGGCGGCAGGCGCCTCGTTCCTCTTCCTTCAGACGATGCTCGGGCTGCGCGCGCACGCCGACCGCGGCGAGCTCGAGCTGTTCCACCCGCACCTGCCGGATTGGATCGGCAAGGTCACGCTGACGGACCTGCGGGTGGGCGACGCCTCGGTCGACCTGCTCTTCCACCGCTGGCGCGGCACGACCAGCGCGGAGGTCCTGCGCAAGGTCGGAGACCTGGCCATCACGATCCGGCTCTGATCGCATCGCCGCGATGACGTCGACGCGAGCGCTCCTCGACGAGGGTGTCGACCGCCTGCGAGCGCTCGGCTTCGAGACCCCGCGACTGGATACCGAGCTGTTGCTGGCGCATGCGATCGGCGTCGAGCGCACGGCCGTCGTGGCCCACGGCGATGCACCCGTGGGGGCGGACGCCGAGGCCGCGTTCAGGGCATCCCTTGCCCGCCGTGCCGACGGGGAACCGGTCGCCTACATCCGCGGCATCAAGGAGTTCCACGGCATCGCGCTGGCCGTCGACAAGCGGGCGCTCATCCCTCGACCCGAGACCGAGCACGTCGTGGACCTCGTCCTGGCGGAAGTCATGGCCCGGCTCACGGCTCGGGCCGGGGCGGGAACGACGGAGCCCCTGCGGATCGTCGATGTCGGAACGGGGAGTGGCGCCATCGCGATCGCCCTGGCCGTTGGCTTGCGCGCCCGGCGGGTGCCCGTGGACGAGGTCGCGATCGTGGCCGTGGATGTGTCGGCCGACGCACTCGATCTCGCCCGCGAGAACGCCGTGGGCCACGCCGTGGGCGATCGCGTGACGTTCGAGGAGGCCGACCTCCTGCCGCCGACGTCGTCGGCCGCGCCGTGGGACGTCGTGGCGGCGAACCTGCCGTACGTCCGCTCCGGTGCGATGGCCTCGCTCCCGACGCCGACCACGTTCGAGCCCGCGGCGGCGCTTGATGGCGGACCCGACGGGCTGGCGGTGATCGCGCGCCTGCTGGACGAGCTGCCCGACGGCCTCGCCCGGGACGGGGTCGCATTCCTGGAGATCGGTGCGGACCAGGGAGAAGCGATCGTCGCGCTGGCCGGCCAGCGACTGGCGGGCTGGACATGCCGGGTCGAAACGGACCTTGCAGGTCTCCCGCGCACGGCGGTACTGCGTCGGCCGGCGGCATGACGGAGCTCGTCGCCACGGCGCCCGCTCCCGAGTTCCCGATCCGCCTGATCGCGCTGGACATCGACGGGACCTTGATCGGCGACGAACACGAGATCGGCCCTCGAACGGTGGCGGCGGTCCGAGCGGCCATGCAGCGCGACGTCGCGGTCTCGCTGATCACCGGCCGGATGGTGTCGTCGGCGCTGCGGTTCGCCCGGGAGCTGGACCTGACCGGACCGCTGGTCGGCTACCAGGGCGGTCTGATCCGGGCGATGCCCGATCCCGGATCGCGCCGGCTCGGAAAGCTGCTCCTGCACACGCCGCTCCAGCCCGATATCGCCCGGGAGATCATCGCGTGGACGCGCGACCATGGGATGGACCCGCACGTCAATCACCTCGAGCGGTTCATCCTGCGAGCGGACGATCCGCGCGCCGACGACTACTCGGCGTTCATGGGCGCCAAGGCCGAGCTCGTGACCGACCTGCTGACCGCGATCGACCATCCAGTCACGAAGGTATTGGCCGTCGGGGAGCCACCGATCCCGATCGAGGTCGCCCCCGTCGCCCGCGGGCACTTCGCCGGGCGGGCCGACGTGACGATCTCGCACCCCCGGTTCCTGGAATTCGTGGCGCCAGGCGTCTCGAAGGGCCGCGCCGTGCGTTGGCTCGCCAGGCGACTGCGCATCCCGCTCGGGGCGACCCTGGCAATCGGCGATCAATGGAACGACCTCGAGATGCTTGCCGAGGTCGGACATGGCGCAGCGATGCCGACGGCGCCCGCGGGTGTGCGCGCGGCGGCGCGCTACGTCGCGCCCCCGCTCGAGGACGAGGGCGCGGCGCAGGTCATCGAGCAGCTGGTCCTCGCGGACCCAGCCGACGTGCTTGCGGCGTCGCAGCGGCTGGCTGCCGAGGCCGGGGAGCGGCGGAGGCGATCCGCGTGACAGCGCGGGTCGTCGCGGACGATGCAGAGGGTCGTGCCGTCGCTGTGGGCGTCCTGCGTGAAGGCGGCGTCGTCGCCATTCCCACCGACACGGTCTATGGCATCGCCGTCTCCCTGGCCACGCCGGGCGGGATCGAGCGGCTCTACCGCGTCAAGGAGCGTCCGCCGGACAAGGCCGTGATGTTGCTGCTCGACGACGTGTCGCAGGCGGCCCGGGCCGGGCGCATCACGCCGGCGGCGGCCGTCCTTGCCGCCGCGTTCTGGCCGGGTGGCCTGACGCTCATCGTCCCGCAACGCCCCGACGTCCCGTGGCCCGCCGTCCTGACGGGCGGGAGCGCCACGATCGGCCTGCGCGTGCCCGACCACGACGCCCCGCGGACACTCGCCCGCAGCGTGGGACCGCTGCCCACGACGTCGGCAAACCGCTCGGGCGTCCCGGAGGCGACCGACGCTGCGGGCATCGTCGCGCAGCTCGGCGAAGCGATCGACCTCGTGCTCGATGGTGGCCCGGCCCGGGGCGGACTCGCATCGACGATCGTCGACTGCTCGGGGGCGCGGCCGACGATCGTCCGGGCCGGCGCGATCCCGCCGGAATCGGTCGCCGAGGTCCTCGCCCGCGCCGGCATCGACCTCGCCGTGGGGTGACTCGTTCGTGGGAAGATAGGCCGCGAGCGTGCCGGCGAGGGGAGCGTCGATACGGGGCGCACGTCCGGGCAGGGAAGGAGTCGGCTGTCATGACCATCTCCGAGACGCGCGGGCTCGGGCTCGAGTCGATCGCTGACGTGGATCCTGTGCTGTGGGAGGCGATGCAGGGCGAGCGCCGCCGCCAGCACGACAACATCGAGCTCATCGCGAGTGAGAACTACGTGTCCGCTGCGGTCATGGAAGCCCAGGGCAGCTGGCTGACCAACAAGTACGCGGAGGGCCTGCCCGGAAAGCGCTATTACGGCGGCTGCGAATTCGTCGACGTCGCCGAGCAGCTGGCGCAGGAACGGGCCCTCGCGCTCTATCCCGGGTCCGAGCACGTCAACGTCCAGCCGCACTCAGGTGCGCAGGCGAACATGGCCGCCTACTTCAGCGTCCTCCGTCCCGGCGACCGCATCCTGGGCATGAACCTGGCCCACGGCGGTCACCTGACGCACGGCATGGCCCTCAATTTCAGCGGCAAGCTGTACGAGGTCTCGGCCTACGGGGTGCGGCAGGACACCGAGCTGATCGACTACGACGCGCTCGAGGTGACGGCCAAGGAAGCACGTCCCAAGCTCATCGTGGCCGGCGCCAGCGCCTACCCCCGCCTGTGGGATTTCGAGCGGATGGCTGCCATCGCCCACGGCGTCGGAGCGCTGCTGTTCGTCGACATGGCCCATGTCGCGGGACTCGTCGCCGCCGGGGTGCACCCGAGTCCCTTCCCGCACGCCGACATCGTGACGACGACGACCCACAAGACCCTGCGTGGACCACGCGGCGGTCTGATCTTCGCCCGACATGAGCTCCCCGAGGGGATCGATCCGGCCGACTTCCCGGCGCTCAAGGGCTCGCTCGGTGCGGCGGTGGACAAGACCGTCTTCCCGGGCGTGCAGGGCGGACCGTTGATGCATGTGATCGCCGGCAAGGCGGTCGCGCTCAAGCTGGCGGCCGAAGAGCCGTTCCGGGAGGCCCAGCGGCGCACGGTCAGCAACGCCGCGGTCCTGGCGCAGACGCTTGCCGATCAGGGTGCCCGGGTCGTCTCGGGTGGGACGGACAATCACCTGATGCTCGTCGACGTGACCCCCTTGGGCGTGACCGGCAAGGAAGCCGAGCACCTGCTCGACGAGATCGGGATCACGGTCAACAAGAACGGCATCCCGTTCGACCCGCTGCCGCCCAACACGGCGTCGGGCATCCGTCTGGGCACGCCGGCCACGACGTCTCGTGGCTTCGGCGAAGACGAGATGCGTGCCGTCGGTAGGATCATCATCGAAGCGATCACCGCCCGTGACGACGACGCCGTCCAGCGCCGGCTGGCCTCGGAGGTGGCCGGGATCGTGGCGCGCTTCCCGGTCCCGGGGCTGCCGGCCGCGTGATCACGGCCGCGACACGGGACGGCGTACGGTTCATCGAGGAGGTCGGGTCCAGCATCGGTCCGATCCTGGCGGTATTCGCCGTCGCCGCGCTCCTCGCGGCGATCCTGACGCCGCTCATCCGGCGGGTCGTGCTGCGACACCGGATCGTCGACCGCCCCAACGCCCGCCGGGTGAACACGCGTCCCATCCCGCGTGCCGGCGGCCTGGCGATCGCGGCCGCGTTCCTGATCGTGGCCGGCGGGTTCGTGCTGCTCAACCAGCGCGCCGGCTGGGTCCCGACGCCGTTGAACCTCGGATCCTCGGATTTCCTCGCGCTGTTCCTGGGTGGCGCGGCCGCCGCGGCGCTCGGCGGCGTCGACGACCTGTTCAACCTCCGCGCTCGCTGGCAGCTGGCGGGTCAGGTCGGGCTGGCGCTCCTCGCAGTGGCCCTTGGGATCGGGATCACCGTGATCAACAACCCGTTCGCCGACGCGCCGATGCGGTTCATCGAGCCCTTTTCGGTGGGGTTCACGGTCTTCTGGATCGTCGGCATGATGAACAGCATCAACTGGATCGACGGGCTCGACGGCCTGTCCACCGGGATCGCGCTGATCGCCTGCGTGACCCTCGGGCTCATCAGCCTCACGACGCAGGTCAGCCAGCCGCTCATCGCCGTCCTGTGTTTCGCCCTCGCCGGAGCTCTGGCGGGCTTCCTGCGCTGGAACTTCCATCCGGCCAAGATCTTCAGCGGAACCAGCGGCGTCCAATTCGTGGGCTACACGCTCGCGGTGCTGTCGATCCTCGGTTCGGCCAAAGTGGCGGTGGCGCTGCTCGTGCTCGGCGTCCCGATCATCGACACGTTCTGGATCATCGTCGGGCGCGTGAGCCGGGGCGCCTCGCCGTTCGCGCCGGATCGATCGCACATCCATCACCGGCTGCTCGATTTCGGCTTGTCCCACCGCAACACGGTGCTCGCGATCTACGGGATCTGCGCCGCGCTCGGGGTCCTCGCGCTGCTCGTTTCGGAAGTCACGACGCTGTACGCATTCCTCGGCGTGTTCATCGTGTCGGGGTTGATCCTCTTCGCACCGACACGTGGCGCCTTCCGCCGGCCCGAGGAGCTCGAAGCCGAGGCGTATGAGACGCCCGAACGAGACGCGACCCCCGAACGAGACGCGACCCCCGAACGAGGTGAGACCCCCGAACGAGGTGACCTCTAGAGAGGGCCATTTTCGCCGCTGGGGCGGGTGCTAGCATCGCCGCCACCATGGACCTGCCGATCCTCCTGGTCATCGCGGCGCTCGCCGTTCTGGCCGCGCTCGCCGTCTTCGTCCGGACCGATGGGACGTCCCAGGCGCATCGGCGCAACGTCCTCGAGGGTGCGGCGGGCATTCTCGATTCCTCGATCGCGATGTACCTGGTCCGTAAGGCGCTGGGGCGTCCGACGTCGACCAGGGCCGAGCGGGCCGCCGAGCGTGCTCGCCTCGCCGTCCTCGCCGAGATGGATCGCCGGCAAGCGGGCGCAACCGGGCCGGCCGCCGTGGCGCCGACGCGGCTCGTGGTCGCCGGTACCGCGGCGTCGCACTCGCCCCGCGACCTGCCGGATCGCCAGGCCCATCCGGTCGCCGCCGGCCCCGTGGTTCCGTCGTGGGCCGGACGTCCGACCCTGCCGCGCGAGGGCGTGGTCGCGCTCGCGGGTCTGGTCGTCGTGATGGTCGCGGCGTTCGCGATCTGGCCCCGAAATGCCGGCGGAGTGTTGTCGGCCACGGGTACGCCCGGGGAATCCAGCCCAGTGAACGCGGTGTCGCCTTCGACACCGATCTCCTCCCCGAGGCTGACCGTGGAGCCGACGGCCACCGCCACCGCCACGCCGTCCCCGATGCCTACGCCCGAGCCGAGTCCGACGCCGACCCCGACCGCCACGCCCCGGCCCACGGCCCGCCCCACGCCTCGTCCGACGGCACGCCCGACGGCCAGGCCGACCGCGACTCCCACGCCGACCCCGGAGCCCACGCCCGAACCGACGCCGACGCCGACGCCCACGCCGACCCCTGCGCCCACGCCCGAACCGACACCGGCGCCAACGCCGACCCCCACGCCAGAGCTCAGCGTGTCACCGTCGTCAGCGCCCTGAGCACCCCGGCCACGTCCGCGTGCCGGTGGCGGCCTCGCGCGCGCAGCTGCTACACTTCCGCTGCCTTGACAGGTCGCCCATGATCGAGCCCGGCCGAGGGTTGGCTTATCTCGCCCTCTTCTCGGAGATCGGTCTCAGCCTCCTGGTGACGACCCTGATCGGCGTGCTTGCCGGCTACTGGGTCGACGGGCAACTCGGGACCCTCCCGATCTTTCTGATCATCGGCTTCTTCATCGGCGCCGGAGCCGGGACGTTGATGATCTACCGACTGGTCAGCAGGTTCCTCAAGACGATCGAATAGCCGGCCGATGCGGCTGGACGACGGAACGAGCGCGGCGACAGGCCGCGCTCCTGTGTGTGGAGGCAGCGTGTCGAGCGAGCAGGCCGCGACCGACCCGGTCGCGGAGCCGTCCGGAACGGCGCCGGCGCCCGAAGCGAAGTCGGGCCGCGGGCTGTCCTCCCGATGGTTCCTCCTGATCGGCGCCGTGATCGTCGTCGACATCCTTGCCTTCATGCTGTTCCCGCCGTTCCCGAAGGGTGGCGTCCCCGGCGAAGCCTGTTCGTTTCCCGTCTGCTTCATCGAGAGCACTTTGCACTTCCCGGCCCCGCACACGGTCATCGGCGCGCACCCGCCGGAGGGACTCGTCGTGTTCTCGCCCGGCATCAGCGACACCATCGTGACGATGTGGATCGTGATGGCGATCGTCCTCGGCGGGGCCATCCTCATGACCCGCGGCGGGAAGCTCGTGCCCGGGCGGGCGCAGAACATCTTCGAGGCGGTCTACGAAGGCCTGAGCGACTTCGGGGTCGGACTGGCTGGGCCCGCGGCTCGGCCATACATCCCGATCTTTGCCGCCTTCTTCCTGCTGATCCTGTTCAACAACTGGGTCGGCCTCGTGCCGTTCGTCGGCAGGGTCGATTTCCTGCGAGCGCCCTCCAGCGACGTGAACATCACCATCGGGCTGGCCCTGATCAGCTTCCTCATCTTCCACATCGAGGGCTTCCGTCACCTCGGTGCGGGCGGGTACCTCGGGAAGTTCTTCCCGATCTACGAGTTCAAGCACGGCATCGGCGCCGGGATCATCGCCATGTTCGTCGGCCTGATCGAGCTCATGCTCGAGTTCGTGAAGCCGGTGACACTGTCGATGCGGTTGTTCGGCAATATCTACGGCGGCGAGGTCGCGCTCGGCGTGATCACCTCGCTGACGATCGCGATCATCCCCGTGGGATTGATCGGACTGGAACTGATGCTCAACGCGATCCAGGCCCTCATCTTCAGTGTCCTGACCCTCATGTTCATCGTGCTCGCGATCGAGAGTCACCATGGGGAGGAAGGCCAGGTCGCCGAGGAAGCGCTCGACGCCGTCGATGGCCGGGAGCCATCCGGGCTACAGCCCGCTCACTGACGCGCCGACACACGGCGCAACCAACCACGGTCCAATGAACCCGAGCGGACCGCTCGGGGAGTAGGAGGAACTGAACGACATGGAGTACATCGGCGCCGGACTCGCTGCTCTCGGGGTGCTCGGCCCCGGCATCGGCATCGGCATCCTCGGCGGCCTGTCGGCCACGGCCATCGGTCGTAACCCCGACGCGGCCGGACAGATCCGCGGTATCGCGATCATCCTCGCGGCCTTCGCCGAGGGCCTCGGCGTCCTCGCGATCGTCGTCGGCCTGCTCGCGATCTTCATCCAGCCCGCGTAGTCGTCCCGGCACGGAGTAGGCAATCGTGGACATCCTGTCCGTCACGTCCGAGATCGGGCGTGAGGTCGTCCGCCTGACGACCGAGGCGGAAACCGGGCCGCTCTTCCAGGTGAACCTGTTCCAGGTCATCATCGCCGCGGCGAACTTCCTGCTGTTCCTCGCGATCATCTGGACGTTCGCGTTCAAGCCCGTCTCGAGGATGCTCGCGGACCGCAAGGAGCGGATCGAGCAGGGCCTCAAGGACGCCGAGCAAGCCAGGAGCGATCGCGAGAACGCGGAGGCGGAGCGCGTCGCGACACTGGCGGAGGCGCGTCGCGAGTCGAACGAGATCCTGGCCCGCGCCCAGAAGGTCGCCCAGGAGACCCGTGACGCGGACATCGCCGCAACGAAGGAAGAGCTCGAGCGGCTGCGTGCCCGCGCTGCCGCCGACATCGAGGCGGAGAAGGTCCGGGCGATCACGGAAGTCCGTGCCGAGGTCGCCGACCTGGCCCTTCGGGCCGCCAGTAGCGTCGTCGGCGAGACGATGACCAGCGAACGGGAGCGTCGACTCGTCGATGAATTCCTGCGCAGCACGCCCACCGGTGGGTCGAACAACTGATGGCACGTCGCAAGCCGGGCGCCCGCCGCTACGCCGAAGCCGCCTTCGAGGTGGCCCAGCGTGACGACACGATCGACGCCTGGCGCCGCGAGCTGGACAGTGCCGCCGCGATCGTCGCGGAGGAGCGGATCGGCCGTGCCCTCGCCAACCCGGCGATCCCCCTCGAGACACGGATCGCCACGGCGGGGGCGACGTTCGGCCCGATGGTCGGGGCCAAGGTCCTCAACCTGATCGGCCTGATGCTCCGGCGCGGCCGGATCCAGGAGCTCCCGCGCCTCGCGGCGGAGTTCCGCCGCCTCGACGACGAGCGCCGGGGGATCGCCCGCGCCACCGTCACCAGCACCCTGCCTCTCGAGCCCGACGAGGTGTCGGCGCTCAAGGAACGGCTCGCCGGTTCCACGGACCGTCGCGTCGAGCTCGACCTCAAGGTCGATCCCAGCCTGTTGGGCGGACTCGTGGTTCGGCTCGGCGACCGTCTGGTCGACGGAAGCGTGCGAAGCCGCCTCGAGCGCCTGCGCAATCACCTCGTTTCGGGCGCCCTCTAGGAGATCTGAGACCCATGGCCATTCGTTCCGACGAGATCACCAGCATCATCAAGTCCGCGATCGACGCCTTCGATTCCGGCGTCGAGACCCGCAACGTCGGGACGGTCGTCGAGGTCGGTGACGGCATCGCCCAGATCTACGGCCTCGACGGCGCCCTCGCGTCCGAGATGCTCGAGTTCCCGAACGGGGTGATGGGCCTCGCCCTGAACCTCGAGGAGGAGACAGTCGGCGCGGTCATCCTCGGCGACGCATCGGCGATCAAGGAGGGCGACACCGTCAAGACGACGGGGCGCGTCGTGGAGGTGCCCGTCGGTCAGGCGCTGCTCGGGCGGGTCGTGGACGCGCTCGGCCGCCCGCTCGACGACAAGGGCCCGATCGCCTCGACCAAGAACCGCCCGGTCGAGCGCATCGCGCCCGGCGTCATCGTGCGCAAGTCGGTCGATACGCCAGTCCAGACCGGCATCAAGGCGATCGATGCGCTGATCCCGATCGGGCGCGGCCAGCGCGAGCTGATCATCGGCGATCGCCAGACCGGCAAGACGGCCATCGCCATCGACGCGATCATCAACCAGACGGGCAAGGGCCTCGTCTGCATCTACGTGGCGATCGGCCAGAAGCTGTCCACGGTCGCGAACACCGTCGCGATCCTGGAGGAGAACGGGGCGATGGACCACACGATCGTCGTCGTGGCCGGCGCCGACGACCCCGCCCCGCTCCAGTACCTCGCCCCGTACAGCGGCGTCGCCATGGGCGAGGAAGTCATGGAGAACGGCGTGGAAGTCGCCGGGCAGGGGCTGGTCAAGGACGCGCTGTGTGTCTACGACGACCTCTCCAAGCACGCCTGGGCCTACCGCGAGATGGCCCTGCTGCTGCGCCGTCCGCCCGGTCGCGAGGCCTACCCGGGCGACGTGTTCTATCTCCACAGCCGTCTCCTCGAGCGCGCCGCGCGCCTCAACGACGAGAACGGTGGCGGTTCGCTGACGGCGCTGCCCATCATCGAAACGCAGGCCGGTGACGTGTCGGCGTACATCCCGACCAACGTCATCTCCATCACCGACGGCCAGATCTTCCTCGAGACGGACCTGTTCAACGCCGGCCAGCGGCCCGCGCTCAACATCGGCATCTCGGTGTCGCGCGTGGGCTCGGCGGCGCAGACCAAGGCGATGAAGTCCGTCGCGGCGCCGTTGAAGCTGGACCTGGCGCAGTACCGCGCGCTTGCGGCCTTCGCCCAGTTCGCGTCCGACCTGGACAAGGCGACCCGCGACCAGCTGACCCGCGGCGAGAAGCTCAGCGAGATCGTGAAGCAGCCGCAGTACCAGCCGTTGCCGGTGGAGAAGCAGGTCGCGATCCTGTACGTCGCCACGACCGGCAAGCTCGACGACGTCCCGACGCCGCGAGTCAAGGAATTCGAGACCCAGTTCTACCGCTTCCTCGAGAGCCAGCGGCCGGCCATCCTCAAGGACCTCGGCGAGAGCCAGGCGTTGAGCGCCGAGATCTCGGGCGCGCTCGACGAGGCCATCGAGCAGTTCCGCGTCGACTTCGGCATGGATGCCACCAAGCCGAAGGAAGAGAAGCCCTCGGCCCCGGCCGAGGCATCGATCTCCGCCTCGCCGGCGGGTGGCCCGCCCGCGCCCGAAGCGGCCGCAGCGACGCCAGAGGCGACCGAACCCACAGAACTTGGTGCGACTGCCGACGACGCCGAGACCGCCGAGAAGTGACGACTGCGGCCGGCCGCACTGGCGGTCCAGGGCAAGGCGGAGCCGAGCACGTGAGCGAGCGCACCCTGTTGGGTCTGCCCGCTCGGAGGGTCGAGGCGACGCTCCTGCGCGCCATCGACCCGAGGATGGCGACAACGCCGCCATGGGCCGATCAGGGTGGTCGCCAGAGATCAAGGCATGGCTAGTCAGCGTGATATCAGGCGGCGTATCGGCGCCGTCAAGAACATCAAGCAGATCACGCGCGCGATGCAGTTCGTCGCGGCGTCCAAGCTCAAGCGCGCCCAGGACGCGACGCTCGCGGCGCGGCCCTACAGCGAGAAGCTCGACGAGGTCCTCGCGGACCTCGCGGCGGTCCTGAGCGGCGACGACCACCCGCTCCTGGCCGAGCGCGAGGAGGGCGGCAAGCGCCTGCTCGTGCTGGTCACCACGGATCGCGGTTTGGCCGGTCCGCTCAACACGAACACGATCCGGTTCGCCGCGCGCGAGATCACCGGACAGTCGGGCGACCTGGCGGTCGTGACCGTGGGGCGCAAGGGCCGTGATGCGATGCGCCGGGCGGGCGTGCCGATCGAGGCGCACTTCGCGGGCTTCGGCGACCGGCCCGCGTTCGCGGACGTGCTGCCCCTCGCTCGCCTGATCACGGACGATTTTCTCGCCAACACCTACGCTCGTGTCGACGTCATCTACAACCGCTTCGTGTCGACGCTCGTCCAGCGCCCCGAGATGATCCAGCTGCTGCCGGTCCGGGCGACCGAGGACACGGAGGGCATCCCGGGCAACCAGTTCATCTTCGAGCCAAGCCCGAGCGCCGTCCTGGAGCGGCTCGTCCCGCGCTACGTCGCGACGCGCCTGTTCCAGGCCGTCCTCGAGGGCAAGGCGAGCGAGGAGTCGAGCCGGATGGTCGCGATGAAGAACGCGACCGAGAACGCCGAGGACCTCATCGACGACCTGACACTCTCGTACAACAAGGTCCGTCAAACCAACATCACCCGCGAGATGATCGAGATCGCGTCCGGCGCGAACGCTCGCTGACGCACAGGACGCAGGAGGCAACCCACACCATGGCGATCGCCACGACCAATGCGACGGGCCGGGTCATCCAGATCACGGGACCCGTCGTCGACATCGAGTTCCCCGCCGGCCAGCTGCCCAAGATCCTCAACGCCGTCGAGATCCAGCGCGAGGGCCAGGACTCGCTCGTGTGCGAGGTCCAGCAGCACCTCGGCAACAACTGGGTCCGCTCCGTGGCGATGACGACGACCGACGGGCTCGCCCGCGGCGTGCCGGTCCTCGACACCGGTGCGCCGATCACGGTCCCCGTCGGCGAGGCCACGCTCGGCCGCGTGTTCGACGTGCTCGGCCGCCCGATCGACAACAAGGGCGACGTCAACGCGACGGCCTCGCTCCCCATCCACCGCGAGGCGCCCGCATTCGACCAGCAGTCGACCGAGGTCGAGGTCTTCGAGACGGGCCTCAAGATCATCGACCTCATCTGCCCGTTCAAGAAGGGCGGCAAGATCGGGATCTTCGGTGGGGCGGGCGTCGGCAAGACGGTCATCATCCAGGAGCTCATCCGGAACGTCGCCCAGGAGCACTCGGGCTATTCGGTGTTTGCCGGCGTCGGCGAGCGCAGTCGCGAGGGCAATGACCTGATCGCGGAGATGACCGAATCCGGCGTCCTCGCCAAGACGGCCTTCGCCTTCGGACAGATGAACGAGCCGCCCGGCGCTCGGCAGCGCGTCGCGCTGACCGGCCTCACGATGGCCGAGTACTTCCGCGACGAGGAAGGCCGCGACGTCCTCCTCTTCATCGACAACATCTTCCGCTTCACCCAGGCGGGTTCCGAGGTCTCGGCCCTGCTCGGGCGGATGCCGTCGGCGGTCGGCTACCAGCCGAACCTCGCGACCGAGATGGCCGCGCTCCAGGAGCGCATCACCTCCACGAAGAAGGGCTCCATCACCTCGCTCCAGGCCGTGTTCGTCCCGGCCGACGACTACACCGACCCCGCGCCCGCGACGACGTTCGCCCACCTCGACTCGACGATCCGCCTCGAGCGCTCCATCGCCGAGCTCGGCATCTACCCGGCCGTCGATCCGCTGACCTCGACGTCGCGCGTCCTGGACCCGAACGTCGTGGGCCAGGAGCACTACGACGTCGCCCAGGAGACGAAGCGCGTCCTGCAGCGCTACCGCGACCTCCAGGACATCATCGCCATCCTCGGCATCGACGAGCTCTCCGAGGACGACAAGTCGACCGTGGCCCGCGCCCGGCGCCTCCAGCGCTTCGCAAGCCAGCCGTTCTTCGTGGCCGAGGTGTTCACGGGTCGCCCCGGTGCCTACGTCTCGATCAAGGACACGGTCGCATCGTTCAAGGAGATCCTCGAAGGCAACACCGACACCCTGCCGGAGCAGGCGTTCTTCCTGGCGGGCACCGTGGAAGACGTCCGCGCCAACGCGGAGAAGCTCGGATCGTGAGGGGCGTGATGGCGGGTCCTGTCACCGGGCGCCGCCCGGCCTCCGGTCGCTCCGGCGCCACGCCTAACGCTCCCTCCGCCGGACGCCGCCCGGTGCCACCCGCTCGCCGGCCTCCGGCCCGGAGCGCGGTCTGATGGCCATCCTGCTCGAGATCGTCACCCCGGAGCGTTTGGCCTACTCCGACGAGGTCGATTCCGTGGTGCTTCCCGGGTCCGAAGGGGAGATGGGTGTCCTGCCGCACCATGCGCCGCTCGTGTCGACGCTCGGGATCGGGGAGCTCCGGATCCGAAAGGGTGGGACCGAGGAGTCGTTCGCGATCGTCGGCGGGTTCGTTCAGGTTCGACCGGACAAGGTCGTCGTGATGGCGGAGACCGCCGACATGGCCAGCGAGATCGATCTCGAGAAGGCGCAGGAAGCCCGACGCGAGGCGGAGCGCGCGCTCGAATCGGGCTACCACGAAGCCGCCGACATGGCCGCAGCGCGGGCCGCCCTGCAGCAGGCGCTCCTGCGGATCCGTGTCGCCGAGCGACGCCACCGGGAGGGCCCGCGGCGCCGCGGGTAACCAGTGGCGGACGCAAGACCGTTCCACTGGGAGTACGTCCCGGAACCGGTCCAGCAGGAATTCTTCCGTATCGAGGGCGGTAAGCCCCTATCCGGGAGCGTCGCGATCAGTGGGGCGAAGAACGCCGCCCTCAAGATGCTCGCTGCGGCCACGCTGACCGGCGAGCGTTGCCGGTTCACGAACGTCCCGGAGATCGAGGACGTCCGCGTCATGGCCCAGACCCTGACGGAGCTGGGGGTCGTCGTCGAACAGCCCGAACCGAATGTGTACGAGGTCGCGGCCGGCGACGTCGAATGGCAGTTCGTGCCCCTCGAGGCGGCGGCCAAGATGCGCGCCTCATTCATGCTGCTCGGCCCGCTGCTGGCCCGCTGCGGCCGGGTCATCATCAGCAACCCGGGCGGCGATCGGATCGGGCGGCGACCCGTCAACCTCCACGTCGAGGCGATGCGCACGCTCGGTGCCCAGATCGAGTACCGCAACGGCTACTACTTCGCCACGGCTCCCGGGCGGCTGCGTGGGGCGGAGATCCGCTTCCCGTTCGTGTCCGTCATGGGCACCGAGAATGCGATGCTCGCGGCCACCCTGGCCGACGGCCACACGGTCCTGCGACCCGCCGCCCAGGAGCCCGAGGTCGACGATCTGATCGCGTGCCTCCAGAAGATGGGCGCCGAGGTCGAGCGGACGTACCCAGACACCATCGAGATCGAGGGCAAGAAGCGGCTGCGCGGCGCGGAGCACCGGGTCATCCCCGACCGCATCGAGGCCGGCACGTTCGTCGTGGCCGGTGCCGTGACCGGGGGCAAGATCACGTTGACCGGCGCCCCATGCGAACACCTCGGTGCGTTCGTCGAGACCATGGGTCGCGCCGGGGTCGGCGTCTCCTGTGGCAAGGACACCATCGAGGTCGACGGGAGCGCCCTCGAGGCCGGGGGCTTCACCGCCGTGGATATCGAGACCGCGGCGTACCCAGGCCTGGCCACGGATCTCCAGCCCCCGACCTCCGTGTTGCTCACCCAGGCGAAGGGCACGTCACACGTTCGCGAGACCATCTTCGAAGACCGTCTCGAGTGGATGAGCGAGCTGCGCCGGATGGGCGCATCGATCGACATCAAGGACAGCCACACCGCCGTGATCAAGGGTCGAAAGCGTCTGCACGGCGCCGACGTCGAGATCGGCGACCTGCGCGCCGGCGCTTCCCTGATCCTCGCCGCGCTGGCCGCGAACGGCACGACCACGATCCACGGTGCACACCACGTTCACCGGGGCTATGAGAACATCGAAGGCAAGTTCCTGGACCTCGGCGCCAGGATCGAGCGCCTGGCAGAAGGGAACGACGCGTCCAGCTCATGAAGATCGGCATCGACCTCGGCACCGCCAACGTCCTCGTCTACGTCAAGGGCAAGGGCATCGTGATCACGGAACCGTCCGTCGTGGCGGTATCGGACGACAACCGCATCGTCGCCGTCGGCGAGGAAGCGCGAGCGATGATCGGTCGCACGCCCGGCAACATCACGGCCATCCGGCCCATGAAGGACGGCGTGATCGCCGATTACGTCATCACCGAGGCGATGCTGCGGTTCTTCATCGCCAAGGCGACGAAGGGCCGGATCGGTCTGAACCGTCCCGAGGTCATGATCAGCGTGCCGGCCGGCGTCACGTCGGTCGAGAAGCGGGCCGTCCGCGACGCCGCGCTCAAGGCCGGGGCCAAGGAGGCCTACCTGATCGAGGAGCCGCTGGCGGCCGCCATCGGCGCCAACGTCCCGATCAGCGGCCCGTCGGGGAACATGATCATCGACATCGGCGGCGGGACGTCCGAGATCGCGGTCATCGCGCTGGGCGGCATCGTCGTCTCGCATTCGCTCCGAGTCGGGGGCAACAAGTTCGATGAGGCGATCGCGACCTACATCCGCAAGAAGTACAACCTCATGATCGGCGAGCGCACCGCCGAAGAGGTCAAGATGCAGATCGGGACCGCGCTCCCGCTCGAGCGCGAGCTCACGATGGAGGTTCGCGGCCGCGACCTCATCGCCGGGCTGCCGCGGACCATCCCGATCACCTCGTCCGAGGTCATGGAAGCCATCGAGGCGCCGCTTCAGCAGCTGGTCGCCGCGGTCCGGACCGTACTCGAGCAGACCCCGCCGGAGCTCTCGTCCGACATCATCGACAAGGGCATGGTCATGTCGGGCGGTGGCGCGCTGCTGCGCAACGTCGACAAGCTGCTCACGCAGGTCACGGGGGTGCCGTGTCACGTCGCCGAGAACTCGCTCGACTGCGTGGCCCTGGGGACGGGGCTGGCTCTCGAGCACTTCGATTTCTTCAAGAAGTCCCTCGTCCAGACGATCTGATGGTGCGGGCCCTAGACGCGGGTCCTGTCGCCGGGAGGCTCCCGGCCTCCGCTCGCTGCGGCGCATGCGCCGGCGCTCGCTCCGCCGGAACCCTCCCGGCGCCACCCGCGGGCCTGACCGCCAGTCGCGATCGCTGTGGTCGGCGCTGCCCGGCGACAGGACCCCCGGCGCATGACCAGGGCGTTCATCGACCTGCACTGCCATACGTCGGCTTCCTTCGACAGTCTGGCGCGGCCAGGTGACGTCGTCCGGGCGGCGGCCGAGCGGGGGCTGACCCATCTCGTCATCACCGACCACGATCGGATCGAGGGAGCGCTCGAGGCGCGTGATCTGGCTCCCTCCGGGCTGACCGTCATCATCGGGGAAGAGGTCAGGACTGCGGACGGTGACCTCATCGCGGCGTACCTGGATCAGGTCGTTCAGCCCGGGATGTCGGCGCCCGACACCGTGGCGGCGGTGCACGAGCAAGGGGGCCTCGTCGGGATCCCGCACCCGTTCGATCGGCTGCGAGGTTCGATGCTCCTGGATCCGGAGATGTCGGCCGTGGTCGAGCTCGTCGACTGGATCGAGATCCACAACGCCAGGCTCGTGGGCAGCGGAAACGAGCGCGCGGCCGTCCTGGCGAGAGAGCACGGGCTGGCCGGCGTCGCCGTATCGGACGCGCATTCGGTCATGGAGGTCGGGGTCGCGTATACGGCCCTCGATGGCGACCCCTCCACGGCCGCCGGACTGCTCGCGGCGCTCGCCGGTGCAGAGAACGTGTCCGGGCGAGCGAGCTACGCGGTCCGCCTGTGGACGCCGATCGCGAAGTCCGTGAATCGCCTTCGCGGCAACCGGCGGATCCAGCCCGGGGCGCGCGAATGACGACCTCCCGCGGCCCGAACGGGGGCGAGCAGGACCATCGACCGATGGAAGCCGGGACCGGCAGCCCCGTACCGTCCGGGGACATGGAGTTGACCCCGACCCTCGACCCTCGCGCCCCGGTTCCGGGCGCGCCCGCCGCCCACCCGCCCGATCTGCCGCCCTACCCCGCGGTCACGACCGATCTCGAGCGTGAGCCCGATGCGGAGCAGATGTCGCTCGCGCGGCGCATGCGCCAGCCGCGAACCCTCATCTCGATCGCGGTCCCCGTTGCCGTCATCGCTGTCTTCCTGGCGATCAACGGCGATCTGCTCGCCATCGTGCCCGGTCTCGTGCTCGCCGCGGACCCCCTCCTCGTGCTGGTGGCGTTCGCCGTGTTCTACCTTGGCTTCCCCATCCGCGGCAAGCGCTGGTCGCTCCTGCTGCGTGGCACGGGGATGCGCATCGGAACGAAGGACGCCACGGAGATCATCTTCCTGTCCTGGCTCGTCAATTGCGTGGTCCCGGCCAAGCTCGGCGACGTCTACCGGGCCTATCTCCTGAAGATCAACAGCACCGCGTCGCTGTCGAGGACCTTCGGGACGGTCTTCATCGAGCGCGTCCTGGACCTGTTCGCGATCGCGATCATTGGTCTCGCCGCCGGCTACTGGAGCTTCCGCAGCGGGCTGCCGCCCGCCATCCAGGTGGTGTTCGGGATCGGGGTCGCCGTCGTCGCCGCGCTCGCGGTCGGGCTGTTCACGATGCGGAACTTCGGCCGGCGGATCATCGTGGCCTTGCCGTTGCCGCATCAGTTGCGCGACCTGTACGACCGGTTCGAGGAGGGCGTCTTCGGCGCCCTGGTGCCGCGCCAACTGCCCGTGTTGGGCGTGTTGACCGGCCTGATCTGGCTCACCGAGGGGCTTCGCCTGTTCCTCGTCGTGCAGGCGCTCGGATTCCCCGACGTGTCGCTCGGCCTGTCGGGCGCGATCTTCGTGGCGCTCATCGGCTCGCTGTTGACTGCCGTGCCCCTCAGCCCCGCGGGTCTTGGCATCGTCGAGGCCGGCGTGGTCGGTGTCCTGACCATCGCGTACGGCGTCCCGCTGCCGGAAGCGACCGCGATCGCGCTGCTCGATCGGGTCATCAGCGTGTTCTCGATCATCGTGTTCGGATCGATCGCCTACGCGCTGTCGTCGAAACCGCGCGGGATGGGCCGGATCCCCGGACCTGCGGACGCCCCGGCACGCACCACGACAGCCTGAGCGCGCTTCAGGACCATGTTCGGGCGTCCCAGACGCGATCGGCAAGCAAGACAGACCGTGCGTGGCCGTTCCGACCGTCACGCACCCGCAACGCCCCTTGCAACATCTGTTTTGCATCCGTGCGGTTCCAGGGGGCGTACCTTGGTCATGGCGGACCTCGCCCGGGGCACTGCGACGCACCGTCGTACACCGCACCGGAATCGACCGCTCCGTCCACGTGCGCGCCACGAACGCCCGGTACCAACGGGGGATACAGGCAGGTACCGGGCAACCGCATCATCGTGGCATCGAGTCACCCATCGATGGGTTCCAGACGCACGCGGACCAGCCGCTAGGAGCGCGCAGGCAACATGACCAGCCAGAACGGCCGAGCGTTCAACGAATGGCTTCGAGCCCAGCTCAAGGCCAAGAAGATGTCCCAGCGCCAGCTCGCCCAGCAGTCCGGCGTCGACCACTCGACCATCTCCCGGCTGATCCGCGGTGACCGCATGCCGTCCCTTGGGACGGCCACGAAGCTCGCTCGCGGGCTCCGTGAGCTGCGTGACGACGCCGATACCCCCCAATACCTGGGTCTCGTCGCCTCCGGAGCCGCCAATCCGACCGCTCGCGTCGAGTACGCCTTGCGTGCCGACGAGCTTCTTTCGGAGCCGCAGGTCCGGCAGATCATGGAGTATTACCTCGCCGTTCGGATGCGACGCTTCGGGCGTGCGTACCCGTCAGGCTCCGGCACCGGCTCGAACGAGCACGGGAACGAACGATCGATGAGCTCGCCCAACGTCGGCGGCCGACCGATGTCGGCCGGAGGCACCAACGGTGGCCGTACCGGTGGGCCGCTGCCGAGCGTCGGCGGAACGGCCACGGCAGTCAGTACCGTCCGCACGGTCACCCGTGGCACGGGCCGCGAGTCGGGCCGCTACTAAGCATTTCCAGGGCTCGACCCGGACTGCCCTCCACCGTCCGGGTCTCGGGGACTGCGAACGCCGGCGTCTGGGGCGCCGGCGTTCGCGATTCACGCGGGATCCAGTGCCGGTCCGTAGACCGAGACGAACCGGTCGGGAGCGGCCTCGAACCGTTCCAGCAGCGGTCCCCACGTCCCGCCGCCGGCATCCGGCGTCACGGTCGTCTCGGCAGGGCCGCCGCACGGCGCGCCGGTCACCTCCCGGAACCGGTCGTCGCACAGGAGCACCAGGCCGTCGAACGCCCCGAATGAGGTCACCGCGGCGGGGTCGAGGCTGCCCGGGGCCACGCCCTTCGGCACGTCACCCAGGTAGAGACGCCCGAGGCGGGCCAGCGGATAGACCATGGCCTCGGTCGACTTGAAGTCGGGTACCGACTGGAGCCGGATCGCATCCGAGCGCTCCACGCCGGCCGCGGTCAGGACCGCGTCGACGCGCGCGCCGGCCGCCTCCCCCGCCGGAAAGCCGCCGTCGGGATGGATGGCGGGCGGCAGGTGGGCCAGGTTCCAGCTCAAGAAGGCCACCACGCCGGCACCGGCCAGGATCGGACCGATCGTGCGGGCAGGCGTGTGCCCGCTCCGGGTCGGAACGGCCGCAGTGAGCGCCGCAGCCCCGAGTCCGACCAGCGTGAAGACCATGGGGTCCGCGAACGCGTGGTAATGATCGTTGGGCAGTCCGGGAACGATCGAGGCCAGGCTCGGTGCCGTGACCGTGAGAAAGGCCGTCGACCAGAGAAGTCCGAGGCCAAGCCACCGAGCGGCCAGCCGATCCGGGCCATCCACGCGTGATCGCCAGACCGCGATCGCGATGACGACGGCGCTCGCCACCACGCCGGCAAGGAAGCCGTCCGTGAGGAGTCCGGTCAACGGCCAGCTCAGCAGCCGGAGCCCCACGATCACGAATCGCACGGGGAGCGCCGTCTCGCTGCCCGCCCGGCCCGCGGCCAGGTACTCGAGCGCCGCTCGCAGCTCCGAGCCACCCGTCGTCAGCTCGCTGACGAGCAACGGCACGTAAGCCACGGCGAAGATCACGATGATCCCAACGTGCACTCGCCCGAGAGCGCGGCGTCTCGCATCGAGCACATAGGGCACCGCGACGACCGGCAGCAGTGCGATGCCAAGGACGTGACATTGCATGGTGATGGCAGTCCCGACAGCTGCCAGCAGCCACCAGCGACGATCGTGCCCGTTCCAGGCCCGCCACGCACCGGCCAGGGCCAACGCGCTCGACAGCGCGATCAGGTTGGGGTTCCAGATGAACGTCGACTCATCGATCGCCGCGCCGGACATGGCGGCGGCGAGGCCCGCGACGGCCCCCGCAACTGGCCCGCCGATGTCGCGCGCAAGCCACCACACGACCCCTACCGCGGCGATGCCTGCCAGCGCGATCAGGGCGACCACCGCGAGCGGCGAGTCACCACCGGTGACGGCGGCGGCCGGGCTCAGGAGGTAGTAGTACCACGCTCCATGGTGCACGTCTCCGATCGACGTCGGCGGCCCGAGCAGTGGCACGATCCCGTCCTGGACCAGTGCTCGAAGCGTGAGCATGTCGTGGCCCTGGTCCGCTTCCCACGTGCCGCGCGTCGGCAGGTTGACCAGGCGCATGGCCGCCGCCACCGCCAGGAGCACGGGGAGGGTGTACCGATCCAGGCGGTCCCTCACGCTGGCGCCGTGCGCGCCTTGGCGCTGCCTCGCAGCTGAAAGGCCCCATCCGGCAGGGGCTCCAGCGGCCGACCCGCGGCCAGGGCCCGGGCACGCCGCATGTTGATCGCGTCGTAGCCCTCGTCCATGCCCGGCGTCTCCAGGATGAACGTCGCGTGCGCCAGGCCGGGGTGACACAGGACATGCGAGAGGCCCGCCGGCCCGATCCGTCCCGCGCCCAGGTGCTCGTGCCGGTCCGTGCGGGAGCCGCGCTCGGATCGCGAGTCGTTGAGGTGGACCATGACCAGACGGCGCAGCCCGATCCGGTGATCGATGTCGACCAACAGGTCGTCGATCGCCGCCGGCGAGCCCATGTCGATCCCGGCCCCCCAGGCATGTGCGGTATCCAGGCAGAAGCCGACCCGCTCATCCGTGATCCCGAGCGCGGAGACCGCCGCCGCGATCCCCGCGAGCTCATCGACGCTCGTGCCCAGGCCGCCGCCGCTGCCGGCCGAGTTCTCGAGCACGAGCATCGTCGGACGGGCTGCCCTTGCATCGCCCGCGGGCGAGTCTTCGGAAGGTGAGGCCTCGTCGACGGCGCGCAGCGTCCGGTAGATGCCGTCGGCGAGTCGCTGGATGCCGGCCGTGACCCCGAGGCCCAGGTGGGAGCCGATGTGCACGTTCACGTAGCTGGCCCCGAACGTGGATGCGTGCCGAAGCTCGTGGGCGAGGAGGTCGACCGAGCGTTCGAAGAATTCGGGATGCGACCCGGCGAGGTTGACCAGGTAGGACGCGTGGATCGACACGGGCCCGATGCGGTGTTCGCGCAACCGCTCCCGGAAGGCGGCCAGCTCTGGTGGGGGTTCGGCACGTCGTTTCCAGGCCGTCGGGTTGTCGGTGAAGATCTGCAGCGCGTCCGCGCCGATCTCGTGCGCACGGTCGACCGCCTTGACCATGCCGGTCGCGAGGGGCAGGTGCGCACCGATCCGCCGGCCTTCGGGGAACATGGGCCGCATCGTACGCTGGAGGGGGCCCTGACCGGGCCTGCGTGAATCGCTCAGCGTCCCTCGCCCGTGCGCCCGTACGAGCGGTCACCCGGCTCGCGGCCGTTCCCGTGCTGGCGCCCGGTCGCGTAGTCGCCGCCGATCACCGGCTCGATCATGCCCAGATCGCCATCGTCGCGGGCGTACAGGATGGCGATCCGCTCGGTCTCGGCGTTCACGAACACGAAGAAGCGGTGCCCGAGCTCGTCCATCGTCGCGGCCGCGTCCTCCTCGAACATCGGCTCGATGGCGAAGCGCTTGGTCTTCACGATCCGACGTTCGTGCCCAGGTTCCCGGGTCCCGTCGGCCAGGGACCGCAGGATGCGCTTCTCCTCCTCGGGCCGGGCCCGAAGTCGTGGCTTCGACTTGTGGTCGACGGCCTGGCGTTCGACCTTGTCGACCACCTCGTCGAGCGCGGCCTGGTAGCTGATGCCGACCGCGTGGCTACGCAGAGTGCGCCCGTCGATGACGAGCGTGACCTCGGCGATGTGCGCGTCCGAGGCGCTCTTGTGCGTCTCGTTGGAGAACTCGACGATCGCATCGGTCCGGTCGTCAAGGAGGCGTTCGAGCCGGCGGAGCTTGCGCTCGGTGTAGTCGCGAACCCGCTCCGGGACCTCGATATTCTTGCCCTTCACGATGGTCCGCATGCTCACCTCCGGGTTCGAGCGTCGGACATCGAGTATAGCCGCGACCCGGTCGATCAACGCTCGCGAGCCACCGTGATGGCCGAGATGCCCACGGCCCCGGCGGCATCGAGCGCCTCGGCGCACGCGGCCAGGGTCGCGCCGGTGGTGACGACGTCGTCGACGAGAAGGACCCAGTGCCCGACCGGGCCATCGCCGGGCTCCTGGTCCGCCACGAAGGCGCCCGCGACATTGGCGGCCCGATCGCTTCTGTCGAGGTCGAACTGGGCGATCGTGGCCCGCTCCCGGCGTACGCGCGCGGCGTACGGCAGCCCAAGGTGGCGGGCGGCGACACGCGCGATGAGCTCGGCCTGGTCGTAGCCGCGGGTGCGGGCACGGGCTGCATGGACGGGAACATGCGTGACGAGGTCCGCCCCCACGCCGATCCGCTTCCAGCGACGCGCGATCGCTGCCCCCAGAGGTTCGGCGAGCCGTTGCTCTCCCGAGTACTTGATGGCGTGGAGCGCCGCACGGACCGTTCCACTGAACGGCGCGCACCAGTCGAGTTGCAGGAGCGGAGCCGGGAGATCGCCCGGGAGCCCGATCGCGGCGCCAGGCGGCGCGTCGAGCCTGCCGTCCAGTGCGGGAGCGCACATCTTGCAGAGCGGCGGTCCCTCACGCCCGCAGCCGACGCAGGCAGCCGGGAGCGCCGCATCGAGCGCCTGCGTCGCCGCCCGCCGAACGAGATCGATCACGGCCCGAGGATGAGGAATCGGGCTTATCCGCGGCTCACCTCTGGCGAGGTCAGGACAGCTGGACGAGGTCCCCAGGCTGCGTCCCGGACGCCTCGATCGTCCCGACCGGTAGCTCCAGCACGCCGTGCGCGCCGCGGACGAACGGCACGAGCCCTGTCCACGCGCGCAGGCCCTGATGGACGGACGCGACGGGCCGGACCAGCGGGTCGTCGGCCGTCGGCCGCCCGACGAAGACGGCGTCGATCGGGAACTTCATGAACATCATGTGGATGCCGTTCGAATCGGGCAGCCACAGGCCGGTTCCCTCGTCGAGCGAGGACCGGCCCATCAGGCCCATGAACTTCTGCCACAGCGATCCTGCGACCTCCAGCCGGGAGGCCAGGACCGTGTCGCGCGTGAGATTCCGAGCGCCGAGCCCCATGATGGACGCTCAGACTCCGGCCAGATTCACCATGATCAGGATGATGGCCGGGCCCAGGATGACGATGAACAGCGAGGGAAAGATGCACCCGACGAGCGGGAACAGCATCTTGATCGGGGCCTTCGCGGCCATTTCCTCAGCCCGCTGCCGACGCTCGATACGGAGCTGCTCGGACTGGACCTGGAGGACCTTCGAGATCGACACACCGAGCTGCTCGGCCTGGATGATCGCACCGATGAAGTTCGTCAGCGGCCCGACCTCGGTGCGAGCCACGATGTCCCGAAGGGCGTCGCGACGCGCCTTGCCGACGCGGACCTCAGCGAGGGCCCGACGGAACTCGTCCGACAGCGGCCCCTGGAGCTTCTCGACCACCTTGGCCAGCGCGGCGTCGAAGCCGAGGCCGGCGCGGACGGAAATCGTCAGCAGGTCGAGGGCATCCGGGATCATCAGGAGGATGGCCTTCTGGCGCTTCTTGACGCGCCCGCCGAGCCAGAACTCCGGGATCGTGTAGCCCAGCAGGGCCCCGATGACGCCGAAGCCCGCACCGATCGCGAACGGGAAGCCAAGGATGCCGACGATCGCGAACAGGAAGAAGAACAGGATCGCGAAGATGATCGCGGAGATGGCCTTGATGCCGAGCCAATCCGAGGTGCGCAGGTCGCCCGGGTTGCCGGCGAGCGCGAGGCGTTTCTCCGTCTTCTCCGTGAAGGACGTTGATGCCACCCGCGACATCCGACCCGACAGGCCGGCCGCCAGCGGCCGCAGGGTCCGCTCGATGAACGGTGCCTGCAGCTCGAGCTCCTCGAGGTTCTTCGCCTGCATGGTCCCGAGCTGGGTCAGGCGAGCCTGGACCGGGTCCACGGGCGCACTGCCCCCAAGCCCCAGCACGATCAGGAGGATCGCACCGGCTGCGAGGGCGGCGACCGCGATGGGCAGGATTTCCATTCGACTAGACCTCGATGTCCACGATCTTGCGGATGAGCATGAAGCCGATGAACATCATGAATCCGCCGAAGATCAGGATCACAACGCCGGCCGGGAGGCCCAGGACGGCAGGTGGGTTGAGGAACATCGGTTCCATGAAGTTGGGCGCGGCGATGAACAGGAAGCCGGCGAGCGCGATCGGCAGGAAGCCGACGACGTAGCCTGATAGACGCTGCTGCGCCGTCAGGGTCCGGATCTCGCCCTTGATGCGTACTCGCTCGCGGATGGTGTAGGCGATCGAGTCCAGGATCTCGGCGAGGTTGCCGCCGACCTGGTGCTGGATGGAGATGGCCGTGGCCATGAGCTCGAGGTCGTCCGACCGCACGCGGCGGACCATGTTCTCGAGCGCCTGCTCGAACGGCAGACCCAGGTTCACTTCGCGGATGACCCGACCGAACTCGGTCGAGACCGGCGGGCGAGATTCGCGCACCACGAGCTCGATGGCCTGCAGGAACGACGAACCCGCGCGCAGCGCGTTGGCGATCAGCGTGATGGTGTCCGGCAGCTGCTTGTTGAAGGCGTTCAAGCGGCCACTCTTCCGACGGCCGAGCCAGAAGCGCGGCAGCATGAAGCCGATCAGCGCTCCGATGAGCAGCATGAGGGGCGAGTGGAGTGCGGGCATGAAGAACCCGAAGATGATCATCACCACGGGCACGGCGACGATCGACCCTCCCCAGATCATGAGGAACTCGGAAGGCTTGAGCTTCAGGTCCGCGCGCGCGATGTCGCGCGCCAGGTTGGCCCCGAAGTCGCGACCTTCGACGACCTTGTTCAGGCTCGCGAGTGCCTGGCTCTGGGCGATCAGGTCGCTGATCGGTCCCTGCCCGGTGGAGGCAACGGCCGCGCCCTCGGCCCGCCCGGACGCATAGCGCTCGAGGCGGTCCGAGATGCCGGATCGTCCGGAGCTGGCGACCCCGACCGCGATCAGCAGGATGGCCAGGGCGGCCACTCCGGCCACCGCCAGCGTCATGGGTTCCACGGTCGGTCTCTCCTCTTCCGCGTCTTAGTAGTTGAAGCCGAAGAGACCCGGGGGCAGGTTGATGCCCATGATCTCGAACTTCTCGACGAACTTCGGCCGGATCCCGGTGGGCTTGAGGCGACCCTGGATCTTGCCCTCGACGACGCCTGTCTGCTCGAAGACGAACACGTCCTGCATGACGATGACGTCGCCTTCCATGCCCTGGACCTCGGTGATGTTGACGATCTTGCGGGTCCCGTCCTTCAGACGGCTCTGCTGGACGATAAGGTCGACCGCGGAGGCGACCTGCTCGCGGATAGCGCGCAGCGGCAGGTCGACGCCGGCCATCAGGACCATGGTCTCGAGCCGCGACAGCATGTCGCGAGGGGAGTTGGCGTGGCCGGTCGACATCGAGCCGTCATGCCCGGTGTTCATGGCCTGGAGCATGTCCAGCGCCTCACCGGACCGGCACTCGCCGACGATGATGCGATCGGGGCGCATCCGCAGCGCGTTTCGCACGAGCTCGCGGATCGGGATGGCACCCTTGCCTTCGATGTTGGGCGGGCGCGACTCGAGCGTCACGACGTGCTCCTGGCGGAGCTGGAGCTCGGCGGCGTCCTCGATCGTCACGATGCGCTCGTCGTTCGGGATGAACGAGGAGAGCACGTTGAGCGTCGTGGTCTTGCCGGAGCCGGTGCCGCCGGACACGAAGAGATTCAGGCGAGCCTCCACACAGGCACGAAGGAAGTCGAACATGTCTGCGGTGGCGGTGCCGAAACGGATGAGGTCGTCCGTCGTGAAGGGGGAAGCGGCGAACTTGCGGATCGTGACGACCGGCCCGACCAGCGACAGCGGCGGGATGATGGCGTTGACGCGGGAACCGTCGGTCAGGCGCGCGTCGACCATCGGCGACGACTCGTCAACGCGGCGACCGATCGGGGCGATGATGCGGTCGATGATGCGCATGACGTGATCGTCGTTCTGGAACACGACATTGGTCAGCTCCAGCTTGCCGGAGCGCTCGATGTAGACCTGGCGCGGGCCGTTGACCATGATCTCGGTGATCGACTCGTCACGCAGGAGCGGCTCCAGCGGTCCGAGACCGATGATCTCGTCCGTGATCTGCTCGAGCATGCGGACGCGCTCGGCACGGGTCAGCGCGAGGCCTTCCTCGTCGATGACCTTGCCGAAGATCTCCTCGATCTGGCGCCGGACCTCGACCTGATTCGACAGGTCGAGCTTCGGGTCCAGGTCCTGGATGACCCGGTTCTGGATCCGGAACTTGACGTCCCGGAAGGACTCTCGGACGGGCGCCTGCGACTGGAGGCGCGGCGCCGAGGGCAGGGTCGGCGGGCCGCCACCGGCCGGAGCCGGTACGGAACCCGGTGCGCCGGCCGGCGCCTCGGGCGCCCCACCCGGGCGAGCTGATTCGATCCGCTTCAACAGGGACATGACCTAAACCCCTTCTCGCCCCGAGGGTCGAAATACTTCAACGGTGCCGGTCGACACGATCAGCGCCATGCGAACAACGATTTCTTGTTGGTGGCCCGGCCCTTGTCCTCGGTGGCCGCGACTTGCGACGTTTCGCCGAAGACCGACTGGGCCAGTCGGAGGATGTCCTGGGAGACCTGCGCCTCCCGGTTGCTGAGGAAGAACGGAACCCCCCGATTGAGCGCGTAGACGACGCTCCGCCCGTCGCTGACGATCGTCTCGTCCACCTTGCGGCCGATCGAATGCTCGACGTCCGCGACGCGGATTCCGAGCGCCGAATCGGCGCGGTTGAGGATGAGCCGGACCTTGTTCTCATAACCGAGCTGCTCTGCGACCTCCAGGAAGAGGCGCATGTTCTTGATGCTCGTGATCTCGAGGCTCAGCATCGTCAGGATGATATCGGCGGCGTCGAGCATCGCGAGGGTCGTGTCGTTGAAGAACGCGGTGCAGTCCACGACGACGAGGTCGTGGGTGAGGCGCAGCGCCTCGATCACGCGCTTGATGCCCGACGGCGTGATGAGCTCGGCCATCTCTGGCGACGGCGGTGCCAGCAGCACGCGGATGCCGGCCGAGTGGTTGATCACGAACGTATCGATGGACTCGACCTCGTTGCCGGCCTGCTCGAGCTCCGGAACCAGGTCGGCGATCGACTTGTTCTTTGGATTCAGGTTGAGCAGGACGCCCACGTCGCCGAACTGGAAGGAGCCATCGACCAGGACGACCTTCTTGCCCAGTTCCGTGGCGGCGGCCACCGCCATGTTCACGGCAACCGTCGTGCGACCGACGCCGCCCTTGGGACTGAACAGCGCCACGACCAGGCCGGGCTCGCCGCTGGGGTTGGTCCCCACCGGGTTCGCGGCCTCCGTCGGCGTCGCGATGGCGAGCCGGCTGGCCTTCTCCCGTTCGCGGGTGTGGACCTGGCGGATCGAGGCGGTCAGCTCGTCGCTGCTGAAGGGCTTGACGAGGAACTCGCGGGCCCCCGCCAGCATCGAGCGGCGCAGGTAGTCCGCCTCGCCCTGGACCGACATCATCACGACCGATGCGGTCGGCACGGCCCGACCGAGCAACTCCGTGGCGGCGATCCCGTCCATGTCCGGCATGTTGATGTCCATCAACACGACGTCGGGCGTGAGGGACGTCGCGAGGGCGATCGCTTCCGCGCCGGACGCCGCCGAGCCGACCACGTCGATGTCGCTCTCGAAGCCAAGCAGCTTCGTGAGGTGGTCGCGGGTCTCGGGGATGTCATCGACGATGAGGACGCGGATCTGGTCTGCCATCAGGCGGTCTGGCTTTCGTTCCTAGCGGGTGGTGACGATGGACGGGTGGTCTTGCCTCCCCTGACGCCGACGGGCGCGGGACCGGTGGGGTCCATCGCGCCCGTTGCGCCTGGGTTCGGTGGCTGTCGGCGGAAGCCGCCGAACGGCTTGGCTACGGCTGCGCTGGCAGGATGGCCTCGATGAGCTCAGGCGGCAGGACGCCGTAGTTGTCCACGAGGGTCTTGAGGATGACGCCGGTGGTGGCGTCCGGGATCGGGCCGTTCTCATACGGCAGGTTGGTCTCTGGGTCGATGAAGTCCTGAGGCGAGCGCAGGACCAGCGAGAACAGTGGCGAGTCGAGCTGGGCGAACTTGATGATCTCGGCCTGCTGTGCGTCAACGGCCAGGATCACGATCTCCTGCTGGCCCGAGAGGGTCGTACCCGGCTGGGCCGGCGGTGCGCCCGAGGCGGCTGGCGCTGGCTGCGCTGCGGGGTCCTGGGGTGGCAACAGGGTGCCGAGGACCTGCATGCCCTGCAGGACGAGCTTCACGCTCGTGCTGTTGAGTCCGGCGACCACCGTGAAGGTGTTCGTCTCTTCGTCAGCAGTGATCACGGGGAACTTGTCGGCCTGGAGGGCCATGATGAGGTCGACGTAGTCGCCGGTCTTGATGACCGTGCCGACACCGGTGACCTGATCGACCTGGACGGAGATGCAGCGCATGGTCGCGGGGCACTCGATGTCGAGCACCTGACCCTGCTGACCGCCGCTCAGTGTCCTGGCGGTGATCGCGCCGCCGATCACGACCGGCTGACGGACGATCTTCCCGAGAACCTGGGACGTGTCGCCGAAGGCGTCGGTGTCACGGCCGGTGATGGCGATCTGCCGGACCTCGATCTGCTCGGCGCGGATCGCCGTGCCAAGCGGGATGTCCTGGATCGCGACGACCGTCGGGAGCTCGGTGGGCGCCACCGGTTCAGGCGGTCCATTGCCAGGTCCTTGCAGCAGCAAGATGCCGACGAATGCGACGATCGCGAGGAAAACCCCCACGAGCAGAACCAATCGATTCGAGCGCTTCAAAATAAGGTCTCCCGAGCCGTGATGTGTGACAGGTGGCACCACTGTAGCACCGGCAAAATGCCGCGCGACTATACCAATGGGCTAGGACCCTTGGTAGGAAACAGCAGGTTTCCCCGCGTGCCGCAAGGTTGCGCGCAAGGTTCGCATTTTCGACCGCACCGATGTCGGGACGAGGCCGGCCGGTGCAGCGATGAACCAGTTCGCCAGAGGTCTCCGCTGAGGCCTTGACGCCCGCGGATCGCGTCCCCGAAACGGCCGGAATCAGTTCGACCGCCGCGCCCGGGGGGCACGGCGGTCGATGCGCTGGCGGAGCTGTCGTTAGACAGAACTACCGACGTTGCTCAGGACAGCTGACCTGACCACCGATGAAGATGAGAGCGATGATTGCGATGATCGCGATAAGAGCGAGGATCAATGCGTATTCGGCGAGACCCTGGCCGCCCTCACGACTGAGGTTGGCGAAGAGCCTCTGGGAGATGAACATCTCCAGCTCTCCTTTCTACAGGTCCTGAACGACACAAGGCGAGCCGCCGAGCCATCAGGCCCGGCGGCTCGTTGGCATGGAGTCCGGTTAGACCGAGCTGCCGACGGTGCTCAGGATCTTGCTGACCTGGCCGCCCAGGAAGATGAGGGCGACGATCGCGATGATGGCGATGAGGGCGAGGATCAGCGCGTACTCCGCGAGGCCCTGGCCGTCTTCGTCGCGATGGATGAGTTCCATGACCTTGAGATAGATGGACGTCATGTGGATGGGTACCTCCTTTCCTTCAGGCTCCCCGCAGTGCGGAGGCGGCCGCCAAGGTACGGTTCAGGGCGGCACATGTCAAGGAGGCAACCACGATATTGGTGCACGCACAAAACGACTGACCGCCGGTCCGAAGACCGGCGGTCGACGTACGAGCGGTGTGGCTTGAGCATGACGGCTAGACAGAAGCTGCCGACGTTGCTCAGGATCCGAGCTGACCTGGCCACCGAGGAAGATGAGAGCGATGATTGCGACGATCGCGATGAGCGCGAGGATCAATGCGTATTCGACGAGACCCTGGCCGTCCTCACGACTGGAGGTTGGCGAAGAGCCTCTGGGAGATGAACATCTCCAGCTCTCCTTTCGTGACAGGTCCTGAACGCACAACGACCGCCGAGCCCATCAGGCCCGGCGGTCGTTGGCAGGAGCCGGTTAGACCGAGCTGCCGACCGTGCTCAGGATCTTGCTGACCTGGCCGCCCAGGAAGATGAGGGCGACGATCGCGATGATGGCGATGAGGGCGAGGATCAGCGCGTACTCCGCGAGGCCCTGGCCGTCTTCGTCGCGATGGATGAGTTCCATGACCTTGAGATAGATCGACGTCATGTGATGGTTCTCCTGGATGAGTACTCACCCCCAGATGAGGGCTGCGCCACTGTACGAACGGGATTCACGCCTGTCACCTGAGACGATGGTACGGGGCACAACGATAGGCGCCGAGGTCGCCGGTCAGCCTCCGGTCGCCTGATCGATCGCGTGTCCGATCGCGGTGAGGGCATCGGACAGCGTCCCGCCGAACACGACGAGCCAGAGCAGCGTGAGCGCGCTGGTGAGCGCGGTCATCAATCCATACTCCACCAGGCCCTGCCCCTCACGGGCATCATGGATGCGCTGCACCGCCTTCATTCCTCGGGTGGCGGCTCGACCGCCGGCATGTCGGCCAGCAGTCGCAGCTCGCTGCCGTCCAGTAGCAGTTCTGCGGTCACCCCGATCGACGATGCTCGCCCCTGGATCTCGCGCCATTTCGTGACGGGAAGCTCGACGATCGACTCACGCACAGCGGCCTCGGCGGCCTGGCGCTCATCCTCTTTGCGTTCCTCGAACATCGCGGCGAGGGCGGGTGGCAGCTCCTTGCCGGGCTCAGGAGCGGGAGCGTCGGCGTCCGACGATCGCGGCGGCTCCACGACGGCACGCGTCGCGCGAACACGCGCCTCGAGCTGGTCCGCCCAATCGAGGACCAGCGTGACGCGATCGGGGGCCGCCCCGAGATATGCGGCGAGCGCCTCGTCGAGCATCCGGAACAGTCCGCTCTCGAGGTCCATCGGCAGCCGGCGGTCCTGACCCATCGACTCGAACTCGACCGGGATGCCCGCGCGCTGGCCACGCTCCCGCGTGGCGCGACGGAGCGTGGGTACGAGGCCCAGGTCGTCGAGGACCATGGGGCGCACGTCGAAGATGAACGACTTGGTCGCATCGAGCGTGTGCTGGACCATCGCTACCAGCTGGCGGACCTCGCTGGCTGCCGAGGCCGGATCGCGCGCGACGAGCCGCTCGACGATCTGGGCTTGGAGGACGATATTCGTGAGGCTCTGGGCGGGGCCGTCGTGCATCGCCCGCGCGATCTCGCGGCGCAGGTCCTCCTGCGCGCCCAGGACCAGTCGTGAGACCGCCGCTGGCATCGGCGTGTCGTCGTCGGCCGGATCCAGACCGGCATCTGCCGGCGAGGTGCTTGTGGGCAGCACCATCGCGGCGTCCAGGCCACCCAGGGCCGCGAGGTATTCCACCAGTGCGTCCCGGTAGCGGGCCAGTGCGCGTCGCTTTCCCTCGAGCACGTCGACCTGGGTCTCCATCAGCGCGGCGCGCTTGGTCAGCGTCACGAGACTCGCGGTCTGATCCAGTCGCTCTTTCGGGTCACCGTCCTGGGTGAGCGCCGCGAACTTCTCGGCGGCCGCAGCACGCCGCGCCTCGTGCCGCGTGGCTTCGGACTTGGCCTGGGTGACGAGTTGGTCGACCTCGCTCAGCTCCCCGTCGAGCTTGATCAGGTCGTCGGCGAGCCGGCCGGACAGGTCGCCGAGCGTGGCGGCTGGAGCGACCGGGTCGGCCATCAATCGTCGGGCATCCGGATCCAGCCCTGGCGCATCGCGTACACCACGGCTTGCGTACGGTCATTCACGGACAACTTGCGCAGGATCGAGCTCATGTGGTTCTTGACCGTCTGCTCGCTGATGGAGAGGGCGTAGGCGACCTGCTTGTTGGTCATGCCCTGGGCGATGTTGTCGAGGATCTCGACCTCCCGGGGCGAGAGCGGCGCGAAGATGGGGGCGGCTTCCTGGCCGTAGACCGCGAGCTCGCGGAACTCCTTGAGGACGCGCGACGCCACGGCCGGCTTTGCGAAGACCTTGTCGTTGATCAGAAACTCGCCTCCGGCGACGCGGCGGATGATCGTGACCAGGTCGTCGGGACCGACGTCCTTGAGGATGAACGCCGCGGCTCCGGCCTTGATCGCGTCGAACAGGGCGTCCTCGTCCTCGTTGACGGCGAGGACGATGATCCCGGTCGAGGGCAATTCGCGCTTGATGCGCTGGGTCGTCTCGATGCCACCGGGTGAGGGCAGCGACAGATCCATCAGGATGATGTCCGGCGACGTCTCGAGAGCCCGGTCCATCGCGCTCCGGGCATCGTCGGCCTCGGCGACGACCTCGAGGTCCGGCTCGCGCGCGAGGAGGCCCGCGACGCCCGCGCGGAACAGGGCGTGGTCGTCGACGATCAGGATGCGAATCGTGTCCTCAGGGGTCCTGCGGTCGGGCCCACCCCGTCGTCGGTCGACTCCGCCGAATTCAGTCGCACTCATCCGTTCTCCTTTACTCCCGTCCGGGCGCCCGTCGGGATCGCGAGTCGGACCACGGTACCGCCGTCCGGTCGAGATCGTACGTCGAAGCGCGCATCGATCAGTTCCGCTCGCTCCCTCATGAACTGCATGCCGAAGTTCCGGCGTCCACGCGCGGCCACCGCGCCCACATCGAATCCGCGTCCATCGTCGCGGATCTCAAGGGTCCAGGAATCGTCCGCGACGTCCGTGCTGACCACCACGGTCGAGGCGGCCGCGTGCTTGCGCACATTCTGCAGCGCTTCTTGGGTCACGCGCAGCGCGACCGTCTGCTGGTCGTCATCGAGGTTGTCGTTCTTTGCACGCAGGTCCGTCGTGACATGCAGGGCCGTGGTAGCCCGCAGACGGCCGACCGCGTCTTCGATCGCGCCATCGAGCCCGAGCTCGTCGAGCGCGGGCGGTCGGAGCTGGCTGATGAAGCCCCGCAGGTTGTCGAGCTCCCGACGGAGGAGGTCGCGCAGCGACCCGATCTCGGCGGCGATGGCCGGGTCTGCGGCGCTCATGCGTTCGGTGTAGTCGGCCTGGAAGATCGCGTTCGACAGCGCCTGGATCGGGCCGTCGTGGATGTCCTGGGCCAGACGTGCGCGCTCGGCCTCCTGAGCCTCGACGATGCGCATCGCGACGTCTTCGCCTGCACCCGGTTCATTGCCGGGCGCCACCAGGGAGCTGTCGCCGCGCTCCAGGAACAGCCAGGTACGCGACAGCGTGCGCTCGGCGAGCTCGAGCCGGGCGAGGGCCGATCGGTGCTCCTCGAGCTCCTTCGCCACGGTGGCGACCTCACCTCGCAGCGACCGCTGCTGCGCGTCGCTTGCGCCATCGTTGATCGTGTCGATGGAGCCGTCCCCGTCAACCGGAGCGGCGGCCGCCGCACTGCCCGCCCGCGATCGGCCGGCGCCGGGCGTCCGGTCGATGCCGTCCAGGTCGTCACGGAGCTCCTGCCAGCTCGTCAAGGCTTCAGCGTAGGCCTGGCGATAGCGCTCGCGGACCCCCCGGATCGTGTTCGCGCTGTACCCCACCGCCGCGCTGGCCTCCGCATGGAGCCCCTCGAAGCGGCTGTCCCGAGCGTCGGTCGCGCCGCCTGCAGCCTCCATCGGCTTCGGAGTATAGGGGCCGGTCATGAGCAATCGATCTCGTAGACCAGGACGTCCTCGAGGAGGTCCTCCCCGGCCGCCCCGGAGGTTGGCGACCCCAGGTCCACGGGCTGGAAGCATTCCGAGCCGGGGAGCCCGGCCTCGATGTCGGCGGGCCAGTGTTTCCCCTCGGGCGAGATGAGCACCATCAGACGGGTCCCCGGGAACGTGCGCGCCAGGTCCAGTATGTCCTCGGGCGGCTCGTCCGGCAGTGCCAGCGATGGGATGCGATTCACTTCCGCCATCCAGATCGGGAAGTTGGTGATGACCGGACCTGCCGTCCGATCGAGCGGTCGACCGATCGCTGCCATCCGGGCCCCAAGCTCCGCGTACATGTCTTGCGTGCCGTGCGACCCGCCTCCGAACGACGGCAGCAACGCGGCCGAGAAGAGGAGCGAGGAGCCAAGGCCGACGGCCGTGCCAAGCCAAGCGATCGGGTTGGTCCAACCCATGCGGCGACCCAATCGGGCGATGCCGGCGTCCAGGGCGAACGCCGCCGAGATCACGATCAGCACGTGCACGGGGGCGGCCGCGTGCAGGAACGTTCCCCACTGGGTCGCAGCCGGGAACAGGAGACTCGTGACGACGAACATGATCAGGCTGATCCAGAGGAGCGGACGCAACGAGAGTCCGCGTCCGTGCCACGGCAGAGCGACGAGGCCGATGACCGACACGGGGATGCCCAGAAGGACGAGAACGTTGAAGAGGTTGTGGGCGAGCCCGGCGATCCGGAGCTCGATGAGCGCGGCCGGCCCGATCGCCAGATGGCGGGCCAGGGTCGGCGGGTCGTTCCAGGCGAAGATGTCGAAGCCGGACAGGTACAGGGCATTCGTCACGGCCTGCCCGGGCAGCGGACTGCCGAGGACGACCAGGTTCCGGTATGCCCAAGGCGCGAACACCACGGCGGCCACGACGGCGACGACCCCGATCATCCGCACGCGGTCGCTTCTGGGCCGGGCGACCGTGAACCAGACCAGCCCCGCCCAGATCAGCGCCAGCCAGACCGTCTCGTTGCGGGTCAACGCCCCCAGCCCCAGCAGCAGACCCAGCGCGACCAGCCGCGGATCGGTCAGCGCCGCGCTGCGCGGGTCACGGAGCAGGCGCGTCATGAGGAGGCACGCCCCGAGCACGATCGCCGCGAACGGCATCGTCGAGTCGGGCAGGGACGAGCTGAGCAGCAGCGGCAGGTAGACGGCCGTCGTGGCGCCGACACCGATGCCGACCCAGCGCGCACGTTCGACGCTGAGCTCCCGCTCCTCGGCGACATCGAGCGCGAGACGCCAGGCGAGGACGGACACGATCGCGCCGACCAGGACGCTGGAGACCTGCGCCGCGGCGAAGGTCGCTCCGAACAGCGCCATCGGGATCGCGGCGAGGAACGTCGGCAGGGGCAGCCAGACCTCGAACGCCGGACGGGGGAACATCCAGCGGCGGGGTCTGGTAGCTCCACAGCGCGTCGCTGACCAGTCCGCGGCCCTCGAGCAGGTTGCGCGCCACGCCGACGTAGTACGCGGTGTCCTCCGGTTTGGGGAACACGATCTGCGCCGCGAAGTAGCGCGCGTACGACCAGCGCGATGGCGAAGATCAGCAGGCCGGTCAGGACCGCCTCGCGACGACTCACGGCGCCGACTCCACCGGGTACACGGCCAGAACGCAACGGTTGGCCGACGGCGAGGACCGGTTCGCCCCACCAAGCCGGCCTCGGCCCGCCGTCCAGGATCGGCGCGATCGCGTCGACGCCGTCCTCGCGGTCGAGGACCACCCAGCGGATGTCGTAGGCGCGGGCGACCCGCTCGATGGTCTCGATCGGATCGTTGACGAGCACCACGCCGCCGCGCCCGCTCCAGTACTTGGTCCCGGACGCGTCGATGGACATGACGCGATCCGTCATCGAAGCGCCGGCGCGATCGAGGGCATCGGCCACCGCGACGAACTTGTCACGACTGGCGTCCCAGACCGCGTGCACGAACAGCGAGCCGAACAGCGCGGCCACGCCGGCGAACGCGAGGGTCGCGCCGGTGAAGATCCTGGTGGCGGCCTCCCGATCCCACGCCCGACGACGCGCCGCGATCCACGCGACCGCCACCGCGACCCCTTCCAGCGTGAGGATGTAGGCATGGGGCGCGAGGGCGACCGCCGAATGGATGAACGTGCCACCCGGGACATGCACCGCCGAGACGACCGTCGAGAAGCCGAAGAGGAGCGCGGCATACGCGAAGAACGGGCCGAAGTCGAGCGACCGACGTCGGGCCCAGGCGCCGATCACCATGAACGGGGCCAGCACGAAGCCCGTGACCAAGCGTCGTGAAGATCATCACCGCCGATACCAGGCCACCGATGCGGGTCGCGAGGAACGGTCCGATGCCCATGCCCAGCAGGTGGTCGAGCGTGGCGGGCGCCGTGATGCTGTTCCATTCGCCGATGTCGCGGATGAAGAGGACGCGGCCCGAGGCGGTCGACGGGGAGATGGACCCGAACACCGCGAGCTGGCGGAGCCACCACGGCGACATCACCAGCACGAACAGGGCCACGCAGCCGACCGCTGCGGCGAACGGGATGGCCGGCCGAGGCTCGGCCTTCGGCTCCGGACGGGTCTGTCCGGCGGCGCCGCCCGCCAGGCGCGCCAGCGGTCCCAGGCGAACGCGATCCCGAGCGCGCCCAGGACCAGCAGCCCGTCATTCCGCGATAGCGTGGCGATCCCGGCCAGCAGCCCGGCCAGAACGAAGGAGCGGGGCGATCCTCGAAGGCCGCGAGCGCCCATCCACAGCGCGGCCGCGACCAGTGGCTGGAACAGCGAGAAGTTGTCCGGCTGGACCATGTACGTCAATGACAGGACCGGGATCGCGACCAGGAAGCCGGCGCCGATCGCCACGCTGCGACGCGCGCCGGCGTCGCGGGCGATGGCCCAGGTGAGCGGGGCGGCCGTGGCGCCGATCAACGCGAAGGGCAACGCCGATGCCCAGGCGACCTCGCCGAAGAGCAGCAGGAACGGCACCTGGACCAGGGACGCGAGCGGCATCCAGTGGGCGTTCGACGGGATCGGGAGGACGGGATCGGCCGGCACGACGCCGCCGACCTCGGGGAAGATCCAGATCAGGTCGATGTTGAATCCGTCGCCGGCCGCGAGTGCTCGCGCGACGTCCACGTAGTAGAACGAATTGGGGTACGCCGGGTCCGGAAAGTTCCAGATGAGGACCAGACGGACGGCGAGGGCGAGCCCGTACAAGAGGAGGGGAATACGCACGGCCGGTGCAGCGTAGCACCGGGTCAGGGCCCGGCCGCCCGGTACGAATGGCCTAGCCTGGGGACCAGGGGGTCACCCCCAGGTCACCCTCTGTCAGGCGGCCTTGCGAGCGACGAACAGCACGTTGAAATGGAGCAGCGAGTAGCGCAGCGACACGATCTGCCAGCCGGTCAGCATCTCGCGGACCTCGTTGGGCAGGTACTCGTTGTGGAACGGCTCGCTGTGGGGGCAGGTGCTCGACAGGAACCGCAACTTCCAGATCGCCGATCGCGCCGGGACCGACCCGATGAGCACGCCGCCTGGCTGGAGGACGCGGCGGTACTCGGCGAGGGCCGCCGACGGATCGGGGATGTGCTCGATCACTTCCGTGCACAGGACGGTGCCAAAGCTCGCATCGTCGAACGGCAGCGCCTCGACGTCGCCCTCGATGACGGTGTGGTTCGGCAAGCGCTGCCGAAGCAGGGCGATGTTGCGTGGGTTGATGTCGACGCCGACGGAGCCCTCGGGGAGGTGCCGCAGGTTGAGCCCGGTACCACAGCCGGCATCGAGGATCGGCGCGTCCGGCGTCGCGTACTTCGCGACCATCCGGCGCACCATCCAGGCGCGGTTCTTGTGGAAGAACGCCTCGAGGCCGCGGATGTTGTCGGCGACGTCGACCCAGTCGTAGGTCTCGACGTCGCGGTAGTAATCCTTGACCCATTCCGACCACGCGGGCGTGCCGGGTTCGATCTCCACGCCGTGCGCGGCGTGCTCGTGCTGGTGCATGTGTCCTCCAGTGTGGTCCGGTACAGGCGATTTTGGGTCCAACGCGCGCCTCTCAGAACCACCCGAAGGTCATGGGTCGATGCGGCGAGTCTACTGCCTTGACGAGGCGGCTCACATGGGGGACTGTCCAGCCGTCCCGCCGTTGGAGTGCGCGCCCCGCATGGTTTCCCGATCCGATCCGCTTTCCGCCACGGTGGCGCGATCGCGCGGATTCCCCCGCGTTCAGCCCGAGACGCTGCGCCGCTACGCGCCGCTCATCGCGGCCTTCGCCTTCTCACGTCTGCTGATCGCCGGGGCGGCCCTGCTCGTCGAGGCAGGCGTGTTCGTCACGAACCCCCGCCTCCTCCACGGCGACCCGGCCCCCATCCTGCGCTCCCTGACCACATGGGACGGCGACTGGTTCGTCGGGATCGCGCGGAACGGCTACCACCTCGAGGCGTTCGGCGACACCGGCTATCACGACTACGCGTTCTTCCCGCTCTACCCGATGCTCGTGCGCGTCCTGGCCATGCCGTGGCCCGACCTCGTCGGGTTCATCGCCATCACGCTCAATCTCGTCCTGTTCGCGCTCGCACTCGTCCTGCTCGTGCGGGTGGCGCGACCCCACCTCGGCGAGGCCCGGGCGATCCGGGCGGCCGCCCTGCTCGCCCTGTTCCCCTTCTCGTTCGTGTACACGATGGCCTATTCGGAGACGCTCACGCTGATCCTCACCGTCGTGGCGTTCCTGGCGGTCGAGCGCGGGTACGCGGGACGCGCCGGGATCGCTTTCGGGCTGGCCTCACTGACGCGGGCACAGAGCGCATTCCTCCTCGTTCCGCTCCTGCTGGCGTCCCGCAAGCAAGGCGGCAGCCGCCTGCGCTGGATCGCCCTCGGCCTGGGCCCGCTGGCGACGTTGTCCTACATCGTCTGGGTCGCGTTCTTCACCGGCTCGTGGAACGGGTACTTCGGGTCGTACGCGGCATGGGGCCGCAACGCCGGTGGCGCCGCCGCGGGTTCGGGCTCCGTCGCGACCGCGCTGGCCGGGCCGCTCGCCCTGTACTTCGCCGCACTGATGATCTGCCTGATGTTCGCGGTCGGCTTGTTCGTCTTCGTCCGCCGCGACCGGATCCCGCTCGAGTACGCGGCGATCCCGGCGATCGCGCTCGTCATGTTGCTCGTTTCGGGGAGCCTGGAGGCGGTCGGGAGGGTCGTGCTCCTGTCGTTCCCCTACTCGTGGATCCTCGCATCGCGCCAGCATCCGGCGTGGCGCTACGGCTGGCCGGTGCTGTCTGTCGCACTCCTGGCCATCTTCTCGACGCTGACCTTCGCCGGCTGGTGGATCCCGTAGTCGGCGTGACCTAGCGCATCCGTGCCGCGATGACCGGCAGGAGCAGGATCGGGACGTCCTGCAACGAGTAGAGCAGGCCGCCCCCGGTCGAATTCGTGAGGGCGGTCACCCAGTCGAACCACAACGCCCCGAAGGGGATCGAGATCGCGATCCACAACGCCAGCGCGATCCACCAGTTTCGACTGCGCACGCCGAGCAGGGCGAACGGGAACAGCGATGGCTTCAGCAGGACCCCGACGAATGCCCACCGAACGATGAAGCCGAGGGCCACCGCGGCCATCACCCACATGACGGGGTTCCCGGCGACCGTGCGCGCGACCATCGGCGGCCAGAAGATGCACAGGGCCATGAACGGCCACGCGACGGGGGCCGGGCGAACGCGCCAGATGGCCCAGGTCGTGACGCCCAACGGGACCGCCCACCACAGGAATGCGGGCAGCACCGTGAATGCGACGAACAACGGCAGGGCATTCGGCGCATAGAGGACATCGCCCATCTGGATCGGATAAGGCCCGGCGAGCTGATACGGCTCGAAGTACGACCCTCCGGCGAGCCAGCGGCGCGTGGCGTCCATGTACAACGTGTAGTCGATGCCACCGTAGCCGTTGAAGTTCGGTTTCATGGCGGCGTTGACGAAGTCCGCGATCGGGAAGACGAGGATCCCGAGCGAGACGACGGCCAGGATGAGGCGAACGCGCGGGGTGACCTCCGCACGGCGGACGGCGGCGTGGAGCCGTCGCTCATCGTGGGCTGCAGCGTGCCGGTGCTCATCGCCGCTGAACGTAGCACCGAGTGCGCCGCCGACCGGATGGTACGAACGGGTACGGGCTGCCTCGCGCGAGGGACCCGAGCGCCGGCGTGGCGGGCCGTAGGATGGGGCCGATGCGCACCGCCACGACCGCCAGTCCGCGTCCGCTTCCGGGTCGTGCCGTGGTGGCCGCCGTGGTGGCCGGGAGCATCGCCTGGATCGGGGTGATCGCGATCGGGCTCCAGCTGGCCGCCCGCTCCGCATCGAGCCTCGGATTCGATCTCGAGCTGTTGATCGAGGCCGGCCGTGATGTCGCCGCGGGACGATCGCCGTACGCACCGGAGCTGGTGTCGGGCGCGGCCCCGATGGCGACCAGCCTCTTCTACTCGTACCCGCCGCCCGTCGCGCAGGCGTTCAGCCTCCTGGCGGCGATCCCGTCGCGGGTGATCTTGTCCTGTGGTCCATCGGGGCGGTCGGCCGGGCTCGCTCGTCGCGACGGAGACTGCTCCGCCGACACCTGGCGCCGCGTCGGTCACGTCGCGAGGTCCTGTTCGTCGTCGCGGCCTGCGCGCCCTTGACGCTGCCGTTCGCGGTCGGCCTGCTGTTCGGGAACCTCGACGTCTGGTTTCCGCTCCTTTATGGGTTGATGTTGCTCGCGGCGATGGCGCCCGGGCGCGCGACCGCGGTCGGAGGCGGCGCGGCCCTGGCGCTGGCGACGCGTGAAACTGCATCCAGCGTCGCTGGGCCTGTGGTTCCTGACCCGGGCGGCCCGCGATCGCCGGGCCGGGGCCCGGTCGTCGGCCGGTCTGGTGGTGGCAACCGCGGCCGTCGGGGTCGCTGTCGTGGTCGGCGCCAGCATCGTCATCGGGGGCACGGCCTTGTGGTCGGAGTACGGGGACGTCGTCCGGGCCGGAGCGGGGGCGGCGATCGTCGATCCGCGCAACGCCGGCATCGCGGCCCAGATCGCGCTGCTCATCGGTGCCGATGATGCCTTCGCGCGATCCCTGCACGTATTCGTGGCGGCTGCCGCCGTCGTCGTCACGGTCTGGGCTGCATGGCGCAGGGCCGACCCGGTCGAGAGCTTCGCCTGGGCGGCGGCGGCGTCGCTCGTGACGCTCCCCGTCACCTGGTACCACTACCCGAGCGCGATGCTCCCGGTCGCCGTTGCGGCGATGCTGCGCGCAACCGAGCCGGACACGCGTCGTGTGTCGGCTCTCGTCACGGCGGGTGCGGTCGTCGCCGCGATCTCACTGGTCTGGCTGCCGCTGCTGTGGGTCGCAATCGGTCTCATCGTGGCTGCGGCGCAGGCGTCGGCACCGGCACCGGCGCGCGCGCCGGCAGGGGCGCCGGATCCCGCAACCGGATGATCGCGAGCAGGATCACCCAGGACTCGATCCAGACGACCGGCAACGCCAACCACACGGCGATGGGGACGGCCCAACGACGTCCGGTCAGGGCTCCCGCAGCCACGATCAGGGCTGCCGCGGTGATCCGCAGGTATAGGAGCTCACCGCTGCCCGTGCTCCCTCGCAGGAACGAGAACCAGTCGAACCATGCACTCGGCGCCAGTAGGAACGAGACCGCGACGATGGCGAACGTCGTCCCGAGTGCGATGGCCAAGGAGCGCCACTCGCGGCGCACGATGAACCAGAGCAGCCCGACACCCGGGGTCACCTTGGTCAGGATGTTGAAGGCCCACAACGACGGCCATCGGAATCCCAGGACGATCGCGGCGGCGATGAACAGATGGACCTGGCCGACGAACAGCTCGTACGTCCACGGCAGCAAGAGGATCAGCAGGGCCCACGGCCAGGGCCGGACGAGCCAGTACAGGACGAGCACTGAGGCGGCCGTCCACAGGACGAAGAACGCCTCGAACGGCAGGACATATAGCGGCGAGATGAACTGGGCGAAGGCGGGGGAATACAGGTAGGTCGAGTACTCGCCCACGCCGGAGCTCGCGTACGGATGCGCGAGGTCGACGCCCCAGTACGCCCGCGCATCGATCCCGACGAAGGTCCACGGATGGATTCCCTGGACGAAGAAATAGACGGCGGCACGGAGCAGCCCGATCAGGATGAGGGCGTCCCGAAGCGCACGCCGATTGCGATGGGCGATCTCACCCAGACGCCTGGTGAACCTTCGGACGCGTTCCATGGCTGTCACTCTCGGCCGTCCCGGCGCCCTCCCGCTATGCGCTCATGGTCCCAGTGGAAGTGTGGCGCACCATCCGATCCGGGGCGAGGGCCGCGCGGTAGTCTTCCGTCATGAACGGATGTCCGGACGTGCCTTCGTCGCGAGCCGACGACGGTGATGGCCGCACCACGTGACCCTGACGCTGGTACTCCCCGCATACAACGAAGCGGAACGGATCGGCCCCGCGCTCGACGAGCTCTTCGAGTTCCTCGGTACGAGGAACGCGGACCCGGAAGGGTCATCGAGTGCGACGGCGCTTCCGGGGGACATCGAGATCCTGGTCGTCGACGACGGCAGCACGGACGGGACCGTCGACCTCGTCGAAGCACGGCCGGAGGCGGCGGGCACCATCGACGGCATGCAGCTGCGCGTCCGTCGCGTTCCGCACGGCGGCAAGGGCGCCGCCGTTCGTGCCGGCATGCTCGCGGCGACCGGCGACTTCGTGATCTTCGCGGATGCTGATATGGCGACGCCGCCCGACCAGATACCGCATCTGCTGCGCGCCCTCCTCGACCATGACGTCGCCCTTGGCTCGCGGATCCAACCAGACGGGTCGGACATGCGTGCGACGCAGCCGGGGTACCGCCGATGGCTCGGCAAGGTCTTCCACGTGCTGGCGTCGATCTGGGTGACCGGGCGGGTCAAGGACACGCAATGTGGGTTCAAGGGCTTCCGTCGCGAAGCGGCCCAGGACATCTTCGCGCGGCAGGTGGTCACGAGCATCGTGTTCGACGTGGAGCTCATCTACCTGGCTCGTCGTCGCGGGTATCGGATCGCCATCGTCCCGATCCGCTGGTTCGACAAGCGCGGGTCGCGGATGCGCGCCGGAGCCGGCCTGGCCATGCGGGTCGCGTGGGACCTGTTCCGCATCCCGCTCATCCATCGCCGGAGCCAGCGGGGCACCACGGAACCGGCGTGATGGACCGCGACTCCCTCACCTCGCTGGCGCGGGCCGCCCTGCCCATCGTCGCGGCGCTGTCGTTCGCCGGCGGGGTCGCTGCGACCCTGGCGGTCGCGGGCGACACGCTCGGCCATGACTTCCTCGCGTACCACCAGGCCATCGAGCGGGTCACCAACGGGGCGCCGCTCTACGACATGTCCTTCACCGTCGCCGGTGGCTTCGGCCTGTTCTTCTATCCTCCGCCGTTCGCCGTCATGGTGCTCCCACTCGCGTTGCTGTCGCCGCTGTCTGCGACGTGGGTCTGGATCACGCTGTCGCTGGCGGCGTTCCTCGTCGGCGTCGCGATCCTGCCGGTCTCGAGATCGGTGCGCTGGTGGATCGTGCTGCTCGCCGGGCTGTCGTTCCCCTTCGTCCATGCGGTGAAGCTCGGGCAGGTCGGGCCCATCCTCTTCCTCGCATTCGCGGTCGGCTGGCGCGGCATCGACGACCCCGTGCGCATGGGCGGCAGTGCGGCCGTCGGGGCCGCCATCAAGCTGCAACCGGGCCTCGTCCTGGTCTGGGCGCTCCTGACCCGGCGGTTTCGTGCGGTCGCCGTCGGGGTCGTGGTCCTCGTCGTGCTAGCGGCGGCGGCGACGATCCTGAGCGGGCCCGGCGCCTGGATCGACTTCGTGACGCTCCTCCGGGCCGTCAGCGACCCGATCGCGACCGAACGCAACGTGACACCCGGGGCGATCGCGTACCAGCTCGGAGCGTCCACCACCGTCGCATCCGGCGTGCAACTGCTCAGCACGGTCGGCGTGGCCGTCGCGTTCATCGCCGCGATCCGGTGGGCGAGCGACGAGGCCTCGTACCTGGTCGCCGTGATCGCGAGCCAGCTGGTTTCTCCGATCCTCTGGGACCACTACGCCATGCTCCTGCTGCTGCCGGTGGCGTACATCGCATCGGCGGGTCGCTGGTGGGCGCTTGCGATCCCGCTCGTGACGGCCTGGCCCCTACTCGGGCTCAGTCCTGCGGCCATCTACCCGATCGTCTTCTGGGTCACCCTCATCACGACCCTCTTGGTCGGGCGAGCCGCCCGGACGTCCACGGAAGGCGCGTCGAAGGTCGCCGGCGGTACCGCGGCCGCATGAGTCGTAGCCTTCCTATTTCGCTCCCGATCGGCCTCGCCATCATCGCGGCTGCGGCGTTGATCTATTGGTTGGCGAACCGTCAGTTCGACGCCGGACGCGGCGACTTCTTCTACCTTGCGGATGCGTTCCTGCACGGCCGAGTCGGGATCGATATCCGACTCGGGCCGAACGACGTGATCCCGGTCGGTGATGCCTTCTACGTACCGTTCGCGCCGTTCCCCGCTGTGGCGCTCATGCCCGTCGTCGCCCTCCTCGGGCCGGTCACCGCGGACCAGGTGGAGTCGGGCATCAACGCGCTCCTCGCCGCGTCCGGCGTCGGCATGTGCTGGTGGCTCCTGGGCCGGATCGGCGTGGCTCGACTCGCGGATCGGTTCTGGTTGACCGTCCTGTTCGGATTCTCGACGCAGATCCTGTGGGTGACGACCAGGGGCGGCGTATGGCACACCGGTCACCTGATCGCCACGATCCTGACCTTTGCCTGTCTCATCGAGTTGTTCGGCCGGCAGCGTGCGTTCCTGGTCGGGCTCCTTGCCGGGGCGGCCTTCCTGACTCGAGCGCCGCTCGCGTTCGCCGTTCCGTTCTACGCGCTGCTGCTCGAGCCAAGAGCCGCGAACCAGGCTGCCTCAGTCGCCGGTGGCTACGTCGCGCGGACCGCCGGCATGCTCCCATGGCGGGCGTGGACGATGCTGGCGCTCGGATTCGCACCCGCGATCGTCGCCTTCCTCTTCTACAACCAGGTCCGCTTCGGGACACCGTTCGAGAGTGGCTACGCGCTAGCGACGCTGCCCCCGTTCCTCGAGGAGCAGCGAGCCAAGGGGCTGTTCTCGCTCGCACACGTGCCCATGAATTTCGATTACTTCCTGCTCCATCTGCCCCACCCGATCGCGACGCCGCCGTTCTTCCAGCCGGACGGTCTGGGGATGTCCGTCCTCCTCACCAGTCCAGGGCTGCTGTTCGCCACGCTGGCGGACTGGCGCCGGCCACGGGCGTGGTGGCTGCTGGGTGCCGCCGTGACCGTGCTGATCCCGACGCTCCTGTACTACGGCGGCGGCTGGCTTCAGTACGGCTACCGGTATTTCCTCGACTCCGTGCCGTTCGTGATCGCCCTGTGCGGTCTGGCGGCCGTTCACCGCGGCCGCGTCGCGCCCCTCTGGCTCGCGCTGATCGTCGTCGGCGTGGTGGTCATGACCATCGGCGTCTATTGGGCGTACAACCTGTGATGCACGGCGAGTCTCCGGCCGACCTCGTCGCATCCGACGAGACGGTGGACGACATGGGTCCGAGCCGAATGCAACGCATCGCGGCGGCGGCCGATCGGCTCGGCTGGATCGCGCTCGTCCTGGCGGTCCTGATGTGTGCGTTCGTCGCGATCGGGACGATCGTCATCTTCGCCCCGGCCGGGAAGGCGTTCGCCGACTGGCTGACGTACGCGCACGCCGTGGAGCGGGTCCTCGCCGGAGATCCCATCTACCCACCGGAGCAGCTCACCGGCCCGTACGTCCTGGTCAACGCGACGCTGTTCGGGTACGCCTACCCGCCGTCGTCGGTGCCGCTGTTCATCCCGTTCGCGTCCTACCCGATCGGTCTGGTGGCGTGGCTCACCCTCAACGTCGGAGCCTTGGTCACCGGCCTCTACGCCGTCCTCCGGCACGAGCTCGGCCGCGTGCGTCCGCTGGAGTTTGCGGTCGTGCTCTTCGGACTCGCCTTCCTTCGTGGCTTCGCCGAGGGCGTCGCTTTCGGCAACGCGAGCGTCGGGGTCGCCGGTCTGCTCGCGTGGTGCTGGGTCATCGGGCGCGGGCGCCCTCAGGTCGGTTTGCTGGCCGGTCTCGGGGCGACGATCAAGCTCGTTCCGGGCGCGGCCGTGTTCTGGGCGACGCGCCAAACATTCCCCCGCGTCGTGCTCGCCGCGCTGGCCGTGGGTGGTGCGCTTTTCGTCCTCACGTTGCCGCTGGTTGGCATCCAGTCGTGGTTCGACTACGCCAGGGCTCTGTCGTTCTCGATCCCGGCGTGCGGCGCGGAGCCGCCCACATCCGTCGCCTGCAACCTCCAGCCGTTCGTCGGGCCCGGTACGGCGAAGCTGGCCGGGATCGCGCTCGCGCTCGTGGCTGGCGGGTTGGCAGTGCTCGTCCGCCGGCCACTCCTGTCCTTCGCCCTGGTCGTCATCGCGTGGCTTTCACCGGTGACCGATCTCCACTTCCATTACCTGCTTGTGGTCTACGTCCTTGTGGTCGTGACCTGTGCGACGTGGCTCGGCAAGAGACGCCAACTGGTACCAACGACGCCGCCGGCCTGACCGGGTGGCGCATCACGTGACCGCCCCGGCATGGCAAACTCCGCCGATGCCTCACCAACGCGCCGTTGTGCTTGCCATCTTCATCCTGTCCGGCGCAGCCGGGCTCATCTACGAGATCGTATGGTCGCGCCAGCTCGTCCTCGTGTTCGGGAATACGACCCAGGCCGTGTCGGCCATCCTCACCGGGTTCTTCGGAGGGATGGCGATCGGCGCCACCCTCGGCGGGCGGATCGCCGACCGGGTTCGCTCGCCGCTGCGCATGTACGGCCTGCTGGAGATAGCTCTCGTCGTGGTGGTGCTCGTGACGCCAGTGACGTTCGGGCTCATCAACGACGTCTACCGCGGCATCTATCCGGCGATCCAGGGCACCCCCATGCTCGCAATCGCCCGCCTCGTCCTCGCGGTCCTCGCCCTGGCGCCGGCGACCATCATGATGGGCGCCACGTTCCCTGCCCTCGTCCGGCATTTCACTCGCACGGCGGTGCTCGGCCAGGCGTTCGGCCGACTCTATTCAGCAAACACGATGGGCGCGGTCGTCGGCACCCTGCTCGCGGGACTCGTCCTCATCGAGCTGCTCGGGCTGAGCGGTGCCCTCCGGGTGGGGGCGTTGTGCTCCGGGATCGCCGGTCTCGTCGCGCTCTGGCTGGCCCGGGGCGACAGCGGCGTCGTCGCGGTCGCCGAAGAGCCAGGACCCGCCCGCCCGACCGCAACCGGCGCGACAGCCCCCGGCCTGAGCGCCGCGGGCAAGATCATCTGGCTGCCCTTGGTCATCGCCTTCGTGTCCGGCCTGACGTCACTTGGCTACCAGGTGGCGTGGACCCGACTGCTCACGTCGGGAACGGGCGGCCTGACCTACGTCTTCACGGTCATCCTGGCGTTGTTCCTCATCGGCATCGCGCTCGGCGCGACTACGTTCAATGCGTTCCGCCCACGGATCAAGGACCCCGTCCGTGTCCTCGCCTTCTCGCAGATCGCCGTGGCGATCCTCAGCGTGGCCGGGTTGATCCTGATCATCTCGCAGCCACGATCCCTGGACGCCAGCAACCCGATGGGATCGATGGGGGTCCTGATGGGTGCGGCGATCCTGACCGTCCTGCCCGTCACGGTGGTGATGGGATTTGCCTTTCCGACGGCCTCGGAACTGCTGCGGGACGAACGAGGCTCGGGCGGGTCCGAGTCGGGCCTGCTCCTCGGGGTGAATACGACGGGCGCCATCATCGGCAGCCTCGTCATCCCCTTCGTGCTCATGCCGACGATCGGGTCGCCCTTGATCATCGTCGTGCTGGCCTTGATCAACATCGCGCTCGGCGTCGGCCTAGCGCTGTGGGCCCGACCGCGCCGAGCCGTGCTCGCCGGCGGCGGGGCGATCATCGGGGTGCTCATCCTGGTCCTGGCGACCATCCCAGGCGTCGTCGTCCAACCGAACGTCGCCCGCATCCTCGACCGGGGCGCCGCCCTGTTCGAGTCACGGGAGGACGAGATCGCCTCGGTCCAGGCCGGCCAGGTGGGCCAGACGCCGGAGCTGTGGGTCGGAGGCACGTCGATGACGCTGCTCACCGTCGACGCGAAGCTCATGCCGATCCTGCCGTTGATCGCCCGGCCCGAATCGGAGCGCGCGCTCGTCGTGGCCTTCGGGATGGGGACCGCCCACCGGACCGCGCTGATCGCGGGTCTGCGAACGGACACCGTCGAGCTCGTCCCGTCGGTCCCGGCGATGTATGGCTGGTATTACTCGGACGCGAACGAGGTGCTGGCCGACCCGAACGGGCGGGTCATCGTCGCCGACGGCCGGAACCATCTCGAGCTGGTCGCGGACGCCTTCGACATCATCGTCACGGACCCGCCGCCGCCGATCCAGAGCTCCGGCGTGTCGGTCATCTCATCGCTCGAGTACTACGAGGCCGGTCGGGATCACCTCACCGACGGTGGCGTGATGATGCAGTGGACGCCGTACGGCACGTCCGAGGCCGACCTGAAGGAGCACATCCGGACGTTCGCGACGGTCTTCCCGCATGTGACCGTCGTGCACGGATTTGCCGGATACGGCTTCTACATGCTCGGCTCCACCGAGCCGATCACCCTGGATCCGGCTGCCGGCAGGTCCGTCCTCGAGCGACCCGGCGTGCTCGAGGACATCTCGAGCGCGTTCGATTCGCCCGAGTCGACGGTCGATGGCTGGCTGGCGCTCATCGACGAGCGGACATGGCTCGTCGACGACGAGGTTCGCGCGCATGCCGGGACCGGGCCACTCATCACGGACGACGAGCCGCGACCCGAGTACTTCCTCCTCCGTGAGCTGGGGATCGACTAGCCTCGCAGCCGAGCCTCGCGCCAACGTCGGCCGACCTCGAATCTGCTGAGATCCAGCGACGGCGGTCGCTCGACCAGCCGCGTGGCGGCCACCCAGAACACCAGAAAGCCGAGGCCGTAGAGGGCCGGCAAGGACCAGCCGCACGCGACAGGGACCGTCCACGGTCGATTCGTCCGCGCGCCCCACACGACCAGTGGCGCGGCGGTCGCGAGTCGGATGCCGAACGGGACGAAGAACGCCTCCAGCGGTGGATCGCTCATCGTGCCGTTGCGCCCCACGAAGTCGATGAATTCGTACCACAGCGCCGGGCTCAGGGCGAACGAGATCGCGAGGATCGCGGTGCTCGCTGCTGCCCCGATCGCCGCGGCGCGCCATTCGCCGCGCAGCGGGTGCCACCACCAGCCGATCGCGGAGGTGACCTTCGTGACCAACTGGATCGACCACACCGAAGGGTGCCGGAGGGCGACGATGGTCAATGCGGCGAGGATCCACTGGAGGTTGCCCATCAGCGCGTAGCCGAGGAAGGTCGCCGCGACCTGTGGGCCGATCTTGAAGAGCAGGAACGGGAGCCCGAGAGCGAGCAGCACCCACGACCAGCGCCCCGCGCAGTACCACATGGACGCAAAGATGGCAGTCGTCAGGATCGTCACGAACACAGGCCAGCCGATGGGCTGCAGGAACGTCATGACCTGTGCGACCGGCGGTGGGTAGAAGAGGTAGCCGGTCGCCACCTCGGACCAATGCTCCGGATAGAGGTTCTGGGACTGACCGGCCTCCCAGTAGGCGACGGCGTCGATCGGCAGCGCCAGAACGCCCGTTGCCTGGGCCAGACCGCAGAGGACCCCGAGGATGAGCATCGCGTCGCGGTGGATGCTCGGCGTCCACCCACTGACGCGAATCAGGGTTCTTTCACGGCCATAGGAAGCCAAGCGCTCGATCCTCATCCTTGCAGGGACTGGTCAACCCGTCATCATCAAACTCCGTGGTGTGTCGATGCGCAAGAGGGTACTTATGACCCCTTCTTCTCACTTGACCGCAGCAGGGATACCGCGAGGATGACCTCCGTCGACCCCTCCGGAGGACCCGTGACCGCCCGCTCCTTGACGCTCGCCCGCCCGCTGCTGGGGGCGACCCTCCCGTTCGCGCTGCCCATCGGCCTGTCGGCGTTCCTCCTCTTCAGCGTGCAGCCCCTCGTGGGCCGGCTCGTACTGCCGGTGTTCGGTGGCACGCCGGCGGTCTGGGCGACCGTCCTGTTCTTCTTCCAGGGCGTTCTCCTCGTCGGATACCTGTACGGGCACCTGTCGGTGACGCGCCTCGGGTCCTGGGGGCCACCGCTGCACCTCGTCCTGGCGACGCTGGCGGTCATCGCGTTGGTCTTCGCCCCGGCCAACCTGGGCTCGGTGCGGATCGAAACGGTCCCGCCCGTCCTCGATCTCATCCGGATCCTGCTCGTGCTCATCGGCCTGCCTGCACTCGTCCTGACGACGACTACCCCGCTGGTGAGTGGCTGGTTCGAGGCAGCTCGGGAGCGCGAGACCGTCGGCGACCCGTACTGGCTTTACGCCTTGAGCAACGGCGGGTCGCTCCTGGCCCTGATCGCCTACCCGCTGCTGATCGAGCCGCGTCTCGGGCTCGGGGCACAGCGTGGGGTGTGGGCGGTCGCCTACGCCGTGCTCGTCGTGCTGCTGGCGGTCGCTGCTTCGCGCGCCATTCCCGCGATACGCGCTCGCGTCGCGACCGCGACGACCGAGGCCGCCCTGGCAAGATCATCGGCGGCGGTCGCGGCGCCCGCCATCACGTGGAGCCGCCGAGGGCGCTGGCTCCTGCTCGCCGCGGTCCCGTCGGGCCTGCTGTCCGCCGTGACCATGTTCATCTCGACCGACCTCGTGTCCGCGCCGCTCCTGTGGGTCGCGCCGCTGTCGATCTACCTCGTGACCTTCATCGTCGCATTCTCGCCTCGTGGCCAGCGCTGGATCGGACGCGCGGTGCTGGCGGCACCCGCGATGATCACGCTGCTGTGGGTCCCGTACGGCTCGGCCGGTGGGTGGCCGGTCCTGGCGGTGCTCGCTATGGAGCTGATCGCATTCGGGATCGTGGCGACGGCCCTCCACGGACGGCTGGCCCGGGATCGGCCGGACCCGTCGCGCTTGACCGAGTTCTATCTGATCCTGTCGCTCGGTGGCGCGCTCGCGAGCGCTTTCGTCGCCCTTGTCGCGCCGACCGTCTTCCCGGGTGTGTGGGAGCTGCCGATCCTGCTCGTCGGGGCCCTGGTCGGGCTCGCGCTCGTCGCCCCCAAGGTCCCGCCCCGGGCCCACAGCGGCCGTGGCCTCGACTTCAGCCCGTTCATCGGCGGCGCCCGCGAGCGTCTCCTGCCCTACGGCGTCGCCGCCGCGCTGCTGGTGGTCGCGTTGCTCTTCACCGGCGCCCTCGCAACGGAGGCCGGCATCCGCTGGCTCCTCGTCGGCGGCCTCGTCCTGCTCGTCGGGGCACGCCCGTGGTTCCTCGCACTGGCGACAGCCTACGTGCTGGCGCTGGCGACGTTCGTCCTCCAGCCGCCGGCGGAGTTCCGTGACCGCAGCTTCTTCGGCGTCACCGAGGTCCTTGAGTCGCCGAACGGCCAGCTGACGCTGCTGATGAACGGCACCACCGTGCACGGATCGCAATCGAACGATCCGGCCAAGCGTCGGTCGCCCCAGAGTTATTACGTGCGCGGCGGCCCTGTCGGTGACCTCTTCGCGATCAACGCCAAGGTCCCGGGCGCCGGGACCGTCGGCGTCGCCGGTCTGGGTGGTGGCGCCCTGGCGACATACGCAGATCAGGCCGCGTCGATGACCTTCTTCGAGATCGACCCGGTCGTCATCGAGGTCGCGTCCGATCCTCGCTTCTTCACGTACCTCGCCGACGCACCCACCCGACCGACCATCATCGAGGGCGATGCCCGACTCTCCTTCGAGGACGAGCCGGACGGCCGCTACGACCTCCTGATCATGGATGCGTTCTCATCGGACTCGGTCCCGGTCCACCTCCTGACGGTCGAGGCGATCATCGACGAGATCCGGATCACCAAGCCCGACGGCACACTCGTGTTCCACATCTCCAATCGGTACTACAACTTGGCGCCGGCCATCGCCGCCGCCGTCTCGGCGCAGGGCCTGACGACGCTCGAGAAGGTCCACGTCATGGGCGCGGTCAGGGAGCCAGGCGAGACGCCGTCGCGTTGGCTCGCGGCGTCAAAGGACGCAGGCACGATCGAAGAGCTTCGCGCGGCGGGCTGGACCCCGGTCACCCCGTCGGACCGCCCATTCACGGACGACTACGCCGACCTGCTTCGCTACATCTACCTCGGCCTGTAGCGGCGCGCAGGCCTGTCAGACAGCTGGCTGGCCCGTCTCCGGGATGAGGCCCGTACCTGGGGCATCGTCCTCTTCGACCAATTCCCGATCGGCGAGCAACCGGACACGCGTAGCCAGGAGCCAGGCGGCCGCGTAGAGCGCGCCCACGATCCCGAGCAGCCAGCCATAGCCGCTGATCAGGGCCACGTATTCGATCGCACCCCCCACAACAGCGCCGAGCAGGTTCGACGCGAACGCCATGTCGGCCACCTTGGTGTCGCGGAACGAGTAGCTGAAGACGAGGTTCGCGAAGAAGATCGGAGCAAACGCGAGCGCTGAGGCCAGGACGTATCGAAGCCAGATCGGCTCGATCAACAGGGACGACGGCGGGAGCACGACCGCGAGCGCCAGGGAGCCAAATAGCGCCGCGTACAGGAACGCCGGGTTCCGGAACCGCCATCGACGGTTGACGGCGATGGCCAGCAGGACGCTTGCGAGTACGGCAAAGAACACGAGCGCGTTGACGAGCCACGTCGTTCCGAACAGCAGACTGAAGGTCGCGAGGCTCTTCGTCTCGAGGAGGAGGAATGCCACGCCGAGCACGAAGAAGTGGGGGCTGAAGTCGCGCAGCGACGTCCCGCTCCGGACGGCCGCGCGCCCGACGATCAGCACCGCGAAAGCGATGATGATCGAGAGAGCGAGGATGTAATAGGGCGCGACGAACCGGTCCTTGAGGTACAGGAACGGCCAGTCGTCGGTCGCCGCGGCTGGGGCAGCCGACAGGTCGAGGTGTTCCGCCGCCTCGCCGGGCGGTGATCCGCCATCGAGCGACGAAATCAGCGGGCCGGCAGCGAAGGTCAGCGCCACCGAGCCGTATTGCCGGACGATGGGCGGACTCCCGAAGCTGTCGTCGAGCATCCCGGCGATCTTCTGCGGCAGCCACTCCTCCCGGTAGAAGTTGTAGAGCACGAACACGCCGTCCGGGGATAGCCGATCGCGTACCTCGTCAAAGGCCTCCGATGTGAACAGGTACGACTCGAGACGCAGGTTCGCCGACGTGCTGACGAGGGTGAGTGAATCGGGAAGGGCGAAGATCACGAGGTCGTACTCGTCCGTGCTGCGTCGCAGGAACGCTCGGCCGTCGTCGACGACGCGTCGTACTCGCGGGTCGTCGTACGGGCGGTTCGGATGGTTCCGGACGCCGATGTCCTGGATCCGTCGGGTCGATCTCCACGGCATCGATGCTCGATGCGCCGTGCTTGAGCGCGACGGCCGCGTCGGTACCGGAACCGGCCCCGACGATGAGCACCCGATCGAAGGTCCGCTCCGGGAACCACCGATAGATCTGCTCGTAGAAGGGGTCGATCAGCTTGTCGAGCGGCCACATGCCCTGGTGCGGGATGCCGTTCACGCTGATGGCTCCGACTCCCTGGGCTCGGTATTCCTCGATGCGGTAGTACGGGGACCACGTCTGGTTGGACGGCGTGCTGACGACAGACCAACGCGAGGACGACGCCGAGCGAGGCTGCCGTGACAGTCGAAGATGGACGCAGTCCAGACCCCAGACCCATCAGCGACGACCAGGACCGCCACGACGCAGAACCACACGAACGGGGGCGTCCCTGCGGCGGAGAGGACCGTGAAGAAGGCGACACCTGTCATGGACCCGAGGATGTCGATGGAGTACGCCTTGAGCGGTGGCATCGACTTCAGGAGTCCGCCGAGCGGGATGGCAAGCCCGCCATGATCACGGTCGCGAGCATCACCATCGCCGGCAGGACCAGGAAATTGATGTCGGCGCCGGTGCTTTCCGACAGGCCGAAGAAGATCTCGTCGGGCGAGGTGAGCTCGATCCTGACCTGGAATTGGGTCACGAGCACGACCAGCGCCAGCAACACCGGGCCGAACGGGGAGATCTGGATCGCGGTCAGGGTCGCGACCCCAGAGGATGCCGACGCCGATCCCGAGGAAGGACGCCATCAGCAGGAAGTTCCGGAAGTAACCGACGTAGATGACTTGTGCCGGGATCCAGCGGATGAGCAGCAGCTCGACGAAGAGGATCGTCGTCGCCGTCAGGAATAGGCGGATCTCGGGGCGGCGAAGGACCCCAGGGGCCCCGAAACGCGCGGACACGGACGTCATTCGGCGGAGCATAGCGTCCGGACTTGGCCCCGGGATGGCCCGAAGGTCCCAGTTGCGGCCGCAACCATCAAAGGGGCCTCGATGCTATCCTCGCGAAGATGACCGCCCTCGTCCTCGACGCTGAGCCCGCATGTCCCGGGGCCGCCGAGGCCCTCCCCGACACCACCGATCGTGCGCTCCGCACGTTGCGCGCCGAGCGCCGTCCCTTCGATGCGATCGCGCGCGAGGACTGGGATCGCATCGCGGCACGGACCCCGTGGGCGACCGTCTTCTCCTCGTGGGCATTCCACCGCGCCTGGTGGGATGCCTACGCCGCCAATGCGCACGACGAGACCCTCGCCATCGTTCCGGCCGATGCTCCGCCCGGTGCCGCTCCCGTCGCGATCGTGCCCCTCATGCATCGCCACGAGGTCGAGCCCTCGGACGCGCTCACCCACACGCGGATGCGCCACGGGCGGGATCTCGCGCTGACACCCGTCGCGCCGACGGACACGGCCGTGTTCTTCGGAGCCTCCTACCACGCCGACTACGCGACGATCCTCGCGGACCCGTCCGACCTGCCTGCCGTCGCTGCAGCGACCGCCGCCTACCTGGCGGGTCCGGACGCGGACGAGTGGGACGTGGTCGACCTGCGACGACTGCGCTGCGCCGACCCGGCCGGTGACCAGCTGGCGGCCGCCTGGGCGCGCCTCGAGATGGCGAACGACTGGACGCTCACCGTGGAGCGGGAGGACGTCTGCCCGGTCGTGACTTTTCCGGACGGCGTCGACATCGAAGGATTCCTCGCGACGCTCGGCAAGAAGGAGCGGCACGAGATCCGGCGCAAGGTCCGTCGCGCACAAGCCGTTGGCGAGATCCGCCTCGAGGACTCCGCCGACCCACTCGCCGACCTGGAAACCTTCATCGCCCTGCACCAGAAGCGTTGGGGGGACGACGGCCTGTTCCCGGCGACCCCGGGGGGCGAGCAGAGCCGCGTGTTCATCCGCCGCCTGTTCGAACTGTTCGGGTCCGACGGCCCCCTTCGTCTGACCTTCCTCACGGTCGGCGGCCGGTGCATCGCGAGCGGGATCCACTTCGAGACCAGGGACTGCCTGCTGTACTACAACGCCGGGGTCGACCCCGACGCGCGCGACCTCTCGCCGGGCGTCCTGATGATCCATGCCTACGTTTCGCGGGCCCTCGCGAACGGGACGCGACGGATGGACTTCCTGCGGGGCAATGAGTCGTACAAGTACGAGTGGGGCGCCGTCGACGAGCCGATCCAGCGCATCCTCGTGCGACGAAGGGTCTGACATGAGCCCCGACGCGACGAAACCCCTGCCTCGACACGCTGGCGCGACCGGTGCCCTCGGGAGACCGACGGATCCGCGTCGTCGAGGTGCTCGCGACCGGGACCAACGGTGGCGCCCAGGAGCACCTGTACGGGCTCGTGACCCGGATCGACCCGACTCGCTACGACGTGTCGATCGTGGCGTTGTCGCCGGGAAGTGCCGTCCGCAAGCTCCAGCGAGCCGGCTTCGACGTGCTGGTCATCGACGAACCGGACGACGCGATCGCGGTCGGCGCCCTGGCGGCCCACATGGTGGAGGTCCGCCCCGACGTCATCCACAATCACATGTATCGCGCCGAGCTCGTCGGCACGCGGGCGGCGATCGCGCTCGGCGAGATCGGCCATCGGAAGCCGTATGTCGTGTCGACCGTCCACTCGAGCCGGATCCGGTCCGATGAGGATCGCCAGATGCTGCGCGAGCTCACGCCTCGGATGGACCAGTTGATCGCGGTCTCGAAGATGATGGAGCGCAAGCTCATCGATGAGGGCCGGACGGCGACGCCGGTGCGGCTCATCTACAACGGCGTCGACCTCTCGCCCTACGACGAACAGGAGCCGTGCTGCACACTGCCCGAGGAATACGGGATGGAGCCCGGTTCGCAGATCGTCGGCGTGGTCGCGCGGCTGGAGCCGGAAAAGGGTCATCCGACGCTGCTGGAGGCCTGGCCACAGGTTCTGCGCTCCGTGCCAGACGCCTATCTCCTGATCGTCGGCGAGGGATCGAGGCGAGAGGCGCTCGAGGCGCAGGCACGCCACCTGCGGATCGCCCATCGGGTCGTATTCACTGGCCGCCGTGACGACGTCCCAGCCGTGACCGCAGCCCTCGACGTGGCCGTCCTGCCGTCGTACCGCGAGGCGCAGGGCCTTTCGATCCTGGAGGCGATGGCGCTGTCGCGCCCGGTCGTCGCATCCGACGTCGGCGGCATCCCCGAGATGATCACCGATGGCGTCACGGGCCTCCTGGTCCCGCCCCATGACGCTGACGCGCTCGCCGGCGCGATCACCCGGCTCCTGCTCGACCACTCCCTTGCCGACACGATCGCTCGAGCCGCGCACGACATGGTCCACGATCGCTTCTGCATCCAGCTGATGGTCGATGCCATCGAGGCGATCTACGACGAGGGCGCCGCCGCCGTGCGCCCGTCTGAGGTTGCAGCCGCCGTCTGAGTCGGCTGTCCGGCCGCTCGCCACCAGTGGCGCGATCGTACGTGAAGCCCCGCTCGCGGAATGTGGTGCGTCGATGCGGTCGGAGGACTCCATCGGGGCTGGTCAGAGGTAGTACTAACGGCTACTCTTCGGCCTCGGGTGGTCGGGCATTCTGTTGCGCGAGCATCTATCCACGAGCCGGTGGCGCCCGGCTGGGAGGCGAGAGAAGTGGATGGCGTACGGATCGGAAGGGGTCGTGCCGTCCCGCTCGACCGTCGACGCAGCGAAGCTGCGCTCTGGCCCGGCGTCGGGCGGATCGGTATCCGTCGGCTTACCTGGGAGCCCGACCTCAGTCGGGACGCGATGCTGCTGATCGGGATCCTTGTTGGCCTTGCCCAGGCAGGGGGCTGGTTCGCCGTACCCGTTGATGCGCTCGCCTATTGGCAAGCGGGAACATCGACCAGCCTCTATCCGGAGACGTGGTCGGAGGTCGGCAACGGCTATCTCTTCTACCCACCGCCGGTGGCCCAGATCTCGACATTGCTCCAGCCAATCGGATGGCCCGCGTTCATCCTCCTGCTGACGGCCGCGACCTTCGCCGCGTTCTGGTACTGCGCCAGGCGCTGGTCACTTCCGCTTGTCGTGCTCGGAATCCCATACTTCCTCGGCATCGGCCCGGACCTGCCCGGGATGTTCCTGGCATATGCATTGATCGGCAATCTCCAGTGGATCCTCGCCGCGCTCGCGATCATGGCGTTGCGCCATCCCGCACTCTGGGCCGTCGAGCTCGTCACGAAGATCACCGCCGCGATCGGCTGGTGGTGGCACCCGATCCGTGGCGAGTGGCGCGCCGGGGCGATCGGGGCAGGGTCGAGTGCCGTCCTCATCGGCGTCTCGTTCGCGCTCGCCCCTCAACTCTGGTTCGATTTCATCGACTTTGCGATGCGCAATGGCACGATGGCCGACCCGCCGTTCCCGCAGTTCCCGATCCCATTCGGCATCCGTCTCGCGACCGCCGTACCCGTGCTCGTCTGGGGCGCTCGGACGAACAGAGCCTGGACCGTCCCCGCGGTCGTGGGCTGGTCCCTGCCTGCCGTGCACACCGCCGGCTTCCTGCCATTCTGGGTGGCCGCGTGGCAGGTGAGGAGCGCCTCCAAGGCGCTGGCCGCGTAGGCCGACGAGAACGTTTCGGCCGACTGTGTGCTAGTCGGCGGTGGCAATCACCCGCTCGGGGTCGCTAATGCCGGTACCGCCGCCGCGCGTGCGAGACGCGCCCGCCGTGCCCGCCACCAGATCTCGATCGCGGCCACGATCGCGGCGACGGCCGGGCCACCCTGGACCGGTGCCGCCAGGATTGCCGCCGTGAGCGGTGTCAGGGCGGGCAACGCCATCAGGGAGTAGTACCACTGGGTCGAGGGCCACAACGCCGGGATGAACCACCACGATGCGCGCTGACGGCCCATCGCGATCAGGGCTATCACCGCGAACGGCACGAGCACCGGAAAGAACCACGCCGACATCCCGCCCTGCGACTGTTCCGAGAGCAGCGTCGATGTCTCCGACAGCCGACTGAGCCAGAGGCCCCACGGGAGCAACGGCGCTGTCACGAGCACGATCGCGCCCGACACGATGACCGCCCTGAGCCGCAGCTGGATGATCAGCGGAACGATCGCATAGACCTTGACGATCGGCGCGAACCAGGCTGCGCCACCGATCAGCAAGGGGACCAGGAAGAGCTGCGGGTTGCCGTTCCACAGGTTGTCCACGAGCGGGGGCCACGTGATCCACCACCACGGCAGGCCGAGCCGCCGCAGCGTCCAGACCGACGCGGTGAGCGATAGCATGAACAGGACCGCCAATCCGACGGGCTCCGGCAGGAGCGCGAACGGGGCCATCGGCAGGAGCGACGGCGGCGCGGCTGCGAAGTAGAGCGTCGTCATGTGGACCGACCAGGGGTCCTCTCCCCGCAGCCAAGCCGCCGTCCCGCGCAGGTACAGCGTCGAGTCGGAGAAGGGATCCGCGGTCGCGAGATGAGCGAGGCGCATCACGGACAACGTGATGAACCAGGCGGCGAGGGCCGCGTCGCCGACGCGGCCCCAGCGGATGGCCGTGGCGTGCACGTCCGCAAACTACATGGAACCGACGACGCCGGATGCGGGACTTTCGAACTGGTGCGTACCGGCACCGCGGCGCGCTAGCATCCCGGCGTGTCACTGAACCGACTATGGACGTTCCTGGCCGTTGCCCTGCCCGTCCTGGCAGCGCTCCTTGCCAGCCTCTCGTCGGTCGATCTCGCCTACCATCTGCGTGCCGGCGATGAGATCGCCCGGACGGGCGCGATCCCGCGCGTTGACACGTGGACATTCACCGCGGACCGCCTTCCTTGGCTCGACCAGCAATGGGGGTCGCAGGTCATCCTCTCGGCGGTCTACCGTATCGCTGACTGGACGGGCCTCGCGCTGGTTCGAGCGGGGCTCGTGGGCGTGGTCTTCACGGCAATACTCTCGATCGGGCTCCGACGCGGCCTGTCGCCGAGGAACGCGGGGCTCCTGACTCTCGGCGCGTTCGCCGTCGCGGCGCCGGCACTCGCGCTTCGGCCGCAGTTGCTGGGCATGGCCTGCTTCGCGATCCTGCTCGTTCTTGTGTCGGAGCGGCGCCGCCATCCGGCCGCTTTCTGGGCGATCCCCTTCCTGGTGCTCGTGTGGGCGAACCTCCACGGTAGCTTCTTCCTCGCGCCCGTCGTGCTCGGCCTCGCCTGGCTCGACGACGTGGCCGAACGCCGGCCTGGAGCGCACCGGACGCTCCTCATCGCGCTCGTGAGCGTCGCGGCGTCGTCCTTGACGCCCTTTGGTCCCGCCGTGTGGGGCTACGCGGTCGGGCTGTCGACGAACCCTGAAGTGGCAAGCCGTATCACGGAATGGCAGCCGCCCACGATCCGGGATGGGACCGGCATCCTGTTCTTCCTGTCGGTCGCCGCGGTCGTCATGTTGATGGCACGGAGCGGGCGCGCCGTTCCGTGGCCCACCCTGGCATGGATCGGCGTGTTCGCGGCGCTCGGGCTCTACGCGCAGCGCGGCCTCGCCTGGTGGTCGCTCGCGGGTGCCGTGGCGGTCATCGGCCTGCTCCCACCGGCCGCTGATACACCCGAGCTCGTAACGCCTCCGACCCTGCGGCGTCTCAACGTCGCCGTGGCGGCGATACTGGTGCTGGCCGGTATCGCGCTGCTCCCGATGTGGCGCCCGATCGAGGCGGGGACCGGAGTGCCGGTCGGCGTCCTGACGGACGCGCCGCCGGGCGTCACGGCCGCCCTCCGAGGTGCGGCGCAACCCGGTGACCACGTCTTCAACCCACAGCCGTGGGGCTCATGGTTCGAGTTCGCGCTGCCGGACCTGAAGGCGGGACTCGATTCCCGGATCGAGTTCTTTCCGACCGTGGTCTGGGAGGACTATGAACTGGTCGTGGCGGGAGGCGCCGGCTGGGAGGAACGCCTGGCCGCGTGGAAGGTGTCGATCGTCGTCGTCCAGGCGGCGGATAGCGGCTTCCGGGATCGGCTGATCGCCGCCGGCTGGACGAGAGGTCTACGACGACAACGAGGGCACGATCCTCATGGATCGGCGACTCCGGTGCGCTCGTCGCTGCGTTGCACGCTTGGCCCATGACACAGGCTCGACGCGACATGCGACACGGCCTATGGCATCGTGACTTCGGCACAGGCAACTTAGCGCACCGACCGCTGCCTCTGACTACGCTTGAGCGTGCCTTCGGTTGATAAGCGACCGCGTACCGGGACGCTTGGCACATGACCGCAACGCAGGTAGGGGCCGTGGACTTGATCGAGACGTCAGTTGACGTGACACGAGGCGGCGGGACACGTTCGATGCATTCCCGGTCGAGATCTTGTGATCGTCCCGGTGTATCGCTCGGCGGCGATCCTTCCGAACTGCACGCCGCCTCATCGAGGCTCTCGAGACCATCGCCAACCGATACGAGATGGTCTTCGTGGAGGACGCCGGCGGAGAGGAGTCCTGATCTGTGATCGAGAATCGTGCGTGGCGACACGCGCCTTAGCGGTATCGGATGAGCCGCATCTACGGACAGCACAACGCGCTGCTGTGCGGGATCCGGGACGCGCGCTACGAGATCGTCGTCACCCTTGATGACGATCTGCAGAACCCACCGGAAGAGATCGGCAAGCTCGTTGGACTGCTTATTGCCGATGACATGGACGTCGTCTACGGCACGCCCAGCCACGGACAGCACGGTTTCCTGCGCGACCAGGGCTCACACGATCACGAAACTGGCGCTTAAAGCGCGATGGGTGCCGAGACGGCTCGGCATGTCAGTGCGTTCAGGGCCTTCCGCACCCGCCTCCGGGACGCATTCGAAGCGTATGGGGGGCCTGTACGTTTCGATCGACGTGCTGCTGACCTGGGGGACGACGCGCTTCTCCCACGTGTCCGTTCGGCACGATGCACGCAGAAGTCGGCAGCTCCAACTACACAATGCGCACAGCTCGCCACGCACGCCTTGAACATCATGACCGGCTTCAGCACGCTGCCGTTGCAGAGCGCCAGCGCTGCTCGGGTTTGTATTGACGCTGTTCGGCGTGGCGGATCCTAGCGGTCGTGCTGAGCGTCGTACATCGTTTGCGGCAGGCAGAACGGTGCCTGGGTTCGCGTTCCTGCCTCCATCATCGCGATATTCAGCGGCGCGCAGATGTTCGCGCTTGGCATCATCGGCGAACATCTAGCATGGAACGCACACGAGCGTGGCTCGGCCGGTAGACGGCTTCTATCAGATCGGCATCAACTGACGCCGGTAGAGCCTGCTCGACGAGGGTCCATACAAGATGCTGTCACGCAGCACCCGCGCGGTATCGAGAAAGCCGGTGCCGCGATTGAGTGCACCCTGGTTCCGTGGGACTCGGAAATCTTCGGATTCCCGGTGGCACAGATCACCCGAATGGAGCTGCGACGAGGGGGCAAAGACCGAGGACCTATTGAGCGCATTCGACGCCTGGTGTGCGGATCGAAATGTTCGACTTAGTGTCCTGTCGGCTCGACCATGCGCAACTCCGGGAATTTATGGTTCTCGAAGGTATCGGCTTTCGTTTCGTGGAGGTGGTGCACTCAGTGCGGCTCGATACCTTCGATGCTGCCATCACCCCGCGCCACCAGATCCAAGTCTTGAGTGCAGCGGCCGACGACCTGGCCTCCATCGAAGAGATCGCATACGCGGCGTTCGAGACGGGCCGCTTCCTGCTCGACTGGCGCCTCCAACCTGAGCTCAGCAAACAGCGCTACGCGACCTGGGTGCGCAACAGCTTTCAAACGCCCGGCCAATCCGTGCTCAAAGCCGAGGTTGGATGGAGATCTCATCGGGTTTTTGATTGTCGAAATCCGTGACGATGGGAGCGTGTACTGGCACCTTACCGCCATCGCCCCGGGGTGGCAGGGGAAAGGCTTGGGCATGAGCTTGTGGCAGACCATGCTCATAAGGCATCGGGCAGAAGGAGCGAGCTCCGTTGAAACCACGATCTCGGCTCACAATCTGCCGGGGTCTAAATCTGTACGCCCGGTTTGGGCTTTGCCTCAGCTTCTGCACAGATGACATTCCATTGGCTACGGGATCCCGGCCAATGATCGAGGGGGGCGGACTTCGCGCAAGTCGACGGATGTCGCCCGACAGCGGACCGGTCCTAGTCGGATGAGGGTCTGCAGCGCCTGCGGCTCGGATGCGGTGCACGGATGCCTGGGTCTGCGCGACTGTGGCAACAAGCCCGAGGTTGTGGGCGGATTCACTTGATTCACTACGGCGTTGTCATCGGAGCGAGCAGGCTTTCGGGAAGAGTTCTTCGCCGATCTGGACGACCGTAGAGGCGGGCAGTTTCTGGTTTCAGGCTCGCAGCGCATCTCATCATGTGGGCCATGGAGAGAGTATTTCCCCGAGCCCCGGTAGCTTCTTCGAAATCGGATGCGGCACCGGCTTCGTTCTCAGCGGAATCCGGTCCGCATTTCCAGCGACGAAGCTCTACAGGAAGTGAAATCTTCGCGGCAGGTTTGGAGTTTGCGGCGAAACGCGTGCCTATCCGCGTCAGCTCTACCAGATGGATGCGAGCGAACATCACGTTCCGGGAAGAGTTCGATGTGGTCGGGGCATACGACGTCCTCGAACATATCGATGAGGACGAGGTGGTCATAAGAGGAAGTCGCTAAAGCTCTTCGCCCTGGCGGTGGGTCTCCTCATCTCCGTCCCGCAGCATCCCGGCTTGTGGAGCGCGCAAGACGAGCACGCATTCCACGTCCGCCGATATGTCGGGAGGGAGCTTCATAGCAAGGTCGAGGGGCGGGTTCGCCGCCCGTTCGAATGACTTCATTCGTGTCATTCTCCTCCCGGTGATGCTCACCTGTCAGTCTACTGATGCGGGCCCCGAAGGACGAGATCGGGGAGTTCGACGCGATCGATACCCTACGGCTGCCACGCTTGGTCAACAAGGCGCTCGAAGCCGTGATGACGCTCGAGCGTGTTCTCATCCGCCACGGGATGTCATTCCCAGCTGGGGGATCGCTCTGCTGGTCGGCCGTAAGCGCGAGATCGCTCAAGGGCGGCCGTGATCCCCTTCAATAGGCCGTTCATGACGGGGCGAGAGCTCTCGTACATCGCACAGGCGCACGCCAACGGGCACCTTGCGGGAAACGGAGAGTTCTCCAAGCGGTGTTCTGCGTGGCTCGAGGACCGCGTCGGGAGCTCAGCAGGGCGCTGCTGACGCACTCGTGCACCGCCGCGCTGGAGATGGCCGCGCATCCTGACGGTCTCGGGGCCGGGCGACGAGGTGATCATGCCGTCGTTCACGTTCGTCTCGACGGCCAACGCCGTTCGCGCTGCGCGGCGCGACGCCCGTCTTCGTCGACGTCCGCGCCGGACACCCTGAACCTCGACGAGTCGCTGCATCGAGGCGGCCATCACGCCGCGCACGCAAGGCGATCGTGCCCGTCCACTACGCCGGCGTCGGCTGCGACATGGACGCGATCATGGCCGATCGCCGATCGCGCACGAGCTGCGTGGTCATCGAGGACGCCGCGCAAGGCTCTGCTGGCCAGCTATCGACGGCCGGCCGCTCGGTGGCATCGGCGACACTGCGGCGCTCTCAGCTTCCACGAGACCAAGAACGTCATCTGCGGCGAGGGCGGGGCGCTGCTCGTCAACGACCCCGCGCTGATCGAGCGGGCCGAGATCCTCCGGGAGAAGGGCACCGAACCGGAGCCAGCTTCTTCCGCGGCGAGGTGGACAAGTACACCTGGGTCGACATCGGCTCCTCTTATCTGCCCGGCGAGATCGTCGCCGCGTTCCTGTGGGCGCGATGGAGAGGCCGACGCGATCACCGCCCGCCGCATGGACATCTGGCAGGCCTACCACGACGCTTCGTCGAAGCTCGAGGCCGAAGCTCGTTCGCGTCCGGTCGTTCCGGAGCGACTGTCGAGCACAACGCCCACCTGTACTAGTGCTGTTGCCGGAGCGAGCCGTCGCGGCGCCGTCATCGAACGCGTCTCGTCGCCAACGCGGCATTCAGGCCGGTGTTCCACTACGTGCCCCTGCACACCTCGCCATTCGGCCGATGCGGCCGGACGCTACGTGGGCGCCATGAGGAACACGGTCGAGGTCAACGAGCGGTTGCTGCGCCTACCGCTCTGGCTCGGTCTCGAAGACCAGCAAGATTTGGTTATCGCAGAGGTGATCGAGGCCGTCCAGGCGAATTGACCCCGGGCGGCTCCTTCTTTCGTAAGTCCGGATGTGGCGGTGTCCTTCCGAGTGATGGCCAGCGGGTCGAGCACCCTCACCCGGGTGTCGAAGGTGGGTCTAGCTCCGGATATTGGGACGCGCAATGGCAATGGTGGCCGCATCGCGCGTTGCCTCGCTCAGTGATGTTCCCGGACGTCAAGGAGTCTGAACTCGCCAGCTTCAGCCAACAATCTTGCATCGGGGATGAGTCTGTTCGGATGGGATCCATCCGTGTAGATGTAATCGATTTGATGTGCCTCGAGAAAGGTCTTGATACTGCCTACGGACGGCGTGGTCCAGAGCTCCGGATACAGACTGCGCTGGGGAGCGAACCGAAATAGCGGACTTGGCGCACCTGGGGCTGGTTCCATCCCCGTCATTCGTCCGAGGATCTCAGATTGAAAACACATGGGGACGACGTGCCGGTCCGTGTGTGCTGTGATCCCGAGCAGCTTAGCGTCCCAAATGGCCACCTCTTCGGTCGGGTCGCACGAGTACGCCAACTTGGCGTCCGGGGGCAGTTCCCGAATGGAATCAAGGAAGGCCGTCGGAACGGGCGGATTGTAGTGAGGCCCATGCGATTGCAGCCTCAGGATGGCAAGGCCTGCACCTAACTCAATCTGCGCGACGCACGCCAAGACGACTGCGAAAGCCAAACTCCGATGGCCTGCGGCCTTCAGCCGGACGTGCAGGGACCACACAGCGACAGCCGCGGCCGGCGTCGCAAATGCCGCCAACGCGCCAAAAAACACGTGGAACGTGTTGTAGTCCGCCATGCGTGCTCCCCAGAAGACCGCGCCGACGCCCACGGCGACGGCCGTCGCCATGTAGAGGCCAGCCTGAGCGGCATCGTCCCGCCTGACGAAGAACCAAGCGACCGGAATCGCCAAGAAGGCGCCAGCACCGATCGCCACCGACACCAGCGACTGGCTCCACGTCGGATTGAACGGAGCAACATTCGTGGAGGCGGCGCTCCCGCCGACTCCATGCCCCGTAAACAGTCCCCAGACGACCGTGCTGGTGATGGCGATACTCGCGCAGAGGATGGTCCGTCGCCATGAGGGCGACGCGGCTCGCAGGCGCCCGGCGTCGCGAACGTCCCGTAGCGCGCCATGCAACCAGACGGTGCCGAGGCCCAGGAGCGCGAGTGCGGCTATAACGAGGTGTGAGGCTATGAGCGCGGAGAAAACGCTCCCGAGGAAGACCGCGCGCGCCCAGGTTGGCGGCCGCAAACTCGTAACAACGATGCTATGCATACCAAGGAGGACCGCGACCGCCGCCAACCCGTACAGGGTGATTCCGAAACTGAGCCCGACTGCCCATGTGCTGAAGAAGGGACCGGTGATAATCGGAATGGGAGCGACGAACAGGGAGACCCCGCACCCGAACAGATAGGCCCCTCGAGACGGGGTCCGCACCATCCGACGCACGAGGGTCCCCGTTAGGGTCGCCGTGGCCACCAGCAGGAGTGGGAGGACGACCAGGTGCCGGGCGACGAGCGCCTCGGTACCGAACGTTTGCATCACGGCGGATGCCAGCCAGAGCTCGCCCCAGTGGTACCAGGTCTGCGGAGGAAGGCCTGCAAGGTTTGGGAATCCGGATGGTGAGTAGATCGTTTCCGTGCCGGTCCGAGCAAGGTCGGCTCCAAGGACCGAGTAGTAGGCGGTGTCCATGAACTCGATCGGTTGAACGCCGTCTCGCGGACTCAAGACCATGGTTGATCCGAAGAGAACCCCGGCGGCCGCCACGGAGGCGCGCGAGCGCGGCGACGATCAGCACTCCTTTCGGGCACATCGGTTGCCCGTGTTTCGATGAGCGGGACAGCGAATCACGCTGTTGCCGGCGTGGACGAGTGATCGCGATGACGACCGCCAAGGCGAACCGACGGCGCTGGGCGTAAACGAACTGCGGCCGCCGGATGCCAAGGCCGCCCACAACGCTGCTCCAACAATCAGGCCGGTCGCCAAACCGACAGCCAGGGTTTCCCCGGCTGGGGCATCACGCTCGAGCAACCCCACCGATCTCGAAACCCAGATGCCCAGGATCAGGAATAGCGTTCCGAGAACGATCGCTTGGACGATCGCGAGGTGGACGTTGGCCATCGAGATCGTGATGACCACCTCATCGATGAGGGTTTCTACCCAGCCCAATCAGCTCCTCACGATATATGACTTGGAACGAAATCTGGGAACCGGGTCGATCGGCTGGTTCGTAGCCGGTGGGCGGCCGGGAATCTAGGAACATCGGTGGGGCTCGAAGGTCGACAAGCCTACGACGCGCGTGCCATCCGCGCGCTGGCCTGAGCTCGGGGGTTCCTCGGCTGGGTCGCCAGTCCCCGACGTCGTGCGTGAAGCTGCCAGGGCCGCTCGCCTGGTCGCCCTCGAGAGGACTTTCGGCAGGGCGATTGGCCGCGCGCCGTACGTTAAGGTCGGCCGTATGACGGCTAGACACGTCGGCCCAGACGCCCTCGGCCCGGCGCCGGACTTCAGCTCGGATCCAGTCGCCAATCCAACATCGTCGAGCACGACACCAGTCGCCCGGTTGGAGAGTCTCGATGCGGTCCGTGCCATCGCGGGCGCCATGGTCATCGCCTGCCATGTCTCGTTGTACCGCGGCGACGGCAGTCTCCACGGACTTCGAAACGGCGTGATGCTCTTCTTCGCGCTGTCGGGATACCTGCTGTTTCGCCCCTTTCTCCGCGGGTCGGTCGACCTCAGTGCCTACGCGATCCATCGCGCTGCAAGGATCCTCCCTGCGTACTTCGTCGCCCTAGTGGGAATCACGATACTGACGGGAGATCGTGCCTTCTTAGAGAACCCATTCACGTTCGCGCTCTTCCTCCAGAATTACGATCGCGACCTGTGGCGGGGCTTTGTCGGGGTTTCATGGACGCTGGTGCTGGAGGTCCAGTTCTACGTGACGTTGCCGCTCCTGGCCGTCCTCGTCGCGAGGTCCGTCAACGGGCTCCTATCGCTCGCCACGGCTTCGATCGCGATCAACCTGATCGCCCTGCTCATGGACGCAGATCGCTTCATGCTGAGTGGATATCCATTCATGATCTGGGCCTTCATCCCCGGCATGCTGGCAGCCTTGGTCGAGCATCGGGGCATGCGCTGGCCGGGCCACCCGATGATCCTGGTGGCCGGAGTCGGATTGTTGGCCATCGGCACTGCCGCCCCATGGTTCTCGGTGACCTCGCCTCCGGAATTGGCGCCGGCCTGCTCGTATCGTGGTGCGTGACCCGACGACCCTCCCTTGGTGCGGCGGGCCGGCTGGCCACCGTCGGGGCCGCGCTCACGTTACTCGCCGTACCTCGGGCACGCGGCCCTCATCAGGGTGACGTCTAGCGAACCGGGCGCTCTCGCGACCGTTCGCCATCGGGGATCCCTCCCGTCCGGTCTCGCGGCCCAGAAGTGGTGTGTCTTTGCGTGGGCGCATCGGGGTGGGCAAGGCCAGCGATGGCTCCGAACAGCGGCTAACCGCTGCGTACGGCGCACCGGCGTGGTCGAACGAGATAGGGACGGCTGAGCGATGGGCCACACGACGGGCGCCAGTGCGGCCAGCAGCACCGTGAACCAGTTGATGTTCACGACCGGCGACCCAAGCAGCATCGTGAGGACGGCCATGGAATAGGCAGGCCCCGGCCGATCGCGCAGGAGCCAGATCGCGACCAATCCGGCCACGAGGGCGACCGCAGGCAGCAGGTGCGCAAAGCCTGGGTCCACGCCGACGAATCGAGCGATCCCGGCGAGGCTCAGGTCGCTCGTCCCGGTGGCGGAGGTCTGTCGGACGATCCCGAGGTATTCGACATGGGTCGAGAGGCCCGCGCCGAGCACGCTCACTGCGGCGATCGCGAGCCCGCCCACGACGAAAGCTCGAACTGCTGTCCAGCGTCGCTGCGTGATGAGCCACCACACCAAGACGACCGGCGTGAGCTTGAGCGCGGTCATCCCGGCGATGACGACCCCCGCGCCGATGTCATTACGCCGGGTCAGCAGGTACCACGTCCCCACGATCCCGCCGATGAGCAGGGAGTTCAGGTTCCCGACGCCGATGTCGTACACGATCGGGATCGACAGCAGCAGGACCGCGAGCCCGATCAGGATCGGCCGTCGCCGCATCATCACCAGGATGGTCACGACGAGCGAGGCGATGCAGATCGCCCACCAGACGTAGGGTCCCAGGTCGTTCGGGATCAGCGCGAGCGGCCGAAAGAGGACCGCGATGGGCGGCGGAGACAGCAACGGCACAGTCCAGAAGGGCGGTTTCAGGTCGACCGGCCGATCGCCCGGAGAAAGGGCGTAGAGCAGATGCCCGTCGTTCAGTCGCTCGCCCGCGGCCAGGTACGTGAAGGCATCACCGGGGATGAAGCCGCGGTTGAAGTACACGACCTGGATCGTCACCACGACGCCGATCGCGAGTGCCGGGATCAGGAGCCGGAGGATCCGCATGGTCGCTGACACGCACCCATGCTATCCAAGCGGCGGACCGCCATGCCCGGGCCGGACGTACTGAGCGGCCATGCCATGCACCTCGGTACCTTCGGCGGGTTGCCTGTAGGCACCGGGGTGCCACACTGGACACCCATGCCGGAAGAATCCACCCGGGAACCGCTCGTCGCCGTGATCATGCCCGCGCTCAATGAGGCCGGCAAGATCGGTCGCGTGCTGGACAAGATGCCCATGGACGGACGCTTCGAGGCCATCGTCGTGGACGACGGATCGAGCGATGGCACGGCCGATGAAGCCCGCGCTCACGGCGCCGCGGTCGTGGTCAGGCACGACCAGCGACAGGGCGTCGGAGCGGCGATCCGCGATGGCTGGAAGGAAGGCGTGGCTCGCGGCCGGCCGTACCTCGCTCTCCTCTCGGGCGATGACCAGCACGTCCCGTCGGAGCTCGGCCCGGCGCTGGACGCGCTCCTTGCCCAGGACGCGGACTACCTGCAAGGCTCGCGCTGGATGGCCGGCGGCCGGCTCATCGGTGGCAACGTCGGGCGGGCGCGTGGCACCAAGATTTACTCGCTGGCCTTCAGCCTGCTCGTGGGCCGCCGGGTCACGGACGCCACGAACGGATTCCGGATCTTCCGCCGCGAGCTGCTCGATGACGCGAAGGTCAACCTGGACCAACGCTGGCTTGACAGCTACGACCTGGAGCCATATGTCTTGTATCGGGCGATCACGAGGGGCTACCGGGTGATCGAACACCCATGCACCGTCGTGTACCACGCCGCTGAGTCCTACTCGAAGATGCGCGGCCTCAAGGACTGGTGGCGGCTGTTCCGCCCGGCACTCTTGCTCAGAACGGGGATGAAACGATGACGAACGGTCCGATCGAGCGCTCCTTTGGTGCTCGCCGAATCCTCGTGACCGGCGGCGCCGGGTTCGTCGGGGCCGCCGTGACCCGGCGCCTCGTGGATGCCGGAGCGCGCGTGACGGTCCTTGACGACCTCTTCACCGGCAAGGCCGACGCCATCCCCACGGGCGCCAGCTTCGTCCAGGGCTCCGTCACCGACGTGCCACTCATCAACGAGCTGGTCGGCGACCACAGCCTGATCCTGCATCTCGCTGCGCGGAACATCATCGCCTCGACCGCGAACCCGCTCGACGATTACGCGACGAACATCGGCGGCACGCTGAACGTGCTCATGGCTGCCCGCGCCTCCAAGGTGGACCGGGTCGTGTATTCGTCATCGGCATCGGTCTACGGCAACCCGCGCAGCATCCCGATCAACGAGGACGATCCGCTCTGGACGCTGTCTCCGTATGCCGTCAGCAAGCTCGGCGGCGAGAACTACTGCACGGCGTTCGCTGAGAGCTACGGGCTGCGCGTGACCACGGTTCGCTACTCGAACGTCTATGGCCCGGGCCAGCGGCCGGACAACCCCTACTGCGGTGTCGTCTCCAAGTTCCTCGTCGAGGCGTATGCCGGACGGCCGATCACCATCCACGGAGACGGCGAGCAGACCCGCGACTACACCTACATCGACGACGCCGTCGAGGCGACCCTGCTCGCCGCGGTCCACCCGCGCGCGGAGGGCGAGGTGTTCAACGTGGGCACCGGCATCGAGACGTCGGTGAACCGCCTGGCGGCATCGATCGGTGAGGCGCTCGAGGTCGAGATCGACCTGCGCCACGTAGACCGCCGCGACATCGACAACATCCGCCGCCGCGTGGTCAACATCGAGAAGATCCGCCGCATGCTGCGGTGGACGCCCCAGTGGACGCTCGACCGCGGCCTCGTCGAGACCGCCAACTGGTACAAGGCGTCGTCGTTCGCTGAGGTCGGGAGCGCCTCGCAGGAGCGCTAGAGGCGCTAGACGCGGCTGGTCGCCCAGTAGCGTTCGGCCGGCCCATCGATGCCGCCCATGACCCCCATCGCCTTGCCGTAGGCCCGCACCGCGTCGCCCATCTCGCGCGTGCCGTCGAAAAGGCGATCGATCTGGCTCTCGTACAGGCTGATGCCCGTGATCTTGCGTTCCATCTGGTCGCCGATGTCGGCGTAGGTCGGGAAGATGCTCACCTCGGTGGGCAGCGTGGCCACCACTTCCGCGCCGAGGTCCTCGAGGCGGTTGAAGTCGTTCCACCACGAGTACGGGAAGTCCTCGTAGAAGACGATCTTGCCCGCGTAGTCCGGTCCGGGCATCACCCAGCGCCTCGCATCGTGGAGCAGCGCGACGCCCACGTCGCGGCAGAGCTGATGGTCCACGTGCCCGCCCACGCCGAGCGGCAGGTAGACCTTCTGTGGTTCAAGCCGAACGATCTCCTGGCGCAAGAGGTCGAACGGTGCCGTGTCATCGCGGCGCGGTGAGCCCAGCAGCTGGTCGTCGCCCTCGTATCCGCGGAAGACCGCGTCAGGCAGGTCGAGGAAGACCACGGACGCCTCGGAGAAGTAGGTGAATCGCTCGTCCTCGAGCCGGCGACGGGCCATGAGATCGCCCGGCGACCGCGGCATCGACGACTTCCTCGGTGAGGACCGCCCCCTGGGTCGGCAGGTCGTCGATGACCGGCTGGCCGGCCAACGACTCGGCGCGGATGCTGGCCCGGCGATACCACGACGAGCGCTGCCAGAAACGCTTGGCCGCCTGGTCGGCTTCGACCTGGGTCGCCTCGAGCGACTCGTCGTCGGCCAGCCACGCCGGCCAGATCGGGTAGTCGGGCAGGATCCCGGCGCGGTTGAACGCCTCGGTGGACGGCCAATGCGCCTTCGAGCCGAAGCCCAGGGCTTCGCGCTGGTACGGCGTCAGACCCTCGCCCGCGCCGTTGCCCGAGAAGACCGTCACGATCGTCACGTTCTGTCCGAGCTCCCGCAGGCTCGCGATCAGGCCGCCGCACGAGAGGGCGACGTCGTCGGGATGCGGCGCGACGAACACGTGGGTCATGGCCGGCCGAGTATACCGAGCGCCACTGGCCCGCCGCCGGTCACCCTCGGGCACCGACCAGTCAGAGGAACGGGTCGAAGCGCTCGTCCGGGAAGCCACCCGGGCCGATGAGCGGCACGAAGACGCACGCGCCATGCGCGGTCTCCACCCAGTCGTTGCCGTGGCGAACGGCGAGGGTCAGGATCTGCCGGTTGCGCGGCCCGACCGGGATCACGAGCCGGCCGCCGTCGGCGAGCTGGTCGCGCAGCTCGACCGGGATGGCCGGCGCGGCCGCGGTCACGATGATCCCGTCGTATGGGGCACCGGCCGGGTCACCCAGGCTGCCGTCCGCGACACGGATCTCGACCGAGCCCGGGAGGTCCAGCGCCGCGATGCGTTCCCGCGCCTGCTGCGCGAGCTCCGCATGCCGCTCCAGGCTCAGCACGTCGGCACCGAGCGCGGCCAGGATCGCTGCCTGGTAGCCGGAGCCGGTCCCGAGCTCGAGCATGCGATCGCCCGGCCGTGGCGCCAGCAACTCCGTCATGCGCGCAACGATCCAGGGCTGGCTGATGGTCTGACCCGCATCGATCGGGACCGCCTCGTCGGCATACGCGCGACGCCGGTAGCGCTCGCCGATGAACCATTCCCGCGGGATCGCGGTCATCGCCTCGAGCACGCGTTCGTCGCGGATACCGCGGGCCCGGAGCTGCTCTTCGACCATCAGCGCTCGTTGGCCGGCCGTGATTTCGGTGGCGCCTTCCTCGGTCCCCATGCGGGCAGGATAGGCCGGGCTGCGACCTACGGGCTGGGTGAGGCCGAGGGCGCCACCGATGGCGCTGCCGAAGCCGATGTCGACGGCGCCGCGGACGCGGGGGCCGACGATGAGACCGACGGGCCGGCCGATGCCGGCGCCGAAGCCGACGCTCCGGCCGAGGCGCTCGCGGACGGCGCGGCGGACGGACTCGGACTCGGGGTCGCGATGGGCGTGAGCAACCCACCATTGCCCAGCAGCAAGCCGTTCAGCAGGATCGCAACGAAGACCGCGACCGCTGCGATCACGAAGAGCTTCGAGACGTCCTCGCGGACATGGACGGCCTTCTCGGACGGGCTTGGGACGTGGGCCGGGGCCACTTGGGGGCCGCGCCGCTTGGTGGGAATGGTCGCCGCACCGGCGCCGGCTGCCGCCGCGGCGGGGGTCACCGACTCACCGGCGACTTCGCGAACGGCCGCGTCATAGTCGTCGGGCTCGTCGGGCTCTACGTCGTCCTCGTCCTCGTCGCCGGGCCCTACCCCGTCCTCGTCGTCGGCGTCGAGTCCATCGTCGTCGGCGTCGAGTCCATCGTCGTCGGCCGCGAGTCCTTCGTGGTCGGACTCGATGCTTTCATCGCCGGGCTCGACATCCGCGTCACCGGGCGAGGCCGCTTCGGTGGCATCCGCCTCGGCAGCTTCCAGCGCATCGACATCGGGGTCAGTCGCGTCGGGATCGGGCGTGCCCGCGGGTCGGTCGGTCATCCGTTCGTCGTCACTCCTTGCGCACGGCCAGCCACGAGCGCCTGTGGTTGGCGGCGGGCGCCAGTGTACCCGGCAGACCGTTGGCGCTCCGGCTGATTGCCAGATCTGCCTGGGTCAGGCCTCGCGCACCGCCGGCACGAACAGGCCCACGAGCCCGGTGAACATCGTCAGCAGCCCGAAGGCCACCAGGACGATGGTGACCCCGACCACCTCCGTGAGGACTCCGCCGACCGCCATGGCGAACGTCATCGATCCGAACACCAGCGCACTCCGGAAGCCAGCCACGCGGCCCAGGAGCTCCTGCGGCGTCCGTTCCTGGAACAGCGTCTGGCTCGGGATCAGGAAGACCATGTTGGCGATGCCGGCCCCGAACGCGAAGCCGAGCACAAGCACGAGGTTGCCACTCAACGCGAGCAGGGTGATGAGGAGGCCGAAGAACGCGTAGCCCGCGATGATCATGTGGCCTTTGGCGAACCGCATGCCGATGAGGCCGATGACGAAGCCGCCCAGCAGGTTGCCGGCACCCTGGCCGGTCTCGATGAAGGCGTAGACGGCCTCCCATCCGAGCGGGCCTTCGCCGAACATCTCCCTGGCGAAGACCGGTGTCAACGCGAGCAAGACGCCGACCGTCAACTGGGCGACAGCCGCCTGGATGGTGTTGGCCAACAGCACGGGTTCCCCGCGGAGGAATCGCCAGCCGGCCTTCATCTCGCCGAAGAACCCGGGGGCGTCGTCGACGGCGGCGGCCGCGACCGGCATGGCGACCGGCTCGGGGCCTGGCGCGTCGAGGACCGACTGGACGTCACGGACCATCGAGTCGATGGGCTTGTCGTCAGCGGCGACCTCGGTCGCTTCGTCCGTGGCCCCCGCGTGGCTTCGGGCGTGGACCACGATCGTGCCCAGGAGGATCGCGGAAGCCGCGTAGGTTGCCGCGTCCAGCCAGAACGCGATCGGCAATGCCGGGCCCAGGGCGGCGACGAAGAGGCCCGCCAGGGGATAGCCGATGACGTCGGCCAGGGTCTCGCCGACCCACAGGGCCGAGTTCGCCGTCAGGAGCTCGTCCGGGCGGACGATCTGCGGCAGGATCGCGATGCGCGCCGGGCGGAAGAAGATCGAGATCGTGGTCAGCACGAAGACCAGCGGGTAGACGAGGATGATATTCGTCACGATGGCTATCGGGATCAACAGCACGGTCGCCGCGCGCAGAAGGTCGCTCACGACGAGGACGTCCTTATGGTCCCAGCGATCGACGAGGGTACCGGCGATCGGGCTGAACAGGAGGTTCGGAAGGGTCGCCGTGACGAACACCAGGGCCGTCGCGAGCGCCGATCCCGTCGTGACCAGCACGGCCGCCGCCAGCGCGAGCTGATGGATCCGATCGCCGAACAGCGAGATCAGCTGTCCGGCCCACAACGAGGTGAATGAACCGTTGAGCCCGAGGCGGACATACGGGTGCGCGCGGACGCGCTCCAGCACCTCGGGAGAGGGGAACGGAAGGGTGATGGTCGGGGTGGCGCTCGACTCTGCGCGCTCGATGTAGGCGCCCGGCAGCGGCGCCAGGGCCGGCGCCGCAAGTCCCGGTGCCGAGCCGCCGAGCATCCTGGGTCGTTGCAGCCCGGCCGTTCCCCGCAGCGACGGCGTCAAGCCGGTCTCGGCGGGGACGCCACGACCCGTGCCCTGCCTCGGGAGGCGAGCCGTCCCGGCCAGGCCGGCGAGCCGCTCGTAGACCGCGGCCTCCTCGCGCTCCTCGACCTTCGTCGGGACACGGACGACAGCGGCGAACAGGAAGAACGCCAGGCCGGCGGTGAGGAACAGGTCGCCGAGCGAGGCGACGTTCTGGATGATCGGGATCGGGATCGGGATGATGTCGCCGAGGACCAGCGCCCGCAGGAAGAAATCGGAGGCCTCGCCCGGCACGATGATGTGCAGCGCGCTCGTCACGTCCTGGGGAGTGAGCCCGGCGGCGTCCAGGCTGGTAGCCCAGATCGGCATGTAGCCGCCATTGAGCACGATGACCATCCCGTTGAGCAGCACGCCGACGAACGTGACGCTGAGCCCCGGGTAGAACCGGTTGACCCACAGGCCGATCAGGAGGAGAACGAACCCGGTCGCGAGTAGGGGGGCGCGCAGCATGTCGACGACGTCGACGCCCGCGTTCAGCAGGGCCTCCGTCCCGAATCGGACGATGACGGCCGCGACGAGCAGCAGCGGCCAGCGCAGCTGGATGTTGCCGAGATTGTCCAGGCGCCCACCCGCCCGGAGGCCGAGTAGCAGACCGAGAAGGATCCCCGCGATCAGCACGGGATCATGATGCTGGAGCGGGGGGTGCCGGCGTCAGGAGGAAACCGCGCGATGCAGCGCGATCGCACCGGACCCCGGATCAGACGCGCTCGGTCGCAGACTTGGCGGTCTGGGTCGCCTCGACCGGGGTGGAGCTGGCCATCCGGGCCGCCGCCTGGCCGATGAGGGGGATCGGCTTCGGCTGGAACGTGCCGCCCGGGTCGACGACTCCTTCGACCCAGTGCGTCTTGACGAAGGCGTCGACGACAACGGGGTCGAACTGGATGCCCGCGAACTTGCGCAGCTCGCCGAGGGCCTGTTCCAGTGTCAAGGGGGTCATGCGATACGGGCGCGCGGCGGTCATGGCCTCGAAGGCGTCCGCCACATGGAGGATCCGAGCGAGTTTCGGGATTTCGTCACCGATCAGTCGGTCCGGATAACCCGAGCCGTTGTACCACTCGTGGTGGTGCCGGATGATCGGCAGCTCGGGGGCCAGCTTGGTGACCGGCGCGATGATCTGCGCGCCAAGCACTGGGTGCGAATTCATGACCATGCGCTCGTCCCTGGTCAGCCGTTCTGCCTTCTTGAGGACGCTGTCCGGCACGCCGATCTTTCCGACATCGTGGAGCAGGCCGCCCCATTCGAGGGCCTCGAGCTCAGCGTCGCCGACCCGCATGACGCGCCCGATATCTACGGAAATCTCTTTCACCCGGACGGAGTGCTTCGAGGTGTACGGATCGCGCTTGTCGACGGCCTCCGCCAACGCTCCGATCGTCTGCGTGAACATGTCGCGCATCTCGACGAAGCGCTCGTACCTAGGCGCGTGGTGTACAGCGGGAGCTGCAAACAACGCCGTAGCCCACCAATGGACAGTTCGTAAACAAGGGCCATCAGCCACGCCAATGGGGCGAGAGCGAGATCACGGCGCTCGAGATGCCTCGCGAGTCACCTATCAAGACGCCTAGTACTGTTCTGCCCAGTGCGCAACCAAGCGAGCAGATTGAGGTCAACAGCGAAGTTGGAAGACATGAAAAGGCGGCCGCGACCATTGCAGTGACGAACTCAGCAACGGGGCCGCCCCAGATCAACATGAGTCCCTCGCGGAGCGTTCCCGCTAGGACCGCCGGGATGACCAACCCAGCGTGATTGGAAAGAGTGCCGTACCAGGGAATGCGCCCGCGAATCTCGCGAATCTCGGTTGTGCCCACCGCGGCGACCCACACGCCAACGGCCGGCCCCCCAAGGACATCGACGGCCATGATCGGTGCGACCGCGACCGCTTACGTGCGTCCCTCGTGGCAGCCGGACAGGAAATGCAGACGCCAATGAGCGTGAGAATCGTCCAGAACGCCACACCCAGCAAATACTCAAGTTCCGTTGGGTCTGATGGGGGCGTTGACGTCGAGCCGAGCCGCGATCCCATGATCGGGCGGGAAAACGAGTGTCGTGGCAATCAGTGCAAGCGCACCACGGCCACGACACCGTGCGATATAGAGCTTGAGAGACTTCGGCATTCTTAGGCCTGTGCGGTCAGCATCCTGATGACTGTAGCGCCTAGTTGGCGGAACAGTCATGGGCTGTCGGTACTAAAAGCCCTTGAGCGATGCTCCTCCAGCAAGCGCGATCAGTCCCGACGCTTGTGAGCGTCATCGCGATGCGCATGAATCGGGCTTTCATGTGAGTGGTACCTACCAGCCCTTATGCGGAGCTATTGGGAGCCACGCTCGTTCCTCCTTTGCGGCCCTCGCATCCCTGGGGGAACACGAAAACCGACCTGACTCTTGGTCGGTCGGTTGCACTAATCGCTCTGCCTCACCCCAAGTGCCCATTTCAGGTGTGGCTTCTGCGCGTCCGAGCGTATTTGCCTTGCTTCCTAGTACTGGGGTACTAGCAAGTAACCGGGACCTTAAGGATGTCGTACCTGTACGGTCAATACGGCACCTTACCTATCCGCTACAGCGAATCAAGCGAAGGGGTTCGACGCCGAGCTCCTCGCGCATGAACGTGGCGTAATGGGCATATTGCTCAGCTGCCGCCGCATGGGCTCCGCTCACGCGATACAGGCGGAGCAATGAAACCTCGATCTGTTCGGCCGTTTCATCCACATCTAGTGCGCGCCTCGCGATGCGGATGCCACGGTCGTAGTGACCCGAGGTGAAGTCGTCGAGGACTGACCGCTCGACGATTTCCAGATAGGTCGCGTGGAGCGAGTCGCGATATGCACTGGCCCATTCCTCGTACTCGAAGTCGAGTGCGAAATCGCCCGCGGTAAAGAGGCGTGAGCCGCTCCACGTCGTCGGGGCTGGGATGCGGCGGCAAGTCGCGGACCACTCGCCGGCAATCGACGCTCCTGGCGGTAACGAGCTCTGGATCCAGCCAGATCACGTCGGAGTCGTGGTGGACGTACCCGGGCGACAGGTCTTCCGAGTACTGCTCTTCGAACACGCGTCGCAGGAAGTACAGCGTTTGATTGAGCGAGTTGATCGCGATCTCCGGGTCCAATTCTGGCCACAGAGCATCAAGAACCTGGTCCCGCGTCGCGGACATCTCGGGCTTGTGATAGTAGGAAGCACAGAAGCGCGAGGACCTTTCTCCGCACGGAAGTCCCGGCGATGTCGCGCTCGCCTACACTGAGGCTTACTCTGCCTTGGTCCTCGATCTTGGACCCGAGGCGCGAGTCTCGCGCGAGCGATCGGCCGAGGTTCGCTGCCTCTCTTGTCCGCCCGCTAGATTTTGCGAACCGTCGAAGCCGAGGGATGTCGGAATTATCGCCGATCTCCTCGAGCAGACTAGCTGCTGCGACGTTCATCGATCCCTCGTTCGGGAGATAGCGATTCGCGTAAAGCTCGTCTGCCATCTCTCAGGGTGCATAGCGGCGGCATGCGCTACAGAGGTCTTGCGACTCGGAACTTAAAGACGCGAGTCGAGATCGCCAGGAGGTCCGCCAGAAACGTCAGGTGCCATGGATGAGAAGTGCCAATGGTGCGGATGGCATCATCCAGCGCTTCGCGGCCAGAGGCTATACCCACCGAGCAGTTCTCCGACGCGACGCATCGAATCGGCGCCTTGCGCGGCCGCCTGTGCGGTGGCCCGTCCAGCCGAACTCCCAGCGTCCTGATCGCCTCGGGCAACTTTGAGGTAAGCGTGAGTGACGGCAAGAAATGCGTCCTGAGCAACCACCGTTGGCAGTCCGGCTGGATAGTCGGCCAAGGCTTCTGCGGCTTCATCGAACCGCCTCTGCCTCAAGTACAGCTTTGCCCTTGTTAGGGCCAGCAGCCGCCGATCGGCCCTTGTGATCGTCGACTGATGCCCAACTCGGTCAAGGATCGCCAATGCGGACGCGCGCGACGCGAATGTGTCCAGAATTTCGGCTGCCTCCGCATATGTCTCGTTGTGTAAGTGGCCCGCCTCAGCATCCAGAAGGGAATCGATCAACTCCCTTGCTTGTTGGATGCTGCCGAGCCTCGCGAGAATCTGGGCCTTCGCCATCGTCGCCGAAGCGAGCTCCATCAGGCCCGAAGCAGCTCTCGAATGCGTCCAGCGCTTCCTCAACTTCCCGTCGCCGCATCCTGAAGTCGATCCTGGATGATGGAGTTGTAGGCCAAGTTGGCCATCGTGACTGCGAAATGGTGCGGGCGGTCCGTCCTCTGGTCGCGCGCCATGGCGCGGAGCCGCCGATTGATCGCATCGATGTCAGATGCCGTCCTCGCGTGAAGGATCGCAACCGTGACCTCCGCGATCGAACCGAAGATTTGGTCTGTGGTGTCCGTGAGTCTTTCTGCCAGGATCAACGCTCGGTCGCCATCGCCGGAGTTGAAGTACAGCGTCACCAAGTTCAACAGCGCGTGGTCGCGCTGGACCGGGTCGGTCGTTGGCGAGTCGAGGACGGCCTGTGATGCGGCGATCGCGGCTTGGTAGTCGCCGTGCTGCATATCGACGCGGCTGAGGATGAGGTCGAAGCCGGGTGGACGCAGTTCGGCAGGGATCGGTCCGATGAACGTTTCGGCGAGGGCGTATTGGCCCTTCCCCATGATCGTCGGGATCGCTTCGCCGACCACCTTCAGGACCGCGTCCGTGTCGCCCGCCTCGCGGTAGTGGTACGCGGCGATCCGCCAGTCCGTGACCGCGGCGGCCGCCGCCGTCCGCCGATGCAGGTCGGCGACCGCGGCCGCTCCGTCCGTGGTGCGAAGCCGGGCCTCGAGGAACTCGCGCACGAGCGGGTGATACCGCTGGTGCGTCCTTGGCCCACCCGACAGACGGCTCAGGAGTGTCAGTCGCTCCGCGGCTGCCGTGAGTCGCGCGACCTCAGCCGGTTCGCGATTCGATACGACCTCTGCGAGATCAGGTGTGACGACCTGGAGGATCGACGTTTCCATGAGGAAGCGCTGCAGGTCGTCGTCGAGATCGCCGACGACTTCCTCGGCCAGGTAGTCGTACATCTCGTGGTCTGCGCCGTTGAGGCTCCGAACGAATCGACGGATCTCCGAAGGGGTGCGGTCACGTAGTGCTGCCTGGACGAGCTGCAACGACGCGATCCACCCCTCGGTCCGAACCGCCAGATCCGCCAGGACGTCGGCGTCCAGGCGCCGTCCGTACGTCTCCGTGAACAGCTGTGCGGTCTCGGATGGGTCGAATCGAAGCTCGCCCGTCCCGAGCTCCGCCACTTCACCGACCGCTCGCAGCCTGGCCAACGGCACCGACGGTTGCCGGCGGCTCGCGAACACGATGGTCAGGCGCTCAGGCGCCCGCGCGAGGAGCTCGCGGGTGATATGCCGCACATCGGCTGCGTCATCAACCAGGTGGAAGTCGTCCAGGATCAAGACCGCGCCATTCGCCGTGATCGTCGGCAGCTCGCGGATGAAGCTGTCGAGCACGACCTCCCGCCCGGGACCGCTCGCGGCGATCTCAGACAGCAAGCCGACGGTCGCCGGCGCAAATGTCGGATCGTGCTCCCGGCCCGCGGCGACGAGATGGTGCAGGAACGAGACCCAATCGCGATCGTCATCGTCCAGCCGGTACCACAGGGTCCGCATCCGGGACCGACGCGAGAAATCGGCCAGGAGGGTCGTCTTGCCGTATCCGGCATCGGCGAGCACGAGGACGACGCGCCCGTGCACCTTCGCGTGCAGCCAATCCAGCAGCCGCGGCCGTTCGAGGGTTTGATCGCGCAGTGCGGGACGCTGGACCTTTGCCAGCTGGATGGGGAAGCCGTTGACTTCGTCGCGCAGCGGGCCGCTCCTGGGTTGGGCGGGATCCGGCCCCCGCCCGGGACCTACGGGGATCGGCGACCGCTCCGGTACGGGGCGCAGGGATGGGCGAGTCTCGGGCCGGCCGAACGATAGAGACCGTTCATGTGGGGTGTCAACGACCGGATCCGGGGGATGGAGGTGCCGCATGCGCGCATGGTGGCGCGCGACGCTCAACCCGCGATTAGCTGCGAGTCAGCCCTCGTACTCGAAGCCGATCTTGACCTCGACGCGGTATTCGACGATCTCGCCGTCCGCGACGACGGCGCTCGATTTCACGACCTCGACCGTCTGGATATTGCGCACGGTCTTCGAGGCGGTCGCGACGGCCTGACGGGCGGCGTCGCTCCACGATTTGGGGCTGGTCCCGACCATCTCGCGGATGATGATGACGCCCACGGGTGCTCCTCCTGGTCGGTCGGCTTCGGGGCGCTCATCATGCCACGAGCCGGCCCGTCGGCCAGCGTCACGACGAGGGTTCGGGGGCCACCGCGGGTGTGGGCGGGAGGACGTGGGTTAGCCATTCGCTGAGGCCGTTGACCCGCTCTCGCCTTTCGAGGCGATCCCAAGGACCCGGCCGTTCAGTCGTGCCTTGTCGATGGGGCTCAGGTCCTGGGCCGTCAGGACCAGGATCGGGATCGCGGACGTGGCCTTGGCGCCGCGCAGCTGCGTGACGACCTCGAACCCGTCCACCTCCGGCATCATCAGGTCGCAGATCACGAGGTCGGCACCGCCGCTCTGCGCGAGCTCGATTCCTTCCTGGCCGGATGAGGCTCGCCGGACGTGAAGCCGAGCGGACTGAGGGTGCCTTCGACGATATCAAGCGCGGCGGGATCGTCGTCGATCGCAGGACCGTCATCGACCGGGTCTTCACCTTGGTCGTGAACGTGTACCGCCCGAATCGATCGAGCAACGCATCCGGGTCGACCGGCTTCACGAGGTAGTCGACGGCGCCGAGCGCCAGGCCGACGCCGCGTTCGTCACGACGTCGCGATGATCACTGGCACGTCGCGCAGCGCCTGATCCGACTTCAGCTGGCGCAGCACCTCCCAGCCATCGATCCCGGGCAGCAGGATGTCCAAGACGATCGCCGCCGGCCGCTGGGCGCGCACGAGCGCGAGGCCGGTCTCGCCATCCGGTGCGACACGAACGCGGTGGCCGGCATTGGTGAGGTAGGTCTGGAGCAGGCGCGCGGAGCTCGCTTCATCCTCGATGACGAGGATGTCGCGAGACTTCGAGGCCGTAGGTCGCGTCGCGCAGGACGACGCCCGGGTCGGCCGGGGCCTCGATGGGGTGCCAGTCCGGGAGGATCACGGTGAAGCGTACTCCCCGATCCGACGCTCCGATTCGAGCTCGATCCGGCCGCCGTGCGCCTCGACCAGGCGCCTCGTCAGGGCGAGCCCGAGACCGGTCCCGGTGATCTGCTGCGACTGCTCGCCGACCTGGCGGAACTCCTCGAAGACGCGCAGCTGGTCCTCGGGGGCGATGCCGACGCCGTCGTCCTGGACGGTGATCCGCACCTCGCCACCTCCACGCGGAGCCGGTGACGCGGATGCTGCCGCCCTCCGGCGTGTACTTGATCGCGTTCGACAGGAGGTTGTACAGGATCTGGCGCAGGCGCCCGGGGTCGGCATCGAGCGTGATCGCCCCGTCGATGGATACCTCGACCGGCTGGTCGCTTGCGATCGGCCAGGGGACGCATGCCCGGCGACGGATGCCGCGAGCGCGTGACCCAGGTCGACCGGCTCGATGGCGAGCTCCAGCCGTCCGGCCTCGACCTTGGCGAGATCGAGGATGTCGTTGATCAGCGTCAGCAGGTGCTCGCCGCCGCTGCGGATGTGCTCGACCCACTCGCGTGGGACCGGGAGTGTTCCATCGACCTCTTCGAGCCCGGCCATCAGCGAGCTGAACCCGTTGATGGCGTTGAGGGGCGTCCGCAGCTCGTGGCTCATGCTCGCGAGGAAGTCGCTCTTGGCGGCACTGGCGGCCTCGAGCGCCGATACCGTGTGGGCGAGCCGCACGCTGAGCGCCTCTTGCTCGGCGAGGGCCTCGCGGCGCTGGACCAGGTGGGCCGACCGGATGCCGAGCGCCTCGACGAGGACCGCATCGTCCGCATCGAACAGGCTCGGGCGTGGGCGCAGCAGGACGACCGCGCCCATGAGCGTCTTGCTCTGGAGCGAGCGGCACGACCTTGGCGAACCGGCACTCGCTCCGTGCCGAGCAGATCCGCGATGACGGGATCCGAAAGACCGCCGCGCGTCACGCTGGCCAGGCCTCCCGCGTAGGTGTTCCCGGGCGCGACGCCGTCATTTGAGCTCGCGACGACCCGCACGTCGTCGTCGTCCTGGACGAGCACGACCGTGGCGGCGCCGGTGAGCTGGGCGGCGGTCCTTGCCAGCTCGCCCCATAACTCGGAGGCGGGTGTCGCGGGCGACGCCGCCAGGAGACGTTCGCTGTGGCCGAAAGCGGCAGTCCCCTGCCAAAAGCGGCGCAGGTATCGGGGAGGCAGGAACGCGATCCAGTAAGCCACGGCCGCCGACAGGGCCACGACGCGGAGCACGACCCCCGCGGCCGCGGTCGCGTCCGGGCCGGCAGCCGACGACGCGATCGCGAGGAGCGATGCCGCGACGGCGGCCGTGGCCAGGGCTGCCACGGCCAGGCGGACCCGTGCCGCGCCGCTCCGGCGCCGAGCCTCGCCAACGAGGTACCCGGCCGCGACGAGCTCGGTGATCACGAAGATACCGATCCCCGCCAGGATGACCGGGATCGCGCCGCCACTGAGCACGATGGCGACGGAACTGATGGCGACGGCGCCGATCGCAAGCGGCAGCAGCCACGCGGGCAGCCCGCGGACGTCGCTCACGAGCTTGAGGCTGAATACCGGCTGCGCGAGCAGGAAGATCGTCGAGGCGAAGCCGACCCATGTCGGGCAGGGGTCCGAGCAGGTCCGCCAGGACGCCCGTGGCCAGGAGTGCCGTGATCGGCGCGAAGACCAGCGCGACGTCGCGAGCCAGCACATCTCGATCGCGGATCGCGACCCAGACCGCCCACAGGAAGAGCAGGCCGAAGAGGACCTGGACGCGAGGGTCGGCAGATCGGACATCAGCGCGGTGTCGTCAGCGCGGTCGGCAGGCCCTGCTGCCGGAGTCGGGGACGGGCCGACGGCGAGGTGGCATCGGGGATGCCGCTCGACGGCACCGGGCCGACCGAGCAGAAAGCCCTGCCCTAGGTCGACGCCGAGGGACCGCAGTTGATCGCGTTCGCCCGCCGTTTCGATGCCCTCGGCGATCAGCCGACAGCCGCTCTTCTTCGCGAAGTACACGATCCCGGCAACGAGCGCCTGACGGACGTCGTCGTGATCGATCTCGTGCACCAGCCCGATGTCGAGCTTCACGTAGTCCGGACGAAGCTCCAGGATGTGGCGAAAGCTGGCAAAGCCGGCACCGGCGTCATCGACCGCGATCCGGACGTCCGGCGCCGATGCTCGATACCGCGTCACGAATGGCGCCGTAGTTCTCGATGGCGACATGCTCGGTCACCTCGAGCACGACGGGGCGTGCATGCCCTGCGAGGCACGTCGCGGAGCAGACCCCGCTCGAACAGCAGGTCCGGCGAGACGTTGAGGCTCAGCCAGCCGCCACCCTCGAGATGCCGCGAGGCGGCGATGGCCGCCGTGAGGCACGCCGACTCGAGTTCGAGGCCCAGGCCCACCGCCTCGGCGTCTGCGAAGCGTCGGTCCGGGCGGGTGCCATCGTGAAAGCGCGTGAGCGCTTCGTAGCCCGACGGTCTCGCCCGTCGCGAGATCGAGGACTGGCTGGAACACGGGAACGAACGCGGCGTCGGCGAGGACCGCTTCGAGGTCACCGCGGACCTGTCCGTGATGCTGGCGGGACGTCATCGCGGGAGCAAGGAGCGCAGAAGCCACGGCCCCGAACGACTCGAGCGTCGGCAGTCGGGACGGCAAGGAACGGGATGCCGTCGGCGACCTCCGTGCAGACGACGATCGCACCGAGCATGGCCGTGCTCGTCCGCATCGGGACGATGGCCATCGCCGTCAGCGGGATGGCCGCGACCGCGCCGCAGAGGACGAGCCGAACCCGCCCTCGTACGGCCCGACCCAGGGCCCTGCCCCGACCCGCTCCGCCCACCCGACGGTGAGCTCGGGGGGCAACGGGCTGTTCACGCGCACGCGGACGTCCACGGACTCGTCGCGGGCCAGCGGTACCGCCTGCCCGGCCGCGTCGATGGCGACGACCAGCACGCCGGTGAGCCCGGTCATCGCGCTCAGCTCGTCGCACACCGCCTGGGCCGTGGCCTCGGCGGATTCGCGGACTTCTAGATGGCTCAGGGCGGCGGCCTGCTGGGCCCATTGCTGTTCTCGGTCGGCCAGCGTTTGCGTGGTCGCATCGACCTGCACGCTCAGGTCCTGATTTCCGGCGGCGAAGCTCCTCGTGGAGCCTTCGCGTTTCGAGGAGGTTCCATACGCCGAAATGACCCGTAAGTACGCTGGAACTTGTTCCGCTATGCGAGCGTGGTCAACATGCCAGCGATCAGGCGTGCGCAGGCGCCTCGAGCGTCCCGGCACGGACCTTGTCGAAGCACGAGCTGCAGTACACCGGCCGGTCGTTGCGCGGCGCGAATGGGACGACGGCCTGGCCGCCACACGCGCCGCAGATCGCCGCATGGAACTCGCGGGGACCCTCGTTGGTTCGGGCGCGCTTGGCGGCCGCTCGGCAGGACGGGCAGCGCTGCGGGTCGTTGACCAGGCTCTTGCTGGCATAGAAGGCCTGCTCGCCGGCGGAAAAGACGAATTCCTCCGCGCAATCGCGACAGGTCAACGTACGGTCTTCGTACACCCTCTCCAGACCCTCCTCGGCTCGCTCGCCAGGACCCGTCAAGACCACGCCCCCGTGGACCGGATCGACGGTGCGGGCGCGCCTGGCTTTGGGCGGCGGGCCCGAGGTCGGTCCGGGCGCGGCCCGGGACTCATAGCGGAGAAGATACGCGCGCCGTCAAGGCCTTTGGTCAACGTTCTTCATAGCGCGCACCGACGATGCGTGCGAACGTCGTAGCGATCGATGCGATTCGGCCTCCAAGAGACGGACGAGCCGGGCACATTCACGCCGCCGAAGGTGACTGACCCGCAACTCGTTCCTTCGAGGGCGTGATGCGTGCATGGGCCACGCTGCAACGTTCTCGATACTCGAGCGAGCGGACAATCCGAAGATGAACACGCAGCGCGCCCAGGAAGCTGCCGGACGGCACATCGAGGTGCACTTCGCCGACGAGAGCGAGCTCATCGTGGTCGATCTTGACGATGACGCCGATGCGGACGATGTCGCTGCCGCGCTCGTCAGCGGCCTCGAGGCTCCCACCGCCGATGAGGCGGAGGGTCGTCTGCAGGCAGGGCTCGAGGACGTCGGCGGTACCGTCACGCGCGCCCCGTAGGCGGGTAGGCAGGCAACTCGGAACCGCGCGGGGCACAATGACGTCCCGCGCCCATGTCACACCAACCACGCCGTACGGCGTCCCTCCTGATCACGCCGGCCCTCGCGATCCTGATCGCGGCCTGTAGCGTCGCCGGCGGCGCGTCCCCGGCACCCGCCAGCTCCGGATCCAGCGCAGCCCCATCCGTGACTCCCGCCCCTTCGGGCAACCCCGATTCCATCGAGCACAAGACCGGCGCCAAGGACATCCTCCTGCGCTACGAAGAGGGCGGCGGGTTCATGATGCCGGCCTTCACGGCGGCCGCGGTCCCGCACTTCACGCTCTACGGCGACGGGACCGTCATCTTCCGAAATCCGATGGCCGAAGTGCCCCCGGCCGAAGGCTCGGTCTTCAAGATGAACCCGTTGCGCACCGCCAAGCTCGATGAGGCGCAGATCCAGGAGCTGTTGCTGCTGGCCCTCAGCGAAGGAGGGCTCGCGGTCGCCCGACCCAATTACACGAACGACATGATCGCGGACGCTTCGACGGCGGTCTTCACGATCGAAGCCGGCGGGATCAAAAAGACCGTCTCGATCTACGCCCTCGGCCTGGAGATGGAAGGCGTCGCCGACGGCGCAGCACGCGCCGCGTTCAAGAAGCTCGCCGATCGCCTGTCCGATTTCGACCAGGGCGGCACGATCCCGACCGACGTTTACGAGCCGCAGGCCTACCGCGGCGTGCTGTTCGAAGCCCCCGGCATCGAAGCTGCCGACGTGCGCGCCTGGCCGTGGCCCGACCTTACACCGGCCGACTTCAAGATCGACGCCGACCCGAACGGCAACCAATTCCCCCACCGCACGATGACCCCCGCGGAAGTCGACCTCCTCAAGATCGCCGACTACCAGGGCGGCCTGCAGAACGTCGTCGTGACCGACCCCGACGGCAAGCCCTACACGTTCAGCCTTCGCCCGCTGCTCCCGGGCGAGACCGAGTAGGTCGTCGCAGAGCGGCTCCCGTCACCGGGTGCCTCGTGGCCTCCGCTCGCTGCGGCGCATGCGCCGACGCTCGCTCCGCCACGAGCTCACCGGGCGCCACCCGCCGGCTACCCCGATACGATGCCCACGGAGGAACGTCAGATGCGCAGTGCTCTTGGGCTCGCGGCATCGGCCCTCGCCGGGCTGGCTGCGGTCATCGCCAGCCTGGACGGCGACGGAGACATCGTGCCGTTCTTCGTGGGCCTCACCTTCGCGGGTGGCGTAGCCGCGTGGGCGGCGCACCCACCGTTCGCGGGTCCCCGCGTGCGAGTCGCGAAGGCCGTCGCGCTCGTCTGGCTCGTCGCCGCGATCTGGGTTGGCGTGCTACTCCTGATGTCTCTGACGGTCTGGCAGGCCTCGGGCCCTCATCCGACACCCGACCGGTCGTACCTTGGCCTCCCGGCGACCGCGTATCACCTGGTCGGCCTGTACGGCGGCGCCGTGCTCGTTCTGCTGCTGGCTTTCGGACGCTCCGGTTGGTTCGGTGGCGCTGATACCACCGCCCAAGCCGAATCATCGCGTTAAGAGAACAAGGGTGCGCCCGGGGACAGGACCCGCCGCAGACGACCGCCGTTAACTGACCTCTGCGAACCGCTCCCCCGCGTAGCTCACGAACCGCGTCTGGCGCTTCTTGAACCACAGCTGGATCTCGCCGGTGGGGCCGTTGCGGTGCTTGGCGAGCTTGAGATTGATGACCTCGCCGTCGGTCTCCTGGTCCTCGGGGCCGCTGCGTTCCTTGTCGCGCCACAGGAACATCACGAGATCGGCGTCCTGCTCGATGGCGCCCGACTCGCGCAGGTCCGACAGCCGCGGTTCCTTGGACTCGCGCATCTCGGGCTGCCGGGACAGCTGTGACAGGGCGATGACCGGCACGCTCAGCTCGCGCGCAAGCGCCTTGAGCCCGCGCGAGATCTCCGACACCTCCTGGACCCGGTTGGCGTCGCGGTTCGTCGTGGTCGCCTGCATCAGCTGCAGGTAGTCCACGATGATCAGGTCCAGGCCCGACTCCGCCTGGAGCCGGCGCGATTTGGTCCGCAGCTCCATGGCCGAGATGTTGGGCGAGTCGTCGATGTACATCGGCGCTTCCGACAACGAGTTCATCGCCGGTGCGATGCGCGCGAAGTCGAGCTCCTCCAGGAACCCCGAGCGGAGCCGCTGTGAGTCGATGTTGGCGACGCTCGACAGCATCCGGAGCACCAGTTGCTCCTTGCTCATCTCGAGGCTGAAGACGCCGACCGTCTTGCGCTCCTTGACCGCGGCATGCTCGGCGATGTTGAGCGCGAAGCTCGTCTTGCCGACCGACGGGCGGGCGGCGAGGACGATGAGGTCGCTCGGCTGGAGGCCGGTCGTCAGCGCATCGAGATCGGCGAAGCCCGTTCGGACGCCGGAGATCTCGCCGCGGTGCGCGTGCAGGTAGTCGAGCCGGTCGTAGGCGTCGTGCAGCAACGACTTGAGTGGCGAGAACCCCGCGTCGACGCGTTTCTGGCTGACCGCGAAGAGCTCGGACTCGGCGCGGTCGATCGCCTCCTGGATCTCGGCCGGGTCCTCGTACCCGATGCCGGCGATCCGGCCCGCGGCCCCGATGAGATTGCGCAGGACCGCCTTGCGCTCGACGATCCGCGCGTACTGGGCCGCGTGGACCGCGGTCGGGGTCTCGTTGCTGAGACTGGAGAGGTAGGCCCGCCCGCCGACCGCCTCGAGCTCCTCGCGCCGCTCGAGCGACTCCGCGACGGTGACGATGTCGATGGGCTCGCGGCGTTCGAACAGGTCGATGATCGCGGCGTAGATGCGGGCGTTGGCCTGGCGATAGAAGTCCTCCGGCCGCAGGAACTCGGCGACCTCGACCACGGCATCGCGGTCGATGAGGATCGCGCCGAGCACGGATTGCTCGGCTTCGAGACTTTGCGGCGGCAGGCGATCGATCACGGTACGGCAGGTCTCCGACGGGACGGGTTGGGGGCGTCATCATCGGCGGGCGAACCCGGGATCAGGTCAACGAAGCAATCAAACTCCGCTCCTCGCGTCCACGTGAATCCCCCGACTGTGGGCGACCTGTGGACCATTTCGTGGATATCCCCAGTTGTCCGAGCGGTCGAAAAGAGGGTGGTCGTTCACCAAAGGCAAAAGCGAGCGGGCAGGCGTCGAGCGAACCGAGAATCCGGCCGCCGGACGGTCGAGGCAAAGGCGGCGTGAGCACGAGAGCGAGCGACGGCCCCGAGGTCCGAGGCGACGCTCCGCTAGCCATCGGCCCGAGGGTTCCTGCGTGAGCGAACGCGCGGAGCCGCCCAACGCGGGCATCACGCGTCCAGCGCCGCCGCCCTCAGTCGAGCTTGCGGATGACGCCGATCAGTTTCCCCTGAATGCGGACGTCGTCATAGAACTGCGGGGGATAGGCCTGGTTAGCTGGCTGGAGACGGATCTTGTCCTTCTCCTTGAAGAAGCGCTTGAGGGTGACCGCGTTCTCCTCCACCTGGGCGACCACGATGTCGCCGTTGCGGGCGGTGGACTGCGGGCGGATGAGGACGAAGTCGCCGTCCGTGATGTGCGCCTCGATCATCGAGTCGCCGCGGACGCGCAGCACGTAGGCGTCGCCGCTGGGGGCGAGCATGTCCGGGACCGACATGGACTCCGAGGCGTCCTGATAGGCCTCGATCGGACCGCCGGCAGCGATCTCACCGATGATCGGGACGATGAACGAGTCCGGCGTGGTGGCCTGCGGCACGAGTTCGCTGGACAGACCCAGCCGGATCGCCGCCGTGGGCGTCAGGCGGATGGCCCGGCTTTGCGCGGCGCCGCGCTCCAGGTAGCCGTCGCGTTCCAGGATCTGCAGGTGGTGGTGGACCGCGGACGTGGAGGCGAGTCCGACGGCTTGGGCGATCTCTCGCACGGACGGCGGGTAGCCGCGGGCGCGCAGGGTCGCGGCGATGAAATCGAGGATCCTGACCTTGCGCTCGGCGTCGTGCTTCGTCACTCGCGCCTCCTTGCCCTGCATGATACCGAACGGACGTTCGATGTCAAGGCCGGCCCCTCAGGCCGAGATGCCATCGCTGGTAGACTCCCCGTCCCGCGTCGCCCACGAATGCGGTCCGCCACGTACCCAGGGAGTCGAAGAGCGAGCATGGCCAAGGGAAAGAGTCCCGGATGGGTCGGCTTCAGCCGGATGGTGTCGCTGCTGGCGTTCCTGCCGGTCGCTACCCGCATCCCGGACTATGCCCGGCTGATCACGGCCCTCGTGTTCGATGAGCGGATGCCGAAGGACCGCAAGGTCCTGCTCGGTGCCGCTGCCGGCTACATGGTCCTCGGGCGCGACATCGTGCCCGACAGCCTGCCCATCCTCGGTGGCCTCGACGACGTCGTCGTCGTCGTCCTGGCGGTCGACCTCTTCCTCGACGGCGTTCCGCCGGAGCTCCTCCACGAGAAGCTCGACGACCTCGGTATCGACCGCGTGGCCTTCGACCGCGACATCGCGCAGATCCGGCGCTTGACGCCAGGCCCCGTCCGTCGGACCATCCGGCGGGTCCCCGCCCTCATGGCCGGCGCGGGGCGTGCCATCGAACGATCCGGACTCGTGCCGCGCGTGCGGGCCTGGGTCACCAAGGAGGGTCCCAGCACTTGAAGGTCATCCTGACCAGCGACGTAGACAAGCTCGGCAAGAGCGGCGAGATGAAGCAGGTCTCGGACGGCTACGCGACCAACTTCCTGATCCCGCAAGGGGTCGCCGTGCCCGCCGCCGGGGGGGCTTACCGCGCGTGGCAGCACGACATCGCCAACCGCGAGGACAAGCGGAAGAAGGAACGCGAGGAAGCCGAGATCGCCGCGACCCGCATCGCCAGCACGACCCTGACGATGGGCGTGAAGGTCGGCGAGGGCGGCAAGCTCTACGGCTCGATCACGTCGAAGGACATCGCCGACGCGCTCGCGCGGCGCGGCATCGAGGTCGACCGCCACAAGATCGACCTGGAGGAGCCCCTGAAGTCGCTCGGCACGTACAAGGTCGCGATCAAGGTGTTCACGGGGATGACCCCCGAGGTCACGATCGTGGTGGAGCCCAAGGGCTGACCGAACGGTCCCAGCCGTTGCGCTTCGGGCGGCCTACCGCAGGCGCCAGACGCTGACCCCCTCGGCGTCGTAGACGGTCTCGAACAACGGGCTCGCCGCGAAGTCGGTCGGCTCGCCGTCGACGCACTCGAGCACGCCGCCCGACGAGAGCACGTACGTCGCGCCGTACTTCGCCATCCGCTCGACGGCCACCTCCGGGCCATCGCAGTAGGCGGCATGCACGTCCACCTCGCGCGGCGCCGGGTCGTAGCCCAGGTTCGACACGTACGGCCCGAACGTCGTGATCCGTAGCCGCCCGGCGAGGTCCACGGGCGAGTTGATGAAGGCGTCGGTCACGAAGACGGCGTCGTCCGGTGTGGACGTCTCGATCCAGCGGCCCGCCGCGGCCTGGGCGAGGCTCATGACAACCGCCGGATGCAAAGCATGGTGGAGCGCGATGAGCGCCGGCGAGATCGCACAGACGACAAGGGCCGCCGCGATCGCCGGGCGCGGCCAGCGGGCCACGAGCCAGGCGGCCAGGATCGCCGCCGAGATCCACATCATCTGGAAGTACTTGTTCATGTCGAAGTCGACGTCGCTCACGCGCACGACATTGGGGACGAGGAAGAGGGCCACGAGCCAGGCGGCCAGGAACCCACGATGGGGCACCCGATCTGTACCGCGCGGAAGCAGCAACGCGGCGATCGCGAGCAGCACCGGGAGGCCAAGGTTGGTCGCATAGAAGAAGAGGACGGCCGCGGGCCCGTCGGCAAGGCGCGCCTCGCTCCAGCCGCCGACGAACCGGAATGCGCCCTCGGCCTGCTGGCGCGAGGCGGCGGGCAACACGAACGGCAACGCCATCACGACCGGAGCCAGGAACAGCACGGCATCGCGGAGGACCGTCCGGGCACGCCACGCACCCGACGTGAGCACGAAGAGCCCGACGATCAGGTAGACGGCCGGGAACGCATGGAAATGGAATGGCGCGAGCAGGGCCGCCAGGAGGCCCGCCAGCAGCACGCCCGCGGGCCGGCGGCCGAGGCACGCGACGACGAGCAGGACGACCGCGACGAGGCCCGGGAGGCCGAACGTCGTCGCACGGTGCGGGAGGAAGCCGGTCCCGAGGACCGATGCGATGCGGAAGAACGGCCAGCCTTCCGACCAGGAGTTGTCGTAGGGGTTCTGGGTGATCAGACCCAGGACGTCCGTGTTGCCGGCAAGCAGGTCCGCCCCGAGGCGCAGCCAGCCCATCCCGCCACCGAAGCACACGAGGATCGCCGCGATCGTCGCGACCAGCCGGCGCCCCGTGAGCACGAGGGCGAGGGACCAGGCGACGAGGGCGAGCGCCGCCGCCATCAGCGCGCTCGAGAGGAAGAAGACCGGGATGATCGGCACGTTCGCGGCGCTCGCCGCGATCGCGCCGTGGAAGTCGGCGAACCAGTGATACGTCAAAGGCTCGCCCGCGAAGTACGGCACCTCGGGTGGGAAGTTGCCGTGGACAATGCTGTTGCCGATCGCGACGTGGACCAAGAGGTCGCTCCAGTTCCAGCCGCCCGACACCATCCCGTCGGGGGTCTCGCGCCAGCCGTTCGAGGCCAGGATCGCCAGGACGACGAGGCCGACCACGCCCGCGACGATCCAGGCCGGGGCGTCCTCGCGCAGCCCGCGCCGCACTTCGGACGGGACGTCGGCGACCGCCGGGAACGACCACGGGGCGAGCCACGGGTGGCGGATCCGGGTCAACACCGCAGTCGCGAGCACGAGTACGAGGATCGCGACGAGGACCGCGATCCGCCCGAACCCATCGAGCCGGCTGACGAGCTCGACGAGGTGGGCCGACAGGTAGGTGCTCGCGACGATGCCGACGCCGACGACGCCCGGTCGTGGCAGGTCCGGCGCGACCCGGCGCACGAGGACCCAGCCCGGAACGGCGAACAGCCACGGCCAGACGAGGACGACCGCGAGGATCGGGACCGACCAGGCCAGGACGAGTCCGGCCGTCAGGCCCAGGATCAGCGCCAGGGCCGGCGTCGACCGGATCGGATCGAGGCCGATGCGATCGTCGTCAGGCGTGGCGACGCTCACCCGGATGAGCCCCGAAACCGTCCTGGTCGGCGGGCCCGCGGGCCGAACGCCCAGGCCAGCGACACGATGGCCGCGACCACCCCGAATGCCAGGCCGACCAATGCGTCCCACGGGATGAAGGTCTGGTGCACGACGCTCGCGCCGGCGGGCACCGGCACGAGCTGGCCCGCCATGGCCCGGGCCGCGTCGACCGGCGTTCCGTCGACCGTCGTCCGCCACGCCGGCCACCACGCCCGATCGATCCACAGCCACCCTGCCGCCGGGGCATCGACCTCGACCTGGAGCGTGCTCGGATCGCGGGCCGACGGCGGCTGCTCGATGGCGGTGGCGATCGTCCGCTCGGCATCCATCTCAGCATCATGCGGGCGGATCAACGAGGCGTCCGCCGCCGGCTCGAGCCGAACCGCATCCTCGGGGACCCAGTACGGCGGCCGGAGCGCGGCGTCGTCCCGGCAGATCGTCGCCTCCTCGGCTGCCACGATCGCCAACGGGCGACCGGGGCAGGGACGATCGAAGGTGACCACCACGTCAACACCGATCGCCCGCCGGAGGGAACCACCCGGGTCGTCGTCGGTGAGGCGATCGATGAGCCGGTCGCTTGCAAGCAGATCGAGCGAGCTGAACATCCGCAGGTCGGGGAGGCGCGCTGCCGCGAGCTGGTCGGGGGACCCTGCATAGAACCCCTGGGGATCCACCGCGAAGAGGCGGCGGGGCTCGGTCGCGGCGACGGCTCGGATGTAGTCGCCTTCGGCATACGAGAAGTCACTGAGCGGGCGCGCCGGGTTGGGCTGCGGCCCCAGGAGGATCAAGGGGATGGCCGCGACGCCGACGGCCAGCGGTCCGAGCGCGAGCCGAGTCGCCGGCCAGCGGGCGGTGCGCGCGACCAGGTACACCGCGGTCAGGCCGGCGACGACCTCGAGGAGGAGCGGCCAGGGCACGGTCAGCGCCGCCACGGCCAGCTCGCGCTGGGCCGCGACCCCCGCCTCCCCGAGGAACGACGAAGCTGCCAGGAGGAGGCGGTCGAAGACGGCCGGGATGGAGAGGGCAAGCGCGGTCGTCAGCGCGTACGCCGCGATGGGGATCGCGACCGCGGTGGTGGCTCGACGGACGGCGTCGCGCGACCGCCCGAGGCGACCCACGCCGATCCCGGCCAGCACCGCCAGGGCGAGCGCCACCACGAGGTAGGAGCGAGTCGGCGAGCGTAGGCCATTCAGGATCGGGATCTGGGTCCAGATCTCCGGACGGAACGCCGCGATGATCGGAATCGCCAGGCAGATGATGGCCAGCACGACGAACGGCCGGGCCCGGCGGGTTCGGATCGCGACCGCGGCCAGCGCCAGCACCGCCAGCCCCACGTATGCCGACGCTTCGAACAGCGCAAACGGCCCATCGGGATACCAGGTCGTCGACGTTCGCCAGGAACCCTCGATGGATCGGACGAACGCGTTCTGGAACCCGAACGAGAGGATGTCGAACGGGGTCGACGCGCTCGCGAACAGGTCCGTCGCGGACAGCGCCTCGCTCCGCACCGAGAGCGTTGTCAGGATCGCGGTCGGCAGGAGCTGGACGGCCCCGACCGCCCCGGCCAGGACGCCGAGCCCCGCGATGCGCCCGACTGTGGCCACCCGCGGGGCGGTCGCCAGCATCACGACGCCCGCGGCAAGGGTGGTCAGGAGCCACGTGTTCGGGTGCCCCGTCCACGCCTGGACGCCCAGGAGCAGGCCCGCTGCCACGAGCCCCCAGCGCGTCGGGTACGGGCGTCGCACGAGCGGCACAAGGACCCACGGCAAGTAGGCGTAGGCCGCCACGAGGTTGTGCCACTCGAGCTTGGCCGCGATGGCACCGCCGAACACCGCGACGAGCGCCGCGAGGACCGCTCCTGACCGCGAGCCGGCAAGCACCAGGACCAGCGTTCCGGCCCCCGTCCCCGCGATGGTCAGGTGGAGCACCCGCGAGAGGTCGAGCGCGACGAGCGGTGGGAACTGGAAGAGCAGCCAGTTGGGCGGGTAGAACGCGCCGATCTGGCCCTCGGCATACAGCGGATACCCAAGGCCAAGGTCATCGTTCCAGAGCGGCAGCCGTCCCTCGCGGAGCGCGTCGTGGAAGAAGCTGGCGAGGGGGAAATCGATCTTGGGGAGGTCCAGGTTCCACAGCCATGGACCCGCCGGACCGTGGATCCGGGCGACCAGGATCGCCGCCACGAAGGACACTAGCGCCAGGGCCGCGATCGTTCCGCGTGCCGCTGGCGGCCGCCACCCGCGGATAGCGACGGCCAGGCGTTCCGTGCCCTCGGCGAGCGGCCGGAACGGCCGTGGCGACAAGGGGCTGTGGGTCGCCGCCTCTTCGAACGACGACGGCCCACCGGGGCGCGTGGCTCCGCCGGCCGCCACGGTCGCCCTTGGCAGGCTGCCGGGCCGCAACGCTCGGAACGCCAGCACCGCCATCACCGCGACCGTCACCGCCGCTAGCACGTAGATTCCGGCAGGGCTGTAGACCGTCGCACCGAGGATCCCCCGCCCCGGCCCCTCATTGGCGCCCGGCAGCGAGTACACCCAGTAGACGTCGAAGAACACGATCGCGGACAGGGCGACATACAGGCGACGCCACTCCGGACCGGCGGCGAGGAGCGGGAGTCCGAGGGCGAGCGCCGGGTAGAGGTAGCGCTCGTGGACGCGGGTCGGAAGCGCGAAGAACGCGACGGCGATGACGAGCGCCACGAACACGATCGCTGCCCCATCCGAACGTCGGATCAGCACCGACAGAGCGACCAGCACCGCCGCGATGAACAGCAGATTCCCGATCCACTGCCAGGTGAGTGCCAACCCGCCGATCGCGAGCGCCACGGTGGTGTCGTCGACGACGTGGCCTTCGGTCGCCCCGCTCGCGCCGACGATCACGACGTCGAACAACGGGTTCATCCACAGGTTGAAGGCATTCTGGGTCACCCCGGGAAACGCCTTCGACGCGGCGATGAAGCGGTCCACGAGGCTATGCGCCGGGTCGTTGGGGTCGAACAGCCGCAGGCCAAATGGCAAGCAGACGAGGATCAGCGTCGTCGCGCCGGCGAGGATCGCCAGTCCCGATCCGGCGCGGGTCGCGCGGCCAGGTCGCGCCGTCTCCATCGGGCAAGCCCAGCAGATGACGCCGCAGGGCCACGATGGCGATGATCGGGATCACGAAGCCGTACTGGAACTTGATGAGCATCGCGATGACGCCGACCGCCGCTGCAGCCTCGGTTCGGCCGGTGACCAGCAGGTAGATGGCGCCCACGACGGCGAGAGTCGCGATCGAGTCGTTCTGGCCCCACACCGACGACACGAGGATGACCGCGGGGTTGAACAGGAAGACCGCCGCGGCGACCAGGCCGGCCCGCGGACCGAACAGCCGGCGCGCCAGGAGGAACAGGACGGCCGCGAGGACAAGGTCCGCCACGATGAACGGCAGCTTGATCATGAGCGGCGTGACGTCCGCGCCGCCGAATGTCGCGCTCCACGCCCGACCGGCGACGCCGGTCAGCCACAGGACGTACAGGTAGACCGGCGGGTAGTCGGCGAAGTAGCCGGAATCGGGCCGATAGAAGGCGCCCGGCCCGTTCGCCGCCAATTCGCGCGCCCACTGGACCAGGAGGGCGAGGTCGGACTGGTGCCCACCGTCCGGCAGGATGACGACGGCGACGAGCAACCGGATCAGGAGACCGCCAGTGAGGAGGAACACCAGCGGCCGGAACTGCGGCCACCGCTCGTCCGAGCGTCCGGGAGCGATCACACCCACCAGTCGAAGTAGGTCGAGCCCATCCCCCACACGTTGATGAGGACACCGATCGCGATCGCGATGCAGGCCTCGAACGAGATGCGACCCCTGAGGCCCCGAGCGGTCAGCAGGAACAGGAACGGGTACAGGTCCTGGGCGTATCGGAATCCGAACTGTTCGCCACCGGCGTCGGCGTGCAGCAGGATCGGGATGAGGATGAGCGCGACGGACACCCACGCGCCGAGGTTGAACCAGTCGGGTCGTCGGGCCCGGATCGACCACAGGAACAGCGGGGTCGTCAGCACGATCGACAGCCCGCCCAGGTGGCGCGACTGGATCCACGGGAAACCGTTGACCTGGGCGGGAGCGCTCAGGAACAGGGCGTACAGCTTGCGTGGGATGTTGACGATGCTGAAGAAGCCATCGCGGTACTGCGTTTCCTGGAGGAGACCCGGGATGAGCGCGTATCCGGTCTGAAGCGGCGATCCGAACCGCATGTAGTTGTAGATGAGGTAGCCAACGACCGGAAGCGCCGCCCCGGCCGCGAGTGGCGTTCCGAGGTCGATGAACCGGCGCAGGCTCGGGCGGGCTTCGCGCGCTGGCGGGCGGGCCACGAGCAGCGAACCGAACACCGTCCGATCGTTCGTCGCCTCCCGGTGCGCGGCATCCGCGATGTAGGCCATGAAGAACGGTGCGGCCAGCATCAGTGGCAGCCGCGAGATCACGGCCGCGCCGAACAGCAGCCCGATGAGACCCGCGCGGGCATCCAGCTGGCAGGCCCGGATCGCGAGCAGCATGAAGAAGGTGGCGACCACGTGCGCGAAGTGCCACGAGGACCCAGCCTGGGCCGAGTACCAGACGATCGTCCCGAACGCGAACACCAGCGCGAGCACGAGGGCCGGGCGCCGCGCCGCGCCCATCCCACGCAGCACGGCGTGCATGACGACGACGTTCGCGGCGCCGAGCAAGATCGACGCCCACGCCTGGTCGAAGCCAGGTCCGAACAGCAGCACGGCCGGCAGCAGGACGATCGCGGGCATCGGCGGGTAGACGACGAACGCCAGGCCGTTGAACGGGACCAACTCGTTCAGATTCCCCGGCATCTCCGTCAGGCCGAGCCGACCGTGCAGGAACGCATCGGCCAGGGGCACGAAGTAGTCGAGCTGCGCCTCGCGGCCGTTGTTCAGCCAGGCGTACACCGCTACGGCCAGGACGAACAGGCCCGCCGGGATGAAGACACCGTCGACCAGCTCGGCCCGGTCGGCGGGTTCGGATCGGCGGTCTGCGTCGAGCGTCATCGCCTCCTGCCCTGGTCACGCCGACATCGGTGGTGGCCGGCGCGATGATACCCGGGCCATGACGGAGCGAACGATCCTCCACGTCGACCTGGACGCGTTCTTCGCGGCCGTGGAGCAACGCGATCGCCCGGAATTGCGCGGCTTGCCCGTCATCGTCGGTGGGGATCCACGCGGCCGCGGGGTCGTGTCGGCGGCGAGCTACGAGGCTCGCCGCTTCGGGGTGCACTCGGCGATGTCGCTCCGCGAGGCCGTCCGGCGCTGTCCGGATGGCGTGTTCCTGCCGGTCGACGGCCGGCGTTACCAGCAGGCTTCGCGTGATGTGATGGCGGTCCTGCGTCGGTTCACGCCGCAGGTCGAGCCGATCTCGATCGACGAGGCGTTCCTGGACGTCACCGGGTCACGCCAGCTCTTCGGCGACGGCGCGACCATCGCCCGGCTCATCAAGGCCGGCGTCCGCGAGGAGGTCGGGCTGACCGTGTCGGTCGGGGTCGCGCGGACCAAGCTCGTGGCCAAGATCGCGTCGGACCTGCGCAAGCCGGATGGGCTGGTCGTCGTGGCGAGCGGGGAGGAGGCCGCGTTCCTCGCGCCGCTCCCGATCTCGCGGCTGTGGGGCGTAGGCGAGAAGACGGCCGTGGTCCTGGCCGAGTACGGGGTTCGCACGATCGGTGACCTCGCGGCGCTCGCGCCGGACGTCGTGGTCCGGCGGTTCGGCAAGCACGGCGGCTCGCTCGTGGAGCGCGCGCGTGGCATCGATGCCGACCCGGTCCACGCAGGCGACCCGGCGAAGTCCGTCGGACACGAGCACACCTTCGATGTGGATACCAGCGACCCGGAGATCATCGAGCGCACGATCCTTGGCATGGCCGACGGGGTCGCCGGGCGGTTGCGCTCGGCCGGTGTGCGCGCATCGACCATCGCCGTGAAGATCCGCGACTCGTCCTTCCGCACGATCACGCGGCAGCGAACCCTGCCGGAGCCGACGGACATGACCGAGCCGATCTTCCACACCGCGCTCGAGCTCGCCCGGCCGGAGGTCCGCGGCATCCGCGTGCGCCTGCTGGGCGTCACCGCGTCCAACCTGGGCGAGCGCGAGCAGCTGGGGCTGTTCCCCAGCGACGATCCCCGCCACCGGGCCGCCATCGAAGCTGCGGACGAGCTTCGACGACGGTATGGCGAGGGCGCCGTCACCCGCGGTCGGCTGGTCGGTGCGCGGTTGCCAGCGCCGTTCGAACGCGATCCACGGAACCCGCTCGACCTGCGTGCGCGGGGCGTGCCCATCGAAGGCCCGGAGCCCGATCCCGATGCCGCGATCGATCGTGACAGCCTAGGTGACACGGACCTCGACGACAGTCCATCCGACGACGCTTGACATCGAACACTTGTTCGGTCTAGTGTCGAAGTCATCGAACAGATGTTCTGTCGGCCGAGTGCCCCGGGCGACGAGATCCATATCGTCTTTGCCCCCGGAAAGGAACGAATGACATGGCATTCATCCGTGTCGCGCCGGTCCAGGTCCACGTTCGGACGGACTGGTTCAGCGGTCGCCCGCGTGAGGTCACCTGGGGCGACGAGCGTCTACCGATCACGCACCTGTCTGCCCTCCGCGAAGAAGCGGCCGCCTATCCCGTGATCACCGGCCCGCGCACCCTGTTCGAGGTGGAGACCCCCAAGGCGCGCCTGTCGCTGACCTACCAGCATCGATCGCGCCGCTGGACGGTCACTGCCGTTGACAGGGAGCGTCGCGCAGCCGCCTAGCCCTTCATGTCGTAGCGGGGCGGGTGCGCCGGTACCGCGCCCGCCCCGACGCGACGTATCGCGGCGCGCGGGGCCGTTCGGTGCGTCGCGTGTCCACCTACAATCGGTGCGTGACTCCACCCACGGACGACTCCCATCGCTTCGGCGACATGACCCTCAGCGACTTCGTCGTTCGCCTCGGTTCATCGGATCCGGTGCCTGGAGGTGGCAGCGCGTCGGCGGTTGCGGCCGCGCTCGGCGCGAGCCTCGTGCGGATGGTCGCGTCACTGTCCATCGGGAGACCCAAGTTCGCGGAGCACGAGGATCTCCTCAGGTGGGCGTTCGAGCGGGGTGACGAGCTCGCGGGTCGGTTCCTGGCGATGGCGGACGAGGACGCGGCCGCGTTCGCCGACTTCGCTGCGGCCCTGAAGCTGCCAAAGACGAGCGATGCCGAGGCAGAAACGCGACGCATCGCCCTACGATCCGCGGCCCGTCACGCTTCCGAGGTGCCGCTCGCCTGTGTCGAGGCGTGCCTGGAGCTTGCCGGCGTCGCCGAGGCCCTCGCCGGCCGGAGCAACCAGAACGCCTCCAGCGACCTTAACGTGGCTGCCCTGCTCGCCGAGGCCGCCGCCCGGGGAGCCGCCGCCAACGTGATGGTCAACCTCCCGTCCATCGCAGATTCGGAGGTCGAAGGCGAGATGACGGCCCGGGTGTCGGAGCTCCTTTCGGCCATCGAGGATCTCGCCACGCAGACGCGCGAGGTCGTCGGGAGCGGCGAACCCGGCGAACCGCGGCCGGCCCCGGAGCGCGGCTGACCGTGTCGGACGGCCCGAGCGCACGTCGTCTCGAAGGGAAGCCGATCGCCGACGAGATCCGCGCAGCGGTCGCCGAAGACGTCGTCGCATTCACCCAGGAGCAGGGCCGACCGCCCGGCCTCGCCGTCGTCATCGTCGGGCGCGACGCGCCCTCCACGGTCTATCTCGAGCAGATCATCCGCGGCTGCGCCAAGGTCGGGATCGACGCACGCTTCGTGGAGCTGGAAGGCGAAGCGACCGAAGTGTCCGTCGTCGACACGATCCGAGAGCTCAACGCCGATCCCCGCGTCGACGGGGTCATCGTCCAGATGCCGCTACCGCCGACGATCCGCCTGCGCTCCGTCATCGACGCCATCGATCCGGACAAGGACATCGACGGCATCCACCCGCTCAATGCGGGGCTGCTGCGTCTCGGGTACGACGGGTTCCTGCCGGCGACGGCCCACGCCTCGGTCGAGATCCTGCGACGCTCCGGCATCGAGATCGCGGGTCGCGATGCCGTGGTCATCGGTCGCTCGGCGGTCGTCGGCATGCCGGCGGCGTTCCTGCTCGTGAAGGAGGACGCCACGGTCACGGTCTGCCACCGGCGGACGCGCGACCTTGCCGCGAGGACCCGGGAGGCCGACATCGTCATCGTGGCCGCGGGGCACCCAGGCCTCGTCACCGGTGAGATGCTGAAGCCGCGTGCCGTCGTCGTCGATGTCGGCATCAATATCGTGGACGGGCGGATCGTCGGCGACGTAGAGTTCGAGTCCGCCGCGCGCGTCGCGAGTGCCATCACGCCGGTGCCCGGTGGCGTCGGCCCGTTGACCAACGCCCTGCTCCTGACCCATCTCATCCGCGCCGCCGAACGGCACGCGGGCGCGACCGAACCGGCTCCGGCCGCCGGGCGCTGATCCCGCCCACGATCGAGGAGATCGATGAGCTTCCCGTCCGACCTCGACATCGCGCGCTCCGTGACCCCGCGGCCGATCGTGGACATCGCCGCCGAGCTGGGCATCCTGCCCGACGAGCTCGAGCTGTACGGACCGACCAAGGCCAAGGTGACGCTCGCTGCGATCACGCGCCTCGAAGCCGCGCGCCCGCGCGGGAAGTACGTCGTGGTCACGGCGATCACGCCGACGCCGCTCGGCGAGGGCAAGTCGACGACGACGGTGGGCCTTGCCCAGGGCCTCAACCAGATCGGCCACCGGGCGTCGGTCAATATCCGCCAGCCGTCGCTCGGGCCCGTGTTCGGGATCAAGGGCGGCGCGGCCGGCGGTGGCTACAGCCAGGTCATCCCGATGGAGGACTTCAACCTCCACCTGACCGGCGACGTCCACGCGATCGGCGCGGCCCACAATCTTGCCGGCGCATTCATCGACAACAGCCTCCACCACAAGAATCCGCTCGGCATCGACCCGCACGCGGTCCTCTGGCCGCGCGTGCTCGACATCAGCGATCGGGCGCTGCGCCACATCGTCCTTGGGCTCGGTGGACGCCAGGACGGTGTCCCGCGCGAGACCGAGTTCGTCATCACGGTCGCGTCCGAGGTGATGGCCGTCCTCGCGCTCGCGACCGACATCCACGACCTGCGGGCGCGGCTGGGACGGACGGTGCTGGCCACGCGCGTTGATGGCACGCCGGTGACCGCGGACGACCTCGGGGTCGCCGGCGCCATGACCGTCCTGCTCCGCGACGCGATCAAGCCGAACCTGCTCCAGACGCTCGAGGGTGGCCCAGCGTTCGTCCACGCCGGCCCGTTCGCGAACATCGCCCATGGCAACAACTCGATCATCGCGGACCGGCTCGCCCTCGCCACGAACGACATCGTCTGCACGGAGGCGGGCTTCGGGGCCGACATGGGTGCCGAGAAGTTCTTCGACATCAAGTGCCGGGCGTCCGGGCTAGCCCCGGATGCGGCCGTGGTGGTCGCCACCGTCCGGGCACTCAAGATGCACGGCGGGGTCGGCCGCATCGTGGCCGGCAAGCCGCTCGACCCGGCCCTGCTCGAAGAGAACGTCGAAGCCGTTCGGACCGGGGCGTCGAACCTCGCGGCCCACATCGAGATCGTCCGCAAGTTCGGCATCCCCGCGGTCGTCGCCATCAATGCCTTCCCGACCGACACGCCCGCCGAGGTCGAAGCGATCCGCGAGGCGGCGCTGGCGGCCGGGGCGCGTGACGCCGTGCTCGCCACGCACTTCTCGGACGGTGGGAAGGGCGCAACCGCGTTGGCCGAGGCGGTCTGGGACGCCGCGGAGGATCCGTCGCGCTCGTTCCGGCTCCTCTATCCCGACGAGGCGCCGCTCGGCGAGAAGATCCACACGATCGCGACCCAGATCTACGGGGCGGACGGCATCGACCTGACGCCGGCTGCCCAGAAGTCGCTGAAGCTGTATGAGTCACTCGGCTTCGGGCACCTGCCGGTCTGCATGGCCAAGACCCAGTACTCGCTCAGCCACGACGCGAACCTCCTCGGCCGGCCGGCGGGCTTCACGGTGCCGATCCGCGAGATCCGCCTGTCCGCGGGGGCGGGCTTCATCACGCCGTTGTGCGGCGAGATGCGGACGATGCCGGGGCTCCCGTCCGTGCCGGGCGGTCGCAACATCGACATCGACGCGGATGGGAACGTCGTCGGGCTGTTCTGAGCGCTCCGGAGCGCCGTCGAGCCGTCAGGACTCCCGTCGCCGACCCGCCACCAGGAAGATGCCGGCCGCCAGGCCCGTGAGGGCGACGAGACCCACGAGGATCGCGATGACTCCGGTGACCACTGGCTCGGCGGTTCCGCTCGGATCGGGTTGCGCCACCGGGACTGCCGGCGGACCCAGCACCTCCGTCGCCGACTGGAGCATCCGTTGCCCCTCGGGCGTGGCGAGCGCGGCGTGGGGCGAGCACAGGTTGACCCCGAACTTGCCGGCTTCAGCCCGATAGGCGGCGAAGATCCATTCGCTGTTGGCCGGTGGCCGCGCCGTCCCGCACGTCCCGCCCAACGGATCCTCGAAGCTCGCGTTGTCGAGCCAAACCACGGCCTGCGGCGCCGCGCCACGGAACCAGCCGGTGAGGACGACGGGCGTACCCTGCGCAGCGGGCTCCTGGACCACGCCCGTGAAGATCGCCTGCTCGGGGTCGCGCGCGGCGGTGGCGATGGGATCGGCGTCCATGATGCAACTGCAGGCCACGGCGGAGCCCACCGCGACCGGGCGGACGAGCAGCCCCAGGCTGAGCGCCATCATCGCGATGAGGATTCGACGGCGTCTCATGGGAAACCCTCCGGAGTCGGCGGGAGACGGAGCGATGGACGTGGGACGTTCATCCGCAGGGACGGGCCGACACTCGGCGATGTTCCGTAGACGGGCGGCCGAGCTCTCCCCGGCCAGTGACCCGGCGAGTGGCAGCGGTTGTGGTCAGGCAGGCAACGTCGCGAGCACGAAGGCGGCGGCAACGGCCAGCCCGAGCAGGACCCCGAGGATCGCCGCACCCCAGGCCGGCCCATCCACTGGGCCGAGCGCCTGCTCGGCATGAGCGTGATCGTCGTGCCCGTGCTCGTCGCCGTGATCTTCGGTCGCGTGGTGGGCCACTGCGCCATCGTGGCCCGGTGCGTCCGTCTCGTGCTCGTCAGTCGCCATGCATGACCTCCGGACCGGATTGTCGCAGACCGGCCCCGCGCGGACGAGCCCGTAGACTCGGTCGCATGTCTCCTGACAGGCCCGCCGCCGACGTCGATGCCGGACTCGTGGCCAGCCTTCGCGGCCTGGACCGGAACGGCCGTGCCCTGTTCGCGATGCGGACCCTGCGGATGTTCGGCTACGGCTTCCTCGCGGTCGCCCTGGTCCTGTATCTCGACGCCCTCGGTCTCGACGCCTGGACGATCGGAGTCGTGCTCACGCTCACGCTCGTCGGCGACACGATCGTCTCGCTCTGGCTGACGACCCACGCCGATCGGCTGGGCCGGCGCCGCGTGCTCGTCGCGGGGTCGATCCTGATGGTTGTCGCCGGCGTGGTGTTTGCGCTCACCGACTGGGTGCCGCTGCTCATCGTCGCGGCGACGATCGGGGTCATCTCGCCGACCGGCAACGAAGTCGGCCCATTCCTCGCCATCGAGCAGGCCGCGCTGTCCCAGACCGTGCCCGAGCGTCGGCGTACGGCCACCTTCGCCTGGTACAACCTCGCCGGCTACCTGGCGACGGCGAGTGGTGCGCTCGGGGCCGGGCTGATCAGCCAGGTCCTGCTGGATCAAGGTGTGCCGGCGGTGGATGCTTATCGGGCGGTCGTCATCGGCTACGCCGTGGTCGGCCTCGGCCTGGCCGCTGGCTTCTCGCGGCTGGGCAGCGCCATCGAGGCGCCGCGGGCGGAGCGCAGGGGCGATGTGCGCGAGCGCTTCGGCCTGCATCGCTCGCGACGTGTCGTCCTGCGGCTGTCGGCCCTCTTCTCGCTCGACGCGTTTGCCGGCGGGTTCATCCCGCAAAGCCTGATGGCCTACTGGTTCCACGTCCGATTCGGCGTGGAGCCGGCGATCCTCGGGGCCATCTTCTTCGGGGCCAACCTGCTGGCCGCCGTCTCGTCGCTGTCCGCTGCCCGGATCGCGGCGCGGATCGGGCTCGTCAACACGATGGTCTTCACCCATCTCCCCTCGAACGTCCTGCTCATCCTCGTCCCGCTGATGCCGAACCTGGAGCTGGCCGTCGCGGTGCTGCTGTTGCGGTTCAGCCTGAGCCAGATGGACGTGCCGACCCGGCAGTCGTACGTGATCTCCGTGGTGGATCCTGATGAACGTTCCGCGGCGGCTGGGGTGACCGGCGTCGCCCGGAACGCCGGGGCGGCGATCTCGCCTTCACTGTCGGCGGTGATGATGGCGAATGCGGGCCTGATCGCCCTGCCATTCTTCCTCGCCGGCGGTCTGAAGATCGCCTACGACCTGCTGCTCTACCGCGACTTCCGATCGCAGTCGGAGCCCAGTGCGCCGGAGGGTGGGCCTAGACGGGACGAGCCGCGCGCCGCGGCTTGATGATCCGGAACCAGATCCACGCGAGCACGACGACGCCGATCACGGCCAGGATCGCGTACTCGAACTGCTTGAGAAAGCCGCCGATCGTCTCCCAGTTGGCTCCGAGCTGGACGCCGGCAAAGACGAGCAGCGCCGTGAACGGCAGCGACCCCAGGAACGAGAAGACCGTGAAGCGCATGAGGGGCATGTGTGCGATGCCCGCTGCGAACGACACGAGCGAGCGGATGACCGGGATCATCCGACCGAAGAAGCTCGCGGCGTTCCCGTAGCGCAGGAAGAACGCGTCCGCCTTGTCGAGATCAGCGAGGGTGATGCCGAAGATCCGGCCCCAGCGCTCGAGGATGGGACGACCCCCCCAGGCGCCGATGCCGTACGCGACGAGCGACCCGACCGTAGCCCCGAGGGTTCCGGCGAGGACCACGAGCCAGTACGACCATGGCTGCCCGGTCAGCGGCTCGATGGCGTCGCCTTCGCCCACGAGGAACCCGGCGAACGGCAGTACGAGCTCCGAGGGGATCGGCACGATGACGCTCTCGATGGCGACCCACAGGGCCACGCCGAGATACCCGACGGCCTCGTAGACCTGGGTCACCAGGTCGCGGACCGGGCCGTTCAGGAAGTCGAACACGGCCGGGAGCATAGCCGACTATCCTCGGCGACGTGACCGAACCGAAGGTCGTCCTGACCGGCGCGGACCTCGCGATCGCCGACGTTGAAGCCGTGGCTCGTGGCAACGCGACGGTCGAACTGGACGCGAACGCGCGGGAGCGGATGCAGGAGGCACGTGACGTCATCGAGGCGCTCGTCGCCGAGGGCGCCGTCGTCTACGGCGTCACGACCGGTTTCGGCGACCTCGCGTCCACGTTCATCGAGCCGGCCCAGGCCGGCCAGCTCCAGGAGAACCTCCTGATGAGCCACGCCGCCGGGGTCGGGGCGGCGTTCCCGCGCGAGATCGTCCGGGCGATGCTGCTGCTTCGGGCGAATACGCTGGCCCTGGGGCACAGCGGTTGCCGGCCATTGATCGTCGATCGGTTGTTGGCCATGCTCGTCGCCGGGGTCCACCCGGTCGTGCCCGAGCAGGGCAGCCTGGGCGCGTCCGGTGACCTGGCGCCACTTGCCCATTTGGCGCTGCCGTTGATCGGGCGCGGGCAGGTCGAGTTCCGTGGCCAGGTCCTGCCGGCGCTCCTCGCCCTCCGCGAGGTCGGCCTGGAGCCATTGAACCTCGAGGCCAAGGAGGGCCTGGCCCTGCTGAACGGGACCCAGATGATGGGCGCCATCGGGGCGCTGTTGCTCGCGGATTCGGACCGGCTGGTTCGGACCGCGAGCGTCGCGGCGGCGATGTCGGTCGAGGCGCTGCTCGGGACGGATGTGGCGTTCGCGGCGGCCTACCAGCTCGCCCGGCCGCACCCCGGCCAGATCCAGGTGGCCACAGAGCTGCGGCACCTGCTGCGCGACAGCGGGCTGCAGCGGGCGCATCACGGCTCGGCCCACAAGGTTCAGGATCCCTACTCGCTGCGCTGCGTGCCGCAGGTCCACGGCGCGGTGCGCGACGCACTCGATCACCTCCGGCGTGTCCTGGACATCGAGCTCAACTCCGCCACCGACAACCCGCTGGTGTTCCCGGGAGGTGGTGTCGCCGATGCCGACACGATCGCGACCGGTGGCGGGCGCGTCATCAGCGGCGGCAACTTCCACGGCGAACCGATCGCCCTGGCGCTCGATTTCGCGAAGCTTGCCCTGGCCGAGCTCGGGTCGATCAGCGAACGGCGCACCGCCCTGCTCGTGGACCATCGATTGAACGGCGGGCTGCCGCCGTTCCTGGCGCGGTCGTCGGGCGTCGAGTCCGGGATGATGATCTACCAATACACGGCCGCGGCCCTGGTGAGTGAGCACAAGGTGCTGGCCCATCCGGCGTCCGTCGACTCGATCCCGACCTCGGCCAACCAGGAGGATCACGTCTCGATGGGGTCGATCGCTGCGCGCCACGCGCGGGCGGTGCTGACCGGCGTCGAGCGCATCCTCGCCATCGAGCTCCTCGTCGCCGCTCAGGCGCTCGATCTGCGCCAGGCACTACGGGCATCGGCCGGAGAGGAGGCCGCGGCGCCGGGCGCCGGCGTGGACGAAGCCCACCAGCGGATCCGGGCTCGCATCTCGCATCTGGATCGCGATCGCGAGCCGGGGCCTGACCTCGCGGCGGCGACCGCGATGGTCCACGACGGGGTGCTGGAGGATCTGGCCGGGCCGGGAGGCCTCGCATGACGCCAGCGCCGGGTCGCATCGAGATCGTGGACGTCACGGACGAATCGACGTTCGCCCTCCTGCCTCCGTGCGCGGATCCGGGGTTCGATCACCGGTCGTGCGACTACTGGGAGGATGCGGACCGCGGATCGAAGGTGATCCGTCTCGACTGGATCGAGCCGGGCGGAGCCGTCACGCCCGAGCCGCCGCCCCGAGCGGCGCCGGCTAACCCGTTCCTGGCAGACCTCGAGGAACGTCGGGCGAATCCCTTCGCGGTCGGGCTGGGCAGTGGCGGCACCGGCGCGGCCAACCCGCTCCTCCCCGAGGACGATGCCCTCGCCGACAACCCGTTCGCCCCGCGACGTGCCCCTCGGCCGACGGTCGCCGACACGGCGCCTCGCAAGCTCCGGCTGCTGGCGCGCGGACTCGGCGTGGCGGGCAGTTACGCGAAGGTCCTGCTCGCGAACGAGGTGCCCGCCGCCTACTGCCAGTTCGGGCCGTTGACGGCCTACCCACGCGCCCAGCGGACCCGTGACCTGTATCCGGCCCTGCCCGATGCGCCGCTGCCGGCAGTCATCACCTGCATCGCGTCGACCGGGGCGGCACGTGGCGCCGGACTGGCGAAGGCGCTGGTGGCCGCGGTCTGCGAGGACCTCGAAGGCCGCGGCTTCGCGGCGGTCGAGACGTATCCCGAGATCGGGGCGCGACCGGACGCGACGAGCGCCGCCACACCCGCGTTCTGGGAATCGGTCGGGTTCGTCACGGCGGCGCCGGACGAGCGGTTCCCCGTCATGCGCCGCGAGCTCGGGTGAGGCGTTCGAAGGTCGCCGCCGCTACTGCCGTGATCCTGGCCTGCATCTACACCGTCGCCGGATGCGGGCCGCCGATCCCCACCGCCGCCGCACCGTCGCCGCCCCCGTCGGCTGCCGTCCCCTCGCCGGCAGCGCCATCGTCAGCCGCCTCGCCGCCCTCGTCGGCGTCCGGGAGCCATCGCGCTCGACCCGGCTCTCCTCGACCTCCTCCCCGACGAGGTCGGGGGTCAGGCCCTCCGACCTGACGACGAAACCGCCGTCGAGCTCGCCGGCAACGGCGGTCTTGCCGCCGACATCGAGGCGATCGCCGTCGGGCTCTATATCCACCCCGGATCGTCCACGGCCGACGACCTGGCCATCGTGAACGTCGTCCGCCTTCGACCGGGCGTCTTCGGCGACGCGTGGTTCCGGTCGTGGCGCGACACCTACGACACCGGCGCTTGTGAGATCGCCGGCGGGGTCGCGCCAGGGGCGGCGGTGTCCGATATCAGCGGCCGCGAAACGCACATCGGTTCGTGCCAGGGTGGCGTGCATACCTACCACGTCCACCTGGCGAGCCCGGACCGGATCGTCTCCATCACCGCCGCCGGCGAGGGGCGCTTCGGCGAGCGCGTCGTGGCCGGCCTGACGGAGTAGCCTGTCGGCCATGCCAGGAGCCGGTCCCCGTCCCGTCCGTGCGCCGCGCGGCCCAGAGTTGACCTGTCGAGGGTGGGCCCAGGAGGCGGCCCTCCGGATGCTGATGAACAACCTCGACCCAGACGTCGCCGAGGACCCGGATCACCTCGTCGTGTACGGCGGCACGGGACGTGCGGTTCGCAGCTGGGACGCCTTCGATGCGATCGTCCGCGAGCTGCGTGTCCTCGCCGACGACGAGACCCTTCTGGTCCAGAGCGGCAAGCCCGTCGGGGTGCTGCGGACCCACGAATGGGCGCCACGGGTCCTCATCGCCAACTCCAACCTCGTCGGGAAGTGGGCGACCTGGGAGTACTTCCGCGAGCTCGAGCGACAGGGGCTCACGATGTACGGCCAGATGACCGCCGGATCGTGGATCTACATCGGGACGCAGGGGATCCTGCAGGGCACGTACGAGACCTTCGCGGAGGCGGCCCGCCAGCACTTCGACGGCACGCTCCGGGGGACCGTGACCCTCACCGCAGGTCTCGGCGGGATGGGCGGCGCCCAGCCGCTCGCCGTGACGATGAACGAGGGCGTGTGCCTGGCGATCGAGGTCGACGAGGCCCGAGCGCGCCGCCGGCTCGAGATCGGCTACGTCGACCTGCTCACCCATGATGCCGCGGAGGCGCTCGCGTGGGCGCGCGCCGCGGCCCGCGATGGTGACGCGACCTCGATCGCGCTCGTCGGCAACGCCGCTGAGATCGAGCCCGCCTGGGCCGCGGCCGGCGAGCGGTTCGATCTCGTCACCGACCAGACGTCCGCCCACGATGCGCTCGCCGGGTACGTCCCCGACGAGATGACCCTCGCCGACGCGCTGACCCTGCGCTCCACCCAGCCCGCCGAATACGAGCGCCGCTCGCGGGCCGCCATGGCTGCCCACGTCAGGGCGATGCTCGCGTTCCATCGAGCGGGCGCGATCGTCTTCGACTACGGCAACAACCTTCGGGCCCAGGCAGCCGACGCCGGGGTTGCCGACGCGTTCGACTATCCGGGGTTCGTGCCCGCGTTCATCCGGCCCCAGTTCTGCGAGGGCCGCGGGCCCTTCCGCTGGGCTGCCCTGTCGGGCGACGCCGCCGACATCGCGCGGACCGACCAGGCGGTCCTCGAGCTCTTCCCCGACGATGCCGGGCTGCGGCGCTGGATCGAGATGGCGCAGGCACGCGTGCCATTCCAGGGACTGCCGGCCCGGATCTGCTGGCTCGGGTACGGCGAACGCGCAAGGGCCGGTCTCGCCTTCAACGAGCTGGTGCGGACCGGCGAGGTCGCCGCCCCGATCGTCATCGGCCGCGACCACCTGGACGCGGGCTCCGTTGCCTCGCCCAACCGTGAGACCGAGGCGATGGCCGACGGTTCCGACGCCGTGGCCGACTGGCCGCTCCTGAACGCCCTCGTCAATACGGCCGCCGGCGCCTCGTGGGTGTCGATCCACCACGGCGGCGGCGTCGGGATCGGGTACTCGCAGCATGCCGGCATGGTGGTCGTGGCTGACGGCACCGACCTCGCGGCACAGAAGCTGGAACGGGTCCTCACGACGGACCCGGCGATGGGCGTCTTGCGGCACGTGGACGCGGGGTACGACCGGGCGATCGAGGTCGCCGGGGAGCGCGGCATCCGGGTGCCGATGCTGGACCAGTAGCGGCCGGCGTGGCCGACCGCCCGGTGCCAGGGCGCACCGTTGATGGTGGAGTCCAGGGCAGTCGTGTGGGCTTTGGTATGGCATCGCCGGTACAGTGACGCGATACCGAAGCGGCACTTGCTTCGAGGAGGAGGACGACCCGTCGTGTCCGTCAGTCACCGCGCCCCCGCACGCCCCCTGATCCTTGCCCTGATCGCCGCGATGGCGATCGCCGCCCTCCCGGCCGGGAGGGCGCTCGCCTTCACGCTGGACCCGGCTACCGTTTGGATCAACGAGATCCACTACGACAACACCGGGGCGGACGCCGGCGAGACCGTCGAGATCGCCGGGCCGGCCGGAACCGACCTCACGGGCTGGACCCTCGTCGGATACAACGGGAGTGGCGGCGCCCCGTACGAAACCAAGGCATTGACCGAGACCATTCCTGATCAACAGAACGGCTTCGGCACAGTGAAAGTCGACTTCGTCGGGCTCCAGAACGGGTCACCGGACGCCATCGCTCTTGTCCATGGATCCGACTTGGTCCAGTTCCTCAGCTACGAAGGGACCTTCACCGGAGTCGGTGGTGCCGCGAACGGTGAATTGAGCACGGACATCGGCGTATCGGAGAACGGCGCTGGAGCCGCCGGGAACTCCCTACGGCTCACGGGCACCGGCTCGACCTACCAGGACTTCACCTGGAACGCCGAGGCGGCATCGAGCTGGGCATCCCCGAATCCCGGACAGACCTTCCAGGCCGATCCGGGCGATGCGACCCCGTCCGTCGCCCTCACGACGCCGCTCGATGGCGCGACGAACGTCCCGGCGAACGCACCCATCAGGATCACGTTCAGCGAGCCCGTGACCCTCGACGCCGAGGCGGCGATCCTCTCCTGCAAGGAAGCGACGCTCGCCCCGACCGACGATCCGAAGGTCTTCGAGTTCGTCTACCTCCCGCCATTGCCCGCAGGGGGCACGTGCGGCTACACCATCGACAGGACCAAGGTCCACGACGTCGATACCGACGATCCGCCTGATGGGATGGCATCCGACGTCACGGTCAGCTTCACCGTCGCGACACCGGTCGTCGTCAGCCCGGACATCAAGATCAGCCAGGTCTACGGTGGCGGCGGCAACGCCGGCGCCGACTATCGAAACGACTTCATCGAGTTGTTCAACCGCAGCGCGGCGGACGTATCGGTCGCCGGGTGGTCCGTCCAGTACGCATCGTCGACAGGCGCGACCTGGCAGGTGACGCCCCTGAGCGGATCCGTTCCGGCCGGCAAGCACTACCTGATCCAGGAGGCCGCCGGCGCCGGCGGCACCCTCTTCCTGCCGGATCCGGACGCGACCGGGACGATCCCGATGTCCGCGACCGCCGGCAAGGTCGCGTTGGTCGCCTCGACCACCCCGCTTACGGGCACCTGCCCGACCGGCGGCGCCATCGTGGACTTCGTTGGCTACGGCACGGCTGCCAACTGCTTCGAAGGGGCCGGCCCGACGGGGGCCACCAGCAACACGACCGCCGCCCTGCGCAAGGGTGAAGGCGCCACCGACACCGACAACAACAACGCGGACTTCGTCATCGGCGCCCCGAACCCGCGCGCGGCCCACGACTCCGCCCCGCGCGTCGCGTCAACCTTCCCGGCGGCCACCGCGACCGGCGTCCCGTCCTGGGCCAACCTGACGATCACGTTCAGCGAGCCCGTCGACGTCACCGACGGCTGGTACTCCATCAATTGCGCGACGAGCGGAAGCCACGCCGCGACGGCATCGGGCGGGCCCGGCACCTTCACGCTGGATCCGACCGCGAACTTCGTCGGCGGCGAGGCCTGCACCGTCACGGTCGTCGCGGCCAACGTGACCGATGAGGACACCGACGATCCGCCGAACGCCATGGCCGCGGACCACGTCTTGAGCTTCACCGTCGCCGCGGACGTCACGTGCGGCGACCCGGCCACCTTCATCCACCAGATCCAGGGCAGTGGCCTCGCTTCGCCCCTCGTCAACCAGACCGTCGAGGTCCAGGGCGTCGTCGTCGGCGCCTATCCGGGCGCCAACGGCTTCCAGGGCCTCCATGTCCAGGAAGAGGACGGCGATCACGATACGGATCCTGCGACGTCCGAGGGCATCTTCATCTTCGAACCCAACGGCGGCGCCACGTACGCCGTGGGGGACGTCGTCCGGATCAAGGGACGGGTCACGGAGTTCACGACCACCGGCGTGACGCTGACCGAGCTCACGAATCTCAACAACCTCGTCGTGTGCGCCAGTGGCCAGACGGTCACCCCTGCCACCGTGAGCCTGCCGTTCTCGTCATTGACCTTTGCCGAGCGTTTCGAAGGCATGCTCGTGGACATCGACCAGGAGCTGAGCGTCACCGAGACCTTCACCCTCGGACGGTTCGGCGAGGTCGTCCTGTCCTCGGGCGGCCGCCTGATCACCCCGACCAACGTCGTCGCCCCGGGCGCACCGGCGATCGCCATGCAGGCAGAGAACGACCGGAATCGGATCGTGCTCGACGACGGCGACAATCGCCAGAACCTCGACCCGACGCTCTACCCGACCGGCGGGCTGAGTGCATCCAACACGCTGCGCATCGGTGACTCGACCGACGGCGGCACCTTCGTCCTGGAGCAGCGGTTCGGGACCTACCGGCTCCAGCCGACAGCGACCCTGCCGACCTTCGAGCCGACCAACCCACGGCCCGAGGACCCGGACGGGGTCGGCGGCACCATCAAGGTGGCGTCGATGAACGTCCTCAACTACTTCACGACGCTCGACACCAATCCGGGCAGCGGCAACGGCCCGGACATCTGCGGCCCCTCCCTCCTGGAGTGCCGGGGCGCCAACACCGAGTTCGAGCTCGATCGCCAGCGAGCCAAGATCCTGAGCGCGCTCATCGGTCTCGACGCCGATGTCGTCGGGCTGATGGAGATCGAGAACAACGACCATGAAGCCGTGGCTGACCTCGTCGAGGGGCTCAACGAGATCCTCGGCGCTGGCACGTACGACTACATCGACACTGGCACCATCGGGACGGACGCGATCAAAGTCGCGTTCATCTATCAGCCCGCGTCCGCAACCCCGGTCGGCGAGTACGCGATCCTCGACTCCACCGTCGACCCGCGCTTCCTCGACCAGCGCAACCGTCCCGCCCTCGCCCAGACCTTCGAGTCGACCGCGACCGGCGGGCAGGCGACGGTCATCGTCAATCACCTCAAGTCCAAGGGATCGGCTTGCGACGGCGACCCGGACACGGGCGACGGCCAGGGCAACTGCAACCTGACCCGAGTCGACGCCGCGGAGGCACTGGTCGACTGGATCGCCAGCGATCCGACCGATAGCGGCGACCTGGATGCGATCGTCATCGGCGATCTCAACAGCTACGCCGAGGAGGATCCGATCGGGGTCTTCGAGGACGCCGGCTACGAGAACATGATCCGGACGTTCCTCGGCGACGAGGCCTACTCGTTCGTCTTCCAGGGCCAGTCCGGCTACCTGGACCATGCCCTGGCCGACGCGACGCTGCCGGCCCAGATCACCGGGACCACCGAGTGGCACATCAACGCGGACGAGCCGATCGTTCTCGACTACAACACCGACTTCAAGTCGGAGAATCACGTCGAGACCCTGTTCGCGCCACACGCCTATCGCTCGTCCGACCATGACCCGGTCCTGGTCGGCGCCGATCTCCTGGCCTACGACTTCGGCGGCTTCCTGAATCCCGCCTCTGGCTCCGGCGTGACCACCATCAACGCCGGACGAACCTTGCCGGTCCGCTTCTCGCTGGACGGCGATCGGGGGCTCGCGGTGTTGTACGGCGACCCCGCGTTCCAGCGGACGGATTGCTCGTCCGGGGCGGCGATCGGCTCGCCGATCACGGCCGTCGCAAATGAGCCGTTCTCGTACTCCGCCGCGACCGACACCTACAAGTTCGCGTGGAAGACCCAGAAATCCTGGGCGACGTGGTGCGGAACGCTGACCATGGTCTTCGCCGACGGCACGTCCGAGGAGTTGGACGTGCGCTTCAAGAACTGATCGTGTAGCCGCCACCTCGACGCCGGCCGGCGGGTCATCACGACCCTCGGCCGGCGTCGTCATGTCGTGACGGTCCTGCATGCCAGCCCATCGGAGGGCGGGCCGGGTCGCTAGCATCTGGACGTGCTCGTCGAATCGGTCCCGAACGTGTCCGAAGGTCGCCGGCCCGACGTCGTCGACCGGATGGCGGAGGCGATCTCGTCGGTCCCCGGTGTCTCCTTGCTCGACCGCACGAGCGACGCGAGCCACAACCGCTCGGTGTTCACGATCGCCGGCGAGCACGAGGGGGTCACGACGGCCCTGGAGAACCTCGTCGAGAGCGCGATCCACGAGATCGACATGGACACCCACGAAGGGGAGCATCCGCGCATCGGCGCGGTCGATGTCATCCCGTTCATCCCGCTCGCCGATGCGACGATCGACGCGTGCGTCGACCTGGCGCGCTCGTTCGCCGAGCGCATCGCGACCCGGTTCGACATCCCCGTCTACCTGTACGCGCGCGCCGCAACGAGGCCCGACCGCGAGAAGCTCGCCGACGTCCGCCGCGGGCAGTACGAGGGCCTGCGGGCCGAGATCGGTCAGCGCGGCCGTGAGCCCGATTTCGGTCCGGCCCACCTTCACCCATCGGCCGGGGCGATCGCCGTCGGAGCGCGGCCGTTCCTCATCGCCTACAACATCAACCTCGACACGACGGACGTCGATCTTGCGAAGCGGATCGCCCGGCGCGTGCGCGAGTCGGGCGGGGGACTGCCCCGGGTGCAGGCCAATGGCTTCGAGGTTCGCGAGCCGGAACGTGGCCACCCACTCCGCGCCCAGGTCTCGATGAATCTCCTCGACTTCACCGTGACGCCACTCTGGGTCGTCTGGGACGCCGTCCGCGACCTCGCGGCGGAAGACGGCGTGGAGCCCGCGGAGTCCGAGCTCATCGGGCTCGCACCGCTGGCCGCCTTCCTGGATGTCGCCGACCGGGCCGGCGCGGACGCAGACAAGCCGCTCGACGAACGGCTACGAGCCGCGGCGACGTACCTTCGCCTGCGGGACTTCTCGCCGACGCAGGCGCTCGAGCTACGCCTCGAGGAAGCGCGCGGATCGCCCGGCGGGCGCCACGCCCCATGACCAGCTCGTTCCGCGTCATCGAGGGCGGCCGCACGGGTGAGCTCACCCCGGGCTTCCTCGTCGTCGGCGCCTCGGAGGTCGTCACGCTGGACGGCGGCGTACGGCGCGGCCCTGGACAAGGCGAGGTAGGGCGCCTCGTGGCGGACGATCCAGCGGGGCCCGAAGCGCCGTCCGTCGCGGGCTGGGAGGGTCGGATCGTTGCGGTTGGGCCACGCGCGGCGGTCGAGGCTGCGCTGGAAGCGGAGGGCTTGCCGCTCGGTCGGTTCGCCCGGATCGACGCGGCGGGAGGGGCGGTCACTCCCGGGCTCATCGACCCGCACACGCACCTGCTGTTCGCCGGGTCGCGCGAACACGAGCTCGTGCTGCGTCAGGAAGGCGCGTCGTATCTCGACATCCTGGCGGCGGGCGGCGGGATCCTGTCCACGGTCGCCGCGACCCGCGCTGCCTCGGAGGGCGAGCTGCTGGCCCACGGACGCCGATGGCTCGATGAGATGCTCGGCCATGGCGTGACCACGATCGAGGCGAAGTCCGGTTACGGGCTCGATCTCGAGACCGAGCTGCGCCTGGTCGACATCGCGCACCGGCTGGGTCGCGAAGGGCCGATCGATGTCGTGCCGACTTGGCTGGGTGCCCACGCCGTGCCGCCCGAGTTCCGGTCGCGCCCGGACGGGACCGAAGCGTACGTGCGCTCGGTGATCGACGAGCAGCTCCCTGGGATCGCCGCCCACGGTCGGGCACGCTTCGCCGACGTGTTCTGCGAGACCGGGGTGTTCACGCCGGATCAGTCGCGCCGGGTCCTCGAGGCAGCCCGGGGGTTCGGCCTGGAGCCCCGGCTCCACGCCGACGAACTGGCACCTTCCGGCGGAGCGGAGCTGGCCGCCGAGCTCAACGCCGCCTCGGCCGACCACATGGCCACGCCGTCGAAGGCGGGCATCCGCGCGATGGCCGCGGCGGCCGAGGCCGGAAATCCGGTGGTGGCGACCTTGCTTCCGATCACGACCTGGTTCCTCATGAAGGATCACCACGCCCCGGCCCGCGCATTCGTCGACGCCGGCGTGCCCGTGGCGATCGGCACGGACTTCAACCCCGGGACCTCACCGGCACCGAACCTCGCGTTGGCCATGTCGTTCGCGTGCGTGAACCTGGGCCTGTCGCCGGACGAGGCCCTCTCGGCCGTCACGATCAACGCGGCCCGCGCCCTGTCGCTCGAGGACGAGATCGGCTCCCTCGAGCCCGGCAAGGCGGCCGACCTCGTCATCTGGCGGGTGCCGACGACGGCGCAGATCCCGTACTACCCGGGCGCGGACCTCGTGCGGACCGTCATCAAGCGCGGTCGGGTGGTCCTCGACCGACCGTGACGCGACGGTGAGCCGCGGTGGAGGCCGCTGTGCGAGAATCGTCTGGCATGGAGATGACGTGGTACGGCCGGACCTGTGTCCGGTTGCGTGGCAAGGACGCGGTCGTCGTGGCGGATCCGTATCAGGCGGTGGTCGGCCCGACCGGGCGGGGTATCACCGGCGACATCGTGACCTTCAGCCACCCCGATGACGCCCCGCTCGCCAAGGCGAAGGGCAAGACCTCGCGCGATGGCAAGACGCGGCTGCCATCCAGTCTCGACGACGCTTTCGTCCTCGACGGGCCTGGGGAATACGAGGTCAAGCAGGTACTGATGACGGGGATCCGCACCTACCGCGACGACGTCCGCGGGGCGACGAAGGGAAAGAGCGTCTCCTTCGCCGTCGAGATCGACGGCGTGCACACGATCCACCTCGGTGACATCGGGCACCTGCTGTCGGAGGAGAAGCTCGGCGATATCGGGTCGATCGACATCGCCTGCGTCCCGCTTGGCGGGGAGCTCAGCCCGGTCAGCGCCGCGGCGCTCGTCGCCCAGCTGGACCCACGGATCGTGGTGCCCATGCCCCTGTGCGACAACGAGGCGGACTGTGCCGAGGTCCTCGCCAGGTTCTTCCACGAGATGGGCGCCGAGCCGGTGACCCAGCCGAAGCTGTCGGTCACCTCCTCGAGTCTCCCGGTCGAGACGACGACGGTCCTCCTCGAGGCGCGCGGCAAGCAGGTCTGAGACGCGCGCGTCCGAGTCCGGCGGACATGGAAAGACCGGAGGCGCCTGCCCAATCGGCGCCCCCGGTCGGAGGGAGGGAGGATGGAACCTCTCGGTTCTGTCCGCTGCCTACGCTACGGGTCGGTGATTCACGGTCGAGCCGCCAAGCGATTAAGAAAGCGACATCGACCCCCGGATCTGACCGCCACCGAGCCCGTGCCACAATCCCGCCCATGACCCTCCATGCCCCCAGGCGTCCGCTTGCACTGCTCGCCGCGGCCGCCCTGTTCTTCGCGGCCTGCGATCCGGCCGTGCCCAGCGCCACGCCGACGGCCAGCCTGTCCGCATCGCCGCAGAGTGCTCCTCCGAGCGCGGTCTCGAGCGCCGCGACGGACGCCATCTACGACACCATCGAGACCCAGGTCCTGGAATTGCGCGGCCTGAAAGCGGTGGACGTCAAGCGCGAGACCATCGATGAGGAGGCGCTCAAGGCGTTCAACGTCGAGTCGTTCGACGAGGACAACCCGCCGGACTACGTCGCCGCCAGCGAGCAGCTGTACAAGGCCTTCGGCCTGATGCAGCCGGAGCAGTCCCTCAGGCAACTGTTCCTCGACCTGATCGACAGCCAGGTCGCCGGCTTCTACAAGCCGGACGACAAGGCCCTGTACGTCGTCTCGCGAACCGGCACCATCACCGGCGCCGACAAGATCACGTTCGCGCACGAATACGACCACGCGTTGCAGGACGCGAGCTTCACGGTGTTCGCGGATCAGAAGGACCTGCTCGACGAGACGGATCGAGCCCTCGCGCGCGCGGCCGTCTACGAAGGGGACGCGACGCTGCTCATGGTGCTGTGGGCAGGAGGCAACCTGACCCCCGAGGAGTTCGCCGACGTGCAGGCGGCCGGGGCCGATCCGGAGTCGATGGCGGTCCTCGCCCGAACCCCCGCGATCCTCGTCGAAAGCCTGCTCTTCCCGTACACGGCCGGCCAGGCCTTCATCCTTCCGGTCCAGACGGCTGGCGGCTGGACCGCCGTGAACGCCATCTACGACGAGCTGCCTCGCTCGACCGAGCAGATCCTCCACCCCGACAAATATCGAGCGGGCGAGGAGCCGGTCGCGGTCAAGCTGCCGGCGACGCTCGCGACCGAGATGGGCGACGGCTGGACCGAAGCGATCCAGGACACGTTCGGCGAATTCCAGCTCGGCGTGTGGCTGCGCCAGTCGGGGATCGCCGCCGGCGACGCGTCCGCCGCGGCCGCCGGATGGGGTGGCGATCGCCTGGCCGTGCTCGATGGTCCGGGTGAGGACTGGGCGGTCGTGATGCGCTCGAGCTGGGACACCGATGAGGACGCCACGGCCTTCCGGCAAGCGGCCGGTGACGCCGTCACGGGCGTGCCGCACCCGGGCACCGTCATCGCCGATGGCCGTGACGTCACGGTCGTCTTCGCCGCAGCCGACGACATCCTCGACCGCGCGGTCGAGGCGGCCGGCTACTAGCCGAACCGTCTGCCCTCTGCCGCCGCCTACATCGACTCGGGCGCGGAGATCCCCAGGAGCCCCAGCGTCCGCGCGAGCGTGACCTGGGCGGCCCGTGCGAGCGCGAGCCTTGCCACGGAGCGCTCCGGCTCGTCGGGATCGACCACGCGGGCGTCGCGGTAGAAGGCATGGAAGGCGGTCGCGAGCTCGATTGCGTAGGCGGTGACGCCCTGGGTCTCTTCCCCGACGACCGCGTCCTCCACGACCTCGGGGAAGCGAACGATCGCGCGCGCGAGCGCGGCCTCCGGCCCTCCCCCGAGCGTGCCGGCCACCGATGACGCCGGCGCCATGCCCGCGTCGGAGGCCTTGCGCAGGATCGAGGCGATCCGGGCGTGGGCGTATTGGACGTAGTAGACGGGCAGCTTGCTGGCCTCCTCGTGGTCGCCTCGCTCCAGGGCTTCGCGCAGGCCGCGCATCTGCTCGATGTCGAAGTCGATGCTGGTCGTCGCCGCGCGCGAGGCGAAGAACCAGCGTGCGGCATCCACCCCGACCTCGGCCAGGAGCTCGTCGAGCGTGATGAACGCGCCGGCTCGCTTCGACATCGACACGTCTTCGCCGTTGCGCACGAAGCGCACCCAGGCATAGAGGAGCATCTGCACCCTCGTGGGGTCGTAGCCCATCGCCTGGGCGGCGTTGCGGACACGCGCGACGGTGCCGTGGTGATCGGCCCCCCAGACGTAGATCACGTGATCGAAGCCACGGCTGAACTTCTCGGTCACGTAGCCGATGTCGGCCGCGAAGTACGTCGGCTCGCCGTTCGATCGGATGATCACCCGGTCCTTGTCGTCGCCGAAGGCGGTGGACCTGAACCAGATCGCGCCGTCCCCCTCGAACACATGCCCGTTCTCGCGCAGGCGCTCGACCGCACGTTCGACCCAGCCCTCGTCATGTAACGAGGCCTCGGTCTTCCAGACATCGAACCGGACACCGAGTTGCGCCAGGCTTGCCTCGATGCCCTGCCGCACGATGCCCGCGGCCCAATGGCCGATGATCGACGGCGCGTCCGCGTCCGCCGCGTTCGCGGCTTCCCAGATCTCAGGCGGCACCTTCGGAACAAGATCGTCGACGTACGCGCCGTGATAGCCATCCTCGGGCACCCGCTCGCCCTGTTTGAGCGCGACGATCGATGCGCCGAGGTTGGGAATCTGCCCTCCGACGTCGTTGAAGTAGTACTCGCGTGTCACGTCCTGGCCCCCGGCCTCGAGGACACGGCTCAGGAGGTCTCCGATGAACGCGCCGCGCGCGTTCCCGATCGTCAGCGGCCCGGTCGGGTTGGCCGACACGAACTCCACATTGACCTTGCGTGGCCCGGTCGGGCTCACCCGTCCCCAGGCATCGGGCGCATCGAGGATGCCGTCGATCATGGCCGCCAGGGCGTCGGGCCGCAGCCGGATGTTCATGAAGCCGGGCTTGGCGACCTCGACCGCTTCGATCGGGGAGTCGGAGCCTGTTTCCCCGGCGTCACGAACGAGCTTTGCGGCCAGGAGCGTGGCGAGCTCGAGCGGCGAGCGCTGATATGGCCGCGCGAGCTTCATGGCGAGGTTGCTGGCGAGATCGCCGTGCGCCGGGTTGGCCGGGCGCTCCACCTCGATCGAGGGACTTGGGACACCCTCGGACAGAGGCGGCAGGGCGCCGGACTCGATCGCGGCGGCCCACGCGCGCTCCAACGCGGCGCGGACCTGGCTGCGCAGCGGAGCGGGGATCAAGGGGGCGTGTCCTCCGGGTGATGGGTGGGCGCCCCAATCGTACCGGGGCAGCCCGGTGCCTGGAGTACCAGGGCTCCCAGGACCCTGATGGTGCGTGGACGCACCGGTTTCCGGCCACGCTGGGCGGAGGCTGATAGTCCGGTTGGGTCCCGACCATCCGTCGGTACTAGACCGAGGGGTACCTGCCGTGCAACTATCGGTCCACGTCGTTCCGGTGAACGGACGTTCAGGAAAGCCACCGGAAGGCAGCACTCATTTCATCCGAGGCCATCGCGCCTCTGTTCGGGGACCATCACATGTTGTACTCGCGATCTCGCACGCGCCACCGCCTTGCCCGACGCCTGTCGTGGCTTGTCATCGCCTCGCTCACATCCGTGGCGCTGTTCGCGCCCGGCACCCTTTCGGTGTCGGCTGCCTCGGTCGCCCCGATCTACCTGCCCGCCGACATCGATGGCGACGGCAAGAACGACAGCAACCCGACCTGTGCGGACCTCGACGGTCTGTACGGCGGCACCCAGACCTGGGCCGAGCTCGAGAAGATCAACGGGATGCCGGCCAACGGCACGTACGGTGAGATCACGATCTCCGGCGTCGCGGGCCAGACCTTCAGCTGGAGCTCGACCGTCGGTGTTGACGCCGTCCTGGTCAAGGCCGGCAGCGACAACCACGCGCTCTACGTCTATGCGCCCACCGCCGGGTCAGCCGAGTGGTTCAGCGATACGAACCTGACGCATGGCCCGAGCCAGCAGGGCACGAGCCACGTGACCTTCTGCTACGACACCTCGAACCCGCGGCCGACCGAGGCTCCGACCAACCCGCCGACCGAGGCCCCGACGGAAGCCCCGACGGAAGCCCCCACGGAAGCCCCCACGGAAGCCCCCACGGAAGCCCCCACGGAAGCCCCCACGGAAGCCCCCACGGAAGCCCCGACTGAGGCTCCGACTGAGGCTCCGACGGAAGCCCCGACGGAAGCCCCGACTGAGGCACCGACGGAAGCTCCGACTGAGGCGCCGACCGAGGCGCCCACGGAAGCTCCGACCGAGGCCCCCACGGAAGCTCCGACCGAGGCCCCCACGGACGCTCCGACCGAGGCTCCGACCGAGGCCCCCACGGAGGCTCCGACCGAGGCCCCCACGGAAGCTCCGACCGAGGCCCCCACGGAAGCTCCGACCGAGGCTCCGAACGAAGCCAGCATCCTGATCGCGAAGCTCGACAGCCGCGGCACGGATACGTCCGAAGATGACGTCCTCCTTGACGGCGCTTCCTTCGAGGTCTATCTCGACGACGGCGACGCGGCATTCGACGACGGTGACGAGCTCGTGTTCGGCGCCGCGGCGACCTCCGAAGGCATGCTGGACACTGACCTGCTCCAGGCGGGCTGGTACTGGATCGTCGAAGTCGTGGTGCCCGAGGGCTACACCGGAAGCGACCCGATCCTGGTCGAGCTCAATACCGATCCGTCCATCACCTGCATCTGGGACTCGCACGGCCTGATCGAGTGCGAGGACAGCGAGGGCAACGTCGACGACCTGAGCTGGACGATCGTCCTCGTGGACAACACGCCCGTCTCGGCTCCGACCGAAGCTCCGACCGGTGGCGTCGGTGGCGCAACGGGTACGCCGGGCGCCGGTGTCACCCTTCCGCCGACCGACACGCTGTCCGGTGGACCAGAAGGCCTGGCCGGCGACGGCTGGCGCCTCATCCTCCTCGCCATGGCCGGTCTCATGGCCGCCGCCCTCCTCGTGACCCCGGCAACGGTCGTGGTCCGGCGGGACGACAAGCTCGACTGACCTCCAAGGTGCGCTCACGCGCATCCGCAGTCCCCGAACACCGACGGCCGTCGGGTCCCGAAAGGGCCCGGCGGTCGTTCTTTGATGCCCGTCGCGGTCCCAGGCCGACGATGTCCGCGGATTGACGGCATCACGGTCAGCGCGATGACCGGTCGTGCATGATCGGGGCGGGGGTTGTTGCGGGTTCGCACCGAAATAGGACCGATGGCTGGCCTGGTGGGCGTTTTGATAGGAGATAGGTACTAGACGGCCGCCTCGGGGCGTGCCACCATCCGCCACCTCGACGTGTCGGTCCTGGGGGGACCGGGCGGTCGGCATCAATCGAATCGAGGCGTTCCGCCTCCTCGTGTGGGGACCTATCGAATGAATCCTGTTTCGCGTCAACGCACCTGGCTGGCACGTCGGCTCGGATGGTTCGCCGTCGCCGGATTGGTGGCCGCCTCCTTCGCCCCGTCCGCATTCGCCGCGACGGTCATCACCCACCCCACCGGCAATCCGGATTGCGGGGATCTGGGCTATTCGCTGACCTTCAAGATCGACACCGGCGATCTCGAGGAGCGCACCTACGAGTGGGATGAGGGCAACCCCGTCGACTCCGACTGGGACGGCCAGTCCATCACGATCTCCGACCTCTCGGACGACGGCCAGACGTTCAGCTGGACGTCGACCCTCCCGGTCTCGGCGGTCCTGGTGAAGGCCGGCACCGACAACCACAATCTGTACTCCTACAACCCGCCAGTCCTGGGTGACGACGGCCTCACGCACGGGGATGACCAGCAGGGCATCAGCCATGTGTCGTTCTGCGGAAACCCACCCCCGGAGCCCACGGAGGCACCGACCGAGGCTCCGACGAACCCGCCGACCGACGCGCCGACCGACGCCCCGACCGACGCCCCGACCAACCCGCCGACCGAGGCTCCGACGGAAGCGCCGACTGAGGCTCCGACGGAAGCTCCGACCGAGGCTCCGACCGAGGCCCCGACGGAGGCTCCGACCGAGGCCCCGACGGAGGCTCCGACCGAGGCCCCGACCGGTGGCGTTGGTGGTGCGACGGGCACGCCGGCGGGCGCAACGACCGGAACAACGTTGCCGCCGACCGACACGCTTGGTGATCCGGCCAAGGCCCCCGGCAACGATGCCTGGAGGCTCGTCCTCCTGGCTCTCGCCGGCACCCTTGCCGGAGCCCTCCTGCTGACCCCGGCCCGCTCCGTCCGCAAGGACCGCTGACCGGAGGTGCGCAGGGCGCACCGATCGAACGACGAGAGACCGCCGGATCCCCACGGACCGGCGGTCTCTCTTTGCGTCCCATGGAGGGTCGATCGCGGGGCCGCGACGTCGTGGACTGCGCCTCCAGATCGCCGGGCCCACGCCCAGATGGGGTACCAGGACCCTCGTTGCGAGCCTGCACCGGAACCGAGGATGCGGTCTTGTGCGGTCCGCGCGGATTGGGGCTCTTGAGGGTCAGACCTGACCAGTATCAATGGGCCACCCTGGTCCATACGATGCCGGCAATTGGTCCTGTGTCCGCCTGGTACTAACGCCCATGGACACAGGCGCGGTCTCGGACCGCAGCCATCATCGGCGCCCTTGGCGCCAGCCGCCGCAGCGCCCTGTCAAGGCGCCGAGCACAGCAGAGGGTCGGGGGACCAGAAGGGATCAAGCCGATGTCTCGGGGACTTTGGTTTTCGATGAACGCGCGGACACGCAGGAGTCTGACCCTGGTGTGGACCGCGCTGTTCCTGTTCTCGTTGGCGCTTCAGTCCGTCACGCTGGCCACGCCGACGTCGGTCCTGGCCGTGCACGACGAAGGCGTCTTCGAGCTCGACGGCAATGCGCTCAACAGCGCCAGCGCCGGCGACGATTGGGCCGCCGTGTTCGGCGACACCGACTCGGCCTTCGCCTCGGTCTTCACGACCGACGCCGTCGGCGCCGGTGACAACATGCTCACGGGTGGTGGCTCCAAGGACGTCACCGACATCCCGCAGTGGGAGCTCGCCAGCGGCACTGTCCAGGACAAGAACGACATCGCGCATGCGTTCGCTGCCGCGTACATCGCGGGGGCCGACAACGATCTCCTCGTGTACTTCGGACTCGATCGCTACGCGCAGAACGGCGCGGCGCAGGCCGGGTTCTGGTTCCTCCGCAACCCGATCACCCCGAGCGGCAGCAGCCTGGGCACGTCCCACTCGGTCGGCGACGTCCTCGTCCAGATCGACTTCGAGAACGGCGGCACCGACCCGAAGGCCCGCGTCTACGAGTGGACCACTTCGGGCCTCGCGCTCGTGTCGAGCGGCGCCTCCTGTACGGCGGCCGGCGCGGATGACGACCGCTGTGCGATCTCGAACACCGCGAACAGCAACACCGCCTGGACGTTCAACCCGAAGTCGGGCGCGAACAACGTGTACCAGCCCGGCCACTTCCTCGAGGGCGGCATCAACATGTCCGACCTCGGCCTGGATGACAGCTGCTTCTCGACGTTCCTTGCCGAGACGCGCAGCTCGCCCTCGGAGGACTCGACGCTCTCCGACATCACCTACGGGTCCTTTCCCCTGTGCGTCGCTCCGGACATCGCGACCCAGGTCCGGAACGATCAGGGCAACAACACCAACGCCATCAACAAGGGCGAATCGGTGACCGACCACGCCGTCGTCAGTGGCAGCAAGGGCGTCGCAACGGGCACCATCGACTTCTTCGTCTGCGGACCGACGTCCTCGGCCGAGGCATGCACGAGCGGCGGAACGCAGCGTGGCAACGACATCCCGCTCGTCGCCGGCGAGGCGGACTCCCTGGGCTTCACGCCCACGGCACTCGGCTGGTACTGCTTCCGTGCGGAATACACGCCCAGCGCGAATTCCAAGTACCTCGCAGGGTCGCACACGAACGCGACCACCGAGTGCTTCCGGGTCAAGCCCGCTGACGTCCAGATCGTCAAGACGCCGAACAACGGAACCGAGTCGGCCGGCAGCCCCATCAGCTTCACGCTGAGCTGGGCGAACGAGGGTGAAGGCAGCGCCACGGGCGTGGTCGTGAGCGACACCCTGCCAAGCGGCAACGGCCTCGACTGGAGCATCAGCGCCAGCACCGGCACCGGTTCCACATGCGTGCTCAGTGCGGCTGACGTCCTGACCTGCAACGTCGGCACGATCGCCGGCAACCCCAACTTCCCGAATGCCGCCCCGGTCAACGGAACCGTCACGCTCACGAGCGCGACGACCAGTGCCGCCTGCGGCGAGATCAACAACACCGGCCAGATCACGTCGAACAACGACGGCACCGACAACGACCCGGGACAGGTGACCGTCCTGTGCCCGGATGTCAAGGTCGAGAAGACGCCGGATGGCGGCACGGTCCAGGCCGGCGCGACGGCGACCTTCACGATCGTCGTCACGAACCTCGGCCCGGGCACCGCCACGAACGTGACCCTGACCGACGACCTGCCGGTGGGCTACGTCTGGACCCTCGGTGGCGCTGATGCGGCCAGCTGCTCCATCAACACCGTCCCGAGCCCCGACGTCCTGTCCTGCAACTTCGGCAGCATCGGAGACGACGGAACCCGAACGATCACCCTCAGCGCGCCGACCACCGGCGCGAACTGCGCGGTCATCGACAACACGGCCATCGTCGACGCCGCCAATGAGCCGGAGCGTGCCAACGGCAACAACTCCGACCCGGGCAGCATCGACGTCCTGTGCGCGGTGATCCAGCTCGAGAAGACCGCCAAGCCGGCCGGACCGGTCAGCGCGGGCGACGAGATCGGCTTCGACATCGTCGTCAGCAACACCGGCGATGGCACGGCCACCAATGTGGTTGTCACCGACGACCTCCCCGCCGGTGTGAACTGGTCGATCGACCCGGCCGTCACCGGCTGCTCGATCGACGGTGACGTCGGCGACCAGACCCTGACCTGCAGCAGGGCCAGCCTCGCGGCCGGCGCGAGCTTCACCGTCCACATCGAAGGTGTCACCGACGCCCTCGACTGCGGGACGATCAGCAACACCGCCTTCGTCACCACGGGGAACGACGGAAACGACTCGGATGACGCGTCCGTCGTGGTCCTCTGCCCCGACATCGAAGTCGAGAAGACCGGCAACGGGACGATCGACGCCGGTGGGAACGCGGTCTTCACCATCAAGGTGACCAACCACGGTCCAGGTGAGGCCAAGGGCGTGACGCTCGCGGACCAGCTGCCTGCGGGGACCTGGATCCTCGGCGGCGCAAATGGCGACGACTGCGCCATCAGTGCTTCCAACCTGCTCAGCTGCGATTTCGGCAGCATCGGTGACGACGGAACGCGGACCATCACGGTCACGCTCACGACGACAGCCGACGATTGCGGCTCGATCCTCAATACGGTCACCGTATCGGCGACCAACGAGCCGGCCAACGATCAGTTTCCGAACACGGACAACGACACGATCGTCGTCCAGTGCCCGGATCTGACCGTTGCGAAGACCGGCAACGGGCCGATCTCCGCGGGTGAGACCGCCACGTTCACCATCACCGTCACCAACCTTGGCCCGGGTGCGGCCGCGGATGCGACGCTGTCCGATCAGCTCCCGGCTGGTGCCTGGACCCTTGGTGGCGCCGATGCCGCCGACTGCGCCATCGACGCTTCCAACCTGCTCACCTGCGACTTCGGCACGATCGATGCGCCGGGTCAGGGAGCGGACAACATCCGCGTGATCACGGTCAGCAAGACGTCGGACGCCGGCGACTGCGACTCGATCCCCAATGCCGTGACGGTCGGGGCCTCCAACGAGGCCGGCGAAGACACGGACGACAACGACGACAACGCGACGATCGTCGTGAACTGCCCCGACATCCAGGTCGTGAAGGACGGCAACGGCCCGATCTCCGCTGGTGAGGGGGCGATCTTCACGATCACCGTCACCAACCTCGGCCCGGGCACGGCGTTCGACGTCGAGCTCACGGACGAGCTCCCGGCCGGCACCATCTGGACACTGGGTGGCGCTAATGCCGTCTCGTGCTCGATCGACGACACGGTCAACCCCGATCTCCTGTCATGCGACTTCGGGACGCTCGTGGACGACGCCTCCCGGACGATCACCCTGACCGGTGAGACCGACGCGGGGGACTGCGGCTCCATCCCGAACCTCGCAGCGGCGACGGCCTCCAACGAGTCCGACGACGACCTCGAGAACAACGATGACGACGCGACGATCGTCGTCAACTGCCCGCTCATCGTCATCACCAAGTCGGCCGACGCTCCCGTCGTCAGCGCCGGGGACCAGATCGGCTTCACGGTCACGGTCACCAATACCGGCGCAGGTACCGCGTTCGGCGTCACCGTCACCGACACCCTGCCCGGCGACATGAGCTGGGCGATCAGCCCGGCCAGCACGGGCTGGACCATCACGGCTGGTGTGCTGAGCTTCGGCCCGGCGCCGCTGGCCGGTGGGACCTCCACGTCCGTCCACATCATCGCCACGACGGATGCGACCGATTGCGGCCTCGTCCCGAACACGGCCTTCCTGCAGTACAGCGGCGGCTCCGGCTCCGATGACTCGGAGATCACCGTGGAATGCCCGGACATCACCATCGGCAAGACGGCTGCCAACAGCCCGATCGTCGCTGGTGCCGTGGCCAGCTACACCATCACCGTGGTCAACAAGCTCGGCGACGGCATCGGCATCGCGCGCGACGTCACCGTGGACGACGACCTGCCGGCCGGCGTCACGTGGTCGGAGGACAGCGAGGATTGCACGATCGTCGCTGGTCACCTCCACTGCGACTTCGGCGACCTGGATCCCGGTGACAGTGCGTCCGTGACCGTCAGCGGCACGACGAGCACCGCCAACTGCGGCAACCTGCCGAACCTCGCCTCGACCGAAGCCTCCAACGAGGCCGAGGAAGACACGGACGACAACAGCGACGACGCCACGATCATCGTGCGTTGCCCTGAGATCGAAATCGACAAGACGGCCAACGACGACCTCGTCGAGCCGAACCAGACCGTGACGTTCACCATCAAGGTGTTCGTCGCCGACGGCCCGGTCACGGCAGCGGTCGTGACGGACGTGCTGCCCGTCGGGCAGACCTACGTTGCCAACAGCCAGACGTCGGCCCCCGGTTCGACCTTCGCGATCTCCGCGAACGGCCGGACCCTGACCTGGACCTTCGCCAGCTTGTCTGACGGCGTCCAGGGTGCCGCCGCCGCGACCATCACCTACCGAGTGAAGATCGATGCCAACGCGGCGACGACCAGGCAGGTCAACGAAGCTGAAGTGTGTGTCTCGGAGCTCGAGGGCTGCGTCTCGGACGACGAGGACGTGACGCCGCAGCGGCCTCTCATCAGGCTGATCAAGACTGCGGGCACCGCAGCCAACGGCGCCGTCTTCGCGACGACCGCCGGCCCGGTCAAGTACACCTACGTCGTCACGAACACCGGACCGCTCCCGCTGGTCAACGTCACGGTCAAGGATGACGCCGGCACGCCCGCGGTCTCGGGCGACGACTTCTTCGCCACCTGCCCCAAGACGACCCTCGCGGTCGCCGAGTCGATGACCTGTACGTTCACCCGCGCAGTCGCGATCGACACGATCAACATCGCGGTCGCCCGTGGCGTCACGGCCGGGGGCAACCCCGTCCAGGACGACGATGACGCGGCCGTCGTGATCCTCGAATTTGGCCTCCTCATCGACAAGACCAACAACGCGCCGCTCGAATCCATCGAGCTGCCGGACGGGACCATCGTCGATCTGCCCACGGCAGACGCGGGCGAGACCGTGACCTTCACGCTGAAGTACGACCTCACCGGCGATCCCGTCACGAACGGCGTCATCACGGACGTCTTGCCGATCGGCATCACGTATGTCGCGGGCTCCGCCACCAACGATGCCCAGTTCACCTTCCATAGCTACTCGAGCGGGACGCGTACGCTCCGCTGGACGGCCGCGAACGTGACCCGGGACGGCTCGGTCACCTATCGAGCCAAGATCGACGCGGGCGCCGCGGAGCTCCCGCAGCCGCTCATCAACGTCGCCACGATCGACTCGGCGCAGACCGGGCCCGATGACGACGACTCGGAGGTCTTCGTGCCCACGGTCGTGGCCGGCGCAACCGCCACCCCACGGATCACGTTGCCGCCGACCGATAGCCTTGCCGACACAACGCCGGCACCGAGCAACGGGGGCTTCACCCTGATGCTCATCCTGCTGGCCCTCGCAGCGGTCGTCCTCGTGGTCGGGTTCGTCACTCCGGTGCCGGTCTCGGTCCGTGAACGGGAGCGCCGCTGATCCCTCCCTTTGGGGTCCCCGAGACCCGGGCGGAGCGCTCCGCCGTCCGTGGAGCGCTCCGCCCCGTCTACGCCGACCGGGGCGTGCCAGCGATGGTGCGTCCCGGTCGTCCACGTCCGGCGCAGGGCGCGACTAGGCTCCGATCGTGAACCGATCGCCCGGGTTGACGAGGGTGACCGGGCCCTTGTAGGTCGCCCGTACCGACTCGATGGTGGCGGCCTCGTCGAAGCCCATCTGGAGGTGGGTCAACAGCACCGCGCCGACGCCCGTGCGGTTCGCCAGGGCGGCAACGGCAGGGCCATCCAGGTGGATCGCGCCCGCCGGGACGGGCCCCGGCCCGAACGACACCTCCGACAGCAGCGTGTCACCGGCCCGAACCAGGGCATCGACGTCTTCCGCTCGCCCGCAGTCGCCGGTGTAGACGAGCCCCGGACCGCTGCCGTCGCCAATGGAGACCCGATAGGCGTGACTATCGTCGGTGTGCGTGACGCGTCGCGCCTCGACCGTCAGCGTGCCCACGGCCCAGCTGCCCGTCTCGACATCCTCGACATCGAGCGACCTGGCCGTGAAGCCGGGATCCTCGTGCAGCGCGTCGATGCGCCGCGCGAGGCCCGCCGGAGCCTGGACCCGGACACGCCGTGCGGGCTTGAACTGCCAGTACAGGTAGTGGCGCAGGGCCACCAGGTCGATGAAATGGTCCGGATGCAGGTGGCTGACGACGACCGCGTCGAGCGAGCTTGGCTCGAGGGCATCGGCGAGTCGCGGAAACGACCCCTGCCCAAGGTCGAGCAACAGCGAGGTGGGACCGTGTCGCAGGAGGTATGCCGCCCCGCTCGCGCCGGCTCGATCGGTATAGGCGGGCCCGGCACCGAGCACGTCGAGCTGCAGCGATCCGGTCGTCCGTGACATCACTCGCGCAGGGTAGCCGAGCCGCCGGTCGGTCAGTCAGTCGCCCCCGTTCGGCGGACCGCCGCCCGGCGGATCGTCGGGACGCCCACCACGATCGTGTGTCGGCCTGGGCGTGCGGTCCGGTGTCTGCCGTGGCTTTGGTTTCGCCTCTGCATCCGGCGGGTCCGTCGGCGTGTCGGTCGCCGCCGGCTCCGGGGTCGGCTTCTTCGTCGGCTTGGGCTTGGGTGGCGCCGTGCTGTCGGGTTCGGGCGTGGGCTCGGCCGTCGGCGGCTCGGTGGCATGCGGCGGGTTCGGGGGCGAACCGTTGCCGCCACCATCGTCGTTTCCGCCGCCTGGCCGGCTCGCGCCGATCCGCTCGACCGTGTCGGTACTCCGGGCGATGGCCGCCTCGACCGCGCGGGTGATCGATGCGCTGGCGTTCGTCCGCACCGGGCCCGCGAGCGCACGCAGCACCTCGATGTTCCGCCCGACCCCCGTCTCGAGGACCGCTGCCGCCACGTCGTCACCCGCCAGGATGGCCGACGCCGAAGCCTGCTCCAGGATCGACTCATAGGCCGCGAGCGCCGTCATCGCGCCCCGGGCATCGCCGGCCCGGTCGGCCTCGCCGGCCTCGCGCAGTCGATCGCGGAGGCGGCCGAGCTCGGCGACGGCGCGAGCCAAAGGGTCGCCTGGCAGGGTCAGCGTCTCCGCCCACAGCCGTGTCTCGTACAGCGGCCCGCCCGGTCGCGCCGCGGACACGCCGCCAACGGCGATGGCGGTCGCCAACGAGGCCGCGAGGATCGCGGCGGCTGCACGGGACCAACGCCTGGAGCGAGGGCGCGAGGGGGTGTGGTGTCGGTCGCGTGCCTCGCCGGAAGGTTGGGCGCTTTCGTCGTCGGCTCGCGGGAGGATGGTCAGTGCGGCATCCGCGCTGGCAAGTGCGGCCTGCCGATGGGCGACGGCGAGCACCCGGGCCCGGAGCCGGCTCGAGGTGGCGAGATCGGGGGACAGCCGGAACTCGGCGTACGCCCCGAGGCGTCGCCCGAGCAGGCCATTCGCGTCCATCAGCTCGATCATGTCGTCCATCTCAGCGGGCCTCTCGGCGCTCGGTGGCGTCGTCGCTGCTCACCGTCTCCGGCGTGTCGATCCCGAGCTGCCGCCGCAACGCGGCGATCGCCCGGAATTGCAGCCCGCGGATCGTTCCTTCCTGCTTGCCCATCACCACGGCTGCCTCGCGGGCCGAGAGGCCGGCGAAGAAGCGCAAGGCGATCGCATCTCGTTGCTCATCGGTCAGCGAGGACAACGCGACGGCCACCTCGTCCAGCTCCTGACGAGCAACCGTTACCTCGTCCGGGCCGGCGTCGTTCCCGGCATGGCCGGCCGCCGCGTCGAGGTCGGCGTGGTCATGGCGGGTCCGCACGTGATCGATGACCGTGTTCCTGGCCAGCCGGAAGAGCCAGCCCCCGAATGGGATGCCCCGCGACTCGTAGCGTGGCAGGGCCTCCAGGGCCTTGACGAAGACGAGCTGCGTCAGGTCCTCCGCGTCCGACGGGCGTTGGACGCGGCTGGCGATGTAGCGATGGACCGGGAGGTGGTAGTGATCGAACAGAAGTCCGAACGCCCACGCGTCCCCCGCCCGGGCCTCTCCCACCAACCGCTCGATCGCGGTCTCGTCGAGCGTCATAACGAACGGCCGGCGGCGACGTTAGGTGCGGCCGTCACCCCGACCTCGACGCGCTCGCCGCCGCGACGGAAGGCAAGCGTCGTGAATCCGGCCTCGGCCGCGGACTCGTAGCCGTCCGCGAGGGCCCACGCGAACGAGTCGACGGTGTGGGCGTCCGAGCCGATCGTGACGGCGCGCCCGCCGAGCGCGTGGAAGCGCGCCACGACCGGCGGTGACGGGAACGCCTCCTCGGCCGGCGAGCGCAACCCGCTCGTATTGATCTCCAGCGCCGTGCCGCTCTCCACCAGCGCGGTCAGGATCGGCTCGTACAGCTCAGGGGCCGCGGCCAGGTCCGCGGTGGTCACATGCGGCGTCAGGAACCGCTTGACGAAGTCGATATGGCCCATCGCATCGAACAGGCCGGAACGCGCGCCAGCCGCGACCTCGTCGAAATAGGGCGCGACGATCTCGGCGAGCGACCGGCCGTCGACCCAGCTCGCGACGTGATCGGCGGCATATGGGGAGTCGCGATAGATGTGGACCGAGCCGATGACGAAGTCGTAGTCGTAGCGAGCGAGGTGATCGCGGATCTCGGTCGCGTAGCGCGAGTCCCAGGTGATCTCGACGCCGAAGCGGATGGCCACGCCCAGCTCGGCCCAGCGCTCAGCCCCCGAGCGCACGATGCGCTCGCGCTGTTCGAAGGTGGTCTCGCCGAAGCCCGGCGCATTGGGCGCGAAGTCGACGTGATCGGTGATCGCCAGCTCGGCGATGCCCCGCTCGACCGCCAGTCGGGCGTAGTCGTCGAGGGGTACGGCGCTGTCGTGCGACAGGTCCGTATGGACGTGTGCATCCAGCGGCAGGTCGCGCGCCCGGCGATCGGTCGTGGTCACCTGGCGCCCCCCGGCCGCGGGCTCATCCCCGGATGACCCCCAGCTCCCGGCCGACGGTGGAGAACGCCCCGAGCGCGCGGTCGAGCTGCGCGCGCGCATGGGCGGCCGTGACGATCGTGCGGATCCGCGCGAGGTCCAGGGCCACGGTCGGGAAGACCACGGGCTGGGCGAAGACGCCCTCGTCCATGAGTCGGTCGCTGAACCGCATCGCGGTCTCCGGGTTGCCCATCATCACGGGGGTGATGGGGGTCTCGGAGCGGCCCGTATCGAAGCCCAGGCGGGCCAGCTCGGCCTTGAAGAAGCGCGTGTTGTCCCACAGCCGCGTGTGCAGCTCGGGCTCATCGACCATCACCCGGATCGCCTCGCGACAGGCTGCGACGACGGCCGGCGGATGAGACGTGGAGAACAGGAACGGACGGGACCGTTGGGTGAGGATCTCACGCAAGGCGACCGAGCCCGCGACGTAGCCGCCCTGCACGCCGACTGCCTTGCTGAGCGTCCCGACCTGGATCGCCACGCGACCGTGGAGGCCGAAATGGTCGACCGTGCCACGCCCGTCGCGACCGAGCACGCCGGAGGCATGGGCGTCATCCACGAAGACGGCCGCTCCGGCCGCTTCGGCTGCCTCCACGATGCCCGGGAGTGGCGCGATGTCGCCGTCCATGCTGAACACGCCGTCCGTGACGACCAGGATCAATCGGTAGGGTTCGCCACTTCCCGGTCGGCCGTCGCGCACCGCCTCGTCGAGCACGGCTCGCAGCGCGTCCACGTCGGCATGGGGATAGATCTTGCGCGGCGCCTTGGACAGGCGCATCCCATCGATGATCGATGCGTGGTTCAGGCTGTCGCTGACGATGAGGTCGGTTTCGCCGGTGATCGTCGGGATGACGCCGGTGTTGGCCGTGAAGCCGGACTGGAAGGTCAGGACGGCGGGCGTGCCCTTGAACTCGGCGAGCTCCGCCTCGAGCGCCTCGTGCATGGACATCGTGCCGGCGATCGTGCGGACGGCTCCCGAGCCTACGCCGAAGTCGCGCACGGCCGCGAGCGCCGCCTCACGGAGACGGGGATGATGGGTCAGGCCCAGGTAGTCGTTTGACGACAGGCTGATCAGCCGGCGTTCGTCGACCGACACGATCGGACCCTGACCGCTGCTCATCACCCGCAGGGCGCGGTACAGGTGGCGCTCACGCAGGGCCGCGACCTCGTCGTCCAGGAAGGCGAGCGGGTCGGGGAGGAGCGGGGTCGCGAGCGGATCGCTCTGATCGGTCGACATGGGCGCCTATGTTCGCCGACTCAGGCGGTCCAGTCCATGATCACTTTTCCCGATTCACCAGTACGCGCAACGGAGAATGCCGCCTCGTGCTCGCGGAATCCGAAGCGATGCGTGATCGCGGGCGTGATGTCCAGCCCCGACTGGAGCATCACGGTCATCTTGTACCAGGTCTCGTACATCTCCCGGCCGTAGATGCCGCGCAGCGGTGAGCATCTTCATGACGACCGCGTTGATGTCGAGGCTGATGTCCTCGGTCGGCAGCCCCAGGATCGCGACGCCGCCGCCGTGTGCCATCGATGCGATCGCGTCGCGCAGGGCTCGCGCGTTCCCGGACATCTCCATCGCCACGTCGAAGCCCTCGACCATGTCGAGATCCTCGAACAGGTCGGTGAAGGCGCGCTCGCGCGGATCGATGGCCATCGTGGCGCCCATCCGGATCGCGAGCTCGCGGCGGAACGGGTTCGGCTCGCTGACCACGATGTGCCGAGCGCCGGCGTGGCGAGCCACGGCCGTGGCCATCAGGCCGATCGGGCCCGCGCCGCTGATCAGCACGTCCTCGCCGAGGATCGGAAACGCGAGCGCGGTGTGGACCGCGTTGCCGAAGGGATCGAAGATCGCGGCCACCTCGGGGTCGACGCCTGGCCAGTGATGCCAGATGTTCGTCATCGGGAGGGCCACGAACTCGGCGAAGGCACCGTCGCGCCCGACGCCGAGACCGATCGCCCGCGCGCACAGGTGCCGCCGGCCGGCGAGACAGTGGCGGCACCGGCCGCATACCACATGACCCTCGCCGCTCACGAGATCGCCCGGAGCGAAGTCCGTGACATTGGCACCGACCTCGACGATCTCGCCGACGAACTCGTGGCCGACGGTCAGCGGCGGTCTGATCGCGTTCTGGGCCCAGGCGTCCCACGACTCGATGTGGAGGTCCGTGCCGCAGATGCCGGTCTTCTGGACGCGGACCAGGACGTCGTTGATGCCGACGGGTGGGTCCGGGACCTCACGTAGCTCAAGCCCGCGCCCGGCCGCTATCTTGACGAGCGCCTGCATGCACCGAGGGTACCTCGATATGCGTGACGTGCACGCCCTGCGCGCGACCGGTCTTCCCTAGGGAAGCTGTGCGTTTGTGGTTTCACGGAGTCTGGGGTCTGCTCGTGTCGAGGGCTGTAGGTGCCCAATGTCCGAGCGTTTCTGCCACGAGATTGAACCTTTCGTAGGTGACGATCGGCGCGTCTAGATTGAGCCCCTGCAATGGCCTCGTCGCGACTCGGCGCAGGCGAACAAGCCGCCCTTCGCTCTGATCGAAGGTCAAGTCGATGCGCATGCCTTCGATGTCCGATGACAGTCCATGGAGTGTTGTCATGGACCCCTCCGAGCGAGCCTGAATGCCCGGATTCGCGGACGCGATTTCGATGGCCAGATTGATTGCCGCCGGAGTTGGTTCGGCCTCCGTCAGCAGCCTGGCAAGGAAGTCGAGCATCTCTCCGGGTGAGATCTCACGCGTTCGAAGCCCATGGATCTGATCGCGCACATCCTCCGCCGTACGAAACGACAGTTCGCCAGGCCCAAAGTTCTCGTTTACGGCTGGGTACAGCGGCGAGCCGATCGAGCGCCATTGCGCCTCCTCGGCGTCGGTCAAGAATTGATATGGCTCAAATTGCTCTCGTATTTGCCCAGATCCGTCAGGGCGTATCCAGATCTCTCGTTGATACCGCGTCTGGACCCATGTGGTGTCACGGGGATCGTCCACAAACGCCAGCAGGTAATCGATCTGGGCCGCAATGTGGCGGGTCGAAGTGGCTTCGGTGGACCGCGATGCAGTGCCGAAGAAAAGTGCTACCGCAACAGCAGCGATCGCGACGATGATCGCGGCCACTGGCGACGAGAGCCGCATCGGCCGGTTCGATCGCGATGCCAAATCTCTAACTGCCTATTGATTCTGATGCTGCAACCCGCTGTTGCCCGGATCTGGGATCGTTGAGAAACATGGAACCATCCCCGCTGCCGGGAGACGCAGGTGTCTCGGCTCGAAATGCCGCAACGGTCGTGATCGGCTAGGTCACGACCGTTGCCTGCTTTACCTAGAAGTTGCAGACGCCCGGCTGGATGGCGATGAGCCGCACGCTGCTCAGGACATCACCCTGAGTCAAATTCTGTTGTCCCGTGTCAGAGCCACGGTGGTCAAACCACGTGTCGTAGTTGGCGTGCCTGTAGAAACACCAAGCGGTTCCCGGGTCGACAAACGAAACGTAGGAACTGATGCAATCGTTCCAGTTGCTACCGCCGATGCCAGGGGCGTGACAGTTGCCAGCAGGCTGATGAGGGTCGTTGGTCAAGTCGGCGTCGCTTGCGCACTTCCACAACTGGTCATTGCCGTCGCTGAAGTCGCCGACCCCGTTCTCGTACAGGCGAATCTTGGTCGTGTCCGTCGAGAGGCAGGTGCCTTGAACCGCCGCGAACGCCATCGGGACGTTGGCAACGAAGAGGATTGATGCCATCAGCGCCGCCAGCGCTGGTCGTACGAATCTTGCCACGGATGCTTCCCTCCATACGTCGTCCAACGCGCTCAGCCGCACCTTACGGATGTCACAAAGGGCGGTCAAGCCGAGCTTGACGATCGACCAAAGTCAAATGGTTGGCCCCAATGGGTCCGCGCCTCTTATCGCTACCGGGCGTCCTCGTCGGACCAGTCGATGACCGGGTTCTCGACGGACCCGATGCCCTCGATCTCGCAGCGGACCCAGTCGCCGGGCTCGAGGAACACGGGCGGGTCGCGAAACACGCCGACCCCGGACGGCGTGCCGGTCGCGATGACATCACCGGACTCGAGGGTGATGACCGAGCTGATGGACTCGACGAGGGCCGGCACGTCCCAGATCATGTCGGACGTCGTGCCGTCCTGCATCAGGTGCTCGACGCCGTTGCCGTCGATGCGCCAGCTGCGCAGGCGAAGACCGGCGGCCGGATCGAGCTCGTCGGCGGTGACGAGGACTGGACCCACCGGCAGGAACGTGTCCGAGCCCTTGGCGCGGAGCCACTGGCCGTCGCCCTTCTCGCCCTCGCGCAACGCCGGCGGGCTGCCCTGCCAGTCCCGGGCGCTGATGTCGTTGACCACGATGTAGCCCGCGACATGATCCATGGCGTCGGCGCGGGTCACGCGGCGGGTCGTACCCCGGATGACGACCCCGAGCTCGACCTCGAGGTCCAGGGCGTGCGTGCCCTGGGGCCGCACGACCGGGTCGCCGTCCCCGACGATCGTGTTCGCGAACTTTGCGAAAAGGAGTGGGCGGGTCGGCGCCTCGCGGCCACCCTCCGCGGCGTGCTCGCGGTAGTTCAGGCCGACGCATACGACCTTGCTCGGGGCGAGCAGGATCGGCGCCGGTTCGAGGCCCTGGAGTGGCAACCGCTCCTCGGGCTCAGCCGATTGCCAGCCGACGGCATCTTCGAACTCGTCGTCGAGGCGACCGGTCGGGTCGAGCGGGCCGCCGCCGACCACGACCCGATCACCCTCGATCCGACCGGTGCGAACGGCGTCCGCCCCGTAGAACGCGATCAGACGCATCGGGCGCCGGTCAGCTGGGGGACGCGGGCGGAGATGCGGCCGGGGCGGCCGGTTCGCTCGGGCCCACGGACGGGGCCACGGACGCCGGCGCCGAAGGAGCGGCACTCGGCGCGACCGACGCCGGAGGGGCGGCCGATGCCGAAGGGGCCGCCGATTCCCGTGCCCCTGGGCACAGCTCCTCCGGGTTCGTGCGCTCACCGAAGGTCTGGTAGAAGTCGAGGATGGCCTGCTGATCGAGCGCCTGTAGCGGCAGGACGCGCCCCCAGACGAGGGCCGCGAACGGCCAGGCCATGTCATCGAAGCGGGCAACCACCGGTCCGGGCGATTGGCCGCCGGGCTCGAAGCCGCAGACGGGACTCGCCGGGACGGCATCGAACAGGGTGCGCAGAGCAGCCTGGTCGACATCCACGCCCTTGTACAGGATCACGAGGCCGCCGTGCTCGAGGTTGTGGACCCAGCCTTGCGGGATGACCGCGTCGTCCGGCCCGTACACGCGCGCGGGGATCGGCGCGGCGGGCTGCTCGTAGTGCCGCCCGCTCGCAGGCGGGCAATAGGTGTAGGTGACCTTCGTGCCGGTCCGCACGTGGCCGCCGCCCGCGTCCGGCTGGACGTAGCCGGGCTGCGGCGAGGCGCCCTCGCGCGGAGACGCTGTCGGGGATGGCTCCCAGACCGTGGTGCAGGCGTATGCCGGCTGGGTTGCCACAGAAAACAGGCCAGCGCCGACCAGGGCGAGCACCGCCAGGACTGCGGCGCCCAAGATGATCGTCCGATATCGCTGGAAGATCGATGTCTTGGCCACTGGACGAGCGCGGTCGCGCCGGCCGGTCCGCGCAGCGCCGGTGGGTCCACTGGACCGTGTGGGTGGGCCGGCCGTGACGCTCGCGGGTCGATTCGAAGTCGGGCCAGTCGCCGGCACCTGACCGGCCTGACGCTGACGCCGACGGGATTCCTTGCTCACTCAGATGCCTCGATGCGGTCGATGTGTCGTTGGGATGCGCTGACCACGGCGGCGACGTGGGCCGATGGCGTGGGACGCGCCGGGTGAGGGTACCGTCCCGGAGCGAATCCGTGTGTCCGGCGTCGCCTCAGACCTCGTTCAGGTAGGCCCGGACCTCCGGGCGCAGGAGGCCGCGGAACAGCAGGATGCCCAGGACCGCGACGAAGATCGGCGCTGCCACGGGTACGGGGCTCGTTGCCAGCAACAGCACAGCGGGGATCGTCAGGCTGGCCAGCCCGATGGCCAGCCCGCGCGCCGCCTGCTTGCGCTGGAGCACGAGCGTCGTCGTGAAGATCGTGTAGGCGAGCAGGACCATGACGATCACGCCCAGAGGGCTGACCGGCGCCGCGATGGCCTGGTCCACGACGAACCGCAGGCTCAGCCCGAGACCGGTGAGGATCAGCAACGCATAGACGAGGAAGAGGCGGATGCCGCCCGGCATCGCGCGGATGCTCGCGATCATGGACACGCGATGGATGGTACCGCCGCCCCGCGTGACGGTCCGCCGACCGCACGAGGCCCACAAGGCAGGGTATTGACACCACGGCACGACCTGCCTAATGTCCGCTAAACCGGTTTGCTAAACCGGTTCAGGAGGAGCCGCGGCCGTATCGCCGCGCGAGGAGTCGGACCCGAGTGGAGCAAGGCACCCAGCGCCCGCGCATCGCGGACGTCGCCCGGGAGGCGGGCGTCAGCAAGACCGCGGTCTCGTTCGCGTTCAACTCGCCGGACCGTCTGGCCCCCGAGACGGCGCTACGCATCCGGGCGGTCGCCGAGCACCTGGGCTATCGCCCGAACCCGGTCGCGCGGATGCTCACGCAGCGCCAGACCATGACGATCGGCGTGCTCACCCCGCAGGCCCTGAGCGTGATCTTCAGCAACCCGTTCTTCGGCGCCTTCAGCGAGGGGGTCGCGCTGGCCGCCGAGGAGCACGGATACGGCCTCCACTTCATCTCGCCGCTGCGCGGCAGCCTGGCCCGGGCGATGAGTCGGGCGACCGTGGACGGCGTCGTCGCCATCGGCCTGTCGGACGGACACCCGGAGGTCGAGCAGATCCGACGTGCCCACGTCCCCATCGTGCTGGTCGACTCGACGGCTCTGCCCGAGCATGGCTCGGTCGAGATCGACGACGTCGGCGGAGCGCGCGCCGCCGGCGAATACATCCTGGGCCTCGGACATCGCGACGTGCTCGTCCTCGGCGTGGAGCCGCCGGCAGCGGATCTCGGCGGACCGGATCCGGACGGCGTGACGGGGCGGCGCCTGCGCGGCTACCGGGAGGCATTCGCGGCCGCGGGTGTCCGGATCGAAGACGACCGCGTGATGGTCGGCCCCGCCAGCGTCGATGGGGGGATCGCGATCATCAATTCGGCTTGGGAGGACGGCCTCCGTCCGACCGCCATCCTGGCGATGTCCGACGCCATGGCCATCGGTGCGATGCGCGCCCTGCGCGACCTGCGCCTCGACATCCCGGGCGACGTCAGCGTCGTCGGGTTCGACGACATCGACCTCGCCCCGCACGTGGATCCTCCGCTCACGACGGTGCATCAGCCCATCCGTCGCAAGGGTGAAGAAGCGGTCCGCCTGCTCCTGTCCGTCGTGGAACGACGGGACCTGGAAAAGCCCGAGCATCGTCGGCTCGAGACGCGGCTCATCGTCCGCTCCTCGACCGGCCCGGTGCGAACGCGCCGGGAGGAGGTGGCCGGCGACCGAGACTGAGGTCGGATCGGCGAGCGACAACCCCCGAGTTCGGTGCGGCTCGCCACGACGAACGTACCGACGCACGGCCGCTCAGCCGCGGCGATCACAGGCCGGGACCACCGGCCAGACCGGTCGGCAGTCGCCGACCAGCTGTTGAGAACCGGACGGCGACGGGCCGACCGGATCGAGTAGAGGAGACAACGATCGAAATGAAGAAGCACCTTCGTCTTGCGGGCATCGTGGCGGGTGTGGCGATCATCGCCGCCGCGTGCGGCCCGTCCGCCGGAAGCGCGGCCCCAACGGCCGCATCCACGGCGCCATCCGTCGCCCCGGGCTCTGCCGCCCCGGCGTCAGAGGCCCCATCCGCCGCCCTCGAGGGCGAGGTCACCCTCTGGCACTCCTACGGGTCCGGCGGCGGTGAGACCGGCGCCCTGACCACGGTCCTGGACCAGGTCCGAGCGGCGAATCCGGGCCTGACCATCAACGTCGTCGAGCAGCCGTTCGACCAGATCTTCCTCAAGTGGCGCACGGACGTCGCCGCCGGCGAAGGCGCCGACATGTTCATCGCCCCGAACGACGACCTGGGCAAGGACGCCCGTGAGGAGTCGATCGCCAACCTCGACGAGTACCTCGCCGGCAACGCCGCACTCGAGGGCTACCTTCCGGTCGCGCTCGACGGCTCCAAGGTCGACGGCGCGTTCTACATGGTCCCGGAGTCGCTCAAGGCCGTCGCCCTGTGGTACGACAAGACGGCACTGCCGACGCCGCCGACGACGTCCGATGAGCTCCTCGCCGGCGTCAAGGACGGCTCGATCAAGGTCGGCATCAACCAGGGCGTCTACCACCAGTTCGGCTGGACGGGCGCCTTCGGTGGCAACCTCATGGACGACACCGGGAAGTGCACCGCCGACGCGGGCGGCTTCGCCGATGCGTTCGCGTACCTCAAGTCCCTCAAGGACGCGGGCGCGACGTTCAACACGGACGGCAACGCCCTCAAGACGGACTTCCAGACCGGCAAGATCAACGCGATCATCGACGGGCCCTGGCAGACCGCGGACTTCCGCACGGCCCTTGCCGACAAGCTCGCCGTGACCACCATCCCGGCCGGACCGTCCGGGCCGGCGAATCCGTTCACCGGCACCGACGGCTGGTACATCAACCCCAACCTCGATCCGGCGCAGCAGCAGCTCGCGGTCAACGTCGCGCTCGCGCTGACGGCGCCCGCCGCCGAGCAGGTCTTCGTCGACGACGCGGGCCATGTTCCCGCCAATCCGGCGGTGACGATCACGGATCCCATCACGCAGGGATTCGCTGATGCCGCCGCAGCCGGCCTGCCCCGGCCGCAGAACGCCGAATTCGGCAACTGGTGGGGCCCGTTCGGCGACGCGCTGAACAAGGTCATCGACACCGGCGCCGATCCGACAACGGCGGTCGCCGATGCCTGCCAGCTCATGAACGAGGCGAGCGGCCTCTAGGCCCTCCCCTCACACCAACGCGGGGGCGTCCACCGGACGCCCCCGATCGCTCCCGGAGCGCGCCCGACCACATAGAATCCGGGCCCGCCCCAGGACCGATACCCGACCCCGACACCGCGGGCCGTACGTCAGCCGAGGATAGGGAGACTCGATCGATGGCGACCACGACTGCCGCCTTGCCGCGCCGCAGCGCGAGTGCCCGAGCCAGGCGTGGCATCGCGCCGTACCTGTATCTCGTCCCTGCGTTCCTCGTGATGGCGATCATCACCTTCTACCCGCTGGCCTTCCAGGTCTGGATGTCCTTCCACGACTTCGGGCAGATCAACTTCCGCGTGCGGAACCCGGTCCCGGCGGAATTCATCGGACTCGACAACTACGTTCGGATCGCCACGTCCCAGCTCCAGATCCCGAACTTCGAGTTCGTCCGCCTCGTCCTGTTCAACCTCTGGTGGGCGTTCAGCAACGTGGTGGTCCACGTCGTCATCGGCGTGTTCGTCGCCGTCCTGCTCAACACCAAGGGCCTCAAGTTCCGGGGCTTCTACCGGGCGATCTTCATCCTGCCGGTCGTCATCCCGCCGATCATCGTCGCGACCGTCTGGCGCAACATGTTCGACCCGAGTGCCGGAGCCGTGAACCTGGGCCTGCAGGGCATCGGAGGCCTGTTCGGTATCTCCCCGGACCATCCGGCCTTCAATCTGGACTGGTTGCGGCAGCCGAACGATCCGATCTCGTGGATCCCATTGCCACTGGCATTCTTCGCGATGATCACGGCCAACAGCTGGCTGGGCTGGCCACTCAACTCGGTCGTCGCGACCGGCGCGTTGCAGTCGATCCCGGGCGAGCTCTACGAGGCCGCGGAGATGGACGGCGCCAACGCGTGGCAGAAGTTCAAAGCCGTCACCCTTCCGTTCCTTCGGCCGGCGATGCTGCCGTACGCGATCTACGGCTTCGTCATCACCTTCAACCTCTTCTTCCTGCCGTACTTCATGACCCAGGGTGAGCCGTTCGGGCGGACGGAGATCCTGGTGACGCAGGCGTATCGACTCGCTGCGGAGCGCCGCCTGTTCGGCGTGGCGGCGGCCTTCAGCGTGTACCTGTTCTTCCTCCTCCTGATCGTGACCCTGCTCACCAACCGGATGGCGAAAGCGACGAAGAGCTATGCCGACTGACCGCCCGACCTCGACGGAGACCGACCGATGACCGCTGTTGCCACGACCGGGATCACGCGCCGACTGCTCGACCGCGGCATCCGTCGTTCCAAGCCCACGGACGAGTGAGCGGAAGCTGGCGCTCGGCCGCCAGCTCATCATCCAGGTCATCCTCCTGCTGATCACGTTGACGGTGCTCTTCCCGCTCATCTGGATCTTCAGCATGGCGCTCGATCCCCGAAACCTGGCCCGGCCCGATGGTCTTGACCTCATCCCACCCGGGGCATCGCTCGAGGCCTTCGGCAAGGTGATCGCGCAGCCCACGAGCAATCCGATCTCATTCATCGAGCTCGCGTTGAACAGCCTGAAGGTCGCGATCGGAAGCTCCGTGATCGCGGTCGGGCTCGGCATCACCGCCGCGTATGCGTTCTCGCGGCTGAAGTTCCGCGGCCGCGCGTGGCTGATGATCGCGGTCCTCGGCGTGCTGATGTTGCCGTCCGTGGCGACGATCATCCCGCTGTTCATCTTCCTGAACCAGTTCCGGATCGAGTTCGGCGATCTGACCTTCAACCTGCGCAACTCCCTCGTCGGGGTGACGCTGGCCGTGATCGCCGGCCAGCTGCCCTTTGCGATCTGGAATCTGAAGGGCTATCTCGACACGATCCCGCGAGACCTCGAGGAGGCGGCGGCCGTCGACGGAGCGACGCAGAACCAGATCTTCCGCAAGGTCGTCCTGCCGCTCGCGATCCCAGCGATCGCGGTGACGGGCTTCCTGGGCTTCCTCGGTGGTTGGACGGAATACCTGACCGTCGCGCTGTTCGTCAGCGAGGTCAGCGACTGGACGCTGTCACTGGCGCTCAACAGCATGGTCGGGCAGTTCGCGCGGACCACGAACTGGTCCCAGTTCGCGGCGTTCGCCATCCTGTTCGCGGCCCCCGTCTCGATCGTGTTCTTCGTCTTCCAGCGCTACCTCGTTGGCGGCCTGGCCGTCGGTGGCGTGAAGGGCTGAGCCTCGGCCTCAGCGGACATTCGTCGCAGGTGGAGCGCGTCGAACCACGGCTTGTGCCGGAGCAGGATCGCCACGACCAGGACGTCGGCGATCCCGAGCATCAATGAGAGTGGACTCGCGCCGGCGCCGAGCAGGTCCAGGAACCCGAGCACGGCCGCAAGGTTGATGCCCACGAGCCAGAAGCGACCGAGCCGGATGAGCAGGCCGACCACGATCGATCCGATCGCCAGCACGATCGTCACGGCGAAGAGCGGCTCGGTCCCCGGCGGAAGGCCCGGCATGCTGGAGATCCCGCCGATCAGGTTGACGACGCCTCCGACGATCAGGAGCGCGGCCGCCAGCTCGACCGCGATCGGCCGCGGCGGCGGTGGCGGCCCCGGCGTGTCCGCGACCAGGTCCGACTCCGTCGGGGCGTGTGTGGCGCGTCACACGCCGAGCTCGATGACGACGGCTCCGCGCGGGCCGAGTCGCGGGACCGGGACGTAGGCGTCGAACCCGCCGGTCGTGCCAACGACGGGATCGGCGGCCGCCCCCGACCCGTAGACGACGCGCGCGGATGGCGCGCCGCACAACGGCCCGTCATCGAGGCTGAGGACCGGGGACTCCACCGTCTCGTCGGCAAGGTTGACCATGACGAGCAGCGCCTGTCCGGGCACGTAGCGGAGATACGCGACGACCGACGGAGCCGCCGCCTCGACGGGGAGCTGATCGCCGATCGCCAGCGCCCGAGATGCCGTCCTCAGGCCGACCAATGATCGGTAGGCGGACAACAGCGAGCCGGGGTCCGACGCTTCCGTGGCGACGTCTGTCCCGGCCGGGTCATCGCCGAGCGGTTGCCACGGTGCGGCTTCGCTGAACCCGGCCGCCGGCTCCGATGCGTCCCAGCGCATCGGCGTCCGGATGCGCTCGTCCGGCTTCCTGCCAGTCAGCCCGAGCTCCTCGCCGTAATAGATGAACGGCGTTCCCGTACCGGTCAGGAGGATCGTCGCAGCGGCCCGCGCGGCGTCGACGTCCGCGTCCAGCTCGCTGATGACCCGGTCCTGGTCGTGGTTCGTCAGGAACGTCGCGAGGCCCCCGGGCGGATAGAGCTCCGCAACCTCTCGCTGCGCCGCGCGGAGCGACCCGGCGTCTCCCGACCGCAGCGAGGTGATCGTGGCGCTCGCGAGCCCGAAGTCGAACGTCAGATCGAGCGCACCTTCCGTGACGTAGCGCGCCGACATCGAGGACGCGTCCCAGACCTCGCCCAGCACCAGCGCCTCGGGCTTGGCCTCCTTCAGCGCGCCCCGGAACTCGACCAGCCAATCGAAGGTCGCTTCGGAGTTCTCCAGCTGCCGGCCGTCCTCGATCAGGTGGCGTGCGGCATCGATCCGGAAGCCGGCGACGCCCATCTCCTCGAGCCAGAACTCGCCGATCGAGCCGAGTTCCGACGTGACCTCCAGATTCTCGAGGTTGAGATCCGGCATCCCGTCCCAGAAATAGCCGTAGTAGAACCGCTCACCGTCGGCGTGCCAGACGCGACTCCCGTCGGACCGTGCCACGGCTGGGCGTTCGTCGGCCCAGATGTACCAATCGTCGTGCTCGGATCCAGGGGTCCGGGCATCCTGGAACCACGGGTGATCCCGAGAGCTGTGGTTGATGACGAAGTCGACGACGATGGCGATGCCGCGCTCATCCGCTGCCGCCACCAGCGCCTTGAAGTCGTCGGCGGTGCCGTAGTCGGCCTCGATCGCCCGATAGTCGACGACGTCGTAGCCGTGGTAGCTGGGCGACTCGGCGATGGGCATCAACCAGAGTCCGGTGACGCCAAGATCGTCATCCGTGGCCGGGTCGCCGTCGTTCAGGTAGTCGAGGCGCTCGGTGAGCCCGCGCAGATCGCCGATACCGTCGCCGTCCGAGTCGGCGAAACTTCGGACGAACACCTCGTAGAAGACGCGGTCGGCCCACCACGGGACGGCCGGCTCGACCGAGGGGACCTCGGGACAGGCAGGCGGGCTGGAGACGACGGCCTGGCTCGCCCCGACGGTTCGTTCGGGCGCTGATGGGCCAGCCGTCGGCGTGGCGCTCGCACAGGCTGACACGACGATCGAGAACGCGACGAACGCCGCGACCACAGCACGGGAGGACATCGATTGGAGTATCGCATCGGCCGAGAGCGGGGCGGTCATATCGGTACGCCGCGACGACGGCGCGGGCGTGCGTTGCCAGGTCCGCGCGCTCGCTCCCGCGCCTCGGGTGCGCTCGCTCCCGTGCTCCCCGGCGCCTTCGCCCTCACCGCCGCGCGACGCGCAAGGCCGTTCGAGTGAGCGTCGATACGCCCGGCTGGGTGCGGGACGCGGCGTTCTATCAGATCTTCCCGGATCGGTTCGCCGCCAGCGACCGCGTGCGCAAGCCCGGTTCGGTGGAGCCGTGGGACACGCCACCGACCACACACGGCTTCAAGGGCGGCGACCTGCTGGGGATCGTGGATCGACTCGACTACCTCGAGGATCTCGGCGTCAACGCGATCTACATGACGCCCATCTTCCAGTCCGCCTCGAACCATCGCTACCACACGTACGACTACTTCACGGTCGACCCGCTGCTCGGCGGCGACGCGGCACTCCGCGAATTGCTCGATCGAGCCCACGAGCGCGAGATCCGCGTCGTCCTCGACGGCGTCTTCAATCACACCGGTCGCGGGTTCTGGGCCTTCCATCACATCCTCGAGGCCGGGGCCGCATCGCCCTACCGCGACTGGTTCCACCTCGATCCCGACGTGCTCGCCGGTCACCGGCTGTTGACGCCGTACCCGCCGCTCGATGCTCCGACCGGCTTCTCGCTCGGGTACAAGGCATGGTGGGGCCTCCCGGCGCTCCCGAAGATCAACACCGACCACCCCGACGCCCGGGAATTCCTCATGTCGGTCGCGGAGCACTGGCTGCGCTTCGGCATCGACGGCTGGCGGCTGGACGTCCCGACCGAGATCGACGACCCGTCGTTCTGGGCGGAATTCCGGCGACGATGCCGGGCGATCCGCCCCGACGCGTATCTCGTGGGCGAGATCTGGGAAGTCGCGCCGGACTGGGTCGGCGACGATGGCTTCGATGCGCTCATGGACTATCCGCTGGGCGAAGCGATCCTGGGGTTCGTCGGCGGGCCCAGCCTGGATATGGGCGTGGTCCGAGCCCACCACGAGTACCGCCGGCATCTCCGGCGACTCGACGGTCCCGCCTTTGGGACTCGCCTCGACGAGCTGCTGGGCGTGTACGACCCGGACGTCGTCGCGGTGCAGCTCAACCTCATCGGATCGCACGACGCACCACGGGCGCTGGCGGTCCTGGGCGGGGATCTCGCGGCGCTGCGCATGGCGACGCTGCTCCAGTGCACCTTGCCCGGGGCCCCGTCCATCTACTACGGCGACGAGATCGGCCTGACGGGCGGCAACGATCCGGCCAACCGCGCTTCCTTCCCGTGGGACGCGGATCGCTGGGATGCCGCGCTGCACCGCTATGTCCGGTCGCTGCTCCGGCTGCGATCGTCCGAGCCCGCCCTGCGGCATGGATCGACGATCGCCCTCGCCGCGGCCGGTGCGGCATTCGCCTTCGAGCGACGCCTGGACGGAGGGCGCCTCGTCGTCGCCGTCAACGCTGGCGTGGATGCGGCCGTCCTCGAGGCGTCACTAGAGGGCGTCGACCGGGGACGGCTCGAGCCCGTGGACCTCGACGGCGCCGAGCCTGATGGCCCCACGGCTGGCGCCGACGAGACCGTTGAGGTCATTTCCGGGGCGGTCCGCTTGGTCGTCCCGGCACGCACGGGGCGGGTCCTGCGTCTCGCGGACTGAGGCCCACCGTCCGCTCGGGCGCGTCGCCCTATACTCGCGTCCCGTGGCAGACCTTCCGATCGACTTGGCGCCCCCGCTCGCCGCACGACTCGCCCGGGCGCTGGATGTCGAGGGAAAGCTCACCCGTGCGCTCGACGACCTCGGGCCGATCAGGGATCGAGATGTGGTCCTCGTCGATGGCGCCGGCGGACTCCGCGCGCGGCAGCTCACCGAGCTCGACGCACGGGTCACGCTCGTCGACTCGAATGGACCGGCGCGCTTCGCTGCGCCCCATGGCTCCGCCGACGTGGTCGTCGCGTTCTGGTCGGCGTTTCGGGACGGAGCCCTCGATCAAGTCGGGCAGGCTCGGCGGCTGCTGCGGCCCGGCGGCCGGTTACTCGCGGTCCACGACTATGGCCGGGACGACGTTGCGGGCCTGCGTGGCGAGCTGCCCGAGCACAGCACGTGGAGCCGGCGCGACGGGCCCTTCCTGAGCCAGGATTTCAAGGTTCGGGTGGTGCATTGCTGGTGGACGTTCGAATCCATCGAGGCGGCCCGCAGTTTCCTGGAGGACGCGTTCGGGGCGGCGGGACGTTCGCTGGGTGGCCGCTTGACCCGGCCCCGCGTGTCCTACAACCTCGCGATCTATCACCGCACCTTCGGGGAGGCACAGGCATGACCGACCGGACGCGCCGGCCACCGGTGGATCGACGCCCGGACCCTTCGGGGCGGCCCGGTTCCGCGCCGACCACGTCCGCCGGACGACGGATCTCGCCGGGTCTCGTCTTCCTCGTGCTGGCGATCGTCGGCTCGATCGCCTACATGGCCTACACCATCACCGTTCGCGACACCTCGCAGATCCCGTTGCTCGCGTCCGGGGCCGTGGTCCTGGCCATCGTGTTCGGGGCACTTGCGGCGTACTGCCTCCGGTCGATCTGGCGTTCCGGGACGGACGGGCGTGGCGGCCGGACCATCCTCGTTGCCCTGGTCGGCGGCGGTGCGGCGATCGCCGCCGCGGGCTTCGCGGCCGGCGCGGTCATCCTGTTCCAGGTCGCGAGCGGGTAACGCCGGGACGGCCGTCGCACCTGGGTCGCTCGGGGACCCTCTGCTAGACTCGGGCCTCGGCGCGCCAGCGTGCCCCCATCGTCTAGAGGCCTAGGACGCCACCCTTTCAAGGTGGAGATCAGGGGTTCGAATCCCCTTGGGGGTACCACCTCCGCCCTTGGTCGTGCCCGGCGGGTCCTATCCCCGGACGGTGGCCCGGCCTCCGGTCGCTGCGGCGCATGCGCCTGACGCTCCCTCCGCCGGACGCGGCCCGGTGCCACCCGCCGACCCTGGCCTGGCCTCGGGTCCGCGGCCACCCTGCCTGCTACCATCGGTCGCGTGGAGATCATGGGCGTCCGGATCCGGACGATCATCAGTGACAACGTCGCGAAGCGCTGCGACGGTTGTGGCCAGATCATCGAGGGCACGCCGTGGCGCGTGAACCTCCTCGACATCGTCACCGCCGAGACACCGGTCTCCTGGACGGCGAGGCCTGCGATCAACCCGGGCCCGTTCCAGTTCCATGGCGATGCTGCCTGCGTCCGCCTCTGGATGGCGGCGCGCGGCTACCTGTTCTGCCGTCGCGGCGAGGTCCGCGAGATCATGCGCCCGGTGCCCATTCCAGGCTCCGACGAAGCGGACGGTGAAGCCGCGGCGCTCGGAGCCCTGGGTCTGTGCGATGGCATCCATCGCGACGATCACGAGTTCGTCCCCGCCTGAGCCCGGCCACGACTGGATCACGGAGCAGCGGGGGCAAGGTCCGCATAAGTGGGCGTTGTCAGGACGCCGAACGCGTCCAGCGGCCAATAGCGAAGCCACGCACGCCCGATGAGCTGGCCTGTCTTGACCGGCCCGAAGGTGCGCGAATCCGCCGAGTTGGATCGATGGTCGCCCATCAGGAAGAGCTCGCCGTTCGCGATCGACCAGCTCGACTGATCCTGGGCGGCGGTCGTGGCCGGTGCCCCGTCGTCGCTGAGGACGTACGGCTCATCAAGCGGCCGATCATCGATGTAGACGAGTCCGTCGTCGCGGATCTCGACGGTGTCGCCGGCCACGCCGATCACGCGCTTGATGTATGGCGTGCCGTCGCTGTCGACCCAGTCCGCCGGTGGCGTGAACACGACGATGTCACCCCGTTCGTATGCGTCGAACCGAGGGGTAAGCTTGTCCACCAGCACGTACTGCTCAGGCTCCAGGGTGTGCTGCATGGACTTCAGCTTGACCTGATACGGCTGAGCGATGAAGTTCTGGATCACGACGAAGATGATCAGTGTCAGTACGAGGGTCTCGACGATCTCGAAAAGACACCCGACTGCGGGTCGTTTGGTCACAGGTCCGGGAGTATAGGGCGGTCCTTTCGCTGGCCCGACCCACGCGAAATCCCACGTTTGACACCCCGAGTCGAGCGGTCCTATCCTCCGCTCGCCGGGCCGACATCTCGGTACCTAGATTTACCCAGATTTCTCATGCCGACCGGCCGCCCAGTCGTCCTCCCCCACGGCCGAGCCGTTCGTCGGCGCCACTCCGTCGCCCCGAGGTCAGCGTGCCCGACGTCACCGCAACCGCCACCCACGACGATCGCTGGTTATCGCTCGGCCCGGCCAGTCGGCTCCTCGGCATCGACCCCGACACCCTTCGCCGCTGGGCCGACGAAGGACGGGTCGAGGCCTGGACAACGCCCGGCGGCCACCGGCGATTCGACCGGCGTGCCCTGGAACGGATGGCGACGGACCGTCGGCGCGGCGTCGGCCGGCCACTGGCCAGCATGGGCGCCTCGCCGGAGCGGCTCAACCGGGTCTATCGGCGGCACTACGCCGCTGATGCGAGCGCGGGCCTGCAGGTGTCCTCACCACGCGACGTTGCGGATCGGGAGGCGTATCGCCAGGACGGGCGGCGCCTGATCGCTGCGCTCATCGATTTCCTCGACAGCGATGCCAACGCTGCCCCGACCCGAGAGCTCCTTGAAGACGAGGCGCGCGCGATCGTCGACGACCAGGCCATTCGGATGGCCGCGGCCGGAAGCAGCCTGACCGAGGCGGTCTCGAGCTTCGTGGCAGGGCGCCAGCCGTTCCTGGCCGAGCTTGCCGGGCTCGGCCGGAGTCGATCGCTGGATCCGACCCGCCTGGCGGCGCTCTACGGCGACGCGTCCGCGATCCTCGATCGCCTGCTGCTGCGCTTCATCGCCACCCACCAGCGACCCGGCGCGACCGGGCCGACATCGGGCTGACCAGTGGACGCCAGCATCGTCCTCCCCGCGATCACGTCCGTGCTCGCCCTCGTCTTCAGCGTCGGGCTGTTCGACCAGTGGCGCGTACGTCGTGGCAGCTTCCAGCTCATCTGGGGCTTCGGGATGCTGTTCTACGGCATCGCGGCGGGCGCGGAGGCGCTCGCGGGATTCGGCGGCTGGAACGAGGGCCTGTACCGCACGTGGTACCTGACCGGCGCCGTCTGGACGGCGGGTTGGCTCGGTCTCGGGACGGCATTCCTGCTCGGCCGGACGCGGTTCGGCTACAGCTTCGCATTGTGCCTGCTCCTGGCAGGCATCTTCACGCTGCTGACACAGCGCCGGTACGACTACCCGGGCGCCGGCTCGGCGCCGATCCTCTATCTCATCGCCGCGATCATCCTCGCCATCGCCGTCGCGGTCGAGACCTACTTCCAGAACGAGCGCTGGCCGGTCCTCGCGGCGGGAGCCGTGGTCGGTGCGACCGTCCTGTCGGCCGTGTTGATGTTGACGGTCGCGATCGCGCCGCCCGGGTATGCGCTCGACCCTCGGACCGCGATGCCCATCGGGGACTTGTTTCCTGGCACGCTGCGCCTGCTGACGCCCTTCCTGAACATCACCGGCGCGCTTGCCCTGGTCCTGGGGGCGATCTTCAGTACGTACGTGTTCATGCCCAAGAAGCGGGTGCTGCCCTACTCGCTCGATCCCAACCAGCCTGGCGATGAGTTCCTCTTCAACCTGCTCATCGCCCCCGTGGCGATCCTCGTGAACTTCGTCGCCTCCCTGCCCGGCGCCGTTCGGGCGCTGGTGACGGGTCGCATCCACAGTCGCGTCCCGGCGACGATCCTCATCGCCATCGGCGGGTTCATCCCGGCGATCACCGATTCGCTCAACAGGTTCGGCTCGACCGAGCTGTTCCAGCTCGGCAAGTTCCTCGGCGTGCTCTTCCTGTTCGCCGGGTTCCTCGTCTCGATCGAGGTGTTTCGCGAGATCCGGGTCCCGTTCACCGGGATCCAGCTTGGCGGGACGCGCCGGGAACCTCGCGGTGTGACGCCGTCGGATGCGGTGGATGCGCCCGGCGGTCGTCACGCGGGCACGGCGCACCCGCGCTGAGGGCTCGCACGGGCGGGGGAGCGGGCTGCGGCCCTACCATGACCGGGTGTCCAGCCCCACCGTAAGCCCCTCGGCGCGCGTCGCGCCGGTCGTCGACTCCACCGCGCGGCCGCCCATGGTCGGATTCGGCATCGTCATCGGTGCCGCGGCGCTCTTCGGGACGCTCGGACCGCTGGCGCGGTTCGCCTACGACGCCGGGATGGAGCCCGCTGGGTTCGTCGCCTGGCGCGCGTTGATCGCCCTCATCGGCACGAGCGTCTATGTCGCCTGGCGTGTCCGGCGCGGCTCGACGCGGTTGGTCCGCCTGAGCGAACTGCGAGCGCGGAGCCGGATGCTGTTGCTGCTCGCGGCGGTCATGGGCTTCACCCTCAATCTGTTCATGTTCATCGCCTTCGATCGGATCACCATCGCGCTCGCCTTGCTCGGCTTCTACACCTACCCGGCGATGGTCGCGGTCGCGAATGTCGCTTTGGGGCGGGAGGCCCTCGATCGCACGCGCGTCATCGCCTTGGGGCTGGCGGTCCTGGGCATGATCGCGGTCGTAGCGTCGCAATTGGATCCGGCGGGAGCGATCCGGCTGGACGCGATCGGCATCGGCCTCGCCCTCGGTGCGGCAGTCAGCCAGACCGTGTTCGTGGTCATCAGCCGCGACGGCTACTCCGAGGTCCCGACAGATCAGGCGATGGCGATCGTGCTGCTGGTCACGGTGCTGGGTTCCGTCGCTCTGGCGGTCTTCAGCGGGGCCCTGCCTTCGCTCGTGTATCCGGTGGAGTCTCCGGACGTGTTGCCGCTGCTGCTGTTCACGGGCATCTTCGCAGCGGCCATCCCGTCACTCGGGTTCCTGACCGGGATCCGCGCGATCGGTGGGACGCGGGCCGGCATCCTGATGCTGTTCGAGCCGGTCGTCGGTGTCGCACTCGCGGCCTGGCTCCTCAGCGAAGACCTGGCGCCCGTCCAGCTCGTGGGCGCGGCAGCCATCCTGGCCGCGGCCCTGCTCCTCCAGCGCTCGGCGAGCGGGCCTGACACGGACCGCGTGCCGGTCGTTCCCGGCGGACCCTAGGTCGGACGGACCAACCAATGCCGCCCAGAGCCGCACCGATCCGGATCCTGCTCGTTGACGACCACGCGATGGTTCGTCGCGGGATGCGCGATTTCCTGGCGTTGCACGAGGACCTCGAGATCGTGGGCGAGGCCGCCGACGGGGCGGCCGCGATCGAGCAGGCCGCCGTGCTCCGGCCCGACGTCGTCGTCATGGACCTGCTGATGCCCGGGGTCGACGGCATCGATGCGACCGCCCGCATCAGGGCCGCGGACCCCGACATCGAGATCGTCGCGATCACGAGCTTCATCGAGGAGGGGCGGATCGTGGCGGCCCTCGAGGCCGGTGCGTCCGGGTTCCTGCTGAAGGACGCCGAGGCCGATGAGCTGGCGGCGGCGATCCGCGCCGCGGCGTCCGGCGAGGTGCATCTGGACCCGGCGGTGGCCGGGATCGTCGCACGCCGGATGCGCAGCCGGGCGGGCGGGGCCACGGGCACCGGCGTCGGCTCGGACGGGGACGCGCTGGGCGGCCTCACGGCGCGCGAGCGGGACGTGCTCAGCGCCGTCGCGCGTGGGCTATCGAACCGGGCGATCGCGAACGAGCTCGGCATCACGGAGCGGACCGCGCGCACCCACGTGTCGAACATCCTGGCCAAGCTCGGCCTCGCGAGCCGGACGCAGGCCGCCCTGCTCGCGGTCCAGCACGGCCTGGATCGCCCCACGTGAGCGAAAGCGCCTACGACATCGACGGACCCGCCGACGGGCCTCCGATCGTCTTCGTCCACGGGACTCGGTTGAGCCGCACGATGTGGCGCGCCCAGATGGACGACCTGCGAGACACCTATCGCGTGGTCGCCGTCGATCTCCCCGGGCACGGCCGGCTCGCCGACCGCCGCTTCACTGTCGCGGGGGCAGCCGACGCGGTCGCTGACGCCATCGAGACCGCGGGCGGCGGGCATGCCGTCGTCGTCGGCCTGTCGCTCGGGGGCTACGTCGCGATGGACCTGGCGGCTCGTCGTTCCGAGCTCATCCGCGGCCTCGTCCTGTCCGGGGCGACCGCCGAACCGGTCGGGGCGCTCGCCACGCCGTTTCGGGCCCTCGCCTGGGTCATGGATCGGTTCGACGGCCCCGCGCTCGATGCATTCAATGCCTGGTTCTTCCGGACGCGGTTCTCCCCGGCGATCGCCGAGCCGGTCGTCGCCGGCGGCTTCTGGACGGCCGGCGGTGCGCAGGCCCTGCGAGCCATCGTCGGCGAGCGCTTCAAGCCGCGTCTTGCCGAGTATCCCGGATCCACCCTCATCCTCAACGGCGAATGGGACCCGCTCTTCCGGCCGGGTGCGGGCGCCTTCGCTCGCGCCGCCGCGGATGCTCGCCGGGTGCGGCTGCGGGGCGCCACCCACCTCGCAAACCTCGACCGGCCAGGGGCGTTCAGCCTCGCCGTACGTCGCTTCGTGGAGTCGCTCCCCCCGCTCGTTCGAGCCGTCGGCGAACCCGGCGTCCACCGGCGTGGAGAAGGTCCGGTGCTAGACTTGGCCGACTCACCCCGCGTCCCCTGACACCCTACCGACCGAGGTTCGATGCGCGTCCGTAAAGCCGTTTTCCCTGCCGCCGGCTGGGGCACCCGCTTCCTGCCTGCGACCAAAGCGCAGCCAAAAGAGATGCTGCCGCTGGTCGATAAGCCGATCATCCAGTACGGCGTCGAAGAGGCGGTGGCCGCCGGGATCGAGCAGATCATCATCGTGACCTCGACCCACAAGGGCGCGATCGAGGACCACTTCGACCTCAACTACGAGCTCGAGCACCTGCTCGAGGAGAAGGGCGAGATCGAGAAGCTCCGCCAGGTTCGGGCGATCACTGACCTGGCCCAGCTCGCCTATGTCCGACAGAAGGAACAGCTCGGCCTGGGGCATGCGGTGCTCATGGCCAAGGACCTGATCGGCCACGAGCCGTTCGCGGTCATCCTGCCCGACGACGTGTGCATCGGGGAGCGTCCGGTCATCGGCCAGCTCATCCACGCGTACCACCAGACCCACGGTTCGGTGGTCGCGGTCATGGAGGTCCCGCCCGAGGAGACGAGCCGCTACGGCGTCATCGCCAGCGAGCCGACGGAGGACCCCCTCGACCATGGGCGGTTGCACAGGGTCACGCGGCTCGTCGAGAAGCCGGCCCCCAAGGACGCGCCGTCCAACCTCGGGATCATCGGCCGCTACGTCCTGACGCCAAAGATCTTCGACAAGCTCGAGCAGACGCAGCGCGGTGCCGGTGGCGAGATCCAGCTCACCGATGCGATCCAGGCCCTCATGGAGGAGCAGCAGGTCTTCGCCTACGCGTTCGAGGGCGTCCGCTACGACGCGGGCACCACGATGGGCTGGCTGAAGGCCTCGGTCGAGCTGGCCCTCCAGCGACCCGAGCTCGGTCCGGAATTCCGGACGTACCTGGCGGGCCTCCAGACCTAGCCGCGCGCGCGGCGTCCATCGGGGCGTTTGCGAGACTTTTGCGGTGACGCCCGAGATCCTCGTGATCGCCGCGATCCGCATCGCGGCGTCGTCGCGGCGGTCGGCCCGGCCCGGGCGGCCGGCTGGTCGCGTGCTCGGCTGGCGGCGGTGCTGCTCGTCCTGACCCTCGCGAAGGAGGCGCAGGAGTGGGCGATCCATGGCCGCCGCCTCTTCGACGGGATCAGCTCGCTCGAGTTCCTGGACCTCGTTCGCCGGGCCCTGACCGGCGGCTGATCGTGCCCCCGTGGGGTACGATGCGGGCCGGAGCGCGTCGCGAACGGCGGCGCGCCGAACCTTGTCGAGGGGCACGTTTGGCCGAGATCGGGACCATCTTTGGCGGCCGCTACCGACTCGTGGAGCTGCTGGGCCAGGGTGGCATGGCGACCATCTTCCGCGCGCTCGACACGCAGCTTGGGCGCGAGGTCGCGGTCAAGCTGTTGCGGCCCGAGTACCTGCGCGATCCCGACTTCTCGTCGCGCTTCCGCCAGGAGGCGCAGAACGCCGCTTCACTGAGCCACCCGAACGTCGTCACCGTGTACGAATACGGCGAGGACCCCGCCGGGCCGTTCATCGTCATGGAGTACGTCGACGGCGAGGACCTGGCATCGATCCTGCGCCGGAATGGCGCCCTGCCGCCGACCCAGGCGGCACGTATCGCCGCCGGCGTCGCCCGCGCCCTCGCGGCGAGTCATGCCCGAGGGATCGTTCATCGAGATGTGAAGCCCGGCAACGTGCTGATCGCGCGGGACGGCCGGGTGAAGGTCGTCGACTTCGGGATCGCCCGGGCCATCGCCGAGGCGCAGATGACGATGCCTGGGACGACCCTGGGCTCGGTCCACTACTTCAGCCCGGAGCAGGCGCGCGGCGAGCTGGCGACCAGCGAGTCCGACATCTTCTCGCTGGGAATCGTGCTCTACGAGATGCTGACCGGCAGCCGGCCGTGGGAGGGCGACAGCGCGGCCGGCGTGGCGCTCGCCCGACTCAGCGGGCCGATCCCCGATCCCGCACTCGTTCGTGGGTCGATCCCGCCGGATCTCGCGGCGATCACGCGCAAGGCCCTGGCCCGGCTGCCGAGCGATCGCTTCGCCTCGGCGGCTGCGATGGCCGACGCCCTCGAGTCGTCACGAAGCTCGGCGGGCGCGTCGGCGGCCGCCGGGGGAGCAGCGGCAGCGGGTGGCATCGCACGGTCGAACCCGACCGTGGTCTCGTATCCGCCTGACGCCTACGCCGGCTCCGACGACGCCCGGGCCGCAGGGGCGCGCCCCGTCGCCGACCGATCACGCGCTCCGATCGGACCAGACGAGGAGCCGCCGGGCGGCACGAGCCCCGTCGTATGGCTGGCCGGGCTCATCGCCATCGCGCTGCTTGCGGCCGTTGCCTTCCTCGTCTTCCAGCTGCTGTCCGGTCCGCCGACGAACGAAACGACCGACGTGGAAGTCCCGCAGTTCGTCGGCACACTGATCGCCGACGCGACCCGGGAGGCGGACGGTCTGGGCCTGATCCTCGAGCCGGTCAACGTGCCGTCCGACCAGCCGGTGGGGACGATCCTCACCCAGGACCCGCCGGAGGGAACGGTGGTCGCGCCGGGCGCCACCGTCAACGTGACGGTCGCCCAGGGTCTCGAGACGGTCCCGACGCCGAACCTGCGCAACAAGACGGAGGCCCAGGCGGTCCAGGAGATCGTGACGGCCGGCCTCGTGCCGGGGACGAAGACCGAGGCCTTCGACGCCACCGTGCCCGAGGGCCTCGTCGCGGCGCAGAACCCGGCGCCCGGTGTCGTCGTCGCGAAGGGATCGCCGGTCGACTACACGGTCTCGCAGGGTCAGGAGCCAAGCCCGACACCAAGCCCGACGCCGACGCCGACGCCGACGCCCACGCCGACTCCCACGCCCACGCCCACACCCACGCCGACTCCCACACCCACACCGACACCGACGCCGGAGGTCAGCGAGCCGCCACCATCCTTGGAGCCGCCACCGGCGTGACCCTTCGGGCTCCGTGCCCGACGGGCCCGCTGCGCCGGGACGCGTCTACCGGTCGGGGTCGCCCCACAGGCTCCAGCCTGGTTCGCCGGCCGGCGGCAGTGGAGGCGGGACGAACGCCGGCGAGTCGGAACTCGGTGCGGTCGCCTCCAGGTCCGGCCCCGCGGGTTCGATGCTCGCCACGGGAGGCTGCGCTGCCTGCAGACCGTGGACCTCGATGAACTCGAGCGGTGCCGGACGACCCGGTGGCGGTGCCTCGTCGTCCGTCGTCCGGGTCGACGCCACGAGCGGCGCGCCCGCGCCGCCGGCCGCTGCCTCCCAGCACGCCCGGATCTCATCGCCGGTCAGCGGCTGGCGCCGACGATCGAGGCCGCAGTAGCCGAGTGAGCCCGCCACCGACCGGCGGAAGCTGCGACAGGTGCCACAGGCGGTGGAGGACCGTCGGCAGACCCAGCACCTGGCCGTCTCGGCCTGGGGGGTCCCGCAATGCGGACAACGCCACATCGGCATGGCTGGATGGTAGTCTGCGATCGGGAGGCCTGTCGAGCATCCTCGGGGAGGGGTGGCGCCTACTTCTTGACGGTGAGGGCGGTCTCGTCCGTGGTTCGTCCGAAGTCCTCGGTCTGGACGAGGACGCCGGCCGGGCCGGATCCGCGGGTCGCGCCACGCGGGATCGTCGTTTCGAAGACCGCACGGCCGTTCGCATCCGTCGTGGCGTCGCCGGTAACAGGCCGAACCCCTGGGATGGTGAGCGTGAACGTGACTCGCGCGCCGGAGAGCGGTTTCCCATCTGGATCGTCGACGGTGACCGTGAGCCGGATCGCCTGCGGCAGGTTGGCCTGGCTGATCGAGTACGCGGAGGCGCTCAGCGAGGCACGCAACCGGCCGGAGCCGCGAGTGACGGTCAGCTCGAGCTCGTTGACGTTGCCCGCCGGGTCGGTCGCCGTGAGCTTGAGTGGGTTCGCGCCCTTCGCGATCGGCAGCGTCAGCTCGAACGTGCCGTCGTTCGCGGCGGTCCCGGATACGGAGTCGCCCGTCTCCTGGTTGCGAACGATGAGCGTCGTCCGCCCCTGGGTACGACCTTCGAGCGTGACCGCCTTGCGATTGATCACGGCCTCGTGCCGCGGGGAGTTCAAGCGGATGGCCGGCTTGCTCAGGTCGAGGATCCAGCGGACCAGCGGCGACGACTCCGATTCGCCGCCGGGCCCCACGATCGTCACGCTGAAATCGTTGGTGCCCTTCGTCAGCGTCACGGGGATGATCGTCCGCTGGCCGGCGCCCAGCGGCGCCTCCTGGATGGGGGCCGGCGCCTGGTCCTTCAAGGCGAGATACACCCGCAGCCGGTGTTTCGCATCGCCGGCCAGGTCGCTCGGAACGATCACGACCAGGTCGACCGATTCCTGGTTCGTGTATGGCTCGCTCGGGGCCTCGATGCTGGGCGCCTGGTTCGTGACGACCGGCGTCGCCGCCGGGACCGGTGTCGCGGTCACGCCCGCGATGAAGTCCGAGACGGTGGAGCCCAGGGCACCGGCAACGGTCCCGAGCCCACCGGCTCCGAGGTAGATGACCCCGGCGCCGACCGCGAAGATCCCCGCCGCGAGCGCGATGCGACCGATGAGCGGGATGCCTCGGCTGCGCCGGATCGGGGTGCGAACCGACAGCCGGCCGGGTGCCGGCGCTCGAGGCCGGACCTTCACCGGCGCGGGTCGGCCGCTGGACGGAGGGCGTGGCCGAACGTGCGTGGGGCGCGATCCGCGCCGACTCGTCATCGGGCGGATTGTCGCACGCCGGTCCCGCGCTCGATTCCGATGGTGAAGGACGACGGCCCGTCCGCGTTTCAGTGAGCGTGTCGGAACGTGGCAGTGCGTTGTACTCTGGCGCGGTCGCGCGTGCCGCTGGCGCGCGCCGCAGCAGGAGTACGAGTGCAGGCCCGCGACCCTCGGACCGGACGCGTACCCGGTGGCTATCAACAGGGTCAGCCGTCGCGCGCCCCGGAGCGTCGGTCCGGCGGTGGGCCCGGTGGCAACGCCGACGGCGGGACCGGCGGCGCGTCTGGGGGCGGGACCGGTGGCGGCCGGGGGGCCGGTGGCGGAAGCCGCCCGCCGAGCGGGCGCCCGGCCTTCGGGCTGGGGCCCATCGCACGCGTGACTCCTTCGCCCCTGGCCGAACGGAATGCCGCGTCGTTACCGACGATGCCCATGGGTCCGCGCGTCGGCTTCGGCCTGCCGAACCTGCGGCGCAACGTCTGCCCGCATTTCTACATGACGGGCTCGCGCGGCGCCATCCCCATCCAGGCGCCGCACCTGCTCAAGGCGCTGATCCGCCAGGATGCGAACGTGTCGCGCTGCCAGTTGCGCGGTGGCGTCCACCTCGACCAGGGCTACGTCAACGACGTGTGCCTGACGCCCCGCTTCAACCAGTGCGTCTTCTACGAGGACGAGCTGACCCGCGAGTGACCGATCCTGGCCCGCCATCGCCCCACCGCCCGGTAGCGCTCGACTACCACGAAGCCCTCGCCGCGCTCGCCGCTCGCGGCCGGTTCGGGATCCGGATGGGCCTCGGCCGCACCCGGGCGCTCCTGCGGGCCGTCGGAGACCCGCAGCTCGCCGTTCGCGGGGCGCTGGTCGCCGGCACGAACGGTAAGGGCAGCGTGCTGGCCCTCGCGGGCAGCGCCCTGCGGGCCGCGGGGCTGCGCGTCGGCGAGACCCCCAAACCCCACCTCGTCACGTATCGCGAGCGCGTCGTCATCGACGGGCGGCCGATCGGGGTCGACGACTTCACCCGAAACGTGGAGGCCGTCCTCGCCGTTGCGGACCGGGTCGCACGCCGCCACGGCGACCCGACGGAGTTCGAGCTCCTGACGGCCGTGGTCTTCCGCCACTTCGCGGAGTCGGACCTCGATCTTGCGCTCGTGGAGGTTGGGCTGGGCGGCCGGCTCGATGCGACTCATGCGTGGGACGGCGGCGTCGCGGTCGTCACCAACGTCGATCTCGATCACACGGACCGACTGGGGTCCACGATCGCGGCCATCGCGAAGGAGAAGGCCGCCATCATCGAGCGTGGCGATATCGCGGTCACGGGCGCGACCGGCGAAGCGCTCGAGATCATCGGGCGTCGCGCCCGACGGATGGCGGCGCCGCTGACGGTCGTAGAGCCGGCCACCCTGCTCGGATGGGACCGCGACGGCATCGACGTGGAGTTGCCGGGACTCGGCCCGACCCGGGTCGGTCTCCGCGGCCGGCACCAGGCGGCGAATGTCGCCGTCGCCGACGCCCTCCTCGACGCGCTCGGGGAGGCGGGCATCGCGGTCGTGGACCCGGATGCCCGGCGTCACGGGTATGCGACCGCGGTCTGGCCGGGTCGTCTGGAGCTATTGGAGCTGGAGGACGGTCGTGAGGTCCTGCTCGACGGGGCGCACAACCCGGCCGGCGCCGCCGCGCTCGCACGAGCGCTCGACGATCTGCGGCCGCACCTCACATCCGGGCCGTTGACCCTGGTCACGGCGTCCATGGCCGACAAGGACGTCGATGGTGTCGTGACGGCGCTCGGCGCGGCAGCGGCGCTTCGCGAGGCATCGGTGATCGCGACGAGCGTCGACGCCCCGCGCGCCATGCCGGCGCCTGAGCTCGCCGAGCGGTGGCGAATCCTCACGGGCGCTGCCAGTGTGACCGCGGTCCCCGATCCGCTCGAGGCCCTCGAGGCGGCCATGACGGGACCCGGCACGACGGTCGTGGCCGGCTCGCTCTATCTTGTGGGCGCGGTCCGTGCCCATCTCGTCGACGACCCCGATCTGCGCGACCCCGATCCTGGAGCCCCAGCTCGATGACAGCCGCCCGACGGACGATCAGCGCCGACCCCGCCCCGATCCGGATCGGCCCCGTCACGTTCGCCTGGGGCCGCCGCACGTACGTGATGGGCATCCTCAATGTCACGCCGGATTCGTTCTCGGGCGACGGGCTCCTCGAGGGAACCGATCCCGTCGAGCGTGCCGTGGCGACCGCGCTCCGGATGGTTGCCGAAGGCGCCGACCTCCTCGACATCGGGGGCGAATCGACCCGGCCCGGACATGTCTCCGTCGACGCGACCGAGGAGATGCGCCGCGTGATCCCGGTCATCACCGCCGTGGCCGCGGCCCTGCCGGACACGCCGATCAGCGTCGATACCGCCAAGCCGGAGGTCGCCGAGGCGGCCCTGAGCGCTGGCGCCCACCTGTTGAACGACGTGTGGGGCACGGGCCCTGACGTCGGAGAGATGGCCGCCGTGGCCGCGGGCGCCGGGGTGCCGCTGATCGTGATGCACAACCGTCCCGAGGCGCACTACGAGCGCAACGTCGTCACCGAAGTGGTCGCGGACCTGGGCGCGGCGCTGGACCGGGCCATCGCTGCCGGAGTGCCGGAAGATGACCTCATCGTCGATCCCGGCATCGGCTTCGGGAAGACGGCGGACCACAACATCTCGGTGCTGTGCCACCTCGGGGCGCTGTCGACGCTGGGCCGTCCGGTGCTGCTGGGCACGTCGCGCAAGTCAACGCTCGGGCGCATCCTGGACCTGCCGGTCGAGGAACGGCTCGAAGCGACCCTGGCCACGACCGCGCTCGGCATCGCCGCCGGCGTCGACCTCGTCCGCGTGCACGACGTCGCCCCCAACGTCCGGGTCGCCCGGGTCAGCGACGCCATCGTGCGGGGTCACTGGCGCGAGCACGCCGACACGCCGACGGGAGCTCGTGATGAGTGACCGCATCGTCCTGCGGAACATGCAGTTCCAAGGCCGGCATGGCTACTACGAGCACGAGCTCACCAGCGCGCAGCCCTTCGAAGTCGACGTCGAACTCGTGCTGAACCTTCAGCCAGCAGGTGAGGACGACGACCTCGAGAAGACCGTCGACTACGGCCGGGTGTACGCCATCGCCCGTCAGATCGTGGAGTCCACGTCCTACCGCCTGCTCGAGGCCATCGCAGAAGCGATCAGCCACGAGATCCTCACCGAGTTCGAGGTCACCGAGGTCGGCGTGCGGGTGCGCAAGCCGGCGGTCCAGCTCGGCGGCCCGCTCGACTACGCGGCGGTCGAGATCTGGCGGCGCCGCTCGGAGCGCTAGAGGTCGGGGCGCGTCGCCAGGGTGAGTGACACGGTCTGCGTCTGGCCGTCGCGCAGCACTTCGACCGAGATCGTGTCGCCCGGCGCGAACTCGCTCAGCGTCGCGTCCAGCGGGTGGTCGCCGTCGATCGGCTGGGCGTTGACCTTGACGATGATGTCGCCATCCCGCAGGCCCGCCGACTCCGCCGGGCTGCCCGGGACCACGGCCGGCGTCGGCGAGTCGGGGCCACCGCCCGGGATGATCAGCGCGCCCTCGTTCACCGGGAGGTCGTTCGCCGTGGCGTACTGGAGGTCGAGCGCGCGGTAGACGACGCCCATGTACGGACGGGCCAGGGGCTCGCCTGCCACCGCCTGCTCCATGATCGGGCGGGCGATGTCGATGGGGATCGCAAAGCCGATGCCGTTGCTGTCGGCCGCGATCGCGGTGTTGATCCCGACGACGTTGCCGCCCGCGTCCAGCAGCGGGCCACCCGAATTGCCGGGGTTGATCGCCGCATCGGTCTGGATGAGGTTGTTGAGGTTGTCGTTGCCGTCGGCGGTGATCGTGCGGCCCTTGGCCGACACGATCCCACTCGTGACGGAGTTCGAGTACGTGCCCAGTGGGCTGCCGATCGCGATGACGAGCTGGCCGACCTTGAGCGCGCTCGAGTCGCCGAGCGATGCCGTCGGAAGCCCGCTGCCCTCGACCTTGACGATCGCGAGGTCGGTCAGCGTATCGATGCCGTAGACGGTGCCGTCGAGCACCCGGCCGTCGTTGAGCTCGACCGCGAGGCTGTCGCTGCCCTCCACGACGTGACGGTTCGTGAGGATCCAGCCGGCGCCGTCGTAGATCACGCCCGACCCGACGCCGGTCTCGGGGATGATGCCGGTCGACGTATCGACGTTGCTCCCGGTCGTGATCCGGACGACCGCCGGGCTGACCGCGGCCGCGACGTCGATGGTCGCTGAGCTCTCAGTGATCGGTCGATTGCTGGCACCGACCGTGGTGCCGGTCGGACCGGCCTGGACCGGCGCAGGGCGATCCAGCACGCCGCTCGCGCGCAGGGCCAGGACCGTCCCGCTCGACGCCAGCACGGCGGACAAGAGGGATGCGGCCACCAGGGTGGCGAGGCCACCTCGCCCCGACCTGCCGGAGTCGCTTACCGCGGGCCTGACCGGTGTCGTCGGGGCGGTGCCCGGCACGACGGCCGGCTCGTACCAACGCTCGGGTGTGGTGGCTGGCCCGAGATCGCCCTCGTGCCGCGACCAGTCGTTCCGCGGCTCGGACGGAGGGGAGTAGCGTTCCACGGCGGGAGAACCGGGCTCGCCCGTCGCGGGCGTCCCCGGCGTCGCAGTGGTCCCTGCGGTCGCCGGCCATGCCGGCGGTTCGGCCGGCACCTCGTGCCGCCGCGTGATGTCGGTGTCGTCCGGGTGTTGCTGATCCGTCATCGTCGGGATGGTTCCTTGAAGACCTGGCTGATCGACCGGTAGTGAGCGACCGGTCCGGGATACGTCCTGTTCAGGGTGCCGAAGCGGGGTTCAAACCCGACGCGTCGGACGGTGAAGTTTCCGTCACGTTCGCGCCAGCTTCATCCGCGCGCTCCGTGGGCGATCGGACACCCGCCTCGTCGGCCGCCGCGGCTGCCGCGATCCGCTCGGACCCCTCGGCGGCGCTGGCCACGTCCGCTCGTGACGCCGCCGGCGTGCCGGCGACCACGCGAGGGTCACCCGGCAGGTGCACCGTGAACCGGCTGCCGCGCTCGGGTCCCGTCTCGACTTCGATCGTCCCGCCGTGCATGTCGACGATGGAGCGCACGATGGCCAGGCCGAGCCCGCTCCCACTGCCCCGGGCCTCGTTCGCGCGCGATCCGCGATAGAAGCGCTCGAAGATGTGGGGCAGCTCGGCAGCATCGATGCCGACGCCGGTATCGGTGACGTCGATCCGTGAACCGTCGTCGGTCGGCACGACGGCGACCCGCACCGAGCCGCCGCGTGGCGTGAACTTGATCGCATTGCCCACGAGGTTCGCGACGACCTGGCCGATGCGCGGCGGATCGTGGCGGATCCGAATCGGTGCGTCCGGAAGGTCGACCGTGACGCGAACGCCGCGACGAGCGGCGGCCGAGTCGTGCTGGTGAGCCGCCGATTCGACCGCGGCCCGCAGGTCGTCGGGCCGCAGGTCCAGCAGGACCAGGCCGGAGTCGAGCTTCGAAAGCTCGAGCAGGTTCTGGGCGAGCCAATCGAGTCGCTCGATCTGACCCGCACTTGATTCGAGGAACTCGGCGCGCGCTTCCGGGTCGTCCCCGGCGGTCTCCATCAGCAGCTGGTTGAACGTCCGCAGGGCCGCGAGCGGCGTGCGCAATTCGTGCGACACGTCGGCGAGGAAGTCACGGCTCCGATCGCGATCCCGGCGGCTGATCTCGACGCTCTCCTCGAGACGGTCGGCCATCGTGTTGAACTGGACGGCGAGTTCGCCCAGCTCCGTGGATCCGGCGCGCAACTGGGCGGCCGGCACGCGTCGCGAGAGGTCGCCCTCGGCCAGCGCCCTGGACGCGTCGGTGAGCTGGCGCAATGGCGTCGTGAAGCGGCGCGTCAGGGCGGCCGACACCACGACCGCGAGACCCAGCGCGAACAGGGCGATCGCCGCGAGGAGGCCGGTGAGGTTCGCGATGGCCGAGGCGCGGAAGGTCGATGGATTGGCCAGCGTGATCTCAAGCGCGTAGCGCTGGAAGGTCTCGCCGCCACCGTAGCGCTGCGTCACGAACGTGTTCTCGCGCGTCTGGCCGGCTCGCGGCGGAGCCTGCAGGTTCATCTGAAACGTCCCGTTGGGGGCGGGGATGAACATCGTCCGGTCGCCGGTCGTCACGTTGATCCCGAAGCGGGCGATGACGTCGGCCTGACCCAACCGATCGGTGATGAAGGCCTGGCGCGTCGGGGTGTTGAGGATCTCGACGACATCCTCATCGAGGAAGCCATCGGCACCGACGACCGGGGAACGTCCCGCGGCGGCTTCCGCCTGGCTCCGGATGAAGCCGCTCACCGTGGTCGAACGTTCGCGCAGGTCGGCATCCTGTTGTTGCGCGAAATACGCATCGAGGCGGTTGAGGACGAGCACCGAGACGAGGCTCAGCGTGAGCGCGATGACGGCGACGAACGCGACGGTCAGTCGGCCTCCGAACGTCCGGGGCATGAGCCGGCGGAGGCGGCGCGCGGGACGGGCTCGCCGGACCACCGGCCGCTCAGCGCTCGGCGAACGCGTAGCCCACGCCACGCACGGTCAGGACGAAGGCCGGTGTCGCCGGATCGTCCTCGATCTTCTCGCGCAGGTGGCTGACGTGGACGTTGATGGTCTTCTCGTCCTGGTCGAGGGCCTCGTAGTCGCGCAGCAGCTCCAGGAGCTCGCCACGCGTGTAAACGCGGCCCGGCCGCGACGCGAGGTGCCGCAGGATCTCGAACTCCGTGGGCGTGAGACTGATCCGCCGGGCGCCGCGTTGCACCCGCCGACGCTCCAGGTCGATGATCAGGTCGTTGTGGCGGATCACCCGCCCGCCTGCTGCGTCGGCTAGATCGCCGTAGGAGCGCCGCAGGAGCGCCTTGATCCTGCTCAGGAGCTCCCGCAAGCCGAAGGGTTTCGTGAGGTAATCGTCCGCACCGAGCTCGAGACCGATGACCTTGTCGACCTCGTCGTCGCGGGCGGTCAGCACGAGGATCGGCATCTTTGCACCGGCCGCGCGGATGCGGCGCAGCGCCTCGAAGCCGTCGATCCCCGGCAGGCGCACGTCCAGCACGACCAGGTCCGGAGCCTCGCGGGTCGCGATCTCCAACCCCTCTTCGCCGGATCGGGCGACGCCGACGTCGTACCCCTCCTGCTGCAGGGCGTACTGGATCCCGCGCGCGACGGCGTGCTCGTCTTCGACGATCAGGATGGTGGCGGCCACGCTCCGATGCTACACCGGCCGCGGCGGATGCCCTGTTTGCCGGCACTTCCCCGGCAGGTCGCGCTGATCGAACGAGCGCGCCTCTCGTGGTACCCTACGCTCCCGCTCCGGGCGCCTCGCCATCACCGGCCCCGCCGGCGAGCCGCGGCCCGACATCAATGAACCACCAACCCTGAGGTCCACATCGCATGGCCACCGCCCGTCCCACACTCGCCGCCGAGCACCGTGAGGTCACCGGCAAGAAGGTGAACCACCTGCGTAAAGCCGGGAAGCTGCCGGCCGTGGTCTACGGGCACGGCGTCGACTCCACACCGGTGACGGTCGATGCCCATGACTTCGACCTCCTGCGCCGGCACACGGGCCCCAACGCCCTCGTGGATCTCTCGGTCGACGGCGAGAAGGCACAGCCGGTCCTGATCAACCAGGTCCAGATCCATCCGGTCCATCGCCGGCCGCTCCACGCGGACCTGTTCCTCGTGCGGATGACCGAGGAGCTCACCGTCGACGTGCCCCTCGCCGCCACCGGCATCTCCTATGCGGTCGACCAGCTCGGCGGGACGGTCCTCCATCCGACGGAGACCGTCCGCATCCGGGCACTTCCCGATCACCTGCCGCAGTCGATCGAGTACTCCATCGAATCGCTCGTCGACTTCGACGTCTCACTCCACGTTCGCGACCTGACCATCCCGTCCGATGTGACGCTCCTGACCGACGCCGATGAGATCATCGCGAAGGTCCAGGCACCGCGTGTCGAGGTCGAGGAGGAGCCGGAGGTCGTCGAGGGCGAGGAGGGCGTCGAGGGCGAAGAGGCCGCCGAGGGCGAGGAAGCTGCCGAGGGTGGCGCCACGGACTCAGGCGGCGGCGACAGCGGGTCGTCCGAGGAGAGCTAGGAACTCGTCGCTTCGAGCCCGCGATCGAACGTCGTCAGCCGTCCGAGCGTCGGCCTGAGGCGTACACGATCGGCACCCGGAAGGTCAGCTCGTCAGGCTGCAGCGCCATCAGGCGCTCGCGGAACTGTTGCAGGAACTTCCGGCGCTCCGTACGGCCCATCTCTGCGAAGAGGCTCTCTTCGTCGAACTCGGTCAGGAACGAGATGTAGCGGTCAACCGTGAAGGCGTACTCCAGCATGTCCCCGTGAGCGACCACGTCCCGGAAGCCGGCGCTACGTAGCTCCCCGGCGGCGCGCTCGACAGAGGGGATGTCGCCATGGCGATTGGGATCCTCGTCGTTCTCGAACCCATACTCCTCGAGCAGTCGATCGAAGATGCGATCGGGCGCGAACGCCCGGTCGTCGGCGATCCAGGTGACGTGGGCGAACAGGCCACCGGGCCGCAGGACCCGCCGGATGTCGCGGAGCGCCGCGGGCCGGCTCGGCACGAGCTGCAGCACGAACGACGACATCGCGGCATCGAAGGTCCCCTCGTCGAACGGGAGTTCCGCGGCGAAGGCCACGCGACCCTCGAAACGATCCCGTGCGGTCGGCACCCGCTCGTCGACCAGCGCTTCGACCGCACGGACCATCTCGCGCGAGGCGTCGATAGCGGTGACACGGACCTCCGGCCAGCGGTGCAGGGCGGCGATCGACAGATTGCCGGTACCGACGCCCACGTCCAGCACCGTGCGCGCGCCCTCGGCCACGGCGCCGTCGAGGCGATCGAGGAGGGCGACGGCACTGCGCGCCAGCACCGGCGCCCACCAGCGGTCGTAGCCGGCGGCGATCCGGTCGTATCGTTCAGCCGTCTCCGTCACCCGCCCATGGTGCCACGCGCGGGTGACCGGATCATCCCGGCAGCGGTGCGTCGCCGGTGCGCCGGCGGCCGATGAGCCCCAGCCGTCGTCCGGCCCACACGACGATCGCGATGATCGCGCCGAGCACGAGCAGCAGCGGCAGCCACACGATCGCGAACCAGATCCCGGCCGTCGTCAGCGCCTGCAGGACGTTCACCAGGCTGGCGGTCGCCTCGTCGACGACCGTGCGCGGCTGCCAGTCCTTGGCCGCGACGTCGACCGCGATGACCGGGACGCTGAAGGTCGCCGTCAGGGTCGCGAACCCGGCGCGGTCTTCGAGGTCCGCGAGGGCGGCGCTGAGTTGTTCGATCTGGCCGCGGACGTTGGTGAGCTGGTTCTGGACTTCCAGCACGTCGGTGATCCGCGTCGCCGTGCTCGCGATCTCCTGGAGCGCTGTCTCGCTGGCGCGCAGGTTGCGGATCCGGGCCTCGAGGTCGATGACCTGGCCCGTCACCTCGACCGCCTGGGTCTGTTCGCCGACGACCTTCGAGGTCAACCCGTTGAGGCCGCGCAGCAGGTCGAGCGCGTCTTCCCAGCGGTCCGCAGGGATCCGATAGGTGATCGTGGCGTACGGCTGGTCTTCGACGTTCTCCGTCTGGGACGCGCCCACGTACCCGCCCATCGCGCGGATCCCGTTGCGGGCCGCGACCAAGGCCGCGGGGACATCCGTGACCTCGAGCTGGATGGTCCCGGTCCGGATGATCTTCGCGTCGTCGACGGCCGCTCCGACGCCGTCCTCCGTGATGGGTGGGGCCGGCGCCGCGGTGGCAGCGGGATCGCCCCCGCCCTGGCCGGAGAGCCGTCCTGGCTCGACCAGAGCGTTTCCGTTGTCGCCGACGCCGCCCCCGACGGGACTGAGGTTCGGGGCCGAGGCACTTCCGCCACAGGCGGCCAGGAAGACTCCGATGGCAGCGATCAGCGCGACCCGCGCGATCGATGGACGGACGGTGCGCATGTTGATGGACCTCCGTGGTGCCCACGATCCGATGGATCGCGCGGCATCCGCCCCGACGCGCCCGACGGGGCCACGGTTCCGGTGGGAGGCGCCGACGCCACACGCGCACGGTCGGAGCCGTCCCAGCCCCGACCGCGCACCCCGAGGAGAACCCATGGATCGTTCACTGGCCCGCCGCATCCTGCTCGCCGCATTTGCGATCGGCGTCCTCGCCGACATCGCCTTGGACGGACCGGCCATCGGCCTCAATCTGGCCGTCCTCACGGCGGCCATGCTGGCCACGGCCTGGCTCCTGCGTCGTCCCGGGCGCGCGCCGGACCCACTCGATGCGTGGCTCCCCGTTTCGGCGCTGGTCCTCGCCGCGCTCGTCGCGGTGCGCGCGGATCCGTTCGTGACGTTCCTCGACCTCGCAGGTGCGGCGGTGTTCACGGGCGCCTCGGCGGCGGCGTTCTCAGGGCTGGCCGTGACGCGGCGATCCGCGACGGCCGTCATGGCCGCGGGAGCGTGGGTCCTCGAAGCGGTGCTCGCCGGAACGGGCCGTGCACTTCGCGCCGCGCGACCGGCGCCGACGGACGGTCCCAGGCACGCTCCGGCGTGGTTCGGGCCCGTGGGACGAGGGCTCGTCCTGGCGATCCCGCTCGTCATGATCTTCGCGGTCCTGTTCGCCTCAGCGGATCCGATCTTCAACCGCGGTTTCCAGGACCTGACGCACTTCAGCATCGATCTTGGCGACCTCCCGGGTCGGGTCATCTTCTTGCTGGCGATCGCCTGGCTTGCTGGTGGCCTGCTGACGGTCGCGGCCAACGGGATCCCGGCCCTGGAACGCGCGTCGCTTGGTGCCGCGACGCGTTCCGCGTCCGTGATCCCGGAGCGGTTGCTCGGCACGACCGAAGCGCTGGTCGTCCTCGTCGCGATCGACCTCATCGTGGGTCTCTTCGTCGGCCTGCAGCTCGCCTATCTGTTCGGCGGGCTCGACACGCTCGCCGCGGCCGGCATGAAATACAGCGACTACGCGCGACGCGGGTACTTCGAGCTCGTCGCAGCCGCAGCGCTGGCGGGCGGCATCCTGGTGGCCCTGGAATACGGGGTTACCCGCCGAAGCCGCCCCTACGTCGCCCTGGCGATCGGGCTGGTCGGCCTGACGATCGTGGTCCTCGCCTCGGCAGCGCTTCGGCTCCAGCTCTACCAGGAGGCCTACGGCTGGACCGAGCTGCGCCTGTACGTCGCGGTGTCGATCACGGCGATGGCGGTCACGCTGGCCGCCCTTTCGGCCTTCCTCGCCACCGATCGGACGCGCTGGCTCGGGCACGCGATGGTGGCGATCGGGCTCGTCTCGCTCATCGTCCTCAACCTGCTCGCGCCGGCGGCGTTCGTCGCGGAGCGCAATCTCGCCCGGGTCATCGATCCGACCCTGGTGCCGCCCGACGGCGAGGCATCCCTCGACGCCGACTACCTCGGGGTCCTGCCCGACGATGCCATCCCGGCCCTGGTGGCCGCGTTGCCGAGCCTGCCAGCGCAGGAACGCGCGCGGGTCCTGCGGCTCCTGTATGAGCGCCGTTTCGAACTGTCCAAGGACGCCGCCTACGCGTCGCCGTTCGCCTGGAACCTCGGCCGCGAGCGGGCCAAGGCTGCGCTCGCGACACTACCGTGAGCGGCTGACCTACACTCCGGCGATGGCCCTCCAGCTGCCGATCGAGCCGCCCCTCGAACCGATGCTCGCGAAGGCGACCGACTCGCTGCCCGACGGAGACGGCTGGCTGTTCGAGCCCAAGTGGGACGGCTTTCGTGCCCTCGTCTTTCGTGACGGCGACGAGGTCTACACGCAGTCGCGCGACCTCAAACCCCTCGACCGGTACTTCCCGGAGCTCGCGGACCCGCTGCGCGCGGCCCTGCCCGAACGTTGCGTGCTCGATGGCGAGGTCGTCATCGCGACCGACGGCGGGCTCGATTTCGAGGCGCTCCTGCTGCGCATCCATCCCGCTGCATCCCGCGTGAAGATGCTCGCCGCGGAGTCGCCGGCGTCGTTCGTGGCCTGGGACCTGCTGGCGCTCGGCGACGAGGATCTGCGCGAGACGCCGCAGGGTGAGCGTCGCGCCCGGCTCGAAGCGGTGCTCGGTGGCGTCGAGCCGCCCGTGCACCTGACGCCGGCGACCCAGGATCGCGCGACCGCGGCCGACTGGTTCGACCGCTTCGAGGGTGCTGGGCTGGACGGCGTGGTCGCGAAGCGGCTCGATGCCCCCTACCAGCCTGGCAAGCGAGCGATGCTCAAGATCAAGCACCAGCGCACGGCTGATTGCGTCGTCGCGGGGTTCCGCTGGCACAAGAACGGTCCGGGCACGCATGTCGGATCACTGTTGCTGGGCCTGTTCGACGACGAAGGCGTGCTCCATCACGTGGGCGTCACCTCGTCATTCACCTGGGACAAGCGGGCGGCACTCGCCGAGGAGCTCGCGTCGTTGCGCGAGCGAGCCCTCGAGGGACATCCGTGGCGTGAGTGGGCCGAATGGGCTACGACCGGCGACACCGATGCATCCGGCCAGCGCCTGCCCGGGGCCACATCAAGGTGGAACCGTGGCAAGGACCTGTCATGGGAGCCGCTCCGGGCGGAACGCGTCGCCGAGGTCGCGTACGACCACCTCCAGGGAACCCGGTTCCGCCACGGGACGACGTTCAAGCGCTGGCGACCGGACAAGCCCCCGGCGGCGTGCCGTTACGACCAGCTGGAGACCACGACGCCGTACCTGCTCGAGGCGATCTTCGGCGATCGCTGAGCCGGGTGGTGCGTGGCCGCACACCCAACCGTCCCGGTTTGGGCCTCCGATCGCCCGGACCTTCGGTGCATTGGGAAACCGGCAATGGTTCCGTAGAGTCGGGTATCGGGACATCTGCCGTCAACGGAGGCCAGCGTGTTCGGCACGCATCCCAGGTTGTCGAGACCGACGCTGCTCATCCTCGTCTTCGGCGCGTTCATCGCACTGGTCGGAATCACGGCCGCGGCGCAGGCCTACATGGTCGGGGCGCACTTCTCGGCCGCGACCCTCAACGACGTGGTCAGCAGCGATGCGGCCACGACGCGGGCCTTCGTCAACGCCTACGTCCAACCGGCGGATCTCGCGAAGGACACCGCGATCCCCGACCCCGGCACGGCTCCCACCAAGCTCGAAGGACAGCTCGCGACCCTGACGCGCCCGCACGAGATCCTGCGGGTCGAGCTCCGTCGGACGGACGGCACGATCGTGGCGGCGAACGACCCGTCGATCCGCGGCACGATCGTCCCGGTCGATGGTGAATTCGCGCTGGCCGCAGGCGGAACTCCCAGGGCGGAGATCCTCCCGGCCGAAACGGCTGGGGCCGGGCCCGGTGGACTCGGCACGCCGATCCTCCTGCGCGAGTACCTGCCGATCAGCGTCGAGGGCGAGGTGCTGGGCGTCGTCGCGATCTGGCGCGATGCGGTCCCGGTCCTCGATCGCCTCGCGCTCGTTCGTCGAGACGTCGTGCTCGTCACGCTGTCTGCCGCGCTGATCGCTGCGGCGCTCCTCTTCCTGATCTTCCGCGCCGCCCAACGGCGCCTGACGCGACAGACCGCAGAGCTGATGGAGTCGACCAGGCGCGATCCCCTCACGGGGACGCTCAACCACGGCGCGGTGGTCGGTCACCTCGCGATGGAGACCGAGGCGGCACGCGCGGCGGGTGTGCCCGTGACGGTCGCGCTCATCGACATCGACAACTTCCGATTGCTCAACGAGAACCACGGACATCCGGCAGGGGATCAGGCCCTGCTGGCCGTCGCCGGGCTGCTTCTGGGCGAGGTGGTCGAGCCCATGGTCCTGGGCCGCTCCGGCCCGGACGAGTTCCTGATCATCGCGCCGCCAGCCGTCGCGTTCGAGCTGGAGCCACTCGTGACCCGTCTCCAGACTGGCCTCGTCGACCTCAGCCTGCAGTTCGAGACGACCGAGCGGCTGCCGATCACGGTCAGCGTCGGGATCGCGACCTACCCTGAGCATGCCGCCTCCGCGACCGCCCTCCTGTCGACGGCGACGATGGTTCTCGAGGAGGCCAAGGCCAGCGGCGGTGACACGGTGCGCCTGGCGAGCAGTGCCTCGATGGAGGAGTCGTCTGCCGCCTCGACGTTCAACGTGCTCGAGGGCCTGATCCTCGCGGTCGACACGAAGGACCGCTACACGAAGCGCCACTCCGAGGATGTGGCGCGCTACGCGATGTTCCTCGCCGCGCGCCTGGGGCTCGACGCCGACGAGATGCGGGTCATCCAGACGGCGGGTCTGCTCCACGACGTCGGCAAGATCGGAATCCCGGATCAGATCCTGCGCAAGCCCGGCAAGCTCACCGAGGTGGAGTTCGACATCGTCAAGCAGCACGTGGCGCTCGGCGACATGATCGTGCGCGACCTCCCGGACCTCGACCAGGTCCGCGCCGGCATCCGCCACCACCACGAGCGGTGGGACGGCGACGGCTACCTCGAACGACTCGCGGGCGAGGACATCCCGCAGATCGCGCGCATCCTGGCCGTCGCCGACACCTTCTCGGCCATGACGACGACCCGGCCTTATCGAAAGGCGCTCGACGTGCGTGAGGCCCTGACCCGACTGGGCGATGCAGCCGGGTCCCAGCTCGAGGAGCGACTCGTCGTCGCGTTCGTGGAGGGCATGGAGACCGCGGCCGACGCCCCGATCCCGGGCACCGAGGCCCCGGGCACGCTCTGGACCCCGGGGCGGCTCGTCGCGTGATGAGGCTGCAGCGGCTGATCGCGCTGCTTGCGGTCATGCTGATCGTGGCGGCTTTGACGGCGCCCGTCGCCACGGCCGCACTGCTGGTGACGGCCCGCGATGATGCCTACACGGCCGTCCACTCTCGGCCGTTGGTCGTGAGCGCCGCCAACGGCGTCCTCGACAACGACTCCGGGGTCGGCATCACCGCAGCGCGCCTCACGAATCCCGCACACGGGACCGTGACCGTCAACAGCAACGGCGGCTTCACCTACCGGCCTGATGCGGGCTACGTCGGCGCCGATTCGTTCACGTACGAAGCTCGCGTGCTGAGCCTGGGCATCCTCCTCACGGATGCAGCCGTCGTCAGGTTGACGGTCACGAACGCCGCACCGTCCGCGGCCAACAACTCGTACAACGCCACGACCGGCGTCCAGCTCTCGGTCCCGGCCTCGGGTGTCCTGGGCAACGACTCGGACCCCGACGGGGACAGCCTGACCGCCACGCTCGTCGATGGCGGGGGCAATGGATCCCTGGATCTCAACGCGAACGGCAGCTTCACGTTCAAGTCGGGTGGGTCGTTCACCGGGAGCCGGACCTTCACGTATCGGGCCTCCGACGGGATCGCGAATTCGAACACCGCCACGGTCACGATCAACGTATCCGCGCCTGCACCGACCCCGGCTCCAACGCCGACGCCCGCACCGACCCCGACGCCGACCGCGGCGCCCACGGCGGCCCCGACCGCGTCGCCCACCGCGACGCCGCGGCCGACGCCGACCCCGACGCCTCGGCCGACGGCCACGCCGATCATCCCGCTCCCGACCCTGCCGCCGCTATTCCCGACACCGACGCCCCGGGTGACGCCGGCACCGACCCCACGAGCCACCGTGACCCCGGGCGCCACCCCCACGGCGACACCGACGCCCAGCGCCGGGGCGACGGCGAGTCCGACACCCACGCCGTCGCCGACCGCCGGCGTGGCGACGACGGCGCCCCCGGGATCGGGAGCGAGCCCCACACCCTCGCCCGCCGGCGCTGCCACCGATGCGCCCGGCACAGGCGCGGGCACCGTCGGCGGTAACGGTGACGGTGATGGCGGTACCGGCCTCGGCGCGGCACCTGGCGACCGCTTCCTGCTTCCGACGTTCGACCAACCGGGGATCGACGCGATCATCGACGGCTCGTTCAGTGGCTTCGGCAATATCGAATGGGCCGTCCCGGCATTCGCCCTGGGCATGCCCGGACTGCTCCTGATGGTCGCAGTCGGGCTCCAGGCGATCGTCGGGGTCGCGTGGCTACCCTTCGTCCGGCGCTGGCTGGGCGGCTTCGGGGTACGCCGGCGCCAGCAGTCCGCGTAGCGCCGAACGCCGGCGCGCTTCGTCAGCTCGCGGGTTTCTTCTTGCGCGGCGCACGTTCCAGCTGTCCGGCCCGGTCGGGCCATTCGAAACCCGCCCAGGGGTCGTAATCCGGATCGAGCGCCTCCTGGGCGGGTCGGTCGTCATCAGCGACGTGGGTGAGGTTGACCCGGACGCGGTACCACAGCGACGAGCGGCCGCGCATGCCATCGACCAGTATGTCGGCGGGCTCGAGGGCGTCCGCAGCCTTCGGATGACGCGCTTTCCAGCGCTCCAGCCCTTCGAGCGCCTCCGCCTTGGACGCAGCACGCGAGATCTCGATGACCGGGATGTTGGTCTTCCGCCGGCCCGTCGGCGTCGGGCGTGTGCCTTCCCACTCGGTCGGCAGGCCGGCGTTCGGGTCGCCGGCCGCAACGGCAGCCGCCCGTGCCGCAGCAACCTCCGGCGGGGGACCGCCGGACTCGCCCCGACCCTTCTCGTACTCCGAGTCCGGCCGGCGCTTCCGTGACGGCTGGACCCGTGGTGGCTCACCGGCCTGCTTCGCGTAGTTCGGCGGCCACGGGGCGTCACCCTCCCCTTCGGCCTCGTGCTTGCGGGACAGCTCCAGGAGCGCGGCGAGGGACCCGACCGCATCGTCGATGCCGGCCCCCGGGTCACCGATCTGCGCGAATCGCGCTGGCACGGTCGCGATCGTGAACGCCTCGGCCTCGACGGTCGGCACCTCGTCCCAGGTCAGTGGCGTCGAGACGCGGGCGTCCGGAAGTGGCCGGACGGAGTACGCCGACGCCACGGTGCGGTCCTTGGCGTTCTGGTTGTAGTCCAGGAACACCCCGTGGCGTTCCTCTTTCCACCACTTCGAGGTCGCGGCATCGGGCACGCGACGCTCCACGTCCCGTGCGAGCGCCAGGGCGGCGCGCCGGACCTCCGGGTAGGTCCATTCGCGGGCGATCCGGACGTTGATGTGGATCCCGCGGGAACCGGAGGTCTTGGGCCAGCCGACGAGCCCCACGGCTTCCAGCGCCTCGCGGCACGCCAGGGCGACCTCGCGGATCTGCGGCCACTCGACCCCCGGGACGGGGTCCAGGTCGACCCGTAGCTCGTCGGGATGGTCAAGGTCGTCGGCGCGGACGGGATGCGGGTTCAGGTCGATGCAGCCCAGGTTGACGATCCAGGCCAGCGCGGCGGCTTCGTCGACCACGATCTCATCGGCGGTTCGGCCCGAGGGGAAGGTCAGCTCGGCGGTGCGGATCCAGTCCGGGGTGTTGTCCGGAGCTCGTTTCTGAAAGAACGGTTCCTTCGTGATGCCGTCCACGAAGCGCTTCAGCGCCATCGGCCGGCCGCGAATGCCCATCAGCGCCCCGTCCGCGACCGCAAGGTAGTAGTGGACGAGGTCGAGCTTCGTGTATCCGGCGTCCGGGAAGTACACCTTTTGCGGGTTGGAGATCGAGACCTCGCGCCCATCGACCTCGAGGATCTCCTTCGGCGTCGCCATGCCCGAAAGCGTACGCCGCGACCGCCAGACGCGGTGCGAGGTGACGGCGCGGGGTAGATTGGGCGAACGACGCCGTCGATTTCGACCGCGGCCGTTCGTCGTGCTGGTGAAGGCGGCGCTATGACGCCGCCAGAGCCAGCGCTGGAGGACACGATGCAGTACGCCCTGTTGATCTATACCGAGGAACCAGCCGAAGCTCCACCGGACGATGAGGCCATGGCCCAGATGGAGGCCTACAACGCGTTCGGTCAACACATCACCGATCGCGGCGCAATGAAGGGCGGGGAAGCGCTCGCACCAACGGCGACGGCGACGACCGTCCGCGTCCGCGACGGCAAGACGATCTCCACGGACGGCCCGTTCGCCGAGACCAAGGAGGTCCTCGGCGGGTTCTACCTCGTGGAAGCGGCCGATCTCGACGAAGCGATCGGCTACGCCGCGATGATCCCGGGCGCGAAGTACGGCTCGGTGGAGGTGCGTCCGGTCTGGGACTTCACCAACGCACCGTCGGGGGCCCTTGCCGAAGCGGTCGTCGCCGACTGACGCCGACTGCCGCCACCAGCGAGGTCGTCGACCGCCTGTTCCGCGAGGAATCGGGCCGCGCGGTCGCGACGCTCATCCGCGTCCTCGGCGACTTCGATCTCGCCGAGGAAGCCGTCCAGGAGGCGTTCGTCACGGCGCTCGAGGTGTGGCCGTCCCGCGGCATACCGGACAACCCGGGCGCCTGGATCACGACGACCGCACGCAACCGGGCGATCGACCGATTGCGCCGCCGGAGGCGGCTTCGGGACAAGACCGACGAGCTCACGCGCGAGGCCGCCATCGAAGCGGACCTGGCCGCGATCGAGCCCGAAGCTGGCGGCGCTGGGGCGGCGGACGACGACATGGACGACCGACTGCGCCTGATCTTCACCTGCTGCCATCCGGCTTTGCCGATGGACGGCCGCATCGCGCTCACGCTCCGGACGCTCGGCGGCCTGACGACACCGGAGATCGCCCGAGCCTTCCTCGTCCCGGAAGCGACGCTCGCCCAGCGGCTCGTCCGGGCCAAGCGCAAGATCCACGATGCCGGCATCCCGTACCGCGTACCGCCACGTGACCTGCTGCCCGAGCGTCTCGACGGTGTCCTCAAGGTTCTCTACCTGGTCTACAACGAGGGCTACGCGGCCTCATCTGGCGACGCCCTGATCCGGCGCGAGCTGAGTGCCGAGGCGATCCGGCTGACACGGACGGTGGTCTCGCTGCTCCCCGACGAGCCGGAGGCCGCCGGGTTGCTGGCACTGATGCTGCTCCACGACGCACGGCGGGATGCGCGGGTGGGACCCGACGGCGAGCTCGTCCTGCTCGAGGACCAGGACCGGTCTCGCTGGGACCAGGCCGCGATCGCAGAGGGCAGGACGCTCGTCCAGGCGGTCCTGCCGACCCGTCGCGTCGGGCCGTACCAGCTGCAGGCCGCCATCGCCGCCCTCCACGATGAGGCGCCCGATGCCGCCGCGACGGACTGGGCCCAGATCGCCACGCTATATCAGCCCTGGTCGACCTCGATCCCACGCCGGTGGTCCGCCTCAACCATGCAGTGGCCGTCGCGTTCGCCGACGGTCCGGCGGTCGGTCTGGCGATGATGGACGGACTCGCCGATGAGGGTGCGCTCGCGAACTACCCGTACCTGTATGCGGCGCGCGCCGACCTGCTGCGACGACTCGGGCGCGGTTCCGAGGCCGCCTCGGCGTACCGGCACGCCCTGGAGCTCACCTCGAACCGCCCGGAGCGCGCCTTCCTGGAACGTCGACTCCGGGAAGTCGGACGGGAAGGCGAGGCGGCGGCCGGCCAAAGACGGTCGGGCCTGCGCCCTTCCTGACGCGGCGCGGTGACCGCATCGCCCCCGGCGAGGGTAGGCTTGGCCGTGCCCGCCCGTCGTGCAAGGGAGATCGTCATCCTCCGCGGCCTCAAACGACTCCTCCGGCCGCTACGACCCATCCTCGTGCCGATCTGGCGCTCATTGCGCGGCCTCGTCGCGGCGGCGTCGGCGGCTGTCGCGCGCGCCCGAGCCCTGCACTCGCGACCGGGCTCCATCACGCCGGGGCCAGCGGGCGGGATCCGGGCGATGACCAAGCCCGAGTTCGAGGCGATGGTGGCCAGGTTCCCGTACTACAAGAACCGCTGGGGCTACATGTCGGCGGCGCTCTCGCAGGCGACGGTGTTGATCGGGCGACATGGACTTCGAACGGCGCTCGAGCTCGGAGCGCCGGTCCTGCCGATCATCGTCGGGGCCGACGTCATGGACAAGAAGGCCCGCCCGGAGCTCGATCCGAGCGTGTCGATCCGGGTCTTCGATGCGACGGAGGTCCCCTGGCCGGTCGATGACAAGGCCTACGACCTGTTCATGGCGCTCCAGGTCTTCGAGCACCTGACGGATCGGCAGCGCGAGGCCTTCCTCGAAGTCCGCCGGATCGCGCGCCACGCCATCATCTCGCTGCCGATCGATTGGGTCATGGAGGATCCGCGCAACTGCCACCACCAGATCTCGAACGAGCGGGTGCTGTCGTGGTTCGCCCCGATCGTGCCGACCCGGATCATCCAGGGGACGGGCGGGCATCGTCGCCGCCTGATCTATGTGTTCGAGGATCTGCCCGCCCCGCCTGAAGCCCGCCAGCTGCTCAGGGCCTGAGCCGGAGCACCCGCACCGTCTTGGTCGTGACGTCCTCCAAATCCTCGATCGTCGGCACCTCGTAGCGGGCGAGCTCGTCGAGGCCGTCGACCGGCAGGTGGGCTCGGCCGGGATCGCCGGTCAGGACGTCGGCGCCGCGCGCGGCCAGTTCGCGCAGCCACGGCGCCATGCGCGCGGCGAGCTCGGGCTCGTACCAGAGGTCGCCGACGAGCACGACGTGCCAGCCGGCGTCGGTGCCGATCGGATCGGCCTCCTCGAGGTCCAGGGTCACGCCGTTGGCGCTCGCGTTCAACCGGCTGGCCTCGATGGCGAAGACCTCGAGGTCGATGGCGGTGACGCTCGCGGCTCCCGCCATGGCCGCAGCGATGGCCACGATCCCGCCGCCGCAGCCGATGTCAGCGACGCGCCGTCCACGGACCAGCTCGGGGTGGTCCAGCACATGTCGCGCGAGTGCCTGCCCACCGGCCCACGCCCACGCCCAGTACGGCGGTGGCACCGCCGGGCGCGCGTCCGTCAGTGCAGCGGCCTCCCACAGCGGCATCGAGAGGCCACCGGTCCGCATGGTGATCTCCGGCACCAACGGGGCCGGCGCTGCGATCGTATTGGCGAGGATGAAGGCCTGGCGCTCGGCGGGGATCACGGGCCAAGTCTGATGGTTGCGCCCGAGGTCAGGGCGGCGCGCCTCGCGGCTACCATCGCGACGTGAATGTGCGATGGACCGAGCTGTTCGACCGCCCGTCCATGGCGCTCGCCGCATCCGCGGCGACCCTGCTGCTGCCGGTCCTGTTCGTGCTCGCCATCCCGAACCCGCTCGAGCAGGCGCCCGGGATCGATTTCGCCCTCTACCGCGACGTGGCTGCACGCTGGGTCGACGGCGGACCGTTCTACGAGCCACGCCAGCTCTCCGGGCCGTACGAGGTCGCCCACGGCGACGTGCTCTACCCGCCCGTCGGGCTGTGGTTGTTCGTCCCGTTCACGGTCCTTCCGGCCGTGCTCTGGTGGGGCATCCCCGCCGCGCTGACGATCTGGGCCGTATGGCGCGTGCGTCCGCGGCCGGCAGTCTGGCCGCTCATGGCGCTCTGCCTGGCGTGGCCGACCACGCCGCTCAAGATCTGGACGGGCAACCCGGTCATCTGGTGCATGGCGGCCATGTCGATCGCCATCGTCTACCGCTGGGCCGCGCCCTTCGTGCTCCTGAAACCCAGCCTGTTCCCGTTCGCCTTGTTCGGGTTCCGAGAGCGCTCGTGGTGGATCGGGCTGGTCGTGTTCGTGGCGCTGTGCGTGCCGTTCGGAGCGCTGTGGGCCGACTGGGTCGCCTCGGTCCTCAATTCCCGTGGCAGCGGGCCGCTCTACTCCGTGCTGGAGGCGCCGATGCTGCTCTTTCCGCTGATCGCCTGGGCGGGTGCGACCCGTGGGAGGCGCCGGTCGGACTCGTGATATGCCCCAAGGCGTTGCAGACGTGCGACAAGCGGCCCCAAAGGGTGGCCCAGAGAGTCAATGCCCCATACACTGCCAGCCGATGACCGAGCTTGCGCGCGACCCGGCGGGTGCCGGCCGCGCCGATCCGATCCTGCGCCTCGTCGAATCGCTGGCCACACGCCGCGACTCGAGCGATACGGGTTCGGCCGACGCGGACCGGTACCGCGCGTTCCTCGAGGCCCTGGGCGTCGCGGTCTACACCACCGACGCGGACGGCCGGATCACGTTCTACAACGAGGCCGCGGCAGAACTGTGGGGACGCCGGCCCGAGCTTGGCGAGGAGTGGTGCGGCTCCTTCCGGTTGTTCTGGACTGACGGAACGCCGCTGGCCCACGGTGACTGCCCCATGGCGATCGCCCTGAAGGAAGGTCGCTCGGTCCGCGGCTTCACCGCGATCGCCGAGCGCCAGGACGGCAGCCGGGTCGATTTCCAGCCCTACCCGACCCCGCTCTACGACCAGGGCGGACGGATGATCGGCGCCGTGAACGTCCTGGTCGATATCACCGAACGGCGCCGCATGGAGGACGACCTCCGGGCGTCGGCCGAGGCGCTCGCTGCGTCCAACAGCGTGAAGGACGACTTCGTCGGGTTGATCTCCCATGAGCTGCGGACCCCGGTGACGACGATCTACGGCAACGCCCAGCTGCTGCGAGATCGTGTCGACCGCCTGCCAGAGGAGACCCGCGACGCGATGGTCGTCGACATCGCCGAGGATTCCGAGCGCCTCCTCGAGATCATCGAGAACCTGCTGCTGCTCTCCCGGATGCAGGCGGGCACGTCCGCGGAGCTGGAGCCGCAGGTCCTGACCCACGTGATCCGGCACGAGATCGGGGCCTTCTCGCGGCGACATCCGCACCGCGACATCCGGTTCGTGGGGATCCCCGGACACCACGTCGTCGTCGAGGCGGACCGCACGCACCTCGTCCTCCTGCTGCAGAACCTCCTCACGAACGCCCACAAGTACGGTGGCCCCGACGGCGCGATCGACGTGACGCTCGAGACGGTGGACCGCGAGGCGCTCGTCCGCGTGCTCGACCGGGGCCTCGGCCTCGACGACACCGATGCCGCCCGACTGTTCTCGCCGTTCTATCGCAGCACGGAGGCGCAGCGGACGGCCAGCGGCCTGGGTCTCGGGCTACCCGTCTGCGAGCGGATCGTCACGGCGCTGGGCGGGCGCCTGTGGGCCTCTCCACGGGAGGGCGGTGGCGCCGAGTTCGGGTTCGCGCTGCCGCTGGCACCGGCGCTCGGCGAGAGCGAGTAGCACCGGCGGCCCGCATGAAAGGCGATCGCGTCGAGGCGTTGGTCGATACCGGCGGCGGCGTGCAGACGTTCGACATCGTCGCCACCAAGGCAGGCCGGCGGATCGAGGTCAATAGCGCGCGCGGTGTCGTGGAAGTCACCGAGGTCACCAGATCCGGCAAGACCGTGCGGACCGGCCGGTTCATGGCCAACCGGCTCGTCGCCCTGATCGAACATCCGGCCGAAGGGCCGAGCAGCGCCTCGGTCGAGGTCTCCGAGCGCCGCCGGCTTCGGCCGGGCGACGGTTCGGCCGGGTGAACGCGAGGCGGACCCGGCTTGCCGCGGTCGCGCCCGAAGAACGCCCCGAGGCTGCGCTCGTCGCCGTGGAGCGCGGTGACGCCGTCTTCCAGGCCGCGGCGTGACGTATGGAGGTGGGCATGGCGACGTCGCCGGAGGTCAACGCCTGGTTCGAGCGATACGACAACCCGATGAAACCCGTGGTCCTGCGAATCCGGGAGATCGTGCTCGAGGCGGATCCGCGGATCACTGAAACCGTGAAATGGCAGGCGCCGACATTCACCTACAAGGGCAACCTGGCCAGCTTTTACCCCAAGAGCCGGCAACACGCCAGCCTGTTGTTCCACCTGGGTGCGAAGATCCCGGGCGAGCATCCGCGCCTCGAAGGGACTGGCGACACGTCCCGGGTGATGAAGATCCGGAGCCTGGACGAGGTCGAGGCCGCTCGGACGGAGCTGGCTGCGATCGTCAAGGCGTGGTGCGATTGGCGCGAAGGCTGACGACCGTATGGGTCGGCGGCAGCGGGTCGATCCGCCTGCTTCGACTGGGACGACGGCAGCCGCGTGAACGTCACCTTCGGCGCAACCGGCGATGCGATGAGCCCGGTCGCCGTCGAGCATGACACCGGCCCGACGCCCGAGCCGCGGCCACCGCAGGGCCTACTGGCGCGACCGCCTGACCGCGCTCAAGACCTTGCTCGAGGGGTGAGCCATCAAGGGCGGGGCCATGCCTGATCCCAGCCGTCCGGCCCCAGCTCCCACACGTCGAGCTGGTGGGAACCGCCGGGTTGCGCGATCCCACCGACCAGGACGAGGACTCCCCGTTTGACGTCGAACGCCAGGGCGTGCCCGTTCCGGGGCGTGGGGGCCGTCCCCGTGGACACCTTCGACCAGGCGTCCGTCCATCGCCAGGTGTCTGCCGCCATGGGCGTGTCGAGCCCGGTGCCCCCACCGAACATGACGATGCCGCCGAGTCGGTCGTCCCAGACGCCCGGGGAGTTGACACGCGGACCGGGGCCCTCGGGGTCCGCAACCTCGAGCCACGCCCCGTCACTCCAGCGCCACGTGTCGGCCAGGAAGTCGCCGTCGTTGCCATCGACCCAGTGACCGCCCTGCAGGAGGATGGCGTCGGTCGAACGGTCCTCCGTCATCAGGCTGACGAAGCGCGGGCGCGGGCCGACCTCGGCGATCCGCTCCCACTCGCCGCCCTCCCACGCCCACGTGTCCGCTTGCTGAACAGCGCCGGTCGAGCCGCCGAACAGCACCATCCGGTGTGAGGCGGCGTCAAAAGCGAGGCCGGCGCCCTCGCGCGGACCGGGCCCCGGGGCCGTGGTCACCGACCAATCGCGGCCGTCCCATTCGAGGGTCTCGTCGAAGGCTTCGCCACCCCCGTCCACGCCACCGTGGACCACGACGACCTCTCGCTCTGGGTCGCGCCCGAGCGCGGCGAAGCTGCGCGCCGGGGGTCCCGCGGCGTCAAGGAGCTCCCATCCCTCGCCGCTCCAGCGCCACAGCTCCGTCGGCCGATCGGGACCGTTCTCGGTCGCGCCGTTGACAAGGACGACCCCCTCGAGCCGAGGATCGTAGAAGAGGCCGAACGTCTGGCCAAGCACCAGGCCGGCGACGCGGCCCGAGGGCGCGGGACTGCCGGATCCTGATGCCTCCGGCGCTGGTATTCCGTCCGAAGGAGGCGGCTCGCCCCGTAGCGGTGCCGCGGTGTCGGCAGGAGGGCCACCGCAGGCGACGATGACGATGAGCGTTGCCACCACGAACAGACAGCGACCGGGCATGCGGGGACTCCTGCGAGGTCAGTCGTGGCGGTAGTACACCGGCCGGGGCTTGATGGTTCCGGTCGGACGAAACACCGCAGTCGAGCGAGCGTGTCAGTTTTCTATCGCGCAACGACGGCGTCCCCGCCATGTGCGAAAGACGCCGTGGCCGTCACCGATGTCAGGGACAGTAGTACGGGGCCAGGTCCACGCCGTCGGCAGGATGCGGCCCGTTAACGCTGAGCACGTTGCCGGACTCGTCGAACACGATGCGACCAGCGTCGCGGATCCGAACGCCATTTGGCCCGATGAGATGGATGGGCTTGCCAACCACCGTGCGCGTCCCGTCCGCAGGCTGACGCGCCTTACGGAGCGCGAGCGCGAAGCCCTCGGGCAGATCGCCGAGGGACGCTCCAACCGGCCGATCGCCGAGCGACTCGGGATCACGACGAAGACGCTCGAGGGGATGAGCGGCACGATCTTTGGCAAGCTCGGGCTCGAAGACGACCCGGACGTCAACCGTCGCGTGCTGGCCGTGCTGCTCTATCTCGACGGAGCCGGTGAGTAGCGGACCGACCTTCGTCAGGCGGCCGGCGCCTCGACCTTGGCCTGCCCGACGGGCTCGTTCGCCGCGGCGGCGTACCGGCTCGAAAGCGTTCGGTACGGGCCGGAACGCAGCGCAAGGAGCGTCACGAGCAGCCCGATGGTGCCGGCGATGATGAAGATCAGCGCCATGCCACGATCGGGCCCGGTGCCGAACCACGACCCGATGCTGTCGGCAAGCGCGCCGCCGGTCATGGACGGGATCACCCAGAACTGCGCGATGGGACCGATGAGGAACGCGGTGATCGGTGAGGCTGCGGTCTCGAGGGTCTGCGCGAAACCGAAGACCCGGCCCTGCTCCCCGAAGGGCACGACCTTCTGGATGACCGTCTGCTCCGATGCCTCCGCGACCGGGGCGAGGAACAGGTAGACGAAGAACCCGATCGCGAGCGGCAGGATCTCGGAGCGGATGGGAAAGATGATCGTCACGCTCCACATCACGACGTTCGCGAGCAACAGCGTCCTGACCGGGTTGACACCCAGCCCGCGTCGGGCGACGAAGATCCCGCCGACGATGAACCCGAGGCTGGTGAAGGCGATCAGGAAGCCCCATGCCTCGACCGACATCAGGGTCAGTCCGTAGGGGTCCATCAGCGACATGAACACGCCGCCCAGGAAATTGTTGAACATCGAGAAGAGCAGCAGCCCGAGCAGCCCGGGGACGAGCCCGACCGCCCGGATCGCGCCCGCGATGTCGATCATTCGAGGCGAATCGGCGCTCGGCGTGGGCGCCTCCTCCTCGATGCGGATCGTCATGAGATGCGCCGCAGCGAGGGCCGTGACGACCACGGCGATGAGCACGCACGCGCCCATCCCGAGCTGACCGACGGCCAGACCGCTGAACACCGAGGTCAGGGCGAATGCGACCCCATTCGCCGTCCCCACCAGCCCGTTCGCACGATCGCGGCCCTCCTCCGGGACCAGGAGCGTGACCGTGGTCGAGAGGGCGACGGATCGCAGGTTGCCGGCGATGGCACCGCCCAGCACGAGTGCGATGAACGCCCAGAAGGCGGGGTGGCTGAGATCCCGCAGCGCCGAAGCCGGCGCGACGACGAAGACCACGCCGGCGAGCGCGAAGGCCGAGAGCGAGAGCCCGCTCGAGAGCAGCATCGACGTCCGTCGAAGGTGCCGATCGACGAAGGTCCCGAAGAACATCGCCGAGAGGGCGACCAGCAGCATGTACCCGCCGCCGATGATCGCCGTGGCCAGGACGGAGCGGGTCTCGATGTAGACCCAGAACGTCAGCGCGAACCACAGGAAGTTATTCGTGACGTTGGCCACGAGCGTGTTTGCGACGAGCAGATGGAACGTACGCATCAGGTCACCAGCATGACGGCGCTACGGTCGGGGTCTGGGTCGTCCACCGTCGCGCACCGTCGAGCAGGGCCCTGGAGCCCACGGGAACGGTGGAGCCGACACGCGGATTCTATCCGAGGCCTCGCTGTTTGCGAAGTCGGCATCCCAAAAGGGGGCGGAGCGGACCCCGACGGGCCGGCTCCCAGGTCGAGCGGCCTGGTTTCCGACTTCTAGCGTGGCGGTCGACGTTGGGGGAACGACGGACTCGCGCAGGAATCCTCGCGTCCGAAATGGTAAAGTGAGCGAGTCAGCTACGTTCTGGTAGATTTGAGTAGGTTTGTGACTCGATCAGCGTCCCGCGACCCCGACTGGGTGGGCCTCTCGGAGGCAAGCCGCGTGCTCGGCGTCTCACCTGCCACGCTCCGCCGCTGGAGCGATGCCGGCCGCCTTCGGGTGTTCACGACACCTGGCGGCCACCGGCGGTTCTCCCGATCTGCCCTCGAACGCCTCCTCCCGGCGGACAGATCTCGACGCCCATCGATCGGTGGCGCCGGCCTGTCGCCGAGCCGGATCGCACGGAGCTACCGGCGGGCGAGCCGCGAGGCGGCGCCGGAGCTCCCCTGGGTCCTGACCCTGACCGACGAGCAGCGCCTCCTGTTCCGGGAGCGGGGCCACGTCCTCGCCGCGAGCCTCCTCCAGTACCTTGACGCGCCGCAGCCCGAAGCGGCGACGCATCATCTGAAAGAGGCATCCGCCTCGGCCGCCGAGTACGGCACCGTTGCGGCGGCACTCGGCCTGTCTCTCAGCCAGACGGTCGAGGGCTTCCTCCGCTTCCGCGCGCCGTTCCATCACGAGCTGGCGGTGGCGGCTCGCCGGCGCGGGTTCGACACGGCCGAGACGACGGACCTGCTCGAGACCGCGGAGCGGGCGATGGATCGGCTGCTGGTGGCCACGATGACGGGCCACACTCGAGCCGCTGGCACGGGCGGTCGACCCCGCCCGATAGCGGAGCGGACCGGGAAGGATCGCGAGGCGTGAACGAGGCACCGTCCGTGCCGATCCTCGCGCTCGTGACCCATGCGCGTCACGTCCCTGCCATCGAGCGTGAGCGGTTCGCCACGGCCCTTCACCGGGAGTCGACCGGCCGAGCGTTCACGTTGGAGACCTGCCATCGGGTGGAGGCCTATGTCGGGAACGCCGACGACGCCGCGCGCCTCGCACTGGCACTGCCGGAGGGTGCTCGAACGTTGACCGGCGAGCAGGCGGTTCACCACGCGATGACCGTGGCCGTCGGGCGCGATTCAGTCGTCGTCGGCGAGGATCAGATCCTTCACCAGCTTCGGGCTTCGGTGGACGCGGCCCGCGCCGCCGGTACGCTCGACCCGGCGCTCGAACGCCTCTTCGCTTTTGCACTCCAGGCGGGGCGTCGGGCGAGGTCGTGGCGCCAGGGCCCAGGACGCTCGCTTGCAGAAGTCGCCCTTGCGTCGATCGAGCGCGAGGTGGGCACGCTCCGGGGCCACGAGATCCTCGTCGTCGGAGCCGGCAGGATGGGGCGGATGGCGGCACGTGCTGCGGTCGCCGCCGGAGCTTCCGTCGCTGTCGCGAACCGATCGGCCGACGGCGCCGCAGCGCTCGCCGCTTCGACTGGCGCCCGATTCGAGATGTTCGACCCCGACGCCCGGATCCGCGGGTTCGCCGGCGTCGTCGTGGCGCTCGCGGGGCCGTGGCCGATCGGGGCCGCCACGATCGATGCGCTGGCCGGGAGCGCGACCGTCGTGGTCGATCTCTCCGTGCCGGCGGCGATCCCCGTCTCGCTCGCGGAGATCCTTGGCGAGCGTCTCATCACGGCCGATGCTCTCGCCCTTGCCGACATCGGCCCTGCGGCGCAGGACGGTTCGGTAGCTCGACTCGACGCGCTCATCGAGCGCTCGACATTGGAGTTCCTGGCCTGGCTCCAGGGACGTGACGGGCGGTCGGCCGCCGAGGCCCTGAAGCAGCGCGCGGATCGTGAGCGCGAGGCCGAGCTCGCGGCACTCTGGCGGCGGTTGCCTGGTCTCGAACCCGAGGCACGCACCGCGATCGAAGGAATGACCCGGCATCTCGCCGATCGGCTTCTTCGCGAACCACTCGAGCGCCTTGGTCGGGACACCGACGGCCGTGACGGGCGGGCGATCCGGGACATCTTCGCCCTGTGAACGGCTCAGAGGTCGCTATCGGATCGAGGGGCAGCGTGCTGGCGCTGGCTCAGGCGCGGCTGGTCTACGAGGCCCTGGAGCGGGAGGGCCATGCGAGCCGAGTCGTGGTCATCGAGACCGAGGGCGACCGCCGGGCGCCGGACACCGCGTGGGGCGAGGGAGCCTTCGTCGCCGCGATCGAGCGGGCGTTGCTCGATGGCGCCGTCGACGTCGCGGTCCACAGCGCGAAGGACGTACCGACCGACCAGGATCCACGGCTTTGCATCGCCGCCTACCTGGCCCGGGCGGACCCGCGTGATGCGCTCGTCGTCCGGACTGACGCGACCGAACGGAAGCTGGTCGACCTGCCGCCGGGATGTCGCGTCGGGACCGACAGCCCGAGGCGGACGGGCTTCCTGCTGGCTCAACGGCCGGACCTCGTCGTCCATCAACTCCACGGCAACGTCGACACGCGGCTTCGCCGGCTCGATGCGGGCGAGACCGATGCGCTGGTGCTCGCGTGCGCGGGACTCGACCGGATCGGGCTCGGCGACCGGATCGCCGAGCGACTCGAGCCCGAGATCGTGCCGCCGGCTCCTGGGCAGGGTGCCATCGCCGTTCAGGTGCGGTCCGACGACGAGCGCATGCTCGCGGTGGCCGCGGCGATCGACGATCGGCGGACGCACCTGGCGGTCGATGCCGAGCGCGCCTTCCTGGCCGCGTCCGGGGGAGGCTGCCGCGCCCCGATCGGGGCCCTCGCGACGATCGTTGGCGGCGAACTGGAGCTGGTCGGGGGCTATGCCGGCCCGGACGGCGCTGGGCCGGTCTTCGCCCGCGGCCACGGTCCCGTCGCGGCCGGTGAGGATCTCGGCCGTGCGTTAGCGGCCGAGCTCGACCCGCGGACTCGCATTCGAGCGAGCGTGGGCCACGTCGATCCGGATCGGGAGTGGCCGACCGCCCCTCGCGTTCTGGTCACCCGAGCGGCCGAGCAGGCGGCCGATCTCCTGGCGGCGCTGCGAGACGCGGGCGTCGACCCCGTCCCCGTCCCGGCGATCGCGGTGGAGTTCGACGAACCGCGGGGAGACCTTGACGCCGTAGCCCGCCTCCTGCCCACATACGCGTGGGTCGTTGTCACGAGCGCAAACGGCGCCCGCGCCCTGCTCAAGGCGGCCGAGCGAGTGTTCACCGCGCTCGAGACGTCGAAGGTTGCGGCGATCGGCCCGGTTACTCGAGATGTCCTTGAGCGCGAGGGGATCGGAGTCGACTATCAGCCACTTGAAGCCAGCGCGACGGCCATGGCCGTCGGCCTCCCGTTCGATCCCGGCGATCGCCTGGTAGTCGTGCGCGGCGATCTTGCCGACGGCGAGATGGCGGCCACACTGCGGGCACGGGGGGCCCTGGTCGACGACCTGATCGCCTATCGGACGCGCGAGGCGCCGGAGCGTTCACGCGCACTCCTCAGAACCGCAGCAGCGGATGGACCGATCGCCGCCGCAGTGTTCACGAGTGGCTCGACAGTCCGAGGCCTGGTGTCGCTCGGGAATGCCACATCAGTCGACGTCCGGTCGTTCCCGGCGGTGTGCATCGGTCCCGAGACCGCTGACGAGGCCCGCGCGGCGGGTTTCCGGATCCTCGCGGTCTCCCTGACACCGGACTCGGCGGCGCTCGCCGCGACCACCGCACGGGCGCTTGGCTCTCCAGCCACAGGAGATCTCATGACACTCGACATCGAAGCACCGCCATCGCCCGGGCCGACCGCGCCTGCGACGTCGCTGCCCGTCCGACCCCGTCGGATGCGGCGCACGCCGGCCCTGCGGGCGCTGGTCCGCGAGACCCACCTCCATCCCTCGATGCTCATCGCGCCCCTGTTCGTGCAGCCGGGCATAGGCCGCCGCGATCCGATCGGCTCAATGCCGGGTCAAGCCCGGCTCTCGCCCGATGTTGCCGCCGAGGAAGCGACGCGCCTGGCCGAGATCGGAATCGGCGGGGTCATCCTCTTCGGCCTGCCAGGGGCGAAGGACGCGCTCGGCTCCGAGGCCTCCGACGACGACGGGATCGTCCAGGACGCGTTCCGCCGGATCCGGGCCCTCGAGCTGCCGCTCGCGACGATCGCCGACACGTGTCTATGCGAATACACCGACCACGGTCACTGCGGGCCGCTCGCTGCCGACGGATCGGTCGACAACGACGCCGCGCTCGTGCGGCTTGCCGAGACGGCCGTAGCCCAGGCGCGGGCGGGCGCCGATATCGTGGCGCCGAGCGCGATGATGGATGGCCAGGTCGGCGCAATTCGGGCGGCCCTCGACGCCGAGGGTTTCGGGCAGACCGCGATCATGGCCTACGCGTCGAAGCATGCCTCAGCCTTCTACGGCCCGTTCCGCGAAGCCGCCGACAGCGCTCCGGCGTTCGGCGACCGGCGGGGCTACCAGATGGACCCGGCCAATGGCCGCGAGGCGCTCCGCGAGATGCAGCTCGACGTCGCCGAGGGCGCCGACATCCTGCTCGTCAAACCGGCTCTGCCGGGACTGGACCTCATTGCTGCGGCACGGGCGCGGTTCGACGTCCCGATCGCCGCCTTCCAGGTGTCGGGCGAGTTTGCGATGTTCGCCGCCGCGGCGGAACGCGGTTGGCTGGACGGGCGGCGGGCGATGACCGAGGCGGTCACGGCGATCGTCCGGGCGGGTGCCGGGATCGTGATCACCTATGCCGCGGCGGACCTCGCGAGCTGGCTCCGGGAGGAGCGGTGAGCGCCGACGAGCAACTCTACATCCAGGCCCTCGGCCTCGGGCTCGATCCGGCCTGGCGGCGCCGGACGGACGAGGAACGTCACGACGATGGCTCCCACTTCGGCGAGGCGGTCGCGTCGACCGAGCTCGTCGGGGTGCGGAATATCAGCTACTCGTCGATCGGCATAGAGCCCGGGGTCGACCTGCTGTTCTGGCGGATGGCTCCGAGTATCGACGCCCTGGAGTCGTCGGCGGCCGCCCTCCTGCGCGCCGGCCTGGGCCGCTGGCTGACCGTGACCTACTCGCTCATCGGCCGGATCGGACCGTCGCAGTACGTGCGCAAGCCGACCGACCAGGATCAGTCGCTCTTCAGCGGCGAGCGCTCCCGCTACCTCGTCGTGTATCCGTTCACGAAGAGCACCGACTGGTACCTCCTCTCGAAGGATGCCCGCCAGGGGGTGATGAACGAGCACATGCGGGTCGGCCACGACTACCCGACGATCCGCCAGGCCCTGGCGTACTCGTTCGGGCTCGACTCGCAGGACTTCGTCGTTGCCTACGAAACTGATGACCTCGTCGCGTTCGGTGACCTGGTCCGGGCGCTCCGTTCGACAGAGAGCCGGCGGTCGACAGTCAGCGACACCCCGATCCTTCTCGGCGTCCATCGTCCGATCGACGAGATCCTCAGCCTGCTGGGGGCCGGCTGATGGCCGGCACAGCCGCGGGTACCCGGACCGCCTCACTCGTCGAGCGGGCCGAACGGCTGTTCCCGGGCGGTGTCAACAGCCCCGTGCGCGCATTCCGCGCCATCGGCCGGCCACCGCTCGTCCTCGAGCGCGGCGAAGGACCGTACGTCTGGGATGCCGACGGTCGCCGTTATCTCGACTTCGTCGGAGCATGGGGGCCGGCGATCCTCGGCCACGCCCACCCCAAGGTCATCGACGCGATCGTCGCCGCCGCGGCGAATGGTTTGGCCCTCGGTGCCACGAATCCGCTCGAGATCGAGCTCGGCGAGGCGATCCAAGCGGCCATGCCGTCGATGGAGCGTCTCCGCTTCACGTCGTCGGGCACCGAGGCGGTGATGAGCGCGTTGCGGTTGGCGCGGGCGGCGACTGGTCGGGATCTCGTGGTGAAGTTCGCGGGCGCCTATCACGGGCACTCGGACAGCCTCCTCGTGGAGGCCGGCTCCGGAGTCGCCACCCTGGCGATCGCGGGTAGCGCCGGCGTGCCCGATGCGGTCGCCGCCACGACGATCGTGCTGCCGTACAACGACCCTGCATCGGTCACGCTGGCCTTCGCCGACCATGCCGGCCGGATCGCGGCGGTGATCGTCGAGCCGGTGGCAGCGAACAGCGGGGTCATCCCGCCGGCACCGGGGTTTCTCGAGCACCTGCGGGAGACGACCGATGCGGACGGCGCCCTCCTTGTGTTCGATGAGGTCATCACCGGCTTCCGTGTCGAGCGCGGCGGCGCGCAGGCGCGGTTCGGTATCGAGCCGGACCTGAGCACGCTGGGCAAGGTCATCGGTGGCGGGATGCCGATCGGTGCCTACGGTGGCCGGGCCGACCTCATGGAGCTCGTCGCACCGGCGGGTCCCGTCTACCAGGCGGGCACCCTGTCGGGCCATCCGCTGTCGATGGCCGCCGGGATCGCCACCCTGGCGGAGCTGACGCCCGATCGCTACGTCGCCCTCGAGGAGTCCGTCTCCGAGCTCGCGGCTGGCCTGGCCGATGCCGCGACGGCTGCGCAAGGCCCGGTCGCGGTCGCGAGGGTGGGCCCACTCCTGACGGTCTTCTTCCGACCGAGCGTGCCGACCGATGCCGCCGAAGCTCTCACCGCGGACCGCGCGGCGTATGCCCGCTTCTTCGGCTCGATGCTGGATCAGGGCGTCTGCTTGCCGCCGTCCCAGTTCGAGGCTTGGTTCCCATCGATGGCGCACGGCCGGGCCGAGATCGACGAGACGATCGCGGCAGCCCGAGTCGCGTTCGGCGAGGGTGCCGCATGAGCGACCGCTTCGTGCGCGCCTGTCGGCTCGAGCCGGTCGACGCGACACCGATCTGGTTCATGCGCCAGGCCGGCCGCTCCTTCGCCGCCTACCGGAAGCTCCGCGAGCGCTACGGGATCCTGGAGCTCGCCAAGAACCCCGAGCTTTGCGCCGAGGTCACGTTGATGCCGGTTCGAGAGCTGGGGGTCGACGCGGCCGTCCTCTTCGCCGACATCATGCTGCCGCTCGAGCCGATGGGGGTCGGTCTCCGGATCGAGCCGGAGGTCGGGCCGATCATCAACCGACCGATCCGCTCGGCGGCCGACGTCGCCGCGCTCGGACCGTTCGACTCCGCCGAGGTGTCGTTCACCCTCGACGCCATCCGCCTGGTCAGGGGCGAGCTCGACGGCGCGGCCGGCGTCATCGGCTTCTCGGGTGCGCCGTTCACCCTCGCCTGCTACCTCATCGAGGGCCGCCCGTCGCGAGACTTCGCAACGGCCAAGGCCTTCATGTACCGCGAGCCGACGGCCTGGCATGACCTGATGGAGCGGCTGTCGACCATGGTCGTCGCGTATCTCCGTGCACAGGTCGATGCCGGCGCCGACGTCGTCCAGTTGTTCGACAGCTGGGTCGGCGGGCTCGGCCCGGCGGACTACCGGGAGTTCGTCCAGCCCCATGTCGCGCGGATCTTCGCGGCTGTCCGCGATGTGCCGACGATCCATTTCGGGACCGGCACGGCGGCGCTGCTCGAACTCCTGGCCGAGGCCGGCGGTGACGTCATCGGGCTCGACCACCGGGTCTCGCTGGCCGACGCCTGGCGGCTCGTCGGCCATGATCGCGGCGTCCAGGGCAACCTCGATTCGGCCCGCCTGCTCGCGGGCTGGGAGGCGACGCGTCAGGGCGCTCTGGCCGTCCTCGACGAGGCGGCCGGTCGGCCCGGCCACGTGTTCAACCTCGGCCACGGCGTGCTGCCCGCGACCGACACGGACCTGCTGCGCCGGCTCGTTGCCCTGGTCCACGAGCAAACTGCTCGGACCGATCTCGTCACCGAGGTCGTCGCGTGAGCGGCTCGGATCGGCCCGGCGTGCTGCTCATGACCTACGGCTCGCCGGCCTCGCTTGAGCGCAAGGACATCCGGGAGTACCTCGCTCGCGTCCGTGGGGGACGGGAGCCGGATCCGGACCTCGTCGACGAGTTCACCCGACGCTACCGGGTCATCGGTGGCTCGCCGCTGATCGAGATTACTCGCGCTCAGGCCAGCGCCGTCGCGGGTGCGCTCGGTTGGCCCGTCCAAATCGGCATGCGCTTCTCCGAACCATCGATCCTTGCGGGGCTGTCGGCGCTCGCGGAGGCCGGCGTCTCGAAGGTCGCTGCGATCATCCTCTCGCCGCAGTACTCACCGCTCTTGATGAGCGGCTACGTCCGGGCGATCGATGACGCGCGCGCGACGCTGGGCGATGGAGCGCCGGACGTCGTCGTCGCCAGTGCGTGGCACGACGAATCAGCGTTCGTCGCCGCGCTCGCGGGTCGCGTCGTCGATGCGCTCGCCCGGCTGTCACCCGAAGACCGCGTGACGGTCCACGTCCTGATGACCGCGCACAGCCTGCCAAAGCGGGTAGCCGAGCAGGAGCCGGACTACCTTGGACAGCTGCGGGCGACCGCCGAGGCCGTTGCCGTGAATGCTGGGCTGTCGGATCGGCACTGGACCTTCTGCTGGCAGAGTGCCGGCCATGAGCCCGGCGAATGGATGAAGCCCGATTTCGCGGACCTGATGCCGGAGATCGCCGCCCAAGGCGGGCGCTCGGTGCTCGTCGTCCCCGTGCAGTTCCTCGCGGACCACCTCGAGATCCTCTACGACGTCGACGTCGGGGCCCGAGAGCAGGCTGAGCGACGCGGCTTGAGCTTCCTGCGAATCGCGTCGCTCAATGCCGATGCTGACCTGGTCGAGGCGCTGGCCGCTGTGGTGCGTCGGACGCTGAAAACGGGCGACCCGGCCGTCCTGGCCCAGCCATCCTGAGCGTGATCGGGAGAGCCCAGTCGGCATGGAGTTGAGCTTGGATCGGACCCGCGCGCCTGATAGGTGATCAAGCGATCAAGGCCGCAACCTGCTGCGTCCGATGACAGCAGGTCTAGCGGGCTCTGACTGTGGATCCTCGGCTTCGCCGTGATGCTCGGCGAGCGCCGGACGTTGAGGTCTGACCCCGCAGAATTGCTCAGTCGGCAGTCTTCAGCGTCGTGGCACTTGGGTTGTGACGAGATTCGCGGCCACACCGGCTCATCCTGCTGTTACGAACCAGATGGTTCGTACGATCAAGCGCCGAGGCGCGATCGATCTGTCATCCGACGGTCACCGGCTCGTCACGCGCAGCGCCCAACCTTGTCCGCCAGCGGCGCCCACCTTCCAGGGCGCCCTAGACGGAGGACTGCGCCATGCGCAAGCTCGTCGGGCTGGCTTTTGCCGGTCTGCTCGCATTGACCATCGCCGCTCCAGCGACCGCGAAGGCGTTCGGCACGATCTACGTGGACGACGTGGCGTACCGAACGTTCGCGAACCCGGCGAACGTGCCCGCCGGGACCGGTCGCGACCCGATCGCATCCTTCACCAACTTCGAGCAGGGCGGCGTCGCCCAGTTCGCTCCCGGTCGCGGATCGCATGGTGGCCGCTGGCAGGTCTGGACGGCGACCTGGACCGACCTGGCGGACGCCCGCCTCCTCACATCGTGGGATGCCGTCATGGCGGAGGTCGACGCAGGCAACCTGACGTTGACGCGAGCACCTGAGGCGGACTTCCGCTGTCCCATCCTCCCGTAGACCATTCGGGTCTCACGGCCGCCGGATGATGTGACCGGTGGCCGTTGAGGCCGGCCGTCCGGCAGACGCCCACCAACGGTGGGAGGTCTCGGTGGTGACCCTTCACAAACGATTTGCGGAATCGGGAGCCATGTACACACGGCCGAGTTGACGATGGCAGTACCGCCCCCGGATCCTCGCTAAGGCAACTATCCAGAAGTAGGGACGTGTACGGCGTCGCTCGACGTCATACCGCGGACATCGTCCTGTCACATTGCGGTGGCAGGCTCGACTCCGGATCTGCGCCCATCGCCTGGACGCGAGCAAGATCAGGCCCGGGTTGATCGGAAGGGAAGCGGGCAGCTGATGAAGCGAACTTTGGCCCTCGCGGCGGTCGCCCTTGCGGTCGCCCTTGGCTCGATTCCGAGTGCCCTCGCGGCCAACGGGACCGCTGGCACCTGGACCCCCACAGGCAGCATGGCCGTCCCCCGCGCCGACGTGACGGCGACGCGGCTCGCTAGCGGCCGCGTCCTCGTGGTCGGCGGCGTCAACGAGCCCACGACCGAGCTGTATGACCCGGCAACCGGCGCCTGGCTCTCTGGCGGGACCCTGAACCAGCCGCGCTGGCTGCACGCCGCCACGGGCCTGGCCGACGGGCGGGTGCTCGTTGCCGGCGGCGGCGCCTACACCTCCACAGCCGAGCTCTATGACCCGGCTACGAACCGGTGGACGTCGACCGGGAGCATGAGCGTCGACCGCTACGGGTTCACGGCGACACTGCTCCGCGATGGTCGGGTGCTGGTCGTTGGCGGGTTCTCGCTCAGTGGCACGCAGGCGACCGCCGAGCTCTTCGATCCGGCGACCGGTCGCTGGACCCGGACTGCGAGCCTCCGGGCGGCACGCCGGAACCACACCGCAACCCTGTTGCCGGATGGCCGGGTCCTGGTCGCGGGAGGCTTCAGCTCCGCTGGCTGGCTGCGCAGCGCCGAGGTGTTCGACCCCAGCCGCGGTCGGTGGACTCGAGCGGCGGACTTGACGACCGCTCGGGAGCACGCCACGGGGACCCTGCTCGGCAACGGGCGGGTGCTCGTGGCCGGCGGCGGCAACCCGAGCGCGACACGGTCGGCCGAGCTCTATGACCCGGCCTCGAACCGATGGACCCCGACGGGCAGCATGACTGGCTATGGCGGCACCGCGGTCCTCCTCGCCGACGGCCGCGTCCTCAACGCCGGCAGCGGCACCGGCGACGTCTACGCACCCGCCACCGGCACCTGGACCCCGAGCGGCCCGATGGTCTTCCCCTACGCTTCCGCCGGCGCGGCCCTGCTCGCCAGCGGGCAAGTCCTCTACGTCGGCGGCACCAAGGTCAAGTACTGCGGCCAATACTCCTGTGACGAGCCAGTTGCTGATGCCGAGCTCTACACCCCGTAGCGGCCGATATCCGGCTCAGCCGTCCGCGCCGCGCGTGGGCGGACGGGATCACGCGGCCGCCTTGTCCGGCGGAACACGAAGAGCCGCGCGTTGGGCCCTGGTGGCTGCACTCGTCGCCGCCTGTGCGGGCCCGATCTCGACGCCGTCATCGGTCCGGGTCGAGTCCTCGGCCGCTCCATCGCGGTCCGCCGAGCCTGGCGAGGGGAGCCCTGCCGCGCCCTCGATTATCGACGCCGCATGGGCCCGGACCGATCTGACCGATGTCGCAACGGGCGAGTCGTTCCGGATCGCCGACCTCGGTGGCCGCGTCGTCATCGTCGAGCCGATGGCGATCTGGTGCGTCAAGTGCCTGGCGCAGCAGCGCGAGGTGTATGCGGCGCTGGCCGAGCTCGACCCGGAGCTCGTCTCGTACATTCTCATCGACGTGGATCCGAATGAGACCGCCCCGGCGCTCGCGGAGTATCGCTCGCGGAACGGGTTCACAGGCACATACGTTGTCGCCGGCAGCGAGACGGCCCGGGCGCTGGCCGCCGACTTCGGTGACCAGGTGCTCAACCCGCCGAGCACGCCGATGATCCTCATCGGCACCGACGGACGGATCACCATGACCGATCTCGGGCACAAGTCGGCTGGTGTCGTCGCGGAGCTCGCCCGCGACCACGGCGCGTAGGCCCTCAGGTCCGCCCGGCGTGGACGGCCTCTGGCTCTCGTTCTCATTGGGTGTCGCGAGCGCAGCGAGCCCGTGCCTGTTGCCGCTCTACCCGAGCTTCCTCGCGTATCTCGCGGCGAACGCGGGCGCCCTTTCGGGCCGACGCGGCACCGGCCTGCTCGGATTCCTCATCCTCGGCGGCGTCCTCACGACGATGCTCGGGGTTGCCGTTGTACTCGTGGCTGTTTCGGTCCCGATCGGGTCCCTGCTCGGCTATGCGATCCCACTGGTCGATTCGCTCCTGATCGTTCTGGGGCTGCTGCTCCTTGCCGGGCGGAACCCGTTCGAGCGACTTCCCGGCGCCCGCGTCCCGATCGTCGGCAACCCCTTTGGCCAGGCGTACCTCTACGGCGTGATGCTCGGTCCGCTCGCGCTACCGTGTGCCGGCGCATTCGCGCTCTCGCTCATCGCGTATTCGGTCGGGCTCGCCGAAACCCTGCCGCGGATCGGGACGTTCATCGCCTACGGCCTCGGGTTCGGGCTGCCGCTCGTGGTGCTGTCGCTGATCGCCGGTACGAGCCGCGAGCGACTGGTGCGGTTCGTGGTCAGGCACCACCGTCCCATCGAGGTCGCCGGCGGCGCGCTGCTCGTCGCGGTCGGTGCGTGGGACTTCGCGACGAACCTGGAAAGCATCCGGCTCACGTTCGGCATTTGAGCTCGCCAGTCCGCGGCTTTGACTTCACGGCCACGTCCCGGCGATCGAGGCGGAGGCCGCCGGCGATGACGAGCACGACGCTAGCGACCGCCAGGATATCCAGGCGTCGCTGCCCGCTCTCCGCCTGCCAGGGAGCCTCGCCGACGATTGCCTGAGCCCCCTAAGGGGTGGGGCAGATCCACGGGTCGCCGCAGAACGCCGCACTCCCGCCGACGATGGTCGCCGCGACGGTCATGGCCCGGATCTCGTCTGGGGAGGCGGTGGTGACGTCGCCACTCAGGATCGTGACGTCGCCGAGCGTGCCAGGTGCGAGGTGGCCCCGCCGAGCGTCGTCGCCCAGCATCCACGCCGCATCGAGCGTGACGCTCCGCAACGCCTGCTCGGCGGTCAGCAGCTGGTCCCGCAGCCACGATGGGGTCTCGGGCTGCGATCGCAGGCGCCCGTCAATCCCCGCGGCGGTGTGCTCCACAGGGCGCCCGAGTTCATCGGTCAGCTTGAGGTCCGGAAACGTCCACGGCGCATCGGTCGCCGAGGCGACGTGGAGCCCTGCGTCCACGAAGTCGCGCCAGCGGGCGAACTGGTCGGCCGCCTCGCCGGGGTCGTCGCGGTCGAACTCGGCGATGACGCGCGGGTCGAGGATCCAATCGGACGCTCCGTCGAGGTGGATCACGGCCCCGATGTCCATGGCCACCAGGCGGGCCAGCTGGTCGTCGGTCACCTGCATCGCGTGCTCGACCCGATGGTGGAGCCGATTCGGCCCGGTCGGGCCGATCGCCGCCTCGAAGGCGTCGAGGACCAGCTCCTGAGCGGCCGCGCTCATGGCATGGGCCGAGACCTGCCAGCCCGCGGCGTCCGCCCGGCTGATGGCGGCGGTGAGGTCCGCCGGCCCCCAGTTGATGACCTTGCCCAACCCGTCGTCCAGATGGAGCTTCAGCCCCTGGACCCGGAGGCGGTCATCGACGGGGCCAGGCTCGCGGTCCGTGTACCAGTCCCCGAAGAACTCGCGGTCGTAGTTCAGCGCCAGGTAGGCGTCGACACGAAGCGGCAGGGCGTCGTCGGCGGCCAGTCGGGTTAGCTCATCAATCCGCTCCTGGTTCACCCACTGTTCGGAGATCGAGGTCCATCCGCGGCGGACGACCGCGTCGATGGCCGCCTCCGCGGTGTCGATGCCGTAGTAGTCGCGATCTCCGATCCAGTGGGCATGGGCGTCGATGAACCCGGGGTACCCGACGCTGTCGCCGATGTCGACGACGGGGATGCCGTCGCCGGCGGCTGCCAGGACATCGTCCGGGGTGCCGACCGAGACGACCATGCCGTCCTCGATGAAGACGGCCTCCGCGATCGGCGGATCGTCCATCGTGATGATCCGTCCGACAAGGACAAGGCTGCCGCTGTCGGGCGCGATGGGGATTCCGGCATCGGACGGCGCGGCGGCGGATCCACTCGGCGGCAATGGGGCGGTGGCGTTCGGCGAGCAGGCGACGAGCGCGCAGAGACCGGCCAAGCTGATGGCGCGAATCAGGCGTTCGGCGATCATGGCGCGCCTCCTGGTCGGTTCAGCGTTTCGAGCAGGGTGTCCTCGGCGGCCGCGGCATCCGCGGAGCTGAGGTATTCGACGTTCGGGTCCCCGTCGACCGGCGGGTGAACCCCGGCCTCTGGGCCCTCGGCCTCGAGCGCCGGTCTTGTCCCATCTTCGTGACAGCGAGAGCGGGCGGCCGTCGAGGCCGCCCGCTCAGCGGATCCGATCAGGCACTCGCCGGTGGCGAGGGACAAGCTACGGGGAGGGCGACGGACTTCGGTCGACGGCGTCCTCCGGATGCAGTTGCATGGTGGCAAGGACCTCCTCGAACCACGCCCTGTCGAATGGAGCGACGGCTGCTGGATCGTCCTGGGACACGCGAAGCGAGATCCAGTAGCCGCGGCCGGCGGTTGTGACGACCGCGAGGAGGTCGCAACCCTCGGACCCGATCAGTCCGGACGCCTCGCCCACCATGATCGGCTCGGTTGCCGTGCATTCCGGCGATTCCGCCATCTGCTCCGCGATCCAATCCTCCGGCGTGGAGTCCCCGATCGGCTGTGAGGTGATGGTCAGGAACAGATGGTCCGTCAGGGTCGGGTGGGACAGGTGGTCGGCGTGGGGTTCGGTAATGGGATGGGTGGACGGGCCATCCGTCCAGGGCTCGGTTGCCGCTTCAGCGGTCCAGCCCTCGGGGTGCGCCACGGAGAATCCGTGCAGCGTCGAGGTGAATTGCTGGGTCAGTGGCGGAGCGGCAATTGGCGACGGGGATGGGTCGGAGGTGGCGGTCGGCGCAGGCGTGAGCGACGGCGATGCCGAAGGGGCGCCACCGACGCCGTCGGTCGCGGGCGGACCGAGCACCTGGGCACCGATGACGAGGGCCGCGACCACGGCAGCGGCGCCGAGGCCAAGGGAGACGATCTTGTTCATGAAGGGGAACCTCCGCGCCAGCCACCATGGGCTTCGGCGCTGTGGGGTCGTGTGCAGCAGGTCAAGGACCGTGCCCGCAACGCGGGAGACGTCTTCGTGACGGTCCTCGCGAAGCCACGACCGGATGACGCGGTCGACGTTCCGATCGGAAGATCCACGTTCGTTCATCGAACCCCCTCCCGGGCCGTCGGCTGCGCGTCGTCGACGAGCGCGGTGCGCAGCTGCCGCGTGGCGTAATGCAGTCTCGAGCCCACCGTCCCGAGCGGCGCGCCGACGATGTCGGCGATCCGGTCGAGCGGCAGGTCCAGATAGTGGTGCAGCACCACCACCGTCCGATGGTCCGTGGAGAGACGCCGAAACGCGCGCTCGAGCTCGTCGCGATCGACGACCGCACCCGTGCCATCAACCACCATCGGTTCGTCGACCGCCAGCAGCCGCACGTTCGGCGCCCAGCGGCGCGACTTCCGGCCCTCGGCGTAGCAGGCGCGCACGAGGAGCCGGTACGACCAGGCCTCGAAGCGGGCCGGGTCGCGGAGCTGGGGCAGGTCCTGCCAGATGCTGAGCAGCGCCTGCTGCGTGGCATCCTCGGCAAGCGAGATGTCGCTCAGGATCCGGTGCGACACCGCCAGGAACCGATCCGCGATGGCATAGACCAGGTCGGCAAATGCCTCCTGGTCGCCGCCCTGTGCACGTACCACGAGATCGGTGTCCATGGCCCTTCCCGGGTGCGGCGACGGGTACCTCCCGACGCTACATACGGTATGGGTGCCCGAGGGTCGCGTTTTTTTCAGTTGGGCTCGAAGCGGCCCCGGGTCGCGCATGTTCGGAAGCTGCCGCCACGCGCCGGACGCCGTTCTTTCGTGAGCGAGCGCGAGCGCGTGGGGGGCCCGGTCGGCCGCCACAAATGTCGTTCACTGGCCGCGCACTCCCGTTCACATGGACCTGCTGTGTGGACAGCAGGTCTTGAGGAGCATCTACGACGGGGCATCCGCCTCGCTGCTTGGGCCAGGGCCGCTCGTGAATCGCCACGTTGCGCCGGAGAACCCGTCCAGTTAGCAGGTCTTCGTCAGTTAGCAGGGATTCGCCAGCCGGGAGGACCGAGCTAACTCCGGACAGGTGCCCTTAGTAGGCACGAAAAAGGGAGTGGAGCCGACACTCGGATTTGAACCGAGGACCTGCTGTTTACGAAACAGCTGCTCTACCGCTGAGCTATGTCGGCGCCGCACGAGTATAGGCGACGCTCGATAGACATCTGCTGAACGTGATACCAGCGCTCGCGCAAATCGTGCGTAGACCGGTGGCACAGCGCTGGTACAGCTGCGCGTTGCGCGGCGGCTGGTCGCCCCAGGCCACCGGACTCGAACGGCGGCGCGCCGCTGCCGTTCAGATCAACGACGACGCAATTTGCCACGTTCTTGCAACCAACCTGTGACGCCAGCCGGACGACGCCATCGTCGGCCGTTAGCCCTCCCGTGCGACCGTTCGAGGTCGAACAAGGAGGTGGCTCCCATGCCCCAGAAGGAACATCTTCCGAGCGTGAGCTCCAAAGAGCAGCGCATGTACGAACACATCAAAGCCAGCGAGCGCAAGGACGGCCGCTCGCTGAAGCGCGCGAAGGCGATCGCCGCGGCGACTGTGGTCAAGCACCACAACGAGGAGCGTCACCCGAAGTCGAAGTAGGCCACAGATCCATCGACTGGAGGATGACGATGCCAGCGACGATCGAGCAAATGACGAGCTCGACTCTGATCGACGCTCTCCCATCGACCGCGCCTGGAGAGCCATCGCCCACACCCACTGGAGCGATGTTTCCGGCAGGCCGGACGCACCCGGCAACTACCAGCAACTCGAGCGCTAGGGCGTCCGTTCGATGATAAGTCTTCGACGTCTGCTCGTGCTCGAGGCCGTCGCCTTCGCGATCGCTTCGATCGTCCATTCGGGCGTCCTCACAAAGGTTTCGGTGGATCCCGGCGCCAACATCGCGGAGGGCGTGATCGCCGCCGTCCTGGCGGTGGCCGCTGTCGTGTCCTGGCTCCGACCGGCATGGACTCGCATCGCGGCCGGCCTGGCGCAGGGCTTCGGCCTGGCCGGATCGTTGATCGGCACATACCTGGCCTTCCGGGGCCTTGGTCCGAGCACGGTGCCGGACCTGATCTTCCACGTCGCGGTCGTAGTCACGCTTGCGACAGGCCTCGCGGCGGCCATCCGGGGGCCGGGCGGAGGACCTTCCCCGCAGCAAGCGCGAAGCGCATGGCAACGGTGATGGACCCGAACGTCGTGGACCAGAAGAACCTGGATATCTACGGGCACGAGCCGATCCCGTGGTCGCGACCGCTCGCCGAGCTCGAGAAGCTCGTGACCGGTCCGGGCTCGAGCGCCTGGATCGCAACGACCCGCCCCGATGGGCGTCCACATGTTGCCGGGGTCGGTGCCGTCTGGCACGACGGCAGGTTCTATGTCGTGAGCGGGCCTGGCACGCGCAAGAGCCGGAACCTCGCCGAGAACCCCAACTGCGTGATCTCGGTCGGCCTCCCGGGGATCGACCTCGTCGTCGAGGGCACGGTCGAGCGCGTCACCGATGCGGCCAAACTCCAGCGCGTCGCCGACGAGTACAACGCCCAAGGTTGGGATCCCAAGGTGAAGGACGGCGCGTTCACCGCCCCATACAGCGCGCCGAGCGCGGGGCCGCCCCCGTGGGACCTGTACGAAATCACCCCGACGACCGCGTTCGGCGTGGCCACTGACGACCCGCAAGGCGCGACCCGCTGGCGCTTCAAGGACTGAGCGGCGCGACGCCCTGGAGCCACGCCCTCGAAGGGAAGGTGATTCAGCGCCCGGCATCTACGCCGCGGAAGACGTGTGACAGCGCTCGATGAAGCGCGTGACTGCCGCAGTCGGCGAAGGTGCCACGACCCTCCGCCAGATCCACGAGTCCCTCAGCGAGTCGGAGCCAGCAGCTGTAGCAGGCGCTCGGTAGAACGCCCCTGGTCCGGCGAGGTCCTTTCTCGCCGGCCTACGATGGCGGTCGGTCGCCACTGTGTAGGCGCCCGTTGCGACGCTGGTTCGCAGGGTCCGTCGTATGGTTCGCGTGTCCGCTGCGGACTCGTACGAGATCGAGGACAGCGTCTATGAACGTGCCCACCACCCACTCGAGGATGTGGCGCGTTCTTGTGCTCGCCACGGCCGGTCTGCTTGGCCTGTCCGCTTGTACCGGAGGTGCGGTCGCGACCATGCTGGTCGCCTCGCCGTCGGCGCCGGCCGCTCCTGCGTCGGCTCCTGCCGCTGTCACCTCAGACCCTGCCGGGTCTGCCTCGGCATCGGCCGCGTCCGGCTCCGTGCCAGTTCCGCTGGACGTCCTCGTCAACGGGATGAGGATCAAGGGCAGATGCTTTGGCGAGCGGCCGCCCGGTGCGCCGGCCGTCGTGCTATCCCATGGGATCGGTGGCGATCACACCGAGATGCAGGTGGTGGAAGACCATCTCCGGGGACGGACGATGGTGTGCGGCTATTCGCGGGCGGGTGTCGGCGATAGTGATCCGCCGGCGAGATCGCCGCGGCCGATCGCCGACGTCGTCGCGGAGATGCACGGCGTGCTGACCGAGGCGGCGATCCCACCGCCGTACTTCCTGGTCGGGTTCTCCGGCGGCGGGGCTCTGGTGATGATGTACGCGGAGGCACACCCGGACGACGTCGTCGGGTTCGTGTCGATCAACCCGGTTCCGTCGTACGACCACTGGATCGACCTGGCCCGAGAGGTGTGGACGCCCGAAGAGCTCCAGGCCAACGAGATCGACTGGTATGAAGGCGGAAACCTGGAGAAGATCGACATGACGGGCAACGCCAGCATGCTGGAGGATCCCCTTCCGCCCGACATGCCATACGCCGTGATGTTCGACGAGGATTGCGGCGGCGACACGGCATTCTGTGACCGGATCTTCGAGCCGCTCTCAGAGACGACCAAGGCACTCGCGCAACATGGCGAGGGCGGCCGGTTCGAGTGGGTCAAGGGAGCGGGCCACGACATCGACCTCAAGGAGCCCGAACGCGTTCGCGCTACCCTCGACGAGATCTGGGACGAGGCCACGCGGCCCTGATGACCTGCGACGGGTCGCAGTTCGTCATCGGGCCCGCCCTCCTGCGCCTGGTGCTGATGGGCCGGGACCTCGCGCCGACCGACATGGCGAGGATCGTGGAGCGGCCCATCGAGGCGCTCCGACCCGCCGGCCATTGACGACCGCGAAGCGGCGGCCGGAAGCGCAGCCGGCCGCCGCTGCATGATCGGGCCGCGCCCGAGCGGGCCTACTCGGTCAGGCCGACGACGTGGCCCTCGGAGTCGGCGACGAGCGCGAGCTGGGCCGATCCATCGGGGCTGAACCTGGGCATGATCACCGAGCCGCCGAGCTCGGAAGCGCGGGCCAGCGTGGCGTCGATGTCGGCGACCTTGACATAGCCGGTGACATGGCCGGCGGAGCCGTCTGGCGTGCCACCGATCCCGACGACGATGCCGGTGTCCTCGTGGTTGGTCATGCCATAGCCGCCGGGGGCGCTGGTGTCGAGCTTCCAGCCGAACAGGTCGCTCCAGTAGCGCTGCAGGGCCTGCTGATCCTTGCCGACGATCTCGAAGTGGATGACGTTCGGTGCTGTCATGGTTGACCTCCTGTCGGGACAGAGGTCATGCGCCTCTCGGTCCCTTGCCCGGACGACGAACGGGCAACGCCGAAATCGACATCCCGCGATTCGATCACCGCGAGGGGTTTCTGAGCAGACGCGGGCGAGGGCGCGAGCGCCGGTATCATTGGGGAAACCTCCCGCCATACGACCGGCCTCGGGCTCGAGGCTGCCAGGAGAGCCCCACCGTTGGACCTGATCGTCCTGTTCATCGCGCTCGTCGTCATCCTGATCGGCGCGGAGCTGTTCACCAACGGGATCGAGTGGTTCGGTCGCTCCCTGAACCTGGCGGAAGGAGCGGTCGGCTCCGTGCTCGCCGCGGTCGGCACCGCGCTCCCCGAGACCCTGATCCCGATCATCGCGATCGTCTTCGCGACCGGCGCTTCGTCCGATGAGATCGGCGTCGGCGCGATCCTCGGGGCCCCGTTCATGCTCTCGACGCTGGCGATGTTCGTGACAGGTGTCGCGATCCTGGCCTTCCGGCGCCGCCGCGCGACGGGCGGCGAGCTACGCATCGACGCGGGCGTGCTCGCCCACGACATGCGCTACTTCGCGATCGCCTATGGACTCGCCATCGGATCCGCGTTCCTGCCGCAGGAACCGGCCTGGATCCGCTGGATCGCCGCGGCTGGCCTGATCGGGATCTACGCCTGGTATGTGCGAGGCCACCTGCGTGCCGATGCTCCCGAGGAGGAAGAGGAGCTCGCCCCGCTGCGGTTCCGGCGCGTCGATGTCCGAGCCCACCGCAACGATCCCGCGATCCCTCGTCTGCGCGCCATCAACCTGCAGGTGCTGGTCGCCCTCGGCTTCATCATCGTGGGCGCCGTCTTCTTCGTCGACGCGGTCGAGCATCTCGCATCGTCGATCGGCGTCAGCGAGGTGCTCCTCGCGCTCGTGATCGCGCCCGTGGCGACCGAGCTTCCCGAGAAGTTCAATTCGATCATCTGGGTGCGCCAGAACAAGGACACGCTCGCGATGGGCAACATCACGGGCGCGATGGTCTTCCAGTCGTGCATCCCGACCGTGGTCGGCCTGGTGCTCGCATCGGAAGCGTGGACGATCCGCGAGGGGTCGTACACGGCGTTCGCATCCGCCGGGATCGCGTTCGCTGCGTCGGCGGCGATCTTCCTGCCCATGGTGCGGCGGGGCGGGCTCCACGGCCGCCACCTACTGATCGGCGGCGTGTTCTATCTCGCCTATCTCGCCCTGGTGGTCGTGGTCGTGAGCGGCAGCGTACCCGCCTGATAACGCGCACACACCCGCTGGGCTAACAGCATCACGGCCGCGGTCCCGTACGAATCGGTCATGGCGTGACGCACACCCGACCTCGGTACGGTGCAGTTCACCGTATGTCACCGCACCTCACTCTCCCGGCCACGCTTCGATCTGCCGTCCGCGGCCGTCCTCGTCCGGGCCTCCGCACGGTCGTCGTTGCCCCCGCGGTCGCGGTCATCGTCGGCATGGCGATCGTGGTATCGAACAGCGTCGCCGATGAGCTTCGTCGCAGCGCGACGGAGTCGGCGGTCCACAGCGTCGAAGCGATCGTGCGCGGCTACGTGGACCCATCGCTACAGGAAACGAGCCTCGACCTCGGGGCGCCTGTGGACCCAGCGATCGACGCCCAGCTCGAGCAGCTGACGCTGTCAGGCGAGATCCGCCGGATCAACATGTGGTCGCGGGACGGTCGCATCGTCTATTCGAGCGCCCCACAGCTCCGCGGCCGGCGCTTCTCGATCGGATCCACGATCGCGAGCGCCTACTCCGGCGAGAGCAGCGCGCGCTACGCCGATGAGGGCGGGGCGGGCGAAGGGAACGACGGAGCCGACGAGGCGGTCGAAGGGGTTGCCCCGATGTCCGGTCATTTCCTCGAGCTGTACGTCCCGATCCGGGGTGCCGTCGACGGAAACCCGATCGGCGTCTACGAGCTGTACCAGGACGCCCGGCTCATCGAACAACGCATCGACGGCACGAGATCCGGCGTGTTCATCGTCGCGATCGTGGCTTCGACCTTGTTGGTCGCCCTCCTCTGGCTCGCCTTTGGCGGCGCATCGCGGGTGCTCGCAGGTCAGAACCGCCGCCTCCAGGAGCAGGCCACGACCGAGCGACTCCTGCTCGTCGACATGCAACGCAAGGAGGAGCGATTCCGATCGCTCGTCCAGAATGCATCCGACGGGGTCGTCGTGTTGGGCGAGGATGGGCTGATCCGCTACGAGAGCCCGGCCGTCGAACGCATCCTCGGGCGACACGCGGGGGAGCGGGTCGGCCAACCGGTCGGCACCGACATCCATCCCGACGACCGCGTCTCCGTGGAGCGCGGGTTGGCTGACGTCGCGGCCGCGGGCGGTTCCGAGGCCCGGGCGGAGTTCCGCGCCCGCCACGCCGACGGCTCGTGGCGAACACTCGAGGCGATCGCCAAGAACCTCCTCGACGATCCAGCGGTGGGCGGCGTGGTCGTCAACTACCGCGACATCACCGAGCGCAAGATCCTCGAGGAACAGCTCCGTCACCAGGCGTTCCACGACGTCTTGACCGGCCTCGAGAACCGCTTCCTGTTCCTCGATCGACTCGGTCACGCGCTGGCTCGGGCCGGCCGCGGGGGGCGACCGACCGCCGTCCTCTTTCTGGACCTCGACGATTTCAAGGCGGTCAACGACCGGCTCGGTCACGCCGAGGGCGACAAGCTGCTCGTGGCCGTCGCGCAACGGCTCAAGATCGTCACTCGCGACAGCGACACCGTCGCCAGGCTCGGTGGCGACGAGTTCGCGATCATCGTCGAGGAGACCGATCCAGCGGAAGCCGAACAGGCCGCGGCTCGCATCCTCGCGACCCTCACGCCTCCCTTCGAGCTCGGGGAGCGACCGATCGCCGTTCGCGTGAGCATCGGGATCGCGATGCAATCGATCGACGGCGCTGACGCCGACGAGCTGCTTCGTCGCGCCGACATCGCGATGTACGCGGCCAAGGCCGCCGGCGGCAATCGCCATGTCGCCTACGAGCCGCACCTCTACGACGCGACCGTGGCCCGGATGGAGTTGAAGGCCGACCTGCGCGGGGCCCTCGAGCGGGGCGAGCTGCACATCGCCTATCAGCCCATCGTCGACCTCGCCACCGCCGAGATCCTCGGCTCGGAAGCGCTCATGCGCTGGAACCACCCGAAACACGGACCGGTCCCGCCGATGGACTTCATCCCGCTCGCGGAGGAGAACGGACTCATCCTCGAGCTGGGCCGTTGGATCCTCGAGACGGCGTGCCATCAGACCCGGGCGTGGCAAGCGGCCACCGGGCGCGCGGGGCTGTCGATCAGCGTCAACCTGTCGGGGCGACAGATCCTCGATCGGGACCTGGTCCCGGACGTCCACCGCATCCTGTCCGAGTCAGGCCTCGCCCCAAGCGCCCTGACCCTGGAGATGACCGAGAGCGTGCTCGTCCAGGATGTGGATGCGACCGTCGCCACACTCGGGGCGCTCAAGGCCATCGGCGTCCGCCTGGCCATCGATGACTTCGGGACCGGCTATTCGTCCCTCAGTTACCTGCGCCAGTTTCCGATCGACATCCTCAAGATCGACCGGTCGTTCGTCGCGAGCCTCGATGGCAGCATGGACTCGACTGCGCTCGTTCGCTCCATCCTCGATCTCAGCACGACCCTGCGCCTCGATACCGTGGCCGAGGGCATCGAGGAATCCGGGCAGCGCGACGTCCTGCGCGACCTCGGCGCCCAACAGGGCCAGGGTTACCTCTTCGCTCGCCCGATGGGGCCCGAGGACCTGGCCGATCTGCTCGCCGGCGCAGATGCCGCCGGCGACGCGCGAAACGGGTCGTCAACGCCTCCCATGGCGGCAACGCGCACGACCCGGTCCGCTCACCGGAACCCACCCACCGAAGCGCTCCGCTGACCCGATCCACCAGAGGTTCACCCCGATGCCCATCCTGACTCCCCATCCGACCATCCGCCGCCTCCACCGACTCGCAGTCGCGGCGGCAACGATCGCGATCGCGCTGATTGCGCTGACGGCATGCTCGGCGGCCGCGGAACCGGCGAAGACCGTCACGCTGCAGACCCTCAACGGTTCTGGCGTGACGGGGACGGTGACCTTCGGCGCGCTCCGGGAAAAGACGGCGGTCGAGATCGCGGTCGAACCAGGCGGCAATCCGGACATGCCCGCGCACATCCACCCAGGCACCTGCGACGACCTGACGCCGCAACCGAAGTTCCCGCTGGAAAACGTCCGAAACGGGAGCTCGAAGACGGTCGTGCCCGCCTCGGTGCAAGAGCTGTTTGCCGGTGGCCTGGCCGTCAACATCCACCGCTCCAATGACGACCTGAAGACGTACACGGCGTGCGTGGATCTCCGATAGCGCGTCCCTTTTCGCGGCTGCTGCTCATCGGTGTCGTCGCGCCGTTGGTCCTTGCGTGTGCTGCTGCCGGCCAAGCCACGAGCACGAGCCCAGGCACGACGCTGAACGTGTCGATCAGGACAGCTGTCGGTGAGACCACGGCCTTCGATCCGGCCGAGACCGTCGTCGCACCCGGAGCTCCGATCTCGATCACCTTCCGAAACGCCTCGAGCCTTCCGCACAACCTGACCTTCACCGGGTTCACCGCGGCGACCAGGACGATCGTGGAACCTGGCACCTCCGATGAGCTGGTCCTTTCGCCGCTCGCCGCCGGCGCGTATCCGTTCGTCTGCACCATCCACGAGGGCATGGCGGGAATCCTGACGATCCGGGCGACCTAGCGCATCGGCGGGCCACGCCGCCCGCGACCAAGCCTCGCCCGCGACCTGGCACGGCCCGCGACCTAGCGCGGAACGGCGGCCTCGGCGAAGGACGCCATATCCGGGAACGTGGCATTCGGCGTGGCGACGGCCTCGGGCGTGGCACCCGAGCCCGGGCGCCCCTGGCGTCGATCGATCCACACCGTCGTCATCCCGAGGCGCTGCGCCGGGGCGTGGTCGTGAAACAGGCTCTGCGCCACATGAAGGATGCGGTCCCGCGGCAGCTCGATGCGCCCGAACGCGGCGAGGAAGCCCCGCTCGGCGGGCTTGTACGAACGGACCTGCTGGGCCGTCACGATCCAGTCGAATTCGACGCCCAGCCGCTCGTTCGATGCCGCGAACAGGTCGTCGTCGCAGTTGGTGATCACGCCCAGTCGGTATCGCGACTTGAGCCTGGCCAAGGCCTCGGCTGAATCGGAGAACGCCGGCCAATCGACCACCGAACCGGAGAAGGCCACCGACTCCTCCGTGGACGGCTCGAAGCCGAGCTCGCCCGCGACCCCCCGGAGCCCCGCGGCGAGGACGTGCCGGTAGGTCTGGTACGGACCGGCCTCCGCAGCCGCCTCGTATCCGGCGAAGCGTCTGAGCACGTCCTCGTCGTCGATCGACGCGTTATGGGCCGCGAGGATCGGACGGAAGGCGTCAGCGAGTCCCGCCTCCCAGTCGATGAGGGTGCCGTAGCAATCGAACGTGAGGGCCTCGAACCGCCCGTAGTCGAGCCCGGGCCTGGGGTGCATCATGTCTCCGAAGCGCAGGGGGAGTTGCGCCCAAGCATCGCATGACGAAGCCGTGCCGGAACTGGCACCGGCGTGAGGTCGTCCCGGGCCAATGACCATCAACCGCCGAACATCGTCGCTCCTTGCCGTCATGGTCCTCGCCCTCGCTGCATGTTCTCCTGGCGCCCCATCGCCGGTGGCCGCACCAGGGACCGGCTTGGCGATCACCGCCCTCGCCGGGCCGACCTGTCCCGTAGAAACGATCCCTCCCGACCCTGTGTGCGCGCCTCGGCCCGTCGCCGGCGCCACGGTCATCGTCCAGGACGGTCAGCACAAGAGCGTCGCGACCGTCGTCCTTGATGCCAGGGGAGCCGCGGTCGTCGCGCTCCCCGTCGGCGAGTACGTGGTCCAGCCGCAACGGGTGGCCGGCCTGATGGGCACCGCGGCGGCGACCGATGTCACGGTCGTGGACGGAACGCTGACGCCCGTCGTCCTCTCGTACGACACCGGGATCCGCTAGACCGCCCGTTCGTACCAATTCGTGGTGCCGCGGGGCACCGTCGCTAGGTTTGCAAGGTGGCTTGTAAGGGACGGCGACGTATGCTCCGGTCATGTCGAAATCAAAGGGCGTTGGACGCGGGTTGCTTGACCTTCTGTTGCTGGGCGGGCTGATCGTCCTCGTCGCGATGCCTACGCTCGCCGCCGAGCCTTCCACGTCTCCCTCCGCCTCCGCACTACCGTCCGCGACGGCCGCCCCGACCGAGGCGCCGACGGCCGCCCCCACCAACGCCCCGGCGGCGACCGCCGCGCCCACGGCCACCACCGCGCCCGCGGCAGAGCCCGACGAGGACGACGGTTCAGCCAGGCCCGAGAAGGCGCCCAAGGGGCCGAAGGCCAAGAAGGCCCCCGGGGTTGAGGTGACGATCAGCGGGACCATTGCGACCCGGACGGACGCCGACGGGAACACCGAGTACACGACCGTTGCCGGCGGCAAGACTCTCGTTCTCGAAGCCGGTCCCTCCTGGTTCTTCGGCGCCAACCATCCGCTCAAGCCCTTCGTCGGCAAGCGCGTCACGATCACGGGAGAGCAGCGCGCTGGCGAGGATGAGGTCGATGTCGAAGCCGTCGATGGGAAGCGCCTCCGCGCCGAGGGCAAGCCACCGTGGGCGGGCGGCTGGAAGCGTGTCGGAGAGCGGCATCCCGGCTGGACCCAGGAGAAGTGGGACCGCTGGCAGACGAAGTTCGCCGACAAGGCCAAGGCGCTCGGCACCGACTGCTTCCCGCCCGGCCAGTGCAAGGACAAGCCCGGCAAGGGCGGTGCCGACTCGGACGACTTGAGGGCGCCCGACGCCGGAGGCTGACCCACGTCACCGGCGAGTCCCGACGCGAGACTCCGCCACCGCCGCGTACCGACGCGAGACTCCGCCACCGTCGCGTCCCGACGCGAGACGCCGCCACCGCCGAGCCCCGACGCGGGAGTCCGCTATCGGTGAGTCCCGACGGGAGATTCTATCGGCGAGTCCCGGCTCCAAGACTCCGCCAAATGCTCGCGCCACGGAACCTTAGGCGGAGAATCGAACCGTGATCGATGGCCTGCTCGGCCGGATCCCTGCGTGGTCCCGCACGATCAAGCCCGGCGACGACGCCAGAGCGCGCCGAAAGGCCGCCTAACGTTCCCCCCACGAACATTTGGCGGACTTGTCGAGGCTTCGAGGCTGATCGCCACTGTGTCGCTGGGGACCCGCGCCGCTACGATGCCGGCATGCGCCTGCCCGTGGCCCTGGTCCAGCTCGATGCGACGGACGACGTCGACACCAACATCGCGACCGCCGCCAAGCTCGCGGCTGAGGCCGCCGCCGGTGGTGCCCGCCTCGTCGCCCTGCCGGAGTACCTGCAGTACCGCGGCGACGACGCTGGCTTCCGTGCCTCCGCACGACCCGTTCCTGGACCGCACACGGACGTTTTCTCCGAGGTCGCTCGCGAGCACGACGCCTGGATCCTCGTTGGCAGCCTCGCCGAGTCGTCAGGCGACGAGGCCCGCCCGCACAACACGAGCGTGCTGATCTCCCCGGATGGCTCGATCGCGGCGACGTACCGGAAGATCCACCTGTTCGATGTCGCCGTGGACCAGGGCCCGGTCGATACGGAATCGGCCCGGGTCACCGCGGGCGAGGCGACCATCGTCGCCGATGTCGACGGAGTCGCCCTGGGCCTGTCGATCTGCTACGACCTGCGCTTCCCCGAGCTCTACCGATCGCTGGCGCTGGCCGGTGCTGAGGTGCTGACCGTTCCTGCGAACTTCACGGAACGGACCGGCCGCGATCACTGGGAAGTCCTCCTCCGCGCTCGAGCGATCGAGAATGGCGCCTGGGTCCTCGCGCCATCGCAGATCGGTGGGCCTCCAGGCGCGCCGGCGTTCGGTCGCTCGATGATCGTGGATCCGTGGGGCACGGTCGTGGCCCAGGCGCCGGACCGGGTCGGCATCATCCGGGCGGACGTGGAGACGGACCGCGTCGCCGCGGTCCGTCGTCAGATCCCTGTGCTGGCCAACCGGCGACCGGCGGCCTATCGCTGAGCCCGAGGCCAGCCTCAGCGGATGAGCTGGACGCCGATCGACCCAGCATCGGTGATCGGACCACTGCCGACCGGACCCGACGTGATGTAGCGAACGAACCAACCGGCGAGACAGCTGCTGCTGCCGTTGCCGGCGATCGGCATGAGGGTCGTGCCGTTTCCCTGGCACGCGGCGTTGCTCCCACCGTTCTGATCCGACATATAGTCGAGGTAGAACGCGGTCACCCGGATGATGTGATAGACGGCCTTGCTTCCCCCGGTCGTGATGCATTCGCCGTCGCAGATCGGGATCAGGACCACTCTGCCGCTGAGCTTGTTGACCTCGTCAACCATCTTCTTGGCGCAGTTGTTGCCGTTGTCCGAGGCGACATCCGCCGGGAAGGTGGCGAACTGGATGGCGGGAGGGTTGGTGACCTCGTCGTCGCAGTTGTTCGGCGTGCCGTCGAGGTCGAGGATCATGAACGAGCCGCCACCGGTCTTGCACAGGGGCACGATGTACTCCTGCCCGATCGGCGGATTGCCCGGCTGACTCATCTCCCAGTCGGCCTCGCTCGTGCCCAGGTCGCCGTTCTTCTCGCAGTCGGCGATGTTGACCGGGAACACGACGGGGAGGAATTGGCCGCCCGCCAGCGGGCCGGCGATCGCGGTTGCATCCGCGGAGGCCCTGAACTGGTTGATGCCGATCACCCGGGCGAACGCCGTGTCGAACAACTGATTGCCACCGGCGTGGACGCCCGAGGTCTCGCCGGGCATGACGCCATCGCCGACACGCGCGGCAGATGCCGTGCTGGTGACGACCGTATTGCCCGGGCTGAGGAGCTGGCCGGCCCGGTTCGTGTAGTAGGCGGCGACCGAGTCGAGCTGATTGGCGGTTGCGATCGAATTGACGGCGATCGCGACATCGGCGTCGGTCTTAGTCCCTCCGCCGAGCTGCTGGGCGATGACGGTGGCGCCGGCGTTCGCCACCGCGTCCGCCGCGTTCTGCACGCCACGCTGGTGGGCGTAGGCGTTGCCACCATCGAGGATCAGGGCGACGCCGCCGATCATCGAGATCATCGCGATGACCGCCACGACGAGGATCTGGCCACGGGGCCGACTTCTCGGGCGCCTTGGCGTTGTCTGGTCCATGTTGGCCTCTGTCTTTCGGTGGTGGAAGGGATTCCGGGTCATGGCTGCTTCGGGCAGTTCAAGGCCGCCACGCCGTCAGTCGGGGTCAGCGGGCAGCTGTACTCGACTGACAACACCGAGGTTGCCTCGAACGTCACGCCGTTCTTGAACAGGATGTTGCTGACGAATGGGGTGATCGGGAAATACGTGGCCTCGAAGGACACGACGGCCAGACAGCCGACGGCGACGAGCGCGCATTGCTTGGAGGTATCGGGTGTGCCGTCGGTCTTGACCTGGTAGAAGTCGATCTCGACGCTTGGGTCGCTGAGCTCGACGATCACCGTCTGGTCCTTCGCCCTCTTGATGATGCTGGGCTCGTACTGGTTGACGATCGCCATACGGGCGCCCTCGCGGGCAGCGTTGGTCAGGGTGTTGTAGGCAAAGACCGCGCGGCCGAGATCGAAGATCGCGACGAGGAGGAGCAGGAAGAGCGGGATGATCAGCGCGAATTCGACGAGGGCCTGGCCTCGGCGGCGCCGAGCGTTGTCGCGGCCGAAGATCTTCATGGCCGGTTCACCACCACAGCGCTGTTGCACGGGACTTGGGAGGACGCGACGATGGACTGGGTCGTGATCGTGTAATTACCGCTGGGTGCGCCTGGCCCATCCGAAACGGTCCCGGTGAAGCCGGCGCCGGTCCACACCCCCTGCGCGGAGTTGCGCTTGACCCCATTGAGTGAAGGCGCCGTGCACAGGCCCGAGGCCACCGTGACGTAGTTGACCTTCGTGTGCGTCACATCGCCCGTCGGGTATGTGACGGTCAAGGAGACCGTGTAGGTGCCCGCGGTGTTGTACGTGTGGCTCGTGGTCGCGCCGGTGCCGGTGCCCTGGCCCGTCCCGAAGTCCCAGGCGTAGGCCGTCCCTCCCGGGGTGGATGTGCTCGTGAAGTTGACCGCCAGCGGGGGAGCACCGCTGTTTTGATTCGTGGTGAAGTTCACCGTGGAGACCGCGGTGACCGTCACGCCCATCGTGGCGGTGCTGGAGCCGAGCGAGTTCGTGGCCGTCATCGTCACGAGGTAGGTGCCGGGAACGATGAACACATGGCCCAGTGGATCCTGCAAGGTCGAGTTGGGGGAACCGTCGTTGAAGTCCCAAAGCCAGCTCGTCGGGTTGCCACCTGAGGTGTCGCGGAATACGACGGTGAAAGGAGCGGGGCCGCTTAGTGCCGAAGGCGCCACGTCCCCGTTCCCGGTGAATGCTGCATTGGGTGGACTTCCGCTCGTCGTGTTGTCAGTGGCAGTCATGCCGGTCTTGACGGGGAAGACCGCCGTAGAGGAGACGGCCACGGATCCGCCCAGGATGTTGGAGATGCCTGGGGTGATGATCCCGAAGGTGCACGTGAGCCCCACGTGCGCCTCGTCGCCGAGGTCCTGGCCGGTGAAGGTCGGAGCCGGCGCCGTCTGGACGCCGCCGACCAGCGGGAGCTTGCAGTTGTTGGCGGCCGCGTCGTTTTTGATCTGGGCCTGGTAGCGAGCCTTGATCGCCGCATCGCCCGATCCCGACCACGCCTGCGGGTTGTTGGCCGCAAGGTTGGCGCCGATGCGCGCCATGCTCTGGAGGTTGATCCAGCCCAGGTACACGCGACCGAAGTCGAGCGCGATCAGCGTCAGCATCAGGATGATGGGCAGGACGAGCGCGAACTCGACGAGGCTCTGGCCTCGCGATCTGCGATCGCCGCGACCGCGTCGGGGGATGTTGGGGAGGCGCATACAAGGGATCCTTGGAGTACGGGTTCGGAGGTGTGTCACCGATGCTCGGCGAAGCACCTTTCACGGTCCCTTGAAACGGTGCGAGCGTGCATAGCCCGGACGGGTCACGGGCGGGGGCGAGATAGTCCGGCCCGGGTCCTGCCTCGACGGCCCTCCGACTGCCCGCGACTACCCTCAATGCCAGCGATGCCCGCCTGAATCGAAAGAGCCGCGCCCCCGACGCGGCCCTTCCATTCCCCCGGACGCCAGATCAGTTGCTCAGCTTGATCACATAGCTGCCGTGGAACATGCCGGCGCAGGTGGTATCGGAGATCGCGCATACATCGCTTGCCGATGCGCTGCGAGTGATGCCGGTCAAGAAGTAGCCCGAGATGGTGCCCTCGTCCCCGCCGCCGCGCTTGGTCGCGCTGACGACGTGGAACAGCGCCCACCCGCGGAAACAACCAGTGGTATGCGATCCGTCGGACACACCGCCGGCGGAGAAGCAATACGGTTCGCCCGGGATCGGCGGGCCGACGATCGGAACCGCGACGTCGCGGCCCGCGAGGGTCGTGTTGATGCTGGGCTGGCTCGGGCTGTTGGTGTCGAACAGCGCGTTGTGAACGCCGTTGTTGCTCTGACCGATGTACTGATTCAGGATCAGATCACCGTTGATCGGCGCGCTTCCGTCGAGCGCGTCCTTGACGTCATTCGTCGAGACATTGCCCGTACCGAGATTCGTCCAGGCGACGTTCAGGACCGCCAGCGGGCTGTCGCTGCCCTGGCCGGTGGTCTTCTCGAAATCGGTCGTGTGCGTGTAGATCTCGAAGGGGAGCCCGGTCACCGGATCGAAGACTTCCTGGCTGAGGATGAACGGCGCGACGCCGATGAACTTCGTCGGGATGCCCGTCAACGCAGTCGCGGTCACGCTGACCTGCCACGTTCCCTGACCTACGACGCCTGCGAAGAAGTTCTGGTGCGGCGCGCCGATCTCGACCGTGACCGTCTTCGGCGTCAGGACGACGTTGACGTTCACGCCACCCGTCCCATGCTCGTAGCCGTTGTCCGTTGCCATGGAGAGGGCCGCGGCGGTCGGGTCCTTGCCATTCAGCAGGGCGTTGGCTCCCGCAAAGGCGGCAAGGTCCGCAGCATTCTGCTCGCTGCGTCGCTGGGCGAATGCGAAACCACCGTCGATCACGAGACCGACACCGGCCACGATCGCCACCAGGGCGAGCGCGAACAGCACCATGATCTGGCCGGGCTGTCGCGGCTTAGTGGATCTGGGCACTGCTGCTTCCCTTCATGGTCCACGTCCCGATGAGTCCGAGAAGTGGTGTGACGGCCCGATATGGAGCCGTGATCGTGACCTGGACGGAATGCTTGCTGAAATCGCAGGGATCCGGCGCTACCGGGGCCCCGGCGTCATCGATACACATGTATGTCGGGTTACCGAGGGCGGGGATCAAGGACTTCTGCGTGGCGACGACGGCTGCCGTTTCCGCGCTCGCCGGCGACCCGGGGTTGCATGTGAGGGCGTCCGGTACCACGCAAGGGTGGACACTCGTGACCCGGGCGATCTCCCGCGCCGCTTGTGACACGCCGTTGAACTTGTAGACGGCCATCCCAAAATCCACGACGCCCATCAGGAGCACCAGGAAGATGACGATGGTGAGCGAGAACTCCACGAGGCCCTGGCCTCGCTGCTCATCCCGGGTTCTCATGGCGCGTTGACCGTCTGGGTGACGGCGACGGAGCATCCCGGCTTCGTGACCGTGAGCGTGACCGAGTGCGGGCCACTGCTCGGGAAGTTGATGTTGTTCAGGTTCTGACCAGAGCCCGTGATGGCTCCCGTCCAAGCCCAGGTCCAGCCGCCCGAGCCATCCGAGACGCTACCCGCGAGATTCATGCGATGCGGGTTGCCCCCGTTCGAGCGATCCGTTGCGGTGAACGAAGCCGTGGGGCAGACGGGCCCTGGGCCACTGCCCGTGACGGTGATGGTCTCCTGCGCCGTGTCCGTCTGTCCGCGGCTGTCGGTGACCGTCAGCACGATGGTGTAGGTACCGGCGGCCGAATACGTGGTGAATGACGTCACGCCCGTCTTGGCGAAGCTCCACGAGTACGAGACGATCGTCGCGCCGACCGCCGATGATGCAGAGGCATTGACGTCGACCCGGAGATTCGGTGGCACGGATCCGGTTGTCGGGCTGGCCGTGAAGGCGGCCGTGGGCGCAGGGAGTGCGGGGAAGGTCACCCGGGGGACGACGAGGCACTCGGCGTCGGCGGTTGCTCCCAGGATCAGGTTGCTGCCGACGATGCTGGCGATGATCGGTGTCAGCAGGCGGAATGGCGACTCGACCGAGACAGCGACCTTCGGCGGGGTCCCACTTGCCGGGTACATGGCGTCCTTCACGCACACGGCCGGCGTCAGGTCCACCTTCGTCCGATCGACTTCCACGAAGCCGCCATCTGCTTCGGTCAGCACGCCGCACATCACTGTGTTGGCGTCACTGCAGCCTTGATTGGCCTGGAAGGTGCCGCCCTGCGAAGCGACGAGGGCCCCTTCCTTGGCGGCATTCGTGATCGTGATCTGCGCGTAGAGCAGCCGTCCGAGGTCGAGCGCCGAAAGGAGCAGGATCAGAAAGACCGGGGCGATCAGCGCCAGCTCGACGACGCTCTGGCCACGGGTTCGCCTGCGACGACTGGGCATCACAAACAATCTCGGCATCAAGTCCCCCGACAGATTGGTACGAAAGTCCCACGCATGGTGCCATGGTGACCTTTCACGCGACCTTACGGGCGGTGCGGCAGCGCGCCGAGGATGGCCCGACCGGCGGGTACCTCAGGGGACCTCTAGGTCAGTTGGCACGGGTCGATCCAGGCAGCACCATCCGCACATGACCAAGCGCATCGTTGCCGCGTTCCTGTGGTTCTACGCCGGCTGGTATGCCGGGGCCCTGATCGCCGAGTTCGTCGGTGTCAGCGCCCTGCTGGGTCCGATCATCGGTGCCGCCGCGGCCGGCCTGATCGTCGGCGACCCGCGCCGGATGATCTGGTCTGCCCGGGCTCCACGAACGTCGTCCGCGAAGGCAGCCGCTCCCGAGGGGCTCCCCGACCCCGCCTGACCACTCGACCGTACCAACCCAAGCTGGGGGGAACCGCCGGGCCTACCAAGGCCCGGCGGATCTGCGTCTGTCAGCCTTCGTCGCCCGGCTCGCCGGGTAGCACGATGGTGAACGCCGCGCCCCGGGCCACGGCCTCCGCCCCGCCCCTGCCCGTCTCCCCGTTCCCGGCCCCTGGCCCGCCAGCAGGCTCCAGGATCAATTCCCCGCCCATCGCCCGGCACAGCTCACGCGAGACGTACAGGCCCAGGCCGCTCCCACCGTCCGATCCGGCCTCCTCCCCGCGCGCGAACCGCACGAACAACCGGTCACGGTCCGCCTCCTTGATGCCGGGTCCGCGGTCTTCGATGGTGAGCCGGACCGTTCGGTCCGCCTCGTCGGCGACGATCTTCGCCTCAACCGGGGTGCCGCCCCCGTATTTGACGGCATTGTCCAGGAGCGCCCACAGGACCTGGTCGAGCTGGTCCGCGTCGGCGACGGCCAGCCAGCCTTCGGCGCCGTCCTCGAGCTCGAAGGGCACGTCGTCCACGCCAAGCGCCTCCCAGGCCTTGCGCGCGCGCGTCGACAGCGACACGACCTCGGTCCGTGGCTTGAGGGCGCCGGACTCCAGGCGGGTCACGGTCAGCAGTTGCCGGACCATGCGCGACAGCCGCTCGGACTGCTCCGCGATGATCCCCAGCCGTCGATCGGGCGGGGCCAGCTCCTCGCTCAGCTGTTCCGCGTAGGCCCGGATGCTCGTGAGCGGCGTCTGGAGGTTGTGGCTCACGCCGCGCAGGAAGTCGTCCTTGGCCTCGTCGAGCTCCAGCAGCTGACGGTTCTGCGACTCCACGGTCGCGAAGAGCTGGGCGTTTCGGATGGCCGCGGCCATCGCGTTGGCGAAGAGCTCCAGCAGGTCCTGGTCCGCGGGCTCCCAGCGGCGGGTCGCCGGCAGCCGCCCGATCAGCACCCCGATATCCGTCCCGCCGGCCCGCATGACTGCACGCAGGGGCCGCGAGACACCCGGGACGACCTCCTCTTCGTCGACGATCGACGAATCGCCGACCACGACGGTCGCATCGATCAACGCGAACGCCGACGTCGCATCCGACGACGTCCGATCGACCAGCGCCTCAACGTCGTCGCGTGGCGAGACCTCGTCGATCGCCGCGAGGATCCGCCCGAGCTCCCGGTTGCGTCGCCCGAGGTCCGCGGCCAGTCGATTGTGGCTGTCGGCCAATCGTGCGAACTCGTCGTCGCCGGCGACCCGGATCGGGGTCGAGAGGTCGCCGGTCGACACTCGGTCCACGGCCGCCACGACGGAGCGGAGCGGGGCGGTCAGCTCGGTCGCCAGGGCATACGACGCAAAGATCGCGAACGCCAGCACGATGGCGATCGCGAAGAGCAGGACCCGGCCGATCGTCTCGTCGGTGACCTGGAGCCGGAACGTCGTCTCGAGGACCAGCACGACCAGCCCGAACGTGGCCAGCGGGAGCACCGACGCCACGATGAACGCGACCGTGAGCCGGGACCGGAAACTCAGCCGTGGCGCGGGTTCGGCTGGGCGCTCGTCCTCAGTCACCGGGCGCGCTCGTCGGGCTGCCGGGTGACGCCACCAGTCGATAGCCCACGCCGCGCACGGTCTGGACGTGCATCGGCCGGTTCGCGTCCACCTCGACCTTCTGGCGGAGGCGTCGCATCGTGACCCAGACGTAGGACGGATCGGCGTCTTCGGTCTCGGCCCAGCCCCTGGCGAGGAGCGTCTCGGTCGTGACGACCTGGCCGATGTTCGCGGCGAGGGCGTAGAGCAGCCGAGACTCGGTCGGGGTGAGCTGGACGACCTGCCCACGGACGGTCGCCTCGCGCCGGTGGAGGTCGAGCGTCAGGTCGGGGCCAAGGTCCAGGCTCTGGCGGGGGACCTTGTCGCCGAGGCGCCGAAGGACGCGATTGATGCGCGCCCGGAGCTCCGGATAGTGATACGGCTTCGTGACGTAGTCCTCGGCGACCTCCTCGAGCAGGTCGGCCTTCGAATCGCCGGCGTCGATGGCGGAGAGCACGATGATCGGCAGGTCGGCATGCGTCTTGATCTCGCGCGCGAGGGTCAGGCCGTCCATGCGCGGCATCATCATGTCCACGATGAGCAGGTCCGGCCAACCGGCACGCAGCCGGCGGAGCGCCTCGTCCCCATCGCGCGCAGTGGCGATCTCGTAGCCGTCCGCGCGTAGCTGGTCGGCCAGCAATACGAGCAGGTTCGGGTCGTCATCGACGATGAGGATCCGGGGGGCTGGTCCGCCGCCGCTCAGCATGTGCGTGAGTATGCCGCGCCTCCCAGGACCCGGGAGAGTACGGATGACGGTGCCCCCATGCACCGTTTCTCGCGTTTGTGCGGTCTTGTAGTCCAAATGGGGGATGACTTTCGACAGCAGACCAGTACTGTTGCCCACTCAAACGCCCTCGGGGGAGGGCAGGAACTGAACAGTCGACCCGTCCCCGTTTCTGGGGAAGCGACCCTCGGGCCGAGCGCGCACACAAGCACTCATCTTTCGTTTCGATCTTTTCGGCAGCAGCGCGATCGACCAGAGCCACCCACCCGCACCACGATCTTGCACTCGGGATCGTGGGCCGCGGGGCTTTCGCTTCCCCCTTGAACTCGACGGGTATCCGTCACCAACGCGTCAAGGGTTCAGGGAGGCCTCAATGTCCGGTTCAACCGGCTCACGTTCCGTCGCTCGATTTCTCGTTGCCATCCAGGTCTTCCTGCTCGTGGCTTCTTTCTTCGCGCCCGTCGCGAGCCTGGCGGCCGAGCCGTCCGACGATCCGGGCGCCACCCCGAGCGCGGAACCGTCCGCCGAGCCCACGCCGGAACCGACACCGGAGCCCACGGCTGAGCCGACTCCCGAGCCGACTGCGGAGCCGACGCCTGAGCCTACCGCCGAGCCCACGCCGGAGCCGACCGCCGAGCCGACCGCTGAGCCCGACGGCCGACCCGACGGCTGAGCCGACCGCCGACCCGACGCCCGAGCCGACGGCTGCGCCTACGCGGGCCCGCGCCGACCTACGCGCCGAGCGGCCCGCCCTCCATCGAAAGCGACCTGGACGACTATCCACCCGGTGGCTTCGTCACGCTGACCGGCTGCGAACTGGCATGCCGGCGAGAGCGTCCACATCTTCGTGAATGACCACGTGGGGACGAGCTGGAGCCGGACGGTCGACGTGATCGCCGACGGCGACGGCAACATCCGCGACGCGTTCAACCTGCCGAACTGGTTCGTGGCCGACATATTCGTGTCGTCGCGACCGGCGCACAGTCTGGTATCGCCACGACGACGTTCACGGACGGCAATCGGTTCAGAGTTAGGACTGACGTGCCGGCGCGAACACGTCCACCATCACTTGGTTCGCTACAGCGCCGCGAACTGCACGGGCACCATCATGACTCGGGCTTCAGCAGGCCATGACGGGCGGCTCCGGCGCGAGCCATGGGTGTAACCGGCGCGTTCAGCCCCGCCAATCGATGCAATTTCAGCGGCATCGTCGATCAGCGGCTTTGCATTTGGCACGGTTGGACAAATGGCTCGTTCGTCGATGCTCGGCCCTCAACGCCCGCCTGCCAGGCAACCTTCGAACGGCAAACGCTGAACACTCGGCAACTTCGTCGCGAACACTGCCCCGATGGCCGCGAGCCAGACTGTTGCCACGAACGAGGACACCGCCAAGCTCATCACGCTTTCGGGGAGTGACACCAACGGCCAGAATTTGACGTTTGCAATCGTCGGTTCCCCGGCAAACGGCGGGCTCGGGAGCCTGGGCGCCCCGAGTTGCTCGGTCACAGCGGGCACTTCAACGTGCACGGCCACCGTCACCTACACACCGAACCTGAACTTCAACGGCACCCGACAGCTTCACGTTTCGCGTGAACGACGGGACCGCGAACTCTGCGAACTGGCCACGGTCACGATCACCGTCACCCCGGTCGACGACAACCCGGTCGCGGTGGATGACGCCGGCGACGGTCGGCGAAGACTCGGGTGCCAACGCGATCAGCGTGCTCACCAACGACACCGACATCGATGGCGGCCCCAAGTCGGTCGCCTCGGTCACCCAGCCTGCCCGGACCGTCGCCTCGCCGGCGGCGGCACCGGCGTCAGTACACCCCGAACTCAACGACTGCCGCAGCCCGGCGCACCGACAACTTCACGTACACCCCGGCGGCCGACCGCCACGGTCACGCCCTCGCCTCGTTGACCTTCCAGGTGCGCGACAACGGCGGGGTCACCGACGGTGGGCGTCAACCTCGACCAGAGCGCCACCACCGACACGATCGACGTGGCCCCAGTCGGTCGCCGCGCCCGCCGGGCCAACGGCACGGTCGCCATCACCGGCGACGGCACGCCAGTACACCCCGAGCTCCAACTTCGGCTTCACTGATCCCAACGACACCCCAGCTAATGCGTTCGACGAGCGTGGCCATCACGACCCTGCCCGCCGACGACTCGCTCACGTCTGAGCGCCATGGCAACGTGATCCGCCGGTCAAGAGACCCCGGTCGGCAGCCTGGGTCAACCGCGGTTCACCCCGGCGGCCAACGGCCGGCGGCATCAGCCCTGCGGCACTCGTCTACACCCAGGTGCCGACTTCTTCGGCGTCACCAACGGTGGGGTCAACTCGACGGGAGCCGACCGGCACCGTCACGTGACCGTCACCAACGTCAACGACGATCCGGTCGCCAACGACGACTCGGCCACCGTGGCCGAGGACTCCATCGGCAACGCGATCAACGTCCTGGGCAATGACAACGACGGCCCCGACGTCGGCGAGACGCTGCTGGTCACCGCGGTCAGCAACCCGCCCAACGGCTCGGCCGCCATCACCGGCGGCGGCACCGGCGTCAGCTACACCCCGGATGCTGACTTCTTCGGGACCGACACCTTCACCTACACGATCAGCGACGGCAACGGCGGGACCGACACGGCCACCGTCACCGTGACCGTCACCAACGTCAACGACGATCCGGTCGCCAACGACGACTCGGCCACCGTGGCCGAGGACTCCATCGGCAACGCGATCAACGTCCTGGGCAATGACAACGACGGCCCCGACGTCGGCGAGACGCTGCTGGTCACCGCGGTCAGCAACCCGCCCAACGGCTCGGCCGCCATCACCGGCGGCGGCACCGGCGTCAGCTACACCCCGGATGCTGACTTCTTCGGGACCGACACCTTCACCTACACGATCAGCGACGGCAACGGCGGGACCGACACGGCCACCGTCACCGTGACCGTCACCAACGTCAACGACGATCCGGTCGCCAACGACGACTCGGCCACCGTGGCCGAGGACTCCATCGGCAACGCGATCAACGTCCTGGGCAATGACAACGACGGCCCCGACGTCGGCGAGACGCTGCTGGTCACCGCGGTCAGCAACCCGCCCAACGGCTCGGCCGCCATCACCGGCGGCGGCACCGGCGTCAGCTACACCCCGGATGCTGACTTCTTCGGGACCGACACCTTCACCTACACGATCAGCGACGGCAACGGCGGGACCGACACGGCCACCGTCACCGTGACCGTCACCAACGTCAACGACGATCCGGTCCTCGCCGCGATCGCCGATGACACCATCCCTGAGATGGCGGCCTTCGGCTTCACGGCCTCAGCGTCGGACATCGACGGTGATGACTTGACCTTCAGCCTCGACGGCGCCCCGGCCGGCGCCAGCATCGACCCGCTCACGGGCGAGTTCAGCTGGACCCCGAGCGAGGCCCAGGGCCCCGGCGTCTACACCTTCGACGTGGTCGTCACCGATGACGGCACGCCGGCCCTCGACGACACCGAGGAGGTCACCCTGACCGTCCTCGAGGTCAACCGCGCACCGACCGTCGCCCCGATCGCCGACGACACCATCCCGGAGATGGTGGCCTACACCTTCACCGCCTCGGCGACCGATCCGGACCTGCCCGCCAACGGGCTGACCTTCAGCCTCGACGGCGCCCCGGCCGGCGCCAGCATCGACCCGCTCACGGGCGAGTTCAGCTGGACCCCGAGCGAGGCCCAGGGCCCCGGCGTCTACACCTTCGACGTGGTCGTCACCGATGACGGCACGCCGGCCCTCGACGACACCGAGGAGGTCACCCTGACCGTCCTCGAGGTCAACCGCGCACCGACCGTCGCCCCGATCGCCGACGACACCATCCCGGAGATGGTGGCCTACACCTTCACCGCCTCGGCGACCGATCCGGACCTGCCCGCCAACGGGCTGACCTTCAGCCTCGACGGCGCCCCGGCCGGCGCCAGCATCGACCCGCTCACGGGCGAGTTCAGCTGGACCCCGAGCGAGGCCCAGGGCCCCGGCGTCTACACCTTCGACGTGGTCGTCACCGATGACGGCACGCCGGCCCTCGACGACACCGAGGAGGTCACCCTGACCGTCCTCGAGGTCAACCGCGCACCGACCGTCGCCCCGATCGCCGACGACACCATCCCGGAGATGGTGGCCTACACCTTCACCGCCTCGGCGACCGATCCGGACCTGCCCGCCAACGGGCTGACCTTCAGCCTCGACGGCGCCCCGGCCGGCGCCAGCATCGACCCGCTCACGGGCGAGTTCAGCTGGACCCCGAGCGAGGCCCAGGGCCCCGGCGTCTACACCTTCGACGTGGTCGTCACCGATGACGGCACGCCGGCCCTCGACGACACCGAGGAGGTCACCCTGACCGTCCTCGAGGTCAACCGCGCACCGACCGTCGCCCCGATCGCCGACGACACCATCCCGGAGATGGTGGCCTACACCTTCACCGCCTCGGCGACCGATCCGGACCTGCCCGCCAACGGGCTGACCTTCAGCCTCGACGGCGCCCCGGCCGGCGCCAGCATCGACCCGCTCACGGGCGAGTTCAGCTGGACCCCGAGCGAGGCCCAGGGCCCCGGCGTCTACACCTTCGACGTGGTCGTCACCGATGACGGCACGCCGGCCCTCGACGACACCGAGGAGGTCACCCTGACCGTCCTCGAGGTCAACCGCGCACCGACCGTCGCCCCGATCGCCGACGACACCATCCCGGAGATGGTGGCCTACACCTTCACCGCCTCGGCGACCGATCCGGACCTGCCCGCCAACGGGCTGACCTTCAGCCTCGACGGCGCCCCGGCCGGCGCCAGCATCGACCCGCTCACGGGCGAGTTCAGCTGGACCCCGAGCGAGGCCCAGGGCCCCGGCGTCTACACCTTCGACGTGGTCGTCACCGATGACGGCACGCCGGCCCTCGACGACACCGAGGAGGTCACCCTGACCGTCCTCGAGGTCAACCGCGCACCGACCGTCGCCCCGATCGCCGACGACACCATCCCGGAGATGGTGGCCTACACCTTCACCGCCTCGGCGACCGATCCGGACCTGCCCGCCAACGGGCTGACCTTCAGCCTCGACGGCGCCCCGGCCGGCGCCAGCATCGACCCGCTCACGGGCGAGTTCAGCTGGACCCCGAGCGAGGCCCAGGGCCCCGGCGTCTACACCTTCGACGTGGTCGTCACCGATGACGGCACGCCGGTCCTCGACGACACCGAGGAGGTCACCCTGACCGTCCTCGAGGTCAACCGCGCACCGACCGTCGCCCCGATCGCCGACGACACCATCCCGGAGATGGTGGCCTACACCTTCACCGCCTCGGCGACCGATCCGGACCTGCCCGCCAACGGGCTGACCTTCAGCCTCGACGGCGCCCCGGCCGGCGCCAGCATCGACCCGCTCACGGGCGAGTTCAGCTGGACCCCGAGCGAGGCCCAGGGCCCCGGCGTCTACACCTTCGACGTGGTCGTCACCGATGACGGCACGCCGGTCCTCGACGACACCGAGGAGGTCACCCTGACCGTCCTCGAGGTCAACCGCGCACCGACCGTCGCCCCGATCGCCGACGACACCATCCCGGAGATGGTGGCCTACACCTTCACCGCCTCGGCGACCGATCCGGACCTGCCCGCCAACGGGCTGACCTTCAGCCTCGACGGCGCCCCGGCCGGCGCCAGCATCGACCCGCTCACGGGCGAGTTCAGCTGGACCCCGAGCGAGGCCCAGGGCCCCGGCGTCTACACCTTCGACGTGGTCGTCACCGATGACGGCACGCCGGCCCTCGACGACACCGAGGAGGTCACCCTGACCGTCCTCGAGGTCAACCGCGCACCGGTGCTCGGCGCTATTGGCAACAAGTCGCTCAACGAAGGCGGCACGCTGACCTTCACCGCTACGGCGACCGATCCAGACATTCCTGTCAATGGTCTGACGTTCAGCCTGACCAATGGCACGACAGGCTGCGGCGTGGGAGTCACCTGCGCGGTCCCTGCCGGCGCCAGCATCAACCCGACCACAGGTGCGTTCACCTGGACGACACCGGACAGCGGGACCTTCCGCTTCAAGGTCGTCGTTACCGACGATGGCTCGCCAGTGCTCTCCGATAACGAGGAGATCACAGTCACCGTCAACAACGTCAACCCGACCGCGGACCTCGCCAACAACGGCCCGATCAACGAGGGCGGCACGGCCACGATCTCCTTCAGCAACCAAGCTGATCCTTCGACCGCCGACACAGCCGCGGGCTTCCACTACGCCTATTCGTGCAGCAATGCGAGCCTGGCCACCGCCACATATGCGCTGAGCGGCACGAGTGCATCAACCACCTGTTCGTATCCCGATGGTCCCTCGACCCACACGGTCCGGGCCCGGATCATCGACAAGGACGGCGGCTACAGCGAGTACACAACAGTCGTCACGGTCAACAACGTCAAGCCGGTCGTCACCTTCGCCGCGATCGCCGTCGATCCGGTGACAGGCGTGATCTCGTCCACGATGACCTACGCAGACGTGGGCGTGAATGACACGCAGACGGCCACCTTCGAGTACCGCCTGAACGGGGTCCTGGTAGCCACGCACACGTCCGCTTCTACGCTGCCGTCGAGTGGCACCGCCCTGGACAGCTACACGGCTGCCCCCGGCTGCTACACGGTCGAAGTCACGATGTGGGTCACCGACAAGGACGGCGCCAGCTCCGACCACGCGGTCCGGAACGGCTTCACGCCGCTCGTCGACATCTACACGCCGAGCTTCAAGGCCCCGATCAAGAACAACGAACGGAATATCGCGAAGTACGGGAACGTCGTTCCGATCAAGGTCGAGCTCGCGAGCAACTGCTCGCCGGGCACGACCGTGACCAGCCCCGTCCTCCACATCACGATCGCACTAGGTAACGTCGCCGACGTTGTTCCGGACGCGACCCCCGTGATCGTGGCCGAGAGCGTCAGCAACGCCGATACCGGCACGCAGATGCGCGTGAACGGCGGGGGCTACATCTACAACTTCACCACCAAGAACCTGACCCAGGGCCAGGACTACACGATCCGCATCCGCGTCGGCAGTACGACCGGACCGATCATCCTGCGGGCCTTGTTCCAGCCCAAGAAGTGACCAACTCAGCCCACTAGTACAGCGCTCGTCCTACTCCGAGCGCGCGCAGAGGCCGGTCCCCACTGACCCGGGGGCCGGCCTCTCATCATGTCCAGTGCCTTGCGTTCAGGTCTTAAGGTGCGTCCATGGTTAGGGATTCGCGTCGCCTAACGCACCGCGCACGTCTGACGGGTCGGGGGCAGATCACCGTGCCGAAGGCCATTCGGGACGCTCTCGGTGCTCGGCCCGGTGACGACATCGAGTTCGTTTCACGGGACGGCGAGTTGCTCGTCGAGTTGCGACCGAAGCGGAGCGTGCTCGACTTCGCGGGTATCGCCGCGGACGCGGCCGCAGCCATACCGCCCACCGCGAAGGCGATCGATGAACTGATCGAGCGCGGGATGACCCGAACTGCGATCGCCCGGCCGACGGGCAGTCCCTCGAGGTCACGGAGGTCGCGGTAGACCCGGCCGGCCCCTCACCTTGTCCGCCCGTCTACGGCGCCTTCGGGTCCACATAGCGGCAGCGATCCCGAAGCGGGCATTGGTCGTGCTCGGGGCGCTGGGCGTGGCAGACCTTGCGGCCGTGCTGGATCAGGTTGACGTGGGCCTCGTACATCTGGTCGGGCTCGAACAGCCCGAGGACCAGGTCGTGGGCCTCATCAAGCGAGGGCTTCGGTGGCAGCACGCCGACCCGGCGCATCACGCGGTCGACGTGGCGGTCGATCGGCAGCAGCGGCTGGCCGAAGCAGAACAGCAGCAGCACGGAGGCGGTCTTCTTGCCGATGCCATCGATCTCGTCCAGCCAGTCGCGCGCCTCGATCGCGGGCATGTCACCGAGGAACTCGAGCGAATAGTCGCCGCGCTCCTCGCGGATCTTGCGAAGGGTCGTCTGGAGGCGGGGCGCCTTCTGGTTGGGCAGGCCGCCCGGGCGGATGACGTCGGTCAGCTCGGGGATCGGCGCGAACTCGACGCGCGCCCAGTCCGGCGCCGCGCCGTCCGACAGCCCGAAACCGCCCCAGCCGGCGCCCGGCTTGTGCGCCTCGACCGGGCCGCCGCCCGGGTACGCGCGGCGGAGCGCCTCGAAGGCAGCCTCGGCATTGGTGTCGGCGGTGCTCTGGGTGAGGATCGTCAGGATCAGCTCGCTCGTCGGGTCCAGGCGGCGCTCCCAGGTCGGGCGGCCGTACTTGGAGGCGAGGCCGTCGAGCACGAACGGCACGAGCCCAGGCCGGTAGCGCTCGAGCCGCTTCGCGAAGCTCCGCCCCGGGTCGCTGAACTTGCGCTTCTTCGGCCGCGGGCGGCGCTTGGGCTTCGGCGCGTGCCCCGGCGTGGGCGGCTGGACCAGCGGATCTTCGGCCGTCATGCGATCGCCGCTCCGAGACCGATGAGCGTGGCGATGCGCTCGCCACAGCGTTCCAGGGGTGCCGTGCCTGCGGCCATCGCCTCCTCCACCGATTGCGGGAGTTCGGTCACCGGGACCGCGACCGCACCAACCTCCGCGAGGGCCGCGATGCCGTCGGGCTCGACGCCGCCACCGACTGCGATGCAGGGTACGCCCGCTGCCCCCGCGCGGCGCGCGACACCGAGCGCGGTCTTGCCGAAGGCCGTCTGGGCATCGATCCGCCCCTCACCGGTGATGACGAGGTCGGCCCGCGCGAGCCGCGCGTCGAAGTCGGTGGCGTCCATGACGAGGTCCACGCCGGGGCGGAGCCCGAATGATCGAAACCGGTCCTGGATCGACAGCAGCGCGTAGCCGACGCCGCCGGCCGCGCCGGCGCCCGGCGTCGCTCGCTCGGGCCGGCCGGCCTCGACGTCCATCGTGTCCGCGAATCGGTCGAGTCGGCGGTCGAGATCCTGGACGTCATCGCGCGTCGCGCCTTTCTGCGGGCCGTAGACGGCCGCGGCACCGGTCGGCCCGGACAACGGATTCGAGACGTCGCAGGCCACCTGCAGCTCTACGGTCGCGAGCCTCGGATCGAGGTCGGCGAGATCCACCGTGGCGGTGTCCCGGTCGGCATGGGCCCCGAGGCCGGTCAGCAAGCCGGCGCCGCCATCCGTCGTGGCGCTGCCGCCGATCCCCAGGACGATGCTACGGACACGGGCATTCAGCGCGGCCCGGATGAGGTCGCCGGTGCCGATGGAGGTCGCCCGGATCGGGTCGCGTTCGTCCGCGGTCAGCAGGGAGAGGCCCGAGGCCGCGGCCATCTCGACCGCCGCGCGCTGGCCATCGTCCGAGATCAGCCATCGCGCCGTGATCTGGCGTCCGAGGGGATCGCGGACGGTCGAGGTCCGACGCTGCCACCCCCCGGCTGCCTCGATCGCGGCGAGCGTACCTTCGCCGCCATCGGCCAGCGGGCAGAGCAGGATCTCGTCGTCCGGGCGGGCGCGGCGCCAGCCGTCGGCCAGTGCCTGCGCGACCTGGACCGAAGTCAACGACCCCTTGAACGAGTCCGGCGCGATCAGGACGGTGCGCCCTGCCGCCGGTCCGGCGCTCACCGCAGGTCCTTCCAGAAGAAGGTAGTCGGTGTCGGCGTCCCGTCGGTCGCCAGGGCGTGGTTCGGCATCACGCCGAGCTCGACCCAGCCCTGGGATCGATAGAAGGCATCGGCTGCGCTCCCGGTCACGGTGTCGAGCATGAGCATCCAGCGGCCGTCGGCGCGTGCCCGCTCCTCGGCCGCGGCCATCAACGCCGTGGCGATGCCGCGCCGCCGGGCCGAGCTGTGCACCAGGACCTTGCCGATCTCGGCGCGATGGGGCGAGTTGGGGTTGCGCGAGCGGATGAGCAGCGTGGAGCCCACCACGCGATCGTCGTCGAGCGCCACGAACGCCGAGATCACGCCGTCGCGCACGTGGCCGATGCGTTCGGTCCACCAGGGTGCCGTCTCCTCCACCGTCACGCCGGCGAGGAAGTTGACCCCCGCGCCGCTGTCGACCGCGTCGACGAGCAGGGCCGCGAGATCCGGGATGGCCGCCCCGTACCCGGCCGCGTCGAGCTCGCGGATCGTGACGGGCGGTGAGGCGCGCTCGGTCACCGGATGGTCGGTTCGAGTCCTACGCGGCCCGCCGCGCGCCGGCGCTCCAGGTATTCCGGGATCCGGATCATCGGCGGGCGTTCCTGGTCGCCGACCTCGATCACCTCGAGCGACAGGCGGCCCCTGCCCGAGCGAGGCAGCTTCATCGTGGAGCCCATCTCGGCGAACAGCCGCACCTTGCGCCGCTCCTCGAGCCGCTTGATGACCGCCTGGAGGATCACGAACGACATCCGCGACAGCCCTTCGAGCTCCTGGTTGCGGTGGACCCGGCGTTCCAGGTCGACCTGCCCGAGGCCCTCGATGCCGACGCGCTCCGCCGCGTCGATGAGGTGGCCGATCTCGACCGCGTAGCCCGTGAAGAACGGGATCGACTCCAACAGCGAGCGGCGACCGGCGTACTCCCCGGCAAGCGGCTGGATGAGCCCCGACAGCTCCGGGTAGAAAAGGTTGATCAACGGCCGCGCGACGAGCTCGGTGACGCGGCCGCCGCCGCCTTCCTTGAGCACCCCGTCGGTGACGATGGGCCGCTGGTAGTAGCCCTTGACGTACTGCAGGCGGGGCTCGTGAAGCAGCGGCCCGAGCGTCCCGTAGACCATCCGGTGATGCCAGTTCTTCACGTCGGTGTCGGCCCAGACGACGATGTCGCCGGTCGTCTCGTACAGCGACTTCCAGAGCGCCTCGCCCTTGCCCTGGAACGAGCCGTAGCGCGACAGCACGTCGGGGTGCTGCACGACGCGTGCGCCTTCGGCCTCGGCGATCTCGCGGGTCCGGTCGGACGACGCCGAATCGATGACGAGGACCTCGTCGAGCAGCGGCACCCGCCCGACCATCTCGCGCATCGCGCGCCGGACGATCGGCCCGATGGTCTCCTCCTCATCGAGCGTGGGGAACACCAGCGAGACCGTGACGCCCTGCTTCTCCTTGAGCTGGACGAGGCGCCGCAGGTCGCCGAACTCGGCGTGATGGAAGTTCGACTCACCGAACCAGCGCTCGACGCGGGCCGGTACGGCACGCGCCTCCTCGGCTGCCCGGTCCGCGGCGGCCAGCGACTCCGCCTTGGCGGCGAGCGTATCGAACGTCGTACGGCCGATGGCCTCGCGGGTCTTGACCACCACGACGGTCGGCTTCGCGCGCGCGGCGATGGCCTCGGGAAGTGCCCCGAACAGGTACGAATCCGCGCCGTCGCCGCCCGGGGCGGCCGATGCGCCCATGACCACGAGGTCGGCCTTCTCCGCCTCGCGCAGGATGGCGTTGCGGACGTTGGGAGCCTCGCGCAGGACGGCCTCGCCCTTGCCCTTGAGGTGCTGCTTGATGAACGTGGTCAGGGCACGTTCCGCCTGGGCGCGGACCGCCATCGTGATACCGGCCGGCACGAGGTGGAGCACGACGACCGTCGCGCCGTGGTAGGTCGCGATCGCGTCCGCGAAGCGGATCGCGAGCTCGGCGTGCGGGCCGCCGCGGACGGGCACGAGCACGCGCTTGATCTCGCGCGTGCCACGCTGCTTGACGACCGCGATGTCGCACGGGGACTCGCGCACGACCTCGTCGATGGTCGGGGAGAAGACGGTCGGACCGCCGTTGCGACCGTCGTGGCCGGCGGGCGCCTTGCCGCCCCAGCCGAAGATGATGAGGTCGGACTCCTGCTCGGCGGCGGCCTCCGTGATCCCCTCGGCCGCGTGCCGGCCGATGCGGACGATCGGGTGGATGGCGGTCCCGGCCGGGGCGTAGTCGAGCACCTTCTGGAGCAGCCGCCGGGCGTGCCGGGCGCGGGTCGCGCCCTCGGACAGGGGCATGCCCTCGGGGACTTCCACGATGCCGAGCGCCGACAGCTCGCCGGCCCGCGGGTCGAGCATCGCCGCCCCGAGGCGGATCAGCTCCTCGGCCGTGCCGGGGTTGGCGACGGGGATGAGGATCCGGGCGGGCAGCGGGGAGCGCGGGCTCATCCGACGCCCTCCGCGACCTTCGCGTCGGTCCAGCGCTCCACGAGGTACGGCTTCGTGCGCTCGAACGTGCGGGCCTGGCGCTCCACGCGATCCTCGGCCTCATCGGTGGTCACGTTGCGATTCTCGATGACGAAACTGCCCACGCGCCCGAAATAGATCGGCACGAGGGCCGCGACCAGCGTCTCGAGCGGGTGTTTCGGGTTTCGGGCGGTCACGACGAGGTCGTAGATGACCCGTGACCAGACGTCGTCCGGGAACTGGAACGCGCTCACGGCTTCAGCCATCGCCTCGGTCGTCGCCGTGGCCGACGCCACGTCCTCGCCGATCCCGAGCTTGGTCCGTGCCGCGTCGCCGATGCGTCCGGCGTCGGCAGCGAGCTCCATGACGGACTCGAGCGTCGCGGGCGCCAGCATCGAGCCCCACAGGTCGGCCAGGGTCATCGATCCCGTGTGGAACTCCGACAGCAGCCGGAGCGTGTTCACGTTGAGCGGCGGCGGGTCGATGATCCGCTCGAAGCCGTAGGCGGGGACGTCGTGGCTGCCCTTGATGTCGAGCCAGTGGCCCTCGTGTTTCACGGCCAGCCGCAGGATCGTGCCGACGACCTGGCGGAACATGGGCCCCAGGTCCGAGCCCGGGTCCTTGGGGTCGTGGATCTTGGCGCCGAGGCGCGTCTGGCAGACCGCGAACCCGCCGGCCAGCGCGGAGGTCGTCATCCAGATGTCGATGCCGAACTTGCTGACGTCGTCGGTCCAGTCGTCGAGGGTCAGATAGTGCCGGACGAGATCGCCGCTGACCCCGAAGTCGCCACCGATCGGCTGGCGGATACGGTGCCCGTAGAGCGCCCGGGTCAACGGGTAGGTGACGGTGTTCGTGATCGTGCCGTCGTACTTGTAGCGCGCGTAGAGCGGCGCCACGAAGTCGTAGCCGCCCTTGAGGATGGGTCCGGACAGGAGCTCGATCCACTCGGGCACGATGCTGCGCAGGTCCGAGTCCACGACGACGAGCGCCTGGACCTTGAGCGCCGCGGCGATCTCGAAGATCGTGCGCAGGGCCGCGCCCTTGCCACCGACCCCGTCGATCTCGGGGTAGGTCAGGCTGACGCGCGAGAGCTTGTGGCTCGGGCGGACGAGCAGGATCTGCTCGATGTAGTCGGGCGGCTCCGTATCGATGACGACGCGCCCGGTTCCGTCCGGGGAGCCCGCGTCCGAATTGACGACCACGGGTCGCAGGTCCGGGAAGTACTGGACGAGACCGGCCTGAGCCGCGCGCACCACGTAACCGATGGTCGCTGCGTTCTTGAAGCTAGGGATGCCGACCATGATGTCGGCTTCACCGAGTCGGGCGATCTGTTCCCGCACGGCCGGAGTCAGGGCAGTCTCGGGCATCGACCCCACCGTACCACCCCGCACGGGCGGAACGCCTTGCAGGTGCGCATCGGGGGCGCCTCAGCGGCGGGGCATCGGCGTCGTGATCCAGTCCGGAGCGACCTCGCCCGGTCGGTAGCGGGAGTTCGCGCCCTTGTACGCGAGGCCCCGGAAGCCCATCTCGCGCCACGAGCCGATCCACGTTTCGACCGGGGGACGCACGAACATGCTCGCGCGCACCATGGGATCGCCGGGCAGGACCGAGGCGAGGAGCCGCTTGCGTTCGAGCAGCGGGACGTCGAGCAGCCACTCCCCGTCGAGCCAGAGCAGGTCGACGGCCACGAGGTTCACCGGCTCGTCGTCGTCGAACTGCTGCGCCGCCCGTTCGGCCTGTTCGTCCTCGACCTGCTGTGCACGATCGAGGACCCGACCGCCCACGAGCGCCTTGGTGAGCAGCTTGCTGACCGACGGCATCGGCATGATGCCCGGGCGCAGGCCGGTGTCCTCGCCGCTGATCATCTTGGTGATGTAGGCATCCAGGATCACGCCGGAGGCCGTGGCGGCCACGGCCCCGGTGAGGGCCCGGGTGAGCTCCTCGTGCCCGACCACCTCGTCGCCGTCCAGCAGCAGGACGGCCGCATCACCCTGGGCGGCGGCGATGACCCGTAACCCGGACCAGACCGGCTCCACAACGGGCTCCGGGACGCGATCCGTGCGCCCGGCACCGTACTCCTGGAGGCGCAACTCTCGTGCCAGCTGGATGGCGTCGTCGTCGTCCATCTGCGGCATCGTAGCCCTCCCGGTGACGCGTATCATCGGCCGGTGGCCACTGCCGCCCCCGTCCCGGGTCTTCCCGGCGTGCGGCTGTCGCTGCCGGACAAGGTGTCGGGGTGTTGCTGATCCGAGGTGTGCCCGAACCGCCGGATCGGATCCCGACCGTGCCCGTGGTCCCGCCGCTCGCCCCACCGGTTCGCCTCGCGCCGGCGGTGGCCCCGATCTCGCCCGGGAATCAGTCGGAGTAACCGCCCTGATGTGCCTGGCGCCAGGCCCAGGCCGAGCCGACGATCTCATCGAGGCTGGGCCGGTGCGGCCGCCACCCCAGGATCTCCGCGGCCCGCGCCGCCGAGGCGACGAGCACCGGCGGGTCGCCCGTCCGTCGCGGCCCGATCTCGTGCGGGATCGAGTGGCCGACGACGCGCTCGGCGGCGGCGAGCACCTCGAGGTTGCTGAACCCACCACCGTTACCCAGATTGCAGATCACGGCGCCACGGGCCGTGCGCTCGTCGTCGCGGGCCGTGGCTTCGATCGCCCGCAGGTGCGCATCCGCGAGGTCAGCCACGTGGATGTAGTCGCGGACGCAGGTGCCATCGGGCGTCGGGTAATCGCCACCGAACAACGTCACGGGTTGGCCAGCCTCGATCGCGCCGAAGATGGCCGGGATGAGGTGCGTCTCGGGGTCGTGGTCCTCGCCCAGCGCTTCCGTCGCGCCGGCGACATTGAAATAGCGGAGCGTGACGCTGCGCGTGCCGTAGGCCCGGGCGTACCAGAGGAGGGCACCCTCGAACGCGCGCTTCGTCTCGCCGTACGGGTTGATCGGCCGGAGCGGGGCGTCCTCCGTGATGGGCGTGGCGTCGGGCACGCCGTAGACGGCCGCGGTGGACGAGAAGACGACGCGATCGACACCGACCTCGCGTGCCGCCTCGAGCAGCGTGATGCCGCCGGCGACGTTGTCGCGGAAGTAGCGGGCTGGGTCTTCGATCGACTCACCGACCAGCGAGCGCGCCGCACAATGGAGGATCGCCTCGACGTTCTCGGCGGCGAGGAGGCGGGTCACCGTGGCGCTGTCGCCGTAGCTTCCGACGTGCAGTTGTGCCCCCTGCGGGACGGCGGAACGATGCCCGGTCGTGAGGTCGTCGAGGACGACCACTTCGTGGCCCGCCGCGATGAACGCCTCCGCCGAAACCGAGCCGACATACCCGGCGCCGCCGGTCACGAGAACCTTCGTCATACCCCGAACGATACGGGCGGACGCCGAACGGCGTCAGCGACGGCGTAGTCGATCGACGATCGAGCGGCGCCGGCGGACCTTGGGGGCAGGCTCGCGAGCCCCGGCCGGCGGAGCCGATGGAGCGGCCGGCGGGACAGGCTCGACGGGTGGCTCGGGAACGGTCTCGCCACGCGTGCGCATGACCTCGTCGAGGCGCGTGACGAGCCGCTGGGCCGCCTCGTTCTCCGGGTCGATGGTGAGGGCCTTGCGTGCGAGCAGGTAGGCACCGGCGTCATCCGCGTGCTCGAGCGCGACGCGCGCGAGACCGACCACGGCGATCGAATTTGCTGGATCGCTGGCGGCCACCTGCCGGTAAAGCCGTTCGGCCTCGTCGACGCGCCCGAACGACAGGGCCCGCTCGGCTTCGAGGAGCAGCTCGATCATCCCGCCGGCTCCGAGCTGAGTCGCCGGCGTGCGAGGTCGAGCAGGCCGTCACGCGTGTTGACCGACGGGTCGGCGATGACCCGCTCCAGGAGCCAATCCAGGAGGCGCCCAAGGCCGGGCCCCGGCGCGATGCCCAGCTCCGCCATCAGGTCCGAGCCGTCGATCGCGAGTCCGCTGAGGTCGAGTGCCACGCCCGCGGCGAGCTCCTTGGCGACGCGCGCGCGGAGCTCGTCCAGCCCACCGGCGTCAGGCGCCCGCCCGGATCCGATGTGGTCCGCCTCACGCAGCAGGAAGAGGTCCTCCAGCTCGTCGCGACCGATCTTCACGATGAACCGGCGGACGGCGGCATCCGACCAGCTCGGCTGATACCCGAACATGTGATGGCGGATGAGGCGCACGATCCTCTGGCGCTCCGCCACGGGCCAGCGCCAGTCGTCGAGGAGCTTGTCGGCCAGCTCCGCGCCGACCGACTCGTGGCCCAGGAACCGGCCGTCGGCCATCGTCAAGGGCTTGCCGATGTCGTGAAGCAGGGCCGCGAACCGGATCCACGTCGGCTCCCTCGCCGCCCCGTCGACCGCGCGGAGCGTGTGATCCCAGAGGTCCTCGCCGGGGACCTTGTTCTGCGGGATGCCGGGCTGCGCGGCGAGATCCGGGGAGATGGCGAAGAGCAGCCCGGTCTCGGCCATCAGCCGAAGGCCGACCGACGGACGCTGCGCGGACAGCAGCCGCCGCATCTCGATCGCGATCCGCTCGCCGGACAGGCGGCGCACGTTGTCGGCCTTCGCGCGGATCGCGGCCAGCGTCGCCGGCTCAACGTCGAATTCGAGCGTGGCCGCCAGCCGGACGGCGCGGACCATGCGCAACGCGTCCTCGTGGAAGCGCTGCGCCGGGTCGCCGACGGTCCGCAGGGTGCGAGCCGCAAGGTCGGCCTGGCCGCCGTGCGGATCGACGAGTCGTGGCGGTTCGCCGGGCTCGGCGCCCCAGGCCATCGCGTTGACCGTGAAATCGCGGCGGGCCAGATCCAGATGGATGGACTCGCTGAACTCGACCCGATGCGGCCGACGGAAGTCGGCGTAGTCGTGGTCGGAGCGGAACGTCGTGATCGCGACCTCACCGACCTCCGGAGAATCGGTCCGGACCGCGACCGTTCCGAACTTGTTCTCATAAACGGCGTTGGGAAACAGCTCGAGCGTGCGTTCTGGTAGCGCGGCGGTGGCGAGGTCCCAGTCCTCCGGCGGCCGGCCCAGGAGGCTGTCGCGGACGGACCCTCCCACCACGTACGCTGCGTGCCCACCGGCCCAGAGCGTGCGCAGCAGGTCGGAGACGCCCTCCGGGATCGCGCGTTGGAGGTCGATCTTGGTCGACACGTCGCCCGCTCGGGGCGTCAGTTCCGCCCGAGGAACAGGTACGTCCGCCACGCGTCGTTACGCTCGTCCACGAGATACGGCGTGAACAGCGAGTAGATGTCGCTGCGCGGCTCGTGCGGCTCTCGCTTGAGTCGAAGCCGCGCCTCGTCCAGCGTCTTGCCGCCCTTCCGGTGGTTGCAGGGCTTGCAGGCGGTGACGAGGTTCTCCCAGCTGTGGGCTCCGCCACGGTGGCGCGGCATCACATGGTCGAGCGTGAGGTCGTGGGTCTGGCGGCCGCAGTACTGGCACGTGTGCCGGTCGCGCGCGAAGACCTCGCGACGGCTGAGCTTCACCCGCGGCCGCGGCCGGCGGATGAAGTGCTGGAGGCGGATCACGGAGGGCGCGCGGAACTCCGTCCGCGGCGTCCGAATCATCTGGTGGTCGTACTCGATCACCTCGGCCTTCTCACCGAACAGCAGTCGGAAGGCCCTTGGCAGATTGCAGACGTTGAGCGGCTCGTAGTTCTGGTTCAGAACGAGAACGACGCCGTCCATGGTGGGCGGAGGATAACAAGTTCACCGCAGCGTGCCGCGAACGTGCGCTTCGAGCGGCTCAGGAGCCGGTGACTCGCCACACGTCGTACTCCGCGGCCTGGCACGCCGCTCCGCCCGTTGGGGTGCCATCCGTCGACCGCTTCGGCCCGCAGGTCAGGGCGATCGTTCGTCGTGTGCCATCCGCCAGGTCCAAGATCACGAACCTGGGTTCTTGGAGGCCACCGACGGCGAACGTGACCTCGTTGGGCCCGTTGCCGCGCATGGTCGGATAGCCCGCGGTGACCGCTCCGGTGATCGTGGCTCCAGGGTCCGTGGCGTGGAGGATCGCGGTGGCCGCCTCGATGGCGGCCCTGCACACCTCATCACTCAGCGGCTCGCATGGATGCTCGTGAGTCACCCAGTAGCCGTCGACCGCATGCGCGCCCTCGTCCCACCAGCCGTCGGCATTCGGCCGCGCACAGGACATGACGATCGCCATCGTCGCGAGTACTCCCATGGCTCGAACCGGAACGCTCCATGTCATGGGGAGAGGCTACGCGCCGCGACCCGCGGCGCGCCCCGTCTGATGGTCCCAGCCGCCGGCCATGCCACGGGTCCGATTCACCACCGGTGAATGAAGGTCTGCGAAGCGAGGTCGTGGCCGGGGTTGCGGGCGTGGTGTTCACTGCCGGTGAATGCCTCAGCGCAACTGGGGCCCCTACATACACTCATCGCCGGCCTGACCGCGCAATCATTCAGCGTCAGTGAATCGACGTAGGTCGCCGTTACGTGCTCCGCCCAGTCGCGGCACCTGTCGCAGGGTCCCAGCCGCCGGCTTGGCCGACCTTGCTGCTGAGCGGCTTGCCGAGTCTGTCCGCGATGAACCGGGCCGCCTCGAGGACGCCGTCCAGGGAGACGCCATGCGTCCATCCCGAGGCGTCGAGGAAGTACACGAGGTCCTCGGTCGCGAGGTTGCCGGCGGCACCCGGGGCATACGGGCAGCCGCCGGTCCCGCCCGTGGCGCTGTCGAACGTCCGAACCCCTGCGGCCAGACCCGCAGCGACGTTGGCCAGCGCCGTGCCTCGCGTGTCGTGGAAGTGGAAGGCCTGCCGGCTGACACGGATGCCCGCCCCCTGGGCAAGATTCACGAGCTCGCCGACCTGGTTCGGCACCCCGACACCGATCGTGTCCCCGAAGCAGATCTCATCGACGCCGAGGTCGAGCAGCCTGCGCGCGACGTCTACCGCGGTCTGCGGCTTCACGCGCCCCGTGTACGGGCATCCGAACGCGGTCGACACGTATGCGCGCCGCCACCATCCGAGCTCGCGGGCGCGGGCCAGGACCGGCGCGAAGGCCGCGAGGGACTCGTCGACCGTCATCCCGATGTTCTTCTCCGTGAACGCATCGGTCGCGGCGGTGAAGACGGCGATCGCCTCGACCCCGGCGGCCTCCGCGCGGGCCAGACCGCGCTCGTTCGGCACCAGGACCGGGTAGCGAACGCTTTCGCTGCGCGGCAGAGCGGCCAGGAGCTCGTCCGCGTCCGCGAGCTGCGGGATGGCCTTCGGGGAGACGAACGACGTGACCTCGATATCGCGCAAGCCGGCGTCGACCAGGAGCTCGATGAAGCGGAGCTTGTCTGCGGTCGAGATCGGCGTGGGCTCGTTCTGCAGGCCGTCGCGTGGCCCGACCTCGTAGATCCGGACGCGTCGGTCGTCGGACCGCTCCGTCATCGCGCGAAGGTCATCGACGAACGATCAGCCGAGCGGCGGGTCCATCGCCCGCTCGATGCGGGCGATCTCGACCTCGATCTTGCCGAGCAGGTCGATCGCCTCGACGTGCTCCGGGCTGCCGTGCTTCGCCGTGTTCCGCCGTTTGCGCGTGTCGCGGTGGAGGTCGAGCAGCGACTCGCGCGTCCTCGGCAGCTTCGTCTCGGTCGTCGGTGCCTTTGCTTTCTCCATGGGCGCAGCGTACCGCGTTCGCGATGCTCTGGACCCGGCGACATCGCCTCAGTCGGGGTCGTCGATGACGCCGAGGGTCTGCCCGCGCGTCACCTGCTCCCCTTCGGCCACGGCCAATTCGATCAAGCGTCCGGCACGAGGCGACTCGACGGCATGCTCCATCTTCATGGCTTCCAGCGTCACGACCGGGTCATCGGCGTTGACCGCAGAGCCGACCGCCACGTGGATCTTGAGGACCTGACCGGGCATCGGGGCGACGAGCTCCGTGCGGCCACCGGCGTGGGCCGCGGCCGCGCTCGCGGCGCGATCCACGTCCGGGGGCGGGGCCACGCGGAACGGGGTGCTGCGACCGGCGAAGTCCAGGTGGACGGTGTCGCCGGCACGCACGATCTCGGCCCTCGTCCGGGCGTTTCCCGGCGAGAGTCGAACGCTCCTTGTCTCGTCGTCGCTGACGAGGCGGATGGCCGGGGCCGCGTTGAGTCGGAAGCCGTCCCGTACGGGTGCCGCGGTCGTGCCTGGTTGGCGGTCGTCGTCGGCCAGGAGCGCGCGCGCCGCAGCGGACCAGGCCGCGTCCGGGATCCGTGCCCGCTGCGTCCAGTCGTCCGGCGGCCAGATGCGGTCCAGCGTGTCGGTTCGGGCTTGGCCGTCGCGGACCACCGGCTCGCGGACGAGCCAGCGCAGGAACCGCAAGTTCGTCGTCAGCCCAAGGACCACGGTCCCGTCGAGCGCCCGCGTCAGGCGCTCCAAGGCATCCGCCCGGTCGTTGCCGCGCGCGATGATCTTGGCGAGCATCGGATCGAACCGGCCACCGACCTGGTCGCCCTCGTCGACGCCGGCATCGACCCGGACGCCGTCCCCGGACGGCCATCGAAGGCGCTCGATGCGCCCGGTCGCGGGCAAGAAGCCGCGCTCGGCATCCTCCGCGTAGAGGCGGACCTCGATCGCGTGGCCTTCGAAGTGGACGTCGTCCTGCGAGATCCCCAGCGGTTCGCCCGCAGCGATGCGGAGCTGGTCGGCGACCAGGTCACGGCCGGTCGTGAGCTCGGTGACCGGGTGCTCGACCTGGAGTCTCGTGTTCATCTCGAGGAACGTGAACGTGCCCCGGTCGTCCAGCAGGAATTCGCAGGTCCCGGCGCTCTCGTAGCCGACCGCGCCCGCCAGCGCCAGTGCCGCTTCGCCCATCGCACGGCGTCGCGCGGCATCGACCGCGGGGGAGGGCGCCTCCTCGAGCACCTTCTGGTGGCGACGCTGGATCGAGCAGTCCCGTTCGCCAAGATGGACGCCATTGCCCTGGTTGTCGAAGAGGACCTGGATCTCGACGTGCCGGGCTCCTTCGAGGAGCCGCTCGAGGATGAGCCGGTCATCGTGGAAGGCGGCCCGCGCCTCGCGTCGGGCGGCGGCTAGCTCTGTCGGGAGGCGGTCGGCGGATCGAACGGTGCGCATGCCCTTGCCGCCGCCACCGGCCGCTGGTTTGACCAGCACGGGGTAGCCGATGCGTTGGGCCGCCTTGATGAGCGCGGCGTCCGACTGGTCGTCATCGTCGTAACCGGCAGGCACGGTGATGCCGAGGCTCGCCGCGAGCTTGCGACTGGCCGCCTTGTCGCCCATGGCCCGGATGGCTTCCGGTGGTGGGCCGACCCAGCGGATTCCGGCCCCGATCACGCGCTCCGCGAAGTCGGCATTCTCGGCGAGGAAGCCGAAGCCAGGGTGGAGGGCGTCGGCGTGCACGTGTCGAGCGGCGGCGACCACGGCGTCGGCGTCCAGGAGGTCGAGCGCGTCCGGGCCGTCCGTGGGTGGGGCCACGGCGCGGATGCCGAGTCGATCGCACGTCCGGGTGATCCGGGTCGCGATCTCGCCTCGATTGGCAATGAACAGGACGCCGATCGGACCGTTGTGCGCGGTGATCGTGGGATTGCCGGGTGTCTCAAACGCGCCAATCGCGTCAGACGCGACACGCCAACGACCGCCCACGCGCCTGGCCGGCATCGCACCACTGGCAATCCAACGTTGAACCGACCGTGTCGACGTGCCAAGGCGCCGTGCGACCTCACTCGGGCTCAGTTCGTCGCTCATCGTGTCGCGATTGTCGCAGTCGCGCCGCGCGACGGCAAGAAGTGCCGCACCAGATGACCGCACAGTGCGATGCTACGCATCTGACGTGGGCTCGACTCGGGGTTTCGATAGGGGGAGGGACGGATCTTGGCTGCTGATTCCAAACGCCGGATCGTGGACTTGAGCCACGAGATCGTCCACGGGATGACCACACATCCCGGGATCCCGGTGCCGTCGATCTCGACGTTCCTGACGCACGAGGCGTCCACCGGCAGGTACGCGCCCGGCACGACGTTCGAGATCGGTCGCATCGACCTCGTCGCGAACACCGGGACGTACATCGACATGCCGGCCCATCGATTTCCCGATGGACAGGACCTGTCAGGCCTCGAGCTGGAGCGTGTCGTCGATGTCGATGGCGTTCTCGTCGACTGCCGTGGCGCTACGGACCGCGCCATCGGGCCGGACACGTTCCAAGGCGTCGATGTCCGAGGGCGAGCCGTCCTCGTGGCCACGGGTTGGGACGAGCATTGGGGAACCCCGGCCTACCTCAGCGACAACCCGTTCCTGACCGGTGACGCCGCCGAATGGCTCGTGGGGGCGGGCGCGGCGCTGATCGGCATCGACTCCCTCAACGTCGACTCGCTGACCGACCCGGCCCGACCGGCCCACACCGCGATCCTTCGTGCCGGCATCCCGCTGGTGGAGCACCTGACCGGCGTCGGTGAACTTCCGCCCACGGGCTGGCGCTTCTTCGCCGTGCCTCCGCGGATCGTCGGGATGGCGACGTTCCCGGTGCGTGCCTTCGCGATCGTCGGCTGAGGCTGCCGCGCGAGCCGGCATCCCGACGACGAAGCCGCGCATCGCGCATCAGCTGAGGGCACGCCTAGCCTTCCGTGTCTGGCGCCCATCCGGGTTTGCGTTTCTCATCGAACGCCGCGAAACCCTCGCGCGCCTCCGCGCTCACGCGCTGGCGGGCGATGACGCGCGCGGTGTGCCACTTGGATGAGCCGTGACCCAGGCCGCGCACCTCACGGACGATCGCCTTGGCGGCGCGGGCCGCAGTCGGTCCGGCGGCCAGCACATCGGCCACCGCAGCCTCCACCGCGGCGTCGAGCGCATCCTCGCCTTCGACGATCTCGTGGACCAGCCCGATCCGCTGAGCCCGCACCGCGTCGAACCGGCGCCCGCCAGGAAAGAGCGCTCGAGCGTGCGACTCCCCGATCTTCGCGATCACGAACGGTGCGATGACCGCCGGCAGGATCCCGAGGCGCGTCTCGGTGAACCCGAACCGGGCACCGCTCTCGGCCACCACCAGATCGCCGACGGCGCACAGGCCCATCCCGCCCCCGAGCGCGGCACCCTGCACGCGGACGATCAGCGGAACCGGCAGGGTGTCGATGGTCTCGAACATGTCGGCCATCGCCATGGCGTCCTGCTCATTACCCTCGACATCAAGCGCCATCGCCGCCCGCATCCAGGCGATGTCGGCGCCGGCACAGAACGAGGACCCATCTCCGGCGAGGATCACGGCCCGCAGGCTCGCGCGGCTCCTCGCGGGCGAGCATCGCAAACGTCGTCCGCAGCTCGGCGATGACGGATGCGTCGAAGGCGTTGTGCACCTCCGGGCGTGCGAGTGTGACCCGGGCCACGGCGTCCGCGGGGCCGCTGCGCTCGAGCCGAATGGCGGGACTCACCGCAACATCGTACCGGCGCGCGTAGGCACCGGCGGACCCGGCGCCGACTTTCGAACGGAGCCACGCCGGTCTACCCTGCCGCCATGGGCCCATCGAATCCGTGGTCGCCGAACTGGCAGCCGGACCCGAGCGGGGGTCGGCTCCTGAGGATTCGCGCCTCACGGCGCGGGGCGTACCTGGCGGCTGGGATCTACCTGCCGATCGCCACGGTGGCGGCCGTATTCGCCGCCACTCCGCTCGCGACTCTCTGGGCGGAAGTGACGGCGCCGATCGCCATGGTCGCCGTCCTCTCCGGCGTCGCCGGCGTCGCGCTGCTGGGAGCCGGCCTCGCACCCGCGGCACTCGGGTCGAAGATCGACGCCGCCGTGGTCGGAGTCGCCATCGCGATCGGCTGTCCGGTGGCGGCTACCGCGTCGTTCGTGATCTGGGGCTGGGTGATCGATTCCTGGTCCGGCGAGGTTGATGTCGCGGCCTCGTTCCTACGGGCGGGCGTGACCGCGGCGACGCAGGTGGCGCCGCTGGTCGCCGTGGGCGCCGCGGCCTGGGTCGTGATCCTTCGCCGAGTCAGCGCGCCGCTGCCGCTCCCGCCACCGTCGACTCCGCCGCCGGCCACTCCAGGACTCTGACCTCGTCCCCCAGGCGCATCCGGCCGGGCTGTTCGACGTCCGCCAGCACCCCGAAGTCCGCGTGCTTGCCGTCGCGCAGACCGCGGTAGCTGATGATCGTGCGCAACGTGTCGAGGTCACGCTCGCCCGTATCCGGGTCCTGCGTCGTGATCGCGCAGCGCGCGTCGGGCATGGTCACCCGCAGCACCGCGTCGCCGATGGCGATCCGGCCGCCGATCCAGGTGTCCTCCTCGTGCGCCCGTGCGCCTTCGAGATCGATGAGCATCCGGAAACGACGCGGGTCGACCTCGTCAATGCCGGCGTTCGCGGCCAGCTCCCGCAGTGATCCGTCCGAGATGATGCTGGTCGGATTGCCGGCCCGCGTGCCGCCGGGTCGATCGCAGCGGACGAGGATGATCGGCCGGCCCGCGATGGGCGCCAGGGCGTCGGCCCACGGCCCGATGACCACGTGCCCGACTCCGGTCCGTCCGTGGATGTGGGTCTCGACGGGATCGCCGAGCTTGACGTCGTCCTCGATGACACTCCCATCCGGGAAGGTCATCCGCAGGGTCGTCGCGTCGGGATCGGTGTGGGCCGAGACGACGACCAGCCGTCCGACGACGATGCGGTCGACGAGCCGGTTCGACTCGTCCGTCAGGTAGAAGCGACGATCCTCGGCGACCCCGTGCTCGGTCACGTCGATCTCGGCCGGGTGCTCCAGCCCGAGGCTGCGAACGGGTGCGATCGAAAAGCGGGCGATGCTGGGCATGCGCGGATGCTACCGGACGACGTCGTTCGGGATCGAGGACGTCGCGCCCGGTTCGAACCTACACTCCGGACTCCCGCTCTGGTACTCGAGCTCAAGGAGTCACGGCCACGCATGCCCGATCGCGCTGAACGCCGCCTTCCGCCGATCTCGCAATACCCGGTGCATCCGTTCCTGTTCGCGGCGTACGCGGTCTTGTTCCTCTATTCCGAGAACCTGGCGGCCGTGCTTCTGGTGGACGTGGGCGACCCACTCACGGTCGCGATCGTCCAGGCGATCGTGTTCTATGCCGGTGCGACGATCCTTCTGCGCAGTGCTCGGCGGGGAGCGGTGGTCGCGTCCGCCATCCTGATCGCCTGGTACGGCTTCGGCCATGCCGCCCCCGGGCTCGCTGATTCCGGGCTGGATGAACGCCGACAGCTCGCCCTGTGGCTGTTCGCCGTCGCCGGCGCCGTAGCCTATGCCGTACTCGCGCGCCGTTCCCTGCCGACGATCACGGCGCTCCTGAACATCTTCGCGGCGGTCCTGGTGACATTCACGCTCGTCTCCATCGTCCCCTACGAGATCTCACGCGGGGCGCGACCCGTGGCAGCCGTCGAGGCCGGGCTCACGGGAACGGGTGTTCCCCCGCCGACGCGTGACGTCTACTACCTCGTCTTCGATCGCTACGGGTCGGCGAACTCCCTTGCGACGGCGTTCGGGATCACGGACAACGACCTCCCCGGCTGGCTGGAGACGCGCGGCTTCCAGGTCGTGGCGGACAGCCACGCGAACTACCGTGCGACGGACTTCTCGCTCGCGGCGACCCTCAACATGACCTACCTGGATCACCTGACGGAGTCGATCGGGCGGGTTTCAGACGACCGGACGCCAGCCCAGTCGATGCTGCAGGGCCACCGGGTCGGGAAGGAGTTCCAGGCGCTGGGATATCGCTACGTGCATCTCGGCTCGTGGTTCGGACCCACCGTGACCAATGCCGAAGCCGACGAGAACATCACATCCGGGGTCACCAGCGAGTTCGAGTCCGTCCTCCGCGATACCACCATCCTTCCCGCCATCGAGCGTGTCCGCGGCGACAAGACAGCGACCCGGACGTTCTTCGAGCGCCACGGCGACCTGGCGCTCTTCCAGTTGCGGCAGGTGGCGCGCCTGGCTTCCGCACCGGGACCCAAGTTCGTCTTTGCGCACATCCTCCTGCCGCACGATCCCTACGTCTTCCGCGCGGATGGCACGCGGTACACCGAGGATGAGGTCCGCGACATGGAGGAGGCGGGCCTCTACGACGGCCAGTTGCGCTTCCTGAACGGGCAGATCAAGGAGGTCGTCGAAACGTTGACCGCCGGGGGAGACGACACGGATCCGATCATCATCATCCAGGGCGACGAGGGCCCACTGGCCTGTCGGAGCGTCGATTGCGTCGGGGACGACCCACGCTACTTCGCCCTCCGCTTCGGGAACCTGAACGCGATGTACCTTCCCGGCTCGGACGCCGTCGTGCCGCAGGACATCACGTCCGTGAACACCTTCAGGTTCCTGTTCGGGTCTGTGTTCGGACAGGACGTCGAGCTGCTTCCGAACCGCAGCTACACGTGGCCGGACAACGACCACATCTACGACTTCCGCGACATCACCGATGAGATCCCGCCGGGCTAGCGGCCACGGCGGTCAGCGCAAACCGACACTCTCCAGCTCGGCTTTGGCCAGCTCCTGGTATCGGCCGGCCGCGAAGTCGCCGAACGGATCGGACGTGTGTTCGAGCAGCTCCGGGTACGACAGGCGGTAGAGGGCGCGGGTCGCCAGCGCCCGTTCCATCGCGACTTCGGTCATGTCCCCGCGCCGGATCGCCTTGTGCGCCGCCCGGACATTCGCCAGGCGCGCCGCCCGCCACGGGAGGTAGCGGCTCAACCACGGGACCACCATGACGCCGACCACCAGCAGGGCCAGGAGCCGCGCGATCAGGATGAGCAGCGTCTCGAGTTCCTGCCCGACGTAGATCAACGGCTCGCCCGCCGTGCCGAAGGCGCCGGTCGTGAGGTCGCCGATTCCCGGGCCGACCAGGGGGACATCGGCGAACGCGTCCCCCAGGGCGGCGCCCGCACCCTGGATGTTGGTGCCGCCGGCCTGGAGCACGCGGCCGGCTTCCGCGAACGACGAGATCACATCGTGGACCTTGGCGCCGAGGACGACCCAGAACGAAACCCAGATCCACGTCGCCACGTCCGCGACCATCTCGCGCACACGAGCCGCTGGGACCTCGCTCCATAACTTCAGCATCGTGGCCTCCTGGCGTGATCTACATCCGGAAGACGCCGAACCTCGTCTCGGGGATCGGAGCGTGGAGGGACGCCTCGAGTCCCAGCGCGAGGACGCGCCGCGTGTCGAGCGGATCGATGACCCCGTCGTCCCACAGCCGGGCCGTCGCGAAATACGGCGACCCCTCGCGTTCGTACGTCTCGAGGATCGGCGCCTCGAAGGCGTCGCGTTCCGCGTCGTTCTCGAACTCGCCGCGGACCGTGGACAGGACGCGGGCGGCCTGCTGGCCGCCCATCACCGAGATCCGGGCGTTCGGCCAGGTCCACAGGAATCGCGGCTGGTAGGCGCGGCCCGCCATCGCGTAGTTCCCTGCCCCGAAGCTGCCGCCGATGAGCACGGTGAACTTGGGGACCTCGGCGTTGGCGACGGCCATGACGAGCTTCGCCCCGTCCTTGGCGATGCCGGCCTCCTCGTACTCGCGCCCGACCATGAAGCCCGTGATGTTCTGGAGGAAGACGAGCGGGATGCGCCGCTGACAGGCGAGCTCGATGAAATGGGCGCCCTTGAGTGCCGACTGGCTGAACAGGATGCCGTCGTTCGCGATGATGCCCACGGGGTACCCATCGATGTGGGCGAAGCCGGTGACCAGGGTCTCGCCGTAAAGCGGCTTGAACTCGTGGAACCGCGACCCGTCGATCAGGCGGGCGAGGATCTCGCGCACGGGCACGGGTCGACGGGGGTCCGCCGACACCGCGCTGTAGATGCCGGCCGCGCCGGCAGGGTCGACGGCCGGGGACTCCGGAGTGCGCCGATCCCACGGCGGGGGAGGTGGCTTGCGGTTGAGGTTCGCGACGATCGATCGGCCGAGGGCGAGCGCGTGCTCGTCGTCGAGCGCCTCGTGGTCCGCGACACCGGACTTGCGGGTGTGGACCTCGGCGCCACCGAGGTCCTCTGCAGAGACATCCTCGCCGGTCGCGGCCTTCACGAGCGGTGGGCCGCCCAGGAAGATCGTGCCCGTGCCCTTGACGATGACGGTCTCGTCGCTCATCGCCGGGACGTAGGCGCCACCGGCCGTGCAACTGCCCATGACGAGCGCGACCTGGGGGATCGCGGCGGCCGACATGCGGGCCTGGTTGTAGAAGATCCGCCCGAAATGGTCGCGGTCCGGGAACACGTCGGCCTGGAGCGGGAGGAACGCGCCGCCGCTGTCGACGAGATAGATGCAGGGCAGCTGGTTCTCGAGGGCGACCTCCTGCGCACGCAGGTGCTTCTTGACGGTCATCGGGTAGTACGTGCCGCCCTTGACGGTCGCATCGTTCGCGACGATCACGCAGGTCGTGCCCTCCACGCGGCCGATGCCCGTGACGATCCCGGCGCCCGGGGCGTCGTCGTCGTAGAGGCCGGTGGCGGCCAATGGGCTCAATTCCAGGAACGGGCTGCCCGGGTCCAGGAGGCGATCGATCCGTTCGCGGACCGGGAGCTTGCCGCGTTCGCGGTGGCGCTCGATCGACCGGTCGTCGCCCCCGGCACCGCGGCCCGCGACCGCCTCTTGCCGTTCCCGCAGGTCGTCGACGAGGGCGGACATCGCGTCGTGGTTCGCGCGCGTCTCGGCGGCGGCGGGATCGAGCCGGCTGCGCAGGACGGGCATGCGCGGATGATAGGTCGGGCCTGCACCGGGGATGGCGTCCTCGAGCGTGCCGGTCATCAGTTGTACGCCAGTACGTGATGTGCGCGTGGTGCACGTATCGGCGAACAAGTCCATGCGAAACGGCGTTCGATGCCCGATTGTGCGTGGGATGCACCATCCGGCGACTGAGACAGCCGGATCGAGGCCGCATATGGCCCTCGATCGTCGATGGGTCCGTGGGGCGCACGTCCACGGGCCAAGGGGCGCGGGCCGATCGCTGGAATGGTCGTGTGGCGAACCGACCACGTTGTGCCTCGGGAACTCGAAGACGGCCTGCGCCGTCCCCCGGCCATGCCGAAGAACATCCGACTTCTGGTGGTCCTCGCCGTCCTTGCCGCGATCGTGACGGCTTGTCAGTCCATCCCGGCGGTGGCCTCGCTGGTTCCCGACGCAGGCCCGCTGGTCGCGGTCACCGTTCGCGGCGGCGAATGCCCCGAGGGTGCATGCGGCGCAACGACCGTCATCGAGCGCAACGGCCGCGTCCACCAGACGGCGCCCGTGGCGGCGGAGCTCGGGGCACTCGCCCCGAACGTCCTCACCGCGCTCGACGCCGCCGTGAAGACGACCGACTTCGACGCCCTCCGTGCGCGGAAGTTCACCGGGGAATGCCCCATGGCCTACGACGGCCAGGAGTTCATCTACGAATTCGGGGCGCCCGGCGGCATGGAACGGATCGCGACCTGCGAGACCGAGGTGGACCCGAACGACCCGCTGTTCGTAGCGGTGACGGCAGCCCTGGCCGCGGTCGAGCCTCGCTAGCTGAGCTGAACGGCGCCGGCCTACGTCGGCGCCCGATTTCTCGACACCCCGAGCGCCGTGAGAATCACTCCCACGGCCAGCATCGCCCCCGAGGCCGCGAGCCACGGCGTGATGTCCGGTCCGCTGCACCCAGGACCGCAGCGCGCGTCCGCCGTTCCGATGACGAACAGCCAGCAGGCTCCGAGCCCCGTCAAGACGCCGCCGAGCGCGAGCGCCCGGCCCGGCCGAACGCTGAGGAGCCCTGCGGCGACCAGGCCCAGGAGCCCCAGCATCGTCCCGCCGACCAGCGTCGCCAACCCGAAGATCAGGCCGATGACGAGGCCGGTGAACCACCGTCCACGGAATTCCTTCGATTCGCCGGCCCATGTCATCGCGCGAGCCAATGTGCTCGATGGCCCACCGGTGGAGCGAGAGCAACAACGATCGTAGCGAGCACCATGCCGATGCCCACGATCTGCCGGGGTCGATCGATCGAGCCGAACGGGTCGCATCCCGATGACGGGAGGAACCATGTCGCCGTGCCCAAGATCGAGACGGCGATGCCGCGAAGCAACTCGTTTCCGGACGGCAGCGGCCCACGCCCCAACCCGGTGATCGCGAGGAATCCGGCAAAGGCGACGACAGGCCAGCCGGTCATGATGGCTGGCAACATGCACAACGCTCCAGCGGCTCCCACGACCGGAACCGACCCGCGCACGGCCCCGACGACCGCGATCGCGGCCGGCATCAGGAACAGCGGGAAGAGCAGCGTGCTGCGGCCTCGATCATTCGGGTCGATCGGCGCGCTCAGGACAAGAAAGACGGCGTGGCCCGCTGAGATTGCCGCCAGGAGCAGGATCACGCTTCGAACCGCGCCGACTTGTCGTGCTACTCTCATATAGCAAGTTATGAACGCTAAACTCGCTACCGTCAAGTCGCACGAAAACAATGGCGGTCCCACCACGACCCGCGCCGCTGAGAACCGCCCCGCTCCGACGACCGCGGAAACCATCCGCTTGGAGCTCGCGGAAGCCTGGGGCGAGATGGGCGCAGCGTGGGGCGTGACGCCGGCCATCGCGCGCGTGCAGGCCTATCTCATGGCCCGCCAGGCGCCGTTGACCGAGCGTGAGGTCCGCGAGGCGCTGGGCCTCAGCCACCGAGCCGCCAGCCTGGCGCTGGCCGAGGCCGAGTCGTGGGGCATCGTCGAGCGTGTCTCCGAGCCACGCCGGGTTGGCCGCCGCGGGCCGGCAGGCGTCGCGTACCTCGCCGTCGGGGATCACTTCCAGTGGTTCGGCCGGGTCATCGCTGAGCGCAAGGTGCGCGAAGGGGACCCCGTCGTCGCGGTGCTCGAGCAGAAGGCCAGAGAGGCCGCCGCGGCCGCCGCCGCGAATCCCGACGATGGCGAGCTGGCCGATCTTCGGGACTGGCTCGCATCCTTCGTCGTCTTCGTGCGCCTGTTCGATCGCGCCGTGGGGCTCATCCCACAGCTGGAACCCCGAGAGCTCGAGCGCTCGCTGCAGCTCCTCGACCGGGTGCCGGACGCCACGATCCTGCGGTTGTTCGACCTCCTCGGCGGCCTCGACGACGACGACGTCCTGGAGCTCGTCGACGCCGTGTCGCGGCTGTCGCCCAAGGCCGCGCGGCGCGCCACGAAGCTGATGTCTGGAGTCGTTCGCACCGTCTCGCGCTGACGGTCCACTGCCTCGGCGTCACCCTGAGTGACGGCTCGACCATGAATGTGCATGGACCGGGGCTCGGATCGCCGTTTGGGACGTGCACGCTTGTACGTTCATCGCGAGGGTGCCACCACCGGTGACGGCGAGCCCGTGGCAGACCGTCGGAGCGTGGTACGAGTCCATCAAGGTCCAGTGCGCGGGGCATGAGCCGCACTCTTGGGCGCACGGGGAACGCGTGCGATAATCGCAAGCGCGTAAGGGACTCGGCCGACTCGATCGGGCGACGACCCCGGGGCCAGACCCGGCCGGCGATCCGAACGCACAAACCTTGAGGAATCACAGCCCACCATGACCGTCGAAACGTCCACCTGGGCGACCAAGAAGGGTCTCGCCCAGATGCTCAAGGGCGGCGTCATCATGGACGTCGTCACGGCCGACCAAGCCAAGATCGCCGAGGATGCCGGCGCTGTCGCCGTCATGGCGCTCGAACGCGTCCCCGCCGACATCCGCAAGGCGGGCGGTGTCGCTCGCATGTCCGATCCCGAGATGATCAGCGGGATCATGGACGCGGTCTCGATCCCGGTGATGGCCAAGGCCAGAATCGGGCACTTCGTCGAGGCGCAGGTGCTCGAGGCGCTCGGCGTCGACTACATCGACGAGTCCGAGGTCCTCACCCCGGCCGACGAGAGCAACCACATCGACAAGCATGCGTTCAAGGTCCCGTTCGTCTGCGGTTGCCGGAACCTCGGGGAGGCGCTCCGCCGGATCAACGAGGGCGCCGCGATGATGCGGACCAAGGGCGAGGCCGGGACCGGCAACATCGTGGAGGCCGTCCGCCAGCTACGCGACGTGCTCAGCGAGCTGCGCCGGCTCCAGGGCATGCGTGACGACGAGCTGTTCGTCGCGGCCAAGGATCTTCAGGCACCGTACGAGCTCGTGAAGGACGTCGCTGCGAACGGCAAGCTGCCGGTCGTCAACTTCGTGGCCGGCGGGATCTCGACCCCATCCGACGCGGCGCTGGTGATGCAGCTCGGCGCGGAGGGCGTGTTCGTCGGATCGGGCATCTTCAAGAGCGAGGACCCGGCACGGATGGCCAACGCGATCGTGCAGGCCACCACGTTCTTCGATGACGCCAAGAAGATCGCCGAGGTCTCGAAGGGCCTGGGGGCTCCGATGCGGGGCATGGCCCTCGAAGAGATCCCGGAGCAGGAGCGGCTCGCGGTCCGCGGCTGGTAGGGCGGGACGGCCCATCCTCGCGCCGATGGCTCGCAGGGGCGTCGCCTCGGCGCTCGGAGCGCGTGTGACCACACCACGTAGCATCTCTGTATGAAGATCGGCGTCCTCGCCCTCCAGGGGGCATTCCGCGAGCATCTCGACACGCTCGGCGCCATCGGCGTCGAGGGTGTCCGCGTGCGCGAGCCGGCCGACCTCGACGGGCTCAGCGGCCTGATCCTGCCCGGGGGCGAGAGCACGACGATGCGTGGACTCATCGAGCGCTGGGGCTTGCGCCAGCCGATCATGGATTTCGCCGACGCTGGAGCGCCCGTCTTCGGGACCTGCGCCGGGATGATCGTCCTTTCACGGGAGATCGCGGGCGGCGAAGAGCCGATCCTGCCGCTGCTCGACGTGACCGTCGAGCGCAATGCGTTCGGGCGGCAGCTCGAGTCGTTCGAGGCGGATCTCGACGTCGACGTCCTGGGCGGGACGCCGGTGCATGCCGTGTTCATCCGGGCACCGATCATCGAACGGACCGGACCCGGGGTCGATGTCCTGGCGCGCCTGGACGACGGGCGGATCGTGGCCGTGCGCGAGCGGAACATCGTGGCCACGTCGTTTCACCCCGAGCTGGCCGGGGAGACGCGCTTCCACCGGCTGGTCGCGACGATGGCCGCCGAGCACGACGATCCGGGCGAGGGCTCCGGACGGCGACCGCACCCGACCCGCCGGACGCAGGCGCGATGATGACCACGAGGATCGTCGCGTGACCGCGACCCGACCGCCGCGCACCCAGGGCAAGGTCCGGGCGGCGCGCCTGACCGACCTCGCCGCGCTCGGCGAGCTGTCGCGACTGTGCCAGTCGGAGGCCGCCGCGACACGATCGCTCGGCCTGCCGGTGAGCGGCCCTCCGATCGGCGTCTTCAGCCTGTTCCGCCTTCCGCTCGGTGCCTTCCGCCCGAACGACCTGATGTACGTCTACGAGGGCAGTGGCCGCATCGCCGGCCTCGTGCGTGTGGAACGCGAATCGATCCGCGACGAGTGGACGATCGTGGAGCTCGACGCCGTCGGGCTCGCCGACGCGGGCGACATCCGCTACCGGCTCGTCCAGCAGATCCTGCGCGAGGGTGCGAAACGGGGAGCTGCCCGGTTCCACGTCGCGTGCGCCGACGTCGACGGTAACGTCGAGCTGCTCATGCAGGCCGGGTTCATGCGCTACGGGGAGGAACGCATCTTGTTCCGCGCGGCCAAGACGAAACTACCCGCCCCGTGGACCGAGGACGCCGCCAAGAAGGTGCGGATCCGCCCCGTGCAGGCGATCGATGCGCTCGCGCTCCATCGCCTCTACCTGACCGCGACGCCGGGACCGGTCGCGCGGCTGGAGGCCATCCGGTTGCCGGACTGGGAGCGCCAGGGGACGCACTGGCGCGTGCCGCGTTCCAGCCTCGCGCCGATCCTGCGCTTCGCCGATGTCGAGGCGTACGTCCAGGTCGCTCCGGGTGGCGGCAAGGACGGCACCGAGCTCGACGCGTTCGTCCAGGTCGGCGTCGCGAAGGAGGACCAGCCCCACTACCTGAAGGTCGTTGCGAGGCCGGAGGCCGATGCCGAAGCCATCATCGGATACGGTCTGGGCATCATCGCCGCACGCACCGCGAAAGGCCGCGACCATCGCCCGAACCACGGTGTCATCTCACCCGTGCGAACCTATGAGGCACCGCTCGATCGCCGACTGGAGGAGGCTGCCTTCGATTCGATCGCCAGCGTGACACTGCTCATGAAGGAAACCCTCGTCCGCGTGGCCGAGCCGGCCCTCGTGCCGGCCGGCGTGCGCTAACCCGTCCATGGAGGTCAGCATGGGATCCGAGGACCGTCAGCGGGAATCGATCGACGACCTCGACGCGCTGCTCTCGTCCCTGCCGCCTGAGATCGTCGACGCCGTGCACGCGCTCGAGGAGCGTGAGTCGCTCATCGAGGTCGTGATGGACCTCGGTCGGCGCCCGGAAGGCCGATTCCCTGACGCCGAGGTGATGCTGCTCGAGCGCGAGATCGTCGACGCCGACATCGCGTTCGTCGTCGAGCACATCGGACTGTTCGGGGACGACAACCGCGCGGGCATCGAGCGGACGCTCCATCGCATCAGCGCGATCCGCAACCGCAGCGGCAAGATCGTCGGGTTGACCTGCCGGATCGGCCGGGCCGTGTACGGCACGATCGAGATCATCACGGACTTCGTCGAGACCGGAAAGTCGATCCTGATCATGGGTCGGCCCGGCATCGGCAAGACCACGATGCTGCGCGAGGCTGCGCGCGTGCTCGCGGACGACCTGGGCAAGCGGGTCGTGGTCGTGGACACCTCCAATGAGATCGCCGGCGACGGCGACATCCCGCACCCGGCCATCGGCAAGGCACGCCGGATGCAGGTGCGCACGCCGTCGCTCCAGCACGAGGTGATGATCGAAGCGGTCGAGAACCACATGCCCCAGGTCATCGTCATCGACGAGATCGGGACCGAGCTCGAGGCGCAGGCGGCCCGCACGATCGCCGAGCGCGGCGTGCAGCTCATCGGTACGGCGCACGGCAACAACCTCGACAACCTGATGCTCAACCCGACGCTGTCCGACCTCATCGGCGGGATCCAGAGCGTGACCCTCGGCGACGAGGAGGCGCGCCGCCGGCGCACGCAGAAGAGCGTGCTCGAGCGCAAGGCGCCGCCGACCTTCGACGTCATCGTCGAGATCCAGGACCGCGAGCGGGTCGCCGTCCACAGCGATGTCGCGGACACGATCGACGCGCTGCTGCGCGGGGACGCCGTGGCGCCCGAGCTGCGCTGGCGTGACGAGGAAGGCGTGCATCGATCGCAGGGCCGGCCGCGGCCATCGCCCCGCGAGCAGCTGGGGGCCGAGCGCTTCGCCGGCCTGGTCGGCGCCGGCTCACCGTGGCGGATGGAGCCGGGCTGGCGGGGTGACGGCTCGGCACGGACGGCGGGCGGCTTCCGGGAGGCCGAACGCGGTGGGTTCCGACCCGGGTACCGCCCCGGCGCTTCGGGTGGCTGGCGGCAGACCCGCGGTGGCTCCGGTCGCGAGAGCGCGCCGCGCGGATCCATATCGGAGGGTGGCGCATCGGGCGTGATGCCCGGCGAGCGGATCGCATCGCGGGGACCCGAGGCGCCGTTCGTTTCCGGGGAGATCGCGGATCGGGGGCCGTTGGAGCGAGGCGCCACGTCCACGGCGCTGGAGACGCGTGCCCGCGAGGCCCGCGAGCTCGAGCGCCAGAAGGCGTGGCGCGACCAGGCGGCCCGCGCCCTGCAGACCCTCAAGGCGGATGAGGGCACGGCGCCTATCAACGCCGACGCGCTCGAGGAGGACGAGGATCTCGATGCCCTGCCGCTGGGCGCCGAGGAGGGATCGCACGGCGAGACCGTGCTCGTGCCCGGCGGCTCGCCGTTGCCGACGCTGCGGGTCCTGCCCCAGGGCATCAGCCGCAAGCGCCTGGAGCAGGCCGTCCGGGACCTCGGGTTGCCGGTGGTCATCGCCCGCGAGGTGGACGAGGCGGACGTCGTGATGACGCTCAAGAACGAGTACAAGCAGAAGACGCCACTGCTGCGTGAGGCCGAAGAGCGGGCGATGCCGATCTACGTCCTCAAGAGCAACACGATCCCGCAGATGCAGACGAGCCTGACGTCGATCTTCTCGCTCGAGATCGATCCGCGCGAGGCCGCGATGCGGGAGACGGAAGATGCCATCGAGGTCGTGCTGACCTCGGCGGAGCCCGTCGAGCTGTCACCACAGAACGCGTACATCCGGCGGCTGCAGCACCAGATGGCCGAGCGGGCCAACCTCGTGTCGCGGTCACGCGGCCGGGAGCCGTATCGGCGGGTGCGCCTGTACCCGGACGCCGCCAGATCCGCCTGGCGGTAGTCCCTTTCCTGTCGCACGGGACGGGGCACGTGGCGGCTCCGCGCGCCCACCCACCCTCATGTCAGCCTGAGACACCATCTCGACACAGCCGACCGTGACCGGCCACACGGTGTCAGCCAGAGGCACGAAGCGGCCATAGGTGAGCGTGATCGGATGCTCAGACGGCGCCGAACGGCGGTACGAAGCGCTCGATCACGAGCGATCTGTCGCAATCCTGTGCCTGACGCTGACATCGAAGGCATCCCGTGGGGCTGCCCGCATGGCAGACTTGCCCGCCATGACAGCCATCCCTCCAGCCAGGCCCGACATCCGGCGGCCGCTGACGTTGCGTCGCGGGCTGCGCCGGTTGAGCACCGGACTCATCGTGTACGGGCTCATCGGGCTGGCGCTGGCGCTCATCGGCGCGTTCGCGTTGGTGTGGGTCGGGGGGCGCGTCGGCGCGGTGGCCGACCGGACGGGCGAGCAGGTCGAATCGATCGTCGCGACCCTGGACGAGACGGCGAACGTGCTGGAGAGCATGGGAACGTCGGCGACGTCATTCTCCGGGACGTTGGAGCGGACACCGCCCGCCGTCCGCCAGACGGCAGCGACAGTCGCGAACCTGCGGGCCAACCTGACCCTGGTCCAGGGCCAGCTGGCGGCGATCAACATCCTGGGCGCCCGGCCGCTGGCGGATGCCGCGAACCTGTTCGGCCAGATGGCGACCGACCTCGAAGGCCTGGACGGCCGGCTCGAGGTGATCGCCGCCGACCTCGATACCAACCGAACGGCGCTGCTCGACAACTCGACGAAGCTGCAGGCGCTGGGGGTGGAGCTGGACGGTGTCGCGGACGATTTGCGCGCGGGCTCGATCGAGGACAGCCTCGCCGACGTGCAACTCATCCTGGTCGTGCTGTCGGGACTGCTCGTGGTCTGGGCGCTGCTGCCGGCCGTCGGGGCGCTGGGCCTTGGCTGGTGGCTCCGGCGGGAACTGCTCGACCCCGACGGCGACAGCCTGGTGGCGCCTTAGCGCAACTCGTGGCGAAGGGCGGACCGGGCGGCGTGGTAGCCACTCATGCCGTGGACGCCACCGCCCGGCGGGGTCGACGACGAGCACAGGTACAGGCCGGGTCCGGCGTGGTACGGGTCGAGGCTGGGCACGGGCCGGAAGAAGGTCTGGCGGATGTCCGAGATGCCGGCGTTGATGTCGCCGCCGATGTAGTTCGCATCATGTGCCTCCATCTGCGCCGGCGAGTGCGTGGCCCGGGCGAGGATCAGGTCGTGGAACCCCGGGGCAAAACGCTCGACCTGGGCCTCGATCCGGCGAGTCATGTCGATGTCGGAGCCCGGCGGCACGTGGCAGTACGCCCAGGCCGTGGTCTTGCCGGCCGGAGCCCGCGACGGATCCCACGGGTGGTACTGGGCGACCAGCGTGAAGGGCCGCTCCGCGTGCCGGCCGGCCGCGACCTCGGACTCCGAATGCGCGATCTCGTCAAGCGTGCCGCCCAGGTGGACCGTGCCGGCACGACGAAGGCCGTCGGCGGTCCACGGGATGGGACCACCGAGGGCCCAGTCGACCTTGAACACGCCCGAGCCGTAGCGGAAGCGTTCGTACCTTGACCGCGTCCGCGGCGGCAGCCGGTCGCCGGCGATGGCCACGGCGGCTCGCGGCGTCGTGTCGAAGAGCACGGCGCGTGCAGGCGGCAGGTCCTCCAGGCTCGCCACCCGTTCGCCGGTGACGATCTCGCCGCCGAGGGATCGGAGCTCGGCAGCCAGGGTGTCGGTCACCGCGGCAGACCCGCCGCGGATCATCGGCCACCCGACGGCGTGCGCGTACATCCCCAGCACGAGTCCGAACGAGGCCGACAACGGTCGGTCGAGCGCGACCATCGAGTGCGCCGCGAGCGCTCCGAACATCGCCCGAGCCGACTCCCCTCGGAACCGCCCGCGCGCCAGTCCTTCCGCTGAACGCAACGCCGGCAGGCCGAACCGGGCGAGCGCAAGCGGGTGGCGCGGTATGTGCACGACCGGACCGAGCAGTTCCCTCGACAGCTTCCGCGCATCGCGGACGAGCGGCCCGAACAATCGCAGCCAGGCACCGCCGTCGTCGGTCTTGCGGTCGCGATCCAGGCCCGCCGCGGTGGCCGTGAACGAGCGCTCGAGCACCGCCGCACGTCCGCCGTCGAGCGCATGGGCGAGTGGCGCGTCGGGATGGATGAGCTCCACGCCGCGAGCATTCCAGTCGATCGTGCGGAAGAAGGGCGATGCGGCCGTCAGCGGCAGGATCGTGGAGCAGACGTCGTGGCGGAAGCCGGGGAGCGTCAGCTCCTGGGTCCGTGTCCCGCCGCCGATCGTGTCGGCCGCCTCGTAGACCCGGACGGACCTGACCGGCGCGGGCCAGGGTCAGCGCGGCGGCGAGGCCGTTAGGCCCCGCCCCGACGACGATGGCATCGAGATCGGGCGTCGTCACCTGCGCAGCGTAGGCCGTTCGGATGTCGGGCGGCCGGGGCCGTTGCGGCGGTGACGTCAGATCCGCCGGCGGACGAATCGCCCCGGGGCCCCCGCGGCGTGTATCGCTGCGCGGATCCCGGCGTTGTGGCGGACGTTCCCGACATGGCGCCACTGGCGGCGGCGATCCACGCACACGATCTCAGTCTCTACTTCGACTCCCGTCGCGCCAAGCCGCGCCGCCACGTTTGCCAGCGTGGTTTCCCAGAACCGGTTGTTGACACGATGGCCACCGAACACCAGCCCCATCTCGAACAGCGGGTCGCTCGCTCGCTCGAGCGCCTGTGCCTGGATGATGACCGTGCCGCCGGCCGCCCGCGTCGCGCTGAACGTGATCCATGCCGCCAACATGTGACCCTCCGGCGACATGAGCGTGAAGGCCTCATCGTCGGCGTACAGCACCAGCACGCCCGTATGGAGCTTGACCGGGCCCGCCGCCGCCACGGAGAGCAGGGCGACCTCGCCGGGACGGATCCCCGCAAGCGGCGCGTAGAAGGTGTTGCCCTTGGGCCAGAAGCTGGAGAACTCGGTTTTCCAGGTGGCGATCGCCTCCTCCGGGGTCAGGCTGGTCTCGGCCGGAAGGCGAACGCGGAACGTTTTCTGCCACATCTGCCCGAAGCCTTGGAGAGGCCCCGCAACGCGTCGCCCAGCCACGGTCGCGGCGACACCTCCGCCGTCCGGGTCGGAGACGGCAAGCCGGTCGACAGGCCGGGCCCAGCTGTCGGCATCGGTTCGCCGGGGGGTCGACTCGGTCACGGGTTCGCTCGGGCTTGCGCTCATCGGTCCTCTCGCTTAGCGGATGACCCGATCTTGCGGGGCAACCGTCCGGAGATCGTTACGAGCCGATCCCGGTAGGTCACGTGGAACGGCTGCGGACCCAGACTGTGGTCAGCGACGGCCGAACCGCCTGGTCGGCGGCATCGACCAGGGACCTGCCTACGGCATCCGATTCGACCTCATCACGGAGTCGGCTGCCGAAGGTTTCGACCATCCGCTGATGGTCGTAGCGCGAGCGATAGAACCGTCGGTCGACGACCGCCCGTACCGAGCCCCGCACCGGCCCGAATAGTGCGGCGATCGCCAAGGTCGAAAGCGCGACGGGCAGGGTGTCACCACCGGTCAAGGGCACGAGGACCGCCTGGAGGGCGATGACGAACGAGACATAGAGGACGCCCAGGATGGCGATGACGGCTCCGTAAACGAGCGTGCGCCGGACTACGACGTCGATGTCGTACAGGCGGTACCGCAAGACGGCGATACCCGCCGCGAGCGGGATGAGAAGGAGAGTGCCGAACACCGCGTAGCCTGCGCTGTCGCCGGCGGTTCCGCGCAGGTCCATCGCGAGGACGAGCCATGCCCCAGCCTGGAGTGCTGCGGCGAAGGTCATCCACTTGAGTTGCTGACGCTCGATCCCGCGTTCCGCGCGCAATCTCACGACCAGGCTCAGGCCGGCAGCAACCGCGCCCGCCAGGAGCGGGAACCAGCCGACGCCACCGCTCTCCAGCGGCGACCCGGTGAATCCAGCGATACCGACCGGGTTGCGCAGGCGGGGATAGTCCACCAGGGCCGGGGTGAAGGCATTGCCGATCGCGACGAGCAGCGCCCCGCCGATCACCAGAACGGCCGCGATACGCCACCGGCGCGATGCCAGCCTGCCGGTCGGGAACAACAGGATCAGCAGGAGCGGGGGAGCGAGCGTGACCGGGAAGCCCCAGGTCGCGACCCATCCGGCCCAGTCTTGGCCCGCGACCGGCCGCGCGAGGCGGGCGATCGAGTCGAACAGCGCGACGGTCGCTCCGACGACCCCCGTGACCAAGGCAAGGCGGCCGATCACGTTGCCCGGCTGGCGGCCGACGATCAGTGCACCCACGGCCCCGAACGCCAGGTACGCTGCCGGGAAGAGCACGATGTCGGGCGTCAGCGGTTCCTGGACCCCGATGGCCCAGAGGACGAGTGCCGCGATCATCGTCACGAGCAGCCCGACGAAGACGATGCCTGCGCGCCAGGGCGTCCGATTCATCGAGCCGGGCCGCCGCGGACCCAGACGCCGGCAGACGCGGGCCGCACGGCTTGTGCCGCGACGTCGACAAGACTTCGTCCGACAGCGTCGACCTCGACCTGGTCGCGCAGCTGGCCGGCGAACCGCTCGAGCGTCTGTCGCGCGTCATAGCGCGAGCGATAGAACCGGCGATCCACCATCCTCTGGACGCGCGCTCTCACGGGACCGAACATCGCCGCGATCACGAGCGTGGATATCGCCACCGGCAGCGTCTCGCCCCCGATGAAGCCGCTCAGGACCGACTGGAGCGCGAGCACCAGCCCGACGTACACCGCGCCAAGGATCGCGACGAGTGCGCCGTAGATCAGCGTGCGCCGGATGACGAGGTCGATGTCGAACAGCCGGTGCCGCAGGATCCCGATCCCGACACCGATCGGGAATCCGCTGAGACCGAGTAACGCCAGCGACCAGGCGGCGGTATCGGAGGTCGCGGCGGCGAGGGCGAGTCCCGCGACGAAGATCGCCGCCGGGTACAGCAGCCACTTGATCTGCTGGCGCTCAAGGCTCCGGCTCCGCCGGAAGCGCACCACGAGTGAGATGACGGCCGCTGCGGCCATCGCGACGAGGGCAAGGCTTCCCAGCGGCAGGAACGCAGCAAGGGCGTCGGCGAGCGGCCCGCTAACGCCGAATGGGTTCTGGAAAGCGCCCCCGTAACTTTCGAGGGGGCCCGGCTGGATCGCCTGCGCCACGATGAGGACCACCGCGACCCCGATCGCGACCCCGACCACCGGTCGCCAGCGGGGTCCCGGCAGCCGGCCGTCTGGAAAGAGCATCACCGCAAGCGGGAGGGCGATGCCCACGGCGACGTACCAGCTCCAGCCGCCAGCCCAGGCGACGATTTCTGGACCCGGCAGGCTCGCTCCGGTAAAGGCCACGCGACCGGCGTACTCGGTGGCGACGATGGCGAGCGAGATGGCGATCCCGACTACCAGGAACAGCCAGCCGACCGGGTTGGCCGGCCGCATCCAGGCGATGGCGAGCCCGACGCCCGGAAAAGTAATGAAGATCACGGAGATGATCAGGACGTCGATGAAGCTCGGCCGGTCCGGGATCTGCTCGTTGCCGGGCAGCACCAGCGAGACGAGCCCGGACACATCCATCGCGAGACAAGCGATGAAGAGCAGCAGGGCGAACAGACGCCCGGTCCGTATCATCCGAGCCGCAGCGCCTCTTCCTCGCTGTCGACCACACCGATCGCCTCATCGAGGCGAGTAAGCGACAGGATCTCGCGGTAGTGCTCTGACAGTCCGAAGGCCATCAGCCGCTGGCGCTGACGCTGGGCCCGGACGAGCAACGTGACGAGCAGGCCGATGCCCGTGCTGTTCATGTACTCGAGCTCGCTGAAGTCGAGGACCACGACCCGTGTCGAGGGGTCGGCGGCGCGGCCATAGGCATCCATCAATGCGGCGTCCGTCGTTCCGGTCAGCTCGCCTCGGATCGCGATGATCGCAGCGCGCTCGCTGGGTCGACGGACCTCCAGGACGGTCTCGGTGTCGGGCATGGCGGTGCTCCTCCGCTGGGCTGCGTCGTGATCAGACACGGGCCGCGGCCCGGTCGGGATGCAACGTCACGAAATCGGCGAGCCGGGTGATCTCGAAGATCTCCCGGTAGTGATCGCTGAGCCCGAAGGCGTGCACGTCGCACCGATCGGCGCGGGCGCGAGCGAGGAGCTGGACGATGACCGCCAGCCCGGTGCTGTTGATGTACTCGGTGCCACCGAAGTCGAGAACGACCCGATCGACGCCCGAGGCCGCCTGGGCCCACGCCTCGAGCAGGGCCGTCTCCGCGTCCCCGTCGATCTGTCCGACGAGTTCGATGACGGGTGCGTCGCCCTCGGTCCGGACGCTGGCGTTGAATCGGTCGGTCACGATGGTGCCTCCTCGAGGTGGAGTACGAGCTCGGCGGTGTGGTAGCGGCCGTCGGATGTGACGCGGACCGCGTCGACCATCTGCTGGATCAGGAAGATGCCCCACCCCCGCGGCTTCTGATCGCCGGCCAGCTTGGCCGCGACGTCGGGGGTCTCGACGATCGGGATGGCCTGGTCGCCGCCCTCATCCCGGATGCGGACGACGAGGTCCCGGCCCTCGACACCGGCCGTCACGCGGACGGGGATCTCGGGCCGGTTATGGTTGCCATGCTCGATCGCATTCATCGTGGCCTCGGCGACCGCGGTCTTGAGCTTCTCGAGGGTCGGCGTCGCCAGTCCGAGCGGCGCCACGGCCGCCGCCACGCGGTCCATCGCTTCGCGTTCACGGCCGGGCTCGCTTGGCAGCTCGAACTCCGTGAGCAGCCCGTCGTCGTGCCAGCCGATGGAGACAAGGGTGATGTCGTCCTCCTGCTCCCAGTCCGGGCCAGTGAACCGTTCCAGCTCAGCGAGGACCGCCAGGAGCAGGCGGTCGCCGCCATCCGCTCGGGCGATGACGTCGCGAAGTCGGGGGATCCCGAACATCTCGTGGTCGCGCCCGTGGGCCTCGGCGATCCCGTCCGACGAGAGGACGAGCTGGTCGCCGCGGGCCAGGCGGGTTTCAGTCTCCGTGTAGCGCATCCCGGGCATCAGTCCGAGCGGCATGCCCGTGGCCCGCAGCTCCTCCGCGCCCGTCGACGACCGGACGATCGGGAGGTTGTGTCCGGCGTTCGCGAAGCGGATCAGGCCGGTCGCCGGGTCAAGCACGCCATAGAGGCAGGTGACGAACATCCGCGGGGGCATATCGGCCTGGAGCAGGTCATTGGCGCGCGCCAGGACCTCGCCGGGCGACGCGGCTTCCTGGCCGGCGGCGCGGAGGAACGATCGTGTGGCCGCCATCACCATCGCCGCGGGAACGCCCTTGTCCGTGACATCCCCAACCGCGAACGCCAGGGTCCCGTCGCTGCGCTCGACGAAGTCGTAGAAGTCGCCCCCGACCGCCCTGGCCGGACGGTAGTGGGCCTGGACGCTCCAGCCCGACGGCTGCGGCAGCACCAGCGGGAGGAAGTGCTGCTGGATCAGCTGGGCGACCTGGAGCTCGTGCTCGAAGCGTTCTCGCTTGACCGCCTCCGCTTCCTGCTCGCTCACGAGCTGGGCGATCCGGAGCGCCGGCGCAGCCTGCGCGGCCAGGCTCTCGAGCAGCTTCCGATCGTCGGCCGAGTAGTCCTGGTCCGAGAGTCGGGGGCCGAGGTTGAGCGACCCGACCAGCTCGCCGTGGGTGATGAGCGGGACGACGAGCGAGACGCCCGCCGCGCGCCATGCACGCAACGCCGGGGAGTCAAGTTCGAGGCCGTCGAGGTCGACCGCGCCGTGCGCCGCCTCGAGGTAGGGGAGCAGCGGGTCGTTCTCGGCGATCGGCAGTGGAGAGGTCGCGTCGGACGGCCGTTCCACCGCGAGATCGGGCGGGACGCTCGCGGCCACACTGCCGCGCCCGATGGCGCGGCGCAGGGCGCCGCCGATCAGGGTCATGCGTGGCCGTCCGGTGTCGCGATCCGCTTCATCGTGGTCATCCTCATCGACCATCATTCCGAGATCGTTACGATGCAACCCCGCCCGGCGCGGCACAAGGAGCGACGGTCTGACGCTGCGTATCACCCTCCTCGGGCCACCTGACGTCCGCATCGACGGCGACCCTCTCCTCGTCGACACGCGAAAGGCGGTGGCGCTGCTCGCCTACGTGGCCATGGTCGGCCGACCGGTCGCCCGCGCGTCCCTGGTCGACCTGCTCTGGCCGGACGCCGAGCCCGACTCGGGCAGCGGGTCGCTGCGGCGGACCCTCAGCGTCCTGCGATCGGGTCTGGGCGGACGTTGGCTTGCGGTCGATCGGCGTCAGGTCGCCCTGGCCGGGGAGGAGATCACGCTGGACGTCTCGGTGGCGCGCACCGTGTTCGCGGCTGCGTCGCACGATCACGGACCAGGGGAGGCGTGCCCGTCCTGTCGTCGCACGTTGGCGCGCGGGGCGGCCCTCTTCCGCGGCGAGTTCCTCGAAGGGTTCGCCCTGCGCGATAGCGCCTCCTTCGACGAGTGGCAGACCCTGGAGGCGGAGGCGCTTCGTGGTGAGCACGGGCGAGCGCTCCTGCGTCTCGTCGCACTCGAGGCGGCGGAGGGGAGATTCACACACGCCATCGCCACGGGACGGCGGCTCGTGGCGCTCGACCCGCTCGATGAACGAGGGCATCGGGCGTTGATGCGAGTCCACGCGGATGCGGGCGATCGGCACGCCGCGGTTCGCGTCTACGACGAGTGCGTCCGGATCCTCGCAACCGAGCTCGGTGTCGCGCCAGACGCCGAGACCACTTCGTTGCACGAGGACATCCGCTCCGGACGTTTCGAAGCGAGGTCCGCGACCGTTCGCCCGACGCCCGCCCCGGCTCCCGCACCCACGTCGGCGTTCGCCGGGCTCGACGCCGTCACGAGGGACGTCCTCGCCGCCGCCGCCATCGTCGGGCGGGAGGTAGACCCGGACATCGTGGTTGACGTCGCGGGCCACGGCGAGGCCGACGTGGCAGGCGCGATCGATCTCCTCGTCGGCGGTGGGATCCTGGCGGAGACCGGCCAGGAGCAGCGCGACTCCTACCGCTTTCGAGACGACCTCATCCGGACCGCAGTCCTGGAGGAGCTCGGATCGGCCCGGCGACGCGCCCTGCATCGCCGCGCTGCGACCATCCTTGCGACCCGGTTCGATCGTGCCACCGGGGACGGATGGATCGCGGCGCGCATCGCCGAGCACCTCGCGGCAGGTGCTCGTCCCCTCGAGGCCGCCGCATTCCATCGACGCGCCGCGGAAGCCGCGCGTCGGATCTCCGACCATGGGCTGGCCGCCGAACAGTTCCGGGCCGCACTCCTGCTGGGCGACCCCGAGCAGGCCGAGCTCTACGCCGCGATCGGCGATGCCGAGACCTTGCTGGGGCGCTACGGGGAGGCGCTGGCCGCGTACGAGCTCGGGGCCGCGCTCGCCCAGGCGGCTGAGGTCCCTGCCTTCGAGCTCAGGCTCGGCAGCCTGCACCTGCGACGCGGTGCCCTTGAGCTCGCGGAACTCCACCTTGCCGCCGCGCTGGTTCGGATCGGCGAAGCGCCGTCCCCCACTCGAGCACGAGTCCTCACCGAATATGGTCTCGTGGCCGTGCGCCGAGGCGACGAATCGACCGCCCGCGAACTGGCCGACGAAGCGTTGACGATCGCTCGGGCAAGCGCGGACTCGCAGTCGGAGGCACACGCGGAGAATCTCCTCGCGATGCTGGCGCGCCGCTCGGGCGATGGCGAGGCGGCCCGCCAGCACCTGCGGCGGAGCCTGGAACGTGCCGGTGTCGCTGACGATCCCTCGGCACGCCTCGGGGCGCTCAACAATCTCGCGCTCCTGGAACGGGCGGCCGGGAATCTCGAAACCGCACTCGATCTCACGGACGAAGCGCTGCGTCGCTGCGTGTTCATCGGGGATCGTCACCGCGAGGCCGCGCTGCGCAACAACCGCGCCGACCTTCTGCACGCCATGGGTCGACCAGCCGAGGCGGCCGAGGAGCTCGTCCGCTCGGTCACTGCATTCGGGGAGGTCGGCGATCGAGCGGGCCTTCAGCCCGAGATCTGGAAGCTCGTGGACTGGTGAGCGGCCGACGGCCGGACGCCGCTCCCTAGGCAGGCGCCACGACGAACGGCTGGCCAGCCCGGAATTCCATGTCCGGCGAGGCGCCGATCATGCAGACCGGCCCGTAGGCCCCGGCCTCGAGCGACACCGAGCTCGTGATGGACCCGCCCGCGCCGGGCTCGTCGGAGGCGCCGCCGGCGTCGATGATCCAGTCGGGCAACACGTCGGTCTCGACATCGATCGTGGGCAGCAGGGCCGCCACGTCCTCCCACGTGTGCGGCTGGCGCACGCCCACGATCCGAACGGCCGCCGGATCGCCGGTCGTGTTCTCGAACGTCAATGCGGCCAGGCCGGGTTTCAGGCCGCCGGGCATCTCGAAGGTGCAGGCCGCGCCGTCCCAACGGACCGTGAGCTGACCCGCTAGGTCGAATGGGGACACCCGATCTCCACCGACCCCCAGGGCCTCGATGAGGGCCGTCTCGACCGCCTCGCGATCCGCGGCGGTCGCGAACGCCACCGGCCGGCCGGCGTCCTGCCGGCTGACCCGCCCGGTCTCGTCGACGAGCAGGAGCGCGTCCTCCCAGGTGACGAGGTCGGGTGAGCTCACGGTCAGCGCCGCGAGCTCGTCCCAGAGTTGCTGGCCTTCGCCGGTCAGGCGGGTCGGGACACGGGCAAGGAGCTCGAAGACGAGGTCGGCGCCGGCCGTCGGCCGGTGCTCGGTCAGGCGTTCGGGCAGGTCGGGTGGGATCGGCACGTCGGCGGTCGCATCGAGCGGGACCAGCCTGATCGGTGTCGCGGTGTCGAAGATCGCGCTCACCGCCGAAGGGTCGGCGGCGAGGTTCCATTCGAGGCTGTCGTCGGCCGTGACCCCGTCGACGATGACGTTGCCGGGAACGTCGATCGCGCCACCCATCGCGTGGATCGCCGCGATCCGGTCTGCGACCGTCGGGTCGGCGATGACGGCGTCCTCGAGGTTGGTCCAGGGACCCAGGGCCACGACCGTCGGTGAGCTCGGGCTTGCGTCCACGGCGGCGGTCAAGAGGCTCGCCGCGTCCTCCGCGACGCCTGTGTTCGACGGCGCCGGCATCTCCATCCCCCAACCCTCGTCCGCGTTGAGGCGCCACTCGTCGGGGAATCGTTGGCCGTCGGGTCCCGGGTCCACCCGACCGCAGGCGAACGGGATCGCGCCGGCCCCGAACTCCTCGAGCACGTACTGCACGATCTGGCGGCCCGAGGCGCAGTTCGTCACGCCTGTCCCGGTCGGGACGATGGTGATGGCGCGTACGTCGACGCGGGGGTCGCGCAACAGCACGGCCAGCGCCGCCATGTCGCTGACGTCGACGTCCGTGTCGACGATGATCGGGATGCGTGTCGTGGGTGGATCGCCGGTGACCAGCGGCGGCTCGGTCCCGTCCGTGGCCGCATCGCAGGCGCCCACGAGCCCGGCCAGGACGACGACGACGACCGCGCCCGCGCGAGCCCGACGGGAAGGCATGCGCTGCATGGTAGGGCCGCGGCGCCCCCATGGACCGGCGAACGACGTCAGCCCGCCGCCGGACCCCGATCGAACCAGATCCGCTCCCCGGTGAACCGCTTCGTGGCGGGGCGGACCCACAGGCGTTTGATCCGGCGCAACTCGTCTGGATCGAATCCGCGGGCCAGCATCGACCGGATGCGTGGCCGGTCGGTCACCGGGTCGTGGCGGCCATGCGCTCCAGCGCCTCGAGCGCCCGGTCGACTTCGGCGGCGGTGTTGTAGTGGACCAGCCCGATCCGCAGCACGCCACCGACCTCGGCCTTGCCGAGCCGCTCGATGAGACCGGTCGCGTAGAAGTCACCGTCCCACACGTAGATGCCCTCCCGTCCGAGCGCTTCCGCGGCCGCCCGCGGGGCGAGGCCCTCGATCGAAACGGACACGGTCGGCACGCGCTCCGCCGCGCGGGCAGGGTCGGCGATGCCGTGGATGGTCACGCCTGCGATGGCCCCAAGGCCGGCGATCAACTGGCCCACCAGCTCGCGCTCGTACTCGACGATGGCGGTCATCCCCGCAACGAGCTCGCGCCGGCGTTCGCTGGCCTCGCCGGCACCCGGCGCCCCGGCCACGTCGCCGTACGAGCGCCCGACGTCACGCAGGTAGTCGGTCGCAGCCAGCGTTCCGGCGATCGACTCGAAGGCGGCGGTGCCCGTCTCGAATCGATCGTGCGCAGGGCGCACCTTGAATGCTGGCAGCGAATCGAGCACCGCAGCCTTGCCGTATAGCGCGCCGAGGTGCGGACCGAACCACTTGTAGGCGCTGCACACCAGGAAGTCGGTGTCGAGCGCGCGGACATCGATCGGCCCGTGGGGCGCGTACGCGACGGCATCGATGTAGGTGAGCGCCCCGACCTCGTGCGCACGCGCGACGATCTCGGCGACTGGATTGATCGCCCCGACCGCGTTGCTGGCGTAGCCCACCGCGACGAGCTTCGTTCGCGGCGTGAGCTTGGATTCGAGGTCCTCGAGGTCGAGCGTGACATCGTCCTCGCGGATGTCGACCTTGCGGACCGTCACCCCGCGGTCGGCGGCCATCGCCTCCCAGGTCGAGACGTTCGCCTCGTGGTCCAGGGTGGTGACGACGATCTCGTCGCCGGGCCCGAGTGTCGCGCCGATCGAACGTCCGACGTGGAGGGTGAGCGTCGACATGTTGTAACCGAACTTGATCTCGTCCGGGCTCGCGGCACCGAGGAAGTCGGCCACCGCGGCGTGGGCCTCGTCAGCCATGGCGTCGCTCATCTCGCTGGTGGTGAACGCGCCGCCGCTGTTGGCGTTGGTATTCGTGAAGTACGCGCCGACGGCGTCGATCACGCGCTGGGGGACCTGGGTGCCACCAGGACCGTCGAGGAACGCGACGGTCTGGCCGTCCTGCTCCCGGGCGAGAGCCGGGAATTCGGTGCGCAGGGCATCGACTTCGAAGGCGGGCATCGAGACTCCGTTCAACTCGCGGTTTGGACCGTCGGGTCGCGGGGCAGCAACAGGCCGACCAGTCGATACAGCCCGTAACCCAGGGCGACGCCGAGGACGTTGATGATGATGTCATCGACATCGGCGACGCGGTACGGCGCGCCGACCAGCACGGACAGGGCAACTTGCACGGTCTCGAGGGCGAGCGAGATCGCCAGGCCGGCGCCAACGACCGCGGGTAGGGATCGCCAGCGCGGCCAGATGAGCGGCAGGAAGACGCCCAACGGGACGAAGGCGAGGGCGTTGCCGACCAGGACCCGTCCAGGCGGCCCGTCGAGCCCGAACCGGAGGGAGACGCGGATGGTCTCGAACGGCACGATGTTCGCCCATGGAAACGGCCACGGCCGGTAATCATCCAGATTCGCCGCTGGTAGCCGCGTCCACGGTGGAAGCGGAAACGGCGTGAACAGCAGCCCGATCAGCACGACGACATAGGCCGCAAACGCGAGCCGGATGGACGACGGCCACCGACCGATACGGTCCCGCCCATTTGCCAACGCCACCACCGGCAGGACGATGATCAGTCCGAGCAGGATGAAGCTGGTCGTGGGGAACGTGTCCGAGCTCACCGCTCGATCATCGCACCAGCGAAGCTGGTCAGGCTGCCTACCGCTCTTCCATCGTCGCCGGCACCCGGGCGTCCTTGAAGATCTCGAGCGCTTCCGTTGCCAGGGATCGTGCCTCGAATGACGCCGTCGCCGGCACGATGACGGCGGAACCGTTCGCCCGGGCGAGGGCGGCGGCGGCAGCGTGCAGTTCCCGCAGGGTGATGGGTTCCGACGCGCCGTCCAGGGTGGCGATCATCTTCGCGCCGCTCTCGACCTGCAGGTGCAAGCGCGGACCGGTCGGGGTCGCCTCGAGCGGCAGGACCGAGATGGATGGGGTCGACGCCGGTTCGACTGGCGGTGGGGCCGGAGCGATCTCGGGCTGCGCCCCGACCGCCGCCGGCGCCGAAGGTGTCTCGATCGCCGCCGGTGTCTCGAGCGACCCGGGGATGGAGGTGGCGCCCGTCGCAGCCGTGATCGGACGATACAGGTCGTCCGCTGCCGGGCGCGTCGGCGTGGCCGGCGGCGGATCCACGATGGCCGCCGCCGCATCCGCGATCGACCGGGTGGTGCCGGACGGCGCCCCGGCCGCGAGCGCAGTGCCGGGCACGACCCCCGCCGCGGGAGCAGCCCCTGCCGCGACCGATGCCTGCCCGCCCGCCAGCTGAGCGGCGCGTCGGCGAACGATCCGTCGCTCGATCCACCAGATCAGGACGACCAGGAAGGTCGCACCGATGACGACCATGGCCGTGGCGATGGCCTGCACGACCAGCGTCTCCTGCACGGCCTCCTCGAGCGTGCCGGAGCCGAACAGGTCGAGATAGGCCGTGAAGCGTGGCGTGAGGTAGCCGCCCAGCAGCCCGACCCACGCCACGAAGATCAGCGCCTCGTGCTGGATCGACTCGGGGTCGAGCCGGCGGATGACGTCCCGCACGATGGCCGGGACACGGAACAGGTTCAGGCCCGGCAGGAAGTTCTCGACGAAGGCCATGAACCCGTCCGTGGGCGGATAGCCGAGTCCCAGCGCCGGCATCGCCACCACGACGCGGCTGAGCCAGAACGCCCACCCCGTCAAGGCGAGCACGGCGACGCCCAGCGTGGCGATGGCGATGCTGCCGGCCACGAGCGATTCCGCGGACTGGCCGAACGCCGGATCGTTGAGCAGCGCCGGATCCTTCAGGATGCGGCCGAACAGGACGGCGTCCGCGATGGTCGAGACGATCTGCATGACCGGGAGGAAGATCAGCAGCGCCGACGCGAGCAGTGCCGCCCGGCGGGACGGCCGGTATTCAGGGAGGGCGATCTCGCGGAGCCTGCCGTGGCCGGTCCCCTCGATCTGCGACGGGTCGACGGCCGCAACATCACGGGGCGTCCGGCAGGCGTAGCACTTCTTGGAGCGCAGGTTGTTGACCGATCGGCACTCGCCGCAGACCCAGATGTCCGCGTCCGTGCCGGCCATCAGTGCTCCGTGGTGCCCGTGAACGACCAGCTCTCGATACGGAGCGCCGGGACGACGACCCCTCCAAGGAAGCCTTTCAGCGTCTTGCGCTCGCGGGCGACCGCGACCGTGCCCGCCATCGCATCGAGATAGCTCTGGGTGAAGCGCAGGTTCTTCACGGGCCCGAGGATACGCCCGCCTTCGACGAGGAATGTGCCATCACGAGTCATGCCCGTGACGATCGCGAGCTTGGGGTGGACCGGGTTCGTGTAGTGGAACCGCGTGACCAACAGCCCGCGATCCAGACCGCCGATCAGCTCCTCGCGCGACGCGGACCCGCCGGCCATGACCTGGTTGAGCGGGAACGGGCCGTACGGATTGGGGGCCGGCAGGCCATGCCCCGTCGACGCCACGCCGTCACGAGCGGCGGTCTGGCCGTCGTACACGACCCCCTGGCACACGCCGGCGTCGAGCAGCGTCACCCGTTGCTTGGCCACGCCCTCGTAGTCGAAACCCATCGGGAGCCCCGCGGGGTCGCGCCCGTCGTCGACGACCGAGACCAGATCGCTGCCGATGCGCTTGCCGATCTCGACGAAGCTGCGCTCTTCCTGGACGGCGAGGGCCGAGAACCCGAGGTAGCCGAGCATGTCGAGCAGGTCCACGACGGCGTATTCCTCGAGGACGACGGGGTAGTCGCCGGCATCGATGGCAACCGCGTTCGCGGTCGCGCGCGCCTTGTCCGACGCTTCCCGGCCGATCGCGGCCGCGTCGATGGTCGTGGCGTCGACCGCGGCCTGCTCCGCGTACCCCGTGCCTCCATTCGGCCCCATGGAGACCGTCAGCAGCTGGGCCACGGTCCGCGTGCCCGCCGCGCGAACGCCCTTCGAATTGGCCACGGCCGTGGTCTCCGTGCCCGTCGAGAACGATCCGTAGCCGATGACCCCGGCCGCATCGGCCGCGGCGATGACGGCTCGGACGCCGTCGGCGCGCAGCTCCGGCGAGGCTTCAGCCGTGCCCGCGGCGTAGCCGGCCGGGACATCCTCGATCGGGGTTGGCTCGGGCAGTCCGCCCCAGTCCTCGAGCTCCTCCACGACCCGGGCGATCGCGGCGGCATTGGCGGCCAGCCGACGGATCCCCTCGTCGTCCGTGCGCCCCGACGAGGCCACACCCACCCGCTTCCCGACCGCGAACCGCAGGTTGATCGAGACGTTCGTCTCGGCGACGTTCTGGTGGATCTGGCTGTTCGCGAAGCGGGTCAGTGCGGCGTCCTCGGCCATGACGAGTGCCTCGCACTCGGAGGCGCCTTCGCGCTCGGCGTGGGCGAGGACGCGTTTCGCGAGGCCCAGCGCGTCGCGGGCCCGGTCGTCGTTCATGGACGGCCTACCACTTGCCGACCCCGACCTGGACATCGCGGAAGCGTGCCCCCGGAACGGCATGCCCGACGTGTCCTGTCTGGCCAGGCTCGCCCTTCCCGCAGTTGGGCGTGCCGAGCATCACGTAACTGCGCTCGTCGCCCACGGCGTCGCACGATCGCCAGAACTCGTAGGTGATGCCGGTGTACGTCGGGTTCTTGAACAGGCGTCCCTTCTTCCCGCCCTTGATCTCGTACGCGACCTCCGTCGCGAACTGGAAGTTCAGGCGCCGGTCGTCGATGGACCACGAGCGGTTCGAGGCGAGGTACAGGCCGTCGTCGGTGTCGGCGACGATCTCGTCCAGGCTCATCCCGGGCTTGGGCAGCAGGTTGATGTTCGTCATGCGGATGAGGGGGATGCGGTTCCAGCCGTCCGCCCGCATCGCGCCTCCGCTCTGGCGCCCGATCTTCGGGGCCGTCTCGCGCGACGTGAGGTAGCCCACGAAGATGCCGTCCTGGACCAGCGGCACCGCTTGGGCGGTCACGCCCTCATCGTCCCACCCGAACGTGCCCAGGCCGCCGGGCGCCGTCGCATCCGCCACGATGTCGACCAGGTCGGAGCCGTAGCGGAACCCTTCCTCGAGCTTGTCGGTCGTCAGGAAGCTCGTCCCGGCGTAGCTCGCCTCGGTGCCGAACACCCGATCGAGCTCCGTCGGGTGGCCGCAGCTCTCGTGGACCTGCAGGTACAGCTGACTCGGGTCCAGGACGATCGTGAACCGGCCGCTCGGGCACTGCGGGGCGGTCAGGAGCGCGACCGCCTCTTCGGCCAATGGCTGGGCGCGATCCGCGAGGCCGAGGCGGCGGATGAACTCATAGCCGGCGGCCTGCCAGCCGCCGCCCGAATCGGGGTACGACCGGCGCTGATGCTCGTCGCCGTCGACCGCGTTCGCTTCAACGGCCGACCCCACGTGGGTGATCGTCTGTTCCGTGTACGAGCCGTCGGTCGCGGCGAACGTCTTCCATTCGCGCTGGGCCGCGTACATCGACTCGGTGAAGGCGATGCCCTTGACCCGCGCGGCCGCCTCGTCGGCGGCGAGCAGGTCCCCGATCTTGCGCTCGAGCGGGACCGAGAACGGGTCCTCTTCGACCGGGGTCTCGAATCGGCCTGTGGCGGGCGGCCGATCGTCGAGGACCATGGGGTCGCGCAGTGCGGTGGCGCTGGCGCGGGCGATGCGCACGGCCTCGCCCGCGACGCGGTCCGCCTCGGGCATCGTCAGGATGTGGCTGCTGGCGAAGCCCCAGGCCCCGTCGACCAGGACACGGATCCCGAACCCTTCGCTCTCCCCGGAGGCGACGCCCTCGACCCGACCGGTCTTGATGGCGATCGATTCGTCGAGCCGGCGGACGACGCGTACGTCCGCATACCCCGCGCCCCGGGAAGTGGCCGTATCAAGGGCGCGCTGGGTCAGGTCTCGCATGCGGCGGCCAATCTAGCAGAGGGTTTGACGAGCGACAGTCGGGCGAATGACCTATTTCAGAGGGCCGGCGCGGCGCCGATGGCCTGCGCTGTGAGATAGATGCCGAATCCGAATACGAGCAGTGCGGCGACCAGCGGAACGGCCTCGCGAATGCGACCAAGTCCGGGACCAGCCGACATGCCGTCGAGGCGCCGACGTGCGGCCACGATCACCAGCCCGATGCCGCCCATCACGGCGGCCATGCCGAGTCCGAATGCGACGACCAGCACGAAGCCGAAGCCCGGTCGTCCGGCGGCGATCGAGCCGAGCAGGATCAGCAGTGCGCTCGTGGACGGGATCAGGCCACCGGCGAGGCCCAGGGCGAACAGCCCGCGCCAGGTGATCGTCGACCCCGGAGCCGGGCCGTGGCTGTGTGGACGTCCGCCGTGGCTGTGCTCGAGGGCGTGGTCGTGGCGCTCGTCGTGATCGTGACCTTCGGGGTTCGGACCATGCTCGTGTTCGTGGTCATGGCCGTGGTCGGCGTGGTCGTGGGAGGGCCCCGCCGGCACGTCCCGGGTCGATCGACGGCGGCGAAGCTCGCCGATCAGCATCCAGCCACCGATCGCGACGATCGATACGGCCGCCACGACCGGGGCCCAGCGCACGACGACGTCCGGTGGCAGCACGTCCGCAGCGCCAAGGACGAGCCCGGCGAGGACGAGGATGCCGACCGTATGGGACACGCTCACCGACAAGGCCAAGGCGAGTGCGTGGAGTGGCGTGCCGCGCGTCCCGACGAGGTAGGCGGCCATCAGGGTCTTGCCGTGGCCCGGTGTCAGGGCGTGACCGGCGCCCAGGGCCGCTGCGGTGACGAGCGATAGCAGCACCATCACCGGCGTGAGGTCGGCCTCGTCGAAGATGCCGGGCAGCTCGCCGCCATCGACGCCGCCGGGGACCGCGCCGACGACCGGTGTCGGTGAGGCGGCCGGGGACGGCAACGGCGAGGGTGCGTCGGACGCCACCGGGTCAGATGAGGCCGACGGAGACGGCGACCCGACCCCGCCATCGATCGGGTGCGCGTCCGGGATGTCGAGCGGTGCCAGCTCCTCCCCGCCGGCCGTGGCGTCGACGACGACGATCGCATCCGCCAGCGGCAGCGCGACGAGTTCTTCCGGGTACGCCGTCAGCCGAGCGGACACGCTCTCGTCGCGCCGTTCCCCTTCGACGATCGCCAGCGTGACGCCGGATCCCCGAACGACGATCTCGCGCCAGCCCAGTCGATCGGGGAACGACTGGTCGCTGAAAGCGACCCGCGTCGGTTCGGCGCCGATCGGAGGCGGGAGGTCGGCGCCGAATCCGCACACGAGCCGCATCGTCGCCAAGCCGCCGACGCCCGGCGGGAAGGAAAGGCCGGCTTCGATCGTACGGAGCTCGAGCGCCCCGTCGTTCGCGGTCAACCGCAGGTCGGGGGCCAGCTCGTTGCATGCGGTGAGCCGGCCCGCCTCGACCTCCTCGTCGGAGACTGACCCGTCGGTGTCGGCATCGAACTCCTGGCGGGCTTGGAAGGCAGCGATCTCGGCCTGGTCGATGACGACATCGAGGAGGACCTGCGCAGGCTCGATCCGCACTTCCGCGTAGTGGTTGATCGTGAAGTTGCCGAGCGGATGGGCGGCCACCATTCCCGGGAGCCCCAACAGGATCGCGAAAGCGGCCGTGACGGCCACAGACCGGCGAAGGCGTCCGGCACGCGTGGAATCGGATGGTCCGAGGTGGCGTCCCATGGCGCGGAGGGTACGCGGCCGGCGGCGTGGCGGATGATGGCCGCGCCGGCGGAGGGGTCCGCTACACTCGCGCCGATGTCCCCAACGGCGACGCCCGGTCACGGCGCGTTCATCACGATCGACGGACCCGACGGCGGCGGCAAGACGACCCAGGCCGAGCGCCTGCGGGACCACCTGGCCGCGCGCGGAGTGTCCGTGGTCCTTACTCGCGAGCCGGGCGGGACGTGGTTGGGCGAGCGAGTACGTCGAGGTCCTGCTGGCCCGAACCGGCGCGGAGGCGGCCCCGACCGATCCACTGACCGACGCGCTGCTCTTCAACGCGGCGCGCCGCCAGATCGTGGGCGAGGTCATCCGCCCAGCCGTGCAAGCCGGAACGACCGTCATCTGCGCACGATTCGCCGACTCGACGCTTGCGTACCAGGGCTACGGGGCCGGTGTTCCACTCGACCGCCTGCGCGTCCTCGCCGACATCGCCACGGACGGCCTCGTGCCGGACCTCACCATCGTGCTCGACCTGCCGGTCGAGGCCGGCCTCGCGCGCAAGGCGCCGGGCGATGTCACACGCTTCGAGGCCGAGTTCGATCTCGAGTTCCACGGACGCGTGCGGGCCGGGTTCCTGATGATCGCGCAAGGGGAACCCTCGCGAGTCGCCGTGATCGATGCGACGCCCGACGTGGACACGGTGGCGGCGACGATCGCATCGGTCGTTGCCGATCGGTTGGGCCTCGCGAGTGAACCGGAAGCCGCTCAGATACGCACTACGGGATGAGCGAGTCCACTGATCCGCTCCGGCTGCGCGTGGCGTCGGTCACCGACGATGCGGATCGCGCTGTCCTGGTTCGAATCGCAAACGGAGAGCTCGGAGCCCTTGATGACCTGTACGAGCGTTACAAGACGATGGCCTTTTCGATCGCCTACCGCATCACGAACGATCCGACCCTCGCCGAGGATGTCGTCCAGGAGGCGTTCCTGGGCGCGTGGCGGAATGCCGCCCGCTACATCGAGGGCCGCGGCAGCGTGAAGACCTGGCTGCTGTCGATCGTCCATCACCGTGCGATCGACGCCGTGCGACGGCGACGGCCGACGTCCGAGCTTCCCGAACGCGAGGACGTGCCGCCGGCCGCACTGCGGCTCCCGGACGTGTGGGCGGAGGTCTCCTCGCGTCTGGATGTCGAGATCGTCCGCGAGGCGCTGGCCGTGCTGTCCGATGTCCAGCGCGAGGCCATCGAGCTCGCCTACTTCGGCGGGTTGACCCAGGTCGAGGTCGCCGAGCGGACCGCAACGCCTCTCGGGACCGTGAAGAGCCGGATGCGTCTCGGACTGCTCGCGATGCGCCAGCGCCTGCTCGCGGCGGAGGGACCCACAGCGTCCGGGACCGGGGCCGATTTGGGGGCCGAACCACGATGACCGACATGACCCGGCCGACCCGTCCCGATCTGAGTTGCGACGAGGTGCGCGAGCTCGCCGCCTCGTTCGTGCTGGGCGCGCTCGATGCCGACGAGGCCGATGCCGTGCGGGCGCACCTGGCGTCGTGCGCCGATCCGCACGTCGAGATGGCCGAGCTGGGATCGGTCCTCCCGGTCCTCGCGGGGAGCGTCCCGATCGTCGAGCCTCCGGCGGCCCTGAAGGGGCGGATCCTGGCGGCTGCGGCCGCCGAGCTCGAGACCCGCGGGGCCGGGGCTGCCGAGCCACCCCGGTCGCAGGTCCCGCCAGGCGCGCCGGTCGTGCCAGATGCCCCACCGAGCCCCACGCCGACCCCGTTCCCGACCGCAGACGAGCGTCAGCGACGGGCCGCCAGCCGATCCGGCATGGCGACCTGGACGATGCGGATCGCGGCCGTGCTGGCGATCGCCCTGCTCGGCGGCTGGGGCTTGCTGCTCCAGAGCCAGCTCGAGGGCGCGCGACGCTACGAACAGAGCGTCGCGGGCGTGCTCGACGTCGCCGGTCAGCCGGGCTCCCTGACGGCGGTCCTCACCCCCGACGGCGGCGATGGGCCGGCGGGACTCGCCGCGATCGCGAGCGATGGGACGGTCCGAATCGCGATGCGCGACCTCCCGGCGACCAGCGGCAATCAGGTCTACGAGGCGTGGGTGATCGGCAGCGATGGGGTCCCGAAGCCCCTCGGCGGCTTCGCGGTCGGTGAGACCGGGACTGCCTACTTCGAGGGTGGTGGGCTGCCGACCGAGGAAGGGGTCGTGCTGGCGCTCACGCTGGAACCGGGTCCGGGCGCCACGGCACCGTCGTCGACGCCGGTCTCACTCGGTACGGCGGTCGCCGCCGGCTAGGTTCCCGCGCCCTGGGTTCCCGCGACCGGCTCCGGCGTGTCCGCGACCGATCCGGCACCCTCGGCCCTGGCCCGCGTCAATGCGGCCGTTGCGGCTGCGATCAGCGCCTCCGAATCCGTGCCGTCTGCGGGGAAGCGCGCGACACCCGCCGACACCGACACGGTCCGCCCGGCGACCGCGGGGAGCGCCGCGATGCCATCGAGAACGCGGCGGGCGACCATCGCGCCGGCCGAGCCTGGCGCGACCAGGACGAACTCGTCACCGCCGATCCGCCCGACCGTGTCGACGAGGCGAACCGATTCGGCCAGGACCGCCGCGACCTGGCGCAGCACCTCGTCGCCGGCCACGTGCCCGCCTTGCTCGTTGGTGGCCCGGAAGTCGTCGACATCGAACATCGCGAGGGATAGCTCGCTGCCCTGACGCCCCGCCCGAGCCAGCTCGAGCTCGAGGATCCGTGACGACCGTCCGCTCGTTGGCGAGCCCGGTGAGCGGGTCGGTGTGGGCCATCCGCTCGAACCATTCGGATCGCTCGGACGCGGTGGACGCGAGGCGCGCCCGGTCCACGGCCAGCGCCGCGAGCGACGCGAGCGCGGTCAGGGCCTCCCGGTCCTCGTCCGAGAGCGGGTGGGGCGCGGGCCAGACCATCCCGACCGATCCGAGCACGGCCTCCACGCCGCCGCTCGCAACGACCAGTGGCAGGTACGCGCCCACGAACGAGCCGCCCGACGCCGCCGTGGCCTCTCGATCGAAGACTGCTGCCCGCCCGGTCGCCGCTTCGGAGAACGGGTGGTCCGGGTCCTGGGCGTCGGCGATGAGGGGGCTGCCTTCCTCGATGCCGTGCGAGGCCGCAAGCGCCAGGCCGGGCCGATCCGGATCGGACAGGAAGATCGCTGCGGCCGCCGGCGAGAACGCCGCCACGCCGGCGGCAAGGATCGCCTCGAGCGCGGCGTCGCTGTCATCGCTTGCCGCTGCGGCGGCGATCGCAGCCGGCAGGTGGGTGCGTGGATCGCGGGACGGACCGTTGACGGGCACGGGGCGGACTCCTGCGAACGGAACGGACTTCGGAGCGCGCATCGTACACCGCCCGAATCGGAGCGGAATCGCGTTGACCCCGTCTCGACCGGCACCGATACTCCCCCGGATGAAGCTCGTCGTCGCCATCGTCCACAACGAGGATGCCGGGGCGCTCGTCGACGCCCTGCTCGAAAAGGAATTCCGGGCCACGCGTCTGCACAGCTCGGGCGGCTTCCTGAAGCAGTCGAACGCGACCATCCTGCTGGGTGTCGAGGACGCCGAGGTGGACGAGGTCATGGGCATCGTGCGCGAGCGCTGCACCTCGCGGACCCAGGTCGTCAACCCGATGCCCCCGATCATGGAGCCGGGCGAGTTCTTCATGCCCTACCCGCTCGAGGTCGAAGTCGGCGGGGCGACGGTCTTCGTCGTCCCGGTCGAGCGGTTCGAGCGGCTGTAGTCCGCGGTGGCCTGGACGCCGCCGGCCGTCGGCCAGCGTGGGACGTGGACCAGGACGTTCACGGCCGAGGACGTCGACCGCTACGCCCTGATCACCGGCGACCGTAACCCGCTCCATTTCGATCCTGATTTCGCCGCCCGCACGCGGGCAGGCCGGCTCATCGTCCATGGCGGGCTCACGACCGGTCTGTTCAACGCACTCGTTGCCGAAGTACTGCCGGGGCCCGGCAGCGTGTTCCTGCACCAGGAGTGGGACTACCCGGCACCCGTCTACATCGGCGACACCGTGATCGCCGAGGCCGAGGTGATCGAAGCCCGCCCGGACAAGCCCATCACCACGCTGCGCTGTGTCGCGCGCCGAGACGATGGCACCGAGGTCCTCCGGGGGACGTGCGTCGTCTACACCCACCGACCGACCGACTCGAGGTGAGTCGGGCGCTCGAGAACGAGCCGGCCGCTCGCTGGCCGCAGCTGACGATCCTCGGGTTCGGGATGGTCCTGGCGATGTCCCCATCGTTCGCGGCCGCGGCGGTCGCCCCGATCCTCCGCGAGGAGTGGACCGTCGGGACCCTGGAGCTGCCGTTTCTGACCGTCGTGGTGCAGCTCGGTTTCGCCGTCGGCGCACTGGGCTTGGCCGTGATCGGCGCGCCTGATGTCATCTCCGGACCGAAGCTCTTCGCTGCGGGAGCACTCGTGGCGGCCGTGGCCAACCTTGGGTTCGGGCTCTTCGCGAACGACCCGGCCTCGGCCGTCCCGTTCCGTTTCCTGACGGGCATGGCCCTTGCCGCGGTCTATCCCGTCGCGATGAAACTGGCTGCCGGATGGTTCCGGCGCGACCGAGGACTGGCCATCGGCGTGGTCAACGGCGCCCTGACCGTCGGGGTCGCGCTGCCCTTCCTCTTCCGGGCGATCGGCGCGTACGCGGGCGTCGACTGGCGCCCGGTGGTCGTTGCGGCCAGCGTCGCTGCCGTGGCCGGGGCGCTGCTCGTCGGGTTCGCCGCGCGGAGCGGGCCGCTGGAGGTCGCGGCCCCGCGCTTCTCGCCGGCCATCGCCGCCGCCGCGTTCCGTGAGCCGTCGGTTCGTCTCGCGTCGATCGGCTATTTCGGGCACATGTGGGAACTCTTCGCGATGTGGACGTGGATCCCGATCTTCCTGATCGCGAGCTTCGCCGTCGCCGGCGTGGATGACCCGGCTCTCGCTTCCCTGACGGCGTTCGGCGTCGTCGCCGCGGGTGGTGTCGGATCCGCCGTCGCTGGGGCGATCGCGGATCGTGTGGGGCGCACGACGACGACGATCGCGGCTCTGGCGATCTCCGGGACGTCCGCGGTGATCGCCGGGATCCTGTTCGGCGCGCCCGTGCCGATCATCGTCTTGGTGGCGATCGTGTGGGGCGTGTCCGTCGTCGCCGACTCGGCGCAATTCTCGTCTGCGGTCTCGGAGCTGGCTCCGCCGGGGACGGCAGGGTCCGCCCTCTCGGTCCAGACCGCCGTCGGCTTCACCTTGACGAGCGTCACGATCCTCGGCGTCGGGCTGCTGGACCCGACCGGGGCGGATGGCTGGCGCCTCGCGTGGATCATCCTCGCCCTTGGCCCGGTCGTGGGGATCGTCGCGATGGTCCGCCTGCGTCATCGACCCGACGCCACCAAGATGGCCAACGGCCACCGATGACGGCCTGCGTCGGGGCGCTGGAGCATGGCGCCCCGGACATCGCCGGTGCCACGACCTGATGCACCTCGACCAGCTGCACCCCATCATGGCCGAGTGAGCCCGTTCCGCCCTGACCTCGTCGACTGCTGGATGTTCCGGGTGGGCCGGACGGCACGAGGGGTCGCTCGTCCCGAGATCCTCCTGCTGCGCCGCTCCGCCGGCCGGATCCTGCCGGGGCTGTGGCAATGCGTGTCCGGTTCGCTCGAGCCCGACGAGCGCATCGCCGCGGGCGCGCTGCGCGAGCTGGCGGAAGAGACGGGGTTCGGCGTCACCGACATCGAGGCGTTCTACGACCTCGACCTCGTGAACCAGTTCCACGAGCCGTCCATGGACGGAGTCGTGACGGCGGCCGTCTTCGCGGTCTGGCTTCGACCCGACTCGGAACCCAGCCTGTCTCACGAACACGACGACGCCCGCTGGATGCCGGTCGAGGAGGCCCACCGCAACGTCATCTGGCCGGGCTACCGGACCGCTATCGAACGCATTCGCGACGACCTCTCCGACCCGGAGCGCGCTCCATGGTTCGAGCTCACCATGGCCGGCGACCGACACCCGCGCTGACCGCAGGCGGGATCGAGCGTCCGGCGTCCTTCGTGGCGTCGCTGGTAGACTCGGGTTCGAGAGGCAGCCCACCGTGAGGCGGCACAGGAGGGCCACGTGATCGACCGAACCGAGTTACCCGAGGCCACCTCCGCGGCCAGCCGGCGCGTCTTCCACTCCAAGGTCGACACGATCCGGCCCACCTATGGCTTCGAGGACGTCTCGCTGGCGCCCGGAACGGACACGGTCGAGCCGTCGGACGTCGACCTCACGCAGACGTTCTGCGGCATCCGGCTGGAGATCCCGATCCTGGCCTCCGCGATGGACGCCGTCGTCGATGTCCGGATGGCCGGCGAGCTCGCACGTCTCGGCGGTCTCGCGGTCCTCAACCTCGAAGGCGTCCAGACCCGCTACGACGACCCCGACGCCGTCCTGGAGCGGATCGCCACCGCGCCCGACGGCAACGTCCAGGAGCTCCTCGCCGAGGTCTACCTGCAGCCGATCCGGGAGGACCTGATCGCAGCCCGGCTCGAGGCCATCCACGCCGGAGGCTCCAAGGCCGCCGTCGCCGCCACCCCCGCGGCTGCGCGAAGGTTCGGTCCGTTCTGCGCCGAGCATGGTGCCGACCTGTTCCTCGTCCAGAGCCAGGTGTCCTCCGCCCGGCACCTTGCGACGGATTACGACCCGCTTTCTCTCGGCGAGTTCACGCGCTACATGCCGATCCCCGTCGCAGTCGGCAACACGACCAACGCCGAGGCAGCCTTCGCGCTGATGGAGCAAGGGGCGGCGGCGGTCTTCGTCGGAGTCGGGCCGGGCGCCGCCTGCACGACGCGCGAGGTCCTCGGCATCGGGGTCCCGCAGGTCACCGCGATCAGCGACGTCGCCGCGGCTCGCGACGCCTACCACGCCGAGACCGGGCGCTACGTGCCGGTCGTCGCGGACGGCGGGATGCGCCGCGGCGGCGAGTTGGCGAAGGCCGTGGCCGCGGGCGCCGACGCGCTGATGATCGGCTCGCCACTGGCCAAGGCGGATGAGGCTCCCGGTCGGGGCACGAACTGGGGGATGGCCGCACCCTCGCCGACGCTCCCGCGTGGCACGCGCATCAAGGTCGGCACGACCGCGAGCCTGGAGCGCATCCTGCTCGGCCCGGCGCACGTGACCGACGGCAGCGAGAACCTCGTCGGAGCGCTCCGCCAGTCCATGGCGGCGCTTGGCGCCCGCACGATCCGCGAGATGCAGGCGGTCGAGATGGTGTACGCGCCGTCGACCCAGACCGAAGGCAAATCCTGGCAGCGCGCCCGCTGAGCGGGCCGGAGCACACCACGACCGACATCGGCAAGACCATGGCCGGACACGGGAAGGTCGTCTGGCTGACGACCCGGGGCCGCAGGACGGGTCGACCCCGCTCGGTCGCGATCGGGTTCGCGGACGAGCCGGATGGTTCGGTGCTGGTGGCGGCCAACGACGACAGCACGGCCTGGGCCCGGAACTTGCTGGAGCAGCCAACCTGTCGAGTCGACATCGGCGGACGGCACTTCAACGCCATCGCGGAGCCGCTCGAAGGCGCCGACCACAACCGGGCCATCGCGGCCCTGATCCTGCGTTACGGGACGCCGGCCGAGAAGCTCGGGCATGGGCCGTCGTTCCGTCTCCGACCGGTACCCGACGAGCCGAACTGATGGCGATCGCCGTCACGATCGAGACGACGATCATGCGGCCGCCAGCGGAGGTGTTCGCGCGCATCGCCGACATCGATGCCTGGCCGTCGTGGCTCATCGCCAGCGGCATCGTCCGCGTCGACCGCGCGTCCGACTGGCGCGCTCATCGAAGGGGAGCGTCTGACGGTCGAGCAGCGCGCCGCGGGACGCGCCGGGACGTTCGAGGCGAGGGTTACCGCGCTCCAGCCACCGACCCGCTTCGCGCTCAACGGCAAGGACGGCGACGGCGTGAGCATCGACATCGATGCGGCCCTCGGGCCCGAAAGTGATGGCACGCGCCTGCGCTGGTCGATCCGCATCGGCCTGCCCTTGCGCTACCGGATGTTCGAGTCGATGGCGCGGCCCCAGGTCGAGCGTGCTGCCGCGCTCGATGTCGAGGCGCTCAAGCGACGCCTGGAGTCGACATCCACGGACTGACATCTGTCCATGCCGGTTGACGGCTGCGGTCGATGCCGCCGCGGGGGAGTGGCGCCCATCCTCCGCGTGACGACCCGAAGTCACCAGGAGCCTGACCGAGATGACCGCGCCCGACCGCACCTACGATCGAGTCCGTTTCCACCGTGGCAGCCGCGGGTTCGCGGCCTTCGTGACCGGTCTGAACGGAGCCATCCTCCTGGGCCTCGCTCTGTTCGCGACGCCCGCCCTGGGCCTCGACCAGCCGGCCTCCAGCTGGTTCGTGATCCTGGCGGGTGGCGCCGGCATCGGCCATCTCGCGGCGGTCGTGGGTCTGATTCGGGGCCGCGCTTGGAGCGGCGCCCTCGTCGGCTATCTCGCCGCGGCGGGGATCGCGGTCGCCGGGTTCGGCGCCCTTGCGGCCATCACGGGGCTGGACATCTTCGGCGCTCGGCGGGGCACATCGGTCGGGTTCTTCGTCTGGATGATCGGCTCGTGGCTGGTGGCCACGCGGTTCGCGCTCAAGGCCTTCACCTACACCCGGCCGGCCCCGCGGCACGCAAGGCGCCGGGTCGAGCGACCCGCACCGGATGCTCGTCCGCTGACCGGCCTGCGCAAGGTCCGCCGGCCGGCTCTCCTCCAGCCGGCAACCCGGCCCGCCCGCCTGGCGCGTCCCCTGCCGACCCCGCGGATCGTCCAGCCGACGCCGCGGCGCCTGCCGCAGCCCGCTCCGAGCGCGATCGTCCTGAACCCGATCTCCACGCCGTTGGCCTGACCCGGCGTGCGGCCCGTCGCCGCGGGCCGGCCCGGTCGCCCGGCCGGTATGCGTCGTCGCCACGACCGTGGCGGACCGGCGGCTTCCGGTGCGGTTGCGTACGTCATCTGGCCTACCTGCGACATGACGTTCGCCCGGTTTCCGGCGGTCGCGTCGCGGCGCAGGATGGCGGCCATGGATACCTTCGGGATGGTCATCCTCGCGATCAGCGCCTTTGCCCTGCTGGAGCTCGCCGCAGCGAACCTCCGGGGCGAGGAGCGGCAAGCTCGCGCTCGACGGCACGCCGTCCGCCGCTGACCCTCCGTCGACCCCCCGGGGGTCAGCGCCATCCCCGCCGGCGACCCCCGCGTCGTCTCCATACACTTCCCACGATGATCGACGAGCCGACCCTGTACGACCGTGCCGGCGGCATGCCGTTCTTCGACGCGCTGGTCGCGCGGTTCTACGCCGGGGTCGCGGACGACCCGATCCTTCGGCCGATCTACCCGGAAGCGGACCTGGCGCCTGCCCAGCGCCGGCTGACGCTCTTCCTGGCCCAGTACTGGGGCGGTCCGCGGACCTATGACGCGGAGCGCGGCCACCCACGTCTGCGGATGCGCCACTTCCCGTTCGCCGTCGATGCCGTCGCGCGCGATCGCTGGCTGCTGCACATGCGTGCCGCGATCGCCGAGCTCGCCCCACCTGCGGACGTCGCGGACGCCCTGGAGCGCTACATCGCGGCCGCAGCCGAGGCGATGCGAAACCGCGACTGACTCACCTCCGTGCGATCCGCTTCGCGATCGACTACGCCCCGCGCAGGTACGTCAACACGGCCAGCACGCGACGGTGGTCATCGACGGCCGGCTCCAGGCCCAGCTTGCTGAGGATCACTCGGACGTTTCCCTCGACCGTCTTCTCGGTCAGGCCCAGCCGACTGGCGATCGCCAGGTTCGACCGACCCTGCGCCATCAGCTCCAGGACATCCCGCTCCCGCGGGGTCAGATCGTCCAATGGACCCCGGGGACGGGCGCGCCCGAGCAGCGTCGCCACGACCTCCGGGTCGACCACGGACCCACCGCTGCCGATCCGTCGGACGGCGTCCGTGAACTCGGCAAGGTCCGTGACCCTGTCCTTAAGGAGGTATCCCATGCCTTCCGGCGCATCGCGCAGGAGGTTGAGCACGTGACGCGTCTCGATCACGCTCGAGAGGATGAGGATCCCGATCCCAGGTCGCTCGGCGCGGATACGGACCGCTGCGTCAAGGCCCTCCGTCGTTCGAGTCGGCGGCATCCGCACATCGATGATCGCCACGTCCGGCTCGGTCGCGGTCAGCACGTCGAGCAATCCATCGACATCACCGGCTTGGCCGACGACGTCGAACTCTGCTGCGGCGAGCGCCGCAGCCAGGGCCTCGCGTAGCAGGACCGCATCGTCGGCGAGGACTACGCGCACGGCAGGTCCGCCCGGATCGTGGTCCCTTCCCCGGGCCGGCTCGTCACCGTAAGCCGGCCACCGGCCGCGGCGACGCGGTCATCGAGACCCCGGATGCCCGATCCGCGACCCGGGTCCGCCCCGCCCACACCGTCGTCGACGATCTCGACGACGAGAACGCCATCGCGTCGGTCGATGGCCACGTGGGCGCGCGTCGCGCGTGCGTATTTGGCCACGTTGGTCAGCGCCTCGGCCACGACGAAGTACGCGGTCGCCTCCAGTTCCGGCACCAAACGGGTGTCCGGAGCACTGACACTGACCGGCACAGGGGAACGATCCGCGAGCGACTCGACGGCAGCGCCGAGGCCATCCTCGACGAGGACGGTCGGATGCAGCCCGCGGGCGAGCTCGCGAAGCTCCCCGAGTGCCAGCTCGAGCTCGGTCGTGGCCCGGTCGAGCGTCCCCGGCAGGCCGGGGTCGGACCGGCCCGCCTGAACCTGGGCGAGCTGCAGGGCGAGCGCCAACGTGACGAGACGCTGTTGGGCGCCGTCGTGGAGATCGCGCTCGACGCGGCGCCGTTCGGCGTCACCGGCGGCCACGATCCTGGCCCGGGAAGCGCGGACATCCTCGAGCTGGGCGCGGACCTCGGCCTGCAGCCGCTCATTGTCGAGCGCCAATCGCGTAGCCGCCGAGACCGATCCCAGGAGTTCAGGCTGTTCCATGAGCGCCGGATCGTGGATCAGCAGTGCGACCGTGTCGCCGTCCCGCTCGATCCTCGTCACGGAGCGCTCCGGGTCAGCGGCCGCGGGGATCTCGAGCGTGCGGCCGTCAAGGTCGACAAGATCAGCCGTCCCCGGCACCGGGTAGGCGACCTCGAGAGACGGGTCTCCCAGGGTCTTCGCAAGCACCTCCCGGAGCGTCGGTTGATCGGGCCTTGCCCCGAGCTGCAGGACGAGGTCGGCGACGCCGCCTCGTGCGATGCGAGCTCTCGTGAGCCCGACGACGAAGCCGATCGGCACGACCGCCGCCGTGACGACCGTCAGGTATTGCCCCAGATCGTCGATGGCAAAGCGGTCGAAGATGTTCGTCGTCGGCACGAAGCCCGTCGCGTATTCCACGACGATCCCGATCGCGAACGCCAGTCCGCCAAGCAGGATCGGTCCGGCGACACGGCGACCGACCGTCGTCTGGGTACGCCAGCGGTCGATGACGAGCACCACCACCGCAACGGCGAGGATCGCGATGATCGTGGAGAAGACCGCGTCGCCATCGGCGCGCAAGGTGACATCGGAGACGTAGCGATCCGCGACCGCGGGGTCGGTGAGGTCACCGTACTCCGTGGTCGGTCGGATGATCGCGATCCGGAATACCGTGCGGACGGCAAGGACGCCGAAGAGGCCGCCCACGACCGCGCGCGAAGACCGTGAAGCGAGGCGTCCGGATGGATAGGCCAGGATCAGCCACGCCAGCAGGGCGTCGTAGTAGCCCTGGAAGGCATAAGCGGCCTCCGTGATGGCCGGCTCGGCGATCGCCCCGTACGTGCCGACATACCAGGCAAACGCGATCGTGACCATCAACGGCCCAACGCGGTTACCGGGCCGTCGTTGCCAGGCGATCTGACCACAGACAAGAAACGCGATCCCCGGCAACAGGTCCGCGATGACCCAGACCAGCGGCCAGCCAGCCTGCAGGCGAGCCACCTCCGCGCCCAGCCCGAACGCGATCCCCAGCGGCAGCAGGGCGAGGCGGGCAGGGCGCGGCAGGGTGCTGGTCACCGGCGGAGCATCACTCGGCCGGCTTCCACGGGTGCATCTCGGTCATCATCCCCAGGACCGGGTCCGGTGGCTCAGGTACGCCGAGAACCAGCGTGCCGTTCTCCATCCGCCAGGTGAACCGGACGACGTCGCCGGCATAGTCGGGTGGGAAGGTCGTGGTCTGATCGATGACTCCGTCACCAACGACCGTGTACGTGCCGCGGAACAGCGGCCATCTGATCGGCGCATCGGTCGCCTGCGCTGTTGACCAGGTGCCGTCCGACGCAAACGTCGTCGTGAACACTCCGGCGTTCTCCTTGATCAGCCCCGCGTCCGTCATCCCAGCCCCCCGAAGGTCTTCCTCGGTGATCGTCGAGGTCCACGAGCCGACGGGAAAGCCGTCTGGCAGCGCAGCGAGGCTGGGGGCCGGGACGTTCGGCGCCGATGCGGGCGCGCTCGGGGTGGCGGCCGTGCATGCCATGGCCACCACCGCAAGCGCGGCGATGAGCGTGCTTCGGTAGATGCGCTTGGTCGTCATGTCGTCGTACCTCCGCTTGCCCCCTGGAGGATCGCTCGCAGCGTATCTCCGGAGAGTCTCGATTTGGTGATGAATCCCGCGGCCCCACTGACGCCGACGCGACGGCCGTAGTCGGACGCGTCTCGAGTCGAAACGAGGACGACCGCCGGGGGCGCGGGTCCCTTCAGCAGCTCGCGAGCGACGGCGAACCCGTCCAGGTCGGGCAGCTGCACGTCCAACAACACCACCGCCGGCCGGATCCGATGCGCCTGGGTCAGAGCGGCGCCCCCGTCCGCGGCCTCTGCGACCACGTCGAAGCCCGCCAGCGACAGGAGATCCCGGGCGAATGCCCGGAACCCGTCGTGGTCGTCGACGATGAGGACGGTAGGTCGGTGCATGACGGAATCCTGGGCGGGCGCGATCGATCAGGGAACCGTGCTGGCACCCGGAACCTCCCGCGTGCCGGATGCGTGGTGGCGCGGCAGACGCGACACGCCGCACGCCCGACGCTGTCGTCCAGGCCCGTTGTATCGGGCCACGTACGTCGGAGGAAGACCCCCATGCGTCGATCGTTCCTCTCAGCCGCCATCGCGATGGCGTTCATCCTGGCCACCGTGGCTCCCACGCTCGCGGGTGGCACGCGGTCGGTCCGGTTCAGCGGGAGTGACCACTACACGGTCGCTCATCCCTGTGGAGTCGTCGAGAACACCAGCGTCACCGTTCGCGGGACCGCGTTCTTCGACGCCTCTGGCGCCTGGATCCGAGATCTCGTCGTCTTCGCCTACGACGGTGTCTACACCGGTCCCTCGGGCTCACTCGCCAATCGGTCACACCAGACGGCCGAATACACACCCGAGACTGGCACCCTGCGCGGGCAAGGCACGTTCATCCACGGGGGCCACGTCGGCGTGCTGGCGTACGACGTCGGTCGGCTCGTCTTCGACAGGAGCGACGGCTCGACACTCTTCGCAACGCCGAAGGTCATCCGGCTCGACGACCCGGGCGCGATGGAGGCGCTCGACGAGGCTCTCTGCGACCTCCTGTCCTGAGGGACCCTTGACCAATCGCCGACCGCCACCACCACGCGGCTGTCCTTCACGCGCCGGCCCGGGCCTCGAGACCCGGGCCGGTACACTGGTGCCTGGCGGGTGACTCGGCGAGCGGAGGGCGGCATCGACGATGACGGAGGCGATCGAGGACGAGGCGAGTCGGCCAGCGGAGGACGCGGCGACGATGCCGGCGCCCTCCGATCGCGACCGCGGCAAGACGATCCACGGGGACGCGGCGAACTCGGGCCATCGCGTCCTGGCCCCGGACGACGCGGAGGTCGAGGCCTATCTCGAGACCGCGCTCAAGGCGCCGGCCCCCGACCGCTCCTCCGATGATCAACGGGCCGGCGCCGCGGCTTCGGTACCGGGACCCGTCGTCGTCCTCGATTTCGGCAGCCAGTTCGCCCAGCTCATCGCTCGCCGGGTCCGCGAGCTCGACGTGTACTCCGAGCTGCTCCCGCACGACACACCGTACGAGGAACTGGAACGCCGCGGCACGCAGGCGATCATCCTCAGCGGCGGCCCCAATTCCGTCTACGACGACGATGCCCCGAAGCCGGATCCGGCCGTCTGGGGCGGGCGGATCCCCGTACTGGGCATCTGCTACGGGGCGCAACTCATGGCTCGCGAGCTCGGTGGCGATGTCCTGGCGGCCGGCAAGCGCGAGTACGGCCCGGCGAACGTCACGATCACGACCGGCGACGGCCTGTTCGACGGCATCGAGCCCAACCAGCCCGTCTGGATGAGCCACGGCGACTCGATCACGAGGCTGCCGGAAGGGTTCGCGTCGACCGCCCAGACCGATTCGACCCCGTTCGCCGGCCTGCAGGCGCCAGACCGGAACCTGTACGGGATCCAGTTCCACCCGGAGGTCGTCCACACGCCACGCGGCAAGGACGTGCTGCGCAACTTCGTGGTCGGCATCGCCGGCGTCGAGCCGTCGTGGACGGCATCCAATTTCATCGACACCACGGTCGCAGGGATCCGCGAGCGCGTGGACGCCCACGCGACGGAGACCGGCTCGGACGGCAAGGTCATCTGCGCCCTGTCGGGCGGTGTCAATTCAGCCGTGGCGGCGGCGCTGGTGCACCGGGCGGTGGGGGATCGGCTGACCTGCATCTACGTCGATCACGGGCTGATGCGCAAGAAGGAATCGGAACTGCTGCGCGTCACCTTCGAGCGCGATCTCGGCATGAACCTCGTCATGGTCGATGCGCGCGACCGATTCCTCACCCGCCTCTCCGGCGTCGAGGACCCGGAGCAGAAGCGCAAGATCATCGGCGACGAATTCATCCGGGTCTTCGAGGAAGAAGCCGCGAAGATCGGGGCCATCGATTTCCTCACCCAGGGCACGCTCTACCCCGACGTCATCGAAAGCGCGACCTCCGAGACGAAGGCTGCCCAGAAGATCAAGACGCACCACAACGTCGGCGGCCTGCCGGCCGACCTGCGCTTCCAGCTCATCGAGCCGCTGCGCTACCTGTTCAAGGACGAGGTGCGCAAGGTCGGCCAGGAGCTGGGCCTGCCCGATGCCATGGTCCTGCGCCAGCCCTTCCCGGGGCCGGGTCTCGCGATCCGGATCATCGGCGAGGTCACGCGCGAGCGACTGGAGACGCTGCGCGAGGCAGACTGGATCGTCATCGACGAGATCAAGGCGGCGAACCTGTACCGCTCGTTGTGGCAGAGCTTTGCGATCCTCACGCCGGTCCGCTCGGTCGGGGTGATGGGCGACGGGCGCACCTACGCCAACGTCGTCGCCATCCGCGCCGTCACGTCCGAGGACGGGATGACCGCCGACTGGGCCAAGCTGCCGTACGACGTGCTCGGCAAGATCAGCAGTCGCATCGTGAACGAGGTTCCCGGCGTCAACCGGGTCGTGTACGACATCTCCTCCAAGCCGCCGGCCACCATCGAGTGGGAATGATCGCCCGGCCAAGGGTTCACGCCCGACCCTGACCGATGGGGTATTCCTGGCGGCATCCGGCGGGGTAGCATGCACGGCATGACCGAGGAAACCTTGTCCGGCGAGGCGGAAGCCTCCATCTGCCCTTGGTGTTCCGCCACATACACGGGCGAGCGGGAGACGTGCCCCTCGTGTGGCGCGGCCCTGACCGCCGACCCGAACACGGACCCGTCACTGCCGGGGCTGACCGCCATCGACACCGCGGCGATCGTGCGCGCCAAGACACCGAGCCCACGGCCGCGCAACCGGATCATGTCGTGGATCAGCGGCGAATACCCGGACGAAGGCGGCGGCGTCCCCGCCGAGGCCGGCGCGCTGGCTCCCCCTGACCTTGCCGTCCGGCGCGAGATCCTGCGGCTCGAGCTCGAAGCAGAGGTGGCGAATCTCCAGGCCGAGGCCGACGCGCTCCTTGCCGAGGCCAAGGTCGAAGGCCGCGCTCCCGGAGTGTCAGAGGAAGACGCGGCGGCATCTGAGGCCATCGTCCATGAGATCGAGCGGGTCTCGGCCGGGCTGGACGCGGTCGATGAGGAGCTCGGCGAGACCGCAGCCGAAGTCGCCGAGCCGGTGGCCACGACTCCGGTCGTGCCCGCGGCTCCGGACGTCGAGGCGTCGCGCGCCGGCGACGAGGCCGCTCCGCCAGCCTGACGGACCCTGGCCGCTATCCTTGCGGCCGTGCCCGACCGACTCCCACCTCCTGGACCCTCCTTCCTGCGCGAGCACGAGGTTCGCGTTCGCGACCACACGTACCGGGCGGGCATGGCCCGGCCATCCGACGCGCCCGACGGCTGGTGGCTCACGCTGATGTGGGTGGCCGACGACGAGGGCGTCGTCAGCTTTCGGGACGTGGCCCCGGCATCCGGCCCGCCGCCCGACCCCCCGCTCGGCCGACTCGGCCCGGCGCTCGCCGGCGCGCTTTCCGGGCTCATCCTCGAGGACGCCGGCCGCTTGCAGCTCCGCGTGGCGGCGCTCGTGCCGCCCGACGACGAGACCCGGCCGTGGCGCGCGCCCCTCGCGGTTCGGGCTGCGTTCCGGTTCGAGCCGGCGCGCGCCGCGGCGATGGGCGCCAACGAGCTCGCCGACACCGTGCTGGCCGGGTTCCGGAAGGCGGTCGAGGGTCTCGGACGACCCTGACCGGCCTTCGGGCATGAGGTTCGGGCCGACCGGCTAGACTCAGCGGACCGATGCGCGACCTGTTCGACGATTTCCTCGAGGACCTTCGCCGACGGGAGGCGGCTGCCCGCGGAGAGGATCCCGACGCAAAGGCGCCGCCTCGTCGCCGCGCTTCGGGCGACGGTGAACCTGACCCGGACGACCGCGAAGAGGATGACGGCGACCGCGAGCGGGGCCGAAGGTCTCCGCCCCGTGAGCCCAGTCCTCCGCGCCGTCCGCGAGTGGTCCGGGATCAACGTCGTGGCGGTCGCCGCCGGCGGGTGACCTGGTGGGCCGCCGGGCTCATCCTCCTGCTCGTATTCATGCTCTTCAGCTTCGGGCTGGACCTCTGGACCGACGCGCTGTGGTACCGGAGCGTTGGTTTCGACGCCGTCTTCTGGACGCGCCTCGGTGCCCAGGTCGGGCTGTTCGCGGCGGCGCTGATCGGGAGCCTCGTGATCCTGCTCCTGAATATCTACCTGGCCGGTCGGCTCATGCCGCCACCCGACCCGAACCGCACCGGCGGTTCGTTCCGGAACCTGATGGATCGCATCAACGAGGCGGCTCAAGCGGCCGATCCGGATCGCGGCCCCGGCATGCGTCGGGATGCCGGTGCGGCGCGCCCCGTCACGTTCGACTCCGGCGACATCCCCGATCTCACGCCGATCGCCGGCGTGGCGCTCGTGGTCCTCGCCGGGCTCATCGCCCTGGCGATCGGCGGCTCGGTCGCGAGCGTCTGGGAGACCGTGCTGCTGTGGGTCAACCGTGTGCCGTTCTCGCCCGATGGGGCAGCCGCGATCGCCGATCCCGTCTTCGGGCGGGACATCGGCTACTTCCTGTTCGAGCTCCCGTTCCTGCGGCTCGTCCAGGCGCTCTTCAACGGCATCGTGCTGGCGTCGCTGGTCCTGGTCTTCGCCCGGTATCTCGTCGGGGCCTCGCGTGGGAGCCTCGTGTTCACGACCCCGGTCCGGGTCCACCTGGCGATCCTCGGTGGGCTGTTCCTGCTGTCGGTGGCGTTCGGCTACCAGCTCGACAAGTACGAGCTCGTGTACAGCAATCGCGGCGTCCTCTTCACCGGCGTGAGCTTCACGGACCAGAGCGCGCAGTTCCTGGCGTATGACGTACTGACTGTCCTGTCCGGCCTTGCCGGTGCCTTGCTGGTCGGCGGTGCGTTCACCCGGATGCTCTGGCCGCTGGGCCTGGTGATCGGCGTGTGGTTGCTGGCCTCCTTGATCATCGGGCGGTTGTACCCCGAGGCCATCCAGCGCTTCACGGTCCAGCCCAACCAGTACGCGCAGGAGCAGACGTACATCGCCAACAACATCGCGATGACGCGACTCGCGTACGGGATCGACCACTGGGAAGACGACCGGCTGTTCCAGGGGGAGGCCGTGCTGGACGAGGCGGTGATCGAAGCCGAGGCGGCGACGTTCCGCAACGCCCGGCTCTGGGATTACCGGCCGCTCGGTGACACCCTCGACCAGCTCCAGCGCATCCGCCGCTACTACGACTTCCACGACGTGGACACCGATCGCTACATCATCGACAGCGTCCAGCGCCAGGTCATGTTGTCCGCCCGCGAGCTGGACCTCAGCCAGAACCCTGCGGCGGCCGGCTTCGTCAACCAGCGGATCGTCTACACCCACGGCATCGGCGCCGCGCTGGTCCCGGTCAACGAGGTGACCAACGAGGGCCAGCCGCGACTGTTCATCCGCAACCTCCCGCCGGTGTCGACCGAAGGGGCGCCCGAGATCACCGAGCCGCGGATCTACTTCGGCGAGAAGCCGAGCGGCTACGTGATCACCGGCGCCCGGCAGGCCGAGTTCGACTACCCGACGGGCGAAGGGGAGGGCGGGGCCGATCCGGGCACGGAGACGCGCTGGCGGGGTACGACCGGTATCAGCCTCGACACGACCCTCCCGCGACTGCTGTTCGCGTTGCGCTTCCGCGATCTCGACCTGCTGATCAGCGACCAGATCACCGCCGAGAGCCAGCTCCTGTTCCACCGCTCGCTGGCGGACCGGCTGGAGCACATCGCGCCGTTCCTGCGCTACGACAAGGATCCGTATCTGGTGATTCGCGATGACGGCACGCTGACCTACGTGCAGGACGCGTTCACCGTGTCCGACCGCTTCCCCCACGCGCAGGGCTTCGATCCGGCCGGATCCGGACTCGAAGGGTCGCGACTCGGCGACCCCTTCAACTACATCCGCAACAGCGTGAAGATCACGATGGACGCCTACGACGGGACGATGAACTTCTACGTCGCGGACGATCAGGACCCGCTCATCCGCGCGTACAGCGGCGTCTTCCCGACGATGTTCCAGCCCCTGACGGCCCTCCCGGACGACCTGCGGCCGCACCTGCGGGTCCCCGAGGAGCTGTTCAACGTCCAGACGCGCGTGTTCGGGCGCTACCACGTCCGCGACCCGCTGCGCTTCTTCCAGAGCGACGACCTGTGGACCGTCCCGCAGGCGCAGGGCAGTCAGCAGTCACTGCCCAACGAGGCGTACTACGTGATCATGCGCATGCCCGGCGAGGAGGAGGCCGAGTTCCTCCTGCTCCAGCCGATGGTCCCCCTCAACCGGCCCAACATGATCGCCTGGGTCGCGGCACGCCAGGACGAGCCCAACTACGGCGCGACGCGGGTCTACCGCTTCCCGGCCGACACGACGATCTTCGGTCCTGCCCAGATCGAGGCGCGCATCGTCCAGGACCCCCAGATCAGCCAGCAGTTCACGCTCTGGAGCCAGGGCGGCAGCACGGTCATCCAGGGGAATCTCATCGTGGTGCCCGTGGGCGATTCACTGATCTACCTCCAGCCCGTCTACCTGCAGTCGCAACAGTCCGCGTTCCCCGAGTTCCAGCGGATCATCGTCGCCTCGCCACGCGAGGTCGTCTGGTCCGAAACGCTGGCGGAGGCGCTCGATCTCCTGCTGGCGGCCGAGGGCAGCGCGCCCGGGCCGACCGAGCCACCGACGCCGACGCCGACGCCGTCGCCCGGCCCGACGCCAACCCCCGGCCCGACCCCGTCGGGTGGCGCGACCGATGAGTTGCCGGCCGACGTCCCGGGCCTGGTCGAGTACGCCAACCGTCACTTCGAGCTCGCGCAGGCGGCGTTGCGCGACGGGGACTTCGCCCGATACGGCGAGGAGATCGACAAGGTCGAGGCCGCCCTGCAGAGGCTTGGCGAGCTCGCACCCGAATTGGGGCTCGGGTCGCCCGCGCCGTCGGTCAGCCCCGCGCCATGACCGTGGGGGCGACCCTGGTCGCCTCGCTCCTGCTCGCGCTGGGGGGACCGCGGACCTGGCCGTTGGCCCTCGCCACGTTCCTCCTTCGCGGTGGTTTCCTGCTCGTTCTCGCTCCGATCGTCGTGCTGCCGAGCGCGGTCGCCGTGGGGAACGTGCTCACGCCGCTGCTGTCGACGGTCGTGTTCCGCGGCTTCGCGACGATCGCTGCGCCGCTGGCCTTCGTCGGTCTCTCGGCACTCCTGTGGCTGTGCGGTGGGGGCCTCGTCGCTGCCGCCGCGGAATCGGAGCTGGCCCGAACGGTCGCGCGAGACGACGAGGCCTGGCCTGCGGGTCGGGCTCCGCACGATCCCCTCCCGGCCGGGCACCCGGCCCCCCGCGTGCTCGCCGCTCGGCTCATCGCCCACCTGCCCTTGTTGCTCGCCCTGGCGTGGGGAGCGATCCGCATCGTGGCCGTCACGTACCGCGAGCTGACGGTGCCGTCGGACGTTGGCGTGGCGCTCGTCATCCGGGTGGCTGGCGGCGCCACCGGACGCGGTCGTCGCGGTCGTCGCGGCATGGCTGCTGGGAGAGACGATCGGCGGGATCGCCGCTCGCCGGGTCGTCCTGCTGGGCGAACGGGTCCCGAGCGCGCTGGGCCGGGCGACCATCCGACTCGTGCGAAACCCGCTGCGCTGCGGCGTATTGGCCGCGGTCCCGCTCGTCGTGCTGCTGCTCGTGCTCGTCGCCGTTGGTCTGGCGGGTTCGGCGACGTGGGACGCGCTTCGAGCATCGTTGTCGTTCGGGACGGAGGGCGTGGTGGCGCTCGCGCTCGTGGCGATGCTCGTGGCGCTATTCGCGGGTGGTCTGGTGCTCGTCGCGGTCATTTCGGCCTGGCGCGCGGCGGTTTGGACCGTGGACTGGGCCGGGACGTTCGGGGGAGCGGGGTATGACCCAGAGGGGCAGTGGAACAGCGGCGTCGACTCTGCCACGCTGCAGGACTTGCGGCCCCGAGGGGTCGATCCGGACCCGAGGTGATGGATGTCCCCGCAGTCGATCGTCTGCGCAACGTGTAACGCCAGCGTTCCGTACGGACGGCTGTCATGCCCGTCGTGCGGTGAGCTCCTGGCCTCGGTCGCCGGTGCGGCTCGATCGGCCAATGGGCGTTCGAAGGGTCGGGCATCGGTCGCCGAGCACGCTGCGCCCGTGGCTCTGACCGACGTGCCGCCGCAGGCCACGGCCACCGCGCCCCCGGAGACCGAGCGCGGGGCACCCGGGTGGGAGCCTCCGATCTTCCAGACGGTGTCCAGTACGACCGCCGCCGCCCCGGTCGCTGACACGGCATCGGACGCTGACTCCGCCGACAACCCCGGCTCGCCTGTGGGTACCGGGGCCGGTGCCGCTCCAGCGTCCGCGGTCGCCTGGCCCGCCGATTTGGTCCTCTCCGACGCCTGGCTGCCCGCCAACGCCATGCAGCCGGCTCCAGCGCCAGCCGTTGCCCGCCCTCCTGTGCCGATCCCCGCGTGAACCGGGTGCGCCGGGCGCGTATGTCCCGCCGATCGTCCGCGCGGAGCCATCGGGTCCTCCGGCCCCGGCTCGGGCGTGGGCCGGCCAGGCTGCCGTCGCAGCAGCAGCCGTCTCCAAAGACGACGGACCGCGAACCTCCGCGCGTGACCTCATCGATGCCACGCGTCTCACCGAGTTCGTCGGCTGGCTGGCCGTTGCCGGTTCGGCCATGGCCGCTGTCGGGTTCCTGCTCCCGTGGGGCATCAGCGTCATCGGGGCCACGGGCATCGGCTACTTCGATCGCTGGGGTCTCGCTGGCCCGTTCCACCCGATCGTCTTGCTGAGTCTGCTGGCCGTGCTCGGGCTCTCGCTCGTCCGAAACCCCGTGCCGCTGTGGCTGCGCGTAGGCGTGCTGGGTCTCGGCCTTGGCGCGCTGCTGCTCGGCCTTACCTGGCCGTACATCGTGGCCCTGTCCGGCACCGGCCCCGGGGCGATCGTCGTTGCGATCGGTGCGGTCGTCCTCGGTGCTGCCGGCGTGGGAGCACTGGCGTCCGACCGTCACGCCGGCGAGGATCAAGCCGTCTGAGCCCGGTGGCCGGCGGGGCCCGCACGGCGTGGATCGCCGGGGTCCCCTGCTACACTGCCGCGCAACATCGACCTGACAATTCACGAGCGTCCGGCCGGTCCAATCCACGTTCACGGAGGCCCGCCCGGGCATGGATCAGATCCTCGAAGGTATCGGCGATACGATCGGCGACATCATCGCGAGCGACGTCGTCCAGATCGGCGGCCGGATCATCTTCGTCTACATCGCGGTGCTGTGGATCGCGTCCGCGTACTGGGCATTCCGCGACATGCAGCAGCGCTCGGACAACGCGATCCTGCCCTATCTCGTCGCTGCCGGGATCATCCTGTTCACCCCGTTCTTCTTCATCCTCGCCGTGTGGGTCTACAAGATCGTCCGGCCCCACGAGAAGATCGGCGAGGTCTGGGAGCGCAACCTTGCCGAGGAAGCGCTGCTCGCCGAGGTCGAGGCGATCCACCACTGCCCGACCTGCGAGCGACGGGTCGACGATGAATGGATCATCTGCCCGTCCTGCCGGACACGCCTGAATCGGGTCTGCCCCAACTGTTCGCGCCTGGTCGGCCTGGACTGGTCGCTGTGCGCCTGGTGCGGCAAGGACTTCGAGCGGCGTGAGATCGCGGCGGCCGCGACGATCGAGCCGCTGCCGTCCGGCCTGGAGCCGACCGGTCGCATCGCAGCGCCCGCGAGCGCCTCGACCCCGGCCATCCCGGCATCGATCCAGACGACCGTCCGGTCACGCGGCACCTCGCGCGGTCCGGGCCGCTCCGCCGCTACCGGGGATCCGCTGCCCGAGCGTTGATCCCATCCGAGCCGGGCTCCTCGGATCCCGTCGAACACCCTGACGGCCCTCCTGCCAAGGATCTTTCTCCCGCGCGCCCGGGGGCCAGCACCTTCACCATCGAGGGCCGGGCAGCGCCCGCCCTGTTCGTCGTGGGCTGGCTCGCCACCCTCATCGGCTTCGGTGCCATCTTCGTCGCGCTCCTGGCCGGCGGGAACCCGGGCGCCGCGATCCTGCTCGCTGCGGGCCTCGCGTTGCTGTCGATCGGGCTGGTCGCTGGGCGCCGGTGCGCAGGGGATCGAGCGACGATCCCGGGCCGACCAGCTCTACAAGGGTCCCTCGCCGATCCTGGTGTTCGTGGCGTCGGTGCCGGTGTCGCTGCTCGCGGTCCTGGTCATCGCCATCCCGCTCACCATCGTCGGCATCGCCGGTCGACGGGCCGGTGGGGCGGCTTGCATCGGTCGCGGTCCAGGCGGTCATCTACGCCGGCCTGATCCGCCTGCTGGTCGTCGACACCGGTGCGCTGTCCTGGGCCGAGATGGGCCTGCGGCGGTTCGATCGCCGGGCGCTCGGCGAGCTGGCCAGCGGCGCACTGTGGGCCGGCCCGGTCATCCTGCTCACGATCCCGGTCGCGGCCATCCTCAGCCAGATCTTCCCGGTGACCCCGGTCAGCCCGCTGCCCCCGACCGGCGAGGTCCTGGGCTTCGCGATCCACCTCCTGGCGGGGGCCGTCATCGCGCCGGTCGGGGAGGAGCTGCTGTTCCGCGCGTTCGCTACGACCGCCTGGGCGCGGTCGCTCGGAGATCGACGGGCGCTCATCCGGGGCGCCCTCTTCTTCGCCCTCGTCCATGTCCTCACGATCAGCGGGGCGTCGGCCGGCGAGGCGCTCTCGCTCGCGATCGTCGGGTTCGCATCGCGGATCCCCGTGGCGCTCGCGCTCGGGTGGCTGTTCCTCAAGCGCCGCAGCGTGTGGGCTCCGATCGGACTGCATGCGACGTTCAACGGGATCCTCCTGGCGCTCGGCGAGTTCGCGGCCCGTAACGGGGTCGTGCCCAGCTGACGGTCGTGCTCGGCCCCGGCTGGGTTAGCGGTCGCGAAGGGGCGGTTGAGCCCCCGGTGAGGGCTCCTGACTAGGCTCTGCGTCGTCCCCGAGGTCCGGATGGCGGGGGGAATCGGCGGGCTCTCGTCGTCCGGGCCCTCGGGGACACCTTCGGCCTGCGTCGTCCCAAGGAGGTTCGCGGTGATCGATCCGCAGGTTCCCGCTAGCGTTCGCGGGCACACGATCCGCGAGCTCCCGGCCGCCGAACGACCCCGTGAGCGGCTCGCCCAGCGCGGGCCCGGCGGGTTGACGGCCGCGGAGCTGATCGCCCTGCTGTGGGGGAGCGGCGTGCGTGGACGGTCAGCGGTGGACCTCGCGACGGATGCCCTGAGCGGTCACGACGGACTGGCCGGGCTGGCGCGCGCCAGCGACCTCGAACTGGCGGCCATCCCCGGCATCGGCCAGGCCAAGGCCGCCCAGCTCCTGGCCGCCTTCGAGCTCGGGCGTCGATTGATGGCCGACTGGCCCGCCGGTCGCTGGTCGATCCGCGGACCGCACGACGTCGCGGATCGCCTGATCCTCCAGATGGGCCGCCTCGAGCGCGAGGAGCTGCGCGTCGTGATCCTCGACACGAAGAACCACGTGCTGCGCGTCGAGACCGTCTACCAGGGCAACGTGAACTCGTCGCTGGTCCGCGTCGGCGAGCTGTATCGCGACGCCGTCCGGCTCAATGCCGCGAGCATCATCCTCGTTCACAACCACCCGAGCGGTGATCCGACGCCGTCCCCGGACGACCTGCACCTGACTGCGGAGGCCCTGGCTGCCGGTCGGCTGCTCGACATCGGCCTGCTCGACCACCTCGTGATCGGGCACGACGCGTACGCCTCGCTCCGCGATCGGGGAGTGGCGTTCGATCGCCCGACGAACGGTGTCCCTGCACGCGCCGACTAGGCATGACCGATCGCGGAGGGTCATGTCCCCGACCGGTTCAATTGCCAGCGGTGGGGGGACCACGGCGGTCGCCAGCGTCGGGGACGAGACTAGTGTAGGGGCGGGGGGAAGGACCCGAGCGATCCGGCCGCGGGCGGTCACGTCCGGGGCCTCTGGTAGACTGCGCGGGCTGCCCGGCCCCGTGACATCGGCGCGACCCCGGCCTCATCCCGGCCCGGCGGTCCGCCCGCGACCCGCCCGACGACCCCCGTATCGACGAGGACTCTCTCCCTACCATGCTCGACCGCCTGCTCGGCCTCTTCTCCCGCGACATCGGTATCGACCTCGGGACCGCCAACACCCTGGTCCATGTCCGCGACCGCGGGATCGTCATGAGCGAGCCGTCCGTCGTCGCGATCGATGCCAAGACCAAGCGCGTGCTCGCCATCGGCGCGGAGGCGAAGCGGATGGTCGGGCGCACGCCGGCCAACATCATCGCGGTCCGACCGCTGCGCGACGGCGTCATCAGCGACTTCGACGTCACCGAGCAGATGATCAAGTACTTCGTGAACCGCGTGCACGACCGCATCGGGCTCATCCCGCGACCGCGGATGCTGCTCGGCATCCCGTCCGGCGTCACCGAGGTGGAGAAGCGCGCCGTCAAGGACGCTGCGCTCAACGCCGGGGCGCGCTGGGCACGGCTCATCGAGGAGCCGATGGCCGCGGCGATCGGGGCCGGGCTCCCCGTCTCTGAGCCGTCCGGCAGCCTCATCGTCGACATCGGTGGCGGCACCACGGAAGTCGCCGTCATCTCGCTCGGCGGCATCGTCGTCTCGCGTTCCATCCGCATCGGTGGCGACGAGATGGATCAGGACATCGTCACGTTCGCCCGCCGCGAGTACAACCTGTTTCTGGGCGAGCGGACGGCGGAGGACATCAAGATCGCGATCGGATCCGCCTACCCCGGGGAGTGGGACGCCCAGCGTGTCACGCTCCGCGGTCGCGACCTGCTGACCGGGCTGCCGCGGAGCGTCGAAGTCGGCGCCGACCAGATCCGCGAGGCCATCGAGCCGTCCGTCGCCCAGATCGTCGATACCGTGAAGGACACGATCGAGGAGACGCCGCCTGAGCTCGTGGCGGACATCATGGATCAGGGCATCGTCGTGGCCGGTGGCGGCGCGCTGCTGGCCGGGCTCGATCGGCGGATCGCCGAGGCGACCCAGATGCCGGTCCACGTCGCGGACGACCCGCTGACCTGCGTCGTGCGCGGCACTGGCCTTGTCCTCCAGGAGCTCGATGCGATGGATCGCGTCCTCGTCTCGGAGACCTACGCGCGCCCCCCGCGCTGACGGGGTCCGTACGATGACGGACCGATGACCTCCCTCCTATCCACCCGAGCCGGCCGCCGCCGAAGCATCGCCTTCACGGTGCTCATCGCTGTCAGCCTCGTCCTCATGGCGTTCTCCACCAATCCGCTGGTGCGCGACCTCCAGAGCGGCGTTGGCTTTGCGTTCCGGCCGATCCAGAGTGCGCTGGACGAGGTGGCCGGCGGCGTCGCGTCGATCGGGGCCGCCATCGCCGAGATCGATCGGCTGCGGGTCGACAACGCGGCCCTGCGGGACGAGAACGAGCGCCTGGCCATCCAGGAGGCCGTCTCCGAGGAGGTCATGCGCGAGAACGAGCAGCTGACGGCGCTGCTCCAGCTCCGGGCGGGCTTCGAACACGAGACCGTGGCGGCTGCCGTCATCTCGCGCGAGTCGTCGGAGTTCCGTCGGGCCATCGGGCTGGACAAGGGCTCCAACGACGGGATCTCCGAAGGCGACGTCGTGGTCGTGGCTGGCGGTGCGCTCGCCGGTCGCGTCACGCAGGTCGGACCGGACAGCGCGATGGTCGTCCTGCTGACCGACGGTACCTCGACGGTCATCGGGCAGCTCGTGTCGAACGCCGCGAGGGGCCAGGTCGTCGGCCAGCTCGGCGGCGTGCTCGTGATGGAGCAGATCGACTCCGGCGAGGTCGTCGTCCAGGGCGACGAGGTCGTCACGGCCGGACTGGAGCTGGGTGGTGGCGTCCGGTCGCCCTATCCGAAGGGCCTGCTCATCGGGCAGGTCGTCGACGTCCGCCGTGACGCGAATGCCGTGGTGCAGACGGCCTACCTGCAACCGGCGGCGAACCTCGACAAGCTCGAATTCGTGCTCGTGATCACCGACTACGAAGGCGGATTGCCCCCGGTCGAGGAACAGCCGATCGACTGTGGCGAGGGCGGGGAAGGCACCCTGCCGGAAGGGGAGCAGCCGTGCCTCGACCCGACGCCGCGCCCGACCGCCACGCCGCCCAGCACGCCGCGACCGTCCACGGCGCCGTAGGCCGGGCCAAGCCGGCCCGTACTTTCGGGAGGTCCGGTCCGCGCCACGAGCCCTGCTACGCTTCGCGGCCATGAAGGGCATCGTGCTCGCTGGCGGGACCGCCACGCGCCTCTTTCCGCTCACGATCGTCACCAACAAGCACCTGCTGCCGATCTACGACCGGCCGATGATCTACTACCCCATCGAGACCCTTGCCTCGATGGGCATCCGCGAGGTCCTGGTCGTCGTTGGTGGCAAGAGCGTCGGTGACGTCGTGGAGCTGCTCGGCGACGGCTCGCATTTCGGCCTGGACCTGACGTACCGCTATCAGGCCGGTGCCCAGGGCATCGCCCAGGCCATCGGCCTGACCCGCCAGTTCGTCGGTGACGATGCCTTCTGCTGCGTCCTGGGGGATAACATCCTGCGCGGTCCGGCCCTCGCCGATGTCGCCCGCGAGTTCGAGGAGAGCGACCACGGCGCCGGCACGCTGCTGTATCGCGTCCCGGACCCGGAGCGCTTCGGCGTCGCGGAGCTGGACGAGAGCGGCAAGGTCGTCGGTTTCGAGGAGAAACCGAAGGTGCCCAAGAGCGACCTCATCCCGATCGGCGTGTATTTCCTGCGTCCGGACGCGTTCGATGTCATCGGCCGTCTCGCCCCCTCGAAGCGGGGCGAGTTCGAGATCACCGACGTGCTGAATCACTACATCCCCGACGGACGGCTGTTCACGCGGGTGTACGAAGGCCACTGGACCGATGCCGGGACCGTGCCGTCGCTGCTGCGCGCGTCGGAGCTGGCGCGCGACGACGACGCGGTGGGCCGGCTGCCGCCACCGTCGGAGCGTCCGATCGGATGACCGAAGGCCCCACGGATCCCGCCACCGACCCCACGGGGGCGGCCCGCGACTATCGCCGCCTCCTCGTCACCGGAGGAGCCGGGTTCATCGGCTCGTGCTTTGTCCGTGACATCCTCGGGCGACGCGACGGCACAGAGATCACCGTTCTCGACAAGCTGACCTACGCCGGCAACGAGGCCAACCTCGCCGCGATCCGTGCCGACCCGGAGATGGACGCTCGACTGCGCTTCGTGGTCGGCGACATCGCCGACCGGGATGTCGTGAACGACCTCGTGCGCGACGTCGATGCGGTGCTCAACTTCGCGGCGGAGTCGCACGTCGACCGGTCCATCCTTGACCCGGAGGCGTTCCTGGTGACCGGGGTCATCGGGGTCCACATGCTGCTGGAGGCCTGCCGGACCGCGCCACAGCGGCCGCGCTATCTCCAGGTCTCGACCGACGAGGTCTATGGCTCGGTGGCGGAGGGGCAGTCGCGCGAGACCGACGTCCTGGCGCCGCGCTCCCCGTACGCGGCGGCGAAAGCCAGCGGCGAGCTGCTCGTGCGGAGCTACGTCGTGACCCACGGGCTCGATGCGGTCGTCACCCGCGGCTCGAATACGTACGGGCCATATCACCATCCAGAGAAGCTCATTCCGTTGTTCGTCACCAACGCGATCGACGACCTGCCGCTGCCGCTCTACGGCGACGGCCTCCAGCGACGCGACTGGCTGTACGTGTCGGACCACGCCGCGGGCATCGATCACGTGCTCCGTCACGGCCGGACGGGCGAGACGTACAACATCGCCGGGGGCGTCGAGATGACGAACCGCGATACCGTCGGCCTCCTGCTCAAGCACCTCGGCAAGCCGTGGTCGCTGGTCCGCCACGTCGAGGATCGGCCCGGGCACGATCGACGCTACGCCATGGACGGTTCCAAGCTGTCCGAGCTCGGTTGGCGCGCGCAGACCACCTTCGAGGACGGCCTGGCCCGGACGATCGACTGGTTCGTCGACAACGAGCCGTGGTGGCGTGCCGCCCGAACCGGGGACTGGGACGCCTACTACGAGCGCCAGTACGGGCAGCGGCTGCGGACCGCGACCTGATGCGCGTCGCGGTCACGGGCTCGACCGGCCGGCTCGGGTCCGCCCTGGTCACCGCCCTCGGCGAGGCGCCGTTCACGGGCCCGCGCGGGCCCCTCGCGTGGACCCGGGCGGACCTGGATCTCGACGTACCGGACGGCGTGACCACTGCGCTCGACCGAGACAAGCCGGAGGTCGTGGTGCATACCGCGGCCTGGACCGACGTCGATGGCTGCGCCCGAGAGCCCGACGTCGCCCAGCGTCGCAACGGCGACGCGACCGGGGTTCTGGCTGCGGCGTGCGCGGCTCGGGGCGTCGAGCTCCTGGTCGTCTCGACGAACGAGGTGTTCGCCGGGGATCGCGACAGTCGGGTGGGGTACGCGCCCAGCGATCCGACGTCGCCCCCGAACGCCTACGGCCGCTCGAAGCTGGCCGGCGAACGGGCTGCCACCGAGGCGTTCGGGGAGGCCGGCCGGGACGGCAGTCTCGGGATCGCGCGGACCGCCTGGCTGTTCGGGCCTCCCGGGCGCGACTTTCCGCACAAGATCCTCGACGCCGCGGCGAAGGCGCAGGCCGAGGGGGCGCCGCTGCGCGTCGTCGGCGACGAGTGGGGCACGCCCACGTACGCCGCCGACGCCGCCGACGCGATCGTCGAGCTGCTGGGTGCCGACGCCCTCGCCGGTGTCCATCACCTCGTCAACGACGAGGTCGCCACCCGAGCGACCTGGGCCGAGGACATCCTGGATCGGCTCGGGGTGGGCTGGGCCGTACAGCCCGTGCCTGGAACCACGTGGGCGCGCGCGTCCGTGCCACCGCGTTGGGGCGTGCTCGCCGCGACGCCCCTCCCGAGTGGCGAGCCCATGCGTTCGTGGCGCGCGGCGATGGCCGACTACGCGCCCGTGCTCAGGCGCGAGCGGAAGCTGACGGCGGCCACTGCCACGACGGAGTCGCGGCGTTGACCGACCTCGACCGCCCCGCCTCGACGCTCGACGGCGTCCGCTACGGGGCGATCGCCCAATTCGACGACCCGCGCGGGTCCTTCCGCGAGATCTGGCGCGACGACACGTTCGGCCCGATCGACCCTGCCGATGCCGGCGCGCCCCCCGGCAGCGATGCACGCTTCGTCCAGGCCAACCTCTCGACCTCGGCGGCCGGCGTTCTTCGCGGCCTGCACCTCCACCAGCGCCAGCTCGACCACTGGGTCGTTGCCTCGGGCCGAGCGTTCGTCGCCCTCGTGGACGTGCGCCCGATGCTCCGCGGCCACTCCGACCGCCCACTGGTCGAAACGCGTGAGCTCACCGCCGACGAATGGGTCGACATCCCGATCGGCGTCGCCCACGGGTTCCTCGCGCTCGAGCCCCTGCAGCTCATCTATCTCGTGACCAACGCGTATGACGGCAGCGACGAGCTGGGGTTCGCCTGGGACGATCCCCTGGCCGCGGTGGCCTGGCCGGCCGTCCACGAGACGCCGGACGGCAGCCCGGTCCTGTCGGACCGCGACCGCACGAACCCGTCGCTGACCGAGCTCCTGGGGCGGTTGCGCACCACCGGCTGACCGGCCTCTGGTGAGCACAGACCGGACCGAACCGCACCCTGCCTGACCAGGCAGGTCCATCTCGCGACCCGATGGGGCTACAGCCGTCGGGACCATGGCGCGATTGAGCCGGGCGCCCACTTCGGTGAGGCTGGGACCACGGACCCCTGCCCCCAACCCGGAGTTCCCTTGCACAAGACCCTCGCCGCCCTGTTCCTCGCCGTGACGGCCGCTGTCGGAACGTTCGCCATGCCCGCCACCGCGCGTGCCGCCCAGACGTCCGATGCCAAGGTCGTGATCATCGTCGGGGCGACACACGGCGCGACGTCGGACTACCGCTCCAAGGCTGATCAGGCCTACGCGGAAGCGAAGCGGCACACGCCGAACGTTTACAAGGTCTACAGCCCCAACGCCACGTGGTCGAAGGTCAAGAGCGCAACGGTCAACGCATCGGTGGTCATCTACTTCGGCCACGGCAACGGCTGGCCCAGCCCGTATCCGAAGGATTCCGCGTACACGACCAAGGACGGGTTCGGCCTGAACGCGACCGCGGGCAACGGCGACAACAACACCAAGTACTACGGCGAGCCCTACGTTTCCACGCTCGATCTGGCGCCGAATGCGGTCGTGCTGCTCCATCACCTCTGCTACGCGTCGGGCAACTCGGAGCCCGGGCACGCGGCGCCCACCCGATCGGTCGCCAAGCAGCGTGTCGACAACTACGGGGCGGGCTTCCTGCGGGCCGGCGTGAGCGCTGTGATCGCCGACGGCCACCGCGGAGCGGTCGACTACCTGCGCGCTCTGTTCACCACCGACCAGCGCCTGGTCGACCTGTGGCGCACCCAGCCGAACTACCACGGCAACGAGTTCTCCTTCGCGTCCACGCGGACGTCGGGCAAGACCGCGCTCATGGATCCGGACACGTCGACGTCGGGCTACTACCGGTCGATGGTCGGTAACCCGAACGTGACGACGACCCAGGTTCTCAGTGGCGCTCCGGCGACTCCGCCTCCGCCGGCCTATGCCGTCATGAGCGTCTTCAGCGACCTCGGGAAGTCCAAGTTCGTGGGATCCATCCAGTGGATCTACGACGAGAAGATCACGAACGGCTGCACGGACACCCGCTACTGCCCGGTGTCCGCCGTCACCCGCGGCCAGATGGCCAGCTTCATCGCCCGGGCGATGCAGCTCCCAGCGGCCACCAAGGACTACTTCAGCGACGACAACGGGAAGACGCACGAAGCCGACATCAACAAGATCGCCGAGGCCGGCCTGACTGTCGGCTGCGCGCCCGGCCTCTATTGCCGGAGCGACTCCGTCAATCGTGCCCAGATGGCGGCGTTCCTCGCCCGTGCGCTGGACCTACCCGCCGCGACCAAGGACTACTTCAACGACGACAACAGCTTCTCGCTCGAGCCTGAGATCAACGCCGCCGCTGAGGCCGGCCTGACGGGTGGCTGCGGGGACAACCGCTACTGCCCATCGGCCGCGGTCACCCGCGAGCAGATGGCGGCGTTCATCCTGCGAGCCTTCAAGCCCGACTGAGTCGCGGACGGCGGGACGACCACACCCGATCCCACCGGACTACCCTGTACCAGTCGCGAACGGGACCTTTGTCCGGTTGCCCGCGCTTGACCGTCCGCCCTATGGTTTGGAACCCGTCACCGAGGCTGTCTTGACGTTCGTCCGTCGCCGCCACGCCACGAATCTCCTCGTATTCCTGCTGCTGGCGACGTCCGCGATTCCGGTCGCAGCCGCGAATCCGATCACTGACCCCGCGCCCACCGCGCCGGCCCTCGGTGCCGCCCGCGTCGCTCCCGCCGAGCAGCCCTCGAGCCCGGGGGACGACGCCGGTCTCCGCTCGAGCATCCACTGGGAAGAGATCCAGAAGCACGCGAACGACAAGATCGATTTCGCGCCGGGCGGCCGGGTCACGGTGCCGTTCCGGCCACGTGCACACGATCGATGGAGCGTCGGCGGCGTCCTTCCCCGCGCCCTCCCCGAGGGTCGGCTCTCGGGTCGTCAGCTCCGCGACGCTCTGAAGCCGACGACCGCCGCCGATCCTGCGTCAACCCCGGCGCCGGAGGCCGAGCCGGCACCCGCGGTCGAGCCGACGCCGACGGTCGCGCCGACCGAAGCGCCGACTGAAGCGCCCACGGAAGCGCCCACCGACCCGAGCCTGGACCCATCGACGGAGCCGACGGCAACCCCGGCGGCCACCGACACGCCCGTCGACCAGCCAGTCGTCGACGAGGGCGAGGCCATTCCGGCGGAGGGCGTCTCCTGGTCGCCCGACCACGCAGCCGAGAGTCTCACGGAGCCCGCCGCGGCCATCTCCCCGAGCGGCCTGAAGCGCGAAGTCTTCGGCTTCCTGCCGTACTGGGAAGTCAGCGACAGCTCGACCACGATCGACTACTCGAAGGTCTCGACGATCGCCTACTTCGGCATCGGCGCGGCCGCCGACGGCACGTTCGAGAAGACCGGCCCGGGCTGGAGTGGCTGGACGAGCTCGGCCCTGACCAACGTCATCAACAAGGCCCATCAGAACAAGACGCGCGTCGTGTTGACGGTGCAGAGCTTCGCCTGGTCGTCCGGCGGCTCCACGAAGCAAAAGGCGCTCCTCGGCAGCAGCACCGCCCGTGCCAGGCTCGCCAAGACCATCGCCATCGCGGTCCGTGACCGCGGCGCCGATGGCGTGAACCTCGACTTCGAGCCCCTTGCCGCCGGCTACGCCGACGAATTCGTCGCGCTCGTGAGGCGCGTTCGGACGGAGCTCAACGCCGTCGCCAAGGGCTACCAGCTGACCTTCGACACGACCGGTTACATCGGCAACTACCCGCTCGAGGCCGCCACCGCCGCGGGCGGCGCCGATGCCATCTTCATCATGGGCTACGACTACCGCTCGTCGGGCTCGAGCCCCGTTGGCTCGATCGCCCCGATGGGTGGAGCCGCCTACGACATCGTCGACACGGTCAAGGCCTACACGGCGCGCGTGCCGGCATCCAAGCTGATCCTCGGCGTGCCCTACTACGGCCGCGCCTGGTCCACGGACACCGACAAGCTGAACGCCAAGAACACCAGCGGCACGAAGTACGGCTCGTCGACAACGGTGATCTACGACAGCGGCATCGTGGTCCTGCAGGAACACGGCAAACGCCGCGATAACGTCGAAGACGTGGCCTGGACGGCCTACCGCCGCGAGAACTGTTCGAGCACGTACGGCTGCGTGACGTCGTGGCGGCAGCTGTACATGGACGATGCCTATTCGCTACGCGTCAAGTACGACCTCGTGAATAACTACGGTCTGCGCGGGGCGGGGATCTGGGCGCTGGGCTACGACAACGCTCGCCCCGAGCTGTGGGCCGCGATCAAGGATAAGTTCGTGGCCACGACGCCTTTCACGGACGTCAACGGCTTCGCCACCGAGATCGAGTGGCTGTACAAGTCCGGCATCACGGCCGGTTGCGAACCGACCCTGTTCTGCCCCAAGGGCAAGGTCACGCGCGCCCAGATGGCGATGTTCCTGGACCGCGCGCTGGACCTGCCGGCGGCGACGGTCGACTACTTCGACGACGACGACGGCAAGACCGGCGAAGGCAGCATCAACGCCCTGGCCAGGGCCAAGATCACGGGCGGCTGCGGGCCGCGCCGCTTCTGCCCGAGCGCCAGTGTCACGCGCGCCCAGATGGCGATGTTCCTGGACCGCGCCCTGGCCCTGCCCAACGCCACGACCGACTACTTCGACGACGACGACGGCCGGACCGGCGAAGGCAGCATCAACGCCCTCGCCCTGTCCAAGATCACCGGTGGCTGCGGCGAACGGCGCTACTGCCCGACGAGCTCGGTCACGCGCGAGCAGATGGCCGCCTTCCTGTACCGCGCCCACCTGCAGGGCCGCCTCGACTGAGGAGCGCGGCTACACTGCCGTCGATGATCGACCCCGCCGCGCGTGTCCATGCGTCCGCCGAGCTCGAGGACGGCGTCACTGTCGGGGCCGGCAGCGCGATCTGGCAGCGGGCGCAGGTCCGAACCGGCGCGCGCATCGGTAGCGAGTGCGTGATCGGGCGCGACGCGTTCATCGACCAGGGCGTCGAGATCGGCGACCGCGTGAAGATCCAGAACGGAGCGCTCGTCTACCACGGCGTCACGGTCGCCGACGGGGTGTTCATCGGCCCTGGCGCGATCCTCACCAACGACCGTTACCCGCGGTCGATCACCGCCGAGGGCGAGCTGGCCCGGGCCGACGACTGGGAGGTCATCCCGATCCGCCTCGAGCACGGCAGCTCGATCGGCGCGGGCGCCATCGTCGTCGCCGGGTGTGACGTCGGGCCGTTCGCGATGGTGGGCGCCGGAGCCGTCGTGACGCGCACGGTCCCCGGGCACGCGCTGGTTGCCGGGAGCCCCGCGAAGCGGATCGGCTGGGTCTGTGCCTGTGGCGACCGGCTCATGGACTCCGAGGGGCATCCCGCGCCGGCGGAGATCGGGCGCTACACGACGGACCCGGAGCTCACGTGCGCGCGCTGCGGCCGCCACTACGCCTACGAACGCACGGGCGACACGCTCCGCGAGGCGACCGCGTGATCCCGGTCGCTCGTCCCGACATCGATGACGCCGAGATCGCCGCCGTCACCGAGGTCCTGCGCAGCGGGATGCTGGCCGGAGGCCGCCGGGTCGCGGAGCTGGAGGAACGATGGGCGGCGTTCATCGGCGTCCGCCACGCGATCGCGGTGAGCAACGGGACCGTTGCCGAGATGTGCATCTTCGCGGGCATGGACCTGGAGCCCGGCGACGAGGTCATCACCGTCGGCCACACCTTCAATGCGACGGTGTCATCGATCCTGTACGCGGGTGCCACGCCGGTGTTCGTGGACATCGACCCCGAGACCTACGACATCGACCCGGACCGGGTGGCCGCGGCCATCACGCCCCGGACGAAGGCCATCTGCCCGGTCCACCTGTTCGGCCTGCCGGCCGACATGGACCCGCTCCTGGAGCTCGCCGACCGCCACGGCCTCGCCATCGTCGAGGACGCCTGCCAGGCCCACGGCGCCGAATACCGCGGGCGGCGGGTCGGAAGCTTCGGGCACGGCGCGTTCAGCCTGTACGGCACCAAGAACATGACGACGGGCGAGGGCGGTCTCATCACGACCGATGACGACGCCCTGGCCGACTGGATCCGGCTGTACCGCAACCAGGGCATGCGCGAGCGCTACCGCCACGACATCCTGGGCTACAACTTCCGCCTGACCGATGTCGCGGCCGCGATCGGCCTGTGCCAGCTCGACAAGCTCGAGCGGAACACCGCCCGTCGCCAGGCGATCGCGAAGCGCTACGACGAGGCCCTGGCGGACCTGCCGGTCGTCGTCCCGAGCGTGCCCGCCGACCGGACGCACGTCTACCACCAGTACACCCTCGACGTCGGGCCCGCACGCGACGCGATCGTGGCCGACCTCGCCGCGGCCGGAGTCTCGACCGGGATCTACTACCCGATCCCCGTCCATCGCCAGCCGTACGTGCTGGCGCTCGGCATCCGCGCCGACCTGCCGGTCACGGACCGCGCCGCTGCGCGCAGCCTCTCGCTGCCGATGTTCCCGGGCCTCACCGGCGACGACCAGACGACCGTGATCGAGGCGGTCCGTGCCGTCGTCGGGCGGCACGCGGCCATCGCCGAACGATGAGCGGCTGGGAGCCCATCGGCGAGCGCCCGGCGCGAGTCGGGCTGATCGGTCTTGGGGCGATGGGGCGGAATCACCTGCGGCTGCTGAGCGCCCGCGAGGACGTCGAGCTCGTGGCGATCTCGGATCCGCTCCCCGAGGCGCTGGAGGCGGCACGCGGGACGACCGATGCCAAGGTCTACGTCGAGCCGCGGGACATGCTCGGCAACGACGCCCTTGATGCCGTCGTCATCGCCTCGCCGACGACGACCCACCTTGGGCTCGGGCTCGCCGCCGTCGAGCGTGGGGTCGCCGCGCTCATCGAGAAGCCGCTTGCGGCGACCCCGCAGGAGGCCGACGGCCTGGTCATGGCCTCGGGCGAGACCGGCGTGCCGATCCAGGTCGGCCATGTCGAGCAATTCAACCCGGCGGTGCTGGAGCTTGGCCGCCTCCTGGATGACGGCTGGCTCTCGACGGTCTACGCCATCACGAGCCGTCGCGCCGGCCCGTTCCCGGCGCGCATCCGCGACGTGGGGGTGACCATCGATCTCGCGACCCACGACGTCGACATCCTGTCGTTCGTCGCGGCCGAGCGGCCGACCCGCGTCTCGGCCGAGACCGCCCAGCGCGTCCACCAGGACCACGAGGATCTGCTGTTCGGACTCCTGTCGTTTCCCTCGGGTTCGGTCGGGATGCTCCACGTCGACTGGCTGACGCCGGCCAAGCGCCGGACGCTGACCGTGGTCGGCGAGGAGGGCATGTTCGAGCTCGATTACCTCAGCCAGCGGCTGACCTTCACGCGCTCGACCGATACGACGAACCCGCACCTGATCCGCGGATATGCCCCGACGTTCGAGGGCGAATCGGTCGAGCTGCCACTTGCGAGCGGGGAGCCGCTGGCCGCCGAGCTGGACGCGTTCTTCACCGTCGTTCGAGAGGGCGGTCGCCCGGTCGTCAACGTGGAGGACGGGCGCTGGGCGGTGGTCGTCGCGGATGCCCTGCTGCGCGCGGCGCGCGAGCGCCGGACCGTCGAGCTCGACGAGGTCCTGGCAACGTGACGATCACCGACCGGCCGTCCAGCACCGCTGACCTCACCGGCGGCTCAATCACGTCCGAGCCGAACCCGTGCCGCCACCCGTTCGCGCGGCCCGTGCGGCCGTGGCGCGGTGAACCCGGAACGGCAGGGATCGTGGCGGTGGTCGGGGCGGGGAAGATGGGCCTGCCGCTCGCCGCGCAATTCGCGTCGCACGGGTGGGACGTCATCGCGGTCGACATCGACGAGGCGGTCGTGGCCGCGATCAACGAGGGTCGCTCGCATGTCGACGAGGAGCCCGGCCTCGCGGAGCTCGTGGCGACCGCTCACGGCGACGGCATGCTGCGTGCGACGACGGACGGCGCGGCGGCCGCGCGCGAGGCCGACGTCGTCGTGCTCATCGTGCCGGTGATGCTGGACGCGGAGTCGCGGCCGGACTACCGCCACATGGATGCCGCCACGGACTCGATCGTGCCGGGCATCCATGCCGGGTCGCTCGTGATCTACGAGACGACGCTCCCCGTCGGGGACACGCGCGGGCGCTACGCTCCGCGCCTGGAGGCGGCCAGCGGGCTGCGCGCCGACGTCGACGGCGACAACGGGTTCCTCTTGGCCTTCTCACCGGAGCGGCTGTACAGCGGTGCCGCACTTCGCAATCTGGCGACCTACCCAAAACTTGTCGGCGGCGTTGGGCCTGCTTCTCGGGACCGCGCCGCCGCGTTCTACGACAGCGTGCTCGATGCCGAGATCGTGGCCATGTCGTCGGCCGAGGCGGCCGAGTTCTCGAAGCTTGCCGACACGACGTACCGCGACGTGAACATCGCGCTCGCCAACGAGTTCGCGAACTACGCCGACCGGATCGGCGTCGACCTGACCGAGGTGATCGCCGCGGCCAACAGCCAGCCCTACAGCCACATCCACCAGCCGGGGATCGGTGTCGGTGGCCACTGCATCCCGGTCTACCCGCACTTCCTGCTCGATCGAGCGCCCGAGCTGTCGCTCGTGGCCCGAGCCCGCGAAGTCAACGACGGCCAGGTCGACGTGGCGATCGAGGCGCTGAAGGCCGAGCTGGGTTCGCTCGACGGTGTCGGGGTGCTCGTGCTCGGGCTGACGTACCGCCACGGCGTCAAGGAGCTGGCCTACTCACGGGCGCTGCCCCTGATCGAGCAGCTGCGGGCGGCGGGCGCCCAGGTGCTCGCCTACGACCCCTTGCTCACCGAAGACGAGATCCGCCAAACCGGCGCCGAACCGTGGACTTGGGGAACGCCGGCACCGGGAGTCCGCGCCGTGGTCACGCAGACAGCCGACCCGAACTGGCAGCAAATTGGATGCGGGCTGGTTCCCGGAGCTACGTGTCGTCCTGGACGGCCGCAATAGCCTCGGCGGCCTCGCCCTGCCGGATGGCGTGACCCGCCGCGGTATCGGGAGCTCGTAGACGCTCGAGCTGATCGTCCGGCGAGATCACGCATTGCGACCAACATGCCTTGTACCGTGCAGCGTGCGGATTCGCCCTTTCACCGGTTGACGCCAATTGGTCATCGACCCATGCTCAGGCGCAGGATTCCGCCGAGGGAAGTCAACCGATGGTCAATGACAGCGGCGCTTTCGCCGTGCCCGTCTACGAGATCGTCCTGGCTGTGCTCGTGGTGGGGCTGGCACTCGCAATTCTTCGAGTCCTGCGACGCCGGGGAAGGCGATGACCACGACTCCGAGCCGGATGGACTGACAGCCGGCTGCCGTCTCGGGATTCAAACTGAACGCTACCGACACCCTGTGCTCGCTCGACGTCTAGTGTCATTGACGCACGGTTTGCGACCACTGGTTGATCGGCTGGGGGTGAGCCGCCTCACAGCCGTTCGTTAATAGAGCGTACGAACCGTGCGGCCGCAGATCGAGTTGGCGCGTCATGGAAGCCGATCTTGCCTCCGGACCGACGACACCCCAGCGCCCTGTCCAGCAGCCACGTGTGTTGGGGCGCGTGTGCCCGGAGCCACGCCGCGCCCTCCTGCTTCGAGCACGGTTGGCCCGTCCGGATCGTGCAAATCGCTCGGCATTCTGAAAGCACGGCATACGCGAGCGATCCAGGCGAGAGCGTGTCAAGGTCCTGGGTCGCGAGCCAGCGGGCATAGGAGGCTACGGCTCCGAGGTATTCGGCGTGGCTAATCGGCGGCACCACGTCGGCCGCCGTCCTGCCCGCCAGGGTGACGCCCGTCTCCCGGACGAGATACCAGTTCTGCAACCAGTCACTCACCGGCCCAGATAGGTGAAACGGCTCCCCTGGGCTGATGACTGCCAGATCGGCCTCCGAGGCACGGAAGCCGCGAAGGTCGGCTGATCCGATGTAAACAATCTCCAGCCTGTTCTCCCACGCTGCATGCCGCCTCACGAACTCCCGATGGACGTGGTCGAGGGCCTCGAAGTCGAGCGCGGTCGCGGGGTGCGCGGTGACGGCTACGAGATCGATGTCGCTCACGCCGGGGTCGAACCCACCCGACACGGCCGATCCATACGCATACAGGCCGACAAGCTCGTTGCCCAGTGCATCAGTCAGGGCATCGGAGAGCACCGCGACGGGGACGTCGGGGTGGATCGCTCCAAGCATCGATGCAGCGTCGGCCACGAACCGGACACGGTCAAGCGCCATAGCCTGCGACCGCGTCGCGTGAGAGGGGGCGTCTGATGTGCCGACGACGAATGAGCGAGACGGGCCGGTGGGCGTGTCCCCCACATCCTGAAGTGAAGGCCGGGACATCGAGCATGGGATCGCCCTCGTGATTCCATCGGGTGACATTCCCGGACACTTTGCGACGCTGGCGGCACGTACCATCGCGACGATGGAATGGCTTCCGATCCTCGAGTATCGCGAGTTCTACGACTTGCCTCGCCTGATTCTGGTGGAGACTGATGACCGCTTTCTCCTGCTTGACTGCCCGTTCGAGGACGGTTTCGACGATTACGCGGCCGACTTCTTCGTCTACCAGTTGGAGTCCGACCCTCGCCTGAGTTTCGGAGCCGATTGGAGTGGGCTTCCGGCGACCGGCAGACTTCTCGGGCAGGTGTCAGTCAATTCGATCACGTTCGATTCCACTCGACGTGAGGCGCTCAAATCGCGCGAGCTGGCGACATTGCTCAGGTGACATTGGCGGACACTCACTGACGCTTGCGTGCCCTGCATCGGAAGGTGTCGACGATCGCGACCCGATGAGTCAGGCCCGATTCGGACCGGCCGAGCGCGCCGAGGCGTGGACTCCACAACGGCAGGGCCCGTGGCTCAGGTCGTGGCGAACAGTTCCCCGGTGTATGAGCGGCTGACCCAGAATCCGAGCGCTTCGAGGGCGGCCTCCCGCTCGTCGAGCTCTGCAAGGGTGTCCGCTGCCGGGAACAGGACTCCGTAGATCCCCAAGGCGTCGACGTCGGTCTCGATCCGTCCTCCGAGCGGTTCGATGGCGCGTTCGAGGTCCGTGCGAGATTTGCCGCCGGAAGGCGCGCCGGTCATGACGATGAGCGTGCCTCGGGCCATGCAATCGCGGTCGGAATCGCGCATGAACTCTGGCGCCGGACATTCCGCGTCGACCACACGGTGAGGCCAGCTCGTCGGGCCGAGAGTCACCAAGCTGACGGAAAGGACCACGAGCACCGCTAGGAGCAACGGCGACCTGCCACCGTGCGCGGCCTGCGGAGGCATCCTGTCTGACGGTCTTCTCGCGTCCGGGAGCGTCTCCGTCCTCCAATCTCGGAGCGCTGCCGTTGAGCATGACTCAAGCAGCCCCCACATGGAACGACCCAACCGCGTTGTCGGGTACGAGCAGGCACGCGTACACACTAGTTTCTCCATGTTCGTCAGGTGACATTTCCGGACGCTTTGCGATGCAGCCCGCGTCGTGACTCCTCGCTGCGACCGGGGCGTATGCTGCCCGGACCGAGAAGGCTTGGGCGTGGCTAACGGGAGGCGAGATGGCCGAGTCGCTTACGGCGTCGCTGAACCGATGGCGAACCGGCATGCACCCCCGTGCGACTGAGATGCGGATCACCTCCCTTGGTCGCGTTCACCCTCAGCTAGGTGAAGCGCTGCGCCTGGAGATGACCCCCGCCGGTCCCGGCGGAGAGGACAGCATTCACCTGCAGTACTACATCGCGACGGACCTGGGACCTTGGGCGCTCTGGCTCTCGTGCGCACGAGAGGATGTTGCCGACTGCGAGGCTGCTCTTCGGGAGCTCACTCCTCCGTTCGCTGAGGAGCGCCAGACCTAGCCCGCAGCGAGTGACATTCCCGCACGCATTGCGAGATCGCCAGCCTGTAGCCCAAAGGTGATGCCGATAGCGGCACGGGGCCACGCGGAGCCCGCTCGCGTCAGTACGCTACACGCATGGAGTCCGAGGAAGCCTGGCTGACCGAGACGCTGTACGACGACGTTCGGATGTCGATCAAGGTGGATCGGGTGCTGTTCGACAGCCAGACCGGGCATCAGCATCTCGTCGTCGCGGAAAGCGAGCGATTCGGGCGGATGTTCACGCTCGATGGCGTCACGCAGCTGACGATGGCCGACGAGTTCGTCTACCACGAGATGCTGGCGCACGTGCCGATTCTTGCCCACGGCGCGGCGCGCGACATCGGGATCGTCGGGGGTGGTGATGGCGGCCTCGTCGAGGAGGTCCTCAAGCATTCGTCGGTCGAGCACGTGACGATCGCCGAGCTCGACGCCGGCGTCATCGACTTCGCCCGAACCTACCTCCCGGACCTCAGCCACGGGGCGTTCGACGATCCTCGCGTGGAGATCGTCCTTGGTGACGGGGCCGACTTCGTCGCGACGACCGACCAGCGGTTCGACGCCCTCGTGGTCGACTCGACCGACCCGATCGGTCCGGGCGCGGCCCTGTTCAGCCTCGACTTCTACACGAACTGCAAGCGCGTGCTGCGGCCGGGCGGCGTGCTCGTGACCCAGAACGGCGTCCCGTTCTTCCAGCCCGAGGAGCTCGAGTCATCGATGCGCTTCTTCGGCGGTCTGTTCGCCGACGCGACCTGCTACCTCGGGGTGGTGCCGACCTACGTCGGCGGGTTCATGGCCTTCGGTTGGGGCACGGATGACGTCGCGCTCCGGACCGTGCCGGTCGACATGATCCGGGAGCGGTTCGATGCGGCGGGCCTCGACACCCGTTACTACACGCCCGAGGTCCACCGGGCGAGCTTCGCCTTGCCGAGGTTCATCGGCGACATCGTGGAGCGAGGCCGCGGGTTCGGCGCCTGATCAGCGTCGGCTGAGCCAGTCGTCCAGACGCGTCGGGGCGATGCGGGCGTCCGGTCCCGGGGTCAGGGTCCGATCGTCGAGGTGGGCGCCGAAATACGGCACGGTGTCGTCGGTGACGACCGGACGCGGGTCGCCGGCCGCGGACAGGACCCGCCGAACCAGCTCGTCCAACCCGATCGCCTCGGGGCCAGCCACCTCAACCGTGCCGTCGATCGGCGATCCCTCGACGACGTCCGCCACGGCGACGGCCAGGTCGCTGACCGCGATGGGCTGGAGGTTGGCCGACGGGAGTCGCACGGTGCCGTCGGTCGCGGCGGAGTCGGCGATCCCGCCGAGGAACTCGAAGAACTGGGTGGCCCGGATGATGGTGTACGGGACGCCGCCGTCCGCCACGAGGCGTTCCTGCGCGACCTTGGCCCGCATGTAGCCGCTGTCGGGCGCGCGATCCGCACCGACGATCGACAGCACCACGTGGTGCTTGGTGCCCGCCTCGCGCTCGGCCGCCAGCAGGGTGCCGGTCGAGGTCTGGAAGAACTCGAGCACCGCGGCCTCCTCGAACGATGGCGCGTTGGAGACGTCGACGACGATCTCCGCGCCCGCCAGGCCTTCGGCCACGCCAGCACCGGAGATGGTGTCAAAGCCTGTGCTCGGTGCCGCCGCCACCGCTTCGTGCCCTCGGCGTTCTAGTTCGGCCACCACCTGCGAGCCGAGTCGCCCGGTCCCACCCACGACCACGACCTTCATTCGCGTTCCCCTCTGCTTCGCCGGGCTCATCGAGGGGAGAATGCTATATGTCCCGACGCAGGAAGGCTCTGACCGCGATCGTAGCGACGGGCGTGTTGGCCCTCGCGCTTGTGGCCATCAGGGTGGCGCCGCTGTTCACCGGTCCGGCCCTGCCCGCCGGCGCCGAGCGGCTGCACATCACCACGGCCGCCCCAAACCTGAACATGGGTTGCGCGACCGCCTTGCTTTCCCCAGTCCGTGTTTCGACTGACGGCGACTCGCTGACGCTTGTTGTCGTCGAATCGGGCGAGCCAGTGCGTGTCGTCTGGCCGGCCGGCTTCGGCGCGTGGCGGATCGACGGCAAGGCGGTGGTCGCCGATCCGTGGGGCAGCGTCGTCGGCAGAGAGGGGAACGTCCTCGACGGTTTCGGTGGAGGCTACGGCTCGGACGATGTCTTCCATATCTGCCCGTTCGGCATCGTGACCGAGCGCTGAAGCGAAGGTCAGAATGCTGGTCCTCGGGTAGGTGTAGTCAAGGGAGGCTCGCGATGGATCAGGTCCCGGGTGGCGCTTTCGTGCTCGGTCCGGGCGAGGGGCGCTCGATCGACCTCGGCAACTTCAGGATGTCGGTGAAGGCGACTGGCGATGACACCAGCTCGGCGTTCACCCTGCTGGAGGCCGCCGAGCCGGCAGGTTTCGGCCCGCCGATGCACATCCACCACGACGCGGCCGAGGCCTTCTACGTGCTCGCCGGGGAGTACCTGATCTTCCTCGAGGACCGGGAGTTCACCTGCCCGGCCGGCTCATTCATCTACATCCCGATCGGGCTCCGCCACGGCTTTCGCGTCGGTCCCGTGCCCAGCCGGAAGCTGAACCTGTACAGCCCAGCAGCGATGGTCGGCTACTTCGATGAGCTCAGCGCGGCGATCGCGGCCGCACAGCCCGAAGCGGACCTCGACGCGATCGCGAGCCGCCACGGCATGGAGGTCGTCGGACCCGTGCCAGAGGGATACCTGTAGCCATGCTCGATCGGGCGCGTCGGTTGCTCCGAGGCGGCGCCTCCCCCGAATCGGCGACGCGTGCCACCGGCGACGACGCGTTGACCGAAGGGCGTCTATGCGGGACCCGGACGCATCACCCACTACGTGCTCGACGGCCGGACGACGACGCTCTGCGGGAAGCAGCCCAAGGGACTGCATCGATGGGCGAGCTCGTGGTCCTTCGTCGAGCCCGGCAAGCGGTGCAAGCGCTGCGACGCGCTGATCGGGGACCGCGCGAACGAGCGTCACGGCCCGCCGACGTACGCCGACACGGCCCTGTTCGGGGTCGTGCCCCCCGGGCTCTCGGGGGAACAGCAGGTCGCGTTCCGGGCTGACTGGGAGCGGGATGCGGCCAGGCGGCGGGGCGACCCTCCACCACCGGCTGGTGCCACGTTCAGCGATCCGCCGTTCCTGTACGCCAAGGATCCATTCCGGCGGCACGGGACACGCGAGTCGACGTATGACCGGGTGATCAACGACGTGTACGTCCGGATCGGGAACGGCAAGAAGTGGCATCGGATCTACGAGACCCACCTGCCAAGCGAGAACCCGGTCCTCGCTCCGTACGGGCGGAGCTTCCTCTGCCCCTGCGGCGATGTCGCCTCGGACCTCTTCAAGGACGACAAGGGAGAGCTCTACCCGCTGCCCCTTCGAACCGACGTCCCGGATGCAGCCGAGATCTGTAAAGGCTGCGCGCAGTCCGACGCGAAGCAGGGCAAGCTGGGCGACCTCCCGACGCATCGCTGGGACCGGTGACAAGGGTAGGGTCATGCCGTACGATCGGTGCAGGGAGGCACCATGACCAAGAAGATCGAGGGCGACGGCCCGACCACGGCCGAAACCCTGCAGGACTGGCGCAGCGCTGAGCGCGCCGCCGCCGTCGCGAGGCGAGGCCGTGTCGCCGCGGAGGCTTCAGCGGCCGCAGCGACCGATGCCGCCGACGCGGCTCTCGCCACCGCTGAGGCGGCCAAAGGTGCCCTCGAAGCGATGGTGCTCGCAGAGAAATCCGCCGCCAAGACGGCCGAGGCCGCAAAACTTGCGGCGCTCTCGGCGCGCGCCGATGTGGCCGATGCGGAGTCCGAATCGGCGATGGCCGACGTTGACGAGGCCGAGAGCCACGATCGCTACACCGAGGCGAGCAGCCGCGCCGCACAACGCACGACCAAGTCCTGAGGGCACCCCTCAGCAGGTCTCGCTGGGTCAGCTCCGGCGAACCGTCGGTCCGCGATGCACGGCCGAGGTCATCGGTGTGTCCGGACCGGTGATCTCGACGACTTCGGGGTCGGGCGTGGTGCCTGGAGCGCCGTCCATGGCGCCGCCCGGTCCCCGAGGCACCGACAACGAGTAGTGGACCGGCTCTTCCTCTTGAACGCCCTGGGGCCATCCCGCGCCCCGATACGGCACGAATCCCGCCCCGAAGGTGTCAAGGCCGCGGGCCGTCGTCGGACTGGCGACGTACGCAACCAGCGCGGCGCCGAGGATGACGAAAACGACAGCGGCGAAGATATCCATGGTTCCTGTGCCTCCGTCGACTGTGCGCTTCTCGTACAGGACCGTCAACCGCTCTCGACCCGCTGAAAGGCGGACCGGGACGATGGGAGGCAGACTCTGCCTACGCTCAGCCGGAACAATCAGAAGGAGCGACACCGTGAACCTCTTCGGCCGCCGCGATCCTGAGCCCGCCACCGACCAGACCACCGACGAACAGGCCCTCGCGCGCTACCGCTACATGCTGGCGACCGCGCCGCCCGAGGACGTCGAGCGCGCCCACGAGGAAGCGTTCGCGAAGCTGACGCCGGAGCAGCGTCAGCAGGCGCTTCAGGCCCTCGCACAGCATGTCCCGGACGGCGAGATCCGCGGCGACGATCCAGCCTCGCTCGCCCGCGCGGCGACGAGGGCCGAGATCCGCCAGCCGGGCACCATCGAGCGCGCCTGGGGCTCGGGCGGTGCCGGGTTCGGCTTGGGCAGCTGGTTCATGACGACGCTGGCCGCGAGCTTCATCGGGACCGCGATCGCGCAATCCTTCTTCGACAACGATCCGGGTACTTCCGGCGACGGGCAATCGGCCGACGACGGCAGCCAGGGCTCGGACGGCGGCGAGACGGCGGATACCGGCTCGACCGACTCAGGGGATGGTGGTGACTTCGGCGGCGACGCCGGGGGAGGCGACTTCGGCGGCGGCGATCTCGGGGGAGGCGACTTCGGCGGCGGCGACTTCGGCGGCTTCTGAGCGTGGCGGCGTTCAACGCCCCGTGGACACCCTGCTCTCGAATCCCTCGATCAGGTCGAACAGCTCGTCCGCAGCGTACTGCTTGTCGTAGCCGCCCTGGCTGATCTGCCGGATGACGCCGGCTCCGGCGAGGACCTTGAGGCCCTCGAGTGCCCGTTGGTGGCGCGCGCCGATCGCGGCCCGGATCGTCGACGCAGACGTGATCGGTTGGGCCGGCAGCACGCCGATGATCCGCGCGGCCGCGGAATCGCGGCGCGGTCGCCCGGCTCGCTCGTACCAGGCGGCCTCGAGGTCCGCGACCCGCCCGGCGAGGTCGACCGACGATTCGGCGGCCCGGGTGCAGGCAGCGGCGAACGACGCGCACCACTGGTCCAGTCGACCGTCGCGGAACCCGACAAGGCCGTCGACGTAGGCGTGCGGCCGAGCGGCCAGTACGATCGAGACCGGCGGCACGAACGCCGGGGCGATCCCGCGCCGGCGCAACAGCACGTGGATGAGCGCCCGGCCCACGCGCCCGTTGCCGTCGACGAAGGGATGGATCGTCTCGAACTGGGCATGGGCGATGGCGGCCTGGGCCACGGGCGGCAGGTCGTCGCGGTTCATGAAATAGACCAGGTCGAGCATCAGCGACTCGACCTCATCCTCCGGCGGCGGGACGTAGCGGGCGTCGGCCGGCGTCGTGAGTCGGCCACCGAGCCAGTTCTGTTCGCGACGGAACGAACCGGGCATGATCCGCGGCGATTCTGCGGCCATGAGTGTCCGATGGATCGCCAGGACATCCTCCGTCGTGAGCGCGGACCCTCGATCGCCAAGGGCGATGGCCTCTTCCATCGCGACGACATTGGCGGCGACGGCTCGTGCGCTTCCCTTGGCGGCACGAGGGTCGATCAGCGCGCGAGCGAGGTTGCGTTGGCTGAGCTCGATGCCCTCGATGCGGCTCGACGCGATCGCCTCCGAGCGCAGGAGGAGCGGCCCGATCGCCTCGAGTCCTCGCACGCGTTCGTCGGCGTTGAGCTGCCCGATCGCGAGCTCGGCGTCGTTGATCGAGCGTGCCGTGTCGAAGCTCACCGCCGGATCGATCCTCGCGATCAGAGCCGGCAGGAACGCGCGGTAGACGAAGCCTTCGCCGCGCTTGCGGCCACCCGCGACACCGAGATCGCCCTCCCAGTGCCGCTCGACCCAACTCACGTTCCCGTCATTCCTCCGTGCCAAGCGTGACGCCTTAAAGCGAAACCATAGCCTAAACCGTCAAAGTGCGGGTCCAAAGTGACGGGTTAGCCGAGTCGCTGGCGCAGCGCCGTGGCGAATCGGCGGCTGATCGTGTCGGGGTCGAACCGCCGAGCGGTTGCGAGGGCCGCATCCCGGGCGGTCGTGGTCAAGAGACCATCCACGCGCCGGAGCGCCGCACCGAGGGCGGCCCGGTCTTCGGGCTCGAAGGTGATGGCGGCGTCAGACCCGACGGTCTCCGAGACATGGGGCGAAGCGGCCGCGATCACAGGTCGTCCGAACGACAGCGCCAGCAACAGCGCGCCCGAGTTCAGCGAGGACCGATAGGGCAACACGATGACGTCGCTGGCACGCAGCGGGGTCGACAGCTCGTCGACCGGGATGCGACGCGCATCGACGACGACATCGGGATGGGCTCGCGCCCGCGCAAGGAGCGCCTCGATCGACGGATCGGCACTCGGTGTCCCGGCGATCAACAGTCGACGTCGCCGCGTGTCCGGTGGCGCGGCCGCCACCGACACGAACGCGTCGAGCAGCTCGTCGAGACCCTTGTATGGGCGGAGGTGACCGACGAGCGCGAACACGATGTCGTTCTCGCCCAGGCCGTAGGTGCGCCGTGCATCCGCATCCGACACGTCGTCCGGGTAGACCCCGAGGTAGGCGGGGTGGGGGAGGTGGAACACCTTGTCCGCCGGGATCTCGTACAGGGATGCTGCTGCCGCCACCGTGCCCTCGGACAGGACATGCACGACGTCGGCGCGGGCCACGACGCCACGTCGCAGCTCGACGTCCACAGTCGGGAACGGCGTGTCGTGGGGGAGGACGTTGTGTGCCGTCCAGACGATGCGCCCACCGGCCGCCCGGAACGCGTCGAGCGCGCCGAGGAAGGCCGCGACGCGCTGTCGCCCGTCGTTTTCGGACGTTGCGCCACGCAGCACGCGGGCGAGCCAATGCAGGTGCAGGACGACGTCCACGTCATCGGCCTTCAGCGCGACGAGCGCCGGCAGCGCGACGGGATCGTCGAGGTCGGCCAGACGGTCCATGCCGACCGGCACGAGCCCGGCCTCCTCGAAACGGCTGGTGAGCAGGGCCTGGAACGGGTTCTGGGCATCGAGCGGCCAGGTCGCCACGACCATCGGTCGGTCGTGGCCGGCAGCGCGGACGCGCGCGATCCCCTCGGTGGCGTCGGCGAGGTAGCGGCGTTTCGGTCGCGACCCGCCCGGCCCGCTCGGCCCGCTCGACCCGCTCGGCCCGCCTGGCTCGGCCTCGTCGCTGGCGGCTCCGCGCAGCAATCGGCGGATCGTCTGGCGAAGGTCCGGCATACCGGCGAAGGATAGGTGACGGACGCGTCGTTCATACTTGGGCCGATGCCCCGACACCTCGCCCACGTCATCGGCGCTCGCCCGAATTTCATCAAGGCGGCACCGGTCATCCGGGCCCTGCGCGAGCGCGGCGTACCCCAGCGGATCGTGCACACCGGCCAGCACTACGACGAGCTGATGTCGGACGTGTTCTTCCGCGATCTCGAGATCCCGGCGCCGGACGTGAACCTCGCCGTCGGCTCGGGGACGCACGGGGAGCAGACCGCAGCGGCGATGGTCGGTCTCGAGCGCGAATGGACGGCCGATCCGCCGGCCCTCGCCGTCCTCTACGGCGACGTCAACAGCACACTCGCCGCGAGTCTCGTGGCGGCCAAGCTTGGCGTACCGAGCGCACACGTCGAGGCCGGACTGCGCTCGTTCGACCGCTCGATGCCCGAGGAGATCAACCGGGTCGTCAGCGACCTGCTGGCGGAGCTGCACTTCACGACGAGCCCGGAAGCGGAGGGCCTGCTGCGGGCGAGTGGCGTCCCCGCGGACCGGATCCGCTTCGTCGGCAATCCGATGATCGACACGCTGCTCGTGCAGCGCGCACAGTTCGATCCGGCCGGCGAGCGCGAGCGTCTCGGACTGCCGGAGGCGTACGGGGTCGTGACGCTGCACCGGCCCTCGAACGTGGACGGCGAGGCGAGCGCTCGCGCGGTGGTGGCGGCGCTCGACGGCCTCTCGGCGCTGCTGGCGCTCGTGATCCCGCTGCACCCGCGCGGACGATCCACGCTGGAGGCGGCGGGTCTGCGCGACAGCGATCGACTGCGCATCGTGGAGCCGCTGGGGTACGTGGCGTTCCTGTCGCTCGTCGCCGGGGCGCGGCTCGTCCTCACGGACTCGGGCGGGATCCAGGAGGAGACGACGATGCTCGACGTCCCGTGCCTGACGATGCGGCCCAACACGGAACGGCCGATCACGATCTCGCACGGCACGAACCGGCTGGTCGCGCCCGGCGAGGTGGTGCCGGCCGCGCGCGAGATCCTGGATGGACCGGTGCGGCCAGGCGGTCCGCGACCGCCCTTGTGGGATGGTCACGCGGGCGACCGGATCGCAGACGAGATCGTCGACTGGCTGGCGCTTCGCGCGGCCGGTTCCGCCGCCTGACATGCGGCTGGCGAACGTGGTCGGCACACGGCCGCAGCTCATCAAGGCCGCGGCCCTCCAGTCGGCGCTGCGCGAGCGGAACGACGAGGTCTTCATCGATACCGGGCAGCACTGGGACGAGGCGATGGCGGGCAGCTTCTTTCGCGAGCTCGGGCTGCGGCCGCCCGACGTGACGCTGGGCCTCGGCGGTGGGACCGGGGCCGAGCAGACCGGCCGGATGCTGGTCGCGCTGGAGGGGACGCTGCGAGACGTTGCGCCCGATGCGGTCGTGGTCTACGGCGATACGAACTCGACGCTGTCCGCGACGCTCGTGGCGGCCAAGATGGACGTGCCAGTCGCGCATGTGGAAGCCGGACTGCGCTCGTTCGATCGCCGGATGCCGGAGGAGGTGAACCGCATCGTCACGGATCACCTGGCGCGCTGGTGCTTCGCCCCGACCAATGCCGCCGTCGAGAACCTCGCCGCCGAGGGTCTGACCGACGGCGTCCATCTCGTCGGCGACGTCATGCGGGACCTGGCCGCGCGGACCCTGGCGGAGGTGCGCCAGCCGTCAGCGCTCGCGGGTCTGGCCGGCGGTGGGCTGCGCACTGGCGAGTTCCTCTTCGCGACCGTCCATCGAGCCGAGAACCGCTCGCCGGACGCGATCCGCGGCTGGGTCGGGCTGCTGGAGGCATTGGCCCGTGCCGATCGACCGGTCGTACTCGCCCTGCATCCGGGGACGCGGGCCGCGATCGACGCGCTCGGCCTCGAGTCGAGCCCGAACGTCATCGTTGTCGAACCGCTTGGCTACCGCAGCTCGCTGGCCGCTCAGCTGCACGCGGCGGCCGTCGTGACCGACTCGGGTGGGGTGCAGCGCGAGGCCGCCTGGCTCGGAACGCCCTGCCTCGTGCTTCGCAGCTCGACGGAATGGCTCGAGACGACCCAGGGTGACGAGGCCACCTCGGTCCTGGTCGGCACCGACGCGATGCTGGCGCGCGAAGCGCTCGATCGACTGGCGCCGCCCGACCAGGCTCCGGCCGACGCCGCGCGACGGGCGCGGGATCAGACCATCGAGACGGACGGCGCGACGGGTTCGATCGCGAGGCTCATCGCGTGAGCGACCGAGCCGGGACGGAGGGCGTGGCGCCCGGCTTCGGATCGCCCGAGCCGATCGTCCCGCAGCACCTCGTGCTCGTGCTGCCCACGACCGGCGAGTTCGACTCGCGGACATACCGGATCGCGACGACCTGCCTCGCCCGTGGTCACACCGTGACCGTGCTGTCACGGCACAAGGGCGACCTGCCCTGGCGTGAGGACCATCCCGCGGGATTCACGATCATCCGCGTCCTCGCCACGGCCGAGGATGGGATGCCGCTGCGCCGTCTGGTGCGGGCCGGCCGCGTGCTCGTCCGGCGGCTGGAATCCATCGTCACCCGCCGCCCGTATGTCCCGCCCAGCGTCCCGCGGGCCGTGGCGGCGGCGCCACCACCACCGCCGGGCACCGGCGTGGACGGTGCGCCGGCCGCGACGAAGGGCGTCATGGACTCCCCGGCCGAGACAAAGAGCCGCGTCCCGTTGCACGTTCGAGGCTGGATGGGCATCTACCGTCGGCTCGCCATCCCGCTGCAGATCCGCTCGCATCGCAAGAACGCCCGGAAGGTGGCGCCCCGCGGCGACCTCGTCCACGGGATGGCGTTCATGGGCATCCCGGTCGCCCTGACCGTGGCCAAGCGCGACGGCATTCCGGTCGTCTACGACGCCCGGGACATCCACCTCGACGCTCGGAACATGGCGCGCATGGGACGGCCCGCGCGCTGGTTCCTTGGCCGGGCCGAACGCGGCTGGGCCGGGGCCTCGAGCAAGGTCATCACCGTCAACGACTCATACGCCGACGTGCTCGCGTCCCGCTGGCCGGGCGGGCGCCCACTGGTCGTCATGAACTGCTCCTACCGGTTCACGCCGCCGGTGCCGCGCGAGCGACGTTTCCACGCGGCCCTCGGGCTCCCGGAGAGCCAGCGGGTGGTCCTGTACCACGGCGGCCTGTTCCCCTGGCGTGGCATCGAGCAGCTGATCGAGGCCATCCGTGACATCCCCGACGCCACGCTCGTGCTGATGGGGTATGGCGTCCTCGAGCCGACGCTCCGCGCGTGGGAGGCGGACCCGGCACTCGGCGGGAGAGTCCGGGTGATGGGCCCCGTGCCGCCCGCCGAGCTGCACGACTGGGTGGCCAGCGCCGACGTCGTCGGGATGCCCATCCAGGGCGACACGCTCAACCATCGGCTCACGACCCCGAACAAGCTGTTCGAGGCGATGGCCGCGGGCGTTCCGGCCGTCGTGTCCGACCTGCCCGGGATGAGCGCGGTGGTCAAGGATGCGGGCTCCGGGGTGCTCGTCGACCCGACGGACACGGTCGCGATCGCGGCGGCTATCCGCCAGATCCTCGACCTGCCAGAGGCCGAATGGCTGGCCTGGAGCCAGCGCTGCGTCGCGGCGGCGCACGACCGCTACAACTGGGAGACCCAGGTCGAGCGGCTCCTCGACGCCTACACCGAGCTGACCGGGAAGCGCTGGTGATCGACGGCACGACCACCGAGCGCGCCGGGCCCGCCCGCCGGCCTCGTGCTGTCGTGCTGGTCGGCAACACCGCGAGCCCGTACTCGCGGGCCATCCGCCTGGGGCGCGCCCTGGTCGACGAGGGGTACGCGGTCGAGATCGCGTCGGCTCACGAGCCCGGTCTTGCGCTCGAGGAACGCGAGGGCGACATCGTGCTGCGGCGCTATCCGGCGAGCGGTGTCTTCGGTCGCTTGACGGCCGTCGATCGAGCGGGGCCAGGTGCCGCCGGGACCGTCGGGCGCCGCCCGCTGCCGTCGCGACTCCTGCGGGCGCTTCGCTCGGGACCGGCCGAATGGATCCTCTGGCCCCATACGGTCCGTGGCTGGTGGCACACCCTGGCCACGGAACTCGCGCCAGCGGACCTCTATCATTCGTGCGGGACGTTGCCCATCGCAGCCGCACTCGCGGCCCGGCGGCGCGATCGCAAGGCCGGGCGCGATCCGAAGGTCATCTTCGACGTGATCGATATCACCACCGAGTCGAACAACGTCCTGCGCATCCCGGGCCTCGTCCGTCGGCTGCTCGCCCGGCGCGAGCGGGGCTGGGCCCGGGCGGCCGATGCCCACACCGCGGTCAACGACGCGTTCGCCGACTGGGCGGTCCGCCACTGGCGGCTCGAGCGACGACCGACGGTCGTGCCCAACTACCCCGAGCCATGGACGCCCACCGGCCGGGCCGCGCCCGGACCGCATCCGCGCCGCGACCGGCCTCCCCGCGACGACCCGGATCTGCCTGTTCTGGGGACGCCTGGGGCCCTACGTCGGGCTCGACCAGGCGGCCGAGGCGGTGCTCCTGGTGCCCGACACGGCGCTCGTGCTGCTGGGCTTCGGGCGGGGCTGGGCGGCGAGCGTGGCGCGCGACGCCGAGCCGCGCTTCGCCGGGCGCCACTTCACCCTGCCCGCCGTGCACCCCGACGAGCTGCCGGCCTGGGTCGCCTCGGCCGATGTCGCGATGAACAGCCTGCCGCCCCTGTCGTACAGCAGCCGCTACACCTTCCTCAACAAGTTCTTCGAGGCCATGACCGGCGGCCTGCCGATGGTCCTTGGGCCCGACCTGCCGACGATGGAGGCGGTCCTGCGCCAGGAGGACCTGGGGCGCGTGGCGGCGTCGATGGAGCCGGCCGCCATCGCGGCCGCCATCCGCGCCATCCTCGATCTCGACCCGGCCGAGCGCGACGCCTGGCGGGCGCGCATCGCGGCCACCGCCCGCCAGCACTACAGCTGGCCCATCGCCGCGGCCGCCTATCGCGAGCTCGTCCGCGGGCTGGGGGCGCCGGCATGACCGGACCCGCGCCGGGCCCACGTCCCGATCCGGCCCTGGCACCGAAGCCGGTTCCGGCGCCCGATCCTGCCCGCCCCACACCGCCCGCGAAGCGTCGGCGCGCCGTGATCCTGGTGGGCAACCCCGCCAATCCCTACTCGCGCGCCATCCGTATCGGGCGGACGCTGTCCGAGCAGGGTTTCGACGTCGAGATCGCCGCGACGTTCGAGGAGGACGCCCCGCTGGAAGAGCACCACGGCGACATCGTCCTGCGGCGCTACCCGCCCACCGGGCGGTTCGCGAGCGTCGCCGCGACGTATGGGAAGGTGCCGCCACGACGGCTGTCGCTCTTCGCCCGGATCCTCCGTGCCCCGAAGATGCGCTTCGTCGCGTGGTTCTACTGGCCGCACATCGTCCGTGGCTGGTGGCACACGCTGTCCACGGAGCTCGAACCCGCCGACCTGTACCACTCCTGTGGCACGTTGCCGATCGCCGCTGCGCTCGCCGCCCGGGAGCGCGATCGACGGGCGGGCCGTGACTCCAAGGTCATCCTCGATGTCATCGATATCACGATGGAGTCCAACAACGTCCTCCGGATCCCGACGCTCATCCGACGGATGCTCGGTCGACGGGAGCGGGGATGGGCGCGGCGCGCGGACGCCCACACGGCAGTGAACGAGGTGTTCGCCAGGAAGGCCGCGGCGCGCTGGCGTCTCGCCCGTCAGCCAACGGTCGTCCCGAACTACCCCGAGCCGTGGGACCCGGCCCCCGGCACACCACCGGCCGATCGCATCCGCGCGGTCACCGGGCTGCCGCCAAGCACCAGGATCTGTCTGTTCTGGGGTCGTCTCGGGCCGTACGTCGGGCTGGACCAGGCCGCGGAGGCCGTGCTGCAAGTCCCGGACACGGCCCTCGTGGTCATCGGGTTCGGCCGCGGCTGGGACCGCAGCGTCGCCCGCGACGCGGACCCGAAGTACGCCGGTCGCCACTTCACGCTGCCGGTGGTCCATCCCGACGAGCTCGCCTCGTGGGTCGCGTCGGCGGACGTCGCCTTGTGCACGCTGCCGCCGCTGTCCTACAACCAGCGGTTCACGACGCCGAACAAGTTCCTCGAGGCGATGGCCGGCGGGACGCCGATCGTGCTGGGGCCCAGGCTCCCCACGATGGAGAAGCTGCTCCGCCGCGAGGATCTCGGCCGGGTGGCCGCGTCGATGGAACCCGCCGACATCGCAGCCGCCATCCGCCAGATCCTCGACCTTCCCGCGGCGGAGCGGGCAGCGTGGCGGGAACGCATCGCGGCCACGGCCCGAGCGAACTACAGCTGGCCGCTCGCCGCGAACGCGTACACGGGCCTCGTGGCGTCGCTGGGGCTGATCGACCCACCTCCGGCGACCACATGACCCGGCGTCGGGCGGTCATCCTCGTCGGGAACCCCGCGAGACCGTACTCGCGGGCCATCCGCCTGGGGCGCGCCCTGCTCGACGAGGGCTACGAGGTCGAGATCGCGGCCACGCACGAGGAGGGCGCTCCGCTCGAGGAACGTGACGGGGACATCGTGCTGCGGCGGTATCCGGCGATTGGCCCCTTCGCTGGCCTCGCGGCGTCGCACGGCAAGCGGGTGCCGGCCGCCGCACCGGCTCGCCGGCCACCGATGCCCGTCCGCGTCTTTCGGGCGCAGAAAGCCAGGCTGACCGAGTGGATCCTTTGGCCACAGACCGTGCGCGGCTACTGGGCGACGCTGGCCCGGGACCTCAAGCCCGCCGACCTGTATCACGCCTGCGGGACCCTCCCGATCGCCGCGGCCCTGTCCGCGCGAGCGCGCGACCGCAAGGCTGGCCGGACGTCAACGGTGATCTTCGACGTCATCGACATCACGCTCCGATCGAATAATTCGATGCGGTTGCCATCGACGATCCGTCGGCTGCTCGCCCGGCGCGAGCGGGGCTGGGCCCGGGCGGCCGATGCCCACACCGCGGTCAACGACGCGTTCGCCGACTGGGCGGTCCGCCACTGGCGGCTCGAGCGACGACCGACGGTCGTGCCCAACTACCCCGAGCCATGGAGCCCACCGGCCGGGCCGCGCCCGGACCGCATCCGCGCCGCGACCGGCCTCCCCGCGACGACCCGGATCTGCCTGTTCTGGGGACGCCTGGGGCCCTACGTCGGGCTCGACCAGGCGGCCGAGGCGGTGCTCCTGGTGCCCGACACGGCGCTCGTGCTGCTGGGCTTCGGGCGGGGCTGGGCGGCGAGCGTGGCGCGCGACGCCGAGCCGCGCTTCGCCGGGCGCCACTTCACCCTGCCCGCCGTGCACCCCGACGAGCTGCCGGCCTGGGTCGCCTCGGCCGATGTCGCCATGAACAGCCTGCCGCCCCTGTCGTACAGCAGCCGCTACACCTTCCTCAACAAGTTCTTCGAGGCCATGACCGGCGGCCTGCCGATGGTCCTTGGGCCCGACCTGCCGACGATGGAGGCGGTCCTGCGCCAGGAGGACCTGGGGCGCGTGGCGGCGTCGATGGAGCCGGCCGCCATCGCGGCCGCCATCCGCGCCATCCTCGATCTCGACCCGGCCGAGCGCGACGCCTGGCGGGCGCGCATCGCGGCCACCGCCCGCCAGCACTACAGCTGGCCCATCGCCGCGGCCGCCTATCGCGAGCTTGTCCGCGGGCTGGGGGCGGGGTCAGCTGGTGGCGACCGCTCCTGACGCGACCCCGATGAGGTCGAGCAATGCCTGGTCGGAGCGCCTGACCTCCACGAGCGTCAGCGGGTGGAGGATGGCCCGGATCATCGGCTCCGAAAGCGGTGGCTGGTGGGCGGTCAGCGCGGCCAGCACGAGCCGGCGCGGGATGCCGGGCTCGGCGGCCAGATCCTGATCGAAGGCCTCGAGGCGTCCAGCGAGCGCCTCGGGATGCCGGTCCGCGCCCAGCACGACGTCGACCTTCTCGTCCGGCCACAGGCCAAGCTCGTATCGGGCCGCCAGCCAGGCGCCATCGCCTCGGGGCGCACCGACATTTCCGAGGTCGGTCGCGGCGCGAACCACACGGGCGCCAACCGCCCGGGCGACGCCCAGCGCAGCGGCCTCGGCTTCGGGACCGTTCACGCGGACCAGCGCGATGCCATGATCCCAGGCCGCGGTCGCATCGAACCTGGTCGTGCCGCGAGCGACCCATACGGCCGGCGCGGCAACACGGGCCGCCTCCAGGGTGCGCAAGGCGGCGGTCGTGGCCAGCGCCGCACTCGCGCCATCGGTGGCGATGCCGCGCCGGACGAGGTTCACGAGGGGTCCTCGGGCTGCCGTCGGTCTCGTCGCCCAGCCAGCACGGACTCGTAGATCTCGGTCCAGCGCGGGCCGTTGGACGCCCAGGTCCGCTCGCGCGTGACCCATTCGCGTCCGTTCTCGCCCAGCCGGGCGGCAAGATCCGGGTGGTCCATCAACCGGACCACGGCCGCCGCCAGCGCCATCGCGTCCTCGGGCCGATAGGCAAGGGAGCGCTCGCCATCGGGGGCGACCTCGGTGAGCGCCGGCAGGTCCGCGACGATCATGGGTCGGCCCATGGCCATGGCCTCGAACGGCTTGAGCGGCGTGACCAGCCGCGCGGCGCGCTCGTCCCGACGCGGGACGACGAAGGCATCGAGCAGCGCGTACATCGCCGGGACCTCGTCGTGCGGTACGGCGCCGGTGAAGACGATCCGGTCCGCGGCGCCAGAGGCCGCGGCGACAGCCTCCACCTCGGCCCGGCGCTTGCCCTCCCCGACGATCAGGCACGCGACATCCCGCCCGGCCTTGGCCAGGATCGCCGTCGCCTCGATGAGGGTCTCCTGGCCCTCGCGCACGTGGTCGAGATTGCTCACGTACCCGATGACGAACCGCCCGCCCAGGCCATACCGTGCGCGCAGTTCTGGATCTGGCGAGCGCGGCTGGAACGCCTCGGGATCCACGCCGTTGGGCACGATGTGGACACGGTCGGCCGGAACGCCACGGGCCACCATGTCCGACTTCATCGTGGCGGCCAGCGTCACGATGGCGTCCGCCGCGAGCATCGTGCGCACCTCGGTCGCGTCGCGGCGCCGATAGCGCTCGCGCGTCGAGGTGGCGTCGGACACGGATCCCGACGCCGACCCGGCCGGAGCCGGGCCATCGAACAACGAGCGAACCTCGTAGACGACCGGCAGGTCCAGGTGCTCACCGAGGGCCAGCCCGACGAGGGCGGTCTCGTAGCCGCGTCCCCCCGACGAGGCGTGCACGATCGCGGGCCGCTCCTCCCGGGCGACCGCGGCGGCGCGCCAGGCGTAATCCTCCAGGTACAGGTCGGCCGGGCCATCGGACGGATAGCCGGCGCCCAGATCCAGCCGATGGTGGCGGATGCCGTCGACCTCGTCGACGGGCGCGACCGAGGTGCCGCCCGAGCGCGGGAAGCCGAGGGCCGTGACGACGACCGGGTCCCAGCCAGCGGCTCGCTGGGCGAGCAGGTTGTCGTGGCTGCGCATCGTGAAGCCGTTCTGGCGCTGCGGCCGCGACTCCTTGAGCAGGTGCAGGATGACGCGATCGGATCGAGGCTTGGTCGGCTGGCGGTCGCCACGGACGCGGGGTCGCCAGCGCGCGTCGGTCTCGGCCAGGTCGCCGTGCAAACGACGCTCCGTCTCGGCCAGGGCGTCGCCCCCGCCCGTTCGGCGCAACGCGGCGATGGTCGCGGCGACGTTGCTCATGTCCCCGCGCGCGGAGAATGCACGGCGCCGGATGCCCAGCACGGCGCGGTCGCCGGGATGCTCGCGGATCATCGACTCGGTCAGCTCGAGTGCGAGATCGGCGTTGCCGGCGGCGAGTGCTCCCTCGGCCTCGCGCACCCCCGAGCGCAGGCTCGCAAGCCGGCGGCCGACGGCTGCTGAGAGGCGGTTTACGGTCGGCATCGTCGCCCGCCTGGCGGGGCGATCAGATCGCCGCCGAGCCGAGCTGCGCGGCCCGCTCCGCCTTGCGCGCCTTGGAGCGCTCGATGTGCGTCCGCACGACCTCCGACGGATCGCCTTCGATGATCACGCGGCCCTTCTCGAGCAGCATCGCGCGGTTGCAGTACTCCTCGACCCAGGCCATGTCGTGGGTGACGAGCACGATGCCCTTGGCCGCCTTCACGAGCTCGATCACCCGGGTCCGTGACTTCTCGCGAAATTCGGCGTCGCCGGTCGCGAGCACCTCGTCGAGCAGGAGGATGTCCGGATCCACCGAGGTCGCGATGGCGAATCCCAGCCGCGCGCGCATGCCGGACGAGTAGGTCTTGATGGGGGCATCGATGAACTGGCCGAGGTCCGCGTAGTCGACGATGGACGGCAGGAGATCGCGGACGAGCCGGTCGTCGATGCCCATGAACGCGCCCGCCAGCAGGATGTTGTCCCGTCCGCTGAGGTCCTGGTCGAACCCCGCGCCGAGGGTCAGCAGGCTCGAGACGTGGCCGTTGACCTCGACGCTGCCCTCCGACGGCAGGATGATCCCGGCGAGGACCTGGAGCAGCGTGGACTTGCCGGCGCCGTTGGGCCCGATGACGGCGAGCGACTCGCCATGCACCAGACCGAAGGAAACGTTGCGAAGCGCCCAGAACGGCTCGTCTGAATCACGCGAGAGCATCTGTCCGAGGGAGTTGCGGAACGTCGTCTTCTTCGTGAAGCGCAGCGAGTAGCGGACGCCGATGTCCATGGCATCGATGGCGTGCGGGCTGCTGGCGGAGATCGGGGGCGGGGATGCGATGGCCATGGCTACAGGACTTTCGCGTAGGTCGGCTCGAGCCGCTTGAAGACGATGGCCCCGATCGCCAGCAGGACGATGCTCGCGCCCAACAGGCCGATGAGCGGCAGCCAGTCGGGGGCATGCGGCGATCCCACAGGCTCGCCGTAGATCACCGCGCGATACGACTCGAACAGGACCGCGAAGGGATTCGCGTGGGCGAGGGTGCGCAGCAACGGATTGTTCTGGAAGGTGGCGCTCGCATCGACGACGGCCATGCTGTACAGGGCGGGAGACAGGTAGAACCAGAGGCGCAGGACGTGCCGCAGGATGTTGCCCAGGTCGCGGAAGAACACGTTGATCGCCGAGACCAGGAACGACATGCCGAGCGTGAACACGTACTGCACGAACGCGATCACCGGGATCAGGATCAGGAATGGCGAGATCCGATCCTGGTACAGCAACATGATGGCACCGAGCGGCAGCAACCCGAACGCGAAGCCCACGACCCCGGCCGTCGTGGCCGCGACCGGCAGGACGAGCTTGGGAAACTGGATCTGCTTGATCAGCTTCTCCTGGCTGACCACGGAGCTCGCAGCGTCGCCGATGCTGGTGGTGAACCACTTCCAGGGCAGGATCGCCGACAGGATGAACAGCGGATAGTCGTCGATCTTGACGTCGAGGATCAGCGACACGAAGACGACGTAGACACCCATCTGGAGCAGCGGATCCAGGACCCACCAGAAGTTGCCGAGGAACGTGTCCGCGCCCTTCTTCTTGATATCGGCCTGGACGAGGTAGCGGACCAGGCGTCGTCGAGAGCGGATGTCTTCGATGGCTTCGCCGATGAGCCGCAGGGGACCCGGCCGGGCCGCTGCGTGACGGAACGCGGCGGGGGCCTCACTCGTGGCGGACATCGCCGCGAAGGGTAGCACCTCACCCGCTCGGGCCCTCCCGGCCCGCGGGCGCTGCCACGGTCCGCCCGGTATCCTCTGGCGCGACCATCTGAGGAGGGATCGTGACCCAAGACCGTCGAGTGGCCGTGATCGGCCTGGGCTACGTCGGCCTGCCGCTGGCCATCTCGTTCGTGGAGGCCGGGCTGGAGGTCGAGGGCATCGACGCGTACGCCGGCCGGGTCGAGGAGCTCAACGCCGGTTCCTCCCCGATCGACGACGTCACGAACGATCGCCTGGCCGCCGCCCTTCGTAGCGGCATGCGGGTCTTGCTGCCGGAGGGGGCGGACCTCGCCGCGGCCGACGCGATCTTCGTGTGCGTCCCGACTCCGATCAAATCGACGAAGGATCCGGACCTGTCCCCGGTGCTCGCGGCGGCCGAGACCATCCGCGGAGCGCTCCGGAAGGGCCAGCTCATCGTCCTTCAGTCGACGACCTACCCCGGCACGACGATGGGTCCGTTCCGCGAGGTCCTCGAAGGGAGCGGTCTCAAGGCCGGCGAGGACTTCGACCTCGCCTTCGCCCCGGAGCGTGTCAACCCCGGTGATCCGGCGAGTGCCAGCAAGGGTGTCCCGCGGCTGGTCGGTGCGACGACGCCGGAGGCCACGAAACGCGCGGCCGCGCTCCTCGCGAACATCAACGATCACGTCATCGAGATGAGCTCACCCGACGCGGCCGAGCTCAGCAAACTCCTCGAGAACGTGTTCCGCAACGTCAACATCGCGTTCGTCAACCAGCTCGCGCTGCTGTGCGAGCGCATGGGGCTCGACGCGTGGGAGGTCATCAACGCCGCCGCCACGAAGCCCTTCGGGTTCATGAAGTTCACGCCCGGCCCAGGCGTCGGCGGCCACTGCATCCCGGTCGACCCGTACTACCTCTCCTGGCGGGCACGCGAGTTCGACTTCATCGACCGCTTCATCGAGCTCGCGGGCGACATCAACTTCGCGATGCCCCGCCACGTCGTCGGGCTGGTCGCCGATGCGTTGAACGACCGCGGGAAGGCGATGAAGGGTGCGAAGGTCGGGATCCTCGGCGTGGCGTTCAAGCCGAACGTGCGCGACGCCCGCAACTCCCCGGCCGCGGACGTCATCGCCGGCGTCGCGGAGCGTGGCGCGGAGGTGCGCTTCCACGACCCGCACGTGGCGTCCTTCACCGACGGGTCAGGCGTCGTGCGCGAGGAGACCGGGCTCGACGAGCTGCTCGCCTGGGCCGACGTGATCGTCGTGGTGACGCCGCATCGCGACATCGATTGGCCGACCGTCTACGAGCGTGCGGACCTCGTCGTCGACACCGTCGACAGCTCGGCCGGCCGCTCGACGCGCGAGCGCCAGGTGCTGCGCCTGGGGGCCGGCTGGTCGACGCGAGCGTGACGACCCGTACCCGCGGCGCGTCCGGAGCCGGCGCGGCGCGACCGGTCCTCATGATCGTCCACAGCTACTACGAGGAGGACCCGCGCGTCCGGCGCGAGGCGGAGTCGCTGGTCGCGGCTGGGCGCCCGGTCGTGGTCCTGGGGCTTCGACAGCCGGATGGACCCGCCGTCTCCGAGGTTGCGGGTGTTCGCGTCCAGCACCTCGACGTGCAACGCCACCAGGGCGCGGGACTCGGCGTGTACCTGCGCGAATACGCGTCGTTCCTGGCACGGGCGATGTTCGCCGCGGTTCGGCTGCATCGGCGCGAGCGGTTCGCGCTCGTCCAGGTCCACTCCCTGCCGGACTACCTGGTGTTCGCGGCGCTGCCGCTTCGGCTCGTCGGCGTCCCGGTCCTGCTCGACCTGCACGAGGCGATGCCCGAATTCTTCCGAAGCCGCTTCCCCGGCGCGTCGAACCCGCTCGTGCATCGTCTGCTGATGCTCCAGGAGCGACTGTCGATCGCGGCTTCGACGGCGGTCATCACGGTCAACCCCGCGATGCGCGACCGGCTCGTGAGCCTGGGCGTCCCGGCCGGGAAGGCGGGCGTGGTCGTGAACAGCCCGTCGCTCGGTCGGTTCGACGTCGCGGCCTTGCCGCAGCGCGCGTTTCGGGATGACGGCCGGCTTCGACTCATCTACACGGGGGCGTTGACGCCGACCTACGAGCTGGACGTGGCGATCGCGGCCGTCGCCCGGATCGCGGCCGCCCGACCTGCGCTGGATGTCACGTTCGAGGTCTACGGCCGCGGCGACACGGGGGCGGCCTTGGCGGCGCAGGCGGCGGAGCTCGGGATCGCCGACCGGGTCACCTTCCACGGTCGCATCTCGATCGAGGACGTGCCTGCGGCCGTCGCCGGAGCCGACGTCGGCCTGGCCCCGACCCGCCATGACCGATTTACCGACATGAGCCTCTCGACGAAGGTGTTCGAGTACGCCGCCATGGGCAAGCCTGTCGTCGCGTCACGCCTGCCGATGGTCGAGCGGACGTTCCCGCCAGGGACCGTGGCCGCGTACGAGCCGGGCGACCCGCAGGCGATGGCCGACGCGATCCTCGCCTTCGCCGACGACCCGGTCGCCCGCGACGCCGCCGTCGCCGCCACCGCCGAGATCGTCAGGACCGGCTCCTGGGAGCACGAATCGAAAGGCTATCTCGCGCTCGTGGAGCGGCTCATCCGCGGCTAGGACGGCCGGGCGTGGCGGGTGTGGCGGGTGTGGGGGCGGCTACGGGTACTTGGGTGGCGCGTTCCCGTCGCGCCAGTATTCGAGCGGGACGAGCTCGCAGGTCGAGTCGCGAACGGAGAGGCGACCGGTCCCCGATGACGGCAGATAGCACCACAAGCCGACCACCCGGCGGTGGCCATCGACCTGATCCAGGACGACCGCCTCTCGGCTGAGGAGCCCACCGGTCAGGCTCGCGGTGATCGTCTCCCCGGCGCCCGTCACGAATGTGGTCGGCAGATCGGCCTGAACCGTCTTTGTGACCTTGGCCCGCTCGTCCGGCGGAAGCGCCTCCATCGTCCGCTCCACGACCGTCCGACACTTGACGTCTCCGTATTCGTCGCCGTCGCCACAGTCGGTCTCCGTGCCGATCCAGGTGCCGTCCACGAGGTGGACGTTCTCACCGTGCCACCCGGCGACGACCGGTGAGCTGGTGCAGGCCGAAAGCAGCAGGATGAGTGTCGCGAGACCGATCGGTGCGATGGATCGCACGCTCGCTACGCGCGCCCCAGCGCTGAACGGACCTCGCGACGGACCTTGCGGGCGACGCGGCGCGGGAACGAGACCGGTGGGCGCGGTGGCTTGGGCAGCGGCGCTTGCGGCGCCACGGTCGCGGCAGTCTTCTCGATGGGAGTCAGCCAGGTCGTATCGACCTCGGCGAACTGGAGTGCCGGATCACCGAACAGGCGCAGGAATTCCGACACGATGTACTTCACGGCGTGGCGGTGGACGTGGCGGCCGTCCTCGCGGAAGTAGTCGCTCTGGCGTTCGGCCGTGACGACCATCTCGTACGAGTGGAAGTAGCGGACGTCGGGATGGCGGTCGACGAACTCGGACACGGCGGCGCGGATCCGGCTCTTCGACTCCATGTTCGCGACTCGGACGTCGTGGTCCGTGAAGGTGGTATGGAGCGGGACGGGCGAGGTCGTCAGCACGAGGGTCGCGTCCCGATCGCGCACGACGCGGCGGATCCGCTCCAGATCGGACAGCATGTCGGAAACGGTGAGCCGGTGGAATTCGGCGCCGAGGGACGGAAACACCGCGGGGTGCGGGATCCCGCGATACGTGTTGCCGGTCGAGGGATTGCGGAACGTCTCGATGAGCCCCAGCGTCGCGACCACCACCCGGGCGTCGCGGAACAGCTCGTCCGCCGCGGCATCCGCCTCCGACCGATCGTCCAGCAACGCGGCTTCGTCCGCGTGGGTCGTGCCGTAGTCGCGGAACGGATCGACGAACCCGCCGGGCACCGCCCAGGACGGCTCGGCGGCACGCTCGGGCCACGCGCCGGCCAACCGCTCCATCTCCTGGCGGATGGTCGCGGTCGAGTAGAAGAGCCCGCCCGGGTGCATCCCGCCGACGATGCCGACCTTCTTCATCATCGACGCCAGCTCGGACGCGAAGCACGAACCGATCGTCGCGACCTTGGTCGTCGGTCCGATCAGCCGGTCTTCTGGCGCTCGGATCAGGAGCTCCCGCTCGGACCAGGCGTGGACGTTCGGCAACTCCCAGTCGCCGAGACGGCTCTTCAGCGTCGGCATGGCGGCAGGATAGCGCGACCGTCGCACGGGGGCCCCCGAGTCGATATCCTCGGCCGCATGGCAGACGAGCCGGGCCGGACGCTGCGCTTCGTCCCGGATGCACCCCGGGTCGCGCCCGACGACGGCTCGGTCACGGTCGTGCTGGACAGCACTTGGACGGCGACCGGCGAGCTGGCGAACAACGATCAGGTCATCGGGATCCGGGGTGTGGGCGGGCGCCTCCTCGAGGACCGCGATCTCATCGCCGAGACCGCCGAACGACTCGACGCCTGGGCAGCCGCTTCTGGGATCGTCGACAAGCTGCTCGTCGAGGGCACGTCGATGTGGTTCTACCTGAGGCTCTCGGTCTGGGTGTGGTTCCAGCAGCGGATCCTGTGGACGGCGCTCGTCGACGACCTCGTTCGCACGGTGGTGCCAGCGCGGATCGCGTGCGAGCCTGGAACGGACGACGTCGTGATCGAGGCCGCGCGGCTCATCGCCGCGCGTGACGGGCTCGAGATCGAGGCACCGGACCTCCCCGACGTGGATCGATCGGGCCACGCAGCGCCTCTGCCGGCACCGGCCGCGCGCGTCGCGCCGGCCGCGGCGCCGACGGGTCTCGCCCAGTTCATGCGTCGCGGTGTCGGCAAGGTCCGCCGACTGGTCGCCGGCGACTCCGGCTCGATGGGCACCACATCGGCGAGTTCGGGGGGCCTCCCCGCGCGCCGGCAGGCGATGATGGAGCGACTCGACGCACTTGCGACCGAATCGGGGCGCCTCCTCGTGGTCCTGGAGCACACGCGCCAGCAGGTCGAGACCGCCGACGGGCCACGGGACGTCAACCCGTACCTCTCCCCGGTGGTGGACGCGCTCCGAGGGTCGGCGCTCGAGCCGATCGAGATCGACCTCAAGGCTCGCGTCGATGACGACACATGGTGGGAGCGGCTCAACGCGCCGGACGGCGCGCGCCTGCTGCCGTCGTCGGCGATCTGGCGTGCCGGTGAGGCGGAGGGCGGTGCCGAGGGCGGAGACGGCGGCGTCCGGGCGGACGCGGCGCAGTCGTGGGTCGCCGTCGTCGGGGCGATCCGGACCCCGGTCACCGTCCACGGTGTCGACCTGGGACCGGCGCTCGTCGCACGGGTGTCCCAACTCGCCGCCCGTTGGATGCCGAGCAAGTCCCGTGCCGTCACCAGCGTCCGCGCGCTGCTCCGCCGCCTTCGACCGTCGGGCGTGCTCCTGGCGGACGAGTACCACCGCCAGGATTGGCTGACCGCAGCGCGGGCCGAGGGCGTGCCGGTCGCGGCGATCCAGCACGGCATGATCTATCGCGGCCACAACGGCTACGTCCATCGGGAGCGGCCGGACAGCCTGGCGCTTCCGGACCGGACGTACGTGTTCGGCGAGTGGGAGCGGGACGTGCTGGTCGAGGCCAGCGTCTACCGGGACGACGAGGTCCGGGTCAGCGGGTCGCCCCGGCTGGATCTCGCCGAGACGGCCCCGGACGTGGACGCCACCGCCCTCCGGGCCGAGTTGGGCGTCCGTCCGGGGGATCGCCTGGTCGTCCTGTCCGGGACCTACGGACCGGCGTATCGGCGGTTCCACATCCCGTACGCGCTCGATCGACTGCTGGACCGGCCATGGCCCGATGTCCACCTGGTCGTGAAGCAGCACCCTGGTGAGAAGGACCGTGGCCCGTACGAGGCGCTCGTCGCGGGTCTCGCCACCGCCCGCGGCTTCGCGCCGCCGCCAGTGACCGTCGTCCAGCACATCGATCTGTACCGCCTCCTCCGGTCCGCGGACGCACATCTGGGGATCCACTCCACGGTCCTCACGGAGGCGGTCGCTGCCGGCACGCTCAACCTGCTCGCCGACACGCTCGCGTCCTCCGACCTGCTCGGGTACGTGGAAGCGGGCGTGGCCGTGCCGGTCCGGAACGGTGCGGATCTCCTGGCCGCCCTGGATGCGCCTGAGGCCGTCACGCCTCAGGCCCGCAGCGCCTTCCTGGCCCGCCATTTCCGCGCTGGCCGCGCGAGCGACCGGCTCCGCGGCGAGCTCCTGGAGTGGCTCGCGTGAGCAGGCGGACGTTGTTCCTCATCCCCGCCCGCGGTGGCAGCAAACGCATCCCCGGCAAGAACCTGCGCAGCCTCGCGGGGATCCAGCTCGTGGCCTGGGCGGGCCGGATCGCCCAAGCCGCGGCGACGCCATGCTGACCTCGTCGTCTGCTCGACCGACGATCAGGAGATCGCGAACGTCGCCTCGACCTGGGGGATCCGTGTCCTGGACCGACCCGACGCCCTGGCCACCGACACCTCGACGTCGCTCGAGGTCGCGATCCACGCCATCGACGCCTTGGTCGTCGACGGCGAGCCGATCGACCTCTTCGCCCTCGTCCAGCCGACCTCGCCGCTGACCGATCCGGTCGATCTCCGCGCCGCGATCGAGCTCGCTCGCGAGACCGGCCGGTCCGTCGCGAGTGTCGCGGCGAGCCATCCGGCGGCGTGGCATCACGGCGTCGGCGTCGGCGCCGACGGCGGCCTCCGCCCGGTTGACACCGAGGATGCCGATCGCCTGCTCACCGGCGCCTTCTTCGTGACGACGCCGGACGCCCTCCGCCGCAGCGGTCGCTTCGTCGAGCCGGGTGTGACCCTGGGCTACAGCACGCCGCCGGAGCGCTCGATCGACATCGACGAGCCGGCCGACCTCGCGGTCGCGGCTGCGCTCTTCGGCATCCGCGAGGTCGCGCCGTTCCGCCTCGGCAGCCGCGAGATCGGTGCCGCGGGAAGCGGTGTCTTCGTCATCGCCGAGGCGGGCGTCAACCACGATGGCGATGTCGAGATCGCCCACCGGCTCGTGGAAGCCGCGGCCGACACCGGCGCAGATGCCGTCAAGTTCCAGACCTTCGTGCCCGATGCCCTCGCATCGGCCGCCGCGCCCACCGCTGCGTACCAGCGCGCCACCGAACAAGGGCAGGATCAGCGGGCGATGCTCCAACGGCTCGCCCTGCCGACGGATGCCTGGCCCGCGCTCCGGCGACACGCCCTCGATCGCGGCATCGCGTTCCTCTCGGCGCCGTTCGATGACGCCTCCGCTGACCTCCTCGACGCGATGGACGTGCCGGGATTCAAGGTGGGATCGGGTGAGCTCACGAACCTGGCGTTCCTCGAGCGGTTGGCCCGCCGTGGCCGCCCGATGATCGTCTCGACCGGCATGGCGACGATGGTCGAGGTCGCCGCGGCGGTCGACACGATCCGAGCTGCCGGCCTCACGGAGCTCGCTCTCCTCCATTGCGTTTCCGCCTATCCCGCCGCGCCCCACGACGCGAACCTGGCGGCGATGCGAACGATGCGCGACGCGTTCGGGCTGCAGACGGGCTGGTCGGACCACACGCCCGGCACCGAGCTGCCGATCGCCGCGACCGCGCTGGGTGCCACGATCATCGAGAAGCACCTGACGCTCGACCGGACTCGCCGCGGGCCCGACCACAGGATGTCGCTCGAGCCGTCCGAGTTCGCGACGATGGTCGCGGCCATCCGGGCCACCGCGGACGCAGTCGGCGACGGCGACAAGGTCCCGACCGCGGCCGAGCGCGAGGTCGCCGCCGTGGCGCGGCGGAGCCTGCACTGGGCTCGTGACCTATCCGCGGGCGAGACCATCGCCGAAGGTGACCTGCTCGCGCAGCGACCGGGCACCGGCATCTCCGCGGCACGGCTGCACGAGCTCGTCGGCCGTCGGACGACCCGTGCCGTGCAAGCTGGCGCGATGGTGAAGGAAGGGGACGCGTGAAGACCATCGCGGTCCTCACGACCGGCCGCCAGGACTGGGGGATCCTGCACTCGACGGCGGTCGCGATCCGGTCGCACCCCGAGCTCGAGCTGCGGCTGATCGTGGGCGGAACGCACCTCTCGAGATGGCACGGGCAGACCATCCGGGACGTCCGGGCCGATGGGTTCGAACCCGACGTCATCCTGCCGTGGCCCGGCGAGGACGACGCGACCGAGGACCCGCCCGCCGCCACCCAGGCCGCGAGGTCGCTCGAAACGGTCGGGGCGGCGCTGCGGCAGGTGCCGCCGGATGCGCTGCTGCTGGTCGGGGACCGGCTCGAGACGGCCGCGGCCGCGCTCGCCGCGACCCTGGAGCGCGTCCCGATCATCCACCTCCACGGTGGCGAGCAGACTCTCGGCGCCTTCGACGATGCGCTCCGCCACGCCATCACAAAGCTCAGCCACCTCCATCTCGTGAGCCACGAGGAGCACGCCAAGCGAGTGATCGCGATGGGCGAGGATCCAGCCAGCGTCCACGTCGTCGGGGCGCCCGGATTGGACGCCGCCGCCCGCGACGACCTGCCGTCGCGCGAGGAGCTCGCCGGGACCTCGGAGATGGCGCTCGACGCGCCGATCGTGCTCGTGACCGTCCACCCGACGACCTTGGAGCAGGATCCGATCCGGCGCGCGCGCGGTCGCCGTCGTCGCGGCGATGGATGCGGTCGAGGCGACGTACGTCATCACGATCCCGAAGCCGACCCGGGCGGGGATGCCGATTCGTGACCTGACTGCAGGCGGCCGCCGCCGGACCCGGTCGCGTTGGGGTCGAGGCCCTTGGCGACGCGGCGCTACTGGGGTCTGCTTCGGATCGCCGACGCGATGCTCGGCAACAGCTCGAGCGCGCTCATCGAGGCTCCGGCCGTGGACCTGCCGGCCGTCGACGTCGGCGATCGCCAGGCCGGCCGACGGGCAGGCCCCAACATCCTCCACGCCCCCGCCGACCCGCAGTCGGTCACCGACGCCCTGCGCGAAGCGCTCGATCCAGCAACACGGCGCCGGGTCATCGCCGCCCGCCCCGCGCTCGTACACGGTCTGGCCGGGGCGCGCATCGCGGATATCATCGCCGCATGGCGACCACCCAGACCGCCGCGCAAGCCCCCGATCACGGTGCCGGGCTGATCGCGGCGCCGCTCATCGTGCTCGGCGGCGGGGAGCACGCTCGCGTGGTCATCGACGCGGCCCGCTCGCAAGGCGACCGCTGGGTCGTGCAGGGGTACGTGGCGCCAGAGGCGGGCGCCGCCACGGCCCCGGAGGTGCCGTGGCTTGGCAACGACGAAACGCTCGCGGCGCGTCTCGAGGACCTCGCCCCGCCGGACCGGCCGTGGCTCGTCCTTGGCTTCGGTGGCGGCGAGACCAGCGGCGCCCTCGCGGCCCGAACGGCCACCACCCAGCGATTCCCGGACGCGCGATGGGCGACGATCGTCCACGCGGCGGCCTGGGTCTCGCCGAACGCCAAGCTCGAGCAAGGCGTCGTGGTCCTGGCTGGCGCGGTCGTCAACGCCGGAGCGCAGGTGTTCCATCACGCCATCGTGAACAGCGCCGCGGTCGTCGAGCACGACGTCGTCATCGGCGCCGGCAGCCACGTCGCGCCGGGCGCGGTCATCGGCGGTGGGACGCACGTCCACGAGCACGCGTTCATCGGCCTGGGCGCACGCGTCCGCGATCATATCGAGGTCGGTGCCGGGGCGGTCGTCGGGATGGGCGCCGTGGTCGTCGAATCGATCGAGCCGGGCGCGACCGTCGTGGGCATCCCAGCCCGCCGGCACGAGCCCTCCTCGTGACCAGCGCCCTCGACGCCTACCTCGTCGCCGAGGAAGCGACCCTTCGCGATGCGATGGCCGCGGTGGATCGCGGCGCCGCCCGGATCGCCCTCGCCGTGGACCCGGAGGGCCGACTGACCGGCGTCGTCACGGACGGCGACCTGCGTCGCGCCCTGCTCGGCGGCACGGACCTCCAGGACCCCGTCGCCCCGGTGCTGACCCGCCGCTACCTGTCCGTGACGGCCGGGGACGGCCGGGCGGCCGCGCTGGAACTCATGCGCGCCCGTCGCATCGATGCCGTCCCCGTGGTCGATGCCGATGGGCGTCCCGTGGGCCTCCACTTGCTCCAGCAGTTCCTGGAGCCGGTGACCCGCACGAACTGGGCGGTCATCATGGCCGGCGGGCAGGGTGTGCGCCTTCGCCCGCTGACTGATGACCTGCCCAAGCCGATGATCGCGGTCGCCGGCCGGCCCATCATCGAGCGCCTGGTCCTGCACCTCGTCGGCTTCGGCGTGAAGCGCATCTTCGTGGCCGTCAACTACATGGGCGACGTCATCGAGGAACACCTCGGCGATGGCTTGCGGCTCGGGGTCCGCCTGGACTACCTGCGCGAGGAGGAGGCGCTCGGCACGGCCGGCGCGCTCGGGTTGCTGCCGGAGCCGCCGACGGAGCCCATCCTCTTGCTCAACGGCGACCTCGTCACCTCCGCGGACCTGGGCGGCCTGCTCGATGCGCATGTCGCCGGTGGCTACCGGGCGACCATCGGGACCCGGCGATATCTCCACACGGTCCCGTTCGGTTGCGTCGAGCGCGACGGCAACCGCGTGATCGGGCTCGAGGAGAAGCCCACCCTGGAGCGCGAGGTCAACAGCGGGATCTACGCCCTCGACCCATCGGTCGTGGCCCGTGTCGGCCCGGGCCGCGTCGACACCCCGGATCTCATCGTCGACCTGCTCGCCGCGGGCGAGCCCGTCGGGGCATTCGAGATCGAGGACGAATGGATCGATGTCGGCCAGCGCGAACAGCTGGCCGCGGCTCGCGGCGTCGCCCCGTGACCCTGCGCGGCACCAAGGTCCTCGTCACCGGAGCGGACGGGTTCATCGGCAGCCACCTCACGGAGAGACTCGTCGTGGAGGGCGCCGACGTCCGAGCGTTCTGCCTGTACAACTCGCGCGGCTCGGCAGGCTGGCTCGATGAGACCGACCCGGCGACGCGGGCCGCCCTCGACATCCGTCTGGGTGACATCCGCGACGCCCGCTTCGTGGCCGCCGCGACCGAAGGCGTTGAGATCGTGTTCCACCTGGCCGCCCTCATCGCGATCCCGTATTCGTACGCCGCGCCGCAATCGTTCATCGACACGAACGTGTCCGGGACGCTGCATGCCCTCGAGGCGGCTCGGTCGGCGGGGGTCCGGCGTTTCATCCAGACGTCCACGAGCGAGGTCTACGGGACGCCCGAGACCTTGCCCATCCTCGAAACCCACCCTTACGCCGCGCAATCGCCCTACGCGGCGTCGAAGGTGGCGGCGGACCAGCTGACCCTCGCGTTCGGGAAGAGCTTCGAGCTGCCTGTCGTCGTGCTTCGGCCGTTCAATACCTACGGGCCTCGACAGTCGGAGCGGGCGGTCCTGCCGACCATGCTCCGCCAGCTCCTCGCCGGCAGGACGGAGGTGCGACTCGGACGCCTGGACCCGAGGCGCGACATGACATTCGTCGCGGACACCGTGGACGGCTTCGTTCGCGCAGCCACCGCGCCGGGCATCGAGGGCGAGGTCATCCAGCTCGGCACCGGACGGAGCGAATCGATCGCGGAGCTCTTCGCCCTCGCAAGCGGGATCCTCGGGGTGGACGCCCGGGCCGTCGAGGACCCGGAGCGGATGCGACCCGATGCCAGCGAGGTCATGGTCCTCCAGGCCGATCCGTCGCGCGCCCGCACGCGGCTGGCCTGGGAGGCACGAACCAGCCTCGAGGGCGGGCTGCGCGCGACCATCGACTGGCTCCGCACCCAACCGGCGAGCAGCGATCCGGATCGTGTCCAGACCTGACCGGCGGATCCCGCTGTCGGAGCCTTCGATCGGCGGGAACGCCGCCGCGTACCTCGAGGAGTGTCTCGCCACCAACTTCGTCTCGTCGGTCGGCCCGTTCGTGGAGCGATTCGAGCGGTCCTTCGCGGCGGCCGTCGGGGCGCGCTTCGCTATCGCCTGTTCGAGCGGAACGGCGGCGATCCACCTGGCGTTACGGGTTCTGGATGTCGGTCCGGGCGACGACGTCCTGGTGGCGGACCTCACGTTCGTGGCCTCGGTCAACCCCATCGCCTACGTCGGGGCGCGCCCGATCCTCGTTGACGCGGAAGCGGTGACCTACAACCAGGACCCGGCCCTGATCCTGGCGGAGCTCGATCGCCGCGCCGCGGCCGGTGAGCGCCAGCCCGCCGCGATCGAGCTCGTGCACCTCGTCGGGCATCCGGCCCCGATCGACGAGGTCGTCGCGGCCGCGGCGCGCCACGGCATCCCGATCATCGAGGACGCATCGGAGGCGCTGGGGGCGCGCTACGCCGACGGCGGGCACGCTGGCCGGCACGTCGGCACGATCGGCCGGCTCGGCGCGTTCAGCTTCAACGGCAACAAGCTCATCACGACCGGCGGCGGCGGGATGATCGTCACCGACGACGAGGAGCTCGCCACACGGGCGCGCCACCTCTCGACGCAGGCTCGTCTGCCGGGTCTCGCCTACGACCATGACGAGGTCGGCTACAACTACCGTCTATCGAACCTCGCGGCGGCTCTCGGTCTGGCACAGCTCGAGGAGCTCGACCGGCTGCTCACGGCCCGCCGGGACATCGCGGCACGGTACGACGCGGCCATCGACGGGATCGAGGGGATCCGGACCGCCCCGCGAGCGAGCTGGGCGGATCCGTCCTTCTGGCTCTACTCGGCTGCGCTGGACGAACCCGATCCGGTCCGACGCGATGCGGTCATCGCCGCGCTCGCGGCGGACGGCATCGAGGCACGACCCATCTGGCGTCCGATCCACGGGACCCGCCTCTACTCGGACACGGCCCGCCTCGGGGGCGAGGTCGCCGACCGGATCTTCGCGAGCGCCCTCTGCCTGCCCTCCTCGTCGTCGCTATCGCGTGACGATCAGGACCGCGTCATCGAGCGCCTCTCGGCCGCCCTCGCGGAGGTGCCGGTCTGAACGGTCGGTGTATCATGCCGCGGCCCATGTCAAGGATCCGGCGTCTCTTCGACGTCGGTCCATCACGCTGCCACAGGACCCAGACCAGCAGATGACCTTTCGAGCCAAGCCGGTCGTCAAACGCGCCCAGAAGCCTTCCTGGGAAAGCCGCGACCGCAAGAACTTCTACCTCAACCTCGGCTTCGGCATCGTGGTTGCCGCGGCCGTGCTCATCCTCGCCGTGGCGGTGGCCCTGACCTATTACAACGACCACCTGGTGCCAGTCGGAAGCGTGGCCGGCCAGTCGATCTCCAAGGATGAGCTTCGTGAACGGGTGGTCATCGAGCAGTGGCGACTCTCGCAGGTCACGAGCCGGATCGCGACCCAGAAGGCCTCGGGCCGCCTCTCCGCGGCACAGGCGGAGCAGCAGACGCAGCTCGTGGACCAGCAACGCCAGCAGCTACCCGCGATCTCGCTGGAGCGCATCATCGACAGCCGGATCCAGGCTGACCTCGCGACCACCGAGGGAATCACCGTCGCCGAGACCGACGTCGACGCGCGGCTCCTCGAGGAAGCGACGACCCCCGAGACGCGCCACGCCTGGGTCATCGAGGTCGCGCCAGAGCTCGACGCCGACGCGACCGAGCCGACCGCCGCGCAGATCGCGGCGGCGCGCACGAAGATCGACACGGCATTGCGTGATGTGGGCGGGAGCAAGACCTGGGAAGACGTTGCGAAGACGGTTTCCACGGACGCATCCACCGCGGCGCAGGGCGGCGACCTGGGCTGGATCCAGGCCGAGTCCAGCCAGGAGGACGAGGCATTTGCCGACGCGCTCTTCGCCGCCGAGATCGATACCCCGACAGCCGTCGTCGAAGGGGAGGACGGGATCCTGCGCATCGGTCGCGTCACCGAGATCGATCCCGAGACCGTCGACGACCTGTACACCGAGAAGCTCGTCAACGACGGCGTCGAGCTCGCCAAGTACCGCACTGTCGTCCGGTCGGACGCGATCCGCGAGAAGCTCGAGGAAAAGGTCGTCGCGGACGCCACGAAGCCCGGTCCCCAGCGTGAGGTCAGCCAGATCTACCTCAGCAAGGAGACCGCGGATCTGCCCGACGAGGCCGTGAAGGTCCGCCACATCCTGTACTCGCCCAAGGACGATCCGGAAGGCGCCCAGGGCGGCACGATCCCGGCCAATGACCCTTCGTGGGCGAAGGCCAAGGCCGATGCCGACGCCGCGTACGCGAAGCTCCAGGCGGACCCCTCGCAGTTCGACACGATCGCCCGAGCCGAGAGCGACGAGGAGAGTGCCCTTGGCCCGACAGGGTCGGGCGGCGAGCTCGGTGCGTACGTCAGCGCGGACAGCAGTTACGTCCCGTCGTTTTCGGGACCGATCCTCGCGGCCAAGCCGGCTGACGGCCAGATCCTCATCCCGATCAGGACCGAGTTCGGGTACCACATCGTCCAGGTCCTCAATCACGCGCCGGACCTCGCCAAGCTCAAAGCGCAGGCGGACGGTGGCGCCGACTTCGCGAAGCTCGCTCGCGACTTCTCGGAGAGCGCGGAGGCGAGCCGCGGCGGGAATCTCGGCTGGATCGCCCCCGGGCAGCTCGAAAAGGACCTCGGGACGGCCATCTTCGCGACCGCGATCGGCAAGATCTCGGATGTCGTCACGATCGCGGAGGACGGGAGCTATCTGTTCAAGATCACGAAGGAAGAAGAGCGGACGCCCGAAGGGCGCCAGCTCGAGGAGATCCGCGTCAGGGCGTTCGCCGACTGGTACCAGCCCAAGAAAGACGCGGTCGCGGTCGAGCGGGACCCGAGCATCCTGAACCCCACGGCCGGCTAGGCACCGCGCCGTGCTCGACGCGCTCGTGACGGAGGCGCGACTCCGGTTCGGACTCGATCCGGCGGCCGGCCTCCAGGTCATCGCGTCCGAGTGGCTCATCGCCACGCCGTTCGAGGCTTCCCGGCCGGTCCTGATCGTGCCGCTCGCGCTGCTGGGGCCGAGCAGCGACCCCGCGACCTCGGTGACGCCTGCCCCGTTGCCGGGTCGTCATGGGCCGCTCGGCCGCGCCCCCCTCGATGTCCTGGCCCGCGCCTACCCCACAGACCACGCAGTGGGCCGGTTCGGGACCGCGACCCCGACGCGGGTCGGCGACCTGCGCGACGAGGACCTCGGGACGCCGCTCTATCTCACCCCCGTGCCCGTGGAGGCTGCGGTCGCGGGTCCGTGGGCGATGCCCGCGATCAGCGCCCGCTTGCGAGCCCCCGGCGGTTGCCCGTGGGACCAGGAGCAGACCCACGCCTCATTGCGCAAGCACCTGCTCGAGGAGGCGTACGAGGTGTACGACGCGCTCGAATCGGGCGCGACGCCCGCGCTGGCCGGCGAGCTCGGCGACCTGCTCCTCCAGGTCGTGCTCCACGCCCAGCTGGCCGCCGAAGCCGGCGTCTTCGACCTGACAGATGTCCAGGCGGCCATCGCGGCCAAGATCGTGCGCCGTCATCCCCACGTATTCGGCGACGCTGAGGCGCGGACCGCATCGGATGTGAACCGGCAATGGGAACGGATCAAGGCGGACGAGCGCGCGGAGGCCGAAGCCGCGGAGGCCGACGTCGCGGAGCCGGGCGATCCGGCAGGCCCGCCGACACCGCCGCGCGGCGCGCTCGATGGCATCTCGGCGTCGCTCCCGGCCCTCGCCGCCAGTCAGGAGATGCAGGAGCGAGCCGCGAACCTGGGCTACGATTGGCCGTCGCTCGAAGGCGTGCTCGACAAGGTCGTCGAGGAGACCAACGAGCTGCGTGAGGCCGCGGACGCTCCCGACCCTGCGGCCTGGGTCGAGGAGTTCGGTGACCTGCTGTTCGTCCTCGTCAACGTCGCCCGCAAGCGTGGCGTCGAGGCCGAAGCGGCCGTCCGTGCCGCCAACGCCAAGTTCCGGCGACGCTTCGCCAGTGTGGAGCGCCGGGCCGCCGATCGCGGGGTCGCCTTGCGCGACCTCGACTTCGCCGCCCTCGATGAGCTCTGGGATGCCGCCAAGGCGGAAGAGAGGATCACGTCATGACCATCGGCAACCGCCCGCCCAGTGCCCGCGCCGACGGGCGCGGCTTGCGCGACCTCCGCCCGATCAGCTTCCAGCTCGGCGTCCAGAAGTGGGCCGAGGGGTCGTGCCTGGTCCGGTTCGGCGACACCCAGGTGCTGTGCGCCGCCACGATCGCCGACCGTGTGCCGCCGCATCTCCGCGGCAAGGGCACGGGCTGGGTGACGGCCGAGTATTCGATGCTGCCGCGGGCCACGGCCGAGCGAACGGACCGCGAGTCGGCCAAGGGCCGGATCGGTGGACGGACCCACGAGATCCAACGGCTGATCGGACGCTCCCTGCGTGGCGTCGTCGACCTCGGCCGGCTTGGCGAGCGGACGATCACCGTGGACTGCGACGTCCTCCAGGCGGATGGCGGCACCCGCACCGCCTCGATCACGGGTGGCTACGTCGCGCTCGGCGCGGCGCTCATCACCTACGGGATGGAGCGACACCTGACCTCGCGGGTGGCGGCAGTGTCCGTCGGGATCGTCAACGGGCTGGCGCATCTGGACCTCGACTACAGCGAGGACTCCAGCGCCGAGGTCGACTTCAACGTCGTCGGCACGGACGCGGGCACGTACGTCGAGCTGCAGGGCACGGCCGAAGGCAAGCCCTTCGACCGCGCATCGGCGACCGAGATGCTCGACCTCGCCGACGAGGGCCTGGGCAAGCTGTTCGCGGCCCAGGCCGAGGTCCTCGCGACCGTCCGGCGTTGAATCCTCCGGCCGATGGCTAGCGGCAGCGTCGCCTCGAATCCTCCGGCCGATGGCTAGCGGCAGCGTCGCCTCGGCCGTCGGAGGGGTCATGCCGCGGCTCGTCATCGCGACGCACTCCGAGCACAAGCTGCGCGAGCTCCGCGAGTTGCTCCACCTCGACGGGGCCGAGCTCGTCTCGCTCGACGATCTCGGGGTGGAGGGCGAGCCGATCGAGGACGGCGAGACGTTCGAGACCAACGCCGCGATCAAGGCCCGCTTCGCCGTCCGTGCGACGGGGCTGCCGGTCCTCGCCGACGACTCCGGTCTGGAGGTCGACGCCCTGGGTGGTGGGCCAGGCGTCCGGACACGGCGGTATGCGGGCGAGGCAGCCACGGATGCGGACAACAACGCGAAGCTGCTCGCCGCGCTCGATGGCCTGCCTCCTGAGCGGCGCGGGGCGCGCTACGTATGCGTGCTCGCGTTGGCGATCCCCGGGGACGCGGGGCCGCGCGGCGGTCAGCATGTGGCCTTCGCGCGAGGCACGTGTCGCGGTCGGATCGCGCTCGCACCGCGCGGGACGGGCGGGTTCGGCTACGACCCGATCTTCGAACCGGACGTCGAGCCCCCGGGCGGGCGGACCCTCGGGCTGTGGACCCCGGCCGAGAAGAACGCCATCTCGCACCGGGCGCGAGCGGCCCGCCGCATGGCCGTTCGGCTGACGGCGCTCGGGTTCTGACGGGCGCAGGGCGCCGGGCGGCTGACAGGGCCAAGCCGCCCGCCGGCCCGCTCGACCTGCCTAGGGCTCGGTCGTCGGTTCCGGGGTCGGCCAGGGGATGGGCTCGACGCCAGGCTCGGGGAAGAGCCGCTCGGCGACGTCGCGGATCGCCGCGAGGTCGGGCTGGAGCGACGATCCGTAGCGGGTGTCGACCGATCGCACCAGGGGGTGGCGGATGATCGATCGCGTGACCGCGTCGTCGTCGATCTCATCCATGAGCGCCGCGAGCTGCGGAAGCCTGGCCGGTGGCAGGTCGGTCCGCACCGCGTCGCCCACCGCGTCCATGAGTCCCGGCAGCTCCCACAGCACGGAACCGTCCTGCGTGACCGCATCCCGCAGGGCGACGAGGACCTGCTGCTGGCGGATGGCCCTCGTGAAGTCGCTGTCACCGAGGCCCTTGCGGGAGCGGACGTAGGCCAGCGCGGTCTTGCCGTCGAGATGGTGGGGTCCGACGCCGATGGAGAAGCCGACGTTGTCGTATTCCGGGTCGTCGATCGGCTGCGTGACCTCGATGTCGACGCCCCCGACCGAATCGATCATGTCGCGGAAGCCGTACAGATCGATCTCCGCGTCGTAGTGGATCTCGATACCGAGCAGCGCGCCGATGGCGTCTCGAAGCGCCTGCATGCCGCCACCGGGGAATTCGTCGGGGTGGCCGTCGGCGTACGCGACGAGCGAGTTGAGCTTCGGCCCGTAGCGGTCGCCGTTGCCGAGCGGGACATCGATCAGGTCGCGCGGGACCGAGACCATGCTGATCGTCCGGCCGACCGGGTCGATCGAAGCGACGATCATCGTATCGGTGAGGTTGGTCTTCCGGGTCGGACTGCGGTCGACCCCGACCAGCAGCACGCTCAGCCGCTCGTCGTTCCCCGGCCCGCCGCGGGTGGCGGCCCGTCAGCCGGGTCGTCCGGAGGCTCGAAGATCCGGGCGAACGTGTCGCGGAAGACGGTCCCGTACTGGTAGACGAGGACGTGCGGGACCGCGACGAACAGCACGATGGCGGCCAAGCCCACGAGACCCACGCGTCCCGTCGGACCGCGGTTGCTGGTGTCGAGGAACGCCTGGCCGACGGCGAGCAGCCGCCAGCCTAGGAGCAGGAGGTTGATGGTCAGGAGTGTCGCCAGGATGGGCGGGGACACGACGAAGGCAGCCAGCCGCGTGAGCGACTGCGTCGAATACAGGAGGAAGCCCAGGAGCAGGAGCACGAGCGACGGGATCATGAACAGCGCCGCGAGGCGGGACCGCCGGTTGAGCGCCTGACCGAGGCCCGGGAGCACCGCCGAAAGACCTGCCGCGGCGAGGCGGCGGCGGTCGATATGTCCGGTTTCCGGCCGGACGCGGCGGGCGTGCACGACGGGCGATGTTCCTCGATTCGGTGGGTGGTCGGTCCGCGGCGGAGTCTACCCGGAAGCGGACGTGGGGACGCCGGGCGATCGATCAGCCTGCCATGACCGCCCGGCGTCTTGTCCTGTGACGCACTCGGGCCCGCGAGCGTGACGCGCTACCCTTCGGTTGCCAGAACGCACCCGAATTCGCTAGGACGATAGTCCTATCTCGACGCGGCAGAGGTATCCTCGCCGAGCGGGCCTGCTCATGCGGCTCGGCGAGGATCGAAAACGGGGGCCCGGACCAGCACTCATCCGGGAGCGACTCGTAGGCCGGACAGGGGAACACACGTCATGTCGTTGATCCAGCGTGTCGAGCGGGCACAACAGCAGCGCTTGGAGACCGCCGAGGCCAAGGTGGCCGTACCGGTCGTCCCTCCGCCTCCGGTCGCGGTCCCGATCAGCTCGGAACGACGCGCGGCTCGAGAGGAGCTGCTGCACGAGATCAGGCTCCGCCTGCAGACCGAGGTCATGAGCGCCTTCGACACGCTCCTCGACCTCGCCAATCCGGACGAGCTCCGCGCCAAGGTCACGGCGATCGTCGAACGCGTCGTGACCGCGGACGGGTACGCGGTGACCCGTGACGAGAAGGCACACCTGATCGAGGAGCTGATCGGGGAGGTCGGCGGGCTCGGTCCGCTCGATCCGCTGCTGCTCGACGAGACGATCACGGAGATCATGGTCAACGGGCCAAGCCACGTGTACGTCGAGCGGGCGGGCAAGATCCAGCGAGTCGACAGCTACTTCCTGAACGACGAGCACGTCCTGCGCGTCATCGACCGGATCATCACGCCGCTGGGACGGCGCATCGATGCGACGAGCCCCAGGGTCGACGCACGCCTGGCGGACGGCTCCCGCGTGAATGCCGTCATCGAACCGCTCTCGCTGGTCGGACCGGTGATCACGGTCCGAAAGTTCCCGGCCAAGCCAGTCACCGTGGACGACCTCATCCGGTTCGGCACGGCAACGCCCGAGATGTTCGACTTCCTGAACGCCTGCGTGCGGGCACGGCTGAACGTCTTCGTATCCGGCGGCACGGGCTCGGGCAAGACGACGACCCTCAACGTCCTGTCCTCGTTCATCCCCGAGGACGAACGGATCGTCACGATCGAGGACGCCGCCGAGCTGCAGCTCCGCCAGGTGCATGTCGTCACGCTCGAATCACGCCCGCCGAACATCGAGGGCACGGGCGAGATCACCATCCGGGACCTGTTGCGCAACGCCCTGCACATGCGCCCCGACCGCATCATCGTCGGGGAGTGCCGCGCAGGCGAGGCGCTCGACATGCTCCAGGCGATGACGACCGGCCAGGATGGCTCGTTGTCGACCGGTCACGCGAACACCTCCGCGGACATGCTCCGCCGGCTCGAGACCATGGTCCTCATGACCGGCTATGAGCTGCCGCTCCGCGCGATCCGCGAGCAGATCGCCTCTGCCGTCGACCTCATCGTCCATACGGCCCGCCTCAAGGATGGCTCGCGCAAGATCGTCAACATCACCGAGGTGCTCGGGATCGAGGATGACGAGATCCTGATGCAGGACATCTTCGCGTTCGAGCAGACCGGCATCTCGGAAGGCAAGGTCGAGGGGCTGCTCAAGCCGACCGGCGTCCGGCCGACCTTCATGGGCAAGTTCAAGCAGAGCGGGATCGATATGCCCGCCGACGAATTCGGCATCCCGCCCGAAGACCCCGATCACCCGGATGCGACCCGCTCGCGGAAGGGCCGCTGGGTTGGCGGCGAAGCGGTCGACGTGGTCCGCCCGTCCGTCGGCCAGGGTCGTGCGGTCACGGCCGGCGGCATGGTCTATGTCTCGTCGATCGGGCCCGTCGATCCGGAGACCGGTCAGGTCGTCAGCAGCCAGATCAAGGAGCAGACACGCCAGTGCCTGCAGAACCTCAAGGCCAAGCTGGAAGCCTCCGGGAGCTCCCTCGAGCAGGTCGTGTGGGCGAACTGGTCGCTGCGCGATCCCGCGGAGTTCGACACGTTCAATCAGGAGTGGGTCCGCTGGTTCCCGGGTGACGCGCCGATCGGCCAGGGCACGCTGATGCCCACGCAGCACAAGCGCGCCGGCTTCCGGGTCTCGATCGGGGTCATCGCCGAGGCCTGACCGAGGGTTCGCATCCCGGGAACCAGATTTCTACGGCCACGGCATCGTGGACGCCAATGCCACGGTGACCGAAACCTTCGAGTTCCCGGAGTAGATCATCCTGCCGGTTCGACCGCCGGGCGCCGGCGGTCGAGAGGCTTCCAACCGAGCAGGTCCTACTGAGGCGCCCAGGAACACGCCGCGACGCGCCGGCCACGGCCGGCGCTTCTTGATATCAGCGCAACTTCACCGTGATCGTCGACGTGTCGTTCGCCGGATTCGAGTCAGGCGTGATCGACGTCACGCGAACGGCGTTCTGAACATTTCCCTTGGCGTTGCCGTTTGTCGCGACGATGGTCGTCGTTGCGGTCGCGCCTGCGGCGAGGGTGCCGATCGGACAGGAGACCTGCCGCGTCGACGCCGCGAACGTGCAGCCGCCGGACGAGCCGGACGCTGAGAACGACAGCTTCGAGGGCAGCGTGTCGACGACGGCTACATTCGACGCCGCCATCGCACCCAGGTTGCGCGTGGTGACTGTGAACGTGACCCGCCCACTTGCGACGGCGGCCGTCTGCGAGACGGCAAGGTCCGTCGTCGCGGCGTACGTCGCGGTGTACGTCCGGGCTACGGCAGGAGCGGTGATGTCATGGCTCTGGACTCCGCCATCGGACCATCCCGTCCAGCGGTAGCTGAGTCCCCCGATGGTCTGCGGGGAGTCGGCCGACATCGAGTTCACCGATCCGACGATCACGCGCCGCGTGAATGGCGCCGCCCCCGTCGCGCCGCCGACCGTGAGGGTCAGTCCGCTCGGGGTGGTCGCGAATGTCAGATCGACCGTCGCCGGGTGGAGGTCTCGCTCGGCTGTGTGGCTGAGCCCTTGGGCGTCCGTCGCCGTGAGGCGCAGCTTCAGGTGTGATGGGTATTGGTGGTCGGGGGCGGTGAACGAGCCCGAAGCGACACCCGAGAAGGTTTGGATCGGGTGCTCGTGACAGTCTTGCGGGCAGTGCATGAGGATGACCTGCCACGACAGCCGCGAGGCCGCGAGGTTCCCGTCTTCGGGGTCCGTCGCGTGACCGCCGAAGGCGATGGTCTGGCCGACGGCCCACCCGGTCGTGGCGCTGTCGATGACCGCCGTCGGCGGGTCGTTACCGACGATGATCGTGGTCGCCGGGCTGACATGGCTGGCGCCCGAAGGATCGGTGACCTGCAGTCTGACGCTGACGTTGCCGTCGCTTGAGTAGGTCCGGCTCGTGGTCTCGGTCGATGCATCATCGAAGCCGCCGTCGCCATCGAGGTCCCACGCGTAGGTCAGGACATCGCCGTCGGGGTCGCTCGAGCCGCCCCCGTCGAAGGTCACGGCCAGCGGTGCCGGACCGGCCGCCGCGCTGGCCGTGAAGCTCGCAGTCGGCGGCTGGTTGGAAATGAAGTACTGGATCCGGCGGATCGTGCCGCCGCTGAAGTCGACGTAGAAGAGGTCGCCGGCCGGGCCGATCTCGAGGTGGACGGGATTGGCCGCAGGGGTTACGAAGTTGGCACGTGATGCCGGGTCCGGAAGGCCGTTGGCGCCGGCCGTCATCACCCATAGGCAATCGCGGCTGTAGTCGGCGAAGAAGAGGGCCCCGTCGTACTTGTCTGGGTACGCGCCACCGGCGTAGAACGCCATGCCGACGGTGGACGATCCCTGGCCGTTGTTGCAGGCCTCCCCGCTGACGATCGAATCGCTGTGCCGATACGTGTAATAGGGCGCAACGACTGCCCCGGCGCCGGCTGCGTATAGGTTCTCGCAGAGGTTGAGGTTGAGTGCGTCGTACGAGCCCTGGCGTCCATTGCCCTCATAACAGGGCCAGCCGAAGTTGTCGGCCGTGGCGTCCGCCGGCGTCACGAGCCGGTTCAGCTCCTCCCAGGTCGACCAGCCCACATCGCCGCCCCAGACCTCGTTGGTCCCGGGGCGGATCGTGATGCGGAACGGATTCCGATAGCCGTAGCCGACGATCCGGCGGGCGTTCTGGTTGGAGCTGTTCGCGAACGGGTTGCCGGGCATGCCGGCGCCCGTGGCCGGGTCCACTCGGAGGACCGATCCGTCGAGTCCCGTCGGGTCGCTCGTCGTCCGGATATCCTGGCTGCGCAGGGCGCCTCCCTCAGCGGTGGGCGACGTTTGTGCCCCACCGACCGGCGCCGGCGGATCGCCACACGGGTTGAGCGGCGACCCGTCCTGTCCGTAGTCCGCGAAATTGAAGCTGGCGCCATCACCCCCGCTCACATAGAGGGCGCCGTCGGCCCCGAACGCGAGCGAGCCGATGGAGTGGCTCGGGTACTGCTGACACCAGTCCTCGATGAGTACTTGCTCGCTGCCGGTCATCGTGTTGCCATTCGCCTGCAGCCGGGACAGTCGGCCGCTGATCACGCAGCCGTCGCCGGTCGCCGCTGGCGGGCTGGGGCACTGGTCACCCCAGCGAGGTGCCGGCGCCGAGTCGCCGAGGATGTGGTCGTAGCTGTACAGGACGTAGACGAACGGATCCGTCGGAAAGCCCGGAGCCAGAGCCATCCCCAGCAGCCCGCGGTCCCAGAAGTCGTGGACGTTAGTCCGGAGGTCGGCGAATACGGTCGGGGATGTGTCGGACAGCGAATCAAAGACCTTGATGATCCCGCTCTTCTCCGCCACGAAGACGCGACCGTCGGACGCGAAGCGAACGACCGTCGGGGCGTTCAGGCCGCTGATGACGGTGGTCTCCTGGAAGCCGGTCGGCAGGGCAGCGGCGTTGGCCCGTGGCGGGTTTCCGGCCGTGGAGGCGAACAAGCAGACAGACAGCAGGATCGCGGCCGCTCGACGGCCGCCCACAGGGAACTCCACGCGCGCGCTCCTTCGGCCCATCTCTGTCCGGTCAGTGGCCCCCGCGCGGAAACACCGCGTCCCCGGCTCCCCTTCGAGCCTGACCGCGAAGGTATCTGCGCTGCCGCCGGAATGTCTAGGACCTTCGTACCACTAGTGGTGCGTGGACGCAACGGCCCTCGTTTTCCGGCGCGGTAGGAGCGCTGGAGGCCAATCAAGACAGCCGGATCCAGGAAGCCTGTATGGTTCCCGAGCACGAGATTCGCCGGGGAGTGGCGTAGTTGGCAACGCACGTGCTTTGGGAGCACGAGATCGTGGGTTCGAGTCCCACCTCCCCGACCACACCGGCCCAGTGCTGAGGCCGGTCTCGCGTCACGTGCCCACACCCCTCCTGTATGTGTCCCGCGCTGTGGACAGGATCGCGGCGGTAGGCTACCTTGCGCACAGATGACAAGGTGCCTTGCGTCATTGACCCATGGGCACCTGTCGAACTGCCAGCTGTGACGCAGAAGGAATCATCCAATGATCGATCGGTCCATCCGGCGGGCGCGCGGCCTGACGGGCATCCTCGTTGCGACGGCGCTCGTCGCCAGTGCCTGTAGTGCCGCCGGCACCGGGGCCTCCTCGAGCCCGCCCCTCGCGGCGTCTCCGTCGGCAGCGACGTCCGTCGCGCCGCAGCCCAGCGCGACCCCGAGCTCCGAACCGATCGGCGGCAGCATCACGATCTACAACGCGCAGCACGAATCCCTCACGCAGGCCTGGGTGGACGAGTTCACGAAGCAGACCGGCGTGCAGGTGACGCTGCGGAACGGCGATGACTCCGAGCTCGGCAACCTGCTCGTGCAGGAAGGTGCCGCGTCGCCGGCCGATGTGTTCCTGACCGAGAACTCCCCGGCCATGGCCCTCGTGGAGAACGCGGGGCTGTTGGCCCCCATCGACCAGGGAACGCTGGACCAGGTCCCACCCGCGTATCGACCATCGACCGGCGCCTGGACCGGGATCGCGGCGCGATCAACGGTCTTCGCGTACAACGAGGCGGAACTTCCCGCCGATCAGCTCCCGGCATCGATCATGGATCTCCAGGATCCGGCGTGGAAGGGCCGCTGGGCCGCATCACCCGGCGGCGCCGACTTCCAGGCCATCGTCAGCGCGATGCTGGCGCTCGAGGGCGCCGAGGCCACCGAGGCATGGCTCGAGGGGATGAAGACGACCTTCACGGCCTATCAAGGCAATCGGACCGTGATGGCCGCGGTGAACTCCGGGGAGATCCCTGCGGGCGTCATCTATCACTACTACTGGTTCGGCGACCAGGCCAACACCGGCGAGAACAGCCAGAACGTGACGCTTCACTACTTCAAGAACCAGGACCCGGGCGCGTTCGTGAGCGTCTCTGGCGGCGGGGTCCTGCAGTCGAGCAAGAATGCGGCCGCGGCGCAGGCCTTCCTGCACTTCGTCACCGGCGTCGACGGCCAGACGATCCTCCAGACGGGCGACTCCTTCGAGTACGCGATCGCCAGCGACGTGGCCGCGAACCCGGCGCTCGTGCCGCTCGACGACCTGGAGGCGCCGACCATCGATCCGTCCACTCTCGACAGCAAGGAGGTCACCGACCTCATGACCCGGGCCGGACTCCTTTGAGTCCTCCGCGCATCGCGTCTCGGCGGGCTACGCCACGATAGACGCGTGCGGGCGATGCTGATCCGACCGGGAGGAGCGCCACGGGCGCATCTCCCGGTCATGCTTCTGATCCCCGCCGCCGCGGTCTCGGCGGCCGCATTGATCCCGCTGCTCTACGTGGTCCTCGTCACGGTGCAGACCGGATGGGCGACCTTCGTCGAGCTGACCTTCCGTCCGCGGGTGCTCGAGCTCCTCGTGAACACCATCGGGCTGCTCGTCCTGGCCACGCCCGCCTGCGTGGCGCTCGGCGTCGGGGCCGCGTGGCTGGTCGAGCGAACGCAGCTGCCAGGTCGTCGGGCGTGGGCGGTCCTGCTCGCCGCGCCCCTGGTGATCCCCGCCTTCGTCACGGGTTACGGCTGGGTCAGTGTCGTCCCATCGATGTCGGGCCTGCCGGCCGGTGTCCTGATCGCCACGCTGGCCTACTTCCCGCTCGTCTACCTCCCGGTCGTGGCGGCGCTGCGGCGTCTCGATCCCGCGCTGGAGGAAGTCGGCGCCAGCCTCGGTCAGAGTCCGGCCCAGGTGTTTCGGCGCGTGGTCCTGCCGCAGTTGCGGCTCCCGATCCTGGGCGGATCGCTCCTCGTCGGGCTGCACCTGCTTGCCGAGTACGGCGCCTTCGCGATCGTGCGCTTCGAGACGTTCACGACCGCGATCATCCAGCAGTACCGATCCACCTTCAACGGTCCGGCCGCCGCGTCGCTGGCTGGGGTGCTGGTGGTCTGCTGCCTGTCGCTCCTCCTCGTTGAAAATGTCGCCCGCGGCGGGAGCCGGTACGCACGGATCGGGTCCGGTGCCGCCCGGCCCCAGCGTCGTGCACGGTTAGGACGCATGGCCCTGCCGGCGGCGGCCGGGGCTGCGCTGCTGGTCGGGCTCGCGGTCGGCGTGCCCATGATGAGCATCGCCCGCTGGCTGGGTCGGGGCGGCATGGCCGTGTGGGGGGACGATCGCCTCGTCCAGGCGCTGACCCAGACCACGATCCTCGCCGCGACCGGCGCGTTCATCACGGTCGTCCTCGCCGTGCCCACGGCCTGGCTCGTCGTGCGGTTCGGCTCCCGGATCAGCCGCGCGCTGGAGGCGACCAACTACGTGACGAGCGCCCTGCCGGGGATCGTCGTCGCGCTGGCCCTCGCGACGGTCACCATCCGGCTGGCGCAACCGCTCTACCAGACGGTCGTGGTCCTGCTGCTGGCCTACGTCCTGTTGTTCATGCCCCGCGCGTTGATCAACCTTCGCTCTGGGATCGCGCAGGTCCCCGTCGGACTCGAAGAGGTCGCGCAGTCGCTGGGCAAGCCGCCCGTGAGCGCCTTCCTCCGCGTGACCGGACGACTCGCGGCCCCGTCCGCGCTGGCGGGCGCCGCCCTGGTCTTCCTCGGCATCGTCAACGAGCTGACCGCCACGCTCCTCCTCGGCCCGAACGGGACGCGGACCATGGCCACGCAGTTCTGGAGCCACGTCAACGACCTGGACTACGCGAGTGCGGCGCCCTACGCGTTCCTCATGGTCCTGCTGTCGATCCCCATGGTGTCCGTGCTCTTTCGCGCATCGCAGGGTTCGATCGCCCATGGCTAGCGTCGTGCTCGACGGCGTCTCGAAGGCCTTCGGCGCGGTTCGCGTCCTGGATCAGCTCGACCTCAGGGTCGACGATGGTCGGACCGTCGCGATCGTCGGGCCGTCGGGATGCGGCAAGACCACGGTGCTGCGTCTGATCGGTGGCTTCGATGCACCCGACGCCGGCTCGATCGCGATCGGCGAGATCACGGTGAGCGGCAGCGCCTGGGTGCCCGCGCATCGGCGGGGCATCGGCTACGTGCCACAGGACGGAGGCCTCTTCCCCCATCTCACCGTCGCCCAGAACGTGACCTTCGGGCTGGATGGGCGAGCGGCCACGCCCGACCGGCTACGGGAGCTGCTCGACCTCGTGTCGCTCGAGCCGCACCTGGCCGACCGGCGACCCGACCAGCTGTCGGGAGGCCAGCAGCAGCGTGTCGCCCTCGCCCGAGCCGTCGCGAACCGCCCACACGTCGTCTTGCTCGACGAGCCGTTCAGCGCGCTCGATGCGGACCTGCGTGGCGAGACGCGAGACGGCGTCCGCCGCCTGCTCGACGCGACCGGGATCACGGCCGTCGTGGTGACGCACGACCGGCAGGACGCGATGGACTTCGCGGACCAGGTCGCGGTCATGGAGGATGGCCGGATCGCGAGGATGGGCGCGCCGGGCGTCGTCTACGGCTAGCGAGGCGAGCGAGGCCTGCGAGGCCCCGGACCATTCGGTCACGCCGGCATGAGCGCCGTGGCGAGCGCGAGCACCGCGAACGCCCCGATCAGCAAGCCCGACGCGATGTTGATCCGTCGCAGCCAGATCCGCGTCAGCCGCGAGCGCAACGCACCGACGGCGGTCACGAGGACGACCCACCACGCGGCCGATCCCAGGAACACGCCGATCGTCAGCGACGCGGCGCCGGCGGCGTCGCCGCCGCTGATCCCGAGACCCACGAACAGCGCCCCGAACGACAGGATCGTCATCGGGTTCGTGAGGGTGAGCGCGAGGGTGGACAGGTACGCGCCGGGCAACCCCCGGCGGCGCGCCGCCGCCGTCGCGGCTTCGCCTGGTTCGGCACGGAACGTCCGCCAGGCAAGCCACAGCAGGAAGGAGCCGCCAACGAGCCCGAGTGCCCGTCGCCAGTCGACGAGGACGTCCGTGATCGCGGTCAGCCCGAACGCTGCGATCGCCCCGTACGTCGCATCGGCCGTGGCGACGCCGAGCCCGGATGTCAACCCAACGATGCGGCCCTCCGCCAGCGTTCGCCGGATGCACAGCAGGCTGATCGGCCCGACCGCGGCCGCGATCGTGAAACCGAGCACGAGTCCCCGTGCCAGGAGCGTCGGATCCATGGGAGATGCCTCCAGATACACAAAACACCCTCGGCGTCGTGCCGAGGGTGTCCTCTCAGTCGGTGGTCGGCGCCCTCGCGGGCGCGGCGCATCAGTTCGAGCAGGCCCTCGCGGGCCGCTGCTGCGTCGTGGTCGCGCGGCGGGAGTCGGTGGCGGCCATGTCGTCGCGCAGGGTGGCGGATTCGGGCTGGCGCTGTCAACTCCTGGTTGCGAAGATGGCAGGGTCCGGCGCGTCTCACTGCTCGAACGCCGGTCCGCCTCGAATGGAGACCGATGATGAACGCGTTCGAGCCACTGATCGGCGAATGGCACGGCGAAGGCGTACTCCCGCTCGATCCTCCGATGAAGATGTCCGCGGAGACCACGGTCGAACGTCTGGGCGAGTTCGTCGTGCTCCGCTCGAGGGGCCAGCCCGCGGACCTGCCGGACAGCGTCTCGATCATCGGCGGCGCACCCGAGGGCGAGCCGCAGCCGATGCACTACTTCGACGATCGCGGCGTCAAGCGGCTGTTCCTGATGGCCCTCGACGGCTCCACCTGGAAGATCTGGCGAGCCCCAGGCGAGGATTGGAACGGCCCCGATGGCCCCGGCTTCAACCAGCGGTACATCGGCGAGATCTCGGCTGACGGCACCACGATCAAAGGCCGCTGGGAGCGCGCCACGGGCGACGCCGGCGATCAGTGGGAGATCGACTTCCCGTTCGACTACGTCCGTAAGTAACGCGCCACGGGCCTGGCCGTGGTCGGACGCCGCCGACGCGCTGCGTTTCGTCCACCGGGACGTCTCCAAGCACGGCACGAAGGCGTCGGGGCACATCCTTCGGATCTGGGGCAGACTTGTCGTCGGAGCGACACCCCACGGATGACCGGGATCGTCCGTCGCCGCTCCGCTATCAGCCGGTCGCGGACTTCCCCCGATCCACGGCCGGACACCGGAGACCCGACTCGCGCGTCACTCGTCGACCCCCTGATGTCGATGGGCTGTGGGTCAACTCCCGGGTGCGCTCCTGGCAGCCAGGAACGCGGGGTCGCCCGCGCCAACAACCCCCGTGCATCGACGGCGGCACTCGTCACATCCGTACCGGGCCGTCACCCGGTCACGACTGCTGCCCGCCCCAGCAGGAGGCCCACATGGCACGACCGCTCCCCGCATCCCGATCCGTCGCGAGTCGCCGGGTACGCCAGCCCCGGCGCTCGGGGTTCTTCGTCCGGCTGCTACTGGCGGCCGCCCTCGCCGTTCCCGTCAGCGCTGGCCTGACGATGACCGGCGTCCAGAGCACCGCCGCCGCTGGCTGCATCGCCATCCAGTACGCCCGGTTCGACGCGCCCGGCAACGACGCCACCAACCTGAACGGCGAGTACGTCGTGGTAACGAACAAGTGCTCGACCCTGATCGGTGTCGGCGGATGGCGGGTGCGCGACAAGGCCGGCAACGCCTACCGCTTTGCGTCCGGCGTCCGGATGGGGAAGGGATCCATCTACGTTCACTCCGGCAAGGGCACCAACCGCCCCGGTCATCGCTACTGGGGCCGCACGACCCCGGTCTGGAACAACACGGGTGAAGTGGCCCATCTGCTCAACGCAAGCGGCACGCGTGTCTCCACGTGGCCAAGGGTGACGTCCACCCCGACGCCGACCCCAACGACCAACCCGTGGTCAACGGCCTTCGGCACACGGCCGCGCTCGGGCGCGATCACCCTGACCGACTGCCGCGATCGCGTGATCTCGAACCGGACGTTCAGGGACCTGGGCGCCAACGTCATCGCCATCAAGCTGGTCCGGTGCCACAACGTCACGATCAAGGCGGTGGACTTCCTGAACGTGGCCGAAGGCGTGTTCGCCGTCGATTCGACGAACATCCGCGTCATCGACTCGCGCTACAAGAACATCATCGGACCCCACGAGCGAGTCGGCCTGAATCGCGCCAACTTCGTGCAGTTCGACCACGTCACCGGTGGCCTCATCGACCACAACAAGGGCATCGGTGGGGACACCGAGGATGTGGTCTCGCTCCACGCCTCGAGCAACGTCATCGTCGAGGACAATCACTTCGAGGGGACGAACTGGGAGTCCAGGTCCAGCTCCGGGATCGCCATCGGTGACGGCGGCGGCTCGGGCAACATCGCCCGACGGAACAAGCTCGTGAACATCGGCCAGGTCGGCGCGTTCATCGCCGGCGGGACGAACAACAAGATCCTCGACAACGTCATCTTTGGCGCGCAACGCCCAGCATCGAATGTCGGGATCTACGTCGCCGACTTCTCCGACGGTCCGTGCTCCGGCCACACCGTGTCCGGCAACCGGGTCCGGTTCCGCAACGAGGACGGGGTCCTCAACGGCTACTGGCAGGGCAGTGGCTGCGGGACGGTGACCCGATCCAACAACGATTGGGCGGCGCCGCTGGTCCTGTCCAGCCTGCACGTCTCTCTCTGATCGACGGCCCAGCCGCGAGCCCATCCGATGGTGGGCTCGTAGGGCTGGGTATGATGGGCCCATGGATGGCCCACGTCGCCGCACCCGGACCGGCGATCCCGCAACGGAGCAGTCCGCGGCCGCCGCGCGCAGCGCCGAGCCCCTGGCCGCGGTCGATCCCGCCGCGTTCCCGGACCGTGAGACCCGTCGGGCCATCGACGGCGGTGCCGCCAGCGCCCGTTTCCGCGAGCTTCTCGATGGCGGTGGGCCGGTCATGGCCGACGGCGCCATGGGGACGATGCTGTTCCAGAACGGCCTGCAGTTCGGCGACCCGCCGGAAGTCTGGAACCTGACCCAGCCGGAGATCATCCGACGGGTCCAGCGTGGCTATCTCGAAGCCGGGTCGCAGATCATCATGACGAACACGTTCGGTGGCAACCGCCTGCGCCTCGCCCTGCACGGCCTCTCGGCGCGGGTGGATGAGCTGAACCGGACCGCCGCCATCCTCGCTCGCGCGGAGGTGCGCGCCGCCGGCGACCAGGCCCTCGTCGCCGGCGACATCGGCCCGAGCGGCGAGATCGTGGCACCCCTCGGGACGCTCGATTACGAGATCGCCGTCGACGTCTTCCGCGAGCAGGCGACGTCGCTCGTCGCGGGCGGCGTGGACCTCATCTGGATCGAGACGATGTCCGACCTCAACGAGATCAAGGCCGCCATCGAAGGCGTGCGCCAGGCGGCTCCTGGGATCGCGCTGATCACGACGATGACCTTCGACACCCGCGGCCACACGATGATGGGCGTGACCCCGGAGCAAGCGGTCGAGGCGCTCGTCGCGTGGGGCGCCGATGCGGTCGGCGGCAATTGCGGCAACGGGCCGGACGAGCTGCTCCCCGTCATCGCGCGGATGCGCGCCGCCGATCCAGACGTCGTGCTGGTGGCGAAGTCGAACGCGGGCATGCCCGAGCTCGTCGACATGCGTGCGGTCTACAAGGCGGACAGCGCCACCATGGCCGATTTCGCGATCCAGTTCCGGGACGCCGGTGCGACGATCGTCGGCGCCTGCTGCGGCAGCACGCCCGACCACCTTCGCGCCATGTCGGCCGCCCTTCGTCCCGCCAGCGTGAGCTGACGACCGCGTCCGTGGCCACCCGTCCACTCAAGGTCGGCGTCCAGCTCCCGGAAGTCGAGCGAGAGGTCCGCTGGCCGGAGATCCTCGACATGGTCCGGGCGATCGAGGACCTCGGCTATGACTCGATCTGGGTGGGCGAGCACCTTCTCTACCGCTGGCCGGATCGACCCGCACGCGGGCCGTGGGAAGCGTGGACGTCCATGGCCGCCATCGCGGCCGCGACATCGCGCGTGGAGTTCGGGCCGCTCGTGGCCTGTACGAATTTCCACAACCCGGCCCTCCTCGCCAAGCAGGCGGCCACGATCGACGAGATCAGCGGTGGCCGCTTCATCCTGGGCCTCGGCGCAGGCTGGAACGAGACCGAGTTCCGGGCCTTCGGCTTCCCGTTCGATCACCGGATCGACCGGTTCGAGGAGGCGTTCACCATCATCCGGACGCTGCTGCGCGACGGTGCCATCGACTACGACGGCAAGTTCTACCAGGCCCGCGACTGCGAGCTGCTGCCCCGCGGACCGCGGCCGGACGGCCCGCCACTGATGATCGGGTCGCGCGGTCCACGCATGCTGCGCATCACGTTGCCACACGTCGATTCGTGGAACGTGTGGTTCGCCGACACCGGTAACTCGCCCACCGGGGTGTCGCCGTTACGTGAGCTCGTCGACGCGGCCTGCCGCGACGTCGGTCGCGACCCGGCCGAAGTGGAGCGGACCGTCGCGGTCCAGGTCCGGCTACCGGGCGGCCAGGGCCGCGTGCAGGGGGACTATGCCAAGGACGCCCCGCCGCCCCTGGAAGGGGACCCCGACGAGGTGGCGGAGGTCCTGCGTGCCTACGCCCGTGAGGGGATCGGGCACGTCCAGCTCGTGATGGACCCGATCACGAAGGACGCGATCGAGGCATTCGCGCCGGTCCTGTCGCGCCTCGACGCCTGAGCGGGCACGCCACCCGCCGCCTCCCACGGTACTTCTGTAGGGTCGCCTTCGCCGGCCTTCGTGCGTAGCATCCACCCCGTCATGCCCCGGACCAGCCTTCGTTCGACCCGGCTTGTGGCCGCCCTCCTCGCGTGCGCCATGCTCGCCGCCGCATGCGAAGCGGCCGCGGTAGCGCCCTCGCCCACGCCCGTCCCGACGCCCATCCCGACGCCGAATCCCCACCTGGCGGACCCGGCATCGGCCCAGGCCGTCTTCAATGGCCTCGGTCGCGAGGGCCTGAGGGTCACGCCGAACACGGCCAATGTCGGCGCCGAAGCGGCCGGCGTCGTCACCCGGATCCACGCCACGTACAGTGGCTGGCCGCTCCAGGTCGTCGAGTACCGCACTTCGGCCGATCTCGCCAAGGCCGCTTCCTGGGAGGCCGGGCAGGCGCCCGGCAAGGGAGAGCCACCGATCGCGCTCGCCGGCTCCAATATCCTCGTCCGATGGGGGCCGTGGGACGCGGACGCCAAGCCACCCAAGCTCGACGAGCGCCAGACCGCCGCGCTGGAGGCCCTGGTCACCGCCATGGACCGACTGCTCTCGCCATTGCAGACGCGGACGATCGTGCCGGTGACGACGGTGATCGTCTCGGCGGCCAGTCAGGACCGTCCGTCCGCCGCACCGAAGGCGACACCCGCGCCCTGAGGCCGTACCCTTCGGTCGGTAAGCCGACCCGCGAGGGAGAACCCGATGTCACTCGAGGGCAGCCCGCGCCCCCGGTCCGTCTCGGCCCGCGCCGGTGATGACGTGTCGGAGCTGGACAAGCGCGTGATCGAGCACCTGCAGACCGACGGCCGCCGCCCCTTCACGCAGATCGCCGCGGAGCTCGGCGTGTCCGAGGCCGCGGTGCGGGCACGGACCAACCGTCTGATCGAGCGCGGCATCCTGCAGATCGTCGGGGTCACCGATCCGCTCAAGCTCGGGTTCCACCAGATGGCGATGATCGGCATCCGCTGTGAGAGCGACCAGCTGGTGGAGGTCGCCGAACGGATCGCCGAGATGCCGGAGGTCGACTACGTCGTCATCACTGCCGGGACGTACGACCTGCTGATCGAGACCGTGTGCGAGGACAACGAGGCCCTGTTGCGCTTCCTGACCGAGAAGCTGCGCTCGCTCGAGGGAGTCCGCGAGACCGAGACGTTCATGTACCTGCGGCTGGTCAAGCAGACCTACCAATGGGGTACGCGCTGAACGGAAACGTGTCGCCAGGACGCACCGGGCGATAGGCCCATGCGGTCGATGCCGGGCTAAGATGCCCGAGCATGTCGGTCGAACCTATCCTCGTCCTGATCGTCGTCGCGGTGGTCGCCAATCTCGTCGTGATGGCGGCCCTGCTCGGCTCGCCCGTGCTCGGCCGCTCACGCGCCCTGGCCCACCAGGACTCGCCCATCGATATCCGCGCGGAGGCGGCGATGGCGGCTGCGGCCGTGGTCGGCGGGTCGGACGAGGATCGCCCCGAACATGCCGTGACGACCCAGACCTACGATCGCGTCGTCAGGATCGTCAGCTGGATCTTCCTGCTCGCCACGACGACGATCGTCGCCGTCACCGAGCTCTGGCCCGCCAACCAGCCGGCGATCCTCGTCCTGCTGGCGCTGACCGGGGCCTTCGTGTTGGTCGTGCACGACCTGCTGCCGGCCGACGCGCTGGGGGCGGCCAAGTTCGGCGTCGAGGGTTCGGTCGCCATCACCGTGGCGACGTTGCTCGTCGCGCTGACCGGTGGCGTGCAGAGCCCGTTCTTCTTCACCTACCCACTGATCGTCGGCGGGGCGGCCCTCGTGGTCTCGCCCCCGATCACCGTGGGCCTGACTGCGACCGCCGCGCTCGGATACCTGCTGGCGGTCCTGCTCGGCTCCCCGGAGGGCACGCTCGGCAACCCGATCACGACCGCGACCGTCGGCATCAACCTGACGGCGATGATCCTGCTCGCCTATGTCGCAATGGTGATCGCGCGCGAGCAGCGCCGGTCGCGTGACGCGGCGATCCGCCTCTCGACGATCGACCCGCTGACCACGCTCTTCAACCGCGGCTTCTTCTTCGCCGCCCTGGAGCGCGAGATCGCCCGAAGCGCCCGCTCGGGGCGCGGCTTCTGCCTGCTGATGATGGACCTCGACGAGCTCAAGACGGTCAACGACCGGCTGGGGCACTTCCACGGCGATCGCGTCCTGCGGGCGGTCGGGGTCGTCGTGACGGCGATCGTCCGCCGCATCGATACGGCCGCCCGCTACGGCGGCGACGAGTTCGTGGTGCTCCTGCCCGAGACCGATCCCACCGGCGCCTACGTCGTGGCCGAGAAGATCCGGCTCGGAGTCCATGACCTGGAGCTCGGCCTGACCGACGAGGCCATCCGGCCGTCGATGTCGATCGGCGTTGTCAGCTATCCGGACGATGGCAGCACGGCCGACGAGCTGATGATCAGCGCCGATGGGGCGATGTACGCGAGCAAGCGAGCCGGGAAGAACCGCGTGACGGGCGTCGACATGCCGCTCGATCCGCCGGTCGTCGCCTCCGCTCCCTAACGCGCCCGTGAGGCGGACGTCGCCGGCGCACAGCATGACGCCGTTCCCGGCGCCGCGTTCCGTCACCGGCCGATCGTCATCGCGCGGTCCGGCCGGAGGATGAAGGGTGGCAGGTACGCAGGGATGTTCGAGAACGGCAGGACGTCGGGATGCAGATCGATCCCGAGCGCGTCGGTCATGAACCGGCGGCGCGCCTGGATCCGGGACCACGCCTCCGGAAACCGCGCCGCGAACGCTTCTCGCAGACCCGCGTCGGCCAGGGCGATCCCGTCCTCGATGTTCGTCGTGAAGTAGGGCGTCCCGGTCGCCGGGATGACGTCGACCTGGAAGGCCATCCCCGACTGCAATTCGATCGTGGAGCCGCGGCCGATGGGCGAGTTCACCCACTCGTCGAGCTGGATCTGGTGCCCGGGATTGAGAAAGAGCCCGAAGAAGGGATCGCCGAGGTGCCGGTCGATGATGTCGAACAGGACGCCACCGGTCTGGCCCACGTGCAGCGCCGCATACCACTCGGCGATCGCGCTGAAGTACGGCCCGACGAGCCGCTCGACGTAGTCGCTGATCCCGTCCGGCAGCTCGGATGCGTCCTCGACCACCCACCCTGCCCGGCACGTCAACGCGCCCCAGATCCCGAACGCGACCGTGAACGGATCCCCGTGTTCGATGGTCCGGTCTCCGGGGCTCAGCAGGCCAAACCGGGCGCGCGGTCCGGCCGTCAACATGAGGTGACACGACAGCGGCGTCCCGTCCCAGCCAAGCAGGCCCACGGCGTCCCGCTCGCGCAGACCGGGACGAAGCTGTGTCAGCAACGCACGCACGCCACTCGACGTCGTGCAGGCGGCGGCCTCCATCATGGCCAGCTGGTCGACCTCATTGCGGACGCGCAGCCCATCAGCAGCATCGATGAACAGGCCGGTCGCATTCGTGACGATCCCGGCGCCACCTGCGGTCCTGATGGCGTCGGCGAGGTACGCGGGGATGTCGAGCATCGATGGATCGCCGTACGTCTTCCATCCGACGACCCCGATCCGTCGGCCAGGCCCGATGCCCTCGTCGGCGAGGATCGCCGCGAGCGGGCGCGACCGGTCGCGGGGCTGACTCGGCAGGCTGAAGTCCTGGAAGAGTTCGCGACGCATCGGCAAGGGTGCGGCCCCCGCCACCCCGTAGCACTCGTTGCCCACGAGGATCACCGGGTCGCCGGGCCCGACGATGAGGACGGCCTCCTCGAAGCGCGGGTCGAAGCCGGTCAGCCAGGCGAGGTTGGCGCTGTGCTCGCGATCCGCGTAGACGACCAGGCGGTCGATCCGATCGGCGGCCATGCGCTCGCGCAGCCGCTCGAGGCGGTCCGCGTAAGTGGCGGGGGCGAGCTCCGGGTTGCCGGTCGGTCGCCCGAAATCGGGAAGCGCGACATCCGAGAGGCGCGCCTCGGATCGTGCCGGGTCCTTGCGTGCACCGTTGCTGGTCATGGCATCCAAAGCTCGATCTGATCGCTGCCGCGATCGATGGTCGCGAACTGGTTCGCGTCGATACCGGTCCATGTGCCGACCTCGCCGTCGGGCCAGGTGACGCGCACGTCCGCCCGCGCTGCCGGCCCTAGCCCGAAGTGGGTCCAGCCGAGCTGCCCGCCCACATGGCCGCCACCGACCGTCAGCTCGCGACGCTGCAGTGCCTCGCCGACGCGGACCTCGAGGATGGCCCCGATCGCGTCGCGATTGGGCCCCGGTTGGCGGACCCCCAGACCCAGCCAGTGGCCCATCGCGACGGGGTCGCTGCCCGTGCCGGCCCCGACGTTGCGCCACACCCGGACGGGTGCGTCTAGGTCGACCTGCACCAGGTCGAGCAGGCCATCGGCATTGAAGTCCGCCAGCGCCGCGCCTCGACCCCGCTCCGGATCGACGATGCCCGCCCGCTCGGCGCCGTACGTGAACGTGCTATCCGGAGCACCCATGAACAGGTCACTCGGATCGATCGCGGCGTAGTCGGGCTGCTGGCCGACATTGCCCTTCGAAACGAACAGATCGATGAAGCCGTCGTTGTTCACGTCCTGGAACTCAGGATGCCAGGCCGTCGACGGTAGCGGGTCGCCGCCCGCGGACGGGCGCGTGGCGATGACACCGTGCTTGATCGCGATGTCCCGATACGTGGGGAGCTCGGGACCAGTGAGCAACGTCTGCAGCTTGTTGGGGCCTTGGCTCGTCAAGTAGATCTCCGGGTATCCGTCGCCGGTCAGGTCGTGGCTCGCGATCCCCATGCCCCAGATCTGCATGGTCACCCAGCCATCATCCGCCGTGTAGAGACGTGGTGCCTCGCCCACGACCACCCGCCAGAGCTGCTCTTGACCGACCTCCGCGTCGTAGTACTGGCGATCGTTGCTGACGCGCAGGTCCCGTCGGCCCGACCCATCCCAGTCGCTGAACAGCATCGACAGCGAACAGAACCCGGGAGTGAGTGCCATCGCGGGCGCATACCCGGATCCAGCGGGGTCCGGACGGAACAGCTCGTTGTCGGGACACTCGTAGGTCGCGTTGCCTTCGGCATCGATCTCGACGTACTTGCCGAACGCCATCGTGGGCAACACCGCGGACCCCTCCCACGTGGCGCTGAACGCCGTCGTCCAATCGGCTGCCGCCGCGAAGGACCATCGGTCGTCGCCGGACTCGAAGCCACAGTCCCCGACGCCTCGCAGGAGCGTCGCGCCGTCGTTGCGCAAAACGGCCAGGTCGACGCGCCCGTCCCCGTCGATGTCCAGTGGATACGCCCCCATCACACCAGCTCGGCTGCCGGCGACACCGGGCACCATCGTGAACCCGAGCTGCGCTCCGGATCGGCTGGTGTTTCGGTAGAGCGCGGCCGGCTCCGCACCGCCCGCCAGGTACAGATCCGGCAGGCGATCGTCGTCGCAGTCCAAGACGGCGACGCCGCCGCCGATGAACGACCTGTCCCGGCCACCGTACATGTGATCGACGCCGGCTGTGGTCGTCTCGTCGACGTACCGCGGCGGCCCCAGCGCCACCGTCGGCGTTGCGCCGCGACGTCCGACGACGACCCAGGCGCCGGCGACCACCACCCCGATCACGGCGACCGTTGCCGCCGCAGCGACCATCCGCCGCCGACGTCTCAACCGGCTCGCCTCACGATCCGATCGTGCCGGCGTAGTACAGCCGGGCGCGGGCCCACGCGGCCCGACCGCACTCCGAGCCGATCCGCCGGCCGTTGAGATCGTCGGCTGCGATATGGATCCCACCCAGGATCCGCGACTGACCGGCCTGATCGGCGGCGTCGTAATAGGTCGCCCACTCGAGCTCGATATCGCTCGTCGGGCCCATCTCGTTCTTGAGCGACCCGACCGGGATCGTGTAGCCGCTGATGCCGCCGGGGAAGAACGAACTCCCGGTCATGGCGGTCATCACCTCGGCCCCGGCCCGGCTGAACGTGCTGTGACCCGAGACGTACCCCTGGAATGCCGGTGTCACGAACGTCGGCAGCTGGTAGGGGACCCACTGCACGGCCAGGATCCACCGCGCCCCGCTGGCCTGGGTCTTCGGGTCGGGAGGCACGCCGGCCCATGCTCGGATGGCGATCTCGCCTTCGTGGCCCGCGAGGGCCGCGTGCCGTCCACCCGGCGCGGTGGTCTCGTCGGTGATGACCTCGATGAGATCCGGCACGAGCGGCAGGCCGTCAGCGTGGTACGCCGGCCCGGCCGGGTCTGACGACTGTCCGAGGCTGCCCATGTAGCGGATCATCGAGATCGGCCGGACCGAGTCGTAGTGCCCCTTCAGGCCCCAGGCCGCGATCGCCGCGTCGTGGACGGCGCCGTTGAGGGCGAGGTACGTCTTGACATCCCACTCGAGTCGGTCGACTTGCGGACCGTTGCCGCCGATCTGCAGATCCGTGCCCAGCTCGTCGCCGACCTTGTTCGCGAGGACGTTCCAGTGACCCGGAGGTGTCTCGGACTTGGGCCCGTCGGCCCAGAATTCGACCATCACGCGCACGAAGTCGCCCTCATCGACCACATCGGGCTCGTAGGGCTGGCCGGTCACCGGGTTGACGTCATGCCCCACGCCGTCGTTCGAGCCCAATGGGTTGTTGCCCCTCGCCCCTGGGGAGATGTCGATCTGCTCTGTGTTCGCCGGATCGAGCAGGCTGCTGCCACGGATCACCTCGACAGCCTGATCCTGGTATTCCCTGGTACCGAACTGCGGTGGGGGGCCCGGATCGATCGGGACCCCGGCGGAACCCCCGGCAGGGATCGCGAACGAGGTGACGTGACCCCAATGCGGCCCGACCGCCTGCTGGGTCCCGTTCTCGATCGGGATGCCGTTCTGGGAGATCATGTGCTCGAGCTGCAGGGGCTGCCAGCGGTCGGGGTCGGTCATCTCGATATCGGTCCCCGCGACCACGAGCGGCGGATTCACCGGCTCGTAGTCGGTCGCGGCGTAGCCGTCAGCCTGGTTCGAGCCATCGCTCATGCCCGCGGTCGTGATGGTCTCGGCGATCCGATTGCCAAGTGCGGCCGGCGAGTCGCCCTGGGTCGTCGTCACGTCCAGCGGATAGCACAGCGAGTCCATGACGTCGGCAAAGGCCGAGAGCGACTCGTCGCCACCGACTGACTTGATATAGCGGGAGCTCAGGATGCGGTACGCCGCGTAGCTGATCGCCTCGTTCCGAGCCGCCGCCACGTTCGACGAGGTCAACTTCTCCTTCACGAAGACACCCGACGCCGTGGCGTCGTATGCCGCCCACGCGTCCCACATGCCGGCTGCGGTGTGGTACAGGTTCCGGGCGTGGACCGTCGGCGCCGGGAGCGCGCGCCGGATCGCACCGAGGAGCGCCTCGTCCCAGCGTCGTGCAACGCTCCACTCAGGGTGCTCCGCCGCCGGCGGACAGGACGGCTGGCTTTGCCACGGCCGGACGATGACGAGCCCCGTGGCGACCATGACGGCGATGGCAGCGACGGCCAGGATCCCCAACTTCGTCGATCTCGATCGACTGACCAGCACGACTCCTCCTTCGATCGCCCGTCCCCTCGGACCAGGTCCACGATATCTTCTCGCCCGGACCTACCTCATCGGTCGGTGGCGGCCGCGAAGATGGCTTCGATGACACGCAAGTTGGCAACCGCGTCGGCCGGGTCGAAGGGCAGCGGCGTTCCGTCGAGGATGGCCTCCGCGAACACGTCTGCCTCCACCCCATACGGGTCGGCCGCGGGGAACTCGATGACCTCGGTCGCGGGAGCGACGGGTGGGTCGCCGCCGGCCGTCAGGAAGATCTGGGTCGGACGGTCGGGCGGGATGTTGAACGGGATGCCGATCGAGATCCGGCCAGCCGTGCCGTAGATATCGACCCGCTGGTCGGTCTCGAGCCGCGTTCCGCAGGTGAACGTCGCGGTGCCCTGGGCGAAGTCGAGGATCGCGCTCGTCCGGATGTCGACACCGGCCGCCGAGTCGCGTTCGATCGACGCCCTCACCCGGGTCGGCTCGCCTCCGAACAGCAGGCGAGAAAGGTTCACGTTGTAGCAGCCGATGTCGTACAGGGCCCCGCCCCCGAACTCTCGGATGTTGCGGATGTTCAGCGGATCCTCGTTGAAATACGAGAACCAGCTGTCGACGGCGCTCAGTCGACCGATCCGGCCGGAAGCCACGAGATCGCGTACCGCGACCCAGGATGGATGGAGGCGATACATGAACGCCTCCATGAGCACCACGCCTGCCGCATCACAGGCAGCCGCCATCCGCTCGGCGTCCGCAGCCGTCATCGCCAGTGGCTTCTCGCAGAGGACGTGCTTGCCTGCCCGTGCGGCCGCGATCGTCCAGTCCGCGTGGAGGTGGTTCGGCAGCGGGATGTAGACGGCGTCGACATCGGAGTCCTCGAGGAGCGCTTCGTAGGAACCGTGGGCGCGCGGGATGCCGAGGAGGTCGGCCACGGCCCGTGCCCGGGCACCGTCTCGCGACGCGATGGCCACGACCTCGACGCGGGCGGCCCGGCGCATGCCGGGGATGACCTTCCGGACCGCGATGTCGGCCGTCGACAGGATGCCGATCCGCAGCTTGCTCATCGTCGCTCCAAACCCACTGCGCCGTGGTCCTCCGTCTTGACATGTCCGCGTGGTTGTACGAGTCTCGCACAGACATTTGAGAAAGAGGAACACAAACCTTGCTGAGTGGTCGCGACGAGCTCGGACATCGCAGCGAAACGGTCCGTCGTGCGAACCTGAGCGCCATCGTCCGGGAGCTCCATGAGAGTGGCCCCATGTCGCGATCCGACCTCGTCACGCGCACCGGCTTGACTCGTAGTGCGATCCGCGGCCTCATCGGCGAGCTGGTCGGCGGCGACCTGGCCAGCGAGAGCCCGGCCGCACTCGACGGCACGCCGGGGAGGCCATCGCCCGTCGTCCGCCCCGATCCCACCGGCGCGATCGTGCTCGCGTTCGAGATCGCGGTCAATTCGCTGGCGGCGGCCGCGGTCGGGCTGGGCGGACGCCCGCTGGAGCTCCTTCGGATCGATCTTCCGCGCGGGCGCTCGAGCGTCGACGACATCACGGCGGCGCTCGCCCAGCTGGCCGCCACGATCCGCGAACGACTGCCGCGGACCGCGACCCTCGTGGGAGCCGGGACGGCGGTCGTCGGCGTGATCCGTCGGAGCGACGGGATGGTGTCGATGGCGCCGAACCTCGGCTGGCGCGACGAGCCGCTCGGTGACCGATTGACCCGGGCGCTGGATCTGCCGGTCCCGATCGCCTTCGCCAACGAGTCCGATCTCGCCGTACTCGCGGAGCACCGGCGCGGGGCCGCGCGCGGCGTCGACGACGTCCTTCTCGTATGGGGGTCGGTGGGCGTCGGGGGCGGGCTCATCGTCGACGGCGCGCCGCTGACCGGTTCGGCCGGCTACAGCGGCGAGGTCGGCCATATCCCGGTCAACCCGGACGGCCTGCCATGCCGTTGTGGCTCGACCGGATGCTGGGAGACGGAGGTCGGCTCGAGCGCGCTCCTGCGCCGGGCCGGTCGGCCGCCGGAAGGCGGTCACGAAGCCGTGGACGCCGTCCTCGCAGCGGCCGAGGCCGGGGAACCGACCGCACTCGCCGCGTTCGCAGAGACGGGCCGCTGGTTGGGCATCGGGCTGGCCGGCGCGATCAACGTCCTCAATCCCGATCTGGTCCTGCTCGGCGGCCGGCTGGCCCCGAGCTACCCCTTCGTTCGACTGACCCTCGAGGCCGAGCTTGATCGACGCGTCCTGCGCGCCTCGCGCCGACTGGTCCGTGTCGTCCCCGCCACGCTCGGCGAGGATGCTCCGTTGCTCGGGGCAGCGGAGCTCGCCTTCGAACCGTTGCTCGCCGATCCCGCGGCCTGGCTGCGCCCCCGCTACGCCCTGGCCGCCCTGGCAAGCGCCTGAGCCACCGACAGCAGAGAGGAGGAGCCGATCGCATCCGACCGGGGAGGTCGGAGCCTGAACGACGGTCGTAAGAGCGGGGATGACAGCGTGATAGCCTTCGAGTCCGACCTCGGGTCGCTCGGGAAGCTACGCCACCTAGGAGGAGAGTCAGCGATGTCTATTCGTCGGACGACGGCGTTCCTGAGCGTCGTCTTCGTGCTTGCCGCGTGCACCACGGGAGGCGGTGCCACGACGGCCCCGTCAGCGCCCCCGAGTCAGCCGGCCGCCAGCGCGCCGGCCGCCAGCGCGCCGGCCTCGGCCGCTGCGTGCACCGTGGGCGTGTCCTGGAACAACTTCCAGCAGCCGCGCTGGGCCGCGCACGACGAGCCCGGTATCAAGGAGACGGTCGAGGCAGGCGGTGGCACCTACATCAGTGCCGACGCCAACCTGAGCACCGAGCAGCAGCTCACGGACGTCACGACCATGCTGTCGCAGGGCGCGAACGTGCTGATCATCCTCGCCCAGGACACGACCGTCATCGGCCCCGCCGTCCAGGCGGCCAAGGACGCCGGCGTCCCGGTCATCGCCTATGACCGCCTGATCGAGGATCCCGAGGTCCTGTACATCACGTTCGACAACGTCGGCGTCGGCAAGGCCGAGGCCGAGGCGATCCTCGGGGAGGTCCCGACCGGCAACTACGTCCTGATCAAGGGCGATCCGGGGGACCCGAACGCCTCGACCTTCCTGCCCGCGGGCTGGGACGAAGCCGGTCTCAAGACCAAGGTCGATGCCGGCGAGATCACGATCCTCAACGGGCCCGCAGCGGGTGCCGGAGAGTGGCCGAAGGACTACGGGACCTACACGGATGCGTGGGCGACCGAGACGGCCCAGGCCAACATGGAAGCGATCATCGACAAGGCCGTCGCCGACGGCACGCCGATCAATGCGGTGCTGGCGGAGAACGACAGCACGGCCCTCGGTGTCGCCGCTGCCCTGACCGGCAAGAACTACGATCCGTACCCGCCCGTCAGCGGTCAGGACGGCGATCCCGCCAACCTGAACAACGTGGCGAAGGGTCTCCAGTTCGTCGACGTCTGGAAGAACGCCAACGAGCTCGGCAAGGCCGCCGGTGCAGCCGCCCTGGCCCTTTGCGCCGGTGGCGACATGGCCACCCTGACCCTGCAGGATGGCCTCATCGACCCAACGGTCGCTCCGACCGCTGGCCTTACCGCCCAGGCGTTCGAGACGCCGGGTGGCAGCAGCGTCAGCTCGTTCATCCTCCAGCCGACCCCGTTGACGGCGGAGAACCTGCAGCTGGCCATCGACGGTGGCCAGGTCACCAAGGAGCAGTTGTGCGCCGGCGTCGATGCAGCGGCCGCGACCGCACCGGAAGCCTGCAAGTAACGCTCGATCGCCCGAGCTAGTCAGCCTTCGAGAACCTGCGCCCCCGGACCCCGGGGGCGCAGATCTTCACCGGACCAGGAGAGCCGTCGTGACGAACGTGGCCGACGCGGCACCCGTTCCCGGACAGGCCGAGCCGCCCGCGCGTCCATCGATCCGCGGCCTGCTCGCCCAGACGGAGATCGACCTGCGGCTGTTCGGCATGGTGCTCGCCCTGGGGGTGATCCTGCTGGCCTTCCACGTCGCGAGCGGCGGGAAGCTGATCCAGCCGAACAACATGATCACCCTGGCCGTCCAGGCGTCCGGCATCGCGATCATCGCGACCGGGATGGTGATGATCATCGTCTCGCGCAACATCGACCTGTCGGTCGGATCCGTCGTTGGCGTCATCGCGATGAGCTATGCCCTGCTCATGACGGACTGGTTCCCGAACATCCTCGGGCTCAGTCCCGACACGCCGTTCGTGTGGGCGCTCGCCTTGGCGATCGGCATCGGGATCGGCGCGGCGATCGGGGCGCTCCAGGGATTCATCATCGCCTACATCGGCGTGCCATCGTTCATCGTCACGCTCGGCGGCCTGCTGACCATCCGGGGCCTCATCTGGTACCAGTCACAGGGGGCGGCGGTGAACGGGCTCGATCCGACCTTCCTGCTGATCGGCGGGGGGGCACAGGGGTCGATCGGCGAAGTCCTGACCTGGGGGCTCGCCCTTGTCGGTTGTCTCGCGATCGTCGCGTTGCTCATCAACGGCCGGCGCCAGCGGCGCCGGTACGGGTTCCCGGTCCGGCCGATGTGGGCCGAGATCGCACTGGCCGTTGTCGGCTGCGTCGCCGTCCTGGGCATCTCGTGGTTCGCGAACAGCAACTTCTGGCCGCAGGGCCTCGCCAACCGGGTCGCCCTGGAGCAAGGCTGGGGGCCGGCGCCCGCGGGCGGCTGGCGGATCCCGACCGGGTTCCCGCTCCCGATCGTCCTGGTCATCGGGGTCACCCTCGTGATGACCTGGATCGCCACCCGTCGGCGGTTCGGGCGGTACGTCTACGCCTATGGCGGCAATCCCGACGCCGCTGAGCTGGCCGGCATCAACACCCGACTGACGATCCTCAAGACCTACGTCCTGATGGGCATGCTGTGCGCCCTGGCTGCCGCGATCGTATCGGCTCGGCTCAACGGCTCGACCCTCGACATCGGCCAGAGCTACGAGCTGTACGTCATCGCGGCGGCGGTCGTCGGCGGCACCTCCTTCGCGGGCGGCATCGGGACGATCCCGGGCGCCGTGCTCGGCGCCTTCGTCATGCAGTCGCTGGCCTACGGCTTGAGCTTCATCGGCGTCAATTCCCCCGGCCAGAATGTCGTCGCCGGCCTCGTCCTGATCGTCGCTGTCGGCCTCGACACGATCAACCGTCGACGGGCCCGCTGAGCGGTGAGGAGGGCTGTCGGATGACCGTTGCGCAGCGAACTCCGCTCGTCGAGATGCGGGACGTCAGCGTCGCTTTCGGTGGCGTTCACGCCGTCAGGGACGTCACCATCGAGCTGCACGCCGGCGAGGTCGTCGGGCTCGTCGGCGGCAATGGCGCCGGCAAGTCGACCTTGATGCGTGTGCTCTCGGGCGCGCACCCGGCGGACAGCGGGGCGGTCCGCATCGACGGCGACGAGGTCTCCATCCGGAACCCACGCGACGCCAAGGCCTACAACATCGAGACGATCTACCAGACGCTCGCCCTCGCGGACAACATCGACGCCCCAGGCAACCTGTTCCTTGGGCGCGAGATCCTGACGCGAATCGGCACCCTGGACGAGTCGGGAATGGAGGATGCGACCCGCAAGGTGATGGGTCGACTGAACCCGAACTTCCGGAACTTCGCGACGCCGGTCGTGTCCCTGTCGGGCGGCCAGCGCCAGGCCGTCGCGATCGCCCGAGCCGTCCACTTCAACGCCCGGATCATGATCATGGACGAGCCAACGGCCGCGCTCGGCCCCGCCGAGACGGCCCAGGTCCGGAACCTCATCCGGCAGCTCAAGGACGACGGGATCGGCATCTTCCTCATCAGCCATGACATCCACGACGTCTTCGACCTGTCGGATCGGATCAGCGTGATGTACCACGGGCGGATCGTCGACACGGTCGACAAGGCCGATGTCACGGCCGATGACGTTCTCGGCATGATCATCCTCGGCAAGAAACCGGGCGAGGTGAGCGAGAAGGAGCTCGCCGAGATCGAGCTTCGCGGGTAGGCGGCGGACGACTCAGGGTAGCCCGAGGCGTCAGCCGATCCGGTGGAACGTCGGCGCGAGGGCTGGGTACAGGTCGCGGTACAGCGCGTGCGCCTCGGCATAACGGTCGGCATCGACGCCCGGTGTGGCAGCCGGTGTGGCGCGGACCCACGCGTCGCCAGCCCCTTCGACCGACGTGAACCAGCCGCCGCCGACTGCGGCCAGGACGCCCGCGCCATAGGCCGCGCCCTCGGTCGTGCTGACCGTTGCGATCTCGGCTCGGAGCACGTCGGCGAGGATCTGACGCCAGAGCGGACTCGCCGTCCCACCACCTGAGGCCCGGACCTGATCCGGGGCCGGCATCCCGGCGGCGATCATCTGGTCCAGCCCGTCGCGTAGCCCGAACGCGACGCCCTCCAGCACGGCTCGCGTCAGGTGGCGCCGGTCGTGACCGGCGGTCAGCCCGACGAACGCACCACGAGCCAGCGGGTCGGAGTGGGGGCTGCGCTCACCGGTCAGGTAGGGCAGGAAGAACAGGCCGTCCGCGCCGGGGGGCACGCTCCCCGCGGCGGCCGTCAGTCGCTCGAAGGTCTCGCCGGGCGCCAGCGCGTCACGGAACCAGCGCAGGCTGCCGGCGGCCGACAGCATCACCGTCATCATGTGCCACCGGCCGGGCACCGCGTGGCAGAACGCGTGGACCCCCCCGGCCGGGTCGTGCAGCGGCGTCTCCGTCGTCGCGAACACGACCCCCGACGTCCCGAGCGACAACGCCACGACCGCCGGCACGACCGCGCCGACACCGACGGCGTTCGCCGCCTGATCGCCGGCCCCGGCGACGACCGGCGTACCGGCACGCAATCCGCTCGCCGTGGCGGCGGCCGCGGAGACGACCCCCGTGACCGTGGGGCCCTCGTACGTCGGCGGCAGCCACGCGGCGTCGATCCGAAGCGCCGCGAGCACCTCGGACGACCAGTCCCGCGTCGCGAGATCGAACAGCAGCGTCCCCGAGCCGTCCGCCTTGTCGATGGCATATTCGCCGGTCAACCGGAACCGGACGTAGTCCTTGGGCAGCAGCACGTGCCGCACGCGGGCCCAGACGTCCGGCTCGTGGTCCCGGACCCAGACGAGCTTGGGGGCCGTGAACCCGGTGAGCGCGTCGTTGCCCGTGATGGTGATGAGGCGCTCTGGCCCCACCGCCCGGCGGATCTCGTCGCACGCGTCGGCCGTTCGCTGATCGTTCCACAGGATCGCCGGCCGGAGCACGGCCCCGGCCGAGTCGAGCAACACCGCACCGTGCATCTGTCCGGTCAATCCGACCGCGGCCACGTCGTCGCCAGCGATCCTGGCTTCTGCCAGGGCCGATCGGATGGCCGCCACGGTCCCATCCCACCACAGTCCGGGGTCCTGCTCACTCCAGCGAGGTTGCGGGATCTCGTAGCCGTACTCGGACACCCCGACTGCGACGACGGCACCCGCCTGGTCGATGACGACCGCCTTCGTCGCGGTCGTCGAGATGTCGAGTCCGATGACGAACGCCATCGATCTCAGCGGTCGGCCGACCAGATCGCCCGATTGACCACGTTCTCGAGCGCCTCCTGGCTGCCGGATGTGCGACGTGGCGCGCTGGACACGTCGGCTACGCGCGCCTCGAGGTCCGCGAGGCTCAGGGTGCCGCCGAGGATCGCGGTCCCCAACTCGCCGTCCCAGCCCGAATAGCGCTGGTCCTTGCGCTCCGCGAGCTCTCCGGTCTCGATGAGGTCTGCGGCGATGAGCAGAGCCCGCGCGAGCGTGTCAAGGCCGCCGATGTGGGCGTGGAACAGGTCCGTGCGATCGATGCTCTGGCGGCGCAGCTTCGCATCGAAATTGAAGCCTCCCGGCGCGATCCCCCCGGCGCGGAGGATCTCGTAGATCGGCAGGACGAGGTCTTCGACCGAGTTCGGGAACTGGTCGGTGTCCCAGCCGTTCTGGGGATCGCCGCGGTTGGCATCGATGCTGCCGAGGATGTCCAGTGCGGCCGCGAGGGCGACCTCGTGATGAAAGCTGTGGCCGGCGAGCGTGGCGTGGTTGGCCTCGATGTTGACCTTGTATTCGCCGTCGAGGCCGTGGCGGACGAGGAAGCCATGGACGGTCGCGACGTCGTAGTCGTACTGATGCTTGGTGGGTTCCATCGGCTTGGGCTCGATGAGGAGCTGGCCGCCGAAGCCGATCCGATGCTTGTGCTCGGCGACGAGGTGCAGGAATTGGGCGAACTGATCCCCCTCGCGCCGGAGGTCGGTGTTCAGCAGGGTGTCGTAGCCCTCGCGGCCGCCCCATAGCACGTAGTTCTCGCCGCCGAGCCGCTGGGTGACCTCGAGCATGTGCTTGACCTGTGCCGCGGCGAACGCGAACACCTCGGGATCCGGGTTCGTGGCCGCGCCAGCCTGGTAGCGCGGGTGGGTGAACAGGTTCGCCGTCCCCCACAGCAATCGAACGCCGGTCTGCTCCTGGTACGCGGCGGCATCGTCGGTCAGGGCATCGAGGTTCGCGCGAAAGGACGAGAACGTGTCGCCCTCGGGCGCCACGTCGCGATCGTGGAAGCAGTAGTAGGGCGTGCCGAGCTTCGTGAAGAACTCGAACGCGACGGCCATCTTCCGACGTGCCGCCTCCATCTCGTCACCCGAGTCGCTGAGCCATGGCCGGTCGAGCGTCCCGACGCCGAACATGTCGACCCCAGGCCAGGCGAACGAGTGCCAGAAGCACACGCCGGGCCGGAGGTGGTCCTCCATCCGCGTTCCCAGGACGAGGCGGTCCGGCTCATAGACCTTGAAGGCGAGCGGTTCGGTCGATCCGAGTCCCTCGAATCGGATGGGTGCCGACACCTCGCCGAAGAATGGTTCCGCCACGCGCGATGCCTCCTGCTGCTGCGTCCGTCGGCGATCCAGTCCGGCCGGTCCGCGCTCCCGATTCGCAGTCCGCAATGTATCACTCGGTATTTGTACGAGCGAAGTACAAACGTTCGCCGTCGGGCTGTGGCGCCCGGTCGGGAGCCCCGGTGTAGCATCGGCGGCGTGAACGACGACGATCCACGACGCGACCAGCACACCCGAGCCCGCGGGTTCTCGACGCGGGCGATCCGAGCCGCGTCGCGCACGCCGCGGGTGGACCAGCGCTCATCGAGCGTGCCGATCTACCAGTCCGCGACGTTCACCAGTGCCGATGCGCGGGAGCTGGGGGACATCACGGCCGATCCGCGCTCCGGGTACTCGTACTCGCGAATCTCCAACCCGACGACCTCGGCGCTTGGCTCCGCCTACGCCGAGCTGGCCTCGGGCGAGGCCGGCATCGCGTTCGCCTCCGGCATGGGGGCCATCCATGCCGCCCTTGCCTCCCAGCTGAAGGCCGGCGACCGGGTCGTGGCGCCGCTGGCTGTCTACGGCTCCACGCGGACGCAGCTCATCGAAACCTTCGCGCGATTCGGCGTGCAGGTCGACTTCGTCGATATGACCGACAACGCCGCCGCCGCGGCCGCGATCGCCGCGTCGCCGACGCGCGTCGTCTACGCCGAGACGATCGCCAACCCGACCACCGTCGTGACCGACCATGGAACGGTCGCCCGCCTCGCGCATGAGCACGGCGCGACCTACATCGTCGACAACACGTTCGCCTCGCCGTACATCTGCCGGCCGTTGGAGCTTGGGGCGGATCTCGTCGTCGAATCGGCGACCAAATTCCTGTCCGGGCACAGCGACGTGATCGCCGGCGTCGTCGCGGGCCGCGCCGATCTCATGCGGCAGGTCCAGAAGGTCCAGATCGACACCGGGGCGACGATCGGTCCCTTCGACGCCTTCCTCGTCCTGCGCGGGATCATGACCCTGGCGGTCCGCGTCGAACGCCACGCCCGAACGGCGGCGGCACTCGCGGGCTGGCTCGAACGTCAGGACGGCGTGCAACGAGTCCTCTACCCCGGTCTCCCGAGCCACCCGCAGCACGACGCCGCCATGCGCCAGTTCCGGCCGGGCGTCGCGGGCGGGATGCTCGCGGTCGAGGTGGCCGGCGGGCGCGAGGCGGGCCGCGCGATCATCGATGCGCTGACGCTGACCGAGCTCACCGCTTCCCTCGGGAGCGTCCACACGATGGTCGTCCACCCACCGTCGACGTCCCAGCGCCAGATGTCCGACGCCGAGCTTGCCGACGCCGGCATCACGCCCGGCTTGCTGCGCATCTCGGTCGGCCTCGAGGACCTCGACGATCTCCAGGACGACTTCGCGGCCGCGTTGGCGGTCGCGCGTGACGTGGCCGGAGCGGTCGAGCAGCCCGCCGTCGGCGTCTAGGGACCTCACATCGTGGCGTCTCCGGCCGCTGTTCGCGCGGCCCCCGCCACTGGCTCGCCGACCAACCCGCTGGCCCAGCTCGGGCAGGGTTTGTGGAAACTCCTGACCTCCGTCGACTTCGCCGTCGTCCAAATCATCTTCCTGTCGATCCTCGCGGTCATCGGCATGACCCTCCAGCAGCTGCCCGACTTCGCGTTCCGCTCGCCCGGCGACTACGCCACGGCGATGGACGAGATCCGCGCCCGTTACGACCCGGTCGTCGGCCCGGCAACGGTCGGCGTGCTCGAGCGACTGGGTGCCTTCGCGATCTTCAAGTCCGCCATCTTCGGGATGGCCCTGGTCGTGCTGGTGGTATCGATCGTCGTCTGCACCCTCGATCGGACGCCTCGGTTGTGGCGGGATGTGTCGTCGATCCGCGTCGCCCAGCCGGAACCCTTCTTCGACCCGAGCCTGCCGGATCGCGCGGCGATGTCGGGGGTCGGTGCGTCCGATGTCGCGCGTGTCGTGCGTGGGCGTGGGTTCCGGGTGCGCGAAGCCACCGACGCGGATGGCACGCGCCACGTCTACGGCGATCGCCACCAGTACACGAAGATGGCGACGCTGTTCACCCACCTCGGCCTGATCCTGTTCCTCGTCGCGGCGGCGGTGACCTCGCGGTTCGGGGATGAGCAGGGCTTGGTGGTCCCGGAAGGGGAGGCCCTGACCGTCCAGCCGATCGGCACGCCGGGCCTGCTGCTCGTGAAGAACCTGGGTTTCGAGGCGCCCGGCTTCGAGACCGGCATGCCGTCCGATTTCACGACGGACCTGGCCGTGTTCCAGGACGGCCAGGAGATCGCCCGCAAGACGATCCGGGTCAACGACCCGCTCGCCATCGGTGGCTACACGTTCCACCAGAACGGCTTCGGGCCGGCACCACACCTCGTGATCCGCGACGCCACGGGCAAGCCGCTGTGGGACGCCCAGGTCCCCATGACCGACTCGGCAGCGGGCTCGCCGTACGTGACGATGGCCGTCCCAGGACGGGACTTCGGCCTGCAGCTGCTCCTGACCCGCGACGACGAGGGCCGGGGCGTCGTTTTGGTCCTCCCGTATCGGATCCTGGGCGAGGGGACCGACGGCCCGATCGTGCAGAACCTCACGGCCGTGACCCTCCTACGCGGGGACACGCGGGTGTCGGACGAGCTCGGCGTGTCGCTCGAGCTGACCGACTTCGGCGAGTACACCCTGCTCATCGCCAAGCGCGACCCGGGGCAGGGCATCGTCTGGCTGGCGTTCGCGTCGCTGATCACCGGGATCGCCATCACGTTCTATCTGCCGCGGCGGCGCATCTGGGCGCGCATCAAGCCAGATGGTCAGGTCGGCCTCGTCTGGCGCGCGGACCGATACGTCGACGCGGAGCGTGAGTTCGGACGGCTGCTCGACGACCTCGTGGCGGCGCGACGACGTAGCTGACCACCCGGTCAGCGCGTAGCCTTCAGGGACGCATGGCGTCCCTCCACGACCTCCACCGCGCGCTCTTTCCGACCGCTCGTCCGCTCGGGGCGATGGACCTCGCGCCCGAACGCGCGGAGCGCGAGGTCGGCTGGGTCCGGGTCCTCAAAGCCCGCGTGCCCGCGTTCGAGGCGCTCGAGACCGGCGACCTTGCCATCATCCCGGGCGCGGCGCTCGCCGTGGTGGCGCCCAGGCCGGCCCAGGTCGAGGAGCTCGCCGTCGCCCTGGCCCGTGCCCGCGTGCCGGCTGTCCTGCTCGTGGAGGGCGAGACCGGCAGCGACGTCCTGGCGGCGCTCGGCGAGGCGGTGACCACAGCCGGGATCACTGCCCTCCACCTGGGCCGGATGGATCCGGTGGCCCTGGAACGGAGCGTGATCGGGTTCCTCGTCAATCGACGAGCGGAGCTTGACCGCCGCGCAGCCGACCTCGAGGCCCAGCTGGCGCGGTTCGCGCTGCTGGGTCACGGCCTGGACATGCAGGCCGCGACCATCGGCTCCTTTCTGGGGCGCGCGGTCGTCATCGAAGGGCGGCGGGGGGACCCCATATCCGTCCACGCCCCCGCCGACGTCCCGTCCGCGGCTGCCGCCATCGCCCGCTACCTGGCACGGCCGTCTGGCGGCGCGGCCCTTCGGGTCGACATCCCGGCCCCGGCCGGCGAGCCAGGCGTGGGCGGTCGCCTCGTGCTGCTTGGAGACGAGGCGCCCAACGAGCTGGAACGGATCGCGGCGGACCGGATCGTGGCCCTGCTCGCCCTCGAGCTGTCGCGCGACGCGGCCGTCCGTCAGGCGCGTGACGAGACCAGGCGCGGCGAGCCGTTGCCGGCCGATGGCCCGCCCTGGGTGGTCATGCTCGCGAGCCAGCACGCGGCCGACGGCCCCGACGACATCGCGGCCCGCGAGGAGACGCGGGGCGAGCTGCGGCTGCTGATGTCGCCGCGACGGCTCGCGCTTCGCGGCAGCTCGGAGAGCCTGGAACTGCGCCTCGTGGCGGCCGCTCCGGCGGACGATCCCGGAGGCCTCGCGACGGCCGGCCGCCTGGCGACGTTCCTCGGCCGCACGGTCGCGGTCTCGCGGCCGTTCGTCGAGCCTGGAGCCCGGCCGGCCGCGGAGGCCGCCGCCCGCGCGACCCTCGAGGCCGCCGACCTGCTCGTCGCTCCGCCTCCCGTTGTGCGCGCCGCACGGTTGCCGGCCTATCTCCTCATCGGCAACGTGCGCAACCTGCCCGACGGCGTGCGTCAGGCGCGCGAGCTGCTCGGGCCGATCCTCGTGGGGCGGCCAGAAGTCCAGCACGAGCGGCTGGAAACGCTCCGTGCGGTCCTCGGGTCGCCGAGCCTCAACGAGGCAGCGACGCGCCTGGGGGTACACCGCAACACGGTCACGTACCGGATCGCGCGACTGGAAACGCTCGCCGAATGGGATCTCGCCGACCCCGATCTCCGCTTCGCGCTGGAGCTCGCGGTCCGAGTAGTGCAAAACGAACAAATCTGAGCGCCATCGGGGCGTGTCTCCGGGGCGTTCGGCGCTGCTATGCTGGTCAATGACGGCGATTTGGGCGCGATTCATGCGCCATGCACAACTTCGTCACCGGATCCCGGCCCCAGACGGACCGACGTGCAGGAGATCACATTGACCGCTCGACACGAGGCGATCTCGGATATCGCTGCCCATCGCGTTGCCAAGACCCAGGACTACCTGGAGCAGGCCGGGGCCGACATCTACGGCCAGTACGTGTTCCACGAAGAGGCGCAGCGCCAGTACCTCGCCAAGCCCATCTTCAAGAAGCTGCGGCGGACGATCGAGGGACATGAGCCCTTCGATCGGGCCATCGTCGACGCGGTCGCGCACGGGGTGAAGGAGTGGGCGCTCGCTCACGGGGCGACGCACTACACGCACTGGTTCGTCCCGATGACCGGCTCCACGGCCGAGAAGCACGATTCATTCCTGACGCCGATCGGGGACGGTCAGACGATCACCGAGTTCTCCGGCCAGAACCTGGTACAGGGTGAGCCGGATGCGAGCTCATTCCCGTCGGGCGGCATCCGCGCCACGTTCGAGGCGCGCGGCTACACCGCCTGGGACGTCACGTCGCCGATCTTCCTGCAGGTCGAGCCGAACGGCGTCACGCTGACGATCCCGACGGCGTTCGTGTCGTTCACCGGCGAGGCGCTGGACCACAAGATCCCGCTGCTCCGATCGCAGGAGGCCCTCGGCAAGCACGCCCTGCGCGTCCTGCGCTGGTTCGGCAACACCGAATCGAAGCGCGTCTTCACGAACATCGGACCCGAGCAGGAGTACTTCCTGGTGGACCGCCGGCTTGCCGAGCACCGTCCCGACCTCCTGCTCACCGGTCGGACCCTGTTCGGGGCCGCCTCGCCCAAGGGCCAGGAGCTGGAGGACCAGTACTTCGGCCCGATCCGCGAGCGGATCCTCGCGTTCATGATGGATCTCGACCGCGAGCTCTGGAGGCTCGGCATCCCGGCCAAGACGCGCCACAACGAGGTCGCCCCGGGTCAGTTCGAGATGGCGCCGGTCTACGAGCCGACGTCGGTCGGCTCGGACCACAACATGATCGTGATGAGCATGATGCGGCGGCTTGCCCCGCAGCACGGCCTGATGTTCCTCATCCACGAGAAGCCGTTCGCCGGCATCAACGGCTCCGGCAAGCACAACAACTGGTCGATGAGCACGGACGACGGGGAGAACCTGCTCGACCCCGGCAACGATCCCCACGCCAACGCACAGTTCCTCGCCTTCCTCCTCGCGGTCATCCGGGCGGTCAACGTCCACGCGGACATCCTTCGCGCGAGCATCGCGGACGCCGGCCAGGACCATCGCCTGGGCGCGAACGAGGCTCCGCCGGCGATCATGTCCGTCTTCCTCGGCTCCCAGCTCGAGGACGTCATCGAGCAGCTCGAGCAGGGTCCGGCCTCGGCCTCCAAGCACGGCGGCGACCTGGAGCTCGGTGCCACCTCGCTGCCGGTCCTGCCCAAGGACGCGACCGACCGGAACCGGACCTCGCCGTTCGCCTTCACCGGCAACAAGTTCGAATTCCGCGCTGTCGGCTCGTCCGCGCCGATCTACTGGCCGCAGACGGTGCTCAACACGGCCGTCGCCGATTCGCTCGCGCAGCTGGCCGATGCCCTGGACGGCCTGGAGCCCTCGGACTTCGAGGGCCTGACGACGATCCTGTCCGCGATCGTCAAGGACAACAAGCAGGTCCTCTTCGGCGGCAACGGATATTCCGAGGAGTGGCATGCCGAGGCGGCACGACGCGGGCTGCCGAACAACCGCACGACCGTCGACGCGCTGCCGGCCCTCGAGTCGCCCAAGGCCAAGGAGCTCTTCGCGAAGTTCGGCGTCCTCTCGGAGCGCGAGCTGTCCGCCCGGCTGGAGATCTACTGGGAGCGCTACGTCAAGGTCCAGAACATCGAGGCGAACTGCGCCGTGGACATCGCCTCGACGATGATCCTGCCGGCCACCGCCAGGTACCTGGGCGATCTGAACAAGGCGCCCTCGTCGCGGGGGATCAACGCGATCTGCGAGCGGGTGACCGGACTGGCCGATGCCCTCGTCGACGCGATCGCGGCCCTCGAGCATGCGCAACACAAGGCCCACGAGGCCGGTTCCGTGCAGGCCGAGGCGGGCGTCTTCGTGAAACACGTGATTCCCGCGCAGGAGGCGCTTCGGACGGTCGCCGACGAGCTGGAGACGGTCGTCGCCGATGACCTCTGGCCGCTGCCGAAATACCGGGAGCTGCTCTTCCAGTACTGAGGCTCGCCTCGTACTGAGGCTTCGCCTCGGCTCCGTCCCAGGAGGCATCGTCCCCGTGGCCAGCAGCCCCGAATCCAGCGCCAAGATCGAAGCGGCCCAGGCATCAGGCATCCGCTTCGTCCAGCTCCAGTTCACCGACATCATCGGCCACGTCAAGGCGGTCACGATCCCGATCCACCGGCTCGAGGAGTCGGTCGGGCACGGGACGTGGTTCGACGGCTCATCGATCGAGGGATTTACCCGGATCGCCGAGTCCGACCAGTACCTCATGCCCGACATGGAGACGTTCGCGGAGATCCCGTGGCAGCGCGGATCGGGACCGCGCGGGACCGCCCGCGTCATCTGCGACGTGTTCACGCCCAACGGCGAGCCGTTCGTCGGTGACCCGCGGTTCGTGCTGCGTCGCCAGGTCGAGCGCGCGAAGAACCTGGGGTACGTCGTCAACTTCGGCCCAGAGCTGGAATTCTTCCTGTTCCGCCGTTCCGAGGACGGCTCGATCGAGCCGCTGCCGCACGACCAAGCGGGCTACTTCGACTTCTCGACCGACCTCGCCGGGGAGATCCGCCAGGACATGGTGGATGCGCTCGAAGCGTTCGGCATCAAGGTCGAGGCGGCCCACCACGAGGTCGCCGTCGGACAGCACGAGATCGACTTCGAGTATTCCGATGCGCTGACGACGGCCGACAACGCGGTCACCTTCAAGTTCGCGCTCAAGGCCATCGCCCAGCAGCACGGGCTCTACGCGACGTTCATGCCCAAGCCGATCCACGGGATCAACGGCTCCGGGATGCATGCCCACCAATCGCTATGGTCGATCGCCGAGGGGCGCAACGCCTTCGCGGATGCCACGAACCCATACGGGCTGTCCGATGTGGCGCGCTCGTACATGGCCGGGATCCTCGCCCACGCTCGCGGCATGATCGCCGTCCTCGCACCGCTCGTGAACTCGTACAAGCGCCTCGTGCCGGGCTATGAGGCCCCGACCTACCTGACGTGGGGCCGCACCAACCGGTCCGCCCTCATCCGCGTGCCGATGGTCTCGCCCGGGCGCTCCGTCGAGGGCACCCGAGCGGAAGTGCGCTGTCCCGACCCCTCGTCGAACACGTACCTGGCGTTCGCGGCGATGATCGCCGCCGGACTTGATGGCGTCGCGAAGAACATGGTGCTATCCGACCCGGTGGAAGAGTCCCTGTTCGAGATGGATGCGACACGGATCGCCGAGAAGGGCATCAAGGAGCTGCCCGGGACCCTGGGCGAGGCCCTCGACGAGCTCGAGCGCGACGACGTCATCCGCGAGGCCCTCGGAGATCACGTGTTCAGCCACTACCTCGAGGCAAAGCGCGCCGAATGGGACGAGTACCGGACCCAGGTCAGCGACTGGGAGGTCGAGCGCTACCTGGACCAGTACTAGGCACGACCGGCGCGGTCGCGCGGCCGACCCGCCTCAACAGACCGCCAGATGGCGGTCCCAGGTGTCCCGCGACGTCTCAGCCATGACGGGTCCTGAGGCACCGGATCCCCATCTGGGGCGAGCGCTCGCGCGAGGTTCATGGGGTGAACATGAGTGGATCGTTGCGATCGAGGAACCTCGGACGCCAGCCCTCCTCGGGTTTACCGGGTGAACCTCACGCGAGCGGGTGAGCGCGCCATGACGGGTCCTGAGGCACCGGATCCCCATCTGGGGCGAGCGCTCGCGCGAGGTTCATGGGGTGAACATGCGTGGATCGTTGCGATCGAGGAACCTCGGACGCCAGCCCTCCTCGGGTTTACCGGCTGAACCTCACGCGAGCGGGTGAGCGAGAGGTTAGGAGCGGCCAAAGCGGAGCGAACCCCGGCGCGTCAACCTGCCGCCATGGCCCGCATCGACGAGTCCCTAGCCGCGACACTCGGCGAACGAATCAGGTTCGCCCGCTCCGCTGTGGGCATCCGTCAGATCGACGTCGCAAGGCGGGCAGGCATCTCTCGCGCGATGGTCACCCGAATGGAGCTTGGTCGCGGCGGATCGATCAGCCTGGATTCGTGGGCTGCGGTCGCCGGGGTTCTTGGCGTCGAACTTGTCGCCGAAATCAACGACCGGGCTGCGTCGTCGCGGGGGCACGTCGAGCTGCGATGTCACGGGCTTGTAGCCGTGGTCGCACGGGATGGCGGATGGGCTGCCGCGACGGAGATCGTTCGGGCGCGTCCGGATTCTGCGCCTTCGAGCGTGGAGACGATCCTGGTGCGATCGTTTCGCCAGGAGGCTGCCGTCGTCCACGCCTGGCACCCGGTGCCGAACGTGGGGCCGGCACTCCGTGACCTCGGGGCTCGGTGTGAGCATCTTCGGCGGTCGTTCGGACCCGGTTGGTCGGTGAGTGCGCTGGTCCTCTGTCCATCGACGACGGCCGCCCGGCGTCGGGTGACGGAGGTGGCCCAAGGCCTGGCGATGGACCTGCCGGCGACCTGCGGCGAATGGATGGCCGCGCTGCGACACAGGCGCTCGCCGATGCCGGCGGCCGGTCTGTTGTGGACGGATCGATGGGCAGAGCGGTTCAGGCCAGCCGGTCGACACCCGGGATGGCAACGACCGGTTTGAGCTCTCCGGCAAGATGGCAGCGTGCACGGTCCACGAGTCGAGAATCGCCGCCCTTCGAAGCTGCGGCTCGCGCTGCTGCTGGCGGTCGTTGCGGCCGTGGGGTTCCTGGCGATCGTCATCGTCACCGATCCGCGACGGATCGGGATCTTCATGACCGAGCCCGGCCGGACCGCGTCGCCGGGTGAGGCGGGCTGGAGGTATGCAGGCCCTGCGCCGATCGCCCTGACCGAGGTGGCCGCCGCGGCCCACGACGGCCGGATCTGGGTCGCCGGTGGCCTCGACGATGCGGGCCGGGCCGTGGACCACCTCCAGGTCTTCGATCCGGTCGGCGACGCCTGGGGAGAGGGCCCACGGTTGCCCGAGCCCGTCCACCATTCCTCGCTCGTGACCGATGGCGACACGCTGTTCCTGATCGGCGGGTTCACGGGCGATGGCTTCGGGAACCCGACAGACGCGGTCTGGCGGCTCGACGACACGTATACGGGCGCGTGGGCGCCGGCCGAGGCACTCCCCGAAGCGCGCGGGGCCGGTGCCGCGGCATGGAACGGGCGGGGCGGGATCCTGTACGGCGGCGGCGTGGGTCCGGCGGGGGTCTCGGCGGACGTCTTCATCCGCGAGGACGGCGCCTGGCGACGCCTGGCGTCGCTCAGTCAGGCGCGGGAGCATCTGGCCGCGACGTCCGTCGGCTCGGGCTCGGTCGCGTTCCTGGGCGGCCGCATCGGCGGGCTGGACGGCAACCTCGGGACGGTCGATCTCGTGTCCGCCGAGGGCGTCGTGGGTCGTGCCCAGGATCTGCCGACTCCGCGCGGCGGGATCGCGGCGTTCTCGGCCGGAGCGCTCGGCGATTGCGTGGTGGGCGGTGAGGGCCCGGATGGCACGTTCGGGGCCGTCGAATGTGTCGGGGCGTTCGAGGTGACGACGCTTCCCGGGCTCGATCTGCCGCGGCACGGACTCGGCGCAGTGTTCTGGGAGGGGCGTGCCTATGCGCTGCTCGGCGGCGCCCAACCCGGGCTGACGGTCAGCGGCACGGTCGAGGTACTCGACCTGCCCTGACCCGCCAAGATGCAACCGTGCCCGCCTTGCCGACGATCCACCCCATGCGCTCGCTCGCCTTGCTCTCGGTGGCGCACGCGGTCAACCACGCATACGCCGTCTTATTGCCGCCGATCTTCCTGGCCATCATCGACGAGTTCGGCGTCACCGTTTCGGCGGTGGCCATCCTCGCCGCGGCCGGTGCCATCGCGTCGGGGATGGTCCAGTTCACCTATGCGGAGCTGACACGGCGAGTCTCCCGCCGCCGGTTGCTGGGCCTGGGCGGCATCCTGTTCGGTGGCGGGTTCGCCGCCATGGCGCTGGCGACGAACTTCGCGACCTTCGTGATCCCGAACGTCGTGTCGCGGATCGGCGGTTCGCCGCAGCACCCGGTCGGGAACGGTCTGCTCGCGGAACAGTTCCCGCCGGCGCGGCGTGGGTTCGCGATCAGCGCCCACATCGCCGGTGGGAACCTCGGCACCGTCGTCATCGCCATCGTCGGGACGCCGATGCTGGCCGTCCTCGGGTGGCGCGGCGTGTCCATCGTGTTCGGCGTGCTCGCGATCCTCATCGGGATCAGCATCCTTGCCCTCATCCGGGAACGTGGCACGGACCGGGCTGCGGCCGTCGCGGGTGGCAGCAGTCGGGACGCGCTCCGCCGGGTCCTGGCGGACCGCGACCTGCGCTGGCTGTTCCTCACGTCGGTGCTCGGTGGCGGCGGGCGCGGGCTCGGTGTCGTGAACCTGTTCGTTCTGATCTACCTGACCCGCGTGCTCGGTTTCGATGCCGCGACGTCCGGCCTGATGTACGGCGCACTCATCGTCTTCAGCGTGCCGATGCCGTTGCTCGCGGGCTGGCTCTCCGATCGGTGGGGGCGCAAGCCGCTCATCATCGGAGCCTATCTGGGCGGTGCCATCGGCTTCGGCGTGTTCGTCTTCGCCGGGTCATCGCTGGTCTGGCTGTGGGCGGGGATCGTACTGATGGGCCTCTTCTCGTTCGCCGAATCGCCGCAGTTGCAGGCCTTGCTGGCCGACATCGCCCCACCGGCTACGCGGGACGCCTCGTACGCCCTGTACTTCACGCTCGCCTTCGGTGTCGGGTCGCTGTGGACAGCGCTCTACGGCGTCGTCATCGCGGCACTCGGCGAGCCGATCGGCGTCCCCGTCGTCTTCGGCCTGATGGCGGCCTCGTTCGTGGCGGCGGCGCTGGCCACGCTCCCGATCCGGACCGACGACACGGGTGCGAGGACACCGGCTGGCATACTGCCGCCGAACGAGGCCTGACCGACGGGCCGCGCAAGGAGTGGCGTGGACGCGAGGATCCTGCTCGTCGAGGATGACCCATCGATCCGCGAGGTCACGGCCATCGGGCTGCGCAACGCCGGCTTCACGGTCGAGACGGCCAGCGACGGGCGTGAGGGCCTCCACCGGTTCGAGCGCGAGCCATTCGACCTCGTCCTGCTGGACGTGATGCTGCCGCGGATGGACGGCCTCGAGGTGTGCCGCGCGATCCGCCGAACCTCGACGATCCCGGTGGTCATGCTGACCGCGCGCGCCGACACGCTCGATGTCGTGGTGGGGCTCGAGGCCGGTGCCGACGACTACGTGCGCAAGCCGTTCGAGGTCCCCGAGCTCGTCGCCCGCGTGCGCGCGGCCCTGCGACGGGTCGGCCGGGCACCCGAGGACGAGGCCGCCCAGTTGCGTTTGGGACCGCTTCTCATCGACATCGCCGGGCGGACGGTGACGCGCGACGGACGGGACATCCCACTGACGCGCACGGAATTCGACCTGCTCGTCGACCTCGCTCGACATGCCGGCCAGGTGCTCGCCCGGGACACCCTCCTCGATCGGATCTGGGGCTATGACTACCTGGGCGATTCGAGGCTCGTGGACGTCGCAGTCGGACGGCTCCGGGCGAAGGTCGAGACCGATCCCGCGGCACCGGAGCTGATCCTCACGGTCCGCGGCGCGGGCTACAAGGCCAGTCGGTAGGGCGGGCGACGACCATGTCGTGGCTGGGTGGGGTCCGGGCCCGACTGACGGCGTCGCTCGTCGCGGTCGTGGCGCTGACGGCGATCGTCCTGGGCGTCAGCGCGTCGGTGTTCGTGGACCTGCGCCTGCACGACCAGGTGCTCCAGGCCGCGAACGAACAGGCCCGCTTCGACCTGTCGGTGGTCGTCCCAGAGCGCCAGCTCCCGGATCGGCCGACACCCGAGGACATCAGGCTCAGCGGGCTCGCCGACACGTTCCGGCGAGGTGAGGTCCGGCGCGGCGCGGTCGAGACATTCGTCGACCTGGGCGGCGACGGACGGTTCCAGTCCCACGAGAGCCTGACCGGGCTGCTCGCGCTGTTGCCCGCGGACATGCGGGCGCGCGTCGACCGGGGTGAGATCGCCTACGGCTGGCTCGACATCGCGGGGCAGCCGTCGCTCGTCGTCGGCGGGCGACCCTCCGGAGGCGGCCCGGCGTTCTATTTCGTCCGCGACGTGACCGCGGTCGGCGCCGCGATCGACCAGCTGCGCCTGGCCCTGGCGGTGGGCGCCCTCGTGATGATCGTGCTCGCCCTCGTGATCGCCCGGCGCGTGGCGCGCAGCATCCTGGCGCCGGTGGAGGAGGCGGGCAGGGTCGCCGAGCGGATCGAGCGCGGTGACCTGTCGGCGCGCGTGCCGGTCACCTCGCGGGACGAATTCGGGACGTGGGCGGAGCGCTTCAACCGGATGACCGGCGTCCTAGCGGACACGATCCGCCGGCTCGAGGCGGCCCAGCACCAGAATCGACGGTTCGTCGCCGACGTGTCGCACGAGCTGCGGACGCCGCTGGCGGCGCTCGTCGCCGAAGCGTCGATCGTGGGCGACCATCTCGACGAGCTGCCCACGGAGAGCCGTCGGGCCGCCGAGCTGCTCGTGGCGGATGTCGGGCGCATGCGGGCGCTCGTCGAGGAGCTCATGGAGCTGTCGCGCTTCGATGCCTCGGCGGAGGAGGTGGCGGTCGAGCCGGTCGACGTGGTCCGGCTGGTGCGTGCGGTGATCGCCTCGCGGCAGCCGACGGCCCGGTTCGATCCGCCCGCGCCGTCGGTCGTCGTCGAAACGGACCCGCGGCGGCTGGAGCGCATCCTCGCGAACTTCCTGGACAACGCGCGCGAGCACGCAGGAGCCACGGACGTGACCGTCGAGCTCGACGTGTCCGGCGAGGACCTGGTGCTGGCCGTCTCGGATCGTGGCCCAGGCGTCCCGGAGGATCGATTGCAGCGCATCTTCGAGCGGTTCACGAAGCTCGATCCGTCGCGCACTGGGGGGAGCAGCGGGCTCGGCCTCGCGATCGCGGCCGAGCACGCGGCCCTCCTCGGCGGGTACCTGCAGGCCATGAACCGCGAAGGCGGCGGCCTCCGCCTCGAGCTCGTGGTGCCGGCGCCTGTGACCCGTTCGTTACAGGACGGCGATGGCGCCGTGACCCAGGCGCTCGAGAGTGGGACTCCAACGACCACCACGAGGGAGTCCACGCCATGATCCGCACCGGTCAGCACATCCTTTCCGTCCTTGCCCTTTCGGTCATCGCGATCGCCGTCGTCGGCTGCGGGCCGACCGGCAGTCTCGGCACGGTCCCGCCGGTCATCCGGACCCCGGCCCCGTCCGTGGATCCCGGCCCGCCGGACATGACGCCGGAGCCTTCGGCCGACCCCTCGGTCGACCCGACGCCCTCCGCGCCCCCCAGCCAGTCGCCTGGGAACCCGACGGCGACACCCAAGCCCACGCCCACCCCGGCCCCGGCGGACACGATGGTGATCCGCGCGTACTTCGTGCTCGACGGTGACGTCGGTGTCGAAGGCCTCGCGCCCACGCTGCGCGAGGTGCCCGAGACGACGGCCGTGGCCCGGGCCGCGATGGATGCCCTGCTCCGCGGCGCGATCCTGGCCGACTATGACGACCTGGCGTCGGCGATCCCCGCCGGCACGCGCCTTCTTGGACTGTCGATCCGTGATGGGATCGCCACCGTCGACCTGTCGCGCGAGTTCGAGTCGGGTGGTGGGAGCGCCTCGGCGTTCTACCGCCTCGGCCAGGTCACGTACACGCTGACCCAGTTCCCGACGGTTCGGGCCGTGCTGTTCCAGGTGGAAGGCCAGACCGTCACGACCTTCGGCAGCGAGGGCATCGTGCTCGAGGGACCGCAGGCGCGCGACGACTTCGAAGACCTTTTGCCCTCGATCTTCGTGGACCGGCCGGCCTACGGGGCCGCAGGGGGCAACCCAGCCAGGATCACCGGCAACGCGAACGTCTTCGAGGCGAGCTTCCGCATCGCGATCCTCGATGGGTCCGGCAAGACGCTGGTGGACGAGCACGCGATGGCGACGTGCGGCACGGGCTGCCGCGGGACGTTCGACGTCACGCTGCGGTACACGGTCTCGAGGGCGCAGTGGGGAACGCTCCGGGCCTACTACGGCTCGGCCCAGGACGGTTCCCCGCAGGACGTGCGTGACTACCCGGTCTGGCTCACGCCCGCCCGCTAGATCCCGGGGGTTGGGGCCGATACCGGCCCCGCAACGGCCCGGTGAGGCGGCATGGCCGCTTCGCCGGGCCTTGGTGTATCATCCGCAGGCTCTGTCGGACGAGCACCCTCGGTCGGGGCGTGGCGCAGCTTGGTAGCGCGTATCGTTCGGGACGATAAGGTCGGAGGTTCAAATCCTCTCGCCCCGACCATCTCCCTCCATCCTGGATCCCTTGGTGATGCCCATGAATGCCATGGAAACCACGGCTGCAGACCTACGCGCCACCTCGGATGCACTGATGCGCGATCTCGAGGTCCTGGCCGCGATCGAGGACGAGAAGCGGACCCTCGCCCCGGGTGACCCGCGCCTGGTCGAGCTCGCGCAGCGCGTCGAGGATGTCGCCCGTCGAGTGCTCTCCGCCACGGTCCGTCAACGACAGCTCACCGAGGTCGGCAACGAGCAGGTCGAGGCGGCCCCGCCCGGTTCCCCCAGAGCCTCGATCGATGAGACGCCACGCGCGATCGCGGACATCCTCGCGGAATGGCGGGCCGCCGAGCGTCGGGCCGCCGCCGCGGAACCCGGCTCGGCCGAGGCGGCCGAAGCAGGGGCCCTGGCGGATCATCACCGCGAGGAGTACCGACGAGCGCTGGCGCAGCGCGAAGGGTCCCGCTGAAGGACCGTTCGTCGCACCGGGGTCCGCAGCAGGTTGCGTCCCGCGCCTCATTGATGCGTCTGCAACGCGGGTCCCGCTACCGTCCCTGGTGATGATCCAAACGCTGTGGCCTCCAGGTAGGACGTGCGCCCGATCCTGATCCTGAATCCGCGCAGCGATGCCCAGTTCGTCGCGTTGGTGTCCGAGCTGATGACTGATCCCATCGACCAACCATCAGCCCTTGAGGCGCGCCTGCGCGCCCGCTTTCCTGACGCGGTCGTGCGGCGGCGGGAGCTGAGCTCCGAACCCACCGAGGTATGGTATGTGTACCGAGATGGCCGCTGGACCCCAGACTGAACCATCTCGCGGCTGGAGGGGCACTCATGCCGGACGAGCTCGAGAGCGACATCCAGGCGACCGCCGAGGACATCGCCGCCGACGCCGACATCCTGCAGGCGATCGAGGCTGAAAAGGCGGAGATGGACCCGACCGACCCACGAGCCCTGGAGCTCGCCACGCGCGCCGTGGAGTTGGCGCGTGAGATCGAAACGAAGACCGTCGTCGAGCACGAGCTCCTGGTGGAGGCCGCGCAGGGAGCGACGGCCGAACCCGGCGAGTCCTGAACCCGCAGGACGCCGGCGCATCGGGGGCAGGGAGCGCCTGACGGTCGGAGGCCTGACGGACGTCGCAGCGCTGCTAGCATCGCGGCCACCATGGCGGACAAGCCCTACGACTACATCATCGTCGGCGGTGGCTCGGCGGGCTCCGCGCTCGGGAACCGGCTCTCGGCCGACCCCTCGACGCGGGTTCTCGTCCTCGAAGCCGGTCGCTCCGACTGGCGCATCGACCCGTTCATCCACATGCCGGCCGCCCTCACCTTCCCGATCGGGAGCCGGTTCTACGACTGGAAGTACGAGTCCGAACCCGAGCCGTACATGCACGGACGGCGGATCCACCACGCGCGCGGCAAGGTCCTCGGTGGAAGCAGCAGCATCAACGGGCAGATCTTCCAGCGCGGCAACCCACTCGATTTCGAGCGATGGGCGGCCGATCCCGGTATGGCGAGCTGGGACTACGCGCATTGCCTGCCGTATTTCAAGCGGATGGAGACGGCGCTGGCGGCCGCGCCCGACGATCCGTGGCGCGGCCACGACGGCCCGCTGGTCCTCGAGCGCGGCCCCGCGACCAACCCGCTATTCACGGCCTTCTTCGAGGGCGTCCAGCAAGCCGGCTACGCGCTGACCGAAGACGTCAACGGGTATCGCCAGGAAGGCTTCGCGCCATTCGATCGGAACATCCATCGAGGCCGGCGGCTGTCGGCGGCGCGGGCCTACCTGCACCCGGTCATGGGCACGCGGAAGAATCTCGAGGTCCGCACGCGGACCCTCGTGACGAACGTCGTCTTCGAAGGGTCGCGGGCCATCGGGGTCGAGGTCGCCAAGGGGCGGGGCACGGAGCGGATCCTCGCGGGCGAAGTGATCCTGGCCGGCGGTGCCATCAACACGCCCCAGCTGCTGCTCCTCTCCGGCGTGGGCCCGGTCGCCGACCTGGCGGCCCACGGCATCGACCTCGTGGCCGATCGACCCGGGGTCGGGCAGCACCTGCAGGACCACCTCGAGGTCTACATCCAGTTCAAGAGCCTGCAGCCGGTATCCATGCAACCGTCGGCGACGCAACGCTGGCGCCGGCCGTTCATCGGCGCGCAGTGGCTCTTCCTGCGCAGCGGGCCGGGCGCGACGAACCACTTCGAGGGCGGGGGCTTCGTCCGCTCGAACGAGGACGTGGCGTACCCGAACCTCATGTTCCACTTCCTGCCGCTCGCCATTCGCTACGACGGGTCGGTCGGGGCGCCGGGCCACGGCTACCAGGTCCACGTCGGACCGATGTACTCGGATGCGCGTGGATCGATCGAGCTCAAGAGCACCGACCCGCGCGACCATCCGGCGCTGCGCTTCAACTACCTCTCGACCGACCAGGATCGGCGCGAGTGGGTGGAGGCTATCCGTGTCGCTCGCCAGCTCCTCAACCAGCCGGCGATGGCTCCCTACAACGGTGGCGAGACCTCACCCGGACCAACGGTGGAGACTGACGATGAGATCCTCGAATGGGTTCGGCGCGATGCCGAGACGGCACTTCATCCCTCGTGCACGGCGCGCATGGGTGTCGACGACCTGTCCGTCACGGATCCGCTGACGATGCGGGTCCACGGCACCGATGGCCTGCGGGTCGTCGACGCCTCGGCGATGCCGTACGTCACGAACGGCAACATCTACGCTCCCGTGATGATGCTGGCCGAGAAGGCAGCGGACCTCATCGCCGGAAACACGCCGCTCCCTGCCGAGCCGCTGCCGTTCTACCGGCACGGGGTGTCGCCGCCACCGGTCTGATCGGGCGGGCTTGTCCGGCGAGCCCCGACATCGTCATGTGTCGCATGCCGACTCGCCAAGTGTCCTCCTGACGACGGGGGCGGTTGTCCGCTGGCAGCGCGCCCGCCTGCCCCGAACATCGGGTCATCGCCTCCCACGCCCCTGACGACACGACCCGAAAGGAAACCCACGGCATGGCTCTTGCCCGCATCCCCGCCCACGATCCATCGACCCCGCTCGACGTCGCCGGCTTTGCCGCCGGCCTGGTCGGGACCGTCATCCGCCCCGAGGACCAGGCCTTCGAGACGGCGCGCCTTGTCCACAACCGGTCGATCGATCGTCGTCCATCGCTGATCGTCAAGGCGGCCAGCGCGGCCGATGTCGCGCGGACGGTCGTCTTCGCTCGAGACGCGGGCCTCGAGCTCGCGATCCGAGGCGGCTCGCACAGCCTGGCTGGCTTCGGCACGAGCGAGGGCGGGATCGTCCTCGACCTCAGCGGCATGAAAGGCCTGCACATCGACCCCGAGCGGCGTCTCGCGTGGGCCCAGGCCGGCCTCACCGCGGGCGAGTACACCGCGGCGGCGGCTGCCCACGGGCTGGCAACGCCATTCGGTGACACCGGCAGCGTCGGCCTGTCCGGCCTGACGCTCGGCGGCGGCATCGGATGGCTGGTCCGCAAGTACGGCCTGGCGATCGACGCGCTCGTCTCCGTCGAGATGGTCACGGCCGAAGGCCGCGTCATCACCGCGAGCGAGGACGAGAACCCCGACCTGTTCTGGGCGGTTCGCGGCGGCGGCGGCAACTTCGGCGTCGTGACGCGCTTCCAGTTCCGCCTCTATCCGGTCGGCATGATCTTCGGCGGCGCGCTGTTCATGCCGCCGACCCGCGAGGTCCTGCGCAGCCTCGGACCGATCGCGGCCAGCGCGCCGGATGCCCTCACGACGATCTCGATCCTGATGGCCGCTCCGCCCGCGCCGTTCATCCCGGCCGAGCTCCACGGCAAGCCGACCCTCGCGATCATGTTCGTCTTCGACGGCGACGCCGAGGCTGGGCAGGCGGCGATCGAGCCGTTCCGCCAGGTCGCCACGCCCTTGGCCGAGCTGGTCATGCCGATGCCGTATCCGGGCATCTACGAGATGCTCAAGGACGCCGAAAACCCGGCTCCTGCGGCTCACCGCTCGCTGTTCCTCGACACGCTGGACGACGCGGCGATCGACACGATCCTCGCGCACAGCGCGTCCGCGGCGTCGCCGGCCACGATGACCCAGATCCGGATCCTCGGTGGCGCGATGGCCGCCGTGCCGGCAGGTGCCACGGCGTTCGCCCATCGAGACGCCAAGGTCATGGTCATCATCATCACGCCGTACGAGGACGTCGCCGAGGGGCCGATCCACCAGGCGTACGTCCAGGCCTACTACGAGACACTCCGCCCCCGCGCGACGGGCGTCTACGCGAACTTCCTCGAGGACGAAGGCGAGTCCCGGGTCCACGAGGCGTATCCCGAGCTGACCTACCACCGCCTGGCCCAGGTCAAGCGCGACTATGACCCGACGAACCTCTTCCACCTGAACCAGAACATCCGCCCCGCCCCCGAGGCCTGACGGCTTCGCCTCCATCTCAGCCAATACCGGCGCCGGCGCTCTCCATCGGAGGCGCCGGCGCCTCCGCGTCCGCCCCGACACGCGCCAGCGACGGGACCCGCTCAGGGGTCCTGCGACAGGACGACGACACCGTACGGCCCGACCGAGACGAGCGCGCTCTGGTCGAAGCCGTCCGATGGGTCGTCGTCCGTCTCGGTGTCGAACGCCTCGTGACCGCCGAAGTCCGCGGCGTAGTCGGGCGAATCCGAGTTCAGGCGGACCCGCCAGCGACCCGCGGCCGGCAAGCCCAGACGCACGTCGTCGACCACCCGGTCCGCGAAGTTGGCGACGACGACCACGTCGTCGCCGGGCCCACCGTCGTGCCAGCGGTGGTAGGCGAGGAGCTTCGCCTTCTCGTCCGCCCGCAGGATCGCGATGTGCTCGCCGCGCAGCCCGCGCGTGGTGCCGCCACCGCCTCGCCGCAGCGCGATGAGGTCGTGGTGGAGTCGAAGGATCCCCACGTTGCTGCTGGCCTTCGTCCAATCGAGCGCCACGGTGTCGTCGAACCAGCGATCTTCGAGCAACTCCTGGCCTTGGAACAGCATCGGGATGCCGGGTGACGTCAGGACGAGCGCCGAGCCGAGCGTGGCCCGCTTCTCCGACCACCAGCTTCCGGCGTCGCCCGGCTTGATCGCCTCGGGCAGGCGTACCCGGTCGTTCGCGACGTCGTCGTGCGACTCCGTGTAGATCACCCGGGTCAGCGGCGCGCCGCGGCCCTCACCGGTGATGGCGGTGACCACATCCGCCATGGAGCGTTCGCGGTCGTCGCCGGTCTCGAGAGACGGCCGCACCCCACGGATGAAGCGGATGTCCCACTGGGCCCCGAACCCGGCGCCGCCCTTGGCCGTGGGCGTCACGAGCTTCGTGTCGTCCTGGATGTCCTCGGCGATCGTGAGCTTCCACGGCTGGCGTGCCCGGATCTCGTCGTTGATCCAGCCCATGAACGACCAGCCATCGGGCAGCTCCGAGGCCGGGTCGCCGGGGACGCCGTCGACCGTCCGGATGAACAACGTGGCGTCGAAGCGCAGGCCGTCGCACTGGAACTCCTCGAGCCAGGTCAACGCACTGTCACGCAGGAACGTGCGGACCTCGCCACGGCCGTAGTCGGGTCGCGTCGATCCCCACGGGGTGATCGCCCGTTCGTCGTTGTAGAAGTAGATCCCGCCGCCGCCGTTCGCGCTCCAGCCGTCGAACCGCCACACGTCGAGATCGGTCGGCCCAAGGTGGTTGTAGACGACGTCGAGGATGACCGCGATGCCGTGCTCGTGGGCTGCCTTGATGAAGCGCTTGAACGCGTCGGGCCCGCCGTACCCGGATTCGATGGCGAACAGGTGGGCCGGGTTGTAGCCCCACGAGACGTCGCCGGCGAACTCGAAGGGCGGCATGATCTGGACCGCGCTCACGCCCAGGTCGCGCAGGTACGGCAGGCGCCTCGCCGCCCGGTCGAAGTCGCCGTGTCGATCCGGCCCGGCGTTGAACGTCCCGACATGCAGCTCGTAGATGACGAGATCGTCACGCGCCGGCATCTCGAACCAGTGGTCGTCCCAGTCGAACGCAGACGGGTCGTACACCACGGCGTTGCCGACCGAGCTCGTGACCTGCCGGGCATACGGATCGATCCGCCAGACCTCGTCGCCGTCCGCGGTCCTGATGCGGAAACGGTATTCGTCGCCCGGTCTGACGCCCTCGACGTCCGCCGACCACGTGCCGCTGGCCCCGTCCCCGTCCCGTGCCAGCGCCGTGGCCTCCGGCGCCCAGGCGTCATAGCTGCCGGTCACGAAGACCGCCTCGGCGTGCGGCGCCCAGACCCGGAACGTCGTCCCGCCACCGAACGGCAGCGCGCCCATCCCGGGGCGCGGCGATGGGGCGACCGCCCTCACTTGGCGGGCAGGGTCTTGCCGAACTCGATCGCGCGCGCCAGCCACCCGTCGAGCGCCGCATCGTCCGCGACGACGTCTGGCGGGAGGGTCGCGTAGCCCTTCATCGTCCGTCCTGGCATCGGGCTGAAGGGTGTCGCGCCCGGGACGGTCAGGAGCTCGGCGAGGTCGCTCTCGGGGAGCCGGATCATCCATGTATCGGCGAACAACCCGGTGACGAGGTTGCCGCCCACGAACAGCGCCGGATAGCCGAACATCTTCCGACGCTGGGCTTCGGGAACGCGCTCGGCCACGGAATCGAACCGCGCGATGAGCTCGGGTGGTGATTTCTCGAACGACGGCATGGCGCTCCTCGCGGAACCGCTGCGGCGTCAGTGCCGCACCCCTAGCGTAGGCGGTCGAAGTGCCCTAGCGTGCGGCGGACCAGACCCTGAGATCGGTCTTGTACGGCAGCACCAGGACGTACTTGCCGCCGAGCGTGGTCGGCTGGCCGCCGAGCTGGTTGCGCGACCGGCGCGGCACGAACTGACGCCCGAGTTCGCTCACCGCGAGCGCCTCGCCTGGTCGCGGGCTCCGCCCCCAGACCGCGTTCCCATGCGGGTACAGCGGGTCGTGGACGATGGCCCGCGTGACCCGGAAGTCGTTGGTCGTGCCCGGGTCGCCGGTGGCCTCGAAGCCGCTCATCACCCAGGCGTGCCGGCCGCGCCAGACCAGCAGCCCGACCGGCCTGCCGGTGGCCTCGATCGCCTCGGCCGCGGTGCGCATCGCCTGCGCGAGCGTCCTCGTGCCGACGAGCCGGTATGGGCCGGCACCCAGGATATTCAGGCCCGCTGCCCATCCGCGGACGCTGGCGCCCTGGCGCTGTCGACCGTCGGGTCGGGATCCGCTCCAGGCTCGAGCGAGCTTCTGGAGCTGGAGCTGCCGCGCGGCCGACCGATCGCGCCCGGGCTCGATCATGTTCAGCATCATCTGCATGCTCGCGCCGACGCACTGGACGAAGTTGGTCTGCGCGACGAAATCGGCCCCCTCCGACACGTCGAGCGTGAAGCGGGTCGCGCCCTGCGCCGAAACAGGCCCGAGCGCGACGAGCAGGGCGCCGGCGAGGGCCAACGCGGCGACGTGGCGACGCGGGCGTCGGGAGGTCGTGTGGAACGTCGTCATCACGTCAACGATACGTCGAGATGGCAAGAGAGGTTCTGGTTCCCTGGTGCTCGGTGCGCGGGACGGTCGTCGGATGGCTCAGATGCCCTCGATCCGGCGCGGTGCGAGCCGGGGTCCGTAGCGCGGCGGGGCCCATCCGCTGAGCTCGAGCAACCGGATGACGAGCGCGCGCCGTCCGCGATATGGCTCGAGCAGCTCCAGCATCCGGGCGTCGTTCGCGCGCGGCTCGCCGGCGAGCACCCAGGCCACCAGGCTCGGGATATGGAAGTCGCCGACGCTCACCGCATCGTCGTCCCCGAGCGCCCGTACGGCCACCTCGGCGGCTGTCCACGGGCCGATGCCCGGTACGGCCACCAGCCGGGCGTACGCCTCGGGCAGCGGCAGATCGACGATCGCCTCGAACCACGCCGCCCGCGCCGCGACGGCTCGGATCAGCTCGGCGCGCCGCCGTTCGAGCCCGAGCGGGTGGTAGGCGTAGTAGGGGAGCGCGGCCAGCGTCGCGGGTGCGGGCAGCAGCCGCAGGCCCAGATCCGGGCCCGGTGGCCGCGGCGCTGGCTCGCCGTGCTGGCGGACCAGCGCGTGCCAGACTCGATGGGCCTCTGAGCCCGTCACCTTCTGTTCGACGATTGCGGCGACGAGCGCCTCGAAGACCGCCTCGGTGCGCAGCGTGCGGACGCCCGGGAGGCGTCGCGCCAGTCCGGAGATGCGGGCGTGATCGGCGTCCGTCAATGCCCCGGTCGCCGGTCTCCGCGGCTCCAGCCCGACCAGCCGGCCCGCTCGCTCCAGGACGATCTCTGCACCGGGGCCCCATGCCTCCGTGGTGAGGGCATCGGCGGCCACGGACAGGTGCAGCGTCGCCGGCCCCGCGGCGGTCCGCGTGGTCCACCACGCCTCCCGCGAGGCGACCCTGATCGTCCGGTCGCCATGTCCGCGAACGAGCGGCGACATCGTGCGAGCGAGGTCCAGGGGACCGTCGAGCGGAAGCACGCGCCGGGTCATCCGGCGAGTCTGGCATGGTTTCGAAATGGTCCGCTGCGGGGGCGCAATCCCTGGTTCGGGCGGAACGATGGTACGGTTCACGAGACGTGCGACGCCCCAAGGTCGTCGCGATCGCTGCGCTCATCGCCGCGTTCGCCACGGTCGCCGTCCCCGGATCGGCGGGTTCACGGGCCCCCAGCCCGTATACGACCCCCTCTGCGGATCTCTTCGCTTCAGTGGAGATCGCGGCTGTCCGCGGGCCGGTGATGACGCCCTCGCCCCTTGATCCAGGGGCCCGTTCCGATGGGAACCTGGACCACGGCTCGACATTGTTCGAGCCAGCTCTCAGCGATGAGCCGCCAGAGGCTCGGCCGCCGGCTGCCCAGCCCAAGGCGCAGGCCGGGACCATCAAGAAGAACACGTGGCGGCTCGATTCCAACGTGTCCTGGTATGGCCCGGGCTTCTACGGCAAGCGAACGGCCTGCGGTCAGGCCATGACCGAATCGCTCGTCGGCGTGGCGCACCGGACCCTTCCATGTGGCACGAGGATCAGCTTCAAGAACCCGTCGAACGGCCGCATCGTCACCGCCCCGGTCGTGGATCGTGGGCCGTATGTGTCGGGTCGCCAATGGGACCTGACGGGTGGGCTGTGCCTGAAGCTCGGGCATTGCTACACGGGTTCGATCGCCTGGAAGTACGCGCGCTAAGTCGTTTCACGTCCCAGCTCGTTCGGTTCCCAGCCGTCGGGCGCCAGCTCGAAGCCCGCGAAGTCGAAGGCCGGGCTGACGATGCACCCGACGAGCGTCCACGCCCCGAGCGGACGCGCGGCCTGCCAGGCGCCCGCCGGCACGACCACCTGGGGAACGCCCGCATCGTCCGTCGTCCCGTCGCCCAGGCGGTGGGTCATGACGGGCGTTCCCTCACCTGCCCAGATCCGCAGCTCGAGCGGGTCACCCGCCGAGAACTGCCAGATCTCCGCCGCGTCGACACGGTGCCAATGCGATCGTTCGCCAGCGGCGAGCAGGTACAGGATCGCGCTGGCGCTCGGGCGCCCGCCGTCTTCGAAGGGGGCCCGCCAGGTCTCCGCGTACCAGCCGCCCTCGGGGTGCTGGGACAGGCCGAGATGCTCGATGACGGCCGTAGCCGTGGTGCTTGCCAATGGCGGACTCCGCGTGCTCGGTTCGGGAACCTAGGCTAGCGGCTGCCGGCTCGCGCAGTCTCGATGAGGCGACGAGTCGCGGCGATCACCATGTCGGGCCGGTCGATCTGGATCAGGTGACCCGCGCCCCACGCCAGCTCGAAGCGGACCCGGCCCGGCGAAAGGGACTCGTAAGCCGCGACGATGGCCTCGGCAAACGCCTCGTTGGTGGCCGCGTCCACGCGTGGCTCACCGCGAGGGGCCCGGAGGACTTCGATCGGGAGGCCGGCGACCGACGCCGCGCGCAGCTCCTGTTCCGATGCCGCCCAGTCCAGGTCCTCGACGTGCGCCACGATGGCGCGCAGTCCGTCCATGTTCGCCTGGTACTCCGGGAGCAATGCCGGGCCTAGCATCGGATGGATCCAGTCTGAATGAAGGTCCGGATCGAACGTGTCCACGAGCACGAGCCCGACCACCTCGTCGCCGTACCGACCACCGAACACCCGGACGTAGTCACCGCCGTGCGAGTGGCCGACCAGCACGAACGGCGGCACCTCACCGGCGGTCGCGAGGGTGCGTCGGAGGTCGTCCACGGTGTCGACGAGGGTATGCCGCCCGCGCGGATCGCTCGAGCCGCGGCCCGGCCGGTCGTAGGCGCAGGTCCGGGTGGTATTCGCCAGCTCGCCGAACACGGTGCTCCAGGAACCCGCGCCACTGCCCATCCCGGCTTCGAGGACGACCGTCGGCGAGCCTGCACCTCGGCAGTCGAGGTACAGCGACCGGCCGCCGATATCGACGCGCTCGCCGAGCGGCACGTACGGGGCGGGCAGGCCGTGCAGGGCAAGCCAGGTGGCCGGCCCGCCGCTCCGCACGACGTCGACGGCGAGCGCGAGGGCCAGACCAGCGAGGACCGCCAACCCTCCGCGGACGATCCGCGCGCGCGTACTGGTCGGCTGGCGGTCTCGGCGCATGCGCTTTACCGTAGCGGCATGTGCCGAAGCATCAAGACCCTCCGTCGCCCGGGCGAAACGGCGACGACGGGCGAACTGGAGGCCGCCGCCCGCCAGTACGTCCGCAAGCTCAGCGGCTATCGCGAGCCGAGTGCTCGCAACCAGGAGGCGTTCGAGGCCGCGGTCGCTGAGATCGCGCACGCGTCTCGCCACCTGGTCGAGTCGATCGGCGTCCCCGTCGAAGAGGGCCCGAACCGCTGGACCCCAGGCAGCGGACAGGCCCGCATGCGACCGCGCGTCCTGGCGTGACCAGCCGGGCTGAGGCGACCAGCCCGGTCACCTCCGCACCATGGTGGGTGCGCCCCGGCCTCGACATCGACGAAGACGGGCGGTTGCGGATCGCCGGTGCGGATCCGGAGACGCTGGCCCGAGAGCACGGGACGCCGTTGTTCGTCTACGACCGGGCGCGCTTCGCCGAGCACGCTCGACACATCCAGGCGGCGTTCGCCGCCACCGGCCTCCCGTTCCGGCTGCGCTTCGCGCTGAAGGCCAACCCGCTGCCCGAAGTCCTCGCGGTGTTTCGGGGGCTCGGGCCGCCCGGCGCGCCGGAGAGCGTCGGCATCGATGCCTGCTCGCCCGGCGAGGTCCTGCGCGCGCTCGAATGCGGGTGGTCGCCGGACGAGATCAGCTACACGGGCACGAATGTCTCGGAGCGCGACCTGGACGTGCTCCTCGCCCATGGCATCCATTGCAACCTGGACGCGCTCAGCCAGATCGACCGATACGGCCGACGCGCGCCCGGGTCGCGGATCGGGATCCGCATCGACCCCGGAGCCGGCGTCGGCTACAACGAGCACCTCGAGTACAGCGGTGCGCGGCCGATGAAGTTCGGCGTCGGGCTCGAGCGGCTGGACGAGGCCATCGAGATCGCCGCTCGCCACGACCTCGCCGTCGATACCGTCCACTTCCATGCCGGCTCCGGTTGGCTGCGGGACGGGCTGCCGGGGTTCGAGCGGGCGCTCCCGGCCGCGGTCCAGGCCGTCGAGCGGCTGCGCGCGGCGGGACACGAAGTCGTCGAGGTGAACGTGGGCGGTGGGCTCGGGATGCCGGCCCGCGCGGACGAGCATCCCATCGATCTGGACGCATACGCGGCGGTCGTGGCCCGCCACCTCGGTCCGCTTGGGGTGATCGTCAGCGCCGAGCCCGGCGATCACCTGTCAAAGGACGCGGCGATCCTGCTTGGTGAAGTGGTCACGGTCGAGACGCGCCGCGGGGTCACGTTCGTCGGGCTCGATATCGGCTGGAACGTGAACTGCGCCTACTTCATCTATGGCTTCGCCCAGGAGCTCGTGCTGTGCCGCGATGCGGCAGCCTCCCGGACGAAGACCGTGACGGTGGCCGGCCACATCAACGAGGCGAGCGACGTCTTCGCCGCCGACTATCCGATGCCGCCGGTCCGCGAGGGCGACATGGTCGCGTTGCTCAATGCCGGCGGCTACCTCCAGGCGATGAGCTCGACCCACTGCCTGCGACCGATGGGCGAGGCCGTCTTCCTGGACCGCTAATCGGCGTCGAGCGCGCCCCAGCTGGTGCCGCGCTCGACCTCGATCGCGATCATCGGGCTCGACTCCAATTTGTGTGTCGCGTACTGCGGGTACTTGTCCCGCAGGCGTCGGACGACATCCGTCGGCACGTCAGCCGGCTCCAGGGGGGTCGCCCGGCCGTTGAGCCGGAGCCAACCGAGGCGGGACCAGTCCTCGTCCCAGCGCTCGACGAGGACGCTGACCTCCGGACGCTCTCGGATGTCGCGGACGCGGGCGAGATCCCGCTTGTCGTCGACGGCTTTCGGCTTGTCGTCGAGTGGCGTCAGCAAGCGGAGGTGGGCCGGATCGGCGGCCTCCACGATGAAGCAGATCGGGACTGGCCTAGGTCGGCCGTCCGGGTCGATCGTCGCGAGGATCGCCCAGCGCGCGGCGACCAGGAACGCGAGCTCTCGGGTGTCCAGGGGGGCATTGGGCATCGGCGCCTCCAATGATGCGCCACCGACCGCGCCCGGTCCTACACTCCGAGCGTGCACGACACCAGCGTCCCGCCGACCCGCCACGTCACGACCCGCTCCGTCGTGACCGTGCGTGGCGAGACACTCGAAGTCCGCCCCGACCGCATCGTGGGCGAAGCGCCGCTGGAGATCCGCGCGGCCGGCCCCGACGAGGATCCGGTCGCGGTCGCCGTGACGATGCGGACGCCCGGCCACGAGCCAGACCTCGCCGTCGGATTCCTGCGCACGGAGGGCCTGATCGACGGCCCCAAGGACGTCGCCTCGACCGAGGGCGGGGACCCCGCGACGCTCAACCAGCCGGACGACACGATCGTCGTGCGTCTCACGCGCCCGTTCGACGCATCCGCGGTCGCGGAACGCCATTTCGTGGCGACCGCATCATGCGGGATCTGCGGCAAGGCCTCGATCGACGAGATCGCCACTCGCTGCGAGGCCCTCCCGGATGGGCCGGTCGTGGCTCGTTCGGTGATCCTGGCGCTTCCAGACCTGCTGCGCGCCGCACAGCGCGCCTTCGATCAGACCGGTGGGCTCCATGCCGCAGCGCTGTTCAGCCCGCGCGGCGAGCTCATCGAGATCCGCGAGGACGTCGGGCGGCACAACGCCCTCGACAAGGTCGTCGGGTCGCAGCTGCTCGCGGGCGCGCTGCCCCTTCACGAGCGGATCCTCATGGTCAGTGGGCGGGTCAGCTTCGAGATCGTGCAGAAGGCCGCGGTCGCCGGCGTGCCGATCGTCTGTGCGGTGTCGGCGCCGTCGGACCTCGCCATCGAGACCGCGGAGCGGCTCGGTGTGACCCTCGTCGGGTTCCTGCGCGGTGACGGCTTCAACGTCTACAGCCACGATCGCCGCATCGACCTGCACGACCTGACGGGCTGGGGCTGAGGCGGGCCCGACCCGCCGCGATCAGGCCTGTGGCTTCGGCGGGCGCTCGTTGACGAATTCGAACCCGAAGCGACCCTTCACGCACAGGTGGCCCTCGGTCACGGACGAGTCCAGCGGGGACGTGACCTTGAGGATCGTGTCGTCCTGGACGTGCAGGTCGAGCACGCAGCCCACCCCGCAGTACGGGCAGATGGTGGACGTGACGGTCTGCGCCGACTCGTCCCAGGTCCCCGCGGCGCGCATGTCGTACTCGGGCTTGGCCATCAATGCGCCCGTCGGGCAGACGCCGATGCAGTTGCCGCAATACACGCACGCCGACTCCGGCAGCGGGACGGCCTGCTCCGTCGAGATCCGGGCGTCGAACCCGCGCCCGGCGACGGCGATCGCGAACGTGTTCTGGGCGTCCTCGCCGCACGCCTCGACGCACTTGTAGCAGAGGATGCACTTCGAGTAGTCGCGAACGTACAGGTCGTTGTCGATCTTCGTGGGCTGGGCGACCGTCGCCGCGGCAGCATCGCCTTCGGCGGCGTGGTGATGCCCCGGGGTGCGGTCGTCGCGCTCCCCGGCAGTGGCGGGGGCGCCCGGAGGTCCGTATCGGGCCGGATCCGCCCCATAGCGATCCATGTAGCTGTGGATGGTCCCGTCCGGCACGGTCGGGCCGGCCAGCGACACGTCGACGGACGAGCCCAGGAACTCGAGCACGACCTTGCGCGACAGGCGGACCCGCTCCGAATCGGTCTGCACGTCCATCCCCGGCTCGACCTTGCGAGAGCAGGCCGGCACCAGCACCCGCGAACCCGTGACCTCGACGACGCACACGCGACAGACGTTGACTGGCGTCAGGTTCTCCGCGTAGCACAGCGTCGGCGTGTCGATGCCCTGCTGACGACAGGCACCCAGGATCGTCGTGCCCTCCGGCACAGCCACCGCAACGCCATCGACCGTCAGCTCGACGTCCGGCGGCGCGTCGACGGGCGGAGCGGTCGGTGGACGGGATGGCCGAGCCGGGGGCCTGAGGATGATCTCGGTGAGCGGCTGGGCCGCGGGCGCCTGCCCGCCGTGTGGCGTGTGCGGATCCGGTGCCGGGTCGCGGCTCATCGACAGGCCGCGCGTATCGTCGCTCACAGCGCCACCAGATCCCGTTGCCGCAGCGCGGACTCGATCGCCGACGAGGCCGTCTGCCCCAGCCCGCAGATCGAGGCATCGCGCATGGCCTGCCCGATGTCCCGCAGCAGGACGAGCTCCTCGTCTCGCGAACGCACGCTGGAGCCCGCTGCGAGCCGCGCCAGCAGCTCCTCCTGGCGGACGCTCCCCACGCGACAGGGCACGCACTGGCCACACGACTCGTCGCGGAAGAACTGGGCGATGCGCCGGAGCGTGTCGACGAGGTCGACGGTCTCGTCGAAGACCATGATCACGCCCGAGCCGAGGGTCGCTGCTGCAGCGCGCGTCGCCTCGAACGTGAGCGGCATGTCCAGCGCATCGGTCCCGACGAACACGCCCGCCGCACCGCCGAGCAGGATCGCCCGGATGTCGCGACCGCCGCTGACACCGCCGGCAAGCTCGATGAGGTCGCGCAGCGTGGCCCCGAATTCGACCTCGTAGACGCCGGGCCGCTCGATGTGCCCGGACAGGCAGAAGAGCTTCGGCCCGGTCGAGCTCTCGGTGCCGATGCGCGCGTAGGCCTCCCCGCCCATCTCGAGGACGAGCGCGATGTTGGCCAGCGTCTCGACGTTGTTGACGACCGTCGGCTTGCCGAACAAACCGACCTCGACCGGGAACGGCGGCTTGTTGCGCGGCTCGCCGCGCTTGCCCTCGATCGACTCGAAGAGCGCCGTTTCCTCGCCACAGATGTACGCGCCGGCGCCACGCCGGACCTCGACGTCGAACGTGAAACCCGAACCGAGGATGTCCGGCCCGAGCAGCCCGGCATCGCGCGCGGCTCCGATCGCATGGCGAACTCGGGCCTCCGCCTCCGGGTACTCACCACGGATGTAGAGGTAGCCGAGGCGTGACCCGGTCGCGAACGCCGCGATCGTCATCGACTCCACGATGGCGAACGGGTCGCCTTCCAGGAGCACACGATCCTTGAACGTGCCGGGCTCCGACTCATCCGCGTTGCAGACCAGGTAGTGGGGCTGGGCGGGCTGGCTCGCCACCGCGGCCCACTTCCGACCGGTCGGGAACGCCGCACCGCCGCGGCCCATCAGCTTCGAGGCGGTGACCTCGGCGACCACGGCTTCGGGGCCGATCTCGAGGGCCTTCGCGAGCGCGCTGTACCCGCCGCTGGCCCGGTAGTCGTCCAGGGAGCCAGGATCGACGACGCCGATCCGTCGCAGGAGACGAACGCCGGAGTCGCCGGCTTGCCGGGCGGCGAGCGGGGGGCGCGTCACGGTCGTCCCGTCCAGCCGCTTGAGGATCCCGGCGGCGTCGACCGGGGCTGCGGACGTGACGGTCGCCGGGTCGCCCGCGCTGGTGATCATGGCCGCCGGCGCGAGGTCGCACAGGCCCAGGCACGGCGAGCGCAACCAACCGACCCGCCCGTCGCGAGCCGCCTCGCCCGCCGGCCCCACGGCTCGCGCCAGGTCGTCGCAGATCCGCTCCGCCCCCGCGATCCGGCAGGCGATGTCGTCGCAGACATGGGCCACCACGGGCGGCCGCGGTTTCGTCGAGTACAGCGCATAGAACGTGGCGACGCCGTAGGCCTCCGCGGGCGGCACTGCCAACCGTCGCGAGATGTAGTTCAGGGCGGGCTGGCTGATCCAGCCGACCCGATCCTGGACCGCATGAAGGGCCGGCAGCAGCTGCGAGCGCCTGGCACGGATCGCGTGGCCGCCACGGGCCGCATGCCCCTCGGTGCCCGGGCGTCGCGCCCCGCCCACCCAGCCCGACTCCGGCGGCCCAAGGACGCTGTCGACCGCCGCGCGCTCGGCGGGAGATGCGAGCGGCCCGATGACGTGCAGGTCCATCGCGGTCGAGTGTAGCCACGTCAAGCCCCGATGGCTGCGTGGGTTGCCGCCATCCGAGGACCTGCCTCAGCTGGGTGTCGCGTCAACCTCCACTGGTGCGACGTAGAGCACGCGCACGTCAAGCGGCTCATTGCGTCCCCTGAGGTTGAGCGTCCTGGTTTCCGAGGTCTCGGCGAGGCCTGCCCGTAACGCCGCGTCCTCGCTTACCAGGATCTCACCGGTCGCGGCCGCGGAAGCGAGCCGAGCCGTCACGTTCACGGTGTCCCCGATGGCGGTGAAGTCCGTCACGGCGTCGCCGATCGCGCCGACATAGGCCGTCCCGGTATGAACCCCGACACCGACCGGGATCCACGGCCCATCCGTCTGCAGGTGTCCGGTCGCCCGGAGGACGTCACGTGCCGCCTCGATCCCGCGGCTTGCGTGATCGGCACTGGCGAGGGCCGGGATGAACAGCGCCACGACTTCGTCACCGACGAACTTGTCGATGACAGCGTCGTGCGCCAGGAGCACCTTCGTCATCTCGTGGTAGAAGCGATCGAGCAAGCCTCTGAACGCGCGCGTCCCCATCGACTCGGCAAAAGCCGTGGAGCCTCGGACGTCGGCGAACAGGAGTGTCAGCTCGATCTCGGCCCCGCCGTGGGCGCGCTCGAGCTGTTTGAAGCAGAACCCACAGATGCTCGGGTTCTTCTGCCACGGTCCCCGATCGAACATGCGGAATACCGGCGCGCCGAACCCGTGGAAAGGTGCCGAGCACAACTTGCAGCGCGGCGAACTCGGGATCAGGCGGAAGAACCGACGTCCCGCGGCGAAGTCGCCGGATTCGCCCTTCAAGATCGCACCCCACTGCGGATCGGAGATGAGCGAGTTTTCAGGCGGTTCGGCGTCGTCGGGGGCCGCGAGACGGTTCGTGGACTCTGGTGGCGTTTCGCGCATCTCACTCCCGGCGGCCTCCGCGATCGAAACCGTCCGCGGAGGTCGACCCTGAATCTACGCCCGCGCTCCTCAGGCCGGGACGGCTGCCTCGAGCTTCTCGATGCGGATGGCGGTGGCCTTGAACTCGGCGGTGCCGGACTTCGGGTCCGTGGCGTCGATGGTCAGGAGGTTCGTGGCCACGTCGTCCTGGAAGTGCAGGGTCATGAACGTGAGTCCGGGCCGGAGCGATTCGTCGACGCGGACCGGCACCTCCACCTGGCCGCGGCGGGACACGACGCGCACCCGTTCGCCGTCGGCCAGGCCGTGCGCGGCGAGGTCCTCCGGCGAGATATCGAGCGACTCGCCGCGCCGAAGGGGCGATGTGTAGCCCCCGCTCTGGACCCCGGTGTTGTAGGAGTCCAGCCGACGCCCCGTCGTGAGCCGGATCGGGTACTCCGTCGTGAGCTTGTCGACGGGCGGGTCGTGGTCCACCGGCACGAACGGCACGCGGTTGCCGGGGACGGGGTCCTCCCATAGCCGCGAGTGCAGGAACAGCTCGCCCGGGTGGTCCTCGTCGTAGCACGGCCACTGGAGCCCGCCGAGCTCCTCGAGCCGGCGGTAGCTCATGCCGGCGTGGACCGGCGACAGCCGCCGGACCTCCTCCCAGACGTCCTCGGCCCTGGGCTCGCCCCACGCGCCGCCCATGCGGTTGGCGAGCTCGAAGATGATGTCCAGGTCGTCGCGCGCACCTGGAGGTGGCGCCACGGCGGCACGTACCCGCTGGACGCGCCGCTCGGAATTGGTGACGGTGCCCTCACTCTCGGCCCAGGCCGCGGTGGCGGGGAGAACGACGTCGGCCAACGCGGCCGTCTTCGTGAGAAACAGATCCTGGACCACGAGCGTGTCCAGGCCCTCGAGCAGGCCGATCGCCCGCTTCTGATCCGCCTCCGACTGGACGGGGTTCTCGCCGATGCAGTAGACCGCCGTGAGATCGCCCCGTTCCATCGCATCGAACATCCCGGACAGGTGCCAGCCGCGCTGCGGCGGCACCGTGACGCCCCAGGCTTGATCGAACTTCGCCCGGAGTTCGTCGTTCTCGACGTGCTGGAACCCCGGCAACCGGTCGGGCAGGGCACCCATGTCACCGCCGCCCTGGACGTTGTTCTGGCCACGGAGCGGGTTCACGCCGCTGCCATAGCGCCCGACGTGCCCGGTCAGCAGGACGAGTGAGATGAGCGCGAGCACGTTGTCGACCGCGTTGTGGTGCTCGGTGATGCCGAGGGTCCAGCAGATCATCGCCCTGGGCGCCTGCGCGAAGGCGTGGGCCAGCTCCCGGATGGCCTCGGCCGGGACACCCGTCTCCTCCTCGGCGTATTCGAGCGTGTAGCTCTCGACCTTGGCCTTGTACGCCTCGAAATCGACCGTGGCGCGCTCGATGAACTTGCGGTCCTCGAGGCCGGCGGCGATGATCTCGCGCGCCATCGCGTTGGCAAGCGCGATGTCCGATCCGACGTCGAGCCCGAGCCAGCCGTCGGCCCATTCCGCCGACGAGGTCCGGCGCGGATCGATGGCGTACAGACGGGCGCCCTTGTGGACCGCCTTGAGGACGTGATGGAAGAAGATCGGATGTGTCTCGCGGGCGTTACTGCCCCAGAGGACGATCAGATCGGCGTCCTCGGCCTCACGATATGAATTTGTGCCGCCACCGGCACCGAACACGGTCGCCAGACCGGCGACGCTCGGAGCGTGTCAGGTCCGGTTGCAGCTGTCGATGTTGTTGCTGCCCAGGACCGCCCGGCTGAACTTCTGGGCTGCGAAGTTGACCTCATTGGTCGCCTTGCTGCAGCTGAAGGTGCCGAAGGTCGTCGAGCCGTGAGCCGCCTTCGCGGCCGCGAACCCTTGGACCACGCGATCGAGCGCTTCGTCCCAGGTCGCGGGACGGAGCTCGCCCCCCTTCGTGTCGCGCACGAGGGGCTGGGTCAGTCGCACGTAGGGCTTCGCCACGGGCGATGGCCTCCTGCGGGGGTTGACCTCCGGAGTGTACCGCGGGGTGGCCTGCGGGCGATCCGTCAGGGAGCCGAAGGCTGGGCGGTGATCCCCGGCACGGGGTCCACCGGGTCAAGGCCTCGCCCGAAGTCGGTCTTCAAGGCGGCGCTGTAGGCCAGCCAGACGAAGATGACGCCGGCGACGCTCAACACGAGCATCAGGATGGCGCCACGGTACGAGGACGGGGTGTAGGGATCGGGGGAGCTCATCGGCGAGGTATGCGCCGACAGGGTGGCAGTGTCAAGGCGGACGGCGATCGATCGGACGGGAGCACTAGCGAAGTCGAAGCCCGGTGCCCTCGGTGACGTTGCCCACGATCCACGCCTGGACCCCGGCGTCCCGGAGGGCGTCCACGATGGACCCCACCTGGTCCGGGGATACAGCGGCCAGCAACCCTCCGCTGGTCTGGGGGTCGTGGGCGAGCGTGACGAGAGCGGGGTCGACGCCGTCGGCGACCTCGAGCGCGTCCGCCACGAAGCGTCGGTTGTGGGCAGCGCCGCCGGTCTCCACGCCGGCCGCGGCCAGTCCCACCGCCCCCGGCAGGGCAGGCAGGGCCGACGCCTCGAAGACGAAGCGCGTGCCGGACGCCCGAGCCATCTCGAGGCCGTGGCCCAGCAGCCCGAAGCCGGTCACGTCCGTGGCGGCGACGATGCCGTGGTCGACAAGGGCTACGGACGCCGCCCGGTTGAGGGTCCGCATCTGCTCGATGGCCGTCGCCAGGTCCACCTCGCTCGTCCGGCCGCCCCGCGCTCCCGAAACCAGGACGCCGGTCCCCAGGCGCTTGGTCAGGATCAGGATGTCGCCTGGCTTCGCTCCACCCTTGCGCAGCAGCTTGTCGGGGTGGGCCGCCCCGATCACCGCGAGCCCGTACTTGGGCTCCGGATCCCGGATCGTGTGGCCGCCGGCGAGCGTGCCGCCGGCTTCACGCACCTTCGATGACGCGCCCTCGAAGATGGCGGCCAGCACATCCCGTTGGCAGCTCCTCGGGAAACGCGGCGATCGACAGCGCGAACAGCACGCGCCCGCCCATCGCGAACACGTCGCTCAGCGCGTTGGCCGCCGCGATCTCGCCGAACGTCCGCGGGTCGTCCACGAGCGGCGGGAAGAAGTCCAGCGTGCCGATGATCGCGAGGTCGTCGCTGACGCGATACGCGGCAGCGTCATCGGGGGGGTCCAGGCCCGCGATGAGGTTCCCCGGCGCATCGAGCGCCGCCTCGGCACCGAGGCCGCTGAGCGCATCCGCCAGCAGGTCCGCCCCGAGCTTGGCGGCGCAGCCACCGCAATCGGTCAACGTGGTGAGGCGCAGCGGCGGCGGGGCGTCGAGCGTGGTCACTCGCCGATGATAGGTCCGAACCCGCAGGGAGGGCCGATCCTCCCCCGCGCGCTACCATCGAGCGTGGGAGCGGAGGGGTCCCGGTGGGTCCCCCGGTCTTCAAAACCGGTGGCGCCGCGCTCGGCGTGGCGCGGTGGGTTCGACTCCCACGCGCTCCCGCCACGCGCCGCCATGGAGACCGGATGTCAACGAAACAGGCCGCCCGGCCGCGTCCCCCCAGCGTCGAGCGCGTTCTGGCGCGCGTCCGTGACCGCCTGGGCGGTCCGCGCGAGGCCGCGCCGGTGCTGGCGGCGACACGGGGGGTCATCGATGACGAGCGCGAGCGTCTCGGGGCCGATGGCTCGGCGCCACGCGACGTCGACGAACTGGCGGCGATGGTCGTGGACCGCCTGGACGCCTTTGCGGGGCGGGTCGTCACCGCCCCGACGGCCGTCATCAATGCCACCGGCGTCATCGTCCACACCAATCTCGGACGGGCACCCTGGCCGGCGGTCGTGGTCGAGGCGGCCGCCGAGCTCGCGACGGGCTACCTGCTCCTCGAGCTGGACCGTGAGACTGGACGTCGCGGCGCACGCGCGCGCATCGCGGAGGAGCACCTCGTCGCCTTGACCGGAGCGGAGGACGCACTCGTCACGAACAACAATGCCGCGGCGCTGGCGCTCGCCGTCGGACTCGCCGGCAGGAACGGCGTGGTCGTGTCGCGTGGGGAGCTCGTCGAGATCGGTGGCGGCGTGCGGATCCCGGACATCGTTCGGCGGGCCGGCGCCAAGCTCATCGAGGTCGGGACCACGAACCGGACGCGGGCCGACGACTTCGAAGCGCCGCTGACGGAAGGTCGGGCACGCGCCGTCCTGCGCGTCCATCCATCGAACTTCACGATGTCCGGGTTCATCGAAACGCCAGACCCGGCGGCCGTCGCCGAGCTCGCCCATCGCCACGGCGCGATCGTCATCGACGACCTCGGGTCGGGCGCGCTCATCGACACGGCCCCCTACGGGCTGACCCATGAACCCCTGCCGTCCGAGCGCCTGGCGGCCGGCGCCGACATCGTGACGTTCAGCGGCGACAAGCTCGTCGGCGGGCCGCAGGCCGGCCTGGTGATCGGACGCGCGGACCTCATCGCGAAGATGCGACGCGATCCACTGGCCCGCGCGATGCGCCCCGACAAGCTCACGATGGCAGGCGTGGCGTTGACGCTGGGCCTCTACCGCGCTGGACGGGCCACGAGCGACATCCCGGTCTGGCGGATGATCTCGACGCCGCTTCCGACGCTCCGTGGGCGGGCGGAGGCGCTGCGGTCGCGTCTCGGGGACGGCGTCGACGTCGTCGACCTGCGCTCCACGGTCGGCGGCGGCTCGTTGCCCGGCGAGACCCTCCCGTCCGTCGGCCTGGCGGTCCGCGCCCGGCCGGCGACGCGGGCGCTCACGGCGCTGCGACGGAGCGATCCACCGGTCATCGGCCGCATCGAGGACGATCGGGTCGTGCTGGACCTGCGCACCGTGGAGCCCGATCGGGACGAGGACCTGGCCGCCGCCATCGAGCACGCGCTCGCTGCCGTCGGACGATGACCCTCGTCGTCGGCACGGCCGGGCATATCGATCACGGCAAGACGACGCTGCTGCGCGCGCTGACCGGCATCGACGCGGACCGGCTGCCCGAGGAGCGCCGGCGCGGGATGACCATCGATGTCGGCTACGCCCATCTCGACCTCCATGACGGGGCGTCGATCGACTTCGTCGACGTGCCTGGGCACGACAAGCTCGTCGGCAACATGCTCGTCGGCGCGGGTGAGGTCGATGTCGCGATGCTGATCGTGGCCGCCGATGATGGCCCGCGGGCGCAGACGTTCGAACACCTGGCATTGCTCGACGCGCTCGGCGTCGCGCCCGGCCTCGCCGTCATCACCAAGATCGATGCCGTCGAGCCGGAGCGGGTGGCAGCGGTCGCAGCGGCCGTGGCCGGCCTCCTCGCGCCGACGTCCCTTGCCGGCTCGCCGGTCCTGGCCGCGTCCGGCGTCACCGGGGAGGGCCTCGACGCGGTCCGTTCCGCGCTCGACGGACTGCGCGCGACTCACCGGCCCATCGCTCGTCCGCCGACGCTTGCGATCGATCGCGCGTTCTCGGTCAAGGGTCGCGGTGCCGTCGTGACCGGCACGCTCCGGGGCGGGCCGCTCGCGCCGGGCGACACGCTCCGTCTGGTGCCCGGCGAGCGCGAGGTGCGGGTCCGCGAGATCCAGGTCCACGGGACCGCCGTCGACGGCGTGGCTGGCGGCGGGCGCACCGCCCTGAACCTCGCCGGGATCGGGGTCGACGAGCTGCATCGTGGGATGGTGCTGACCGCTGACCCCCTGGTCGGGGCGACGGACCGGGCGCTCGTCACGTTCGGTGGGGCCGTCCGGGACCGGGCGCGCGCAAGGCTCCACGCCGGCACGGCCGCCGTGGATGCGACCGTCGGTCGCGCCGGGCGCGACGCCCTGGACTTCCCGGACGGGACATCCGGCGGGACGCTTCGCCTGGCCACGCCTGTTGCCCTTTCGGCCGGGGATCGTTTCGTGCTCCGGCGGGGTCCCGCGATGGTACCCATCGGCGGGGTCGTCCTCGACGTCGCGCCGCCGCGGGGGATCTCGCGACGGCGCCAGACGGTGGCACGCGTCGCGACGCTCAGGGCCAGAGTCCCGGACGCAACCGCGCGACTCGAGCTCCACGGCGCCGTGTCCGAGGGCGGGCGGACGATCCTCGCTCCCGACGTGCGCGCCCTTGCCGTGGCCAGTGCCGTCGTCGCGGCCAAGGACGAGGCGAGTCTCGGGTCCGTTCGCACCGCCGTGGCCGAGACCCTGCGCCGCTCCGTCACGATCACGCGGGAACGAGCGGCCGAGGCGGCGACCCCGATCGTCGAGGATCTCGTGGCTGACGGACGCCTCGTTCGCGACGGCGACGTCATCCGGCGGCCCGGCGCGGTGGGACGGATCGCGGACCCGGGCCTTGTCGCGGCCATGGACGCACTCGAGACGCTACTGGCGGTGCCCTCCCCGCCGCCACTCCGCGACGCGGCGCGGATCGCCGGCTGCCCGGCCGAGGGCGTCCGAGCTCTGGAGCGCGCGGCCCGGATCGTCGTCCTGGAGCCCGACCTCGCCTACGCGATGTCGACCTACCGCGACCTCGCTGCACGCGCGATCGCGATGGCCGCACGTGAACCCCTGACGCCGGCCGCGTACCGCGACGCGACCGGGACGAGCCGCAAGTACGTGATGGCCATCCTCGAGGACCTCGATCGGCGAGCCATCCTGCGGCGGACGCCGGATGGCCACGTGCCCGGCGCGAAGGCTCCCCGCCCGATACCGGCGGTCCCGTGACCGAGCGGATCGGGGGGATCGTGCTCGCCGGTGGCCGATCGGCGCGGTTCGGGCGCGACAAGCTTTCCGAGCCCCTGGACGGCCGTCCGCTGCTCCGCCATGCCATCGAAGCCGTCAGCGCCGTGGCGACCGACATCGTCGTCGTGGTCGCGCCCGGCGCGAACCTCCCCGTGCCATCGGGCGTCCGGGTCGCCCACGATCCCGTGGCGTTCCAGGGCCCGCTCGCCGGCCTAGCGGCAGGGCTCGCCGCCCTGGATCCGGCGGTCGATCGGGTGATCGTCGTCGCGGGCGACATGCCGAGCCTCGTCCCAGCCGTCCTGCGGCGGCTGCTCGACGTCGTGGCGACCGGGCGCGCGGCTGCCCTCCTTGATGTCGACGGCGATACCCCTCCGCTCCCGATGGCGCTCGGCCGCCGCCGCGCAGAGCCAGCGACACGCCGACTCATCGAGGCGGGGGAGACGCGGTTGCGAGCCCTTCCATCGGCGCTCGATGCTGACGTCGTCCCGACGACCGTGTGGCGGTACGACGACCCCGTCGGCGCGACCTTCCGCGACGTGGACACGCCGGCGGATCTGCCGCTCGACACCCCATGGACGGCGATCGTGCGGCGATTCGCGGACCGCATCGTCGACCTGTCACCTGGGCATCGGATCATCGTGGCCATCGATGGCGTCGATGGCGCTGGCAAGACGACGCTCGCCAATGCGCTGGCCGTGCCCGTCGCTGGACGTCGGCCGGTCGTCCGGGCATCGATCGACGATTTCCACCGGCCTGCCGCCGAACGGTGGGCACGTGGCCGAGAGTCAGCCGAGGGGTTCTTTCGCGACAGCTTCGACTACGACGGGCTGGCCAGGGTCCTGCTCGACCCGTTCCGCGCAGGGGGCGAGATCCTGGTCGCGATCCACGACGTCGTGGCCGACACCACGCGCAACGTCTCGGGGGGCGTCCCAGCTCCCGACGCCGTGCTCATCCTGGACGGGATCTTCCTGCATCGGGCGGAGCTCGTCGATCGATGGGACCTATCCATCTACCTCGACGTGGACTTCCCGGTTTCGATCCCGCGCGGCGCCCAGCGAGGCTTCGGTGACCCGGATCCAGCGGCGCCCTCGAACCACCGGTATGTCGAGGGGCAGCGCATCTATCTCGCGGAAGCCGATCCCGCCTCTCGCGCCACGATCCTGGTCGATAGCACGGACATCGACCAGCCACGGATCATCAAGTACGGTGGTCGAGAACACGACCCGCGCAAGGGGATGCCATGACGACGACTCCTGACGACGATCTCCGAGCCCGAGCCGAGGCTCGCGTCAAGGCTCGAGAGGACTTCAGGGTCCATCTCCTGATCTACCTGCTCGTGAACGGCATGCTGTGGTTCATCTGGTTCACGACGGATCGTTCCGGGGGCGTGCCGTGGCCCGCCTTCGCGTCGATCGGTTGGGGGATCGGGCTCGTTGCGCACTGGTGGACGGTCTACGGCGTGAGCGACGCCCGCCGCGAAGCCGAGATCCAGAAGGAGATGCGCCGCCTGCGCGGCGATCCCGACTGATCCTCCCGACGGCAGACACACGACGACCCCTGGCGGAGGAACCAGGGGCCGTTCGTGTATGGGAGGGAGGTCGGACGGAACCGAGGGGAGGATGCCTCAGCTCCGGTACGGGTAGTCCTCGAGTGTCGGGAGGATCGACCGGCTGTAGTCGGCGGGGCCATCGATGGCCGCCTTGACCGAGGATGCAGCGGAGGCGATCCGCTCGAACAGTCCACGCTTCTCGACGTCGTGCACGCGGCGAGCCGCGGCCTCGTCGAGCAAGAGCTGGATGTGGTCCGTGGCCATGAGGATCGAGTAGGAATTCATTGCTTGATCGCTCCTTTCTGCGTCCGGTCTGTCCGGTGCGCAAATGGAGCATCGCTTCGGCCGGCGTCAGCCACCACCGACGTCCGATGCCTTCTCGACATCGTCATCCGTCCACCCTGCTGCCTTGCGCGCCGCATGGGCGGTGCCGGCGAAGGCGCCGGGGAGCACGAGAGCGAGCGTGCCCGCAGGCACGTGAGCGATCGCGCGGACCCAGCAACGCGCGCCGCGCCGTTCAGGTGGTGCGCCGAAGTGGCCGTTGCGGGCTAGCCGTCGAGGGCCGCATCCTCGTACACAGGTGCGCCGTCCACGAACGTGGCGAGCACGCGCGCCTCGCCGATGGCGCCAGCGCCACGATCGAAGAGATCGCGATCCAGGATCGCCAGGTCGGCCGCCTTCCCGACCTCGAGCGTGCCGGTCTCGGCATCGAGATGGTTGACGTAAGCCGAGCCCACCGTGAAGGCCGCCAGTGCGTCGATGAGCTCAAGGCGTTGCTCGGGGAGAAAGGCGTCGCGTCCGACGAACTGTTCGCGATGCTGCCGCTCGACGGCGACCTCCATCTCGATGAGGGGGTTCGCCGTGGAGACGCTCCAGTCGGATCCCATCGCCAGGACGGCACCGGCCGCTCGAAGCCCACGGAACGGGTATTGCGTCCGCCAGCGCTCACCGATGAACGGGATCGTGAGCACGTCCATCTGGTCGTCGTGAGCTGCCCACAACGGCTGGGCGTTGGCGACGACGGCGAGTTCCCGGAAGCGAGCCAGGTCGTCCGGGTGGATGACCTGGATATGGGCGATGTGTGGTCGCGTGTCGGATTCGCCGTTCGCCGTGCGCGCTGCGGCGACCGCATCGAGCGACTCCCGCACGGCGCGATCGCCGATCGCATGGAAGTGGGGCTGGAACCCCAGCGCGTCGAGCTGGGGGACCCAGCTCTGCAGGCCGACCGGATCGATCTGGCTGAGACCGCGGTTGTCGGTCACGCCGCCGTGACCGTCGCCGTAGGGCTCGATCATGGCACCCGTGAAGTTCTCGAGGACCCCGTCCATCATCAGCTTCACGCTGGTCGCCTGGTAGCGCCCGATCGAAGTGGCGCGACGACGTTCGACGAACTCCTCGATCTGCTCGGCACCTCGATGGCGCTCCCACCACATGGCCCCCACGACGCGACCCGTGAGCTCGCCTCGCGATGCGAGCGCGACGTAGGCGCGCTCTTCCGACTCGGGGCGGATGATCGCGTCCTGCCAGGCCGTGATCCCGAGGGAGTGCAGGTAGGCCTGCCCACGGCGCAGCGCTTCCTCGAGCTCGGCGGTCGTGTCGTCCGGGATGTGCCGATCGACCAGGTCCATGGCGCCTTCCTGGAGCGTGCCGCTTGGCGACCCGCCCGCCCCGCGCTCGATCCGGCCGTCGCTCGGATCGGCGGTCGCGGCCGTCACCCCCGCGAGCTCGAGGGCCCGGGTGTTCACCCAGGCGCTGTGGCCGTCGCGGCTGGTCAGGAACGCCGGACGGTCGGGCAGGATGCGGTCGAGATCCTCGCGCTTCGGTGTCCCGCCTTCGAACGCGGCCATGTACCAGCCGCTCCCACGGATCCAGTCCTCGTCCGGATGCGATCGCGCGTACGAATCGATGACCTCGAGGTAGTCCTCGGCCACGAGCGAGTCGTGGAGGTTGCATCGGAGCAGGCCCATGCCGCCATGGACCGGATGGACATGGGCATCCTGGAACCCCGGGGTCACCGTGCGCCCGCGGAGCCCGATGACACGCGTCGATCCGCCGACGAACGACGCGATCTCGCGATCCGTGCCCACCGCCACGATCCGGCCGTCCCGGACGGCCAGGGCGCCGGCCCAACTGCGCGCGGCGTCCATCGTCGCGATCCGCCCGCCGGTGAGGACGAGGTCGGCGAGTGGCTGGGGCGTCGCGGACACGGCGGCCTCCGGATCGGGGTTCGGACCGGCGGAGTGTGCCAGCGCCGTCGTGTACCTGCGCGGTCATCCCGTCCGGCGCGACATGGTCCCGATCGCGTCATGAAGCCATGCCGCGATACCAGTCCGCGCGGTGCCGACGTCCGGGCCTACACTGCCGCCCGAATGACCTCCGTCCACCTGCTCCACACCGGCTATATCGGCCCCCACACGGCCTCGACGGTGGTGCTGGTCCGTGACGGCGACGCGCTGATCGTCGCGGACCCAGGCATGGTCGCGCAGCGCTCCCTGATCCTCGACCCGCTGGCAGCGCTGGGCGTCGAACCAGCGGACGTGACGCACGTCTCGCTCTCGCACCACCACCCGGACCACACGATGAACGTTGCGCTGTTTCCCAACGCCGAAGTGGTCGACTTCTGGGCTCGCTACCGCGACGACCTGTGGCTCGATCACGACGGCGACGGCTACCACCTCGCACCGAATACCCAGCTCTGGCTGACGCCGGGCCACTCCGAGGAGGACATCACACTCCTCGTCGAGGCCGATGACGCCGTCTACGCGATGACGCACCTGTGGTGGGGCGCCGACCGGACGCCCGAGATCGACCCATTCGCCTCCGATCAGGCGGCGCTCGAGCGCGGACGCGAGCGGGTTCTTGCGGCTGCCGACGTCGTCATCCCGGGTCATGGGGGCCCGTTCCGCGTCCGCGACTGACGGAACCGGGCCCGACGAGCCCGCGTCGAAGGACACCAGCCAGCCGTTCATGTCCGCTTCGTTGGAGACCACGCCCCAATGACTGTCCGATTCTCCGGCCGACCCTTGGTCGCCGTCGTCCTGGCCGCCCTGCTGCCGCCGATCCTCGTCGGATGCGGCGGTGCCGTCACCTCACCACCCCCGAGTCTTTCCGCCAGCCCGACGGCGCCTTCGGCACCAGCGCCCAGCACCGGAGGCGGGGCCCTCATCGACACGGACGCTCTGATGGCTGCAGCCGCCGACAGGGATGGCCAAGTGGTGCGCGTAGCGGGGTTCTTCCTCGCGACCGGCGATACCGCCCAACTGTGCTCGATCGTGATGGAATCCTATCCGCCACAATGCGGGGGCGCCACGATCCGTCTCACCGGCCAGGTGCCGGCCGACGTGCTGGATGGCCTCGACCGGACCACCGAGCCCGGGCTGACCCAGGCTACCTGGGGTTGGGTCAACGTCACCGGCACGTTCCGTGCTTCCGGATCGGACGGGCGCCCCGTCCTCGAGATCGCGCAGGTCGAGCTCGACGACAGCGGGGCATGAGTCCCGGAGCCCTGCCTACGAATGCGGCCGACGGGCCACGATGTTGAGGCGGACGTAGTCGATCACGGGCTCCCCGACGCCCTCGGCCACGGCGCGGACGAAGGCGTCGTGCGAGCTGGGCGGCAGCCGCTCGAGATGGGCGCCCAGGACGACGGTCCGCAGGTACGTCTCGAACGGCTCACCGGGCTCGAAGCGTGTGGGCTCGTCGGTCAGCCAGCACTCGACCGCGTGAAAGCCTGCCGCATCCAGTCGCGCCATCGTCGCCGCGGGCGTCTCGAAATGGACGGCGCCCAGCCAGCCGTCGCCGATCCTGGCCAGCACCCGCTGGATCGATGCGATGTTGCCGAAGCCGCCGCACTGGGCGACGAGCCGAGCGCCGGGAGCCATCACCGCGGCGAGATTCGCGAACAGCGCATCGTGATCGGGCACCCAGTGGAAGGTCGCGGTCGATAGGACCGCGTCGACCAGACCCTCGATCGGGAGCGGCGCGCCGAGGTCTGCGACGACGTACTCGATCCGATCGCCGAAGCGACCAAGGCGGCCACGCGCCGCCTCGACCATCGACGCGGAGCCATCCAGCGCGACGACCCGACCACGCGGTAGCCGGTCGGCCAGCTGTTCGGTGACGCGTCCGCTCCCACAACCGGCGTCGAGGACACGTTCGTCGCCACGAAGCGGGAGGCGGTCCAGGACGGTGGCGCCCCAGCGGGTCATGGGATCGGCGACCCGGTCGTAGGTCCGGGCGTCCCAGTCGCGCGACACGGATCGTCCGCCGGCCGTCATGCTGCCGCGGCCGGCGTCGTGGCTGCGTCCGTCGCCCGACCGATCGTTTCGTCCCGCAGCCCGTACGCCGACACGCCGGCGCCGATCACGAGCAGCCCGGTCCCGACCAGCATCGCCTGGTGGAACGCTTCTACGGAGGCCTCTCGGGAGGCCTGGACCTGTTCCGCTGATGGATCGCCCCTTGGCGGGTTCAGCGGCGAGAACGAGGAGCGGACCTGGGGAGATCTTCCATCCAGCTCTGGCGCGAGCGTCGACAGGGTGGAGTAGAACGTCGCGCTGATCGCGAGGAAGACGACGGCGCCGAGCAGCGGCTGACCGACGCGCGCGATGGCGTTGTTGATCGCCGAGGCGAGCCCCGAGTAGCGCTCGGAGACCGAGCCCATCAGCGATGTCGTCAGGGGAGCGACGATACACGAGATGCCGAGGCCGAACAGGAGGATCGACGGGAGGACGTCGACGAGCAGGTCGACCGGCGGGATCAGGGTCGCCGGGTCTGCGACCGAGGCCAACCATGGGTCGGAATCCACCGGGATGCGGGCGAACCACAGGAGCGCACCGGCCATGAGCAGGGGTCCGACGACGAGGAATGGCCGTGCGCCGAACCTTCCGGCCAGCGCTCCGAAGCGGGTCGAGAGGAGCGTCAGGCAGATCCCCACCGGGATGCCCACGGCACCCGCCGCCAGGGCGGTATAGCCCAGCACGTTCTGAAGCAGGATGCCCTGGTAGCTGAACGTGACGTAGAGGGCGCCGTAGATGAAGAACGTGGCGAGATTGATCGTCGTGAAGGTGCGGGAACGGAACAGGGACAGCGGCACGAGCGGATCGCGGCGCCTCGCCATCAGGATCGGGAATACGATCAGCGAGACGGCCCCGACCGCGATCGAGATCCACGCCAGGCTGTCCTGCCAGTCGTGCTCGGCGCCGCGGACGAGGCCGAACGACAGGCCGCCGACCGCGAGCGCGGCCACCGCGGATCCGAGCCAGTCGAACCGTCGGGCCTTCGTGTCCCGCGATTCCTCGACGTGCCGGAAGACCACCCACAGGGCCACGGCGAGGACCGGGACGTTGATCAGGAACACGATCCGCCACCCGACGGTGTCGACGAGCAGCCCACCCACCAGCGGCCCCAGCAAGCCCAGCGCCGACGTGGCCGAGGCCCAGATGCCGAATGCCCGGCCACGTTCGACACCGGCGCCGAAGGTCTGGGTGATGATCGACAGGGCTCCGGGCACGAGGAACGCGCCGGCCGCTCCCTGGAGCAGCCGGAAGAGCACGAGCCACTCGAGCGTCGGCGCGAAGCCGCATAGCGCCGAGGTCGCCGCGAAACTCGCGAGTCCGAAGGCGTAGACCCGGCGCCGGCCGTAGTGATCGGACAGCGAGCCGGCCAGGATCAGCAGGGCGGCCAGGACCGCGAGGTACCCGCTCACGATGTAGGTCTGGCCCTCGAGGACGCCGAACACGGTCGAGGGCAGCTCGCGCCCGATGCTCGGCAGCGCGAGGTTCACGACGGTGCCGTCGAGGAACACCGATCCGGACCCGATGATGGTCGCGAGGAGGGTCCAGCGCTGGCGCGTCGTCATGTTGGCAGTCTCGCAGATAGACTCTCGCGGTATGCCCGGACCCGTGGCGCTGGTAGGCGCCGGTGAGTTCCTTCCGGCCATGGCCGATGTCGACGCGGGTCTCCTGGCGTCGACCGGCGTGGCCCGCCCGCGCGTCGTCGTGATGCCGACGGCGTCATTTCCCGACGGTGAGGACGTGTTCGAGCGGTGGGCGTCGATGGGGGTGGCGCATTTCGCCGGGCTCGGGGCCGAGGTCGAACCGGTCCTCGTCCGTCATCGCGCCGACGCGGATGATCCCGCGGCCGCCCAGGCGCTCGGCGAGGCGGACTTGATCTACCTCTCGGGTGGCAAGCCCGGATACCTGCGTCGCGCGCTGGAAGGAACGGCCGTCGGGGCCGCTCTGCTGGCCGCCCACGAGCGAGGCGCCGTGCTGGCGGGCTGTTCGGCAGGGGCCATGATCCTCGCCGGCCACGCCTTCGAGTTCAGGGTCCGCGTCATGCCGTGGCCGTTGCGGTGGGCGCAGGGACTCGGTTTCGCGCCGGGCGTCTCCGTCGTGCCGCATTACGACGCGTGGCCGGAGCCGCTGTCGGCGCTGATCGCCTTCCAGGCACCGCGCGGTTCGGTCGTGCTGGGCATCGACGAGGAAACGGCGGTCGTGGGTCGCGACGGGTCGTGGCAGGTCCACGGTGCGGCCCGGGTCACGGTCTGGCGGGGCCGCCACCGAGAGCGATTCCGCGCCGGCGACACGTTCCGGATCTAGCGCCGGGATCTCGGCCGCCTCCCGCCGCTGGCGTGGATCCAGGAGCGTTCCAACCGACCCGCGGGTCGCGGTTCCGGTGCCGATCGGGGGCGTCTGGCGTTTCCGGATGACGCCGGAACGAACCCATTTCGAGCGTTCCGCCACCGGTTGGAACGCGGATGGCGCCAAGCGGGCGGTCGGCCGCCACCGGCCTCGGCCAGGCGTCAGTCCGGGCGGACCGTCCTGAAGCAGTCGGAGCAGTAGACCGGGCGATCCATCCGCGGCTTGAATGGGACCTGCGCCTGGTTGCCGCACGAGGAGCAGACCACCGCGAAGTACTCCCGATCGGGGCGATCCTCGCCGCGCTCGTAGCCGCGCGGACCGCCGATGTCGCGGACGTCCGAACCACCGTCACGCGCCGCTCGCCGGCTCGCGCGGCAGCTGGTGCAGCGCTTCGGGTCGCTCGAGAACCCCTTCTGGACGTAGTACTCCTGGTCAGCGGCGGAATGGATGAACTCCACACCACAGTCCACGCAGTTCAGGGTCCGATCGACGTAGGTCACGATGCTCCTCCGGGACGCGTTGGTCGGCTTGGTGCGCCACGGAGGCGGCCGCATCGGCGGACGGGAATGCGAGGTCTGGCGAGAGAAGCCGGGCCCGCGCTGACCCAGGTGCCGATGTGGGAGTCCCTGTCTGCGGGGCGCACCGGTTCTAGTGCGGCGCAGGATACAACGGGTCGAAAATTCGGACATCGCAGGAGCCCGACGGGCTGGCGGTCGTGACAAGCGACCTGTCACAATGGCCCGCGAGGATCCGGGGCGGCGAGCGGGGAGTCATGGGGGCGCCTCGCTCGCGCCAGACTCACGACGCTGCGTGGACCGGATCGTGATCGACCAAGACGCCGACCACGGAGGCCCTGCCCCAGCGGATGCTACGGATCATCCATACCGCCGATGTCCATCTCGGTGCTCGCCACGACGACCTCGGCGAGCAGGCGAGCTCGCAACGTGAACGGCAGTTTGCCGCCTTCACCGCAGCCATCGACCTCGCGCTTGAGGAGAAGGTCGATCTCTTCTTGATCGCGGGCGACCTGTTCGACAGCAACGTCCAACCGCGACGCTCCGTCGAGCGCGTCGCCGCGCAACTCAAACGACTGGCCGGATCCAAGATCCGCACGATCATCGTCCCGGGCACACACGACTGCTACGACCGCTCGTCGATCTACCGCGCCTACGACCTCAAGGCTCTCGCCGGCAGTCTCCCGGATGACGATCTGGTCACGGTCCTCACGCCGGACAAGCCGAGCGTGCACCTGGCCGCCTGCGACGTAGTGGTCCACGGCCCGGTCTTCGCGACGAAGAAGGCGCCGCACAGCCCGCTGCGCGATCTCGCGGGCCAGGCCGGCGACCCACCGGCGACGTGGCGCGTCGGCATGGTCCACGGTTCGATCGCGATCCCCGGCAAGACCGAGCGCGACGACGTCGTCATCACGACCGAGGAGATCGCTGCGACCGGGCTTGACTACCTGGCGCTGGGTCATTGGCACTCATCCCAGCAGTCGAGGGCCGGCGGCGTCACGTACGCGTACGCCGGGGCACCCGAGCCCGTCGCGCTGACCCAGGACCGCGCCGGAAAGGTGCTCCTCGTCGAGCTCGAGGCGATCGACGGTCGACGCTCGGTCACCGTCCAGGAACGGCGGGTCGGTGCGACCCGCTTCGAGAAGCTCGAGCTCGACGCTGCCAACATCTCCGCCCAGCCTGCGCTGATCGAGCAGCTCGCCAAGAAGGGCGATCCGAACCTCGTCCTCGACGCCCGGTTGGTCGGTGTCCGCCCGGACGAGCTCGACCTGCACCTCGACGAGATCGAGGCGGCGCTGGCTGGGTCGTTCCTCAAGGTCCGCGTCCGCGATGTCAGCCTGCCGGCCTTGACGGAAGGTGCTTTGCCGCCACCGGACACGATCGCCGGGGCGTTCATCCGTGACCTCGAGGCCCGGATCGCCGAACTGGAGGCCGCCCCGGACGCCGGCAGTCAGGCGGGGGCGGGGGACGCCGCCGAGCTGCGTGACGCCTTGCGGCTGGGTCGGCTGCTGCTGGCCGGTCATGAGGTGTCGCTGTGAGGATCCGGCGGCTCCAGATCCGCGACCTGCGCCGCTACCGGGAGCTCGACATCGACCTGGCCCCCGGCGTGACGGTCGTCCGCGGTCCCAACGAGGCCGGCAAGTCCACGATCCAGCGCGCGATCGAGCTGGCGATCACCCGGCGCGTCACGAGCTCCGCCGCCGACCTCGAATTCGCTGCGCCCATGGGACGCCGGACCCGATGCAAGGACGTGGATCGGCATCGAATTCGAGCAGGACGAGGAGGATGGCCGCAAGGCCGCGGGCACGCTGGAGAAGACGTTCGCGGGGCAGCGCGGCACGGTCGATCTTCGCTACGACGGCGGGGCGCCCATCACGGACCCAGCCCTGGCCGACCAGGTCATGGCCGAGCTGACCGGCATCCCCACCGAGCCGTTCTTCCGATCGACAGCTTCCGTGCGCCATCATGAGCTGAGTGACCTCGCGCGCGACGAGACCGCGCTGCGCGACCGACTCCAGGCGAGCATCAGCGGCGCCGACCGCGGCACGGGCCTGGCGAAGAAGAAGCTCGAGCGCGCCCTGCATGGCCTGACGACGAAGGGCGACAAGAACCCGGGCCACCTCAAGATCGCCGAGGAGGCCGTGGCCTCGTCCGCGATGTCCGTCGAGCAGGGCGAGCTGGCCCTCGCCAAGCTGGAGCAGGATCGCGACTCGCTCTCGGGCGCCCGCGAGCGACGCGCCGATGCCGAGGGAGGTCTGGCCGAACGCCGGAGCATGCTCGAGAAGGCCCGCCAGGCCGAGCGACTCACCGCGGAACGGGTCGCCGCCCAGGAGCGGTACGACCGCTTCCGGGAGGCGGTCGAAGTCGCCACCGAGCTCGACTCGCTGGCCCAGACCCACCCATCGCCGAACCCGCTGCCGGTCATCCGCCAGAGCGTGGAGCGACTGCGGTCGCTCGATGCCAAGATCCGCGAGCTGACGGCCGCGCTCTCCGGCGAGGTCGCCGTCAAGTTCGACGTCGCGCCGGAGGCGACCTGGCGCCCCTTGTCGCGGTGGGGGATCCTGCTGGTCCTCGTCGGCCTCGTCGTGGCGGGTGGCTCGTTCCTGGCCGCCACACTGGGGATCATCGACGTCGGGGAGGCGCCGCTGTACCTGGGGGCGGCGGCAGCCGGGATCGGGCTGATCCTCACCCTGGTCGCATTCTGGCTCCGGCGCGGGTCGCAGATGCAGGAGCAGCTCCGGGACGTCGAGATCGATCGACGGCTCCGCGGTCGCTCGGAGATGGAAGCGGAGCTCAAGCAGGCCCAGGCCGACACCGCGAAGCAGCTGGGCGCGTTGGGTCTCGATGACCTTCCTGCCGCAGAGGACATGCTGGCCAAAGAGGAAGCGCACGTTGCTCGGATGGACCAGCTGACGGCGCAGCTCGACGGGCTCGTCGGCAAGGAACCGCGCGAGACCCTCGGTGCGATGCGCGACGCGGCGGCGCACGAGGTCGACCAGAAGACGAGCGCGCTCGAGCACCTGGGACCGATCGCCAAGGAGCCGCGCGCGCGCGAGCGGTTGGAGGTGGAGGTCCGCGACCAGGAAGCCGCGCTCGAGCGCGCCCGTGATGACGAGGCGAATGCCCGGGCGCGGGTAGAGGCCAATGCCGTCGACGCCGAGGAGGTCGCGGCCGAGTCGGAGCGGCTCGCCGGCTCGCGCGAGCAGCTGGACACGCTGCGACGACGGCATCGCGTGCTGGAGCTGACCCTGCGCGCGATCGAGCACGCCGAAGTCGCCACGATGAAGACGGCGACGCGCTACCTCGAGGGTCACATGGTCCGCGATGTCGCCACGGTGACCGGCGGTCGCTACCGGCGCGTCCGGGTCGATGACAAGACGCTGGACATCGACGTGCACGCGCCCGAGCGCGGCGACTGGGTGCCGGTCAACAGCCTGAGCCAGGGCACGCTCGATCTCGTGTATCTCGTCGCACGACTCGGGCTCGTCAGGCTCGTGACCGGCGATCGCCGGCCGCCGCTCGTCTTCGATGACCCGTTCGTCACGCTCGACGACACCCGGGCGGCGCGGGCGCTGGATCTCCTGAAGCGGGTCGCGTCCGACTTCCAGATCATCTACCTGACGACGTCGGACCGATACGACAGCGCCGCGGACGCCGTCGTCGAGCTGCCCGGCCCGACCGCGGTCGACGAGGGCGTCGAGGACCCCTCCCTCGCGAAGGATGAGACGGTCGTAACGGGGGTCGGCACCTGATCGAAGCCCTGCCCGCGGGGACGGCCACCGTGGCGCTCGGGCTGGCCGCTGCGGCCGCCTGGGGCGCCGGCGACTTCGGTGGCGGGCTGACCAGCCGGCGCGCGCCCGTGTTCGGCGTCGTCCTGCTATCGCAGGCCGTCGGCATGGCCCTTGCGTTCGGCCTCGCCCTGCTTGGTGGAGAATCCATGCCCGGCGGGACCGACCTGTTGCTGTGCGTCGCGGCCGGCGCGCTCGGAGGCATCGGCATCACCGCCCTGTATCGCGGCCTGGCGATCGGCCGGATGGGCATCGTCGCGCCGGTCACGGGCGTCCTGGCCGCGGTCATCCCCGTCATCGGCGGCATCGTCCTGGAGGGGGTCCCGGCCGTGATGGTCCTCGCCGGCATCGGCCTGGCGATCCTCTCGGTCGTGCTCGTCTCGCGCGTCGCGGACGAGGGCGGTGGGCGGGCCGGGCTGCGCGAGGCCCTCGTCGCCGGCGTCACGATCGGGAGCTTCGGGATCGTCATCTCGGGGCTCAGTGACGGCCACGTGTTCGGCTCGCTCACGGCCATCCGGCTCGTCCAGGCGTTCGTCGTGATCGCCATGGTCCTGGCGACGCGCTCCGCGTGGCGTCTGCCCATCGACGCGGTCCCCGCCGTCGTCGTCATCGGCGTGCTCGACATGGCCGGCAACAGCTTCTATCTGCTCGCGGTCCAGACCGGAGCCCTGGCCGTCGCGTCCGTGCTGTCCGCGCTGTACCCGGTGACCACGGTCATCCTCGCGGCGGTCGTCCTGCACGAGCGCGTGACACGCGACCACACCGTGGGGATCGCCCTCGCCGCTGCCGCGATCGTCCTCATCGGCATCGGCTCTGCGTAGACTGCCCGCGATGTCCGGTCCCCTCAGCAGCGGTGTCCTGGAGCACGTATGGCTGGTCGAGGCGACGTATGCGCCCGACGCCGCGGAGACGAGGGTCCCGTTCCGTCGCGAGCACCTCGCCGGCATCCGCGAGCGCCTGGCGTCCGGGATCTACATCGAGGCCGGGGCCTTCGCCGACGTGTCGGCCTCGGTCATCCTGGTGCGGGCGGAGAGTGCAGAGGCCGCACTGGAGCTGGTCCGCGACGACGTGTACCTCCGCAATGGCGTCTGGGTCGAGGTGCGAGCGCGAGCGTTCGGGCGGGTCACTCGGGCGTAGGGCGAGTGGCCGTGGCGGGTCCTGTCCCCGGACGCCGCCCGGCCTCCGGTCGCTCCGGCGCATGCGCCTAACGCTCCCTCCGCCGGACGTCCCGGTGCCACCCGCCTCGGAACGGTGTCCGCCGACCGGTGATCCGCCGCTTGCGCCCAACCGCCGACTTCGCGGGTGGTCCGTACCGCGGGCGCGCGCCCGTATCCATCCTGGGGTTGGCTATTCGTGCCTGTTCGAGACCGGGGCCGGCTCGCGGGGGTGGGCCGGCCCTTGGCGTTCGATCCGGAGGCTGGCGGCATCGGTGGGGGAGCGCAGCAGGACGACGTGGTCGAAGCCCTCCCGGGCCAGCTGGCCACGCTCGAGGGTGCGGCGGATGGCCGCGAGGTGACGGTCGACGACGGCGGGGTCGACGACACGCGCCGTTCGCGCGGCGTTCTGCGCGTGGATCATGGCGGGTGGCAGGTCCAGCACCAGGGCGACCACCGGAACGCCGGCCGTACGAGCTCGATCGATCAATGGGCGACGGTGCTCGGCCCTCGTATTCGTTGCATCGACGATGGTCATCTCGCCTCGGCCCATGCGTCGCGTGAGGGTCTTGTGCACGATGCCGAAGGCGATCGCCGAGGCGCGCTGATCGGCCTCGTTCCCCGAGACGGCGGCGCGCAGCGCGTCCGACGAGAGGATCTCGTCCGGTGGGAAGAGCCTCGCAGCGAGCGTGGACTTCCCGGACCCGGCCGCGCCGATGAGGACGACGAGACTCGGGTCCGGCAGGGACAGCGTCGACACGAGTCGGGCTCGCGACGCGACCTACGCGACCGCGCTCCGGCGCACCTCGTAGCCCCCGCCTTCGGCGGAGCGGATCTCGTAGCTCGGCTGGTCGTAGACGCTCGGCCCCTGCCGGACGAGGCCGTCACGCAACCGGAAGCGCGAAGCATGCCAGGGGCACTGGACGCAACCGTCGACGATCGTGCCCTCGTTGAGCGGGCCGCCGGCGTGGGCACAGACGGCGTGCAGCGCGTGGACGGTCTCGCCGAAGCGGACGACGACCAGGTCGTTGATGCCGGCCCGCATCTTCGTCGGCGTCGCCTCCGGCAGCGCGGCGAGGTCCGTCACGTCGCCCGTGTCCAGCTTGATCCATTTCGTGCCGGCGCCACGGAACGCGTGGCGGTTGACCATGTTGCCCAGGACGTACGCGACATCGCCCCCGACGAACGCTCCGGCGCTGACGATCAGGAACCCGACGATCGACAGCGCGATGGGCACGGTGCGATCAACGGGGGCGCCCGCGCGCAGGATCGCCGAGATGACGAGCAACACCAGGGCGACGACCATGAGGGTCGAATGGGTCGTTGCCCGAGTGAGGGCCGTGCCCTCGGTGTCGGCGTAGTCGGCCAGTCCTGCGAGGGCGGCGAGGAGCATCGTGATGATCGTCGCGAGCAGGACGATGTCGGCTGCCGCGGGCTGACCGATCAGGTCGAGGACCACGGCACCTAGAAGCAGCCCGATCGGGAGGTCCGTCGCTGCGGCATGGAGCGGATGGCCGAGCCAGCGACCGTTGAGCAGATCCTTGATGGGTCTGATCGGTCGGAAGATCGCGGAGACCCAGCGACGGTTGAATTCGCCGAACGGTCGCGCCCAGCCGTCGTTGATCGCCACGAGTCGAGCCAGCAATCGAGCCACGAGAGCACCTCCCTACTGGAGACTGTACGCCGTGCGCGAGGGCGTGGATGCTGCGGAGGCCGCTTCTCCACAGGCCGTCCACACTGGTGGGAAACTCGGGGATAAGCACGAGGCGGTTTCGCGTGCTTTCGTGGATAAGGCCGTTGTGGCCCCAAACCATTACATCTACATTTCGTCTTGCCCGAAGGGGCAGGTGCGAACCGCCAGAACCGCACCGGGGAGTGATCCTCGGAGCGGGATCGGGAGCCAGGTTCACTGGTCGCAAGGCCAGCGGGCGAGGCTCACGGGCGGCACCCGGAGACTCCGGACTTGTTCGGAGCCGAAGGGAGGCCGATTGGCCGGTTTCCTACCAGTTCCTTCGGGCATTTGCACGTCCGCGGCCCGGGCGCCGGCGACCCGCGGCTGGGCAGCACGCCTGATCCTGGTCGGGGTAGGCTCGCGCGGTGATCCCTGATCCGGCACCCATCCCCGCCCGACCACGCCCGACGCAGGACTGGCGGGTCCTCGTCGCCGTCTTCTGGGTCACCTCGATGGTCGAGGGTGCCGGCGTCAGCCAGATCTTCGCCCTCGTTCCGTCCTACCTGCGCGAGATGGGCGTCCCGGAAGCCGACCGCCTCACCTTCGTCGGGCTCTTCAGCTCGCTGATCTTCGTGGTCGGGATGCCGCTCGTGCCGCTGTGGGGTGTGTGGGCCGACAAGTACAGCCGCAAGGCCGTCATCGTGCGGAGCGCGCTCGTCGAGGCGGTGGTGTTCGCCGGCGTGGCGCTGTCCAGGGAGCCGTGGCAGCTGGCCCTGAGCATGCTCCTCATCGGGTTCCAGCTCGGGAACACCGGGGTCATGCTCGCCGGCATCCGCGACGTGACGCCGATCCGCCGGCTTGGCACGACGATCGCGATCTTCGGCGCGTCGGGCCCGATCGGGTTCGCGGTCGGCCCGGCCCTGGCCGGCGTCCTGATCGACGGCCTCGGATGGTCGTTGCCGGCCGTGTTCTGGTTGTCGGCCGCCATGTCCGTCGGGACGGCGCTCCTCGTCACGTTCGGCTCCCGTGAGGTCCGGCCGGACGTCATCCCGACCGGTCGCGTCCTGGACCTGGCCTTCGGCGCCGTCCGCGGCGTGCTCGCCGATCCGATCGTCGTGCGCATCTTCGTGATCTTCGGGGTGTCGTTCCTGGCCACCCAGATGACGAGGCCCTACATCCCGGTCCTCGTCGAGGGCCTCGCCGGCACCGGTCCGGGCCTGGCCTCGGCGATCGCGCTGGTCATGGGTACCGCCGCGCTCGTCGGCGGGGTCATCTCGCCCCTCGGTGGGGTGCTTGGCGACCGTGTCGGGTTCCGTGCGGTGCTCGTCGGCGCCCTCGCGGCCGGCGGTACCGTGCTGATCGCGATGCCCTTCGTCTCGAGCGTCCCGGCCCTGGCCGGGCTGGCGGTCGTGTCCGGGGCGGCGACCGCCACGGTGAGCGCGATGGTCTTCGGCCTTCTCGCCATCGACGTTCCGCCGGAGCGACGGTCGGCGACCCTCAACCTCGTCTACCTGCCGCTGTACGCGGCGGGCATCGTGGGTCCGGCCGTGGGCGCGGGCGTCGTCATGGTGACCGGCCTGACCGGGCCGTTCCTCGTCGCCGCAGCGATCTTCATCGCGGGCGCCGTCGTCATCGCGGTACGACCATCACGGGACCGCGTGCCGGTGGCCGATCAGGGCTGACGGAACTCTCCGTACCCACCGCGCGCCACCTCCACCGTGGTGCCGTCGCGCAGGAGCAGATCGATCCGCATCGCGCCGCCCGTGGCGGTGCACGGATCGCCCTCACAGCTCACGATCACCCGCTCCGCGTCGCTGACCTCGATGCCGGCGATCATGCCCTCGACCGACCCGGCGCTCAGACACCGCTCCCGTGCCAGCCCACGACACTCGATCGGAGGCCCCGTGGCCACCGGGTCGGCCACGATCTCACCGAGCGGGCCGGCCGGCACTGGCGATCGGGGCTCCGGCCGCAACCCGAAGCCGATGCAGCCCGCCACCGCGCCCGCGGCGACGACCGCGAAGGTCGCCATCGCCAGGGGATGCGGGAAGCGCCGACGGTCGTCCCCCAGACGACGCGCCGGCGCTGTGGATGTGGTCACGACCGCATCGTGGTCGCGAGCGGGGCCGACCGACAGCCCGACCATCCCCGGTCCGCGTTCCGGGAAATCCCGGACCCGTCCGCCGATGACCCTCTGCTACTGTCGGAGCCATGGACCAGCGTCTCCGGGATCGGGCCTCGATCGTCATCGCCGGCATCGGCGTGATCCTTTCCCTGGTCGTGATCTTGTTCGCTCGGTTCGACCCAGGTGTCGTGCTGACCACCTCGGGTCCGCACGTCATCGTGGACGACGTCGCGCCCCGCAGCATCGCGGCCACATACGGCCTGCGCCCGGGCATGGTGGTCCTGGAGCTCCAGGGCGTGACGCTGGTCCAGATGCCGCAGTACGTGGAACCGCAGGTCGAATCGACGCCAGACCCGGTGACCGGGGAGTTCCCACCCTACGTGCCCCGCATCGAGCCGAGCGCTCCGGTCGTCGTCGATCTCGATCCGGTCCTCGTCGAGGAGTTGCTCAGCCTGCCGCCCACGCAGCTTATCGCGGTGGAGTCATGGGTGGTCGAGGAGGCCGGCGTGACCGGCGTCGACGAGTCGGGCATCTTCCCCGACGGATACCAGGTCGTCTACCTGTACGACGACGGCATCGACGGGATCCGGATGCGGCTGCCGACGCTGATCGCCGGGGCGCTCCTCCTGTTCGTCATCGGCTGGTGGCTGGCCAGCGGCCGGGGAGGTCCCGCCCTGCGGCCACTGGCGGCTCCCGTTGCATCGGCGACGAGCATGCCGTTCATCGTGGAGCCCTTGTATGCGTCCTGGTCGCCGCCGATGATCGCCTTGGCCGGCCTCCTCACGACCGCCGCGATGCTGCCCCTGGCGCTCGCGTTACTGGAACGCATCGATGACGCCGATATCCGTCGGGGGATCACGTTCGCGGTCGCGGGCGTGACCGGGACGGCTGCGCTCGTGAGCGTGGTCGCCATGTGGACGGCTCCCTGGCAGGGCGAGGATCTCCTGCGCTGGACCCTGATCGCGGCGATCCCGTTGCTCCCGGGGCTCGCGGCCGCCGGTCCGATCCAACGCACCGGCGCGACGCCGCTGGCCAGCGGCCGCCTGTTGGAGACCGCGGAATATGCAGCCGTCGGTGCCACGCCGGCCATCGCGCTCGCATCGGCCGGACCGGGCAACGGCATCCCGCTGCTCCTGTGGTTCCTCCTCGTGCTCTCGGCGGGCCGGTTCACCATCCGGCCTCTCGCCCGGCTCGCGACGCGCGCCACGCTCCAGCGGGACCTCGTCGTCGCCGCCACCGAAGCGGAGCGAGCCCGGGTCGCTGCGGACATCCATGACGATGCCCTCCAGGAGCTCACGCTCCTCGTGCATCGACTCGACGCGGCCGGTGACACCGAAGGAGCCGACATCGCGAGGACGGTGTCGGATCGCCTGCGCGCGATCTGCGGGGACCTGCGACTGCCGATCCTCGACGACCTCGGGGTCGGACCTGCCCTGGACTGGCTCGTCCTTCGCATCGAACGCCTGGCCGGTGGCGAGGTTCGTCTCGAGCGCTCGGACGGGACCCGGCCGCCCGCCGACGTCGAGCTCGCGTTCTTTCGGGTGGCCCAGGAGGCGCTGGCCAACGCGGTCAAGCACGGCAAGCCACCGATCCTGGTCCGCTACGCGACGACACCAGGGGGCGCCACCCTGTCGATCGACGACGCCGGTCCCGGTATCGAGCCCGACGCCGGCGAGGGCGCGGACCGTGCCGGCCACTTCGGTCTGCTGAACATGCAGCAGCGCGCCGAGGCCATCGGCGCGATCCTCGACGTCCGTCGTTGGCCGTCGGGCGGCACGCACGTGGCCCTGGACTGGCGGTCGCACTGATCCGGGTCGGCATCGTCGACGACCACCCGGTCGTCGGCGAAGGGACCGCGGCGATCCTGCGCGCGCAGCCCGACATCGAGGTGATCACCGTCGCCCCGTCGCTCGCGACCGCCGAGGCGGCCGGGCTGTTCGATGCCACCCGGGTCGATGTGGTCCTGCTCGACATCCGCCTGGGGACGGACACTGGCCTGCGCGCGTTGACCCCCTCGCGACCGGCGGATGGTGGCAAGACCGCCGAAACCGTCCAGCAGTCGACCACCAAGCCGCGACCCGCGATCATCGTGCTGACGGCCTACGACTATCCGCAGTACGCGGAGGCGGCCCTCCGCCTGGGAGCGGCAGGGTTCGTGCTCAAGACCGCGCCGATCCCCGAGCTCGTCGACGCGATCCGGCGTGTTGCCGCGGGCGGCCTGGCCTTCTCGGTGCGCCCGGCGTCGGCCGGCCTCGCTCGCCTCTCTCCGCGTGAGCACGATGTCGTGCGCCTCGTTGCGGACGGGCGCACGAACGACGAGATCGGGTCGGCCCTGCAGATCGGCTCCAAGACCGTCGAGACCCACCTTGCCCGGTTGTTCGAACGGCTCGGCGTCGCGTCGCGCACCGAGCTTGCGATGCGCGCCGTGCGCGAGGGCTGGCTCGACGTGCCGCCGGGCGACCGCTAGCCGGCCACTGGGCGATCCGCCGCCTGATGTAGATTTCGCGAGATGAACCGGGACGACGGCGGGCTGCCGCCGCCCGAGGGCCGCGAGCGCGCGGCTGCCGTCGGGCTGGTGCTCGCCGCCGCGGTGTCGCCGCAGGTCGGTGCGGTGATCGCCGTGTCGCTGTTCGACGAGCTGGGGCCGGCGGGTGCGGCCTTCCTGCGGCTGGCGATCGCGGCGATCGTGCTGTGGGTGGTCTGGCGCCCCCGGCTGACGGGCGACCTGCGGCTCGCGGCGGCGTTCGGCGTCGCGCTCGGGCTGATGAACTGGTCGTTCTACGAGGCGATCGCGCGCATCCCGCTCGGCGCCGCGGTGACGATCGAGTTCGCGGGCCCGCTGCTCGTGGGGGTGATCGGCTCGCGGCGGCCGCTCGACGTCCTGTGGGTGGCGCTCGCCGCGGTGGGCATCGTGATCCTGGTCGACCCCGGCGGCGGATCGATGGACCCGGCCGGCGTCGGCTTCGCAGTCGCCGCCGGGGCGTGCTGGATGGCCTACATCTACCTCTGCAAGCGCACCGGAACGGCGTTCCCGGGTGGGTCCGGGCTTGCGCTCGCGATGGTGGTCGGAGCCTTGATCGTGCTCCCGGCGGGCGTGATCCAGGCGGACGGCGCGCTCGCCCAGCCCAACCTGCTGGGGGCGGCGTTCGTCGTGGCGCTCACCTCGTCGGTGCTGCCGTATTCGCTCGAACTAGAGGCGCTGCGCCGGCTCCCGGAGTCGGTGTTCGGCGTGCTGATGTCGCTCGACCCGGCGATCGCCGCGCTGGCCGGGTTCCTGGTGCTCGGCCAGGACCTTGGCGTGCGCGACGTGCTCGCGATCGCGATGGTGGTCGTGGCCAGCGCCGGTGCGGCCAGCCTCAGCCACCGATGACCTCGCCGGCAAGCCGTCGCGGGCTGCCGGCACCCTCACGTAGCTTCGCGAGCGCGGACAGGGGCTGGAGCCGGCGGTGCCGGATCACGCAGCGCGATGACCGCCAGGAGCATCGCGAGGCCGCCGTACCACAGCGCCGGAAGGGCCAGCATCCCGGCCACTGGCACCGTCCAGCGGCGGTTCGTACGGGCGCCCCAGACGACGAGCGCCACCGCGAACGGCAGCCGGACCAGGAACGGGATCGGGACGGCGGCCCAAGTGCCGTCGCGGCCGGCGATCCGGCTCAACACCTCGCCCCACTGGAACCAGGCATCCGGCAGTGTCACGAACGAGACGGCCACGATCAGCGCCGTGGCTCCCAGCGCGATGAACAGCTGCCGCCATTCGCCCCGGACCACGAACCACAGCAGCCCGATGCCGGGCGTGATCTTCGTGAGCAGCACCAGTGCCCAGGTCGCTGGCCAGCGGAAGCCGAGGACCATCGCCGCCGCGAGGAGCAGGTGGATGTTGCCGCCGGCGAGCTCCATCAGGCTCAGGACGACGCCGACCGTGAACCACTTCCGCCCGGTGAGCACGAACACGGCCGCCAGCAGGATCCCGGTCCAGATCGCCATGTAGACCTGCCACGGCAGGACGCGGATGGGCTGCAGGAGCTGCAGGAAGGCGGGCGAATACACGTACGCGATCGGGTCCGTCCAGTCGGATCGCGCGTACGGATCGTCAAGCGACGGGAACCAGTAGCAGTACGCGTCCTGACCGGTGCCCCACAGCCGACCGAACGGCTCCGAGAACACGACGATCGCCAGCCAGATCGCGGCCACGAGGGCGAGGCCGACGATCTCGTAGCGGTTGCGCCACGCGCGCTCGGCCAGCGGCGGACGCTCGGTCGCGGCTGGGCGGTCGATCGACAGGTCGGTCATGGGCTCCCATCGTGTCGCCAGGCTGGGGCGGGCGACCGGACTGTACGCCATGAGCGCACACGCGTCGCCGATGGCGTGTGCCGTACGATGGGAACGTGCCGAACCTCGCGCTCCCACGCCCGCTGCCCCGACCGCGCCGCCGTCCGAGCGGCCCGGAGGATCCCGTCATGCCCAATCCCGTCTCCGATCCGGAGATCATCGAGGAAGCGGGCCTGCGCTGGATCCACATCGAGTCGCCGCGGACCGCCGACCGCGACTGGCTCGAGGACAACTTCGACTTCCACCCCCTCGACATCGAGGACGTGTACTCGCGCAACCAGCGGCCCAAGCTCGACCAGTACGCGGACTACGTCTTCATCGTTCTCCACTTCCCGCTGTTCGACAAGGACAGCGGCCGGATCCTGACCGCGGAGCTCGACCTGTTCCTTGGGCCGGATTATCTGATCACGCTGCCGAACATCCCGCTCCCGCCGTTGTCGGCGATGTTCGAGCGCTACCGCGAGAAGGCCGACCTGCGCGAGGAGGTCTTCTCGAAGGGCTCGGGCTACCTGCTCTACAAGATCGTGGATACCGGCGTCGACGCGTCGTTCCCGATGCTGCGCAAGACGGGGCTCAAGCTCGAGCGCCTCGAGGACGACATCTTCGAGGGGCGCTCGTCCGAGATCGTGCGCGACCTGTCCGAGGCGAAGCAGGAGATCATCAACTTCCGCAAGATCGTGCGCCCGCAGCGCGCCGTCCTCCGCGATCTCGAGCGGACGAAGCAGCGCTACCTCCAGGACGAGCTCGAGATCTACTTCGATGACATCTCGGACGCCGCCGAGCGGATCTGGGACACGCTCGAGAACTACAAGGAGGTCATCGAGGGCCTCGAGTCGACGAACGAGTCCGTACTGTCCCACCGGCTGAACGACTCGTTCCGGGTGCTCACCGCGGCCAGCGTCATCCTTCTGCCGCTGACCCTCATCGCGAGCATCTTCGGGATGAACGTGCAGTTCCCCGGGGAGGGCCAGGGCGTCACGTTCTTCGTGATCCTCGGACTGATGGCGCTGCTGCTCCTGGGCCTCGTCGTCCTGTTCCGGCGGCGCGGCTGGCTGTAGGCTGTGGCCTCGCCCGATCGGGTGGAGCGGGAGTTTCACTGACCTGGTGCGCGGAGCTCGATGACCGCTCCCAAGCACACCGCGAGCGCCCGCGCGGCGTTCGACTGCCACGCCTGGACCGAGGCGTACGACGCCTTTCGGCTGGTCGATCGCGGGATACCGCCGTGATCCGGCCTGATCGGCTGGCCGGCCCGGTGGCATGGGGTGGACGCCACCATCCCCGCCGAGGAAGAATTCGACGCTGGTCCCGTGACCTAACGCGGGAGGTCGCGTTCCTCGGGCCCGACATAGTTGACGTCGGGGCGGATCAGGCGGTTGTTCGCAGCCTGTTCGAGCGCGTGGGCGGTCCAGCCCGCGGTCCGTGCCAGCGAGAAGGTCGCCGGGAAGAGATCCGGCGTGAGGCCGACACCCATGAGCACGGGTGCGGCGTAGAACTCGACGTTCGTCTTGAGCGGCCGGTCGGGATGCTTCTCGGCCAGGACGCGCAGCGCGACATCCTCGACCTCGATCGCGAGCTGGAGCCAGTCGGGCTTGTGGGCCATGCCCTCGGCCACGGTCCGCAACGCCTTTGCTCGCGGGTCGTAGGCGCGATAGACGCGGTGCCCGAAGCCCATCAGCCGCTCGCCTTTGGCCAGCGCCTCGCGGACCCACTGCTCGGCGTGACCCGCCGAGCCCACTTCGGCCAGCTGGTCGACGACTTCCGATGGCGCACCGCCGTGGAGCGGTCCCTTCATCGTCCCGATCGCGCCGGCCACGGCCGAGGCGACGTCCGACCTCGTCGAGATGATGACCCGCGCGGTGAACGTCGAGGCGTTGAACCCGTGCTCGGAACCGACGATGAAGTAGGCATCAAGTGCGCGTGAGGTGCCCTCATCCGGACGCGAGCCGGTCAGCTGGTACAGGAAGCCCGGGACGAGATCGAGGGACGGATCGGGCTCGACCGGCTCCTGACCCGAGCGCAGCCGCGCGAACGCAGCGAGCGCGGACGGCGCAAAGGCCGTCAGGGCACGTGCCTGTTCGACGGTCGGTGGCCACGGCAGCTCCTGGGTCGCACCCCACGCCGAGACCGCCGTGCGCAGGGCGTCCATCGGCTTGGTCGTGCTGGGCAGCGCCCGGAGGACGGCCAGGACTTCCGCGGGGACGGGCGCGGTCGGGAGGCGGTGCCCCGCATCCCAGTCGCCGGTCCACAGCAGGTTCGCGACCGCCGGGTACGTCCCGTGCTCCACGAGATCGCCGATGCGATAGCCACGATAGATGAGTCGACCGCGCTCGCCATCGACGAAGGAGAGGCTGGTCTCGCCGGCGATGACGCCCTCGAGGCCGGGCGAGTAGGGTCGGGAAGCCTGACTGGCTTCGGCCGATGGGCGGTCGGCGGGCGGTGAGTCGGTCATGGCCTGATGGTAGCCGTGGGCGTTTGACGGCGCAGTGCGCCCGGCCGCCGGCTCAGCGGTCGTTGATCGCGTTGAGGACCAGGCGAACGATCAGCGAACCGAGGACCGCCACGGCGATCGAGGCGATGACCCCGTTGGTCGGACCGAATCCCATCTGCTGGGCGATCCAGCCGCCGACGATCCCGCCGACGATGCCCACGACGATGTTCGGGAGGCAACCGCGCGCCGTGCGGCCGCCGATGAGCGCGCCCGAGATGGCCCCGGCGACGAAGCCGAGAACGATCCAGCCGAAGATCCCGAGTTCAGGCATGGCCGGAGTATCCCACGCGCGACGGCTACGGTGCGGCCAGGAACGCGGTCACGGCCTCCACGACCGCGTCGGGGTGGGTGTGGTGGGCCGCGTGCTTGGCGCCGGGGATGACGACGATCGTGCCGTCGGAGAGGCGATCGTCGAGCGCCGCCGTCGCGTGGCTGAACTCGCGGCGGCTGTCGCCGCCCAGCACCTGGAGCACGGGCTGCTCGACCGCGCCCAGCCGGTCGAGCCCGGCCTCGTCACCGGACTCGACGGCCACCTCGCGCGCGATCGTCGCGGCCGCCGCCACGCGCCGCGGCCAGATCGGGTCGGCCCGGTAGCGGTCCAGGTCCTCGGCGCTCATGCCCACGACACGGGTCATGAAGGTCTCGAGGAGCGTCTCGTCCTGTCCGGCGGCGGCGAGGGCGGAGAGCTCGCGGGGGAGTGCCGCGTCCCCGTAGCGTTCGCCCGGCGGGGTCGGGGCCCCCTCGTACGAGATCACCCGCCCGATGTCCGCGGTCAGGAGCGCCGCGCCCAGCGCACAGCGGCCACCGTAGGAGTGGCCGAAGACGTCGACCGCGGCACCGGCCTCGTGCGCGAGAGCCGTGGCGACGGCCGCCAGATCCTCGAATTCGCGCTCGATGGCGTAGGGCGAGGTGTCACCCGACGCTCCCCGGCCGCGGCGATCGATCGCGTGGATCGTGAACCGGGTTGCGAGCAACGGCCCGAGGACCCGGAACGTGGTGTGGTCGGCGGCCGCGCCGTGCACGAGGACCAGCGGCGGCCCCACGCCGGTGGTGAACACCGCGATCGATGTTCCGTCCGTCGAGGGCACGACGCGGTCGGGCTCGTCGGGCGGGGTTGACGACGCCGTCACGACGTCGGCCGCCAGGCGTACCGCACGTCCGGTTGGCGCTCCTCATTGTGGCTTCCGTCGCCGAAGGCGATCGGCTCGAACCCGGCCCGCTCGTAGAAGCGACGGGCGTTGGCATTGACCGCGAAGCAGTACAGGTCCACTCCGGCCGGCCGCCGCTCCTTGGCGATGGCCACCAGCCGCTTGCCCAGACCGTGCCCGATCCAGGCCGGGGCCACGTACAGCTGCTCGATCATGGCGTCTGACAGCGCCATCAGCGCCACGACGGTTCCGTTTGGTGCCACCGCGACCCACGTCTCGTGGTCGGGGACGAGCTCGCCCGCGAGCCAGCGCCGGACATCGTCATCCGGATGCGACGGTTCGAAATCGAACGTCGCGCGCCAGGACGTCAGCCACACGTCGCCGATCCCTCCCGCGTCATGCGGTCCGGCACGCCGGATCTCGATCTCGTCGGCGGATGGCGGTCGATCGCCCGTCGCCGGAACGGCCATCAGCGCGCTGGCAGGCTGGCCGCTGCCGCCTGGTCCAGGATCCACGTCGCCCCATCGCGGCGCGTGAGCTGCGCCGGCCAGCGGGTCGGGTCGAGCTCCGGGCCGAAGATGTCGGCGAGGATCGCCGCCTTGCCGGCCCCGTGCATCACGACGAGGATCTGCCGCGCGACCGCGAGGATGGCGGGGTTGAGCGTCACCCGCTCGACGTGTGGCTCGATGTGGGTGGGGGCCGGGATCGCCAGCGCCCAGTCCGTCGATTCGAACGCGGCGGAGCCCGGGAACACGGACAGCACGTGCCCGTCGCCGCCCACGCCGAGCAGCACGAGATCGAGCACGGGCCAGCCGTCGACGACCTCGAGATCGGCGGCACGGAGCTCTCGCTCGAGTTCTGCCGCACAGCCGGCGGCACCCCAGCCCTCCCCGATCGCTTCGCCCGTCCGGAATGGATGGATGTTCGCGAGAGGGAGGGGAACACCCGTCGCGTTGCTCCCGATAGTGCTGCCCGCCTGACGGCCGGGCAGGTCGAGCAGGACGTCGTCGAACGGCTTGACGTTGGACAAGGCGTGGTCGCGCGGCACGAAGCGATCGTCGCCCCACCACACGTGGACGCTCGGCCACGGGATGTCGTGTGCGTGCTCGGGCGCGGCGAGGTGCCGGTAGATCCCGACCGGGGTTGAGCCGCCGGTCGTGGCCCAGTCGGCCCGGCCGCGTGCCTCGATGGCGCCCCGCAACGACGCTCCGATCCGGTCCCCGGCCAGCGCGGATGCGGCCGCCGCATCGGCGACGACGACGATCTCCGGATCGGTCATGACGCCGGCCGTGCGCCCGCTGGGGGGATGGCTCCGCCGGCGAGCTGAGCCGCGGCGCGCAGGCTGACGGTCGCGATGTCCTCGCGGCGGCCGGTCTCGATCGCCTCGGCCAGCAGGTCGACCTCCCCGCGACGCGCGGCGAGGAACCGCCGTTCGAGTGCCTCCACCCCGTCCTGCCAGACGCGCACGTGGACCGCCTCGGCCTCTGCGGTCACGTCGGCGCGCAACTCGGAGCCGCGTCGCTCGGCCAGGAGCTCGACGCGGAGGGTCGTGCCGGCGGGCATCGTCGAGACGACCGGCCGCAGGACGACCGCGACCTCACCGCGCCCCTGGCTCAGCGTGGCCGCCATCCCGCGGCTGACCACCGGCCGCCCTCCGGGTGCGGGTTTCGAGCGGGAGGCCGCGGGCCGCTCGGCCACGGCTGCCAACGGTTTCACGACCGACATCCCGAGCCGCGAGGCCAGCCACGCGACGTGGTAGATCGGCTTGACGATGTTCGTCGAGCCCGGCGCGCCAGTCTCGTCATGGGTGGCGTAGGTCACGGCGATGCGCCGTAGCGAGCCGAGGTACGGCAGGAAATCCGGATCGTCGAAGATGGAGGCGATGGCCTCCCGCCAGCGCGACTGGCGGACCAGGGCGAAGTCGCTGATCGCCAGCCGGGTCACGTCGAGCAGGCCCGCCATCTCGCGCATCCGTTCGAGTCCGTCGCCGTTCCATGTCGAGCCGTCCACCACGAGTCGGTCCGCGCCGCTGAGCAGATCGAACGCGGCCCGCGAGGTGAACGGCGGCTCGCCCGGCCACCAGACGGTCACCGGCAGGTCGTGGACGATCAGCGGCGTCACGATCGCCGACAGATGCCGGCCGGCCTCACCGCCGGCCGTCAGGTGGATCGTCTCGGCGCAGGTCTCGGGCGCGTCCTCGCGCGGCAGCACGCAGTGCGCCTCCACCCGCGCATCCAGCCACGACGGCCCGTCTGGATCCGCGGACTGGACGACGATGGTCCGCGACGGGTGCCGCCCCGTGAGTGCCTGGATCGTGGCCGCGCCACGCTCCGCGATCTCCGGCCGGCGCGCGATGACCACGAGGTTCATCACGCTCGTCCGGGCGGCGATGTGGCGGGCGGGTTCGCCGTTCACCTCGGTGGTCAGGTCCTGCTTGGCCCAGATCCGGGCGAGCTCCGTTTCGATCTCGGCGATGCTGTGGGCGCGTGCCGACCAGCGCAGGACCGGCTCGTTGAGTGCCACGGCCGGTGCGACGGAGGTCGGCAAGGCGGGGCTCAGATCCGTCGCCAGCGCTTGCCGTCGCGGGCGATCATCTCGTCGGCCTCGGTCGGGCCCCACGTCCCGGCATCGTAGTTGGCGAAGTCGGGCGCCGGGCTCGATGCCCACAGGTCGATGATCGGGTCGACGATGCTCCACGCTTCCTCGACCTCGTCCGCGCGCGTGAACAGCGAGGCGTCCCCCTGGAGGGCGTCGAGGATCAGCGTCTCATAGGCGTCGGGCGAGTCGATGTTGAAGGCGGACCCATAGGTGAAGTCCATCGTGACCGGGCGGATCGCCATGCCCAGGCCCGGCACCTTGGCACCGAACCGCAGCATGATCCCCTCGTCCGGCTGGATGCGGATGGCGAGCAGGTTCGGGTCCGGTTCCGTGGCGGCGTCGCGGAACAGGCGATGCGGCACCTCGCGGAACTGGATGGCGATCTCCGTGGAGCGCTTGGGCAGGCGCTTGCCGGTCCGCACGTAGAACGGCACGCCCGACCAGCGCCAGTCGTCGATCGTCAGGCGCGCGGCGATGTAGGTCTCGGTCTCGGAGGACGGGTCGACGTCCTGCTCCTCCCGGTAGCCCGGCACCTGCGTCGCGGCGACCCAGCCCGGGCCGTATTGTCCGCGGACGACGTTGCCGGGCGAGTCCGCGGGACTGGCGATCGCACGGAGCACCTTGACCTTCTCGTCGCGCAGCGGGTCCGCCTCGAACGTCGCCGGCGGCTCCATCGCGACGAGGCTGACGAGCTGGAGCAGGTGGTTCTGGAGGACATCGCGTGACGCGCCGGTCTCTTCGTAGAAGGCGCCACGGTTTTCGATGCCGATCGACTCGGCCACGGTGATCTGCACGTGATCGACATAGCGCCGGTTCCAGAGTGGCTCGAAGATGCCGTTCCCGAACCGGAAGACCAGCAGGTTGCGGACGGTCTCCTTGCCCAAATAGTGGTCGATGCGGTAGACCTGCGACTCGCGGAAGACCTTGCCGACCTCGCGGTTCAGCTTCTTGGCGGAGTCGAGGTCGTGGCCGAACGGCTTCTCGATGACGATGCGTCGCCAACCGCCGTCATGGCGCTCGTGATCGAGGCCCACGCGGCCCAGCTGGGCGACGAGGTCCGCGAACTGCGACGGCTGCGTGGCGAGGTAGAACAGCCGATTGCCGCGCGTGGCGTGCTCGGTATCGATCTCGTCGAGGCGGCTGGCCAGGCGATCGAAGCCGGCAGGATCGGTGAAATCGCAGCGGTCGTACACGATCCGCTCGCTGAACGACGCCCAGGCCGCTTCGTCGAGCGGCAGCACGCGGCTGAACTCATCAAGGCCCTTGCGAACTTCGGCCCGATAGTCGTCGTCGTCGTACGGACGGCGGCCGACGGCGATCAGGAGGAATTCGTGTGGCAGGAGGTTGGTCCGCCACAGGTGGTACATCGCCGGGATGACCTTGCGGTAGGCGAGGTCGCCGGTCGCCCCGAACAGCACCAGGACCGATGGATCGGGCACCCGTTCCAGGTGGAGCCCCTGGCGAAGGACGTTCTCGGCAGGCTTGGCGCGCGACGCCCGCTTGCCTTCGCGGACCTCGCGCAGCTGGCGCATGGTCTTGGGCGCGTCCTTGGGACGGGGCGCCGGTTGGGCGGGGATCGGCTGGTCCGGCGGCGCGTCGACAGGCGCGGGGTCCTTGACCGGCACCTCGACCTTGCCCTTCACCCGCGTCGCCATCGCGCTATTCGGTCTTCACGGCATGACCGCCGAACTCGTTGCGCAGGGCGGCCAGCACCTTGCCCGTGTACGAATCGTCCTGGCGGGACCGGAAGCGGGTCAGCAGCGACAGCGTGATCACGGGCGCCGGCACGTCCTTGTCGATCGCCTCCTGGACCGTCCAGCGGCCCTCGCCGGAGTCCGCCACCCAGCCCTTGAGATGTTCCAGGTCGCGGCCGTTGGCCTCGAACGCCCGGCCCAGCAGCTCGAGCAACCACGACCGCACGACCGAGCCCTGCATCCACAGCGCCGAGATGCCCGCGAGATCGAGGTCGTAGTCGCTCGCGTGCATGATCTCGAAACCCTCGGCATAGGCCTGCATGAGGCCGTATTCGATGCCGTTGTGGACCATCTTCACGTAGTGGCCGGCGCCCGGACCGCCGACGTGCAGGTAGCCGCCCTTCGGAGCGAGGGTCGTGAAGATGGGCTCGAGCGCCGTGACCGGCTCCTTGTCTCCCCCGACCATCAGACAGTAGCCGAGCTCCAGCCCCCAGATGCCACCCGACGTCCCCGCGTCGACATAGGCGATGCCCTTGGCCTTGAGCGCCTCGTGCCGGCGGACGTCGTCATGGAAGTTGGTGTTGCCGCCGTCGATGATCGTGTCACCCGGCTCGAGGTGCTCGAGCAGCTCCTCGATCTGCGCCTCGGTCGCATCGCCGGCCGGGACCATCACCCAGACCGCGCGCGGCTTCTCGAGCTTGGAGACCAGCTCTTCGATCGAGTAGGACGGGATGGCGCCCTCGCCGGCGATCTCGGTGGTCTTCTCCGGCGTGCGGTTGTAGACGACGACCTCCTGGCCGTCGCGGATGAGCCGGCGGACCATGTTGGCCCCCATCCGGCCCAGACCGATGAACCCGATGCGCATGGGGATCAACCCTCCGAGGTCGTGCGAAGCGCGGCTTCGAGCGCGCGCTCCAGGGCGGCGAGGCCGGCGTCGGGATCGGCGCCGAGGTGGACCCGCAGGATGGACAGCTCGTGGCTCTCGAGTGCCGCGAAGTCGCCGTCGGCCTGGGCGTCGATGAGCTGGCCGAAGGTGTACGGCCAGCCGGGAATCTCACGGTCGTCGGGGTGATCGGCCGTCAGCTGGAGGAACTTGCCGATCGGGGGGCCGCCCTTATGCAGCTGGCCGGTCGAGTGGAGGAAGCGGGGGCCATAGCCGGCGGTCGTGGCGACCTGCGTCGCGTCACGCAGCATGGCGCGGATCCGGGTGAACGCCTCGTCGCGCGGGGGGGTCGGCGCGATGAACGCTTGCAGGGCGATGTAGGCCCTGGTCGGTCGGCCGATGTGCGAGGCGAGCATCGACGTCAGCGTCGGGTCCGTGACCGCGAGGCCCTTCGCCGCTGGATCCGCGGCACGGCCGCGACCCGCCTTCGCGAGCACGCTCCGCGTGAGCTCCTTGGCTTCCTCCACGTTGGGCTGGTCGAACGGGTCGATGCCCAGGACCACACCGGCGATCGCCGTCGCGACCTCCCAGCGGACGAACTCCCCGCCAAGATCGATCGGGTCGGCCAGCTCGATGCGGATGACCGGATGGCCCGCGGCCTCAAGCTGTCCGGCCAGGACGTCCCGGCCACCGTCCGTGCCATCCGTGACTGAAAGCCGGACGAACACGCGGTCCGGGCCGTAGGCGTCCGCGGCCCCGAGCGGCTCCAGGTCGATCGGGACGATCCCGACCCCATGCTTCCCGGTGCTCTCCGCGATCAACTGCTCGGCCCACGCCCCGAAGGACGAGATCTCGTCGTCGGCGAGGAAGGTGAGCTTGTCGCGGCCGGCCTTCGCCAGAGTGCCCATCGCGATGCCCAGCGACACGCCGGGATTGCGGCCCGGATCGGGCTCACGGCAGGCGCCCAGCATGGCCAACGCAGACGCCAGCAGGGCGTCGAGGTCGAGGCCGATGAGCGATGCCGGCACCAGCCCGACATACGTCAGCGCGCTGTAGCGGCCGCCGATGTCCGGTGGATTGAGGAACACCTCCCGGAAGTCGTCGTGGTGGGGGATCGCCTCGAGGCTCTTGCCGGGATCGGTGATCACGGCCATCAGGCCACCGGGCTTCTCATAGACGTGGTGCTTGACCTTGTCGAGCTCCTTGTCGGCGAGGTCCCAGAAGTACTCGAGGAACGCGTTGGGCTCGGTCGTGGTGCCGGACTTGCTGGCGATGATGACCAGCGTCTTGAGCGGGTCCAGGTCGTCGAAGACGGCCGCCACTGCCGCGGGGTCCGTTGAATCGAGGATGCGCAGGTCCAGGTATCCCTCCTGGGACCCGAACGTCCGGTGCAGCACGTCCGGCGCGAGGCTGCTGCCGCCCATCCCGGCCACGACAGCCGTCGTGAATCCGGCCTGCACGATGCCGTCGCCGAACCCTTCGAGCCCCGCGACGTTGTCGGCGAAGTCCACCGGTGCCTCCAGCCAGCCGAGCCGCTCCGCGATCGACTTCTGGACTGCCGGATCGTCCGACCACAGCGTCACGTCGCGATCGAACAGCCGAGTCGCCCATTCGTCGGCCCGTGCCCCCTCCACGGCCGCGTCGTAGGCGGCGGTCGCATCACCGAGCGCGAAGCCCGGGGCACGGACGGAGGTCGACGTGGGATCGGTCATCGTGGCCTCCGAGCGAGGATGGTCAGCTGGGGTCGTCCATGGTACGACGGCCCGCGGGTCGCGAGTCACCCGACGTCGGCGCCCCGTCCCTCCCGCCACCGACCTTGGCGCCAGCAGCGTTCCAACCGGCCACCGAACCGCCCAAATCTGGAGATCAGCGGTCAATCTGGAACGCTGCATGCCCCCATTCGGCGCCGAAAGGGCCTTCGGCGGTCCGCTGGAACGCTCGTGGTTCCAAGCTGGGACACGGGCGCGAGTGCGAGCCCGCCTACTCCCCAGCCGCCTCGATCGCGAAGACCTTGGCGAGCCGCCGCTGGTGGCGCGGCTCACCGCTGAAACCGGCGCCGAGGAACGCGATCGCGCACTCGTACGCGGGTTCGGGGCCGATGACGCGGGCGCCCAGCGTCAGCACATTCATGTCGTCGTGCTCCACGCCCTGGTGCGCGGAATACGTGTCATGGCAGACCGCCGAGCGGATGCCGCGCATCTTGTTCGCGGCCACGCTGGCACCGACGCCCGAGCCACAGATCAGGATCCCGCGGTCCGCCTCGCCGCGCTGGATCGCCTCACCCAGGCGCTGCGCGAAGTCCGGGTAGTCGTCGTTCGGGTCGGAACCGTCGCCACCCAGATCGATGAGGTCGTGACCGAGGCCGGCGTCGCCGAGCCGGCGCAGCAGCGCGTCCTTGAGCTCGGCCCCGGCATGGTCGGCGGAGAGAGCGATGCGCATGAGGCAAGGATAGCGGCCCGCGGTATCGGAACCTGCGAGACGCCGCGGAAACCGCTTCCGACAGGTGCCGACGTGCACCCCACGACGCTAACGTCGATCGGAGTCGATTTGGACGACCCAATCGACCTCGGTGATCGCTCGGCCGTGCATCAGGTGCACAAACGCGGAACGAACGGGTGGCGTCGGCCGTTTGTTCGCGGATAGGGTCACCACGTGCACGTCGGGTCAGTTTCCCGATGGGCCCGATCGCGGCCCCCGCTGGCGCCCGCGCGGGCCGGCGCCAGACCGGAGACCGGCCCAAAAGCGATCAGCTGTGCCCGGGATCCGAGCTTGCGGTGCGGCCGACGCCGGCCTCACCGGCGTCCAGCGTCGGGTGCCCGCCCATGTGCCCGAAGTGACCGCCCTCGACCGTCGGGATGCGGCCGCGCAGGCCGTCGCGCACGACGCGCCGGCCGATGTCCGTGACACGCTCCGCGGTGAAGCCCAACTTCTCGAAGATCGTACCGGCCGGTGCGGAGGCGCCGAAGTGATCGAGGCCGACGATCGCACCCTCGTCACCGACCCAGCGCTCCCAGCCGAGCGACACGCCGACCTCGACGCTGACGCGCTTGCGGACGGCCGGCGGCAGGACCAAATCGCGGTACGCCTGGTCCTGGAGGTCGAACGTCTCCCAGCAGGGCATCGACACGACTCGCGCCCGGATGCCGTCCGCCTCGAGCGCCTCGGCGGCCGCGAACGCGAGCTGCAGCTCAGAGCCCGTGGCGATGAAGATCAGCTCCGGGTCCCCGTCACCCTTTGCCTCGCGCAGGACATAGGCGCCGCGTTGCAGGCCCTCGCGAGCGTTCTTGGCCGTGCCCGCGAGTACCGGGAGCTTCTGCCGGGTGAGGGCCAGCGCCACCGGGCCGTCGCGCCGCTCGACGGCGAGTGCCCAGGCCGCCGCCGTCTCGTTGGCGTCGCCGGGTCGCACGAACCAGAGATTGGGGATCGCCCGCAGGGCGGCGTAGTGCTCGACCGGCTCGTGGGTCGGCCCGTCCTCACCCAGGCCCACCGAGTCGTGCGTCCAGACGTGGATGACGTGGAGTCCGGCCAGCGCGCCCAGCCGGACCGCCCCGCGCATGTAATCGCTGAACGTCAGGAAGGTCGCGTCGTACGGGATGAACCCGCCGTGATAGGCGATGCCGTTGGCGATGCCACCCATGCCGTGCTCGCGAACGCCGAAGCGCAGGTTCCGACCGGGCTCGTCGGCGCTGAAGTTGGGCTCGCCCTTCACATCCGTAAGGTTGGATTCCGAGAGGTCGGCGGCGCCGCCGAACAGCTCGGGGACGGAGCCCGCGAGGGCCTGGATCGCCTCCTGTGACGCGTTCCTGGTCGCGACTTCGGTGCCGGTGTCGTACGTCTTGAGGTCAGTGTCCCAGCCGTCCGAGAGCTCCCCGGCGAGGCGCCGCCGGAAGGTCGCGGCGAGTCGCGGATGGGCCGCCTCGTACGCATCCAGCCGACCCTCCCATTCCTTGACCAGGTCCTTGCCCGCGCCCACGGACTTGCGGAATACGCGGAGCGCGTCCTCAGGGATGTAGAAGCTCTTGTCCGGGTCCCAGCCGTAGGCCTCCTTGGTGAGGCGAACCTCGTCCGGACCGAGCGGCGCGCCATGCGCCTTCTGCGAATCCTGCTTGTTCGGGCTGCCGAAGCCGATATGCGTCCGGACCGCGATCAGGCTCGGCCGGTCGTCATGACGCGCCACCTCGATGGCGGCTTCGATCGCCCCGAGGTCGTTTCCGTCCGCGATGGCTTGCGTGTGCCAGCCGTAGGCGTCGAAGCGCTCGGGCACGTCTTCCGACCAGGCCATCGACGTCGGCCCGTCGAGCTGGATGTGGTTGTCGTCGTACAGGACGATGAGCTTGCCCAGGTGGAGGTGGCCGGCGAGGCTCGAGGCCTCCGATGCGATGCCCTCCTGGAGGTCGCCGTCCGACGCGATGACGTAGGTCCAGTGGTCGACGATCACGTGCTCGTCGCGGTTGAACTCGGCCGCCAGCCGGCGCTCGGCGATGGCCATGCCGACGGCATTCGAAAGGCCTTGCCCGAGCGGCCCGGTCGTCGCCTCTACCCCGGGGGTCAGGCCGTGCTCCGGGTGTCCCGGCGTGCGCGATCCCCACTGGCGGAACAGCTTCAGGTCATCGAGCGACAGGTCGTAGCCGGTCAGGTGAAGCAGGGAATAGAGCAGCATGCTGGCGTGGCCGGCGGAGAGCACGAAGCGGTCGCGGTCCGGCCACTCTGGGTTCGTCGGGGCGTGTCGCAGGAACCGGGTCCATAGCGCGTAGGCCATCGGCGCCGCACCCATCGGGGCCCCGGGGTGCCCGGAATTCGCCTGCTGGACAGCGTCCATCGAGAGGGTCCGGATCGTGTCGATCGCGAGGCGGTCGAGGTCGGGCGTCACGGCAGCGGTCATCGGGCGGGACTCCGGCTCGGGCGGGCAGGTGGAGCGCCATTGTAGGTCGGCCGGCGACAGGGGCTGAGCGGACCGACGCGTGCGCGCCTATCCTCGGAACCGATGCCGAAGCTGCGCGCCCCGCGCCCTCGCCGACCCGGCCGTCCGTCCCGTCGCGCCACCCCGGGACCGGCGCGCATCGTGGTGCTTGGCGACCTCCTGCTCGATGTCGTCGTCGCCCCGGCGCGGGCGCTCGAGCGCGCGACCGATGTCCCCGGTCGGGTCTCGCTCGTCCAGGGCGGATCGGCAGCGAACGCAGCACGCTGGCTCGCGCGCCTCGGGGCAAGGACGACGCTCATCGCGGCCGTTGGCCGGGACGCAGTGGGCCGTTCCCTTGTCGACGCCCTGCGAAGTGACGGCGTCCAGGCGCGGGTCGTCCGCGTGGCCGGGGCGCGGACCGGTCGCATCGGCGTCATCGTCGCGTCCGACGGCGAGCGGTCATTCGTGGCGGACCGCGGCGCCGCGCTCCAGCTGCGGCCGGAGGACGTGCGAGCCCAATGGTTCACCCGGGCCGACGGGCTGCACCTGCCGATGTACTCGTTCTTGGGCGAACCGCTGGGCGAGGCAGCCCGTCGGGCCGTGGCGGTGGCCCGCGAGGCGGGCGCGTTCGTCAGCATCGACCTGGCATCGATCGGCCCGCTGCTGGAGCTTGGACGTCCCGCGGTGGTGGCGCTCATCAAGGAGGTCGCGCCGGACCTGATCTTCGCGACCGCAGTCGAGGCGCAGGCCCTCCTGGGCGCCAGCGTAAGCGACAGCCTGCTCGACCACGCGTCGGTCGTCGTCGTGAAGCGCGGCCCGCAAGGAGCCACCGTCCTCGCCCGAGACGGCGCGGCGAACCTCCGGTTCGAAGTCGCGACCGAACACCGCATCGCCGCCGACACGACGGGCGCCGGCGACGCCTTCGATGCGGGCTTCCTGGTCGGCTGGTTCGCCGCCCGCGCCGCCGGCCGCTCCCTCCCAGCCGCCCTCCAACGAGCCGCCGTCACAGGCCACCGAGCAGCCGCCCGCCAGTTATCGACGCCACGCTCCGAATTGCCGCTGGGGTAAGAGTCCAATCCGGCCAGAGTCGGCGAGCGGACGCCAGGCGACGGCCCGGGGACAGGACCCGCCGAGGACGACCCTACGACCCCCGCGTGATCCGGACGTCGTCGATCTCGACCTCGACCAGGCTGTTGCTCCCGCCATCGACCGCCGCGAAGTGGATGCGGACCGACTGGCCGGCCCACGCGTCGACGGAGGCCGCGATGGATCGCCATACGCCATCGACGTCGGCCGGCTTGGCGGTCAGCGTGATGACCGGGTGACGGGTGCCGTCCGAGGTCTCGATGCTGGCGACCAGTCGATCGGCGGAGGTCGAGTTCGCGCCGTGGGCGAGCACATACCGGAAGAACAGCCGCTGGCCCGGCGCGGTGGACAGCCGGATCGCCGGGCTCCGCAGCGAGGTCCGCCCGTCGAGGTCGTTCGCATTCGCCGAGGTTCCGGCGCCGCCACCCGTCACGAACGCGCGTGATCCCGACGGGACGTTCGTCAGCTGCTTCGCGCCGCTCGATGACGTCGCCGCCGGGTTCGCACGGGAGAACTTGCCGCTCGTCGCCGTGTCGGTCCCGTCGGGGTCGTAGGTCCAGCCGCGAAACACCTCGAGGTCGTCGTCGAACGCGCCGCAGCGCGCCAGCCGAACCTGCTCGCCCAGGACGCTGAGCGGGCACGAGGCGCGCTCGGCGAGGTACAGGACGGCTTCCTTGTTCCGGCCCGTTTCGCTCGAGATCTTCGAGTCGTCCGGGTATTCGGTGACGGACAGCTCGAACGTGTACGAATAGGTCCGATACATTCCGTACAGGAAGTCGCGCGTCGTGCCGGAGGTGATGTAGAGGCTGCTCGCCTGGATCGGTCGGTAGCCGTTGCTCGCCGCCATCTTCTTGCCGATGGCGACGAGCGCGTCGTGATCGGCGCGGGTCATGTCACTCGGGATGTCGGTGTACGTGTAGCCGTACGGCCACATGACGAGCCTTCCGGACTCATGGAACGAGACGGCGACCCTGATCTGCTGGCGCCCGCCGATGACGCGGCTGGCCAGGAAGTCGCGGACGGCGCGGGCCTCCGGCGTCGAAAGGGCCTTCGTCCCGCGGTACGTGATGGCCTGTGGGTTCGAGCTCGTACGACCGCCACCGCCCCAGCGGTACCCGTAGTTCCGGTTGAGATCCGTCCCGGTATGCGGCGTTCCCGGCGTGGGCTGGCGGTTCTTGCGCCAGTGGTGGAACTTGCCGCCGGAGATGTCGTGTTCGGCGCCGTCCGGGTTGGCGAGGAAGATGATCCAGATCTCGCGGGTGTTCACGATGTTCCTGATGCGCGTGGTCGTGCTGTAGCCGTCGGTCAGCCAGCGCATGACCTTGAGGGCCAGCTCGACGCCCATGTGCTCATCGGCGTGGTGACCGCCCTCGTACAGGACTTCGGGCTCAGCCTCGTCGATGCCGACGTGGTCCGAGATCTTCATCGCCCAGATCTCGCGGCCTTGGTAGCTCTTGCCGACGCTGAAGCGCTTGGCGATGTCTGGGTGGGCGGTTTCGACCGCCTTTGCGGCGGCCGCGACCTCGGCGTAGGTGTGATAGCCCGAGAAACCAGCCGGGAATTCATCGGCGCCGAGCGCCGTCGAGGGCAGGATCAAGAGCGCGGCGAGGGCGAACGCCGTCGCGGCGCCGCGCGGGGAGGCCAAACGGGGGAAGGTCGGCATGTCGCGCATCGTGCGCCCGCGAGGTGCATCGGCACACCGGCGAGTTGGGGCCAGCGGCACCCGGCGAACGTCCCATGCGCCCTCAGCGCAGGTGGCGGTCGAACCAGTCGAGCATCCTGGTCATCCGGTCGATCCGGCGGTCCGGCCGGCCCGCCGAGGCGTATACGTGCGACTCCTCCGGGTAGAGGACGTACTCGACCTCGCGACCCAGCTGGCGCAGCGCGACGAACAGCTGCTCGTTGTCTGCGGCCGGGCAGCGCAGGTCGGACTCGGCCTGGAGGATCAACAGCGGCGTTCGGATCGACGCCACGTTGCGGAGCGGTGACTGCCGCCAGAGCTTGTCGATGCCCTCGGGGCTCAACGGATCGCCCATGAGCGACGCGCGGGTGTACTCGGGGCCGCTGTCGGAATTGGCCCAGCTCGCGATCTGGTTCGTGACGCCGTTTTCGGAGACCCCGGCCTTGAACCGGTCCGTCGTGCCGACCAGCCAATTGACCATGAAGCCGCCGTAGCTCAGGCCAACGATCCCGAGACGCTCCGGATCGGCGAGGCCAAGCTCGACGACGTGATCGACGGCGGCGTGGACGTCGGCGGCATCCACCCCGCCCCAGTCGCCCATCTGCGGCCGGATCCAGGCCCGGCCGTACGTCGCCGAACCGCGGATGTTCGGGAGGACCACGCGGTAGCCGGCGGCGACGAGCAGGAACACCTCGATGTGCGGAGCCGGTGCCCAGGCGCCAAGCGGCCCCCCGTGGACGTCCACCACCGTGGGGAGGGTCTCCCCGCCGGCACCGGGCGGGGAAGCGATCCAGGTCTCGATGGGCCCGGCTGGGCCTGGCACGTCGAGGAGCCGCATCTCCGGCATCGGGTAGCGGTCCTGCCAGGCCGAGCCGAACGTCGATCGACGACGGGGGTCGGCCGGGTCGGAATCGTTGGTCGTGTACAGGTCCATGGCGCTCGTGCCGTTGGTGGCGAGAAAGGCGATGTGCGGCGCTTCCGCCGTCCCGGCGGCGACGGCGATCGTGTGCGTCGTCAGGTCGCCCGTCGCCGCCACCGTCCGATCCACGAGACGGCCGGTCTTGGCGTCGACCGTGTAGACGTGCGGCTGGGCGCGCCCCCGGTCCGAGACGGTCGCGACGAGGCGGCGATCATCGACCCATGCCGGCCCGTGACGGCCGTTGACCATCCAGCCATTGAGGTCCGTGTCCGTCCAGTTGCCGATCGGGCGATCGAGCTCCGGGTCGAGGCCGTGCGGCCGGCCCGAGCCGTCGCCTGGGCCCAGGAGGATGTCGGGCATGAGATCGTCGAGTGGCTCCGGTTCCAGCACGCCGATCGCAGCGATCCAGCGGCCGTCCGGCGACCACGCCGCGTGGTTCGCCCAGCCGCCGGGCGCGAGGATCTCGCGTGGTTCGGCGGCCGCGTCGGCGGCGCCGCCGCCACGCTTCGGGGTACCGGCGACGTCCACCGCCCAGATCGTGGTCCGGGGATGCAGGTCGGCCTGGGGGCCGCGGTCGGCGGTGAAGGCGATCGAACGGCCGCCCGGATGCCAGGCGATGTCCGAGACGCCCCAGTCCCCGCTCGTCACCTGGTGCGGCTTTCCGTCGCCCCGATCGACGATGAAGAGGTGCGTCCATCGATCGCGATGCCCCTCTTCGTCCCAGCGCCAGTCGGTCCGGGTGATGCGCCGGGCGCGCGGTGAAGGCGTCTCGGCGACCTTCTCGTTCGATCTGCGCCGCCGGCTGACCGGCGTAGTCGGGCCGACGATGAACCGGGGTGGGTCCACCTCCGCGGTGAACGCCAGGCGACGGCCGTCGGGTGACCATGCCAGCTCGACGACAGCGCCGTGATCCCCAGTCTTGACGAATCGGACGGGGTGACCGGGCCGCGCCAGATCGAGCACCGCGATCCTGGCCGGTGTGTCTTCATCGGTCGGATCCGTTCGCACGAAGGCCACCGTCCGACCGTCGGAGCAGAGACGTGGCCAGGTGTCCCGCACGGCGCCACGAGTGAGTTGCCGGGGCCGCGGGACCTCGCGGCGTTCGAGGTCGATCGTGAAGAGGTGTCCGTGGTAGCGGTCGCCGTTGATCGAGCGACGGACCACGACCGCGAGCCGGCCGTCGGTCGAGAGATCGAGCTCCTCGACCACGACGACGCGGCGGATGTCTTCAGGCGTCATCGGTCGGCGCGCCGGCATGTGGGCAGGGTAGCGGCGACGCTAGGCTTGCGGCATGCCCATCTCGCTTGCGGTTTCGGAGCGGATCGTCGTTGCCACCGGCGTCGCCACGGCCCTCGCGGAAGGCCGGCCGGTGGTCGCGCTGGAGTCGACGCTCATCAGCCACGGGTTGCCGTACCCGCAGAATCTCGAGGTCGCGCTCGCGTCCGAGGCGGGCGTGCGCGAGACCGATGGCGCCGAGCCGGCGACCGTCGCGATCCGAGACGGGCGGCTGCTCGTGGGGCTGGATGCGCAGGCGCTCGAGACGCTGGCGACCGCCCCGGCTGGCTCGGTGCGCAAGGCGGCACGGCCGACCATGGCCGTCGCGCTGAGCCAAGGCGGTTGGGCGGCCACGACGGTGTCGGCCACGATGATCGCGGCGCACGCCGCGGGAATCCGGGTGTTCGCGACCGGCGGGATCGGCGGCGTGCACCGGGGCGCCCTGGCTGGTCCCGGGGGCCTGCCGGCATCCTTCGACATCTCGTCGGATCTCGAGGAGCTCGGCCGCACCCCGATGGCGGTCGTCTGCGCCGGGCCGAAGGCCATCCTCGACGTGCCCGCAACGCTCGAGTACCTGGAGACACGGGGCGTGCCGGTCCTGTCGATCGGGCAGGCGGAGCTGCCCGGGTTCTTTGCCCGTTCCGCGGGGATCGCGGCCCCACATCCGGTCGCGGACCTGGCCGGAGCGGCGGCGGTCGTCGGCCTTCACCTGGGTCTCGGGCTGGGGAGCGGCGTGCTCGTGTGCGTGCCGGTACCCCGGGAGGCGGCACTCCCCGAGGACGTTGCCCGCGATGCCGTCGACCGAGCGACCGCCGACGCCGAGACTGCCGGCGTGCGTGGGCCCGCGCTCACCCCCTGGCTCCTTGCACGGATCGCCGAGCTCACCGGTGGCGCGTCCCTCCGGGCGAACACGGCGCTCATCGTCAACGACGCTCGGGTTGCCGCGGAACTGGCGGCGCACCTCGTCGGCTCCGACTAGCATCGCGACGAGGCCCATCCGCCCCGACCATCGGCGTCTTGCTGGCAAACGGACCGCTCGCTACACTCCCGCGACGGGGGTCATCCGCCTGTCCGAGTGCCGGGTCGCGGAACTCACCGAAGCTCGACCAGACCATCGGTTTCCTGAGGAGGACGGCTGCGCATGCGGATCTACGAGGGCAGCCCGCGCCAGGACTTCGAGGAGGTCTTTCGCTCGATCGGCGCGTTCCTCGATCAGCGTGGCATGAAGGACGTCCTGCTGGTCGAGGCGCCCGACGGTTTCATCGTGCAAGGGCTCGTGACGTCGGGCGCGGGCGGCGGCTCGTGGTCCGAATCGCTCGGGACCCAGGTCAAGGAGACCCTTACGTTCCTCGACGACGACATCGCGCGGTTCATGGAGGAGGCCGCCGCCCGGCGCGGTCTCGCCGAGGCCGCTCCACCGCCACCCGCCCACCAGGCGGGCTACTATGAGACCGCGTTCCGAGTGCTCGGCCGCTACGTCGACGAGCAGAAGCCACGCGACGTGTTCTTCTTCGAGCAGGACGGCGCATTCGTCCTCCGCCTGCTGCTGGGCACGCAGGCCGGCAACCGCCACGAGCTCGCCGAGTTCACGCGGGAAGACATCACGAACATGGTCGCGCGCGGACCCAACCTTCGCCATCCGGTGACCAGTCCCGGATCCGGCAGCACGACCAGCGCCTGACGACACAACGACCCTGTCCGACGTCCACCATCCGCAGACCACAGGAGGCCCACGCATGAAGGCTCTCAAGACCGTCGCCGTCGCGCTCGGCATCACGCTCGCCGCGCTGATCGTCATCCCACTCGCCGTGTTGGCCGGGCTGTTCGTCTGGCTGAAGCTGACGGAGGAGGCGGACGAAGAGCTCCTCGAGCTCGACCGCGACGGCGCCTGAGCGACCCCCAGCCCGCCTCGGTGGCGGGCATCGACTCGCGCCCGAACGATCCGACGCAACCGACGCCCGCCGGCAGACCGGCGGGCGTTCGATTGTTCCGCGACCGACGCCTGACGGAGATCGCCGTCATCGCCGTCATGGTGTTCTGGGCGGCGAACTTCATCGTCGTCAAGGACATCATCGGCGTCCTTCCACCGGTCGCGTTCACGTTCCTTCGTTACTTCCTGGCGGCGCTGGCGCTGCTGGCGATCCTGCGCTGGTCGGAGGGGGAGGTCCGGTTACCGCGGCCTGGAGCCGGACGGATCCTGTTGCTCGGTGGCCTCGGGTTCGGCATCTACCAGATGCTGTGGACGGTGGGCCTGCAGTCGATCCCGGCCGGTGATTCCGCGCTGCTGATCGCGGCCAGCCCGGTCCTCACCGCAGTGATCGCCGTGATGATCGGGACCGACACCCTCAACGCCCGCAAGGCGGTCGGCGTGGTCCTGTCGTTCGCCGGTGTCGTGCTGGTCATCGCGGCCGGCGTGGGCATCGAGCTGACCGGCTCACCCATCGGGTTCGCGTTGACGATGGGGGCCGCCCTGTGCTGGGCGACGTACACGGCATTCGGCGCGAAGGTGCTGCGCCGGCACTCCCCGCTCGTGCTGACGACCTGGGCCACGATCGGGGGCACGCTGGTCCTCGCGCCCGTGGGGCTGGGTCAGCTCCTCGCGCCGGGGGCGCTCGGCCCGGAGCAGGCCGCCAGTCTGCCCAAGATCGTCTTCGCGGTCGCCTTTTCCGGGTTGCTGGCCGCGGCGCTCGCGAACGTCGTGGTCTTCGAGGGCGTCGGGTTGCTTGGCCCGACCCGGGTGATGACGCTGCAGTCGCTCGTGCCCGCGATGGCCGTGGTCCTCGCGTTCATCTTCCTGAGCGAGCCGATCCGGCCGGTCCAGATCGTGGGTGGCGCCGTGATCATCGTCGGCGTGGCCCTGACGCGGTGGCATTCGCGCGGGCCGGCGGTGGCACCCCGGTGACGGACGAGATCGGCCCCGGTCGCTCGCCGGCCGATCCGCCATCGCCGGCGGTGCGGCCACCTGCGGATGGCGAGCCGCCCCTTGCGATCCTGATCGACTACGACGGGACGATCTCGCTCACCGATGTGACCGACATGGTCATGGCTGAGCACGTTCCAGGCGTCTGGGAGGAGGCCTCGGCGCTGTACGACGCTGGGGGCATGGGTTCGCGGCGGTTGATGACCTGGGAGATGTCGCTGGTCGAAGCGGATCCCGCCGCGCTCCTGGCCACGGCCGCCCGCCAGCCGCACGACCCGAGTTTCGTCCCGTTCGTGCGAAGCACCCAGGCGGCCGGGATCCCGATCGAGATCGTCTCCGACGGCTTTGGCTTCTTCATCGAGCCGGCCCTCGCCGTACTGGGCGTTCCCGAGCTGCCCGTCGTGACCGCGCGGACCACGTTCACGGGGCGTCGACCATCGATCGCCTTCCCGAACGGCCATCCGGCGTGCTTCGTGTGCGGGACGTGCAAGCGCGAGCGCGTGCTCGCCTATCGCGCGACCGGCCGACGCGTCCTGTTCATCGGCGACGGCGAAAGCGACCGCTACGCGGCGGGTTACAGCGACTTCGTGTTTGCCAAGCGCTCGCTCGAACGGATCTGCCTGGAGGCCGACTGGCCATTCCACCGCTGGACCGCGTTCAGCGAGATCGAGACGTGGCTGGCCGACCTGCTCGCCGCATGGCGCGCCGATCCCGGCACGCTTCAGCCCGTAGCGCCGGGCGAGCCGCCACCCAGGGGCTACTTCTGCGGCCCCGAGGCGTGGGGCGAGGGTCTCGTTGATCCCCCGCCGGGGTCGTGGCCACCGACGTCGGCTCTGGGCTGACCCACGCAGGCTGATCAGCCTGGGTTGTCCGTCCCCGCAGGGGTTGGCTCAGGCGTAGTCGGCGGCGCAACCGGATGGTCCACCAGCGCCGCGAACGCGTCACGGCTCAGGGTGCCATCGAACTCGGTGGCGACGGATCCCTCGGCAGCCACGGGATACGCCGCCACGATCAATGGCAGTTCCGGACGACGGACGCCATCCTCGTCGGGGCTGGGTTGCAGGAAGAACGCGTAGGTCCTTCCCTTCTCGAGTCGAGCGGCATTGTCCACGATGTGCTCCACGCAGTCGGCGGACCCGCCGGCGTTGACCACCCGGATGGCGCCGGGTCCGTGGTCGCCGCGGAGCGACTGCGTGATCTGAAGGTTGATCGGCGTCTGGATCCCAGGATTGAATCGCGGTCCGTTCGCACGTTCGGGCTTCGCCCCGTTCTTGGTGTTCCAGACGCCGCGTTCGATGGCCTTGACCTGGGCGATGACCACGGAGTCGGTGAACTCCGATAGGGCAGCGACCGTTCGTGGCGGCGTGTCAACGCTTTCATGGATCTCGTAGCAGTCTGCCCCGGCCGTCGCTGCGGGCGCCGGCACCACAGGCACCGCGGTGGATGGGGGATCGTTGGGAGCTCCGGGCCTGGCCGTGCATGCCATTAGCGCTCCGGCTACCAGAAGCAGCGAGGCGGCGAACGGGACGTTGATCTTTCGCATGTGGATCATCCCTCTCAGCTCGGCGCCAGCGGCGTGGAGTAGATCCTGGTGAGCAGGAACTGGTCGTCGATGTGCGGCCCCTGGAACTCGGCTCCGTGGCATGTCGCCTTAGACCCGACAAAGCCGCCAGTTGTGATGTGCATCAACCCAAGGACGTGGCCGACCTCATGACAGATCAGCGGGTTCCAGTTGTTACTGGAGCCCGTGGTGGCGTTGTTGATCTTGACGAAGCCTGAGTTGTAGTACTGGGGAAACGTCGACTGGGCGATCGACTGCGCTCGTGCATAGGCATCGTCGTTGGGGTCGTTGTACTCGAAGAAGATGACGGCGTGATCGCCCCCCACCGTCGCGGTCCAATGGGGGCTGGGCCCGGTCAGATCCTCGTACGCCTGCAGCACCGCGTTGATGTCCGAGTTCGGCGAATTCTCGAGGTTCTGGAGGCTCTGGTCGAGGTGATACTTGATCGTGATGGGGCCGCCCGTCGCCGTGGTCCGCCATCGATGGCAGTAGTCACCGGGTGTGTCATCGCAGGTGTACGGGGAGTTCGGGTAGTTGCCGTCGTACTGCGCCCACATCAGCGAGCGTTTCGTGATGGCCGTCCGCCATGCACCTCCGTGGAAGATCTCGCCCTTGGCGAGGAAGGCGGGCCGATCCCGGTACTGCTTGCTCCAGCCGCTGTCCGTCGCGCCGCCCCTTGCGCTGAGCCGGTCGGTTTCGGTGTAGATGGTGGGCGTCGCGTCGTTGGGCGTGTCGTACGTGTACAGCCGCTCGCGCGAATCCACGGCACTCGAGGTCAGGTTGTAGACGCGAGACCAGACCGTCGCGCAGTGCACGGACTGGCGGAGTTCGACTCGGCCGATGACGGCGCCTGACGACGACAGGATGTTGGCGCTACTGAGGACATACACGGTGTGGCTGCCATCGCCGCAGACCGTCGTACCCGGATTCGTGCCGTCATATGGCAGCGCGAGCGCGGGGGTCGCTGATCCGGCCAGGGTGGTTCCGGCGATGGTCATGGCGAGCAACAAACGCCGTGCGGTCCTCACGGTTCCCCTCCGCTGCTGTCATCTCCGCTTCACAATGAGGCTGCCGCGGACCTTAGCAGCGCCGCGTCGCGTTCCTGTCGCGGTACCGGTTTCCGATCGCCTGTGGTTTCGCGCTGGAGATCAACGACCCGGGCGAGCCCTCCGTGCCTTCGGCAGCGCCCGCTTCACCATCTTCGTGCGCTCGCGACGCGATTTCGTCCCCGTCCGCGCGGCCGACGGCACCGCACAGAGACCGGCATCCGCGAACGGACCCGGGACGGCGCCCAGGAACTTGGGCAGCTCGCGCGGTCCGAGCTCCTGCTCGAGATCGTAGGCAAGGGCGAGGAGCTTCGGCTCGTCCAGGAACCGGCCCGACATCCAGACACACCCTGGGCGACCGTCTTCGGCCACGCCCGCCGGCACGGAGATGCTGGCGTATCCGGCCACCGCCGCCGCCGAGTAGCCGACCGAATAGGCCGGCGAGACGAGCACGTCCAGGTCGTTGTCGTCGAGGACCTTGTCGAGCCCCTGCGGTCCGGCGAGCTCGAAGCTCAGGGCGCGGGCCGCCAGGTAGTCCGGGTCCGACAGGTCCCCGCTGAACGTCTCGGCGAGCTCGAACAGCTCCTGCCCGAAGTACTGCATCTCCTGCGGGCAGTGATCGATGTTGAACTGGATGAGATCGGCGAGGGTGCGCATCTCCGTGTGGCGGAGGGTCGACATGTACGCCGCCACATCGTGTTTGAACTCGTTGAGCAGGACGGTGAACTCCGGGTCGAACCAGGCGTTCGGGTCGGGGCACTCATCGATCGGGATGTCGACGATCGTCGCGCCGAGGCTGTCCATGACGTCGAGCGCCTGCTCGGTCACGAGGTTCAGCTCGGGGACCGCGAAGTACTCCTCCTGGAACTCGCGCCGGTCCACACCGATCCTTGTTCCGGCGAGGGCTCCACGCCGCAGGAAGGTGGTGTAATCGGCCGGCAGCGCGTGGCCCAGCACCGGCCCGAACGGCGCCCGCATCGCGTTGAGCATGATCGCGGCGTCGGTCACCGTGCGGGTGATCGGGCCCGCCGTGTCCTGCGAGTGGGCGATGGGGATGATCCCGTCCTGGGGCACGAGACCAAGCGTCGGCTTCAGTCCGACGACACCGTTGTTGCCGGCCGGGCACAGGATCGAGCCATCCGTCTCGCTGCCGACCGTGGCCGCGCACAGGTTCGCCGCCGCGGCCACCGCCGACCCGGAGCTGGATCCGCAGGGGTCCCAGTCGAGGACGTACGGGTTCCGAGTGAAGCTTCCTCGGGCGCTCCAGCCGTTGGGGAAGCCCGGCGGGATGAAGCCGCGGAAGTTGGCCCATTCGGACAGGTTCGCCTTGCCGAGGATGACCGCCCCGGCGCGTCGCAGCGAAGCGACCACCGCGGCGTCCCGGGGCACGCGGCTCCCGACGAGGGCCAGCGAACCGGCCGTCGTCTCCATCCGGTCGGCCGTCGCGATGTTGTCCTTGACGATGACCGGGATCCCGTGCAGCGGACCGCGGACCCGCCCGCGCCGCCGCTCGGCGTCCCGTTGCGCGGCGATGCCCAGGGCCTGGGGATTCGTCTCGATGACGGCACCCAGCAGCGGGTCGAGTCGGCCGATCCGGCGCAGATACGCCTTCGTGAGCGCCAGGCTCGTCAACTCGCGCGACGCCATCAGGGACTGCAGCTGTGGGATCGTCGCCTCGAACCATGGCGCGTCGTCGTCGGTCGATGGCTTGGGCGCCGCCAGCGCCAGCGAGCCCGAGCCACCCAGCATCAAGGCCGCGCCGGTCGCCCCGGTCGCGCCCAGGAAGTGCCGTCGGCTCAGCCGCTTGTCCAGGATGCCTGACATGCTCGTCCCTCCCGACGTTCTGTCACGCGATGGGCCCTGGGGGTTGTCCGGAGTCAACACCTTGGCTCGCCCGAGTGCAAGCCCCGACGGCACGTTCGTACTACGACTCCGGTGCGCGGCGGCACCGCTGGTCGCGCCGTCCGTCGGGAGGATTCGCGTCCGGAGGCACGGTCCTGTAGCATCAGAAAAACCCCGGAGGAACCTCGACCCATGGCGAAGTATGTCTTCGTGACCGGCGGCGTCACGAGCAGTCTCGGCAAAGGCATCACCGCCGCCAGCGTCGGGAGGATCCTCAAGGCACGGGGCCTGCGGGTCTCCATCCTCAAGCTGGACCCCTACATCAATGTGGACCCGGGGACGATGTCCCCATACCAGCACGGCGAGGTCTTCGTCACCGACGATGGCGCCGAGACCGACCTGGACCTGGGCCACTACGAACGATTCATCGACGCGAACCTGTCCCAGCTGAGCAACGTCACGACCGGGCGCATCTACCAGGCGGTCATCGCCAAGGAGCGCCGCGGCGACTACCTCGGGGGCACGGTCCAGGTCATCCCGCACATCACCAACGAGATCAAGGAGCGCATCGCGCGGGTGGCGCGGGACGGCGACCCGGACGTGGTCATCGTCGAGGTCGGCGGGACCGTCGGAGACATCGAGTCGCTGCCATTCCTCGAGGCCATCCGCCAGATGCGCAAGGACGTCGGCCGGGCCAACGTGCTGTACGTCCATGTCACGCTGTTGCCCGCCCTCGCCGCGACCGGCGAGCTCAAGACCAAGCCGACCCAGCACTCGGTCAAGGAGCTGCGTGGCATCGGTATCCAGCCCGATGTGATCGTGCTGCGCTCCGATCACCCCGTCAGCGACGAGATCCGCGACAAGATCGCGCTGTTCACGGACGTCGCGAGCGAGGCGGTCATCCCGGCCGAGACCGCGGACACCATCTACGAAGTGCCGCTGATGTTCGAGGAGGCCGGCCTCGGTCGGCTCATCGTCCGTGACCTCGGACTCGTCGACGCGGACGTCGAACCCGACCTCAGGTCGTGGCGCGCCCTCGTCGCGCGCATCAAGGCGCCGAAGCCCATCCTCGAGATCGCGCTCGTGGGCAAGTACATCGAACTGCCCGACGCCTACCTGTCCGTCACCGAAGCGCTCCGGCATGCGGCCTGGGCGCACGAGGTCGACGCGAAGGTCCGCTGGGTCGATTCGGAGAAGCTGACCGCGGACAACGTCGCGGCGGCCCTCGACGGCGCCGCGGGCGTGCTCGTCCCCGGCGGTTTCGGCCACCGCGGCATCGAGGGCAAGGTCCTGGCCGCCCACTACGCCCGGGACCGGGGCGTGCCCTATCTCGGGCTGTGCCTGGGCCTGCAGTGCGCCGTGATCGAATTCGCGCGCGAGGTCGTCGGGTCGCACGACGCCAACTCGACCGAGTTCGACATGTTCACCGAGCACCCCGTCATCGACTTCATGGCCGACCAGCGCGACATGGAAGACAAGGGCGGGACGATGCGGCTGGGCCTGTACCCCGCCCGCCTGACCCCCGGCTCCAAGGCCGCCGCCGTGTACGGCGAAGAGGTCATCTACGAACGACACCGGCACCGCTTCGAGGTGAACAACCGCTACCGGGGGACGCTGGAAGCCGCAGGCATGCTCCTGTCGGGCCAGTCGCCGGACGGCCGGCTCGTGGAGATCGTGGAGCTCAAGGACCACCCGTGGTTCGTGGCGAGCCAGTTCCACCCGGAGTTCAAGAGCCGGCCCGAACGGCCGCACCCGCTGTTCGACGGATTCGTCGCAGCGTCGATCGCCGTCGCGGCCGGGCGCGAGCCCGAATTCCGGGCACGACCGGATCCGCCGCCGGCGCCGGTCGTGGCGGGGACCGCTGGCCCCGCCGGGGCGCCCGAGACCGCCGAGGCCCCCCAGCCCGCCGAGACCGAGGCCGTCACGCCGGCCTGAGGGCGGCTTCGAAACGCTCCTGTCGCGTCGAGCGCGACGCGCGCCGCGAAGGTGTGCGCCCGCTCGGAGGTAGAATCCCTCCCCACGCTGACCGCTGACCGTTGATCGGAGCCCGCCCGCCATGAAGATCTTCCTCGACACCGCCGACATCGAAGAGATCCGCACCGTCGCCCGCTGGGGCATCCTCGACGGGGTGACCACGAACCCCACGCTGTTCTCGAAGACCAGCGGCATGAGCTACGAAGAGGTCCTCAAGGAGATCTGCTCCATCACGAGCGGACCCGTGTCGGCCGAGGTGGTCGCCGAGGACGTCGACGGCATGCTCACCGAGGGTCGGGCCTTCGCGAAGCTCGCCCCGAACATCGTGGTCAAGGTCCCGATGAGCGAAGAGGGCCTCGAGGCGATGAGCCGCTTCGCCGACGAGGGCATCAAGACCAACTGCACGCTGATCTTCACCGCCAACCAGGGACTCCTGGCCGCGAAGGCGGGTGCCAGCCTGCTCTCACCGTTCGTCGGGCGGCTCGACGACATCAACCAGGACGGGATGATCGTGGTCCGTGAACTGGCGGAGATCGTCGCCATCCACGAGCTCGATACCGAGGTGCTCGCGGCCTCCATCCGTACCCCGGTGCACATGACCCAGGCGGCCCTGGCGGGCGCCCACGTTGCGACGCTCCCGTTCAAGGTCCTCAAGCAGATGGTCCGCCACCCGCTCACTGACAGCGGCATCACCCAGTTCCGCTCCGATTGGGAGAAGGCTCGCGAGGCGCTGGCAACACAGGACGGCGGCGAGAAGAAGGAAGTCGCGGCCACGGCGGCCAAGCCCGGCGAGTAGCTCGCGCCGGCGGATCGGTACCGAGCGTCCGGCCGTGCCATCATCGATGATCGAACGAGGTCAGCGGTGAGCTCGGATCAGGACCGCTCGGAGGACCCGCCCGTGGCAGTGACAGAGGAGATACTCGGGCAGTTCCTGGGCGACGAGGCGTTCCCCGTGACCTGGGAGTCCGACGTCGAGAAGGACTTCTTCTGGGTCTACGACGACCTGCATTGCCCCCACCCGGTCAGCCCGATGTTCTTCGACATCGGTGGTTGGTGGCTGAGCTGCGACCACATGTTTCGTCGGTTCGGCACGCCGTTCGCGGTCGACTGGCTGGCCAAGAACGTCAACGGCTACGTCTACACGACGGCCATCCCGGCCGATCCCGATCTCCGTATCGACGCCACCGAGTACAGCTCGCGCTACCAGGCCCGCGTGCCGCGCGACACCTCGTTCGCCGACAACATGGGCGCCTACCTCGACACGGTCCTGCCCGTTTATGGCGAGCAGTTCGCCGGCTGGTGGCACGACCGGCTCGTGCCCGAGATGCAGCGCAACTTCGCGTCGCTCGAGGAGCGCCTCGACGCCGCCGCCGGGATGTCGCTCGCCCAGGTGTCGGTGCTGCTCGAAGACGCGATCGACATGCACGATCGCCACTGGAAGATCCACTGGATGCTCAACTTCGCCCAGCTGTCGGCGACGCTGAACCTGCGCGCGGTGATGGAGAAGCACCGCGGTGGAGTCGATGAGCAGTTGCTCGGGCGACTACAGAATTCCGCTTCCGACCGCAACTGGGACTCGATCGAAGCGCTCTGGGAGATGAAGAACGAAGTCCGTGACGACGCCGAGCTGCGGACGGCATTCGCCGCCGGCGGGGTCCCCGAGATCGTCCGGAACCTCAAGGGGACGGAACGGGGCAGGCGGTTCATCACGGAGCGCGTCGAGCCATATCAGCGAGAGTTCGGCTGGCACGCGGTCTGGAGCCACGAATTCATCTTCCCAACCGTGCGTGAGCACATGGAGCCGGCCATCGAGCTCGTTCGCGGCTACCTCCTGACGGACTACGACTACCCGACTGCGATCGAGGCGATGCGCGCCGACATCGAAGCCGCATCGCGCGAGATCCTCGAGGGCCTCAGCGGGGACGCCCTCGAGGAGATGCGTGCGGCGAACGCCGTCAACCTGCGGATGGCGCCACTCACGCCCGACCACCACTTCTACATCGACCAGGGGGCCAACGCCCACGTTCGACTCGTCCTCATCGAAGTGGGGCGGAAGCTCGTCGACGCCGGCCGCCTCGATCAGCCGGACGACGTGATGTTCCTGCGCTACTACGAGCTCCGCAGCCTGATCGGGAGCGCGAGCGCCCTCGATGGGCGGTCTCTGGTCGCGGCGCGACGCTCCGAGCGCGAGGCAGCCGCCCGCCTGCACCCGCGCGACTGGGTCGGCACGGTGACGCCGTCGCAGCTCGCCTTCCCGTATCTCGTCAACTGGGGCTACCCGGACCGCTTCTACCAGACGCAGTCGAGCGATGAGCGATTGATCACGGGGATCGGCGGCTCGCCAGGCGTGATCGAGGGCGTCGCCCGGGTGGTGCGAACCGTCGACGAGTTCGATGAGGTCCGTGACGGCGACATCCTGGTCTGCCAGATGACGAACCCGGCCTGGGTCGTCCTGTTCACGAAGATCGCGGGGCTCGTCACCGACACCGGCGGCACCACCTCGCATCCAGCCGTGCTCTCGCGCGAATTCGGGATCCCCGCGGTCATCGGCACATCGGTGGCAACGCAGCGCATCGTCACCGGCGACCGCATCAAGATCGATGGGACGGCCGGCAGCGTGGAGATCCTGCGCGCCGAGGCGGCCCGACCAACGGCCGCCGCGGCGTCCGCGATCGGGTCATAGCCCTGCGTCCCTTCGAGTACGAGCGGCCGACCCGCCTCGGCGACGCCATCGCGCTGCTCGCCTCGGGGGATTCCGAGGCGCGCCCCCTGGCGGGCGGCACGGACCTGATCATCCGACTCCGCGATGGGACGATCCGACCGCGAACGGTGGTGGACATCAAGGGGCTCGCCGAGCTCGATGGCGACATCCGAGAGGACGACGAATCGCTGAGGATCGGGGCTCGGACCGTGATGACGGACATCGTCGGCGACGAGCGCATCCGGCGTGACTATCAGGCACTCGCCGAGGGGGCGGCCGTAGTGGGTTCCGCCCAGATCCGGAACCGGGCGACGCTGGCCGGCAACATCTGCAACGCCTCGCCGGCGGCCGACACGGCGCCGGCACTCCTCGTGTACGGCGCGGTGGTCACCGCGGCGGGACCGACGGGCAGGCGGCGCATCGCGATCGACGACTTCTTCGTGAGCTCCGGCGTCACGACGTTGGCTCCCGGCGAGCTTGTGACCGCGATCGAGTTGCCACGCTCGCCGATCCGGCAAGGGGCCGTCCATGTTCGGCGGACCCGACGGCGTGGCCACGACCTCGCGTCGGTCACGCTGGCCTGCGCGGTCCTGGCCGACAGGGTCACCCGGCTGGCCTTCGGAAGTCTCGGGCCCCGGCCGGTCCTGGTCGTCGACGAGACGGGTGTCCTGGCCGATCCAGCAGCGCCGGACGACGCAAAGATGCGGCGGCTCGAGGAGCTGTTCGTGGATGCCAGCCCGTCCGCGCGTTCGATGCGAGCCAGCCCGGAGTACCGGCTGGCGATGCTGCGCGTGCTCGGCCTTCGGGCGGTTGAGAAGGCGATCGCGCGGCTGGCTGATGGGACCGGCCGGGTATGACAACGACACGACGGATCGAGATGGCGGTCAACGGCCGCGCTCGCTCGATCGAGGTCGCGGCGCACCACACGCTCCTCGAGGTCCTGCGGGACGATCTCGGGCTCACCGGGACGAAGGAGTGCTGCCTGGTCGGCGAGTGTGGCGCCTGCACGGTCCTGATCGATGACGTCAGTGCCGATTCGTGCTTGGTCCTCGCAGCCGAGGTGGACGGCGCGAGCGTCACGACCGTCGAGGGTCTCGCCGACGGCGGTACGCTCCATCCCCTGCAGCAGGCCTTTCTGGATACGGGCGCCGTGCAGTGCGGTTTCTGCATCCCGGGCCAGCTGATGGCGGCGCGGGCACTGCTCGCCGAGAATCCGCACCCATCGCGCGCTGAGATCGAGGAAGGGCTAGCCGGAAACCTTTGCCGGTGCGCCGGGTACGAGCAGATCATCGAGGCGGTGTCGGCAGCGGCCGCCGTCGGGGAGACCGGCGGCCACGCTGTGCCTGCCGCGCGAGCCCAGGCGCCAGCAACCAGGGATCGATCATCGACCCCTGACGCCGACGTCGCGCCGCAATGACGGGGAGCGTTGGCACGTCGCCCTCCAGGGTCGGCGGCATCGGGCGCGTGACGGGTCAGCAGGCGTACGTCGCGGATCTCGACCTCGATGACGTCCTCCACGTGAAGCTCGTCACGGTCGATGCGGCCCGCGCGCGGATCGGGGAGATCGACGCTCGCGCGGCCCTGGACGTACCCGGCGTCCGGCTGGTGATGACCGCCGCCGATCTGCCGCAACCGCATGCCGCGCTTCGGGCCGCAACGTCGAGACCGTCCGGTCCTGGCCGTCGGCGAGACGAAGTACCACGGTGAGCCCGTGGCGGCGGTCGCGGCCGAGACGTCCGATGCGGCCGAGGAGGCAGCCCGACTCGTCCGCATCGCCTGCGAGGAGCTGCCCGCCAACTACACCCTCGCCGCGTCGCTGGCGGATGGGGCACCGCTCGTCCAGGACCCGTCCATCCGGCCGGACGATCCGCACGCCGGGACGAACGTCCTCAGCGAGCACCGCTACGGCTGGGGCGATCTCGACGCGGCGATGCGCGAGGCGGACGTCGTCACCGAGGGCACGTACACCTTCCCGATGGTGACGCAGTTCGCGATCGAGCCCCACGCGTTCATGGCCGCACCCGATGGCGACGGCATCGCGATCTGGAGCGCGATCCAGCACCCGTACTGGCTGCAGCGTGTCATCGCAGACCTGGTCGACCTGCCACTCGCCAAGGTCCGGGTATTCGCGCCAGACCCCGGCGGGGCGTTCGGTGGCAAGCAGCACGCGAAGTACGAGCCGCTGCTCGCGTTCATGGCGCTCAAGACGGGCCGCCCCGTTCGGCTCGTCCTGACCCTCGAGGAGACGTTCCAGGCCGTTCGTCGCGGGGCCGCGCAGGTGCGCGTTCGGTCCGGGTTCCGCCGCGACGGGACCCTCGTCTTCCGCGAGATCGACGCGGACTACCTGATCGGGGCGTATGCGGACATCGCCGACCGAACCGTCGCCAAGGGCAGCTACACGTCCGGCGGACCCTATCGATGCCCGGCCACAAGGATCGTCGCCCGGAGCGTGCTGTCGCACACCGTCCCGTCCACCGCGTTCCGGGGCTTCGGCAATCCCCAGCAGATCTGGGCCGTCGAATCGAGCATGGACGAGGCGGCCGTGCAGCTCGGGATCGACCCCCTGGCGCTCCGTCTCATGAATCTCGCCGGACCCGGCGAGGTCTTCCTCCCGGATGACCGGCCCGCCGACGGCGACTGGGCCCAGACCGTGAACCGCGCCGCCGAGCTGATCGGCTGGGGGACACCGGTGCCGCCAGGTCGCGGGCGAGGGCTCGCGGTCGGTCTCAAATCCGGTCCGACGACCGGTCTGTCGTACTCCACGGTCCGACTGCTCGCCGACGGCAGCGTCGTCGTCAACGCGGGCACGTCGGACATGGGCCAGGGCGCTCGGACGATCTTTGCCCAGATCGCGGCGGGGGAGCTCGGCGCGCCATTGGAGTGGGTCCGAGTCGTCATGGGCGACACCGCCGTCGTCCCGTACGACCAGCAGACGTCGGCGAGCCGTTCGTCCGTGCTGATGGGCAACTCGGTCCTTCTCGCCTGCCAGGACGTCCAGACCAAGATCCGGGCGATGGCGGCACGGCTCGAGTCCGTCGAGGCGGACGCCGTCGAGGTGTCGCGCGGCGAGGTCCGGATCGGCGACCGGGTCTCGCCGATCCGCGACATTCTGGTCCGAGGTCTGGGTCGACTCGGCGGGGAGCTCATCGGGATCGGCGAGGCGCGCAAGGAGGCCGAGCCGGAGCATCCCCTCGGGGGGACTGCCGCGTTCTACGAATTCAATTGCACGGCGGTCGAGGTCGAGGTCGACCGGGACACCGGCGATGTCGTCGTCGCCCGCTACGTCACCGTTTCGGACGTCGGCAAGGCGCTGAACCCAACGCAGGTCCGCGGCCAGGACGAGGGCGCGGCGATCATGGGCCTCGGTCATACGTTGATGGAGCAGTACATCTACGACGACACAGGGCGGCTTCGGAACCTCGGTGCCATCGATTACCGGATCCCGACGAGCATGGACCTGCCCCTCCAGATGGAGAGCGACATCGTCGAGAACGAGGACGGTCCAGGGCCGTATGGCGCCAAGGGCATGAGTGAGGGCGCGCTGCTCCCGGTCGCTCCGGCCGTGGCAGCCGCGGTCCGTGACGCGACCGGCGTCGTCATCCGCGACCTGCCACTCACGCCGGAGCGCGTCTGGCGCGCGCTTCAGGACGCGGACGTGGAAGCCTCGTGACCTACGCCTTTCCCCTCGACGGGTCGCATCCCGGCACGCTCGACGACGCGAAGGCACTCGTCGGTGGCAAGGCCGCGAACCTCGGCGTCATGGCGCGTGACCTCGGCCTCCCGGTGCCGCCGGGCTTCGCGATCACCACGGCGGCCTGCCGCGAGTTCCTGGCCACCGGCTGGCCAGCCGGCCTCGACGATGAGATCCGCGCCCGGATGGCCGACGTCGAGACCGCGGTCGGGCGGCGCTTCGGCGACCCGTCGGACCCGCTCTTGGTCAGCGTCCGGTCGGGAGCCCCTGTTTCGATGCCCGGGATGATGGACACGGTCTTGAACCTCGGGCTGAACGACGCGACGACCGAGGGCCTGGCTCGGGCCGTGGACGACGCCTTCGCCCGGAGCTGTCGGGAGCGCTTCGTCGCGAGCTTCCGTTCGATCGTCGGCGTGGCCCACGTCCCCGAGGATCCCTGGCTCCAGTTGCGCTCGGCGATCGAAGCCGTCTTCCGTTCCTGGAACAGCGATCGTGCCAGGACGTACCGCCGCAAGGAGGGCATCCCCGACGACCTCGGGACGGCCGTCACGGTCCAGGCGATGGTCTTCGGCAATCGGGGTCCGGATTCGGCCACCGGTGTGCTGTTCACTCGCAACCCGGCGACCGGGGAGTCCGCGCCATACGGCGACGTGATGTTCGACGCCCAGGGTGACGACGTCGTGGCCGGAACGCATCAGACCGAGCCGATCGCCGTTCTCGACGAGCGCATGCCGTCAGTCGCCGCCGAACTACGCGATCACGCGGCGCGGCTGGAGCGGCACTACGCCGATCTGTGCGACATCGAATTCACGATCGAGGACGGACGGCTGTGGATGCTCCAGGTCCGGGTCGGCAAGCGCAGTCCGCAGGCGGCGCTGCGGATGGCCGTCGACATGGCCGAGGACGAGTCGTTTCCGCTCTCGCGAGCTGAGGCGGTCGACCGGGTCGCGTCACTGCTCGCCGATCCGCCCGAGGTCGCGACGGGTCGCAGCGGCGTGGCCGCGCCCTTGACCGTGGGGCTGCCGGCCTCGCCAGGAGTGGCGAGTGGCCCGATCGTCACGAACCCCGAAGCGGCCGTGGCCGCCGCAAGCGAAGGACGCGCCGCGATCCTCGTCCGTGCCGAGACGTCCCCCGACGACGTGCACGGCATGGCCAAGGCGGCGGGGATCCTGACATCGCGGGGCGGCCTCGCGAGCCACGCTGCGGTCGTCGCGCGCGGGTGGGGCATCCCGGCGGTGGTCGGTGCTTCTGGGATCGAGGTCCGCGATGGCGCAATGGTCGTGGGCGACCGGACCCTCAAGGCCGGCGAGGTCGTCACGATCGACGGCGGCACCGGTGAGGTCTTCGAAGGCTCGGTCGCCGGCGCGACGGAGCCGATGCCGGAGGCGCGGACGCTGCTGGCCTGGGCGGAGGAGCACGGGATCTTCGTCGACGACGCCACGGCCGTCATCGCGGAGCCCACCGAAGCGGCCGCGAGCGAGCCCTCAGGGGCTTCCGCGGCGGCACACGACGTCTCGGCGGACGACTGCGTCCGGGCCCTCGCGATCAAGGGCCTCGCCCAGGTCGAGGCGGTCGCCGACGTCGTCTTCTCCACGGCTGACGACGCCCGCCCGATCCTGGACCAGCTCGTCGCCGACGGGCTGGTCGCCTCGGTCGCCGGCGCCTACAAGCTGACCGAGTCCGGTACGAGCCGGGCGGCCGACGTGCTCACCGCAGAACGAGAGGCGTGGGGCACGGAACCCGCCGCTGCCGCGCTCGATGCGTTCCTGGGCCTCGACCACCGGGTGAAGGTCATCGTTACGGCCTGGCAGCTCCGCGGCGACCCGGACAGCGGCGTCGTGAACGACCATTCGGACACGGACTACGACCGCGATGTGCTCGAGCGCCTCGCCGCCCTCCACGCGGATGCGATGTCCTGGCTGACGCCCCAGGCCGAGGGCCTCAGCCGACTGGCCGACTATGGCGTCCGGCTCGGTCGCGCGGTCGAGGCCGCCGCGGGCGGGGATAACCGGTACGTGGCCTCACCGCGCGTCGACAGCTACCACGGCATCTGGTTCGAGCTCCATGAGGACCTCATCCGCCTCGCCGGTCGTACGCGCGAAGAGGAGTCGGCCGCCGGCCGCGCGTAGTTAACCCAGCCTTGGGACATGACACTTTGCGACGCTTGCGTCGCCGGGACGTGCCCACCACGACGATGATCCGGATCACGCTTGACTCACGACCGGCGAGGGGCACGCTGCTAGGCTCATCGCGATGGCGAACGTGAAGAATCCTCGCTTGACTGCGTCTGACGGGTGGCTGCTCGCGGCGCTCACTGAGAGCTCCCGCGACGGACGACCGGTGACGTTGCGCTGGTTCATCCACGATGCCGACTGGCTGAACCGGGCGATCCCGACGTTCGACGAGATCAGCTACGGCATGCCGCGGCTCGTGGCCGCCGGGTACGTGACTGTCGACGGGCTATCCTTTCGAGCCACGCCCAAGGCCACGAAACTGCGGGAGCTCGTGGACGCGGGGACGGTAACACTCGGCGGCGTTATCGTCGGGATGGAGCGAGCCGTCGAGGCCCTTGGCGATGCCTCTCAGGAGCCCGAGGATCGCTCGCTTGGCAGGTTGCCGGGCTTTTCGCCTGGCGACCTCGCAGCGGCCGTGCACGAGCACGGAGCCTGGGTGGAGCGGTGGTCGCGCGTCGTCGTCCTGCCGGCTGTCGCCGCGATGAGGCTCGGCACCGCGATCGGTTCGGTGCTCGTTCGCATCCGCGACCGCCGGGCCCGATAGAACATTCCGGACGCTGAGCGACCTCTCTATTGTCATTGACGCACGCTTTGCGAGCCGACCGACTTCGCCCTCGAACCGAGGTTCCCCTATGCGGATACATTGCCGGTCGATGACATCTCCCATGCCTCGTTCGTCTCGATGCACGACCCGCAACGTGGCTAGCCGTACGACGAAGGCTCATCGCGGATCGATCGGTTTCCGCATCTTCTGTGGTCTCATCGGGGTATCTGTCGCCTGCATCGCGTTCGGTAGCGTCGTCGCGATCGCGTCCGGCGGGTATCGACCCGAGGTCTATGCCGGCGGGTTCGATCCGATCCGTGCCAGCATGGTGCTGGCGTTCGTGCTGTTGACCGTCGGCTTTGGCCTTCCGTTGGGCGCAGCGCCCCTCCAGTGGCTTCGCGAGGGTGAGCGGCCCAGTCTGGCAGCCATGGCCTTCTGGGCTGGGCTCACGATCGCTGGCGTCTCGATCGTCTCGGTGCTCACATCACCGATACGGCCAAATGGGACGCTGGCGGCACCCGAGTGGTCCCGAGCCGGGTCCTTCTCGGCCTGGGTCTGCTGGTCGCGGGGATGCTCACAGCCGCGGCCAGCAGCGTCATCGAGTCGATGCGGCGGCGGGACTGGTTCCATGTGACTTTGGCGCTCGTCGCGGCCGGGTTGATCGGACTGTTTGTCTGGTATCGGCTGACCTAGCATCGTCGTCCGCTCCGGTGTCATTGGCGGACACAGTGCGACGCTTGCGTGCTCTACGCCCGAAGGTGATGACGAGGTGAGCCGATGACTCTGGTTGCGATCGAACCAGCGGGCGAGCTCCCGAACCTCCGCAGGGCGCGTGGCTCAGGTGGTCTCGATCCGTCCTCCGAGCGGTTCGATGGCCCGATCCAGGTCCGCGCGGGACTCGATCACTGCGAGGTCATCCCGAAAGGGCGGCTGCGGAACGGACCAGAGTGATCCCATAGTGGCCCACTGGAGCCGCGCTCGAGGCGCCTCGTTCTAGCATGGTGGCCATGACGTCCTCGCCCGCCCGACCCGCCATCACGAATGCCGTCGCGCGCGAGCGTTACGAGGCGCATCTCGACGGTGAGCTCGCGGGCGTCCTCGAATACAAGGTCAAGCGCGGGCGGATCGCGCTCATCCATACGGAGGTGCTGCCCGTTCATGAGGGCCGCGGTGTGGGGTCTGCGCTCGTCCGCTTTGCGCTCGATGACGCTCGTCGGCGCAACCTGCGGGTCTTCGCGACCTGTCCGTACGTCAAGGCCTATCTGACGCGACACCCGGAGGTCGCCGACATCGTCGTCGGGAGCGGTCGCGCGAGCAACGAGTGACGCCGTTGCGCCGGAGGCTCAGCGGCCCTTCGAGTACCCCGTGGCGGTCAGCTTGTCCCAGAGCGAACCGGCGTTGTTGTTCTGGATGTGATCCATCATGTAGCCCTGCCCGACATCGACCGGGCCGAAGGCATCGTCGAACCGGACCCGCTCGACGGTTTCCTCCCGTGTCCAGCCCTTGGCGACAGCGTCGGCGACGGCGGCCTTCCAGACAAGCAGCACGGCCCGCTGGGTGTCCACGTAGCTGAGTGGCTGCACCGGTCCGTGCCCAGGCACGACGTGGTCGACGTCCAGCTGGCGGATGCGCTCCAGCGCCTCGATCCACTGGTCCACGTCCGACGTCATCAACCATGTCTGACACTCGCTGAAGATCGTGTCGCCGGTGAACACGACGCGCTCCTCCGGCACATGGACGGCCAGCTGGCCCGGCGTGTGGCCGGGGGTATGGAGCAGGTGGAACGTGTGGTCGCCGACACGAAGCGTCAGGTCGCCGGTGAAGACGACGGTGCCCTTGTTCGGATCCTCGTAATAGACGTCACGGTCGGGAATCAGCGGCGCGGCCTCGGGATCATCGGTCGGGATGGCCTCGAGCGCGTAGGCGAACGGGTCCAGCGCGGCACTCGGGTCCATGAAGTTGTCGTACAGGCCTTGGTGGTTGACCACCGGCACGCCCTTGAACCAGTAGTTCCCGAAGATGTGGTCGACGTGATGTTCCGTGTTGATGAGGTAACGGATCGGCCCGTGCGTCTCCGCTTCCGCGCGCATCGCGATCGCTCGCGTCGGCAGCTGGGGCGTGTCGATGTGGACGACCCCATCGGCCGTCGTCACGAAGCTCGGATTGCAGCCGCGCAGCTTGGTCGTCGTGTAGACATTGGGCGTGACGCGCTCGAGCTCGATGGCGGCGGTCGCCATCGCTACTGGGTCGCCGTCAGGCCGCCGTCGATCCCCAGGATCTGGCCGGTCACGAACGAGGCGGCGTCGGAGCACAGGAAGATCGCCGGGCCGACGATGTCGCGCGTCTCACCGACCCGCCCGAGCGGGATCCGGTTGACGATGCCCGCCTTGAACTCCGGGTCGGCCAGCAGCGACGCGACCTGCGGTGTATCCACGAAGGTCGGCATGATCGCGTTGACGCGGATGCCGTGCGGCGCCCACTCCGTCGCCCACTGGCGGGTGAGCGAATTGATCGCGCCCTTGGCCGCCACGTAGGCCGAATAGCCGGCCTTGATCCCGAGGTTGCCGCGGACCGACGAGATGTTCAGGATCCGGCCGCCGCTGCCCTGGGCGATCATCTGGCGCGCCGCGGCCTGGGTCGGGACGACCGTGCTGCGCACGTTCAGGTCCATGATCCAGTCCCAGTCCGAGCGGGGATAGGTCTCGGCGTCGTGCAGGACCTTGCCGGCGCCGCCGCCGACGGCATTGATCAGGATGTCGAGCCGGCCGAATCGCTCGACCGACTCGCGGACCAGCCGATCGGCGTCCGCCTCGTCCGTCGCGTCCGCCACGACCGCCAGACCTTCGCCGCCGGCGGCCTCGACCTGCGAAACAGTGGTGTCGAGCGACTCCCGCGTCCGCCCCCCGACGACGACGTTCGCTCCGGCCCCGGCGAGGGCCACCGCCAGCGCCGATCCGATGCCACCGCCACCACCCGGGACCAGGGCGACGAGGCCGTCCAGGCTGAAGTCGTCGAGTCCGGCCATCGTGCTCCCTTCAGGTTTTGGTCGATTATCGCGTAGCGCCACTGCGGAGCGCCGCGAACGAGCGGGTCGGTCTGACGCCGACGTGGCCTTCCGGCGTACGATAGTAAACGGTTACTGGTCCCGCCCCCACGACCCCACGGAGCGCGCCATGACGCTGAACCTCGACGGCCTGATCCCCGCCACCGTGCTGCCCATGGACGCCGACGGTGGCATCGATGAGCCGGCCCTGCGGTCGTACATCGGCTGGGTCGTGGCCCAGGGCCCCGTCGCCCTCGCGATCAACGTGGACACCGGCGAGGGGCCGCACCTGACCCACGACGAGAAGGTGCGCATCCTCGAGATCGTCCGCGACGTGACCGACATCCCGATCGTGGCAGGTCTGGCGGGACCGTCCACCGACGCGGCCGTGCGCCAGGCTCGCGACTTCCGAGTCGCGGGCGCGGATGCCCTGCTCGTATTCCCGATCCCGGCCTACCTGAGCCAGCCGCTCGACCCCCGCGTTCCGGTCGCCTATCACGAGGCCATCGCCGACGTCGGCCTGCCGCTCATCCTCTTCCAGCTGCAACCGGCCCTGGCCGGGGTGAATTTCGAGACCGACACGCTCCAGGCCATGGCGTCGGTGGAGGGTGTCGTCGCGATCAAGGAAGCGTCCTTCGACGCCCGGCGCTTCGTCGATACCGCCCGGTTGTTGGAACAGCTCCCGCGCAAGATCACCCTGCTGACCGGCAACGACAACTTCATCCTGGAGTCGTTCCTGCTCGGCGCGACGGGCGCGCTCATCGGCTTCGGCGCGGTGATGACGCGCGAGCAGGTGGAGATGATCGCCGCCTGGCAGGCCGGTGACACCGAGACTGCGATGGCGCTCGGGCGCCGGGTCCAGCGCCTTGCCGACGTGGTGTTCGCCGCGCCGGTCGGCGACTACCGGGTCCGGCTCAAGGAATGCCTGCGCATCCTCGGCGTGCTGGACTCCGCGCACGTGCGCCGCCCGCTGCTGCCGATCAGCGACGACGAGCGCGCGTTCCTTGCGAACGTCCTGGCCGAGGTCGGCCTGCAGGAGGACGCCCCGGCGGCACCGGTCCTGGCCCGATGACCGCCGAACCGGCCGACGTCCTGATCGTCGGCGCCGGAGCCTCGGGCGGGGTCGTGGCGCTGCGTCTGGCCGAGGCCGGCTTCTCCGTCGTGTGCCTCGAGCAGGGTGGCTGGCTCGACCGCGCGGACTACCCGGGTAACAAGCTCGACTGGGAGCTGAAGGCTCGCAAGGACTGGGCGACCAGCCCGAACATCCGGGGCCTCGCGGCGGACTACCCGATCGTCGAGGACGACACGCCCGTCTCGCCGCTGATGTACAACGCCGTCGGCGGCTCCACGATCATCTTCGCGGGGGCCTGGCCGCGGGCGCTCCCGTCGGACTTCCGTGTCCGTTCGCTGGACGGGGTCGCCGACGACTGGCCGATCGACTACTTCGAGCTCCTGCCGTACTTCTACCGGACCGACCGGCAGTTCGGCGTGTCGGGCCTGCCGGGAGATCCGGCCTACCCGCCGGACACCGAGGACGCCCCGATGCCGCCGCTCCCCATCGGCGCGGCGGGTCTTCGCGTCGCCCGCGCGCAGACGAAGCTGGGCTGGCACTGGTGGCCGGAGTTCAATTCGATCAATTCGGCGCCCTATGACGGCCGGCGAGCGTGCGTCCAGCGCAGCACCTGCCAGTCGGGCTGCAACGAGGGCGCCAAGGCGTCGACCGATCTGACCCACTGGCCGAAGGCCATCGCCCTGGGCGCCCGGCTGGTCACGGGCGCTCGCGTCCGCCGCATCGAGACCGACGCTTCGGGCCTGGCCACCGGCGCGACCTGGCTGGACGTGGACGGCGGCGAGCACTTCGAGCCGGCCAGGGTCGTCGTCGTCGCGGCCAACGCGATCGGCACGCCGCGCCTGCTGCTGAACTCCGCCAGCCCGGGCAACCCCGACGGCCTCGCGAACTCGTCCGGCCTCGTCGGGAAGCGGCTGATGATGCATCCCTTCGCCAACGTCGCCGGGCTCTTCGAGGAGCCGCTGATGAGCTGGCAGGGCCAGTTCGGCGACCTCATCGAGTCGCTCGAGTTCTACGAGACCGACGAGAAGCGCGGCTTCGTCCGCGGGGCTCGGTGGGGCCTTGCGCCCACCGGTGGGCCGATCAACACGGCGCTTCCCAGCCGGGCCGGCGAGCAGGCCTGGGGTCCGGATCACCATACCCACGTCAAGAGCCATCTCGGCCACGGCGCCAACTGGGGTCTGTTTGCCGAGGACCTGCCCGACGAGGCGAACCACATCACCATCTCGACGACGGTCACCGACTCGTCGGGGATCCCGGCGCCCGAGGTCCACTACCGGATGTCCGACAACTCGCGCCGGATGCTCGACTTCCATATCGAGCGGGCGAAGGAATCGATGGATGCCGCCGGCGCCTACAAGATCGAGGTCGATCGGCTGATGCGCTACTCCGGCTGGCATCTCCTGGGCACGGCGAGGATGGGCGACGACCCGAAGACGTCCGTGCTGGACCGCTGGAACCGGGCCCACGACGTCGCGAATCTGTACGTGGTCGACGGCTCGTGCTTCGTCACGTCGACGGGCGTGAACCCCACGTCCACGATCGTCGCGATCGCCCTGCGGGCCGCCGACCACATGATCGAGACCCGCTTCGAGCAGCAGGTGCCGGTATGACCGCCGGGGCCGAGCAGACCGGAGCGCCGACCGACCTGACCGGCGGCATGCCGGCGACGGACGGCGCGGGCGAGCGGACGATCCTCAGCGCCGAGGAGCGCGCCACGTTCATGGCGATCGCCGACCACCTCATCCCGGCCGCGCACGGGATGCCGTCGGCGGCCGAGATCGTCACCGACGAACGGCTCCAGTTCGTGCTTCGCTCGAGGCCGGACCTCGGCGAGCCGCTCAAGGCCGCCCTCCGGACGGAGCTCGGCTCGGACGTGGCGGATCGCCTGGCCAAGCTCGCAGACGAGCCGACCAACCTGGCGGCGGCGCAGCTGACCATCGTCGCCGGCTACTACACGGACAAGCGCGTTCGCGAGCTGATCGGCTATCCGGGTCAGATGGCGCTCGAGATCCGATCGTGGGAATACCCGGTCTATCTCGAAGAAGGGCTGATCGACGCCATGCTCGCTCGCGGGCCGGTGTGGCGTGACCCGGCGACCGGGCAACGGGCCGTTGCCACGGGCGCGCCGCGGACCTACGCAGAACGCTGGTCGGATGCGAAGACGGACGCGACGTCGTCCGAAGGAGGAACCGATGGCCGCGATCGCCCCTGACGCCACGGAGTCCGCGACACCGCGCTGGCTCGGGTCCTTCCTCGAAACGTGGGAGCCCGGCACGGGCGCCCCGATCGAGGACCGCGAGCCGGCGACCGGCCGGCATCTCGCGACCATCCCGGGCTCCACGCCCGACGATGTCGCGCGCGCGGCCGAGGCGGCGAAGGCCGCCCAGCCCGCCTGGGCCGCGACGAGCTACCAGGAACGGGCCCGCGTCCTGCGCCGGGCGGCCGAGATCTACGAGGCGAACCGCGACGAGTTCGGGACGTGGACGCAGCGCGAGACCGGCGCGTCCCACAGCAAGATGCACCACGAGTCGAACTTCGCCTACCACGAGATCCTGAACGCGGCCACCCTGCCGTCGCAGGCCTACGGCTCCTTGATGCCCTCCGCGGTGAAAGGCCGCCTGTCGATGGTCCGCCGCGTACCCGCGGGCGTCATCGGCGCGATCACGCCATGGAATTCCCCGTCCGTCCTCGGGATGCGCGTCGTTGCTCCGGCGCTCGCGCTCGGCAATGCGGTCGTGCTCAAGCCCGATCCGCAGACACCGGTCGTGGGCGGCGCGATGTTCGCGGCGGTCTTCCGAGAGGCGGGGCTGCCCGAGGGCCTGCTCCAGGTCGTGGTCGGCGGCGCGGACGTCGGCGAGGCGCTGGTCACCGACCCGAACATCCCGGTCGTGTCGTTCACGGGGTCGACGGCCGTCGGGCGGCGGGTCGGCCAGCTGGCCGGCGGCATGTTGAAGAAGGTGTCGCTGGAGCTCGGGGGGAACAACGCGTTCATCGTGCTCGACGACGCGGATCTCGACGCCGCGACGTCCGCGGGCGCGTTCGCGGCATTCCAGTTCCAGGGCCAGGTCTGTTTCGCCGCGGGACGTCACCTCGTCGACCGCAGGCTCGCGGACGACTACACCGGTGTCCTGACCGAGAAGGCGAAGCGCCTGCGGACCGGCGACCCGTTCCGCGAGGACGTGCAGCTGGGGCCGATCGTGAATGAGCGGCAGATCGCCCGCGTCGATGACATCGTCCAGCGCTCGATCGCCGCGGGCGCCGTCGTCTCCGAGGGCGCCACCCGCGAAGGCCTGTTCTATCGACCGACCGTGCTCACGTCGGTCACGCCGGACATGGCCGCGTTCACCGACGAGATCTTCGGCCCGGTGGCGCCGATCACGGTCTTCGACAGCGACGACGAGGCGATCGAGCTTGCCAACGCGAGCTCGTACGGCCTCGTGGCGTCGATCTACACACGCTCCCTCGGTCGCGGCCTGGCGATGGCCGACCGGATGCGGACCGGCATGGTCCACATCAATGACGGCACGCTCAACGACGAGGCGATCATCCCGTTCGGCGGGATGGGCGATTCCGGCAACGGCAGCCGCTACGGGGGAGAGGCGAGCCTCGACACGTTCACCGAATGGCAATGGGTCACGGTGCGCGACGAGCCGCCGACGTTCCCGTTCTGAGCGCGATCGACATGGCATCGATCACCGACGTCGCCAGGCTGGCCGGGGTCTCCACGGCCACGGTCTCAAGGGTCGTCTCGTCCGCGCCGTACGCCGTCAGCGACGGCACACGCAAGCGGGTCCTGGACGCGGCGCGCGCGCTCGACTACGTCCCGAACGCGCTGGCACGCGGCCTGCACAAGAGCCACGTGCCGGTCGTCGGCGTCATCGTCCACGACATCACGGACCCGTACTTCGCCGAGGTCGTGCGCGGCGTCGAGGACGCGGCGTCGGTCGGTGGTTTTCTGGTCGTCACCTGCAGCTCGGACCGGATCGCGGAGCGTGAGCTCTCGTATGTGCGGCTGCTTCGATCGATGCGTGCGGCGACCGTCATCTTTGCGGGCAGCGGCCTGACCGATCCGGTGCTCAACGCGGAAGTGGCCCGGCACGTGGCCGCGATGCGCGGGTATGGCGCAGCCGTCGTGCATCTCTCGCCGCATGCCGCAGGGAACGCCGACATCGGCGTGGACAATGCCGCCGGGATCGCGGGGATGGTCGCCGCCTTGGTGGAGCTGGGCCATCGCCGCATCGCGTTCCTCGCCGGCCCGGCCTCGCTGTACGTGTCGCTCCGCCGGCAGGAGGGCTACCGCCGCGGCCTCGCCGAGGCCGGCATCGCCTACGACGAGCGACTGGTCGTGAGCACTGAGTTCAACCAGGACGGGGGCTCCCTTGGCATCGATGCGCTGCTCGCGGGCGAGGCGCCATTCACGGCGGTCTGCGCGGCCAACGACCTGCTGGCGCTCGGGGCGATGGAGCGGCTGGGCGCCGTGGGCATCGACGTTCCGAGGGAGGTCTCCGTCGCCGGGTTCGACGACATCCAGATCGCGGCGATGGCCACGCCCGGCCTGTCCACGGTGCGGCTCCCCCTGCACGAGATCGGTCGTCGCGCGTTCGGCTTCGCGGAGAGCCTGCTTGCCGGGGGAGAGCCCAAAGGCGAGGTGCTCCCGACCGAGCTCGTCATGCGCGGATCGACCGCGCCGCCGCCTGACAGCCCGGTCGAGCGGCGCGAACGCGGCACCCCCGTCGTGGTCGGCTGATGGCCGGAGCGCTGGCGGGTCGGGTCGTCCTGATCACCGGGAGCAGCCGCGGCATCGGTGCCGAGGTGGCCGTGAAGGCCGCCGCCGAAGGCGCGTCGGTTGCCGTCCACTACCACCGCTCGGAGGACGGCGCCAAGGACACCCTTGCGCAGGTCCGCGACGCCGGCGCCGATGGCGCGATCTTCGACGCCGACGTGGCCGACGGCCGGCAGGCGGGTCAGCTGGTCGAGCGGGTGATCGCCCACTTCGGGCGGGTGGACGGCCTGGTCAACAACGCCGGTCTGACGCAGGTGGGTCCGTTCCTCGAGATCGAGCCAGAGCAATGGGACGAGGTGATCCGGACCGACCTCACCGCCGCGTTCCACACCTGTCAGGCCGTGCTGCCGTCCATGGTCGAGCGGGGCAGCGGCACCATCGTCAACATCGCCTCGCGCCTGGGCCAGATGGGGGTCCCCGAGACCGCCGCCTATAGCGCCGCGAAGGCCGGCCTGATCGGGCTCACCCGTGCCCTCGGCCGCGAATTCGGCCCGCACGGCATCCGCGTGAATGCCGTGGCGCCCGGCGTGACGATCACCGAGATGACGACCGACCTCGTCGACAGCGAGGCGGGCCGGCAACGGCTGCGTGACATGCCGTTGGGCCGCTTCGGGCGCGCGGACGAGGTGGCGGACACGGTCATCTTCCTGCTGTCCGATGCCTCCAGCCTGTTCCTCGGGCAGACCCTCAACCCGAATGCCGGGGGCTACATGCCGTGACCAAGATCATCGACGTCCGGGAGGCAGTCGGCTGCGTCAAGGACGGCAGCACGGTCGTGATCGGCGGCTCCGGCGCGGGCCACGCCTTGCCGCAACGCTTCATCGACGAGCTGGCTGCGGTCTATGCCGCCGAGGGCCGGCCGCGCGACCTCACCACGGTCCGCGTCGTGGGCATCGGCGATTTCGCGGACCGCGGGTTCTCGCAGCTCGGCCTGCCGGGCCTCATGCGACGCACGATCGGCAGCAACATCGGGAACGAGCCTCGCCTCGGCGCGCTCGTGGAGGCGGACGAGATCGAGTCCTACTCGTTCCCGCAGGGCGTGCTGTCGCAGCTGATGCGCGAGATCGCGGGCGGACGGCCGGGCCTCGTGACCCAGGTCGGCCTGGGCACGTACGTCGACCCGCGCCAGACCGGCGGCAAGCAGAACGCGTCCACGACGGACGACCTCGTCGAGGTCGTCACGCTGCGTGGCCGCGAGTGGCTCCTCTATCACGCGTTCCCGATCGACGTCGCCGTCATCCGGGGCACGACCGCCGACGAGGACGGCAACATCACGATGGAGGGCGAGGCCGTCCAGGGCGAGATGCTCGCCATGGCCATGGCCGCTCGCAACAGCGGCGGCATCGTCATCGCGCAGGTCCGCCAGCTCGCGACCCGCGGCAGCCTGCGGATGCGCGACGTGAAGGTGCCGGCGGCACTGGTCGACCACGTCTACGTCGATCCCGATCAATGGCAGACCTACATCACCCAGGACTCGCCGTACTACTCGGGCGCGGCTCGCCGGCCGGTCCGGCCGGAGCCGCCACTGCCGCTCGACGTCCGCAAGGTCATCGCCCGGCGCTCGCTGCTCGAATTCCCGCGCGGGGCCATCTGCAATCTCGGTTTCGGGATCAGCCAGCTCATCGGCCGCGTCGCCTGGGAGGAGGGCATCACCGATCAGCTGGTGCTGACCGTCGAGCAGGGCATCTTCGGCGGCGTGCCTGTCGCGGGGAACGAGGGCGGTGCCGGCTTCAACTACCAGGCGATGATCGACCAGCCGTACATGTTCGACTTCTACGACGGTGGCGGCCTCGACGTCGCCAGCCTGTCCTTCGCGGAGGTGGACCAGGAGGGCAACGTCAATGTCCACGCGTTCGAGGGGCGGGTTCGCGGGCCGGGCGGCTTCCCCAACATCAGCGCACGGACGGGCAAGATCAATTTCGTCGGGACGCTGACCGCGCGGGGCCTCGAGATCGAGATCGACGGCGGGGTGCGGATCGCGACCGAGGGCAGCCTCGGCAAGTTCGTGCCGAAGGTCCGCGAGATCTCGTTCAACGCCCGGCTCGCGCGCGAGCGCGGGCAGCAGGTCCGCTACATCACCGAACGCGCGGTGTTCGCGCTCGAGGACGACGGGCTGGTGCTCATCGAGGTCGCACCCGGCATCGACATGGAACGTGATGTCCTCGGTCAGATGGGCTTCGTGCCCCGGGTGGCCGAGGACGTGCGGCCGATGGACCCGCGGATCTACGCGACCGGACCGATGGGCCTCGCGGCCGATCTCGGGGCTGGCTCGTGACCGAACCGCTCATCGACCTCCAGATGGGACGGGTCGCGCGGCTGACGCTCGTCAACCCGCCACTCAACCTCGTGACGCGCGAGTTGCTGGAGGCGTTCGGGGCGGCACTCGACGCGCTGGAGGCCGCCGAGCCCGGCGACGTCCGGGCCGTCGTCGTGACCGGGACCGGCGAGCGGGCCTTCTCCGCGGGCTCGCACGTCGGCGAGTTCGAGAGCCAGCGCGGCCCTGCCGGGCGCGCGCGGCACGAGCTGGAGTCGGGCGTCGCACGGCGGCTGGCCGAGCTGCCGATGCCGACCATTGCCGGGATCGAGGGCAACGCCCTGGGCGGCGGGCTCGAGCTCGCCCTGTGCTGCGACCTTCGGATCGCGTCCGAACGCGCCCGGCTCGGGCTGCCGGAGGTGCGCCTCGCAGTCACACCGGGGGCCGGCGGTACGCAACGCCTGCCGCGGGTGGTCGGAGCCGCGCGGGCCAAGGAGCTGATCCTGACCGGCCGGGTCCTGAGCGCCGCCGAAGCCGAGCGCATCGGCCTCGTCAATGAGGTCGTGCCGGCCGGCGAGGCCGTTGCCCGAGCCACGGCGATCGGCGAGGAGATCGCCCTGCGCGGCCCCCTCGCCGTGCGCGAGGCGAAGCGCCTCATCGACCAGGCCACGGAGCTCGACCTGGACGCCGGCCTGGCCGCCGAGCTGGACGCGTCCGACCGGATCTTCGCGACCGACGACATGCTCGAGGGCGCCGATGCGTTCTTCGCCAAGCGCGACCCGGACTACCGCGGCCGATGAGGCCGCTCCCCATCACTCGGAGGTGGCTCGTTCATGGCTGACGTGGGCCGATTCGGCGTCTTCCTGCCGTCGTACATCTGGGAGGGCGACGGACCGGAGCGCGCTCGCGGCATCAAGGACTTCGCCCGCACGGTCGAGGACCTGGGCTTCGATTCGCTGTTCATCACCGACCACCTGCTGGTCGGCAAGCGCTTCTACTCGGTCAACTGGCTCGAACCCCTGACCACCCTGGCGGTGGCGGCGGGTGCGACGGAGCGGGTGCGACTCGGTACGTCGGTCCTCGTGATGCCGCTGCGCAACCCCGTGATCCTCGCCAAGGAGCTGGCGACCCTCCAGTTCCTCAGTGACAACCGGGTCATCCTCGGCGCCGGGGTCGGCTGGAACGATGCCGAGTACGAGGCCGTCGGCGTCCACAAGTCGGAGCGAGGCAAGCGCACTGACGAGATGCTCGACATCATGATGCCGCTGCTCGAGGGCGAGCGCGTCACCTACCATGGCCAGTTCTACACGGTCGACGACGTGTTCATCGAGCCGCGCACGACACAGCGCCCCCTGCTCTGGATCGGCGGCGGCTCGCAGCTCGCCTCGCCCAAGTCACCGGACCTGCCGAAGTTCGTCGAGTCGGTCAAGCGCAGGACCGTCCGCTCCGACGGCTGGATCCCGCGGCCGACGTGCCCGCCACCCGACATCGCCCGCGACTGGTTGGAGCTGCAGGCCGCGATGCGCGAGTCCGGCAAGGACCCGAGCGAGACGCTCGTTGCCCACGAGAACTTCCTGCACCTGGTCATGACCGACGACCCGGCCGAGGCTCGCCGCCAACAGCACGAGGCGTTCCTCAAGGTCATGAGCGCGGAACGCGGGCCCGAATACCTTGAGTCGGTCTACCTGTTCGGGACACCGGATGAGATCGTGGCCTCCCTCCAGGCTCGCGTGGACGCCGGCGTCGAGTACTTCTTCCTGCACACGATGACCCCCGACCCGGCGCAGCTCCAGCTGTGGGTCGACCACATCATCCCGAACGTCACGTTCCCGGCGACCGCTGGCCCGGTCCGTCGGCCTCCGACGCCGTGGCGGCGCTCGGCCGCCGCCATCGGATGATCCGATGACCCGTCGGGTCGGCCTCATCGGGAAGCCGCTCAAGCGCCGCCACTCGCAGGTCATGCATGACGCCGCGTTCGACGCGGCCGGCATCGATGCGCGCTACGTCCTGCTCGAAGTGGAGCCCGAGGCGGTCGAGCCGGCCGTCCAGGAAGCGCGCGGCGAGGGCTGGCTCGGGCTTGGCGTGACCGCGCCGTACAAACGCGTCGTCGCCGGCCTCGTCGACACCGTCGAGGACGACGCCGAGCGGATCGGCGCGGTCAACAACGTCGTCCGCGAGGACGACGGTCGGCTGATCGGCATCAACACCGATGCGCCGGGATTCCGGGCCGGGGCCGAGCTTGCGATGGGGCGATCGCTCTCGGGCGCTACCGTCGTCGTGGTGGGTGCGGGCGGCGCAGCGCACGCGGTCGTGTATGCCTGCCTCGACGCCGGCGCGCGCTGGGTGACGATCGCAAATCGCACCGATTCGACCGCGAAGGCCCTCGCCGATCGCTTCCTCGGCGTCGGGCAGGGGAGTGTGGCCATCCCTTCATCGGGACTCGTCTTCGAGGCGGCGCTCGCGGGGGCCGACCTGGCCGTCAATGCGACGACCGTCGGCATGCTCGATCCCGGCATGACGATCCCGGTCGAGCTCCTGCCGGATTCGGCGACCGTGTTCGATCTCGTCTACGTGCCGGCCGAGACCCCGCTCGTCGCCGCGGCCCGGGCTCGCGGTCTGCGGGCGGCCAACGGGTCGGAGATGCTCATCGCCCAGGCCGCGATCGCCTTCCAGCGATGGACGGGGGTAGGCGGCATGGCCGACGTCATGCGCACGGCCGTGGCGCCGCTCCTCGCCGACCCCACGGTCCGGGCCTGACGCCGTGCGCCTGGCCACCATCCTCGTCGAAGGGCGGCCGCAGGCGGCCGTGGTGCGCGACGACGACCGGGTCGTCCCCATCGACACGCGGGCGACCGGGCTCGCCGGGATGCGAGCCATCGCGGCCGGCGGCGCCCCGGCCCTCGACCGCCTCGGGGCGTGGCTGGACGCCCAGCCGGCCGAGGCCGGTCGGCCACTCGACGCGGTCACGCTCGGCCCGGCCGTCGCAGACCCCGGCGCGATCTACACGGTCGGCCTCAACTACGACGGTGCTGGGGCGTCACCCCGGCCCGAGCGCCCGCTCATCTACGGCAAGGCCGCTGCCTCGGTCGCCGGCCATGGCGCGACGCTCACGTGGGACCGCGCCGTCACGGACGACGTCGATGCCGAGATCGAGCTCGGCATCGTCATCGGGGCACCGGCCTTCCGGGTCACGTCGGAGGAGGCGATGCGCCACGTCTTCGGCTACACCTGCATCAACGACGTTTCGGCGCGCGACGAGCGCCTGGACGGAGACCAATGGATGCTTGGCAAGTCGATGCCCGGGTTCTGCCCGGTCGGCCCGTGGATCGTGACGGCGGATGCCTTCGATCCCGCCAACGTCGCGCTCCGCTGCACGATCGACGGTGAGCCGATCCAGGAGGGCCGAACCTCGTCGATGCGTTTCGGCATCGCGGAGATCGTCGCCTACCTCAGCCAGCACCTGGAGCTGCGGCCGGGGGACCTCATCGCGACCGGTACGCCGGTCCGGCTGGCCACGCCGCCCGGACCCGAACGCCGCCTGCGAGCCGGCGATACCGTGACCGTCTCGATCGAGGGGATCGGACGCCTGACGACGACCATCGCCTGACCGGGCACGAGGAGGACCATCGATGAAGCCAGCCACCGTGTTCCTGGGCGAGATGACCGATCCCGAGGTGCGCGCCGCCCTGGAACGGACCCAGACGATCATCATCCCGACGGGCTCGACCGAGCAGCACGGACCGCACGGCCCGCTGCTGACCGACGCGATCGTCCCGACCGAGGTGGGGCGCCGCGTCGCGGAGCGGATCGGGGCGCTCGTCGGGCCGGCCATCAACTACGCCCTGTCGTATCCCCACGTCGGGTTCACTGGCGTCGTCCATATCCGTGTGGCGACGTTCATGTCGCTGATCGAGGACCTGTGTGCGTCGTACGCGTCGATCGGCTTCACGCGGATCGTCTTCCTCAACGGCCACTACGACAACACGTACGCGATCGCGTACGCCTGTGCCACCGCGGCCGAGCGGATGCCCAGTGGCGTCGCGGCCTTCCCGGTCAACTACTGGGACGGCATGACCGCCGAAGAGGCGGGCGAGTTCTTCGGGCCGACGACTGGTCTCCACGCGAACCGCGGCGAGACCTCGGCGGTCATGGCCATCGACCCCGACCTGGTCGACCTCGACGCCGCGAATGCCGAGCTGCCGCCCTTCCCGGAGGTCACGAACCAGGCACCCGTCCACACCGCGTTCTTCTTCTCGGCGCCGGGATCGGTCCACCGGGCCACCAAGTCGGGAACCTGGGGCGATGCCCGGGAGGCGTCGGTCGAGTACGGCCAGCGCTATCTCGATGTCGTGACCGACGCGACCGTTCGAGTCCTCGACGACATCGAGCGGACGTTCGCGGCGATGCCGCCGCGCTAATCGGCGAGCTGGACCCATGCTCCGGCACGCATGACGCGCCGGATGGAGAGGTCACCGTCGAGCTCCACGATGTCGGCGCGCTGGCCGACGGCGAGGCGGCCGCGGTCGGTGATGCCGAGCAGCGCGAGCGGAGCGCGGGTTGCGGCGGCGATGGCGGCCGGGATCGGGATGCCGGCCCCCACGAGCCTGCGGATCGCGACATCGAGGGCGAGCGCGGACCCGGCGAGGGTCGTGGTACCCGCGAGGGTCACTCGCTCGCCGCGCACCTCGACGTCGAGCGAGCCCAGCCGCCCGAGGCCGTCGCCGGTTCCGGCGAGCGCCACGGCGTCACTGACGAGGACGATCCGACCCGGCTGCTTCATCCGTTCGATCAGCCGCCAGAGCCCGGGATGGACATGGATGCCATCGGCGATGAGCTCGACGAAGGCGCGCTCATCGAGCAGGGCCGCGAGCGCGAGCCCGGGTGCGCGGTGGTCGAGCCCAGTCATCGCGTTGAACAGGTGCGTCGTCCCGGTCGCGCCCGCCGCATATCCCGCGTCCGCCTCGTCGAGCGTCGCGGCCGAATGGCCGAGCGAGACCGTTGCCCCGTGATCGTGGAACCAGCGGATGAGGTCCGGACGCGCCGGGGAGCTCCGGGGCGATGGTGATCAGCCGCAGCCCGTCGAGCAGCGGCTCGAGATCGCTCTTGGCGACTTCGCTCGGAAGGACGAGCGCAGCCAGGTCGTGGGCGCCGCGCTTCGGAGCAGCGAGGAACGGGCCCTCGAGGTTCAAGCCCAGCGGCTCCGCCCCATCGGCCGGGGCGTCGGGCAGCCACGCCGCGGACGCGGTCGGCGAACGCGGTTAGGGCGGGGAGGGGTGCGGAGACGGCGGTCGGCAGGAAGGACGTGACGCCGCGACGAAGCAACGCCCGGGCCATCCCGTCGAGGGCGGCACGGTCGCCCATCGCGTCGTGACCGCCCCAGCCGTGGACGTGGACGTCGACGAAGCCCGGCGCGATGAGCGGTCCGGCTCCGCTGGCTTCGCCGTCGTCGAGGTCAACCGCCCCGATCACTCCGTCCCGGACCGTGATGCTGCCCGCGGCCAGGCGATCGTCGAGGACCAGGCGGCCGCTGATGGTCGTAGCGGTCGGTCGGCCGCTCATCGCTCACCGCGAGCGGTCCCACCGCCGGCCGCATCGGCCGCCTCGAGATCCGGTCCCTCGATGTCGAATCCGACGACAAGGCCGTAGCGGTCGGCCGCGTAGCGCGACTCGGTCGCCTCGATGCGACGGCCGTGCCCGTCGGCGATGACGCGCCGCTCGACCAGCAGCGGGTCGCCGATGCGGACATCGAGCAGACGGGCGTCGTCGGGCGTCGCGGCGGCCGCGCCGATCGTGCTGGTCCCGCCGCGCAGCACGATGCCGGCCCGACCAAGCGTTTCGTGCAGCGAGCCCTTGGCGAGGTCGGCCGTCATGACGGCGTCGGCGCATTGCCCGAGCAGGACGGTCGATTCGAGGACGATCGGCTCGTCGTCGGCCTGCCGCAGTCGGCGCAGGTGGACGACCGGCTGCCCGGTCGGGATGCCGAGGCTTTCGGCTTCGGCGGGCGAGGACGGGCGGATGGCCCGGGTCAGCACGCGCGAGCTGGGAACGCGACCGGCGCGGCGCATCTCCTGCGTGAACGTCATGAGCCGATTGGCCCGACGGTGCACGGGCGGATCTGCCACGAAGCTCCCTCGGCCGGGCTTCCGCGTGATCAGACCATCCTCGGCGAGGCGCTGCATGGCATTACGAGCGGTCATCCGGCTCACACCGAACTCCGCACACAGCTCTGCGTCGGACGGCAGTCGGGCCCCCGGCACCAGGGTCGAGATCCGTTCGCGCAGGGCTTGCTCGATCAGGCGGTAGTGATGCTGGGGTGGGGTGCTCGCCTGGATCATCGTGCCTCGACCGGTGCGTGGGCGGCCGCCGGGTCGTCTCGACCTGCCCTTTCGGCGCCGTGGAGGGCCGCCCCGATGGCGCCGGCCCACGTTCCGAGCTCCGCTGGCACGACTCGGACGCGATCGAGCGCGGTCGTGTAGACCCGCTCACGCAGCTCAGCCTCGATCGGGCCCTGTAACAGGTCGAACGCAGCCGAGATGCCGCCGCCGATGACGACGACGTCCGGATTGACGACCACGATCATGTTGGCGATGCCGATCCCAAGGTATCGCCCGACGGCGACCAGCCCGGCGACCGCCGCCGGTTCGCCGGCACGAGCCGCAGCCATCGCCTCCTCGGCGGTCGCGGTCCCGCAGGCTGCGGCGATGCGGTCGGCCCGCGCGAATGCCTCCAGGCAGCCGCGGTTGCCGCAGCCGCAGGGAGGTCCATCCGGCTCCAGTGTCTGGTGACCGAGCTCGCCGCCCGTGCCGTCATGCCCCAGGTGGACGCGGCCATCGATCGCGATGACGCCGCCGATGCCGGTTCCAAGCGTCAGCCCGATCATCGAAGCGGCCCCGCGCGCGGCGCCGAGGCGCAACTCGGCGAGCCCGAACGCCCGCGCGTCGTTGATCAGCGTGGTCGGCAGACCCAACGCCTCGCCGACCGGGCCTGCCACGGGTACGCCGGGCCAGCCTCCGGGGAAATTGACCAGGAACCGCGTCGTGCCGGTCGCCGGGTCATACAGGCCGGGAACCCCCACGCCGACCGACGTGACCCCCGGACTGCGCTCGATCGCGTCGGCCCCGACGGCCCCGAGTCGCGGCACGACGTCATCAGGACCCTTGGGCATGGGCGTCTCGACCTGACCCCGGTCGAGGACATGCCACTCGTCGGCGTCCCGCTGGACGACAACCCACTTGATATTCGTCCCGCCAAGATCGAGCCCGAGATGGCGACTCGTGGGCGGGCCGTCCCGCACGTCGATCAGGACTCCGCCGTGACCCGGGTGTAGGCGGCTGCGACGACGACGATGATCGAGCCGAACAGGATCTGGCGAAGGGCCTCGGGCAGCCCGAGCGTCGTGAGCAGGGACGTCAGCACGGTCAGGATCAGGGCCCCGACCAGTGTCCCGCCGTAGCCACCACGGCCACCCATGATCGAGGTCCCGCCGATCACCGCCGCGGCCACCGACGGCAGCACCGCACTGTCCACGAGGGTCACGCTGGCCACGTTGTTGAGGCCCGTGTACAGGAACCCGGCGATGGCGGCGATCAGGGCCGAGATGACGTACAGCACGATGAGGACCTGCCACGACTTGGTGCCGGCAAGGCGGGCGGCGATCGGGTTGTCTCCGACCGCGTACAGCAGCCGGCCATAGCCGGTCCGCCGCAGCAGCAGCAGGACGAAGGCGACCAGGGGCAGGAAGACCAGCAGGCTGTTCGGCAGCACTCCGAGGAACGTGCCCGATCCGAGCGTGCGCAGGAGCGCCGGGACGCCTGCCCCGGTCTGGACCATGACGATCTGCCAGACGTTGGCCAGCCCGAGGATCACCAGGCTCATGCCCAGGGTCATGATCAGCGGGTGGACCTTGAAGACCCCGACACCGATGCCCGTCAGGAGGCCGGCGAGCGCCGCGATGACGAGCGCGACGATCAGGGCGACCGCGAGCCCCTGGCCACCGACGAGCGTCGCGACCACGAACCCGCTCATCGACGCGACGGCGCCGACAGACAGGTCGATGCCGCCGGTCAGGAACGTGAGGGTCTGGCAGGCGGCGAGGAGCGCCAGCGGGATCGCCGAACGGACGATTCCCGCCGCCCACCCCGGGTTGACGGAATCCGGCCTGACGAGAAAGACCAGGGCGACCAGCAGCACCAGCAGTCCGATGAGCGGGATGAGTGGCTGATCGCGGAACAGGCGACGCCACGCGGCCACGGTGAGCCACGGGTTGCGGGCGCTCGAGGTGCCGGCCACGCCGGTCATGCGCGATCCCGCCGGATCTGGATCAGGCTGCCGAACATGACCACGCCGATCAGGATGACGCCCTGCAGCACGACCGAGAGGTTGGTGTTGACGTTGAGGAACGTCATGTCGGTCCGGATCAGCTGGAGGATCACGACGGCGACGATCGGCCCGAACACGCCACCGCGGCCACCCGCGAGGCTCACGCCCCCGAGGACCACGGCCGCGACGCTCAGCAATGTGTAAGGCCCGGGCACCGGGGTCGCGATCCCGGTGCTCGCCGTGAGCGCCAGGCCGCCGAGTGCGGCGAACAGGCCGGTCAGCATGTAGGCGACGAGGCGTGTCCGGTCGACCGGCACGCCGCTTCGGAACGCGGCCAGCCGGTTGCTGCCGATCGCATAGATGGACAGCCCCACGCGAGTTCGTCGGATGGGGATCCAGATCAGCGCCACGACGAGGATCAGGACCACCGCACCCTTCGGGATCCACTCGTTGACGAGGGACCCGGTGACCAGGTCCTTGAGCCACGTCGCGGAGGCGCCGCCGGGGGTCTTCAGCACCAGCAACGCGGCGCCCGCCCACACGAACGACATCGCGAGGGTCACGACGATATCGGGCACGCGCGTGAGGACGACCACGCCTCCGTTGATGGCGCCCACGACGAGCCCGAGCAGGAGGACGCCGAACACGACCGCGACCGCGAACTCCTCGGTCTGGCCCTTCATGAGCGTGGCCGAGACGACGCTCGTCAGAGCCATCACGGCGCCGATCGAAAGGTCGATCCCGCCGGAGATGACCACGATCGCCTGCCCGACGGCAGCCAGCGCGAGGGGTAGCACGGAGATCGCCAGGCCCTGGATGCCGGCCACCCCGTAGCTCGGCTGGATGAGCTTCGTGAAGACCAAAAGCAGCGCCAGGAAGCCGACCAGTCCAATGACCCAGCCGTTGCGTTGCCCAAAGGAGACCAGAGCGTCCGAGGGACGGGGACGGAGGTCGTCGGCCGGGGCCGTCGTGGCGCTCATCGGTCGCTCTCGGGCGGCGGGAGCTCGCGGTCTGGCTCCACATCGGCCGGCGCGGCTGCCTCGGCGACCGCGTCGGCGGCGACCAGCTCGGCGGCGATCTCCTCCGGCATCTGGGCGTCAGAGCGCAGGTTGTACGCAGCCCGCAGGAGGGTCGGCTCGTCGGCATCGGCGACATCGATCTCCGCGACCACCCGGCCGCCGAAGATGACGATCGCCCGGTCGCAGGCGAGCCGGATCTCCTTCAGTTCCGAGGTGTAGAGCAGGACGGCTGCCCCGGCCTCCGCCAGATCCCGGAGCAGCACGTAGATCTGCTGCTTGGTGCGGATGTCGATGCCGCGGGTCGGGTCGAAGCAGAGCATCGCGTGGACCCCGCCGGCCACCCAGCGCGCGATCGTGACCTTCTGCTGGTTGCCGCCCGAAAGCCGGCGAACCTCGCCCTGCGCGCGCGTGTCGATCTGCAGCCGCTCGATGCCGCCGTCCACCTTGCGACGCTCTTCTCCGGTATTGATCGGGCCCCAGCGGCTCATCCACGCGGTCCACGGCAGCGCGATGTTCTCGCGTACCGAGCGCTGCATCAGCAGCGCTTCGGCTCGGTCGGCAGGCACGTAGACGAGACCCGCGCGGATGGCATCCGCGGGATGACGGAAGGTGACCGGCGAGCCGTCGACGAGCAGGTCGCCGCTCGACGGGCGTTCGGAGCCGGCCAGGATGTCGAACAGCTCGTCCTGCCCCTGGCCCTCGAGCGCGACCACGCCGAGCACCTCGCCAGGGTAGAGGTCGAACGAGACATCCTGTAGCTTCGTCCGCGCCGCCAGGTTTCGCGCGGAGATACGGGGCTTCACATCGGCCGACCGAGCCGCCGCGGGCGTCCGCTCGTCGACCGCTGCCATGTCTTCGACGATGTGGCCGAGCATGAGCTCCACGATCCGCTCTTCGGAGCCCTCGGTCACGTCCACGACGCCGACGGTCTCGCCCTCGCGCAGGACGGTCGCGCGATCGCAGACGGCGGCGATCTCGATCATCCGATGGGAGATGAAGATGACCGAGCGATCGCCGCCCCGCTGGCGGCCGATCACCTCGAGGACGCGCTCGGTCAGGTTCGCGGGCAGAGCCGCGGTCATCTCGTCGAGCATGAGGACGTCGGGTTCGATCGCCATCGCTCGGGCGAGATCGATGACCCGGAGCGAGGCCAGCGGCACGCGCCGCGCCATGCTCGACAGGTCCAGGTTGTCCAAACCCAGTTCATCCAGCCAGTGGCGGAAGGGCTCGACCGGCGTCTCGGTCAGACGGAGATTCGCCCGGATGTCCAGGTCCGGGATCAGGGCCGGTTCCTGGTAGACCGACACGATGCCGCCGCGGCGCGCCTCCGCAGGGGAATGGGCGGTGAACGCCCGGCCGCGGACCGACAGGGTGCCGGCGTCCGGACGGACGGCCCCGGTCAGGATCTTGACGAGCGTGCTCTTGCCGGCGCCGTTGGCGCCCATGAGCGCATGGACTTCCCCGGGGCGCACCGCCAGGGAGGCGTTCTTCAGCGCGAGGACCGCGCCGTACGCCTTCCTGATGCCCGTGGCCTCGAGCAGGAGCTCCGTCGTGGTGAGGGTCATCGGTCCCTCGATGGTAGTACGAGAGATGCCGGACGAATCCGGCATCTCTCGTTCCGTGGGTCTATGGCTCGGGGAAGGCTATTCGCCCGGGCCCTTGCAGGCGACGGCCTGCTCGGGGGTGTACGTCGTGTAGCCCTCGATCTGGAGACCGAGCGGCCAGAGCGGATCGAGACCGTCGACCTTCCACGACTCGAGAAGCGCCTTGCCCTCGTCCGTGACGTTGTCGGCGACGACCGGGTCCAGGAGGACCGTGTTCGCGCGAGCGGGCGCGGCCGCCGTCTCGATGGTTTCACCGTTGAGGAGCTTGAGCGCCAAGCCGATACCCGCGCCGCCGACGGCGGCGGTGTTGGTGACGGCGGCCCCCGTGAGGCCCTCGTATTCCGTCGGGTTCGTGAGCTGGCCGACGAACGCGCCGAGGTCAGCGCCGACGATCGGCACGTACGGCTTGGCGGCGGCCTTCACGACATCGACGACCTGCGAATCCATGCCCGACGTCCAGATGCCCTGGACGCCGTCGTATCCGCCGCTATTGACGAAGTCGTTCGCGATCTGGGTGGCCTTGGCCGGGTCCCAGTCGGTGTGGACGCCCTCGTCGCTCGGGACGAGCTTGATGCCCGGATTCTCCGCGAGTGCGCGCTTCATGCCGGTGTCGCGGTCGGTGTCAGCCGGGTTGCCGGCGATGCCGCGCGTGTACCAGACATTGCCGGTGCCGTTGAGCTGCTTGAACAGCCACGACGCGCCGAGGTACGCGTACTCTTCCTGGTTGTTGTAGAGGTTGTAGGTGTCCGGATCGGTGACGAAGGCGTCGACCGAGACGGTGATGATGCCCGCGGCCTTGGCCTCGGCGAGTGCCGGGTTGAGCGCATCGGGGTCGTTCGGGTTGAACACGATCGCATCGACGTCCGCGGCGATGAGGTCGCGGATGTCCTGCAACTGGCCCGCGGCGTCCGTGTTGCGGTGGCTGGTGATGAGCTTCGTGACCTGGCCCGAGGAGAGTGCCTCGGCCTTCGCCGTGCAGACCTGCTCCTCGCGGAAGCCGTTGCCGACGCCGCCACCGTTGGAGTATCCGATCGTGTAGCTGCCGCCCGCCGCGCTCGGCGCGGCGTCGCTCGGCGCGGCGTCGCTGGGGGCCGCCACGCTGGGGGCCGCCACGCTCGGGGCCGCGCTACCGGCCGGCGTGGAGCAGGCAGCCGCGAACACCGCGGCCGCTGCGAAGACCGCGAGCAATCTCGCCCGGGTCGTCTTCTTTTCCGTCATGCGTTCTCCTCCTCGATCGATGGTGCGCCATGGTGGAGCACCGTAGGACGACGACACCCCCACCTACGGGGGTTGTTGATCCTCATCAGCTCGGCTTCACCTCCTGGCCGGGGCTCGCCTCGCCGTCATCCGTAGCGCGGATGATGGCACGTGCGATGCGCCGTGCGTGCTCCTCATAGGCTCGTTCGAACAACGACCGCGAGCGCTCGGCGCCTACGACCGATGCTCGGGTGATGACAGGTGGCATCGCACCCCGCTCCACGAGGAGCTGGGCGGTCCGCACCTTGATGGAATTCACGATCGCAACGGCCGTGATGGTCGAGCCCGGGCCGACCGGGGTATCGAGCCCGTCGATCTCGACGAGGGCGTCGGCGTGGGGGGTGCACAGGTCGATGACGAGGTCGGCCTCGTCGAGCAAGCGCGTGCCGACGATGGGATCCGGATCGGACGACAGCGACTGGTCGACCGAGGTCACCGCGATGACTCGAATGCCGCGCCGCCGCGCGCCACGGGCCATCTCGACCGGCACCGCCGACGTGCCCGAGGCCGAGAAGACGATCATGACGTCTCGGGTCCCGAAGCTGAAGTTCTCGAGGATGACGTCGGCGAGGCCCGGCATCCGCTCGATGAACATCGCCTGGCGCTGGCCGTTGGCGCCGACGATCTGAGTGTGGAACGTCATCGACAGCTCGGCGATCGGGTTGAACCCGGGGTACGACCCATAACGCGGGAACATCTCCTCGAGCGGGATGCGCGAATGACCCGTTCCGAAGAGGTGGACCAGGCCGTTGTCGGCGATCGCGTCGGCGCACCACTGGCTGGCTTCTTCCAGCGCGTCGCCCTGGGTCGCGGCCAGCCGGTCGAGGAGAGCCCGGGCCTCGGCCAGGAACGGCGGAGCGTTGACGGGGGCGACGGTCCTCGCGCTCATCGCGCGCCCATGAGGTCGACCATCAATACCCGCCTTCGGCGCCCGCGCCGGCCGCGGTCGTGACCGGTGCCTGACCGGCTTTCCGCGCTCGGAAGTCGTCGATGATCGTGCTGGTCGCCGTAGCGCCGATGCGCGTGGTGCCGAGCGCCATGACCTCGAGGAGGGCATCCAGGGTCCGAACGCCGCCGGCGGCCTTGACCCCGATGTGCGGCCCCGTGTTCGCGCGCATGAGCCGAAGGTCGTCGTGGGTGGCCCCACCCGGCGCGAACCCGGTGGACGTCTTCACGAAGTCGGCGCCGGCGGCCTCTGACAGCCGGCAGGCGCGGATCTTCTCGTCGTCGGTCAGGTAAGCGTTCTCGAAGATGACCTTGACGATCGCGCCGGCCGCATGGGCGACTTCGACGATGGCGGCGATGTCGGCCCCGACATCGGCGTCGCGGCCGGCCTTCAGGGCGCCGATCTGGATGACCATGTCGAGCTCGGTCGCGCCATCGGCGAGGGCCTGCTTCGCCTCGAACACCTTGGTCTCGGTGCGGTGGTTGCCGTGCGGGAAGCCGATGGTGGTCCCGACGGCCACGTCCGTGCCGGCGAGGATGGCCGCTGCGCGGACGACGTCTGCCGGCCGGACGCACACGCTCGCGACGTCGTAGTCGGCGGCCAGCCGGCAGCCATCTTCGACGAAGGCGTCGTCGAGCTCGGGGCGCAGCAGCGAGTGGTCGATCGCCTTGGCGATGTCCCGTTCCGTCAGCGCGTCGAAGTCGATGGTCGACATGGGTTCGCTCACTTGATGTATGGACGAAGGACGTCGCGGGCGAGCAGGAATCCGCGCTTGATCAGGTCGTCGGTCTTCTCGAAGTCCCGATCCTCGTGCTCGATGATCACGTCGCCGTCGAAGCCCGCTCGCCACAGGCCGGCGAACAGCGGGGCCCACTCGACGTCGCCGAGCCCGGGCAGGCGCGGGATCTGCCAGCCGATCCCGAGCGCGAACACGCCGCGTTCGTAGAGGGCCTCCCGGTCGATCGTCAGGTCCTTGGCCTGCACGTGGAGGATGTGCGGCCCGAACTCCCGGATGAACCTCGGGATGTCGATCATCTGCAGGATGAGGTGCGACGGATCGAAGTTGAGCCCGATCGTGCCGCCCCACTCCTCGAGGATCCGGCGCCAGATGCGCGGCGTCGTCGCGAGGTTGTGCCCACCGGGCCACTCGTCGTCGCTGAAGAGCATCGGGCAGTTCTCGATCGTGATCTGGCGGCCATGGTCCTTCGCGAATGCCACGATGTCCGGCCAGACCTTGAGCGCCTCCTGCCAGTTCGCGTCCTGGGTCTTTGCGGCGTCGGCGCCCATGAACGTGTTCACGAGGGGGACGTTCATCTTCTCGGCCGCGGTGATCACGTGCCTCAGGTGGCCGATGACGGTCTCCCGATGCGCCGCGTCCGGATGCAGCGGGTTCGGGTAGTAGCCCAGGCCGGAGATCGTCAGGCCCTTGCCCTTGATCTCGTCGACGATCTCGGTCGCCTGTGACGCGGAGAGGTCGGCGACATCGATGTGGGACGTGCCCGCATACCGTCGCGTCTGCCCGCTCGAGCGCGGCCAGCACGCGATCTCGACGCTTTCGAATCCGTTGGCGGCCGTCCAGTCGACGACCTCGGTGAGTGGCGTCTCGGGGAAGGGCGCGGTCAGCAGACCGAGCCTCATCGGACGGGTTCCGAGGTGACGCGGTCCGAGGTGACGCGGTCCGCGGTGGCGGCCGTCCCGCTGCGGTCCACCTGGACCCATCGACCCTCGCGGGCGCTCCGCGCGATCGCATCTCCCACGAGCATCTCGTCATGGCCGTCTGCGAACGTGGGATAGCTGGGGCGGGAGGAGGGCGCCCCGGCCACCACGTCCGCGTAGACGGCCCGGAAGTGGGCGCAGAAGGTATCGAAGAACCCCTCGACGTGACCGGCCGGCAGCGACGAGGCTGCCTGCCCCGCGGCCCCCATCAAGGCTGGGTTGCGGATCAGGATCTCGTTGGGGCGCTCGCGGTGCCCGGCCCACGCCTGGTCTGGCTGCTCGGAATCCCATCCCCAGGCGCCCTCGGAGCCGTCGATCTCATAGACGAGCGAGTTCTTCCGGCCCGGGCTGATCTGGCTGATGCTCACCGCGCCCCTGGCACCGCCATCGAAGCGGAGCAGGATGGACGCCGTATCCTCGGTCGAGATCTCGCGCTCCAGGGTCTCCGCGGAGCGAGCCGTCGAGAACGTTTCGACGGGACCGGTGGGCTCGTGCCGCGTGCCGATGAACGTCGACAGGTCGGCCATGACCTCGCTGACGTGCTGGCCGGTGACGAACGTCATCAGATCGAGCCAGTGGGACCCGATATCGCCGACCGCGCGCAAGGCGCCACCGCGGTCTGGCTGCAGCCGCCAGTTCCAGTCGCTCTCGAGGAGCAGCCAGTCCTGGAAATAGCGACCGGTCACCAGGCGTACCTCACCCAGACCGCCATCGGCGATGAGCTCGTGCGCGTGCTGGTTGAGGGGGTAGTAGCGGATGTTGAAGTTCGTCGCATTCACGAGGCCGCTCGACGAGGCCAGGCGGACGAGCTCGGCCGATTCGTGGGCCGTCATGGCGAGCGGCTTCTCGCAGACGACATGCTTGCCGGCTGCGAGGATCTCCCGGCTCTGGCTCACGTGCAGGTCGTTGGGAGAGGTGACGTGGACGACGTCGACGGCGTCGTCTGCCAGCAGGGCCTCCAATGATGGGTAGGCATGGCTGACGCCGAGCGCCTCGGCTCGCGCCTTGCCACGTTCCGGGCTGCTGCCCAGTACGCCCCGAACCTGGACGCCGATCCGCCGCAGTGCTTCCACGTGGACCGTGCCGATGAACCCTGTACCGATGACGGCGGCGCCGATGTCGGCGATCGATCCCATCGTTCCTGATTCACCCACTGGCTGATGCGCACAAACGTCTAGACATTCTAGCGGACGATCCTCGCCGGTTGGAAGCTGCGCCCGCGTTGGCGCACCAAAGGGTCCCTCCCGGTCCCTCTGACCCCTGCCGCCGCATCATCCTAGTTTGTCCTGTCAAGTGCAAAAGAGGTGCGCCTCGCCACCGTCGTTCGGTGTCTTCCCGAAGGGGACTGACCCCTCCCAGACCGGATCGCTTCAACACGCGGCGTCATGCGTTATGCACATCGTGGCAGTACTTAAGTTCTTGACAGAGATAAGTATAGTGGCCGAGGACGCCAGGTTGCCAGCCCAGCGGGACGTGCTACCACCAACGCGCCACGGAGACCGCGGGCCGACCTGACCGTCGAAGGAGGCACGATGGTGCTCGACAGGAAGCTCAGTCGGCGACGATTGCTTCAGGCTGGCGCAGCAGGCGCCGCAGCGGCCGCGCTCCTACCGCTGGGCCCCTCGGGGGTCTTCGCGGCCGGCAATGGCCGACTCATCCCAGCCGGCAAGGTCGGTACGATCACCTTCACCCAGCGAGACGTGCCGGGCCGCATGGGCATCTCGACCGGGAGCGCCACCATGGGGTTCCTCGGCGGAGACAACTTCCCGGAGGATCCCAACGATCTCGGACCGCTCGTCCCGCTGCCGGGCGGCTGGAAGGAGCTCTTCGAGTACCTCAGCGCGGTGGGCTTCACCCAGATCGAGTTCGCGGGCTACGGGCAGAATGCGGCCAACCCGGGTGGCGCACAGCCGAATCCGACGACGAATCGGGCCGGATACCTCTCGTACGCCGCCACGCTGCGTGGATTCCTCGACGACAACGGTCTCGAGGCCATCGGCAATCACGGCTTCATCCCGAACACGTGGCCCGGCCCCAATAGCGCCGGCGGCGCGATGTCCACGGCCGACTACGACCGGTACCAGACGGAGCTCGAGTTCGCCTCGATCCTCGGGATGCCATTCATGGGCACGGGCAACGATCCGACCAGTGCCAACAACCGCAACATCGAGCCATGGACGATCGCCGGCGAGAAGTGGGACGCGCTCAACACGCTCAGCCTGGCGTGGGGCATCCACCTCTATCCGCACAACCACTCGCCCGCCTACAACTTCCTCCAGGACGGCCCGACCGTGATGGCAACCCAGGACCGCCTGACCGGCGCCCCGATCGCCCCGACACCCGTCCGCGGGGAATCCGGCAAGCGGCTGATGCAGCACTATCTCGACATCACCAACCCCGAGCTGTGCCTCATCGAGATGGACATCTTCTGGGCGTACGTCGCGCAGCACCAGCATCGCTGGCGCTACGACTGGGAGGGCAACCGCGTCGAGGACATCTTCGATCCGCTGGCCACGGTCGCGATGCAGACCAAGCGCTTCCCGCTGTACCACGCCAAGGACGGCGACAAGGTCGACGGCGCTCCGCCGTCGCAGAACGGCTACAACATGATCCCGTTCGGCGACCCTCGAAGCGACATCGACTTCGCGACCTTCTTCAAGAAGCAGGGCGCGAAGGGCTCCCACAATCCCAACTACGAGCAGGACAACGCTCCGGGCGGCGGTGCCGATCCTGGTCGGTCCTTGCGGTTCTCCCACATCAGCGCAGCGAATATGAACGCCCTTCGCGGGTAGCGCTCACTCGACCCCCGCGACCGGTAGGGGCGCCCGGGGCCGTCACGGCTCCGGGCGCCCCCGTTCGTATCGGCCAACGACCCATCGTCCGCCCGCGCTCCTTGGCGCGTGCGAGCCGTCCGATTCGCTCTGTTCAAGGGACTGGAGGCAGGATCCGTTGCGCAAGGCCATCACGTTGTTGGGCCTGCTGGCCCTCGTCGGCTCGCTCGCTGCGCCCGCCGTGGCGCTGGCGGCGCCAGCCGACAAATACCGGATCTTCGTATTCACGAACGGCGCACCGGCCTACGCCCAGAAGGGCGTCAAGGCGATCAGGGATCTCGGCAAGGCCAACGGGTTCGGGGTCCAGTCGAACGGCGACGCCGGCTTGTTCACGGAGGCCGACCTCGCGCGGTTCCGCGCGGTCGTCTTCCTCGATACCACCGGCAGTCCCCTGAATGCTGCCCAGGAAGCCGCCTTCCAGGCGTACTTCCGCAACGGCGGTGGGTTCGTCGGCGTCGGGTCGGCGGTCGAGACCGAGCCCGACTGGCAGTTCCTCACGGACGTCCTCGGGACGCGCTCTGCGGGCAAGCTCGGTGCCCAGACGGTCACGAACAAGGTCGCAGACCGTCTGCACGACGCGAGCAAGAACCTGCCGGAGTACTGGAACCTCAACGACACGTACTACAACTGGACCTCCAACGTCCGCGGCCTGAGTCACGTGCTGACGACGGTCAGCGGCGCCCCATTCAACCGAACCGGCGACGGGCCCACGATCAACGCCCTGACCGGCGGCACCATGGGCGCCGATCATCCGGTCACGTGGTGCAAGGACTACCAGGGTGGACGCTCGTACTACACGAACCACGGCGCCTCCTCCGCGGCGTGGAACGACGCCAACCTCCTCAAGGAGCTGCTCGGCGCGATCAAGTGGGCTGCCGGCGACTCCGATCCGATCTTCAGCGACTGCGGCGCGACGGTCCGCGCGAACTACCAGCAGTCATTCGTTGCCGCTCCGCCAAACCTGAGCGAGCCGATCGGGTTCGACGTGCTACCCGACGGCTCCGGCCGCGTGATCCAGACCGATCGCCGCGGTGGCGTCCGGCTCCACGACCCGGCCACGAACTCGACGACCCTCATCGCCCAGATCCCGGTCTATATCGCGAATGAGGACGGGATGTACGGGCCTGAGGTGGACAACGACTTCAATACGAACAAGTGGGTGTACCTGTTCTACTCGCCGCCGACAGTCGAGGACGTGAAGTTCGCGGACGGGACGCTCCATACCGTGACATCCCCGCTGAACGATCCGGCGACGCCGCAAAACGAGCAGAACGCGCCCAACTTCGCAGCCGACCTCAGCGCCTGGGATCAGTACCTTGGGTACTTCCAGCTCTCGCGCTTCAAGTTCGTCGAGGCGAGCGGCGGCACGGCGGCCCATCTCGACCTGGCAAGCGAGCAGCAGATCCTGCGCGTCCCGCAGAATCGCGGCGCGTGCTGCCACGTCGCAGGCGACATCGACTTCGACTCGCAGAACAACCTGTTGCTGGTCACGGGTGACGACACGCCGGCCGGCGGGGGCAACTCCGGCGGCTTCGGCCCCTTCAACGGCCAGAAGACGAACGAGGTCCAGCAGGTCAACGTCACCGGCGCGAGCGGCGGCACGTTCACGCTCACGTTCGATGGCCAGACCACGGCTCCCATCGCCTTCCCGCTCGTCAACACGGCGATCGAGACCGCCCTCGAGGAGCTCGACAACCTTACCGACGTCGCCGTGACCGGCAACGCCGGCACGAACCGCCAGGTCAACTTCGCCGGCAACAAGGAGGGCCTGGACGTCCCGCTCATGACCGCGGACGCGTCGGGCCTGACCGGAACGGCCCCGCAGGCGAGCGTTGCGCTGGCGACGATCAACAACGGCCAGGGCATCCAGATCCCGGCCGAGGCCGGGCTCTACAACAGCCCGCACGTCGACGCCCGCCGCAGCGCGCTGAACACGAACGACCTGCGCGGCAAGCTGCTGCGGATCACCGTCAAGGACGGAGATATCACGCCCGCGGAGAGGAACACCTTCGGGGACGCGTACACCGTGCCCGCGGGCAACCTGTACCCGGTCGGGACGGCACTGACGAGGCCGGAGGTCTACGCGATGGGCTTCCGCAATCCGTTCCGTCTCACGCTGGACAAGGACGACGTCGCCTACATCAGCGACTACTCGCCGGACTCGCCGGTGCCACAGCAGTTCCGCGGCCCGGCCGGGACCGGCCGCTACATGGTCGTCCGGGAGCCCTCGAATTACGGCTGGCCGCTCTGCTACAAGACCGACCTCCCGTACTACAAGTGGGACTTCAATACGTCGACCCCGCTTCCGAGCTTGGCCGCCCCTGAGACGCACGAGTGCGACAACCCGGGGCACGGGCCGGAGAACACGTCTCCATGGGTCGCGAACGGCGGTCCGACCGTCGAGGCCGGGCTCCAGACGGTGCCATCGATCACCAACCCGGAGATCTGGTACTCGGGCCGCGACAACTCGGCGCCACCGAATGGCCCGCAGGGGACGCAGTGCTTCGCGAGCTACGGGCCGGGCGCTCCTGCCGATCCGGTCGGCGCCTGCCCGCAGCTCTTCCCGGAGCTCTACACCGGGGGCATCGGCCCGCACGGGACCGCCCCGTACGACTACGACCCCCTCAACCCGAATCCGACGAAGTTCCCGCCCTATTGGGACGGGGCGTTCATGGTCGGCGAGTTCACGCAGGACACGATGCGCGAGATCCGACTGGACTCGGCCGGCAACGTCCACAAGATCAACAACACGCTCCCCTGTGGTCCGGTGCCCGCGACCCCCGCGCGGCCGTGGCTCTGCGACAACCCCATGGACATGGAGTTCGGGCCGGACGGCACGTTCTACCTGCTCACCTACGGTGACGGCTTCTTCGCCATCAACCCCGATGCCGGGATGATGCGTTGGGAGTACGTGAAGGGACTGCGCGCGCCGGTCGCGGTCGTATCAGCCACACCGACCGATGGGCCGGCTCCAGTCACGGTGGCCTTCTCGAGCGCGGGCTCGAACGACGCCGACCCTGGCGACTCGATCCGCTTCGAGTGGGACTTCGATGGCAACGGGACGGTCGACTCGATCGAGCCGAACCCGACCCACACCTATACGACGACCGGGCAATTCACCGCGAAGCTCTCGGTGATCGACTCGAGCGGCAAGATCGGGTCGGCCAACACGACGATCACGGTCGGCAACACGGCGCCGGTCGTGACCGTGAACGCCCCGGTCGAAGGCGGGACGTTCGCCTTCGGCGAGGACATCCCGTTCACGGTGACGGTCACGGACCCGGAGGATGGTGCCATCGACTGCGCCGACGTCCAGGTGACGTTCGTCCTCGGCCATGACACGCACGGGCACGCCGAGGCATCGACCTCCGGCTGCTCGGGTGTCCTGCCGACGGACGAAGGTGACGTGTCGCACGGCGGCAACGTCTTCGGCGTCATCAGCGCCTCGTACACCGACGGTGGAGGCAGCGGCGGCGTGCCGGCGCTCACGACCGTGGACCAGAACCAGGTCCGCCAGAAGCGCCAGGAAGTCGAGCACGTCGTCAACCAGTCCGGCACGAATACGGCGTCGTCAACCGATGTCGGTGGCGGCCTCCAGCGAGGCGGCCTCAGCGCCGGTGACTGGCTCCAGCTCAACGGCCCCTTCAACCTCCTCAACCTCGACACGATCACGTTCCGTACGTCCGGGGGCACCAACGGTGCCGCCACTGGCGCGGTCGAGATCCATCGCGACGCGGTCGACGGACCGATCGTGAGCACCGTGACCATCGTCGGTACTGCCGGCGGCGGGACCTACGCCAGCCAGACGTTCCCGATCGCGGACAGCGGGACCCACGAGTACTTCCTGGTCTTCCGTGCCGTCCCGACCGGACCCGGGAACAACTTCTTCAATCTCAACTGGATCGAATTTGGAGGGGCGGGGGTCTCGATCCCCTGAGCTTCCGTAAGGCCCGGGGACGGTCCGGCTCACGGACCGTCCCCGCCGGATCACGTCAGCCGGCGGATCCGGATATTTCGGAACCAGACCTCCTCGCCGTGGTGCTGGAGGACCACGCCGCCGGTGTCGGCGGCCATGAAGCCCGGCAGATCCCGGAACTTGCTGGCGCCGACGAGCGTTCGCGCGTCGGCGCCGTTCCACTCATAGTCGATGACTCGGCTGCCGTTGAGCCAATGCTCGACCCGTTCGCGGTCGACCACGACCCGCCCCGTGTTGAACGTCCCGACCGACTCCAGCCGCTTGTCGGCGTTCGGGGCGATGAGCCCGTACAGCGCCGCGGCCGAGGTGAGCGGCTCGCGGCCATCTGGATGCTCGCCATCGTCGAGCACCTGGTATTCAGGGCCGGTCGTCCACGATGGCGCGTCGCTCTCGACGACGCGGTACAGGACGCCACTGTTGCCGCCCGGGCTCACGCGCCATTCGAATTCGAGCTCGAAATCGCCAAACGTCTCGCGCGTGACGAGGTCCATGCCGGTACCCGGCACGGCACGGAGCTCCCCGCCCTCGACGACCCAGCTGGTCGGGAAGGCGTCGGCGCCGTAGCCGCGAAGCGCGGCCGTGGACGAGCCGTCGAACAGGGCGATCCAGGGACCCTCCATGGGCGTGACCTCCGGCGTCGTGGCGATGGGTGCTGGGGAGTCGATCGTGCCGGCGCACGCCGTGACCGCGAGCACCATCGCGAGCATCGCGGCGCTTGCCGTCCGGATCGCATCGGGCCCCGCCGACTCCGTCACCCGGCCATGGTCCCCCAAACGCCCGATCCCGTCCGTTCAGGGCGTGACGTGCGGGCGCTATCATCGCGTGGTGACTGAGGGGCCGGCGGAGTTGGTACGTGCGCCGGTCATCGGGCCGCATCAGCCGCTTCCGGATGAGGTCCTCGACGCCCTCGTCACCGTGCTCGACGAGGTTCGCCTCGGACGGTCGCGTTCCCGCTCCGAGCTCGTGGAGCGGACCGGCCTCGGCCGCGCGATCGTCGCGCGGCGGGTCCAGGAGCTGATCGATCGCGGGCTGTTGAGCGAGGGCGAGGTTGGCCCGAGCACCGGCGGTCGGCCGCCACGACAGCTCGCCTTCTGTGCGGACGCCGGGCACGTCCTGGTCGCCGACCTCGGCGCGACCAGTATCGACGTCGCCGTCACGGGCCTGGATGGCCGGATCCTCGGCCACCACGACGAGCCCGCCCGGATCGAGGACGGTCCCGAGCGGGCGCTCGAGCGCGTCGACGCGCTGTTCGATTCCTTGCTGCGTACCACGCAGGAGATCCCCGGCCGGCTGTGGGGGATCGGCATCGGCGTGCCTGGCCCCGTGGAATTCGACTCGGGGCGGCCGATCTCGCCGCCGATCATGCCGGGCTGGGACGGCTACCCGATCCGGGAACGCCTCACCCAGCGTTATCGGGCGCCGGTCTGGGTCGATAACGACGTCAACCTGCTGGCGCTCGGGGAGTGGCGATCCGGTGTCGCGTCGGGTCACGACAACGTCGTGGTCGTCAAGATCGGGACCGGGATCGGCGCCGGCATCATCTCCGACGGCCGCCTGCATCGAGGGGCCCAGGGAAGCGCCGGCGACGTGGGCCACATCCAGGTCACGGACGACCCGGCGATCGTGTGCCGGTGCGGCAATATCGGATGCCTGGAGGCGCTCGCGGGTGGCGCGGCGCTCGGGCGCGCCGGGGAGGCTGCAGCACTCGACGGCCGGAGCCCCCGGCTGCAAGCCGCCTTCGACCTGCACGGCAGCCTGTCGGCGGAGGATGTCGCCCGGGCCGCGTCATTCGGTGATCCGGTCGCCGTCGCGCAGCTGCAGGCCGCCGGTCGGCTGGTCGGCTCGATGCTGGCGGGCATCGTGAACTTCTTCAATCCATCGCTGATCGTCATCGGCGGCGGCGTGGCCAACAGTCCGGACCAGCTCATGGCTGCGATCCGCGGGACGATCTATCGACGATCCCTGCCGCTCGCGACACGCGACCTGTCGATCCAGCGCTCCTCGCTCGGGGCGCTCGCCGGCGTCATCGGGGCTTCCTCGATGGTCGTGGACCAGCTGTTCGCCCGGGGGGCGATCGCCCGCTGGATCGAAGCCGGCGACCCGGCATCGATGCCGGACCTGCCGCTGGCGCGCGCGGGCTAGGACTCGCGCGGGGTCAGTCGGCCGGTCGATCGCCGGCCGGGGCGCGGCGCTTCGCGACGAACGCCTCCGACTCCGTCGCGAGATCCAGCCAGGCATCGTCGGACGCCCGCTCCGAGACCGACAGCCACTCCTTCATCGGCCGGCCGTGACCCGGATCGAAGCGCTCGCCCTCACCCGCCGCGACCAGCGCGTCGACGCGTCCCCGGTCGAGCTTGACCACCAGCCGGTCCTTCACGAGCATCGCGAAGATCTTGCCGTTGGTCTTGAGCGACGTCGAACCGAACGCCTGCTGGGGTCGCGACTCGTTTCCGTACGTCGTGGCACCTTGAGCGAGGATCTTCTCGACGAGTGCCGCCCACCGTTCCTCCGCCGTCATGAGCCAGCCTCCAGGTGCCGGGTGGTCGCGTCACTCCGAGTGACGCACGCGTCACGAACCTGCATGAGTCGCCACCGACCTGGGCGATCTGGGCCCTCGACCACGCTCATTCATTCCCTACGTGCCACTGATGGTGCCGCCGCAGGTCGCGCGATGCCGCCGAGGTTCATCGCCGGCCGAACCCCTCCCCGGCGCGCTCGACGAGCATCACGCGCCCGCCACGACCCGGTCACTGAAGTCGCCCGAGCCCTCGTCCTTGAGGATCAGCTTGTGCCGCCCATCTGGCAGGATCTCGCGCTTGATCACGACCAGCCCGTCGTACAGCTCAGGCGTAGACGCGATGCGTGCCGTCGTGCCGCCACGCCAGTCCAGCTCGACCCCCTCCCACAGGCCGGACTTCGCCGACCGGTAGCACGCGTCCATGATCGCGTTGACGACGTACCCGTCGTAGAACGTCTCCTGGGGTGCACCACCAGCATCGATCGCGCGGAACATGTCGCTGAACATGTCCACGTAGCCGAGTTCGGACACCTCGTCGCCGACCGGGAACAGCCACCCGGCTGACGTCTCCGCCTTCTCCGCAACGTAGCCGCCCCCGCCCCCGGCCGTGAACATCTCGAACCCGGTCCGCAGGAAGTGGTTCAGCCAGATCGTGCCGTGGGTACCGGCCACCTCGTCGCGCAGGTCCATGCCGCCGCGGAACGTCCAGCTGACCTCGAACTGCCCGATCGCTCCGGACTCGAAGCGGATCAGCGCCACCGCGTTGTCCTCGTCGGCGATGGGATGGACGAGCGTGTCGGTGTGGCACATGACGTCGACCGGCCGGTTCCCCTTGCCGACGAAGTTGCGGACGATCTCGATGCAGTGGCAGCCGAGGTCGATGATCGCCCCGCCGCCGGTGAGCCGTCCGTCCCAGAACCATGCGGAATGCGGCCCCGGATGCGTCTCGCGTGACCGGACCCAGGTCACGTCGCCGAGGGCGCCGTCCTGGACGGCCTTGATCGCCTTGAGCGTCTTGGGCGTGTAGCACAGGTCCTCGAGATAGCCACCGAACACCCCGGCCGCCTCGACGACATCGAGCATGCGCTTCGCCTCTTCTGCGGTTCGTCCGAGGGGCTTCGTACAGAGGATGGCCTTTCCGGCCTTCGCGGCCAGCCCGACCGCCTCCTCGTGGAGGAAGTTGGGCAGCGCGACGACCACGACGTCCGTTTCGGGATGGTTCACCGCCGCGGCCAGGTCGGCCGTCGACTCGGGGATCGACCAGCGCTCGCGGAACGCCGACCCGCGCCCCTCGCTGCGCGAGTACACGACCCGGACCTGGTCGCGGCCGCGCTGGCCGTGCAGGGTCATCGTGTAGAAGTCGGCGATGAGCCCGGTTCCCAGCATCGAGATGCGATGGCCGTCCATGTGGTCCTCCTCGGGGTGAGCGGTCAGGTGAGGGCTCGACGGCGCGGCCGCGAACGTGAACGCGCGCGCCGGATTGGTCACGAACAGGCGGTGGCGCACCGGACTCGTCCACCCCGCCGTCGGCCAGGATGCGGGTGAAGCCAGTCGAGCAGCCACACGAGCCCCGGGTCCACCGCCGTGGACCTTGTAGTAGCGACGACGGGCAGCATCCATCCCGAGGACGATCCGTTCGACGTGCCCATCCTCGACCATCCAGCGGATGAGCTGGAGGGTCCCGTTCGGCTCGTCGTCCTCCCAGCGGAACGAGCCGTCGTACTCGCCGTAGGCCCCGGAGGCCAGCAGCTCGCGGTGATAGCCCCGATCGACGACCTTGTCGACGTGGCTCAGCACGATGTGTCGCGCCGCGACGCCGTGGTCGCGCAGGACCCGGATCTGCTCGAGCGCGCCCGCCCCGTGCTCGCAGTGGGTGAGGATCGGGACGCCCGTTCGGCGATGGGTCTCGGCGGCGGCCTCGAACACTCGCCGGTCGCGGGGTGACAGCCCGCCCTCGGACCCGGCGACCTTCACGACGCCGGCACGGAACGCGGTCCGGCGCACGACCGGCCCGGCGTAGTCATAGGCATCGATGCCTTCAGTGACGTCCGCCGTGAACAGGTCGGCGAGCTCCTCGACCGAGACCCGGTGGCTCCAATGCGCCGGGCCGTAGTAGCGGTCGTGATGCAGTCCCGTGGGCGCAACGACCTGCACCCCGGTCCGCTTCGAGAGGTCCGCCAGCTTGACGACGTTGCGGCCTGCATCGCACGGCATCGCATCGACCACGGAGCGCAGCCCCAGCGCGGCCGCCTCGGCCAGCTCGGTCGCCATCGCCTCGACGTCCCCGAGATCGAATTCCGGCTCGAGCTCGACCGGCCGCCCGCCGTCGATGACGAGGTGCTCGTGGGCGTAGGTCACCCCGAGCTCCTCGGGGGCGATGTCACCGAGCACGGTCCGGACGGAGGTCATCGCACGATCGCCTCCGGCGCGTCGGCGACTTCCAGGATCGCGCCGTCGGCCCGCAGTCGATCGCGCAGGGCGCTCACCTCGACCTCGCGCGGATCGCGCCCGCCGGCCACCGACAGGGCCGCCGCGGTGCCCGCCGCCTGGCCCATCGCCATGCACTGGGCCATCGAGCGGACCGACGCGTGCGCGTCGTGGGTCGCGCTGAAACAACGGCCGGCGACCAGGACGTTCGCGGCGTCGCGGACCACGAGCGTCCGGTACGGGATCCCGACGGCCGCGCCGTCCGGCAGGTACTGCCAGACAGTGCCCGCGCCGCCGTGGTGGTCCTCGATGGGCGCACCGCACAGGCCGATGCCGTCGTCGAAGGCACGCGCGCCCAGGACGTCGTCCCGGGTCAACCGGTAATCGCCGTAGACGCGCCGGGTCTCGCGGACCCCGATCTGCGTCCCGAGCGCGACCAGTGACGCACCTTCGTACCCGGGCACGCGATCGACGAGGAACCGGACGTACTCGAGCGCCTGGCGCCGGCCGGCGATCTCAGCATCGGTCAGGAACCACGGGTCCGTCGCGTTGACGAGGCGGCCGTCGGTTTCGCGCCGGACCGAATCGAGTCTGGTCATGATCGTGGCCGTCACGCCGTCGATCGGGGTGATGTGGTCGCTGCCCTCGCGCCGAGGCAGGTCGTAGTCGCCCGAGTCCGCGGCCTCGGCCATCAGCCGGTGGAAATCGGCCTTGGGGATCGCGCGCCGCCGCTCGAGGTCGACGTTGGCCATGCGGAACGTCGTCGTCAGGGTCTGGGCCGGATCGACCTCACCCGCCGTCTCGTAGCCGAACCCCGCGAATGCGCACAGGTCCGCGTCGCCGGAGGCATCCACGAAGGCCTTCGCGCGCACGCGTGCGAGGCCGGCCCGCGTCGCGACGACGAGCGCCTCGACGCGCCCATCTCGGACCTCGGCCGCCTGCACGAGCGCGTGGAGCAGGGGGCGGGCGCCGGTTCCGGTCACCAGGCGCTCCCACACGACCTTGAGGTGCTCCGCGAGATAGGTCACGCCGGTCCCAGCGCCGTACGTGTTGGGCCGCTCCACGACCGGGCCCAGCTCCCGCAGGCCCGCCACGACGTCGTCGCCGATGCCACCGACCACCTTGCGCGCGGACGAACCCGGGGTGTAGAAGCCATAGAACGTGTCGAGGACCGCGGTGCTGGTGCCGCCGAGGAACGGCAGCCGGTCGATCAGCAGGACCGAGGCGCCACCTCGGGCAGCGGCGATGGCCGCCGTCGATCCGGCGGAGCCGGAGCCCACCACGCATACGTCGACGTCGGCGATCGTGGGTGCCCGCGTCGTGAAGGTCACGGCTCGGCCGTGGAAGCGGGTTCGGGGGACACGGACGTCACCGACCAGCCGCCATCGACCTTGAGCATCTGGCCCGTGACGGCCCGCGATTCGTCGGAGAGGAAGTAGATGGCCGCCTGTGCCACCTCGTCGGGGTCGAGCATCTCGCCGGCGAGCGGCTGCTTCCGGCGGGCGTAGGCGAGGATCGCCGCATCGTCGGCCGCACGCTTGGCCATCGGCGTCCGCGTCAGCGACGGTGCCACGATGTTGACCCGGATGCCGTCGGGCGCGTAGGTCGCGGCCATCGTCGTCATCAGCGCCGTGAGGGCACCCTTGGCGGCGGCGTAGGCATGGGTCGCGAACAGGTCCGGCGCGGGGTCCGTGGTCGTGACGCTGCCCATCAGCAGGATCGAACCGCGCGTCCCGGAGGCGTTGGGTGATTGCTGGAGCATCTGGCGGACGACGGCGGAGCAGACCAGCACCTGGGTCCGCAGGTTGAGGGCAGCCGTGGCCTCCCAGGCGTCGCCGCTCACCGTGTGGATCGGGCCGTCACCGAACCGACGGCCGCTGCCACCTGCGACGGAGAACAGGCCATCGATCCTGCCGAACCGTTCGACCGTCGCGGTCACGGCGGCGCCCACCTCGGCCTCCTCGGTCAGTTCGGCCCCCGCCCACGCGGCACCCAGGCGCTCCGCGAGGCCGCGGGCGTGGTCGGCCGTGCGCGACGTGACGAAGACGCTGGCTCCTTCGGCGACGCAGCGTTCCGCGGCCGCGGCGGCGATGCCGGTGGAACCCGTGATGAGGATCACGCGATGGCGCAGGCGGTCCATGCGTCAATGATGACTCGGCGGCCGAGTCGGGACGCAGTCGCGCGGGCCCTGCCTGGCCGCGGTGCGTCGCCGCACGTCCTGCGCTAGCATCGCTGGCATCATGGAGGCACTCGCTACACCCCTTCTCGAAGAGGCCACGGGCGGTCGGGACGTCCTCCTCGAGATGGACCTCCGCCGCGGCCAGCTCCGTCGCAACCTGCGTTGCGCCATTCGCGAGGCGATCCAGGACGGCCGGCTTGCCACGGGCACGCGCCTGCCTTCCTCGCGCCGGCTCGCCACGGACCTGCGGGTGTCGCGCGGGGTCGTCGCCGACACCTATGACCAGCTGACCGCGGAGGGCTATCTCGAGACCCAGCCGCGCCAGGCGCCCCTCGTCGCGGGCGTGGGTGCCGCGCCGCCGATCGCCGCCGAGCCGGCCCGCCCTAGCTGGGCCGTCGACTTCATCGCCACCACTCCGGACGTGGAGCTGTTCCCTCGTCGGGCCTGGATCCGCGCCGCGGAGCGAGCGCTGCGAGACGCCCCCAATGAAGCGTTCGACTACGGCGATCACCGCGGTCGCATCGAGCTCCGTCGGGCGCTCAGCGGCTACCTCGGCCGAGTTCGCGGCGTCCGTATCGAACCCGAGCGGATGGTCATCACCCAGGGCTTCACCCAGGGTCTCGATCTCCTTGCGCGGGTGCTCCTGGCGCGCGGCTCGATGGAGATCGCGTTCGAGGCTCCGTCCCAGCCGACCGGCTGGGCCACCCCGGAGGCGGTGGGGCTGCGCGTGGTGGGTGTCCCGGTCGATGGCGATGGTGTCCGGACGGATGCGCTGGACGCGCTCGGCGCGGCCGCCATCGTCGTGACGCCGGCGCACCAGTTCCCGACGGGCGCCGTGATGGCGCCGGAGCGGCGCGCGGACCTCGTCGCGTGGGCCAACCGAGCGGACCGGCTCATCATCGAGGACGACTACGACGCCGAGTACCGCTACGACCGCAACGCCATCGGCGCGATCCAGGGCCTGGATCCGTGCCGCGTGATCCACATCGGGACGGCCTCGAAGACGCTGGCGCCGGGCATCCGCCTGGGCTGGATGAGCCTGCCGGACACGCTGATCGACGAGGTTCGCGCCGCGAAGGCCGCTCAGGACTCCGGTTCTCCGTCGATCGAGCAGCTCGCGCTCGCCGCGCTCATCGACAGCGGCGACTACGACCGCCACGTGGCGCGTGCACGCCACGTCTACCGGCAGCGGCGCGACGCGCTGATCGCGGCGCTCGGCCGGCACCTGCCCGGGCTCACCATCCAGGGCGCCGCGGCGGGACTGCACGTCCTGCTTCGATTGGCCGACGACGTGGACGACGTCGCGATCGCGGCCGCAGCCGCGGAGCGCGGGATCGGGATCAACCCGCTCTCGCCGATGTCACGCTCTGGCGCGCCGAGACGCGGGCTCGTGCTGGGCTACAGCCGATTGACGGTGGAACGGATCGAGACGGCGGTGGGCGCCCTGGCGGTCGTACTCGCGGATGCCGGGGTGACCGCGCCGGGCCGCCCGGTTGCCTCAGCTCAGGCCTCGTCCTCGTAGTCCCAGGCCCGGATGACACCGGGCTCGACCCGGATCACGACCCCGGGCGCATAGGAGGAGACCATCCGCTCGGCCGCCTCGGGGCCGTCGTAGCGCAGGGCCGTCCGCCCGAGCACGTCGTAGAAGTCGTCCCCGGACACGGTCGCCTCGCCGCGGATCTCGAAGCCCTTGTACGGCCATTCGCTGTTGGCCACGACGACCGTGACCCGCGGGTCGCGCTGGACATGGGCGACCTTGCCGCCCTCCGGGGTTGGCACCCACACGTTGATGCCCCCGTCGCGCCACTCGAACCAGACCGGCGAGAGCATCACGGTGTCGTCCTTGCGTCGCGTGGCGAGGACCGCGATGAGTGGCTGCTCGAGCAGGTCGGCGACATCTTCGGCGCGGAGGTCAGTTCGCATCGGTCGGGACTCCACTGGTGGGGGAGGAGAGCCGGTTCGGTCCAAACCGTCCGAACCCGATCCGGCTGTTGACGAGCGCGATGCCCCCGACGATCAGCCCCAGCCCGGCGAGCAGGCGCCCATCGAGCGGCTCGTGGAGCACGAGCACGCCAAGGGTGACACCGAACACCGGCAGCAGGTACGCAACGACGGCCGTCCCGGCGGCACCGCGCCGGCCGAGGAGCCCGAAGAAGACGAGGTAGGCCACGCCGGACCCGAGCAATCCAAGCCACACGACCGCCAGGAGCGCCTCCGGCTCCAGGGTCAGCTCGAACGGGCGCTCAAGGACGAAGGCGAGCACGCTCGTGATCAGCAGCCCGAACCCGACCTGGAACAACGCCGGGATCATCGGCCGCAGGCCGCGCACGTTCCGCCGTGCGTAGACGGCGCCTGCCGCGTAGGAGATCGTGGCCGCGATGACGGCGAGCGCCCCGAGGAGGTCGACGCCAGCCGTAGCGGCCGGGTCGAAGCCCACGAGCAGCGCCACGCCCACGAAGCCAAGCAGCACGCCGACGACGCGTCCGACCGTCAGCGGCTCGTCGCGTAGGAAGATCGCGCCGATCGGGATCACGAAGATCGGCACGGCGGCGTTGAGGACGGACGTCAACGTCGAGTCGACGTGCATCTCGGCCCAGGTGATGAGCGTGAATGGCACGGCGACGTTGATGGCGCCCATGACGAAGAGGTGACCGTAGATCCGCGCATCGCGCGGCAGCTGCTCACGGGCAGCGGCCACGACGACGGCAAGCAGCCCGAACCCGATCAGCAATCGGAGCATCACGAGCGTGAATGGGGGAAGCCCCGCCTCGACGCCGATCTTGATGAACAGGAAGCTGCTGCCCCACAGGAACCCGAGGAGGATGAAGAGGAGCCAGTCCGTGCGTGAGGTCGAAGCGGTCATGCCGCCATCGTCGCGGGCGGCTGGCTCCATGCCTAGGACCACGGAGCATGGCCTTGATGGGTCCAGTTGCCCGGACCATCCGGTCCACGTGCGTGCCGTTGACGGCGCTCCCGCGGCGGTCTATGCTCGGCGTATCCCGACGGTATCTGCGCTGCGGCGACGCCTGCGCGCACCCCGCTCGGTCCCATGCGACCCGGACGCCCTCGCCCCAGGAAGAGTGCATCCGTCCCGCCTTCACCCATACAAGGTGACCCTGTTCAGATGCCCGGACCCGGCCCCGACCAGCGCGACCGCTCCCGTAACCGACGACCCCGTCGACGTGCGCCCTTCGCCGGCGGCGGACGCGCGCCAGTAACCGAATACGAAGAGCAGCAGGAGCTCGAAGCCGCCAAGGAGCGGAACGACCTCGAGGTCAGCGATCTCCGCGAGATGAGCGTGACCGAGCTCAAGGCGATCGGGCGCGACCTGGAGCTCGAGACCGGATCCGCCGATCGCAAGGACGAGCTCGTCGATCAGATCCTCCAGCGCCAGACGGAGCGCGCCGGCCACGCCTACGCGACCGGCATCCTCGACATCGTCGACGAGGGCTTCGGGTTCATGCGCCGCCACGGCCTGCTGCCGAGCCCGGAGGACGTGTACGTCAGCTCCAGCCAGGTGCGCCGCTTCGGCCTGCGCATCGGCGACCGCATCTCCGGTGCCGTGCGCGCACCGCGCGAGGCGGAGAAGTACTGGGGCATGCTGCGGGTCGACGCGGTCAACGGCGTCGACACGGATACGGCTCGCCGTCGCCCGGTCTTCGGCGACCTGACCCCGGTCCACCCCGACGTCCTCATCAACCTCGAGACGGATTCCAAGAACCTCAGCCAGCGGCTGATCAATCTGGTCAATCCGATCGGCAAGGGCCAGCGTGCCCTGATCGTCAGCCCGCCCAAGGCCGGCAAGACGATGCTCCTCAAGCAGATCGCCAACGGCGTGAGCGCGAACTACCCGGAGATCCTGCTCATGGTCGCGCTCATCGGCGAGCGCCCCGAGGAAGTCACGGACATGCGCCGCAGCGTCAAGGGCGAGGTCATCTCCTCGACGTTCGACGAGCCGACCGAGAACCACACGCACGTCGCCGAGATGGCCCTCGAGATCGCCAAGCGCCAGGTCGAAACCGGGCGCGACGTCGTGATCCTGCTCGACTCCATCACGCGACTCGCACGTGCCTACAACCTCGCGCTGCCGCCCAGCGGCCGAACGCTGTCCGGTGGCATCGACCCGATCGCGCTGTACCCGCCCAAGCGGTTCTTCGGTGCCGCCCGGAACATCGAGGAGGGCGGCTCGCTCACGATCATCGGCACCTGCCTGGTCGACACCGGATCGCGCATGGACGACGTGATCTACGAGGAATTCAAGGGCACCGGCAACTCGGAGCTCATCCTCGATCGGAAGCTCGCCGAGAAGCGAATCTTCCCGTCGATCGACGTGCAGCGCTCGGGCACCCGCCGTGAGGAGCTGCTGCTCGAGGAAGGCACACTCAAGATGGTCTGGACGATGCGCCGGATGCTGTCGGCGGTCGGGACCAACGAGGGCATCGAGATCCTGCTCAACCGCCTTTCGAAGACGCAATCGAACGCGGATTTCCTCGCGTCGCTCACGAAGAACCTCGACGCCTGACCTCTGGGAGGTTTGCAACCTCCGTGATCAGCGTGTTACGGTGTCTAACGATGTCGTAAGCCCGTTGTGATGCGGGCGCGGCCGCGAAGAGAGACCCCCAGCTCGATACCGCGACCCCGGACGGACCCATTCACGAGTCCCCCCACCCCACGCGCGTCCCCCAGCGCCTCGGGTTCGTCCAAATCGTCAGGAGACCGTATTGCTGAACGCGTCGGTCGGCGTCCAGCGCGTCATAGGACGCGTGCGTCGATCCTCGAGCCAAGAGTCCACGCGAGTGGTTCGCACTCCCACTCGCATCCGGGTCAGTCACCCGACCCGCGACCCGATGGCATCGACTCATCTCTACCACCGATCCCAGGCGCGCCGCAGCACCTTCGCGCTGCCGGCCCTGGCGATCCCTCGTCACCTCGCGATGCCGGCCCTGGCGATGCCACGCCAGCTGGCCATCCCGCGTCATCTGTCGATCCGCACGACTCTGCGACGGCTCGGTCATGAGCGCACCACGGCGGTCGCGGTCGCCGGGATCGTGCTCGCCGCCTCGTTCCTGAGCGTCTCCCCCGGTCGTCCCAGTGGGGACACGGGTGGCCCGACCGGCGATGGGCCGGGACCGCGGCTCGCCATCGGTGGTCCGGGCGGTGACGGCGGCACCGAGTACGGGAACGTCGTGTCCTCGTACGAAGAGGAACCGGCCGACGAGACCACGGATGCGGCGGCCGCAGGCCCTGCCGCCGCCGATCCCGCGGAGGTCGTCGAGATCCCCGTGCGACTCGAGCACGTCCAGGACGGCGCCGCCGTGGCCGCCGCCCTTGCCGCCCCCACGACCGTCGAGGGTCCGTTCCTCGACGACGGCACCCTGCTCAAGCCCGTCGCGGTCGACACCTCCGTCCCTGACGGCAGCGACCTCATCCGCACGTACAAGGTCAAGGCCGGCGACACGCTCGCCGGCATCGCCGCGAAGTTCGACGTGACGACGATGACGTTGTGGTGGGCCAACAAGCTCAAGGCGAAGAACGCCCTCGTGCGCGGCCAGGAGCTCAAGATCCCGCCGGTGACCGGTCTCGTCGTCGAGGTCAAGTCGACCGACACCCTCGCGTCGCTCGCCCGTCGCTACAAGGTCGCCGAGACCGAGATCCTCACGACCAACCAGATCGACGATCGCAACCTCGTCGTCGGCCAGGTGCTCGTCCTGCCGGATGCGAAGGGCGCCCCGATCAAAACCCCGAAGCCCAAGCCGAAGGCCACATCGCGGCCGGCCGCGCGCAGCGGCGGCGGCTCCGGCAGCCGTGCACCGGTGCGAGCGCCCAAGACCTACTCCGGCGGCAACTTCGCCTGGCCGGCACCCGGCGGTCGAATCAGCCAGTACTACCACTACGGCCACTACGGTCTCGACATCGACGGCAGCTCGGGCGACCGCATCATCGCCGCGGCGTCGGGCACGGTCACCTTCGCCGGCTGGAAGAGCAACGGCGGCGGCTACCAGGTATGGATCTCGCACGGCAGCGGGCTGTACACGACGTACAACCACATGTCGAGCGTGTCCGTGGGCCGCGGCCAGCGAGTCGGCAAGGGCCAGCGCGTCGGTGCCATGGGCGCGACCGGGTTCGCGACGGGCTCGCACCTGCACTTCGAGGTCTGGCGCGGCGCGATCTGGAGTGGCGGCTCGCGGGTCAACCCGCTGGCCTACCTCTAAGACTCGCACCGCACCCGGTCACCGATCGGTCGGATCGGTCGCGCCATGGGTGCGTGGGAGAATGACCACGATGTTCCTCGACCGCGTGAAGATCTGGGTCCGTGCCGGCGACGGCGGTGACGGGGCCGCGACCTTCCGCCAGGAGGCGCACGTCCCGCGCGGCGGGCCCGACGGCGGAGATGGCGGTCGTGGTGGGTCCATCCTGGTGCGCGTCGACCCAGGGCTGACGACCTTGCGTGACTTCCAGTACCGCCACCACTTCAAAGCGAAGCCGGGCGGCCGCGGCACGAAGGCCCGCCGCCACGGCAAGGCCGGCGAGGATCTCCTCCTGGAGGTGCCGCCCGGGACCGCGATCGTCGACGACGAAAGCGGCGCGCTGGTCGCCGACCTGGTCGCCACGGGCCAGCAAACGACCGTGGCGCGCGGCGGTCGCGGCGGCCTGGGAAACACTCATTTCAAGACGCCGACCCATCAGGCACCCAAGCACGCGCAGAAGGGCGAGCCGGGCGAGGAGCACTGGCTGCGCCTGGAGCTGCGCCTCATCGCCGATATCGGGCTCGTGGGCCTGCCGAATGCCGGCAAGTCCACGCTGCTCGCCGCCCTCACCGCCGCGACCCCCAAGATCGCCGACTACCCGTTCACGACGCTCGAACCGAACCTCGGCGTCATGGACCTCGGTGACGAGGACGAGCGCCGGCCGACGATCGCGGATGTGCCCGGCCTGATCGAGGGCGCCAGCAGCGGGGCGGGGCTCGGCCACGCGTTCCTGCGCCACGTCGAGCGAACACGGATCCTCGTCCACCTGGTCGATGGCGCCTCCCGCGACCCGGCCTGGGACCACGAGGTGATCCGCGACGAGCTCCGTCTGCACGATCCGGCGCTGCTCGAGAAGCCGTTCCTGATCGCTTTCAACAAGATCGATCTCGGTGCCGCGCGCGAGGCTTGGCCCGCGTTCCGCGCGGCCCGGGAAGCCGAGGGGCTCGAGGCCATCGCCATCGCCGCGTCGACCGGGGAGGGGCTCGATGCCCTCCGTGCCCGTGTCGCGGAGCTGCTGCCCTCGGCGACGGAGCTCGCCGAACCGCCCGAGCCGGCCGGCGTCGTCGTCCACCGGATCGATGCGATGGGCGACGGTTTCGCGATCGAACGAGAAGCAGACGGCGGCTTCCGGGTGCGCGGCAAGCGGATCGAGCGGACCGCCGCCCAGACCAACTTCGATGTCGAGGAGTCGGCTGAGCGGTTCCAGCGCGCCCTCGCGCGACTCGGCATCGACGCCGAGCTGCGACGCGCCGGGGTCGCCGCCGGTGATCTCGTGCGGATCGGTGCTTCGGAGCTCGAGTGGGAGCCCCAGCCGTGGGAGGAGGAGTGACCGCTTCTCGGCCCGCTCCGGTGATCGGCGTGTTCGGCGGCACCTTCGACCCGATCCACGTTGCCCATCTCGCGGTGGCCGAGGCGGCACGCGACGCGCTGGGCCTGGAGCGCGTGCTGTTCGTCCCGAACCGGCAGCCGCCGCACAAGCCCGATCAACGGGTCACCCCGGCCGCGGACCGCCTCGCCATGGTCCGAGCCGCGATCGGGGGAAACCCTGCTTTCCAAGCGAGCACGATCGAGATCGATCGGGAAGGGCCGTCGTACACGGCGGACACGCTGGATAGGCTGCACGCAGACCGCCTGGCCGCCGGAGAGTCCGGGGAGCTGGCGCTGATCCTGTCGGTCGATGCGCTGGCCGGGCTCGCGACCTGGCACGAGCCGGCTCGGGTGCTCGAGCTGGCCACGCTCGTGGTGGCGCCACGCGACGGCTACCCGGACGTCGGGCCGGAGGAGGTCGCTCGGCTCGTCCCGGGCGCGGAGGCCCGGCTGGTCGTGCTGGATGGCCCGCGGATGCAACTTTCGGCGTCCGAGATCCGGGCTCGCGCGGCGGCCGGACGGTCGGTGCGCTACCTCGTCCCGGATGCGGTCGCGGCGTATATCGGCGACCATGCCCTGTACACCGAACCTCGGAGGATGGATCGATCGTGACCGACCCCGCGCTTTCCGGCCCCGTGGCCACGGAGCCCCGTGCACCGAGCCCAGATGGCCTGCCGCAGCGCGATACGCCCGCCGCCACGAGCGGCGACCGCGCCGCCCTGGACCTCGCCCGCCGCGTCGTCGAGCTGGCCGAGGACAAGAAGGCTGCCGATATCGTGCTGCTCGAGCTCGCCCCGTTGACGACGCTGGCTGACTACTTCGTGATCTGCTCCGGAGGCTCGGAGCGACAGCTCGAGGCCATCGCCGACGGGGTGATCTCCTCGCTGCGCGACGACAAGGTCAAGCCGATCGGCCGCGAGGGAACGGCCGCGTCGCACTGGGTGCTCATCGACTTCGGGTCGGTCATCGTGCACATCTTCACGCCGCCGGAACGCGAGTACTACGGTCTCGAAAAGCACTGGTCGGAAGCACGCACGATCCTGCGGGTCCAGTAGGCGCGCTCGCGCGACCGGCTAGTCCTCTCGGCGCAGGTGCGGGGCATCCCCCCGTACCAATGGGCGGAGTACCGTCGGGTCATGGGGAGGCCCCGTGGCGCATGACAGCATCGCGGCATGTCCGCTCTTCGCGACCGTTGTCCCGCCTGTGATCACCGGCTCATCACGACCCGGTTCGACACGACATTCCGGCTGCCCGACCGGAGTGAGCGGCTGTGCTTCGGGATCCCCGGCGGACTGTGCGAGGACTGCTCGCAGCTCTACATCGATCCCGAGCTGATCGAACTCCTCGATCTCGGCGAAGGCCGCTGCGTCTTCGCGATCGAGAGCGACCTCGTCCTCCAGGAACAGGCCTGGTCGTCCGCCGACTGACGGTCTCAAAGGCGGTGTCCGGTCCCGGGGTCAGCCGGGGCCGGCGCGCCGCTCTCCGCTGCCGTTCCGCGCAGCGTGGTCGCCCACCCACATCGTGAACGCCAGCCGGCGCTGGGCGCTGTCCACCTCCGATCCCGGAGCTCCCTTGACCATCGCGTCGAGATCGACCAATCCCTCGAGCGCGCGCACGAGCTCCGCGGTGGTCCACAGGCGCGCCTGCCCGGCCAGGGTCTTGGCCCGGTACTCGCTCGCGATGCCCATCTCCCGGGCCGCTGCGGGCAGCGCGGTCCCGGCCGCCAACCGGTCGCCAAGCTCGAGCAGCTCCACGACCCGCCGATGCAGGACCGCCAGCAACACCGGTTCCGGGGTGACGTCGATCAAACGATCCAGCGCCGTGAGAGCGGCGTCGGGGCGACGCTCCCCGACGGCGTCGGTCAGGGCCCAGACCGAGCCCGGCGTCGCCTCGGCGACGAGCGCCCCGACGTCGTCGGCCGTGACTGGTGCTCCGTCGAGGGCGTGGCGCAGCGCCAGCTTGTCGAGCTCGCCCGAGGCGATCCGGCTCAGATAGCGGCGCTCGACGTCGCCCTGGGTGACCCGGCTGCCCAGGCGATCGGCGAGCGCGCGGGCCGCCCCGGGCGCCAGCGACAGGCCGCGATCGCGCGCCTCGGTCTCGATCCAGGCACCGAGCGCGGTCGGGCGGGGCGCCATCGCCTGGCGGACCGCCCCACCGGCGGCCTTGACGGCGTCGACCAGGCGCTTCGAGCCCGGTCCCTTCGCGCCCGATTTCGCGGCCTCGACGAAGGCGAGCGCGTTGCCGGTGGCAAGCATCGAGATCGCCTCGATGACGCGGTCGCGCGTGTCATTCCGGCGAACCAGCGCGCCCGGGTTCGTCACGACGGCCAGCGTGCCACCGCCGAACAGGGTGGCGGTCGCCAGGCGCTCGTGAAGCTGCGCCGCCCCGCTGGTGGCGGTCGCGAGATCGCCGCGCAGGTCCCAGCGTTCGAGTGGCGTGCCCAGCTCGCCCGCCAGGGCGGTGGCGAACCGGCCGACCAGGCGTTCGGCGACCAGCTCGTCGTCGCCCCAGACGTACAGGAGCGGCGTGATCATCGCGCCGCCGATCCGAGGCGCGCGGCGCGGAACGCATCCGCGGTCCACGGCAATCGTCGGACCTCGGACGGCGTGATGCCGGCGGCTCGACACACCTCGGCTTCCAGGCGTTCCGCCCGGGAGTGCACGGCTCGCCAGGTCAGCTCGTCCCAGCCATCGGGATACCTCCGACGCCAGGAGGCGAAGCGGGCCGCCATCGACTCGAGCCGCTGGCCCGCGCGCTTGTCCGCGTACGCGACGATGCGCTCCTCGCGGCTCGCGAAGGCCGCCCAGCGCCGGTACGCCTCACCGTCGGCGAGGCGCGTCACCGGGTGGGCGGCGACCGCACGGGCGAGCTCGGGGTGACCGTGGTTCGTGAGCCACGCCGCCGAGCCGTGGCCGTGCCCCAGCCGCCGGACCGGATCGGCTTCGGGGAGGATCTTGTCGACGTCATGGAGCAGGGCCGCGGCCTCCACGACCGCTCGATCGACGGGCGTCCCGTGCGCCGCGATGCGCGCCGCCAGGAAGCCCGCTACCTCGGCCACGGCGCGTGCGTGCGCGAGGAACCAGGCGGGCGGATCCAGGGAGGAGAGCAGGGCCGCGGCAGCCACGCGCCCGGGGACGGTCATCGACTCGATGGTAGCCGAGTCGGGCCGACGGTCCGGGTGCTGGCAGTAGGCCCGGACGTGTGCCGAGTAGCCGTGCGTTCCGACGCCGACCATGCTGCCGTCGATCACCACCGCGGAGGGACCATGGCGCGGACGAGGTATCGGGTTCTTGCGATCGGCCTGACGCTCGTGTCGGCCGCGGTGCTCGTGCTGTACCTGACGGGTCCGGGGCAATGCGCGGTGCCGCTGCGACCGTCCCTGAGCCTGTACGGCCCGCCCATCGTGGTGCGCCCGGGCCTGTGCGCAGTGGACTCGGTCGTCCCCGTGTGGCTTCTGGGGGTAGCGGCGATGTCGCTCGGCCGCTCGTATCTCCTCCTGGCCCGGGGAACGCGACCGGCACGACACTCCGACCCGCCGCCGGCCTGACCTCGGGGATCGCACAGAGGAAGCTGCGCTGGGGCCCGGTCGCCGTCGCGGCCGCGGCCGCCAACCGTTGACCGCCCTCCGCCTCCGCCGCGCGCGACACGACGTCCGTCGCCGCGCGGCGCGGCTCCGTCCGCACCGCGGGACCCTCAGCCCTGAACGTCACCGAGACCGATCCGTCGACATCGGTCCGGTACACCCGTGCTCCGGACGCCGCGAGACGATCCAGGGTGGGACGGGCCGGGTGGCCATACGGGTTGTCGGCTCCCGCGGAGGCGATCGCGATACGCGGTCGGACCGCGTCGAGGAACGCATCGGTCGTTGCCGTCCGACTGCCGTGATGGGCGACCTTGAGCAGATCGACCCGTGGCAACCCGTCGGTCAGCAACGAAGGGTCGACGTCTTCCTCGACGTCGCCGGTCAGGAGGAACCGGCGCTCGCCGATGACGCCGAGCAGCACGACCGACACGTTGTTGATGCCGCTGCCGGTATCGGGCGGTTCCTCCGGCACCTGGCCACGCACCGGCCAGAGCACGCGCATCGCGACCTCGTCGACCGTCAATCGATCACCGGCGGCGATCGACATCCGGGTCGGCGCTCCGGGTCGGTCAAGCTGATCGAGCCAGGCCGCGTAACCTGGTCCGGGCCCCCGCATCCCGGGCTCGAGGACACGGTCGACGCGATAGCGCTCCAGGAGCAGTGCCAGCCCTGCGACGTGATCCTCGTGTGGATGGGACAGCACGACGGCGTCGAGTCGCCGGTCCCACGGTGGGATCCGTCGATCGAGCTCGACCAGGAGCCGATCCGGGTCGGGCCCACCGTCGACCAGCAGCCGCCCGCCGCGTGAGCCTTCGATCAGGATCGCATCGCCCTGGCCGACGTCGAGGATCGTGATCCGCGCCACGCCCGCCGGGCGACTGACCGCGACGGCGCCCGCGACCGACACCGCCACGACGAGGCTGAGTGTCGCCGCGCGGCTGGCTCGCGATGAGCGGGCTCCCTGTCGGTGCGATCGCACCGACACGTCGCTGATCGGGGCGCGCCGGGCCGAGCTTGGGGACCCCACCGCGTCTCGACCGCGGGCCGCCGCCGAAGCAGGACCATGGCGACACCCACGCCTGCGCTCCCGACACCAAGCGCCACACCGACGACGGGTTCGAAGGCGATGCTGCCGAATGGGATCCCCGCAGCGACCTCGACGACCCCGATGGTCATGCGTAACGCGATCCAGCCCGGAGCCGCGAGGATCGCGCCAAGGGCCGCGGGCGCGCCGGCGCTCACCAGGGCACCGCCGAGCAGAGCCACGAGGCCAGCAGCCATGGCAGGCGTGACCAGGGGCACGACCACCAGGTTCACGGCCGGTGAGATGAGCGCCAGCCGGCCGAACGAGGCCAGCACGATGGGGAGCGTCGCCGCCTGTGCCGCCAGGGAGACGCCCAGGCTCTCGCTCAACCAACGGGGGAGGCGACCGCGAGTCAGGCGATCGAGTCGATTCGTGAGTGGGGTCGCCCACGCGACGAGCCCTGCCGTGGCGAGCGTCGATAGCTGGAACCCGGCGTCGCTCACGAGCGCCGGCTCCGCGAGGAGCAGCAGGAATGCCGCGAGACCAAGCGCCGCGGCGGCCCGGCCGCTTCGACCGGACTCCCGGGCGAGGAGGACTACCCCGGCCATCGCCCCGGCACGCAGCACCGACGGCGATGCCCCGGCGAACACGATGTACGACACGACCGCGATAGCGGTGACGATCGCTCGCCGTCGACGACCGAGCCGACCGGCCATCGCCCCGACGGCGGCGGCCACGATCGCGATGTTCCAGCCCGAGATCGCGACGACGTGACTGACGCCGGCGGTCGTGAAGTCGGCGGCGACCTCGCGGTCGACTCGATCGCGCAGGCCGATGAGGATCCCGGCGGCCAGCCCCGCCTCGGGTTCGGGTAGCACGCGGGTCAGCACGCTCGCCGGCATCGCGGCGCCAGCCCTCCAGCAACGTGCCCGGATCGGTCGGCCGCTCCAGCACCTCCATCGACCGGGCATCGAGCGTGCCCCACGCGTCGAGTCGTTCGAGATAGCGACCATACGGGCTGTCGGGCCGAGGCCGCGCGCGTCCCGCGACGGTGATCTGGTCACCCGGTTCGATCGCGGGATAGCGCGGCAGCGTGGCGGCGACCCGGAATCCGCTGAATCCTCGGACAGTGTCCGGATCGTGGCCACCTGGTGACCTTCCCGCGGAGAGCCAACGGTCTCGACGACCATCGTCCACGGCCCACTGCCCGCCGGTGCGCCTGACAGGCGGGCTCCGGCCGGCCCCAGCCCCGCCCGGAGGGTGATCGACAGGATCCCGATCGCCAACGCCAGAAGCCCGATGCGACGCGCGCGCGGCAGCCACAGGCCGATGAGCAGCAAGCAGCCGGCCGCAGCGACGAGGACACCCACGAGATGGCGGTTCTCAGCTCCGACCGTCAGCGCCGCGATCGCCGCCCCGGCCGCCAGCCAGCCGGTGCGGGGCATCTCAGCGCACCGCCACCAGTTCGCGCAGCTTTTCGAACGTCTTCTCGCCGAGGACGCCGCGGGTGCGCAACTCTTCGACGGCCGCGAACGGTGCTTCCTCGCGAGCCGCGATGATCTTCAGCGCGGTCGCGGGACCGATCCCGGGCAGCGCCTCGAGCTCGGCCTGGGTCGCGTGGTTGACGTCGACGGGAGCACCCGCAGTGGCCGGCTCGCCCGGTACCGTCGATGCGCCCGCGGGCGCGACGGCGGGCACGTCATCTCGCGACGGAACCCGCACTTGATCGCCGTCATGGAGCGTCGCCGCGAGGTTGAGCTCCCGCTCGGCCCTGACCGTGTCGACGCGCGGCCCGTATCCGCCGGCCGCCGCCACGAGATCGCCGACCCGGGAACCGGGCGCCAGGCGAAATACACCGGGTCGCGGGACGGCGCCCACGATCTCGACGACGACCTCGCCTCGGGACCCGGTGCCGGCCCCGCGTTCGGCTTCGGAGCCCGATGCGCCCGATGAACCGGCCACTCCGGACGCACCTGGGGCCGTCAGGGCCGAGCCGCCGTCGACGATCACGGCGCCATCTGGCGCCCCCGAAAACGCCAGGATGAAGGCGACCACCGCGAACCCGACCGCCGCAACGACGGTCGCGACGACCTTGAAGATGGCCGGCGACAGCAACGCCGCAGCTGGACGATCCGCTTCCGGCGCCGTCCCTGCGGACGCCCTCGCCTCGGCCGGCGTGTCCAGCACCCGCCACGGCGGGGTCGCGGTCGGTTCCACATCGCACTCCGCGGCGGGCGGTCGTGACCGACGACGAGGAAACCGCGACGTCTCGCCACGTTGGGGGCACTTCCGACGCGGCGAGACGTCTTCGAGACCTTACGCACGGGCGCTTAGCTGCGACTTATCGCGCCAGATCGGGAACGCTGCTCCTGCGACCCTTCTGCAAGGTCACGGCCCGCCGAAGCGTAGAATCCGAGCCACGTCCCCGGCCACCCTTGTTTCCCGCACAGGAGGACCTTCCATGGCCGTCGCCCGAGTGACCGAGATCAGCTCCACGTCGTCGAAGAGCTTCGAGGACGCCATCCAGCAGGGCGTCGCGCGCGCCACGAAGACGCTGCGCAACGTCCGTAGCGCCTGGATCAAGGAGCAGCGCGTCGATATCCGCGATGGGGCCATCGCCGAGTACCAGGTCAACATGATGGTGACCTTCATCCTGGACGACTGACGATGGACGTCGAGACCGTTCGCAAGCACGCGGACGCCTACTGCGCGGCGCTTCTTGCCGGCGACATCGGACGGGCGTCCGAGGAGTTCAGCCAGCAGCTGAAGCAGAACATCGGCGAGGTGGTCTCCCAGCTGCCGCTGCCGCTGACCCAGGCCGCCGTCGAATCCGTCGACGTCGCGGGCTCCGGCTACGTCGCCGTCCTGCACCTGACCGGCGAGACCGACGACATCCGGATCGAGACCCGCTGGAAGGACCGCGACGGCCGCCCGACGATGGTCGAGGCGAGCCACGTCATCGAACGGGTGGCAGCGCCACCGGCCGAGGAAGGCGCCGAAGCCGAAGCCGAGGCGTAGGCCTGAGACGTCCGCGACACGCCCGGGGAATCGAAGGAGCGCCTGCCGAACGGCAGGCGCTCCTTCTTCTGGGCAGTGATCGTTACTCCGCGGCCTTCAGGCTGCGGCCGAGGTCTTCGGCGACTGCGTCGTCGAGACGGCGCACCGCAGCGGCGCTGCCGCGGCTCACCGCGGCGAGGCCCTGCGCGAGCGCGCGCCGGGCGAACGAAGGTCGATCCGGCTCGAACGCCGAGAGCTCCGCCGCCTGACGGGCCTCGCGAGCCTCTCGCGTCTGCCGATACTCCATGCTGAAGACGTCGGCACGACGCTGATTGGCGAGATCGAGAGCAAGGAAGCTGTACAGGTAGTTCATCGTGAGGACTCCAGTCCGGCCGCAGCCGGAAGTTCAGAACGGGTTCAGCGGGTGTGGTCGTCAGGGAGGCGGTCGCGCGAATCGGTGCCCCAATTGAGGGCCGCGACGTCCAGGCTCATCAGACCGGCGATGAGGATCGCGAACATGATCATGAATTCCATGGCCGACCTCCTTTCCCGAGGTGTAACCCGTTTATCGTGTCTTACCGGTTACTAGGTGACTGTACCCCCTTGCGCGTAACCTGTCAAGCGCTATATAGTGGTTACCACGATGACAACACAACGTTTTCAGACGACCGACCCGAACCACGCTCACGACGTCTCGTTGGAGGGCACGTTCGACTTCGTGAACACCTACGACCTTGAGAACACCTTCGACGTCGAGAAGGGTTTCCCGGTGGATCGGTTGCCAACGCTCAATTCCGCCCTCGCCTGGTTCGTCGAACGTGGGGTCATCCATTACGAGGGCGCGGAGCGCTGGCGTCAGCAGGCGTCCGCCGAGCCGCCCGCTGGTGCGGAAGTGCTCACCCGGATCCATGCCGTACGAGCGGCACTGCGCGAGGTCGCCGATTCGATCGCCGAGGAACGCGCTCCGGATCCGGCCGCGCTCGACACCGTGAACCGTGCCCTCCACGCCCGCCAGGTCATCGAGCTGATTCCCGCGTGGGACGGCGTGAGCGTGGACCACCGCCACGTCGGCGACCCGATCGATGACGCCCTGGCCCGTTTGGCCGATCCGCTCGTGCGGGAGCTGACGGACGGACACCCGGAGCGCATCCGGATCTGCGACAACGACCGCTGCCGCTGGGTCTTCTACGACACGTCGCGGACGGGCCGCCGGCGCTGGTGCGACATGGCGACCTGTGGCAACCGGGCCAAGGCGGCCCGGCACCGGGCTCGGGCGAAGGCGGGCGAGGCCGGCGAGGCGGACACGTCGGCGGACACCTCGGCGACGACCGAGAAGCCGACCCGCCGCTCGCGAACTAGCCAGAGGAACGCTACCGCCCGCAACCGTTGGGCCATGGACGGGACCGCCCCCGGGCTCGTACCGTTCCGGCGTGCGACACATCGTCTTCGGACTTGCCATCGCTCTCGCCGGTGCCACAGGGCTGGCAGCCATCATCGAGCTGACGAAGACGCCCACGGCCGGCTGGACCGATCCGGGCGCGCACGTCGTCGACGGCCTGTGGCTCGGCGCCGCGACGGCCTGTCCCCTCGAAGGCGGGCAGGAGTGCTCACTGGCCCTCGATGCGGCCATGGCGCGTCTGGCGGTGATCACGTCGACGGCGACGGTGACGTCCGCGTCGGTCGCCAAGCCCGTGGGCGCGTACCGGAACGGGCGAGGCGGGACGATCCTGGCAACGACCGCTGGCTGGGTCACCTACAACATCGTCGTTCTCGGGCTGGCTGATGGCAAACGGTTGATGGTCGGCGTGTATTGCGAGCCGCGGATGGAACGAGAGTCAGGCTCGATCCCGGCCCACTGTCAGGCTGACGCCGCTCCGGTCAATGCGCCACGAGTCGGCGAGGAACCCTGGCTCCGCAGCGACTGAGCGCGCACGTGTCGTCGTGGGCGGTCAGGGGCAGGGACCGGGCTCCACGCTCGCGGCCGGGGCCAGCGCTTCCGTCTCGCCAAGCTGTCCGATCAGCACCGTGACCACACCGCACGGCAGCCCGATCGACGCGCCGTTGCCGTACCGACCGGCGGCGCCGGCCGCCAACTGGTCGTCGTTGATCGGCAGCGACAGGAGCACGGCACCGGACGGCGAACGGACTTCGAGCGCCTGCGGCCGCCCTACCCCGGTGATCGATGCGTCGCCGCTGGCTCCAGGCGCGAACGTCGCCACCCAGCGGCCGTCTGCGTAGACGCCGACGGCGATATCGGTCGCGTTGTCGACATGCAGGGGCCCGCTGGCTGCGCAGGCCACCGTGATCCAGGCGATGATCGCCAGCCCGAACGCGAGGACGGCGCCACGCTCCCCGTGCCGCGCGATCACGCTTCGCGGACGACGATGTTGATGAGCTTCCCGCCGCCCGCCAGGATGATCTTGTCTGGCTGACGGCCAGCCAGGATCGCGATGACCTTCGGGCTGGCCAGCGCGGCCGCCTCGAGCTGCGGGCCGCCGATCCCCGCCGGGACCGTCAGCTTGTCGCGGAGCTTGCCGTTGACCTGGACCGGCACTTCCCGGGTCGACTCAGCCGTCGCGGCAACGTCGACCTCCGGCCACGATTCGGTATGGATGGACGACCACTCGCGACCGGCCTCGGCGGCGCGGCGCGACCAGAGCTCCTCGGTGATGTGCGGGGCGGCTGGCGCCAGCATCAGCAGCAGCAGCCGGATCGCCTCGTCCCACGCGGTGCCACCGGCGATCGGCGTCCCGCGGTAGCGGAACAGGACGTTCGAGAGCTCCATCAGCTTGGCGACCATCGTGTTGAAGTGGTACGCCTCGTAGTCGGCGGTGACATCCCGCAGGGTGCGATGTGCCGCCGAGCGCAGCCTGGCTTCGGCGGCATCGACGTCCTCGCCCGCCGGCAGGTTGCCGGCGTCGGGATCGCCCCCCTCGCGCCCATGCGGGTCGACCGTCAGCGTCCACACCCGATTGAGGAAGTGATGTGGGCCGCCGATGCCGGTCGGGCTCCACGGGCCACCCTGGTCCCAGGGGCCCATGAACATCAGGTACAGCCGAACCGTGTCTGCGCCGTAGCGCGCGACCAGCTCGTCGGGGTCCTGCACGTTGCCCCGGGACTTCGACATTCGCTCGCCGTCTGCACCCAGGATCTGGCCCTGGTTGAACATGCGCAGGAAGGGCTCGTCCTGACCGACCAGCCCGCAGTCGCGCATCGCCTTGGTCCAGAACCGGCTGTACATCAGGTGCATCACTGCGTGCTCGGCACCACCCGTGTACTGGTCGACGGGGGTCCAGGCATCGGCCATCGCCCGGTCCACCGGCCCATCGTCGTAGTCCGGCGACAGATAGCGGAACCAGTACCACGACGAGTCGACGAACGTGTCCATCGTGTCGGTCTCTCGTCGCGCCGGCCCACCGCAGCGTGGGCAATCGACGCGCAGGAAGGCCTCGTCCTGGTTCAGCGGGTTGTCGCCGCGTCCCTTGTAGTCCACGTTCTCCGGCAGGCGGACCGGCAGGTCCGCGTCGGGCACCGGCACGATCCCATCCGTCTCGCAGTAGATGATCGGGATGGGCGTGCCCCAGTAACGCTGGCGGCTGATCAGCCAGTCGCGCAATCGATAGGTGACCTTGGGCTCGGCCTCGCCGGTTTCCGCGAGTTTCGCGACGATCGCCTTGCCGCCCTCGTCGGCCGGCATCCCATCGAAGGGGCCGCTGTTGACCAGGCGCTCGCCCTCGGCGTGGGCCACATAGGCGTCGGCCATCGGGTCATCCGCGGCAGTTCCGGGCGCGGCGACCACGCGGCGGATCGGCAGGCCGAACTGCTGTGCGAAGACGAAGTCGCGCTCGTCGTGCGCGGGGACCGCCATGATCGCCCCAGTCCCGTAGCCGGACAGCACGTAGTCCGCGATGAAGATCGGGACCTGCTCGTCGTTGATCGGGTTGATGGCCGAGGCTCCGATCGCGACCCCGGTCTTCTCGCGGTCGGTCGACAGCCGGTCGATCTCGGTTCGTCGCCTGGCCTGCTGGACATAGGCCTCGACCTCCGCCCGCTTCTCGGGCGCGGTCAGGGTCTCGACGAGCGGATGCTCCGGGGCGAGGACCATGAACGTGGCCCCGAACAGCGTGTCCGGCCGCGTCGTGAAGACCCGCAACGTCTCGCCGCCCGGGTGATGGTCTGACGGGGCCGTCTCGAAGTCGATCTCCGCGCCCTCCGAGCGGCCGATCCAGTTCGTCTGCTGGATCCGGATGGGCTCCGGCCAGTCGATCCCGGTGAAGTCCAGCAGCTCGTCCGCGTACGCGGTCGTCCGCAGGTACCACTGCTCGAGGTCGCGCTTCTCGACGGGAGCGCCGCAGCGCCAGCAATGCCGATCCGCGCCCTCGACCTGTTCGCGTGCCAGCGTCCCGTCGTTGGGGCACCAGTCGACCGGCGACATCTTCCGGTAGGCGAGGCCCTTCTCGAGGAACCGCAGGAACATCCACTGGTTCCAGCGGTAGTAGGACGGGTCGGCGGTGACCACTTCGTGCTTCCAGGAGAACGTGGCGCCCATCGAGCGGAACTGCCGGCGCATGTTCTCCATGTTCTGCATCGTCCAGGTGAACGGATGGCCACCCTCCCGGATGGCCGCGTTTTCGGCCGGTAACCCGAAGGCATCGAAGCCGATCGGGAAGAACACGTTGTAGCCATGCATCCGCCGATAGCGGGCCAGCGCATCACTCGGCGTCACGATGTACCAGTGCCCGATGTGCAGGTCACCCGACGGGTACGGGTACATGGTCAACATGTAGTACTTGGGCCGGCTCGTGTCCGCCAAGTCGGTGTCGTGCAGGCCGAGCTCTGCCCAGCGCGCCTGCCAGCGCGGCTCGACCGCCGTCGGGTCGTAGCGCCCGACCCGTGTTCGGCCGTCGACGGTGTCGGCGGCGTCGGCTGTCTTGGCGGTGTCGGCGGTGTCGGTCACGGAGCGAGCCTCTGGTCGGTCGCCGGAGACGGTTCACCCCCCGCCGTCGGCGAGGGGTGAGGGTCGGCGGTTCCACGTTTCTGGTGGAGCTACGGGGACTCGAACCCCGGACCCCCTGCATGCCATGCAGGTGCTCTTCCAGCTGAGCTATAGCCCCACGGAGGGCGGATTGTAGCAGAGGGTCGGCCCGCGACCGGGTAACTCAGCTGCCGATGATGACCGGGATGCTGTAGACGCCACCGAAGGTGTCGTCGCCCTTCGAGCCGTTCAAGCCGACCCGGATCACCCAGTCACCTGCCTCCAGGCCCGTGAGCGGGATGACTACGTCCTGGCCGCCGTCGCTGAAGCTCGTGAACTCGCGGCTCACGCCGAAGGGGTCCCTTCGGGCGACCTCGCGATCCATGACCTCCACGCCGCCGTTGTCGATCCGCCAGCCGTCGGCGAGCACGAGTCGCAGGCTCGAGTCCACGGCAAGCCCGACCGCCTTGGCACCGTCACGGGCGAGGAACGGAACGCCGCACGAGTCGCTGATGCCGTTCCAGCTCACGCACAGGGCCAGCGCGCCCGACCCTGGACCTTCGAGGTCGTCGCCGGCGTAGGCCAGGAGCACGGGCGCGATGAAGGCCGGCGGGTCGCCGTCGTACGTCACGACGATGCGCCAATGGTTCCGCGGGCTGGTCGTGACGAGCATGCCCGTGCCTTCCGGCGGCACGCCTTCGCTCATCTCGGATCCCAGGGCGCTCCCGTCGCACGGCTGCTCGCCGCCGCCCGCGAGCCGGTCCTCCCCGATCTCCCACCGGATCGTCCCGCCGCCGACGCAGGCGAGGGCGACCAGGTACTTCCCGCGCGCCGGCACGACGCCGGCCGAGGACTGGACAGATTCGGCGGAAGCGTCCGGATCCGGCTCGTTGGTGAAGTCGACCGCGACAGTCCCTTGCGGGACCGCGAACGTGGGCAGGACCGTTCGCACGGGGTTATTCATGAAGCCGTACGTGTCCACGACGACCCGGAATGCGGTCTGCGGCGTCGCCTGGAGGGACAAGGCCTGGCCGAGCATCGGTTGGTGCACCCTGAGGTCGAAGCGGAAGGACTGCACGGTCCCGTCGCAGACGACCGGCTCCGACGCGATGCTGTTCAGACCCGGGAAGACGCCCCATTCGAAGCGCGCATCCGACCCGATACACGCGACCTTGATGCCGGCCTCGCGCGCATCCATGCGGACGCCATCGAGGTACCGCCGGGTCAGGTCCGTGCTCGTCTCGGACGGTTCACCGGGGTCCTCGGTCTCGTAGTAGTCGATGCTCGCTGGATCGCGCTCGATCGCCGGCAGCGCCGCCAGCGGGTCGGCCGACGTGGCCGGGCTGGGCGTGGCGATCGCGCTCGGGCTGGCGCTCGCGGCTGGGGTCGGGGCGACGCTGGCGGTCGGCGATGGCGAGGGATCCGCCGCGATGTTCGTGTTCCGCAGCCAGCCGCTGCCCAGGGCGAAGATCGATCCGAGGGCGAGGGCCGCCACGCCTGCGGCCAGCAGGCCGAGGCGCTGCCCGTTGCGGGCGCGTCGCCGTACCTGCAGCCGACGCTCCAGCTCGTCGGGCGTGATCGTGAAGGGGAGGCTGTCGCCTTCCTGGCGAAGCATGGAGCGCAGGCGCTCCTCGAGGGTCGTGTCATGCATGAAAGGCCTCCCCGAGGCTGGTGCCGACCGGGTCGGCAAGATGGATGCGAAGCCGGTCGAGCGCCGTCTGGAGCTGCGCCTTGATCGTGTTCGGGCTCTTCCCGAGCGTGGCGGCGACCTCATCGACCGACTGGTCGGCGTAGTAGCGCAGGATCACGGCGGCGCGCATCTGGATCGGCAGGCTCGCGATGCCGTCCAGCAGGGCCATTCGCGTCGTGCTGTCGGCACCCAGGTCGCCGGCGGCGGCGCCATCGGGCATGAGCTCGAGGCGCGTCACGCGCCCCGACCGTCGTTTCACCCCGAGCGCGTGGTTGGTGGCGACGCGCAGGAGCCACGCCCGCAGCGCGCGCTCGTCACGGATGCTGCCGCCGCGTTCGAACGCGGTGAGCAACGTCTCGATCACGACGTCCTCGGCCGCAGGACGGTCGCGCAGGATGAGGTAGGCGACGCTCTGGAGCTCGCGCCCGTACGTCTCGAGCAGGTCTCCGAGTGTCTCCGGTCGACGCCGGCGAATGGCCTCGACGGTCATGGATGCATCCTTCACGTCCCCGATGGCGGGCGACCTTGGGCGGGCCGCGTCACAGGGTAGATGCACGGGACGTGGCTTTCGGGCTAGTGGCGGTGCGCAGTGTCATCATCAGCGCGTGACCGCCTTCGATCTGCTCCTGCACGGCGGCACCGTCGTAGACGGCACCGGATCGCCCGGGCGTCGCGCGGACGTCGGGGTGCTGGGTGACCGGATCCTCGCCGTCGACGACCTGTCGGCGGTCGACATCGGGGGCGTCACGCATGTGATCGACGCCACCGGCCTCGTGGTCGCGCCCGGGTTCGTGGACCCCCACGGTCACTCGGACGGCTCGCTGTTCGTGGACGGCGGCCTCGTCAGCCATCTGCGCCAGGGGTACACGACGCAGCTGTCCGGCAATTGCGGGGAGACGTTGGCGCCCATCACTGACGCGGGCCGGGAGATCGTCGCGCTGGCCCTGCGACCCAACCAGCTGGTGGCCCGCTGGCGCACGTTCGGGGAATACCTGGATGCCGTGGCCGAGGAGCGTCTTGGGCTGAACGTTGCGTTCCTCGTCGGGCAGGGAACGATCCGCGGGTCCGTGATGGGCTCGGAGGCCGGCGTCGCCACGGACGATGAGCGGGGGGCGATGGTGCGTGCGGTGGAGGCCGCCATGGACGCCGGGGCGTTCGGACTGTCATCGGGGCTGATCTACGCGCCAGGGATGCACGCCGGGGCGGACGAGCTGGTGGCCCTGGTCGCGACGGCTGCGCGGCGCGGTGGCCTCTACGCGACCCACATGCGCAACGAGAGTGCCGGGCTGTTCGAGTCGCTCGAGGAATCGATCGCGACGATCCGGGCAGCACGCGACGGGGGTGCCGAGGGGGCGCGGCTCCAGGTCTCGCATCTCAAGTGCGGCGCACGCGCCGTGTGGGGACGCGCGGGCGAGGCCATCGCCGTCCTCGACGCGGCCCGCGCCGAAGGCCTGGATGTTGCGGCGGACCAGTACCCGTACACGGCCGCCGCGACGACCCTGGCGACGGTCCTGCCGCCCAGTCTCCTCGCGCTCGGTGTCGACGATTGCGTCGCGGCGCTGACCGATCACGAGGCTCGGGACCGCGTGGCCGCCGAGATGAAACGAGGGATCTCCGGCTGGGAGAACGTGGCCGCTGACCCAGGCTGGCAGGGGATCCGGATCTCGTTCGCCCCCAGCCACCCGGAATGGGCGGGGCGATCGCTTGCGGAGCTTGGCGAGGAGATGGATGTCGATCCTGCCGAACTGGCGATGGACGCGCTGATCGACGATCAGCTCGACGTCTCGGTCGTCATCGATTGCATGGACGAGACCGATGTCGCGACGATCATGGATGTGCCCTGGATCGCGGTCTGCACGGACGCCCAGGCGCGGCGGCCGGGTCACCCGATCCTCGACGCCGGCCGGCCACACCCGCGGACATACGGGACCACCGCGCGCGTGCTCGGCACCTACGTCCGTGAGCGCGGCGCGCTCGCGCTCGAGACGGCCGTCGCGAAGCTGAGCGGCGTGCCCGCGGGTCGCCTGGGTCTGCGCGACCGGGGCGTGCTGCGCGAGGGCGCCTTCGCCGACCTCGTGGCCTTCGACCCAGCGTCCGTCGCGGACGACGCGACCTATGAGGAGCCCTCACGTCACCCGATCGGCATCGAGCATGTCGTCGTGAACGGGCGCCTGGCGGTGCTGGCCGGGCAGGAGACCGGCGAACGAGCCGGTCTGCTGCTGCGGCGAACCGGATGACGGCTCGCAGCCGGCCCGCCCTCGCGCCGACTACGGAGGTGGCGGCCGTCGCGCCACTCCCGGGCGGGTCCCTGGGATACACGCTGCGGCATTCGGCCCGCGCCCGCGGCCTGCGCGTCGTGATCCACCCCGAACGAGGCGTGATCGTCACGGTGCCCGCCACGCGGTCCGGGCGAGCGGACGGCGAGCGCCGCGCCGTGGAGTTCCTCGAGCAACGCGAGCCGTGGGTCCGCCGCCACCTCGCCCGGCATGCGGACGTCCGTGCCGTGCTGGCAGCCCGCGGCGGGGCGCGCGACGGCGGATCCATCCGGCTCGAGGGTTCGGTGGTGCCGATCCGGGTCGTCCCGGCCGTCACCGGGGCGCGGCGCTCCACCGTTGTCCGATTCGATGACGAGCTCGTCATCCACCGTGCCCAGGCGGACGCCCGCGCCGACGCGGTCGTGGTCGAGGCCTGGCTCCGCGAGCTCGCCCGTTCCAGGATCGACGACGCGATCGAGCGGCACGCCGCGGATCTTGGCGTGACCCCGCGAACGGTCACCATCCGCGACCCCCGCACCCGGTGGGGGAGTGCGTCCCAGACCGGCCGGGTGTCGCTGTCATGGCGCCTGGTCCTGGCTCCATGCGAGGCCCTGGAGACGGTCGTCATCCACGAACTCGCCCATCTCCGGATCTTTGGTCATGGGCCGAGATTCTGGGCGCTCGTGGCGTCGCGGCGACCCGACCACGGCACGTGGCGCCGCTGGCTGCACGACCACGCCACCGAGCTGCACGGCGCCCTGGGCTAGCCGCTAGTTCGGCAATCCCTGGGCGTCGTCGCCCTCGGCGACCACGGTCATACCCGTCCACCGCAGCAGATTCAGGTCCAGCTCGTCGTGGCAGCCCTCCGCGATCGCCTCCCAGATCCGGAACGCGAGGTCGGGGTCGACATCGTCTGGGAGTGCGACGAGCGTGTTCCGGACCGGTGCGAGCAGCAACCGCGGACGCTCCCCGAGGATCGGACGCAGGACGTCCGGCACGAGGATCAGCGCCGACCCCCAGCCCTGACCCTGGATGGCGAAGGTCTCGACGCCTTCCGGGTGGATCCGCTCGACGCGCGGGGGCTCGACGACCGTCAGCGCACGCAGGTTCTCGAGCGCGGTCCCGAGCAGCGTCGCGTGATCGATGCCCCAGCGCTCGACCTGGTTCGCGGTGACATGCGTGAAGGCCGGCCCGAAGTCGATGCCGAAGCCGGTCCACACGCCGGGCGGAACGAAGACGTGCATCGGGGTGGCTTCCGGCGGGTACGGGTGGCGGACGCGGCGCAGGATCGGCAGGACGAGGGACGACACATCCGGCCACGGGGCGTCGAGGTCCAGGCGCTGGGCCGCGGCGAGGACGCGCTCGAACAGCTCATGGTCCATCGTGCCCCCGAGCGCACGCATGGCGAGCTCGTCCTCGTTCCGTCCGCGGGCCTTGGTCTTTCGGCCGGTCCGTCGCGCCTTCGCTGACCGGCGGTCGCGATCGCCCTTCGTGGTCTTCATGCGGCGCATGGTGGCGATCAGGGCTCTCCCGCCGCTTATCTCAACCTTCACCCGCGATTTCGAGGTCGAGGAGCCCACGCCGACCGGTACCCTAGGCAAGCGCGGCGTGCCCGCTGCTCGGAGCGGCAGCCGCGAGCCCGGGAGGCATCATGGCGGCACCTGGCCCACGCTTCTGCCCGCGGTGTGGCACCGAGCGCATCGGCGACATGCGCTTCTGCCCGAGCTGCGGTCTCGACCTTGGGCAGCTCGGGACCGGAGGATCGCCCCTCCGTCGAGCCGGCCCAGCCAGTCGACGACGCGCCGCCAGTGGCGTCGCCCCCGGTGCCTCGGCGCGAAGCCGCGCCTCGCCGCTCGTTCTGGCGCCCGCTCGTCGGACCGGGTCTCCTGGTCCTGCTCATCGTGGTCGTCGCGGCGTGGGTCACCGGCCTCGGTCCCTTCTCCCCGCGCGGCGGTTCCGGCACGCCGGCGGGAAACGGGGCCTCGAACGCCACCCCGACATCGCCGTTCCTGCCCGAGGTCACGTCGCAGCCGTCCTTCATCGCCTCGCCCGGTCTCACGGCGCCGCCCGTCGGCTTGCGGATCCTGAGCCCGGCCGATGGCGCGGTCGTCGGTGCCCGTGACGTCACCGTGATCGGAACGGCGCCCGCCGGACTCCGCATCACGCAGGACGTCAGCTTCGGGTTCGACCGGCACGCGACCGCCGACGGGACCGGCCACTGGGCCATCGGACTGGAGCTCTCGGAAGGGGACAACGAGCTCAAGTTCCGGATCGGCGACGACCCTTCGACGACGCAGACGATGCACGTCACCTACGTGCCCCCGGCGCCCTGACGCTCAGAGATCGCGCCGCTCGAACCACCAAGTCGCGGCGCCTAGCACGAGCGCGATCCAGAGGACCGACCAGATGATGAAGCCGAGCGGCGGCGGCGCCGTGGCGTAGAACGGGTTTGCCTCGGCGAGGTCGCCCGCCTCGCCCGCCGCGATCATCACGACCAGTGGCGGTTCTAGCCCGTAGATCACCCCGCGCCAGAGCCCGTCGGTCGGCAGCACCCACCGACTGAACTCCGCGACGGACCGCAGGGCATCGACGCCGAGCGCGGAGGCCACCCCGGCGAGCACGCCGGCCATCCAGCCCAGGCCGAAACCGACGACCGCGATGGCACCCGCGGCGATCGACGGCATGACCGACCCGAGCGCCAGGGTCAGCGTCAGCAGGACGAGTGCCTCGCCCGCAAGGAACGCGACAGCAACGAGCGGCTGGGGCGGGCCGAACCCGGAGATCAAGATGGCGACCGCGATCGCCAGCAGCCCGGACGCGACCGCGTACAGCCCGACGACCACCGCGGAGCCCACCCAGCGACCGAGCAAGTGGTCGGCGCGTCGGAGCGGCCTGGCCAGGATCGCCAGCGCAACCCCGGACTCGAGGTCGCCGCCGACCGCCGGCGCTCCCACGAACGCCGCTGTCATGGCCAGCACGAAGCTGAACATGAACGCGATGAGGATGAGTACCTGCGACACGCCGATCCGGATCTCCAGCTCGCCGACCCCGTCCGCGCGCGCGAGCTCGACGAGGCGCGACAAGCCGAAGGCGACCAGCAGCACCGACACGATCGTCAGGGCGGCGAGGACCCAGACGACCCGACGCCGGAAGAGCTCCAGGATGGTGAGCCGCGCGATCACGATCATGGGTCAGTCGATCCGGTGATCAGCTCGAGGAAGCGGGCTTCGAGCGAGCCGCGACCCGGCTCGACGACGTGGACGCGACCACCGGCGGCGACGATGGCGGCCACCAGGTCCGGGATGCGAGCACCATCGAGCGGGCGGACCTCGAGCCATTCGCCATCGACCGCGACCGGGCCGAAGCGCTCGACGGCCGCGTGGCCGCGCTCGTCCAGGCCGGTCACGCGGACGCGAACTCCATCGACGGCCACGACATCGTCGAGCGCGCCCGATGCGATCGTGCGGCCCCGATGGAGGATCACCACGCGATCACAGACCCGCTCGACCTCGGTCAGGAGGTGCGAGTTCAGGATCACCGCGGCCCCGCGGTCCCGGGCCGACCGGACGATCGCCCGAACATCGGTACGACCGATGGGGTCGAGCGCCGACGTGGGCTCGTCGAGCAGGATCAGCTCCGGTTCTCCGAGGAGCGCGACGCCCAGACCGAGTCGCTGCTGCATGCCCTTGGAGAACTCGCCGACCGCGTCGTCCTCGCGGTCCGTCAGCCCGACCAAGTCGAGCGCCCCCTCGATCGCGCTGGCTTGGCGGCCGACCGGCACGTGCGCGAGCCGGGCATGCAGCTCGAGGACTTCATAGGCGGTCAGCCAGGGCTGGTACCGGAAGAGCTCGGGCAAGTAGCCGATCTTCGCGCGTACGGCTCGGTCGCCGAGGGGCGCTCCCAGGACGGTGCCCGAGCCGCTGGTGGGTCGGGTCAGGCCCAGCAGCAGCTTGATCGCCGTCGTCTTGCCCGCACCGTTCGGCCCGAGGAGACCGACGAGCTCGCCGCGCCCGACGGTCAGGCTGAGTCCGTCGAGGGCGGTCGTGCGGCCAAAGGTCTTGACGATCCCGTCGAGCTCGATGGCGGGCGTCGAGGCACGGTCTTGGGCGGCCACGGACTCCTACACAGGCTGGGGAAATGGTGGAGATGAGGGGACTCGAACCCCTGACCCCCGCGATGCGAACGCGGTGCTCTTCCAGCTGAGCTACATCCCCAACGGCGACGGATTGTAGCATCGGGCCGCCCCAGCTCCCTCTACCCGCTCCGTCCCGGGCCTCAGGACGGCGGTCCGCTGAGCGCAACGCGCGACTAGGCTCCGCCGATGCCCATCGGCCTCCTGACCGGTCTCGGTGCCGCCCTGTCGTGGGGCACACTCGACGTCTTCTCCGCGCTCGCGAGCCGCCAGATCGGCAGCCTCCGCGTGACGACGGGGATGCAGCTGGTCGGTGCCGCCCTGATCTGGGTGCTGGCCCTCGCTCGCGGGGTTTCCTTCCCGTCGGACCCCGCAGTCCTCGTCGGCGGGTCGCTCGTCGGCCTGGCCGGTGCCGGCGCATACCTCGCGTACTTCACGGGGCTGCGCATCGGGCCCATCGCGGTCGTCAGCGGGATGGTGGCGGCATACGGGGGTCTCACGGTGGTGCTGGCCGTCTTGATCCGTGGCGAATCCCTGACGCTCGTCCAGGCGCTCGGTGCGACGGTCGCTACGGTCGGCGTGATCCTCACGGGCGTCGCGTTCGGCGGCGGGCTGCGCGGGGTGCGCTTCGCAGGCCCGGGGGTCGGGTTTGCGATCGTGGCCCTCGTGTTGTTCGCGGCGATGACCATCGGCAGCGATGTCGTCCTCGAGCGGACCGGCTGGATCGAGGTCCTGCTCGTCTCGCGCTCGGCCAACGCCGTCATCTCGGTGCTGGTGCTGGTCGTGGCGATGACCGTCCTGCGCGGGCCGGCCGGGCCGCTGCTGCGGGGCGAAGACGCGGACGGCGGCCGGATCGACAAGCGGGTCGTCGCGGCCGTGGGCCTCGCGGGCGTGCTCGACGTCATCGGGTTGATGTCGTTCGCCTACGGGCTCGAGGTCGCGGAGACGTGGCTGGTCGGCCTGGCGTCGTCGTTCGGTCCCGCGGTCACGATCGTGGTTGCCGTCGCGTTCCTCGGCGAGCGGCTGAAGCCGATCCAATGGCTCGGCCTGGCGGGGGTCCTGGTCGGGATGATCGCGATCGGTCTGCCGTAGCGGGCGGGGTCAACCGGGAAGGCTGAACCAGAAGCGGGTCATTCCTTCGCGCGACTCCGCGCCCACCCGGCCGCCGCTGCCCTCGACGAGCTGCTTCACGATCGCCAGGCCGATGCCAGCGCCGCCGCGCGCACGGTCGCGCGATTTCTCGACGCGATAGAACCGCTCGAACACCCGATCGAGGTCTTCGAGCGGGATGCCCTCACCCGTGTTCGAGATCGAGACGAGGAGGTCACCCGGCCGCCGCTCGGCACGGACCGTGATGTCGCCACCGGCCGACGTATACCGGACGGCATTCGAGAGCAGATTGGCGAGCACCTGGGCCAGGCCGTCAGGGTCGGCTCGGGCGGGCAACGTGTCCGGGACCTCGGCCCGGAGCGTGAGGCCGGCGCGTTCGATCGCGGGCGCGGCGAGGTCCAGGGCCGACCTGACGGCGGCGGCGAGATCGAGCTCGACGGCGACCGACGGGGTCGTTCCTGCATCGCCCTCCGCGAGCGCGTCGAGGGAATGGGACAGCCGGACGAGTCGGTCGGCCTCCTCGTGCAGGGACTCGTAGGTCGCCCGGTCGGCGACGATCACGCCGTCGCGTAGGGCCTCGAGGTAGCCCTGAAGGTTCGTCAGTGGGGTCCGCAGCTCGTGGGCGGCATTGGCGATGAAGTCGCGCCGCATCTGCTCCTGCTGCTCGAGCGATGCGGCCATCTGGTTGAACGAGTCGGCGAGGCTGGCGAGCTCCTCCGGTCCCTCGCGCGGGACTCGGGCGGCATAGTCGCCGTCGGCGATCCGTCGGGCCGCTCCACCGATCTCCGCCAAGGGCCTCGCGAGCATGCGTGCGAGCACGACCGCCAGGCCCACGCTCGCGAGCACCGCGACCACCGACGCTGCGATGACGACGGTCGTGACCGAATCGTCGTACATGTCCCGCGCGTGCTCTGCGGAGTCGCCGGCCTCCATCATCAGAGCGGTAAACACGTCCGCCCCGACGACCGCCACACCCACGGCCAGGATCACGAGCCCGACCGCGGCCGACGCGATGGCCGCCAGCGCGATCCGACCGGCGATCCCGCGCGCGATCACGTCCGAACCCTGCACGTCACTGTGGGTGGCACCATCGGAATAGACCCGCATGGGTCCACACCGTTTCCGTCGTTTCTGGCCACCACCGGCGCACGTTCATTCGCATCTGGTCACTGCCACCGACGGCCTGCACGTCCGTCACGTCCGGGCGGCTCGATACCCCACGCCGCGGACCGTCTGCACGTAGCGCGGCGCGTCTGGATCGTCGTCGAGCTTGTCGCGCAGCCGGCGGATGTGGACGTCGATGGTCCGATCGAGCACATCGGCCGCATCCTGGCCATAGACCGCATCGAGCAACTGGTCGCGCGACAGCACCCGTCCGTCGGCACCGATGATCGCGGCCAGGAGCCGGAACTCGACACGCGTGAGGTCGATCGCCGCCTCCCCGCGCCGGACCTCGTGGCGGGATGGGTCGATCGTGAGGTCGCCGTGGCGGATGACCGAACCCGCGACGGCGCCGCCGGTCGAGGGCTCAAGACCGACTGGCGCCGCCCGCCGCAGGATGGACTTCACGCGGAGGACCAGCTCGGCCGGCGAAAACGGCTTGGGCAGGTAGTCGTCGGCGCCATCCTCAAGCCCGGCGATGCGATCGATCGTCGAGCTCCGGGCCGACAGCACGAGGATCGGCGTGTGGGCCGCCTCCTCATCGCGGCGCACAGCGCGGATGACGGCCCTCCCGTCCAGTTCGGGGAGCATCAGGTCGAGCACGACGAGCGCCGGCTGATGCGTTTCGATGGCCTCGAGCGCCGCGGGCCCATCCGCGGCGGTCACGACCGTGAACCCGTCGCGCTCCAGGTAGGTCCGCACCAGCCGGACGATCTTTGCGTCATCGTCGACGACGAGGATCGGGGCCGCAGGGATGGTCGGGTCAGTCAGAAGAGCGGGCATCGCGAACATGGTAGGCCGAGCCTATGGGTCCGCCATGTCGATCCGGTGACGCGGAGGCCCCGCCGATCGCGGCGCGTGCGCCCGGCGCTCCTATCGTCGATCGAAGGTTTGACCGGTCGACATTCGTGCATCACACGCATCCCATGACGAACGAGACGTCCGATTGCGAGGTCGCGCGCCCGCTTCCAGCCGTTCGTTCGCTGATAGGAGCATGCGGTGCACGGACGGAGAACGAAACCACCGGTCGGCTCATTTTTGGTCTTGTCGCACTAGAACAAGTGTTCTAATCTAGTCGTCCGATGACGACCCCTCGTGGCGATGTGGATGCCGCTCTGGCGGGCCTCCAGGCTCGATGGGGAGCGGCAGCTCCGAGGGTCGTGGGGGCACTGGCGTTGGCGCAGGCGGTGGCCCTCCCCGACGAGCAGCCACGGTACGAGCCGGGCCTCGACGACAGCCGGGTCATCCACACGGGCTTCGCCGCGCTCGATGCGATCCTCGGGCCCGGAGGCCTCCCGAAGTCGGCCAGCGTCGCGATCCGCGGCGACGGCTCCAGCGGCCGGACGACGCTCTCCCTCCGGGTCGCCGCGGAAGCCCAGGCGGGGGGCTCGGTCGTGGCCTGGCTCGACCTGTCGCGCAGCTTCGACCCGGTCGAGGCCGTCGCCCGCGGCGTCCGGCTCGAGTGGCTCGTCGTCATCACCCCGGCCAGCCTGGACGAAGGCTTGTCGATCGCGGGCAGCCTGCTGACGGGTCGGTCGGTCGACATGCTCGTCCTGGACCTGCCCGGCGGTCGGCTGGCGAAGACGGACAAGCCGGCCAGGGTCGCCGATCGACTCCATCGACTCGCCGCGCTCGCCCGCCGCGCGGAGACCCTGCTCCTGATCCTCGATGCGCCCGGACTCGCCGGCGGCCTCGCGACCGCGGTCGCCGAGTCGACCGGCATCCGGCTCGAGCTGGCTCGCCGGTCGTGGGTCCGCCTGGGCCGCGATGTCGTCGGCCAGCGCACCGAGGCGATCGTCGCGCACAACCGCCACGGACCGCCGGGGCGCAAGCGCGACCCTCCGGATCCTCTACGCCGAGGGCGGCGAACGGGACGCCTGTCTCGCGCTCGACACCCTCCTCATCGAGGGGGCGCCGCTCGGGGCGCCCATACCGGTGCCAATCGGCACCGTCAACCCGAACGAGGCCCCCGATCGAAAGACCCACGACCATGCGACGTCTCCACCTCTTCGTCCCGCATCTGCCCCTCCACCTGGCGCGGGCCCGACGCTCCGAGCCCTTCCCGACCGGCCCGCTCGTGCTCGGCGGTCGGCCGTGGGATCCGGGGCCGGTCATCGACGCCGACCGGACCGCTCGATCGCTGGGCGTCCGGCGCGGCATGCCGCTGGCGAGCGCCCATCGACTCGTCCCTGAGGCGACCTTCATCGAGCCCGATCCCGACGCGGACCGGGTAGCGGCTGAGACCGCGTTCGAGGCGCTCGGCGCGTTCAGCCCGAGCCTGGTCGGGGAGTGGCGACCCGATGGACGCCGCATTCGGGCTGTTCGAGATGGGGATCGATGGCCTGGGGCCGTTGTGGGGTGCCGAGCCGGTGCTCGTCGAGCGGGTCAGTTCCGCGTTGCGTGTCGCCCTCCCCGGGGAGCTGACGCCGCGGGCCGGGGTCGCCGGCACGCATTTCGCCGCGACCATCGCCGCGGTCCATGCCCGTGCCGGCTCGCCGGTCGCCGTCCCACCCGGCGACGAAGCGGCGTTCCTCGCGCCGTACCCGTCCGGCCTCCTGACGACGGACCTCGACGTGCGCGCTCGATTGACCCGGTTCGGGCTACGCGAGATCGGCGCCGTGGCGGAACTGCCCAGGTCGGCGTTGATCGCCCGGTTCGGGGACGAGGGTGCCCGGCTGCACGCCCGGGCGCGTGGTGAGGAGACCGAGCCGTTCCGGGCGCGTCATGCCCCGGAGCGCCTGGCCCTCGCCCTGCCCATCGAGCCACCGGTCGAGGACCTCGAGCCACTGCGGTTCGTGCTCCACCGGCTCGTGGCCGCGATCACGGCTCAGCTCACGACCCTGGGACTCGCCGCGGACCGCGCGCACCTGACCCTGGAGCTGGACCTGGCCTTCGCCGCGCGCGGGACATCGCCGCGGATCGAGGTCGAACAGCGCTTCCCGGAGCCCACCGCGGACCCCGAGGCCGTCGAGCGGCTGCTGTTCGCGCGGCTGGAACGGGAGCCGCCGCCGGCGGCGGTGCAACGGCTGGAGCTGGAGTTACGGGGCACGACCCAGGCCGCTGGCCAGCAACTGCCGTTGTTCGTGCCACAGGCCGCGCGAACGGCTCGGCTCGGCTGGCAGCTCGCGAGGCTGGCGCTGACCTACGGGGAGGATCGCGTCCGGCGGGTCGCCATCACGGACCCGGAGGCGCCACTCCCCGAGACCCGCTGGGCGTGGCGGCCGGTCGGGCTGGAGGGGGAATGACCCGGCTGCTGCGCGAGCACCCCGCGATCGACGTCGAGCTCGATGCCGACGGTCGCCTGACCGCGATCCGCTGGAACGGCCGGCGCGAGGTCGTCGAGGTCTGCAATCGCTGGCGGGTAGAAGAATCGTGGTGGCGCGATCCGATCGCGCGCGACTACCTCAAGGTCGTCGGAGAGCGATGGCTCGCGCTGGTCTACCTGGACCGCATCTCCGGGACGTGGCACCTGGAGCGGCTGTACGACTGAACGTCAGCGCCCGCGCCCGATGCGGCCGAGGTGCATGTCCTGGAACCTGCGAGTCCTGTCGCGAAGGCGGCCGCGCCCCGGCTCGCAACCAGGGCCGGATCCAGGCCCGGTCGGTCGTCGCGTCTCCGCTCATCCTCGCCGCTCTCAGCGGATCGGCGCACCCATCGTCAGGGTCACGACGAACAGGATGAGGAACATGCCGATCACGAGGACCAGCACGCCGATATCTCGTGGTTGCGCCGACTGCATTGCGCCTCCCCCACGGCTGCGCAGGCTCGGGTCTCCACCGCCCGAGCCGTGTCAGCATAGACGCGCGAGCGTGTTCATGTGTCGCGCCGATGCACCGCGATCGTCGCGCCGACGCACCAGATCCGTGGCCGAGTCGGCGGGACGGCTCAACCCATCGGACAGGCCGCCCCATATCGGACGACCACGAAGGTCAGACCGCCCATCGGCCGGACCGATGTCTGGATCCGGCAGTCACCCCGACCGACCGATTCGATGACGAAGCCGCCGTCCTCCAACGGGCCCGAAAGCGACTCCGTCCGCAGCGCCGCGGTCTCGAGCGCGTTCTGCATCCAGCCCGCGATCTGAGCGGTGTCGTCGTTGTCGACGGCGTAGGTGCCGCTGACCGGTTCCGGGCTGATGTCGTCCGCAACGGTCGACGTCGGGAACCTCGGGAACCCCGGTGGGAGCTCGTCCCAGATGCGACCCCAGTCGGTCTCGGTCTGGGTCATGGCGGCAGCGGTGGGCTCGACCGACGGCGCCAGGGACGGCCGGTCCATGGGGGTCGCATTGGTCGTCGAGTCGTGCGTTCCGCAGGCCGCGAACGCCAGGGCGGCGACCAGCATCGCGACGAACGGGAGGGTGGGACGGGAGCGGAGATTCCGCGTCTGCATGCACCCGAGTCTAGGCCGAACCGCTGATGCGCCCACCTAGCCCTGGCGACCCTTGACAGACGGCGTACTGTTCGGTCCTGACCGCCGTGTGGAACACGGCGATCTCGGCGACATGGCGTATAGGCACATCGGCGCCTGTCAAGCCGGACGCGCCCGAAGCGGCTCTTGGGGGAGCCCCTTCGGGCGTCGTCGATTCCCGGGCGTGGCAGGACCCCGTCACCCCCAAGCGACGGGGTCCTGCGGGCCAGAGTCCGCTGCTCACCAGCGCTCCGGCGGGTCGGCGCCGACCATCGCAGTCGTTCGCCGCCTAGATCGTCTCGTGCCCCCAGGCCCCGAGACTTATGAGTGCTAGATCGCCGCCGCCTGGACCGCGATGACCGCGGGCAGGAGGACGAGGATCAGGAGCATCGCAACCACCACGGCGACACCGCTCCGGAGCGCGGCCATGACGACCGGTCGCAGCGGGTGATCGAGGCGGATGGGTGCGTGCATGCCGGTGAGACGCCGAACCCCTCGATTGTGTTTCGTGATTCCTACTAGAACGTTTGTTCTATACTAGCAGGCCCTGCAAGCCCCGGCCCCCGACCGGAGAACCCGTGGCCACCATCCCCTACGCCGAGCTCCACGCCCACACCAATTTCTCGTTCCTCGATGGGGCCTCGCCACCGGACGAGCTGGTCGAGCGGGCCGCGGCGATCGGCCTGGCCGGGTTGGCCGTCACCGACCGCAACGGCCTCTACGGCACCGTCCGTTTCATGGGCGCAGCCGAGGAGATCGGCATCCACGGCATCGTCGGGACGGAGATCGAGCTGCTCGATGCCGGCGTCTCCGACCCGGCCGGCGTGGTCGTCCCGTCGCGGCGTCAACGGCGACGCGCGCGAACCGCGGCCACGCCGACCACGGAGTCGATCGTGGCGGAAGGCCATCCGTCCCGGCCCCGCCCCGAGCGCGCTCGTCTGCCCGGCCACCGCGACCCGGTCAAGGAGGACCTGCGCGGGATCGGCGAGCGGGCGCGTGGCCCGCATCTCGTGCTGCTGGCCCGCTCGGCGACAGGCTGGCGGAGCCTGTCGCGACTCATCTCCCGCGCGAACCTGGCCGGGACCAAGGGCGTGCCGCGCTTCCGCCAGGCCCTCCTCGACGAGCATCACGAAGGCCTCGTGGCGCTGTCGGGTTGTCGCCACGGGGAGATCGCGCGTCGTCTGCGGGTGGGCGATCGAGCGGGGGCCCGGGCGGTCGCGGAGCGCTACGCGACGCTGTTCGGGCGTGGCGACGATCCCGCCTCGAGCGGCTTCTTCATCGAGCTCTCGCATCACCTGCTGCCCGACGACGACTGGCTTGTGACGGAGTCGGCGGCGCTCGCCGCCGAGCTCGGACTGCCGGTCGTCGTCACCAACGATGTCCACTACGCCACGCCCGACGATCGAGAGCTGCACGACGTCCTCACCGCGATCAAGCATGGCCGGACGCTCGAGACGCTCGCCGACCTGCGTCGGCCGGACGGCGAGTCGCACCTCAAGACAGGCGACGAGCTGGCGGCGCTCGGCGCGTCATTCGACCCGGAGCCGGCGCGGGCGTGGCGAGAGGGGATCGCCACGTCGGTCGAGCTGGCGGCGTCGTGCACGGTCGATCTCGGCTTCGAGCAGTACCGCTTCCCGGGCTTCCCGGTGCCCAAGGGCGAGACCCCGTTCTCGTATCTCGTCGAGTTGTGCCAGGCCGGCGCCCGGAAGCGCTATCACCCGCTGACCTCGGCCGTCGTCAAGCGGCTCGCCCACGAGCTCGATGTGATCGAGCGGGCCGGCCTCGCCGAGTTCTTCCTGATCTGCTGGGACCTGATGCGGTTCGCCAGGGAGCAGGGGATCCCGGCCCAGGGTCGGGGCAGCGCGGCGAGCTCGATCGTGGCCTACACCCTCGGGATCAGCCGGGTCGAGCCGATCGGGCACAACCTGCTTTTCGAGCGGTTCATCAACGAGGGTCGGACGACCTATCCGGACGTCGATATCGACTTCAGCTCGGCACGAAGGGAGGAGGTCATCCAGTACGTCTACAACCGCTACGGACCGGAGCACACGGGGATGGTCTGCAACCTCGTGACCTACCGAGCGCGCTCGGCGGTTCGCGAGGTCGGGGTGGCACTCGGGTTCCCGCGGCCGCTCGTCGATCGGGTCGCCAAGGCGCTCGAGACCTACGACTCGGTCATGGTCCGGCGCGACCTGGAGGCGGACGGCGGCTTTGCCGAGTTCTTCAAGCGGACGGGCGAAGGGGAACCAGCCGAAGCGCTGGCGGCGATGGAGGCCGAAGGACATGGCCTGGTCGACAGGATGGGCCAGCTCAACACCCGCATCCCGCTCGTCGGGAAGGTGCCGCCATGGCGCCAGCCGCAGGCGCCGGCGGACCCGGATGCGCCGAAGCCGTTCGCCTGGCTGCGCGACCTCGAAGGGGACGAGCGGCCGCGGGTGTCGACCCGGCCGCGGGTGTCGACCCGGCCGCGGCCGGGTTTCGCGACGATCCGCTGGCGCCGCGGACGGCGATCCGGGGTGGCGGCACGTCCGGTGACGAGGGTGGGCCCGGCGACACGCCGGCGAGCGTCGCCTGGCTGCGCGCGGGGAAGGGAACCGGGTACGCGGAGGAGCGCGATCGCCTCGTGCCGCCGACGCTCGTCGAGGGTCGAGCCATCGATCCGGAGAGTGGCCAGGTCGAGCCGCCGCCGCGCCAGACCGACCGGCTGGGCAGGCCCACTCGCTGGGATCCGCCGCCGAACGCTCCGAGGTCCAAGGCGGAGCCCCGCGACGCCATTGGCCTGAGGATTCCGCCTTCCCCGCCAGCGGCGGCGATGGGTCGGGGTGGGTCGGCGGGTCAGTCGTCGGTCGCTCGCATCGAGCCCGAGGCGCCGCCGCAGGCCCGCGGCGGTTCCACGGTCGGCCTCAGCCATTGGGAGCGCTGGCTGGAATTCTGCGCTCGGATCGATGGCTTCCCGCGCCATCTCTCGATCCACAGCGGCGGCATGCTCGTGACGGCGGCCCCGCTCATCGACATCGCGCCGCTGGAACGGGCGACGATGCCGGATCGCGTCGTCGTCCAGTTCGACAAGCGCGATGTCGAGACGCTCAAGCTGATCAAGCTCGACCTGCTCGGCCTGGGGATGCTGGCCGCGATGGACGAGACGCTCCAGCTCATCGAGCACGACTGCGCGGTCTGTCTCGATCTCGATCGGCTGCCGGAGGACGTGCCCGAGGTCTTCGAGATGCTCCAGGCGGCCGACACGGTCGGCGTCTTCCAGGTCGAGAGCCGGGCGCAGATGCAGACGCTGCCGAAGTCGCGGCCGCACAACCTCGACGACCTCGTGGTCGAGGTCGCGATCATCCGCCCCGGCCCGATCCAGGGCAACGCCGTCCACCCGTACCTGCGGCGCAAGCAGGGCCTGGAGCCCGTGACGTACCTCCATCCGTCGCTGGAGCCGGTGCTGAAGGACTCGATGGGCGTGATCCTCTACCAGGAGCAGGTCATGCGCATCGCGATCGAGGTCGCGGGGTTCAGCCCGGCCGAATTGGACGGGTTCCGCCGCGCGATGGGGACGTGGCGCTCGACCCGGGAGATGGAGAAGCTCCACCAGCAGTTCGTGGAGGGCGCTCTCCGGCAGCCCGGCATGACCGAGGAGGACGCCGAGGAGCTCTTCCGCCAGGTCGCGGCGTTCGCGAGCTTCGGGTTCGCGAAGTCACATGCCGCGGCCTTCGCGCGGACGGCCTACGAGTCGGCCTTCCTGAAGCTGTTCTACCCGGCGCAGTTCCTCGTCGGGCTCATCAACGCGCAGCCGATGGGCTTCTACCCGGTCGAGGTGCTCGTCAACGACGCGAAGCGCCACGGCGTGGCCGTTCTGCCCGTGGACATCAACGGCTCGTCGTACAAGACCACGACCGAATGGGTGGGCCGGCCGGGCGAGCCGCTGCCGCCCGGTGTCGGGATCGAGGCACGACCGGAGCCCGTCGTCTCGTCCGCATGCGTGAACCCGTCCGTGGCTGCGCGCGAGGTCTGGACGCCGGAGGTGACGATCGGCTGGGGCGTTCGCCTCGGGCTGCAGCTCGTGAAGGGCATCGGCGAGCAGCACGAGGCGCTGCTGGACGCCGAGCGGGAGCGCGGGCCGTATCGGAGCCTGGCCGATGTCGTGGAGCGGACCGGGCTGCCTGAGGAGGTACTTGAGCGGCTCATCCGGAGCGGGGCGATGGATTCGCTGGGTCGACCGCGGCGGGAGCTGTTGTGGCAGTTGCGGGAGGTGGCCGGGGCGTCACGAGGTCGCGTGGACGGCCGCGCGCTGCGGGCGCTGGGTCGGGCGGCCGGCAAGAAAGGCGCGGCCGCGGGCAGGCCGATGGACCTGCGATTGCCGGCGACGGACGCGCCGGCACTCCCCGCGATCACCGAGTCGGAGCGGATCGGCGATGCCTACGCGGTCCTCGGCGTGGATGCCCGTCGACAGGTCGTGGGGCTGTTCCGGCCGGCGCTGGATCGGCTGGGTGCCGTGACGAATGCCGCCCTCGCCGATCGTCGTCCGGGGCACGTCCGGGTGGGGGGCCTGGTCGTGACCCGCCAGCATCCGATGACGGCCAAGGGCACGGTCTTCCTCGCCCTGGAAGACGAGACGGGGATGGTCAACGTAACGCTCTGGCCAAGCACGTGGGAGCGGCTGCGCGGGGTCGTGCGGCGGCACGCGTTGTTGCTGGTGGACGGAGAGCTGCAGCGCGAGGGGATGGTCGTGAACCTCGTCGCGCACGAGATCCGGGCACTCCCCGAGGTGGCCGCCGAGGCCGGTGGGCCGGAACGGCCGGGCGGCGTCCGCCAGATGGGTCACGCCGGGATGCGGCGTCTCGGCTGACCGTCGTCGGCGCCGCGGGTCGCGGCGCGGTCGGTGCTGGGTTCAGCGCGCGGTCAGCGGCGCGCGCCCGCCTTCTGGCCCGACGTCGAACGGCTGCGGCCGTCGTTGCCGCGGCGCGCCGGCGGACGGTTCTTTCCTCGGTTCGGGCTCGACAGCTGCAGGAACCGCCGGTACCACGCCGCCGCGGATGCGAACAGCGCACCCATGATCGGCGAGAAGACGAACGACGAGACGATGGCCGCGGACGGCTCCAGGGCGAACACTTCAGCGAAGCCCGCCGGCAGGAGCCCGGCGTACCCGAGGACGGTGTAGCAGATCGCGCTCACCAGACCGACGATCACGCCCAGTAGCCAGCTGGCCCGCGGCGCGAGGAAGCCCGCGATGAACACCCCGCCGATGGCGGGTGTGACGACGAAGTACTGGAAGGCGAACTGGCTCAGGACGTCTGCCCCCCGCGAGACACCCGTCAGCGCCGCCGCACCGATCGTGAGCAGGATGGGCAGCCACAGCGCCTTGTTCGTTACGAGCCGGGGGAGGGCTCGGAAGTCACCCGGCGCATCGAGCGGCCGGAATGCCAGGCGAACGGCGCTGAAGATCCCGATCCGCCCGGTCCCGTCCGGACCCGAGCGGCTTGCGCCCTGCCTGGTGGCCGGGGCGTCGGCCTCGGCCGTTTCATCGTCGAGGTTCGTGTCGTCGAGGAGCCCGTGCTCGGCTCGATAGCGCCGGCGTGCCTCGGCGCGGGTGGTTCTCTTGGCGCGAGCCACGGTCACTCCTGGGTTCGTCAGAGGGTGGGGCGGTGCGCGCCATCGTAGTCGATAAGTCCGGGGTAAGGGCCATCTGGTATCACTCATCTGGCGCCGCCGCTCGCCCGACCCCGCCGGTTCGCCCGCCCGTTCCCCGCCGGGAGGTCACCCATGGATCGCGCCCGGCGCGCGGGGTCTGCCGCGCTCGTCATCGCCCTCATCCTGGTCTCGGTGGGATCGCCCGCCGGGGCGCCCCGGGCCAGCGCGGCCGAGGTCGCGTGGCCCGTCTCGACCCTGGTGGTGTCGGAGCTCCAGACCGGCGGTGCCGGCGCGTCCGACGAGCTCGTCGAGATCGCCAACCAGGGTACGGGACCGGTCGATCTCGTCGGCCTCGAGCTCGTGTACGCGACGTCCTCGGGATCGACCGTGACCCGCAAGGCTTCGTGGGACGCCTCGTTCGTCCTCGATGCCGGCCGACGGGTGCTCGTCGTGAATGGCGCGGGCGTCTACGCGGCGGTCGGGGACAAGGTCTACACGGGCGGCTTCGCCGCGACCGGAGGCGCCGTCGCGCTGCGGGTGATCGGCGGGACCGTCGTGGACGCGCTGGGCTGGGGCGATGCGACGAACCCATTCGTGGAAGGCGGGCCCGCCGTCGCGCCGCCTGCCGGGTCCAGCCTGGAGCGGTCCCCCGGGGGCACGCTCGGGAACGGCGTCGACACCAACGACAACGCCCTCGATTGGTTCGTGAACCCTGCCCCGAACCCGCAACGCTCCAGCGACGATCCTGTGCCGGCGCCTGGTCCGACGCCGACGCCCATGCCCGGACCGACGCCGACGCCAACGCCCGGACCGACGCCGACCCCGACTCCGACGCCCACGCCCGGACCGACGCCGACCCCAACGCCGACTCCGACCCCGACCCCCACGCCCGGACCGACGCCGACTCCGACCCCGACCCCCACTCCGGCCCCGTCGATCGCCCCCATGACCATCGCGGCCGCCCGAGCCCTCCCCGACGACTCGGTGGTCACCGTCACGGGCACGCTCACGACGGAGCTCGGTGCCCTCGAGAGCGGCCGAACCGCGTATCTCCAGGACGCGACGGCCGGGATCTCGATCTATCTCGATGCGGCCGTCGTCAGTGCCATGCCGGCAGGGACGGCCGTGATCGTGAGCGGCCCCCTCGACACGCGGTATGCGCAGCGCACGATCCGTGCCGCCGAGGCCGACATCGTCGTCGTCGGCCAAGGCGTCATTCCGGAGGCGATCGCGATCGCGACCGTCGCCGGAGACGAGGCGTTCGAAGGCCGACGTGTGTCGGTGGGAGGGTCCGTCGTCGGTGGTTCGGACGTGCTTGCGGACGGCCTTGCCGTGTCCGTCGATGACGGCACGGGCCCGATCCGGATCGTCGTCACGCCGGATGCGCTCGGCGAGCGAGCGTTGACGGACGGGACCCTCGTCACGGTCGCGGGATCGCTCGGTCAGCGTGACAGCAGCGGGACCGGCACGGCCGGCTATCGCCTGTACGTCACCGCGGCGACCGACCTGGTGATCCAGCGCCCGACCCCGACGCCAACGCCGTCTCCGACGCCCACGCCGACCGCCTCCCCCGGGCCGACACCGACCCATTCGCCGGGTCCGACATCCTCACCGACGCCACCGCCGTCCGTGTCACCGACGCCCGGCACCACGCCCCTCACGATCGCCAGCGCGAGGACCAGGTCCATCGGCTCGACCGTGACCGTCCGCGGCATCGTGTCCGCCGAGCCCGGCCGACTCGGCTCGCCCGCCCTGCTCGCCATCGCGGACACGAGCGGCGGGATCGTGGTGAAGCTGCCCGATGGTGCCCGGGCGCCCGCTCGCGGGGCGATGCTCGAGATGCGCGGCAAGCTCGCCGATCCGTACGGCCAGCTCGAGATCCGCCCGGCCGCCGATGCAATCTCGGGCGGGCTGGGTTCCGGTGCCTTGCCCGCTGCGATCGGCCTGGGTTCCCGCGGACCCGACGAGGCGACCGAAGGAAAGCTTGTGGTCCTGACCGGCACGGTCGTCGAGAAACCCACGAAGGCGGCCAGCGGCGACATCGCGCTCTGGGTCGAAACGACCGCTGGGATCCGCGTCCGCGTGATGGCCGATGCCTCGAGCCGGATCATGTCGACGACCGTGTCCAAGGGCGCGACGTACCGTCTGACCGGCGTTGCCGGCCAGCGGGCGTCCCGGAAGGGCGCGCTCGACGGGTACCGCGTCTGGCTGCGCGACTCCGGGGACCTCGACCTCCTCGCGGGGCCACCCGCGTCGCCATCGTCCCCACCTTCCTCTTCGTCATCGCCGAAGCCGACCGCGGGCACGTCACCGCGGCCATCCACGAGCATGCCGGCCGACGGCAAGGCCATCTCGGTCGCTACGGCGCTGCGGACCACCGATCGCGACGTGGTCATCGAGTCGGTCGTGACGGCGCCTTCGTCTCTCCTGGACGCGACGGGCCGCAGGATCGTCGTCCAAGACGGGACCGGCGCGATCGAGGTCCTGCTCCCGAAGGACGTCCCGGCCCCGGGAGTCGGCACCCGGATCCGTCTGACCGGCCGGGTGGGCGTTGCGTACGGTGCCCCACGGCTCCGGGCAGAAGCGATGGAGCGGCTGGGCTCCGGGAAGATCCCTGCGCCACTGCGCGTGCGCGGGCCCGTGGGGGCGGCACACACGTGGCGGCTCGTCACGGTGTCCGGTCGCATCGACGACGTGCGGAAGCTCGGGGATCGTTGGCGTGCCGAGATCGTGGTGGGAGCGGCGCACCTGGTCGTCGTCGGCCAGCCCGGTGCGAGGATCCCGGTCGAGACCGTCGCCGAGGGACGCTCGATCGAGCTGACGGGCATCGTCCGGCCGGCCTACCCGAGCGCGACCGATCGCCGCCCGACGATCCTGCCGCGGTCGCGGGGCGACGTCAGCGTCGGCGGCGGACCGACGGATGGGGGTCCGACCAGCGGGGCATCGATTGCCGGTGCCACGTCCGGTGGCGACGCTGGCGGCGCGCCTTCGTCTATCGGTACCGGAACGGCGAGCGGCACCCCGGCCGGGCATACCGTGACCGATGCCGATCTCGCCGACCTCGCATCGATCCTCGGCGAGACGGTCCGCGTCGGCGGCCTCGTCCTCGACGTCCGGCCCGACGGCTTCACCCTGGATGACGGCACTGCGCACGCGCCGGTCGTCCTGCGCGACGAAGCCGCGGACTGGATCCCCCTCGTCGAACCAGAGGACGCGATCAACGTGATCGGCCGGGTCGAGCGGCTGGACGATGGAGCGCTCGCGGTGACCGTCACCGATCCGGCCGCCATCGCGCTCGGCAGTGACCCGACCGCACTCGGTGTCGGGCTTGCAGCCCCGAGCGCTGCCAGTCCGGCGGACAAGGAGATGGTGGGCGTGGCGGGGCCACGGTCGGCTGGGTTCGGTGACGACCTCGGGGCGCTCCCGGGCGCCGGAGCGGGCCTCGCGTCGCTCGTCGGGATCAGCCTGTTGTCGCTCGGCGTGACCCTCCTGCGACGGCGGCAGGCCCGTCGGTTGCTGACCGCCCGCGTGGCCGCGCGGCTGTCCTCGATCGGCGGCACGGAGGCCCTCGACGGGTCGATCGTTGGGGTCCGCGCCGGGGCGGACGGGCGCACTGGCATGGGCTGAACGTGGCTCGAACGGGAGCCATGCGTGAGCTGAGCGTGGCGCGACGGGCGTCATCCACGCTCAGCCACGCTTGACTCACGCACGAACAGGGGCCTATCCTCGGCCGAGTTTCGCGCCAGCGAAGCAGCCACGTGAGCGAGGGAGAGGTTTTGCCGAACGCGGAAACCCGCGTCGAAAGCCCGAGAGATCGCCGGATAGCGATCCCTGAAGGGGAACGGCAGTACCACATCGGACTCGGACGGGGAGACCTGGCCGAGTACATCCTCCTCCCCGGCGACCCTGATCGGACATCCCGGATCGCGACGCGCCTCGATTCCATCGAGCTCGAGCACCAACACCGGGAGTTCGCCACCGTCACCGGGACGTTTCGAGGTCAGCGGGTCTCGGTCGTATCGACCGGGATCGGCACGGACAACGTCGAGATCGTCGTGGCCGAGATCCTGGCGATCACGGAACGGCCCACCTTTATCCGTGTCGGGTCGTGTGGGGCGCTGCAGCCGGAGATGAACCTGGGAGACCTGGTCATCACCACGGGTGCGGTCCGCCTCGAATCGACCACCAGCTTCTTCGTCCACGATGGGTATCCCGCGGTCGCCGATTACGAAGCGATCTCGGCACTCGTCGAGGCCGCGGAGCGACTCGGTCACCGCTACCACGTCGGTGTGACGGCGACAGCACCGGGATTCTTCGGGGCGCAAGGGCGTCCCATCCCGCAGCTGCCGATCCGCTACCCCGATCTGGCAGAGGACATGGCGCGCCAGCGTGTCATGAACTTCGAGATGGAGGCATCGGCCCTGCTCGTCCTCGCGTCCCTCGCCCGGTGTCGAGCCGGTGTCGTCTGTGCGGTGTATGCCAATCGGACGACCGGTGAGTTCGTCGGTGGAGCGACAAAGGATGCGGCAGAGGCTGCCTGCGTCGACACGGGCTTGGAGGGCCTGATCGTGCTCGCCGAGATGGATGCCCAGAAACGAACCGCATCGACGGACCGCTGGCGCCCGTCGCTGTGGACCACTACCGCGCGTCCCTGAGAGCGGGTGCGGGACGAAGGTTCCCGTGACGCTCCGATCGCATCCCGAGGAGGAACCCGAATGGCAGAGGCCTATTGCGTCAAGGACAAGCAGAAGGTCGAAGTCCTGAACCCCCAGCGCATCACCATGAAGAACGGCAAGGCGGCCCTGCAGGGCACCTGTCCGATCTGTGGTGGCAAGGTCTTCAAGATCGGCGGCTGACCCCGTCCTTCGAACGATCAAGGCGAACGGCCCCCGCCGGCGACGGCGGGGGCCGTTCCATGCCCGCGCCGGCCGTGGTGGCCGCGCAGGACCCCTTTGCTAGAATGGGCGGCGATCCCCACGACGTTCTTCCCGCACGCCCGCAACCCCGCTCATCCACTCGCGGTCCGACCCCGACCGCCAGGAGGTCCCACGATGGCAGTCCGCGTCGGCATCAACGGCTTCGGCCGTATCGGCCGCCAATCGCTCAAGGCGCTGATCGAGCGCGCGCCGGACGTGGAGGTCATCGCCGTCAACGACCTCGTGGACGCGGAGATGAACGCCCTGCTCTTCAAGCACGACTCGACCTACGGCGCCTACGACGGCGAGGTCAAGGCCGGCGACAGCTCGATCATCATCGATGGTCGCGAGATCAAGATCCTTGCCGAGCGCGACCCGGCGGCACTCCCGTGGGGCGACCTCGGGGTGGAGATCGTCCTCGAATCGACCGGCATCTTCACCAGCGCCGAGAAGGCACGCGCGCACATCGATGCCGGTGCCCAGAAGGTCATCATCAGTGCGCCGGCCAAGAACGAGGACATCACCATCGTCCTCGGTGTCAACGAGGATCGTTACGATCCGGCCAGCCACCACATCATCAGCAACGCCTCGTGCACGACGAACTGCCTCGCCCCGGCGGCCAAGGTCGTCAACGACCTGCTCGGCATCGAGAAGGGGCTGATGAACACGATCCACAGCTACACGAACGACCAGCGCATCCTGGACGTGGCGCACAGCGACCCGCGGCGTGCTCGAAGCGCCGGCCAGAACATCATCCCGACGACGACCGGCGCGGCGAAGGCGCTCGCGCTCGTGATCCCGGACCTGAAGGGCAAGTTCGACGGGTTCAGCCTGCGCGTGCCCACCCCGACGGTGAGCGTCGTCGACTTCACCGCGACCGTCCGACGCGAGACCAGCGTCGAGGAGCTGAACGACGCGTTCCGAACTGCCGCCGCCGGCCCCATGCAGGGCATCCTCGGCGTATCGGACGAGCCGCTCGTCTCGATGGACTTCAAGGGCGACAGCCGTTCCTCGATCATCGACGCCGATTCGACGATGGTCCTGGGCGGGGACATGGTCAAGGTCATCAGCTGGTACGACAACGAGTGGGGCTACAGCTGCCGCGTTGCCGACCTCATCGCCTTCGTGGCGGCCAGACTGCCGGTCGCGGCCGCCTGACCCCGCCCATCCCGGCGACGGCTCGCGAGCCCGTCGTCCGCTGGCGGTCACACGCCGGCAAGGAGCACTGACCGAATGGAGAAACTCACGATCCGCGACGCGGACGTCGCCGGCCAGCGCGTATTCGTGCGCGTCGACTTCAACGTCCCGCTGGCGGACGGGAAGGTCACCGACAATTCGCGCGTCCGGGCCGCGATCCCGACGATCATGGCGCTGGTCCAGGCGGGCGCCAAGGTCATCCTCGCGAGCCACCTCGGCCGACCCAATGGCAAGGTCACCGACAGCCTTCGCCTGCGGCCGGTCGGGCAGCGGCTGACGGAGCTGCTCCGGCGGAACGTGCCTGTGACCGGCGACGCCCTCGGGCTGGGCACGGAAGATGCCCTGAAGCGGATGCGGCCCGGCGAGATCCTCCTGCTCGAGAACCTGCGGTTCCATGCCGAGGAGGAGGCCAACGACCCGGCCTTCGCGGCGACCCTCGCCTCGTACGCCGACCTTTACGTGAACGATGCCTTTGGCTCGGCGCACCGGGCGCACGCGTCGACGGTCGGCATCGCGAAGCTGCTCCCCGCGTACGCCGGACTGCTCATGGAGCGCGAGCTGGCGATGCTATCCAAGCTGATGGAGGCGCCGGAGCGGCCGTTCGCTGCGATCCTTGGTGGGGCCAAGGTCAGCGACAAGATCAAGGTCATCGATAACCTGCTGACCAGGGTCGACATGCTCGTCCTGGGCGGCGGCATGGCGAACACCTTCCTGCTGGCCCAGGGCAAGGCCATCGGCAAGAGCCTGGCCGAACCGGACCGCGTGCAGGACGCGCAGCGGATCCTCGCGACCGCCGAGAAGAACCGCGTGCGCGTCGTCCTGCCGGTCGATGTCATCGTCGCCAAGGAGGTCACACGCGGCACCGAATACAAGACGCTCCAGGCCGAGAAGATCCCGGCGTCGTGGCACATCGTCGACCTCGGGAAGGCAAGCCAGGATCTGATGGTCGAGGCGCTGACCGACGTCAAGACGGTGTTCTGGAACGGCCCGTTGGGCGTGTTCGAGATCCCGTCGTTCGCGCACGGTACGAACGCCGTCGCACGGCTGCTCGCGGACCGGGCTGAGCATGGGGCCACCGTGGTCGTCGGCGGCGGAGACTCGGTCGCGTCGATCACCCAGCAAGGGCTCGCCGACCGGATGACGCATATCTCGACCGGTGGCGGCGCCTCGCTCGAATTCCTGGAAGGGCGCGAGCTGCCGGGGGTCACGGTGCTGCTGGATCGGCCAGAGCCGCCGAAGCCCGAGAAGAAGCGAGCGCCGGCGTCGGGGGCCAGGCCGGCGGCGGCCACGAAGCCTGCCGCGGCCACGAAGCCTGCCGCGGCCACGGCCACGAAGGCGGCCGCCAAGCCGGCCGCCACCAAGAAGCCGGCCGCCACCAAGAAGCCGGCCGCCCAGCCCGCCACGAAGCCGGCCGCCCAGCCCGCCACGAAGCCGGCCGCCCAGCCCGCCACGAAGACAGCCGCCAAGCCCGCGTCCAAGGCAGCCGCCAAGCCGGGCGCGAACGCAGCCGCCAAGTCCGTTGCGGCCAAGGCCGCGCCGAAGCCAGCCGCGAAGGCGACTGCGCCAAAGCCAACCGCCAAGCCCGCCGCGAAGTCGACCATGGCCAAGGCAACTGCCAGGCCGGACGCGACGTCGGCCGCGACCGCGAAGGCGACGACCGCCACGAAGGCCGCGCCGACGTCCACCAAGGCGCCGAAGCCCGCCACCAAGGCGACCACGACCAAGACGACGACGGCCATCGCCTCGACGCCGACGAAGCCGGCAAGACCCCGTTCCAGGACGGAGACGCGCGCGTGACCACGATCGACTTCATCGACGCCCGCGAGATCCTCGACTCCCGTGGCAATCCCACCGTCGAGGTCGACGTCGTCCTGGTCGACGGCTCGGTCGGGCGAGCGGCGGTGCCGAGCGGCGCCTCGACCGGCGCCCACGAGGCGGTCGAGCTTCGCGACGGCGACAACGCTCGTTTCGGCGGCAAGGGCGTCCTGACGGCCGTTGCCAACGTCACGGATCGGATCGGGCCGGAACTGCTCGGCCTCGACGCATCCGACCAGGCCGGCGTGGACGCGCTGCTCATCGACCTCGACGGAACGCCGAACAAGGGCGAGCTCGGGGCGAACGCGGTGCTCGGCGTATCGCTGGCCTGCGCCCACGCGGCCGCGGCCTCGTACGACCTCCCGCTGTACCGCTACCTAGGGGGCGTCGGCGCTCGCATCCTGCCGGTCCCGATGTTCAACATCCTCAATGGCGGCAAGCACGCCCAGGACTCGACCGACTTCCAGGAATTCATGGTCATGCCAGTCGGGCTGCCGACCTACAGCGAGGGATTGCGAGCCGGCGCGGAGATCTTCGGCGCGCTTCGCTCGATCCTCCATGACGACGGGTTCGCGACCGGCCAGGGTGACGAGGGCGGGTTCGCGCCGTCTCTGGCCTCGAACGAGGCGGCGGTCGAGGTCATCCTTCGCGCCATCGAGAAGGCCGGCTATCGACCAGGCGAGGATGTGGCGATCGCCCTGGACCCCGCCACGACCGAGCTGGTCGAGGAGGGCAGCGGCGGCGACGGCGCTCCGCACCCGCTACGCGCTCGCGAAGGAAGGCCGGACGCTGGAGTCCGGCGAGCTCATCGACCTGTGGGCGGATTGGGTGGCGCGCTACCCGATCGTCTCGATCGAGGACGGGCTGGCGGAGGACGACTGGCTCGGCTGGGGGCAGCTCACCGAGCGCCTCGGCGATCGCGTGCAGCTCGTCGGCGACGACCTGTTCGTGACCGACACCACGCGCATCGCGCGTGGGGTCGAGCTGCGCTCGGCGAACTCGGTGCTCATCAAGCTCAACCAGATCGGGACGCTGACCGAGACCATCGAGGCGATCGAGCTCGCGCGCGGCGCGGGCTGGTCCGCCGTCGTCTCCCATCGATCCGGCGAGACCGAGGACACCACGATCGCGGACCTGGTCGTGGCGATGGGCACCGGACAGATCAAGACCGGGGCTCCGTCGCGATCCGAACGAGTCGCCAAGTACAACCGACTGCTCCGCATCGAAGGCGAGCTCGGTGACGGGGCACGCTATCCCGGCCGCAGTGCGCTGACGGGCGCGTCGGTCGCGGCTCGAACCGTTCCGGAGGCTGCGGAGGTCGGGTCCGGCTCGTGACGCGGTTCGTCGATCGCGGCGCCATCACGGCCGCGTATGTCGGGATCGGCATGTCGGTCACGGTCGCCATCAGCTTCCTGCTGATCATCCCGATCGAGCCGATCGTCTGGCTGCTGACGATCCCGACGGGTCTGCTCATCGGCTACTACGCGAACCAGCGCTCGAACCGGCGGGCCGGGCCGTGGAGCAGGATCCTCATGAACGGGATCTTCGCCGCGTTCATCACCGGGGTCACCGCGGCGGTGCTGCTGCTCGGCGTCAAGGCGCTGTTCTTCTACGGCGATAACGGCTATCGCGACGCGAGTGCCGGCGGTCCCATCGCCTGCTCTTCCGGGCCGGATTGCGTCTACCAGCGCTACCTGCTCGTCGAGGACGGGGCGCGGGCAGCCCCGCTCGAGGCGGCGGGTGTGACCGACGCGGCAACGTTCACGGCGTTCTACTGGTCGCAGCAGTCCACGGTCGCGGGGCTGCTCGTCGTGGTGACGACGATCGGTGGGCTGGGTGGCGCCGCCCTTTACGGAGTCTTCCGCCCCAAGCCGGCCACCCCTGCGCCCGGCAGCCAGGAGACGCCAGCCGCGGTCTGAGGATCGGCCAGCCGGCGCATGACGACGCCCTGGGTGGAGCCCAGGGCGGTCGAGATCGGCGAGGCGCTCGCGAGCCCCGGGTCAGCTCTTGCTGGCGGTCTTCTTCGGGGCGGTCTTCGTGGCGGTCTTCGTGGCGGTGGCCTTGGTCGACGACTTCGAGGTCGACTTCGATGCGCCCTTCGTGCCGGACGTCTTCGCCGCGGACGCCTTGCTCGCCGGCTTCGACGGCCTGGTCGGAGCAGCGGTGGCGCCTTCGGACGCGGCGGCTTCGGCGGCCTTGGCCGCGGCGGCCTCCGCGCGAGCCGACTTGCTCAGCGCCGCACGGGCCTTGCCGGCGGCGGTCTGGGCGCCCTTCGCCTTGACCGACTTGCCGGCCGCGATGCGCGCCTTGGCCGCCTTGGCCGCGGCCGTCTTGCCGGTGACCTTCGTGACACGGCCCGAGGCCGTGGCCTGCGTTCCGCCGAGGGCCGCATTCACCTTGATCGTGAGGCGCGACTTGCGGCGCGCGGCCGCGTTCGGGTGGATGGCTCCGGCCTTGGCCGCGCGGTCGAGCGCCGACAGCGCATCGATCAGGGCGACGGTGGTGGCTTCGGCGTCGGTCGGGCCGGCGGCGACGCTCAGGGCCTTGGCGACGTACGTCTTGGCGGCCGTTCGCCGCGGACCGAGGATGTCGTGACGGCGCGCGGCCTGACGAACGCGCTTGAGTCCCGAAGGTGTCCGGGCTCCCGTCCAGGTGCGGGGCGTCTTGGCCAAGTGGAAGAACCTCGTTGCTTCGATCGGATCGTTGGTGGCTGGGCACCGTGACACGGGGTGAGTGCCGGGCGCGAACGCGGATGGTACCACAGGGCTTGGTCCAGTCCGGCTCGCCCGCGACCCCAACGCACGACGCTCGCGCCCGGCAGACTTGGGGGCGTGACCGCGATCCTGGGTGGCCTGGCGGCCGCCGTCCTGTGGGCGACCGCGACCCTGGCCTCGTCGAGGTCGAGCCGGATGATCGGCTCCCGGGTCGTGCTTGCGTGGGTGATGATCGTCGGGACGATCGTAGGTCTGCCGATCGCCCTGGTCGCCGGCATCCCGACCGAGGTTCCCGCGGGCACGCTGCCTCTCGTCCTGCTTGCCGGCCTCTGTTACTCGGCCGGGCTGTACGCCACGTACAAGGCGCTGACCATCGGCAAGGTCTCGATCGTGGCCCCGATCGTCGCGACCGAAGGCGCCGTGGGCGCGCTGATCGCCGTGGCGCTGGGCGACCCGTTGACGCTCGTCGCGGCAATCCTGCTGGCCGTCATCGCCGGCGGCGTGGTCCTCTCCAGCATCGAACCGGCTCGGCCGGATGTCCCCGCCGGCGACATCGAGCTCGCGGCCGATGCCCTCGACGGTCCGGCCCGTGACGACGCCCGGGCCCGCGTCGCGGACCACGCGGCGCTCGTCGCCGACGACGCAGAGCGGATCCGCAAGACCGTCCTGTATTCCGTGGCGGGCGCCCTGATCTTCGGCGTCGGCCTCGTGGCGGCCGGCAAGTCCGCAGCCCTCATCCCGCCGATCTGGGTCGCCGTCGGTTCGCGGTTCGTCGGCTTGGCGGTCGTCGCGCTGCCGCTCGTGCTCCAACGACGGCTGGTGCTCACCCGCCAAGCCCTGCCGCTCGTAGTGATCGCCGGGATCGGCGAGATCGTCGGCTCGACGGCGTCGGCGTGGGGATCCATCTACAGCATCCCGATCACGGCCGTGCTCGGCTCCCAGTTCGCGGCGATCGCGGCGGTCCTCGCGTACTTCCTGTTCGGCGAGCGCCTGTCACGCACCCAGGTCGCGGGTGTCGTCCTCATCGTCGGAGGCGTGACGGCCCTCGCGGCGTCGAGCGTGTGACCGGCTACACTCCCGCCTCGTGACCATCCCCCAGGACCGCCTTCGAAACTTCTCGATCATCGCCCACATCGATCACGGCAAGTCCACCCTCGCCGATCGGCTGCTGGAGCTGACGCATACGATCGACGCGCGCCAGATGACGAGCCAGGTCCTCGATTCGATGGACCTCGAGCGCGAGAAGGGCATCACGATCAAGGCCCGCGCCGTTCGCCTGGACTACACGGCCAAGGACGGCAAGACGTACGGGCTCAACCTCATCGACACGCCCGGTCACGTCGACTTCGCCTACGAGGTCAGCCACAGCCTGCAGGCCTGCGAAGGCGCGATCCTTGTCGTCGACGCCACCCAGGGGATCGAGGCGCAGACGCTCGCCAATGTCCACCTCGCGCTCAAAGAGAACCTGACCCTGATCCCGGTCCTCAACAAGATCGACCTGCCCTCGGCCGACCCCGAGACGATCATGGACGAGCTCGAGAACGTCCTCGCGATCCCGCGCGAAGAGGTCATCCTGGCGAGCGCCAAGGACGGCACCGGCGTCATCGACATCCTCGAGGCCATCGTCGAGCGGATCCCCCCTCCGAAGGGCGACCCGCACGCCCCCGTGCAGGGTCTGATCTTCGACAGCCACTACGACGCGTACAAGGGCGTGATCGTCTACGTCCGGCTGGCCGCCGGCACCCTCCGCTCGACCGAGCCCGTCAAGCTCATGGCGAGCGGCGCCCTGGCGGAGCCGCTGGAGCTCGGCGTCTTCCGACCCCAGCTCGTACCGGTCAAGCAGCTCGTCGCCGGCGAAGTCGGCTACGTCGCGACCGGGCTCAAGAACGTCCGCGACGCGCAGGTCGGCGACACGCTCACGACCCAGGCCCGACCGGCGAGCGAACCGCTTCCCGGCTACCAGGAAGCGAAGAGCCTCGTGTTCGCCGGCATCTACCCACTCAGCGGCGAGGACTATCCGCTCCTGCGCGAGGCGCTCGACAAGCTCCACCTCAACGACGCGAGCTTCACCTTCGAGCCGGAGAGCTCCGTGGCGCTCGGCTTCGGATTTCGCTGTGGCTTTCTCGGCATGCTGCACATGGAGATCGTCCAGGAGCGACTCGAGCGGGAGCACTCGCTCGACCTCATCGCGTCGGCGCCGTCGGTCGAGTACCACGTCCAGCTGCAGCACGGCCGCGGCACGGTCGTCGTGGATAACCCGTCGCTGCTGCCGAACCCGTCCGACATCGAGTCGATCGAGGAGCCCTGGGTCAAGCTCAGCGTCGTGACGCCGAGCCAGTACATCGGCGCGCTGATGGAGCTGTCGACCAACCGGCGCGGGACGTTCGTGAACATGGAGTACCTCGACCCGACCCGGGTCGTCCTCCACTTCGAGATGCCGCTCGCGGAGCTCATCGTCGACTACTTCGACCAGCTGAAGAGCCGAAGCCAGGGCTACGCGTCGATGGACTACGAGGAGCTGGGCTATCGACCGGCGAACCTGGCCAAGGTCGACATCCTCGTCAACGGCGAGCCGGTCGACGCGCTGTCGATCATCGTCCCGCGTGATCGAGCGCAATCGACCGGGCGAGCCCTTACCGAGCGACTCAAGCAGCTCATCCCGCGGCAGATGTTCGAGATCCCCATCCAGGCGGCGATCGGCAGCAATGTCATCGCCCGCGAATCCGTCCGGGCCATGCGCAAGAACGTGCTGGCCAAGTGTTACGGTGGCGACATCTCCCGCAAGCGCAAGCTGCTCGAGAAACAGAAAGAGGGCAAGCAGCGGATGAAGCGGGTCGGGTCGGTCGAGATCCCGCAGGAGGCGTTCCTCGCGATGCTCCGTCTGGACGAAGGCTAAGGCGCGTGGAGGATCTGTTCGACGTCTCGCGCGGCCTGATCGTGGTCGGGCTGACGCTGCTGCTGGCGATGCTCCGCCTCGACGCGGAGCGGTTCGGGACGGCTGAGTACTACGAGACGACACGTGACGGCGAGCGGCCACGGGTCAGGCGGCGGCTGGCGTGGTACGGGCTCGGGCTCGGGATCGTCATCGCGATGCTGTACATCAGCCCCGCGCCGCAGGCGGACCTGTTCCTCGGGACGGGCGACCGGCTGGGCGCCGTCCTCGGCGGACTCGTCTTTGCCGCGATCGGGGTGGCCCAGGCGGTGGCCTTCGCGACGATCCGCTATCACCGGATCCGGTTCCCGGACACGGCGTCCTACCCGGGTGCGCTGCTGAACTCGACGGCCACGGCGTTCCTCGACGAGGTCACGTTCCGTGGCGCGATCTTCGGGACCCTGATCGCGCTCGGCCTGGAAGCGAATGCCTCGAACCTCATCCAGACGCTGCTCTATGCCCTCGCCACGCGGCTCGGAGCGCCGGGACGGGACCGGTACCTGCTCGCCACGACGATCGGGATCGGGCTCATCGGCGGCTGGCTGACCGCCGTCACCGGGGGCATCGCCGCAGCGTTCCTGGGCCACGCTGCCACGCGGTTCGCGATCTTCCTGTGCACGGGCCACACGGGCCAGACGCTGCCGCGCGGGCGGGAGGTCGAGGAGATCGAGAAGCGCCGCCGTCCTCCCGACGGCTGGCGGGTGATCGGGAATCGGGAGTCGGCCTCGCGAGACCGGTGAATGCGGTGTCGGCCGGACCGCGTCCCTGCCGGTGACGTCAACGCCATGAATACGCAAGGGTCGGGTCAACTTGCGCAGGAATCGCCACTCACCCATGGCTGCTTGACGAGATCCCGTCTGTGTCCGTGACCGAACGGCGTCCGCCCATGGAACCGCAACCTCCGGTGACGCTGTACGTCCACGTGCCGTTCTGCGTCTCCCTCTGCCCCTACTGCGATTTCGTCGTCTACGCCGGTGCGGCGGCGCGTGGCCCGCGGGCTCGGATGTCGACGTTCCTGGACGCGGTCCTGACGGAGATCGAGCTGCGGGCGGACGCGCTCGATGCGCGGTTCGGATCGTCGCGGCCTGCGCTCCACAGTGTGTACTTCGGCGGAGGCACGCCCTCGCTCGTGCCGGCTGACGACATCGAGCGGCTGCTCTCGCGCGTGCGCGAGCGCTTCGACATCGCACCCGGCGCCGAGGTCACCCTCGAGTCGAACCCCGGGCCGGACGAGCGCGGCGACCCCGCAGCTTGGCGCCGCGCCGGCATCACCCGCATCTCGTTCGGTGCCCAATCGCTCGACGACACCGAGCTGCGGCGGCTCGGACGGCGCCACCACGCAGCGGATGTGGTTGAAGCGGTGGAGAGCGCTCGCGAGGCCGGCATCGCCTCGATCAACCTGGATCTCCTCTATGACACACCGGAGGGCACATTGGCGACCTGGATGGCCACGCTCGCCACTGCCCTGGAGCTCGCACCGGAGCACCTGTCGCTCTACGCGCTGACCCTTGACGACCCGGACGCAGAGGGGCTCACCGGTCCGGGCGGCGACCACCTGCCGACCACGCGCGGCGCCCGCCGCTGGCGCGAACGAGCGCGGCCGACGCAGGACGAGGACCGCGCCGCGGCCGAGTACCAGCACGCCACCTCGGTCCTCGCGGATGCCGGGTTCCGCGGCTACGAGATCTCGAACTGGGCGCGGCCCGGCCACGAGAGTCGTCACAACCTCGCCTACTGGCAGCGCCGTCCGTATGAGGGGGTCGGGCCGGGGGCCCATGCCTTCGATGGTGCCGTCCGACGCTGGAATGCGGCCCGGCTGGAGGGGTACGTGGCCGCCCTGACCGGCCCGCGTCCGGTCCTGCCGCCCGGTGGCGCCGACGTCGTGGACGACGCCGCCGCGACCGCCGAAACGCTGATCCTTGGCCTGCGCCTGGACACGGGCGTCCCCCTGGCCATGGCCGACAAGGCGCCCCTGGCCGACGCGTTCCGATGGGCGCGCGCCGCCGAGCTCCTGGACGTGACCGTCGACGACCGGGTCGTGTTGACGACGCGAGGCCGGCTCCTGTCGAACGAGCTGCTTGCCCGGCTGGTCTAGACAGTGCGGTGCCATCGCGCACCGGTTTCTCGATCGTTTGTCGGCCCGTTCCCCGCGTGGCTGGCGCCCAACGACTTGGCGCGCGGGCGCGGCGGTGGCCATACTGTCGGGACCGTTGCTTCAGGTCACCAGGGACGTTCCGTGACCGCAGCGGTCGTCCGGGTACGTCGCGCGAGCAGGGTCGAACTGCGGCGCGTGCGGCGGCCCAGGGGAGGGAGGAAACCTCGTGCCATCCCGTCCTGTGTACCGCCCCGATCGTCGTTCCCGACGAACCAGGCGGCGCGCGCCACTCCTGGCGGCGCTCCTCCTAACGACGCCGCTCCTCGCCATCCCGACGACGGCGGCCGCAGACCCCGGGGCCCCCTGGGATGGGACGCCGATCTCGGCCGGCCTCGGCCCGACCTACGGCGAGGACTGGTGCCAGCCACCGGACCCCGGCACCGCCATCGCCGGTCTCCAGGGCGCCCCGCTGGCGATCATCCCGTACGAGGCCATCCATTGCACCGTCGACCAGATCCTCGCCGAGGGCGTCTCGGCTGGCATCCCGCCGCGCGCGACGTATGAGGTCAACACCCTCACGGACACCGGCCGTGAGCAGCTGGCCGTCGTCGTCAACGCCCTCGAGACGCCGGAGCAGCAACGAGACTACGAGCGCTGGACCCAGGTCCGGGAGTTGATGACCTCTGATCCTGCCGAGGCACAGGCGCTGCTCGCGACCTTCGGCGCGGACGTCAAGATGCCGATCTTCATCGAGGCCAACATCCACGGCGGCGAGCGCGAAGGCACCGACGCCATGCTCCAGGTGCTCCGTGACCTGGTCACGACGCCGTACGGTGACCACCCCGTCGTCGATGACGTCCTCGACCACTCGGTCCTCATCATCATCCCGAGCCAGAACCCGGACGGCCGGTATCTGGGCACGCGGGCGAACTCCAATGGGTTCGACATGAACCGCGACCTGCTCGTGCAGTCGCAGCCGGAGATCCGGGCGAACATCCGCCTCCAGCTCGAGTGGCTGGCGCCCGTCATGTTCGCCATGCACGGATACGTCAACCCCACCCTCATCGATGGGCTGACGAAGCCTCACAACCCGGGTCTCGAGTACGACATCTTCGCCAACTGGAACCAGCGCCGGCTCGATGAGAACGAGCTGGACTTCGCCGTGATCGAGCAGAGTCTCACCCGGCCGGTCAACGACTACGGTCCCAACGGCGGCCAGCAGGCGAACATCGCGACCACCAACGGCGCCACCCAGAGTGGCACGACCGTCACGATCCAGACGACCGGCAGCCACGGCCTGAGCGTCGGCCAGGACGTCGAGGTCGCCGGGGTCGCCGAGTTCGCCTACAACGGCGAGGTCGTCGTCACCTCGATCCCGGCGGCGAACCGCTTCACGTACGAGCTGGAGGTCACGGGCCTTGCGCCGTCGGGCCAAGGCGTCGTCTTCACCGGCAGCCCCGCCGTGGCCGAGGGATGGGATGACTGGGGCCCGTTCTACACCCAGACGTATGGCGCGTTCTTCGGCGTGGACGGCTCCACGCTCGAGATGTGCAGCAATGCCTCGTGTGGTGGCCGGCTGGGCTCCAAGACGGCTCAGTACCTCGGCTTCTACTCGTCGGCCGACTACTGGCTCGCCCACCGTGCCGAGATCCTGCACGATCAGCTCACCGTTGCCACTCGCAACGTCAGCAACGCCCCGCGCGTGAACTGCTGCGACGACCCGTTCCTGGCCGAGCGCGGCTTCGATGCCGAGAACCACGATTGGATGGTTCCGTACCCCAAGGCCTTCGTGATCCCGAGCAGCATCAGCCCCGGCGGGCATCCCCTCGCATTCGACGACGGCCAGCGGAGCCAGTCCGAGTCGAACCGGCTGGCCCAGTGGCTCCTGGACAACGGTGTCCAACTCCACCGGACGACGAAGGACTACGTCTATGCGGGGAAGACGATCCCCAGGCATTCCTACGTCCTGTTCCCGGATCAGTTCCAGCGCGGGTTCGCCTACACCTCGCTGGCCGCCGGGCAGGATATCTCCGCGCGAATCACCCAGCTCTACGCACCCCCGGGCGCGTGGAGCCATGGTCAGCTGTGGGGAGCCGACACGATCGAGGTCCCCGCAGGGGCGACGTTCGCACCCAAGGTCGAACCCATCACCGCATTGAACCCGCAGGTCGGCGGCGTGCGCGGCGGTGGCAAGGCCAACTGGTACGCACTCGCCATCCGTGGGACCGCGGAGACGCGGGCCGTCCTCGACCTGCTGCGCGACGGGATCGACGGAGAGATCGCCGACGCAGCCTTCACGAGCGCCTCGGCGGGCTCGATGCCGGCCGGGTCCGTGCTCTTCCCGAATACCCCGGCCAACGTCGCAGCTCTGACCGCCGCGGGCCTCGAGGCCGGCGTGTGGTTCGAGCGGGTGCTGACAGCGGCCAAGCCAGCGACGACGCAGTTGGACGAAGCGCCGCAGATCGCGGTGCTCGTCAACAGCGCGGCGCCGACCATCAACGACACGATGCACAGCCTCCAGCGCATCTTCGGATCGGATGCACGGTTCATCTCGACGATCGCCGGGAGCGACTCGCTGCAGAACGCCGCTGCCGACCCGCTGGCCGACATCGACGTCATCTACAACACCGGCCAGAACTACCCGGCGTCCGTGAACATCTCGGCAGCGCCGGCTGGAGCCACGCAGAGCGGCACCACGGCCACCATCCAGACGACAGCCGCACACAACCTCGCGGTCGGTTCGACCGTGACGGTATCCGGTGTCGGCGTGGCGGGCTATAACGGCACCTTCGTGGTGACGGCGGTGCCCGCGGCCAACCGGTTCTCGTACGAAGCCGCGACATCCGGACTCGCCGCCTCCGGCGGAGGGACGGTGACCTATACCGGCGCTCGTGACCGACTCGCCGGATTCTTCGCGGACGGCGGTGGCTACATCGGGACCGGCGTCTCGGGCACCAACTTCACGTTCCTCACCAACGGTGGACTCACCTCCGGCACCTTCACGCAGGGCAGCGCCGGCGCCGGCGGTGGGATCGCCCGCTGGACCAACACCGGTGGGGCAGCCAGCCCGATCACCGGGGCCTACCCGGCCACCGATTTCTGGTATCTCCCCTCCAACGTCACCTATTTCTCGGCGCTCCCGACCGACGCCGTGATCGACGGCCGCTTTCCAAACGGTGCCAGTGCCAGCCCGACCGGACCCACCGAGCTGTTCGTGGCCGGTCTCTGGCGCTCGCGCGACTCCGCCGCCTCGGTGGCCGCGGTCGGCGCCCCGATCGTCGTCCACGGCAACACCACGGCCGGCAGCCGCTACATCGGCTACGCGACCAATCCGTTCTCGCGGGGCGACTTCGAACGCTCCTGGCCGCTCATCGCGACGGCGGCGTTGTGGTCGAATCTCACCGACGAGCCGTAACCGCCGCCATCGACGTGGCGTCATACGATGAGCCGGCGCGACGCGCCGGCTCATCCGCTGCTAGGGAGATGAGGCATGACGAAGTCAGTCGCCGCCATGCTCGTCGCCGGCCTGCTCCTCCTGGTCGCCTGCCAGAACCCGGTGGTGCCCGCCAGCTCGCCGCCCACCTCGTCCGTCGTGCCATCCGGCAGCCCGTCCAGCCCATCGCCAGGTTCGACCGCGTCGAGCGGTCCGGCTGACACGACCGCGCCCTCGACTGCCAGCAGCGTGCCGTCCACGCCATCGTCGACGGCGGCCGCCGCCCCCACTCGGACCCCCACGCCGACCCCGCCTCCTCCGATCGGTGAGTTCCCGCAATCCTGGACGGGCACCTGGGAGGACCCGGTGACCGGCGGTTCGGGCAGCATCGAGCTCACCCTGTCCGGCAAGGACGCGGGATTCGGCGGCTCCATCACGATGGACGGGACGGCCTGCCTCTCCGGCGGCATCCTCGACGGCGCCTACGATGGCCGCGACATCGGATTCGTGGTCACGCAACGCGGTGTGGAGATGCGGTTTGCGGGCACCGCGCAGAACGCGACGATCTCGGGGACATTCGCCACCGACTGCGACGCGATGGAGGGGACATGGACGGCCGTCCGCAGTTCACGCTGAGGGCGATCGCCCGGCGACTCGTCATCCTCCCCGTGGTGGCAGCGTCCCTCGCGTTGGCGCCGCCGCCCGCTCTCGCGGAGTGTGACGGCCCGTTCCCGTCCTTCGAGCATGCGGCCCCGAGCGCCCGACGCATCGTGATCGGTCAGGTCGTCGCCACCCTGCCGGGCGCGGAAGCCTTCGAGGACGGCCGAACGAGCCAGTTCGTCCTTCGCGGCTGGTCGGTCCTCGAGGATGATCGGCATGTCGAGATCGAGGTCCGGGACGTGCAGAGCCAGCCCTGTAGTGGGTACATCGTCGCGCGCCCAGGGGATCGCATCGCGATCGCCTTCGAAGGGCACGACTTCGCGCCCGCCCAGGTCGTGAACGCGGTGGCCTGGCTCGAGGGCGACCCGCCGCCCATCGACGGGATCGAGTTCACGACCATCGGAGCGATCTACGCTCGCCTGGGCCGGGTACCGCCGGTGCCTGTAGCGACGGACCCTGCGGAACCGGCCGCAGATCCCTGGATCAGTACGCCGACCGTCGTCCTCCTCGTCCTCGCCGCCACGTCGGCGCTCGGCGTCGTCGTGCTGCGACGCCGCCCGCGTTGACACTCGGACCGGCCCGCTGCTACGATGCCGGCACAGCTGTTAGCACTCTCGCCTATCGAGTGCTAACGTCAGCGGGAGAACGAGCTTGGCGCGTCGAAACCGACGACCACTCGGCCCCCTGGACCTCCGCTCCCAAGCGATCCTTCGGGCCGTCATCGAGGAATACGTCACGACGGCACAGCCCGTCGGAAGCCAGGCGCTCGTCGAGCGCTACGGTCTCGGCGTGTCCAGCGCGACCGTGCGAAGCATCCTCGCGGAGCTCGAAGCGGCCGGGCTTCTGACCCACCCGCACACCAGCGCCGGGCGCATGCCCACGGACGCCGGCTACCGCTTCTACGTGGAATCGATCGTCGATGCCGTGCCGCTGCCGGCGGTCGAGCAGCTGATGATCCGCCACCAGTTCGGCCAGGTCGAGTTCGCGAGTGAGCACTGGTTCCGCCTCGCGGCGACGACGCTTGCCGGGTTGACGCGTTCCGCTGGCCTGGCCACCCCCGCCAAGCCCCGCACCGCGCACATCCGCCGCGTCGACCTGGTCGCGGTCAACGAGCGGATGGCGAGCCTGATCCTGGTGCTCCGTGAGGGCGGCATCAAGCAGGCGGTCGTGAGCCTGGACGAGGCCGAACCGGTCGATCAGCCGACCTTGAACCGCGTCGCCGGTCTGCTCAACGAGCAGCTGACCGACGCGACGGGCAGCCGCGCCGCGACGATCATCGCCCGGCTTTCGGAAGACGATTCGATCGAGCGCCTGGCGCGACGCGTCGGCGAGCGGATCGTGCGAATCCTCAACGAATACGACGCTGCCTCGGTCGAGGAGGTCTTCAGCGACGGGCTCCTCAACGTCATGGAGGCCCCGGAGTTCGCCCACAGCGACAAACTCCGCCAGGTCTTCTCGGCGCTCGAGAACCGAGCCTACCTTGGCGAGCTCGTCGGGAGCGTCGCCGGGTCGGGCACCATCCACATCCTGATCGGCGCGGAGAACCCGCGCGCCGAGATGCACGACGTCTCGCTGGTGCTGGCGCCCTACGGCCGCGCGGGCCAGGCCATCGGCGTGGTCGGGGTCCTCGGTCCCACGCGCATGAGCTACTCCCAGGCCATCGGCACGGTTCGCTTCGTGTCGGGCCTCATGAACGAACTGGTGGATCACCTCTATGCCTAGCCATCGCACCCGCGCCCAGGAGCGCGCCGACGAGATCGACATCAGCCCCACCCGGCTGCTGGCGGAGATCGAGGCCCTCAACGCACAGGCCGACGCCTCCCGCGTCCAGGCCGACGAATACCTCAACGCGCTGCAGCGTGAGCGTGCGGAGTTCCTCAACTTCAAGCGCCGTACCGCCGAGGAGCGCCAGCGTGACCTCGGGCTCGCCGCCGAGGACCTCATTCGCAAGGTCCTGAACCTCGCGGACGATTTCGACCGGGCCATCGAGGCCCGACCGGAGTCGATCGCCGCGGACCCCTGGTTCGAGGGTGTCAGCGTCATCGATCGCAAGCTGCGCCAGCTCCTCGAGAGCGAGGGCGTGAGCGCCATCGATGCGACACCAGGTACACCGTTCGATCCGCGCGACCACGAGGCCATCGCCAACGTTCCCGGAACCGATCGCCCCGAGGGCGAGATCGTGGAGCAGATCCGGCGGGGCTATCGGTTGCGAGATCGCGTCCTGCGGCCCGCCCTCGTGGCCGTCGCCGCAGGTTCCGGTCCTACCGGCGCCAACCCAGACGAACCCATTTCCTGACCCCAGATTTCCGAACCCCAACCGAGCGAGGAGCACACACAACCCATGGGCAAGATCATCGGCATCGACCTTGGCACGACGAACTCCGTCGTCGCCGTCATGGAGGGTGGCGAGCCGACCGTCATCGCATCTGCGGAGGGCGGCCGGACCATCCCGAGCGTGGTCGCGTTCACCAAGACCGGCGAGCGGCTGGTCGGCCAGCTGGCCAAGCGCCAGGCCGTCACCAATCCCGGCAATACCGTCTTCTCCATCAAGCGCTTCATGGGCCGTCGGTTCGACGACCCGGAGGTCAAGCGCAGCAAGGAGCTCGTCCCGTACACCGTCGAGAAGGACACGAACAGCGACGGCATCGCGGTCAAGCTCGCGGACGGCAAGAGCTACACGCCGCCCGAGATCAGCGCGATGATCCTCCAGAAGCTCAAGACGGACGCTGAGGCCTACCTCGGCGAGAAGATCACCGAAGCGGTCATCACCGTCCCGGCGTACTTCGACGACACGCAGCGGCAGGCGACCAAGGACGCCGGTCGGATCGCCGGTCTCGAGGTCAAGCGGATCATCAACGAGCCGACCGCGTCCGCCCTGGCCTACGGCCTCGACAAGAAGGGCGACGAGAAGATCGCGGTCTACGACCTGGGAGGTGGCACGTTCGACATCTCGATCCTCGAGCTCGGCGAAGGCGTGTTCGAAGTCAAGGCCACCAACGGCGACACGCACCTGGGCGGCGACGACTTCGACCAGCGCGTCATCGACTGGCTGCTGAGCGAGTTCAAGAAGGACCAGGGCATCGATCTCGCCAAGGACCAGCAGGCCCTCCAGCGGCTGAAGGAAGCGGCCGAGAAGGCCAAGATCGAGCTGTCCTCGACGGCGTCGACCGAGATCAACCTCCCGTACGTCACCGCCGACGCCACGGGGCCCAAGCACCTCGTCGTGACGCTGACGCGGGCCAAGCTCGAGGACCTGGTCGACGACCTCGTCAAGAAGACCGAGGGCCCGGTCAAGGCCGCCCTCAAGGACGCCGGCCTCAAGCCGGGCGACATCGACGAGGTCATCCTCGTCGGTGGCATGACCCGGATGCCGGCCGTCGCCGAGGCGGTCAAGGCGATGTTCGGCGGCAAGGAGCCGCATAAGGGCGTGAACCCCGACGAAGTCGTGGCCATCGGCGCCGCGATCCAGGCGGGCGTCCTGGCCGGTGACGTCAAGGACGTGCTGCTCCTGGACGTGACGCCGCTGTCGCTCGGAATCGAGACGCTCGGTGGCGTGATGACCAAGCTGATCGAGCGCAACACGACCATCCCGACGTCGAAGTCACAGGTCTTCTCGACCGCGAGCGACTCGCAGTCGCAGGTCGAGATCCACGTGCTCCAGGGCGAGCGGGACTTCGCGGCGGACAACAAGACGTTGGGCCGGTTCATCCTCGACGGGATCCCGCCGGCTCCTCGCGGCGTGCCGCAGATCGAGGTCACCTTCGACATCGACGCGAACGGGATCCTCGACGTCAAGGCCAAGGACCGGGCGACCGGCAAGGAACAGCAGGTCCGGATCACGGCGTCCTCGATGCTCGACAAGAGCGCCGTGGACCAGATGGTCCGTGACGCGCAGGAGCACGCCGAGGAGGACAAGACCCGGCGCGAGGAAGTCGAGACCCGCAACCAGGCCGAGGCCCTCACGTTCCAGGCCGAGCGAACGCTCAAGGACCTGGGCGACAAGGTCTCGTCCGAGGACAAGCTCGAGATCGAGAACCAGGTGTCGTCCATTCGCGAGGCGCTCAAGGGCTCCGACGTCGAGGTGGTCCGCACCGGGATGACGGCGCTCGTGGAGACGCTCCAGCGCGTCTCGACGGCCGCGTACCAGGCCTCGGCCTCGGAGGCCGGACCCACCGACGGTGCCGATGATGGCTCGTCGAACGGGGCCGGCGACGGTGGTGCCGGCGACGGTGGCGAGGCCGGCGAGGCCACGCCCGAGGGCGAGGAAGCCGTCGAGGGCGAGTTCAAGGAGGTCTAGGCCCCTCCAGTCGTCGCAGATCTGGTACCGCCCGGACCATCTGGCCCGGGCGGTACTTCGATGTCCGCCCACGCCCGCGAACTCCTGGTGGCACCCCCGCTCACTAGACTGCGTGGGTGCCGCACCGCAACCGACCTGATCACGGCCGCCGATGACGCTCAAGGGGCGTCGGCCGGGCGACCGTCGCGTCAGGGTCGAACGGGCCCGGCCCATGGAGTTCCGGATCGCGCCGCCGCGGCGGGTGCGCCGGCCCCGCTCGCCATCTGCGGTCCTCGTCTCGGGCTTTGCCGTCGTGATCGCGGTGGGTGCCGTGTTGCTGGCGCTGCCCGTCTCGTCCGCGGCGGGGACCTGGACGCCGCCGCTGGACGCGTTGTTCAGCTCCACCTCGGCCGTGTGCGTGACCGGGCTCGCGCTCGTCGACACGGGGACCTACTGGTCGCCGTTCGGCCAGCTCGTCCTGCTCGTGCTGATGCAGCTCGGCGGGTTCGGCTTCATGACCGGTTCGACGCTGTTGCTGCTCCTCCTCGTCGGGCGGCGCACCGCCCTGCGTGACCGGATCCTGGCGCAGGCGTCGACGGGCGTCGCGGAGCTCGGCAGTGTCACTGGCATCATCCGCCGCGTCGCGATCTTCACCCTGATCGCCGAGGTCGCGGGAGTGCTCGTCCTGACCGTCGCGTTCGTGGCGGGCGACTACGCGGCCGACCCGATCCAGGCGATCTGGTGGGGGATCTTCCACTCGATCTCCGCCTTCAACAACGGGGGCCTGGACCTGTTCGGTGGCTACCGGAGCCTGGCCGGCTTCGTCGGCGACCCCCTCGTCCTGTTCACCCTTGGCGTGCTGATCCTCCTGGGCAGCCTCGGTTTCGCGATCGTCGGCGACATCGCGGCCAAGCGACGCTGGCGGCGGCTGGCGCTCGAAACGCGGGTGGTCGTCCTCACGACCCTCGCGATCCTTGCCGTCGGGACCGCATCGCTCGCCATCTTCGAGTGGTCCAATCCGGCCACCCTCGGCGCCCTGCCGGAGAGCGCCCGGCCGTTCAACGCGCTGTTCGAGACCACGACCCTTCGGACGGCCGGCTTCAGCACCTTCCCGACGGCCCAGCTGCGCGACCCGACCCTGTTCATCGTCATGGCGATGATGTTCATCGGCGGCGCGTCGGGGTCGACGGCGGGAGGGATCAAGGTGAACACCTTCAGCGTGCTGCTCATCGCGATCGTATCGACGGTCCGTGGACGTCCGTCCGCGGAGGCGCTCGGTCGCCGGATCCCGCACGAGATCGTCTATCGCGCGTTGTCCGTGGCGCTCCTGTCGATCGCGTTCATCTTCGTCGTGGCCCTGAGCCTGGAGCTCACGACGCCGCCCGGCATCTCGTTCGTGGCCATCGTCTTCGAGTCCATCTCGGCGTTCGCGACCGTCGGTGCCTCCACCGGCATCACCCCCGACCTGCCACCGCTCGCACGGGCCCTCTTGATCCCCGCGATGTTCGCGGGGCGCCTGGGGCCGCTGACGCTGGTCCTGGCGCTCGCGGCGCGCGCGAGGCCCGTGCCGTATCGCCCAGCCGCCGAGACGATGCGCATCGGATGAGCCACGCTACGACCCACCACCCGGAGGAATCCCAGCCATGAAGCCATCGGTCCTCGTCGTCGGTCTGGGGCGGTTCGGGACGGCCGCCGCCCTCGAGCTCATGACCCTCGGCCACGAGGTCCTCGCGCTCGACCGGGACGAGGCGACCGTCAACGAGATCGCGCCGGAGGTCACGCATGCCGCGCAGCTCGATGCGACCGACGAAGGCGCCCTGAGGTCCGTCGGCGCCGGCGACTTCGAGTTCGCGATCGTCGCGATCAGCAGTGCGACCGACGCGAGCATCTTCGCGACGATGGCGCTCAAGAACCTGGGCGTCACCCAGGTCATCGCCAAGGCAGCGACCAGGTTGCACGGCACGATCCTCGAGCGCATCGGCGCCGACCGCGTGATCTATGCCGAGAAGGAGATGGGCGAACGGGTCGCGCACTCGCTGACGATCGCCGGCGTGCTGGAGTACCTCGACGTGGCCCCGCGCTTCGGGATCATCAAGATCCGTCCGCCCGCGGCCTGGGTCGGCCGGTCGCTCAAGGAGCTCGACCTCGGGACTGCGCAGATCAGCCCGGTGGCGCTGCGACGTGGAGCGGACGTGACGGTCAATCCGCCACGCGACACCGTGATCGAGGCCAAGGACGAGCTCATCCTCCTGGGCCGCGACGAGCAGCTTCAGCGGATCGGCCGCTGAGACGGGTCAGCCCAGGAACAGGTCCAGACCCGGTGCCACGACGCCCGCGATCAGGACCACGGTGTAGCCCGCCAGGAGCAGCAGCCCGGCCATCAGGTGGAGCTGGACGTTCGCGCCCATGATCGCCATGAGCCCGTACGGATTGTCGTAGTTCGGGGCGAGTCCCCGTGATACGCGGCGCGCGAGCGGGATCGTCAGCAGCATCAGCAGCGTCGGCACCGGCAGGATGCCCGCGACGACGCCGACGACGAGGGCGACGAACGCCGCGGTGACCGCGACGTTGTAACCACCGATCACGGCCCCCCGCGAGAACCGCACGGGCAGTGTCCGCTTGCCGGCCTGCGCGTCACCGCGCCGGTCCGGGATCTCATTGACGTACAGGATCAGCGCAACGAGGAGCGCCACGGGGATCGAGGCGACGAACGGCTCCCAGGCCAGCGCACCACGTGTCTGGACCACATACGCGCCCAGCAGCATCATCGGGCCGAAGCCCAATGCCACCGCCACCTCGCCAAGGCCGCGATACACGAATTTCAGCGGTGGCGCCGTGTAACCGAGGCTGACGATGAACCCGACGACGCCGATGACGAGCAGCGCGGTCGAGCCGCGGGTCGCGAGCAGGACCAGCCCGATGACGCCGGCCAGGACGTAGAAGACCGTCGCGAGCCCGGCCATCTGGCGGAGGGACACGAGTCCGTACTGGATGACCCGGGAGCCGCCGCTGAACTTGGTCGGGGTGACGTTCGCGTCGTCCGCGCCCTGGACCGTATCGAATACGTCGTTGGCGACGTTGAGTCCGAGCTGGACGAACGCCGCGCCGATGACGGTGAGTGCGGCCGCCACGAGGTCGAAGGCGCCGTGGCTCGCGGCGATGAGGATGCCGAGGACGACCGGGATGATCGTCGCGGTCAGGAACGGCAACCTGGTCGTGCGCAGGGTCAGGAATCCGAACGACAGCGTGGGCTTGACGGGCGTGCCGCGCTCCGCGGACAGCGCGTCGAAGTAGCGGCGTGACTGGGGCAGGGAGCGCTCGGAGTATTCGAAGAATGGGACCTCTGCCTCGTCCCAGCCCCACGCGCTGTTGCCGGTCAACGTGATGGCGTCGTCCCCGGCCGCGGCGCGGCCCCACACCGTCACGTGCCGCCGCTCGTCGTAGCCGTAGCCCGGCTGCGGGTGGATATGGGAGCCGGTCAGCGAGACCGGACGATCGGCGGGGACCGTGAGTCCGGACGGTGGCGCGAACGTGGCCGTCAGGCCCGCCGGATCGACGGCCGCGTCGACGACGACGCTCACCGGGTAACCGGTGTCGTCGACCCACGTGGCGATCTGATACGGGTACGTGGCGAGCTTCTCGAAGCCCGCGCGCGCATCGAGCTCGGGGGTGCTGCGACCCTCCGCGACGACCGTCATGACACGGCCTCCGTCGTCAGGCTCGTGACCTCCGGCGGACGCTGGCCATCGCCGTCGGACCAGTACAGGACGCGACGCGGCTCGATCTCGATGAGCGCCCGCTCGAAGAACAGCGGCAGCGCCACGCGCTGCTTGAGGAACGCGACGATCGCCGGTTCCTTGGCCGACCAGATCGGCATCAGCCGCTCCCATCCGCCGTGCGGGTCGTCGGCGATGACGCGGGCATCGCCCTGGATCGTGGCTCGGTCGGTCCGGCCGCCGACGCTGACGGGGTCGGTGATCGAGACCGCGACCTTCGTGTTGGCGTCGATGTGCTCGAGCTTGCGGCTGAACAGCGTCGAGGAGGTCATGTACACGCGCTCGCCGTCGTACAGCGGGATGAGCGGGTAGGTGACCGGGCGGCCCTTGCCGTCGATGACGGTGAGCTCTGCGACGAGTGCTCGATCGAGCAGCTCGGCGACGGGGATGGGCATGGTGGCCATGGATGGCTCCTGGTAAGGCGTTGTGTCGAGTTCACATCATACCGCATCTGCTACCTGTGTGTAGCAGGTTTTACAAATGGTGGTGCCCAGCCTCACCGCGAGACTGGGCACCCGTGCGATCCCGACCGGCCCCCAAGCCGGACCGGGGACGCGAGGTCAGGCGAGCGCGTCGCAGATCGGTCGCAGCGCGTCCACGTCACCATGTAGGAAGTAGTCGTCGAAATGATGCGGGCCACCGGAGTGGATCAGCATGTCCGTCGCGACGTCGATCACCAGCTTGCCCGCGTCGACGAGCACTGACCGGCCGCCCGGCACGGATACCCGGATCGCCTGCCCGCTGATGGTCAGTCGACCGGCCGCCTCGTCGCCCGGGACACCCAGGACGTGGTCGACCGTGTCGTGTGCGATCCAGTCGAGCGTCTGTCCGGACGTCGGGTCCGTGAGGACGCCCGCGTAGGCCTCGCGATAGTGGCGCCGCTCGAGGTTGCCGCCCGCGTCGTAGAACCGCTTGCCGACGACGGACCGCGTCTGCGACACGAGGAGCTCGGTGCCGTCGCAGAAGATGGCGCTCGGCTCGTTGGCGAGCGGCGGATCACTGAACGCCAGGTTGCAGAGGATGCCTGAGCCGACACGCTCGCACGTCGCGTTGAATCCGGCGGGCGGAGGTGGGTTGAGCGTGTTGGGATCGACGGGCTCCTTGGCCGCGACCGGCGCGACCAGCACGAGCGTCGCGACAGTGACCACCACGACCGATCGGGCGATGCGAATGATCGATGCGTCCATGCTCCTCTCCTTCCAGGACCCGGTGTCGTCGGGCTGTCCGACCGGCCCTACGTATGAAGGCGACGAACATCCAGCGAATCGTTCCGTTTCGGCACGGCGCGGTACCATGCGCCCCCATGACTGAAACGCTCGCGCCGGCGAGTGCGCCCGAGGTCGGCGCGTCGCCGGCCCCCGAACCGCTCATCCACGCCCGCGGGCTGACCAAGCGCTTCGGCGAGTTGACTGCGGTCGACGGCATCGACTTCGATGTCGCCCCGGGAGAGTCCTTCGGGTTCCTCGGCCCCAACGGCGCCGGCAAGACCTCGGCCATGCGGATGATCGGCTGCGTCTCGCCGATGTCCGCCGGGACGCTGCAAGTCCTCGGGATGGACCCGATCGCGGACGGGCCTCGCATCCGGGCTCGACTCGGGGTCGTGCCGCAGCAGGACACGCTCGACACCGAGCTGACCGTGCGCGAGAACCTGCTTCTGTACGGCCGGTACTTCGGCCTGTCGCGGGCCGAGTGCTCGAAGCGGGCGGATGAGCTGCTCGATTTCGCCCAGCTGACGGAACGGGCCGGCGACCAGGTCGAACACATGTCGGGCGGGATGAAACGTCGCCTGACGATCGCGCGCAGCCTCATCAACGAGCCAGATCTGTTGCTCCTTGACGAGCCGACCACCGGCCTCGACCCGCAGGCCCGGCACCTGCTCTGGGACCGCCTCTACCGGCTCAAGCAGCGCGGCGTGACGCTCGTGCTGACGACGCACTACATGGACGAGGCCGAGCAGCTGTGCGACCGCCTCGTGGTCATGGACAAGGCGAAGATCGTGGCCGAAGGCTCACCGCGTGAGCTCATCGAGCGCTATTCCACCCGCGAGGTCACGGAGCTCCGTTTCGCTCCGGGTGTCCAGGAAACCCTCGATGGCCAGCTCGACGGCCTCGCCGAGCGGATCGAGCGCCTGCCGGACCGGGTCCTGCTCTACGCCGACGACGGCGAGGCAGCGGTCGCCGCGGCCCACGCTCGTGGACTCCAGCCCGAGACGGTACTGGTGCGGCGATCCTCGCTGGAGGACGTGTTCCTGCGCCTGACCGGGCGCTCGCTGGCCGACTGATGGCGCTGGCGCCGACGCCGGCCTTCAGCGGGATCGGCCGCGTCTTCGAGCACCGCCTGGTCCTGTATCTCAAGACGTTTCGGGCCAGCATCTTCAGCTCGTTCCTGACGCCGATCCTGTTCCTCACGGCCATGGGACTGGGTCTTGGCGCCTACGTCGACACGAACCAGGCGCTTGGGGGCGTGTCGTACCTGGCATTCCTCGCTCCGGGGCTGCTCGTGGCGGCGTGCATGCAGGTGGCGTCCTTCGAGGCGACCTTCCCGATCATGGCGGGGCTCGTGTGGAGTCGCGTCTACCACGCGATGTACGCCACACCGATCCGCGGCAGCGACATCGCCCTCGGCAACCTTGCGTGGATGGGCTTTCGGCTGCTGCTGGTGTCCTCGATCTTCACGGTCGTGATCGTGCTGTTCGGGGCGGCGACATCGCCGCTCATCGTGCTTGCCATCCCGGTCGCGGTCCTGACCGGGCTCGCGTTCGCGGCGCCGATCACGGCCTTCGCCGCGACCCAGCGCACCCCGGAGAAGTTCGCCGCGATCTTCCGGTTCGGGATCACGCCGCTCTTCCTGTTCTCGGGGACGTTCTACCCGGTCGAGTCCCTGCCGGCGATCGTCCAGCCGCTGGCGTGGCTGACGCCGCTGTACCACGGGATCGTGCTGGCGCGCGGGCTCTCGCTGGGCACGATCGGCGTCGCACCGACGATCCCGTTCGCCCTCCTGCACCTGGCGATCCTTCTCGGCTTCATCGGGGTCGGCATGTTCTTCGCCGTGCGACTGATCACCGAGAGGCTGGTGCGCGGATGACGGCGTTCCCGCTGACGAGCGTGTTCCTGATCGGGAGCCGCCGCTCGCTGCGCCTGGTCGAGCGCAACCTGTTCGTCTACAAGCACGGTTGGCTCGTTCTCCTGTCGGGGTTCTTCGAACCGCTCTTCTACCTGCTCTCGATCGGTTTCGGGCTCGGTGCGCTCATCGGGACGATCCCGGGCCCGGGCGGGCAACCGATCCCGTACCAGCTCTTCGTCGCGCCCGCCCTGCTGGCCAGCTCCGCGATGAACGCGGCGATCATGGAGAGCACCTTCAACTTCTTCTTCAAGCTCAACTACAACAAGACCTTCACCTCGATCCTGTCGACGCCGCTCTCGCCGGGGGATGTCGCGGTGGGGGAGCTGGCGTGGGCGCTGATCCGTGGCGGTCTGTACGCCCTCGGGTTCATGGCGGTCATGGTCGTGCTTGGCCTGGTCGTCTCACCATGGGTCGTGCTCGCCGTGCCCGCGGCGCTGCTCGTTGGCTTCGCGTTCGGGGCCGTGGGGATGGCGGCGACGTCGTTCATGAAGACGTGGCAGGACTTCGACCTCGTCCAGCTGGTCATATTGCCCCTGTTCCTGTTCTCGGCGACGTTCTATCCGATCGAGACGTATCCGGAGGCCTTGCGGGTGGTCGTCCAGCTGACCCCGCTCTACCAGGGCGTGGACCTGATCCGGTCGCTCACGGTCGGGGCGATCTCGCCCATCCTGTTGTTCCACGTCGCGTACCTGCTGGTGATGGGGTTCGCGGGGCTGTACGTCGTGTCTCGGCGGCTCGACAAGCTGCTGCTCCAGTAGGGTCGCGTGCCTGACGGCGGCCCGCCGACCGGTGGTGCGGCACTGCTCGCACTGACCGCCGAGATCGTCGCGTGCCGGCGCTGCCCGCGGCTCGTGGCCTGGCGCGAGCTCGTCGCCCGCGAGAAGGTCGCGCGCTTTCGGCACGAGGAGTACTGGGGCCGGCCGGTCCCGGGGTTTGGTGATGCGGACGGGCGGATCCTCATCGTCGGGCTGGCGCCGGCGGCCCACGGCGGCAACCGGACTGGGCGGGTCTTCACGGGTGACGCCTCAGGGGACTTCCTGTGGCCCGCGCTGTATCGCGCCGGGCTGGCGGATCGGCCCGTGTCACGGCGCGCCGACGACGGGTTGACGCTGACGGGGGTATACATCGCGGCCGCGGTCCGGTGCGCGCCGCCGGCCAACAAGCCGACCATCCTCGAGCGGGACACCTGTGCGCCGTTCCTGGTCCGGGAGATGGCGCTGCTGGCGTCTGTCCGGGTGGTGCTGGCGCTGGGGTCGTTCGGGTGGGACGCGGCGCTGCGGACGATGGCGGCAGGCGGGCACCACGCGACGGGAAGCCGCCCGCGCTTTGGCCACGGAGCCGAAGCGCGTATCGGGCCGTACGTGCTGATCGGCTCGTACCACCCCTCGCAGCAGAACACGTTCACGGGCCGGTTGACGGCCGCGATGTTCGACGCCGTGATCTCGCGCGCCGTGGAGCTGGCACGCGTCGGATCCTGACGGCCCCGGCGGGTCACCGGCCGCAGTTCGGACTCCGCTCTCGTAGACTTCCGAGCGATGGCCACCACCGAACGGGACCTGTACCAGCTGCTCGGCGTCGAGCGCGGCGCGAGCGATGCCGAGATCAAGCGCGCCTTCCGCAAGCTCGCCCAGCAGTGGCATCCGGACGTCAACAAGGACCCCGAGGCGGAGGCTCGATTCAAGGAGGCCAGCGAGGCCTACCAGATCCTGTCGGACCCCGAGCGACGCCAGCGGTACGACATGTTCGGGCGGGCTGGCGTGGATGGCGGTGCCGGTGGTCCGGGGGCGGGCTTCGAGGGGTTCGGCGGCTTCAGCGACATCTTCGACGCCTTCTTCGGCGGCGCCGCGGGTGGTGGCTCAGCGCGGCGCGGTCGACCGCAGCCCGGCGCGGACCTCCGCTACGACCTGCGCATCACCTTCGAGGAGGCGGTCAAAGGCACCGAGAAGGAGATCGATTTCCGCGTCCTCGGCCGCTGCGAGACCTGCTCCGGCAGCGGCGCCAAGCCCGGCACCGAGGCGACGACCTGCCCGCAGTGCGAGGGCCGCGGCGAGGTCCGCAGCGTCCGCCAGACCATGCTGGGCCAGATGGTCAACGTCAGCGCCTGCCCGCGGTGTCGCGGCGAGGGCAAGATCGTCGAGACCCCGTGCGACACGTGCAAGGGCGACGGCCGGACGGAGCGCAAGCGCAGCCTTCGGGTGACGATCCCCGCCGGCATCGACGAAGGGCACCAGATCCGGCTCACGAACGAGGGCGAGGTCGGTGCTCGCGGTGGCCCGGCGGGGTCGCTCTACGTCGCGGTCCACGTCAGCCCGCACGCCTCGCTCAAGCGCGACGGCACGGAGCTCTACTACCAGGCCCGGGTGTCGATCGCCCAGGCGGCGCTCGGTACGCGCCTCACCGTGCCGACCGTGGATGGTGACGAGGAAGTCGAGATCAAGCCCGGGACCCAGCCCGACACGGAGATCCGACTGCGCGGCAAGGGCGTGCCCCACGTGCGGCGGAGCGGCTCGCGTGGCGATCTCCACGTCCTGGTCGATGTCGTCGTCCCGACGAAGCTCAGCAAGAAGCAGCGCGAGTCGCTCGAGGCGTACGCGAAGGACGCGGGCGAGACGGTCGGAGGGGGCGGGATCCGCGAGAAGCTCGGGCTGTAGGTGGCGCGGACCACGGAGGCGGCCTCGCGGGGAGCGTGGCTGGAGCTCGCGATCGAGGCGGACATCGAGGCCGTCGAGGCGATCAGCGAGATCCTGGGCCGGGTCTCCAGCGGCGGCACGACCGTGGAGCCCGCGTTCGACCTGGTCGACGAAGGGCTCGGGGCGCGGGTCGATCCGGACCGACCGGCCATCGTCCGCGGGTACGTGCCCGCGCGCGACGCGTCCGCGGCGGAGGCTGCCGCGGCGACGACCGCCGAAGCGCTCGGTCACCTGCAGGCGTTCGGGCTTCGGAGCATCGGGGAGCTGCGCACCCGTATCGTCCACGAGGAGGACTGGGCCGAGGCCTGGAAGGCCTACTTCCCGGTGCTGCGCATCGGCCGGCGCCTCGTCATCCGCCCGACGTGGCGGCGGCATCGCCGCGGGCCCGACGACGTGGTCCTCGCCCTCGACCCGGGCATGGCCTTCGGGACCGGGCTTCACCCGACGACCCGCCTCTGCCTGGCCGCGCTCGAAACGGTCGCGGAGGACGGCCGAGCCGAAGGGGCACGAGTCCTCGACGTCGGCTGCGGCTCGGGCATCCTCGCGATCGCGGCCGTGAAGCTCGGAGCGTCGGATGCGCTCGGCGTCGATACCGACCCGATCGCCATCGAATCGACCGTGGCCAACGCCCGCCGGAACCGCCTCGCGCGACGCATCCGAGCACGGGCCGGCAGCCTCCCAAGCGGTGAGCCAGCCTTCGACATCGTCCTCGCCAACCTGATCGCCGGCGTCCTCGTGCCGCTGGCAGGCGCCCTGCGGAACGAGCTGCGGCCGGGCGGGTCGCTCGTGGCGTCCGGGATCTTCGTCGATCGCGAGGCGGAGGTCCGATCCGCGCTGGAGGCAACTGGCCTCGTGATCCGCGCCCGATCCTCGGAAGGCGACTGGGTCGCGCTGACGGCGACCCGGCCGGGCTGACAGGCTCTCCGCCCGCGCCGACCCTACAATCCCAGTCCGATGCCCGCGACCCTGTTCCCGATCGTCCTCGCCGTGCATATCGGCCTGGCCGTCAGCCTGTTCCTGCCGTCCATCCTGCTGCCATTCACGCTGCGGAGTCGGCGAGCGACCGTCGAGTCCGAGAGCGGGGTCGTTCGCACGCTCCTGTGGGCGCAGTCGCATGGGACGTTCGTGATCGGGGCCGGCCTGGCCTTGTCGGGTTTGGCGCTCATCTCGATCCTCGGGCCCCAGATGCTGGCCCAGCCGTGGCTGGTCGTCGCGCTCGTCATCTACTCCGCCAACCTCGCCATCGCATTCTTCATCCAGCGGCCGAACCTGCGCCGGCTCGTGGGCATCAAGGCCGCGGCCGACGATGCCGTCTGGAAGGCACGCGCCCGTCGCCAGCGCTACGTTTCATACCTCATGGCGGCGCTCGTCGGGGTCATCGGCTTTCTCATGAGCACGAAGCCCTCGTTCTGAGGCCACGAAGGAGTCCCCGATGTCTACCACGCCTTGCCTGTTCTGCGGGATCGTGGCCAAGGATGTGCCGGCCACCCGGCTCTACGAGGACGACGAGGTCCTCGCGATCCGTGACATCGCCCCGCGAGCCCCGACCCACATCCTGCTCATCTCGCGCCGGCACATCGCCTCGGCGCTCGAGCTGACGGACGCCGACGGGCCGCTGCTCGGTCGCATGTTCGCCGTGGCTGCGGATCTGGCGCGGTCGGAGGGGATCGCCGACGACGGGTATCGGCTCGTCTCGAACGTCGGCCGTTGGGGCGGCCAGTCGGTCGATCATCTGCACATCCACCTGATGGGTGGCCGAGCCTTCGAATGGCCGCCCGGGTGAGTGGCCGGCGTATGCGGGAGTCCGTGCTTGCCGCGGCGGCGATGCTCGTCGCCGCCGCTGTCCTCGCCGCCTGCGCGACCGGCGACGGCCCGATCCTCGCCACGTTTCCGGCTGGCAGCCTCGAGCCGGCGGGCACGGCCGGCCAGGCAGCAGCCCAGACGCGGATCGAGCTCGTACGTGTCCTCGGCGAGCGCAACCTCGTGCTCCGCGACACGGAGGCTCCATTCCGCCCACCCGAGGACGTGACCTTCACCACCACACCGCGGGCGATCTACCAGGTCGTGCTCCCGAATGCCCCGACCGAGGGCTTTATCGTCGTCTACGAGTTCCCGGACGCGGCCGCGGCCGCTGAGGCCGCCGCCGACCAGGCCGCCTACCTCGCGAGCGGCCCGGCCCGCGTCCAGTCGGCGTTCGGATCCAGGCACGTCATGCGGCTCGTGGGATCGACGGTCGTCCTCTACTCATGGGTGCCCGAAGGCGCCTCAGACGCGCAGCAGCCGGACATCCAGCCGGCCCTCGAAACCCTGGGCACCGGGGTGCCGATCCCGTCCTAAGCGGCGGGGTTCGCCCAACGTCGGACCGGGTCGCGCTTGACCTTCAGCGTGTGGGTCCGCGGGAAATCCTCGTCCGGCCATTGGCGCCAGCCGGCGATCCGTTGATTGGGACCCAGGCTGGCGTTGGCGGCCTTCACCGCGGCGCCGACGCGCGCGCCCACGGCGTCCGGCGTCTCGCCCTCGAGCGCGAGCACGACCGCCTCGATCCGGCCGGGTTCCGTCTCGACGACCACGGCGTCGCGGATCCCGGCGATCCGGAGGGCGTTCTCGATGTCCTCCGGATACACGTTGAAGCCGTTGGGGAGCACGATCATGTCCTTGATCCGGCCGCTGAGGACCAACCGCCCGGCCGCATCGACGTGGCCGAGGTCACCGGTCCGGTACCAGCCGTCGTCGGTGAAGGCCACCGCGGTGAGCTCCGGGGCGTTCCAGTACCCGTCAAAGACGGTTCGGCCACGGAACTGGATCTCGCCACTCTCCGCGATCCGCATCTCGATGCCCTCGGGCGCGCGGCCGACGGTCCCATGGCCATGGTCGTCCAGCGTCGTGCAGGTGCCCGTGCCGGTCTCGGTCGCGCCGTAGCCCTGGAGGACCGTGACGCCGAGGTCCTCCCACGCTTGTTGCAGCGACGGCGGCAGGAACGCCCCCGACGAGAGGAACAGGCGGAAGTGCCCGCCGAGCTGCGCGTGGACGCTCCGGAACAGGAGCCGGCGAACCGCGAAGGGCAGGTGGCGCGCGATGCCGCGCAGTCGATCGACCGTCGCGCGCCGGCCCCGCTTGTCGATCTCGCGCTCGATGGCGCTCCAGAAGAGGTCGAGGACCTGCGGCACCACGACCATCGAGGTCACCCGGTGCTCGCGCAGGGCGTCGAAGATGACCCGCGGGTTCCGGCTCCGGACGTAGAGGATGTCCGCCCCGACGTCGAGCGCGTAGTACAGCCCGACCGCCTGCTCGAGCAGGTGCGACAGCGGCAGGAGTGAGACCAGCCGGTGGTCCATCGGCGGGACGATGTGGTGGAACGACTCGATCGATGCCGCGACGTTGTCGTGGGCGAGCATCACGCCCTTCGGTGTGCCGGTCGTGCCGCTCGTGAAGATGAGCTGGAACACCTCGTCGGGTTCGGGGCGCTTCCAGGCGGCCTGGCGCGCCTCCCAATCGGACGGGAAGAGCGGGTCGTCTGCCGCCGGCTCGGCCGAGAGCGCCTCGACGGTCGTCGTCGGGAAGTCGGCGAGGCCGGCCGTAGCCGGGTCGGGCGCGTCACGGCCTGTGCCCAGGATCAGATGGCGCGCCCCCGAAGCGCGAACGATGGTCGCGACCGCGTCCGTCGACATGCGCAGGTCGAGCGGCACGATCACGAGGCGGGCGTGCATCGCCCCGAAATACGCGGCCGGCAGCTCCGGGCTCGATGGGCTCCAGGTCAGGATCCGGTCGCCGGGCTCGAGGTCGAGCGCCCGAAGCCGCCAGGCAGCCATCCTAGCGCGTCGATCGAGATCGCGGTACGACCAATGCGCGCCCGATCCATCGTCAGAGCGCAGGCCCAGGGCCGGCCGATCGCCGAAGCGCGTCACGGCGCGCTCGAGCAGGTCGATCAGGGTCATCGGCACGAACGGGAATCCTCGGGCGGGTCGTCGAATGCTACGACGACGCCATCGGGGCGTTCACGTGACAGCGCGGAAGCGGCGATCTGGCCGTTCCAAGCGTGCTTTCGGGCGCGTTTGACCCACCCGAGGCCCTCGGGTAGACTCCGGCGGCTCTGGCGGCCCCCGCTTGAGCACACGTCCAGCCGGCCGGCCGCGCGCCGGACGTGAACGAGAACGAGACCCGGGTCGGAGGAGGTGAACACCGATTGGCTGAAGTCCGAGTGGGAGAGAACGAGACGTTCGAAAGCGCCCTGCGCCGCTTCAACAAGAAGATCCAGCAGAGCGGCATCCTCGCCGAGGCTCGCCGCCGCGAGCACTACGAGAAGCCTTCCGTGAAGCGGAAGCGCAAGGAAGCCAAGCGCAAGAAGAACGCCCGAACGCAGGCCGGCTGAGCGGGGTCACCCGCATCGACCGGAACCACTGCGGCCCCACGGGCGTTGCTGAACGACCGCCCGAGGTAGCCATCAACGGTGTCCCTTCGTGATCGAGTCCAGACCGATATCACCGCTGCGATGCGCAGCGGTGACGCCCTGCGCCGCGACGTCCTGCGCATGGCGACCAATGCCGCCTACAACGTCGAGAAGCGCAACCAGAAGCCGCTGACCGACGACGAGTTTCTGGCCGTCCTCACCCGCGAGGTGAAGACGCGCCGCGAATCGGTCGATGCCTACGCGAAGGCCGGACGTGAGGATCTCGCCGCGAAGGAGCAGGCGGAGATCGCCATCCTCGACGAGTACCTGCCGGCCGCGTTGAGCGAGTCCGAGATCGCCTCGCTGGTCGAAGAAGCCGTGGCAGCAACCGGAGCGACGAACCCGCGCGACATGGGCAAGGTCATGGGTTGGCTCGCTCCGCGCACCCGCGGCCGCGCCGACGGCAAGATCGTGAGCGGCCTTGTGGCCAGCCGGCTCGCTCAGGCGGACCTCGCCGCGCACGACCGGAGTCCGCATTGAACCGCGCGAGCGCCGGCCGATGTTGATCCACCGAGCCCCGGTGATCGCGCGCTTCACGCGCAGCGACGCGACGCGTCTCGGTGTGGCCGCCGGCATCCTCGTGCTGGTCATGACCGCGATCCTCGGGGCCGACATCCTGCCCGAGGAGACCTTCCAGTACACGCCCGGCGAGATCGCCCGGACCGACATCACGGCGCCACGCGCGACCACATTCGACAGTGAGGTCCGGACCGAGCAGGCGCGAACCGAGGCCCGCGACGCGGTACCGCCCCAGTACACCTACACGACGGACGCGGCGATCGCGATCGCGGCGGAACAGGCCACGGCCTTCGACGCACGGGTCGACCGGGTCGATACCGCGTTCGGCGCGGACCTGACGCCCGAGGAGCGGGCCTCGTTGCTGGAGGGGGCGATCCGCAACCCGGACCTCTCGGAGGACGCCCAGGCGACCCTCGTCGGGCTGGATGCGGCCCGCTGGGCAGAGGTCCGGACCCAGGCGGGCCAGGTGCTCCAGCGAACGTTGCTGCTCGAATTGCGCGAGACCGACGTCGCGCAGACGCGGACGCAGCTGGCTGGCAAGATGGCCGGTGGCCTCGACGCGGTCGAACGGATGCTCGCGGCCGAGCTGATCTCCCCACTCATCGTGCCGAACTCGTCGTTCGACCAGGCCCTCACCGACGGTGCCCGCGACGCGGCGGCAGCGGCCGTGGATCCGGTCCGCGTCAGCGTCGCGCAGGGCGAGATCGTCATCCCCAACGGCAAGCGACTCGACGCTGCCGACATCGAGACGATCGACGCACTGGGCATCGGCGTTGACGCTCCGGACCTTGCGAGCTTCGCGGGCTGGTTGATGCTGTCCATCCTGGTCGTCGCGATGCTGCTGGCCTGGATCTGGCGCTTCCGCCCGACGCTCTGGCACCGCAACAACGTCATCTTCCTGATCGGCCTGCTGCTCGCCGGGACGACGCTCGCCCTCAAGATCACGGCCGGGCGCGCGATCCTCGGCTACTTCCTGCCGACGGCGGCCATCGGGATGCTGCTGGCGATCCTGCTCGACGCATCCGTCGCGACGATCGTCGTGGCGGTCATCGCGATCATCGGTGGCGCCCTCAATGGCAACTCCCTCGAGTTCGCGTCATACACCTTCCTCGGCGGCATGGCCGGCATCATCTCGGTCCGCAAGGGCGACCGGCTGCAGGTGTTCGTCCAGGCCGCGATCGCGGTCTTCGTCGTCAACATGGTCGTCGTGTCGATCTTTTCATTGCTTGGCGCGCGTGACATCCGCGGGGTCCTGGAGCTGTGGTTCGCGTCGGGGGCGGCGGCCATCGGGTCATCGGTCGCCGCGGTCGGGACCTTCGCCGTGCTCGGATCGGTGTTCGGGATCCTGACCGTCTTCCAGCTGCTGGAGCTCGCGAACCCGTCGCAGCCACTGCTGCGTCGGCTCCTGGTCGAGACGCCCGGCACGTACCACCACTCGCTGATGGTCGGGAACCTGGCGGAACGGGCCGCCGAGGCGATCGGCGCCGATCCGCTCGTGACGCGCGTTGCCGCCTATTACCACGACGTCGGCAAGCTCTCGAACCCGCTGGCCTTCATCGAGAACCAGGCGGGCGGCGAGAATATCCACGATCAGCTGGAGCCGGAGGTGAGCGCCCAGGTCCTCAAACAGCACGTCGCCGACGGCATCGACACCGCGTATGCCGCGAAGTTGCCGAAAGCCCTCATCGCCTACATCCCGCAACACCACGGGACCGCGATCATGAGCTACTTCTTCGCCCGGGCCCGCGAGCGAGTCGCCGAGCCGTATGGCGGCATCCTGACCGCCCAGGGCGAGAAGGCAGCCGAGGCGGTCGACGAGCGCCGGTTCCGGCACGCGGGGCCAAAGCCGCAGAGCCGCGAGGCCGCGCTGATCATGCTCGCCGACGGCGTGGAGGCATCGGTCCGATCACTGGCGGCCCGCGACGAGCCGGCGATCCGGGCGATGGTCGCGCGGATCATCGATGAGCGCATCAGCGACGGGCAGTTCGACGAGTGCGACCTGACGCTGCGAGACCTCGAACGCATCCGAAACGCCTTCGTGGAGCAGCTCCTGGGTATGTACCACACACGGATCGCGTACCCGCAGAACACCGTCGTGGAGCTGGAGTCGCGGCGAGTCGCAGCGGCTGGTGGCGGCGGCTCGGTCGGCTCCGACGCGGGCGGTACGGGCATCGCCGGCGGAGGAGACACGCCCGCCTCGTGACCCGGCCCATCTATCGACCACCGTGGCGGATCGATCTCGACGTCCGCGACGGCGTCCAGTCGCCGCTGGGTGGCGCGATCCTGGGCAAGGTCGCGACCACCGCGCTCGAGGCGGCCGGCGCTCCCGCGCCCGCATCGATCGGGCTGATCCTGGCCGATGACGCGGAGCTTGCCCGATTGAACGCGACGCACATGGGCGTGGACGGCCCGACGGACGTGCTGTCGTTCCCGCTGGTCCCACCCGAGGTGTTCCCGCCGCATCCCGGCCGGACGACGACCCCGGGCGCCGGAGCACCGTTCTTCGCCTTGCCGCCGGGTCGCCGTCTGCATCTGGGCGACATCGTCGTGTCCGTGGAGCGGGCCATCGACCAAGCGGCGTCGGGCCGTGGCGGCCACACCGGCGACGTCCGCTGGTCCGCGGCAGACGAGCTGCGGTTGCTCGTCACTCACGGCGTCCTGCACGTCTGCGGCTGGGACCACGCCGAGCCTGACGAGGAGGCCGCGATGCGGGCGCTCGAGCGTCGCCTGCTGGGGACGACCGGGTCGTGATCAGGGGCCGGGCAACCATCCCCGGGGTCCCGGCGTCGAAGCGAACGATGCTGCGAAGTCTGGCCCTTGCGGTGCTCCTGGCGCCGATCGCCCTGGCCGGTTGCGACGCCGCGACGCCAGCGGCCACCGAAGCCGTGTCCGAGGCCCCGAGCTTGGGCGAGATGCGATACTCGTGCGACGGGCCGCCGGGCTTCCTGCCCAGCCTCCTCGATGAGCCGGCCAACGCCGAGACGGAGGACCATCCATCGGCGATCGCGTTGCGCACGGCCGTGGCCGGGGGAGGCCAAGATCTTGACATGCTCCCCGCGTCCGGCTACTGGCTCGCAAGCCGCGACGAGCGCGTGGCCGAGTACGTCGCGCGTGAGCCGGCCGGCGCCGAGCCAGCGTTCGTGTCCGCGACCTTCGAGAACCAGGGCGGTGCGTGGAAGCTCGTCGGGTGGGGGCAGTGCCGCCCCAGGATCGTCCTCGAGGGGTTCAGCCCGGCGACATGGACCCTCGACCCCGATGACGCCGCACCAGCGCCCGATACGAGGACCTTCACCGCGCTCGTCATGGAGACGGCCTGCAACGACGGCCAGCCGATGGGCGCGCGACTCCTGCCACCGTCGATCACGTACGGCCCGGACGCCGTGCTCGTCGTCTTCGCCGCGCACGAGCGGGTCGGGGACGGGATCGTCACCTGCCCGGGCAACCCCTCCACTCGCGTCATGGTGGAGCTGCGCGAGGCGCTCGGCGATCGGCGCCTGCTCGACGCGGGCGTGTTCCCTCCAGCGGTGCCCGTCGCGCCTGAGTCCTGACCGCCGTCCGGCGCGTCCGCGGCCAGCCGGGTACCATCCTCCATCGGCCCTCCCGCCGGTTGCCCACGCGACGTTCGCGTCGCGACCGGCCGGGATTCGGGCCACATCGTGCTGTCCGTGGAGGAATCGTTGAAGGTCGTCGTCGGTCTCGGGAACCCCGGTTCGCAGTACGCCGGGACCCGCCACAACATCGGCTGGCTGGTCATGGATCGGCTCGCCGAGCGGGCTGGCTGGGATGGCCGTGGGCGCCGGCGCGACAACTCCGACGTCGTCGGTGGGCGCTACCGCAGCCTCGACTTGACCCTCGTCAAGCCGCTGACCTACATGAACGAGTCTGGCCTGGCGGTCCGCAAGGTCCTGCAGCGCGAGCACGCTCCCCTGGGGGACCTGCTCATCGTCGCGGACGACTTCGCCCTACCGTTCGGGAAGCTGCGCTTCCGCGAGGCGGGCAGCCACGGTGGGCACAACGGCCTGCGCTCGATCATCGACGAGCTCGGGACCGAGAAGTTCAGCCGCCTGCGCGTGGGGATCGGCGATCCGGCCCGCAACGGGCGCGACCACGTCCTCTCGAAGTTCGCTCCGGACGAGGTCCAGCGCCTCGACGAGCTGCTCGACGCGGCCGCTGATGCGGTCGAAGGCTGGGCGCGGGACGGCACGAGCAAGGCGTCCAACCGCTTCAACACGTTCCAGCTGCGCGAAGCCGACGCGGATCGGCTCGCGGCGCCCGGCGAAGTCGACGGACCGCCGGACGAGACCGGGGTCCGCCGCACGAAGACCGGATGGCGTCGCGTCCTGCAGCGCAAGGACAGGTCGGCCGATGCCTGAATCGACCACGCCGCCCCTGCGCGGCCGTCGCGGGCGGGACCGTCGCATCGCCGAGCAGGTCGCCAAGGAGTTCGCGGCCCGCCACCCCCGGGTCAGGGACGAGGACGCCGTCGACTTCGACATCGGCGCGGTCGACGCGGAGGTCGAGGACGCGCGGACGCGCGGAGGCTCCTGCCGGGCAAGCCGCCGCAGAAGGCCCGACGGTCCGCCGCCGCCCGCCAGGGCGCGACCGGATCGGCGCCTCGCCCGGGCGCAGGCCACCGACTGCCGGACCTCGCCGGGCTGCCGCCGTTGCTCGCGGCGACAGGCACGTTCGGTGCGTTGCGAGAACGACTCGGGAGCCCGGCCGACATCGGACGCGTCGGGCGACACGCCGGGCTCGTTGCCGTCCCGCACGGTGCAAAGTCGTACCTGGCGGCCGCCATCGCGATCGGCGAGCCACTCGTCTGGATCGCCCGTGACGCCGAGATCGGCGACCGCGTGGCCGAGGAGCTGGGCGCCTGGTTGGGCGACGCGGCCGCGGTCGCGGTCCTGGAGCCGCGGACGGCCCTGGCATACGAGCGTAGCGAGCTCGTGGCCGACGAGACCGCGGCCCGGGTCGCCGCGCTGGCCGCATGGCGAAGCGGCCGCGCTCGCGTGCTGGTCGCCAGCGTCCAGGCGCTGCTCCAGCACACGATCGCGCCCGACGATCTGCCCGCCGAGCCCCGGGAGCTGCGCGTCGGCGCCCGGCTCCACCAGGACCAGCTCCTGCGCGACCTGTTCGACCTCGGCTACTCGCCGGTCACGGAGGTCGCCGGGCGTGGCGAGTTCGCGCGGCGGGGCGGCATCGTGGACGTCTTCCCGCCATCGATGGAGCTCCCGATCCGGATCGAGTTCTTCGGTGACGAGATCGACTCATTGCGGGCCTTCGATCCGACGGACCAGCGGACGACCGGGGAGGTCGAGCGGATCGTCCTCCTGCCCGCGTCGGAGTTCCTGCTCCCGACCGGGGGCGTGGCCGCGATCCGCGAGCGGCTCGGCAAGGCGGTGTCCCGCCTTGGCGAGCGGCTCGGGGACGGACCTCGCTCGCTTCGAAGGCTCGGCGGATGACCCGCTCCGTCCGGTTGCGGCCGGCGCATCGCGGGCGATGGCCGTCGGCGACGCGGCCGAGGTCTGGGCCGCCCAGCTGGCGCCCGCGACCGCGCTCGATCACGTAGACCCGGGGACGCTGCTCGTGCTCGACGAGCCGGCCGATCTCGCCGAAGCCGCTGCGTTCCTGTGGCGCCAGGCCGATGAGCGTCGGGCGGAGCTGGTGGAAGCCGGCGAGCTGACGAAGGACTGGCCGTCGACCTACCTTCCCCCGCGAGATTGGAAGAGCCGGCTCGTCGGGTCGCGGACCCTCGAGCTGACATGGGAATCCGAACCACCGGCCGATGTGGCGATGGCGTCGCGGGGGAGGAGCTCGGGCGACATGTTCGGCTGGCGGGAGCCGATGCTGCCGCTCGGTCGAGCGACGCGCCTCGACGAGGCGGTCACCCGCTGGGCGGCGGACGGCGGCCGCATCGTGCTCGCCTCGGACCAGGCGCCGCGGCTGGCCGAGATCCTCGAGGAAGCTGGCCACCCGGTCGCCGTCGTCGAGCGGATCGAGGCGCCGCCACCGCCGGGCGCGATCGCGCTGGTCGGACGCAGCCTGAACGGCGGGTTCGTGGGCGGGCCCGACGGTCTCGCCTTCGTCACCGACCGCGAGCTGTTCGGGACCGTTCGCGTCCGCCGGCCGAAGGCGCTCCGACGGGTCGTCCCACGCGACATCCTCGAGCGACTCTCACCGGGTGACCTCGTGGTCCACATCGATCACGGCGTCGCGCGTTATGAGCAGATGCTGCGTCGCGGCGGGGAGGGGGAGGAGCGCGACTACCTCGAGCTGTCGTTCGCCGGCGGCGACCGGATCTTCGTGCCGGTCGAGCAGATCGCGCGGGTCACGCGCTACGCCGGCGGGGAGCGGCCACAGCTCAGCAAGCTCGGTGGCGCCGAGTGGCTGCGCGCCAAGCAGCGGGTCCGCAAGGCGGTCGCGGATCTCGCTGACGAGCTGCTGGCCCTGTACGCGACGCGGACGGCCGCCCAGGGCCACGCCTTCAACGACGACACGCCGTGGCAGGGGGAGATGGAGGCGTCGTTCCCGTACGAGGAGACCATCGACCAGCTGCGGGCCTCGGCGGAGATGAAGGCCGACATGGAACGTCAGCAGCCGATGGACCGACTCGTCGTCGGCGACGTGGGCTACGGCAAGACCGAGGTGGCGTTGCGCGGCGCCTTCAAGGCGACCCAGGACGGGAAGCAAGTCGCGGTGCTCGTGCCGACGACCGTGCTCGCCGCCCAGCACCACGCGACGTTCAGCCAGCGGTTCGCCGCCTTCCCGCTGGAGGTCCGGATCCTCTCGAGGTTCGTCTCGGCCAAGGAGCAGGCGGCCACGATCGACGGCCTGGCCGACGGCACGGTGGACATCGTCATCGGCACCCACCGCCTGCTCAGCAAGGACGTGCAGTTCAAGGACCTCGGCCTCGTCGTCGTGGATGAGGAGCAGCGGTTCGGGGTCGCCGCCAAGGAGAAGCTCAAGCAGCTCCGCCGCGAGGTCGACGTCCTCACGTTGTCGGCGACGCCGATCCCGCGGACGCTGAACCTGGCGATGGCCGGGATCCGCGACCTCAGCGTCATCGAGACGCCCCCGGAGGACCGCCTGCCGATCCAGACCCGCGTCGCCGAGGCTTCCGCCGGACTGGTCCGCGACGCGATCCTGCGCGAGCTCGACCGTGGCGGCCAGGTGTTCTACGTGCACAACCGGGTCGAGACGATCGAGGCCCAGGCCGAGCAGTTGCGACGCCTGCTTCCCGACGCGCGCTTCGTCGTCGGGCACGGGCAGATGCCCGAAGGCGCCCTCGAGAAGGTCATGATCGCCTTCGCCGACGGAGCGGCGGACGTGCTCGTGTGCACGACGATCATCGAGTCGGGCCTGGATATCCCGAACGCGAACACCATCATCATCGATCGCGCGGACACGCTCGGGTTGGCGCAGCTCTACCAGCTCCGCGGGCGAGTCGGCCGGTCGTCGCGACGGGCCTACGCATACCTGCTCTATCGACGCCGCGAGCGCCTGTCGGACGAGGCGCGCAAGCGGCTGCAGGCCATCTTCAACGCCTCCGAGCTCGGGGCGGGCTTCCAGATCGCGCTGTCCGACCTCGAGATCCGGGGAGCCGGCAACATCCTGGGCGGAGAGCAATCGGGCCACATGGCCGCCGTCGGATTCGACCTCTACTCGCGGATGCTCGCGGAGGCGGTCGAGGGACAGAAGGCGCACCGTGAGGGCCGCACCCCGACCGTCGAGGCGCCGCAGGCCGTGGTCGACCTGCCGATCGACGCGCACCTGCCCGACGACTACGTCCCCGACGAGGCCCAGAAGCTCGAGCTGTATCGACGCCTCGCCAAGGCCCGTACGGCCGGCGACATCGCGGCGTTCCGGGGGGAGGTCACGGACCGGTTTGGCCCGATGCCGACCCCGGTCACGCGCCTCATCGAGGTGGCCGAGCTGCGGCTGGCCGCGGAAGCTGCGGGCATCGGCTCGATCTCCCGCGAGGAGGGGTGGCTTGTCGTGCGCTTCGGCGCGTCCCTGACCCGTTCCGCCGCCATGCGTTTGCTCGGCGACGGCGGGCTGCCCGGGGTCAGGCCGTCGGACGTCACGTTCGCGAGCAATCAGGTCCGCATCCGGGCCCCGCAAGCGGCCAAGGCCTGGCAACTGACCCAGGCGGTCGTGGCACGACTGGGCGTGCAGCACGACGCCGAGGTCACGGTCGGCTAGTCGGGCGCCCCGCGCCAGCGGACGTCCGTCGGTGGCAGACTTGGACCATGTCACTGAGCCAAGACCCGGAGCGCCCCGGGCGCACCGCGGGACCCGTCGATGATGGCCGCGGCCTGTGGACAGCGGGTCGCCGGAACCTCACCGTGGGGCTCGTCCTTACCGTCACCCTGGTCGCGTTCGAGGCGCTCGCCGTCTCGACCATCATGCCGATCGTGGCGCGCGAGCTCGGCAATCTCGAGCTCTACGGCTGGGTCTTCACGTCGTTCATGCTCGGTTCGCTCATCGGCATCGTGGTGGTCGGCGGCATCATCGATCGGCGCGGGCTGGGTCTGCCCTTCGCAGTCGGCATCGCGCTCTTCGCCATCGGGCTCATCATCGGCGGCCTGGCGCCATCGATGGAGGTCCTCGTCGGCGGGCGCTTCCTGCAGGGACTCGGGGCCGGCACCGTCCCACCGATCGCATACGTCGCGATCGGTCGCAGCCTTCCGGAGCGGCTCCGGCCGCAGATGTTCGCGACGCTCTCGACGGCCTGGGTGCTGCCCGGCGTCCTGGGGCCGGCCGTCGCGGGTGCGGTCGGCGAGTCCATCGGGTGGCGCTGGGTGTTCCTTGGCCTGCTCCCGCTCATCGCGATCTCGTCCGGGATCGCCTATCCGCAGGTACGGCGGGTCGGGCCGGGGGCGCCGTCCGCGACCGCCGCGACGCTGCGCGAACGGCTCCCGTTGGCCCTCGTCGTCGCCGTCGGGACCGGGCTCCTGCTCGGCGGCCTGACCAGCGGTCAGCCGGTGATGCTGATCGTGCTGGGAACGATCGGCGCTGTCCTGGCGATCATCGCCCTGCGGCGGCTGACGCCACCGGGCACCCTGCGCGCCGCACGCGGGATGCCGGCGGCCGTCCTGATCCGCGGCATCATCACCTTCGCGTTCTTCGCCGTCGACGCCTACATCGCGCTGGCCCTGATCGAGTGGCGCGGACTCAGCGCCACCGAGGCCGGCATCAGCCTGACCGCCGCGACGCTCACCTGGACCACGGGCTCGTGGATCCAGGCCCGCCTCTCATCGCGCTTCCCGCCGGAGCGGTTCGTGCAGGCCGGGATCGCTGTCCTCATCGCCGGCCTCACGACGTTCCTCGTGGTCCTGTATCCCCAGTTCTCGCCATGGATGGCGATCCCGACGGTGGGCCTGGCCGGCCTTGGGATGGGCCTTGCCTACTCCCCGCTGGCGCTGATCGTCCTGCGCGAGGCGTCGGGCGCCGAGCAGGGCAGAGCCTCGTCGGCGTTGTCGCTCACGGATTCGCTCGGGACGGCCCTGGGGACGGGAATCACAGGGGCGGCCGTGGCGGCGGCGGTCCGGGACGCCGGGACGCCGTTCCGCGGCCTGCTGGTCGGCTTCGCCGTCGCGATCGCGGTGGCGATGCTCGGGCTGATCCTCAGCAGCCGGCTGCGGGTCGCGGCGCGGCCGGCCACGTCCACGAGCGCCGTTCCGGTCACCGGCCCCTGAGCGTGCGGCGGCCCAGTTCGCCTGCGGTAGACTTTCCGCTGGCCCGGGGGTCGTTCGCCCACCCCCATCCCGTCGCCATCACCCCGCATCACGACCGTCCATCCACCGACCCGCTCCGAGGTCTCCAGCCGATGTCCGCCGAGTCGCTCCGCGAGAAGATCCGCGAGATCCCCGACTTCCCGAAGCCCGGCATCCTGTTCTATGACATCACGACCCTGCTCAAGGATCCGGCCGCCTACAAGGAAGCGATCGACCTGATGCTCGAGCCGTACAAGGACGAGCACATCGACATCGTCGTCGGGATGGAGTCGCGCGGGTTCATCTTCAGCTCGCCGATGGCCTACCAGCTGGACGCTGGGCTCGTGCCCGTTCGCAAGCTCGGCAAGCTGCCGGCCGAGACGATCACCGTCGAGTACGCCCTCGAGTACGGGTCCAACACGCTCGAGATCCACCGCGACGCCGTCCAGCCAGGCCAGAAGGTGCTGATCGTCGACGACCTGCTCGCGACCGGTGGCACGGTCAAGGGCACGATCGAGCTCATCGAGCGACTCAAGGGCGAGGTCGTCGGGCTGGGCTTCCTGGTCGAGCTTGGGTTCCTCAAGGGTCGCGACCGCCTCGAAGGACGCCGGGTCACCAGCGTCATCGAGTACTGACGATCCGCTCGAGGCCGCACGCGATTTGACCGATCCGACCGACACCCGACCTCCTGAAGCGGACCCCGTGGTTCCGCCGGGTGAAGGCGCCGATCTTGCCCGGCGGCGCTTCTTCCGGCAGTTCGCCGGTGACCTGTTCCACGGCGCGGCCGGCGTGGTCGGTGCCGCGCAGGCGCTCCAGCGGGTCTCCGCGGAGGCTGCCAGCGCGATCCTCGACCCGAGTTCCGTAACGCTCGGTGGGGCCGCGGCCGTGCCCGTCGTCCCCGAGCCGCCGACCGGCTTTCGGACGCCGTTCCGGGAGACGCCCGGCGTCCTCCACCTCGTCGATCAGCGCAAGTTGCCCGACGTGCTCGAGGAATACCGCGTGCGGACCGCATCGGAGGCCGCCTTCGCGATCCGGGAGATGATCGTGCGCGGCGCTCCGGCCATCGGCCAGGTCGGGGCGATCGGGCTGACGCTCACGGCGGACAAGGCCCGGACCACCCGTCCATACGCTCGCCGCGCGACGCTCCGTGGTGCGGCGAAGACGCTCATCAACGCACGCCCGACCGCCGTCAACCTGCGCTGGGCGGTCGAGCGCGTCATGGCCGCGTACGAGGCGGTCGGCGACCTGTCCGAGGACGGGGATGCCATCGCCGACGCGATGCGCGCCGAGGCAGACACCATCGTCTTCGAAACGACCGAGGATCACGGTCGGATGGCGACGTTCGGGCGGGAGGAACTGGTGTTCCCGCAGGACCGGCCGCTGCGGATCCTCACGCACTGCAACACCGGGCCTCTCGCGTGCGGCCAGTTCGGGACCGCCCTCGGCGTCGTCCAGGCGGCCCATCATGCTGGCTTGGCCGTGCACGTCTGGGTCGACGAGACCCGGCCGTACCTCCAGGGCGCGCGGCTGACGGCCTGGGAGCTGGCGCAGGCCGGCGTGCCGCACACGCTGATCCCTGACGTGGCCGCCGGTCACCTGATGGCGAACGGCGAGGTGGACGTCATCCTCGTCGGGGCCGACCGGATCGCGGCCAACGGGGACACCGCGAACAAGGTCGGCACCTACACGCTGGCCGTGCTGGCGGCTCGCCACGGCATCCCGTTCTACGTCGTCGCGCCGATCAGCACGGTGGATCTGGCGACGCCCGACGGGACGTCGATCCCGATCGAGGAGCGCAAGGCGAACGAGGTCCTGTTCGTGCGCGGCGTGAGCATCGCCCCGCCGGAGACCGAGGTCCGCAATCCGGCGTTCGATGTGACCCCGTCGGACCTCATCACCGGCATCGTCAGCGACGAGGGCGTGATCCGGGGCCCCTACCCAGAGGGCTTGGCTCAGGCCGTCGCCGGGCGGGACCTGCGGCGCAAGACGGCGCCGGGTTTCGCGGCCGTATCGGCAGCGGCGGTCGCGCCCGTCGCGCCGGTCGCCGAGCCAGCCGAGCCAGCCGAGCCCGCCGAGTCCTCGCCGCCACCCACGGCCGCCGCGGTCGATTCCTGATGGCGACCATCGCGATCGGCCGTCGCCCGGCCGCCATCGCCCGCCAGACCACGGATCGCGACCTGCTCTACTCGTTCCTGGGACAGGACCGGCTGTACGCGGCCTATGCGATCTGCGACCTCGAAGAGCGCGAGTTCGCGCGCACGCGCTGGGGCGCGGCGTACGACGGCGACGAGCTCATCGCCGTCGGGATGGAGTACACGGGTCCGACCCCGCAGCCGCTGTTCGTCCTGGGCCGGCCAGATGGCGTCAGCGCGGTGCTCCGCGATGTCATCCGCCCGCGAGCCGCGTACATCGCCGCTCGCACGATGATGCTCCCCGCCGTCGAGGGCCACTACCGCGTGGATCCCGGGCCGCAGATGGTCCGGATGTGGGTCGATCGGGCGCGGTTCCGACCGTATCCGGCGACGGTCCAGCGGCTGCTGCCCGTCGAGATCGGGGAGCTCAACCGGCTCTACCAGCTCGGGTTCGCCTCGTGGCTGCCGTCCGGCGCGATCGCCGACGGCGTCTATTACGGGATGCGCGTCAACGGCCAGCTCGTGGCGGCGGCCGGCACGCACGTCGTGAGCCCGTCAGCCCGTCTCGCGGTGGTCGGCAACGTCCTGACCCATCTCGACTATCGTGGGCGCGGCTTCGCGACCGCCGTCACTGGTGCCGTGACTGCGGAACTCCTGCGGTCGTGCGACCAGATCGTCCTCAACGTCCGGGCGGACAATCCACCAGCGATCAATGCCTATCGACGGTTGGGCTACATCGAGCACGCGCGCTTCGAGGAGCGCCTCATCCATCGCCTCGGCTCGCCCTGGCCCGACATCACGGCGCCGCTGCGCCGCCTCTTCGCCCGCAAGGAGACCGATCCCCGATGACCGACGCCGCTATCCTGCCCGCCCACGACGTGACCGACCTCGGCCTTGCCGAGGAGGGCGTCCGGCGCATCGAGTGGGCCGAGCGTGAGATGCCCGTCCTGCGGCTGATCCGCGAGCGCTTCGAGCGCGAACAGCCGCTCGCGGGCCTGCGCATCGGGGCGTGCCTGCACGTCACGACCGAAACCGCCAACCTGATGCGCACGCTCAAGGCGGGCGGCGCCGACGTCGTGCTCGCGGCCTCGAACCCACTCTCGACGAAGGACGATGTCGCGGCCGCGCTCGTGGCCGAGTACGGCATCGCGACGTTCGCCCGACGCGGCGAGGATCGCGACACGTACTACGACCACCTCAAGAGCGTGGCCGACACGCGCCCGCAGATCACCATGGACGACGGCTGCGACCTCGTCTCGCTCCTCCACAGCGAGCGGCCCGACCAGGTCAAGGAGGTCCTGGCGGGCACGGAGGAGACGACCACCGGTGTGATCCGGCTCAAGGCGATGGCCGCCGACAAGGCTCTGGGCTTCCCGGTCGTGGCGGTCAACGAGGCGCAGACCAAGCACCTCTTCGACAACCGCTACGGCACCGGCCAGAGCACGCTGGACGGCATCCTGCGGGCCACGAACATCCTCATCGCCGGCCGCAAGGTCGTCGTCGCCGGCTACGGCTGGGTCGGCAAGGGGATCGCGTCGCGCATGGACGGCCACGGGGCCCATGTGGCGGTCGTAGAGGTCGATCCGGTCCGAGCCCTGGAGGCGCTGATGGACGGGTTCGCGGTGATGAGCCACGGCGACGCCGCTGCATGGGGCGACCTGTTCGTCACCGCGACCGGCAACCTCAACGTCTTCCGCCGCGAGCATTTCGAGGTCATGGGGGACGGCGCGATCATGGCCAACTCGGGTCACTTCGACGCCGAGCTCGACCTCGCCGCGCTGCGCGCGATGGCCGAGGGCCACGTGCGCGAGGTCCGCGAGAACGTCCTGGAGTTCGACCTGGGCGGCAAGAAGCTCAACCTCATCGCCGAGGGCCGCCTGGTCAACCTCGGAGCGGCCGAGGGCCACCCCGCCGCGGTCATGGACATGAGCTTCGCGAACCAGGCCCTGTGCGCCGAATACGTCGCGGGGCACCACGCCGAGCTCGAACCGATGGTCTACGTCGTCCCCGAGGCGATCGATGCGGAAGTCGCGCGGCTCAAGCTGGCCGCGCTCGGCATCGAGCTCGAGCCGATGACCGCGGAACAGGCCGACTACGTCTCGTCCTGGCAGCACGGGACCTGACCAACTCGCGGCCGGATCGGTATCCGGGCGGAACGCGGTAGAGTTCCGCCGATGACAGACGATCGACTGCTGTCGACCGCCGACGCGACTCCCTCCGACGACCCGCCCGACGAGCGGGCGCGGCTGCCCTACGGCAGCTGGCCGTCGCCGATCCGCATCGACGATCTGCTGGGCGACACCGTCCGGCTCAGCGAGCCCTGGATCGATGGCGACGAGACCTACTGGATCGAGAGCCGGCCCGCCGAGGCCGGCCGCAGCGTGCTCGTCCGGCGCGGGGTCGACGGAACGACCGAGGATGTGACCGCCGCGCCGTTCGATGTGCGCAACCGGGTGCACGAGTACGGCGGCGGCTCCTACACGGTCGCCGGTGGCACCGTCGCCTTCTCGAACCGTGCCGACGGCCGGCTGTATCGCCTGGATCCGGGAGCGACCGAGCCCCAGCCCATCACCCCGGAGGGCGACTATCGATACGCCGACCTGCGCTTCGACCAGGGCCGTCGTCGGTTCCTGGCCGTGCGCGAAGACCACACCGGCGACGGCGAGGCGGTCGCGACGATCGTGGAGGTGCCGCTCGACGGGGAGCGAGCGCCGCGGGTCCTGGTCGAAGGGCCGGACTTCCTCGCAGCGCCCCGCCTCTCACCCGACGGGTCGAGGGTCGCCTGGCTCGAATGGGACCACCCCGACATGCCCTGGGACTCGACTCGCCTGCGGATCGCCACGGTCCGCGCCGACGGGTTCCTCGATCCCTCCGACCTCGCCGCCGGTGGCCCGGACGAATCGATCGTCCAGCCCGAATGGTCGCCGGACGGCGTCCTCCACCTCGTCAGCGATCGGAGCGGTTGGTGGAACCTGTACCGCCTCGTCGAAGGGCCGCGGCTGGAGCCGCTCGCGCCGCTGGAGGCCGAGTTCACGAAGCCGGCATGGGTCTTCGATCGCTCGACGTATGGCTTCTTGCCCGACGGTTCGATCGTGGCTGTGGCGCGAGCCCGGGGCCGGGACCGGATCTTCCACGTCGCTCCGGGTCGCCTCACGGGCGAGCTGGAGTCCCCGTTCACCGACATCGGGAGCCTGCGCGCCGGCGGGGGTTCGGTCCTGGCGATCGCCGGATCGCCCACCGAGACGTCGATGCTCGTCGCGCTCGATCCAACGACGCTGGCGCCGACCGGCGTGCTGCGGCGCTCCAGCGCGGTGGCCATCGACCCGGCCTGGACGTCGGTCGCCGAGCCGATCACGTTCCCGAGCGCGGGCGGACGCGTCGCCCACGGTCTCTTCTACCGGCCGACGAACCCGGACGTCGCCGCGCCAGACGGCGAGCTGCCGCCGCTCCTGGTCCATTCGCACGGCGGACCCACATCGCACGCTGCCAACGCGCTCGACCTCGGGATCCAGCTGCTGACGAGCCGGGGCATCGCCGTGGTTGACGTCGACTACGGAGGGAGCACGGGCTACGGACGCGAGTACCGCCGCGAGCTGGAGGGCAATTGGGGGGTCGTCGACGTTGACGACTGCGAGGCTGCCGCCCAGTACCTGGTGGCTCGCGGCGATGCGGATCCGGAACGCCTGGCGATCGAAGGCGGCAGCGCCGGTGGCTACACCACCCTGGCCGCCCTCGCGTTCCGCGACACGTTCGCAGCCGGCATCAGCCTCTACGGGATCGGAGACCTCGAGGCGCTGGTCCACGATGACCACAAGTTCGAGTCGCGCTACTCCGACGGGCTGGTCGGCCCGTACCCCGAAGCGGCCGAGTTGTACCGCGAGCGGTCCCCGAACCACCACCTCGAAGGCATCTCCTGCCCGGTGCTCGTCATCCAGGGTCTCGAAGACCACGTGGTCTCGCCGCGCCATGCAGAGGCGATCGTCGCGGCCCTCGCGGCCAACGACATCCCGCATGCCTACCTCGCCTTCGAGGGTGAGGGCCACGGGTTCCGCGGCGCCGACGCCATCCGGCGCACGCTGGAGGCCCGGCTCTCGTTCCTGGGCGCGGTGTTCGGGTTCACGCCGGCCGACGACCTTTCGCCGCTCGACGTCCCGGGTCTCGCCGATCGGCGCGCCAGCCGGACGCGCGTCGCCGCCCGGTAGTTCGGGATACCGGTCTCGCTCGTGCGCCTCGCTGTCACCGACCCGGCGCTGTCGCATGAGCTGGGTCCCATCGAGCTCATCTTCATCACGCTGGCCTTCGCGATCGCGCTGACCTACGTCGCGCGGCGACTGCGGATCGCCGACCCGATCCTGCTGTTGGTCGGCGGGATCGTGCTCAGCCAGCTCCCGGACCTCCCCGACATCGAGCTCGCGCCGGACGTCGTGTTCCTCTTGTTCCTGCCGCCGATCCTCTTCGGCGCCGCGTACTTCACGCCCATCCGGGACTTCAAGGCCAATCTGCGGCCGATCCTGCTGCTGGCGATCGGGCTGGTCCTGTTCACGACCGCCGCCGTCGCCCTCGTCGTCCAGCAGCTGACCGACATGCCGGTCGCCGCCGCTTTCGCGCTCGGGGCGATCGTCGCGCCGCCGGACGCTGTGGCCGCCACGGCGGTCTTCCGGCGCCTCGGCGTGCCGCGACGGATCGTGACGATCCTGGAGGGTGAGAGCCTCCTCAACGACGCGTCGGCGTTGATCGTGTATCGCCTCGCCGTCGTCGCCGGGGCGGCCGCCGCCAGCTCGGTCGCCTTCTCGCTGGGCAACGCCGCGGCCGATGTGGCGGGAGCCGTCGTCGCCTTCGTCGTCGTCGGGGCCGGCGGGCTTGCCATCGGGGCGATCGTCGGCGCCATCGTGACGCGGACGCTGCATCGCACGGCGGACCCCGTCATCGAGATCATCGTCACGCTGCTCGCGCCGGCGACCGCCTACATCGCCGCGGAGCAGGTCGGCGTGTCAGGAGTCCTCGCGACGGTCGTCGCCGGGCTCATGACAGGGCAGCGCGGAGCGCGGGTCCTGTCACCCGATGCGCGGCTCATGGGCATCGGCGTCTGGCAGACGGTCATCTGGTTGATCAATGCGTCCGTCTTCATGCTCATCGGCCTGCAGCTGCCGGCGATCCTCGAGGCCGTCCTCGCTGACCACCCTCCCGAGGAGCTGTTGGGGTTGGGGTTGGCGGTGAGCGCGACCGCCATCGTCGCCCGGATCGTGTGGGTCTACCCAGCGACGTACCTTCCCCGCTATTTCAGCGAGAGCCTGCGGGCGCGCGACCCGTATCCGCCGGCCCGCTCCGTGTTCATCATCTCCTGGGCCGGCATGCGCGGGGTGGTGTCGCTGGCGGCCGCGTTCGCGCTACCGCCAGAGTTCCCGTCGCGCGACCTCATCCTGTTCCTCACGTTCTGCGTCATCGCCGCGACCCTCGTCGGGCAGGGCCTGACGCTGCCCTGGCTCATCCGTCACCTTGGCGTGCTGGCTCCCGCCGGGCAGGACGGGGAGGTGGTCCACGCCCGACTCGCCGCGGTGGAGGCGGCGCTGCAGCGTCTCGAGCAGCTCAAGAACGACTACCCGGACCATTTGCCACTCATCGAGCAGCTCCGCGACGAGTACGAGCACGAGGCGAGCCATGTGATGCCGAGCGCCGGGGCCACCGTCGACGAGGCCGAGCAGGAGCTCCTCGAGCACCGGACGATCCGCAACGCAGTCCTCGCCGCCCAGCGAGAGGCCATGATCGGCCTGCGCGACGCCGGGGTCATCAACGACGAGACCCTGCGATCGATCGAGCGCGACCTGGACCTCGAAGCCCTGCGTGCCGACGCCTGACCCACCCCGGACAAAGGTCCCGCGTCGGCCGTCGCCGCTTGGGTGATACCCTCCGGGCAACCCCCAACGGAGTACCCGCCAAGTGAGCATCGTCGACGCCGCGCACTACCTATTCACGTCCGAGTCGGTCACCGAAGGTCACCCCGACAAGATGTGCGACCAGATCTCGGACGCGATCCTGGACCAGATCCTGCGGGACGACCCGGACGCCCGTGTCGCCTGCGAGACGGCGACGACGACCGGTCTCGTGCTCGTGCTCGGCGAGATCACGACGCACACCTACATCGACTTCCAGACCATCGTCCGCGATACCGTGCGCGACATCGGCTACACCCGCGCCGACTACGGGTTCGACTACCAGACCTGCGGCACGCTGGTCTCCGTAAAGGGCCAGTCGCCCGACATCGCCCAGGGCGTCGATGCCGCCCTCGAGGTCCGCGACGATGCGGCCTCGGCGTTCGAGCTGGGCGCCGGCGACCAGGGGATGATGTTCGGGTTCGCCTGCCGCGAGACCCCGGAGCTCATGCCGCTGCCGATCGCGCTCGCCCACCGGATGGCGCGTCGCCTGTCGGAGGTCCGCAAGTCCGGCCAGCTGCCCTACCTGCGGCCGGACGGCAAGACCCAGGTGACCGTCGAGTACGAGCACGGCGTTCCCAAGCGGGTCCGCACGGTGGTCGTGTCGGCCCAGCACGATCCCGATGTGCGTCCCGAGCGGCTGCGCTCGGACATCGTCGAGTCGGTGATCCTGCCGACGATCCCGCGCGAGCTGCGCGACACGGACCCGGTCATGCACGTGAACCCGACCGGACGGTTCGTCACGGGCGGCCCGATGGGCGATGCCGGCCTGACCGGACGCAAGATCATCGTCGACTCGTACGGCGGGATGGCGCGTCATGGCGGGGGCGCGTTCTCCGGCAAGGATCCGACGAAGGTCGACCGGTCCGCCGCGTACGCGGCCCGTTGGGTGGCCAAGAACGTGGTCGCGGCAGGTCTCGCCGATCGCTTCGAGGTCGAGGTCGCCTACGGCATCGGCATCGCCCGGCCGATCAGCTTCACGGTCGAGTCGTTCGGCACGGGCAAGGTCGACGACGCCGAGATCCAGGCACTCATCGAGCGCCATTTCGACATGCGCCCGGCTTCGATCATCGCGGCGCTCGACCTGCGCCGCCCGATCTACCGCCAGACGGCCGCGTACGGCCACTTCGGGCGGCCGGACCTGGACCTGCCGTGGGAGCGCACGGACAAGGCGGCCCTGCTCGCGGCGGACGCGGGCCTGCCGGAGCCGGCGGCAGTCAGCGCCTGACCACCAGGGCTTGTCGAGGGCCCGCGCCAGGTATCGGCGTCGTCGAGGGAAGCGGTCGCTGATCCCGAACGTCTAGCTCGACTGTTCGGTGACCATGCCGGCGACTCCGCCCACCTGTCCGCTGGCTCCGGTTCGGCGCGCGTTGCGGGTCAGCAACCATTGGCCGCCTAGCAGCAACGCCAGGGTCACCAGGAGCATCAGTGCAGCGACAGCGTTCGTGGCGGGCGTCACGCCGCGGCGGATCTGTCCGAACACGTACAGCGGCACGGTCGAGGTACCGCGGCCATTCACGAAGGTCGTGATCAGGTAGTCGTCGAAGGCGAACGTGAACGACAGGAGGAACCCGGCAACGATCGCCGGCAGCAGCTGCGGGAACGTGATCTGCCAGAACGTCCGCCACGGAGTTCCGTACAGGTCGAAGCTGGCCTCCACGTGCGTCCGATCCATCCCCGAGAGTCGAGCCCGAACCAGCAACAACACCAGGCTGATGTTGAACAACGCCAAGGCGCTGACGATCGTGTGGAAGCCGAACCCGAGCTCCTGGCCGGTGAGGGCCGTCAGGACCCCGTCGCGGCCGATCACGCTCGCGAAGAACACCAGCGTCGCCAGGGCGATCACCAGTTCGGGGATGATGACGCTGATGTAGGTCAGCCCGTCGAAGGGGATGCGGAACCAGCGCGGCGCGCGCTGGATCCCGAGGGCCGCCATCGTTCCGATGATCGTGGCGATCGTCGCCGTAGCGAGGCCCACGATGACGCTGTTCGTCAGGTAGCGCTGGATCTCGCGGCTCTCCAGCACGTACTCGTACCAGCGGAGGCTGAAGCCCTCCCAATGCATGACCCGACGGTCCGTGCCGTTGAAGCTGAAGACGACCACGACGAGGATCGGTAGATACAGGAAGGCGTACACGAGGAGGGTATGGCCGCGAAGCCAGACCTCCACGAGATCAGCGGATCGGGCGAACCTCCCGCGGGCGCGACCCTGGGTGGTTCGCGTCGCGGGGATCGGGATGGCGGGCGAGCTCACAGGACGCTCTGGTCGCGTCCGCGATGGCCGCGATTCGAGAACCACAGGTAGAAGGTCACGACCACCAGCATGATGATCATCAGCGCGACCGCCTGGGCCGATCCGGCCGGCCAGTTACGTGCCTCGAGGAACCGGAGAACCAGCGCGTTCCCGGCGGTGAAGACCTGCCCGTAGCCCAGGATCTGGGGCACGACGTACTCACCCATCATCGGGATGAAGACCAGGATGCTGCCGGTGACGAGACCAGGGAGCGCCACGGGCAAGGTCACCTGCCGGAATGTCGCCCAACGACCGGCCCCGAGATCCTTCGACGCCTCGACCAGAGCCCGGTCCATCCGCTCGAGCGTCACGTAGAGGGGAAAGACCATCAGCGGCAGATATCCGTAGACGAGTCCCAGCAGTACGGCGAACTCGGTCCCCAGGATCCGGAAGCTGCTGTTCCCCATCAGATCGCCGAAGAATCCGGCGACACCCTCGGGGCCGAGGATCGTGAGCCACGCGTACGTCCGGATGAGGAAGCTGGTCCAGAACGGGATGACGAGCAGCACGACGAACAGAGACTTCCGATGACCGGCGCGCGTAGCGATGAAATACGCCAGCGGCAGGCCGATGAGGAGGCACAGGACCGTCCCCGCGATGGCGAGTTGCAGGCTCGTGATGAACGGATCGGCGTTTCGGAACGCATTGGCGTAGTTCTGGGTCGTGAACCCGCCGGCGTAGCCGCCAGTCGACCCGCGCTCGCCGAAACTGAACAGTACGACGAGCGCGAGTGGTGCGACGAGCAGCACGACGTACCACAGCCCGGCGGGCAAGATCAGCGCCGCCGTCAGCAGACGGGAGCGCAACGTGCCCCGGTCCCCGCCCGTGTCGAGGTGGGCGGGGAGGGCCGGGGTCACCGTGCTCATCGAGGGTCCTAGCGGGTCAGCGCGGGATCAACCACCAATGCTGGACTTGAACTCTTCCCAGATCTCGACCCGGAGCGGATCGGTGGAGACATCCTCTGCGCCCTCGAGGCGGGGGAAGATGTCGTCGGGCACGAACACGGTTGGATTATCCAGCAGCTCCTGCGGGATGAACTCCTTCGCCGCGTCGTTCGGGGTCGCGTAGTAGTTGGTCCTGGTCTCTTCGGCCTGGATCTCCGGTTCGTGGATGAAGTTCAGGAACGCGTGTGCGGCGTTCGGGTGCGGAGCGTCGGCCAGGATCACCCAGGTATCCATCCAGTACAGCGTTCCGTCCTCCGGGATGATGTACCTGGTGTCGGCCGTTTCCGGCTCGGCGATCAGCTCGTCGATGCCGCCGGTCCATGTCAGGCCCAGGACAGCCTGCTCGTCCCGCAGCGGTTCTTCGTACGTGTCCGAGTTGAGGGCCAGGACGTGCGGTGCTAGACCCTTGAGCAGCGTCCGAGCCTCTTCGAGCTCCGCGGGCACGACGCTGTTCAGCGAGTAGCCAAGCGCCTTCAGCGGCGCGGTGAAGACGTCGCCGGGCGAGTCGACCACGACGATCTTGCCCGAGTACTTGGGGGCGACTTCGAAGAACTGCTTCCAGCTCTTGATCTCCTCGGTGACCACCTTGGTACGGACCGCGATGCCGGTCGTGCCCCAGTCCTTGGGGAGCTGCCACTCGTCGTTGGGATCCCACCAGAGCTTCTTGAATTGCGGGTTGATCAGGGAGCCGTTGGGAACCTTCGTCCAGTCGATCTTCTGCAGGAATCCGCCTTCCACCATGGCGGGCACGAACTCCGCGGTAGGAGCCGCCACGTCGTAGAGGCCTGTCGCCCCGCCCTGGAGTCGCGTCAGCAGCTCCTCGTTGGACGGATAGATGTCGTACGTCCAATCCGTGATGTTGTATCGATCCTGGAACGCCGCGATGTTCTTCTCGGAGATGTAGTCCGCCCAGTTGTACATGTACAGGGCGCCTTCGGTCTCCACCACCGCCGCCGAGGCGGCCGGCGAGGCAGACCCGGCCGGGGCCGACGCAGGTGGGGCCACCGACGCTGCGGCGCTCGGAGACGTCCCTCCGCCGCTGGGGGTGCACGCGGCGATGAATGCGCTAAGCCCGGCCAGCCCGGTGCCGGCCAGGAACCCGCGTCGGTGGACCCGAGTCCGGGCCATCCGACGCATCAGCTCTTCGAGCTCTTTGTCTTTGTCTGCCATCTCGCTTGATCCTCCTCCCGGTCGCCCGGGTCGTTCCAACCTCAGCCAACGAGGACGAGGTTCGCCTCCTCATGCCAGCGCACGGTAACGGGATCCCCTGGCCCCATCCCCTGGCTCGTGCTTGCTCCCAGCTGGTTCTGCCGCCGGACGACCAGCTCGCCGGCCTGATCAGTGTGGATCCGGTACTCCGTCTGGTCTCCGAGGTAGGTTCCCTGGTGGATGCGTCCCTGGATGTTGGTCCAGCCCGAGCCGCCGGCCGCGGGCGCGTCTGCGGACGTCGGCTGCACTTCGAGGTGCTCCGGCCGGATCGCGACACTGACCTCGCTGTCGATCGCCGGATGGGCGGTCGGGTCGGTGATCAAACCAGAGAGCCTGAGCCCTCCGTCCGATTCCACGACCGCCCGCCGTGTCCCGTCGTCGACGGACAGGATCCGACCCTTGAGCGCGTTCGACGTGCCGATGAAGTCGGCCACGAACCGGTTGACGGGCCGCTCATAGAGGTCCGTCGGGTTGCCCTGCTGCTGGATCTGGCCGTCGCGCATGACCACGATGACGTCGCTCATCGTGAGCGCCTCCTCCTGGTCGTGGGTCACGTAGACGAAGGTGATGCCGACCTCACGCTGGAGGGCCTTGAGCTCGAGCTGCATCTCCTTGCGCAGCTTGAGATCCAGCGCGCCCAGCGGCTCGTCGAGGAGCAGCACCGTGGGCCGATTGACGAGCGCACGGGCCAGCGCGACGCGCTGTTGCTGCCCGCCCGACATCTCCCAGGTTCGGCGCTTGCCGTATCCGGCGAGGCGCACGAGACCGAGGGCTTCGGTAACCCGGCGCTCCTCGTCGGCCTTGCCGACCTTGCGCTGGCGCAGCCCGTATCCGACGTTCTGGGCGACGTTCATGTGCGGGAACAGCGCGTAATGCTGGAAGACCGTGTTGACGTTGCGCTGATACGGCGGGACGCCCGCGATCGGCTGGCCCGACAGCAGGATCTCGCCTTCTGTCGGCTGCTCGAATCCGGCGATCATCCGCAGCGTCGTGGTCTTGCCACAGCCGGACGGTCCCAGGAGCGAGTAGAACGTGCCACGGGCGATCGAGAGGTCCATGGCGTCGACGGCCGTGACGGACCCGAAGCGCTTGGTCACGCCGATGATCTCGACGTCCGGGGCGGCCGCACCCGCGGTGATCGGGGCGACGGACCCGGCGGTCCCGCTCGTCGCGAGCGGGGCGTCAGAGGTCAGGGAGGCGGTCAACGGCGGTCCTCGCGCATCGGTTCCGGTCGCTGATCTACATCGCTGTAGCCGTGCTACAGGGTCGCTGCATCGTACGGGCGAGCCGAGCGCTCGTCAACGCGTCGCCCGTGCGAATCTCGTAGGTGCGTCTGGGTGAAACGCGACGATGGACAGCGGTCCTGAACCTATACTTCAGGCAAATCGCAGTCGATCGCCCTCGACCCGGAGGACGCCCGTGGTCACCGAGCTCCAGTTGGGGACCCGCATCCGATCCCTGCGCCAGGCGCGCCACCTGACCCTGCGGGAGGTGGCCGACCGCGCCGGCGTGACCGAGAGCTTCCTGTCACAGGTGGAGCGCGACGTGACGAGTCCGTCGATCGCCACCGTCCATCGCGTCGCCCGCGCGCTCGGCCTCTCGATCGCCCAGCTCTTCGCCGAAGATGCCGAAACGGGGCGTGTCGTCCGCCGGGAGGCCCGCCGGCGGATCGCCTACCCGGGACTTGGGGCCGTCGATGAGTTCCTCACCTCCAACCTGGCTGGACGCCTCCAGGTGATCATGTCGACGATCGATCCCGGGGGAGGCACCGGCCCCGAGCCATACACGCACGACTCGGACGAGGAGGTGGTCGTCGTGCTGAGCGGCGTCCTGGACCTGTGGGTCGCTGACGAGCATTACGTCCTGCGCGAGGGCGACGCGATCACATTCCCGTCGCGGCTTCCGCACTGGAACGCCAATCATGGCGATGTACCGGCGACGGTGCTCTTCTGCCTGACGCCGCCGAGTTTCTGAGCCGGTGCGGCGTCGCACCGGCCGGACCATCGTGGCTGGTGCGCCGGGGACCTTCGACCGGGACCGACGGGCATCTACGGGGCGTAGGCTCATCGAATGAACGCACGACGGGAAGTGCTGCCCCGCGTCCGCCGTTGGCTCGTTGCCGCCGGTCTTGGGCTGTCGCTGCTCGGATCCGTGCCATGGGCGGTCACAGCCGCCGAGGAACCAACGGCCGACCCGACGCCTGCGCCGACGGCCGAGCCGACGCCTTCGCCGGACCCGACCGCGACCCCGACTGCCGCGCCGACCGCGACCCCGACCGCCGCGCCGACCGCCAGCCCTACGCCAACCCCCACCGCGCGGCCCACGGCCACACCCACGCCGCGCCCCACCACAGCCCCGACGGCAGCCCCGACACCGACGCCCGGCCCGACGCCACGCCGCACCCCGGTCATCACGAAGGTCAACCTCTACCGCTCGACGGCGATGGTCCGCCAGTACACCAACTACTGGTGCGTGCCGGCGGCGACCCAATCCATGGTCAATCTCGTTCGCCGTACCTCCAACCGCAGTTACCGGACCCAGCAGTTCTATTACAAGAAGATCCGCATGCACAATCGCTACTCCTACCGGACGCGCGGCAACGATCCGCAAGGCTGGGCGTGGGGCCTGCGCTACTTCTCGCGCGGTACCGCGATGTACGCCCCGCGGGCGTACACGAACAAGCAGCAGGCGCTCGACTACATCGTCAAGTCGATCGCGCGCTACAAGGACCCGGTCGGTGTCACCATCAAGAACGGGACCCACGCCTGGGTCGTCCTCGGCTATCGAACCAGCCACGACCCGATCGAGCCGACGAAGAAGACGATCCTGGGCTATTACGTCAGCGGCCCGTTGGGTTCGACGGCCGACAAGTGGCCGTATCGGTACCTGACCACGAGCCAGTTCAAGACGTACTTCACTCGCTATCACGAGTGGCAGCGCAAGGTCGTGTGGGAAGGCAAGTGGGTCGTCATCGCCCAGTGAGGCCCGGTTCGCGACCCTCCCGCGGCGCTACGATGACCACCACATGTACGCCGTCATCATGGCCGGCGGCGGTGGGACCCGACTCCATCCCCTGAGCCGGCCCGAGCGCCCGAAGCCCTTCCTGCCGCTGCTCAACGACGAATCCCTGCTCCAGGCCACGGAGCGGCGGCTGCGGCGGCTGACCGACGACATCACGGTCGTGACCGAGAGTCGCTATGAGCGGCTGGTCCGCGACCAGCTCCCCGAAGCCGCCCTGCTCCTCGAGCCGATGGGGCGCAACACCGCGGCCGCGATCGCGCTCGCGACCATCGCCCTGGATCGGCCACCGGATGACGTCATGCTCGTCGTCCCGGCGGACGCGCACATCGATCCCGCGCGCGAAGAAATCTTCCAACACGTGCTGGAGATCGCTGCGGATCACCTCGCGACGGGGGCGTTCGAGATCGACGCGCCCCTCGTGACGCTCGGGACACAGGTGATCCGCCCGGCCGTCGAGTACGGCTACCTCCTGCCGGACCTCGCGCGCGGCGCGGACATCGGCGATCCGGCCCGGCCGATCCGTGCGTATCCGCTCAAGGCGTTCGAGGAGAAGCCCAAACCGGATCGAGCCGAGGACCTGTTCAAACGCACCGAAGGTGCCGCCTGGAACGCGGGCATGTTCCTGTGGCGCCGGCGGGCGATCCGAGCCGCGCTCATGCGGTACACGGGCCTCATCCAGTCCATCGAGCCGATGTTCGGCTCGGCGGACCAGCTGGCCCACGCCTACGAGGCGATCCGCACGCCGCTCTCGATCGACCACGCCGTGATGGAGAGCGCGGCGCGCAATGGCGAAGTCGCGATGGCGTCGATGGATGTCGGCTGGTCGGATCTCGGGTCGTGGTCGGCGTTGCTCGGCGCGCTCGGCGCTCGGGGTGAAGGGGCCGTCGTCCAGGCCGGCGAAACGGTCGTGGTCGGTGACGACGATCTCGTGGTTCGCCGGGTCGACGGACGGCTCGGGGTCATCGCCCCTCCGGAGCGCGGTAGCATGACGGCCACGCAGCCGATCGCGGTCCTTCGCGGATCGGCACCCGACATCGAGCGCATCCGCGAGCTCATCGACCGTTGCTCGCAGGCGGGAGGCTGATTGACCACGACGGCCGGAGCGGCGACGCCGACTTCCATCATCTTCGGCACGGATGGCTGGCGGGCACGCGTCGCCGACGAGTTCACCTTCGACAACGTGCGCCGCTGTGCCGACGGCGTCGCGCAGTACGTCACCGACGGGGGCGCGTCGGCGAAGGGCGTGGTCGTGGCATTCGACCGGCGCTTCGCGTCGGAGCACTTCGCGGAGGCTGCGGCAGAGATCCTGCTGGCCCGGGATATCCCGGTCTTCCTCGCGGTCCACGCCGTGCCGACCCAGATGAGCTCGTACGAGGTCGTCCAGCGAGGGGCGGCGGCGGGGATCGTGATCACGGCCAGTCACAACCCGTGGGTGGACAACGGGTTCAAGATCAAGGCACCCACCGGCGCAGCCGCCGGTCCGGAGATCCTGGCGGCCGTCGAGGCCCGGCTCGCCGTCAATGGCCACGAGCGGCTCGACCGCCGGTCATTGGCGGACGCCGAGGCCGCCGGGCTCGTCGAGCGCTTCGACCCGTTCGATGGGTACGAGGCGTTCGTTCGGAGGACGGTGGACCTGGATGCGCTCCGGGCGGCCGATCTCAACGTCCTCGTCGACCCGTTGTGGGGGGCCGGGTCGGGCTGGCTGAGCCGCCTGCTCGCGGGTGGGCGCATCCGGATCGACGAGATCCACCAGGAGCGCAATCCCTACTTCGGTGGCGTCAACCCCGAGCCCATCCGTCCGAACATCGATGAGGCGCTCGGCCTTCTCGAGCGTGGCACGTACGACCTGGGACTCCTGCTCGACGGCGACGCGGACCGTGCTGGAGCCGCGGACGAGCGGGGGACGTTCATCCACCAGCTCGAGGTCACGGGGCTCCTGATGTACTACCTCGCCGAGCATCGCGGCTGGCGCGACCCGGTCGTGGTCAGCGTGAACAACACATCCATGGCCGCCCGCCTGGGCGAGCGGTTCGGGATCGAGACCCACGAGACTCCGGTCGGATTCAAGTTCATCGGTCCCAGGATGATCGAGACCGGCGCGATGATGGGGGCCGAGGAGTCGGGAGGCTTCGGTTTCGGGATGCACCTGCCCGAGCGGGACGGGATCTACGCGGACCTGCTGCTCCTCGACCTGTTCATGCGCGAGCGAGCCGCCGGCCGCTGGCCGGTGTCGGTCGCCATGCAGCACTTTCACGAGGTCGCGGGCCCGTCGTTCTATCGCCGCATCGACGTCCACGTGGATCGCGCCGAGTACGCCAACGTCAAGCGACGGCTCCTCGTGGACCTCGCCGCTGACTCGCCGACGGAGCTAGCTGGCGAAGCAGTCGACCACACGGTCGCGCTGGACACCGGTGATGGGTACAAGTTCTTCCTGGCAGACGGCTCATGGCTGCTGATCCGCGCGTCGGGTACGGAGCCGCTGGTCCGCGTGTACACGGAGGCGACCGCTCCGGAGCTGCGGGAGGCGTTGCTCGTCGCGGGCGAGGCCCTGGTCCGCGGCTCGTGACGACGGACGACGGGACTGCCCGGCGGGTCGACAAGCCGTGGGGCCACGAGCTCATCTGGGCCCACACCGACCAGTACGTGGGCAAGGTCCTGGTCATCGAGACGGGCAAACGCCTGTCGCTGCAGCGGCACGAGATCAAGGACGAGACGATCCTCGTGCACTCGGGGCGGCTGCGACTCTTCCTCGAGGACGACGACGGCGTCGTCCGAGAGTCGGAGCTGGGGCCGGGCCAGCATCGGCGAGTCCCGACCGGTCGGGTGCACCGATACGAGGCCATCGAGCGCTGCGAGCTCATCGAAGTGTCGACCCCGGAGCTCGACGACGTGGTCCGTCTCGAGGACGATTTCGGGCGGGAGGGTACTAGCGCCCCGTAACGCCCCGATAGGATGATTTCCGGGGGTGACCGCTGGGGTCGCGCGGTGTAGGCTGAAGGCACGCGACCGCCACCACCGGTCGAAGGTGCAGACCGGACGGCGGCCTCGTCAGCGCCCCCAGGGGCGACGGAGGTTTGGACCGATGCACAGCTCACTGATCGGCAAGGTCGAGAAGGCGAATCGGTACGCGCGAGAACTCGATCGGATCACGGTCGACCGCCTGTCCCTCACCTTCCGCGGCGACAACGACACGCACCATGTCGCCCTCGATGCCGGCCAGTGGCGTTGCACCTGCCACTACTTCGAGAGTTGGGGTTCCTGCGTCCATCTCCTCACGCTGCAGAAGGTGATGGGGGTCATGCTGCCCGAGGAGGCGCAGGTCTCGATCTTCTCGGCCGGGGAGGCCGTCCCGACCTCCTGATCCCGGGACGCGTCCGCGTCCCGCTCGTTACCTGAGCCAGGCGACCTCGCCGCCACGAGTGGCGAGCACACGGCGCCATCCATCGGCGCCGTCGTGGACGTGGGACTCGGTCGTTCCGTCCTCGCGGAGCCAGACGATCGCCAGCCGTCGCCCGGTTGCATCGAGCGCCAGCCTGATCGCTTCCGTAAAGCCCTCCGGAACGTCGACGGAACCGATCGACGTGCCGTCGTCAGCGAGCCAGCCCTTCGACGAGCGGAGGACGACGGGCTTTCCGGCTCCGGCCGATGTCGCGACGACGGTGCCGTCAGCGGACGTCGCCAGGTGGAGCTCACCCGCCGGACCCTTCGCGATCTTTCCGTTGCTCGTGTCGAGCACGTTCGAGACCGGCTCCTGGACACGCCCTCGCACCAGGGCCAGCCGGTTATCGTCCAACCAGACCGGTGCGTCCGCGAGCAGGGGCATGTCGAGTGGGATCGTGGTCAGCGTTCCTTCCTTCGGATCGACCAGCAGCAGGGAGTAGTCGCCGCGATCGCCACTGAACGCCGCGAACCGGCGTCCCGACGGGTCCCAGGTCGCGGACCAGATCCGTGGCGGGAGGGACGCCCCGGACTCGTCCTTGACCTCTACGGGTCGCCATTCGAGCGACGCGACGTCGACCGCCGACCCGCGAGGATCGACCGGATCGCTCGTGACCATGCCTCCGTCCGCCGTCGTCGCGACCAGAATGCCGCCGCGACCAGCCGAGATCCAGGTCGCCCCATCGGCTGGCAGCGGCAGGCCGATCGCGACGGCACCGTCCGACTCCGGCCTGGTTGCAAGGACGTCCAGACTCGCGGGTTCGTCCGTGGCCAGAACGAGGAGGCCGTCGGCCGGCTGCTCGGCGGCGCCCGCGTCGGCCTGGCAGGCGGCGAGGAGGAGTAGGACGGCGAGGGTCGCCGCGGCGCGGCGACCGGGTCGACTGGCGAGGGTGGCCAGCGAGGAGCCCATCCGCGGCAGTGTGCCACCCCCGAGCGGTTCACTCCACTTCGAGACGCCAGAAGTAGCGGGCGTCGCCGACTCCGGGAGCGAACTGGACGAACACCTCGACGGTCCATGCCCCCGGTTCTGGGGCGTCGAATCGGGGGTTCCCGGCGCCTTCGCCGAGCGAGGTCGCGTCCTCCGGGCCGCCAGCGGCCGACGGGACGTAGCGAGCGGTCCATGCCCGGATCTCACCGTCCGGCACGAGCGTGACGCTCAACGGCTCGCCGACCCCGACCGCAAGCGGAGCGCCCGGGAGCCACGGGGAATCACTGCCCGACTCGAGCCAGACGTACGTGCCGAGCTGACCGGCGACGGGATCACCGCCCTCCGCTGTCAGGAGGGCATCCGGCGGAGCATCCCGACCCGGGACGGTGGGTGACGGCCCGCTTGGGGTCGCGGGGATTCCGGAGGCCGACGGCGTCACCAGGGACGCCGTCGCCGGGGCTGCGGTCCCGTCCGATGCCGTCGCCGCAGGGATGCCCGCCATCGGCGTCGGCGCTGGTCCGCAAGCGAGGACGAGCCCAGCCAGGATCGCCACCGCGACGGGTATGCCGGCCAGGTTGGAGAACGACGATCTGGGCGCCACCGGATCTCCTTCCCTTTCCCGTCAGCGGCCGCTGATGGGCATGGGGCAATGGGTGCCCGAGCACGGGGCCACGGTCACCGACACCGTCGGGCTCACGTCGCCGCGCAGCCCTTCGTTGGTCGGGGTCGAGAAGACCGCCCGGAAGTCCGCCGAGCCGTAAAGGCGCAGCGCGCTGACGTAGGTACCGGTGGGCGTGGTGTACGGCATCGTCGCGATCGTGGTCCACGTGGTCCCACCCGGCGGCCGGCGTTGCAGCCTGATCGTCCGACGGGAGACGGGATTGCCACTGAGACGGCCGTAATCCGCGTCCGTGAGGACCTCGAGGAAGGCCGTGAACGTCTCCGTGCCGCCATACGGGAGCGTGGTGTCGTTGCCGCTCAGCGAGAGCTTCGTCGGAAGGTCCAGGCACGTTGAGTACGGGAACGACGCGTGCTGGGTGTCGTACCGGATCTGGAGCCGGGCCACGTCGCAGACACCCAGGACGTGCATGTCGAAGCCTTCACGGGGCTTCGTCCGCGAGAACGTCTGCACGACGGCATCCGTGTAGTCGCGATCGTCCGCAAAGTTGAGGTGGTGACCGAGCCCCTCGATGTGGCCGAACTCATCGAGCGCCACCGTTTCCGCGTCGTAGCAGCCGTTCGGCGCGCTCGTGTACATCTGGCACCACCTGAGCGTGCCCCAGTCAAAGACCCGGCCATGCTCGCGGAACCACATGGTGAACCCGTCCGGGGCGTCCCGCGTGAAACACGCCAGCCCGTTCACGCCGCATGTCCCGGTCCCATAGCCGATCGGGTTCGTCCCGGCGGTGTCGTAAGCGAAGAGCGCCGCACGAGACGCTCGCGTGGCCTCGATATCATCGGCGGCCGCGTTGACCGCGATGCGGATGGGGGCAGGTGGTACGGCGCCCGTCCGCCAGTCGTACTTGAGCGTTCCGTCCTGCGGGAAGGTCCCACTGCCGAGCGACGGATCTGGTGCGTGTGCCGTTGTCGGCGCCGTCATCGGATGGCTCATCGCGATCGCGATGGCAAGGTTCAGGAGCAGGGACAGCGCGCGCCGTCCGGGTCGACTCCGGGAGATCATCGCCACACCTCGTCGAGCTGGACGGTGCGTCCGTCCTGGACGTGGCGGAGCAGCGGTCGGAGCGAGCCATCGATCGGCAGGCGTCCGTCCGGGCCGAACAGGAGCCAGCCCGGGGGATGCTCGGCGCCGCCGCCGGAACGAGCAGGACCTGGCACCAGCCGGCGACCGTCGCGATCGCCGTCGATCAGCCGCGGGCCACGGCCATCGAGCCCGACCACTCGCAGGTGGTCGCCATCAGCGCCGACCTCGTGAACGACGATCGATCGTCCCTCTGCGTCACGGCTCAGCACCGCCTGGCCGGCGGCTGGATCGAGGATCAGCGTGGCGGCCGTCACGACGTCCACGGAGAGCAGCGGGCAGGGAAGCCCACGGCAGGCGCCGTGCGCGACCAGGCGATCCCCGTCGAACCCGACGACGTCACCGAGCGCTGGATCGGCGACGTTCCGGAGGCGGCCATCTCGCGGGTCGAGGATTCGGACGCGGCATGCGATCTCGCCGCACGACTGCACCGCCAGCGATCGGCGGTCCTCGGCCCAGACGAAGGTCGTGATCCAGGTAGGGCCGAAGCGACCGTCGGCCGCGATCGGCGGCAACACGCGCGACGGAGCCTCCTTGCCATCGAGCGCCCGTTGCCAGACACCAAGGTCGGCGCGGGTCCTCCGGTCGACGCGGAACTCGTAGAGGGTCGAGCCATCAGCGCTGAGCGTTGCCGTCCGGACCACGTCGGTCGTGTCGACCAGCGGCCAGGCACAGCCGCGGATCGTATCGACCAGCGACAGCCGGGAGCGACGGCCGTCATCCGTGCCGACCAGCGTCGCGCCGCCGAACGGACCGGCCGCGAACGACTCCGCATCCAGATCGAGCGCACGCGTGCTGCGATCGCCGGGACGTCCGACGATCAGCCGCTGGCCGATCCGGGTGCCGGCGCCGATGACCGGATCGATCCGGTACCAGCTCGCCGGGCGCCGATGCGCCGATCCGAGGCAGGCCGGCACACACCTCCGGGGTCCAGGCGCGACCAGGCGCGCCCACCACCGTGGTGGCAATGAGCGCGATCCCACCGAGGGCAGCGGCCGCCGGTCCGGCACGACGAAACCAACGTGACTCCACCATGGTCCGATGACCTCCTCCGGCGGCTGGACGATGGCGGGAGGAGGGCGAGGTCGGCATCGTAGGTAGCCGCCCTTCACCGCTGCTTATCTGGTCGCCGGCGGCAGGCGAAATGCGGCCGCCGACGCCGGCCGGGGGCCCCGCCCAGGCGGTGTGCTACGCTCCGCGCCGACGTCAGTCGAACGCCGCGTGGTCGCGAAGCCCGGTGAGATTCCGGCACAGTCCCGCTACGGTGAACCGCCCTCGGGCGGAAGTCCGGTCGCCGACCCCACGGTGCATGCTCGAACCTTCGAGAGAAAGGTAGGCAGGACCGTGCACACCATCCCCTGACCCCTCCTTCGACCCGCATCGAAGCGAGGGGTCTTGCGCGTGCCGCAGGCCCCTCCGGCTCCTCGAACCCGCCCCGGAGGAACCCCGCCGTGTCTCTACGCTCCCGACGCCGAGGCGTCGCCATGTCCCTGGCGTTGTCCGTCCTGTTGGCGGCCTGCGCCGCTCCCGCAGCGGCGCCGACGTCCGCGCCGTCGTCGGCGCCAGCCACCATGTCTGCACCGCCGCCCTCGACCGAACCCAGTCCGTCGGCGGCGGCCTTCCCCATGACGATCACCGACGACGAGGGCACCGAGGTCGAGCTCGCCGCCGAGCCCGAAGTCATCGTGTCGCTCACGCCAGCCAACACCGAGATCCTCTTCGAGCTCGGAGCCGGCGCTCGGGTGGTGGCGACCGACGATGGGACCGACTATCCCGAAGCGGCTGTCGCGCTCCCCGACGTCGCGACATTCTCGAGCGTCGACGTGGAGCAGGTCGTCAATCTCGAACCGGATCTCGTCCTCGCCGGCGGCCTGGGATTCACGCCGGCCGACGTCATCACGCAGCTCCGTGCCCTCGATATCCCGGTGCTCGTCCTGTACGCGCCCTCGGTGGAGGGGGTATACCAGGACATCGAGCTCATCGGCACGGCCACCGGGACCAGCGAGGCCGCCGAGGCCGTGACGTCAGGCATGCGCGCCGAGATCGACGCGATCAGCGAGGCCGTCGCCGCCTCCGGGACACCGCCGCGCGTGTTCTACGAGATCGGCTACGACGGGACGACCGGGGCGATCTTCGCGCCCGCCGAGGACTCGTTCGTGGCCGAGATGGTGACGCTGGCGGGCGGTGACACGATCACGACCGGCGACCCGGCTACCTACGAGATCGCGCTCGAGCAGCTGATCGAGCAGGACCCCCAGGTCATCGTCCTCGGGATCAACCCGTTCTACGAGCCGACGCCCGAGGACGTGGCGGCGCGCCCCGGGTGGAAGGTGATGACGGCCGTCGCCAACGACGATGTCCGAACCGTCCGCGACACGGAGATCACCCGGCCCGGGCCGCGCTTGCCGCTTGGGTTGCGAAACCTCGCGACGAGCATCCGGCCGGACGTCACCCTCCCGGCCGCGCCATAACCCGCATGGCCGCCGGCGCCCTCGCACCCGACCTGGACTCCGGCGGCGGCGTCGCCGCATGGGTTCGCGGTCGGCCCGTCGTCGTCGGCGTGGGGGCCCTCGTCGTTCTCCTGGTCTCGGTGGTCCTTGGCGTCGGGCTCGGGTCCGTGCAGATCGGCCCAGGCGAGACGGTGGGCGTGATCCTGTGGCGGACGCTCGGCATCCGGATCGGCCTGGACTGGAGCGCAGCGAGCGAAGCGATCATCTGGGACCTGCGCCTGCCGCGAGTGCTCACGGCGATGGTGATCGGGTCGGGGCTCGCGGTCGCGGGCGCGACGTTCCAGGGATTGCTCCGCAACCCCCTGGCTGACCCCTACGTGCTGGGCACCGCTTCGGGCGCGGCACTCGGGGCGGCCATCGCGGTGCTGATCCCCGTCCAAATCGTGGTCGTACAGTTCGGGCTGCTGCACGCGTTCGCGTTTGCCGGAGCCATGTTGTCCGCCTACGTCGTGTTCCGGCTCGGTGGCTCCGGTGGGCCTGGCGGACTGACCCGCCTCCTCCTGACCGGCTACGCCGTCGGGTCCGTGCTCGCGGCGCTCCTCACGATGGCCATGTACGTGTCCGGTGCGGACCTGCGCCAGATCTTCTCGTTCCTGCTCGGCGGACTGGCGGGTGCATCGTGGCCCCGCCTCGCCATATCGGCGCCGCTGATCATCGGTGCCAGCGTCCTCATGATCTTGCGATCTCGCGCTCTCGACGGCCTGCTCCTGGGCGATGCCGCGGCGGGTCACCTCGGCATCGACGTCCGGCGCGAACGGGGCATCCTGCTCGCGCTTGCGTCCCTGGCGACGGCGGCCGGCGTCGCGATCAGCGGGCTGATCGGCTTCGTTGGGCTGGTCGTGCCGCACGTCGTCCGCCTGGTGGTCGGCCCGGCGGCACGGCGGGTGCTGCCGATCTCCGCGATCTTCGGCGCGGCGCTCCTGTCCGCGGCCGACCTCGTCGCCCGCCTCGTCGGCGACATCCCGGTCGGCGTGGTGATGGCACTGCTGGGCGCGCCGTTCTTCCTGTTCCTCCTCCAGCGAACGCGCTCGAGCTACGAGCTGTGACCGCCATGGAACCGATCCTCGCCGCGCATGACGTCACGGTCGCCTACGGGGACCGGCGTGTCGTGTCCGGCGCGACGCTCGCGGTCGGGGGCGGCGAGCGTGTCGCCCTGGTCGGGCCGAACGGGGCCGGCAAGTCGAGCCTGCTACGCGCGATGACCGGCGTGCTGCGCGCGACCTCCGGCTCCGTCCACCTGTGTGGAGCTCCCATCGAGACGGCCGAACGCTCCGCCGTCGCGCGAACCATCGCGGTCGTCCCCGAGCTGATCCAACTGCCGTTCGAGATGCCGGTCCACGAGGTCGTGGCCCTGGGCCGGCTCCCGCACGAGCCGCCGTTCACCGGCCTGCGTCCGGCCGATCGCCTCGCCGTCACCGGCGCGATGGAACGAGTGGGCATCAGCCATCTCGGCCACCGTGACGTGCGCGAGCTGTCGATGGGCGAGCGCCAGCTGGTGTTCATCGCCGTGGCGGTCGCTCAGTCGGCGCAGATCCTGGTCCTCGACGAGCCGACCGCGCACCTCGACATCCGCCACCAAGTTGACGTCATGGAGCTGCTCGTTGACCTCAACCAGCGCGACGGCACGACGGTCGTGGCGGTCCTCCACGACTTGGCCCTCGCCGCACACTTCTTTCCTCGCGTGGCGGTCCTGAGCGAAGGCCGCATCGTGGCGGACGGATCGCCGGCCACGACCCTGGGGCCCGATCGGATCCGGTCGGTGTTCGGGGTCGACCCCGCGCTCGTGCGCCTGCCGGTCGGGGCGAGCTGACCATGGAACGCATCGTGCCTCGTTCGGCGGGATCCGTCGGGGTGGTCGCGACGGTCAAGGCTGCGGTCGGACTCCTGACCCGGCTGCCCATTGGCGCCGTCGCGGACGTCCCAGGCGCAGCAGCTTTCGCCCTCGTCGGGGCGGCCGTCGGGGCCTTCGCCGGGGTCGCTCTCGTGGCCCTGGCCTTGGCCGGCGAGCCGGTGCTGGGTTCGATCGCCGCGGTCGGGCTGCTTGCCGCGGTGTCGGGCGGGCTGCACCTGGACGGACTGGCCGATACGACCGACGCCCTGGTGGCACCAGACGCCTCTGCCGCGGAACGTGCGCGGGAGGATCCCGCGGTGGGACCTGGCGGCGCGGTCGCGCTCGCACTCGTCCTGGGCGCCGAGATCGCCGCGATCGCCTCGGTGGCGGCGTCGTGGAGCCCCATCGTTGCCGGAGCGGCCGTCGTCATCGGCGGCGCGTCGTCGCGCTGGATGCCGGTCCTCGCCGTCGTCGTGCTCCGGGACCGGGTCGGACTCGACGGCCTCGGCGGCTGGTTCACCAACGCCGTGTCGGGTCGCGACGCGATCGTGGGCGCCGTGACGGTCGCGCTGGCCATGGGTGCCGGCATCGCCATCGGAGGATGGGCACTCGGGCTGGGGACGCTGATCGGAGCGGCGGCCGGCATCGGCGCGACCGCTGGCATCACCCGGGCCCGCGGCCGGCTCGACGGAGACGGCCTGGGTGCGTCCGTCGAGATCACGTTGACGGCGACGCTCGTATGTCTGGCCGTGGTCGCGCCGTGACCGAGGCGACGGAGGTGCGGCCGTGGCGAGCCCCCTGATCTTCGCCGTCGGCGGTACGCGCAGCGGCAAGAGCCGGTTCGGCCTGGCGGCCACGAAGCGGCTGGCGGGTGACGGCCGAGCGTGGTTCCTCGGGACCGCATGGCCCGGCGACCCCGAGCTCGACGACCGGATCGCCCGACATCGGCGAGAGCGCCCGGCCTCGTGGCCGACGATCGAGGTGGGGCCGGACCTGGTCGCCGCCCTCGCACGTACGGACCCATGGGAGCCGGTCCTCATCGATGGATTGACGCTCTGGCTCAGCACGCTGCTCGGTGACGACGTTCCGGACATCGACCCGATCCTGGACGGGCCGGTCGCTGCCGGCTTCGCGGCGATCGCGACGCGCCCGGGTCCCGTGGTCGTGGTGAGCGACGAAGTCGGGCTTGGGATCGTCCCGATGCATGCCGGCGCCCGCGCCTACCGCGATCTCGTCGGAATCGCCCACCAGCGGCTCGCGGCGATGGCGGACGAGGCATACCTGCTCGTGGCGGGCCTACCGGTGACGTTGAAGGGAGCAGACCCGTCGTGACCGCTCGCGTCGCCGTCGGCCTCGATGACACGCTCGCCGCGATCGCCGGTCTCGGCTCGCTGGATGAGAGGGCGATGGCGGGCGCCCGGGCTCACCTCGATGGTCTGACGAAGCCGCCGGGCAGCCTCGGCCGGCTCGAGGAGCTGGTCATCGACATGGCCGGCATCACCGGGCAGCCGTTTCCGCCGATGGTTCAGCGAGCGATCGTCGTCGCGGCCGGCGACCACGGCGTCGCCAGGCGGGGAGTCTCGGCCTACCCCTCGGACGTGACGGCCCAGATGCTCGCCAACTTCGTGGCGGGTGGGGCGGCCATCAACGTCCTGGCGGAAGCGGTCGGAGCGTCGCTCACCGTGGTCGACGTGGGTGTCGCCGGCCCGGTCGCTCCGACACAACCCGGCGACGAGCGTGGCGGCCGCCTGGTCCGTGGTCGGATCCGATCCGGGACGGCGGATATGACCGAAGGCCCGGCGATGACCCGGTCAGAGGCGCTCCGTTCGATCGACGTCGGCCTGGACCTCGTCGCCGATCTGCGCGCTTCGGGCGTCGAGCTCGTCGGCATCGGCGAGATGGGCATCGGCAATACCACGGCTGCGAGCGCGATCGTGGCCGTGCAGACGGGAGCGATGCCGGCCGCCGTGACCGGCCGCGGGACCGGCATCGATGACGCGTCACACCGGCGCAAGATCGCGATCATCGAGCAAGCGATCGCCCGCAACACACCCGACTCGGCCGACCCGATCGGCGTCCTCGCCGCGGTCGGCGGGCTCGAGATCGGAGCGTTGGTCGGCGTCATCCTGGGTGCCGTTGCTAACCGAGTGCCCGTGGTCCTGGACGGGTTCATCACCGGCGCGGCCGCGCTCCTGGCGACCGGGCTAGCGCCGGGGATCGCGGGACGCGTCATCGCCGCGCACCGCAGCATCGAGCCCGGTCACTCCATCGTGCTCGAGCGATTGGGCCTGCTGCCGCTGCTGGACCTCGACCTCCGGCTCGGCGAGGGGACGGGAGCGGCCCTCGCCATCGGTCTGATCGATGCAGCCGTGCGACTCCGCGACGGGATGGCGACCTTCGCATCGGCTGCCGTTTCCGGGCCGCTCGAGGCAACCACTGGACCCGGCGCGCCGGCGTGAAGGACGTCGTCTTCGTCCGCCATGCGTCGACGAGCTGGACGGGATGCCGGTACTGCGGCCGGAGCGACCCGCCCCTCGACGCCCCGGGCCTCGCCGCCGCGCGAGTACTCGCCGCGGAGCTCGCCCCGACCCTGCCGCGTGGTGTACTCCTGCTCACAAGCCCGGCGCGTCGGGCGCGCGCGACGGCCGAGATGATTGCGTCCGCCGCCGATGTCACCGCAGTGGAGGTCGACGATCGCTGGCGCGAAGCGGATTTCGGCATCGCTGAAGGCCGCACGTTCGACGAGCTTGCCGAGATCGAGCCGCAGCTCGCCGAGGACGTGGCCCGAGGGGTCACGGACATCGACTGGCCCGGAGGCGAGACAGCCGCGAACCTGGGCGCGCGGATCGAGGAGGCATGGACCGCGCTCATCGCCCGTGGCCGACCTGCGGTCGTCGTCTCGCATGCCGGGGCCATCCGTCACGCCGTGGCCCTCGCGCGCTGCCTCCCGACCGACGCGGTCGCGGTGCTGGCTCCAGCGACATCCGTTCGTGTGGAGGTCCTCCCGGAGGGGGAGGAATCTGCACGCGTGCTACCCTCCCGTCCGTGACGCGACCTCGATCGAGCGCGCCGGCACGTTCCCGCCCGGCCCGTCGTCGGTCCCACCCATGGCTGCTTCTCCCGGTCCTCGCGGCGCTGCTCGTCGTGGGCTGCATCGGGCAGGACGAGGTCCGCGACGACCCGACGCCCTCACCAGCAGCCAGCGCGAGCGTGGCCGCTCCGTCTGTCGCGCCGACCGCCGAGGCCAGCGCGTCCGCGGAAATTTCAGCGCCGGCGACGGCGGAGCCGACCCCGTCCGAGGCCGCAGCCCCGAGCCCGACCGTCCCAGCGAGCGAAGAGCCGTCGCCGTCGGGCGAGGCGGGATCCGCGGCCGCCTGCAGTGGCAACGACGACAACCGCTCGTTCTTCTCGGACGCCGCCAACGCCTTCGACTGGCCCGTGTACTGCGCAGTCCTGCCGGCCCGCTGGTTCGTCGCGGACGGCCAGTACCGGTCGGCCAGGGGTGGCTGGCTCGAGATCTTCTACCAAGGCCCGGGAGGCGCGCGGTTCGAGCTGCATGAGGGCGGCTTCTGCGAAGCCGCCGACGGGTGCGTGCCGGGCGGGCTCGAGGCCGGCACGGCGGCGTTCGGGGACCAGTCGGGGGGGTTGGTGCATGTCGTCGACGGCCGTTTCGCGATCGTCGTCGATCGCGGCGCCGCTCGCAGTTGGCTGGCCATCGGGCAGGGCATGGACATCGAAACGTTCAAGGGCCTGGCTGCGGCCCTGACGCGCGTCGAGGATTAGCCCTCGGCGAGTTCAGTCGGGAGGGTTCGGCGAGCCCAGCGCGGCAGCCGCCAGGTCCGCCACGGCGTCGACCGTCTTCGCGAGATCGCCCCCGCTCCCGGTCATGACCGCGGTCGCCCCGAACCCGAGTATCGGCTTGCCGCTCGCGGCGATGACCCGGATCGCCTCGGTGGCCGTGGCCAGGGCCAGGCCATCCGGCTCGGGTGTCGCGACGGCCCAGCCCTCGGCGCTGTCGAGGACGTCGAGATCGAATGCGATGTACCACCCGTCGATCCGGCTCGCGACCGACGTGCTCCAGCCGGCGACCGCGGCTCGTCCGGCCTCGCCCGCAAGCATCCCGGCGCCGAAGTGCGCGACCGGGCTCGAGGCGAGCATCCGGGACTCGGCCTCGTCGAGGACCTGGCCGCCGAACAGCCCGGCGTTCGCTGCATCCACGGTCGGACCGTCGACGGCGGCGACGAGATCGGGATCGCCACGGCCACACGCCATCGCGAACGGCATGCCCCAGACGTTGCCCGACGGGGTCGTATCCGGTGTGTTGAAGTCGCCGTGCGCGTCGAACCACGCCAGCCCGAGGCGGATCCCCGGTCGTGACCGCCGGATCCCGGCCAGGGCCCCGGCGTGGCTGGTGCAGTCGCCACCGAGCACGAGCAGCTGCGCCCCGTCCCCGCCGGCGGCGAGCCCGTCGGCCACGTGGCCCGCCAGCCTCGGCAGGTACTCGAGCAGGAGCCCGCGGTTCTTCATTCGCGGGTCGGGATCAGGCGCCCAACCCGGGTCGTTGATGGCGTCCCCGCGATCCAGGACCGGTCGGTCCGCTGTGGCGCGGCGAGTCGCGAGGAGGTCCTGCAACCCGTGCGCGCGGAACTCGGTGGGCGTACGTTCCATGCCCGCGAAATGGCCGCCCAGCGCGGTCGGCGAACCGACGACGACGATGGGGTCGATCCTTGGCATCCCGAGAGCATAGGTGCTTGCGGCGGCCCCCGGGCCGTGCCCACGGGCCGCGAGCCCGTCCGCCACAATCGCGAGATGCGCATCGCCGACTTCGCCCTGGAGCGCTACTTCGCCCGCTGGGAGTTCTCCGTCCAGCACCTGCTCTGCGCCTCGGACGTGCAGGGCTATCCGATGAGCGACCTCCTCGCCCTGGCCGACGACGAGACCCGCGCCCTGTGGGACGGCCTGACCCTGGGGTACTCGGAATCGAGCGGTCACCCGCTCCTGCGCCGCGAGATCGCCGCGCTGTACGACGGCCTCGCGCCCGAGGACGTGCTCGTCTTCGCCGGGGCCGAGGAGGGGATCTTCTGTCTCGCCAACGTGCTGCTTGGGCCAGGCGACCATGCCGTCGTGACGTGGCCCGGCTATCAGAGCCTCTACGAGATCGGCCGGGCGACCGGGGCGGACGTGACCCTGCACGAACTGCGAGAGGACGCCGGCTGGGCGCTCGATCTGGAGCTCATCCGCCGGCAGGTCACATCCGCGACCAGGCTCATCGTCGTGAACGCGCCCCACAACCCCACCGGCATGCAGCCGGACCGGTCCACGTTCGATGGCCTCGTGTCCATCGCCGAGGAAGCCGGTGCCTACCTGCTGCTGGACGAGGTCTATCGATTCCTCGAGTTCGACGAGGGCGATCGTCTTCCGGCAGCCGCCGACGCGACTGACCGCGGCATCTCGCTGGGAGTCATGTCGAAATCCTTCGCGCTGGCCGGGCTGCGCATCGGCTGGCTCGCCACGCACGATCGCGGCCTGCTCGAACGCTGCGCGTCATTCAAGGATTACACGACCATCTGCGCCTCGGCGCCGTCGGAGATCCTCGCGATCATCGGGCTTCGTGCGCGCGAGACGGTCCTGGACCGGTCCCGTGGGATCGTCGCCGCGAACATGGAGCGGCTGGACACGTTCTTCGAGGAGTGGGCGGACCGCTTCACCTGGGTGCGCCCGCGGGCCGGATCGATCGGGTTCCCACGGCTGACCGTGCCGGGCGTCGGTATCGACGATTGGGCTGCCGGGCTGGTCGAAACGGAGGGTGTCCTGCTGCTGCCGGGCTCGCAGTTCGGCTTCGGCGGGAACCACTTCCGGTTGGGCTTCGGGCGGACCGACCTGCCGGAGGCCCTCGAGCGGCTCGAAGGGTACGCGGCCCGGACGCTTCGCTGACCGTGCCGCGCCCGTCGGCGCGCATCACCGAAACCATCCGTACCCCCCTCGGCTTCACCACGTCCCGGACGTTTGGATGGGGCTCGGGCAGGACTTGCACCGACGCACCGTTGCGTCGAGGAACCGTCCTGCCCGAGCCCCCGAACCGAGGCGACTACTTTCTCCCTTCGGGGTGGGGGGTATTCAGTCCTAGTCTGCGGAGCCCGTCGGGGGACGGTTGCCTGGATCGAATGACCCAGGGCTGTCACCGGGAGATACGCCAAAGTGCGACCGCAGTCGAGCCGATCGAAGCGAGCGAGAACCGGGTTGTTCGTCGCCCTCGTGTCGGCCGCGCTCTGCGCATTGACGGTCGCGCCCGCGACGCCGTTCGCGGCCTCGAGCGTCATCGCCGCCGGTGTCCCGACGTACGTCGACGTCTCACCTGAGCACGGGACAGGCCCGGTCGGTGGCACGGTCACGCTGACCGCCCGCGTGTACGACGACGACGAGGTCCTGTCGACGGGCTCGTCCAGCCACGTGCGGTTCTGGTTCACGTCGGGTGATCCCAACGACATCGATAGCCCAGGCAGCAGCCCGGACCTCGATTGCCACACAGGCTCCACTGGGATCTGCACCGTTTCGTACGTCGCCGCGGTCGGAGGTACGGACACGATCTGCGCCGTGATCGGCGGCAACCAGTCGCAGTGTGCTGAGTCGATCAACGCGCCCGAGCTCGACGATCGCGTCGATGTGGTCGAGCACACCTCCGGTGGTGCCGGCCCGACGCCCACACCCACACCAACGCCCACACCCACCCCAACGCCCACCCCTACGCCCACACCCACACCATCGCCCACCCCTACGCCGACGCCGAGCCCGACTCCTTCTCCGACGCCTACGCCGACGCCCACCCCGACGCCGACGCCGACGCCGAGCCCGACGCCCTCGCCCACGCCATCGCCGACGCCGAGCCCGACGCCGTCGCCGACCCCCAGCCCGACGCCTAGCCCGACGCCCTCGCCCACGCCATCGCCGACGCCGAGCCCGACGCCGTCGCCGACCCCCAGCCCGACGCCGTCGCCCACGCCCGACGCCCTCGCCCACGCCCTCGCCGACGCCGAGCCCGACGCCGTCGCCGACCCCCAGCCCGACGCCCGTCGCCGACCCCCAGCCCGACGCCGTCGCCCACACCTTCGCCGACCCCGACCCGACGCCCTCGCCCACGGCTTCGCCGACGCCCACGCCTAGCCCGACGCCCTCGCCGACGCCGAGCCCGACGCCGTCGCCGACCCCCAGCCCGACGCCGTCGCCCACACCTTCGCCGACGCCATCGCCGACGCCCAGCCCGACGCCGTCGCCCACACCTTCGCCGACGCCGTCACCCACACCTTCGCCGGACCCGACGCCCGCGCCCACGCCCGACCCGACGCCATCGCCGACCCCCGGCCCGACGCCGTCACCGGAACCGACCCCCGGCCCGACGCCCACGCCTGACCCCACACCGGGCCCGACGTCGTCGCCCGGCGCGGATCCATCCCCCACGCCAACGCCGACTCCCACGCCGACTCCCACGCCGTCGCCAACCCCGACGCCGACGCCCCTGCCAACCGCCACGCCGACACCCACGCCTTCGCCGCAAGCTGGTGGAGCCCCGACCGGCGGAGGCACCACGACGCCGCCAGACGGCGGATCGAGTTCCTCTCAGGCCACTGGCGGACCCGTGCGGTTCGAGCCGCAGGCCTTCGTCGGCGCGGTCGTCACCGAAGTCGTCAAGGGTGTGAGGACCGCGGTCAAGCCGGAAGCGGCTTCGGCCATCGCCCAGACATTCGGGTTCCCACTCGCCTTGATGCTCGCCGTCTTCTTCTTCCTGATGATGCAGGGGCGCATGGACGAGCGCGATCCAAAGCTTCGTCGGGCCCCGCTCACCGCTGCCGAAACCACTGTCCTCTTCGTCAATGAGGCCGACGCCTGATGCATACCTCCGAACGCCTCGAATATGCCGCCCTCAGCGACCGCATGACCGCGCTTGTGCTCCTTCGTCTCGGGATGGCCGTCATCGTTGCGGGCTGGGCCATCATCCGGCCCGAGATCCTGGGCATCGACCTCGTCCAGCTCGTCACCGTCAGTGGCGTCTACGCCGCGGTGGCGGTGGCCAATGAATTGGCCCGACGGACGTCGAGGCGACGCGGATTGCCGCTCATCACGGTGATGATCCTGCTCGATGGTCTGTTCCTCGCCTGGGCGATGTACGTGACCGGCGGCACCCAGAGCCCGCTCCGCTTCCTTGTGTACCTGCATTTGGTCGCCGTCTCGTTGCTCGCCTCCTACCGCACCGGCCTCAAGCTGGCCCTCTGGGACTCCCTGCTGCTCCTGGTCGTGTTGTACGCGCAGGCCGCACTGCTCGTCCCCGCCGTCGACGTCGTGGCCGGGGCGGCCATCGAATTCGAGCGCATGCCCCTCCTCAACGTGATGTCGTTCCTGTTGTTCGCGCTGGCGACATCGGTCTTCTCCGCGATGAATGAGCGGGAGCTTCGCCACCGCCGGGCCGATCTCCAGACCATGGTCGACATCGGCGCCAGGCTCGACGACATGACGGATCCCGTCCGGCAATCCGCCACCGTCCTCGACGGGCTCGCCGAGCGATTCGGGTTCACCCGCGGCGTCGTTTTGGGCGCATCCGACGACCAGATGATCATCCTCGCTGCGATCGGCAGCGACCACGTGCCCACCGTCACGTCGCGGCCCGACGCGATCGTGGCCCGCGCCTGGGAGCGTCGCGAGATCCTCGCGGTCCGCGAGCTGGAACCCGCACTCGATCCGATCCTGTCCGACGTCATGCCCGGCGCGAGGAACCTCCTCGTCGCGCCGATGATCGCGGACGGCCGGGCCATCGGGGCCATCGTCGTCGAGCACCCGTCAGGGAAGATCCGAGGCGTGGACCGCCGCATCATGGCGGTCCTGGGACAAGCCTGCGCGATCGCCGCATTGAACCTGCGAAACGCCGTGTTGCTGCGCGACGTCCAGGACCTTGCGGAGCGTGATTCCCTGACGGGTGCCGCCAACCGACGGATGTTCCAGATGAGCCTCGAGCGCGTCGTCGCCGCGCCGCCCAACCCCGAGCAGACGGTGACCGCGGTCCTGTTCGTGGATCTCGACGACTTCAAGGTGGTGAATGACACGCTCGGCCACGCGGCGGGCGACGCCCTGCTGCAGGCCGTCACCGAGCGGATCTCCGCCTCGGTCCGCTCGGACGATCTCGTTGCCCGGCTCGGTGGCGACGAGTTCGCGATCCTGACCGACGACGCGCCCGACCTCAAGCGCTCTCTTGCGATGGCCGAACGCCTGACGCGCGAACTGCGGATGCCCTATTCCGTCAACGACCGCAGCGTGAGCGTGAGCGCCAGCATCGGAATCGCGAGCGCGCGCGACGGGACGGACTCGGCCGACGACGTCGTCCGAAACGCCGACGTGGCGATGTACATGGCCAAGGCGAACGGCAAGGCCGGATTCGCGGTCTTCGATCCCGGCATGCACACCGCGATCCGTGACCGCCATGAGCTTGGTGCGCAACTCCAACACGCCGTCGACCTCGGCCAGCTGCGCCTCGTGTATCAGCCCATCATCGATCTCCGCAACGGCGTCCTCGCCGGTGTCGAAGCCCTCGTCCGCTGGCAGCATCCGGAGCGCGGCCTCGTCACGCCCGGCGAATTCATCGAGATCGCCGAAGAGAACGGCGCGATCCTGCCGATCGGCCGGTGGGTCCTGCGCGAGGCCTGCCGTGAGGCGAGCGGCTGGTCCGCGCTGGACCCGGACACCTTCCTGTGCGTCAACGTCTCCGCCCGCGAGATCCAGCAACCCGGCTTCGTGGAAGCGGTCCAGGAAGCCCTCGCCGAAGCTGGCATGGCCGCCGCGCGGCTCAGCCTCGAGATCACCGAGACCGCGCTGCTGAAGGCGACGCCGTCCACGATCGCCACGCTCGAAGCGCTCCGCGACCTCGGGGTGAGTGTCGTCATCGATGACTTCGGGACCGGCTACTTCTCCCTCAGCCACCTGCGCCAGTTCCCCGTCGACGTCCTCAAGATCGCGAGCGAGTTCGTCCAGGTTCCCGACAGTGATTCGAAGACGGCCGCACTCGCCGGGGCGATCGTGGCGATGGGCCGATCCCTGGAGATCAAGACCGTCGCCGAAGGGATCGAGACGGCGGAGCAAGCGGCCCGCATGCGCGACCTTGGCTGTGCGTACGGGCAGGGCTACTTCTTTGCGAAGCCCATCGCAGCCGACCTCGTCGCCGGTGGGATCTTCCCGGTCGCCGAGGTCCCGGCGGTGGGCGCTCACACCGACGGATCCGCCGACGCCGGAGCCTCGCCTGCGCAGCCGGCCTTCCGCTGGCCGTTCGGCGGTCCCACGCGCCGCCGGATCGTACCGAACGCCGGGAGCAGCCCCGCCTGATCGTTCCGGACAGACTCGAGCCCGTCCCCTGGGCACGCCAGAAGAGCGCCGCGCCCCGCTAGGTCGCGAGGCCCTGGCCGAGGAGCCTCGAACGCCATCCCTCGAGCCCAAGCGCCAGCGGTTCCCCGAGCCGATCGAGTCGGCTGCGCCGAGGCTCGGCCAGGGACGCAGAGCCTGTCGCCGCGACGCGTCGTGCGGCCGATGGCACCGACCGCGGTGTCGTCCGACCGTGCCAGGCCAGCGCCCGAACGGGGACCAGCCGGATCACCTGGGCGTACGTGCGCGCGAACTGGGCTGGCGTGAGGTCCAGCGCGCGGAGGCGGTCGGCGTACTTGGCCTCGAACCCCACGGGCAGGCCCGCCGCCGGGGCAACGAAGACCTCCGCCCGGGCCTCCAGAAGGCCGACGTCGAAATCGTCATCGGCGTCGCCCATGGCGAGCATCGCGCGCGGGTCCGCGCGCAGGTTGCGGACCTTGACGGCGCCGGGCTTCGACATGATGACGATCGCCTCGCCGTCCCAGACGAACCAGGTCGGGACCAGGTGCGGAGCGCCATCAGCCCGAATCGACGATAGCCAGATCACCGGTTCCGTCTCGAGGAACCGGCGCACCCGTGCCGCGGCGAGGTCGGTGGTGTCCATGGCCGCAGCATCGGTGGGAGGGGCGTCGGCGGCCGCGGACGACCGTCGCGGACCGAACATGGACATCCGTCGATACCGGCCGGCGACCGTATACTCGGCCCCGCTCGGCTGCTCGCCGACGCAACCCCCGGAGACCCTGCCCTGATGTCGTCGCTCGTCGCCATGGTCCAGGTGAGCCTCCGCCGCTCCCGGGCCGCGTGGCCGATCGTCGCGTCGGCCGGGCTGATCTGCCTCCTTGCCGCGAGCCTGCTCGCCGCCGGCCCGATGTACGCGGGTGCCGTGGCCATCGCCGGGCTCCAACGCGTCATGACCGATGCGCCGGTCTCCGAGGCGAACGTCGAGGTCTCGATGCGCCTCGACCCGGAGGCCGCTGCGGCCGCCGACCGCGTCGTCGCGCCCGAGCTGGAACGTGCACTCGGCGACGTGGGAGGGACGATCCTGCGGGCTGGACGCTCGGACTCCTTCGGGCTTCCCGGGCCGGCATCCGGTCCCCGGACGGACCTGATCGAAGTCGGGTTCGCCGATGGCATCGAAGACCATGCCACGCTCGTCGCCGGGTCATGGCCGGTCCCCGTCTCGGTCGAGGAGGCAGCCGCCGAGACCGCCATCCCCGGAGCCGTCTCCGAGCCCGTCGCCGAGTCACTCGGACTGGCGGTCGGAGACGCGATCCGCCTGCCGAGCCGGATCGACCCGGACTTCATCGCGTCGGTGACGGTCGCCGCGATCTTCCGGATCGACGACCCGTCCGACCCGTTCTGGTGGGACGACCCGCAGGTGCTCGATGGTCGCGTCACGAGTGAGCGCTTCGAGACCTACGGACCGTTCTTCACGACGCCCGAGCGGTTCGGCACCCGTGCGGCGGCCGGCCGAGCGCAGTTCACCTGGCGCGCGCGGCCGAACTTCGAAGCGCTGACCCTCGAGGGGGCACCAGGGCTCAGGGTCCGCGTCGGCCAGCTCGGGGGACGCCTCGGGTCATCCATGGAAGGCGTCCCCGTGACGGTGACCTCGAGCCTGCCGGACATCATCGCGGCCGCTGAGCGCTCGCTGCTGGCCAGCCGGACCGGGGTCCTGTTGCTGACGGTGCAGTTCGTCGTGCTCGCCGCGTATGCCGTGCTGCTGAGCGCTGCCCTGCTGGTCGAGCATCGCCGGATCGATACCGCGATGCTCCGATCACGCGGCGCCGGTCCGGCGCGGATCGCCGGACTCGCCCTCGTCGAAGGGCTCCTGCTGACGCTGCCCGCGACGATCGCCGCGCCGTGGCTCGCGGCGGCCGCCCTCCAGGCCTTCAACGTCGGGGGGCCGCTCACGGAGATCGGGCTGCGGATCCAGCCCGTCGTGACCGGCGAGTCATACCTGGCTGCCGCAGCCGCCGCCGCCGCGTGCCTGGTGGCTCTGCTCCTGCCCGCGCTGCCCACCGTCCGGTCCTTCGCGTCCGTGCACGGCAGTGTGACCCGCGCGGAGACGCGCTCACTCGGGACGCGACTGGGCCTCGACCTGGCGCTCCTGGCTGTGGCCGGTCTCGGGCTCTGGCAACTGCGGCATTACGGTGCGCCGCTGACGCGCTCCGTGCAGGGCTCGCTCGGCATCGACCCGCTGCTCGTCGCGACGCCGGCCATCGGATTCCTCGCCGGCGCCATCCTGGCGCTGCGCGTCATCCCGATCATCGCCGCCCTGATCGAGCGGGCCACAGCACGGGGACGTGGACTGGTCACGTCGCTCGGATCACGCCAGCTTGCCCGGCGGCCGCTGCGCTATACCCGCGCTGCGCTGCTGTTGATGCTGGCCATGGCGATGGGCGTGTTCGCCATCACCTACACGTGGACCTGGTCGACGTCGCAGCACGATCAGGCGACGTTCCAGGTCGGCGCCGACGCGCGCGTCGAACCACGCCGACTTTTCGGCGGGCTGCCGGGTTGGGCGCTGGGTCGCGCGTATGCCGCAATTCCCGGCCTCACCGCCCGCACGCCGATCGACCGCGAGCCCGTGCCCGTTGCCGCCAGCGACGCCAGCGGCGAGATCGTCGGTCTCGATGCCACGACCGCGGGGTCGGTGGTCGTCCTGCGACCAGATCTGGCCGTGACGCCGATCGCCGAACTCCTGCGGCCGTTGGCCGCGGAACGGCCGGCGCTCGAGTCGGTACAGCTGCCTGGCGAGCCAAGCGCACTCCTCCTGGAAGTCGACCTGGCGATCGACGCCCTGCGACAGCCCGAGACCAGCGAGGACACAGACGAGCTCGAGATGGTCCCGGTCGACCCGGCCCAGTATGCCGACGTGCCCGCGCTCGGCGTCTCGGTCGTCCTGCGTGATGCGGACGGCCACCTGCATCGGTTCGGAGGCGACCTCGGAACCCTCGGCGGAAGCCCGGTTCATCTGAACGTGCCGCTCGGCGATGCGCGTTTCCCGGCGGACTCAACCTTCAGCTATCCACTGGAGCTCCTCGCGATCGAGGTCCAGCTTCTCCTGCCGGAAGGACTCGAAGCGACGGAGGCGACGCTGACGGTGCCATGGATCCACGTGATCGCGAACGGTACGGAGGAACCCGTGCCGCTCACCCTGGAGCGGGGATGGCGCACCACGTCGTCGGTGTACGGCCTGCCGCACGGCGCGGTCGACGCCAGCAACACCGGGACGGAGCTGAAGGTCCAGACCGGGATACGCGGGATGCAGATCATCCGCGGCGTCGATCGCTTCGGGCGCGGGACGGTCGTGACGTTCGCTCCGGTCGCGCTCGACGGGGTCGGTGTCGACCCGATCCCGGTCGTGGCGACCGACCCCTATCTCGAGGCGACCGGCGGCGCCATCGGCGACGAGCTGCACGTGCAGCTCGCCGGCATCGATCGTCGGGTCGTCGTCGTCGGCGCGATCCGTGCGTTCCCGACGGTGGATCCATCGAAGCCGCTACTGCTCATGGACTACGAGACGCTGGCACTCCTGCGGTTCGAGGGCAGCGACGCCGTGGCTCCGGCGCAGGAATGGTGGTTCGCCGTCGACCCGTCGCAGCACGAGGCCACGATCGATCGCCTCCGTGACCCGTCGCTTGGAAGCCGCTCGGTCGTGAGCCTGGTCGAGCGCAACCGAGCGCTGGCGACGGACCCGGTCGCGCTCGGGATCATCGGCGTCCTGAGCATCGGTGTCGTGGCAGCGGGCCTGTTCGCGGTCGTGGGATTCGTCGTCAGCGCGGCGGTCTCCGCCCGCGAGCGCGTGACCGAGTTCGCGTTGCTCCGGGCGCTCGGCTTGTCGTCCCGTCAGCTGTCGGGCTGGCTGTCGCTCGAGAACGCGACGCTGGCCGCGATCAGCCTCGTGGCCGGCACCGCGCTTGGCCTGGTGGTCGCGTGGGTCGCCCTGCCGTTCGTCACGGTCACACAACGGGCCGTCACGCCGTTCCCCCCGGTCGAGGTGACCGTGCCGTGGGCGACGATCGCGGCGCTCGAGGCGATCGGCATCGTGGCGCTGTCGGGCGCGGTCGTCGTCCTGGCCTGGCTGCTCCGCCGGACCGGCATGGCCTCGGCGCTGCGCATGGGCGACGACTGACATGCGCCTGGTGGGCGCCGTGGCCGTCCTGCTGCGTCGGATCCGGGCCGAGCGCGGGGTGGCGATCCTGCTCTTCGTGTTGGTCGCGGTGACGAGCTTCGTCGTCGCGGCCAGCCCGCGCCTGTTCGATCGCGTCGCCGATTCCGGCCTGCGCTACGAGGTCGCACGGGCGACGTCCGCCCAGCGAAACATCCAGTTCACGACCGTCGACCAGATCCGAGCGGAAGACGGCGAAGCGCTCGCCAACGTCGATGACCGCGGGGAGGGGCTCATGGAGCGCTTGCCCGAGTCGGTCGGCCAGCTCATCGAGGGGCGCTCATACGTCGTCGACACCACGCGCTTCCGCCTCACGGACCCGCCCAATTACACGTCCTACGTCACCCTCCGGAACCAGGACGGCGTCGACGACCACATCGAGCTCGTCGGGGGCCGACGGCCGGCCCGTGCAGCGGTGCCGACCGAGCCCGACCAGCCGCCCAGGTTCGAGGTGGCGCTCTCGAGCGCGGCTGCCGCTCAGCTTCTGGTCGAGCTGGGCGACATCCTCCCGGCGGAGGTCGATCCGGGGGACCCGATGCTGCGGACCCTCTTTCCGCGACCGACGACGGCCGTCGAGATGGAGGTCGTCGGCCTGTTCGAGGTCGACGACCGGCGCGCACCGTACTGGTTCGATGAGACCACGCTCGCCGAAGCCGCGATCGGCGGGACGGACGATTCCCCCATCGCGTTCGCCACGGCCCTGATCGCACCCGAGGCCTACGCCGACGTCTTCACGCTGGGCTTGCCGACCCGCTACCGCTGGCGGCTCCAGGTCGATGCGGAGCGACTGGATGCGGGCGAAGTCACGCCCCTCCGGGACGACCTGCGCCGGCTCGGGTCGAGCTTCGGGACGGCTGGATCCGGTGCGAATGGGCGCATCCTGTACCGCTCGGGCCTGCTGGACGTCCTCGAGCGGTTCGCCGCCCGGCGTACGGCCACCGAGGCGGCCCTGTGGGTGGCTGCGATGGGCCCGCTGGCCGTGGCCGCCGGCGCCCTCGGGTTGGTCGCGGTCATCATCGTCGGGCGGCGACGGGCCGCGTTGGTCCTTGCTCGCGGTCGCGGCGCATCCGCCGCCCAGCTGCTCGCCGCCCAGCTCTGGGAGGGTCTCCTGATCTCGGTCCCGGCCGCCGTCGTGGGCCTCCTCCTCGCGGGGGCGGCCGTGCCTTCTCGTCCCGCGGCCGCGTCGTCGATCGGGGTCATCGTCGTGGCCCTGACCGTGACCGCGCTCCTGCTCGCCGCGACGTGGCCGGTGGCCCGCCGGGCGAGACGCGACCTGGAGCGCGCCGAGGCGCCGGTCGGGCGCCTGGCCCCGCGCCGGTTGGTCATCGAAGCGACCGTCGTCGGGATCGCCGTCGCCGCGGCGTGGCTGCTCCGTGAGCGGGGCCTGGGCGGCCAGCGACCCAGCAGCGCATCGGCCGGCTTCGACCCGTTCCTTGCCGCGGCGCCGGTGCTCGTCGGTGTGGCGACCGCGCTCGTCGCTATCCGGCTGTACCCGATCCCGGTGCGGGCGCTCGCCTGGTTGACGGCCCGCCGCCGCGATCTCGTGCCGGCGCTCGGCCTGCGGAGCATCGGGCGGAACCCGAGCGCGGCATATCTGCCGCTGCTGGTCCTGACCCTCACGGTCGCGATGGGCGTGTTCTCGTCGGTGCTTGCCGCGACGATCGACGACGGCCAGGTCGCGGCCTCGTGGCAGGAGGTCGGAGCGGACTACCGCATCGAAGCGCTGCCCGATGGATTCCTGGGACCCGGCGTCGACCCAGCGACGGTCCCCGGTGTCGAAGCGGTCTCCGCTGCGTTCACGGAGACGACCAACCCGGTCCGCGGCGAGGTCGGGCGACCCGGGAGCCTGTCGTTGATCGCGGTCGACCCGGTCGCCCACGAGGCGGTCCTGGCGGGGTCGCCTCTGGCCGTGCAGTTTCCGGCCTCCATCCATGACGCGCAGGGCCGCTCCGGGAGCGGCGCCGGCGACCAACCCATCCCGGTCCTCGTATCGAGGCGCGTCCCGAACGGCTGGCAGCCGCTGTCGATCGGGGAGGTCTTCCGGCACGGGGTCGGGGAACAGCCGTTGACCTTGTCGGTCGTGGGCTTCCTCGATACCTTCCCCGGCGTCCCTCGCGGAACGGCCTTCGTCGTCGCGCCCATGGACCCGGTCGTCGACGCCCTGCGGGCCGGCGACCCGCGGCCGACACTGCTGTTCGTGCGCGGCCCCGCCAGTCTCGGCGCGAGCTTGCGGGCTGCGGTGAGCGATGCGTCGGTCGGTGCGGTCGCCTCGCGTCATGAGCAGCTCGCTGCTGAACGCTCCGCCCCGCTTGTGGCGGCGGTGGGGCAGGGGTTCGTCGTGGCGCTCGGAGCGGCCGCGGTCTACGCGGTCCTGGCGGTCGTTGCAGTCGTGGCCCTCGAGGCCCAGCGGCGAGCCCGGGAGCTCGCCTACCTGCGCACCCTCGGACTGAGCGAGGGCCAGGCGATCGCCCTCGCGTTCGTCGAACATGCCCCTCCGGCGATCCTCGCGCTGGGGATCGGCATCCTGCTCGGGCTCGGTCTCGCGTGGTTGCTCGAACCAGGCCTGGGTCTGGCCGCATTCATCGATCCCGGTACCCCCGTGCGGCTGCAGATCGAGTGGGCGGCGGTGGCGGCGATGGCGCTGTCGATGTTGACGGTCGTCGGCATCCTGGTCGCGCTCAACGCGTGGCTGGCCCGTCGACTCGACCCGGGCCAGGCCCTCCGGATCGGCGAATGAACCACCAGATGACGGCGGAGGCACCATGACCAATTCGATGGCCGAGATCGTCGACCTGCCCAGCGCGGAGCGTCAGGCCCGCCAGCCGCGCGCCCGGTACGGCGAGCGCGCGCTGATCGTGTGCGACAACCTGGTGAAGATCTACAAGGTGGCGGACCTGGAGGTCGTGGCGCTGCAGGGGCTTGACCTGCTGGTGGAATCCGGCGAGTTCATCGCCCTGGTCGGCGCGTCTGGGTCCGGCAAGAGCACCCTGCTCAACGTGCTCGGTGGGCTCGACGTGCCGTCGGCAGGACGCGCCATCGTCGCCGGCCACCAGCTCGCCGAGCTTGGCCCGCGGGAACAGACGCGCTATCTCCGCCAGGTGATCGGCTTCGTCTGGCAGCAGACCGGCCGAAACCTCCTGCCGTACCTGACCGCGCTCGAGAACGTGGCGCTGCCGATGGCGTTCGACGGGGTCCCGGCCGACATCCGCGCGACGCGGGCGCGCGAGCTGCTTCGCCAGGTCGGCCTCGATGAGCGGGCCGACCACCGGCCCCGGCATCTCTCGGGCGGGGAGCAGCAGCGGGTGGCGATCGCCGTGGCCCTGGCCAACGAGCCCGAGGTCATCCTCGCGGACGAGCCCACGGGTGAGCTCGACTCGGGCAGCGCCGCCGAGATCTTCGAGCTGCTGCGGCGGCTCAACCGCGAGCTCGGCGTGACGATCATCGTGGCGACGCACGATCCGCTCGTCAGCAGCCAGGTGAGCCGGACGGTCTCCATCCGGGACGGCCGGGTCAGCAGCGAGGTCCTCCGCCACCGGTCGGGTCCGACCGAGGACGATCACCACATCGAAACGGAATTCGCGGTGCTCGATCGCGTCGGGCGCTTGCAGCTGCCGCGCGCCCACGTCGAGGCGCTCGGGCTGGAGAGACGTGTGCGCGTGGATCTCGAGGAGGACCACATCAGCGTGTGGCCGGATCGGAGCGCTGGGGCTGCGGGCGAGCCGCGGCCGCCGGCCGATCGTTCAGCAGATCGCGGGGACGCGCGATGACCGAGACGGGACGCACGGTTCCCGCGGGGCCCATGGTCGAGACCCGCGGCCTCGGCCGCGACTTCTCGGTCGGTCCGGTCGTCGTCCACGCGCTGCGCGACGTGAACCTCGCGGTCGACCGTGGGGAGCTGGTGGCGGTCCGTGGCCGGTCGGGTTCGGGCAAGACGACGCTGCTGTCGCTGATCGGCGGGCTCGACCGGGCGACGTCGGGCGATGTCGCGATCGACGGGCGATCGGTCGGCGACATGACCCCCGATACGCTGGTCGAATTGCGGCGTCGCAAGATCGGCTTCATCTTCCAGGCGTTCGGCCTGCTGTCCATCCTGTCGGCGGCGGAGAACGTCGAAGTCCCGCTTCGGCTCGTCCGGGCCGCTCCGTCCGAGCGCGAAGAGCGGGTCGCGGTGTTGCTGGAGCTGGTCGGTCTCGGGCAGCGCGGGCGGCACCGGCCGCACGAGCTATCGGGCGGTGAGCAGCAGCGTGTGGCGATCGCGCGGGCGCTCGCGAACCGGCCGGATCTCCTGCTCGCCGATGAGCCGACCGGTCAGCTCGACTCTGCGACCGGTCGCTCGATCATGAGCCTGCTGCGCGCGGTGGTGCGCAGCGAAGGCGTGACGGCGATCATCGCCACGCACGATCCCACGCTCATCGACCTCGCCGACCGGGTGATCGATATCAGCGATGGGCGGATCGTGGGCCGAGCCGGCTGAGGCCGCCGATGCCGCCGGAGCGGCACGCAGCTGTGCCGCCGGGGGTCAGCCCGGCGTTCGGTCGCCCCCGAGGCCTTTGAGCAGGTCGTCGAGATCAGCGGCCCCCGCACCCGTTCCGGTGCTGCTCGCACCGGCGCCGGCCGTACCGAGCAGTCCGCCCAGCAACCCGCCGAGGTCGGGCATCCCGCCTTGACCGGCGGCCCCATCGAGGCCGCCCGACGGGGCCGAACCGCTCGGCGTCAGCATGTCGATGATCTGGGGCAGGAACATGGCCAGCAGGGGCAGGAGCGCACCGATGTCGATGCCGGATCCAGTCGAGAGCTGTTGCACGGTGTCGGGTCCGAGCGCCTGGCTGAGCCGCTGTGGGTCGACCGGCTGGTTCGGCCCGGTCGAGACCCACGAGTCGACCTCGTTCGAGAGCCCGCCTTGGCGGAGCTTGCCGACCAGGCCGTCGAGACCCCCGGTCTGCTCGATCGCACTGGTCAGGCCGGTCAACGCGGCCGGATCGGCCGCAGCCCCGCCGCCGCCCAGGCTCCTGGAACGCTGCGAGAGGTCGTCCATTGGTCTCTCCTCCGCCCGATGGGCACCTGGGAACAAAGGTCTGGGGGCGTCGATGGTACGCCGTCGACGTACCGCAGAGGAGGGTGCGCCTCAGCCCTCGTCCGGCAGCGGATCGATCGGTCCTGTCGGGGCGTCCGCCGCCGGCACCTCCGGAGCGGCCTCGCCCGCCGGCAGGTCCCACGGCCAGGTCTTGAGGCGTCGCAGCAACCGCCGGCCCGTGAGGTCCAGGTGGATCGGCGTGATCGCGATCCGCCGGTTGATGACCGCGTGGTAGTCGGTGCCCGGCACGGCGAGGCCTGACGGCGGAGGTCCGCCGATCCAGAAGTAGGGGATGCCGCGCGGGTCGCGTCGCTCGACGAGCTGGTCGGAATACACCCGCCGGCCGAGGCGGGTGACCTCGAATCCCCCGGACTCCTCGAGGGACGCGGCCGGGACGTTGACGTTGATGAGCTCGCCCCGCGAGAGCCCCTCGGTGAGGATGTTTCGGGCCACCACCGTTGCCGCGTAGCCGGCCAGCGCGAAATCCGGGTGCTCGTAGTACTCCTGCGAGATCGCGAACGCGGGGCAGTTGTTGATCACGGCCTCCATCGCGGCGCTGACAGTCCCCGAGTACGTGATGTCGTCGCCGAGGTTGGCCCCGTAGTTGATGCCCGCGGCGACGAGATCGAAGCCGTGCTCGAAGTAGCCCAGGAAGGCGAGGCTGACCGCGTCGGTCGGCGAACCGTCCACGGAATACGCGGGAGAGCCGTCCGCCAGGATCCTTTCGCGCACGCGCAGCGGTCGCATCAGCGTCTTCTGGTGACCCACGGCGCTCTGGTTCGTGTCGGGCGCGACGACCGTCACGTCCCCGATCGGCTCGAGGGCCTGCTTGAGCGCGAGCAGGCCACGTGACTCGACCCCGTCGTCGTTGGTGACGAGGATGCGCGGCCGGCTGGTGTATTCCGGCTTGGGACGCGACGGCGTCCGGAGGGCGCGCGGGCCGCCGCGCTCGCTCCCGCCTGCCAGCGGCTCACCCCGCTCCAGGTCGACGTCGCGCCGCTCGGACCGGGCGCGCTCGCGGGTCATGTCCGGGACCTCGGCCTTGGCCGGCGTCGAGTCTCCCTTGCGAGCGCCCTTCTCGCCGCTCACGGGTCGACGACGTCCGTGGCGCCTCCGGGCACGGGTTCGCGTGGGACCCGCACCGGCCGGCCCTCGCGCTCGCTCAGGCGTTTCGCGGCACGGCCGGTGACCGAGCGATCGCCCGAGGTGCGGTGCAGGAAGTGGAAGAAGAACGCCGAGGCCACGGCCGCGATCGGGATCCCGAAGATGGCTCCGGGGATGCCCGCGATCTTCGACCCGATCAGGACCGAGCCGAGCACCACGATCGGGTGGATCCCGACCGCGCCCTGCATGATCCGGGGCTGGAGCACGTTCATCACGATCACCCAGCCGATGCCCATGATCACGATCGTCGGCACCAGGGCCTCGGGTTTGAAGATCAAGGCCGAGATGACGGGCGGGGCCCAGGCCAGGAACGGCCCGAAGAACGGGATCGCCATCAGGAGGCCCGCGGCGGTCGACGTCAGCGCCTCGAGCGGCAGCCCCAGCAACACGCTCGTCGCCATCGCGATCAGGAAATAGACGATGCCCATGAGCGCCTGGCCGCGCAGGAACCCGCCGAACGAGCGGGCGACCGAGGTCTGCAGGAGCCGAGCCTCTTCGGCGTAGGTCGGTGGTACGAGGCGGAAGATGAAGGCCATGATCGCGTCGCGATCGATGACCATGTAGATCGACAGGATGAACACGATCAGCATCGTCCCGATCGCGCCGACGCTGGCGACCGCGATCGACTGGAGGGGAACGATCAGCTGGGCCGCGACGACATCGAGGTTGTCGAGGATCGCGAGCGCCTGCGCGGCGAGGTCCACCTGTCCGAGCCCGATGCCGGTCAGCCAGCCCTGCAGCGGGGCGAGGATCGTGCCGATGTCGGCGCGGATCTGCGGGAGGGAAGCGATGAGCTGCGTGATCGACGTGGACAGCGCCTGGGCCACGATGAGCACGATGAACACCAGGATCACGACGATCGCGCTGTAGACGATCACCGTCGCCAACACCCGCGGCAGGCGTGGGATCAGCGCGACGATCCGGGTGACGATCGGGCTGATGATGAACGCGAGCAGCCAGGCCAGGAAGAACGTCAGCAGGGTGTCGCCGAAGTAGCCGATGGCCGCAGCCGCCAGGCTGACGGCGGTGAAGAACAGGACCACCGTCGCGAGCACGAGGATGGCGCCGACGAGTCGGCGTTCGCGAGTGGCGGTTCCCAGGGCGTCGATCATGGCGGGCCTTACCGGAGCCCCATCTTCTCGCGAACCTCGGCCATCGTCGCCTCGGCGATCGGGCGGGCACGCCCGGCACCGTCGTCCAGGATGCGTGCGATGCGGGCCGGATCGGCCATCAGCTCGGCGTAGCGCTCGCGGGCCTCCGCGTAGTGCCGGATGATCCGCTCTGCGAGGAGGCGCTTCGTGTCGACGCAGCCCGTCCGCGCCGTCCGTTCGCCGTCCCAGATCTCCTCGAAATCGTCGCCGAAGAACCGGTGCAGCTGGCATACGTTGCAGACCTCGGGGCGACCCGGGTCGGTCCGCAGGATGCGCTTGGTGTCGGTGACCATGCTCATGACCTGCTTGGTCACCACCTCGGGCGGTGCGAGGATATCGATGGTGTTGGCGAGCGACTTGGACATCTTCCGCACGCCGTCCGTGCCCAGGACGATGGGCGATTCCGTGAAGACCGCCTGCGGCTCGGGGAAGGTGTCGCCATACAGCGTGTTGAACCGGCGCACGATCTCCCGCGATAGCTCCAGGTGTGCCGCCTGGTCCTTCCCGACTGGCACGAGCGACGCCTTGTAGAGGACGATGTCGGCCGCCTGCAGCACCGGGTAGCTGAGCAACCCGTGGTTGACGTCGTCCGGCTGCTGCTGCTTCTTCTCCTTGTACGTGGGCGTGCGCTCCAGCCAGCTGACCGGCGTGACGGTCATCAGCAGCCAGCCGAGCTCGGTCGCCTCCGGCCGGTGGCTCTGGACGAACAGGGTGCAGCGCTCCGGGTCCAGGCCCAGCGCGATCAGCGAGGCGGCCATCTCGCGCGTCCTGGTCCGGAGCGCGTCGGGGTCGTGGAGGCTCGTCAGGGCGTGGTAATCGACGATGCAATAGATCGCCTCGTACTCCCACTGGAGCTTCACGTAGTTGCGGATCGCACCCAGGTCGTTGCCAAGGTGGGGCGCCCCGGATGGTTGGATCCCGGAGAAGATCCGCGGCCGTGGCGAGGGCGCCGCGACCGGCACGGGGGCAGGGGCGATCTCGGTCGTCATCGGCGAGGCGAGTGTAGCCGACGCCTCTGCGGGGGGACGGTCGGCGGGGAATGCGATCTGCAACGCAGTTGCAACCCGAGAGTCGTACCGGACCTAGCCTTGGGTAGTCGCATCGCAGTTGCATCGCAGCGAAGCCCGAATGCCGTTCGGCACCGTCGGTCGAATCGACGGGAGGTGCGCCTCCGGTACGACCCGTCTGCAGTCAGCGCGGCCCGAAACGGCCCGCGCGTGCCCAACGCGCTCGCCCGCTCGCAAGCGGCGACCCCAGGAGGAACGACCCGTGGCAACCACGGCTGCACCCGTCCCCGCCCAGCCGTCCGACGAGACCGCCGTCGCCCGCTACCAGTTCAAGCTTCCCTTCGTCATCGGCGCGTCGGCCGCCGGCACGGTGATCGAGTGGTATGACTTCTACCTCTACGGCGTGTTGGCTGCGTTCTTCGCGACGCAGTTCTTTCCGCCGGGCAATGAAGTCGCTGCGCTGCTGTCGTCGCTCGCCACGTTCGGCGCCGGGTTCGCCGTCCGGCCGTTCGGGGCAGCGTTCTTCGGTCGGATCGGCGACATCATCGGACGCAAGTTCACCTTCCTCGTCACCATCTCCCTGATGGGCGGGGCCACCGCCCTCGTCGGCCTGCTGCCGACCTACGCCCAGATCGGCGTCCTGGCGCCGATCATCCTCGTGGTCCTTCGCCTGGCACAGGGGCTGGCCCTCGGTGGCGAATACGGCGGTGCCGCGATCTACGTCGCTGAGCACGCCCCCGATCACCAACGTGGCAAATACACGAGCTGGATCCAGACGACCGCGACCGTCGGCCTCCTGCTGGCCCTGGCAGTCGTCGCCTTCTTCCGACTATCGATGGGCGACGCGGCCTTCCGCGAGTACGGATGGCGCATCCCATTCATCCTGTCGTCGGTCCTGGTGGTCCTGGCGCTGATGATCCGCTTGCGCCTGCAGGAGACCCCACTCTTCACACGCCTCAAGGCGGAGGGAAATTCCTCGACATCGCCCTGGCGCGAGAGCTTCGGCGATCCGGCCAACCGGAAGCTCATCCTCTTGGCCTTGTTCGGCATGACCGCCGGTCAGGCCGTGGTCTGGTACCAGGGCCAGTTCCAGGCCCTGTTCTTCATGCAGACCATCCTGGGGATCAACTTCAGCACGTCGTACCTGATCGTCGGAACGGCCATCGTCCTCGCGACGCCGTTCTTCATCTTCTTCGGGCGCCTGTCGGACCGGGTCGGTAGAAAACCGATCATCCTCGGTGGTTGCCTGATCGCAGCGCTGTCATACCTCCCGATCTACAACCTCATGTTCGCGGTCGCGAACCCGGTCGCCAACCCGAAGACCGACCCCGCGATCACCTCGACCTACATCAGCGCCAACCCGAACGTGATCGCGCTCATCGCGCTGGTCTGGATCCAGGTGGTGTTCGTGACCATGGTCTACGGGCCGATCGCGGCATTCCTGGTGGAGTACTTCCCGGCGCGCATCCGCTACACGTCGCTGTCCATCCCGTACCACATCGGCAACGGCTGGTTCGGCGGGTTCCTGCCCTTGATCGCGGCGAGCCTGTTCGCGGCGACGGGAAACATCTTCGCCGGGTTGATCTATCCGATCGTGGTCGCGCTGATCACGGCCTTCATCGGCTGGCGGTACGTACGCGAGTCGAAGGACGTCCGCATCTGGGACGAGGTCGGCGGCGAGACGGACAATGTGGTGACGGCCTCCCAACGGACCGAGTCCACGGCCTGAATCCCAGCAGCCCGAGCCGCCCTGGCCTCGTGCCAGGGCGGCGTCTTCGTCCCCGGGCCCGAGCGGCCGTCGGCTACCATTCGCGGGCGATGACCCGCCCATCACCCGCCCCGTCCGTGCACGTCGACACCCTGTCGGTCGCCATGCTTGGCGCGGGCACCGTCGGTCGCGCCGTCGCGGAGTGGATGCTCGGCCAGCCCGACCGGCTGGTCATGGCTGACGGGGGCGGCGTCACCCTCGTCGCGATCGCCGTTCGCGACCTCGAACGCGCCCGGGAGGCGGGCATCCGCGGGGACCTGCTGACCGACGCGCCAGCCCACCTCGTCGCCGACCCGGAGACCGACGTCATCATCGAGGTGATGGGCGGCGACGAACCGGCGCGGACGCTGATCGTGGCCGCGCTCCGTGCCGGCAAGGCGGTCGTCACCGCGAACAAGCACGTGATCGCCCACCACGGCCCGGACCTCGAGGCGGCTGCCCGGCTGACCGGGGCGGCCCTTCGGTTCGAGGCCGCCGTGGCCGGAGGCATCCCAGTGCTGGGCACGCTGGCCGGCGACCTCGCCGCCAACGACATCCAGCGCGTCCGCGGCATCGTGAACGGCACCACGAACTACATCCTGACGGCGATGGCCGACGATGGCCGGCCGTACGACGAGGTCCTCGAGGATGCCCAGGAGCTGGGCTACGCGGAGGCTGACCCGACCGGCGACGTCGAGGGCGATGACGCGGTGAACAAGCTCGTGATCCTCGCTCGGCTCGCGTTCGGTCAGTGGCTGGATCCCGGAACGGTCGGGCGACGGCCGCCGTCGGCGCGCGGCGACGGCAAGCCCGGCATCACCGGCGTCACCGACCAGGAGCTCGAGGGTGCGGCGGCTCTGGGCCTGACGATCAAGCTGCTTGCCACCGCCACGCGCCGCGACGGGGCTATCGAGGCCTCCGTCATCCCGACCGCGGTGCCGGCCGACAGTCCCTTCGGCTGGACCGAGGGCGTCACCAACCGCATCGAGATCGACGCCGAGCCGCTTGGCACGCTCGGCCTGTCGGGACCGGGCGCCGGTGGGCCCGCGACCAGCAGCGCCATCCTCGGCGATCTCCTGGCGATCGGTCGCGGCCTCGGATCGACCTGGGCCGCTCTGCCCGCGGCGACCGGACCGGCCACGGCAGCCGCCGACCCCTTCGATGGCCGGCGTCACTGGTTCGCCTTCCTGCCGGCGGTCAAGCCGGGGCCGCTCCCTGACGCCCTCGACGAGGCCGCCGCAGTCGGGTTCGAGGACGGCACGGCCATCCGCAGCGAGGTCGTGACCCTGGCCCAGGCGAAGGCGGCCTTCGCGGCCATCCTGCCGGACGGCGTCGACGTCACGCTCTACCCCGTCGATGACTGACGCGGTGACGGCCGACGCGACCGCCCGGCCGCGGCTGATGGAGCGGTACCGCCGCTTCCTGCCGATCACGGATGCCACCCCGGCGCTGACCCTCGGGGAGGGAGCGACGCCGCTCGTCCGCGCCGAGCGTCTCGGGGCGGCGATCGGGGCCCCGAACCTGTACCTCAAGGTCGAGGGCCAGAACCCGACCGGGTCGTTCAAGGACCGCGGGATGGTCGTGGCGGTGGCCAAGGCCGTGGAGGCTGGGGCGAGGGCCGTCGTGTGCGCGTCGACCGGCAACACGTCCGCGTCCGCTGCCGCGTACGGCGCCCACGCCGGACTGGAGGTCATCGTGATCCTGCCCAAGGGCCAGATCGCCCTCGGCAAGCTCGTGGCCGCGCTCATCGCCGGCGCCCGGGTCGTCGCCATCGACGGCAACTTCGACCAGGCGCTCCACATCGTACGGGGACTGGCCGAGCAGGACGACCATCCCGTCACCCTGGTCAACTCGGTCAACCCGTTCCGCCTCGAGGGCCAGAAGACCGCGGCTTTCGAGATCTGCGACGACCTCGGGCGCCCCCCTGACATCCTGGCGATCCCGGTCGGGAACGCCGGCAACATCAGCGCCTACTGGGCTGGGTTCGGCGAGTACGCCGATGCCGGGCTCACGACATCGACACCCGCGATGTGGGGCTTCCAGGCTGCCGGTGCCGCCCCCCTGGTACACGGTCGACGCGTGGAGCGGCCGGAAACGATCGCGACCGCCATCCGGATCGGCGATCCGGCGTCGTGGGAGAAGGCCGAGGCCGCGCGCGACGAGAGCGGCGGTCGCATCGAGGCGGTGACGGACGACGAGATCCTGGCCGCGTACCGCGATCTGGCTCAGACGGAGGGCGTGTTCTGCGAGCCCGCCTCGGCGGCGAGCGTGGCCGGCGTCCGCAAGATGGCGGCGGCCGGCCGCCTGGACCCCGACGCCACGGTCGTCGCCGTACTGACCGGCCATGGTCTCAAGGACCCAGGAACCGCCGAACGCCAGGCCGCGGGCGTGCTCGAGGCCGCGCCGAGCCTGGGTGCCGTGGCCGTCGCCCTTGGCTGGAGCTAGGGCGATGGGCGGGCACTGGCTGGCCGAGCTCGACGGGCGCCGGGTCACGGTAGAGGTCCCGGCAACGTCGGCCAATCTCGGGGCGGGCTACGACTGTCTCGGGGTGGCGCTGGACCTGACCAACCGCGTGGAGCTCGAGGTTCGCGGCTGGAGCCGCGGCGAGATCGAGCTGACCGTCGACGGTGAGGGCAGTGGTGAGCTGAGCGACAACCCGGAGAACCAATTCGTGCGCGGGCTCGAGGCGGCGCTCGTCGAGGGGCGCGGGGAGCTTCCGAACGGGGTGGGCTGGCGGATCTCCATGCGCAACAAGATCCCGCTCGCACGGGGCCTGGGTTCGTCGGCGGCGGCCACCGTTGCCGGCGTCGTGGCGGCGAACGCGCTCATGGGCGGGCCGCTGGACGGCGACGCCCAATTGCGCATCGCGACCTCGATCGAGGGCCACCCGGACAACGCCGCGGCCGCCATGCTGGGCGGGTTCGTGATATCGGCTTCGACGCCGGACGGCGTGGAGGCGATCCGCTTCGATGTCCCCCGTGAGCTGCGGGCCGTCCTGTTCATCCCGGAGCTGCGGCTGTCCACGGCGGCGATGCGTCGCGCGCTCCCCAAGAACGTGCCGCTGGCCGACGCGGTCGCGAACCTGGGGGCTGTTGGCGTCGGCGTGGCCGGCCTGGCCGCCGGTCGGACCGATCTCCTGGCACGCATGACCGTGGACCGACTCCACGAGCCCTACCGGGCGAAGGTCTATCCCCAGCTGCCGCGGCTGGTCGCGGCCGCCCGCGAAGCCGGCGCCCTTGGGGCGTGCCTGTCGGGCGCGGGCTCCACGATCCTGGCCTTCGTGGATTCGATGACCGGGATCTCGAGGGTCGAGGGCGCGCTCGCGGCGGCCGCCGCCGACACCGACCTGGAGGGCCGCATCCTGGTCGTCCAGCCCCGGAACGCCGGGGCCAGGATCGTGTCGACCGCCTGAGATCCGGAGTGGTGCGGAGCGGTCCGCGACGGTCCGCGACGGTCCGCGTCGGTTGACGCCGCCGCCACACTCGAAGGCATGGATGGCTTGGTCGGGGCGGTCGGCAACGGCATCACGGGGCTCGTCGGTGGGGCCATGGACGCGATCGGCGGCGCGCTGCGCGGCATCGTCAACGCCGGGAACCAGGCGCTGCCGGGCGGCCTGTTCTGGGCAGTGATCTTCGTGCTCCTGGTCATCGGCGGGTGGACCCTGGCGAAGCGCTGACCGACGACGCCGACGCGATGAAGTCCTGGATCTCGCCCCACGCCGCCTCGCTCTCGGCCGCGAACTCCGTGGCCTTGCGGTCGAAGAAGCCGTGGGGAGCATCGGGGTAGGTCACGATCCGATGCTCCACACCCAAGGCGTCGAGGGCCGCGTCGAACGCGGCGACCTGATCCGGCGTGATGCTCTGGTCGGCCCCGCCGAACAGTCCCAGCACCGGCGAGGCGAACGAATCGACGAGGTCGAGCGGCGCCGGGGCGTCGTTACGCCACGGCCCGGCGAGCGTGCCGTACAGGCCGATCACGCCGGCGAGGTCTAGGTCGAGCGTCGCGGCCAGGAACGACATCCGCCCGCCCACGCAGAACCCGAGCGTGAAGACCGCCTGCGGCTGCTCATCGTCGGAGCCGGGATCGCCGCGCACGGCCGTGACGGCCGCCTCGATGTCCGCCGTGATGCCGGCCCAGGTCGTTTGCGCCACGTGTGGTGCGTAGTCGAAGTCGGCGCCGCGTCGCTCGGCGCCCCCGGTCCGGCCGAACCAGTCGATCGCGATCGCGTCCGTGCCGCGCTCCGCGAATCGCAGCGCGAGCTCCTCGTAGTAGGGATGGAGCCCACGCACATCGGGCAGGATCACGACCGCGGCGGCGCCCGCCGAAGCCGGCCGGGCGCGGAAGGCCGCGAGCCGGTTCCCGTCGGCCGCCGTGAGCTCGGTCATGGCGCCGTCGATCGCCCCACCCGCGATCGGGGGGATCGGCGGCCGGCTGTCGTGGTCGAAACACATGGCGAGACCTCGCGTGCGAGCCGACGCCCGGCGGGCGTCGAAACATTCGAATTCGAAGTATCCGCGAGGGGCCGCCGACCGCCCACGACTGGCGACCTTCGTCGGCGAAAGCTTCGATTTCGAAGGATCCCGTGCGCGGCAGCCAACGGCTCGCTCAGGAGCCCGAGGGCGTGACGGTAGAATGGCGCGCGATGCCCAACCCGCTCGTCGTCCAGAAATTCGGTGGCTCATCGGTCGCCGGTGCGGATCGCATCAAGCGCGTCGCCCGGCGGATCGCACGTGAGCGCGCGGCCGGCCACGACCTCGTTGTCGTCGTGTCCGCCATGGGCGACACGACGGATGAGCTCCTCGGGCTCGCCGCAGGCATCACCGATGAACCCGACCCGCGAGAGCTCGACGTCCTGCTCGCGACCGGCGAGCATCAGAGCGCGACGCTGGTCTCGATGGCCCTGCACGCGATCGGCGTTCCGGCGATCAGCCTGAGCGGCCCGCAGGCCGGCATCACGACCGACGGCACATACGGACGCGCCCGGATCGCGGGGATCGAGCCACGTCGTGTGCGCGCGGAGATCGAGGGCGGGAAAGTCGTGATCGTGGCGGGGTTCCAGGGTCAGAGCGCCACGTCCGCGATCGATCAGGAGATCACGACGCTGGGCCGCGGTGGCAGCGACACGACCGCCGTGGCGCTCGCGGCCGCCCTCCAGGCGGACCGCTGCCAGATCTTCACCGACGTGCGCGGCATCTTCACCGCCGATCCGCGCCTCGTGCCCATGGCCCGGCAGTTGCCGATCGTCGGCTACGAGGAGATGCTCGAGCTCGCCCACCAGGGCGCCCAGGTCATGCAGGTCCGGGCCGTCGAGCTCGGTTGGGTCAACGACGTCGTCATCGAAGTCCTGAGCTCCTTCGAGGACGCCCCGGGCACGCTCATCAAGGAGGACCCGCTCGTGGAGCAGCGCAACAAGGTCCGCGGGCTCGCCCACGACCGCAACGTGGCCAAGGTCACGGTCGTCGCCGTGCCGGACCGGCCCGGCATCGCCCGCGCGATCTTCGATCCGCTGGCCGCCGCCGGCGTCAACATCGACCTCATCGTCCAGAACGTCGGCCACGGTGGTGAGACCGACCTCTCGTTCACCGTGCCCCAGCTCGAGCTCGGGAAGGCCAAGAAGACGCTCGATCCGGTCGTTCGCGAACTCGGGGCACGGGAGCTGACCACGGACGCCTCGGTCGCAAAGGTGTCGATCGTGGGGGCCGGGCTCCACAACGCACCGGGCTACGCCGCTCGGATGTTCGGCACGCTCGCCGATGCGGGCGTGAACATCGAGATGATCTCGACGTCGGAGGTCCGGATCACCTGCATGATCGCCGAGGATGAGCTCGAGACCGCGCTGCGTGCGCTGCACGAGGCGTTCGAGCTGGAGCGACCCGAGCCGATCGAGGTCGCGGCGGCCGGCTGAGCCGCAGCACCGTGACCGGGTTCCTCACCCGCCAGGAACGGTTCACCGTCGTCGGCTCGACGAACGACGTCGTGCGCGACTGGCTGGCCGCTGGGACCCCGGAGGTCTGCCTGGCGGTCGCCGACGCGCAGACCGCGGGTCGCGGGCGAGAGGGCCGGACCTGGGTCGCCCCCGCGGGTGGCGCGTTGTTGCTCTCGCTCGGGTTCCGGCCGGCGTGGCTCGCACCGGACCGGGTCTGGCGTCTGGCCGCGACGGCGTCACTGGCCATGGCCGAGGCGGCCGAGCACATCGCCGGGCTGCCGGACCGGACGATCCGACTGAAATGGCCAAACGACCTGGCGGTGGAAGCCACCGACGGCGTGCGCAAGCTGGCCGGAGTGCTCGGTGAGACCGATGGCCTGGGCGGGCCGGACCCGCGCGCGATCATCGGCCTCGGGCTGAACACGGATTGGGCGGCAGACGACTTCCCACCCGAGCTTGCCGGGTCGATGACCTCGCTGCGCGAGGTGTCGTCGGGCCGTCCGATCGACAACGACGCGCTGCTCGACGGGTTCCTCCGGCGACTGGAAGCGGACTTTTCGGCGCTGCGCCGCGGCCAGTTCGATATCGCCGCCTGGGCCGACCGGCAGATGACGAGCGGACGCCACGTCGAGCTCGTCGCCCCGGACGGTGCCGTGACCACAGTCCAGGCCCTTGGCGTGGACCCGGACACGGGTGCGCTCGCGGTCGAGGACGACAGCGTGCCGTCTGGCGCGCGCCACGTCGTCGTCGGGGAGATCCGTCACGTGCGCGTGGCCGCGACGGGCGCTGCGACCGGGGCCGGGGTGTAACGGGATGGCACGACCGGCATTGAGGAGACTGGCACGACCGGAGGAGACCGTTCGTCCACGCCTCGCCCGCCTGGATCGCGATCGATCGCTCGTGGATGCGGCGCGGAACGATCCGGCACGGTTCGACGCCCTGTATCGGAAGTACCTGGCCCAGGTGTACAACTTCGCGGTCTACGAGCTCGGCGACCACCACGACGCCGAGGACGCCACCGAGCGCACCTTCCTGTCCGCCCTCGCCGGCCTGACCGGTTTCGAGGAGCGAGCGCGGCCAGAGGACGGGCCCGAGGCGTCCACGTTCCGGATCTGGCTGTTCCAGATCGCGCGCAACGTCGTGTCGGAGCGCCGGCGCCGCCGCCGTCGCCGACCGGAGGCCCCCCTCGAGATCGTCGCCGAGGCTCCCGACCCCGCCAACCTCGAGGAGACCGTCGTGCGGCGCGAGTTGGCGACCGCCGCATGGGGCGCCGTGGACCGTCTCACCGGGGATCGCCGTCGGGCGGTCGTCCTGCGGTTCGTCCACGAGATGACGACCGCGGAGATCGCGTCGATCCTGGGTCGGTCCGAGGGTGCGGTCCGGGTCCTCATCCACCGCGGCCTGCGGCGCGTGGCGGGCGATCTCCTGGCGCCGGATCGGGATCCTCGGTGAACGGAGCAGGTACCACGCGCGATGGGGAGAACGAGGCGTTCGTGATCGACCGCTACCTCGAGTCGCTGCTGAGCCGAACACCGGCGGACGCGACCGACCTTGCGCCGGAGCTCCGTGAGACCGCTGCGGCGCTCGCGGGCGGGCTTCCCCGTTACCACCCGTCCTTCCGGTTCGAGGAAGCGCTCGCCCAGCGGCTCGCGCACGCCGCCGCGGCCATGGGACCCGCCGCCGAGCCGGTCGCCGAAACGGCTTCCGGCATCATCCCGTTCCCGCGACCCCTGGTCATGGATGCGGCGCTGGACGGGCGTCCCGGTACCTTCCGGCCAGCCGTCATCGGTGGCGTCCTGACGTCGGCGGCGATCTCCCTGGCCGGGGCGGCCTACGTCGCCTGGCGACGCAGCCGGCCGGCGGCCGATCCGATGGCCCGCGCGATCCGCGCCGCAGCCCGGCGAAGGACCGCCTGATGCCGCTCAAATTGCCGTCGTTCCGTGCCCGCCGGGACGTGTACCCGCCTGACCTGTGGACCAAGTGTCCGGTGTGCTCGACCATGCTCTTCAACAAGCAGCTCGAGAAGAACCTTCGAGTGTGCTCGACGTGCGGGCACCATTTCCGCCTGGCCGCCGGCGCGCGTCTCGAGCAGCTCCTCGACCCCGGCTCGTGGTTGGAGCGCGATGCCGGGCTGCAATCAGTCGATGCCCTGGGCTTCGTGGATCAGAAGCCGTACCCCGACCGACTGAGCGCCGCCCAGCTCGCGACGGGCATGCGAGACGCCGCCGTCTGGGGAACGGGCGCGATCGGGGGCACGCGGCTGGCCGCCTGCGTGATGGACTTCGGGTTCATGGGCGGCTCGATGGGCGCGGTCGTCGGCGAGAAGGTGACCCGTGCGGCCGAACACGCCCTCGTGGCCCGCGTGCCGTTGCTGATCGTCAGCGCCTCGGGCGGGGCGCGGATGCAGGAGGGGACGCTGGCGCTGATGCAGCTGGCCAAGACCCTCGCGGCCCTCGAACGGCTACGCGCGGCGGGTGTGCCATTCGTCTCGATCCTGTCGGACCCGACGACGGGCGGGGTGTTCGCCTCCTTCGCGGCGGTCGGTGACGTGAACATCGCCGAGCCGAATGCCCTCATCGGGTTCGCCGGCGCCCGGGTCACGGCCGGCACGATCGCCGCCGAGCTGCCCGAAGGGTTCCAGCGCGCCGAGTTCCTGTACAGCCACGGGTTCATCGACCGGGTGGTGGCACGTCCCGAGATGCGCGGCGAGCTCACGCACCTGCTACGCCTGTTGCCCTCGCGCGGCATGACCGCCCCGCCGGTGGACCCCGCCGACGACGTCGCCGCGTTCCGGCCCCTGTCCTTCCTCTCGTCGATCGCGGACCGGGTGGGCGAGCTGGCGAACGGCGACGGTCCCCCGGCGCCCGCGCCTGCACGCGGCGAAGGCGGGAGCCCGGTCCCGAACACGCTCCCGATGCCGGCGCCGGACAGCAACCCCACGGACGGGGCCCCGCCGAGCACGGCCACGACCGAGGAGGTCTGGGCGCGCGTCCAGCTGGCGCGCAACCTGCGCCGTCCGCGCACCCTCGAGTTCATCGCCGCGATGGCCGACGACTTCGTCGAACTCCACGGCGATCGGCTGTTCGGCGACGACGAGGCCATGGTCGCGGGCCTGGCCAGGATCGGGGGACGACGAGTCGTCGTGATCGGGCAGCAGAAGGGCGACGACACCGACGAGAACATCCGGCGCAACTTCGGCATGCCGCACCCCGAGGGCTACCGCAAGGCGATGCGGGTCATGGAGCTTGCCGAACGCGTCGGCCTGCCGGTCGTCACCTTCGTCGACGTCCCGGGCGCCCATCCGGGGCCCGAGTCGGAAGAGCGCGGCATCGCCGAGGCGATCGCCCGCTCGATCGGGCTGATGACCAGGCTGCGGACGCCGATCGTCGCGGTCATCACCGGCGAGGGTGGGTCGGGTGGAGCGCTGGCCATCGCCGTCGGGGACGTGGTCATCGCGCTCGAGAATGCCGTCTACTCGGTGATCAGCCCCGAAGGCTGCGCGTCGATCCTGTGGCGGACCTCGGATGAGGCCGCGACAGCCGCCGCCGCGATGCGCATGTCCGCGGCGGATCAGCACGCCCTCGGCGTGGTCGACATCGTCGTCGCCGAGCCAGGTGAGGGCGCGCACGCCGAGCCTGAGGAGACGGCCAAGCGCCTGCGCAGGATCATCGTCGACCGTCTCGACGCGCTGGCGGAGCTGCCCACCGAAGCCCTGCTCGAATCGCGCTACCGGCGCTATCGGGCGTTGGGCGCCTACACTGAGGCCGCCCAACCCGAAGTCCCCGAACGTGTCGATCGTCGCCTGGCGGATCGATTGCGAGACCTGCTCGACCCGGCCCGTCGGGGCATGGCCCCGGTCACTGACAGCTGGTCCCGCGATGACCCGCCGGCGCGCGAGGAGGTGTAGCGAGTGCCCAGATCGCACCCAGGGGATGCGCGCGAACCCGTTGACGTGACCGTGGATCGCGCGGCGGACCATGCTGCGATCGACCGGCTGACGGACGAGCTGCTGCCCGCGCTCATCGCCAAGCTCGGCGCGACCGGCCTCGGCGAGCTCGAGGTCCGCGAGGGCGCCTGGCGGGTGCGCCTCCGCCGACCGATGGGCAATGGCACGGTCACCCCGGGTCCGACGCGGGAGCGCAAGGGCGGGGATCGCGCTGGAGGCGAGCGTTCGGAGGGCGCGCCCGACCGCGCCGGCGAACGTGCGCCCCGGACGTTGCATCGTCCGCTGGAGGCGAAGACCGCGCGGACCGAATCGCGCGCGGTGGCGACCTCGCCGGCTGTCGGGATCTATCGCTCGCGGGCCGACCTGTCCGCCGGGACGCGCGTCCGGGCCGGTGATCGACTCGGCGCGGTGGACATGCTCGGGGTCGCACAGGAGGTCGTGGCGCCCGTCGACGGGATCCTCGGCACGAGCCTCGTGGAGTCGGGCGATGCCGTCGAGTACGGCCAGGAGATCCTGGTGATCCAGCTCACCACCGGCCATGCGCCCACGAACGGCACTGGGGCCGACGGCCGCGGACGAGGCACCGCCTGATGTTCAGAAAGGTCCTCATCGCGAACCGGGGCGAGATCGCGTTGCGGATCCTGCGTGCCTGCCGCACGCTCGGCGTGGAAGCGGTCGTCGCCTACAGCGAAGGCGACCGTGATTCGCTGCCCGTGGGTCTCGCCGACGAGGCGATCTGCATCGGGCCGGCGGACGCGAAGCGCTCGTACCTGTCCGCTCCGGCCGTCATCTCCGCCGCGCTGGTCACCGGTTGCGACGCGATCCACCCGGGCTACGGGTTCCTGTCCGAGGACGAGGGGTTCGCCGAGGTGGTGGCAGCCCACGATCTGACGTTCATCGGTCCGCCGGCGGGCGTCCTGGAACGGTTCGCGAGCAAGGCTGGCACGCGCCAGCTGCTCGGCGGCTTCGGCCTGCCGACGATCCCGGGCTCCGAGGGGATGCTGCGCGACGACATGCACGCACTCGACGAAGCCAGTCGGATCGGCTATCCGGTCCTCGTGAAGCCATCCGCCGGCGGCGGGGGCAAAGGCATGCGCATGGTGCGCACGCCACGCGAGCTCGAGTCCGTGCTGCGGGTCTGCCGCAGCGAGGCCAAGGCCGCGTTCGGTGACGACTCCCTGTACCTGGAGAGGTGGCTCGACGAGAACCGGCACGTCGAGGTCCAGGTCGCGGTCGATCGGTACGGACACGGCGTCCACCTGGGCGAGCGCGACTGCTCCGTGCAGCGGCGTCACCAGAAGATCCTCGAAGAGGCGCCCACGCCGGCGCTCTCCGATGCCGCCCGCGCCGACCTCGCCGAGCGTGCGCTCAAGGCCGTGGTGGCAGCTGGCTACGAGAACGTCGGGACGCTCGAGTTCCTCGTCGATCGCGACGGCAACTTCTATTTCATCGAGATCAACTGCCGGATCCAGGTGGAGCATCCGGTGACCGAGGTCCTCACCGGCGTCGACCTCGTGGTCACCCAGATGCGGATCGCAGCGGGCGAGCCGCTCGGCATCACGCAGGCGGACATCGCGTTCCGCGGGCACGCCATCGAGTTCCGCATCAACGCCGAGGATCCAGATCACGAGTTCCGGCCGAGCGCCGGGATCGTCGAGCGCTATCACGCTCCGGGCGGCCCGGGCATCCGTGTGGACTCCCATCTGTTCACCGGCTACGAGGTCCCGCCGTACTACGACTCGCTGCTTGGCAAGCTGATCGTCTGGGGTCCCGACCGCCCTGCGGCGATCGCCCGCTCTCGGGTGGCCCTCGAGGAGCTCGTCATCGACGGGCTCGTGACGAACGTCGCCATCCATCAGGCGCTGCTGTCCTCGGAGGCCTTCCTCGAGGGCAAGATGACGACGAACCTGCTCGACCGGGTGGGGAGTGCCGCGTTCCTGGCTGCGGCCGCCCGGGTGTGACCCCGGACGCGACCGGACAGTCCGGTCCTATGCCATGCAGACCTGCACATGGTTCGTCGCAGGAGCCCGTCCGATTGGGCCAGACTGACGGACATCCCACCTGGAGCCGCCCGTGACCCACGCCGCACCCACCGCAACGACGACCGCCGCCCCGACCACGGTCCATACCGTCCGTGAGATCGAGGCCCTGATCCCGCATCGCTGGCCGTTCCTGCTCATCGACCGCATCGTCGAGTACGACCAGGAGGCGAAGCGGATCGTGGCGATCAAGGGAGTGACCGCGGGGGAGTGGTTCTTCGCCGGGCATTTCCCGGGGCTGCCGGTCATGCCCGGCGTCATGCAGGTCGAGGCACTTGCCCAGACGATGGCCGTCTACGTGGCCAAGCAACCCGGATTCGGCGATCGGATCGGGCTGTTCGCCGGGATCGACGACGCGCGCTTCAAGCGCATCGTCAGCCCGGGCGACGTCCTCCGGCTGGAGATCACGATGGACAAGCTCGGCTCGCGGTTCGGACGCGGCCGGGGGATCGCCAGCGTCGACGGCGAGGTCGCCTGCGAGGCGACCATCAGCTTCGTGATCCCAGGAGAGGGCGTGCTCCGGTGAGTCGCCTCGCAGCCCTCTCCGACGTGCACGGCAACGCCACGGCGCTCGAGGCCGTGCTCGCGGACGTCGCGCGCGAGAAGCCGGACGCCGTGCTCGTCGCCGGCGATCTCGTGCTCAACGGACCGGAACCGGCGCTCGTCGTCGACGTCCTGCGCAGCCTGGCCGACGAAGGGGCGCTCGTCGTCGCCGGCAACACCGACATCGCCGTCGCCGACTTCGACTATGCAGCAGCGTTCCCGTGGATGACCGACGGTGTGCCGGACGCCATCATCGACGCCGCGGAATGGGCGCACGACGCGCTCGGCGCCGAGCGGATCGACTGGTTGCGTCGACTTCCGTCCGAGCGACGCTGGCGCACCGATGACGACACCCTCGTCCTGGTCTGCCACGCATCACCCGGCTCGCAGACCGCGGGCTTCGACCAGGGGCTCGAGGCGTCCGTCACGATCGAGCGGGTCGCCCGGACCGACGCTCGCGTCATCGTCTGCGGCCACACCCACCTGCCGGAGGTGCGCGATCTCGGCTGGAAGCTGATCGTGAACGACGGATCGGCCGGCTACGTGTTCGACGGCGAACCGACCGCGTCGTGGGCGCTCATCGACGTCGAGGGCGGTGACGTGCGCGCCGAGATCCGCCGGACCGAGTTCGACGTCCTGTCGGTCGCCAACGCCATCTCGGCGCGCGGGCTCGCTGGCGACGTATACCGTGCGGCCACCGTCCGAACCGGGAAGCTCGTCCGATGACGAGGCGGGTCGTGGTCACCGGGATGGGCATGCTCTCGGCGCTCGGCAACGACGTGCCCTCCACGTGGGCGGGCCTGCTCGCCGGGCGACCCGGCATCCGGACGATCGAGGCCTTCGACCCGTCGCGGCTGACCGCACAGATCGCCGGCGAGGTGCGGGACTTCGACGCGAGCCACGTCCTGGACCGCAAGGACCAGCGCCGGACGGACCGTTACATCCAGTTCGGCCTCGTGGCCGCGCGCGAGGCGATGGACCAGGCGGGGCTGCCGGCACGCCTCGAGGACAAGCTAGCGGAGCGGACCGGCGTGATCCTGGGGACCGGGCTCGGCGGCGTCGGGACCCTGAACGACGGATTCTCGACGAACGCCCTGCGCGGCCCCGACCGGATCAGCCCATTCCTGATCCCGATGGGGATCCCGAACGTGGGTGCGGGGCAGATCGCCATCACCTACGGCATGACCGGACCCAACTTCGCCACGGTGTCCGCATGCGCCACGGGTGGCCACGCCGTCGGTGAGTCGTACGAGACCATCCGTCGCGACGATGCCGACATCATGCTCGCTGGCGGCTCGGAGGCGTGCGTCTTCGAGGTCCTCATCGGCGGGTTCGCCGCGATGCGCGCGCTCTCCACGCGGAACGACGACCCCGCCGCGGCGTCCCGTCCATTCGATACGGGCCGTGATGGCTTCGTGGTCGGCGAAGGCGCCGGTGTCCTCGTGCTGGAGGAGCTCGAGCACGCGCAGGGCCGCGGCGCGACCCCACTCGCCGAGCTCGTCGGGTACGGAGCGACCGCGGACGCGTCCCACATCACGCTGCCGGCTCCCGGTGGCATGGGAGCGGTTCGCGCAGCCAGGCGCGCCCTCGAGAAGGCCGGGCTCCAGCCCGAGGACGTCCAGCACGTCAACGCGCATGCCACCTCCACACCCGAGGGCGACAAGGCCGAGCTGCAGGCCATCAAGACGATCTTCGGTGACCATGCCGCGTCCCTGGCGATCACGGCGAACAAGTCGATGATCGGTCACACGCTCGGTGCCGCGGGTGCCGTGGAGGCGATCGCCACCGTGCTTGCCCTCCGCGACGGGTGCGTCCCTCCGACGATCAACCTGACCGACCCCGACCCGGAGGCCGAAGGGCTGGACATCGTCACCGGCGAGGCGAAGCGCCTTGACATGGCGGTCGGTCTGTCCAACTCGTTCGGGTTCGGCGGACAGAACACGGCCCTCGTCTTCCGCCGGTGGGACGCATGACCGACGACGCGACGCAGTCGATGGAGACGCCCGAGGTTCCCCGGGCCCCGGCGTCGCCGGCCCCCGCTGCGTCAGCGGCCACGGCGGGCGACGCCGGAGACCAAACAGGCGCCGCGCCGCCGCGTGCCGACGACGACCTCGAGCTGCTGGGACTGATCGATCGGCTGGCGGCCCTCCTGGATCGCTCCGACCTGACCGAGCTGGAGGTCGAGTCGGGTGGGACCGGACTCGTCCTTCGCAAGCCCTCGGCCATCGCGCCCATCGCAAGCACCGCGCTGACGTCGGCACCGACGGCGGCCGGACCGGAGACCGCGCCGACTGCGACGGGGGAAGCGACGACCGCCGGAGGCGACGTCGCCCCCGCGGCGAAGCCGTCGATCAAGGCGCCGCTGACCGGGATCTTCTATGCATCGCCGGCGCCGGGCTCGGCGCCGTACGTCACCGCCGGCGGGGAGGTCGCCGTCGGCCAGATCATCGGCCTGATCGAGGCGATGAAGCTCTTCAACGAGATCAAGTCGGACCTGGCAGGCCGCGTCGTCCGGGTGGTGCCGGAGAGCGGCACCCTGGTCAAGGCGAAGCAGCCGCTCATCGAGGTGGAACCGCTGTGAACCAGCCCGACGCGCAGCAGCGCTACGCCCACGTCACCGGGTGGGGTCGCTACGTGCCGACGCAGGTCCTGACGAACCACGACCTCGAGCGGATGGTCGACACCAACGACGAGTGGATCGTCGCGCGCACGGGCATCCGTGAGCGACGGGTCGCCGCCGCCCACGAGACGACCGCGTCGATGGCCGCCGTTGCGTCGCTGCGGGCGATCCGGACGGCCGGGCTCGAGCCCGATGACATCGACCTCATCCTGCTCGCCACGCTCACGCCTGACTACTGGATGCCATCCACGGCCGCGCTCGTCAAGGAGGCCATCGGCAACACCACGGCCGCCGCGATGGACATCGCCGCCGCCTGCTCCGGGTTCGTCTACGCCTATGCCTCGGCGCAGGCCTACATCACGAGCGGGATGGCCCGCCACGTGCTCGTCATCGGCGCGGAGCTGCTGACTCGCTTCCTGGATTACACGGACCGGAGCACCTGCATCCTGTTCGGTGACGGAGCGGGAGCGGTCGTGCTGTCGGCCAGTGAAGAGCGCGGCGGCGGTCTCGGGATCGAGATGACGACCGATCCGCAGGGCGCCTACATGATCTGGTTGCCGGCCGGCGGGGCCAAGGCGCCCCCATCCGCGGGCACGATCGCGCGCGGCGAGCACTACATCCGGATGGAGGGCAAGGAGACCTACCGGTTCGCGACGAAGACGATGGCCACGACGGCCCTGGAGAGCGTCCGCCGGTCCGGCCTGGATCCGTCCGATATCGCGCTGTTCATCCCGCACCAGGCGAACATCCGGATCGTCGAGGCGGTGGCCAAGGGCCTGGACCTGCCGATGGAGCGGATGTTCGTAAACCTCGACAAGTACGGCAATACCTCGGCCGCGTCCGTGCCGATCGCCCTGGCCGAGGCGGTCAACGAGGGTCGCGTGCAGGTCGGCGACAACGTCGTCCTCGTGGCGTTCGGGGCGGGCTTCACGAGCGGCGCCGTGACGATCCAATGGACCACGGACCCGGCCCGGGGCATCGCCGGCGACGCCGCGGTCAACCCCGACGAGGTCACGGTCCGCTTGCCGGTCGACTGGAACTCGGTCGACCCCATCCCGGACGCGCTCGCCGCGATCATGGCCCAGCCCGGCTCGGTGGACGTGCCGCTCGACGACGTCGTCCCCGGCGAACCCGAGCCCGCCCACAAGGAGGTCCACGCGTGATCGACCTCAGCGGCAAGTCCGCGCTCGTCACCGGCGGGTCGCGTGGTATCGGCAAGGCCATCGGGCTTCGGCTGGCGACGCAGGGGGCCGATGTCGCCTTCAGCTACAAGGGCAACGAGGCCGCTGCCCGCGAGACCGCTCGCGAGATCCAGGCGATGAAACGCAGGGCGCTCGCCGTCCAGGGCGATGTCGCGGACGTCGACTCCGCCGAGAACGTCGTGAAGTCCGCCCTCGATGCCTTCGGGAAGATCGACATCCTGGTCAACAACGCGGGTATCACCCGTGACGATCTGATCATGCGCATGAGCCCCGAGGCGTGGCGCGAGGTCCTCGAGACGAACCTGTTCGGTGCCTTCTGGATGACGAAGGCGGTGACCCGCCCGATGCTCAAGGCCCGAGGCGGCCGGATCATCAACATCACCTCGGTGTCTGGGCAGGCAGGGCAGATGGGGCAGGCCAACTACAGCGCCGCGAAGGCCGGGCTCATCGGCCTGACGAAGGCCACGGCGCGGGAGCTTGCCTCGCGCGGCATCACGGTCAACGCCGTTGCGCCGGGGTTCGTGCTCACCGAGCTCACACAGGACCTGCCCGATGCGCTCAAGGAGGAGATCACCTCTCGAACGCCCCTTGGGCGATTCGGGACGACCGAAGAGGTCGCGAACGCCGTCGCATTCCTCGCGTCGGACGAGGCCGCCTACATCACGGGCCAGGTGCTCGCGGTGGACGGTGGCCTCGTGATGATGTAGCTCGGGCCCGCCCCCGATCCCGCTCCGCCTCGTAGGGAACCGCGGCCCGCCCCCGACGCGTCGAACCCACCGGACCCGGTGCCGACGGTCCTATGCCAAGATGGCGCCTCCATATCGCTGTATCGAACGGAAACCACGACCCCTTGACCACACGCTCCCACGCCCGCAGGACCCCGCAGGCGACCCCGTGGCGGCCCGACGAGCCGGCGCGCCGCTCGGCGTCCATCGCCACGTTCCTGTCGTTCCTGTGGCCCGGCCTGGGCCAGGGCTATGCCGGACGTCCCCGCGCCGGTGCGCTGTTCGCGCTGCCCGTGCTCGTCGTTGCGCTGATCACGTTGGTCCTCGTCCTTGACGGCGTCGGCCGTCTCGCATCCCTGGTTCTCGAACCGGCGACGGCGTTCGCGCTCATGTTCATCGTCCTCCTGCTCGGCCTGTGGCGGGTGGTGTCGATGGGTGACGCGATGAACGGGTTGCTGGGCACGGATCCCGCGGTTCGGCGTCGCGCCGTGACGACATTCGCGCTGCTGACGGTCATCGTGATCGTCGCCCATGCCTGGCTCGGCTACCTCACGTGGTCGGTCTATGACGCCGGTCAGCGGGTGTTCGCCGCGGAGGAGCCCGACGCTCGACCGTCCCTCGCACCGGGCGTCACGCCCGCCCCGATGGACGACTTCGGCTCGAAGCCGTTCGCCACCCCGGCCACGCAGAGCTCCCGGGTCAACATGCTGCTGATCGGTGTCGACTCATCCGAGAACCGCAACACCGCGCTCACCGACACCCTCATGGTCGTGAGCGTCGATCCGGACACCGGGAAGATCGCGATGGTGAGCTTCCCGCGTGACCTTGCCGATTTCACGCTGTCGAACGGCGAGGTCTACACCTCCAAGATCAACTCCCTGATGACCCATGCCCGAAAGAATCCGGACGAGTTTCCCGACGGGCCGCTGCACACGCTCGCCACCGAGCTCGGCTACATCCTGGGCGTCCCCATCCAGTACTACACGGCCGTGGATCTCGATGGCTTCCGCAAGGTGATCGACCTCGTCGGCGGCGTGACGATCGACAACAAGCGGCAGATCAACGATCCCACCTACGACTGGCCCGACGGCCGGAAGGGATTTCAGCTGTCGCCGGGCCGCCATCACCTCGACGGAGTCACGGCGTTGGCCTTCGTCCGGACGCGCAAGGGGGTCGGGGACACGGATTTCGACCGGTCAAGACGCCAGCAGCAGGTCCTGCTCGCCCTGCGCAGCCAACTGGCACGGCCCGAGAACATCACCCGGATCCCGGAGATCACCCAGGCGGCGGGCAACGCGCTGCGCACGAACTTCCCGACCGAGCGCGTGGCCGAGTTCATCGGGCTGGCGGAGACCCTCGCCGACAGCGATGTGAGTGGGGTCGTGCTCGGGCCGCCGTACGCACTCAAGGCGACCGGTCCCGGCGTGTTCGACTACCGATTGCGCTTCGACGAGGAGCGCCTGGCGCGCAAGTCCGTGGAGCTCTTCGGCGATGACAGCCGCTACGCGGCGAGCGCGCCCTAGCAGGTCCGGATCGAGGACTTCGGGGGATCCGGGCGATTCGGGCACTCGCAGAGCCCGGCCAGCGCCATGCCCAGCAGCGCGTGCGCATCGAAGCGCGGGACCCGTGGCGAGATCTTGAGGGTCTCGCACACCGCATTCGACCAGCGCCTGATGTCGCCACCCCAGCGCGCCGAGAAGGCGAGCGCGGCGCCCGTCCCGGACGTCTGCCACTGCGATCCCTTGCGCGCCTCCATCGACGGCGTCAGCACCATGTCGGTCGGATAGACGCCGCCGTACGTGTCCAGCGAATCGATGGCCTCCTCACGCGTCCAGGCGACCTCGAAGCCGGCGTCCCGCGCCCGCTCCGCACCCCACAGGATGTAGATGTGGTGGGCGAGGTCATTGACGATCGGCTGGCGCGCCGAGTACGGCCAGCGCAGGCTCGCGTCATGCTGGGACGCGAGACGGACCAGGGATCCTTCGACTCGCTCGCGGAGGAACGCCGCGTCGGCCTCCGAGAGGGCGTCTCCGTGCTCGGTGAGGAACCGCGCAGCCGCCCCGGCAAGCATCCCGTTCACATTCGGCGTATCGATCGCGTCCTGGGGGGCGAGCGAGTACCAGAAGTACCCGTCCGACCACGCCTCGCGAGCCCAGCGCATGAGGATCCGGCCGATCCGATCGGCCTCATCGGCATCGATGCCGGCCTCCAGCAGGCCGTCGATCGCGATCGCGGTCGTGACGGCGAACGGCGTTCCAGCCTGGGTCATCGAGCCGTCGCTGAATGGATCCCACGTCCAATCCATCCCCCAGCCCGCGGGACGCTCGTCGTCCCGTAGCCAGGTGCGGGCGCGGTCCGCGGTCTCGGCGTCGCCGGCCGCAACGGCAGACTCCAGCACGAGCCCATAGGTCGTTGCGTATTCGAACTCGCCCGGACCGAAGATCGGGTCCTCGCTCGCCACCTGAACGACCGGCAACAGCTTGTCGTACGAATCAAGATCGCCGACGCGCGCGGCGACCTCGATCCCGAGCACCACGACGAGGAGCGGCGCGAGGATGACCGAGATGCGACGCATCATCGGGCCGCGCCGCGGGGTCAGGACACCTGGACCGAGGCGGGATCCCGCGGGCGCCGACCGACGCCTCGATAGCTGAGACCGGCCTCGGTCGCGACCGATGGGTCGATGAGCCCCCGGCCGTCGAAGAGGAACGGCTGGCGCATCCGCATTCGGAGCTCACCCAGCGGGAGCTGCGCGAACTGTGGCCACTCGGTTCCGATGACGACGGCGTCCGCGTCCTCGAAGACGTCCGCAGCGCTCGTGGCGATGACGATGCCGGGAGCGGCGGTGACCGCACGGTCCGGTCGCACGGCCGGGTCGAACGCGATGACCTCGTGCCCCTCCTCGAGCAGGCGACGGGCCACGTAGAGCGCCGGGGATCCCCGCAGGTCGTCCGTGTCGGCCTTGAAGCTGAGTCCGAGCAGCCCGACCCGGGCGCCCTCGTCGGGCAGCTCGCCGAGGATGCGCCGGACGAAGCGGTCCTGCTGCTCGACGTTGACCTGCCCGATCGCGCGGGCGACATGCATCGGGAGTCCGCGTCGCCGGCCCGCCGATGCCAGGACCTGGAGTTCCTTGGGCAGGCACGATCCGCCGAAGCCGAGGCTCGGCTTCATGTACGAGGAGCCGATACGGGGATCGAGCGCGATTCCCTCGAGGACCTGCTCGACCTCGACGCCGTACTCCTCGGACAGGGCCGCCACCTCGTTCACGAAGCTCAGCTTCAGCGCGAGGAAGCCATTGCTGACGTTCTTGATGAGCTCGGCCGCCGCGACATCGACATGGAGTCGGGGTGCCTCGATGGGGGCGAACACGCGCTCGAGCAGCTCGAGGTGCTCGGCCGAGGTGCTGGGGAACCGCCCGATGATGATCCGCGACGGGTGCGCGTAGTCGGCGACGGCGGAACCCTGGCGCAGGAATTCGGGATTGGTCGAGAGGCGTTCTCCGTCGGCGCGACCCATCAGGCGCGGCAGCCGGTTCGACATGCCGGGCGGCAGGGTGCTGCGAACGCAGACGTGGACGTCCGGCCAACGCTGGAGCTCGGTCGTGACGGACAGCAGCTGGGTCAGGTCCGATTCCCCGTTGTCGGCGATCGGCGTGCCGACGGCCACGAAGACGAGGTCGGGACGCTCGACCTGGTCGAGCGAGCTGACGACGTCGATGCGGTCCCTCGCCTCCGCGAACGCCTCGGGCAGGCCCGGCTCCTCGATGGGCATGATCCCCGCCCGAAGGTCGTGCAGACGGGAAGGAGATTGCTCGACGAGCGTCACGTGATACTGACCGATGCGGGCGAGACTGACTCCGGTGACCAGCCCGACATAGCCCGCGCCGATGACGGCGATGTGCATGGCCGGGAATGTACCAGACTGCCGCCTCGGGGCCGTCCGGTGACCGCTTCCGGTCAAGTCCCGGCGGCGGCCACGGTTTCGGCCGGGACTTCGACATCCTCCGACACGCCGGCCAGCAGCGCGCTGTACAGGTCGACGAGGCGAGCCCCCTGGGGCTCCCAGCGATAGCGCTCGAGGACCGCCTGACGTCCGCGCCGGCCCATCGCGGCGGCGCGCTCCGGGTCGGCGAGGAGCTCCTCGATGGCGTCCGCCACCGCGATCGGGTCGGTCGGATCGGCCAGCAGGCCGCAGTCGACCTCGGCCACGATCTCGCGCCAGACCGGGAAATCGGATGCGACCACCGGCAGCTCGCTCGCCATGTACTCGAAGAGCTTCGTGGGGTACGCCTCGACGTAGTTGGCCACCGGTTGGAACAGCACCATGCCCACCCGGGCATCGTGCAGGAGGGCCACGACCTCCGTGCGACCCAGCCGGCCAGGCAGCTCCACCAGCACGGCCGACGTCCGGCGCGTGATCGTCTCGGCCAGCTCAGGTTCGATCGGTCCCGCGAGCGTGAACCGGACATCGCGCCGTGGGGCGACGATCCTGGCCGCGTCGGCCATCACGATCGCGCCCACCTCGCGGGTCAGGCGGCCGACGTACGCGACGAGCGGCGGGCGCTCCTCGTACGGCCGTGCCGGACCCGCCGCGAACTCGCTCGCCAGGGGGAAGTTCTGGACCAGCGTCACCTTCCCAGCGGGGAAGCGCGCTGCGATCCGGGGCGTGGCCGCGACCACGGCATCGAGCAAACGAGCCGCGCCCTGCTCCAGCGCTCCTGTGGCGAGGGCCACGGGTCGCTGCGCCCAGCCCGGGATGTACGGTTTGTAGGCGATCTGGCGGGGGAGATCCTCGTGCGCGTCGTAGATGACGCGGAGACCGAGGAGCTTGAGCAGGATGCCGAGGGGCAGGAGCTCCGGGTCGTGCAGGTGATACAGGTCGGCACGAAGGCGGCGAGCGGCGCGCAGGACGCGGACCGGCATCACGAGCATCCGGGTAAGCCGCCCGCTCGCCTCGCCCAGCGAGACGAAGTCGACACCGACCGCCGCGGCGGGGGCGGAGCCCTGCGCGATGAGCGTGACGTCGTACCCCGCCTCGGCAAGCGTGGCGCATTCCTTGAGATAGATCCGTGGATCGTCGCTGCGGTGCACCGACGTGACGTGGGCGACACGCAGCGCGCGATCGGGCCGGCCACGCAGGCGGGCGGCGGGCATCAGCCAGATCAGAAGGAGCATCAGCACGAGCCCGTGCGTCAGCAGGGATGTCAGCAGACCCGAGTTGATGAGGCTCCACATCCCGATCCCGCCCAGGGTGACCGTCAGGAGGGCGGGTTTGCCGCGCGAGACCGTGTCCATGGCGATGAGGAACAACCCCAGGGCGACGGAGGCTCCGACGATGCCAACGAGGCCGAAGTTCGCCATGCCATCCGCCCAGACATTGCCGTTCGCATTGACCTGGGCATCATGGAAATAGCGTTCACCGATGAGCCGCGGAGGCGTCAGCTCGTACGGCCTCGGCATGAGGCTGCCCAGGATGCTGTGGGACAGGGCGTACACAGGACCCGTCGAGAACGCGTCGTAGTAGTACGCCATGACCTGCCCCGGGACGACCAGCAGCCGCCGGACCAGGAGCGAGATGGGCGTGAACAAGCCGGCGGCCGCGACGGCGGAACAGGCGACGATCAGCAGGCTCGTGAGGATGGCGATCGTCGCCCCGAAGTCGCGCCGGACGCGGACGATCAGGGCGAGCAGCACGATCACCAGCAGAGCGATGAACAGCATGCTCCGGAACGCCGCCGAGGCGTAGACGAGGGCCAGGATGAAGAACCCGCCCATCGCGAACCACGGGCGCCGGACCCACAAGCCGTACGCGACCAGCAGCGGAGCCACGACCCCGCCCGTCCACCACACCGCGTAGCCGGCCAGACGGCCGGCTCCGGCCAGATCCTCCCGGAAGTCGAGCCGCGCGCCCGGGACTTCGCTCAATGACGGGATCCGCGTGGGGATGCCGAACCACCACAGGATCCCGACGACGCCGATCCCCGCCAGCCCGAGGAGGAGCCAGCCGTACGCCCTGACCGACATGCTGACGGTCGGAAGCCGCAGGTGGACACGGCTGACGAGGACGAGCAGCACCGCGAACGCCAGGCCGAGCGTCAACCACAGCGGAAGGAGCGCCCAACCCGTGCCCAGGACGAACGGCGCGATCATGAGCGACGGGACGTACCCGCCCAGATAGAGGACCCACAGCCCGGCATCGGAGGGGCGCTCGGCCCTCGCCGGAAGCCACGGAGCGGGCGCGACCGCGAGGGCAGCGGCGAGCAGCAGCGACCCGTCCCCGGCCAGTCGGTTGACGATGCCCATGCCCGTGAAGTTCGGTGCGATGTACAGGACGTAGGCGAGCAGGAAGACGATGAGATAGATGACCGCGACGCGAAGTCGCGCGATCGATGGTGTCGTCGCGAGGGCCTTTGCGGGCACGTTGACCATCGTCCCCACGAGGCTGCGGTCGAGCGTCTTGGTCGCGATGTCGGTCCCTAGCCCGTCGTCATCGATCGCTGGGCGGCTTCGAGGGTCCGAACCACCCGAAGCCCCGCGCGCCCATCCGATCGTGGTGTTTCCCCGGTCCTGATGCAGTCTACGAAATGCTGGCACTCGATCTTGAGCGGCTCGATGAAGTCGAGCTTTGGGATGAGCACGTCCCCCGCCCGCAGCAGGAGCTGGAACTCGCCGAACGTGCGGTAGCTGCCGAGCGACGCCTCGGACTTGTCGACCAGGAGCTTGGTGACGCCGCGGTCGTAGACCGTGATCTTGGCGTCTGCGCTGACGTCGTCGTAGACGACCATCTTCTCGCTCCCGACGACCGTCATCCGGCGGACCTTGAGCGGGTCGAGCCAGCTGATGTGGACGTTCGCCCCCACCCCGCCCGGGAACCCCATCGTCATGAAGACGACGTCCTCGATCCCGGGCTGGACATACGAGAAGCCGCGCGCCGTGACCTCTGTCGGCTCCGCATCCAGCCAGTCGCACAGGATGGAGACGTCATGTGGCGCGAAGTTCCACAGGGCATTGACGTCGTGGCGGACCTGGCCGAGGTTCAGACGCTGGGAGTAGATGTAGTAGACCTCCCCCAGCTCGCCACTGTCGATGAGCTCCTTGACCCGGCGGACGGCGGGGTTGTAGACGAAGACGTGGCCCACCATCAGCCGGAGGTCGCGCTCGTCGGCCAGGGCGATGAGGGCCTCGCAATCGGCACTCGTCGTGGCGAGCGGCTTCTCGACGAGGACGTGCTTCCCGGCCTCGAGCGCGGCCTTGGCCAGCGGGAAGTGCGTATCGACCGGGGTGGCGATCACGACCCCGTCGATCGTGTCGTCGGCGAGCACGTCGGCGAAGTCCGTCACCAGGCGGGGACCCGGCAGCTGGCGGGCCATCCGCTCCAGGCGGCCCCGGTCGGCGTCGCACAGCATCGCGAGCTCGCCGCCGTCCACGAGCGCCAGGTTTCGAGCGAGATTTGGCCCCCAGTAGCCCAGGCCGACCTGGGCGAGGCGGACGGTCATGCCGGGAACGCCCGGACCGCGTCCGCGACGTACCGCAGCGCGTCATCGGGCAGCTCCGGGTAGATGGGCAGCGACAGCACCTCGGCCGCGGCTCGCTCGGTGTGCGGCAGCGAGACGTCGCCGTAGCCGAGCGCAACGTACGCCGGCTGGCGGTGCAGCGGGATGGGGTAATGGATGCCGGCCATCACCTCGGCGGCCCTCAGATGCTCCAGGAGAGCATCGCGACGCTCGGAGCGCACGACGTAGAGGTGGTAGACGTGCCGGACACCGTCGCGCACCGTGGGGATGGCGACGTTCGCGCCGGACAGGAGCTCGTCGTAGCGGTCGGCGTGACGGCGCCGGGCCTCGGTCCACGCCTCGAGGTGCGGCAGCTTCGCGCCGAGGATCGCGGCCTGCAGCGCATCGATCCGCTCGGCGTACCCGACCTCGACGTGCTCGTACTTCGTCGTCCGGCCGTGATCGCGCATGCGGCGGATGCGATCGAGCACGGCGGGGTCGTTGCCGGTGACCGCGCCGGCGTCGCCGTACGCGCCGAGGTTCTTGCCCGGGTAGAAGCTGAAGCAGGCGAGGTGGCCGATGCTGCCGCAGCGCCGACCGCCGACCTCCGCCCCGTGCGCCTGAGCGGCGTCCTCGATGACCCACAGGCCCCGCCGCACCGCGATCTCCATGAGGGCATCGAGATCGGCGGGCTGACCGTAGAGATGCACGGGCATGATGGCGCGCGTCCGGTCGGTGATGAGGTCCTCGACGTGGGACGGGTCGACGTTGTACGTCATGGGGTCGATGTCGGCGAAGACCGGTCGTGCCCCGACATTCGTGATGGCCTCGGCCGTCGCGATGAACGTGTGGGCCGTCGTGATCACCTCGTCGCCCGGACCGATGTCCAGCGCCCGCAGGGAGAGCTCGAGCGCGGCCGTGCCGGAGCTCACCCCGACCGCCCCGGCGGCCCCGACGTGCTGGGCCCAGGCCGCCTCGAACGCGCGCACCTCGTCGCCGAGGATGAAGCTGGTGTTGTCGAGGATGCGCTGGATCGCGCCATCGATCTCGCCCCGGATGGACTGGTACTGAGCGGCGAGGTCAACGAGCTCGACCCGCATGCGTCTCCTTTCGTGGGCCGGCGTCAGCCCGCCCGATACTCCTCGATGTCGGTGACCTGGCGGACGATGCGGGCCGGGTTCCCGACCACGACCGCCCCGTCCGGGACGTCGTGGACGACCACGCTGCCGGCGCCCACCAGGGCGTCCCGGCCGATGATCACACCCGGCAGCAGCGTCGCGTTGGCGCCGATCTTGGCGCCACGCCGCACGACCGGGCCGCGCAGGCTGGCCTTGGCATCCCGGCCAAGCGGGTAGCGCGCATTCGTGAACGTGACGGACGGCCCGATCCAGGCGCCTTCCTCGATCACCGAGTACTCGGGGATGAAGGCGTTGGAGTGGACGCGCACCCGGTCCCCGATCTCGACGTGGTGCTCCACGATCGAATGGGTGCCGATGCTGACGTCGTCCCCGATCGTATTGGACTCGCGGATCATCGCGCCGTGTCCGGTCTGGAACCGGTCGCCGATGTTACTCGCGGGATACACGACCGTGTGGGAGCGGATGCGGGCCCCTCCTCCGATACGGAGCGGCGGCGCGTCGTCAGCAGCCGTACCCGAGCCGAGGACCACATAATCCTCGATGACCGAGTCGTCGCCAAGCTCGACGCGCGGATCCACGATCGCCGTCCGAGCGATGATGATCGACATGTCCCGCGCAGTCTAGCGTCGGGCGCCCGGTCGGCGCTCTGCTACACCCGTGGCTGACGCGCGGATCCCACGACGACCAGGCGATACAGGACGACCAGGTACACGCCGTAGGCCAGGGCCTGGAGCCAGGCCAGCAGGCGGATCGTCTCGAAGGCGTCCAGGCCAGCGGCGCTCCCGCCAAGGATGCTGCCCGCCACCGCGCCCAAGCTCAAGACGTCGTAGATGAGCTTCTGTCCCTGGGCCTGGTACACGAGGGCGACCCGGCTGAGCGGACTCACGATCATCGCCGCCACGAGCCACGGGGCCATCAGCGCGGCCACCGTTCCCGCGTCGCGCCATGGCTCCCCGAAGACGAAGGCGAAGAGGTCCGGGCCGACCAGTGCCAGGACGAGCGCCCCCGGCACGCCGATCGCCGCCAGCGCGACCGCGATCCGTCGAAAGAGCGGCAGGGCGGCCGAGGGATCGGAGCGGGCCTGTTCGGACATCCGGCCGAGCATCGCGTCGCCGACGCTCGTCCCGATGACACTGAGCGGGAGCCCGAGCACACGTTGCACGAGCGCGAACTGACCCGCGATCGGCAGGCCGTACACGCCCGCCAGGAGCGGGACCGGGAGGGCGGCAGCCGCGGCGTTCAGCAACGATGACGGCGCCCCGAAGACCGGGAACCGCCAGAACTCCCGGGCCACCCTCCGTGTCACGACCGTCGCCCCCGCGCCCGCGACCGCGAGCGTCCCCCAGGCACTGCGGATGACGCTGCCCAGGCCCAGCACACGGCCGAGCACGTCCGAGAGCAGCAAGCCGGCGATGCCGGCACCGAGCAGCCCGAAGACCACCTGGCTGACGGCCCGCGCGATGCTCTGCACGATGGCGACCTGCGAGACGGCGCGGTAGTCCCCGTGGCGGATGAGCCAGTAGCGCAGGACCCCCACCACGCCGTATCCCGCCAGGCCGATCGCGGCGAGCGGCACGGCCACCATCGGCAGCGTCCCGTACCCACCGACCCCGAGGACGATCAGCGCGGCGAGGATCCCGGCGGCCACGAGCGAGGTGATGGGCACCAGCGCCAGGGCGAGCGCCGCGAGCCGGGCCGCCACTGCCTCGGATGTCGGCAGGACGATCGCCTGCTCGTAGCGCAACGAGAGGGCGATGATCGCGACCTGGACGAAGGCCAGGAACAGCCCGAGCTGGCCGACCTGGGTCGGGTCGTAGAGCCGGGTCAGGAACGGGGCGACGAGCGTGTTGATGAGCTGTGCGCCGGCCGCGCCGCCGGCCAGGACGAGGACGCTCCGAGCGAACCCGGGCCCGCGTAGCCTTGCTACCATCCGGCGCGGATGCATCTCGTCATCGTCAATCAGTATGGTCTGCCGGCCGGAGCGTCGGGCATCACGCGGCACGGGGACCTGGGGGCGGAGCTCGTCCGTCGCGGGCACGATGTCACGGTCATCGCGGCGCGGTTCAACTACCTCACGCGGTCCTCCGCATCGGCGGGAGCCCCGCCGGTCGAATCCCATTCAGGGGTACGTTTTCGGTGGCTGGATACCGGGTCGTACCGCACCAACGACCGCCAGCGGCTGCGATCGATGCTGTCCTTCACCCTCCGCTCCATCTGGTCGGGTCTGCGGCTTCATCCGCGCCCCGACGTGATCATGGCGTCCTCACCGCACCTGCTCGTGGGCATCAGTGGCATCGTCCTCGCCCGCCGATACCGGGTTCCACTGGTCTTCGAGATCCGCGACCTGTGGCCATCGGCCCTGGTCGACCTGGGAGCGATGCGGCGTGGCGGGCTCGCCCACCGCGGCCTGGAGCTGCTCGAGCGCCTGTGCTATCGCCTGGCCGACCGCATCGTGATCGTTCCTCCGCACGCCGATCGGCGGGTCCGCGAGATGGGTACCGATCCGAGGCGCTGCGTCCACGTCCCCAATGCCTCAGAGCTCGATGTCTCGGTCAGCGCGCCCGTCCCCGACACGCTCGAGGCGGTCTTCGCCGCCTGTGGCTCGCGCGAGATCCTGATGTACGCCGGGGCGCAAGGGGTCTCGAACGGCCTCGAGGTCGTCCTCGACGCGCTGGATCACCTGCGCTCGACCGATCTCGTCACGTACGAACGCCTCGCGGTCGTCCTCATCGGCGACGGTGGCCGGCATGACGAGCTGGTACGTATGGCGACCGAACGCGGCCACCCCCACCTGTACTTCCACCCACCGATCGAGAAGGCCGCCGTGCCTGCCGCGCTGGCTCGGGCAACCCTCCTGTTGGTGGCGTTCGCCGACGCCGACGTCTATCGCTACGGGCTGAGCCCGAACAAGCTCTTCGATTACCTCGCGGCCGGACGCCCGGTCCTGCTCGCCTCGCGGCTCGACGACTCTCCGGTCAGCGAGGCGGACGCGGGCCGCCGCTACGAGCCGGGGTCCGGGCGATCCCTCGCCGAGGGCGTGGCTGCGCTCCTCGCGTTGCCGCCCGACGAGCGGGTGCTGATGGGCCGTCGCGGCCAGGAGCTCGTCCGGCGCCGGTACACCATCGCCGTGACCGGCGCCCAGCTCGAGTCCGCGCTTCTCGAGCTCGTCGGTCCGGGCGGATGACCGGTCGCGTGGTCGTCTTCGGCGGCGGCGGGTTCATCGGATCGGGCCTGGTCGCCGGCCTCGGGCGCGACGTCACGGCGCCCGCGCGGTCGGAGGTCGATCTGATCGACGGCGACCGGCTGCGTGCGTACCTCCGCCCGGGCGACCTCATCGTCAACGCGTCCGGGTATGCCATGGCCACCGATCGCTCCGCGGGCGGGCTTGCGCGCTTCCGCCGGGACAACGTGGAGGCGGTCCGAGCGCTCGCGACGGCGGCCTCGGCGGTCGGCGCGGCACGGCTGCTCCACCTGAGCAGCGTCGCGGCGATGGGTCACCGAGAGGGCGAGGACCTGCGGGAGGACGATTTGGCGCCGCCGCGAACGCCCTACGGCCAGAGCAAGCGCGACGCCGAGGAGGTGGTCGTCGAGGCGGCGGAGGACGTGCCGGTCACGATCCTGCGGCCCACGTCGGTCTTCGGGGAAGGGCGCGGCCTGGCAGCCGTCCTGTGCCGGATCGCCGGTCTGCCCATCGTGCCGCTTCCGGCCGGGGGGACCGCCCTGATCCCGTTCAGCTACGTCGGCAACCTCGTCGCGGCCGTCGGCCTGGCGCTGGATCGGCCGGAGACGGCCGGACGGACCTTCATCGTCGGCGACGATCGCTCGTACCGGCTGCGCGAGGTCCTGGCCACGCTGGCCGGGGCCCTCGGACGTGACCGACCGATGATGCTCCGGGTGCCCAAGCTCGCGGTCCGGGGTATGGGCGCCGCGGAGACCGCCGTGAGCCGGGCCGTGGGCCGGACGCCGCTGCTCGATCCGGTGCGCATCGAGACATTGACGAGCTCCGTCTCGTACTCGACCCAGGCGTTTCGGGAGGCGACCGGGTTCGTCCCGCCCTTCACCATCGACGCGGCCATGGTCCGTATCGCGGCGTGGCATCGCGGGGAGCGGCCGCGGTGACGGACCAGCTGCTGATCGCGCTCCTGGTCGCTGGGCTCGCGGCCACGATCGTGACCCGCGTGGTCGAAGGACTCGCGCGGGGGCGGAGCCTGCTCGACATCCCCAACGACCGGAGCTCCCACGACGCCCCGACCCCTCGGATCGGCGGGCTGGGCATCGTGGTGGGCACCGTCGTCGGCTGGTTGTTCGCGGCAGGCTGGACGGACGGGCAGGCCACGATCATCGTGCTCGCGGCGCTCGGCCTGGGCGCGGTCGGTCTGCTCGACGACGTCCACCACACCAGTGTCCTCGGCAAGTACCTCGCGCAGCTGGCGGCCGCCGCGGTCGTCGCGGGCGTGCTGCAGCCGACGCTCACCATCGGGATCGGCGACAGCACCTGGTCGCTCGGTGGGATCCCCGCCTTCGTCATCACGACGATCGGCCTGACGGCGCTGGTGAATGCGGTCAACTTCATGGACGGCATCGATGGGCTCATCGGCAGCGTCGCGCTCGTCGCCGCGATCGTGGCGTTCGGACTGGTGATGCCCGCCGCGTGGCCGATCCTCGTGCCATTCGCGGCGGCCTGCGCCGGGTTCCTGGTGTGGAACCACGCCCCCGCATCCATCTTCATGGGCGACGGCGGAAGCCAGTTCGTCGGCCTGATCCTCGGCGCGGCGCTGCTGCGGCAGGAACGTGGAGCGGTCGATGTCGTCCCGGTGCTGCTGCTCGTAAGCCCGCTGCTGTTCGACACCGGCTTCACGCTCATCCGCCGGGCGCGAGCCGGCCGCGACCTGTTCGCGGGCCATCGCGAGCACCTCTATCAGCGAGTGGTGGTCGCGGGCCGCTCTCATCGCGAGGTCGCCGCGGGGTACGCGGCCGCCACGGCGGTCACCGGGGTGCTCGCGCTCTCATGGCCGGCGGCGCCGGCCGTTGTCCGGATCGCGATGCTCGCTGGGGTCGTGCTGGCCGCCGCCGCGTACGCTGTCTGGGTGACCCGGACGGAGGCGCGGATCGCCTCGTCGGAGGCGCGCTCCGCCTAGTCGGGGGCGCGTCCCGGCCCGACGGCCACGACCTCGTCGGGTACCCGGATCGTGGCCAGATCCGACATGCCGGTGAGGGACGCACTCCGCAGCAAGAGCTCGCGGACGGCCTCGTCGTTGTGCTCCCGCGCCGCGGCGGCGAGCTCGTCGACGAACGCCTCGATCTGGTTCTCGATCGACGCCGACGCGGGTCGGGCCGCGCGCATGATGCCCGGGTGCCGGGTGCGTTCCGCGACCTCGTCGTCGTAGAACAGCTTCTCGTGGAGACGCTCCCCGGGTCGCAGCCCGGTGACGGTGAACTGCACCGAGTCGGGATCGACGCCATTGAGCCGGACGAGGTCTCGAGCCAGGTCCATGATCCGCATCGGCTCACCCATGTCGAGCACGTACACGTCGCCGGCGAGCGGGTCCGTCCCGGCCTCAAGGATGAGGCTGACCGCTTCCGCGATCGTCATGAAGTAGCGCGTCGCGTCGGGTTGCGTGATCGTCAGCGGCAGGCCATCGTCGAGCTGGCGCTGCAGGAGCGGCACGACGCTGCCGCTCGAGCCCAGGACGTTCCCGAACCGGACCGCAGCGTATGGGTGGCCCGTGCGGTGGCCGGCTGCGACCGTCAGCTGTTCGGCGAGACGCTTCGTGGCGCCCATGACGCTCACGGGCTCGACCGCCTTGTCCGTCGAGATGAGGATGAAGCGCGCGATGTTGAGGTGCTCGCACGCGCGCAGGACGTTGCGTGTCCCGATGACGTTGGTCAGCACGCCCTCCGCCGGATAGAACTCGACGTACGGGACGTGCTTCAGCGCGGCGGCGTGGAAGACGACATCGGGCCGCGCCCCGCGGAGGACGGCGTTCAGGGCGGCGGGCGAGCGGACGTCGGCGAGCGCCGCGACGACATGGGCGCCGTCCGCCTCGCGGCGAAGGGTCGCGATGTCGCGCTCGACGTTCCACAACGCCCATTCGTTCTGGTCCACGATCGTCAGGACGCGCGGGCCGAGCGACAGGATCTGGCGGACGAGCTCGCTGCCGATCGAGCCACCACCGCCGGTCACCACGACCGAGGCCCCGTTGATCGAGCTAGCCACCGCCTCGAAGTCGATCTCGACCGGCGCTCGACGCAGGAGGTCCTCGACGTTCACGGCGCGGATGCCGGACACCTGGTAGTGGCCGGTCACCATGTCCCGCAACGGTGGGACGATCTTGACGCTCATCCCCAGCGCCTGGGCGGCCTCGAAAGCGCGACGAACCGGTCCCGATTCGCCGGATGGGATCGCGACGAGCAGCTGGGCGGCGCCCGTCCGTTCGACCGCGTGGGGAAGCTCCTCGAGCCCGCCATACACGCGATGGCCCAGCAGGCGTGAACCGTGCTTCTGCTTGTCGTCGTCGACGAACCCGACGATCCGCATCCCGCGCAAGCCGCCCGCGGTGGCCATGCGCGCGATGATCGCGCCGGCGTTGCCGGCCCCGTAGACCAGCGTCGGCGTCGAGCCTCCGGACGACACGACTCCGTTGCGGCGCTCGAGTGATGTCCGCACGAGGATCCGCGCACCCGCCGTGAGGGCGAGGAACACGAGGGGTTCCAGCAGGAAGAACGACCGCGGGAACGGGCTCGTGCCAGGCGCATCGAGCCGGTCGAGGACGAGGAACGCCACCACCACGATCGCGGTACCGACCATGACGGCCCTGACGAGATCGAGCAGGTCGCGGACCGATGCGTAGCGCCACTCGCGCCGATGGAGCCCGAAGGCGATGTGCACGAGTGGCCGGACCGCAAAGGGCAGCAATGCGGCCGGGAGGTAGGGCAGGACGGCGATCGCGAGGTCTGGTGTGTCGAAGCGGATGCAGAGCACGATGATGGCTGCGGCGAACGCGGCGACGATATCGAGCACGAACAGCAGCCAGCCCGTCCGGTGGAGACCCCGGCCCATCCCGAGCGCGGTCGAACCGTTCGATCCGCCCATCTGCGACCCCATCCAACCTCCCGCCTAGCGTGTTCGGACGTTCCCGGGGGGCATGGTACTTCGCCACCGTCCGAAACGATGAGATCGCCGGGAGCCTCGTCCGTGCTCCCAAGGCGCCGGTAGTACCTCCGTACTCCCACGCAAGTACCGATGGTCCGGCGGCATGAGGGGTCGCGGGTGGGACGATGCAGCGGCCATGAGCGCGCGCCAGCACCCGCACGAACCCTCGCCCGAGCACGGATCGGATCCTGGCCTCGCACTGACCCGACCCTCGCTCTATCGCCGCCTCCTCGGCGGTTCGGGCGCGTTCGGCGATGTCCTGACGGCCGACTCGAGTGACAGCCCGGAGACCCAACTCGCCGAGCGGCTCGACACGATCCTGAACATCGCCGAACGGCTGGCGGCCACGCACGATCGCACGGAGCTGTTCCGGACGATCGTCGACGAGACGCTTCGCGCGCTGCAGGTCGACCACGTGACGATCCGCGTCGTCGAAGACGGCGGCCTGGTCGTCGCCGCCTGGGCCGGCTTGTCCGATGAGGCGGCGCGGGCGCTGCCGGTGTTCCGCGTCGATGAGGGTTGGGTCGGGGAGGTCCTGCGGACGGGGCAGGTCGCCGCCTGGTCGGAGGCTCGCGAGGAACGCCCCATCGACCCCGAGCGATCCGAGGCCATCGTCGACGTCGCGGGCGACCTCATCGCGCCGCTCATCCACCACGACCGGGTCATCGGGGCGCTTTCCGCCGTCAGTCGCGAGCCGCGCGACTGGACCGATGGCGACATCGCGTTCCTGACCACCCTGGCCACGCATGCCGGCATCGCGCTCACGAACGCCGAGCTCTTCGAGCAGACCGAGGCGCGCGCGGCGCAGCTCGCCGTGCTGCAGGCCGCATCAGGGCGCCTGAACCGAGCGTCGTCCGTCGAAGCGGTGGGCCGGACGATCGTCGAGGAGACCCGCAAGATCATCGACTACCACAACGCCCGCGTGTACCTCGTGGAGCTGCCCGACGAGGTGGTGCCGATCGCCTTCGAGGGCCGGGTCGGCGCGTATGAGCACGTCGACATGGACCTGCTTCGCTGCCACATCGGCGAAGGATTCACGGGCTGGGTCGCCGAGCATGGCGAGCCCCTGCTGATCAACGACGCGAACGCCGATCCGCGCGGCCAGACGATCACCGGCACGGACGACATCGATGAATCGATGCTCGTGGTGCCGATGCGGTACGACGGCATGACGGTCGGGGTCATCACCCTGTCCAAGCTCGGCTGCGACGGTTTCGACGCCGACGACCTCCGATTGCTCATGATCCTCGCGGACCATGCCGCCACGGCTGCCGAGACGGCCCGGCTGCTGACGCGCAGCCAGGAGCTGGCCGGCGAGCTACGCCGCCTGCTCGAGATGTCCAGCGAGCTGTCCGGCAGCCTGGACCCGCGGCAGGTCGCCAACCTCATGGCGGGACACCTGACCCGTGCCATGGGCGTCGACGAATGCGCGATCAGCTACTGGGATCGGCCCGGCGGAAGGCTCGAGTCGCTTGGGTTCTATCCGCCCATGGACGAGGCGCTCGAGCCGTACTTCCTGCTCGCGGGCTACCCGGAGACGCTGCGCGTCCTCGAGAGCCAGCAGCCCGCGATCGTCGACGCGGATGATCCGGCTGCCGATCGCGACGAAGTCAGGCTCATGGTCAGCGATGGGAACCGGATCCTCGCGATGCTGCCGCTCGTCGCGAAGGGCCAATCGATCGGTCTCGTCGAACTCTTCTCGAAGACCAAGATCCGCTGGGACGCCCAGCGGCTCGAGCTCGCTCGGACGATGGCCAACGAGGCGGCCATCGCGCTGGAGAACGCACGCCTGTACGAGGACGCGCGCAAGCTCGCCGACCGGGACCCACTGACCGGGTTCTACAACCACCGGTTCCTGCACGAGCGCATGGGCGAGGAAGTCGTTCGCTCGCAGCGCGGCCGGCGGCCGTTGAGCGTGCTGATGCTGGACCTCGACGACTTCAAGCTGGTCAACGATACGTTCGGTCACCTCTTCGGCGACCGGGTCCTGACCTGGGCCGCCGAGGTGATCCGCTCGACCCTGCGTCTCTCCGACATCGCCGCCCGGTACGGCGGCGACGAGTTCGCCCTGATCCTGCCCGACACCGACGCGGACGAGGCGCGCCGCGCCGCCGAACGGATCCTCGACGCCTTCCGCGAGCGACCGTTCGTCGGGGAGAAGCGCGGGCCGGTGCCGATCGCGGCGTCGATCGGCGTCGCGACCTTCCCGGCGGACGGGCGAACCGGTACGGACCTGATCGCGGCCGCCGATGACGCCCTCTACAAGGTCAAGCGCGGGGGAGGCCACGACGCGGCCGCAGCCGGCAAGCCCGACGCGGGCAAGGGTGCGGCCGCGTAGGACGGAAGTACCACCCCTGGGCGCCATCCGTACCACGTCGCGGTACTGGACGCGATGGCCCCGTACCGCCATCCTCTATTTCCGAGGTGACCCAACCAACCCTGCGGCCCGCTCGTCCCGTTGATCCGTCGGATCGACGGATCCGCCGGTCCTGGTGGCTCTTCTCCGGTGCCTTCCTCCTGATCGGCGTTGTCGCGATCGCGCGCGCCCTTGGCCGCGAAGCGGGTCCGATCGATTGGTTCCTCCTGGTGGCGGTGGTCGTGGCCGGCGTCGCGGCCCTGCTGCACGTCTCAGCCGTCCAGGGGCTCGACGCGCGCAGCCGATCCGAGACCGAATCGTTCGCCCGCATCCTGTCCGGGCTCTCGCGCTCGGTGTCGCCCGATGCGATCGTCGACGCCATCGTGGAGGAGCTCGGTGAGGCGACGCGTGCCGACCACATCGTGGTGGTGCGGCGACGACGCGGCACGAGCGTCGTGGAGGCTCGACTCGTCAGCTCGCACCCGGGCGTCCCCCACCACACAACCCTGCTCCCGGCCGGCGATCTCGGCGATCCCATCGACGGCGGGCGTCCTCCCCGACAGGCGGAGGCCGTGGAGCGGATCGCCCACCGCGTCCGTGCCGTCTACGGGCTGACCCACGCCCTGGCCGAGCCGCTGACCGCGGGCGACGAGGTGGTGGGCGCGATCGTCCTCTCCCAACGGATCGGCGGGCGCTGGACCGACGCCACGCGTCGCCTCCTCTCGGCGGCCGCCGCCGAGGCATCGGCCGCCCTTGCCCGCGCTTACTCGCACCGAGCCGCCGAGGCACAGGCCTCGACCGATTCGCTGACCGGGTTGCCCAACCGCCGCTACTTCGAGGAGTTCGTGTCGCTGCTCGCCAAGCGCCGTCGCGCGGGGGACGCCGTGGGGATCCTCATGGTCGACATCGACAAGTTCAAGGTCCTCAACGACACGCACGGCCACGCGACCGGCGACGAGGTGCTGCGGGCGGTCGCGAGCGCCATCGTGTCGGCGGTGCGCGAGGACGACGTCCCGGCGCGCTTCGGCGGGGAGGAGTTCGTCGTCCTGCTGCGAAACCCCGACCCCGGCGTGGCGATCGAAGTCGGGGAGCGGATCCGCGCCGCGGTCCGCGGCCTGGACCTCGGACGGTTCGGGGTGGCCACGGTCAGCGTCTCGGTCGGCGTCGCCGTCGCGGACGGACCGGACGAGCCGATCGAGGCTCTCATCGAGACCGCCGACCAGGCCCTGTACCGGGCGAAGCGCGGAGGTCGAGACCGGGTCGTCGCGGCCTGACCGACTACCATCGCGTTCGTGACCGACGACCCGGGCCTCGGATCGGCCCCCGACCTCGACGACGACGTCCACGACCCGGCCGATGAGGACGACGGCCCGGGCGAGCTCACCAACGGCGACCTCGCCCGGATCTTCCACGACATCGGCGACATGCTCGAGGTGAAGGGCGAGCTCGTCTTCAAGACGGTCGCCTACCACCGCGCCGCCGATGCGATCGGTCGCAGCCCCGTGGATCTCGTCGCGGCCTACCGCAGCGGCGAGGCCCCCAAGGTCCCGGGTGTGGGCGCGGCGATCAGCGACAAGATCAGGGAGCTCGCCACGACCGGCCGGATGGGCTTCTACGACCGGCTCTGCGCGGAGATCCCACCCAGCCTCGTGGAGCTGTTGCGGATCCCGGGGCTCGGGCCGCGGAGCGTCCGCCAGATCCACGCCGAGCTCGGTATCGAGACGATGGAAGATCTGCGCACGGCAGCCGAGGCGGGCAGCCTGCGCTCACTGCGCGGACTGTCGGTGAAGACCGAACAGCTCATCCTCGAGGGGATCGCCCGCCTCGAGTCGGCACCGAAGCGGATGCTCCTCCACCGCGCCGAGGCGACCCTGCTGGGGCTCATGGAGGCGCTGACCGACATGCCCGGCGTGCGGTCGATCGAGCCGGCGGGCTCGTTCCGGCGTCGCCGCGAGAGCATCGGCGACCTGGACCTCCTTGCCGAGACGGACGACGGGCCGGGCCTGATCGAGCGCTTCACCACGCTGGGTGTCGTGGACCACGTCGTGAACAAGGGTGGCTACAAGGCGGCGGTCGGCCTGCTTCGCGGCCCCCAGGCCGACCTGATGGTCATGCCTCCAGGCACGGCCGGCACGTATCGCATCCACTTCACGGGGTCCAAGGAGCACAACGTGCGGCTCCGCGAGCGCGCCCGCGACGAGGGCTGGAGCCTGTCCGAGAAGGGCTTCCAGCGCATCGGCGAGGACGGGGAGCCGCTCACGGGTCCCGCTGCCGAGCTCCGGACATTCGCCACGGAGGCCGAGGCGTACGCCTTCCTCGGTCTCCCCTTCATCGAGCCGGAGCTGCGCGAGGATCGCGGCGAGATCGAGGCGGCCCTCGCCGGCACCCTGCCCCAGCTGATCGACCTCCCGGACCTGCGCGGCGACCTGCACAGCCACTCCGACTGGTCCGACGGGACGCACTCCATCGAAGTCATGGCCGAGTTCGCCCGCCGCCGGGGCCACGCCTACCAGGTGCTGACGGACCACTCCCAGTCACTGGCCATCGCCCGCGGCCTCACCCCCGACCGCGTGGAGCAGCAGCGGGTGATCATCGCGGAGCTCAACGAGCGCTTCGCGGCCGAAGAAGCGGCGGGAACGGCGCCCCCGGAGACGCCGCCCGAAGGGTTCCGGCTCCTGCACGGCTGCGAGCTCGAGATCCGGGCGGATGGCGAGCTCGATTATCCGGACGAGCTGCTCGAACGGTTCGACCTGGTCGTGGCGTCGGTGCACGTCTCGCGCCGGCAATCGAAGGCGGACCTGACGCGGCGGACGCTTAACGGCATCCGCAGTCCGCACGTCGACGTCATCGCCCATCCGTCGGGGCGGATGATCGGTACCCGCGACGACCTTGACCTGGACTGGGACGCCGTTTATGCCGAGGCCGCGCGGACGGGGACCGTGCTCGAGATGAACGGCTCGCCCCACCGGCTCGACCTTGCGGTCGAGCGGGCACGACGGGCCGTCGAGGTCGGTTGCACGCTGTCGATCGACTCGGATGCCCACAAGACCGGCGAGTTCGAGCACCTGCGCTGGGGGATCAGCCAGGCGCGGCGGGCCTGGGTGGAGCCGCGCCACGTATTGAACACGCGCTCCCGGGCCGACCTGTTGGCCTGGGTCGCGGGCAAGCCGGGACGCGTGTGAGCGGGCGCGCACTCGCCGCACGCGGCGACGACGTGGCCGGGCGGCGCGATCTCGCGCTCGCGGCAGTCACGGTCGTTGGCCTATCCCGCCTGATCGAGCCGCCGGGCATCTGGCTGGCCGCGATCTTCCTGCTCGGGGCGATCCTCCTCGGCACCCTCCAGGTGCTCGGCGATGAGCGAGCACGGGTCGAGGGCCCTGGTCTCGGCGTCCCCGTGGAGTCGCTGATCCTCCCGGCCGTGGCCGCGGCCGCCTGTGTCGGAGCCATCCGGCTCGTGCCGTTCGGCCTCGGCCTGGCGCCGGCCCTGCTCATCACCGGGCTCATCGTGGATCGTTGCCTGGCCCTCGAGGCGCGGATCCTGGGGTCGCCATCGGGCGTGGACGCGGAGTCGCGCACGGCCGTCCTGGTCACGACCCTGATCGTCGCCTTCCTCGGGTTCGTCGGTGTCGCGGCGATGATCCCCGGGGGCCTCGTCCAACCCGCGCCCGCTGGGGGCGGCGGCGCGCCCATGCCGGAAACGGACCTCCTGGTCCTGGTGGCGGGTGACGCCATCATCGCGTTCCTGCTCGGATACCGGGCGGCCGCCCTGCGGGTATCGAATGCGCGGGATGCACTGCTGTCGGCGGCGACCTACGCGGCGGCGATCGCCATCGGTGCGGCCGCCGTGCGGTTCATGGAGATCCCCCGTCTGCTTGGCCCCGCGTTGCTGACCCTTGTGTTCTACCTGTGGGACGCGTTCCATGGCGCCGCCCCGGCCCATCGCCGCGACCCGCGCTGGCTGTGGCAGATCGCGCTCCTCGGCGTGCTCGGGCTCGTGGTCATCGTGCTCAACCTCATGACGAGGGCGTAGCCAGGGTCGCCCCGAAGAACCCGACGAGCCGCTGCTCGTACCCGGCGGGATCCGTGACCATCGCCTCGGTGTGCTTCGCGCCCTCCACGAACCAGCTGTCGACATTGCCTCCGTCCGCCCGGACCGCCTCCTCGAGGGTATGCCCATACGCCACGCTCAGACGCTCATCGTTGGTGCCGTGGGTGATGAACAGCGGCCGCCCACCGAGGGCCCGAACGGCGTCGAGCGGGCTGTACGACACGAGATCGTCGCCGGAGATGAGGCGCGCCATGAAGACGCCACCCGGCGCCAGGAACGACGGGTACCCCTCTCGCGCGAGCTCGGCATCGATCGCGGTCTCGAGGTCCGCATAGCTCGAATCCTCCCAGACTGCCGCCACGGCCGGTTCCTGCCCGGCAGCCAGGAGCACCGTCGCCGCACCCAGGGAGATGCCGACCAGCCCGATCGACGCCGCCGGGAGGGCCTGCTCGGTCCGCAGCCAGTCCCACGCACCCAGGACATCGCGGTATTCGTCCGTGCCGCCCGCAAAGCGGCCGTCCTCCTGGGTGGAATCACCGTGGTCGCGCAGGTCGATGACCAGGACCGAGAAACCGTTACGGTGCAGCATCCCGGCCGGCAGGAGGACCGCATGGTCGTGGCGACAGGCCGTGTAGCCGTGCACGACGACGACGGCGGGCGCGGGCCCTTCACCACCGCGCGGAGCGGCGGGCAGCCACCAGCCGGCGATCTCGATCCCAGGGTCGCGGCTGGGGATGCGCACCTCCTCGGGAGCCGGCATCGCCCACGGGCTGGTGTCCAGTGCGTATTCGGCCGGAACCTCGAACGCCCCCGGCGTGTTCTGGACCCAGCGGCCTCCACATTGGGTCGACACGCTGGTGAGCTTGTCCCAGACGACCGCACTCGCCCCGCCATAGGCAGCGAGCGGGACGGCGATCAAGGTCATGAGCAGCAGCGCCCGACCACGTGACACGGAGGCCACCTTCCGATGGGTCGTTCGAGGAAGCAACGCGCGACCGCCGGATCCGTTACCCGACGACGCCGGATCGCAGGGTACGCCCGGCCCGTCGTTTGACGCGACGCCCCACCGGTGCTAGAAAGCAAGGCCGCGCAGCGACCCGCGAGACGGTCGCGCGACCCGATCCGACGACCGTGCCGCGATACGCCGCGCACGACGACCAGACACGATGAACCGCAAGCTGCCCGATGAGTTCGCGCCCGAAAGGACGACCCGCCCGTGACCTTCCCCCCCGAAGTCGAGACCAACGCCCAGAGTCCGGTCAACCTGACCCGCCAGAAGCGCCAGCTCGCCGAGCAGGCCATCGCCCAGGCATCGGCCGCCGACTGGACCGAGGCCGCCGCGACCAACCGCCGGCTCCTGGAGCTCGGCCCGGACGCCGAGGGTGAGAACCGGCTCGCCAAGGCGCTCTGGGAGCTCGGGATGCTCGGCGAAGCACGCGAGCACTACCAGACGGCTCTGGCGCTCGACCCCACGAACCGCATCGCCGAGCGCAACATCGACCGGCTCAAGGTGCTCCTGAACGCCGCCGGCGAGAAGACGGTCCCGGCGCAGGAGGGCAGCAAGGCCCCGGTCTCGATCTTCGTGGAGGAGACGGGCAAGACCGGGTTCGCCTTCCTGACCGACCTCGCCACCCCCAGGGAGCTGGCCCAGGTCAACCCCGGCGACGCCGTCGAGCTCACGCCCGAGAAGAACCGCCTGATCGCGTTCAGCAACGGCATGCGCATCGGCGTCGTCGAGCCCCGCGTCGCGGCCCGCCTGCTCAAGCTCATGGCGGACGGCAACAAGTACTCCGCCGGCGTCACGAGCCTCGGCGACAAGGACGTGCGCCTGATCATCCGCGAGATCTTCCAGGACCCGAGCAACTACGGGAAGGTCAGCTTCCCGACCGCGGCCAAGTCGACCGACCTGCGGCCCTACACGAAGGGCACCCTGGTGCGCGAGGAGATGGAGCTCGAGGAGGACCTCGAGGACGACGAGGAGGACGAGGAGATCGAGGATCTGGACCGCGTCCTGCCGCCGGAGTCGACGACCGAAGAAGCGTTCGAGGAAGAGCCCGACGAGCTCGACGAAGCGTAGGGCGTCAGCCCGGGCCGGCCGCCCGCACCGACGCCGCCGTCGCGGCAGCGTTCTGGGCAGCATCCAGCGCCACGCCGATCGCGCTCCCGTCAGGGGGTCGCGGCCAGACAGCGGCCTCGAGCCGACCCCAGGCGGCCGACACGAGCCGCACGAGGCGTTCGACCTCGGATGGCTGGCGGCCCAGCCACACGAGCGTCTTGTCGACCTGCACGGTGTGTTCGGTGATGTGCGAGGCCCAGCGCCCCTGACGGAAGCCGACCGTGACGGGGAGGCCGGACCAGCGCGCCGCGAGGCCCAGCTCCTCGGCCGTCAGGTCGGACATCAGGTTGGCGGCGTCCTCCACCGCCACATGGATGCGGCTCCGGATCTCATCGAGGGACCCGTTCGCGGCGACGTCTTCGTCCCAGGCCGGGTCGATGAGGCCGTCGGGCGCGAACGGCAGATGCTCGTCGCTGATGCGGATGCGCTGCCGGCGCCACCAGTCGTTGTAGACAGCGTACCCATGCTGGCTCGCGATGATGTGCGCCACGGTCTGACGGACCGTCCATTCGCCCCCACCCGGATCGGCGTCGAGATCCGCCTCGGTCAGTGGCGCCAGCAGGCCGATCAGCTCCCAGCGAGCGATCGTGGCCGGCGCGACGATCGCCTGGTCGGCGGGACGGGCGACGCCGCGGGCGTCGAACGTGGCGGTGACCGCGTCCAGGTCCTCGATGATCCGGAACAGTCCGGAGCGTCGATCAAGCTCGCCGTGATCCGGCCATGTCCACGCCACCTCGAGCGTGTCGTCGCCGACCGCAAGCAGGTCGCCGAGAGCGCCCTCGATGAGGCGCCGAGCGTCGTCCAGACCGGGATGCGGGTCGGTCGTCATCTCGGTCGCAACACTACGAGCGTGCGTGCGTGCTGTCGACCCGCCGTGACCGCGGCTGGCGGCCGTGGGCTAGCATCGTCGGCAGCATGACCAGCCGTGTCGCCTCTGCGCGCGCCGAAGCGGGGTATTCGCTACCCGCCTTCGAGCGGCTCGCGCCTGCCCCGTCGGCGACGTTGCTCGCCGCCCGCATCGAGGCGCACACGGGGCCAGGCGACATCGTCGTCGACCTGGCGGGGCGGGGTGGCTGGGTGGCTCGCGCCGCCCTGGACCGTCAGCGTCGCGCCGTGTCCGTCGAATCGACCCCGCTGACGCGGATGCTCGCGGAGGTCGTGCTTCGTCCGCCGGACGTGCGCCACCTCGACGCCGCGTTCCAGGGCATGTCGGCGTCTCCGCGGCGGGAGACCAGCCTGAAGGTGTCGATCGGCGACCTGTTCGCGACCCGCTGTGCGACCTGCGGGCGGATGCTCGTCGCCGACGAGTTCACCTGGTCCGCCGAGGAGGATGGGCCGGCCAAGGCCGTCACCCGCCACTACCGCTGCACGGTCTGTCGCGACCAGCGGGGTGGATCCGAGCAGCGGCAGGCCCCGCTCGAAGCCGATGACGTGGCGCGCTCGCTGGCCGATGCCGACCTCGAGGCGGCGCGTGCCTGGGCGATCGAGCGGTTCCCGGTGGTCGAGGGGGCCCCGGGGCTCGTCGACGAGCTGCTCGAGCTGCACACCCCACGTCAGCTCATCGCGCTGACCGCGATCATGGAGCGGATCGAGACCGACCTGCGTGCGGCCAACGTCCTTGCCGCGCTCCGTCTCTCGCTCCTGCATGCGCTGCTGCCGTCCAGCCGGCTCGTCGGCGCGGCCGGCCGGGGCGGATCCCTGCGCGTCGCCGGCGGTCACGTCCGGCTCCCGGCAGCCACGCAATGGCGTGAGCGCAACCCATGGCTCGCGTTCGAGGATGCCTTCCGTGCCGTGCGCGGGTTCGTCCAACGCCTCGAGGGCGGGGCGCTCGGACCCATGCAGGCGCGTTTGGGCGAGGACCTGCGCTCGCTCGGCGAAGGATCGGCCACGGCGGTCCTGGCGATCGCCAGCCCGTCGGCGGTGCGTGCGCTGAGCGACGGGAGCCTCGCCCTCCACGATCGGGCCGGCGCACCGGCGCCGCGCGTCCGACTCGTCCTGGGTCAGCCACCGATCCGACCCAGCCTCGAGCGGCTGGCCGCCGCCTACCACGGAACGGCGTGGACCCTGGGCCGCGAGGCCGCGGCGATGCTGCCCATCGATGCGCTGGCCGACACGTCCTTGCGGGCGCCGTGGTCGTGGCAGGCGGTCGCGATCGGACGGTCGCTGGCGGCGGTCGAGCCGTCGATGGCGCGCGACGGTCGCGTGGTCCAGCTCGTCGACGGCGGGATGGAGGCCCTGGCCGCGGTGGCGATCGGCGGAGCCTCGGCCGGCTACCGCGTGACGGTCGCACGGCTCTCGGATCCCGACGATGCCGGCGCCGGCGTGATCGAGCTCGTGCCACCCGGCGCCGCCCTGCCTCCCGGTCCGCGCACGAGAGGCAACGTCGGATTGCCCGCGATCCCGGGCGGGGCGGGAGATCCGGACATGGTCCCGGGACGCGGGTTGTTCGCTCCGCCAGAACGGTTCGACCAGCGTCCGTTCTCGCCGGCAGAGGCAGCGACCGCGGTCACGGAGTCCGTGGTCGAGACCCTGCGTGCCCGGGGCGAGCCGGCTCGCATGGAACGGCTCTTCGGCGAGGTCCTCGTCGGCCTTGACCGGTCGGGCCAGCTCCGCCGCCTCGCCGCGGGCACCCGTCCCGCCACGACCGACGGCGGCGACGGCAAGCCTGGGTCCGCTCGTCCAGCCTCAGGCGGGACGGCCGATGTCGCCCCGGTCCCCAAGGTGCCTGACCCGCCCTCGGTCGACCCGGCGGTCGCCGCGGCGGACGCGCGGGAACCGCATGCCGATGCCCGTTCGAACGGCGGTGCTCCCGACCCCGTCGACCGTCTGCTCGCCGTGATCCGCGATGAGCTGGCGCGGCCGAACCACCGCCGTCTGACCGAGATCGAGCCCGGCCGCTGGTGGTTGGCCGACCGCGACGATGTCGAGGCGGCTGCCGCACCGCTCGCAGACCGGGTGGAATGGGCGGTCTTCAGCCTCCTGTCCACCGCGGGACCCCTGTCGGAGACCGCGTTCTACGATCGGATGGCGACGATGTTCAGCGGCCACGACCTGCCCGACGAGACGCTCGTCCATGCCTGCCTGGACAGCTATCGGAGCATGGCCAGTACGCCCGACCGGCTCATCACCGGCGATGACCTGCTCAAACGCAGCCAGGAGCACACCGAGCTCCTGGCGATGCTCGCCGACGCCGGGCATCGCATGGGGATGCGGGTCTGGCTGTCGCAGCGCGAGCAGGCACGTCGCCACGGGCGGGGGATGCTCGCCGATCTCCTCGGTGAACGCGAACAGACCGTCGGCCTTGGTGGCATCGCGCGATCGGTGCCCGAGATCGCGGACGTCGACGCGATCTGGTACGTGCGCGGCAAGGTCGCGTTGTTGTTCGAGGTGGAATGGACGGCGGTCCTCGGCGAGCCGCTGCTGCGCCGACACCCGCGCATCGGCGCGGACGAGAAGCTCATCCGGTTCCTCGCGGTCGCCCCGGAACGGACCGATCTCGTCCGGCACAAGCTCGAGCGCTCCCCGCTCCTGCGCGCGGCCATGGACGAGTACGGCTGGCACATCATCAAGTGGGATCACCTTCGGACATTCCTCGCCGCGGACCTGCCGGACCTGGATGCCCTGGAACCGCTGCTGGGTCTCGATCCGTTCGTCGAACGCGGCGGCGAACAGATGCCGCTGTTCGGCGGCTGAGGGTCCCGCGCGCTACATTACGGCTCCAATCAGGCCGCAGCCACGACCCGGGCGGCGCGGCTCGGATCCGGGCGGCGCAGCCCGCTCGCAGGGGAGGCATCGAGACCCACGATGACCGACGACCGTTCCACCGTGGACGCATTGTCCGACCGCTACTGGGAGAGCATCCTCGAGCTCGATCCGACGACCGCCACCTTCTACGGCGACGAGCGCTATGCGGACCGGTTGGAGGACCCGTCACCGGCTGGTCGTGCGAAGGTCCGCGATTTGATGGCCCGGACGGCGGCGGAGGCGATGGCCATCCCGGTGGAGGGGCTCTCGACCGAGGAGCGCATCACCCGCGACATGCTCCGCGTGATCGGCGAGCTTCGTGTCGAGGAGGACGACCAGGGCCTGCACCAGCTCCGCGTCGTGGACCAGATGGGCGGGCCCCAGCAGCTGCTGCCCCAGCTGACGCAGTTCCAGCCGGTCGACACGCCCGAGCGGCTCGACGCGTTCATCGCGAGGCTGCATGCGTATCCCGCGTTCATGGCCGCCAACGCCGACATCCTGCGCGAAGCGCTCGGCACCGGCCTGACGGCACCATCGATCGTGACCGAGCGGACGATCGCCCAGATCGAGCGCATGCTCGAGATCCCGATCGACGAGGCGATCATCCCCTCCAGCGTGAAAGGTGCGTCCGACGCCGATCGGGAGCGCATCCGCGAGGTCGTGCGCGACGTCGTCTATCCCGCGGATGAGGCCTTCCTCGAAGTGCTCACTGGCGACTACCGGCGCGCCAGTCGCGAAGAGCCCGGCATCTGGTCGGCGCCCAACGGCGAGGCGATCTATCGGACGGCGATCCGGAGCTGGACCACACTCGAGATGGACCCCCGCGAGATCCACCAGATCGGCATGGACGAGCTCGAGACCATCGAGGATGAACGACGAGAGATCGCCGGAGCCGCCGGCTTCGGCGACGACACGGCCGCCTATCGTGCCAGCCTGGACGCCGACGACGCCAACACACCGGGGACCAAGGATCAGCTCGTCCAGCGCGCGGCCGAGGATCTCGACCGAGCCATGGCGGCGGCCCCGCGCTACTTCGGCCGGCTGCCGAAGGCGGGGCTCGACGTCCGGCCGGTCGAGGAATACAAGGAGCGGGACGCTCCGTTCGCCTACTACTACCCGCCGTCCGCCGATGGATCGCGCGATGGCATCTACTACGCGAACGGCTACGACCTCCAGTCGCGCAAATACACGAAGCTCGCCTCGACGACGTACCACGAAGCGGCACCGGGCCACCACTTCCAGATCGCCCTGGAGATGGAGAACACGCGCCTGAACACGTTCCGCCGGCTCGGCGCCCGTGCAGTAGGTGGCGCCTACGTCGAAGGCTGGGGCCTCTACAGCGAGCGCCTCGCCGACGAGATGGGTCTCTACCGATCGGAAGGGGAGCGGTTCGGGATGCTCGACGCGCAGGCGTGGCGGGCGGCGCGGCTCGTCGTGGACACCGGGTTGCACGCCCTGCGCTGGGAGCGCCAGCGCTCGATCGACTTCCTGCGGAACGCCGGGCTGTCCGAAACCGACGCCGTCATCGAGACCGACCGCTACATCTGCTGGCCGGGCCAGGCCCTGACCTACAAGCTGGGCCAGCGCCAGATCGAGAAGCTGCGACGGGAGCTCACGGAGCGGGACGGCGCGCAGTTCGACCTGCGCGAGTTCCACGACCAGGTCCTCGGGCACGGGTCGCTGCCACTCGCGACGCTCGCTCGCGAGCTGCCGACCTGGGTTGCGACGCCAGCCTGAGCCTCGGGCGGTCGCCCGCGGCGGTGGCGTCGCGGCTAGGAGTCGAAGCCGATGCCGAGCGCGTCGAGCGTCTTGAGCAGGACCCCCCGGCGGCCCTCGTTGCGGTCGGCCCGATCCAGCTCGTGACGGACGGACTCCACGGCGAGCGATCGCAGCGGCTCGGGTGGGAACGGCACCGGCGGCGATGTGACGATCCGTAAGCGCAGGCGGTCCTCGTCGGGGCGCAGGAGGAGATCGCGGACGACGCCCGCCGCCCAGCGGCTGGCCCCGACGCCGAGGCCCGTGTAGCCCAGCGCATAGGTCAGCCGGTCACCCATCGTCTGGCCGAACGTGACGGTGAACCGCGAGGTCGTGTCGATCGCCCCGCCCCAGCGATACGGGAACGCCAGGCCGTCAAGCTGGGGGAACGCCCGGAAGAAGTGCGCCTCGAGCCGTTCGAAAGTCTGCGGCCGGTCGTCGAGCTCCGGCTCGACGCGGCTGCCGAAGTGGTGGATCGCGTCATAGCCGCCCCACAGGATCCGGTCGTCGGCGGTGAGCCGGAAGTAGTGGAACTGGTTGTTCCCGTCGCTGAGTCCCTGGCGCCGTTCCCAGCCGATGGCCGCGCGCTGGGTGGGCGTCAGCGGGTCGGACACGAGGACGTAGTCGTAGACCGGCACGAACAGCGGTGACAGACGGCGCAGCCAGGCCGAGTAGGCCGAGGTCGCCACGACGACCTGATCGGCTCGGACCGAGGCGCCGACGGCCGTCGTGATGGTGACGCCGCCGGCCCGTCGCTCGACGCGGCTCGCGCGAGTGTGCTCGTGCACCGCCACCCCACGCTCGCGGGCGACGCGTGCCAGGCCGCGGCACAACTTCGCTGGGTCCAGGAGCACATCGCGGCCGGGGGGTCGGTACAAGCCGGCGTGCCACAACGGCGAGTGGACCTCGTCGCGGGCGGCGTCGCGGTCCAGGAACACCAGGTGCTCCCCATGCTCGGCCGCCTCGTCGACCCACGCCCGGAACGCATCGACCTGGTACGGCTGGTCGGCGAGGCCGAGGGTTCCGGTCTCCTCGAGGTCGCAGTCGATGCTGTGCTCGCGGGTGAAGGCGACCAATGCCGCGAGATTCTCGATCCCTTCCTTCTCCAGCCGCGGCAGCTCGTCGGGGAAGTGCCTGATCCCGTTCGCCAGGCCGTGGGTGAGGCTCGCCTCGCAGAAGCCGCCGTTGCGGCCGCTGGCCCCGAATGCCACGGTCTCCGCCTCCAGGACCACGACCCGCAGGGAAGGGTCGGTGTCGGTCAGCGCGATCGCGGTCCACAGTCCGGTGAACCCGGCGCCGATGATCGCGACGTCGGCGTCCACGCGTTCTCCGGCGTCAAGCGGCGGATCCGCCGGCGGTCCCGGCTCGCGCAGCCAGTAATTGACCGGGGCGGTCGGGCCCGTTGATGGCATGGGCTCGAAGTCTAGCCAGCGGAAGGACGCCGTGCGTATCCGCACAGAACCGCTGGTGATGGCGCGGGATTCGTGGCGTTCCAACCAGAACGTGACGAAAGTCGCGTTGACGCCGCGGACGGGCCTGTGGCACGATGCCCCGACCGCCGTCCCGCATCGCGCAACGCGCGTCCCGTGGGCCGGGTCGCCACGCCCGCCGGATCGAACGCACGTACAACGAGGACTTGATGGCCACGGAACCCGCCGCCCGGACCACGCCCACGCTCCGTCGCGACGCCCAGAATGCGCTGTACCAGCGAGCGCTCGAGTCGCTCCCAGGTGGCACCGATTCGAATTTCCGCGCCTGGGGCGAGAGCACGATCTACGTCGACCGGGGCAAGGGCGGCAAGGTCTGGGACGCCGACGGCAACGAGTTCGTCGACCTGCGCATGGGCTACGGCCCGGTGATCCTGGGGCACGGGGACGAGCGGGTCGACGACTATGTCAACGAGCGCATGCGTCGCGGCGTCAGCTTCAGCCTGACGAGCGAGGACGAGGTCCGCGCGATGGAGCTCGTCAAGGAGCTCACGGGGTGGGTCGATATGGCCCGCATGACCGTGTCGGGCACCGAGGCGACGATGCACGCGATGCGCATCGCCCGCGCCTACACGGGCCGCGAGAAGATCGTGAAGTTCGAGGGCCAGTACCACGGTGTCCACGACTACGCCCTCATCAGCGTCGGCCCGGACGACATGTCCGAGCTCGGCGACGCGGACGCGCCCGTCGCGCTCGCCTGGGGCCGCGGCATCCCGGGCGCCGTCGCCGACACGATCATCCCGGCTCGCTACAACAACATCGACGCCCTTCGCCGCATCTTCGAGCGGCACGGCGAGGAGATCGCAGCGATCATCGTCGAGCCGGTCCTCGGCAACGCCCAGGCGATCATGCCGCAGGAGGGCTTCCACCGGCAGATGCGCGCCCTCACCGAGGAATTCGGGATCCTCCTGATCTTCGACGAGGTCAAGACCGGGTTCCGGCTGGCCCGCGGCGGGGCCGCCGAGTTCTTCGGCATCAAGCCAGACCTCGGCACGTTCGCCAAGGCGATGGGCAACGGCTATCCGGCGGCCGCGTTCGGCGGGCGCCGCGAGGTCATGGACATGCTGCCCGACAAGGTCAGCCATGGCGGCACGTACGCCGGCAACCGGGTCGCCGCCGCGGCAGCGGTCAAGACCCTCGAGATCCTCCGTGATACGAACGCGCTCGAGACGATCCACGCGACCGGCCGCACGATCCAGGACGGCCTGCGCGAGATCCTCGACCCGGTCGGCATCGCGTACCACTTCACCGGTCACCCGTCCATGTTCGGGATCATGTTCCGCGAGGACGTCGCGACCGAATACCGCGACTGGGCCACGACCGACCATGAGCTGTACGACGCGATCGCGATCGGCATGCACGCTCGCGGCGCGATGCCGGAGCCGGACTCCCGAGAGCCCTGGTTCATCTGCGAGGCGCATGCCGACGCGGACATCATCGACCGCGTGCTGACCGCCTTCTCGGATTCACTCGACGCGGCGCTCGAGGATCGCGCGCACGGCCTGCCCGCGCCCACCGCCACGGGCGCGATGTCGTCGCCCGGCGCCGGCTGAACGCGCGCCCGGGAAGAGAGAACACATGGTCGTCGACGGCAACGCTGTCCGCTCCGTCGATCGAGCGGCCGCCCTGCTCCTGGCTCTCGGTGAGTCGCAGGGCGAGGCCGGGGTCACCGAGCTTGCCCGACGGCTGGGTCTCCACAAGTCCACGGCATCGCGGCTGCTGGCCACGCTTCAGAAGCGCGGCCTCGTGGAGCAGGACGACGAGACCGGCAAGTACCGGCTCGGGTTGGTGGTCATCCGCCTCGCCGAGCGCGCCGAGCGCACCCTCGATTTGCGCGGCATCGCATCCCCAGAGCTGGAGCGGCTCGCCCGCCTGACGCATGAGACGACGGGGATCGGGATCCTCGATGGCGACTCGCTGCTCACCGTCGCGCAGGCGGACGGCCCCAACCTCATCGCGGTGGGCGACTGGACCGGCCGGGCCACGCCCCTGCACTGCGTGGCCTCGGGCAAGGTGCTCATGTCGGCCCTGGCCGAGCGTGACGTCCTGCGGATCGTCCGGCGCGGACTCGTGAGCTACACGGAACGCACGATCGTCGAGCTGGAGCCCCTGCTCGAGGAGCTGGCGCGCATCCGGCGGCGCGGATACGCCACCGCCATCGGCGAGTACGAGCTGGGTCTCAATGCCGTGGCCGCCCCGATCCACGACGCCCGCGGAAACGTGATCGCGGCCGTGGACGTGTGGGGGCCGGCCTTCCGGCTCACCCCGCGGCGCATCCCGGAGCTCGCTGCGCAGGCCCGCGAGGCCGCAGCCGCGATCTCGGTGCGTCTCGGCGGCAACGCCCCGATCCGCCAGCCGGCTGCGGTGCCCGCAACGGCCTGAACCCGCCGACCCGAAGCCCCGACGGCCTGAACCCGGGCTGAACCGCCGACCTCGGAGGCTCGACGGCCTGAACCCGGGCTGAACCCGCCGACCCGAAGCCCCGACGGCCTGAACCCGCCGACCTCGGAGCCTCGACAACCTGATCCCGGTTCTCGCCGACCGACCCTCGTCACGCTCAGGCACCATTTCCCGACAGTTGTTCGTGATAGCCGGCAGCCTGTCACCCCCAGATACCAATCGCCCACAGCCTTGCACGAGCGATCGCCCAAACCGACACGACGGGCATACGAGGCGGGCGAGCACGCGGCACCTGTGTGGCAACCGTGCCTCAGGGTGACGATCACGGACTGAAACGGCGAGCGGCGTCGGCGTATCCGCGATACGGGGCCTGGCTGCGCCGCCCGTCCGACCGACTTCGGATCAACCACTCGCGGCGCCGGCTCGAGGGATCGATCAGCGCGATCCCCCGGCTTGAAGGATCCGGGACGATCCGCCCAGCGACGACTCCACACATCGCGACGGCCCGCATCGGGAAGGCAGCGGCCAGCGCATCGCGGTTCGTGGCGACCGCCACATCGACTTCCTCGCTCGCGAGCACGATCAGCCAGCTCGCAAGGCGACGAGGTCGCCATCCGAGGTCCCGGGCAGCACCCATCGCAGAGCGCTCGTACCAGCCAAGCTGGCGTTCGATGGCGCCAAGATCGTCCAGGCGGGTCTTCACCTCGATGATCAACAACATACCGGTCCGCCGATCAAAGGCGAGGAGGTCGATCCAGCCATGGCTCCGACCATGCACGATCTCGACCTCGCGCTGGACCTCCCAACCGGCACGCCGCAGTCGCCGGTCCAGGTATCCAGAGCAGCGGGCGTGGACCAGGTCGTGTTGTGGTCTGGCGATCACCACCGGTGGGCGTGCGACCAAGCCGATCTCGATCCCCAACCGATCAGCGACCCTGTTCACCAGGTCGAGGGAGGGATTCGCTCGTCCACTCTCGATGGTCGCGATGTACGCCCGCGACACGCCGACCGCGTCCGCCAGGGTTTGCTGGCTGATGTCGAGCATCGTCCGGGTGTCAAAGCAGAGGCGCGCGAACGTGACCCTAAGGTGGGAGGACATTCATCGAGTGAAGCACTCGTGCCTTATCGCCGACTCAACTGCGATGGCGCCGCAGGGCTCCCCGGCGACTCGTTACCCTTGAGCGATGCCCGACTTCACCGAGCCACCGTGGAGCGACATCGCGGCCTTCGTCCGCGAGTCCCTGGTCCCGGTCCTCCTCATCGTCATCGTGACGATCGTCGCGATGCGGCTCGCGAGCCTGTTCGTGCACGGGATCGTCAAGGCCCTCCTCGACCGCGAGGCCACGGAAGGCACCGCCCAGGAGCTGAGCGCGGTCGAGCTCAAGAAGCGGATGGATACCCTCGACGGCCTGGGGGCGCACGCGATCCAGTTCTTCATCGTGGTCATCGCCGCGCTGATGGTGCTCGGGCAACTCGGCCTCGACATCGGGCCGGCGATCGCGGGCTTCGGGGTCATCGGCATCGCGGTGGGCTTCGGGGCGCAGACGCTCGTCCGTGACTACCTCAACGGCGCCCTGATCCTTCTCGAGAACCAGTTCTCGAAGGGCGATGTCGTGCGCCTCGCCGGCATCGACGGCACGGTCGAGGACTTTAACCTGCGACGGACCACGGTGCGTGACCTCGACGGGGTCGTGCACACGGTCCCAAACGGGGAGATCAAGGTCGCCTCCAACCTGACGCGCGTGTGGGCCAGGATCAACCAGGACATCACGGTCGCCTACGGGACGGACATCGACAAGGTGATCGAGACCGTCGACAACGTGGGGCGCGAGTTCTCGTCCGATCCCGTCTGGAAGCGGCGGGTCCTCGAGACGCCCCGCGTCGAGCGGATCGAGGCCATCGGCGAGTACGGCGTGACGATCAAGATCCTGGGCTCGGTCCGGGCACCCGAGCAGTGGGCTGCCGGCGGGGAGTTCCGCAAACGACTCCTCACGGCGCTCGAGGCGAACGGCATCGAGATCCCGAGGCCACAGCGCGTGATCCTTTCGCGCGACCCGTCCACTCTCGCCGCCGCCGGCCTGTCGGCCGCCGAGGTCGAGGGTGGACCCGACGACGACCCCCCGCTCGACGCCGACTGACGACCCCGCGAAAACCCCATCGCGCGGGCCCGTCGCCGCCCGCGGTACGATGGCTCGGCCAGCAGATCACTCGGAAAGGGTGCCTCCCGTGAGCATCGACCCGTCCTTGACGCCGACGCCCGAGATCGAGAATCTCCTCGCCGAAGATCGGAAGTTCCCGCCCGACCCAGCGTTTACGGCGCAGGCCAACGCCCAGGCGGAGCTGTATGCCGAGGCGGAAGCCGACCCGGAGGCGTTCTGGGCGCGTCTGGCCCGCGAACGCATCGACTGGGTCGAGGACTTCCACACCACCCTCGAATGGGATCTGCCCTTTGCCAAGTGGTTCGTCGGCGGGAAGCTCAACATCGCCTACAACTGCATCGACCGACACGTCGAGCGCGGCCTCGGCCACAAGGTCGCCTACCACTGGATCGGCGAGCCTGGCGACACCCGGACGATCACCTTCGCCGACCTCCAGCGCGAGGTCAGCAAGACGGCCAACGCGCTGCTCGAGCTGGGCGTCCAGACCGGCGATCGCGTTGCGATCTACATGCCGATGATCCCGGAGCTGCCGATCGCGATGCTGGCCTGCGCCCGCATCGGTGCGCCGCACACGGTGGTCTTCGGCGGCTTCTCCGCCGAGGCGCTCAGCGGCCGGATCACCGATTCGCAGGCCAAGCTTGTGATCACCGCCGACGGCGGGTGGCGGCGCGGCAAGCCTGCCCCCCTCAAGCCGGCCGTCGACGAGGCCCTCGAGTCCTCGCCGACCATCGAGCACGCGCTCGTCGTTCGGCGGCTCGGCGACGCGGTCGAGGGTGGCACCGCGATGCAGGACGGTCGGGACGTGTGGTGGGACGACATCGTCGATCGCCAGTCCGCGGCGCACGAGCCGGTCGCGCTCGACAGCGAGCACATGCTCTACCTGCTGTACACCTCGGGCACGACCGCGAAGCCGAAGGGCATCGTCCACACCACTGCCGGCTACCTGCTGGGCGCGAGCTTCACCCACGAGATGGTGTTCGACGTGAAGCCCGACGACGTCTACTGGTGCGCCGCGGACGTCGGCTGGGTCACCGGCCACAGCTACATCGTCTACGGGCCACTCGCGAACGCGACGACCAGCGTCCTCTACGAGGGCACGCCCGACACGCCGGACTGGGGCCGCTGGTGGCAGATCATCGAGGACTACCAGGTCAACATCCTGTACTGCGCCCCGACGGCGATCCGGGCCCACATGAAGCAGGGTGCCCAACACGCCCAGGCACACGATCTCTCGTCGCTGCGCGTGCTCGGGTCGGTGGGCGAGCCGATCAACCCGGTCGCCTGGCTCTGGTACCAGAAGCACATCGGTGCCGGGACGAAACCGATCGTCGACACCTGGTGGCAGACCGAGACGGGGATGATCATGATCACGCCGCTCCCCGGGGTCACGACCACGAAACCGGGCAGCGCGACGTTCCCGTTCCCAGGCATCGAGGTCGATGTCATCGACAGCGCCGGCAACTCGGTCCCGCTCGGTGGGGGCGGGCTGCTGGTCCTCAAGCGGCCGTGGCCGGCGATGTTGCGCGGCATCTACGGCGACCCGGAACGCTACAAGGAGACGTATTGGAGCCGCTTCCCGGGGATGTACTTCGCGGGTGACGGCGCCAAGCGTGACCTCGAGGGCTACCTCTGGCTGCTGGGCCGCGTCGATGACGTCATGAACGTGTCCGGCCACCGGCTCTCGACGACCGAGATCGAGAGCGCGCTCGTGTCCCATCCGGCCGTGGCTGAAGCGGCGGTCGTCGGCGGACCCGACCCGGTCACGGGCGAAGCGATCCACGCGTTCGTCATCCTGCGCCTGGGTCTGGACAACGAGCCCACACCGGAGCTCGGTGACGAGCTGCGCAAGCACGTTGCGACCAAGATCAGCCCGATCGCCAAGCCGAAGGGCTTGATGTTCGTTCCGGACCTGCCCAAGACCCGCTCCGGCAAGATCATGCGTCGGCTGCTCCGCGACATCGCCACGGGCCGCGCCCTCGGCGACACGACGACCCTCGCAGATGCCGGGGTCGTGGACCTCATCCGGTCGAACTCCGGGGCGAACGAGGACTGACGTGCCATTCGACTTCCTCAAGCGGAAGAAGGACGGCGCCGGCGCGCACACCCAGATCGCCGGCGTCGGTGGCTCGGGCGTCCGCGGCGTGCCGTTCGACGGCCTCACGGACGAGTGGCGGATCGTCGGCGAGATGCACATCCCGGCCAGGCTGTCCGACGCGCTCAACAAGCGCGAGGCGGTCACGATCTCGGATGTGCGCTGGGCGCCCGTCGATGGGAGTGGGGAGCTGACGCCGGCGTCGGGTCTCAAGGCCGTCGATCCGTACGACCTGATCCTCGTGCTGGCCGGCGCCGCCACGCTGCCGCCGTTGACCGATGCCGAGCGGACCGCCTACAAGGTCCACAAGATCCCCTACGACGTGGCGCTCGAGGTGCCGCCCTACCGGGTGATCGGCACCGTCTACATGACCCCTGGATCCGAGCCCGACCGGCTGCTGGATCGGGCGACCGAGATGTTCTTCCCGGTCGTGGCGGCCACGGCGTTTCTCGGCGAGGCCCAGCTCGGGGACGAGATGGACGCGATCCTCGTCAATCGCTTCTATCTGCGCGGCCTCGAGCAGATCGACCGGCGGACCGGCGAACGCCCGCAGCCCCTGCCCGGCCAACCGCTCGGTGGCATCTCCTGGCGCGACAGGTCTCGATAGGCCGGCGTTGCTCCGACGGCGACGTGTAACGGGCCGCGGCCAAGGCCACGACCCGTCGGTCCACAGGGAGAGCGCGCGAGGCTAGGCTCGGACGGCGACCTTCTGGCGGTTGAAGAGTCCGAACGCAGGCTTCGCGGCGGGGGCGGACACCGGCGTGCCCATGACCCGGTCGGCCAACGCGTCGAAGTCCTCGCTGATCTTCTCGCGCGGGAACATCTCGATGACGGTCCGGCCCTCGTTCGCCGCGCGAACGAAGAGCAGCCCACCGGAGCGGAGCAGGGCCAGCGATGGCATCCCGACGGTTCGCTCCATGTCGGCGACGGACACGCCACTGTTGGCTCGATTGATGACCAGGGCCAGGCGCTCGCGAAGGCCGAGCTCGGTCGCGAGATCCGCCAGTTGCACGGCCGCGCGGATGGCGGGCACGTCCGGGGTGACCGGCACGAGGATCCGGTCGGAGACCTCGAAGATCGCCTGATTGAGCGCGCCGTACGACGGATGCAGATCGATGACGATGTAATCGAAGCCGCGACGGGCGGCGTTGATCAACGCGGTGACGCGCGACGGCTCGAGGACCTCGTTGTTCAGCGGCGACGACGTGAGCGACACGACCCGCAGGCCGGATGAGTGCGCCGCGGCGAGATCCGCGAGCGTCTCGACCGGGCCGCCGTCGGGCTCGTCGCGCAGGCTGTCGACGACCGTCCGGACCTCGTTCATGCCCAGCGACGTCGTCACGTGTCCGGTCACGGTGTCCGCGTCGACCAGGAGGACGTTCTGGCCCTTGCGCATCTGGAGCGCCGAGGCCAGGTTCGTGGCGACCGTCGTCTTGCCGACGCCGCCCTTCGGATTGAAGACCGAGATGACCGTGGCCGGGTGCGACCAGCCGTCGGCCTCCAGCGGGCCACTCTGCAGTACCGGCCCTGAGCCGTCGTCGACGGTCTGGCTGCGGATGCACATGGCCTCGACCCGCCAGCGCAGGGACTCGGCGGAGTAGGGGCGAGTGAAGTATTCGTCCTCGACACTGCCCGCGCCACCCGATCCGAGCTTGTCGAGCGTTCGGGGTGACACGACCATGAGCGCCGGGATCGCCCGGCCACCATCGCGCAGCAGACCGTAGAACTCGAGGGACTGGTCGAAGTCGGTCTCGCCGTCGAGGATGGCGACCGCGACGTCGCGATTGCCCGCCAGGAAGGCCTCGAGCTCATCGGGGTGGCTCACCGTCACGACGGTGAAGCCAGCTTCCCGGAGCTCAGCGGCGACCGGGACGGACTCCTCGGCCGGAAGCGATACGGCGACGCTTGGTCGAGCCACGTTCAGCCTTCGGCTTCGGGATCTTTGGCGGTGACGGTCAGTTCGCCGTCGGCCTCGGCAGTCACGCGAGCCCCGAACCCGGGGAGGGTCGTGACGGCGTCCCGAAGGACGATGCCGGGGTCGTGGGCGACTGCGAAGAGGAACTCGCCGTCGGGGCCGGACGAAACGCCCACCGACTGGACCCCCGCGACCCGGGAGAGCTGGCGCTTGAAGCCGGCGATGCTCGCGACGCTGACCAGGCCGGTCACCACGACCCGGGTGGTCTGCCCCTCGGCTTCTGTGCTGTCGGCGTCCGGCACGAGTCCCGCGAGGCGGGCCGCCAGGGCGTCGTCGCCGATCACGGGGATCTCTTCTTCGGAGGAAGCGTCCTCGGAGTTGAAGACGGCGGCCTCGGCCTCAGCGGCATCGAAGTCGGGCGTCAGGCCCAGCGCGGTCACGCGCGGATCGATCGCGTCGACCTCATGCTCCGACTCGATCGTGACGGTGTCCTCGTCCGACTGCTCGTCCGTGGCCACCGGTTCGGCTTCGGCTTCGGCGGGCTGCGCCTCGTCGGTCGCGGCCCAGTCGGTGGACCCGGGCGCGTCGACCGTCTCAGCGACGGCCTCGGCGGTATCGGCCGTGGCGTCGGGCGAGGGATCGACGAGGACCCCCTGCTCGGCGAGGGCCTCCTCGATCTGCGCGTACATGTCGTTCGCAGGCTCGGTGTCGGTCAGCGTCGCGAACTCGCCGTTCGACATCTCGTCCCAGGGCGGCGGCTCGGGCAGGCTCGCGGCCATCGCCGCGAAGCGAGTGGCGTCCTCTTCGGCGATAAGGCGCTGGAAGAACTCGGCCATCTCGGCCTCGAAGGCGTCGACACGTCGCTGGACGCGCTCGATGCGTCCTTCGATGTCGGCCGCATGGGCGTCGATCTCGCGCTCGAGGCGGGACTTGCGGTGGGTGATGCGCTCGTCGGTCTCCTCGCGAATTCGGGCGATCTCAGCCTTCGACCACTCGCGGATGGACGCGACGTCATCGTCGGCCTGCTTGCGCAACTCCGTCGCTTCGACGGCGGTCGCCGCATGGATCGACTCGATGTGGGCCTTGGCATCGGCGCTGAAGCGCGCGAGCGTGTCGGCCTTGGCGGTCTCCGCCGCACCCTGCATGGCGCGCGTCAGGTCGGCCATGAACTTGCTGGGCTTCGACCGGCTCGCGTTCGAGGCCCCCGTCGCGTCGGCGGGCGACGGGTCGGCGGATGCGGTCGCTTCGACCGGCGCGCTGTCCTCGATCGTGGTGTCCGCGGCCGGCCCGTCGTCGACGGCTGCCGCCTGGTCGGTTTCTGAAGGCGCTGCGTCGATCATGTCAGGTGCCTCGATCTCCTGGTCTGTGGTGAGGGCTGCGCCGACCGGCGCGTCACCGGTCATCTCGGCGCGGGCTTCGGACTCGTTTCGGTCCGCGCTCCACGGGAGACGGAAACCGGGCTTGGCATCGGTCGTGGCCATGCGATGGGGTCCTCTGTCGGGTCTTGGGGTCTGGGGTTCTATCTAGGCGTGTCGGCATAGTGCCTCCGGGGTCTGGTCCGGTGGAGTCCGCTAGAGGTACCAGCGGCGAGCGCCGGTCGTACTCTCGGCGGCTGGTGGAGGCGACGTGTTGTGGGGCCGCAACGCTCACCACGAGTACGATGGGTGGCCATGGAACCTCTCGATACGCTCGGACGGCCGCTCCACGACCTGCGCATCTCGGTCACGGACCGCTGCAACTTCCGGTGCACCTACTGCATGCCCAAGGAAGTGTTCGGTCGGGACTATGCGTTCCTGCCCAAGGACCAGGTCCTGAGCTTCGAGGAGATCGAGCGCGCGGCTCGCGCGTTCGTGGCACTGGGCGTCGAGAAACTGCGGATCACGGGTGGTGAACCACTTGTCCGGCGTGAGCTCCCCACGCTCATCGCGGAGCTGGCGGCAGTGCGGACCACGGACGGCCGCGAGCTCGACCTGACGCTGACGACGAACGGCGCGGCGCTCGGGACGCTCGCCCGTCCCCTCGCTGATGCGGGACTCCGCCGCGTGACCGTCAGCCTGGATTCGCTGGACGACGAGGTGTTCGGAGCGATGAACGGCGTCGACTTCCCCGTGGCGCGCGTCCTCGACGGCGTGGATGCCGCCCTGGAGGCCGGTCTGGACCCGGTCAAGGTCAACATGGTGGTTCGGCGCGGCGTGAATGAGTCATCGGTCGTGCCCATGGCGCGCTGGGCGCGCGAGACCGGCGTGGTCCTGCGGTTCATCGAGTACATGGACGTCGGGCATTCGAATGGCTGGCGGCTCGACGAGGTGGTGCCCGCCCAGGAGCTGATCGACCTCGTGGGCGGTGTGTGGCCTGCCGAGCCCGCGGATCCGAGCTATCGGGGTGAAGTCGCCGGCCGGTGGACCTACCTGGACGGCCTCGGCGAGTTCGGGATCATCTCGTCGGTCACCCGCCCGTTCTGTCGCGATTGCACGCGCGCGCGGCTGTCGGCCGACGGCAAGCTCTACACGTGCCTGTTCGCCGTCGAGGGCCGCGACGTCCGGGCGGTCCTGCGCGACGGATCGAGTGACGAGGACCTGGTGGCGTTCCTCGCGGAGACGTGGCGTGCGCGCGACGATCGCTATTCCGAGCTCCGCTCGCAGTCCACCTCCGACCTGCCCAAGGTCGAGATGTTCGCGATGGGCGGCTGAGGGCGGCCGCCCGACGTTCGTCCACAGGGTTATCCACAGGCGGAACGGGTTCGTGGACAGGGTTCGGACGCGTTTGGCCGGTTCGTGGATAAGCGCGTTGACCCGCCCGCGACTCGCCGCCTAACGTAGTCCTCGCCCGAAGGGGCCGACAGGACCCCAGGAACCGCGATCACATCAAGGGCCTGAGATTCGCCGTTCGGTCGCTTCGGGCGCTTCGTTGCCCAAGCCTCGTGGCTGTCTCACCACAGCGTCGGGGGTGCGGGACGCCCGACGGGATGCGATCGGCATCCCGGTGTCGATACTTCCGTCGGGCCGACGAAGTCCGAGCGCCTCGGGCGTCCTATGCTGGACGCGACCCTGGAGGCCCGATGTCCGACCCGACACCAACCGTCGATCCCACGCGCCCGATCCCGCCCGCAGAGCAGCCTTCACGGATCGCCGCGCTCGTCGCCGCAGTCCGCGACCACACGCCACTCGTCCCAGAGGTGGGGATCGTCCTGGGCTCCGGCCTGGGCGGGCTCGCCGATGACCTCGAGGACCCGATCGCGATCCCGTTCGGGGACCTGCCGGGGTGGCCACCGGCGACCGCACCGGGTCACGCGGGACGGCTGCTGCTCGGCCGTCTCGGGGGTCGGCCGGTGATCATGCTCCAGGGCCGCTTCCACCTCTACGAAGGCAACGACCCGGGCCTGGTCATCCAACCCGTCCTGCTGTTCGGGGCGCTCGGCGTGAAGGTCGTCGTGCTGACCAACGCCGCGGGCGGCCTCGATCCGTCGTTCGGTCCGGGCACGCTCATGGTGATGACCGACCACATCAACCTGACCGGTCGGTCGCCGCTGATGGGGCCGAACGCTGACGAGCTCGGGCCGCGCTTCGCGGACCTGACCGACGCGTGGAGCCCGCGCCTCCGACGACGCCTGCACGCCGCGGCCGTGGCGGAGGACGTCGAATTCCGCGAAGGCGTCTATGTCGGGCTCACCGGACCGACCTACGAGACCCCGGCCGAGGTCCGGATGCTCGCCGGGCTTGGTGGCGATGCCGTCGGGATGTCGACCGTGCTCGAATGCATCGCCGCCCGGTGGATCGGCCTGGAGGTTTGTGGGGTCTCCCTCGTGACGAACGCCGGCGCCGGGTACACGGGCGAACCGCTGACCCACGAGGAGGTCCTCGAGTCCGGGGCGGAGGCCGGCCCCCGGCTGGCGCGCGTGATCCGGCGCTTCCTCGTGGACCTCGCCGACGACTGACGTGGCGACCACGAAGTCGACGGCGCCGGTCCTCTCGCGTCGCGCCCTCAATCGGACCCTGCTGGGTCGCCAGCTCCTCCTGGAGCGGGTCCCGCGTCCGGCCGAGGATGTCATCGAGCATCTCGTCGGGATGCAGGCCCAGGAGCCGCCCGACCCGTATCTGGCGCTATGGAGCCGGATCGAGGGGTTCGACCCGCACGAGCTCAGCACCCTCATCGAGGAGCGGCGAGCGGTCCGTGGCAGCACGATGCGGACCACGCTGCACCTGATGACCGCGCGGGACTTCCTGGCCCTGCGACCCGTGCTGCAGGGCGTGTTGGAGCGTGCGTGGAAGAGCAGTCCGTTCGCGAAGGATCTCGTCGGCGTCGACCTTGCGGAGCTCCTGGCCGCGGGGCGCGAGCTCGTCGAGGAGCAGCCGCTGACGACAGCCCAGCTGGCCAAGGCGCTCGCGGAGCGGTGGCCCGATCGCGTCCCCAACTCCCTCGCGTACGCTTCGCGGTTCCTGCTTCCCATCGTCCAGGTGCCGCCGCGGGGGCTGTGGGGCAAGAAGGCGGCACCCAAGGCCACGACCGCGCAGGTCTGGCTGGGTCAGGAGCTCGGAACGGAGACGGCGCCCGACGAGGTGATCCTCCGGTATCTCGCTGCATTCGGGCCGGCGACCGTGTCGGACATGCGGATCTGGTCGTGGCTGACCGGGCTGCGCGAGGTCGTGGAACGGCTCCGCCCTCGGCTCAGGACGTTCCGCGACGAGGCCGGGCGGGAGCTGTTCGATGTCGAGGACGGGCTCTTCGTGGACCCGGACGTGCCGGCCCCGATCCGCTTCCTGCCCACGTACGACAACATCTTCCTGTCGCATGACGATCGCGCTCGCATCCTGATCGAACGGATCGCCGTGCCGGACCTCATCTGGCGCGGCGGCGTCCTCATCGACGGCTTCATCTCGGGCGCGTGGCGGGTCAAGCGCGAGAAGCTCGCGGCCACCATGACGATCGAGCTCGTGACCGCGGTGAAGGGCGCCCAACGGGCCGAGCTCGAGGAGGAGGCGGCCCGCGCGTTCGCGTTCGTGGCGCCGCAGGCCGAGACACGCGACGTCGAGATCGTTCCCGCGAGCTGGCTCGCGGCGTCCTAGGCGTCCAGCGTGCGCGGGGGCGCCTCGGCGGGTTCTCGGTCGTCCAGCGGGTCCGTCCCGGGCGACGAGCAGACGTAGTAGCGCAGTGGCATCCGGCCGGTGTTCTCGACGCGGTGGGTGAGCCCGGCCTCGACGCGGATTCCGGTCAACGGCTCGAGCGTCTCGGTCGTCTCGTCGACGGTGACGAGCCCGCGACCCTCGAAGACCACGATCGCGTGCTCGGCACCGGGGTGGCGGTGCCACGCATCGGCCGCACCGGGGGCGACCACGACCTCGCTGATCGTGAAGGTCGCGGTGCCGAAGTCACCCGGCCGGACGATGAGCCGCCGCGAGATCCCGGCATCGTCGATGACGACGGCGTCACCGCCGCGGCGGACCGGCTCGTCCTCGCCGTCCCAGCGTTGCAAGAGGAGTCCCGGACGGCGCGGGTCCGGATCGACGGACGCCAGGAGCGCCAGGGCATCGACGAAGCCCTCGTTGCGGACCAGGTGGTGCTCCGCTGGCGCCTCGTACAGGACATCCCCGGCACGGACCACGGCCTGCCGTTCCAGCTCCTCGCCATGCTGGAAGACGAGCTCGCCGGCGGCGACGTACACGATGGTCTCGAGACCGTGGCGATGCGGGCCGATCTCGACCCCCGGCGGGATCCGGTCGAACTGGAGCCGGATCGTCACGCCTGGGGCAGCTCCCGGCCGCCTGCCCGGGCCGCCGCAGCCTTCTCGGCCCAGGCGCCGAGGACGTTGTCCTTGTGGGGTCGGATCGGGCAGTGCTCGTCGCGGTTCTTGAACTCGTCGCAGTACCCGAGGGGCACGCACTTGGGCGCCAGGAACGAGCCGAGGAAGGGCGACACGCCGAAGATCTCGTGGCGGACCAGCTGGAAGAGCCGGCGGATCTCCCACTGGGCCATCGTGCACAGGCGCAGCCCCGACATGTGGATGAGCGCCCGCAGGTTCGTCGTCATCACGAGGTTGGTCCGGGCCGCGTTCGGGAAGACGAACCGGGCGTCCTCACCCGGGACTCCGGCGTCGAGCATCTCGCCGTACAGGCCCAGCGCACCGTCGATCTGCTCTTCGTACTTTTCGCGAAGCGCCGGATCGCCCTCGGCGATCGAGTGCGGCAGCATGGTGGCCGCGCCCTTGAACTTCACGTAGCGCTGGCTCTGCTGGTCGAAGGCCACGCCGGCGCGATGCCGGACGAGCTGGTGCGACAGCGTGCGCGAGACCCCGGTGATGGCGAAGGTGAAGACCACGTGCTCGATCGTGGAGCCATGGCCCGATTCGATCACGGACGAGATCAGCTTCTGCATCTTGGCCGGGTCGTAGCCGCCGTCGACCGCTTTGGCGAAGATCTCTTCGGGGACCTCTTCCGAGTAGCAGGTCCGGCACGCCGTGTAGATGACCGGGACGTAGAACTTCTCGACGATCTCCCGGTCCGGGAACAGGAGGGAGACCTTCATCCCGAGGTCGCGCCGGCCCGGGTTCTTGGGGATGCCGCTCTTCTCGCGCGCCGGCGGCTGGCCGGACGGGACGGGATCGGGGAGGGGCTGGGCGGTCATCGGAGGGCCAGTCTAGCCGAGGCGACCCGCGGAGGCGCGAGGCGAGCCGGTCAGTAGTAGTCGGAGCAGGACAGGAAGTAGCCGCAGCGGCAGATGAGCTTGCATTTGCGCTCGTCCATCGCCGCGCCGCAGTTGGCACAGGTCATGATCACGAGACCGGGATCGACCGCGCCCGGAGGCTCGTCGAGGTCCTCGAGGAGCTGGATCGGTTGGATCGGCGAAAGCGCCGCTGGTCGCGTCGGGTCGTCGAGCATCGCGTCGCTCATGGTACCGGGGCCGGGTCCTCCAGCGCGTACGCGACGATCTCGTCGAGACCCATCGACGCGCCTTCGGCGACGTAGCGCTGGAAGTCCTCGGGGCTGAGCACCGAGCGTGGGGACGGAGCATTGAATTGGGAATAGGTCTCCTCGACGTACATCGCGAGGGTCGTGCCGCTGGTGGCCTGCAGGTGGCGCGCCGCCCCGTAGAGTCGCCCGGCCCGCGGCGGGTCCCCGGCACTCACCGCGATCGACGCGAGGTCGTCGAGGATCAGCGTGATGCCGGCCACGTCGCCAGCGTCACGGAAATGTCCAAGAGCTGCCCGAGCGTTGGCGAGCGCGTCGTCGAACTTGCCCATGCCGATCTGGACGAGGCCGAGCATGTGCAGTGACCAGGCCTCCATCGTGCGATGCCCGGCCGCCCGATGGAGCTTGAGGGACTCGGTGTACCAGTGCTCGGCGGGCACGGAGTCGGACGTGAAGTAGTGGTAGCTCCCGAGGGCCCACAGGATGTTCCCCTCACCGGCCTGGTCGCCGGCCTCGCGATAGAGCGCGAGCGCCTCCTCGAGCTTCGCCAAGCCCACCGCGAATTTCGGCGCCTTCTGCGCCTCGGTCAGGTCACGGCCCGTCAGGCCCATGAGCGGCAGGATGTCGGCGTACGCGTCGTTGTAGAGCGCGTTCGCGATCTCACGCTTGTCTCCCTGCTCGCGCCAGATCCGGAGCGCCTCGTGATACCAGCGCTCGGCGGCCGGGTGATCCGCCTGCCAGTAGGCCACGCCACCGATCGCCTCCGCGAAGTGCGCCGCGCAGACGGGCTCGAGCGACCAGTCCTGCGCCGACATGGCTTCCAACCGCATGCGCGCCTCATTGAGGTAGCCGCGCTGCTGCCAGAACCGCCACAGGGCGAACCCCATCCGAGCACCCAGGTCCGGGTCAGGCCGGGCGGTGGCCCACTCCAGCGCGGCGCGCAGGTTGTCGTGGTCTCGCTCCAACCGATCGAGCCAGTCGCGCTGCTCTTCCCCGGTCAGGTGCGGCTGCGCTCGCTCGGCGAGGTCGAGCAGCGCGTGCGCATGTCGCTCGGCGATCGCGTCCGCCTCACCGCGGAGGGCCAGCATCTCGGCCGCGTACTCGCGGATCGTGTCGAGCATGGTGAACCGGGGCGGGCCGTCGCCGGTGCCCTCGTCGATCCGAACCAGGCTCTGGTCGACGAGCGCGCCGATGCCGTCGAACACGTCGATCCCGAGCTCGTCCGACGGGCCGCACACGGTCTCGGCCATCTCGAGCTCCCAGCCCCCGCGGAAGACGGACAGGCGGTCGACGAGGCGCTTCGCGCCATCATCGAGCAGGTCGTAGCTCCACGCGATCGCCCCGCGCAGCGTCTGCTGCCGCTCCGGCAGGTCGCGCGAACCCGCGGTCAGCAGCGCGAGGTGATGCTCCAGCCTTGCGAGGATCTGGTCGGGTGTCAGGAGCTTGATGCGCGCGGCGGCCAGTTCGATGGCAAGGGGCATGCCGTGCAGTCGGGCGGAGATCCCGGCCACCGCCGGGGCATTCGCGTTCGTCACCGCGAACCCGGGCTTGACCGCCGACGCGCGCGCGATGAACAGCCGGACCGCCTCGAACTGGTTGAGCGCGTCGAGATCGAACTCGCGCAGCGCCCGAGGGAGGTTGAGCCGGTCGACTTCGGACAGCCGGCTCGTGTCGGGCGGGGCCGGGAGGCCCGGCACCGGGTACTCCTGTTCGCCCGACACCCGCAGCGCGATGCGGGTCGTGACGAGGCACGCGAGATTCGGGCAGCGCCGCAGGAGGTCGGCGACGATCGACCCGGCGGCAACGACCTGCTCGAAGTTGTCGAGGACCAGCAGCATCCGCTGCTCCCCGATGTGGTCGGCAAGCGTGTCCACGGCCGGGCGGTTGCGGCTGTCCGCCACGCCGAGCACGCGGGCGATCGTCGCGGCCACCAGGGTCGGGTCGCGGACCGGTTCGAGGGCCACGAACCAGATCCCGTCCGGGAATTCGTCGGCGGCGGCCGCCGCGACCTGCAGCGAGAGCCGTGTCTTGCCGGTGCCGCCGGGACCGGTCAGGCTTAGCAGTCGGGTTCCGGCCAGCAACGCCACGGCCTCGCCGAGCTCCTTGTCGCGGCCGACGAACGTCGTCAACTGGGTCGGCAGGTTGTTCGGGCGGGCGTCCAGCGATCGCAGTGGTGGGAAGTCGGCCGGCACGCCATCGATGACGAGCTGGGCGAGGCGCTCGGGGGCGCGCAGGTCCTTCAGCCGATGCTCCCCGAGGTCGCGCAGGGTGATCCCGTCGGGCAACGACCCGGCGACGAGGACGCGGGTCTGATCGCTGAGCAGGACCTGGCCGCCATGGGCGACCGCGGCGATCCGCGCCGTCCGATTGATCGCGTACCCGATCACGTCGGCGCCGGTCGCTTCGATGTCGCCGGTGTGGAGTCCCATCCGCACGCGAACCGCGACACCGTCGGGCCACGGCTCGGCGGTGATCGCTCGCTGCGCCGCGGCGGCCGCCCTGATCGCATCGAACGCGCCACGAAAGATCACGAAGAACGAGTCGCCTTCGGTGCCCTGCTCATGGCCGCCGTGGGCCTCGAAGGCCGCCCGGAGCAGCTCACGGTGTCGTTCTCGAATGTCGCGATACGGGCCCGTGCCCAGCTCGATCTCGAGGCGCGTGGAGCCCTCGATGTCGGTGAACAGGCAGGTGACGGTCCCGATCGGCGCGCCGGATGCGCCGGATGACCCGGACGCGCCGGGGGTTCCGGTCACGGTGGTGTCTCGCGGATCGGTCAGTGCCGGCCGGCTTCGGTCAGCGTCCGAAGCCGCCCGGCCAGGCCGCGCAACAGCGCGAGTGCCACGGAAGGCTGTTCGTTGATGACCGCCTCGAGCTCCCAGGTGGCGAGCGCAAGGCACGTGGTCTCGCCATCGGCGACGACCTGGGCGATCCGTGGCAGCCCATCCAGCACGGATAGCTCGCCGAAGAAGTCTCCCGGTCCGAGCGTGGCGATGGTCTTACCGTCGCGGACCACCCGTGCGCCGCCGCGCGCGATCTGGAAGAACCCGGTGCCCACTTCGCCCTGGCGGGCGATGACGTGGCCATCCGTGAAGACGACCTCGATCGTGCGATCCGCGATCCGCTCGAGCCCGGCCGCGTCGACACCGGCCAGCAGAGGCGCGGCGGCCAGCAGCTCCGTCTTGCGGTCGCGCGTCAATGTCATCGGGATCCCTCCAGGCATCACGTTCGTCGTCGCGTGGGCACGCCATCCTCCGCCCGGTCGTGATGCTGCGCCGCGCGACCGAGAGCGTCAAGGTCGCCAGTGTCGTCCTGATGACGAAGGCCGCTTCACGCGACGACGCGCGCGTGGCACCATGCGAATTATGGCCGCCCAGGACGAGCTCATCGACGCGATCGCCGGCTTCGGCCTGTTCGCGGACCTGACGTCGCCGCAACTCGAAGGCGTCGCCCACACGTTCGAGGAGGTGGCCTACGCGGAGGGCCAGAAGATCCTCCATCAGGGGCTCAGCGGGTCGGGCTTCCACGTGATCCTCGACGGCGAGGTCGCGGTCGTCGTCGACGGTGAGGAGCGCGCGCGTCTCGCCCGCGGCGAGTTCTTCGGTGAGGTCTCGATCTTCCTCGGTGAGGCCCCCATCGCCGACATCGTGGCCACCCGGCCGCTGCGCTGCCTCGTCCTGGCGGGGCCGCGGGTGGAGCCGTTCCTGATCGCCCATCCACGCGTGATGTACCGCATGCTCCAGGCGCAGGCACGCCGTCTGCGAGCGGCGAATCGATGGCGGAGCTGACCGGGCCGGCCGCGGAGGACCGCCCGTCCCCACCCGGCGACTACCCGGTGGTCGTGATCGGCTCCGGACCCGGCGGGCTGCAGGCGTCGTACTCGCTGGCGCGCCAGGGGATCGGGCACGCGACGATCTCCGCGGACCCGGGACCCGGTGGCATGTTCCGGCGCTGGCCGTTCTTCCAGCGACTGCTGTCCTGGACCAAGCCGCACGCCCCTGCCCCGAGAGGCTCGCGCGCGTACGAGCGGTTTGACTGGAACAGCCTCCTGGGCGAGGACGCCGAGACCCGGGCGCTCCAGCCCGAGTTCATGGATGGCTCCTCGTACTTTCCGTCCCGGCCGGAGATGGAGGCGAACCTCACGGCATTCGCCGAGCGCGGCGCCGTGGCGGTCCGCTACGGCTGCCGCTGGACCGGGACACAGCTCGAGGAGGGTCCGGACGGGCGCCGGTTCGTCGTCAAGACCTCCGACGGGACGTACCGCGCCGAGGCGCTCATCGTCGCCGTCGGCGTGTCCGAGCCCTACATCCCGCCGGGCGCCGGGATGGAGCATGCGCGGCACTACGCGGACGTCCAGGAAGCCCAGAGCTATGCCGGGAAGCGCGTCTTCATCGTCGGCAAGCAGAACTCCGGGTTCGAGCTTGCCAACGGCCTTCTGCCGTGGGCGCGTCAGCTGGTGCTCGCGTCGCCGTCGACGGCGCGCCTCTCGGTCGATACCCGCTCATTGGTCGGCGTCCGCGCCCGGTATGTCCAGCCATACGAGGACCACGTGCTCGGTGGCGGTGTCGCCATCCTCGACGCCGCGATCGAGCGCATCGAGCCGGTGTCCGGCGGTGACGGAGCCTTGTCGGTGCACCTGCGGCGTACCGACGGAGGCGGCGACCTCGCGCTCGAGGTGGATGAGGTGATCTCGGCCACGGGGTTCGTCTGCCCGCTCCAGGACCTGCCCGATCTCGGGGTCACGACGATCGGTGCCAGCAGGTTGCCCGGGCAGACGGCGTGGTGGGAGAGCACGACGGTGCCCGGCCTGTTCTTCGCCGGGACGATCGGACAGGGCGCGAAGGGCCTCCAGCGACACGGCCAGCCGAGCAACTCCGGAGCGGTCCACGGGGCCCGCTACAACGCCCGGCTCTTGGTGAGGCGACTCGCTGAGACTCGGTTCGGGGTTGCGCCGCCGCGCCCGCAGGTGGCGGCCGCCGACGTGGTGGACCTCGTGACCAGCGAGCTGGCCGAAGCGCCCGAGCTGTGGCATCAGCGCGGCTACCTCGCCCGGGTGATCACCGCCGACCCGGACGCCGGGCTGGTGGACGACGGTGTCCAGCCGCTCAGCCACGTCCTGGATGCCGGCGGCTCCGACGCACTGGCGTTCACGCTCGAGGCAGACGGGACAGGCGCGATCTACCCGGTGTTGTACAGCCGGATCCGGGGTGCGGTCTCAGAGCGGATGGTCGACCCGGATCCGTTGCTGCGCTACGACGGGCCGGACACCCGGAGCGTCATCGAGGAGGTCGTGCGGTCGGTGGTGCCGGGCGCCGTCGCTCGCTAGGTCGCGCCCAGGCGGGCGAGCCGGGCCGCGGCGGCCTCCAGCGTGGCGAGCTGCTTGGGGAACGCGAAGCGCAGCTTCGTGCGGCCGAGCTCCGGACGCGAGAAGAACGACGATCCAGGTACCCCCGCCACACCCGGGTCGCGGATGAGCCGGTGGGCGAAGGTCACGTCGTCCTCGTCGGTCAGGTCGCGGATGTCGGTCATGACGTAGTACGCGCCGGCCGGGCGGTGCACGCGGAACCCGGCCGCCTCGAGTGCCGGGACGAGGACGTCGCGCCGTTCCCGGTATGCCGCCAGGAGGTCCGTGTAGTAGGCGGGCGGGAACCCCAGCGCCGTCACGGCCGCGGCCTGGAGCGGGGCCGCTGCCCCGACGGTCAGGAAGTCGTGGACGCGCCGGATGCCCACCGACAGGTCGGCCGGAGCGATCGTCCAGCCGATCCGCCAACCGGTCACCGAGTACGTCTTGGACATCGAGTGGATCGAAACCGTCCGCTCCGCCATCCCGGGTAGCGTCGCGAGGGGGATGTGCTCTCCCTCGAACACGAGGTGCTCGTAGATGTCGTCCGTGAAGGCGATGACGTCGTGCTCCTGGCACAGATCGGCGATGAGCTGGAGCTCGTCGCGCGAGAAGACCTTGCCCGTGGGGTTGTGTGGCGAGTTGACGACGATGCCCCGGGTCTTCGCGTTGAATGCCGCCCGCAGCTCATCGGGGTCGATGGACCAGTCGGGCTCGTGGAGCGTCACGTAGCGCGGGGTGGCGTCGCTGAGGATCGCGTCGGGGCCGTAGTTCTCGTAGTACGGCTCGAAGACGACCACCTCGTCGCCGGGATCGAGGATGCCGAGCATGGCGGCGATCATCGCCTCGGTCGCGCCACAGGTGACGGTGACCTGGGTCTCGGGATCGATGTCGCCCCAGGCCGGGACGTGTCTCGGGGTGGTCTCGGCGATGGCATCACGCAGCGGCTTGGAGCCCCACGTGATGGCGTACTGGTTGATGTCCGCGTCGACGGCCTCGGCGACGGCGCGTTTGAGCTCCGGTGGACAGGCGAAGTCCGGGAAACCCTGGGCGAGGCTGACGGCCCCGTGCGCCACTGCCTGGCGATTCATGTCGCGGATGACCGACTCGGTGAATCGCTCTGCCTTGGCCGAGATCCTCGAAGGTCGCATCGCGCCGAAGTCTAGGGCTCAGACCAGGTGGCGGGGGATGCGCTCGGACCAGGAGCGCTCGAAGAAGCGGACGCCATCGACGTCGACCTCGAGCCGGACAGTCAGGTCGAAGTCGGTCGCGCTGCTCGTCTGCCGGGAGTCCGCCCTGATCTCGATGCGGGTCAGCTCGCCGTCGCGGCCGCTCTCCCGCTCCTGCCAGCGATAGACGACGTGTGCGTCGAGCTCCGCGCGAGCCGGGTCGGCGTCCCAGGCCGTCATGCGCAGCGTCTCGGCCGCGTACAGGCGCCGGCCATCGGGCACGATCGTCTCGCCGCCGTCGTGGACATGGACGGTCACGGAGCCCCCGATCACGTCCTCGTCGATGCGCCACACCGGCGGGTCCATCACGGCCGCGCCCCCGCCGTCCAGCGGGTTCGCGCGCGGCCAGTGCAGGTCGGGTGGCTGGGTCCGGAATGCCGGCGCGGCCGCGTCGCCCGGACCGCTGGCGGGCGGGACCACCGGGAGCTCGAGGCGCGACGGCGTGGCGGGCCCGCGATGCACCCGGAACGTAGCCGGATACGGCGACGGCCACAGCACGGGCCACAGCGACGAGGCGAGCGCGACCCGGATGCGGTGACCCGGCAGCCACCGATAGCCGGCGGTCCGAAGCGGCACCCGGATCTCCTCGACGACGCCGGGCCGCAGTGGCTCCGGGTCGGTATGCGAGCGGCGATGGGTCAGGTTCAGCACGCCGGCGCTGACCAGGGCCACGCTGCCGTCCGGAGCCACGTCCGACAGCCGCACCGAGAGGGTCGCCACGGGGGCGTCGACGTCGACGTGGACGACGACTTGCGGGACGCCGAGGATCTCGATCGGTCCGTCCAAGGGGTCGGACGTGTAGGTCGGGCCGGCATCCTCGTCCCGACGGAGGTCGCGCGCGAGGCCGTTCGGAGCGTCGCCGGCGCCCCACGACAGGGGGCCACGCGTGCCGGCGGTCGGCCGGTGGACGAACGTATCGATCGACTCGCCGCCGTCCACGCCCGACTGGACGAGCCGCCCGGCCAGCGGAACCGCTCCCGCCCCGAATGACCAGGGTCGGGCGACGGTCTCCGGATGCGGGTAGGCGCTTGCCGCGCGCCAGCGGCCGGGCGATCCCGCTGGGAACGGCGCCGGCGGTGCCCATTCCCGCTCGAACCAGACGACGGCCGGCTCGGTGTCCCAGCCGTTGTCGGCCCCGCGCAGGTGCCGATCGAAGAATCGAGCGATCTCGTGCAGCTCGTCGAGGTTGGGGCCCGGCGCGGCCTCGTGCGGCCACGAATGCACCCAGTTCCCGACGAGCGTGTGCGACGGCGCCGGGCAGCGGGCCTGCATCCGGAACGCCGGGTCGACATAGCTGTCCTGCCAGCCGCCGATGTTGAAGATCGCGGCTTCGATCCCGTCGTAGTCGGGCGCGAGCGAGCCTTGGCGCCAGTACGGTCCGTCGGTCTGCTGTCGGAGCCAGGCGAACAGCCACGGCGGCGTGGCGTCCAGCCGGGCGAGCCATTCGTCGCGCCATGCGGCGCCTCGGAACGCCGCGTCGGGCGGCATCGCGTTCATCGCGACCTGGCTCACCGCGTACTGCGAGAGCTCGCTGACCGTGACGCAGCCGCCCCGATAGTGCACGTCGTCGAGATATCGGTCGTCCGTGGCCATGACCGGCACGATCGCGCGCAGGTGTGGCGGGCGCAGGGCCGCGACCTGGATCGCCGTGAAGCCGCCGTAGCTGATCCCCCACATGCCGACCGCGCCATCGCACCATGGCTGCGCGGCCAGCCACTCGACCGCGTCGTATCCGTCCCGTGTCTCGTCCGCCGTGTACTCGTCCAGCGCCACGCCGCCGGACGATCCCGTGCCGCGGACGTCAACACGGCAGAGCGCGTAGCCGCGGGCCGCGAACCACTCGCCACGGGTGATGTCCGACGCCCGTCGCCAGTTGTCCTTGCCGTACGGGATCATCTCCAAGATGGCCGGGAAGGCCTCGTCCGGGGCGTCGGGACGGGGGAGGGGCCGCCAGATATTGGCCGACAGCTCGACCCCGTCGCGCGCCGGGATCCGAACATCCCAGTCGACCGCGACCTCGTGCCTCGGTTCGCTGGCCGTTCGCGGATCCGGGTCGGTCACGTCGGGGAGTCTAGAGCCGTCGTGCGACGTGCCGACGGGCGAGCCCGTGCCATGCGACGATGCCGCCATGGACGGGCGCTTCGCACGAAACAGCCGGCGCGTCGCGTATCAGAACGCGTGGATCACCGTGTGGCACGACGAGGTCACCCGCCCCGACGGCAACCCCGGGATCTACGGCGTCGTGCACTTCGCCAACCGGGCGGTCGGCGTCGTCGCGATCGACGATGACGATCGACTCGTCCTCGTCGGCCAGCACCGCTATCCGCTGGAGCACGAGTCGTGGGAGATCCCGGAAGGCGGCGTAGCGGTCGACGAGGACCCGGTGGTGGGCGCCCAGCGCGAGCTCCGCGAGGAGACCGGCCTGACGGCGACGTCCTGGCGCGAGCTGTGCCGGCTCGAGTTGTCCAATTCGGTGACCGACGAGACGGCGGTCCTGTTCGTCGCGGCCGGCCTCACCGCCGGCGAGTCCGATCCAGAGCCCACGGAGTCCATCGAGGTCCGCTGGGTGCCGTTCGAGGAGGCCCTCGCGATGATCCTCGACGGGCGGATCACCGACGCGCTGTCCGTCGTGGCGATCCAGCGGGTCGCCCTGGACCGACTGACTGCGAGGCCATGACCAGCGAACGTCACGAGTGGGACGTCGTCGTGGTCGGCCTGGGCGCGATCGGGTCGGCCGCGGCCTACTGGGCGACCACCCGTCCCGGCACCCGCGTCCTCGGTCTCGAGCAGTTCGAGCTTGGGCACGCGAACGGCGCGTCCGCGGACCACAGTCGGATCATCCGTCTGTCCTACCACCGACCCGACTACGTTCGGTTGGCCAAACGCGCGTTCGAGACATGGGCCGAGGTGGAGGCCGAGGCCGACGAGCGGATCGTCACGGTGACGGGCGGGCTCGACCTCTGGCCCGCGGACCCCGGCATCCCGATGGGCGACTACACGGACAGCCTTGCCGCCGAAGCCGTCCCGTTCGAGATCCTCGACGCCGCCGAGGTCATGCGGCGCTGGCCGCAGTGGCACCTCCCGGACGACGTCACCGCGATGTGGCAATCGCGAGGCGGACTCGCCGACCCCTATCGCGGGAACGCCGCGCATCGGCGGCTGGCGACGGCCCGCGGCGCCGCCCTCGTCGACCGCACGCCCGTCACGGCGATCCGGGGGGCAGGAGGTGCCTACGAGGTGGATGCCGGCGGCGAAACCCATGTCGCCGGCCGCGTCATCCTGGCCGCCGACGCCTGGACCAACCCACTGCTGGCCTCGTTCGACCGGCGCCTGCCCCTGACCGTGACGAAGGAACAGGTCACCTACTTCGCGGCGCCCGATCCAGCCGCCTTCGCGCCCGACCGGTTCCCGGTCTGGATCTGGATGGACGAACCGTCCTTCTACGGCATCCCGACCTATGGCGAGGCCGGTCCCAAGGTCGCCCAGGATGCAGGCGGGCAGCCGACGACACCCGACGAGCGGACGTTCGACCGCGACGACGCGATGTACGGTCGCGTGCGGCGATTCACCGAGACGTACCTGCCCGACGCCGCTGGCCCCGAGCTCCTCACGAAGACGTGTCTGTACACGCTGACGCCGGATCGGGATTTCGTCGTGGACCGCGTTCCTGACGCGCCCGGCGTCGTCGTCGGGCTCGGCGCGGGCCACGGGTTCAAGTTCGCTTCCGTCCTCGGCCGCATCCTCGTCGAGCTGGCCCTGGACGGGCGATCGCCGTCCGACGGCGAGCTGGGCGGATTTCGGATCGACCGGCCCATCCTGCTCGAGCGCGATCCCGCGACGAGCTGGCTGGTCTGAGGCGCACGCTGCGGGTCGTTCCTTGCACCGCCCCCCGGCGTATGCCACCGTACGGCCACTCGGCCGGGATGGACGAGTTCGGGAGGACAACGGGCGGCCAGGAACGCAAACCGGCCGCATGGAGGAGGCTTCGATGCGATCTCCCCTGCATGCTCGCACGGTTCGCGCGGTCGCTGCCGCCGGCCTGATCGCGGCGCTGCTGCTTCCAGCCGCGATCCCTGCGACGGCGCAGACCACGATCGTGCTCCGTGCCGGCACGGATCAGGATCTGCAGGTCCTCAACCCCTGGCACTCGGTCCTCGTCGTCGACTACGAGGCCTTCACGCTCAACTACGACCTGCTCGTAGGCTTTGGCCAGGATCTCCAGCCGGCCCCGGGCTTCGCCGAGTCGTGGTCGTCGTCTGCGGATGGGATGACCCATACCTTCAAGATCCGCGAGGGGATGACCTGGTCCGACGGAGAGCCGGCGACATCAGAGGATGCGCGCTGGACCTACCAGCTCGTGCTGGACGCCGTAGCATCTGAGGCGGGCGGCCTCGGATCGTTCTACCTGGAGCCGTACCTCACGAATGCCGGCTTGAAGGCCGTCACGGCGCCGGATCCGCTGACCCTCGTCGTCGAGACGTCCTTCCCGACCACCCTTCTGACGCAGGCCTACGTGCCGATCCTGCCCAAGCACATCTGGGAGGACTACTCCCTGGAGCAGATCGGCAACTCGGAGGCGGACGGCTTCTTCAAGAACGAGCCGCCGGTCGTCGGCACGGGCCCCTACCAGGCGGTCTCATGGGAGCCCGGTGACAACATCCGGTTCGCACGCAACGAGTCGTACTGGGGCGACCAGGGCGCGGCCGACGAGATCATCATCCAGAACTTCGAGAGCACGGACACGATGACCCAGGCCCTCAAGACCGGCGAGGTCGACTACATCCGCGGCGTCGGCGCCGACCAGTTCGACGCGCTCGCCTCGGAGGAGGGGATCGAGACCGTCGAGGGCTTCGCGAACGGGTACTCGTACCTGTCCTTCAACACGAAGGGGAACGCGGAGGGATACGGCGGCTCGACCTCGGCCCTCGCCGATGTCGCGTTCCGTGACGCCCTTGGCTATGCCATCGACCCGGCCCGCCTGGTCGATGCGACCCTGGCCGGCCACGGTGTGCCCGGGACGACGAATGTTCCGCCGTACCACGCCAACTGGCACGTGGCGCCAGCCAGTCCACGGACCTTCGACATCGAGGAGGCGAAGCGTCGACTCGATGCCGCCGGGTACCCGCTCGACGCCGGCGGACGTCGGCTCGACAAGGACGGCGAGCAGATCACCCTTCGGTTGACGTGGCCCGACTCGGAAGCCGAGATGGCCACGAACGCACAGTTCATCCAGGGCTGGTACCAGGAGCTCGGCATCACGGTCGATGCTGCGGTGACCGAGGAAGGCAAGCTGCTCGAAGACCTCCTGGGTCCACCCGATGGCCCCGCGAACTGGGACTTCTACATGTGGGGCTGGGTGGGCGATCCGGATCCGATGTCGCTGCTCTCGTTCTTCACGTCCGGTCAGCTGGGCGGCCTCAACGACAGCTTCTACGCCAACGATCGCTACGACGAGCTGTTCGAGCTCCAGCAGAAAGCCCTCGACCCCGTCGAGCGCAAGGGCTACATCGCCGAGATGCAGGAGATCTTCTATCGCGATGCCCCGTACCACGTCATGTATTACGACTCGGAGCTGCACGCCTACCGGACGGACACGTTCAGCGGCTGGGAGAACCAGCCACCCGAGAGTGGCACGCCCCTGTTCGGGTACGGCCCGATCGGCTACACCAAGCTCACCCTGGCATCGGAGGCCGCACCCAGCGCCTCGGCACCCGCGAGCGGCGGGGCTGCGGCCAGCGGTGGCGCCACCACGCCGGCGCCGACCCAGCCGGCGCCCACGAATCCGCTCGCGGGCAACACGCCGCTGCTCGCGGTCATCCTGGCGCTCGTCGCCGTCGCGGTGGTCGGGCTGGTCCTCGTGCGGCGACGCCGCACCACGACGGTCACAACGACGGAGGACGAGTGACCGAGCGGGCTGCGGCCCGCTCGCCGGTCACGGGCCGGGGGGGCCGCGTTCGCGCGGTCCCCGCCCGGTAACGCCGGGCGCCCGTGGGCTTGCGCTATCTCGCCCGAAGGGTCGCCGCCGCCCTGCTGACGATCCTCTTCATCGTCCTGCTCAACTTCGTCCTGTTCCGGATGATGCCTGGGTCGCCGGAACGGATCCTTGGGCGCAACCCGAACGTGACGCCGGAGATCCTCGCCGCCAAGCGCGCCCAGTGGGGCCTCGACAAGCCGGTTTTTCCCGACCAGTTCGCCGCGTACATCAGCTCCACCGTCCAGGGCGATCTCGGCTTCTCATTCGTGGCGCGCGGCCGGAGCGTCGTGGAGGTCCTGGGCCAACGGATCGGCCCGACACTGCTGCTGTTCGGGCTGGGCGAGATCATCGCCATCGTGGTCGGCCTGGCGCTGGGTGCCTATTCGGGCTGGAAACGCGGCGGCCCGGTCGACCACGTCGGGAATGCCGCATCGCTGCTCCTCTACTCGACCCCGTACTTCCTCCTCGGTATGGCGCTCCTGCTGATCTTCGCGACGACGCTCGGCTGGTTCCCGACGTTCGGGATGCTCACCGCCGGGGCGACGTACGCGTCCCCACTCGACAAGCTCGCCGATCTCGGGCGCCATCTCGTGCTTCCGGTCGCGACGGTCGCGCTCGGGCTCATCGGCCAGTACGCGATCGTCATGCGCTCGTCGATCGTCGAGACGCTCTCGGACGACTACGTGACGACGGCCCGGGCGAAAGGGTTGCGCGACGATCAAGTGCTGCGCCGGCACGCGCTCCCGAACGCGATGCTGCCGACGGTCACGCTGATCGCGATCAACCTGGGCTACGTCGTGGCCGGCGCCATCACCGTGGAGGTCGTCTTCAACTGGCCGGGTCTCGGCACGCTGACGGTCGAAGCGCTGTCGGCTCGCGACTACCCGGTCCTGCAGGGCATCTTCCTGTTGCTCTCGGTGTCGGTCGTGCTGGCCAACCTCGGAGCGGACATGCTGTACGGCAGACTGGACCCGCGGGTGCGGACATGACCGCCGCGCCCGTCCCGGTCCCGACCGTCATCGACCGACCCCGCGGCCGAACGGGTCAGGCGCGACACTTCCTGGGCCGGCTGCTCGGCCGCAGGGATTCGGCGGTGGGCGTGGCGCTCATGCTGGTGTTCACCGTCGCCGCGCTGATTCCGACGATCCTCGTCGGGCCGCTCGAGACCGCGGTGACCGCGACCGGCCCGCGGCTGGCCCCACCGAGCGCCGGCTATCCGCTGGGCACCGACGAGCTGGGTCGAAGCATGCTGAACCTGACCGTCCATGCCACCCGGGTTTCCATGGTCATCGGGCTATTGGCCACGGTCGTGACCGTGTTCGTCGGCGCCGTCGTCGGGATCGTCGCCGGGTTCGTCGGGGGCCGCCTCGATGCCGTGCTCATGCGGATCGCCGACCTGTTCCTCGTGATCCCGACCTTCGTCCTGGCCATCATCCTGACGTCCCTCATCCGCGACGCCCTGGGTGGCGCCACGACCGAGTTCTTCGGGATCCGGGTCGGGCTCCTGGTGATCGTCGTCGTCATCGGGATCACGTCGTGGTCGTCGACGGCGCGCATCCTCCGCTCGGAGACGCTGTCGCTGAAGCAGCGCGCGTTCGTGGACCGGGCACGGGTGATCGGGGCGGGCCCCGGTCACATCATGCGCCGGCACCTCCTGCCGAACGTCGTGAACCTGATCGTCGCGAACGCGGTCCTCGTCTTCGCGGGGGCCGTGCTGACCGAGACGACCCTGTCGTTCGTCGGCCTGGGTGATCCACTCCAGCCCTCGTGGGGCCAGCTGCTCGATGCGGCACGGGAGGTCGGGGCGCCCGGCCTCGGAGCGTGGTGGTATTTCGTGCCGCCCGGCGTCTGCATCGTCCTCGTCGTCTTCGCGTTCACGCTCGTGGGCGGGGCGCTCGACGACATCCTCAACCCGAAGCGGCGACATCGCCGATGACCGTCCTCGAGGACGGTGCGTCGATCGCGGAGCCGGGCGGCGGCGTTGGCAGCGCCGCGGACCGCGCCGCAGACCGCGCCGCGATCCGCGCGAGACGGCCGTGGCCACTGCCGAAGCAGGCGATCCCGGATGCCCCGCTCCTCGAGGTTGACGACCTCACCGTGCATTTCAGCTTGCCGAACGGCCGCGTAGAGGCGGTCCGTGGGGTCAGCTTCGCCATGAACGACGGCGAGGCACTCGGGATCGCCGGCGAGTCGGGCTGCGGCAAGACGACGATGGCGCTGTCGCTCGTGCGCCTGCTGCCGGAGAACGGGCGAGTGGTCAGCGGCAGTGTCAGGCTCTTTGGCATCGACCTCGTACCGAAGACCGAGCGCCAGCTCCTGCGCTACCGCTGGCGCGAGATCGCGATCGTGTTCCAGGGCGCGATGAATGCGCTCAACCCGGTGCGCCGCGTCCGCGACCAGATCGCCGAGCCCATCGAGCTTCGCCTCGGCCTCCCGCGCGACGCGTCCCGGGCGCGCGCCGGAGAGTTGCTCGAGCTCGTCGGGATACCCAGCAAGCGTGGTGGCGCCTATCCCCACGAGCTGTCGGGTGGCATGCGCCAGCGGGTGATGATCGCGATGGCCCTGGCCTGTGACCCGGCGCTCGTCATCGGCGACGAGCCAACGACGGCGCTCGACGTGATGGTCCAGGCGCAGATCCTCGAGCTCCTCGAACAGCTCCGTCGCGAGCTTGGGTTGTCGCAGTTGCTCATCACGCACGACCTGTCGGTCATCGCCGAGACCTGCGATCGCGTCTTGGTGATGTATGCGGGCAAGGTGGCCGAGGAAGGGCCGGTCCAACGCGTGTTCGCGGCGCCCCGCCATCCGTACACGCAGAAGCTGCTGTCGTCATTCCCGAACTTGCGCGCGGACCGGCGAACCCTCGACGTCATCCCGGGCGCGCCGCCGGATCTGCGCAATCCCCCGGTCGGCTGCCCATTCGCGCCGCGATGCCCGGCGGTGATGCCGGTATGCACGGAGGTGATGCCGCCAGAAGTCCACTTCGCGGACGGCGTCCGGGTGGCCTGTCATCTCTACCCGCCTGAGACCGAGGGCGCCTTGGCGGCTCCCGTGGTGGTCGCCGAGCCCCTGCCGCTGGAAGCCGCACCGGTGCCCGAGGCCGGGCCGCCGGTGGGTGCGGGTACGGCGGCCGCGGACCGCGAGGGCATCCCCGAGGGGGCGCCATGAGCGAGATCCTGCGACTCGAGGGGCTCGAGGTGCATTTCCGCGTGGGCGGCGGGCTGCTGGATTCGATCGCCCGGCGACCGCCCGCCTTCGTGCGCGCCGTGGACGGGATCGATCTGACACTCGAGAAGGGCGAGGTCCTCGCGCTGGTCGGCGAGTCGGGGAGTGGCAAGACCACGACCGGCCGGGTGATCGTGAAGCTGACGCCCCAGACGAGCGGGCGGATCACGTTCGACGGACAGGATGTCAGCACGCTGTGGGGGACGCGCGAGCTCCGGGACTACCGACGGCGCGTCCAGCTGATCTTCCAGGATCCATACGAGACGTTGAACCCGCGGCAGACGATCCTTGATTTCGTGCGCGAACCCCTGGTCGTCAATCGGCTCGGCTTCGATCGCGCCGAGCGGGATCGGCGGGCGCTGGAGGCGCTCGACGCGGCGGGCCTTCGGCCGGCCGCGGAGTACGGGCACCGCTATCCACACGAGCTGTCAGGGGGCCAGCGCCAGCGGGTCGTGATCGCCGGCGCGCTCGTCATGGGGCCGGAGCTGATCGTGGCCGACGAGCCCGTCTCGATGCTGGACGTCTCGATCCGCACCGAGCTCCTGCGCCTGATGCTGGAGCTGCGTCGCGAACGCGGGCTGACCTATTTGTTCATCACCCACGATCTGTCCCTGGCCTGGGTGATCGCCGACCGGATCGCCGTGATGTACCTGGGCAAGATCATGGAGATCGGCCCGGCCGAGTCCGTCATCCGCGACCCGCGCAACCCCTATACGCAGGCACTCGTATCCGTATCGCCATCGCCCGATCCGCCGACGGTCGGCGAACGGGCCCAGCGGACGATCCTCAAGGGTGAGACGCCGGACGCGGCGCACATCCCGGTCGGCTGCCGCTTCAACCCGCGCTGCCCCAAGGTCTTCGACCGATGCCTGGTCGAGGAGCCGCCGCTCATCGACGTGGGCGGCGGCCAGGCGGCGGCATGCTGGCTGGCCGAGCCCGGGATGGCGGATGGCGGGCGTGCCCTGCCGATGGCGGGCGCCGTGGTTCAGGCGACGACCGCGGAGCCCGCAACGTGACCGACCCGTTCGCTGCCGACGCCGAGGCCCTCGTTGCGCTCGACCTGCCGACGATCGAGGGCCTGCTGGCGGCGGGCGCGACGGCCGTCTCGGCCGAGATCGCCGGCCTGGGCGCCGCCGCGGCCTGGCGCCCTGCCCCCGGCGAGTGGTGCGCCAACGAATGCGTCGGCCACCTCATCGAGGCCGAGCGCCGCGGGTTCGCCGGGCGGATCCGCCGCATCGTCGACGCGACGAAGGGCGACGAACCGCATCTGCCGCCCGACCTCGAAGCGTGGGATCCACCCGCGGTCGCTACCGCTCGCCGGGACGACCTCCGCGACCCCGCCGAGCTGGTCGACGAGTTCGTGGCGCTTCGGGCGGACGGCGTGGCCCTGGTCCGGACGCTGTCCGTGGACGACCTTCATCGCACTGGCGTGCATCCCGATGTCGGGCCGCTCCGTGTGGACGAGCTCCTCGGCGAGTGGGTCCATCACGACCGCAACCACATCCGCCAGCTCCTGGCAGTGACGCAGGCTCGCGTCTGGGGTCAGATGGGCAACGCCCGCCGGTTCAGCCTCGACGAGGAGTGACGAGCAGTCCCGGTACGACCGCGGCGAGCCCCGGTGCCGGAGCCTAGTCCAGCGCCTCCTCGTCCCCGCCGTCGATGACGCGATAGATCCCCCAGCCGAGCACGGAACCCACGATCGGGGCGACGATGTAGACCCACAGCGAGGTGAGGTCCCCCCCGACCAGCGCGGAGCCCAGCGAGCGTGCTGGATTGACCGATGCGCCCGTGAGCGGGGCGGACGCGAAGTGGATCGCGACGAGGGTGAGCGGGATCGCGAGCGGAGCGAGCCGGGGCGCACGCTTGGTCGAGGCCAGGATGACCGCCACGAAGGCGGCCGTCAGCACCGTCTCCAGGATGAGGGCGCCGATCTCGGTGACGCCGTTGCCGGGCTTGGTGACGCCAGCAGCGACCGACGCCTGACCGACGACCGCCAGCACGAGCGCGGCCGCTCCGATGGCACCGATCACCTGCGCCACGATGTAGCCGACCGCATCCATCGGGAGCAACCGCCGGTCGATGACCATCGCCACGGTGACCGCGGGATTGAAGTGCCCGCCGGAGATGTGCCCCACGGCGAAGATCGCCGCAAGGAGACCGAGGCTGAACGAGAACGGCACGACGAGCAGCCCCGGGGCGTCTGCGGCCATGAACGAAGCCACCGACGCATAGCCGATCGTGAGGAACAGGAACGTACCGACCAGCTCGGCCAGGTACTTGCGGGTCGACATGGTCCCTCCTGTGGTTCGAGCGGTCGCAAGCGACCGTCTGGGCACGCCGATGCTACCCGGTCAGTCCACCGTCGCGCGAGCTGCCCGCAGCAGGAGTGCGTCGCCCCAGGCTCGGCACAGGACCTCGATGAGCTCGAGCCGATCGACCGCGGCGACGAGGTCCCGACCGACCGCGACCGCGCCGTGCCGCTCGAGCAGGACGGCGTTCGCGTATGGCTCCGGCCCGTCGGTCATGGCCGTCACGATCCGTTCGGCGAGGTCGGCGCTACCCATCTCGCCAAAGCGCACGAACGGGAGGCGCGGGATGAACAGGGCCGTCTCGGGGAGGACATTCGGATCGGGGATCTCGCCGGCGAGGGTCAAGGCGATCGAGGCCGGCAGATGGGCATGCACGACCGCACCCATGTCCGGCCGGCCAGCGTGGACGGCGAGATGGATCGCCAGGTCCGAGGAGGGCGCCAGGCCCGACGCCGAGCGTGCTTCACGGTCCATCCGTTCGAGCGGCACGACGACGATGTCATCGGCCCCGAGCTCGTCCTTGCGCCGCCCGCTCGGTGTGATCGCGAGTCGTTCATCGTCGAGCCGGACCGAAAGGTTGCCCTCACCGGCCGAGATGAGGCCGCGCGCACCGAGCCGACGCCCAGCCGCGAGGATGGCATCGGTCGCATGAGCCAGATCCATCCGCGGATGCTACGGCAGCGGCATCGACGGCGACCCGATCACGGCCAGCGATGTGGGCGATACCACGATCGAATCATCCGTTGATGGACCCGTCGTCGCCTACCTGAAGCCCCTCGCGGCGTAACCCGCGGTTAGGCGACGGCGTCGAGCGCGACGAACGGATCCGGCGCGATCTCGGCGGCGATGCCGCAGCCATCGCAGGTGACGAGCGTCAGCGCCTCGTCCGCCGTGGCCTCGCCCGCGCAGAGCGGGCAATCGATCGTGATCATCAGTTGGACTCCTTCTGCCGGTTGGCTTGACACGGAGTCTCGGAGCGGGGTGTGACAGCTAGCGTGTCACGCCGTAGCGGAAGCAGCCCGGCAGGTGATCGTCGACGAGGCCCACGCTCTGCATGAAGGCGTAGACGATCGTCGAGCCGACGAACCGGAAGCCGCGCCGCTTCAGGTCGGCCGACAGCGCGTCCGAGACCGGGGTCGTGGCCGGGATGTCGCCCACCGTCGCGGAGCCGGGCATCCGCGCCGGTGGGGACGGGACCATCGAATCGAGATACGCATCGAACGACCCGAATTCCTCTGCCGTGGCCAGGAACGCCGCCGCATTGCCGATCGTTGCGTCGATCTTGGCGCGATTGCGGACGATCCCGGCGTCGGCCATGAGGCGCGCTCGGTCGCCATCGTCGAAGGCAGCCACGACTTGCGGATCGAACCCGCGGAACGCCTCCCGGAAGGCATCGCGCTTGTTGAGGATCGTCGACCACGACAGCCCGGCCTGGAACGACTCCAGGGCGAGCCGCTCGAAGAGCTCGATGTCGTCGTGCGTCGGTACGCCCCATTCATCGTCGTGGTAGGCGACCATGCGCGGATCCGCCCCGGCACCGGCCGCATCCGACCACCAGCAGCGTTGGAGCCCGTCGGTCATGCCGGGATGGTCACGGCACCGGCTTGAGATCGAACAGCGTGCTCCGCATCGACGGATCGTCAGCGGGTCGATTGGCGTTGAACACGGAGCGGAACACCGAACCCGACACCTTCCGGGTCCCGAGGGACCCGATCAACGTCACGCTGATCAGTCGCCCCGACACGCCCCGGTCGCGCAGGTCCAGCGCGGCGATCGTCCCGACGTTCGTTCGGCTGTCGCGGCCGAACATCGTGGAGAGCTGTGTCCGCGTGTAGGTCCGCGTCTTCCACGTTGCGTAGGGTGAACCGGCGTCGTACGCGGTCCCGTCCGCGCGGCGATCGCCCGATCCGCGCAGATAGCTCACCGGTCCCGCGACCTTCGCCCCGGTCGGGCTGACGTAGACGTTCTCGTTGTGCTCCGTGGCGCCGCCCCCGGTGGAGTGGAACAGCGTGTTCGCGATGGTCGAGCCACTCTTGAGGACGACGCCGGCGGTGGCCTTGATCGCCGCAGTCGTGGTCGCCTTCTCACCGAGGACCCCGAGGTAGATCTGCGAGGTCGAGTCGTCGTCCACGTCGAAGTACGAAGCGCCCGGTCGCAGCCGTCGGGCCGCGTAGGAGCGCGCGGCGATCGATTGCGCCTTCAGCGCTTCCGCCGGCCAGGTCGACGGCATCTCGGACGGCACGACGCCCTGCAGGTAGCCCTCGAGCGAGCGCTCGTTCGTCGCGCTGGCCAACGCTTCCGTATTCTTCAGCCCGACGCGCATGGTCCCGCGGTACTGGTCGTAGGACGAGGTTCGCGAGGCGACCTGGAAAAGCGTGTTCGTGGTCAGGCCACGCAGCCGGAACGACTTGATGGCACCCGCCCGGAGGATCGTTCCGTCCGGCGCGCTGACCTTGACGCGCCACGCCACCGTCGTGCCCGAGGCCGACTTCGTGATCGTGGGCCGGATCTCCATGCGCGAATCCTTCGGGTAGAGCGTCGCGCTGCCATCGAAGCGCCATTCCCCTCGGCGCCCGTAGAGCACGAGTGGCCGGGTCGCCGTCGCCTTGAAGTCCCGCAGCACGCGCACCCGGATCTGGGTGTCGAGCGCGACCGATCCAGGCGTAGCGCCCCGGTAGTAATGGGCAAGGATCTCGGCCGATGTCGCGCCGTCGAGCGCCCGGCCGCGTGCGCCGTGCTGACTCATCCCCACGCCGTGACCGTAGCCGCGCCCATGGATGGTGACCGTGGATCCTACGGCCGTCGTGCCGGCCGGGACGGAGGCCGTTGCGAGCGTCGGTCCTGCGGCCTGGACCGGGGCAGGGGGCGCCGCGGGGACGATGGTGCAGATCGCCAGGAGCGCCACGGCGATGGGCATCGACGGGCGAACTCGCGATCGATCCTGGGCGAACGGCATACGGTCCCTTCTGCGGCGGGGACGAAGCATGCCCGGTGCATCCTGTCGACGGCCATGGGCCCAAGGGGCCACGGCGCGGCCAGTCGATGGGCCTACCGGACGGCTACGCTGTCGATATGGAACTCCATTGTTTTCTGGGCCACGGGGCGTCGGGGTCGGCGGCCAGCATGACACCGTACGTCAACGGGCTGCATGCCCGTGGGATCGCCGCGACCGCGATCGACCTGCCACGTCGGCGCGCCGAAGAGGCCATCCCGGCCTTCCATTTGGTCGTGCCGCGCGAGCCGACGGTCGTCGTGGGTGGCCAGTCCTTCGGCGGTCGGGTCGCCAGCCTGGCGGCGGCCGAACCCGAGGCGCCGTACGCCGCGCTCGTGCTGTTCAGCTATCCCCTCCATCCGCCCGGCTCACCCGAGAAGGCCGAGGCCCGGACGAGCCACTGGCCGCGGATCCGCTGCCCGGTGCTGCTTTTGTCGGGCGAATCGGACCCGTTCGCGAAGCTCGACCTGTTGCGCGCCGCGGTCCCGACCTTGGGTGGACCGGCCGAGCTCGTCACCTACCCGAAACTGGGCCACGGCCTGATGCCCGTGCTCGACGACGTGCTCGATCGCGTCGCGGCGTTCCTGGCCGCCAACCCTCACGTTTCGTCCGACCCCTTGCCCTGACCGTTCGAGCGCCCTATGGTGGGCGACCTCCGGGGGGGCCGGCGCCCACCGTGCCCGCCTGGACGATCCGCGTCGCTGCCGGAGTCCCCAGCCGGCGGGCCCCCAAGCCCGTCCAACGCTCCGGCCCGACCGAGCCGACGTTCGATGCGCTCACCGCATCGACGCGGTAGGGAGGAGCCACATTGCGAGTCTTGTCCGGCCGCCGTAGCGCGGTCCTCGTCGTCGCACTTGCGACGATCCTCGTCCTCACGGCATCGGGCTCTGCGGCCCTCGCCGCGAAGTCCCCGCCCGGTCTGGCCAAGTTCAAGGCCGCCATCGGCCGGATCGAGTCCGGCGGCAGGTACACCGCGCGGAACCCCAAATCCGGCGCGTATGGCAAGTACCAGATCATGCCGGCGAACTGGCCGTCGTGGGCGCGCCAGTACCTCGGCAACGCGAATGCTCGCCCGACCCCGGCGAACCAGGAGAAGGTCGCCTCGGGCAAGATGAGCTCGCTCTACCGCTGGCTCGGCAGCTGGAAGCGGGTCGCTTACTGGTGGCTGACCGGTTCGTCCCGGACGACGGGATGGTCCAGTTACGCGAAGCGCTATGTCGCCACGGTCATGCGCTATTACCGCGCGGCCGGTGGCAAGGCCGCCCCGAAGGCTGCCCGCTGGGTCGCGAGCGAACGCTCCAAGGCCATCGACTTCAGCGGGACGTGGCGGAGCGCCAGGCATCGCGGCTACGGCGGCGATCGCGTCATCTACGCGACGTCGGCCGGCGCCAGCGCGACGTTCACGTTCGTCGGCAGAAAGGTCGCATGGAGCGGCCCGACGGGCCCGACGCGCGGCAAGGCCAAGGTCTACATCGACGGGAAGTACGCCAAGACGGTGAACATGAACCGCCGGTCCTTCGACCCCCGAGCGACCCTGTTCCAGGCCAGCTGGAAGTCAGCCGGCGAGCACAGCCTCAAGATCGTCGTCCTCGGCACCAAGGGCCACCCGATGGTCGCGATCGACGACTTCGTCGTCCTGAAGAAATAACCCCTCCGGGACTGGCGGCGCGGCGTCAGCGCGCCGCCAGGACCTCGATCTCGATGCGGTAGTCGGCGGCGAGGGCGGTCACGCCCACGGTCGCCCGGGTCGGTGGCTCGGTCGGGAAGTACTCGCGATAGACGTCGTTCATCGCCGCGAACTCGCTGAAGTCGCGCAGATAGACCGTGCACTTCACGACGTCCCCGAAGCCCAGCCCGACTGCCTCGAGCAGCCGGCCGACGTTATCGAGCATGGCGCGGGTCTCCGCGGCGATGCCGCCAGGGACGGCGCCGTGGGTCCCGGGCGCGTCGCCGACTTGCCCTGCCAGGAACACGAACCCGTTGGCCTCGACGACCTGTGAGAACGGATAGTCGCTCGGCGGGATGCCAGGGAGCTGTGGGACGGTCTTGGGCACGAAGCACCTCCTTGGTCAGAGTGTGCCGCACGGACGAGCCGCAGACGAGCCGCAGACGAGCCGCATGCGGCGTCAGAGTCGGCGCTCGGCCGCCTCGACGGCGCGTCGACTCCACCAGGCGAGATCGTCGGCGGCCGACATCCGCGACGCGAGGACCACGCCGGCCTCGGCGTCGAGCGCCTTCCGCCACCCGCGCAGCAGCAAGCCCACGATCCAGGTCAGGTCCGCCTGGGCTTCCCAGTCGCCGGTCAGGCCGGCGAAGTCGTGCGCGTCGTCGCCGAATCCCCAGCGCCCGCTGTCCCATTCGAGCGCCTGGCGGTACTCCGCGACGATCGACTCCGGCTTGGCCGGGAGCGAGCCGCTGTTGGACACCAGGAACCAGCCAAGATCGACGGCGATCGGCGCGCGCAGCGTCATCTGCCAATCGATGAAGCCGACCCGATCCTCCGGTAGCAGAGCCACGTTGGCCAGCTTGAGATCGCCGTGCAGCCCGACGGATGGCAGCCGTCCGAGCGCATCGACCAGCGGCGTCGGGTCCGCCCCGAGGTCGTCCACGAGCTTCCGCGCCGTCTCCGGCGCGCGCCGGTCGAACGCGTCCCAGCCCGCGAGGAAACGCTGGCCCACGGTGTTGCCCGCTGCCGCGTAGGACTCGGCCGAAGGTCGGGCCAGCAGCGTGAGGCGCTCCGCGAGCGGGCACCACGGGGGTGGCGGCTCGCCCTCGCGCTCGCTCGCCGATTCGAGCACCCGGCTCCAGGGCATCGCGTGGAGCCGCGCGACCGACTCGATGACCCGTCGGAGGGTCGGATCGTCGATCACCGGGTCGTGCCCGGGCCGCTCCCAGGCAATGAGCTCGGTCGAGAGGTCGGGCATGAGGATCGCGACGCCCTCGCCGTCGGCGGCGGCGCCGAGATAAGCGATCGACGTGCGCGGTAGCCATGCCATGACCTCGGTCGGGCGGGCCGCGAGCCAGCCCTCGCGCAGCTCGTCGTCGCGGGTTGCCTGGGCGATCCAGTCCGTGGCGACCGAAGTCCGCTTCAGGACGTAGTGCCGGCCGACCGGATCGATGAGGCCGGTGAAGGTCGCACCGGACCAGCCGTCGGTCGGGAACGCATGCTCGGGGCTCAGCTCGAGTCCGTGCTCGGTCAGCAGGTCCAGCAGGGTTCGATCGCGCCAACCCACGACCATCGGGTCAGCAGGGCGCCGGGACATCGTCGCTGCCGTCCGGCCCGCCGTCGAGGTACACGACGTGCGAATCGGGGCAGTTCCGGGTCAGGACGACGACCAGTGGCTCGTCCGACGAGGCGTTCTCCTCGACGTGGACCTCGCCGGCCGGGATGTAGATGACGTCGCCGGTGCCGGCGCCCATCTCGTGCTCGGTGCCCGTCGGGCCCCACGTGTAGCGGGCCGTCCCGGACAGGATGTAGATCGAGGTCTCGCACTCGCCGTGGTGGTGGATGCGCGTCTTCTCGCCCGGCGCGGTCGACACCAGGGCCGTGTACAGCTGGTCGGCCCCGACCGTCGGCCGCGAGATCGCGATCGAACGCTCCATGCCGGGGTGCTGACCCACGGTCGTGTGCCGATCGTCGGGGCGGATGCGGGTGGCCATCGCCCGATGATAGGCCGCTACCATCCGACCATGTCCGTCCCGGCACGCGAACTCCCGCGCATCCGGCTGTTCGATGCGCCGTCGCCACTCGCGCCGCTGCCTCGATTCTCCGCGGCCCTGGGCGGCCGTGCCGAGATCTGGATCAAGCGCGAGGACCTGCTGCCGCTCGCCTTCGGCGGCAACAAGCTGCGCAATCTCGAATTCCTCGTCGGCGCGGCACTGGCCGACGGGGCGGACACCCTGGTCACGAGCGGGCGCCGCTGGTCGAACCACTGCCGCTTGACCGCGGCGGCCGGCGCCGCGGCGGGCCTCGCCGTGGAGCTGGTGCTGTCCGGGCCACCCACCTCCGTCCCCGGGCCCGGCGTACGGCTCATGCAGGCGCTCGGGGCGACGGTGCATCAGCTGCCCACCGCGGACCGGGCGGCGCGGGACGTGGAGGTGTCACGGGTGGCGGGGGATGTCGTCGCGCGTGGCGGGCGGCCGTACGTGATCGATGTGGGGGGCTCGGGCGTGCTCGGGGCGTTCGGCCAGTCGCTGGCCGGTCAGGAGCTGTTCGACCAGGCCGACGCCCTGGGTCTCACCGTCGATCGCATCGTCGTGCCGTCGGCCACGGGCGGGACGCAGGCCGGGTTGATCGTCGCGGCCGCCAGCCGCTCCCCGGCGACGCGTGTCGCGGGCGTGATCGTCGCCCGTCCTGCGTCCGAGCTGCGACCGGCGATCGGATCGATGGTCCGCGGCCTGGACTCGGACGCCGCCGCGGGCGTCGACTCGAACGAGGCGATCGATCTCGACGAGCGTGAGCTCGGCGACGGGTACGGGCGGCCGACGGCCGAGGCTGGCGCGGCGGGCGACCTCCTGGCCCGGACCGAGGGGATCCTGGTCGATCCGATCTATACGGCCAAGGCGCTCGCGAGCCTCGTCTCCAGGGTGCGCAACGGCGCCGTCGACGGGCAACGGATCGTGTTCTGGCACGCCGGCGGCCTGCCCGGGATCTTCGAGCCGCTGGACTGACGCCCGACATTCCCTGATGGGGCGTCGGCGAGAGAGTCACTCCCCGGCGGACCGCCACGCGTCGCGGATCTTCATCCGGCCCGCCGTCTGGAGCACCGCGCCGGCGTAGACCCGCGCGCCGATGTTGAACAAGACCCAGATCCCGGCCACCGTGACCACGACCGACAGCAGGATCTCGAGCGGTCCGATCGCATCGAATGCCGCGCGCAACGGAACGACGAACGGCGCTGACGGCGGCAGGTACGTCGCGACCTGGGCGATGGGTCCGGACGGATCGTTGGTCACGGCGAAGATCGCCACGAAATAGCTGATCATCGCGACCATCGTGACCGGCGTCGATGCGTTCGATGCCTCCTCCATGCGCGACGCCAGGGCCCCGAGGAAGCCGAGCGCGGTGGAGTACAGCGCGTAGCCGAGGATGAACCAGAGCACCAGCAGCGGGATCGCGGCCGGCGTGGTGTCGGGCAGCCCGAAGCGGTCCGTTAGCACGGCCGCCCCGAGCGCCGCGGCGACGAAGACGGCCAGCTGGATCAGGCCCAGGACACCGATGCCCATGACCTTGCCCATGAGGAGGTCGCGCGGGCGAACGGTCGAGAGGACGACCTCCACGACGCGGCTCTGCTTCTCTTCCACGACGCCAGTGAGCACCGTGAACCCGAAGCTGAAGATGCCCACGAGGATCAGCACGGCGCCGATGTTCGCGAACAGGAACTGCGCCTCGTCCGCCTCGGTCTGCGGGTCCAGCGCATGGACGGTCGGTGATCGCTGGGCGGCAAGCATCTCCGCTGGCGGGACGCCCGCCTCGGTCACCACGGCCTGCGTTCGCAACGCGACCACCGAAGCCGTTACGAGCTGGGTCACGAACTGGTCCGGTTCCTCGTCGAAACGGATCTCGCCGGGACCGGACAGGTCGGCCGGCACGATCGCGACGCCTTCGACGGACTCGTCCGCGAGCGCCGCGTCTCCGGCGGCTTCGTCGGCGAACGGCACGATCTCGACGTCCCGGTCGAGCTGGCCCGCGGTCGTGGTGATCGCGAGGCTCAAGCCGGGCGGCTCCGGCTGGACGACCCCGATCTTCGTCGCGGCGTCGTCGCCGAACAAGAGCGTCGGTACGACGAACGACCCGACCACGAGCACGGTGGTGAACGCGACCGAGAGGATGAAGCCGCGACTGCGACCGCGCTCGATCATCTCGCGCCGGGCGACCAGCCAGACGCTCCGCCAGCGGCTCATCGGGTCTCCTCCGCGATCGGGGACGGCGCGGGGGTCACGGCTTCCATGAACAACTCGGAAAGCTTCGGTGGCTGGTAGGCGAACGTCCGCACCTCGCCGGCCGCGCGAGCCCGCGCGAGGAGCGCGTCGAGATCGACGTCCTCCGGAACCAGCAGCTTCACCCGGTCGCCGCTGCGCTGCAGGACGGTCAGTTCGGCCCCGCCATCGAGCCAGGTGCCATCCGATCCGGCGACTTCGACCTCGAGGTGGCGGCGCCCCGAACGCGCCTTCAGCTCATCGATCGCCCCGGCGGCGACGATCCGCCCGCGGGCGATGATCACCACGTCCTCGCACACGTCCTCGACGAGGTCCAGCTGGTGGCTGCTGAACACCACGCCGACGCCAGCCTTCGCTCGCTCGTTGACGACCTCCGTCATCGTGGCGATCCCGAGTGGGTCGAGGCCGGAGAACGGCTCGTCAAGCACGAGCAGCTCCGGGTCGTGCGCCAGGGCGACCGCCAGCTGGACCCGCTGCTGGTTCCCGTGCGAGAGCTCCTCCAGCTTGGCCTTCGCACGGTCCCCGAGGCCCATCCGGTCCAGCCAGCGCGTCGCCGCCGTGTTCGCATCGCGACCGGACAGGCCGTGTTGCTGGGCGAAGTACGACAGCTGCTCGCCGACCCGCATCCGCGGGTACAGGCCGCGCTGCTCGGGCATGTAACCGAAGCGCAGCCGCGCCGCGCGGTCGACGGGCCGCCCATTCCAGCGGACCTCACCGCGATCCGGCCGAGCGAGACCGAAGATGCAGCGCATGGTCGTCGTCTTGCCCGCGCCGTTGGGCCCGAGGAAACCGACGATCCGCCCGGGTCGGGCGGTGAAGGTCGCGCCATCGAGCGCCACGACGGGACCGTACCGCTTGGCCAGGTCGTTCACTTCGAGCATGTGTCCCCCCGTGTCGCGCGCGGCGCTCTCGGCAGGCTCCGAGGATACCCAACGAAGAAGACCCCGGCCTGTGCAGCAGGCCGGGGTCTGGAGCGGAGCGAGAGCGAGGCTATCCCGCGGTGAGCGTGCCTTTCATTTCCGGATGGACTTCGCAGAAGAACTCGTAGGCGCCGGCGGCGAGCGCCGGAACGTCGTACGTGATCGCCGCGGAGGTCACGATCTCACCCTTGAACTTGACCGCACCCGAGGCGTCCTTGATGGCCACGTTGTGGGGTGCGGACTCCTGGTTGTCCAAAGCGATCTGGAACCCCTCGTCCGCGGGTGCCGCGATCGACGCCGTGGAGAACTTGAGGTCCTTGGCGCTCACGGTGATGGCGTCGCCCGCCGGGGCGGAGGCGGCCGGCGCGGAGGCTGCCGGCGCTGAGGCCGAGGCCCCGGATCCACCGGAACAGGCGGCGCTGGTGATGGCGAGGGCCACGAGGCCCAGGCCCAGGACGAGGCGCTTCATCGGTTCGGACTCCTTGTCGGATGAGCGCGGCCGGGTTGACTCCCGGCCGCACCATTTCGTCAGGCGCCGGCACCCTCGGTGCGGCGGCCGGTGACGAGCCTGGCGAAGGACGCCATCTCGCGCTTGACCACGGCGATCGGGTTGCCGTCCATCCGGGCGAAGTCGACGGCGACCAGGACGATCAGCGCGACCTCGATGGCCTTGGCGACGTAGGCCGTCTGGTAGTACGGGCCCTGGATCGCCCAGCCGAGGATGGTCGTGAAAGCGTAGCCGATAAGGCCGAGACGGACGACCCAGCGGAACCGGACCGCAAGGGCAAGCGGCACGATCATCGCGACCGCGGCGACGAGGTAGCCGATCGCGTTCAGCGTGAACAGGAGTCCGCCCAGGGTCGAGTGGATGTATCCGGTGGCCAGCGCCAGGCCGACGATGGCGGCGCGGATGACGACGTCGGACGTGCGGAGCTGCGTTCGGGAAGCGAACATCTGTGTCGGGACCTCGCTAGGTTGTGACCGGTCAGGGGTGCCGTGTCGTGCCGATATCGTCCGGGCGGCATGGGCCGAACGCGCCCGACAAGGGACACCAGCCGACCCGGACACTCGCCCTCGCCGCTGTGCCGTCGCTGGTCGACCCTCGCCTCGGCCGGATGACGTAGCTGCCTCGGCCGAGAGGCGATGCCCGCTCGTGGCGGACCCGTCGTATCCTCGCGCCGATGGCCGCTCCCGCCCGTCCGCCCGGTCCGATCGAGCCTGTTCCTACCCCGACCGACCCCGACGGCGGGGCGGGCGGGATCCACGAGCTGCTGTCGGTCGCCGTCGAAGAGGCGGCCCGGCTCCTCGACGCCGACGGCGCGATGGTCTACCTCATCGACCCGGCCACCGGGAACCTGCGTTTCGCGCACGACGCGGGCATCCGCAGCGAACGCAGCCGCGAATGGGTCCGCGGCCTCGAGCTGGCCCCCGGGACCGGGATGTTCGGGCGAGCGCTGGTCGAGCGTGCCATCGTGGTCACGAACGACTACCAGAACGACCCCTCGTTCCGCCATGCCACCCAGACCGACCGCGTCGTCGAGGACATCGGCATCCGCTCGATGGTGGTCGCGCCACTCGTTGCGGGCGACCAGGTGTTCGGGGCGATGGGCACCTTCTCCACGCGCGCGGAGGCCTTCGAGCAAGGCGCAGATCGCCCTCGTCCGCGCGCTGGCCGATCATGCGGCCGCCGCCATGGCGAACATCCGCCTGATCGAGGAACTCGACCGATCTCGGAAGGAGCTCGCGCAGCGGGCCGAGGTCGAGCGAACGCTGCGCGAGATCAACGCCCGCATCTCGGCCGCGGCGGATCTTTCGAGCGTGCTGCAGCTCGCCGTCGACGAGGCCGCCCGGCTGCTGGGGGCCGACGGCTCCCGGATCGACCTCGTCGATCCCGGGTCGGGGCTGCTCCGTTGGGCGTATGCGTCGGGCGAGGTCAAGCCGGTCGACGAGGCCAGGTATATCGATCCCGAGGAGACTCCCGAGCAGGGCATCGCCGGCCAGGCGATGGCCCAGGCGCGGCCCATCTGGACGGGCGATTACACCGCCGACGACGGCTTTCCGCACGGGACCGGCGGCGATGCGTACGTGGCCGAATTCGGCATCCATTCGGTCATGGCCGCGCCGCTGGTCGGGGAGGCCGGACCCTTCGGTGCCCTGTCGATCTTTTCCACGCGCACCGACGCGTGGCGAGACGCGGATGCCGGCCTGCTCGAGTCGATCGCCGCGCAGGCCGCCATCGCCATCACCCGGACCCAGCTCCTCGAAGAGCTCGACCGGTCCCGCGGCGCGCTCGCACGCCGGGCTGGGGCGGAACAGGCGCTGCGCGAGATCGCCGCGCGCATCACCGCGATGCGAGATCCGTCCGAGATCCTCCAGCAGGTCGTGGAGCTCGCGAGCCGCCTGGTCGGCGGACAGGGGGCCATCCTCGACATCCTGGAGCCGGGCACCGACAAGCTGCGCTGGGCGTTCGATGACGGACTGCGGCGGCTTTTCAGCGACGAGGAACGCTCGAATCTGTGGATCTCGGTCGGGGAGGGCGCCACCGGGATGGCGGTCGCCGAGGACCGCGTCGTGATCGCAGGCGACGACCTGGCCGCGCAGTTCCCGCCAAGCCCCGAGTCGACGCAGTTCTACGACCGGACCGGCTTCCGCTCGATGATCGCGGCGCCGATCACCGGGGAGCACGGCCCGCTCGGGGTCATCGAGGTCTATGCGGTCGTGGCGGACGCGTTCGACGGCGAGGATGCGGCGCTCATCCGGGCGCTCGCCGGGCAGGCGGCGATCGCGATCACCAATGCGCGGCTCATCGACGAGCTCGAACGGTCGCGCGAGGAGACGGCCCGGCGCGCCGACGCCGAGCGGACCCTCCGCGAGATCGCGGTCCGTGTCTCGTCGATCCTCGACCCCGATACGGTCCTGACCCGGATCGTCGCAGAATCCGCACGCCTTCTTGGCTCCGACGGTGCGCGGATCGACCTGTGGGACGAGGAGCTGGGCTCGCTGCGCTGGGCCTACGCCTCGGGCGACGCGATGTCCGAAGTGCCCGAATGGGGGCGGACCGGTGGGCTCAAGCCGCGCCAGGCCGTGGCCGGCCTCGCCTTCGCCGAGCAGAAACCGATCATGACCCAGGACTACCTGGCCGACGACCGGTTCGAGACCACGCCCGAGATCGAGGCGTTCGTGCGCAAGGCCGGCATCCGCGCCGTGATCGGCGTGCCGCTGACCGGTGAGGGCGACGCACCGCTCGGCGTGCTGTCGGTCGTGTCCCGCGAGCCCGGCGCCTACACCGCGACCGAGGTGGAGCTGCTGACCGCCCTCGCGACGCACGCGTCGATCGCGATCACGAACGCGAACCTGATGGAGCAGCTCGCCCGCTCCCGCCAGGACATCGAGCGTCGCGCGGAGGCCGAGGCCAGCCTGCGCCAGATCGCGGCCCGGATCACGGCCCTGCGCGAGCCGGATGAGGTCCTCCAGCACGTCGTCGACGAGGCGCGACGCCTGTTGCGCGCCGACGGTGGCCTGATCGACCAGTACGACCCTGAGAGTGGCACGCTCCAGTGGGCCTACGACGCCGGACTCGAGCCCGACCAGCGCGAGGCGGTCAAGATGACCAACCTGCGCCTGGGCGAAGGCGTCTCAGGCAAGGCCGTGGCCGAGGCCCGGGTCATCCACGCCGGGGACTACCTGGCCGGCGATTTCCAGCACGACGCGCTGGCGGATTCGCTCGTCGAGCGGGCCGGTGTCCGTGACCTGATCGCGGCGCCGATCATCGGAGAAGCCGGCCCCCTGGGCGCGATCGAGGTGCTGAGCCGCCGGCCGAACGCGTTCGACGATCTCGACGCGGCCGTGCTCGGAAGCCTGGCCGAGCAGGCGGCCATCGCCATCACGAACGCCCGGCTGATCGACGAGCTGGAGCGGTCCCGACTGGCCCTCGCTCGCCGGGCCGAAACCGAGCGGTCGCTCCGGGACATCACGGCCCGGATCGCGGCGCTGACCGACCCGGATGAGGTCCTCGAGCGGGTCGTCGAGGACGCGAAGCGCCTGCTCGCGACGGACGGCGCGCACCTGACCCGCATGGCTCCCACCGGCACGTACCTCATCCCGGTCGTGGTGACCGGCGCCAGCGATGACGCGACGCGCGAGTGGCTGATGAGCAAGCGGTTCCCGCTTGGAGCGGGGATCAACGGCCTCGCCGCACAGGAGGGAACACCGGTCTGGACCTTCGACTACCTGGCGGACCCGCGCATCCCGCACGAACCGGACGACGACTTCACGGCCGAGCGGCTGGGCCTGCGAGGCATGGCGTCGACGCCGTTGCGCGCGCCCGGTGGCGACGTCATCGGCACACTCGCCATCTCGACGGCGGAGCCGCGCACCTTCGAGGCCGACGACCTGGACCTCCTCCAGGGCCTCGCGGATCAAGCGGCCATCGCCCTGACGAATTCGAACCTCCTCGCCCGACTGACCCAGGAAGAGGCGCGTTTCCGGGGACTGGTCCAGACGACCCCGGACGTGATCTGGCACGCGGATGGGAACGGGACCTTCACCTTCATGGCGGACTCGGCGGAGGCCCTCTTCGGCTGGCCGGTCGACGAGATCGTCGGGCAACACTTCGATTTCCTGACCGAACCGTCGTCGATGCCGGTCGCCCTCGAGGCGTACGGGGCCGTCGGGGCGGAGCCGGGCCGCGTCGAGCGGGTGCCGCTCATCCTGGTCCGTCGCGACGGGTCGAGATTCGCCGCGGAGGTCACCACCACGGGTGTCTTCGAGGACGGCGTCTGGGTCGGTGCGCAGGGCACGGTCCGGGACGTCAGCGAGCGGGAACGGCTCGAGCGCGAGCTGCGCCAATCGGAGGAGCGCTACCGGTTCCTCGTCCAGAACGCTCCGGATCTCGTCTGGTCGATCGGACCGGACGCGCGCATCACGTTCCTGTCGGACGCCGTCGAGCGGCTGACCGGTTTCCGCCCGGAGGAGCTGCTCGGCGAGCATTTCGGGGCCATCGTCCATCCCTCGTCGCGCGACGTCGCCGAGATCGACTGGACCGCTGCGATGAACGCGCCGTCCCAGGAGGTCCGCGGGCGGATCAGCCTCCAGCACCGCGACGGGTCGGCGGTCCCGGCCGAGTTCATCGCCGTCGCCGCCCTCGGCGCTGACGGCGATTTCGCGGGAGCGAACGGGTCCGTCCGCGACATGCGCGAGCGCGACCGGCTCGAGCGCGAGCTGCGCGCATCCGAGGACCGCTACCGGACTCTCGCCTCGTCGTCGCCGGACCTCGTGTTCGCCACGGACGCGGAGGGTCGGTACACGTTCCTGTCCGACCGGGCCCAGACGACGCTCGGCTGGGACCGCACGGCCGCACTCGGCCGTTCGTTCATGGCATACGTGGCTCCGGGCTTCGAGGCGGCCGCCGCCGCGAGCTACCAGGCCGTCCTGGCCGATCCCGAACAGGTCCATTCGGCGCGGGTGGATTTCCTCGACGGGTCGGGGCAACCGGTCCAGCTCGAGATCAACGTCGTCGGCAAGGTCGAGGACGGCGCGCTGGTCGGGATCAACGGGGTCGCGCGTGACGTGTCGGAGCGGGAGCGGCTCGAGCGCGAGCTGATGCGGTCGGAGGAGCGCTATCGGTTCCTCGTGCAGAACTCGCCGGACGTCGTCTTCGCGACGAACGTCGAGGGAAACTTCACCTTCATCTCGGCCGCCATCGAGCGGCTCACCGGCCATCCCGCGGCCCAGCTCATCGGGAAGCATTTCGGGACGATCGTCGAGTCGGAGGACGCCCAGGTGGCGGGCGGCCGTTGGGAGGCGCTCTCCAGCCACCCGGACCAGGAGGTCCAGACCGCCCAGGTCCTGCGTGGTCGCGACGGCCGCCATACCCCGGTCGATGTCCGAGCGGTGGGCGTGTGGGTGGACGGGGCGTTCGCAGGCATCCAGGGCGCGGCGCGCGACGTGAGCGACCAGGTCCGACTGGAGCGGGAGCTACGACGCCAGGCCGGGGAGCTCGCCGCCGGCGAGGAGCGCGCCCACCTCGCACGGGAGCTGCACGATTCGGTCACCCAGGCGCTGTTCTCCATGACCCTCGTGGCGCGCTCGGTCGAGATGCTGCTGGAAACGGACCCGGACACCGCACGGACGCACCTGACCCAGCTGCGCGAGCTCCAACGGGAGGCGCTCGCGGAGATGCGCGCCCTCATCTTCGAGCTTCGGCCCGGCAACCTGGAGCAGGATGGCCTGGTCAGGGCGGTGAAGACCCACAGCGCCGCGCTCCAGGGCCGGCTCGGGCTCCCGGTCGTCGTGGAGAGCGACCTGGAGGATCGACTGCCGCTGGCGGCCGAGGAGGTCCTGTACCGCATCGCCCAGGAGGCGCTGCACAACGTCGTGAAGCACGCGGCCGCCCGGCAGGTGCGCGTCGACATCCGCCAGCACGACGGCGGCATTCGGCTGCGGGTGAAGGACGACGGCAAGGGATTCGATCCGTCGACCGTGCCCGACGGCCACCTGGGGCTCGCGGGCATGCGGGCTCGGACCGAGCGGGTCGGCGGCACGTTCACGTGCGTGAGCGAACCCGGGTCGGGGACCGCGATCGAGGTCACGCTCCCTCCGGCCGTGCTCGCGGACCTGCAGGCGGTGGCATCGGCCGGTGAGGTCGCGGGACGTCCCACCCCACCCGCGGGGACCCCCTCGATCCGCGACGGATGACGTAGATCCGGTTCGGTCGTTCCGCCGAGGTCATCTCGGTCGAAGGTCGCTTTCGCTCCCCGAGGCTGCGGCCGCACCATCTCCGCCATGCCCCCCGCTGACGCCCGGTCCGACGAAGCTGCGCCGCTGCGCATCCTCGTCGTCGATGCCGATGACCGGGTTCGCGAGAGCCTGACCGGGTTGCTCGCCATCGGCGAGCGGGTGCTCATCGTCGGCAGCTCCGGCCAGTCCGGAACGGCGCTCGCCCTGGCGCGCGAGCATCGACCCGACGTCGTGATCGTCGACCCGCGCCTGCCCGAGGTCGACGGTGGACTGAGCTTCATCGCCGGGGTCCGGCAATGGTGTCCGGACACGCGCATCCTCGCCATGAGCTGGTCCGACGCGCTCGAGCGCCAGGCCCTCGACGGCGGAGCCCACGGCTTCGTCCGCAAGACCTTCCGCCCCGCTGAGCTGATCGCCGCGATCCTCGCGGCCGGCCGGCCCGCCGATGCCTGAGGAGACCGCTTTGCTAGACTCGACGCTGTCCCCAACGTCCCCGCCAGACACCAGCGGCGCGAGTGCGCCGGGAGCCGACGTGACAGACGACGCCCCGATCCGTGTGCTCATCGTCGACGACCACGCGGTCGTCCGGACGGGTCTCAAGGTGTTCCTCGATCTCCAGACGGATATCGAGGTCGTCGGCGAGGCGGCAGATGGCTCCGAGGGCGTGGCGATGGCCCGCCGACTCCAGCCCGATGTCGTGCTGATGGACCTGCTGATGCCGAACATGGACGGCATCACCGCGATCGGCCGGATCAAGGCCGAGCACCCCGAGATCGAGATCGTGACGATGACCTCCTTCATCGAAGAGGAGAAGGTGACCTCGGCCCTGGAGGCGGGAGCGTCGGGCTACGTCCTCAAGGACGCGGAGGCCGAGGAGGTCGCCGCGGCCGTGCGCGCGGCCCATGCGGGCGAAGTCCACCTCGACCCAGCGGTCGCGCGCCTGCTTGCCCAGCGGATGCGTGACCGCAAGTCCCCCAAGGACGAGCTGGCCGAGCCGTTGACCGATCGCGAGAAGGACGTGCTCCGCCTGCTGGGGCAGGGGATGTCCAACAAGGACATCGGCTCGACGCTGTTCATCACGGAGCGCACCGCCCGCACGTACGTCTCGAACATCCTGGGCAAGCTCGGTCTCGCGTCACGGACGCAGGCGGCGCTGTACGCGGTGGAGCACAAGCTCGTCGACGCGCCCGGCGCCTGAACCCCGGGCTGCCAGGGCGCGCGACCCGAGCTATTCGACGGAGACGACCCGGTACGTGACCGCGCCCCGTGGCGTCTTGACTGCGACCTCGTCGCCCGCGACCGCGCCCAGTAGTGCCCGCCCGACCGGTGATGCCACCGACAGCCGCCCCGAGGATGGATCGGCCTCGGCCGTGCCCACCAAGGTGTACGTGTCGGTGTCGCCCTCGATCTCGACGACGATCCGGGAGCCCAGGTCCGCGCCGGCCCCGGCGGTCGGCGCCACGGCGATGACGGCCGAGCGCAACTGCGCCTCGATCGACTGGACGCGGCCTTCAAGGAACGACTGCTCCTCGCGCGCGGAGCTGTAGTCGGCATTCTCCTTGAGGTCGCCGAGCTCCTTGGCAGCCCGGATCCGGGCGATGACCTCGGGCCGCTTCACCCCGGTCAGCTCCGCCAGCTCCGCCCGCAGGCGCTCGGCTCCCTCCGCGGTCAGGGTCGCAGCCGGACCGCCGGGCGTGGCCGTCGGTGGGGCTTCCGGAGGGCGTGCCGCTCCGGGCGACGAGGGGCTCCCACCGCCTCCGGCGCGTGACGATGTCGGCGCGGGCGACCGCGACGGCGTGGCTCGCGGCGCACGCCGCCGTGGCTCCGGCGGCTCCCCTCGCGCCCCCTCCGCATCGCCGTCCGGGACGACCACGACCCTCGTCACCGGCGCTGCCGGTTCGACCGCCTCGGGTAGCAGCGACCCGGACAGGCCGCTCGTCTTGCGCTCGCCGGTCGGACGCCGCAGGTTCGCGAATGGCAGGACGACGTCGGGGTCCCGCAGGCCCGCGCGCTCGCTGGCGGTGACGGTCTCGGCGAAGGCCGCGAGCAGCGCGTCCTCGTATTCCTCCACGGCCTCGGTCGCGGCCCACCACACCCGGCATGACGGCAACGCTCGCAAGGTCATGAGCCAGTGGCCGCCGGCGTATGGCCGTCGGTCTCCGAGCGTCGTCCGCGCCATGGCCGCCAGCCGACCGCTGATCGTCGCCCCGGTCGCGCCGACATAGAGCACGGTCTGGGACGGCAGCCAGAAGGAGGCGAGCCGGGCCGACAGGGCACGCGAGGTCGGCCTTGCGCCGTCGAGCAGGAGGCCAGGCACGTGCTCGAGCCATTTGCCGACACGCGTGAGCTCGATCGGGGCCGTCGGGAGTGGTGCCGGGAGCTCCACCAGGAAGACGCCCGGGGAACGGCCGGGCACCGGGCGCCCCCACGGCAGGGGCCCGTCGGGAAGCAGGCCGACCTTGCGCAGCAGGCTCGGCGCGGACAGCGCCTCGTCGTCGTCAGGCATCCGGGGGATGGTACCCGTGACGGACTCGCGGTACCGTGCACTGCGCATGGCTGCTGTTCGGCCGCGTCGGACGCGGGTCCGGCGCGCCCTCCTGATCCTCGCCACCGTGACGGCGACGAGCGTCATCTCGATCGCACTCGGCCCGCTGCTGACCACTTCGCGGATCCCCGACCCGATCGCGGCCGCGCGGCCGTCGCCGTTGGCCGAACCGACGGCTCGCGCCGAGGTCGACCGTGGCGTCCGGCCGGCCAGTGCGAAACCCGCGAACCCGATCCCGGCACCACCCGTGGCGGCGCGCCCGGTCGTGGCAACCATCGGGGTCCGGCCGCCGGAGCTGGCCGGTCTCACGGCGACGGCCGCGACGCGCCGCGCCCTCCAGAAGCGTCTCGACCAGCTGCGCGAGCGGTATGGGGTCCCCGGGATCTCGGTCACGATGCTCTTCCCCGATGGCAGCTCGTGGGTCGGCGTGAGCGGCCTGGCGAACGTCGGGGCCAAGACGCCCGTGACCGCGTCCACGTCCTTCGCCATCGCGAGCATCAGCAAGACCTTCACCGCCGCCCTCGTCCTGGCCCTGGCGCAGGACGGGACGATCGACCTCGACGAGCCGGTGCGGACATACCTGCCCGAGGTGAAGGTCAATGCAAAGATCACGGTCCGCCAGCTGCTCGACCACACCAGCGGGCTGCGCGATTACTTCTTCCATCCGGCGATCGACAAGAAGCTGTTGACGGATCGCAGCCGGGTCTGGGATACCGCCGACGCGATGAAGCACGTCGGCAAGGCGTACTTCAAGCCGGGCACCGGTTGGCACTATTCGAACACCAACTACCTCGTGCTCGGGATGCTCGCCGAGCGGGTCGGCGGGGCGCCCCTGGCGGATCAGGTCCGCGCCCGCTTCCTCGAGCCGCTGGGACTGCGACACACCTGGTATCAGCCCACCGAGGAGGCCAGCGCCGACGGCGCCCACGGCTACCGGTTCGATTCGACGTCGAAGGACGCTCCTGCCATCGACCTGTCCGATGGCAGCCCGTTCATGCCATTCACCTCCGTCGTCACCGCAGCGGCCGGCGCCGGAGCCTTCGCGTCCAACTCGACCGATCTCGTCCGCTGGGTCCGCGCGCTCTACGCCGGCGCGGTGCTGTCCCAGGCGTCGGTCGATGCGATGGTCGGCGACATCAGCCGAACCGCGCCGTACAAGCCCCGCGTGCCCTACGGTCTGGGCGTCCAGCGCCAGGACATCGACGGGTACCAGTCGCTCGGGCATTCCGGGCGGCTGCTCGGCTTTCGGTCGGTCGTCCGTTGGTTGCCGGACGAGGACGTTGCGATCGCCGTGGTGAGCAACCAGAGCCGGACCGATCCCGGGATCTTCGCGCGTGCCTTGCTCAGGACCGCCCGGGCCGCTGGCGCGTGCGTGAACTGCACCAGCCAGCGCTGACGCGCTGCTCGCGTCGTGCGGGCGGTGGGACCATCGCACCCGTCCCGACGGTACGGACGGCTGTTGACCTTTGCCATCGGAGCGCGCACGTTGCGGGGTACGTTTCGGGGGAAACATGATCCAGGTCGATGCCTATACCGTCGGGGGGATGGCCCACGGCACGCTCACGCGTGCCGGGCATCTGCGCGAGATCCTCGAGGAGACCGGCGAGCTCGCCCTGCAGAGCGTCCGCTGGTTGCCGCTCGGCGCGTCGGAGGCCCAGGCCGCCGGCGACCTGACGATCGCCATCGACGACGTCCTCGTGGCTGTCACGAACGACGAATCGACCATCCCGGTCCACGCCAGCTGGCACGCGCTCAGGATCGAAGTCGGCCCGTATGTCCTGGAAGGTGAGCTGCCGACGCTCCCCGGCTACGACCCCGACCGTGCCCTCGCGCGACCGAACGGCGAGTTCGTGCTCATCCGCGAACCGCGCCTTGGTCGGGTGGGTGGCCCCCTCGGGCCGATCGGCCAGGAAGCGCTCGTGAACCGCTACAGCGTCGAGCGGGTCGAGGCGGACATCATGCTCGGGTTCTTCTTCCCGGGAGCTGCGATGCCCGCCACCAGCGAGACCGACGCGATCGAACGGCGACCGGCCCCGACCCCGGAGACGAGCGCGCCCTGACCCACCGCCAAGGCGGCGTTTCCTAGCGTGAGCCGCCGGTGCCGGCCCCCGTGCGTCGGCGCACGGGCTTGCGATGCGCGTGGTGCTCTTGCGTCACGCGGGCATGGCCGCTGCGCATGCCAAGGGGCCGTGGCTCCGTATCGCGATCCGGCACGAAGCCCTCGGCCACGGTCCACGGGATCGCATGCTTGAGCATCCGCTGCACGCCGCGGAGCAGGTCGACCTCATCGATGCACACCAGGCTGATCGCCTCGCCCAGGGCGCCCGCGCGGCCGGTCCGGCCGATGCGGTGGATGTAGTCCTGCGGGTTCCAGGGCAGCTCGAAATTCACGACGACCGGCAGGTCCTCGATATCGAGGCCACGGGCGGCGACGTCCGTCGCGACGAGCACCCGGATGGCCCCGGTCTTGAAGCCTTCGAGCGCACGGGTCCGCTCCGGCTGCGACCGGTCGCTGTGGATGGCGACGGCGTCGATGCCTTCCCGGTCCAGGCGCGTCGCGAGCCGGGAGGCAGCGAGCTTCGTGCGGGTGAAGACCAGGACCTGGTGCAGGTCGCCTGACCGGATGAGATGGGCGAGGAGCGCCTCCTTGCGGTCGCGGTCCACCGGATAGACGAGCTGGCGGATGCCCTCGACCGTGGTGTTGCGCGGCGCCACCTCGACCGTCTCGGGGTCGCGCAGGATCGTCCCGGACAGGCGCCGGATGTCGTCGGAGAAGGTCGCTGAGAACATGAGGTTCTGGCGACGCTTCGGGAGGAGCTCGATGATGCGCTGGATGTCCGGCAGGAAGCCCATGTCGAGCATCCGGTCGGCCTCGTCGAGGACCAGGATCTCGACCTGACCGAGGTTCGCGACCTTCTGTCCCACGAGGTCGAGCAGGCGACCCGGGGTCGCGACGAGGATCTCGACCCCCGCGCGCAGGGCCTTGATCTGCGGGTCCATGGGGATGCCGCCGTACACGACGGTCGAACGCAACGGCACGGTCCGGCCGTAGGTCCGGACGCTCTCATCGACCTGCATCGCGAGCTCGCGGGTCGGCACGAGGATGAGCGAGCGAACCGGGTGACGGGCCGGCGAGAACGACGTATTGGCCTGCGGCCGGAGTCGATCAAGGATCGGCAGCGTGAACGCCGCGGTCTTGCCGGTACCGGTCTGGGCCGCCGCGAGGACGTCACGGCCGGCGAGTACGAGGGGGATGGCGGCCGCCTGCACCGGTGTGGGTGTGGTGTAGCCCTCTTCGGTGACGGTCTTGAGTAGATCGGCCGACAGGCCGAGTGAGTCGAAGGTCAAGCGTGGCTCCTGCAGGGACCCTGGCCGTCGCGGGCGGGACTCCGCGGGAGCGCGACGGTGGCGTGGGACGGCGCGCCAGAACGCGGCCGCACGTGGCCCGCCCGGAGCATAGCCGAAATCGGTCGCATCGGGACTTCCCGGCTGTTGAAAAGCGGCCCGGTGCGCACCGGTACGACTGGTGCAATGACGGGGGCTTGCTTGCACTGGCATACTTTGGTCGCAGCCCCCCAGGCTTGCAGACACCAGACAGACAGGCATCAACCAAAGACTCGCCGCCCCAACGGCAGGACCCTGTCGATCACGTCGGGTGCTCTTCACTCGACGGCCCGGTTCGGCTCACCCGGACCGGCTCAACCCTTCGCTCGCGCTCAGCGCGATCGATGGGCGTCCGTCGCTCGCGCGCTCGCGAACTTCCTGCCACACGGCGGCACCACCCCACCGTCACCGCGTCCCCCCACGCGGTGTTCTGGAAGAAGGAGGCAGGAATCTTGCTGGTACCCACGAACGTCGCCCAGAGGGCGGCCAGCCACCGGTCACTTCGCCTGACCGCATTCGCTCTGACGGCCGCGCTGGTCGTGAGCCTCGGAGCGATGGCGAACCCCCAGGAAACCAACGCTCGAGCCCTCAAGGTCGTCGTGGTCGTCGGACCGGTCGGGTCGAAGACCTCGGAGTACAAGTCCAGCGGCAAGTACTACGCCAAGCTGGCGCGCTCGTACGGAGCGTCGGTCACGGAGATCTACAGCCCCTACGCGACATGGTCCAAGGTCAAGGCTGCCGCCCAGGGCGCCAATCTGCTGATCTACCTCGGCCATGGCAACGGCTATCCCAGTCCCTACGGCTCGTTCCAGCGCTACACCAAGGACGGGATGGGGCTCAACGCCTCGTACGGCAACGGCAACTCGAACGTCAAGTACTGGGGCGAGTACTACATCGACCGGGACATCCAGATGGCGAAGAACGCCGTCGTCATCCTGAACCGCCTGTGCTATGCGTCGGGCAATTCGGAGTGGGGTTCCGCGAATCCGACGAAGTCGACCGCGATCAAGCGGGTCGACAATTACGGCGCCGGGTTCCTGCGGGCGGGTGCGAAGGCCGTGTTCGCGGAAGCGATCACGAGCGCGTCGTACACGATCCGCGCGCTCTTCAAGTCGTCGAGGACGATGAACTCGATCCTCATGACCCACCCCTCGGCGAGTGACGCGCGAGACTTCTACGTCAACTCGGCCCGAACCAGCGGCATGCGGGCGCACCTCGATCCGCCCCAGGCCGGCAAGTACTGGCGGTCCCTCATCGGCAACCTGGCGTTGACCGCCACGCAGTGGCGCGCCGGCGGCTGAGGCCTCCGCTCCGGCGAACCTTCGAGGCCCGGCGTCGAGCCGGGCCTCGGCACGTCCGGGAGGCCGTACCATGCTGGCCATGACTGTCACGACCGACCGACTGCCCTTCACCGGTGACGACGCCGCCGATCGATTGCTCGTCTCGGATCCCCTCGCGATGCTGATCGGGTTCGCCCTCGACCAGCAGGTCACGGTCCAGAAGGCCTTCAGTGGCCCGCTCGAGCTGGAGCGCAGGATCGGCCACCTGGATGCCGCGAAGCTCGCGGCGACCGACCCCGCGGAGCTTGACGCGGTGTTCCGCAAGCCGCCCGCCCTGCATCGGTTCCCCGGATCCATGGCCGGCAAGGTCCAGCAGCTCGCTGCCGCGATCGCCACCGACTACGGCAACGACGCGGCCCGCATCTGGACGGAAGCGAGCGATGGCCCCGACCTCAAGCGCCGCCTGCTGGCCTTGCCCGGTATCGGCGAGATGAAAGCCGCCGCGATCATCGCGATCCTGGGCAAGCGCCTCGACCTGGACCTGCCGGGTCTCGACGCCGTGATGCCGGCGCACCCAACCCTCGGAGATGTCGATTCAGCCGAGGCGCTGGCGTCCTACCAGGCCGGCAAGCGGGCCATGAAAGCGGAGAAGCGCGCGGCCGCAAAGGGCTGACCCTCGAGCGCGGCCGGGCAGGGCGACTTGGCCGCCCCGGACACGAAACGACCCCGGCTGCTGGGCCGGGGTCGTCCGTCTGCGCGGGGTTATCGAGGTTGCCCTGTCGGTACGAGCCAGGGACGGCTGTCGCGGTCGTCGATGCCGGGGCGGGAGTCGACGCCGAAGCGGAACGCCGCCGCCGCGAACGCGGCGATCGGGAAGATGAAGCTGGCGGCCACAGCGAGGGCGGCCACGACCTGATCGAACGTCATGTCTTTCGCCCTTTCCTTTCCGGTCCAATGTCGTGGAATCTGACTGATGGCTTGACATTGGACTGTTGCTCCGTGCATCATGACGCGCATGAGCGACCAGTCCAATAGCCAATCCGATGTAAGTGGACTGAAAAGGCAATCGATGGTCTCTGCGGCGGCCCTCGTTGAGCTCATCGGTCCGTGGGCCGATGGCGCCGACCCGCTGAACGAGCAATTGGCGGCGGCCCTGGCCCGGGCCATCGACCTCGGTCTGCTGCCACCGGGCGCGCGCCTCCCGGCGGAGCGCGAGCTCGCGCGCGAACTCGCCCTGAGTCGGACCACGATCGTCGCCGCGTACGACCGCCTGCGCTTGGCCGGGCTGGCGCGAAGCCGCCAGGGGAGCGGCACGAGGGTCGCGGCGCGACGACCCGGTCTGACCCAGCCGTACCTCGCGTCCATCGAGTCGATGGATTCGGACGCCGTACGAATGCCAGCCACTACCACGGCCGCCACCGCAGCCGCGGTCGGCCTGCTGACCCCGCTCGTCGACGACGCCATCGAGCTCACGATCGGCGCGCTTCCGGCCGGATCGATCGTGGCGGATGCGATGGCTGCGGCAGTACGTGACGATCTCCCGAACCTGCTCCGCGACAGCGGCTACGACCCGTTCGGCCTGCCGGCGCTGCGCGGGCAGATCGCCGCATACCTGACCCGCCTCGGCGTGAACACGGATCCCGACCAGGTCCTCGTCACGAGCGGCGCGCAGCAGGCGCTCCATCTCATCGGATCGCAGCTCGGCGGACCCGGGAGCTCCATCGTCATGGAGAACCCCACCTACATCGGGGCCATCGATGCATTCCGAACCACGGGCAATCGGCTCGTCCCGATCCCGGTCGACGACCACGGCGCCCGGGTCGAGGTCATCGGGCTGCTCGGGTCGAGCGCGCCAGTCCGCCTCGTCTATGTGATCCCCACGTTCCAGAACCCGACCGGTGCGGTGATGCCGGAATCGCGCCGTCGCGAGCTCGCGCGGATGGCGTCCGAATCCGGTTTCCAGATCGTCGAGGACCTCACGCCCGACCTGACCCTCGGGGTCGACAGCCCCCCACCGATCGCTGCATTCGACGCAGGCGACCGGGTCATCACCGTCGGCTCGCTGAGCAAGCTCGCCTGGGGCGGGCTGCGCGTCGGTTGGGTGCGGGCGTCGCGGGAGGTCATCGATCGGCTTGTCGCCGGCAAGATCGTCGCGGACCATTCCTCGAGCCTCGTCACGCAGGCGATCGGTGCGCGCGTGTTCGATCGGCTCGACGATGTCGCGGCCCGCAGTCGCCAGGCCGCCGCGGAACGACGATCCGTGTTGATGGAGGCGCTCGCGACGCGCCTGCCCGAGTGGTCCTGGACCGAGCCCAAAGGCGGGCTCTCCCTGTGGGTTCGCCTGCCGGGGACCGACGCGGTGGCGTTCAGCCGCCTCGCTGCGACCCTCGGTGTCGTGGTGCGGCCCGGTCCGCTCGCCTCCCCGGACGGTGGCTTCCGCGACCACGTCCGGATCGCCTACGGCTCGGAGCCGGACCGGCTGGTCGACGGCGTGGAGCGCTTGGCCGCCGCATGGGCGGCCTACACCCCGGCCATTCGTTCGAGCCGCCCGTCGCTGGCCGTCAGCGTCTGACGAACGAACCGACGTTCGTTCGCGTCCCGGCCGGATCCCGCCGACCGGGCTAGACTTCCCGGCAGTGGCCGACCTCCCCGCAGGCTCACCGCAGCCCCCTCGCCCCAGCGCCCGATCGGCGCGTCGCCCGCGCTTCGTCCTGCCCGATGATCACATCGATGAACGGGCCGGCGAACGCATCGAGGCGTTCCTCGAGGGCCCGCCGGTCCGCGCCCGGCGCACTCGTCGGTCGCGGCATCTGCGGTCCGAAGGTCTGCGCCCGGTCCGCCGGGTCGTGCCCATGGACACCCGGACTGACTGGGATATCGCCCTGCGCCACGAGGACGCCCGCGTCGCGCGCTACGGACGGCCGGCGGCGATCATGGCCATCCGGCTCCGGATGCTCACGGCGGGCGCCGTCGACCACTATGCGGCGCGCATCGGTGGCGCCATCCGGCATCAGGCTCGCGAGACGGACCGGGTGACCCGCTTCGGTCCGGACCGCTTCCACGTCCTGTTGCCCGAAACCCTCGAGGCCGAGGCGTCGGTCCTCGCGGAGCGCGTCCGCGCGGCCTGCGTCGCCGTGATCCCGGGCGCCCAGGGGTCAGAGGTGGAAGTCATGGTCGCCGCGGCCGGGACGTCCGGTGGCGGCTCGCTCCTCGAGGCCATGCGGTCGGTCAAGGCCCGCCTGGAGAGCTAGCGGACCAACGTCTCGAAGAGGTGCTCGAGCTCGGCCGCGGGATCGTCGGTCAGCCCCGTGTGGACATCCGACGGCTGGATGATCGTGCTGGCCGGCGACACGAGCCAGTGGAAGCGCTCGGCGATCGACAGGCGAGCGATCGGCCCGCCATCCGGCTCGCCCCGCGCGACGCGTTCGATCGCCGCGAGATGAGGACGGACCGACACTGGATCGGTGTCGGGCGCCAGCGCCGCGAGACGGCGCTCGTCGAGCTCGGTGCGCGCGCCGATGTACGACTTCGATCGGCACAGCAGCACGACGCCGGCGTTGAGGCACTCCCCGCGCTCCACGCGCGGGACGACGCGGATGATCGCGTACTGGTAGGGACTACGCGGCTCGTCGGGCACGTTCGGCCTCCTCCACGAACGGACGTCGTCCGGCTAGCCGCCGTTCGAGATAGCGAACGTACGCGGCTCGCTGGCCGTCGGCGTCGCCGGCGGTCGGATCGTCGGGCAGCCACAGGTCGGGGATGGCGGCGGCCAGCCGCTGGAACAGGCCCCGGTCGAGCGTCTGCGCCAGGCGGGCGTCCGCTTCGTCGATCGGGCCCGCGAACGGCAGCAGCACATGATCGCGCGTGCGCTCGAACGGCCGCTCCGCGTGCGCGTCGGGGTCGCGCCAGGTGTGGTGGACGTAGAGGGCCGCCCCGTGGTCGATCAACCAGGTCCGGCCGTGCCAGATGAGCAGATTGGGATTGCCCGCGGTCCGGTCGGGGTTGGTGGTGAACGCATCGAGCCACACGATCGCCGCAGCGGCCTCGGGATCGACGACGGGTGAGGCCCCTGGGTTGAACGTCAGGGCGCCGGGCAGGAAGTCGATGCCCAGGTTCAGGCCGCCGCTGCGCCGGACGAGCTCCTGCAGCTCCTCGTCGGGCTCGGCGTCCCCGAGGCTGCCGTCCACGTCGATCGTGACGATCTCGGGCACCGGAAGCCCGAGCGCCCGACCGATCTCGCCGGCAAGCCATTCGGCCACGAGCGCGCGCGGACCCTGCCCGGCGGCCCGGAATTTCACCACGTACAGGCCATCGTCATCCGCCTCGACGAGCCCCGGCAGCGACCCGCCCTCGCGCAGGGGCGTGACATAGCGGGTGGCGGTCACGTGGCGCGGTTCGGGCATCGCGCCGGAGTCTAGCGCCCCACGACGCGTGCAGGTTCGCAACGGTCTCCCGGGGCATTGTGAGGTCAGCGACTATGCTTGGTCGTACCCTTAGGGCCAACAGTCGTCGCTTCGAGCCTTGGCACTGGCCGAGCACCATCGACCAGGAGACCGCCATGACCGCAACCGTCCGCCGGCTCGAGCCCGGCCAGGAATTCGATGCCGGCGAGGCGCTCGCCAACGATCAGGCGCTGCTGGTCGAGCTGGAGCCCGAGGCAGGCCGGCTGTACGACCGCCATGCCAAGGTCGCCCAGGAGTGGTTCCCCCACGATTACATCCCGTACCGGCTCGGGCGCGATTTCGACAAGGAGCCCTGGACGCCCGACCAGCCGCGGCTCACGGGCGTGGCCCAGACCGCGTTCGAGATCGGCCTGCTGACCGAGGACAACCTGCCCTCGTATCACCGGCTCATCCACGGGATGTTCGGCCGGGGCGATGGCGCCTGGATCAACTGGGTCGGGCGCTGGACGGCTGAGGAGGGACGCCACGCGATCGTCCTGCGTGACTACCTCACGGTCACCCGCAACATCGACCCGATCATGCTCGAGCGCGGTCGAATGACCCAGCTTCAGCAAGGCTACGACCATGCCTCCCCGACGACCCTGCGCGGTCTCGCGTACGTTGCCTTCCAGGAGCTCGCGACGCGGATCGCCCATCGCAACACCGGGCGCTACTCGGACGATCCCGTGGCGGACAAGATCATGGTCCGGATCGCCGCGGACGAGAACCTGCACATGGTGTTCTACCGCGACATCCTCGCGGCCGCGCTGAAGCTGCAGCCCTCCGCGGCGGTCCGCGCCATCGTCGACGAGGTCCTGGCCTTCGAGATGCCGGGGGCCGGGATCCCAGGGTTCATCCGCAAGGCGGCGCAGATCGCGAAGGCCGGGATCTACGACCTGCGGGTCCATCACGACGAGGTCCTGATGCCGATCCTGCGCCACTGGCGCATCTTCGAGCTCGAAGGGCTCGACGCCGCCGCCGAGGATGCTCGCCGGCGACTAGCCGAGCACCTCGCGGCGCTCGATGCGGCCGCGACGCGGTTCGAGGAGAAGGTCGCCAACTCGAGCTTCCCGCGGATCGCCTCCACAGGCTAGCTTCCCACCCGCGTACCGCGCCTCAGAGCTCGGTCTGGAGCACCTGCCAGACGGCCCCGATGGCCGTCACGATGAGCCACAGGACGCCGACCACGAGCAGCGCCAAGCCGACGAAGAATGCCCCCTCGCCCCGGGTCGAGGCCTCCGGCTCGAGCGCATGGCGGCGGAACAGTGCCAGGTTGCGGGAATTGGAGCGGAACGCGAAGTCGTACAGGTCGCCCAGGAAGGGGATCGCGCCGATCGCCAGGTCGACGAGCAGGTTCACGACCATCCTGGCGAGGACGATCCGGGGGATGCCGAAGCGCGCCGCCTCGGCGATGACCCACGCCCCGACGATCCCCGAGATGACGTCGCCGACCACCGGGACGAGACCGACGATCGGATCGAGTCCGACCCTGACGGAAGTTCCCGGGATCCCGACGAGCTCGTCGAGGGCGTGCGTGACCCGTTCGATCCGCCGCTCGGCCGCGTGGAAACGATCGCGGCGGCTGGCACCGATGACCTCGCCGTTGATCGAACCCTGCATCGTTCGAGTGTACGGCGCGAGGCAGTGCGCCCGAGTCCGGCATGGACGGATGTCCATGTCGACTTCATGACGGACGCCGAGTGGTATCGAGCATCACCGCGCCTACGTTGTCTCCAGCACGAAACGGACCGCCGGACAACGAGACGTTCGACCGGCGGCGCGTCGACCCTCCGGCGGGATGCCGGGCGGCGGCGGAGCCGGCAATCCTGACCGGACGGTGGTCCGACACTGCTGACAACTGAAGAACAATCGAATCGCCGCTGACCGCTCGGATGTTTGGGGACGTCGAGCGGTCAAGCGGTGTTCTTGGCTTGGCATACATGACGGAAGTTGGCAGGTTCGAAGTCCAGACTCCAGGCATGGACCTGATCGAACTGACCCGCACCATCCAGGCACAGAAAGAGCGAGACATCGAAGCGGCAAGCCGCCACCTCCGACTGCTGCCGCCCAACGCGTCGGCGGGGCGTCAGGGATGGCGCCAGCGCTGGTTCGGCTCCGGCAGGACGGCTCAGCGTCCGGTCTCGAGCGGGACCGCGTCGCGGTAGCGCTCGACGATCCGATTCGCGGTCGCCAGCACCCGATCCCGGATCTCGGGTGGGTGCAGGACCTGGAGGCCTGACCCGATCGACAGGAGCTTGCCCGGGACCTCCTCGGGCCAGCTGAGGGTCAGCCGCAGGCGCGTCCAGCCGTCGGGATCGAGCTCGTCCAGTCGCGCCGCTGTCTCGAGCGTTTCCCGTCCGAAGACGTCCGCGATCCGCCATTCCCGGTCCGAGGGAACGCGGACCGTGACCTCGACCGTCGGGACGTCTCGCTCGTAGGCGGCGCTGGATTCCTGCCAGTACGCTGCGAGATCGAAGCCGGGCGGGCGTTCGACCCGATCGTCGAGCAGGGTCGCCTCCAGCACGCGCGAGGCGCGATAGGTCCGGATCTGCCCGTCCGTGATCCCGATCACGTACCACATGCCCCCTTTCAGCACGAGCCCCAGCGGACCGACCGTGCGCTCGACCGGATCGCGTGGGCCGCTGCCGCGTTCGTAGCTGATCCGGACGGCGCGGCCATCCCAGACTGCCGCCGAGAGCGTCGCGAGGTGGGGCACGGTGTCGTCGGCGTGGAACCACGAGGCGGCGTCGAGGTGGAATCGCTCCACGATGCGCGACGCTCGCGACCGCAGCTCCGGTGGCAGCGCGGCCATGACCTTGAGCTGGGCCGCCGCCACGACCGTGCCGAGACCCAATTGCGCGGCGGGGCCGGGGAGGCCGGCCAGGAACAGGGCCTCGGCCTCGTCCGCGGTCATCCCGGTCAGCCGGGTGCGGTACCCGTCGACGAGCCGGATGCCACCGAGCGGGCCGCGCTCCGCGAAGATCGGCACGCCGGCCGCGCTCAGCTCCTCGACATCGCGATGGACGGTTCGGACGGACACCTCGAGCTCGCGCGAGAGCTCCGCCGCGGTCATGCCGCCACGGCTCTGAAGCAGCAGGAGCAAGTTCACGAGACGGGACGCGCGCACGGACGAAGTGTAGCGGCGGACATGACAGGACTTGTCATGTACCGATGGTGGTCACCTACGTGCGGGGCTGACCCTCGGTGCCGCCTTCGCGCAGGAAGCGCTCGATCTCTCCGATCAGGTCATCGCCGGATGGGAGCCGCTGGTCGTCGACCAGGCCCTCGAGGCGCTGGACGTAGTCCCTGGTGGTCTCCTCGAGGGCGGTCGCGGTGTCCAGGCGGTTGCGAAGCTGTTCCGCCTCTTCGGCGAGGTCGCCCGCGGGAAGTACCACGTCGAGATGGCGCCCGAGGGCCATGAGCAGCTCGACCGACGCAGCGGGATACGGTCCCGAGACGTAATGGGGGACCTGCGCGAAATAGCCGACGGCGGGGATGCCGCCCTCGGCCATGGCCATCTCGAGCACGCTCACCGTCGCCGCCGGCACCCGCAGGAGACCGGCCGGTCCCGGTCGCACGTCGCCGCGTAGCCGACCGGCTTCCGACGTGGTCCCAAGGATCGGCACGGAACGGGTATGCGGCACGGCCGCCGGGATCGCTCCCAGGCTGATCCACTCCACGACGCCCAGGCGATGCGCGATCTCGACGACCGCGTCGCGGAACGCCTGCCACCGGTCGTCGGGTTCCGGACCAGCGAGGACGAGCAGGTCCCGCTCCGAGACCCGGACTCGCCGGATCGCGAGCTCGGGCCACGTCAGCTCGTCCAGCCGGCCGTCCACGATGTGCAGCGTCGGCCGGCGGGCACGGTAATCGAACAGCGCATCGGCATCGAAGGTGACGACGACCGGGGCGTCCTCGACGAGGTGGTCGAGGGCGGTCGTGGCGGCGCTGCCGGCATCGACCCAGCCATCGAAGGCGCCCACCATGGTGGGCGCGATGAGGTCGCCCGGGTCGCCCGGGGCACCGGGCTTGGCCAGCTCGTACAGGCTCACCGCGACAGGATACGCGCGGCCACGTTCGGTGCCTCGGCGCCGGAGGTCATCGCCAGGCCCAACGCGTCGCGGGTGGAAAATGCTCGCAGGGGCGGAAACCGTTGCACGGCCGTATTCGAGTACGCTCCTCGTGGCAACACCGGTGATTCAGGAATCGACATCGTCTTTGGATCGAAGCTGGGTTGCAGTGACCCATGCGTCTTTGGCAGATTCCCTGCCGGCCCACCCGGGCATACCCACGCAATTCGCATCGAGGAGGGACACCTTGCGGAGGAGTTTCGCGCGGTCGACTCGAGTCACGGCTGCGCTCGTCATCTCGACCCTGGTCCTGTGGACGTTCGCCCCGGCGGTCTCCGCGGACGACGGCCTGGAGGTCACGACGCCCTTCCCCGCGGTCGCGGTCGCGCCGGGCACGAAAGTCAGCTTCGATCTGACGGTGGACTCCACGCGCGCGGCCAACGTCTCCCTCGCCTTGAGCGGCGTCCCGGAGGGCTGGACCGCCAGCCTGCTCGGTGGCGGGTTCGTGGTCGACGCGGTGGCCGTCACCTCGGGCACGGCCTCGGAGGTCCGGCTCGATGTCGACGTCCCCGCGGACGCGGCGGCCGGCACCTCGACGCTGCGACTCACGGCGCGCGGCGGCGGAGCCCAGGACGTCCTGCAGATCTCCGTCCGAGTCGACGCCGAGGCGGCCGGCGACATCACTTTGACGACGTCCACGCCGACCCTCACGGGGGCATCGGACGCCGACTTCACGTTCGACCTGCAGCTCCAGAACGACACGGCCCAGGACGTGACGGTGTCGGTCTCGGCGAGCGGGCCGGAGGGCTGGGACGTCGAGGCCACGCTGACCGGCGAGACGCAGGCCGCCTCCACGATCGTAGAGGCGGGGGCCTCCCAGAACATCGGGGTGACCGCCAGCGCCCCCGATGATGTCCCGGCGGGCACCTATCCGATCACGGTCGAGGCGCGGGCCGGCGAACGGACGATCCCGGCCGAACTCGGCATCGAGGTCACGGGCTCGTATTCCATGGAGCTCGCCACGCCCAACGACGTGCTGTCGGCAAGCGGATCGGCCGGGTCGCCCACGACCCAGGCATTCGAGATCACGAATACCGGCACTGCCCCGCTCACGGAGGTGACCCTGACGGCGACCCCGCCGACGAACTGGGAGGTCACGACCGACCCACCCACGGTCGCGTCGATCGAGCCAGGCGCCACGCAGACGATCACGGCGACCATCACGCCGTCCGGCGAAGCGGTCGCCGGCGACTACGTCATCACCTTCGATGCCGCCGCGGCAGAGGAGGGCGCCGAGGGTAGCAGCCAGGTCCGCTTCACCGTCGAGACGTCGCCGCTCTGGGCCCTCGTCGGCCTTGGCCTCATCGCTCTGATCGTCGCGGGCCTCTTCTACGTCTTCCGGACCTACGGGCGCCGATGAGCGCCAGCCCCGGGCGGATCGCGCCCAAGAAACGGCCGGGCCGCCGACTCGCGGCCGCACCGACGGCTCCGTCGGGCGGCGTCAGCGGGATCGACGCTCCATCCGACAGCATCCGTATCCGCACGCGCGGGCTTACCAAGCGCTACGACGAACTCGTGGCGGTCGATCACCTCGACCTCGACATCCACGCGGGAGAGATCTTCGGGCTGCTGGGCCAGAACGGGGCCGGCAAGACCACGACGATCCTCATGCTGCTCGGTCTGACCGAGCCCACCTCTGGCGCTGCGCGAGTGGTCGGGCTTGATCCGTCGCGCGGCCCGCTCCAGGTCAAACGGCGGGTGGGCTACATGCCGGACAGCGTCGGCTTTTACGGCGACCTCACGGGTCGCGAGAACCTGCGCTACACGGCCCGGTTGAATCGCGTACCAGCCGACCTGACGGAGACGACCATCGATGAAGTCCTCGAACAGGTGGGGCTGACGGGTCGCGCCGACGACAAGACCGACACGTACTCGCGGGGCATGCTGCAGCGCCTCGGTATCGCGGACGCGCTCGTGAAGGATCCGGACGTGCTCATCCTCGATGAGCCCACGACCGCGATCGACCCGCTGGGCGTCACCGAGGTCCTGGAACTCCTGCGACGGCTCGTGCGCGAACGGGGGATGGCCGTCCTGCTTTCGAGCCACCTGCTCAATCAGGTCCAGAGTGTGTGCGACCGGATCGGGATCTTCGCGGCCGGGAAGCTGATCGGGCAGGGGACCATGGAGCAGCTCGCGGCCCGCTTCGGCGATGGTCGGCGCGAGGTCGAAGTCGGGCTGGACCTGCCGGAAGGTGCGGACGACAGCCACGCACGCGAGGTCCTGCGGAACGTCCCGGGCGTCGAATCCCTTGACGATGGGCCGCGTCCCGGCGACCCCTGGACGCTGACCGTGGCACCTGGCAGCGATCCTGCCGCAGTGCGATCGGCGGTGCTCGCAGTGGTGGCCGCCGAGGGCCTTCCCCTCGCATCGATCCGCGCGGTCCTCCCGTCGCTCGAGGACGTCTACCGGCGGGCCGTGGCCCGCCCGGCAACGGCCGGCGCGGCTCGGCCGCGCCCGTCGAACGAGGACGCGCCTGCTGTCGAGGACGCGCCTGCTGCGGATGCGCGCGCGGACCGGCACCGCGTGCCCGCCGGTGCGCCTCCACCCGTCCGCGTCGTGGCGCCCGACCCGGTCGAGCCGGTCACGCTCCCATCCGATCCGCCCACCCCGGAGGAGAAGCCATGACGGCGGTGACCGCCCCGCGCACGAGGTCGGTCCCGGGATCGGGCTGGACCGTCGTGGCGGCAAAGGAGTTCGGCGACCACCTGCTGTCGGCGCGGTTCTTCGTGCTCGTCATCGTGCTCGGGCTGGCCGCCGCCATCCCCCTGTATTTCGCGGCGGCCGCGATCCGGGAGGTGGCGTCGGGCGTCACCGACTCCCAGGCCATCTTCATCGCGCTGTTCTGGTACGCCCCGGACGTCGGCGGCCAAGTCACCCTGCCGGCAGTGACGGGCTTTGTGGCCTATGTCGCGCCGCTGCTCGGCCTGGCCTTCGCCTTTGACTCGATCAACGGGGAGCGCGCCCAGGGCACGCTGCCGCGGCTCCTCTCGCAGCCGATCCACCGCGACGATGTCGTGAACGGCAAGTTCCTGGCCGGGCTCGCGGTGATCGGGCTGGTCCTCGTCACGGTCGTCGGCACGATCGCCGCATTCGGGATCATCCGGCTTGGCATCGTGCCGCAGCCGGCCGAGCTCCTGCGGATCGTGCTCTGGCTGCTGCTGACCTTCGTCTACGTCTCGCTGTGGCTCGCGTTCGGCATGCTCCTGTCGGTCGCAGTTCGCCGAGCCGCGACGTCAGCGCTCATCGGCTTTGGCGTGTGGGTTCTCCTGACGATTTTCGGCCGACCCATCGTCTCGCTCCTCGGCGGCGTCTTCGCCCCCAGAGGTGCCACTGCGGAGGAATTCCTCCAGAACAGTGGTATCAGGGAGACACTCTTCCGGCTGCTCCCCGACACCCTCTACCGCGAGGCGTCGCTGACCCTGCTGAACCCGCAGGTCACGTCGGTGTCCACGCCGGCCACGATCGGCAGCTACGAGCAGGCGCAGCAGCGCATCCCGTCGCTGCTCTCGCTCGACCAGAGCTTCATCCTCGTGTGGCCGCAGGTCGTGGGCCTCGTGGCGATGATGGTCGCCTGCTTCGCCCTGGCCTACGTGCTGTTCATGCGCCAGGAGGTCCGGGCCTAGCCCCTAGGCCAGCGCCCCGCCCGGCAGCCCGAGCTCCCGCTCGGCCGCGTCCGTCGCCCAGGCCACGACCTCGCCGCGGCTGATCGTGGTCGCGTGGGCCACGACCTGGAGCGCGAGGCCGTCCAGCAAGCGACAGGATCCGCCACGCCGCGCTCGCCGGGTCCGGGCAGGTGAACGCCCCGGCCGCCACGCCCCGCCCGATCGTCCGCTTCCAGCAGGCCCTGCCACTCCAGGTTGAGCCGGCGTGAGGTCGCCTGGACGGCCGGCCGGCGCGCCGCCTCGGCCCACGCGTCGAGCCACAGCTGGAACGCCCAATCCTTATCGGCCGGCGTGTAGGTCCGGAAGAACACCCGCAGCGCCTCGACTGGCGACGACGCCTCGGCCATGGCGGCCGCCGGACAGCGCCAGGTCGTGTGCCGCCACCCGCTCGAAGGCGGCCGCGAGCACCTCATCCATCGAATCGAAGTAGTGGTGGATGAGGCCGGACGACGTCCCCATCTCGGCGGCCACGTCGCGCACCGTCGTGGAGGCCAGGCCCTTGCGCACCGCGACGTCCAGGGCGGCCGCGACGATCGCCTCGCGTCGCTGGTCTGGCGTCATCCGCTTCATGGGCGCGCAGCGTAGAACGATATTGCGCAGACGTCCAATAACGGATATCGTGCCCGGACCACCCGCACGACACGAGGGCCCGTCACGGCATGATCCGCACCACGCCCTTCCACGAGCGCACGAACGCGCTCAACGAGACGCAACTGTGGAGCCACTGGTCCGGCTACCTCGCCGCGGACCGCTACCAGATGTCGGACAAGATGGAGTACTTCGCGGTCCGCAACGCCGCGGGCCTGTTCGACTCGAGTCCGCTGTACAAGTACCGCATCACCGGCAAGGACGCAGAAGCCTTCCTCGCCGGCGTCCTCGCCCGCGACATCCGAGCGTGTCCACCAGGGGGGGCCCAGTACACCTGCTGGCTCGACGATCGCGGCTTCGTCATCGAGGACGGGGTCATCCTCCACACCGCGAAAGACGAGTACCTGCTGACGAGCGCCGAACCCAACTTCGCCTATTTCGCCGACCGCATCGGGCGCCACGACGTCTCGATCGAGGAGGTGAGCGACGACATCGGGACGCTCGCTCTCCAGGGCCCGCGCTCGCGCGACCTGCTCAAGCGACTCGTTCCGCAGATGGAGAAGATCCCGTACTTCGGTGTGGCGAAGGGCGAGATCGGCGGGGCGGGCGTGACCGTCAGCCGGACCGGCTACAGCGGCGACCTCGGCTACGAGGTCTGGGTGGACACGCCGGATGCGCTGCACGTCTGGGACACGCTGTGGGACTCGATGGAGGGCCACGGCGTCCTGCCGTTCGGGCTCGCCGCCCTCTACATGCTCCGCATCGAGGCCGGGTCTGCTGCTCCTCGACGCCGATTTCGACTCGAGCCGCTTCGCCTGGAACGATTCGCACCGATCGAGCCCGATCGAGCTCGGCTGGTCGTGGATGTTCAAGGACCTCAAGTCGGACGATCGGGCGTTCATCGGCCGCAAGGCGCTCGAGCGCGAGATCGGCGACAAGACCTCGCGCTGGGCGATGCGCGGCCTCATCGTCGATTGGCGGGACTACGATCGGGTCTACAACGAGGCCGGGCTCATCCCGCCCAAGGACCACGCGCCGGTCCAGGAGGACTGGATGTGCTACGACGACGACTACCAGCGTGTCGGCTATGCCACGAGCTTCATGTACTCGCCGATGCTCCAGCGCCACATCGCCATCGCCCGCATCCGCCCGGACCTCGCCAAACTCGGGACCAAGGTGAACCTGGAGTTCACGGTCGACCACCACTACGAGCAGGTCGCGGCGCACGTCGCGCGGCTGCCGCTCTACAACCCTGAGCGAAAGACGGCCTGACATGACGACGACGATCCCGACCCGGAAGCGCCCGACCACCAAGCGCCCCGCATCGACGGCGCCTCCGAAGGGCTCGAAGTCGACGACCGGATCGACGAAGACCAGCTCACGTGGCGATCGGACCTACGACGCCATCGTGGTCGGTGGCGGCCACAACGGCCTGGTCAACGGCGCCTACCTCGCGAAGGCCGGCCTCAAGACGCTGATCATCGAGCGTCGCCACCTCGTCGGCGGTGCGGCCATCACCGAGGAGCTGCGCCCGGGTTTCTGGTTCACGACGTTCTCGTATGCGCTGTCGCTGTTGCGGCCGGACATCATCCACGACCTGGAGCTGACCAAGCACGGCTTCATGCCCCTGCTGATGTCGACGCTCCTGGCCCCCGGCGAGAACGGCGATTACCTGCTGTTCACCCAGGACCACAACCAGAACCTCAAGGAGATCGCGCGGCACTCCAAGCACGACGCCGACGCGTACGACCAGTACACCCACGACATCGAGATGGTCTGCCAGGCCATCAAGCCCCTGCTCGACATGGTCCCGCCCGACATCTTCAGCGACGACCCGGAGGAGCTGATGGCGCTGGCCGGCCTGGGCTCGCGCTTCCGCAAGCTCGACAAGCGGGTGCTCCATAACGCGGTCCGGCTGCTGACCGGCAGCGCCGCGGACTTCCTCGACGACTACTTCGACTCGGAGCTGCTCAAGGGCTACCTTGCCTCGCTCGAGCATCATCGGCACGAAGGTCGGGCCGCGCTCGCAGGGTTCGGGACTCGTGCTGCTCTACCACTCGATCGGGGAGCACGACGGCGAGTTCGGGTCGTGGGCCTTCCACAAGAAGGGCAACGGCGGGTTCACCCAGGTGCTGGCGCGCGCGGCCGAGTCCTACGGCGCGGAGATCATCCTGGAATCGCCTGTCGACAGCGTCATCACCAAGAACGGTCGGACGACCGGTGTCGCCCTGGCCGACGGCACGGAGTACTACGCCGATACCGTCGTCAGTGCCCTGGACCCCCGCCGGACGTTCCTCGAGCTCGTCAACCCGCGCGAGCTGCCGGACGACCTCGTCGAGAACATCCAGCGGTTCCGCTTCCAGGGAACCTCGTCAAAGGTGAACTTCGCCCTCGATGGGATCCCGAACTTCCCGCCCCTCGGCCAGAAGCCGGACCACTTCCGCGGGTTCACGAACATCGGGCCGTCGATGGACTACCTCGAGCGCGCCTTCGACGACGCGAAGTACGGCTGGTACAGCCAGAACCCATACATCGACATGGCCATCCAGTCGACCATCGACGCCGACATGGCCCCGCCCGGCAAGCACGTCCTGAGCTGTTTCATCCAGTACACGCCGTACCAGCTGCGCGAGAGCGATTGGGACACCGAGAAGGAGAATCTCGGTGACACCGTCCAGCGCACCCTCGAGCGGTTCTTCCCGGGCTTCGGCGACCTCGTGCTCCAGCGGGAGGTGCGCACGCCGCTCGACATCGAGCGGACGGTCGGCCTGTCCGAGGGCAACATCTTTGCCGGCGAGTTCTTCGCACCGCAGATGTTCTTCTTCCGGCCGGCACCGGGCTGGAGCCAGTACCGCACGCCGATCGACGGCTACTACCAGTGCGGCTCGGGCACGCACCCCGGCGGCTGCGTCATGGGCGCGCCGGGCAAGCTCGCGGCCGGCCAGATCCTCAAGGACCGGGCAAAGACCCGCGCGTAGATCCGTCCGGGCATGGAAACGCCCGCCCGGCACTGCGATGTCGAGCGGGCGCTGCCCAGGAGTGTTCGGTGGGTTACTGGCCGATCAGCGCGCCCGCGCTGTCCACGACGTACCACTTCGTGCCGAGGCCCTGGCCGTTGGTGTCGCCGGCCGCGGAGTCGCCCGCGAAGTAGTACAGCGGCCAATCTCCGTACTTGACCTGCTTGGTCCCGTCCGTCCGGTCGACGGTCGTGAGCTTGGTCGCGTCAAGGCCCGCACCGGCCGAGACGGCCGCAGCGTCCGTGGCGAGCAACGGGGGCCACTGGGCGGCGCAGGCGTCGTAACAGGTCGACTCGCCGGAGGTGTCGGGGGTGAACCCGTACAGCGACTTGCCCTTGGCGTCCACGATGATCTCGCCGAGCGCATTCGTGGCGAGGGCGATCGTGGCGTCGGCGGCCGCAGACGGGGCCTCGGATGCTGGGGCCTCGGACGCCGGCACCTCGGACGGCGCCTCGGACGGCGCGGCGACGGATGGCGCCGCAACCGACGGCGAGGTGGTCGCGGCAGGCGTCGAGCAGGCTGCGAGCAGTGCGACGAGGCCAAGGACCAGGAACAGGGGTCGCAGGGTCGAGTGCATCCGGTGATCTCCAGTCGGGCGGGTTCGGTTCACCCATGTCTACGCTCCTGAAGAGATCCTGGTTTTGCGCCCGAGTCAGGCGCGTGCGTGATGCGATCCGCACACTCCGGCCGGCTACAACGCTTGACGCCACCACGAATCGCAGCGCGGCGACGCCGGGGAAGAGCCACCGCCCCGAGCCCACCGAGTGGGTGCCGCCCGGCATACCATGCCGGCCATGACGCCCGCGAACACCGCCACTCCGATGGGCTCGCCGACCGGCACCCTCTTCTTCGTCCACGGCGCCAACGAGACGTCCGAGGGCTTGGCAACGAACCTGTCGCGTATCGAGGATCAGGTCCGCAGGCGCGGCTGGGACGTGCGAGTCGTCGGCCCCGAATGGCGGCGGCACTCCGGTCTGCGGCTCGGGAACTGGCGCAAGTCGCTGTATCGGGGCAAGCCGGCAACGATTGCCTTGTCGTCGCTGCCCACCGGCGTCGGCAAAGCCGGGGTCATGCGGCTCATGACGAACTACTTCGAGGGTCGGCGCGAAGCGATGCTGGAGGCTCTCGGCGCCCAGCTCCTGGCCGATGTCATGGGGTACCAGCAGCACCGGAGCTCCGTCCAGGACGTGCTCCGAAGCGAGCTCACCAAGGCGGCGAAGGCGGCACGCGGCCGGCCCGTCCTGCCGGTCGGGCTGAGCCTGGGCGGGGTCGCGCTTGTCGATCTGCTCGGCAGCTGGCCCGACGCGCCCGTGGAGGCATGCGTGACCGTCGGATCCCAGGCGCCGCTGCTGTACACGTTCGATGCGATCCCGTCACTGCCGTACGACGAGGCCGAGCCACCCCACCTGACCGTCCCGTGGCTGAATGTCTACGACAGCCGGGACTTCCTGTCCTTCGTGGCCGAGCCCCTGTTCCGGCGCACCGACGGGCTCGCCAGCGTCGTCGACCTGCGCGTCAAGTCGGGGAAGGACTTCCCGAGGTCCCACAGCGCATACTGGGATCTGGCGCCCGTCTGGGACGCGATCGGCACGGCGTTCTCGTGGAAGCGGACGGAGCGGCTGACCGTCAAGCAGGCGCGCGACCTCGGCTTCGAGGCGCGCAAGCGGCCGGCGCCGAGGACCTGACCCGAGGATCTTTGATGACGATGCAACACCGAATCGAGCCGCGAACGACCGACCCACAGCGAGCAGTCGGCATGATGCGCTCCATGTTTCGATCCCTTGTCGTGACGGTCGTGGTCGGTCTGGTCGTTGCCGGCTGTTCAAGTCCGGGCGGCGCCTCCTCGAGCTGGTCGTTCGGCCCCAGCCTGCCGCCGGCGTCGGGGGAGGCCTCGGCGGCGCCCAGCGCCTCCACCGTCCCGTCTGCACCGCCCTCGCTGCCGCCTTCGCCGTCGGCGGCAGCATCTGTGGCGCCTTCGCCCGCCGGGGCGTCCGCGTCCCCGGCCGGTGACGCCACGCCGTTGACGATCGGCACGCGCACCGGCAGCGAGCTCGAATTCGAGCCGGATGAGGTCAGCGTCCCGGCCGGTACACCTGTTTCCGTCACGTTCGAGAACACGTCGAGCCTGCCGCACAACCTCACGTTCGGAGCGCCGATCAACGCCGCGACCGCTCCGCTCGTCGACCCAGGCGCCTCGGAGACGATCGAGTTCGATGCGCCTGCGGCTGGCGACTACACGTTCACGTGCACGATCCACCCGGGCATGGAGGGGACGCTGACCGTCGAGGCTGCGGGCTAGTCTCCTCGCGGGCCGGGCCCGCCGGCTGGCCGATATCGAACATCTGTTCTATCATCCGGCGATGCGGCCGGTCTACCGCGACGAACCCTGTCGGACGGCGCTCAACCGCGTCCGGAAGATGTCATTCAATTGGTCGCTCAACCCGTACATGGGCTGCGTCCATCAGTGCACGTTCTGTTTCGTTCGGGCGTTCGAGCGAATGGCCGATCGGCCGTCAGACGCCCGCTACGGCACATCGATCCGGGTCAAGACGAACCTGGTCGAGGTCCTCCGCCGCGAGCTGGCTCGCAAGTCCTGGAAGCGGGAGCAAGTCGTGGTCGGGACGGCCACCGACCCGTACCAACCGGCCGAGGGCCACTACCGGCTGACTCGGGACGCGATCTCCGCGCTCGGGGAGGCGCGGACGCCGATCGGGATCATCACCCGCGGTCCGCTGATCGTTCGGGACGTGGACGTACTGGCCGAGGCATCGCGGCACGCGAAGGTGGGCGTGACCTTCTCGATCCCGACGCTCGATGCCGAGATCTGGCGACGGACGGAGCCTGGCACCGCGCCGCCGCGTCAGCGCCTCCGCGCGCTCCGGGTACTCATCGACGCCGGCATCGACGCGAGCGTCGGCATGGCGCCGATCCTGCCAGGTCTGTCGGACGACCCGGCCAGGATGGCCGACGTCGTGCGAGCCGCCCGCGACGCCGGCGCGACCTCGGTCTGGACGAACGTCCTGTACCTGCGCCCGGGCACCCGCGAGCACTTCCTCGAGAACCTCGCACGCGACTGGCCGGACCTCCTGCCCCTGTACGAGCGGCTTTACGACGGGCGGGCATATGTCGCCAAGGAGACGCTGGAGCCCGTTCGGCGCCAGGTCCGAGAGCTCGCGATCCGACACGGCCTGGCTGATCGGCGACGCCGACCGATCACGCCACCGCCCGAACCCACGAGCGAGCAGTTGCCGCTGACCGCGTTCATCCAGGCACCGGGCGTCCCGTCCGCGTGACGCGGGCTCAGCGGTCAGCCGGGGCGCGGCCAGCGGGATCGGCCGGGTGCCGAGCGGGGGAGGGCATCCCAATCGGCCCGGACCGGGGAGAAGATGTCGACCACGACGGCGCCGTCGGGTCCGGCCACCGCGTCGTGGGGCAGGTTCGACGGGATCAGCCACGTCCCGCCGGGACCGAGCTCACGCCGCTCCCCGTCTACCGTGAACGTGATGCTGCCGTCGACGCACATGCCCAGCTGCTCGTGCTCGTGACGGTGCTCCGGCACGACCGCGCCGGGCGCCAGCTCGACGAGCGCCAGGCTGGCGTTGGCACCGGCCACGACCCGTGCCTGGACCGTGTCGCCCCAAACGTCGAGCGCCGGGACGTCCCCGATGTCCACCAAGTTCGCCATGTGCCCTCGCGGCTGCGATCTCCGAGGACCGAAGCGTATCGCCAAGCGGAGACCCCGCGCGAGATGGCATCGTGGTATCACCGATGACGACCACGATCTCGCTCAGGACCGCGGGCCGCTTCATTCTGGGCCGGGGGGGCCTGTGGCCCGGACGCCGCTGGCGCGGACTGCGCGGCACGGAGCAGGCGATGCGCGCGATGGAGCACCTCCAGCTCGATCCGCTCGTCGTCATCGCGCGCGCGCACGACCTGATGCTCCAGTCGCGGGTGATCGACTATCGACTCGACGACTGGGCGATCCTCACCTACGAGAAGCGCCGCTTCTTCGACTGGGGCGGCTGGCTGGCCGTGCGTCCCATGGACGAGCTCCCACACTGGCGCGTGCTGATGCGGCGCGAGCGCGAGAGCCCGCGCTGGCAGGCGTTCGCGAAGGAACACGAGACAGCGATCGCCGAGATGCGCGACGTGCTGCGCGATCGCGGAACGGTCTCAAACCGGGACTTCACGATGAGCGCGAGGACCCGCGTCGATAGCTACCGCGGTCGCAAGGACAGCGCGGTCGCGCTGTATTACCTGTGGCGCATGGGCGAGGCGATGGTGACGCGCCGCGAACGGTTCGAACGCGTCTACGCCGCCACCGACGCGGTCGCGCCCGGGCACCTCATCCGCGAGAGCTCCGACGCCGAGGCGGACGATCACCTGTTGCGCAAGATGGTCGCGGCGCAGGGGCTCACGAAGTTCGTGGGAGTCAAGTCGGCGCTCCAGCGCGACATCTCGCCGGCGGAGTTCAAGGCGTGGCGCGAGCAGCGGGTCGCAAGTGGCGAATTGATCGAGGTTCGCGTCGAGGGTTGGCGCAGCCCGCACTGGGCGCTCGGCAGCGACGCTCCGATCCTCGAGACGCTCGAGGCCGGTCGCGTGCCTCACTCGTGGAAGCCGCTCGACTCGACGACCGAGGACGAGGCGGTCTTCCTCTCACCGCTCGACCCGGTCCGTGGTCGCGCCGAGGAGCTCTTCGGGTTCCACTACCGCTGGGAGGTCTACACACCGGCGGCCAAACGCAAGTACGGCTACTACGTGCTGCCCGTCCTGTGGCGCGACACGATCGTTGCGCGCTTCGATGCGAAGCTGGACCGCAGGGACCGGACGCTGCGGATCCTTGGCCTGTGGCTGGAAGACGAGGCACTGGCCCGCGACGACGACTTCGCCGAGGCCATGGCTCGGGGACTCGCCCGGTTCCTGGACTTCCTGGAGGCCGAGCGCATCGACGTGAAGGGTGTGCCACTGCCCTCGCTGAGGCGGCGTCTATCCGGAGTCGTGCCGCAGGTCCCGGCGCCCCATCGGTCGTCCCGGGCGAGGTAGTTCCGGAAACCACCAGTCTCCGCGCCGACGTACCACGTCGCAGCGGCCGCACGCCGGGTCGACACATCCACACACCCGCCGGCCGCACTCGAGGAGGTCACGATGTCCCGCACGCTCCGCCTCGTCCTCAGTCTTGCCGCACTCGCGGCGCTCGCGCTCGGCTCCGTCGCGTCCACGACGGCCGGCGGCCCCAAGGTCCTCGACGCACGCATGGCGGGGATCCCGTCAGGTGCTCCGACGCTCCACGGCCTGATCGGCGGGGGCGTGGCCTGGTCGCTCGAGGAGGGCCGGACCATGCTCTTCGCCGACGGGCGGCTGCACGTCGAGGTCGAGGGTCTCGTCGTCGCCGCGAGCGGCGTGAACCCGATCGCGACGGGCCGGGCCGTCCTCACGTGTTCGTCCGTGGCCGCGGCCAGGTCTCCGATCGTCCCGTTCTCCGGCACCGGTGACGCCGAGGTGAATACCGTGCTCGATGTACCCGCGACGTGCCTCGCGCCGGCCGTGTTCTTCGTGGGTATCACGGGCAACGGGGAACGTTGGTTCGCCGTCACGGGCAGGTAAATCCTAACTGACGGCGACCGGCCGTCGGTCGCCACCCCGGGAATCGAAAACGACCCGGGTCGACTGACGATCCGGGTCGTTCTTGGGGTGTCTCGGTCAGGCGGGACGGGGACGACCCGCCTGACGAGATCCTGGGGCGTTAGCCCCGCTGGCTGCGGAAGCAGTCGCTGCAGTAGACGGGCTTGCCGCTCGTGGGACGGAACGGGACCTGGGCTTCCTTGCCACAGGACGAGCACGTCGCCTCGAACATCTCGCGGGGAGCGCGCTCGTAGCCGCCGCCTCCACCGCCGCCGCCGTAGCTGCCGGCGCCGCTGGAATAGCCGCCACCGTACGAGCTACCGCCGTACGAGGAGCCGCCGCCCTCTGCGTTGCGCGCAGCCTTGCGGCTGGCACGGCAGGAGGGGCAGCGTCGCGGCTCGGTGAAGCCACGCTGCGCGTAAAAGTCCTGCTCGGAGGCGGTGAACACGAATTCCTGTCCACAGTCCGCGCAGGTCAGATTCTTGTCGTTGTACAAAAGAAAGACTCCTTCTCGATAGCCGGCGCGTTCCCGTGGTTTCTCGCGCCAGTCGTGAGAGGAGTCCGCGTTGCGTCGTGCTATGTGTAGCCACGGCTATGTCCGTGACCGGCCAGCATCATACCCCATGTCCCTCGGGCATGTAACCCCTCATCTGACGCCATCGCGGTCGTCCGGCATCATGGCCCGATGCGCGATTCACTCCCGCCCGAAGCCTTCCTCGCGGGGTATCCGGACGGGATCCGCGACGCCGCGGAGACGCTTCGCGCGATCGTCCGCCAAGCGGTCCCAGACGCCATCGAAGGCGTCCGTGGTGGCTGGCGCCTGATCGGTTACGAAGTGCCGGCCGGCCGACGCAGACGCTACTTCGCGTACATCGCGCCAGAACCGATCCACGTCCACCTCGGCTTCGAATACGGGGCGTGGATGGCCGACCCGGAGGGACTGCTCGAGGGTGCCCACCTCGGTCTCCGCAAGGTGCGGTTCACGACCTTCGCGGAAGGCCAGCCGATCCCCGCAGCCGCCCTCGAGCGCCTGACCCGAGAAGCCGCACGCGTCGCCCTGCTGTCGCGCGGCGAGCGACTCGCACGATCGTTCGATCGGGAGTGGGAGCCGCCGGTCTAGAGATCGGAGCCGGGCGCGTGCTCGGTCGAGGGCTCCCCGCCCTGCTCCTCGGGGGCGACCGTCGGCGTCTCGTGGGCGGGCTTTCCGGCCCCGACGTCGTCCGTTCCGGCGGCCTCTGGTCGGCCGTCCCGACGCTGGTCATCGGGGCCGTCGATCTCGTCCGGGCGCTCGAGGGGCTCGTCGTTGCTGGTTTGATCGGTCATGGGTGCGTCCTCCATGCGGCCGACGTGGCTGCCCGCGGCAATCATCGAGCGTGATTCGTTGCGGCCAGCCCGCCGTCCGGGCTTGGGCTCTTGCGTTTACGGGTCGAAGGTGCCCGTGCGGACAAGGAAGCACGGCCGCGGGGAGGAATCCGCGACCGTGCCGGGAAAGGGGGGATGGACGCGAGGCTACGGGAGCAGCACCGCGTCGATGACGTGGATGACGCCGTTCGAGACATCGATGTCGGCGGCCACGATCCGAGCGTCGTTGACATACGGCGCGCCGGCGCGGATGGACGGGTGGATGAAGCGCTTGCTCAACGTCCGGATGCGGCTGCTGTCCAGGACGCTCGCGCTGAAGCGCTCGCCCGGGGCGACGTGGTAGAGCAGGACGGTGCGGAGGGTGTCGACCGGGATATCGCCGATCCCACTCACGCCCAGGCGCGAGAAGAGCGACTCGAAGGCGGCGTCGGTCGGGGCAAAGACCGTGAGCTGGCGCCGGCCGTCGAGCGTATCGAGGAGGCCGGCCCGCACGACTGCGCCGATCAGGTGGTCGAATTCGCCGGTCGAGGAATTCACCGCGATGGCGGTATCGACGATGGTCGAACGCGACTGGCGCGCCGCGACCGGCGCGACCGCCAGGCTCGCGAGGAGTCCGACCGTCAAAAGGATGAGGGTTAAGCGACGCACGATGGATGGTCCCTTCAGTTGGGAGTCGGGGACGACGTCAGGCGGTGACGCGTTCGTCCGCGGTGATCCACTGCACGAGGGTCGGCAGCAGCGCCACGGCCGAGATGCCGACGAGGATGTAGATCAAGCTCGAGAGGACGTTCGTCTCACCGAACGACATGCCGGTCAACATGGCGACCAGGTCGATCTGGGCGAGGCCGATGAGGAGCCAGTTGAGCCCTCCGACGATGACCAGGAGCAGGAACAGGGCCTTGAGGTAGCGCACGGGTATCTCCTTGTGACTGATGAGCCGGTTGGTTGTCTAGGCTCTGTTCATACTTTAGGCCGGTGTCTGAACGCTTGTCAAGCCTTTGTATTCGTGTATGCTGTACGAAGCATGTACACGATCAAGCAAGCCGCTCTTCGATCCGGCGTCTCGGTGCCGCTCCTTCGTGCCTGGGAGCGCCGCTACGGGATCGTCGTTCCAGACCGGACGGCATCCGGCTATCGGCTCTACGACGACGCGGCCTTGGCCCGCCTCAAGACGATGCGGCGGCTGGTGAACGAAGGCTGGACCCCGAGCAGCGCCGCAGCCGCGGTGCTCGAGGACCGGGCGCCGGCGGAATCGCCGGTGGCGACCGTGGACGAGGGCAGGCCTGCGCGAGCAACGGACCTCGTCGAGCGATTTCTCGAGGCGGCGGCGCGGCTCGAGGCGATGGAGGTCGAGCGGGTGCTCGACGTGATGCTCGCGGACGGCACCTTCGAGGCCGTGGCCGACCGTCAGCTGCTGCCGGCACTCGTGGCGCTGGGGGATGCCTGGGCGTCCGGTCGTCTGGACGTTGCGGCGGAGCACGCCGCCAGCCACGCGGTGTTGCGTCGGCTATCCGCCGCGTTCCAGGCCGCCGGTGGTGCCAGGCCGGCTGACGGGAGCGTCCTGGTCGGGCTACCGCCGGGCGCGAGGCATGAGCTCGGCGCACTCGCGTTCGCCGTGGCCGCTCGGCGAGCGGGCATCCCGGTCCTCTATCTGGGCCCGGACCTGCCAGTCGCCGACTGGGTCGCGACCGCTCATCGGACACAGGCCCGCGCCGCCGTCATCGGTGCCATCGGCGCGGACGATGCACGCGCGGCGGCCGACGTGGCGCTGGCCCTGCACGCGGACGATCCCGCTCTCGCGATCGTGCTGGGTGGGGGCGCCGCAGGAGTGGCGGCTGAGGAACTGGTCGACGGAACCGGAGCGTGGGTGACCGTCCTGCCTGCCGGGGTCCGCCAGTCCGTGACCGCGTTGAGCGAAGCCATCGGGTTCCCTGCAACCGACGCCCTCAGGCGGTAAGGTCTTTGGTGCGCGCCAAGGAAGGAGACCGCCGCATGTTCAAGGACAGCAAGGCATTCTCGGGGTTCGCGGTGAAGGACCTCGCAGCCGCGAAGACCTTCTACGGCGACACGCTCGGTCTGGATGCGCGAGATGGCCCGATGGGCATGCTCGAGTTGCACCTCGGCAGCGGCGCGGTCGTCCTGGTCTATCCCAAGGAGGACCACCAGGCCGGGAACTACACGATGCTCAACCTCCCGGTCAAGGACGTGGATGCCGCGGTGGATCAGCTGACCGCAGCAGGCGTCCGGATGGAGCACTACGGACCGGACTTCGGCCAGGACGAGAAGGGCATCGCCCGGGGCAACGAAGGCCCCACGATCGCCTGGTTCAAGGACCCGTCGGGCAACATCATCGCCGTGCTGGATGAGGGTCCGCCGGCCTGACCGCTCGGGAACCTGGCTTGCGGGGGTCGTCTGTCCCCGCCCGCGACCGACGCCAACCCTTCACGCTCACGCCTCCCGCCCCCAGAAGGAGATCCATCGTGACGTCCACGACCACCGACGCCTTCTCCATCCCTGGCCTGCGCGCCGCCATCGGCGGCCGGGTGATCACGTCTGACGACCCGGAGTACGACAAGGCCAGGTCCGTCGTCGCCGGCGGCATCGATCGCCGGCCGCTCGTCATCGTCCGTCCCGCCAACGCCGACGATGTCGCCAAGGTCGTCACGATCGCCAGCGACACCGGGCTCCCGCTCGCGGTCCGCTGCGGCGGTCACAGCGCGGCGGGGCACTCCGTCGTCGAGGACGGGATCGTGCTCGACCTGCGCGATATGAAGGCGCTCGAGATCGACGTCGAGGGCCGGACCGCCTGGGCAGAGGCCGGCCTGACCGCCGGTGAGTACACGACCGCGGCAGCGGCTCACGATCTGGCGACCGGCTTCGGGGACACGGGTTCGGTCGGGCTCGGCGGGATCACGCTCGGCGGGGGAGTCGGCTATCTCGTTCGCAAGCACGGCTTGACGATCGACTCACTGCTGGCCGCCGACATCGTGACCGCCGACGGCCAGCTCCGTCGCGTCGATGCCGAGCATCACCCGGATCTGTTCTGGGCGGTCCGCGGTGGCGGCGGCAACTTCGGCGTGGCCACCCGCTTCCGATTCCAGCTGCATCCGCTCGAGTCGACCGTTGGCGGCATGCTGATCCTGCCGGCCACGGCGGAGACGATCGCAGGGTTCATCGCGGCCGCCGAGGCGGCGCCCGAGGAGCTGTCGACCATCGCGAACATCATGCCCTGCCCGCCGATGCCGTTCGTGCCCGACGAATACCACGGGAAGCTCGTGAACATGGCGCTCATGACGTATGCGGGCGACAGCGATGCCGGCGAGCGCGCCCTCGCCCCGTTCCGAGCCCTCGCGACGCCCATCGCCGACATGCTCAAGACGCAGCCCTACCCGGATATGTACCCGCCGGAGGACGATTTGTACCATCCCCTCGCCATCGCCCGGACGATGTTCATCGATCGCGTCGACCAGGCCGTGGCCGAGACGATCATGGAGTTCCTGAAGAACTCGGACGCGGCCATGCGCGTGGCGCAACTACGCGTCCTGGGCGGGGAGATGGCCCGCGTGCCGGCGGATGCCACGGCCTTCGCCCACCGCACGAATCGGATCATGGTCAACGTCGCCTCCTTCTACGAGGGCCCCGATGACAAGCCGATCCGCGAGGCCTGGGTCGCCGAATTCGTCGCGGCCATCCACCAGGGTGACCCCGCCGCGTATGTGAACTTCCTCGGCGACGAGGGCGAGGGCCGCGTCCGGGCCGCCTATCCCGGGACGACCTGGGACCGCCTGGCCGAGATCAAGCGTCGCTACGATCCGACGAACCTCTTCCGGCTCAACCAGAACATCCCGCCCGCGCCGAGCGCCTGATGGGCGGGCCGGCCCCACGACCGAGGTCGATCCGCGGTTCAGCAGCACGGGCGCGACCGCGACGCCGTGGCCGGAGGCTCGCGCCCAGCTGGACCCTCGGGCGTCTGGCGGCCGCGTATCTTCCGACGTGCGACCGGGTGTTCGTGTTCGAGGCGCGCGACGGCGAGCTGCACGCCGAAGGCAGTGCCGACCCGGCCCTCGCGTTCGAGGTGCGTGCCACGAAGGCATTCGGGTTCGAGAAGGGCGCGTCGTTCAGCCAGACCCGCTACCGCTTCGAACCGCAGCGCTTCGGGCGGCCGAGATCCGCGCACGTGGGAGGACATTGACATGCGTTTCCGCACGACGATCCTGCGGGGCGACAAGACAGCGACCGGCATCCGCGTCCCGGCCGAGATCGTCGAGGCGCTCGGCAAGGGCAAGCGCCCCCCGGTCAAGGTCACGATCAACGGGTTCACGTACCGGAACACCATCGCCGTGATGGACGGCGACTACATGGTCGGTGTCAGCGCGGAGAACCGGGCAGGCGCCGGGGTGGGTGGCGGCGATCAGGTCGATGTCGACATCGAGCTCGATAGCGAGCCGCGCGTGGTGACCCTTCCGCCCGACTTCGATGCGGCGCTCGACGCCGAGCCAGACGCACGACGCACGTTCGAGAGCCTCTCGCCCAGCAACAAGGGTTGGCACGTGCTCCAGGTCGAGGGCGCCAAGACCGACGAGACGCGGCAGCGCCGTATCGCGAAGCAGGTCGATGCGTTGCGTGACGGTCGCGCCCGGTAGGAGCCGGTTTCGAGACCCTATGTCAGCCCTGCCCCCGCGGCTCGCGCGTCCTCGACCAGTGATTCCAGCGCGTCGTCATCGGCCGCCGAGTCGCGCACGAGGCCGATCACCCGGCTGACGCCGAGCTCGCGATACGCGGCGAGCCGGTCGACCCGTCGCGCGCCACGCTCCGTGATGTCCTCGCGCCAGACGTGCACCGACACCGAAAGGGTTGCCGGATCGCGCCCGATCTCCTCACAGCGGCCGCGGATCACGGGGAGCGCCTCCGCGAGCTCCGTCGGCGTCAGCCCGTCCACGTTGAGCTCGTCCGCGTGACGCGCGGCGAGGCGCCAGGTCACGTTGGGCCCGTTGCCGCCGACCATGATCGGGACGCGCGGCCGCTGGATGGGCTTGGGAACGTTGATCGCGTCGCGGACGCTCGAATAGCGGCCTTCATGGGTCGCATGCCGATGCTCGTCGCCATCGAGCATCCGGGTGATGACCTCGAGGTCATCGGCCAGCCGTGCCAGGCGTTCCTTGGTCTCGGGGAAGCCGTATCCGTAGGCCAGCCACTCGTCGCGCTTCCAACCGGCCCCGATCCCGAGCTCCATCCGGCCGCCGCTGATCGAATCCATCGTGGCGATCATCTTCGCGGTCAGGGCCGGGTTCCGAAACGCCGTGCAGATCACGACGTGTCCGAGCCGGACGCGCTCGGTCAACGCGGCCAGGGCCGATAGCGACGTGAACGACTCGAAGGTGATCTCGTCGGTCGGGCGCGGGACCGTATGGAAATGGTCGAACAGCCAGATGGACTCGAAGCCGAGCCGCTCGGCTTCTTGCGCGACCGTGGTCGTGCGCCGCCACGCGTCGAGTGGGTCCCAGCCGTCGTACTCGCCGACCCAGCCCTGCGGGACGATCGCACCAAGCTTCATGGTGCCGACTCGGCGAGTTCCACCACGGTCTCGCCTCCGAACGCCATCGCCCGACCCACCTGGAACGTATCGGCGATCGCGTTCCACGCCTCGAAACCCGGGTGGGCGTCGTGCGCATGGTGGCCCTCGCCGCTCGCGAAGATCACGGACACGAGGTACTGCGTCGCGCCCTTGACCGGTCGGGTGGAGATGTCCATCCGGCTGAGCGTCGCGTGAACGAGCAGGCCGCGCGCCTGGAGGTCCCGCCACACCGGCAGCTCATGTTCGCGGAACCCAGCCTCGAATTCGTCGACGCGATCCTCGCCCACGCTCAGGATGACGACCACCGTTTCCATGCGCGCACCTCCGCCGCACATCATCGGCCGTCGTGGGCGATGGTGCCGAACGGGTCAGGCGTTGAGCGCGGAGAGCCCCACTGGCGCGGCGAGTGCGGCGACCGAGGCCGCAGCCCCGACGCGCTGGAACAGCTCGCGATACTGGGCTCCGACCTCCGACCAGACCATCTTGCGGCTGTGGTCGTACGCCTTGCGGCCAAGCGCGGCTCGAAGTTTGTCGTCACCGAGCACCTTGTTGAGCGCGGCCGCGAAGGGGCCAGGTGAGGGTTCTGGCACGAGCAAGCCCCGCCCGCCGGCGAGCAGCTCGGCGGCGTAGGCGTACGGCGTCGACACGATGGCACGACCGGCGCCCATCGCGTACGAGAGCGTGCCCGACACGGTCTGGTCCAGGTTGGGATATGGGGTGACGACGATGTCGGCGGCCTGCAGCCAGCGGGTCATCGCGACGCGGTGGGCGAACTCGTCGACGAACCGGACATGGCCTCCGAGCTTGAGCGCCTTGACTCGGGCGACCAGGGTCGCTCGATACGACTCCCCGTCCGCTTCCAGCAGGTCGGGATGCGTCACGCCCACGATCACGTAGGTCACGTCGGGGTTCGCTTCGATCACCGCCGGGAGCGCTTCGAGCATCAGCTCGTGTCCCTTCGTCGGGCCCAGCAGGCCGAAGCTCAGGATCACCCGGCGTCCCTCGAGACCGAGGCTCGCCTTGATCACCGCCGTGTCGGCCATGGGCAGGTCGGGTACGCCGTGGGGGATCACGTTGAGGCGGTGCGGGTCGACGCCATAGCCCTTCTTGAGGAGCGTCGCCGCCGATTGGGACATCACGACCGTCGCGTCGACGCTGGCAACCAGGTCCGCGAGAACGGTCCGCTGCCGGGTCGTCGGCGTTCGCGGGATCGCGTGAAGCGTGGCCACCGCGGGGACATTCAATGCCTCGACGAGATCGAAGACGTATTCGCCCTGATCGCCACCCCAGGTGTCGTAGTCGAATTGGAGGGAGACGGCCTCGACGCAGGCTCCCAGCGCACGTCCGGTCGCGGCATAGTCGGAGCGCTCATCGCGGCGGATCCGGTGATGGACCTCGAGGGGGAACGGTGTGCCCCGTCCGGGTGGGAGCAGGACGGCGATCTCGCGGTCACCTGTCGCAGCCGCCAGATCGCGTGTGAACGTTGCGATCCCACAGCGACGCGGGGGGTAACTGGAGACGAAGGCAGTCCGGGCGATGACGTAGGTCCTCTCGGTCGACCGGAGCGGCAACCGGTCCGCGCTGGGACGGGCGCTCCGTGAGCCGGTGTCTTGTGCGGAGAGGGTACAGCGGCCAGCCCGATGTGGGTCGGCCGCTATTCCGTGAAGTCCGAGGGAGCGGCCCGTCCGATGGGCGGGCCGCTCGATGCGGGCTAGGCGGAGCGCACGTTGTTAGCGCGCGGGCCCTTGGGGCTCTGCTCGACGTCAAAGACGACGGGCTCGCCGCCGACAAGGCGGTCGAAATCGAGCGAGGTATCAAGCCCACCGCGATGGAAGAAGTATTCCTTCTCATCCTCGGCGGAGATGAAGCCGAAGCCGCGATCGGCGACGACCTTCTTGATGGTACCGGTGGTCATGAGGACCTCCAACACTTCCCGAACACGGAGAGAAGACGCACGGCCCGTTCGAGAAGGAGATCGACCACGCGGAGCATCGCCACGCAGTGCGGCGATACCCCACCTTACCACACCGATTCGCCGATTCCGGCCCTCCGGCCCGGGAGTCGCTCGCGATTCGAGGCTCGATTCGCCCCTAATTCGCCGCGACGAAGGCGTCGACATCGACCAGCGGGCGGCCGGGTGTGCCGTCGACGCGAATGCTGACCGTGCGGGCGGCCGAGGTCGACCAGTTGCGCGCCCACACGACCCGCTGGTTGCCGTAGGTCGGGGCATACAGGTCGACCGTCGCGACCTTGGTGCCGTTGACGGAGACCGTGGCCACACCGCGGTTGGGCCCGGTCCGCGCGACCCACGCGGCGGCGCGCCCGGTGAAGGACAGCGTCGCCTGAGCTCCGGCCGTGCCCGAGCGCTTGGCCGCCCCGCCCCAGTAGGCCGCCGGGTCCGACACGGTCGTCCAGGACCCGCTGTAGGTGATGGCGCTGTTGAACTCGCTGTAGCGGGCCAGCCAGAACGGCGTCCCGAACACCCACGCTCCGACGTTGCCGGCCTTGTCCACGGCGCGCACCCGGAAGCGGTACGTGTGCAGGCTTGACAGCGAGCGGTCGGCGGTCGGCGCGGTGAGCGTCGTCGAGACGACCGTCCACGCGCCGCCGTCGGTGCTCTGGAGCAGCTCGTAGCGGGCGATCCCGCTCGTGGCGTCCGTGCCCGACCAGGGCACGCGCAGGGTGATCCGGCCGGCGTCGATGGTGGTCGCCGCCACCAGGCCTCGGCGCGGCTCGGTGGCCGTCGGGGCGACCGTGTCGAGCACGATCGTGTCGGTCTTGACGGCGCTCCAGTTGTTGGCTGCGTCCTTCCACTTGGCATACACCGTCCGGATGCCGTTCGTGGCCGGCAGGGTCCAGGACTGGCTGGCGGCATACGGCCGGGTCGTCCAGTTGACTCCGTCATTCGACAGCTCGACCTGGCTGACGCTCGAGTCCGCGTCGGTCGCCGGCACCGCCAGCGTGACCGACGACGTCGCCGTCACGGCCCGGCCGCCCGCGATCGTGACCGAGCCGCTGGGACCCGTTGAGTCGAGGCCCACCACGTCGAGATCCATCGGCGAGCTTTGGCTTGGGTCGGTGTTGGGACTGCCCGGATAGAACGCGATCAGCGAGTGCGATCCGACCCCGAGCTCGTTGCGGACGATGAACGCGACGAGGGTCGTTTCACCGACACCGGTTTCCGGCGAGATGCCAACGAACCACCCGTGGTCTGGGCTCTTACCGACCCGCGCATCGATCGCTGTCTCCGGCGGCGGGTCCACGGTGACCCGGAACGTGACGCTCTCTTCGGTGGTGATCTCGGCCGGCAGGATCTCCAGGGTCGTCGTCGTCGCGTGTGCGAAAACGGACTGCACGATCGACGGGCCGCAGTCCTCCATGAAATCGATGTTCCCGGAGAAGCAGGCCTTGATCGGATAGTCGAACGTAGCCGTCGGCGTCCAGGTCACGTCGGTGACGCCGCCATCGCCGATCGGGACCGGCAGATTGATCATGCCCGAGTGGTCCGCGCGGACCACCTGGACCGAGCCTCCCCCCGGGTCGGGCTCCACTGTGATCCGAAGTCCAACAGGTTCACCGCGGAGAGACGGGCTGCCGTCACTCTCCAGGGTCACCGTGACCGGCGTCCGGTCGTCGATGACCTCGACCACCACGGCATCGCTGGTCGACGGTGCGGAGGATTCGCTGCCGTTGTACGTCGCCACGAAGGTGTGCGTCCCGGCTGTCAGCCCATTGGGCAGCGACAGATGCGCGACGCCGTTCGGGCTGATCTCGTCCTCGACCAGCCCGACGCCATTCCGCACCAGGGTGACCGTGCCGCCGTCGTCAGGAGATGGGCGAACCACGACCATGAATGAGACGGGATCCCAGATACCGATCGGCCCGGCGGGCTCGCGAAGCTCCGTCGTCGTGGCCACCGGCTCGGCGCCCGCGACGGCGGACATGCCAACCGGACCGAGTGTGGCAATGAGAGCGGCAACCAGCAGCGATGTCGCCCACCTCGAATGGCGAACGCGACCTCGGATCATGAGCGCGGTCGAGCCGGAGCACGGAGCGGCGTGAACGGCATGGTTCCCCTCAGTCGACGCAGGCTTGGGGCGCCCGGGAGTGCCCTATGCGCGGGAACGTAGCAGAGGCTTCGTGGCCTGTATACAGATCGTCGGTGCGCACGCGCACCTACTATTGGTCCGCCGCGATTGAGAGCGCTATCAGTACGCTACGCGTATGGAACGCTTCGACCTGATCGTGATCGGCGGGGGTCCAGCCGGCACCACTGCGGCCTTGCGCGCGGCTGAGCTCGGGGCGCGCGTGGCGCTCGTGGAGCGCGACCGACCCGGTGGCACGTGTACGGACGACGGGTGTGCGCCCACGCGCGTGCTCGCAAAGGCTGCTCGTCTGCTCCGGGACCTCGAGCAACTGCCGGCGTACGGGCTCGGCGCACCTGATGGCTCGAGCGCAGGGCAGGGGAGCGTGGATCTGGCGGCGCTGCTCGCCGCGACCCAGCGCACTGTCTACGAGCTGCAGGAGAAGAAGCAGCTTGTCGGCCACCTCGCGGGAGCCGGCGTCACCCTGATCGCCGGTCGCGGTCCGGTCGGGTTCTTCGGCTCGAACACCATTGAGGGTGCCGGAGGCGAGGCCCTGGAGGCAGACCGGTTCATCATCGCGGCGGGAGGCCACGCTCGCCGCCTCCCGTTCCCGGGCAGCGAGCTCGCACTCACGCACTCAGACGTGTGGGAGCTTCGCACGCTTCCCCGTTCGATGGCGATCGTGGGCGCGGCGGCTACCGGGGCCCAGCTCGCGTCCGTCTTCGCGGCCTTCGGCACGGCGGTCACGCTCCTGGAGCTCGCCCCTCGCGTCACTCCGGGAGAGGACGAGGACATCTCCGCGGCACTTGCCGCGGCGTTCACGGCGAATGGCATCGAGGTGATCACCGGCATCAGCGGGGTCGACGCCATCACGCGTGACGACCGCGGACTGCGACTCGCCTACCGGGCCGGCGATCGACCGGTCGACCTCGACGTCGAGTCCGTGATGCTGGCCGTCGGCTGGCCGGGAAACCTGGACGACCTGCGACTGGAGGAAGCCGGCGTCGAGACGGACCGTGGGTACATCAAGGTCGACGACCGCTTGCAAACGTCGGCGCCGCACATCTGGGCCGCCGGCGACATCACCGGACGGATGATGCTGGTCCAGAGCGCGACCTATGAGGGCCGCATCGCCGCCGAGAATGCCATCGGGAACGACGGTCGCGAGCTGCACCACACGATCGTGGCCCACGGTGGCTTCACCGATCCCGAGTATGGGTCCGTCGGCCTGACCGAAGCCGCCGCGCGCGCCGGCGGCCGCGACGTCGTGACCGGCAAGGTCTCGTACGGCGACCTCGATCGAGCGGTCATCGACCGGCGCACCGATGGTTTCGCGAAGCTCGTCGTGGACCCAGACACGCATCGGGTGCTGGGCGCCCATGTCATCGGCGAGCAGGCGGTCGAGGTCGTCCAGATCGCCGCGACGGCGATGGCCGCCGAGATGCCGGTCGAGCAGCTGGCGGAGATCGAGTTCGCGTATCCGACCTTCACGTCGATCATCGGCCTGGCCGCGCGCCAGGTCGTCCATGCACTGCGACTCGGCGGCGACGTCGAGGCGTGGGAGGCGATGGGCCGGCCGCGCCAGGCGGAATGGGAGCGGCGCGACCCGTAGATTCCGCGCACCGGAGCCTCCTGCGGCAAACTGGCGCCATGCCGAGAGGTTTCAAGGCGCGGCCGCCACGAGGGCGACCACCCCGCGGGTTCGTGCTCGCGGTGGGTGCGCTGCTTGTGGTCGCCTGTGCGCCGGGTGGTGGCAGTCAGGGTCCGACGGCCGCGGCACCCTCGGCCTCGCCACCGGCCGCCTCCACCATGTCACCGGGCGCGCCGACCCCAAGCACCGTCACGGGCGCTTCCCAACCCGCGGCCGGGCCGGTCATGGTACAGATCCGCGAGTTCGATGTCCCGGCCGGCTCACACCCGCACGACGTCGCACCCGCTGCGGATGGCGGTGTCTGGTACACCGGGCAGCACAAGGGTGTGCTGGGCCACTTCGATCCGGCCACGGAGGCCATCCGCGAGATTCCGCTCGGGTCCGGTTCCGCGCCGCACGGCGTCATCACCGGCCCGGATGATGCCGCGTGGATCACGGACGGCGGCCTCAACGCGATCGTCCGTGTCGATGGCGAGACGGACGAGGTCCGCGCATTCGAACTGCCGGCCGATCGACCGGATGCGAACCTCAACACCGCCGTCTTCGACCCCGCGGGCACGTTGTGGTTCACCGGCCAGGCCGGCATCTACGGGCGGCTCGACCCGGCAAGCGGCGAGATGGACGTCTTCGACGACCCGGAGGGCCGCGGCCCGTACGGCATCACCGTCACGCCCGGCGGCGACATCTGGTACGCGTCGCTCGCCGGCAGCCACATCGCCCAGGTCGACACGACGACGGGCGCCGCGACGATCGTCGAACCGCCGACGGCCGGCCAGGGTGCCCGACGGGTCTGGTCGGACTCACGCGGCCGGATCTGGGTCAGCGAGTGGGATGCGGGCCAGGTCGCGGTCCACGATCCGGCGACTGGGGAGTGGCAGGAATGGCCGCTCCCCGGCGAGGGGCCGCAGGCCTACGCGGTCTACGTCGACGAGCGCGACATCGTGTGGCTGACCGACTTCGGCGGGAACGCCATCGTGAGGTTCGACCCTGCGACCCAGGCCTTCGATGCCATCAAGCTAACGAGCCCCGACGCCTCCGTGCGCCAGCTCCTGGGTCGGCCCGGCGAGCTATGGGGCGCCGAATCGGCGGTCGACAAGCTGGTGCTCGTCATCGAGAGCTGAACATAAGAAGCCCCCGGCCCTCCCCAAAGGACCGGGGGCAGCTTCAGCGAACCGTCAGTCGACGGGCGCGAAGTAGTGCTTGTCTACCCACTGGGCGACCTTCTTGCCGAGCCATGCGCCCTGCTCGTCGGCGCTTCGGAAGTGGAAGCCGATGAGGATGCGGCCTTCGATGGCGTCTTTGATGATGCCGGTGAACCGCGTATAGCTCCGCGTCACCGGTTGTGGCAGCGGCGCGGCTCCGGCGCTCATGACCTGGAAGGACATCTTGTCGGTCCCGAAGTACTGCCTGGCGGCGTAGAACCAGCCGGCAGCGAAGCAATTGAAGCCGGACGGATTGTCCGGGTATCCCGGGTTCTGGAACTGGGCGGTCCAAGTGGGGTCCGCCACCGTGTCCGGATTACCGTCCTGGTCCGCCAGGCGGATAGCCGTCTGCGGTCGCCACTGCAACCAGCGTTCCTTGTTGTCCCAGCAGCCGATCAGGGCGTCGGCCGCCGATATGCTCGACCTGACGAATAGCATCGCCTGCTCGGCAGTCGATAGGCCGTTCGCCACGGCGATCTCGCGCAAGGTTCGATTGAAGGCCGAGAACAGATTGAAGGAGACGAAGCTGGCGAGACGGTTCTGCTCGTCGGTGCGGGCGCCTGGGACCGCGTTCGATCCCAGCCGCTTCACTTCGTTGAATTCCGCCGCCCACTCGGGGCTTGCCAGGTCATATGGCCCCTCCGTGCGGTACTGACCCGTGCTCTTCAGCGTGAACGGACGGACGTTGGCGACCCAGGCGAACACGTTCGCATTGGCGGTCTCGACCGGGCGCCATTCGCCCTTGAGCGTGCCGATCGGCCAGGTCGCTGAGCCCTGGAAGCGGCCGTCAGTGGAGCGATTCCCGTTCATGGCGGTCGCGGCTGCCCGGCCGATCGCGATTCCCTGCGTCTTGGCCGTGCCCGCGGGGATGTCGAGCATGTAGAGCCGATACTGCTCAGCCACGTTTGCCCGCATGGCTTCGGGGGCGTTCGGTGGGAGTGGTGGAAGGCCCAGGAGCACGTCATGGGCAGCCGTGGCGACGGCGGCGGCCATCGAGGCGCCAGGCGTCGAGGGCAGGCCGCCTAGATATGGCCGGTGCCCGCCGTCGATGGCATTGACCGCGTCATAGACGGCCCCTTGCACCATCGCCAGGTGGATCACGGCGAGCGGAGGCGGCTGGCCGAGGCCGGGGATCGCATTGCTCGGCGGGTTGCCGATGGCGTTGACCGCGTTGATGTTCCAGTCGAGCACCGGGTTCGCCTGCTCGGCTGCTGCCACGGACGCGGCCGGGACCAACCCGGCGACCGCGATCATGACGACCGCGGTGACACTCGCGAACCATCGCTTGGCCCTTGATCGGTGACGTGATCGGACCATGACGTCCCTCCTTGCAGGGATCGGGCACAGGGGTCCTATGGCCGCTGTCGTTCGGTCCCTCGATGTAACGGCGTCCGGGAGGGCCGATTCGGTTCATTCTTTCCCCGTCACTGTCCGATTGCCGACACGAAGTGAGGGCACGATGGCGAAGCTGGTGCCGTTCGACGACCTGGAGCACGGTCCGCATGCCCACGAATTCGTGGGCGCCGAGCACGGCGAGGTCCCGTTCTCGGTCATCCTCGTGCACTCGCGGCCGGGCGTCGGCCCCAAGCTCCATCGACACCCGTACCCGGAGGTCTTCGTCGTCGAATCCGGCCAGGCCACATTCCAGATCGGCGAGGAGACCGTGGTCGTCGACGGCCGCCACATCGTCGTCAGCCCGCCGGGCGAGGCGCACGGGTTCACGAACACTGGGACGGACGAGTTGCGACTCACGGCCATCCATGGCGCGGGGCGGTTCGCCACGGAGTGGCTGGCCGGCCCGGATCCCACGTGGACCTCCAAACCCAACGACTGACTTGCAATGTGCAAGTGACGAGCGTAGGTTGGGGCACACAAGGAGACCACTACCCCACATGAACGACCAGATCCTCCACTCCCTCGCCCGCGGCCACCGCATCGACATCACCACCACCGGCCGCAAGACCGGCGAACGGCGTCGCATCGAGATCGTCTTCCACAACATCGACGGCCGGCTGATCATCACCGGCACACCGCGGTCGGATCGAAAGCGCGCCTGGCTGCTCAACCTCGAGTCGGACCCGCACCTCACCTTCCATCTCAAGCGCGCCAGCGCCCAGGCGGACCTCCCGGCCACGGCCCGCGTCATCACCGACCCGACGGAGCGCCGCTCCATCGCCGACTGGGTCGTGGCGAATGCCTGGAACGGGATGGACGTCGACGCGATGGCGGCATACTCACCGATGATCGAGGTCACGATCCAGGACCTCGCCGCCTGAGGTCATCGCGTTGTCCTATCCCGAGCCGCGCTACCACGGCGACAACGGAGAAGCCAGCGCCCGACTCCGGCTGGCCGACCAGGCGCCGGACGTGACCTACGCCAACGGAGGGACGGCGCACTTCCTCGCTACGACCGACTCGACCGACGGCCAATTCGGCCTGTATCGATGGGAGATGTCCGCCGAGCCAAGCGGCCCTGGCCCGCACTTCCACAGGACGATCTCGGAGTCGTTTTACGTCCTCTCTGGCACGGTCCGGCTCTTCGACGGCAACGACTGGATCGACGGAACGCCGGGTGACTTCCTGTTCGTACCCGAAGGGGGCATCCATGGCTTTCGCAACGAGTCAGGCGAGCCGGCGACGATGCTGTTGCTCTTCGCCCCGGGTGCCCCGCGCGAGGACTACTTCGAGACGCTCGCCCGGGTCTCGAATGGCGAGGTGATGACGGAGGAGGAACGGCTGGCGTTCTACCTCCGCCACGACAATCACTGGGTCTGAGGCCGGGCCTCGCGTAGCTGCTCCATGATCGGGTGGAACGCCTCCAGGCCCTGAAGAGAATTCGGGCGCAGCTGGACCTGGAGATGGTCGAGGCCGAGATCGGCGAACGCCCGGAGCTTCGAGGCGATCTCCTCAGGGTCGCCGCGGATCTCCTTCGCCTCGGCGGCGATGTCCGCCGCGACCGTCCGGACCAACACCTCCATCGACCTTGTGAGCGTGGCTGGATCCCGCCCCGCCGCGCGACAGATCTCGTCCATCTCCTCGAGCATCTCGGGCAGCTCGTCGAGGCTCCGCATGCCGCCGTTCCAATGATCCGCCATCTCGGCCGTCAGGCGGAGCATCCGCGGGCCGTTCGCGCCGACCATGACCGGCAGGCCGCTCGGACGCGGGCCGCGCGGCTCAATTCGCGCGCTGCGGGTCTGGATCGTCGAACCGTCGTAGGTCGATGAGCCGTGGCGGAGCATGTCGGTGACGATTCGTAGGGCATCCTCGAACCGTCGGAATCGGTCGTCGAACGGAACGCCGTAGCTCGTGTATTCGGGCTCGTTCCAGCCCGCTCCGAGACCCAGGATGATGCGGCCGCCGCTGACTTCGTCGAGCGTCTCGGCCATCTTGGCGAGCAGCGCCGGGTTTCGGAACGAGACCGCGAGGACGTAATTGCCGAGCGCGACGCGCTCTGTGGACGCCGCCAGCGCCGACAGGAGCGTCCACGACTCCCAGGCGCCGCTCCACTTCCCGGCCGGATTCCCGAACCCGATGTGGTCAGAGATCCAAACGGCATCAAAGCCCATCGACTCTGCCGCCTGGGCCATCGCCAGGACATCGGACCAGCGCGGCGTCTGCCCGTCCATCGCCCCCTCGACGTAGGGCAGGTTGACCCCGAGCTCGATGGGTCGATGAGGACGACGTGTGGCACTGGCCGACATGTCGGCCACCGTAGCAGCCCGCGCGCGGGACCGGACCATCGACTCATCGGCTCGTCTCAGCGATGCCGACGCCCGCGCGGTGGCATGATGCCGGTCAAGGACTTGTCTCGCGGGAAAGGACTCGCTTGGCCCCACCGACCACCGTCGACGAGTACATGGCGGCCTTGCTTCCTGAACGTCGGGCCGCCATGGAGCTCCTCCGATCCACGATCAAGGCCGCCGTCCCCGAGGCGATCGAGGTCATCTCCTACAACATGCCGGCCTTCAAGAGCCACGGCGGCCAGTTCCTCGTCTCTTACGACGCGTACAAGAAGCACTACAGCCTCTTCCCGGCGAGCGAGGCGGTCATCCTGGCGTGCGGCGACGAACTGACGCCACACCTGTTCGGGAGCGGGACGATCCGCTTTCCGGCCGACAAGCCGATCCCCGTCGCGCTCGTGACGAAGATTCTCAACGTCCGTTGGGCGGAGAACGCCGCAGCCGAGCGGCGCTAGGCGCTGGTCAGAAGTCCTCGCTGGCGTAGTCGAGGTCGTCGGGTCCGAGGATGTCCCGATAGAGGACGCTGCGAGGATCGTCGCTGACCCCGAGCCCGTAGTAGAGGATGCCGAGGTTCTTCGTCACCATCTTGCGGAGGCGCTGGCTCCGTCGCTCCTCGGTCGCGAAGCCGTCCTCCATGCGGGCGGACGAGACGATCGCGAGCGTGCCGCCGGAACGCAGGCCGTAGGCATATCCCCAGGTATTGGCGGCGATATACATGTCGATGTCGGTCAGGCCGATGACGACGGCGTTCGGATCGGCTGCGACCACGTCGGTGGCGGCGATCGCGTCGAGCAGGCGTTCCGCGATGAGCTGGTCGCGTTGCGCGTCCATCGCTCCCGCGGGAATGCTGATGGACGGCAGGACCTCGACGGCCAGGTCGAACTTCTCGAGGTAGTGGACGACGAGGGCATCGGCATCGGCACGCGGGAAGTCGCCGAAAGGCGCCAGGTAGACCGCGCGCTCGACCGGCGGACTCGGGACGCCGATCGGTGACGCCGGGCCGATGGCGATGTCGTCGGGTGCCGGTCGAGGACCGACGCTGCCGAGCATGACCACGTACCCGACGAGCACGACGATGGCGAAGAGCGCCACGGCCAATTCGGCTCGATAGTTCGCCATTCGCTCGATGGTACCGGCTCGTCTCGGAGTCGCCGACCGCCCGAATGTCAGGGGTTGACGTCACACACTGTGTGTCGCACACTGTACGGCAGACATGACAACGACCGACCCCAAGCCAGAAGCCGGCGACGTCGCGTTCGAGAACCTGCGTCTCGAGCTGCGCCGCGGCGCCCTCGTCCTCGCTGTGCTGGCACGGCTTCGGACGGAGCACTACGGCTATGCGCTGCGAAAGGCATTGACGGAGCAGGGGATGGACATCGACGAGAACACCCTTTACCCGCTGTTGCGCCGGCTGGAGACGCAGGGTCTCCTGGACAGCGAGTGGCGTGAGGAAGACCGGCGCCCGAAGCGCTTCTACCGACTCTCGGCGGACGGCAAGACGACCTTGGAAAGGCTCCTCGAGCAGTGGGCCGACCTCGACGCCTCGCTCCGCCGCATCAACACCGAGGACCCGACATGACCCCGATCGTTCGCTACCTGAATGCCGTCCGCGACCACCTCCCGCGGGGGGAACAGGACGACATCATCAACGAGCTGTCGGACAACCTTCGCTCGCGATTCGAGGACGAGGAAGCCGCCCGAGGCCGGCCGCTGCAGGAGGAAGAGGAAGTGGCGATCCTCAAGGAATTCGGGCACCCGATGGCCGTCGCGGCGCGCTACCGCGGCGATGAGCGCACGGTCACGTTCGGGCGCCGTCTGATCGGCCCGGAGCTCTTCTCGATCTACATGAAGGTGCTGGCCATCAACGTGGCCGTCACCCTGCTCATCGGCATGATCGCGCTGGTGGCGGGCGCCACGCTCTGGTCCGGCTTTGCCGGCATCCTCGTGCCCCTCGCGATCCAGTTCATGATCGTGACCGCGATCTTCGTGTGGATCGATCGACGCTGGGTGCGCGATCCCGATGGCTGGGACCCACGGACGGTGAACGCGATGGGCCCCGACATCGACGTCTCGACCCTCGATGGTCTTGCCGTCCAGTTGCTCGGGAAGGAGTACACGCGCTCCGTGTCCGTGGCGGCGTCCGTCCTGGAGATCGGTGTGCTCGCGATCGTGTTGACCGTGGCCGTGAACATCGGCTTGCCGGACCAGATCGGGTTCATGGAGCCCGGGCCGGGATGGAGCGCCGTCTACGTGCCGGCGATCGCGGTGATCGTGCTCGCGTTCCTGACACCCATCGTGAACATCATCCGCCCGCGGTGGACGCGGTTCCGGGTCGCGTCGCACGCTGCGGTCGACTTCGCGGTGATCATCATCGGCACCGCATCGCTGATGCTGGGGGATTGGGTCGTCATGGCCGACGGGGCGTTCCCCACGGGCGAAGAGGCGAACCTCATCTCGACCATCAACGCCATCGTCCGGATCTCGATCGCGGCGACGATCGTCCTCACCTCGATCACCGCCGCACTCGAGGTGCGGCGGTTCGTGCGGATGGGACGGGCGGTCGAGCCTCCCGCTACGCAGGCCCCATCGGGCTCATGAGCTGGAAGTAGTTGTCGTCCGGATCGGCGAGCGTCGCGATCTGGTCGACCGCGCCTTCGAAACCGTACGGTTCCGCGACGACGATCGCGCCGGCGGCCTTGAACTTGACGAAGTCACCCTGCACGTCGGCGGTCTCGATGTTCCAGAGGATCCGCCCCGGCGCAGCGTTCTTGCCCTTGACCTGGTCGTGCGGGCCGACGGTGACCCAGCCCGTGCCGAGCTGCCAGCCGGTGTACCCGCCGTCGGACATCGCCGGCTCACCGAAGAGCTTCGTGTAGTACTCGACCAGGCGCGCCGGGTCCTCGGACCCGATGAGGATGCTGTTCAAGTTCATGTGGCCTCCCAAGTCCGATCTAATCCTGACACGCCCAAGGATGACCCAATGCGGGAATGCGTGCGTCGCTCTCGAGTGACCGAAAACGCCCCGACGCGCGCAGATACCGTGGCCGTCAGCTGGCCGGCAACAGGCCCCGGACGACATCGACCGCGTCGTCCATCGAGCCGGACAGCACGACCGACCCAGTGCCGCCGACTTCGTGGGCGCGCCGCCCTCCAACGGCGACGGCTAACCGTCTCGGGGATGTGCGCAGCGCGGTGACCACTTCCGTCGCCGCCGGCACGTCGGATGCATCGATGACCCCGACCACAGCCACCGGTGCGCGTGTCGTCTGGGCGGCAACGAGCCAGCTCGCCAGCGGGACGTCGGCGCCGAGGTAGATGGTCTCGAGGCGCCCGCGACGGGCGGCTATCGCGAATGCGAGGGCACCGATCTCGTGGTGGCAGCCGGGCGGCAGGCCGACGATCACTTGCGGCGCGGACGAGGACACCACCAATTCGTAGAACCGGACCAGCCGCCGTCGGATCGTCTCGCTGGCCGCGTGCTCCATCGACACATCGATCGATCCCTCGGACCAACCCTCGCCGACGCGTCGGAGGGCGGGGAACACGATGTCCTCGAGGGCCGCCTCGAATCGCTGTGCCGCGAACGCCTCGTCCAATAGGCGATCCATCTTCGCGACGTCGAGGGCGCTGGCAGCCGTGACGAAGGCGTTGACCAACTCACCGCTCCGGGTCGGCGTCGAGATCGTGATTTCGGGAATGGCCGTAGCGTCAGGTGCCGCGGTTGCTCGGTCGATCAGCGCCGCGAGCTCAGCACCGCCGGCGCGGACCTGATCTGCGGCCTGGCTGGGCCGAAGTCCTTGTCGCTCGACGAGGTGGCGCATCGCGATCAGTCGATCGATCGCCGCGTCGTCGTACAGCCGGTAGCCCGCCGGGGTTCGCGCCGGGTCCACGACGCCATAGCGGCGCTCCCACGCGCGGACAGTCGGCACGTTCAGCCCGCTGCGGGCGGCGGCTTGCTTGATGGTGTACATGGTTTGCGTAGAGTAACACGTCACAGACATTTGACAAAGGTTCCACATTGCCCGTAAAGTGGTAGCCACCCTAGACAAAGGGTGCACATCCGCTCCGCCCCGCTCGCCGGCAGCCGCAGGCGGCCAGAGCCCAAGCACCAGAGGAGACACATCGATGAACCGACGGATCCACCCCGTACTCCGCGTCCTCGCGGCCGGAATCCTCACCCTCTCATTCGCGGGAACCGCCACTGCGGCTGACACGGCTATGGTCCGCGTCCTGCACGGGTCGCCAGACGCCCCCGCGGTCGACGTTCACGTCGACGACGCCATCGTGGACGCACTCACCAACGTGCCGTTCGGGACGATCTCCGACTACCTGGAGATCCCGGCCGGGGAGCACAACGTCAAGGTCTTCGCCACCGGCACGACTGACAGCCCGGTCATCGACGCCGAAGTCACCGTCGCGGCGGGCGCCAAGTACACGATCGCCGCCACCGGCGCGGTCGCCTCCATCACCGCCCAGGTCCTGGAGGACGAGCCCGAACCGAATTGCGACAACGCCTCGGTTCGCGTCGTCCATTTCAGCGCCGACGCTCCGGCCATCGATGTGGCGGCCACCGGTTCGGATCCGGCCGATGCCGTGGTCAAGAACCTCGAGTATCCAAACGCCACCGCCTACGTCGCCCTTCAGGCAGGCTCCTATGACCTCGAGGTCCGCCTCGCGGGGACGACGACCGTCGCGCTCGATCTTCCGGGTGTCGAAGTCGAGTCGTGCAATGCGTACAGCGCCTTCGCAATCGGCTCCGCCGCCTCGCCGGCGGTCGGCGACAATGCCCTCCGGGTCGTCGTGGCGGTCGATGCGACCACGTCCGAATCGGGCGCCGGCATGACGCCACCTCCGACCGACACGGTCGCGCCCGAAGCCTCGATGACGGCCGAAACCGCCGGCTCGGCGGCCGCCGTGGCGCTGCTAGCGGTCGTCGGCCTCGCCACCTCCGCGCTGACCGCACGGCGTCTCGCCGCCAGCCGCTCGGCACACGACGAAGAATAGTCGTTGGCCTGCAGCGGACCCGACTGATCTCTTTCGGCCGGGTCCGCGCATCCCTTGGCACGATGAACATCCAGCAGCTCCTTGACGACGCGCTCGAGATCGCAGTCGTCCCCAGCTTTTCGGCCATCGGGTACTCAGTGCGCCGCCGCCTCCATGGGTGGACACCACCACCCGCCGACGTGTTGCGCGGCCAGACGGTCCTGATCACCGGACCGACTTCGGGTCTCGGCCGGGCAGCGACTGACGCGCTGGCCGGTTTGGGGGCCCGCATCGTCCTGGTGGGTCGTGACCGTGACCGGCTCACCGTGGTTCGGGATGACCTGATCCGGACCCATGGCGCCGACCGCTTTCCGACCGTCGTCGCCGACATGGCCTCGCTGCCTTCGGTCCGGCACGCGGTGACGCACGTCTTGACCACGGAAGCCCGGCTCGACGTCGTCATCGACAACGCCGGCGCGATCTTCCCCGAGCGAGTCGAGAGCCCGGACGGATTCGAGGCGACCTTCGCGACCCTGGTCCTGGGTCCGTTCACCCTGCTCGCCGGACTGTTGCCCTTGCTCCGTTCGACCACTGGCGCACGCGTGGTCGCCGTGACCTCGGGCGGGATGTATGCGCAGCGACTCCGACTCGACGACCTCCAGTGGGAGGACACGCCGTTCGAAGGCGCGCGCGCCTACGCGCACGCCAAGCGCGCCCAGGTCACGCTCGTACGGGAGTGGGCGCGGCGCGTCCCCGCCAACGAGGTCGTGTTCAACGCCATGCACCCGGGCTGGGCGGACACGCCCGGGATCTCCGCGGCGCTGCCGCGGTTCTACAGCCTGATGGACCCGATCCTGCGGACGCCGGAGCAGGGTGCCGATACCACGGTCTGGCTCGCCGCCGATCCGGCCGCCGCCGATGTCTCGGGCCGCGTCTTCCTGGATCGGCGGCCACGGCCGTTCGACCGCCTGCCCACGACCCGCGTCTCGGCCGACGACCGCGTCCGGTTGTGGGATGCGGTCGTCGGGCTCACGGGCGTGCCCGATCCGGCGCCGGCCCCAGATCGATCGCCCGCGACCCATCCACCCATTCAAGGAGCAAGGTCATGACCCGCATCCACGAGCGCATCGCCACCAGCCTCCCGATCGAGGCCACATTCGACTACGTCGCTGACTTCGCGAACTCGGAGCAGTGGGATCCGGGTACCACCTCATCTCGTCGACTGGATGATGGGCCGGTCGGGCCTGGCGCCAAGTACGGCCTGACGGTCCGGATGGGCGGCCGCGTGGCCCCCATGGAGTACCAGATTCGCGACTTCGATCGGCCGCGCCGGGTGGTCCTCGTCGGCTCAGGCTCCAACGTCAAGGCCATCGACGAGATTCGTTTCGAACGCGCCGGGGACGGCACCGTCGTCTACTACACCGCGGATATCAGCCTTGGTGGGCTGTTGCGCCTCGCCGAGCCGTTCCTGGGCGGGACGTTCAAGAAGATCGGCCGCGACGCCGCGGCAGGCATGGACGTGGCGCTCGAGGACCTCGCGGCCCGACGCGACGAGGCGGCCAGCTGATGCGCGTCGCGATCATCGGTGCCGGGATCAGCGGCCTGAGCGCCGCTTACGGCCTGCATCGCGAGCATGAAGTCAGGCTGTACGACGGGGAGTCGCCGGTCGGCGGCCACGTCAAGACCGTCATGGTCGACACGGCGAACGGACCGCTCCCGGTCGACATGGGGTTCATCGTCCACAACGACGTCACGTACCCCACGTTCCTTAGGCTGATGGCCGAGCTCGGTGTCGAGACGCAGGCAAGCGATATGTCCCTCGGGTCTGCTTGCCGGGCCTGTGGCGTGGAGTTCAGCTCCCGCGGCGCACGTGGCTGGTTCGCACAGCCAGCCGCCGCGTTGCGTCCCGGCCATTGGCGGATGTTCGCGGACATCCTGCGGTTCTACCGCGACGCGCGCTCTCGGCTAGACGCCGACATCGCCTCGCGGGCGACGCTACGCGAATATCTCGAGGATCTCAGAGTCGGTCCGGGGTTCCAGGACCACTTCCTGATCCCCATCACATCCGCGGTGTGGTCCACGGCGGCCGACCGGATCCTCGATTTTCCAGTCGACTACCTCCTGCGCTTCCTCGATCACCACGGGTTGATCGGCGTCGGCCGAGCGCTGCAGTGGCGAACGATCGTCGGCGGCTCGATGACCTATGTCGAGCGGATCGTCGATCGGATCGGTCAGGATGCAGTCCGTGCCGGCGATCCGGTCGTGGCCGTGGCGCGGACCGAACTCGGGGTGACCGTCAGGACGGAGGGTGGTTCCAGCGACTCGTTCGATGCCGTCGTGCTTGCGACCCATGCCGACGATGCCCTGCGGGTCATGAGCGACGTCGACGCCCGGGAGCGGGCCGCCCTCGGGGCGTTCGCGTACTCCGAGAACCGAGTGGTCCTCCATACCGACCCCGCCCTGATGCCTCGGCGGCAGGGGGCTTGGGCGTCATGGAACATCGATCAGCAGGATCATCGCGCCCCCGGTGAGGCGCTCTCAATGACCTATCACATGAACCGGCTCCAGGCCCTCCCCGGGCCCGACCAGTACTTCGTGTCGGTCAACCCGGATGCCCGGCTGGACCGAGCGCGAATCCTCGCGGACCGGACCATGCGTCATCCCATGTACACGTTCGAGACGCTCGAAGCGCAGGCTCGCGTCGCCGACCTGCAGGGCTGGCGCAACACGTTCTATGCCGGGGCGCACCTCGGCTACGGCTTCCACGAGGACGGTTGTCGGTCAGGGCTCGAGGCGGCCCGTCGGATCACCGCGGAGGCCGGCGTCATCGGGCAGATCGAGGAGCGGGCGGCATGAGAACGCATCTCCTGGAAGGCGTGGTCCGACATCGTCGCGCCCGACCGTTCGTGTATTCGCTCGAGCATCGGGTCCACTACGTTGCGCTCGACCTGGGCGAGCTCGACGATATCAACCGCTTCTCGCGGCTGCTCGGTCGCAACCGACGACGCGTCCTGGACGTCCGGGACGGCGATCATCTCGACCCGCCCGCGACGAATCTCCGAGCGGCGTTCCTCGAGCACCTTCGGGCACACGACGAGGACCCCAGCGGATGGCAGATCACGCTCGTCACGAACCCCCGCGTGCTCGGATACGTGTTCAACCCGGCCAGCTTCTACCTCTGCCGTGACGGGGAGGGCACGCTCCGCGTCGTGGTCGTGGAGGTCCACAACACGCATGGGGAGCGCCATCTCTACACGTTGCGGCCGCGTGACCGGGCCCCGACGTTCCACGCTTCCATGGGGAAGGCGTTCTACGTCTCGCCGTTCATGGAAGCCGACGGTGCCTACACCGTCCGGGTCCGCGACGAGGCGTCGCGGCTGCGCATCACCATCAACCACGAGCAGCCGGACGGCCTCGTCCTGCATGCCAGCCTGGATCTGGTTCGGCGCCCATTGACGGACCGAAACCTCGTTCGGATCGTTCTCCGGCAACCGCTCGTGACCCACAAGACCACGCTGATGATCCACTGGCACGCTCTCCGCCTGTGGCTCCGCGGCGCTCGGTTTCACCGCCATCGAGAGGTTGTCCGATGACCGCACGTACCGTCCCGTCGCGCCGCCCGATCAACGTCGGACCCATCCTCGAGCGCATCGCTTGGCGCGTCGCCCTCGCAGCCGCCCAGCGGATCCGTCACGGGCGGCTGACCGTGGTCCTGCCCGACGGATCGCGGTCGGTCCACGGCGACCCGGCCTCACCCGAGGGGGCGGAGATCCACATCCACGATGGTGGGGCGTTGACCAAGATGCTTCTCGGCGGTGAGACCGGGGGCGGTGAGGCGTACATGGACCGGCTGTGGTCCAGCCCCGACCTCGCGGCCTTGTTACGGCTTGCGGCCCGGAACCGAGAGGCGCTCGCGCTCTCGAGTGGCTGGTTCCGAGTGCCGGCTCAGCTCCTACGAACCATCGGCCACCGGACGCGCCATAACAGCAAGACCGGTAGTCGCAGGAACATCGCGGCGCACTACGACCTGGGCAACGACTTCTACCGGCTCTTCCTGGACGAGACGCTGACCTACTCGAGCGCGGTCTTCGCTGCGCCAGACCAGGATCTCGCCGATGCACAGCGGAACAAGTACCGGGTCATCGCCGCCAAGGCCGGCCTCCAGGCGGGTCAGCACGTCCTCGAGATCGGGACCGGCTGGGGTGGCTTCGCCATCTATGCGGCCGGTGAACTTGGCTGCCACGTCACCTCCGTCACGATCTCGCAGGAGCAGTACGACCTAGCTCGGCAGCGCGTCCACGCGGCCGGCCTCGACCATTTGGTGGAGATCCAGCTTCGCGACTATCGCGACATCGAGGGGACGTACGACGCGATCGTCTCGATCGAGATGCTCGAGGCCGTTGGGGCGGAGTATTTCGGGACCTTCTTCGAGGTCTGTGACCGGGCCCTGCGACCTGGTGGTCGAATGAGCCTGCAGTCGATCACGTTCCCGGACGCGGCCTACGAACGGCAGCGCCAGGGTGCGAACTGGATCCAGACATACATCTTCCCGGGTGGGTTGTGCCCGTCACTGGCGGTCATCGAACGCTCGACCCGTGACACGCAGTTCTTGATCACCCGCGTGACCGACATCGCGGGCTCGTACGCTCTGACGTTGCGAGCCTGGCGGGAGCGGTTCATGGCGAGGCTCGACGACGTGCGCGCGATGGGCTTCGACGAGCGGTTCATCCGGATGTGGGAGTACTACCTCGCGCTCAGCGAGGCGGGCTTCGCTACCGGCATCAGCCAGGATCTCCAGATCGTGTTGGAGAAGCGGCGCGGGATCGGCTGACCCGTTGGGTCGACAGGGCGACCTAATCCGCGGGCGCGTCGAGGAATGACAGTGTGACCGTTGCGAACAGTGGCGATCCGCCCAGGTTGTAGTGCTGCAGACCCGGCAGGATCGCGAGGGCGTGCCCGCCCTTCGGCCGGTTCTCGCCCATCCAGCCGCCGTCGCGCAGCCCGCCGTCGAGCAGCTTGAAGATCTCGACCGCATGGCTTGGCGGCGCCATGTCCGCATCGGCGTGGACGATGAGCGTGGGCACCTTCAGCGCCTTGATCACGTCGGTGTGGTCGTAGTCCTCCTTCATCATCTCGCCGATCTTGTCGAGCAGCTGGCCGAAGTCCTCGGGGCGCGGCGCGACCTTCATGTAGAGCTGGTACATCGGCGTGTCCTTCATGAACTCGGCCGCCGCGGCGTTCACCACGACCTGCTGCGCGCGAAGGGCCGGGTCGATGTCGTTCGGGGTGAGGTTCTGCGAGGCCGCAACGAGCTTGCCGACCTTGTCGGGGTACTTTGCGGCGGTCTTCGCCGCGACGCCGCCGCCGAGCGAGTAGCCGACGATGTCCGGCTTGTCGAGCCCAAGATGGTCGATGAGGGCCGCGATGTCGTCGGCCATGAGCTCGATGTCGAGGGGCCGATCGATGTCGGCGGTCCGTCCGTGTCCCTGGAGGTCCGGGGCGATGACCTGGTGGTTCGCCGCCAGGATGGGGATGATCGGGCCGAACATCTCGCTTGACGCGAGCCCGCCGTGCAGCAGGATCAGCGGCCGCCCGGTGCCGTGGGTCTCGTAGTACATATGGAGGCCGTTGACGTCGGCGTACTCACCGGTGCCCATGGTCTCGCTGGTCCAGTCGATCACCGTCATCGCGGTCCTCCTCGGGGATGTCGTCTTGGCATCACGATACCCATTAGACCGGGATGGGACGCCGAACTCATCGGTCGCGATGCGCAAGAGGCTCACGCCCGCCGTCTTGGATCGCCCATTTGCCGGATGGGCACACATCGGCCAGCTCTACGTCGCCATAATGGTGGTCGCGGGACCGCGCGCGGGTTTCGTGGGAGCGACCGGGCCACCGGCCGTTGGGGACGTTGGGGAGGGATCCGCGATGGTCGGGAGACTGCGCCCTCGAGCGCTGGCTTTGCTTATGGTCGCCTTGGTCAGCTGGCAGGGAGGTTCGGCTCCCGCAGCGTTCGCCGCCGATCCGTCACCCGAGCACCCGCCTAGTGAGTCTGCAGGCCCATCGCCAGTTCTGCCGACGCCGCCCCCTGACGCGGAACCGTCCGCACAGCCAACGACGGCATTCCCGCCGCTCCCGGCGGGGGCTGACAGGCCGCCCGCGGGGCGCGAACTTGTGGAGCGCCGGACCGAGCGGTCGCAGACCTTCGACAACGGCGACGGAACGCTCACGACCCTGTTCTTCACGACCCCAGTCTTCTTCAAGGTGCAGGACAAGGGATCGTGGCGTCCGATCGAACTGGGGTTCCTTCCGTCCTCGGATCCCGGTCTCGCAGCGATCTCGGATCGTGCCCCAACATCCGTCGCGGTCGCCAATGAGGCCGGCGCCGACTCGTTCCTGACGCTGCGCGCCAAGGGCCGCACGATCCGGTTTGGCCTGCCGGCCGATCTGCGGAAGGTTGCCGCGAAGACGAAGCCGACGTTCGACGGGCCGGCGGCCGATTTCGCCGACTTTCAGCCTGGTGTCGACCTGCGGATCCTCGCCGGCGCTCACGGAGCCAAATCGTTCTTCATCTGGCGGGAGCGGCCGGCCAAGACAACGATCCGATACGTTGTCGACGCTCCTGGGCTGACGCTTCGGAAGCAAGCCGATGGGTCGATCGCGATGGTCGATCCGGCCGGGACCGAGGTTGCCCGGATCCCCCGCCCGTTCGCTGTCGACTCCACGAAAGATGCGTTCGCCGGCTCCGGGCGTTTCACGGAGAAGGTGAGCCTGGCCATCGCCAAGGACGGCCGGACCGTAACCATCTCTGTCGATCCGGATTGGCTGGCAGCAGCGGAGTTCCCGGTTCACGTTGATCCCTCGACGGGCTGGGTCTATAACGCCGGGACCAATGCATACGGCGACGCACACGTCGCTTCGAACTACCCCACGTTGAACTTCGATGATTACCAGCGCCCGGACTCGCCCTTCTATCATGAGCTCTGGAATGGCACGGACCCGTCTGGGACCTCGGGCACGAGCTACGACTTCCTTCGGTGGGACCTGAGCGCTATCAACAACTCCACCATCGACTCCGCGAGCCTGGCCCTCGTTCCCTATCACCAGTACTACAACGCTCCGACCCAGGAGACCACGTACGCTCGACGGGTCACCAGCAGCTGGACAGAGAGCGGCGTCACCTGGAACGCCAAGCCGACGTACACCACGACCGGGACCGCGACACAGGGATGCGTCGAAGGTAACTGGTGTACTTGGGCAGTCACATCGATCGTCCAGGTCTGGGCGACGACGCCCAGCACCAACTTCGGATTCCAGATCGATACCATCGGCAAGAACAGCACGTTCTGGAAGCGATTCATCGCAAGCGAGCAGGGGGGCACCAATCGTCCCAGGCTCAGCGTCACGTACCACACCCCGACAGCATCGCCGGCGACTCCCACGGGCTGGCGCAACAGCAGGGCCCTCGCCTGGACGTATGCGGATACCAGCGGTCATGCCGGATCGCACTACGAATTCGACGTCGACACCGACGCAAACTTCGCCGCCCCCTTGACGCACGACGGGGCCGCTGTCGCAGGCGCCGGAACGACCGCATCGATCCCGACCAGCGTCACGCTGACCTCCGGGACCACCTATCACTGGCGTGTTCGAGTGAAGGACGGGACGAGCTGGTCGCCGTGGGCCACCCGCACGTTCCAATGGGATGCGACGGCACCTACAGGGACGATCTCGCTCAACGGCGGTGCAGCGTATGCCACGTCGAGCACGGTGACGGCCACGCTTTCGATGAGCGACGCCCATTCCGGCCCCAGCCAGATGCGGTTCTCGACAAATGGTGGCACGAGCTGGTCGGCGTTCGAACCTTACGCCACGAGCAAGGCCTGGGCCCTCCCCGCGGGCGACGGTCCGAAGACCCTCAGCGTGCAGTTCCAGGACGCTGCCACGAACACGAGCGCGACCTACTCGGACGCGCTGACGGTCGATACGGTCAACCCGCTCGGGACCATCTCGATCAACGGTGGTGCGGTGTCGACGAACACGACATCCGTCACCCTGAACGTCACGGCGAGTGATGCCACGTCGGGCGTTGCCGCGACCCACTCGTCGAACGACGGCACGACCTGGACCCTCGTCACTGGAACAACCGTGCCGTGGACGCTCACGACGGGCGATGGCACGAAGACGGTCTACCACCGCGTGACCGATGGTGCCGGCCGGACCACGACCGTGACCGACACGATCCTGCTTGCTTCGGACAGTACGCCGCCAGGCGCGCCGTCCCAGCCCGACCTCGTCGCGGCTTCGGACACCGGCGCGTCCTCGACCGACAACATTACGAACGACGCAACGCCCACGTTCACGGGAACGGCCGAGGCTGACAGCACGGTCACGATCCATGACGGCCCGACTGCGGTCGGGTCTGGGCTCGCTTCGGGCGGGGTCTACACCGTCACGACTTCAAGCCTGCCGAACGGGGTTCGTTCGATCACGGCGACTGCCACGGACGCCTCCAACAACACCGGACCGTCATCGACGGCACTGAGCGTGACGATCGACACCACGTCGCCCGCCGTGCCATCCACGCCAGATCTCGACGCCGCGTCCGACAGCGGCTCATCGACCACCGACAACGTCACGACCGACACCACGCCGACCTTGTCGGGCACGGCCGAGGCGGGCACCACGGTCTCCCTCCTCGACGGTGCGACGCCATCGGGCTCCGGCACCGCGACCGCTGGCGCGTGGACGATCACAGCGTCCGTGCTATCGGATGGTTCCCACGCGCTGACTGTCCGAGCAACCGACACGGCTGGTAACCAGAGCGGTGTCTCGTCGGCCCTGTCCGTCACGGTCGATACCATCGCGCCGACGGCCCCCACCGGTCTCGACCTCGCGGCTGCGTCCGACTCGGGCAGTTCTTCCACCGACAACATCACGACGGACACAACGCCGACGTTGACCGGTGTGGCCGAGGCCGGAACCACCGTGTCTCTCCTCGACGGAGCGGCGCCGGTCGGTTCCGCAACCGCGACCGGCGGCGCATGGACGATCACCTCGTCGGCCCTGTCCAGCGCCGCTCACACGTTTACGACAAGGGCGACCGACACCGCGGGAAACCTCGGCCCAGCGTCGACCACGCTCGTGGTCACGATCGACGCCGTCGCTCCCTCAGCGGACTACACGACCCCGAACGAGGCAACGACGATCGCGATCAGCGCATCGAGTTACGGCGTTGGCTGGAGTGAGAACGGAACCGGTTCCACCGTTGCGACGCGTTCGCTCCAACGCAGGAGCGGGACGGTCGTGACGCCCGGGACCTGCGCCGGCGTCTCCTTCGCCACCGACGGTTCGCCGGTGAGTACCACGTCGCCGGTCACCTCGAGCGGCCTGACCACGGAACGGTGCTATCAATGGGTGCAGACCCTCACGGATACGGCTGGCAATAGTGCGCCGATTTCGAGCGGATTCGTCATCGTCGGGGCGGCGGGGCCGTCATCGGAGTTCACCACCCCCAACGAGAGCACGACGAGCCGGCAGTACACGACCGGCTATACGGTCGACTGGATCGAATCCGGGCCTGTGGCGACAAGCCGCTCATTGCAGCGGCAACGCGCGGCGATCGCCACGGCCGGCTCATGCGCCGGACTGACCTTCGCAGACGACGGAGCGCCGATCACCACGGCGGCGCCGGTCGTCGTGACCGGGCTCGCCGGTGGCTACTGCTACCAATGGACGCAAACGCTCACCGCCGGCACCAGCAGCACGGCAACCAGTGGAACCGTCCTCATCGACGTCACGCCGCCGACCGTCACCGTCGGAACCCCGGCCGTCGATGTCATCCAAGCAGCCACGAACCTGACCGTGAGTTGGACGGAGGCGGACGTTCACGCAGGCGTGGTCAACCGCACCGTCCAGCGCGAGGTTGGCCTTCCGATCGAGCCGGGTACTTGCACCGGTGTCATATGGGCCTCAGATGGGCCGACGAGCGTGAACGCCTCGCCCCTCGGCGCCACCGGGCTCGTGTCTGGGCGGTGCTACCGCTGGGTCATCACGGTGAACGACCGGGCCGGCAATGGATACGCACAGCCGACCGGCCTCGTCCTGGTGGATACGTCTGCTCCGGACGTGTCCTGGACGGCGCCGGCGGGCCCCCCGCCGGTGGCCCACGGCGCGACCGCGATCGACGTCGACTGGATCGCGACGGACGCCGCGGCCGGCCTGACGAGCACCTCGATCCAGCGTGAGGCCGCTGCCCCGTCGGGCGGCGGCTGCCCCGCGAACGGTTGGACGAACGACGGATCCGCCGCGACGACCGTACCTCCGCTGCATGTCGAAGGCCTCCAGCCGTCAACCTGTTATCGCTGGGTCCTCACCGCGTCTGACGCGGCGAACAACATCCGGGTCTCGACATCACCGACGGTCCTGACCAGCGCCGCGCTCATCGAATCGTCCGCGCCCGGCGACACGGTCTTCGAGATCGAACCCGTCGATGCATCGCTGGACGGCTCGATCTCCGTCGCGAGCGTCGAACTCCTCGTCGACGGGGCGACCGTCGGCTCCGATGCGGCGACCCCGTTCACGATCCCGTGGACGACGACCGGCCTGACCGATGGCCATCACACTCTCGCGCTCCGAGCGCAGCTCGTGGGCGGGGGATCCGTCACCTCCGCTCCCGTATCCGTCCAGGTCGACAACGCACTATCCGCGGCCGAGCGGGTGCTCGCCGACGACACCAAGGGCCGGCTCACGCCTGACGAGTTCGCCCTCTACGGCGTGTACGCGGTCGGGTCCGTCTGGTCGCTACCGCCGCGCTATCAATCGGATACCGCGTCGAAAGGATTCGTTGATGATGCGCAATTCACCGCCAACCTCGAAGACCTCGAGCCGGCGACCCAGAATGAGATCAACGCCTTTCTTGCCCAGCCCTACCGAGGCGAAGGCTATCAGCCGCCGCCGAATGCGCCCTTCGAGGAGCGCGACCACCAGTGGGTGGACTGCTTCGACACGCTCATCCTCGTCCGCTGCGAGCGCGAGTACGACCACTTCACCCTCTATTACGGCCAACCGAGCGACACTGACTCGACCCGCGTCGGGACCGCCGACACGCTCGACGACAGCCTCCTCGCGAACAGCGGCCCAGATGGCGTCCCCGACTACATCAACAAGCTCGGCATCGAGCTCGAGCGCGCGCGAATCCAGTACGCGGCGATGGGCTATCAGCAGGTCGGTGACCGGATCAGCGTCTACCTGAACGCCGGTGTCCTCTGCCCCGAGACTCGGGAATGCGCTCACGCGGATGGCAACATCTACGTACCTCCGACCACGAACCGGCCGTACTACACCGCCAGACACGAGTTGTTCCATCGCTTCCAAGCCAACTACCTCGACAAGCTGGTCGTCGACTATTGGTTCTGGTTCGAAGGAAGCGCTGAGTGGGCTACCAAGATCCTCAATACGGCCGAGCGTCCCGGCCCCGAATACGCGGGCAGCCTCGTCCCGTATCTGAAGTCGCGAAACGAACCGCTCACCAAGAACGAGGATGGCCGCAAGTACGGCACCTGGCTCTTTGCGACGTACCTCCAACAACGGTTCGGGTCGGATTTCATCCATAAGACTTGGGACACGGACGGCGAATTCTGGGACGTCGTTTCGCAGGCGGCCGCAGCGGAGCCGAATGCGGCGACGCTTGAGGAGATCCTCCTGGACTACGCCGAGAGCGCCTACCTCTTCGATTTCGCGAATGAGCCCGACTTTGCTGACTGGCGCGAAGACAGGCTCAACCACGACGATCCTGTCGAGCCTGAAGTCCACGGGGACGCGGTCAATCCCAACGGAAGGCCCCACACGTCGATACCGGTCGCCCCCGGAGGGGCGCCCGCCTGGGGCGTCGTCGCGGTCCACCCAAGCGGCTTCGACAGCCTTGAATTCGTGCCGCCTCCCAACACCTTTGGGACGATCAAGATCGACGTGTTCCAGGCAGACGCCCTTCAGGTGTCCGCAAAGCTCATGCGCATGGGTGCGTACCCGACCAACGTGACGCCGCCCGATGGGCCGATCGCACCGGTGTGTGATACCACTACGCTCAATTTCCCGACCGATCCGGCACAAACCGTGCCCGGCCCCGCCGCCGACCCGATCGAGTGGGGCCACGCCGAGGTGGAGATCGCCATCAACCCGGCGTGCCCCTATGCGGCATTGGTCCTTGCCCACACCCTCGGAGAGGGCGACGTCAAGCCGATCTGGTACACCGCCACGTTCGTCGAGGACGCCCGCCGCATCGACGACTTCAACCGGCAATACACGGCGACGGCGACGTCCGACAGCTACGGCGTCTCGTCCTCCGGTGAGCCGTGGATCGGCGCAGGCATCGAGGCCCTTGGGTCGCGCGGAGCTGACGGTTCATACGGGTATGTAGATGGCAGTTCGCCGACGCCCCACATCGAGCTCCCGGCGTCCCTACGCGGCCAAGAGTTCACGGCCACGGTTCGCTTCCGATTCAACGGTCCGCCGGCGACCACGACCTCACAGGAGTCCAGCTGGCTGTACGTCGGTGTCAGCGACATCGTCAAGCACGGCTACTTCTACGGTGAGCAATCGCCGTTCGTGGAGATCGACTTCAACAACGGCCTTTCCGAAGGCAACGGCCAAATGGGCTTGTGGGGTGGCGACGCGAACGAGGACCCCGATTGGCAAGGCGACTGGGTGTTCATCCCGACCGAGCAGGACGTCGTGGACTTCACCTCCAGCACGTGGTACACGCTGAAGTACCACTTCGTGCCAGGCGTCAAACACGAAAGCAAGATGTGGCAGTTGGGGGACCCGGAGCCCGACTATCAGATCTCGGACTCGATGGACTATCGATGGGCGGAGGCACCCGGCGTCCCTGGCGCAGGTCCGATCCAGGGCAAGTACCTGTGGCTCGACGTACGCGGCTTCAACGGCCTCGCGGAAGTGGACTACCTCGATGTGGTCGGCGGCGGGGGGAACCTCGACGATTTCGAGCGAACAGTGGCGTCCGGTTGGGGCACGGCATCGAGCGCCCTGTCGTGGTCGGCCACGGGTGACACGGACACGCTCCTTGTCGACGGTTCGAACGGTGTCGTCGCTGCGCCAGCTCAGACCCTGACGATCGTCCGGCCATCCATCGATGCGCCGGTCGACAGCACGACTCCGTGGGGTGCGACTGACGCATTCACCATGACCTCACGCTTCAAGGTGGACCATGTCTACTCGAGCTCGGCGTACACGACACTGGTCTACAAGTTCGAGCGGGAGTCTCCGAGCGACGACTCTCGTTTGTTCGCGTTCGAAATCACGAATCACACGAGCCCGGGGAACATCTACGCGACCGCTACCAACCAAGGCGGCCAATCGAACGAGTTCTACCTACCCAAGGCCGATTGGATCGCTGACTGGTACATGATCAAGTGGGAATTGGAACCGGGCGTGTCTTCGAAGTTCAAGATCTGGCCCGAGAGTGAGCCCGAACCGGCTGCCTGGACAGGGGAGCTCGTCGACACCGGCGGGTTGAGCCTGCGCAACACGCACCACACGAGGTTCACGATCGAGGTGTGGAACAGCGCTGCCGGTCTCAACAACGCGGCGACACTCGCGAATAACGTCCGGATCGACTACATCCATTTCGAGGAGGCGGCGTCAGCTGGTCCGTGACCTTGGTTGCGGACGACACCGGTGGCACCCATCCTTGATCCATGCCGTTGGGGATCCATGGGTGGACCGCCGCCGCCAAGCACGCCACGGTGGCGACCGGGCTTGCAATTGGCGTGGTCGCCAGTACGAGTGCGTGCCTGGACACCGGCGGTTTTACCGTTCTGGGACGTAATGAGTCCGATCAGGACGTGATCGTCAGCATCACGGGAGATGATCCCGGATCGCTCCGGCTGCCAGCACGGACCTGGGGTCGGCTGTTCGTCTCGTTTCAGCCTCCCGCCGGCGATCTGAAGGTGTTCGACGGATCCTGCCGCCCGCTCACCTCGGTACCGTTCACGCAGCCTGATGTCACGGTTCGAATCGCGCCCGACCGTGTCGTGGAGTTGATCGGAAATCAGTGGCAGGCGCCCGAGGGCGTCCGACGCGAAGAAGGGGAGTTCCCTGCGGCGCGATGCCCGTAGGAGCGTTTCGCCGACTTCGCGTTCGTGTTGGGAATCGATGAGTTTCGGCGCGGTACGCCGTTACACCTCCAGATCGGCCGATCCGGACGGTCACCAGTGGAGGCTCGAACCATGGACTACACGCTCGAACTCATCGTGGTCCCTGTCAGCGACGTCGATCGCGCAAAGGACTTCTACATCAACAAGGCCGGCTTTGAGCTGCTCGTCGACACGAGTGCCGGCCCGGACTTCCGCGTCGTCCAGCTCGTTCCGCCGGGGTCCGCGTGCGCGATCGCGATCGGGACAGGGATCGGCTCGATGCCGGCGGGCTCGCTCCATGGGCTGCACCTCTGCGTCAGCGACATCGAGGCGGCGCGCGAGGAGCTGTCCGGCCGTGGCGTGGAGCTGTCCGACACCTTCCACTACGGCGAGGCCGGCCAGACGCCCGGCATCGACCCCGAGCGGCGGAGCTACGCGACGTTCATGCCGTTCCAGGATCCCGACGGCAACACCTGGCTCGTCCAGGAAGTCAAGCGGGACTGGAAGGTCACGACGTCAAGATCGACGAGGAGGCCGCCGCGTGACCGATCAGGCCGGGGCCGCATTCGCCGGTGGGGAGTCCGCATTCGCGGCCCTCACCGAGCGATACCGGCGCGAGCTTCACGTCCACTGCTACCGGATGCTCGCATCGTTCGACGAGGCGGAGGACGCGGTCCAGGAGACGTTCCTGCGGGCATGGCGGGCCCGCGAGACCTTCGACGGCAGCGGGCTGGTGCGGGCGTGGCTATATAAGATCGCCACGAACGTCTGCCTGGATGCCATTCGGCGGGCGGGCCGGCGGCTGAGCGCCATGGAGACGATCCGCGAGGTGCCGTGGATCACGCCGTATCCCGACCGCCTGCTCGACGAGATGGCCCCGACCGAGGATGAGCCCGACGCCGTCGTCGTCACGCGTGAGACGATCGAGCTCGCGTTCCTGGCGGCGCTGCAGGTCTTGCCGCCGCGGCAGCGGGCGACGCTGATCGCCCGCGACGTGCTGGGGTGGCCGGCGAGCGAGACGGCCTTCGCATTGGACACGACGGTCGCGTCCGTGAACAGCGCGCTGCAGAGGGCGCGGGCGACCCTGCAGGCCCACATGCCCGCGAGGCGGACGGACTGGTCCGCGGGCGAACCGAGCGAAGCGGAACGGAAGCTGCTCGCCAGCTTCATCGAAGCGCACGAGCGAGGCGATGCCGCCCTCGCCGTCTCGATCGCGTCGAAGGACCTGCGCATCACGATGCCACCGGCACCGATGCTGTTCGAGGGGATCGGCGTCATCCGACCGCTGCTGGAGAACGCCTTCGCCGACGGCAGCTCGTGGCGGCTCGTTCCGACGGTGGCCAACCGGATGCCAACGGCCGCGAGCTACGTCAAAGCGCCCGGCGACGATACGTACCGCGCGTTCAAGCTCGACGTCCTGCGCGTGGTCGACGGCCGCATCGCGGAGATCACGACATTCGGCTGGTCGCTGTTCCCGCACTTCGGGTTGCCGGAGACCGTCGAAGCGTAGCGGGCCCCCCTACGCTTCGATGAGCTGGACCCCGGCAATATCTCCTGCCGCGATCGAGGCGGCCTGCCCGAATGGGCCGGCAGGTATGTATACATAATTGGGGACGCCACCCTGCGCATAGAAACGATCCGCCGGCCCGGTCATTGCCGCAAAGACTTGGGCGTGGAGCGCTTCTGCTGCCGCGTCGTCGAGAGGCCCGGACTCATAGAACGAGCCGTCACGCTTCGAGACTCTAAGGATCTTCATCTGGTCTCCTTGCTTAGCAGCCGTCCACCATGCCGCCGAAGCGGGAATGGCCTACGGACACTTCTCCTTGTGGAGCGCGTCACCACCGCAAATCACACCCGTGACGATGAGCTCTCCCACGATGCCAAAACGCTGTGCCATATACGGTTGAATTTGTTTCAGCACACTCTTGGTGCTCGGCCAGTACCTGCAGAACGCCGTCCAACTCTCAGGCTCACCCGTCGATACGTTCACACCGGCCCGAAGCTCTCGGGCAACTTCACTTACTGTTGGGCTTGCTGCCATCTCTGACCTCCCAGTCCGCTGTGGAGCTCCTTCCGAGAATTGCAATCACTCGTGGCGCGAACTCCGCTACTCAGTCGGACCGTTCGTGGCGGCGGAAAGTTCGACCGCCACAGGGTCCACGCTGATCACGGGCCGGACGCCGTCATCGCGTTGCCGAGGCACACGAATCCACCGGACGGTCCCGTCGCCGCCGTGGTAGGACTTCTGTGCAGCGAGTTCCGAATTGAAGTCGATCCGGATGGGACCCCCTTCTCCGCCGTGGCTCGCCAACCACGGGTTTCCACCGGTCGACAACACGAGACAGACGTGATTGCCTGTTCCGCGCCCGAACACCACCAGGTCACCGACTCGCACACTGCGGCGAGCGATCTGCGTGCCGTGTGAGAGGATTGTGCCCGTGTAGCCTTGGCCGTTGTATCCGAGGCCGTTCGGATCCGGAGCCCCCGCCCAGTTGTAGCAAATGGTCACGAACGCAGAACAGTCGATCGTGAGGGGGAGCTTCCGTCGTTTCGCTCGCCCAATTCCTTGCATCGGGCGTGACTGCCGGTAGTGGATCTGCCCCTTCCTGGCGATCATCCACTCAGCTTCATCGTTAGTCGCCTGGATGGCTGCGTCATCTCCCACTTAGCTCTCCTTTAAATCAACCCACTCCGGCGGTGAAGTCGATCTCCATGGCCCATGAAGGGTGGTCGATCATCGGATTACAATTCCCCTGGAGCCGCCAGGTGGCCTCATTTCGATGGTGTTCGTACGCATCCGGTGGCCCTGCGGTGTGCCAGGCAAGGAGCGTCTCGAGCCGGAATACTCCGGTGGCGAGCGCTGGGTAGCGAAGAAGGAAGTACAACGCCGCACGACTGACCGCACCTTTCGACCGATGGGGTTCGAATCCCTCGGCTTCCCGCTTGCCGCACTTGTCCCTGATCACCTCTCGATAGTCATGGAAGTCGGTGTAGGCGTAATTGCCCCGGAAGCTGTTGCATTTCGCCTCACATGTGAAGAGATGGTGGAGGTCACCCCGCATCGGTTCCTCGTAGTCGAACCATGACTGTGGAACTACGTGCTCGCAGTTGTACGGGTAGCGAGCATCAAGCTCGGACTCCGCGATCGACTCTTGGACTAGCTCTCTCCGTCTGGCTCGGACTGCCAGACCCTCGGCGATCAGCGCCCGAGGGTCGTAACGGTCGCCGGTGTAGATACTCTCGATGTGACCTTCCGCGCGAAGGTCGACACATGGATACAGGAACAGCGGGGGGTCGTACGGTCGAGGTGTCGTGTGCGTCTCCGCGAGGACCTTCGAGATGCGCCAGAATCTGTCGGTTGGATTTTCCGCACCGACGACAGCATCCCAATACCCGGCGATGGGGCCGCCGGCGGCATACTGACCCAATTCGCAAGAGGCGAGTTCCTCGAACGCCAGTGCTTCGACTTCCGTGGACTCTTCGACGCCCGCGTTCAACGTCGTTGGCGTTCGGCTCCTGGCGGTGCCGTACCGCCCGTCCCTGAACAGGATTCCTTCCGCCCTGCGCCGCCGGACCAGCCCCGCCATCCCGCCATTCGTCCAGCGAGCGAGCTCGCTCGGAACCGACTTTCGATCCCCTGCATTCAGCTTCTTCCGGAGGGTCGAGCCCTCAAAAGCTCCCAGACCGACGTTGAACGCGAAGCTTACGAGCGCGTCGAATTCATGCTGGGCCATGCGAACGTTGATGAGACGTTCGAGGCCAACTGCGAACCTCTTGGCGTCCTGACGCAGAAGCGCCAGACCTTGTGTACGAGTGATCCCGCGTTTAAATTGTGCCGGCTCTGAGCCATTACAAATTCCGTGGTGGACGAGGTGTCCAAAGCCGATCGTGCAATGACCCGCCGGATCGTTGTAGAGGCGTCCCTCAAAGCCCTCCCAGCCTCCGATGAAGCGTACGCCGCGATCGCTGATGGCCCTGGCAATCTGCTCATTCATACGATGGACCCCCTCCCATGCGTCCCTACCAGGCGATGTGGAGGTGCGTGTCGTGGCCTCCGTCGCCAGGGCCGAGGACCTCGGTCGCACCGAGCTGCCGACATCGGTTCATAAACGCGCGGAATCCTGGGTGCGAGCGATTGATCGGCCGCCCATTGAGCACGTCGCAGTCGAACGCGACGCCCCGGTAGTGCCGGCTATTCACCGAATGCGATCCACCCGCGATCTCGGTCAGTCTGAATTTGTTCCTCTGCGCCAGCGTCTTCAACGCACGCAGCATCGCGACGCTCAGCCACACGGATCCACCTGGAGCGTTGCCATATGAACTGCGCTTTGCAGGGCGCCCAGCAGCGGTGTCCGTCATGTTGTGAAGGGCCGTCGCCTGGTCCTTGACACCCGAGATGTGGAAGTTGAGCAGTGCGACCTTGCGCCCGACCAGAATCTCTTTCGCGATCTGTGCTCGCTCGGAAGCACGGTCCTCCGGAGCGTCACTGTCATCGGGCGGGGCAGCCGGCGCCTCTCCTGAGTCCGGTTCCTCGTCAACGCTTCCTGCCACGAGGTCTTCGAAACGCTCCAGCTCCCGTCGAAGCCTCGACTCGTATCCGATCTTCAATGACTTCCCCGTGGCGGTCACGGTAGATGCGGCGCGCGCTGCATCCACAAGGACTGTCAGCTGATAGGAGTCCCACCACTCATTCCCAGCACGAAATCCACCGTCATGCTCGTCGTAGATCCCACCGATCCGCATGTCCTCTGCGGCCAGATAGCACCATGAGAGTGTCTCAGCCCGGGTTAGCGGTACCTCGAATTGGGTTTCCAGTTCAACCACCGTCGATCCCTCCCTGTGCTCCCGGTCCCTATCCAGTTGGCGTATCCAGATGCCGCCGCAAGAATTTCAGCGTCTCGGCGGCGGCAACTTCCGCGTCGGGGTTCGTGGGCGCGACGACGCCGTCCTTTAGGACTGAGTGACGGTGTGAAGCCGCGGTTCCTACTTGCCGCCGCTCGCACGCCGAAAACACGATCTGAGTCCGGCCATATCGCTCGCTGGGTGACATCCAGTCGCCTTCATATCGCATCGTCCTGATCGACGCTCCCGGGCCACGAAGCCCTTGGACCTCTGCTAAGTCGCTTTCCGATAATCCAAGGGCTTGCCGCTGGGTTCGGGTGATGGGGAACGGCAAGGATGGCTGGCTCATGACGGCGGCCGTGACCGTGGGTTCGACCATCGCCCCCAGCGCGAAGCCTCCCGAAAAGCACATCCCGATGACGACTACCCGCGACTTGCCCCCGTTTGCGACCGTTCTGGCGTACGCTCGCAACCACTCGACGATGGCTCCCGTCCGGCTTGACGAGAGCGCGGCCATCTCTGACGCAAAGCAAATTCGCAGGATGCCCTCGAGGTCGCGCAACCTCCGTGAACCATGGCGCGGCATCTCCAAGAGCTCGGGAAGGAGTACCCGGAAGCCGGCCGCTTGAAGCCAGCCCGCGATGGCTAGCGTCGACGACGAGATGCCCGGTGATTCATGCATCAGGATGACGGAGGGCCCCCGTCCCTCGAGGACCAACACCCGGCGAGTGATCACACCGCGCGAAGTTTCGGCCTCAAACGTGACCGACGAGTAGCCGGGCGGCGTGGGCACCGGAGCCATAGGTCTTACGCCGATCCAGTCGGGCGGTTGCCGTCCGCGACTAGGGCTTCATGGATTACCGGTGGAACCGCGGCGTGGTGCCAGTATGAAGAATGCGCGAGGCTCCAGGACCGTTCCTCGCCCTCAATCCTGTGGTCGCGAACCGCCGACCCGTCAGACAGTCGAAAGACCTTGCCTGCCAGGAAGGCGAGCGGATCCATGGCGTGCCAGATACTGAGCCACGACCCGATCGTGTCGGGAAGGACTACGGGTCGTCCAGGAACATACGGCTCGAGCGCCCTCGCGCCGCCGCTCGGCGGAAGGAGGACACGCTGGCGTGGATCCAGCACGTGGAGTGCGGCCGACTGACTTCCGACCGTGATCAGGTGCTTGATATGGATTTCGGGTGCCGTGCTAGCCGCGGCGTCGAAGGCGATGATCCCGCCCAGGCTATGCCCGATCACCGAAATGGGGCGATCGGCGGTTCCTAGGGTCGGATCGATGCCACGAAGTACCTCGCGCATTCGCACCTGGATCCGATCTCGAGCACTGACGTAGGTAAAGACATCCCCGATGCCTTCCGCCGCAGGCGGTAGCGTCGCGACGCGGATCTTGGTCGTCGCTCGCTCCGCCCAGTCCTCGAACGGCCATTTGGTGAATAAACGATCAATGAGCCAACCGAGCCGCCCGGGCAATCCGAAACCCGCGCCCACGGAAGGGATGTCGAGTCGGATCGTCGCCATGGTCTCGATCCCAGGGATCGTATCGACGATGCCGGCGAAATCCGGCTGCAGATCACCCCAGTACGCGGGATAGAACCGATAACGAGGACCACCGGCGATCGCGTTCACAGTTCGCTGGAGAGACTCGACTGACGCGCCAAACGAACTGGCGTCGCGGTTGGCCACGCCGTAAATCACGAGGACGGGTTCGGCCTGAATGCCCAAATCCCCCACTGCCTCCTCCTCAAATCCCCGGAAGCATACGCTCGGTCCGAGCGTTCAGCGGCGTGATTCGACCCTTGCCGGCTGGAAGAAGCTTCAGCCTTTGCCTTGAAAAATCTGCCGCCCGCTTGCGACGGGCGGCAAACCCCCAGCCCGAGGCTCCCGCCACCGTATCGGCGTATACGGCCCGATACTCCTCAGAGCTGGTAGCGAAATTGCACGGCTCAAACGCATTCAAGAAGTCCTTGGCGATGCCGCCACCGAGCACGCCGTCGAAGTCATCGAACGCCTTGATGAATGCGGCCGACAGGAATCCGGTTACGGCCGCGGCAGAAGCGGTCAGAACCTGTTTGGTATCTGCCGGAGTGCCCTCCGGCGTCTGCTGAGCCAGCCACACAGCGACCACGATGGACGCAGCCACCGCGATCGCTGGAACCGCCAGGAGGGTCAGCGACCAACCTTCGAGGAGTGGGAGGGCGCCATTCGGATTCTTGCGAAGCTGCGTTTGGCCCACGCGCCGCGAAACAAATCCGATGAGCATTACCGCGGCCGTAACGACGATCGGTACGGCGAGGGAAACACTTGTTTGATAAGCGAGCCATGCCAGACCCACGCCGGCGATTGCGGCAATTAGGCCGGGGAGGGCTTTGAGCATGGCGCTCATTGGTCGACACGTTCGCTGCAATGTCGCGGATTGTGATTGCAGCAATAGCGAAGCCCGTCGTCACCTAGCTCCAGATGCAAAGGAGAAGGAGGGCGCGATCGATGGCATTCACTACCCTCGGCCGCAACAACGCTCAGGACGCGCGACGAAGCAAGCGAACGGAGAATCTGCGAGTCCGGATCCTCTGCGCGATCCGCCGCCTCCAGGAGTGCGGATCGCAGGACAAATTCCAGTCGATCGTTCTCCATACTCGTGCCCTCCCAGCGTGGACGATGGGGCGGCGTAGTCGTGCCACCATCCCAAGTGCGCGCATATATATCGCACCGCTGTCAATCCCGAAGTCAAATCACAGTTGTTTCCACCTAGTCTGTCTGGATTGCGGCCATCGCTCGTCGTCGGCGTCGGCCTGTTTTTACCGCTTCGCGGCAGGCCCGGTCATCTTCCTCGTGGCGACTGATCGCAAATCCGGGCTGCGGCGACCGATCTCGGTGCTCCAAGCACTCGAGTCGAGGGATTGATTCACGGGAACAGTGGTTGGCTTGGACAACGCTGCGCATCCCCGAGATCACGACGTTCGGCCCGGAACGGTTCCGCGTGTTCGGGCTGCCGGAGACCCTCCCGACCTGATGTCACGATGCGGCCCCGCGGCGTCGTCACCCGGACCTGCCCCCTCAATCACCACGATCGCCAGCAGCGCCGCCGCGACCGCGGCGAGCGGCCAGACAGGTGGCATTGACGCCACCAGTGCGAGAGCGCCGAGCATCACGGGAAGGATCAGGAGCCGGGGCACCAGGATCCGGCCGCCGAGCAATCGATACGACAGCGCCGAGAAGGCCACGAACAGCGACACGCCGATGCCGAGTGAGGCCAACACGGCGGCCGAGGCGGGTTCGTCGGGATGTGCCGCGATCTCCTCGATCGCCACCGCGAACCCGACGATGCCGCCGATCAGGGGGAAGTGGGCGAGGCTGAACGCATCCCGCGCCAGCGGGCCCAGTCGCTCGGGCGGGGCTGCCGCGTATCGATGCTCGAGCGCCTCCTTCAACCAGCCGAAGTAGGTCCACCACAGCAGGCTGGCGACGAGGATCGTCACGACGGCGGCCGACGCCAGGGCCACAGTTCGCTCGTCACTGGCCACCGCGGTCCCCGCGACGATGAGGGACTCGCCGATCGCGATGATCACGAACAGGGCGTGCCGTTCGGCGAGGTGCGACGGATTGAGGTCCCAGCTCGCGCCCCGGCCGGCCCACGCCGCCGCGATCACGTCGGCGACGATCGCAAGGAGCCAGAACAGAGGCCGCAACGACGGATCGACAACGGCCCCGATCAGTACGAGCGCCAGGCCGATGGTCGAGAGGGCCGACCAGGCGATCACGACGGTATGGCTGGCGTCGGCGCGTTCGCGATCCACGCCCACCTGGAGGGCCAGCCCGAGCGCGCGGACGAGGACGTACGGCACCGCGAACCAAAGAGCGTCTTCGGCGAAGGCGCGCGTGACGGAAGCCGCCATGACCAGAGCGACGCCAGTCGCCACGAGGGTCACAACGCGAACGCCGGGATGGGTCGTGTCGGCCGGGTTGAGCGTCCACGTGAACTGCGTCCACGCCCACCAGATGAGCCACCCCAGCAGGATCGATCGGAGGACGCCGTCGGGTGTCAGGTCATGCGCCGTCAGGGCGGTGAGCTGCGTGATCGCAAAGACGAAGACAAGGTCGAAGAAGAGTTCGACGAAGGTCACCGATTGCGGGTCGGATGTCCGCAGATTGGACGGGAGTCGCGCACGCATCCCGGCAGCGTAGCGGACGCCGAAACCTCAAAAGGAGTCAGTAGTCCGTATGGGTGATGACCTCACCGAAACAGGCCGGGATACTAGTGGTCCGGGCGCCGCGCGTGGTGCCATCGTCACCTGGGGGATCGGTGTCGGAATTCTGCCCGCAATGCGGGGCAGCGCGCCTTGGCGCGTTCCGCTTCTGCCGCGGTTGCCGTCTCGACTTCGACGCGCTCGTGCCCGATGGCGGAGCTCCTGTTGCGAGCCTCCCTCCTAGTCAACCACCCTTGGCCGGCCCTGCCGCTGGCCACACGGGTCGCCGATTCACGCGACGTCGCGTGCTCATCGGCTGCTTTGCCACCCTGTTTGGGCTAGCCGCCATCGGATCGCTCGTGCCCCCAGATCCCGACCTTGGGACGGCCGCGGTTTCAAATCCGACGCCGACGGCGCTCGTTACGGCGACGCCGGCGTCGACTGACGAACTTCTTCCGGGTCCAGTCGCCGCATTCGGTCCGATTGGTCCGACGACGGAGGCGACGGTCGTGCGGGTCGTCGACGGTGACACGATCGTGGTCGCCTATGACGGCGCGGAGCACAGAGTCAGGTACATCGGCATGGATGCTCCTGAGACCGAGGATCCGAACAGCCTGATCGAATGGATGGGTCCGGAGGCGAGTGCCGCGAACGCCGACTTGGTCGAGGGCCGGACGGTCTTCCTCGAAAAGGATGTCTCCGAAGTCGACCGATTCGATCGCTTGCTTCGCCACGTCTGGCTGGCCGAGGGAACCAACTGGACGCTGGTCAACCTCGTGCTCGTCCGCCAGGGCGTCGCGATCGCTCGGAGCTATCCACCCGACGTCAGATACGACGAGCTCTACCGCGCCGGAGTCGCCGACGCGCAGTCGTCCGCGCTGGGACTCTATGGCTCGACACCTGCGCCAACAGCTAACCCAACGGCAAAACCCACGGCCAATCCAACACCGAAACCGGCTCCGAAGCCAACCCCGCGTCCGACGCCTAAGCCAACGGCGAAGCCGAAGCCAGCTTCCAAGTGCCACCCTTCGTACAGCCCCTGCCTACCCATTGTTGGCGACCTCAACTGCCCCGACGTAAGGGCCATGGGCAGGGCCCCGGTCGACGTCATCGGGCCAGATGAATACGGACTCGACCGCGACGATGACGGGCTCGGTTGCGAGTAGGGCTCGGAGAATTGATTGACTGTCGATACGAAAGAGGGAGCATCGATGCGGGATCAGTTCAACGCGTTCGTCGCGAATCACGCGATGGCCTGGGAGCTGGCCATGGCGGCGTTGGCCATCGTCTACGTGGCGATCGGGTTCGCCCGGGACGCGACTGGGACACCGGCGCCGGCGGTTGAGATGGGGGAGCTGGTCCTGACGGTCGTCTTCGTCGCCGAGTTCGCGACCCGAATCGCGGCTACCAGAAACCGTGGTCGGTACCTGCGCGACCACGTACTCGACCTTGTCGCCCTCATCCCCATCGCTCGCGGCGTCCGAGTCTTCAGGCTGCTCAGGCTGCTCAGGCTCGTCCGGGCGTTCACCGGACTTCGCCGCGCCTTCCTCAGCGTCGAGCGCGTCGCCAACCACCACGGCCTAGGAACGTTGGTGATCGCCTGGTTCGGCACGATGCTCCTCTGTTCGTGGGCATTCCTGCTGGCGGAGAGTGGGTCCAACCCCCTCGTTGACGATGCCGGCGACGCAATGTGGTGGGGACTGATGACGCTGACCGGTGGACCGTCAACGATCCAGGCTGTCACGCTCGAGGGCCAATGGATCACGGCCATCCTGTTGATCGTCGGTGTGGCACTTTTTACGGGCATCACCGCCGTACTGGTGAGCTTCCTCGTCGCCACCGATCGAAAGCCAGGATTTGCGGACGATCTTCGTTCGCTCGAAACTGCCCGAGCCGAAGGCACCATCACCGAGGCTGAGTTCGAACAGACCAGGGCCGCGATCCTCGCCCGCCTTCAACGGGCGTAGAAGTCCCCGTCCTAAGGAGCGCCATGGCGCCTGTCCCACCTCCCATCCGGGTCCCCGGTCCGGCCGGTCCAGCGCCGAGGTGCACCGAATGCGGCGCTCTCAGGGCGATCGACGCCAGGTTCTGTCCGGAATGTGGGACCGCCTACAGCCCCGCTGCGGCGCGACCGACGAAGGTTCGAGCCGACATGGGTGTGGGCGCCGGGTTCCGCTTCGGCATCGGCTTCTTTCTCGCGGCGGCGTTGTTTTCGGTCATCGCGTCGCTCGTTTCGCTCCTCTTGCTGGGAGCGTTCGTCAGCGCCATCACCACATCGATCGCTGGACTGGGCTCAACTGGATCATCGAGTTTTGATGGGTCAGGAAACGCCGAGTCCACGCCGTTCCGCCTGAAGGGCGATGTCAAGGTGGCGTGGACAGCGACGGCGCCAGGTTCCGCTGCCTGTCGACACCGTGGTGCCCTCACGCGAGCGGATCGACCGATCGCGAGCGAGATCGTCGTGGACCTCGCGATCACGACCCAGCAATCGGGAACGTATACGGCCGTGGGCCTGCCCGAGGCCGACTACGTCCTTGATATCGGCTCGACATGCGGCTGGACGTTTCGACTGACTCCAGAGCAGCCGTAGGTCGAACGAGCGGCAACGACCGTCGGATCGACGGCGTCGTGCTCGCAACCATGGATGTTCGACCACATTGCTTCGGCGCAGCCGCAAGCATCGCTATGCTGGATGCGCGTCCTGATATCGCCTGCTTGCGAACCCCTTGGAGATTGCCTCATGACGGTCGCGCAACCCAAATCCCCACGGCTTCCACCGCGGTTCATCGTTCGTGGCGCCTGGGTGCTGCACCGCGCCATGCATCGGCTGACCGGCGGTCGCCGCGGACTCTGGAAGCCGCGACCCGGAAAGTGGGGGACGATGCGACTCACGACGGTCGGCCGCAAGACCGGCAATGAGCGCAGCGCGATCCTCGGCTATTACGAAGACGGGCCGAACCTCGTCACGATGGCGATGAACGGTTGGGCGGAACCCGAGCCCGCCTGGTGGCTCAACCTGCAGGCCAAACCCGACGTGACCGTCGAGCTGAAGGACGGCACCCGTGCGGTCAGGGGTCGTGCGGCCGAAGGCGCCGAACGGGAGCGCCTGTGGGCGAGGTGGAGCGAGTTTGGCGACGCTCCCGACGGCTACGCAAGCCGACGTCCGACCCAGACGGAGGTCGTGGTCCTCGAGCCGCGGACCGACTGAGCCGCCACCGACAGCATCAGCTCAGCGGCTGGCTTCGCTCCCCCTCCCCGGGCTTCCAGATCGTGATCGTCAGCTGGCCGTCCCGGAATTCGACCGACGAGGCGCCGGCGAGGTCGGCGACGTAGAACGGATCGAACTTCTGGCCCCGGAGGTCGAACCCGGACTCCGCGAACAGGTCCTCGGCAAACCGCGCGTGCAGCTCCAGATCCTGGACGTTCCGCGCCTCGCCCCAGACCTTGGCGTCACCGTCGGTAAGGTGCGTATCGACCGTCGCGGTGTGCAGGGAGAACCGCGGATCGCGAGCCAGGTCGCGGAACTTCGTCGTGTTCGGCATCCCGACGAGGACCAGGTGACCATCGAGGATCCGCGGCTCCATCGGGCTGATGCGGGGAGCTCCATCGGATCGAAGCGTGGCCAGGAAGCAGAGGTTGCCCGTCGCCTTGTGGCGGCGCACGAATACCTCGGCGATCCCCGGCGCTTCCCGGGCGAGTTCGTTCCAGTCGACCATCCGCCAAGACTACGATGGGCGCGTGACGGACGTGCGTTCGGGTCGCATGGACGAGGGGCGCGCCGCGCTCGCCGACTACCAGTGGGCGGCGGCACTCGCGGCCTTCCGGCCATCGCGCTCATTCGCCTCCGTCGAGCAGCGGCCGACGTACGTTCGACGCGGCCCTCGCCGACCACCAACGCGCCCGCGATGAGCGGACCCGCGCGATGTTCGATTTCACCAAGCAGCTTGTCGGCTTCGACCCACCGAGCGAGGAGGACGCCGCGCTCTTCGCGGCCATCGCCGCCGATACCCAGGCCTCCAACGACTTCGCCAGCGTCCTTGCCGGCACGATGTCCGTCGAGGCGTTCTTCGATCCGGCGAACCTCGGCCGCCTGATCGGCGAACCTGCGGCCTAACCGCTCACGGGTCCACCCTGATCGACCCAGCGGCGACCCCTTCCATGAGGCCGACGAGGACTGCCACGACCTCGTCGTCGGAGAGGCCGCCGCCAGCCAGGGATCGCCACGTCGTGAAGGCGATGGCGTGGCCCAGCACGGCCTTGAAGGTCAGCTGGCGGTCCGGTTCGATCTGCCAGCCCTCGATCAACGTGTCGATCAGCGCGATCATCCGCGCCTCGAACGCGTCTGGCGTCGTCGATGGTGGCGCACCGGGATCAACGTCGAAGAGGACGTTGCCGAGCATCTGCTCGTTCGCCCGGTACCAGGCGATCATCTCGGTCAGGCCGTGCCGCAGCCGGTCCAGCGGGCCGGCGATCGTGCGCCACCCGTCCGGTTCCGGCATGCGGGTCGAGCGGATCCCGTGCACCGTGCAAGCCTCGTAGAGCAATTCGAGATCCGGGAAGTGCGCATAGACCGTGTGCCGCTGCAGACCGGCGCGCTCGGCGATGGCGCGGATCGTGGTGCGCGACGGGCCGACCGTCGCATGGAGCTCGAAGGTCGCGGCGACGATGCGCTCGCGCGTTTGCTCGACCGCGGTCTGCCGGCGGCCCATCCGGTATGGCCGGCGCGCCGCCGGCGTTCGATCGGGTTTCGTCTGCCCAGCCATGTGCACCGAAAGTATTGACCGCGGCCGGTGTGGGCGCTATGGTCTGTCGCACATGATTGCACATGCATGTGCATCGAAATTGGAGGCGAGCTGATGACGGTCGTCGAGCGGACGCGATACCTGGTGGAGCCCGGGGCGGGGGAGATGATCTGGGACGGCCCGATCGACACCACCGTCAAGGTGCCGACGGAGACGACGCACGGGGCGCTATCGATCACCGAGATGGCGGTCAAGCCCGGGTTCATGGTGCCGCCACACGTCCACAGCGACACCGACGAGTGGTCGTACGTGCTCTTCGGGCGTATCGGCGCGCGGATCGGCGACGACGAGTTCACCGCCGAACCCGGCAGCTGGATCCTCAAGCCGCGCGGCCTGATGCACACCTTCTGGAATGCCGGGCCCGAGCCGGCTCGCATCATCGAGCTGCTGACGCCCGGCGCCTTCGAGCACATGTTCCGCGGGATGGCCGACCTCGCGGCGTGCGACGAGCTGACCGCCGAACGGATGGATAGCCTGGGCGTCGAGTTCGGGACGACGATGGACATGGCATGGGTGCCCGACCTGGCGGCCCGGTACGGAGTCGAGGTCGCGCTCTAGAGACGGGTCGGTGCCGCCGCCCCCGAAGAAGAGCCTGGAGCATCCGGCACACAGGCGGTGGGATCGACCCGATATGCGAGCTAGCCAACGAACCGAGCGACCACGGCCGCGGTCGCGTCCGGTTGCTCGAGCTGGGGTAGGTCCCCGGCGCCCTCGATGGTGATCCGTTCCAGGTGGGCGTTCGCGGCGACAAGCGATTCCGCGGCCGCGGGGTCGGTGAAGTGCGGGTGATCCCCGAAGAGGAGGAGCGTCGGGTTCGAGAGCCGCTGGTAGGCGTCCTCGGCGCGTGGATCATTGAGTAGTCCGGAGACGAATGCCAGCGGAGCCCGGTAGGCGCCCGGCTGCTGGCTTGTGTGCCAGCAGTACCGCTCGTACTCGCGCGGGACCCCCTCCGGATGCGCGAAGGTCTGCCGGAGGAACCAGCGGATCACCTGGCGCCGAGCGAGCACCGCGAAGATCAGCCGACCGACCCCCGTCCGACGCAGGAACCGATAAAGGTTCCGCGAGGATCGGCCGGCGCTGCCTTTGAAGCGGCCGAATCCGGTCGGACTGATGAAGACGATGCGACCGAAACGGTCCGGATGCTCCGCGGCCGCGACGACGACGTACTGCGCCGGAAGGGAGAGGGCGACGACATCGACCGAGGCCTCGCCCGGCTGCAGGGCGGCCACCCGGATACGTTCGAGCTGCTCGCCATAGAGTTCCCAGCCATATGGCGCGTCGGGCCGATCAGATGTCCCGAACCCGAGCCAGTCGACCAGCACCACCCGCCGATGCTCCGCCAGCCGGATGGCCAGCGGAGCCAGCTCCATGCCGGTACCGGCTGCGTTGAAGCTGTGCAGGAGCAGGATCGTTCGTCCCTCGCCCAGCTGATAGGCGCTCACCCTGCCGGCCGCGGTCTCCAGATCAAATGGGACACCGGCTACGGGAGGCGGCAGGGGGTTCACGCCCGCGCCCGCAGCTCTTCGATCAGGTCGCCGAGCCCGCGCGGATCGGCGACCCAGCCGTCCGCACCGAGATCGAGCGCCACGCGCCCGTCCGGGATCGCGTTTCCGCCGACCAGGCGGGGAACCGACGGACGTTCGCGAAGGGCGGCGGCCAGAAGGCGTCCGGCCGCCGGACGGCGCTCGGTGTCGACGACACTCACGACGACCGCGGCGAGAGATCCCGCACCACGAATTGCAGCGACGAGCGACGCGGCCGGCGTGTCGGGGCCCAGGTTGAGCACCCCGTAGCCGGCTTCCGTCAGGATGTCGGCGAGCATCGCTACCCCGAGTCCGTGACGCTCGCCGGATGGCATCGCCAGGATGACGATGTCCTTCTTGCGGCCCGGGCGCACGAACCGAGGGCCCAGGCGTCCGATCAGGGTCGTGGCCACGCTGCTCGCGAGATGCTCCTGATCGATGGTGATCGCGCCGTCCTGCCATGACGCCCCGATGGCGTGCAACGACGGTGCCAGGATGCGGACATGGACCTCGGCCGGCGCGAAGCCCGAGGCCATGGCAGCCTCGATGACTTGCCAACTACCGGCGACGTCCCCGCTGAGCATCCGCGCCTGAAGTCGCTCCTGCCACACCGACACCCGCGGATGGCTACGCCCGCGGCGGCGGCGACCACGTTCGGGCGGCGTCGGCGTCCGCTCGAGATCGGCGCGAGCGATCGTCCACGTCCCTCCGACCTTCCGGGCGGGCAGGATCCCCAGCCGGACTCGACGATAGATCGTCATGTAGTGGACGCCGAGAAGATCGGCGGCCTCGTGCAGGCTGAGATGACGTGCGGGGTCCGACGGCATCAGCCCGCCAGCGTCCCCGCGAAGACCTGCCAGGCGAGCGCCGACTTCGCGACCAGGCTGAGCACGAAATAGGCCCTCTCGCCGAACACGTACGACTTCCATCGACCGACCCGCCGGTATTGGAGCCACATGTTAAGCGCGAAGATGTTGAAGAAGACGAAGAGCGAGACGAAGATCGCGTAGACGAAGGCGGGCGGCTCGGCGGCGCTACCGGGCGACCAGAGGTAGACGCCCACGGCCAACCACGGCGCGATCCCGACGACGCATCCAAGCCAGAACGGCCAAAGCGAACCGCCCGGTCGCTCGTATCGCTCCTGGACCGCACCGAAGAGGATCATGGCCGCATTGGCCGCGAAGATGCCGATCAGCGCCGCGATATCGCTGATCCCGGTGAGCATGGCGATGAGCGCGATCATGACCGACGATGAGAGCGAATACTCGGCCCAGCGGAAGTAGTTGTGCTGCGCCGCCAGGCCGGAGGTGTAGCGCTCGAAGACACCGGGCACCGCCACGAGCCAGTGGAAGGCTGCGGACAGCAGCAGGAAGAGCGCGACGCCCCACGCCACGGAGACTTCGAACAGGGTGGTCGGCGGGCCTGCGGGAGTTCCCGGTGGGCCCTCCATGAACGTCGCGGTGACCGGCAGCGCGAAGGCGGTGGCGAGCGCGAGCACGGCCACGGCCTGGACGGCATGGAGGAAGCCAAGCCCGATGTTCCAGCGCCGCAGCGACGCGACCTGGGAGCCGGGGAGTTCGACGATGGGCGCGGTCATGGATTGGCCGGTGGCGATCACGGCTGTTCCTTCGCGGTATGAGGCTGGGGTCTGGGGTGACGGATGGGCGCTGTGTCAGATGATCAACTCGACCGGCGCAGTATTTAGCACTAAATCCGATCTGTCAAGCAAGGATCCCGCGAGGTCGTGACAGGAGTCGACGCCGGTTGGTACATCTGTCCATAGGTCCCACCACCTCGACAGCTGACAGTTCGCTACGCAACTACCTGCTATCGAGGAACTGTCACCACATGCGTACCCACCGACCCCTGATCTCCGCCCTCCTTGCCCTCGTCGCGCTTGCGGGATTCGCCCCCGCTGCCCTCGGCGCCGGCGCGACCACCCAGACCTTCCGCGACTCGTTCCAGCTCATCGACGACCACGGCGATGAGGCGTACATCTTCGACGTCGAAGCGGTCTCCCACCTGACCACGCGCCCGGACGGGACGATGTCCGTGACCTACAACCAGCGACAGGTGCAAACGCACACGGTCGGGGGCGTGGTCGTCGACGTCATCATCTCGAACTCGGCGCAGCACTCGCTGTCGCTCGGCGAGGACATGACGTTCGTGAGCCACACCAGCGCGCACGATCGCTACAGAGCGGGCGACGATGCCTGCCAGACCACGACCCTGTGGCAGGTCGTGGACAACGAGCTTGTCATGCAGCACTTCAAGAGCGTCTGCCCGTAGGGGACGACAGGCCGGGGAGGGCCGGCGAACCGATCCTCCCCTACGCCCTCACGTGAGCCGTACCCGGCGGCCCGAGCGGTCGACTGGTACATTCCCGCCGGGATGAAGCACTTCTTGGCCAGCCTGCGCCCGGATCGCGACTTCGAGGCGGCCCGTACCGCCCTCGACGAAGGTCGATTTGACGACGCGGAGTCGGGCTTTCGAGCCGAGATCGAGGCCGGCAGGGGGACACCGGCGACCTGGTTCAACCTTGGACTGGTCTACAAGTTCCGGCACGACTGGGCGAACGCACGGGAGGCGAATTTGCGATGCCTGGAGCTTCGACCGGGGGACCATGAAGCGACCTGGAACCTCGGCGTCGCCGCGACGGCGCTGCGCGACTGGTCGACGGCACGGGACGCCTGGCGCGGCCTGGCGATCGATGTCGGCGACGGCGAGGGCGAGCCGATCACCGATCTCGGACCAGCGCCCATCCGGCTCAACGCCGGTCCGGACGGGGAGGGTGAGGTGGTCTGGGGAACGCGGATCGATCCGTGCCGCTCGCGCATCGAGTCGATCCCGCTGCCGGAATCGGGTCATCGATGGCACGACGTCGTCCTGCATGACGTCGTCCCACGCGGCGAGCGGATGATCCAGGGGTACAAGCGATCGGTCTTCGACGAGCTCGAGCGGATGGACCCGTCCCCCGCGCCGACCCACGTCGCCGAGATCGCCTGGTCGACCGACGCAGACGAGGAGGCTCTCCAGGCCGAGATCCTGGATCGAGACCTGGGCGGCGAGGACTGGAGCCAGAACCTCCAGATGATCTGCGCGGCGTGCAGCCTCGCCAGCGTCCACGAACACGACGGCGTCGAGGCGCCGCAAGTTGGGGTCCACCGGTTCGCCTTCGCCGGCGACACGCAGCACATCACCGACGCGCTGCGCGCCTGGGCGTCGAACGGCGACGGCAAGCGTGTCGTGCTGACCGAACCCGAGGTCGTCGGCTAGCGTCGTTGGAACGCATCTGCTGTTTCGATATCCTGTGCACCCGATGCAGAGGAGTCGACGATGGCGACACACGGACCAGCCACGACCGGCGCGCGCCTCAAGGTGATCCAGCCCGGCCACGGTCGTACCGGCGTCCTCCTCCCAGGCGTAGGAGTGGTCTTCAAGATCGACAGCGAGGACACCGGCGGAGCCCTCTCGATCGTTGAGCATCCGTTCGCGGTCGGAGCGCTCGTGCCGCCGCACATCCACACGCGCGAGGACGAATACTCGATCGTGCTTGAGGGCGAGATCGGCTTCCGCTCGGAGGACCAGGAGGTGGTCCTCGGCGCCGGGGGATACATCATCAAGCCGCGCAATCAGGTCCACGCGATGTGGAATGCCGGGTCGACGCCTGCGCGCATGATCGAGGTGATCTCGCCGCCGGGCTTCGAGCGGTTCTTCGGTGAGTTGGTCGACATGACGTCGGTCGGCGAACCCGATTCCGACGAGCTGGAGCGCCTTGGCGACCGCTACGGCGTCCCGTCGGCTGAGCCTGATTGGCTTGCGGACGTCATCGCCAGGTACAACCTCACGCCGCTGCCGGACGCCTAGGGCCACCGCCCGGATGCCCACCGGAACCGGTCTGCCCATAGCGAAGGACCGAGACGTCGAAGGTAAAGGCTAGCTGCAGCCGGACGTGCTCCCGCAGTTGAGGCACTTGTAGCAACTGCCGTTGCGGACCATGATCGAGCCGCAGTCGGCGCAGCTCGGGGCGTCCGCCTGGGTCTGGAAGCTCACCTTCGTGGCCCCCAGGTTCAACGTGATGGCCGACGTTCCGCCACCGTTCCCGTTGCCCGTCTTGCTGCCACCGTTCGCGGCATGCCCTTCCATTGGTCGCGATGACCTTCAGGGCATCCCCGGGAGCAGCGTCAGCCGGTGACGCCGCCACGGCCGTGGCCTTGGGCGACATCCGAGTCACCGGATTGGGCCTCCGAGGCGGTCGGAGGAGACGCCGCCTCGGAGGTCTCGGTGTGGGCCCCCTCACCATCTGAGCCGATCCCAGGCGCGGCCGCCAAGGTGGACGGAGTTTCATTGCTAGGTGCCACAGGCCGGGCTACCGGGTCAGGGCTCGGCGCAGCAAGGCGCTGGGCGCCGAAGGCGGTTGTGCCTTGCGGAGCCGAGTCCTGGCCCGACACCTCAACCTGAGACCGATCGATGAGCCCCAGGCTCGCCTTGTCGTCCGTGTCCAGGAACCGCGACCCCAGCCACCGGAAGATGTAGTCCACGATGCTCTTCGCGATCGGGATCTCCTGGTTGCCGGTGAACCCGGACGGCTCGAACCGGACGTGCGCGAACTTGTTGACGAGGTCCTTGAACGGCACGCCGTACTGGAGTGCCACCGACACCGTCGTCGCGAAGGAGTCCATCAACCCCGAGACCGTGGACCCCTCCTTGGCCATCTTCAGGAAGATCTCGCCCGGCTGTCCGTCCGGATACAGCCCGACGGTGATGTAGCCCTCGTGGCCCGAGATCTCGAACTTGTGCGTGACCGCGGTCCGCTCGGACGGCAGGCGCCGGCGATGGGGGAGGGCCGCCTCGGCCTGGGCCTTGGCGAGCTGCTTCTTGAGGTCGGTGACGACCGCCGTGTCGACGACGTCGCCGTTCGTCTTGGAGGTGCTCAGCGGCTGCGAGCGCTTCGAGTTGTCGCGGTAGACCGCGATCGCCTTGAGGCCGAGCTTCCAGCCCTCGAGGTAGACCTGCTCGATCTCCTTGGCCGTGGCCGCCTCCGGCATGTTCACGGTCTTGGAGATGGCGCCCGAGATGAACGGCTGGATGGCGCCCATCATCCGGACGTGGCCCATGTAGTGGATGGACCGCGTGCCGTTGGCCGGCTTGAAGGCGCAGTCGAAGACCGACAGGTGCTCGGCCTTGATGTGCGGGGCGCCTTCGATGGTCTCGCGCTCGGTCAGGTAGTCGAGGATCTCGCTCGTCTGGTCGGCGGTGTAGCCGAGCTTCTTGAGCGCCGCCGGGACGGTCTGGTTGACGATCTTGAGGAAGCCCTCGCCGACCAGCTTCTTGTACTTGATGAGCGCGATGTCCGGCTCCACGCCGGTCGTGTCGCAATCCATCATGAAGGCGATCGTGCCAGTGGGCGCGAGCACGGTGACCTGCGCGTTGCGATAGCCGTGCTTCTTGCCGAGTTCGAGCGCCTCGTCGTAGACGATCTTGGCGTGGTCGATCAGGGTCGTGGGCACGCCCTGGGTCGGGATGCGGTACGCGGCGTCACGGTGCTTGCCGATGACGCGCAGGAACGGCGCTTCGTTGACCTTGTACTCGGCGAACGGGCCGCCGTGGTCGCGGGCGATGATCGCCGACTGCTTGTACGCCTCGCCGTGCATGATCGCGGTCAGGGCCGCGGCGTAGTTGCGCCCCTCGTCCGAGTCGTAGGCGAGACCGCGGCTCATCAGCAGCGCGCCGAGGTTGGCGTAGCCCAGGCCGAGCGGGCGGAACTTGTGCGAGTTCTCCTCGATCTTGGGCGTCGGGTAGCTGGCGTTATCGACCAGGATCTCCTGGGCCGTCAGCGTCACCTTGGCCGCGAACCGGTACGCCTCGGGGTCGAACTCGCCGTCCGCGTCGACGAACTTCATCAGGTTGAGTGAGGCGAGGTTGCAGGCGGTGTCGTTGAGGAACATGTACTCGGAGCACGGGTTGCTCGCGTGGATGCGATCCGTGTTCGCGGACGTGTGCCAGTCGTTGATCGTCGTGTCGTACTGGATGCCCGGGTCGCCGCACAGGTGCGCGGCTTCGGCCATCTTGCGGAAGATGTCGCGGGCCTTGTAGGTGTCCATCGGCTCGCCGCCGACCACGGCGTGGGTCGTCCACTCCTGGTCCTGCTCGACCGCGCGCATGAAGTCGTCCGTGACGCGGACGCTGTGGTTGGCGTTCTGGAAGAAGACGGAGCCGTAGGCCTCGCCGGTGAAGCTCGGGTCGTAGCCGGCCTCGATCAGCGCCCAGGCCTTCTGCTCTTCGTGCGCCTTCGAATCGATGAACTCGAGGACGTCCGGATGGCCGGCGTCGAGGATCACCATCTTGGCCGCGCGGCGGGTCTTGCCGCCCGACTTCACGACGCCGGCGAAGGCGTCATAGCCCTTCATGAAGGAGACGGGGCCGCTTGCCGTGCCGCCGCCGGCCATCTTCTCCCTGGAAGAGCGGATCGTGGACAGGTTGCTGCCCGCGCCCGAGCCGAACTTGAAGAGCATCGCCTCGGTCTTGGCGAGGTCCATGATGCTGCTCATCGTGTCCTGGACCGAGTTGATGAAGCACGCGGAGCACTGCGGCTGCTTCTCGATCCCGACGTTGAACCAGACCGGCGAGTTGAAGGCCATCTTCTGGTGGACGATGAGGTGGGTCAGCTCGGCCTTGAAGGTCGCCAGGTCCTCGTCGCTCGCGAAGTAGCGCTGGGTCTCCGCCCAGGAGGCGATCGTGTTGACGACGCGATCGATGAGCTGCTTGACGCTCGTCTCACGCTCCGGGGTGTTGAGGTGCCCGCGGAAGTACTTGGACACCACGACGTTCGTGGCGAGCTGGGACCAGAAGTTGGGGACCTCGACGTCCTTCTGCTCGAAGACGCGACTTGCCGCTTTCGTTGGCGATGCCGGCGGTCCGGTACTCCCAGGTGATCTCGTCGTAGGGATGGACGCCTGGGCGGGTCCAGCGGCGCTCGAAGGTCAGGCCCTTGGCGGGCTTGCCGTTGGGATCCGTGCCGTCGAAGCTCGCGCCGTATGGGCCGGCGTGGCGGCGTGGCGTTGCTTGGCGGGTGGCTGTGGCGAGGGGCCGAGGCCGCGCCCGACTTGGCGGTCGCCTCCGACTTGGGCTGCTTCGTGTCGTGCTCGGCGACGCCGCTGGTCGTGGCTCGGGCCATCTGATGCTCCTCCGTGTCCATCCCGCGCGGTAGCTGCCGCGTTTCCGTTGTCGTCTCTGTTCCGAGGCTCCTGCGTGCCGGGCCCCGGGCCGGCGGATCGTGCCGTTTGCGGGGCGGGGTTTCGGGGTCTCGGTAGGGCGAGTGACCACAAGAACGATACGCCGATGGATAGCGGTAGTCAAGGCCAAAACCACAAGATGTAGTGGTTGTGTTGCGAACGCTACCGCTAGATGTGGTGGTTTGCGTGTTTTCACGCTCATCCACGCTCGCCGCCCGTTCGTCCACATCGGGGAGCGGCTTTTCCACGGGCTGTTGCGGGGATGTCCACGTGCGTCTGGGCGGTTCTCAACGACGTATCCACGGATCGTACACCGAACGGGTGTTCTGTTTGTGCTTGGACGGTTCTGTCCGCGGGGCTCCAGCCCCGAGCCGGCTGCGGCCGCCCCAGCCCCGAGCCGGCTGCGGCCGCCGCAGCCCCGAGCCGTTTGAGGCCGCCGCAGCCTAACAACTCCGCCAAATGTGCTTCCACCGGAACGTAAGGCGGTCAGTTAGTGGGCCGGGAGGGTTGCTCGGGGCTGCCCCGACCGGGATCTGAGCGTGACGCGACGCCCATGCAGCTGCGAATCGCGCCTTCGGCGGCCAGGCGAGGCTCAGTTGCCCGCCTAACGTTCCGGTAGCGATACAAATGGCGGAGTTTCGACGCGAGAACGGATCGGTTGCGGCCGCTCCCCCGATAAGCGGCAGTGCAGCGTTCCTGGTCATGATCGGTCGATGGAGGATCTGCGTCTCGGCTCAGTCGTCCGGACGGCGCGCCTGCGACGCGGCTGGCGCCAGCAGGACCTGGCCGCGAAGGGGCGAGTCTCGCGGGTCACGATCTCGCGGGTCGAGCAAGGGCATGTCGGACCCTTGTCCCTGGACTCGATCCGTGCGATCTGCGGGGCCCTGGACATCCGCCTGGAGCTCCAGCCAAGGTGGCGTGGCGGCGACCTGGATCGGATGATGAGCCGGCGGCACTCGGCCCTGCACGAGTCGGTCACGCGAACGATCGCCGCGGCATTCCCGGATTGGGAGATCTCGCCGGAGGTCTCGTTCTCCATCTACGGAGAGCGTGGCGTCATCGACCTGTTGCTATGGCATCCCGGCCGCCGAGCCCTGCTGGTCATCGAGCTCAAGACGGACATCGTCGACGTTGGCGAGATGCTCGGCACGCTCGACAAGAAGCGGCGTCTTGCCTGGGAGATCGCCAAGGAGAAGGGCTGGTCGCCGCGAACCGTGTCGGCCTGGATCGTGGTTGGCGGATCCCGAACCAACGAGCGGCGAGTCGCTCAATTCCAGGCGATGCTCCGATCGGCGTACCCGGCCGACGGCCGCCAGGTGCGGGCGTGGCTGCGGGATCCCGTGGGGTCGATCGCCGCCCTGTCGCTGTGGTCCGCGGCCGCCAGCGGTGCTCGTGATGTCGCGCCGCGCCGGCGGGTCCGGACGACGCGGGTCGCGTAGGACCGGCGGGCCAGCGACGCTGGTCGGCTAGCGCCGGGGGGGCCAGCGACGCGGTTGATAGCCGGGCGCGACCTTGTGCGTCGGCCGCGGGTCCGGACAACCTAGAGGGGGTCGGCTGACCCGCTGATCGCGGCCGCTGCCTCGCAGCATGGGCCGGATTGGTCGAGGACCGGCAGGGTCCGGGCCGTGGAGGTGAGGTGTTGCTCGAGGCGCTCGAGTCGGCGCTCGGTTGCCTGGAGGCGCGCGATGCGGTCGTGGATCTCGCGGCGTTTGGCGGCCAGCAGGGATGGCAGGTCGTTGGTGGTCTCTGCGCAGTGGCCGGCCTGGCACCAGCTCGCCATCCGGGCGGCGTCCGCCAGGGGGAGGTCAAGGCCGCGCAGGTCGATCAGCAGTCGCAGCCTCGCGACATCACTGACCGCGTACTCGCGGTAGCCGTTGTCGCGGCGTGACGCTGCGGGCAGCAGGCCCTCGCGTTCGTAGAAGCGGATGGTGTCGGCGGACACCCCGACCTCGCGCGCGAACTCGCCGATCCTCATCCCGGGCCTCCGCCATAGTGCGCCTGACTAGCTGCGTGATCCAGTCGGGGGCACCGGGACTGCGCGGGCTATAGGCAGGCATTGGAGTGCACGCCGAATGGGTGGGCATGGCGGGGCGGGCCCGGCCCCGACGAGTCTCGCGAGGCGCTCGAAGGCGGCAACTTTGTCGACGCGCATCCGCTCGATCACGGTTCCCACTGCCGGCGAGTCCCCGTGACGCGCCCATCGGAGCCGGAGCCGGGTCCCGCCCTCGACCGGGTCGAGGTCCGTGACCGCCTCGATCGGACCGACGTCCGGCACGGCAAGTCGCCACGCGACGCGTTCATACGGCTGCCAATCGACGATCTCCTCGAGCGTCGCCAGCCGGCCCGTCACGCACTGCGATGTCGTGCCCACGCCACGCCGGCCGCCGACCGCCACGTCCTCCATCACCAGCGGGCCTTCCCACAACGTCCGCAGCGCCGGGGCCGTGAGATGGGCCCATACGACCGCGGGGTCCGCCGCGATGGTCGCCGCGACATCAAGAATGACGTCGGCTGCGATGGGATCGATGCGGCGGACGCCGGTCTCGGCCTGCCAACGAGCCTCCAGGTCGAGCGTGAAGGTCGCGATCCGGCCCAGATGCTCGATCGAGAGCTCACCCGCCCGCAAGCCAAGAGCGCCGGGCTCGAGATCAAGGGCCCGGACCGCGTCGTCTGTGAACAGCGCGAAGCCATCGCTCACCGTCCCGGCAGTCGTCGCCCCCTTCAACAGACGGTGCACGAGGATGACGTCCGACCCAGCCAGCTCGTCCCGACCGGCGATGCGTCCACGAACGAACGCGCCGTGGTGCACGAAGAGTTTGAGGTCGAGCCGGGGCGCCAGCCGGCACGAGTTGCAGTCGCAGCTCGTGGCCCCGTCGATGCTCCGCAGCCGACGCCGGAATGCGACGTAGGCCGCCTCGATCGCGTCGAGGAGCAGCGAGCCGTCGGACCGCCCGTCCTCGACGAAGAGGAATGCCGCATCGCCCTCGAACTTGGCCAGCCGGAACGGTGGTTCCAGGCGGCCGACGATCGTCTCGAGGAGGTCGCCCGCGATCGCCGGCGCATGCTCGATCTCACTGCCGGTCAGGTACGCCGTGTACCCGGTGAGGTCCGCGATGACCAGGAACCCAGACTCGGGTGTCGCTGCCATGGCGGCAACGCTAGACCCTGGAGCCGCTCCAATGTCAACAGCGAACTGGCCTGACCCTGTCACACGATGCTTCGAAATCGACGTTTCCCGGTCTGCCGGCAGGCGCCCGAGTGCTCGGTGCTGCGATGACGCCCCGAGTCGCGGCTGTGTCGTTCGTGGCTGGAACGCAACGACCCGATCGCCTTCGCGAGCGCCGCTGTACGGCCCGGGGACGCAGGCTCCGGTGGTGGCGCTGCACGTGGGCACATCGGGGTTCGACTACAAGGATTGGCGTGGGTCGTTCTACCCGCGGTTCCTGAAGTCGGGCGACCGATTGGCGTTCTATGCCGAACATTTCGACACCGTCGAGCTCAACGTCACGTTCTATCGGATGCCGAAGGCGGAGGCGTTCCGGGGCTGGCGGGATGCCGTTCCGGACGACTTCCGATTCGCGGTCAAGGCCAGCCGGTACCTGACGCACATCAAGCGGCTCGAGGACCCGCAGGGTCCGGTCGAGTTCCTGATGGAGCGTGCCGGCGAGCTCGGCGACAAGCTCGGGGTGGTGCTCCTGCAGCTGCCGCCCACCCTCGAGATCGACCTGGACCGATTGGACGACACGCTGCGGGCGTTTCGGCGGGCGGTGCCCATCGCGGTCGAGCCGCGCCACCAGAGCTGGTTCGTGCCGGAGCTGTGCGAGCTGCTCCGCGAGCACGGGGCGGCGTTCGTCCTCGCGGATCGGCGCGGGCCGATCACGCCACTCTGGAGCACGACCGACTGGACGTACCTGCGGCTCCACCAGGGGAGAGCCACCCCACGGCCGTGCTACGGGCGGCACGCCCTCGCGAGCTGGGTCGACCGGCTGGCCGCGCTACCCGGCGGCGACCGCGGGTTCGTCTACTTCAACAACGACCACCGAGCGTGCGCCGTCTACAACGCCCGGACGTTCGAGCGGATCGTCGCCCGGCGCTGAGGGCTCGCGCGTTCGAACCCCCAAATCGAGACGGCAAAGGCTTTGTCCTAGGTATTGACAAAGTCGTCGCCTCCCGCCACCATCCGCTTCGTCAACTCTCTGGACGAAGTGGCGAGGGGCCCGTATCCCACCCGTGGCGCGCACCGAATTCCCGTCCAAGGCGACCCACGCCCAGACCCGCGCCCACAACGCGGCCCTGGTCCTGCGCGCGCTCTACGACCTGGGTCCGATCAGCCGCGCCGACATCGCCCGGCTGACGGGCCTGACGCGAACCAGCGTCGGCGAGCTGGTCGCGGACCTGGAGCGGGACGGCCTGGCCCAGGACGTCGGCCGCGGCCCGAGCACCGGCGGCAAGCAGCCGACCCTCGTCGCCCTCAAGGACGACGCTCGAAGTGTCGTCACGCTCGACCTCGGCGAGCGCACCTTCACCGCCGCCCTCGCGAACCTGCGCGGGGAGCTCACCACGAAACGCACCCGCGAGCTCGAGGGCCGTGATGGCCAGCAGGCCGTCCAGCTCGTCCACGAGCTCATCGACGACGTCCGGCGTGAGGCCACGAGCCCCCTCCTCGGCATCGGGGTCGGCACGCCGGGCGTGGTCGACGCGGACGGCACGATCCGCTGGGCGGTCAACCTCGACTGGCAGGACCTGCCGCTCGCGCGCATCCTCGAGGAGCGCCACGGCCTACCGGCGGTCGTCGCCAACGACTCGCGCGCCGCCGCCCTCGCGACGTACCTCTTCGGTGGCGACGAGCGGCCGCAGAACCTCGTCGTCATCAAGGTCGGTCGCGGCGTCGGTGCCGGCATCATCCTGCGCGACCAGCTGTTCGGTGGCGACGGTGATGGCGCGGGCGAGATCGGGCATGTCGTCGTCGACCCGGACGGCATCGAATGCCATTGCGGGCGCTTCGGCTGCCTCGAGACCGTGGCCAGCGTGCCGGCCGTCGTCCGCGCCGCCGGAACGGCCTCGTTCGGGGAACTCGTCGATCGCACCACCGCCGGCGACGACCGCGTCCTCCCCGTGGTCCTCGCCGCCGGCCGAGCGATCGGTGCAGCCATCGCCGGGCTGAGCGGTGCCCTCGATGTCCGCAACATCACGATCGTCGGCAGCGCGACCGCGCTTGGTGATCGGTGGTTCGCGGCGATCCGGGATGAGGCCGGCCGCCGCAGCCTGGGCACGCTGGCGCGCGACACTCGGATCATCGACGGCGGCACCGGCGAGGACGTGACGCTGCTCGGCGCGTGTGCGCTGCTGCTCACCCGCGAGCTCGGCCTGACGGTGCATCGATGACGGGCATCGTCGCCGGCATCGACATCGGCGGCACGAAGATCGCGGTCCTCATCGTCGACGCCGAGGGCGAGGTCCGGGGTCGGGCCACCCACGCCGCATCCGTCGGCGACCAGGCCGGTGCCGCCTCCGCCATCGCCGCCGCACTCGACGAGGCCCTCGCGGCCGCCGGCCTGCAGCGCCACGACCTCGACGCGATCGGTGTCGGCGTCCCAGGTCGGGTGGATCCCGTGGCCGGCCACGTGACGCTCGCCGTCAACCTGGGCTGGACCGACTTCGACCTCCGCGGCGCACTGGAAGCGGAGTTGGGACGACCGGTCGTGATCGAGAACGACGCGCGAGCCGCCGCGCTCGGCCTGCACCGGCGTCGCGTCGCCGATGGGCCCGACCGCCTCAACGGCAGCGATCTCGCCTACCTCGCCGTCGGCACCGGGATCGCGGCCGGCGTCGTGCTCGATGGCCGGCTCCACCGTGGCACTCGCGGCCTCGCCGGCGAGATCGGGCACGCCATCGTCGACCCGCTCGGTCCAACCTGCGCCTGCGGCCAGTCGGGCTGCCTCGAGGCCTTCGCCTCTGGCCCATCCATCGCCCGGCGAGCCACCGCGGCCGGCATGGGGGCCGGGACCGCGAAGGACGTCTACGCCGCCGCGGGCGGCGGCGATCCCACCGCTCGCGAGCTCGTCGACGACGTCGGTCGCCGGCTGGCCTGGGCGGTCCACCTCCTGGTCATGACCTACGACGTCGATCACGTCGTCGTCGGTGGTGGCGTGTCGCACGCGGGCTCCGCATTCTCGGAGCCCATCCATCGAGAGCTCGAGCGCCTGCGTGCCGTCTCGAGCCAGGCCGGCGAGCTGCTGCCGGCCCACATCGTCGCGGTCCTGCCACCCGAGGCCGAGCCCGGGGCGTGGGGAGCCGTCGCCGTGGCCAGTGCCGTCCGGGATCCGGATCGGCTGAGGGGAACGGAGGTGGTCCGTCACGCCTGACCCCGCCGCGCACCGTCGGAACGAACGACCCCACGTGAAAGAAGGAGTTCAAGGAGGAGTGATGCACACCAAGCGAACCATGGCACTGGCCCTGGCGGCGATCCTCGCCGTCATGGCCTGCACCCCCGCAGTCGCCCCGTCGGCGAGCGCGCCGGCCTCGCAGCCGCCCGCGTCCCAGCCGCCGGCCAGCACGGAACCCTCGGCACCCGCCGCGTCTCCGTCGGAGGCGGCACTCGCCGTTGATCCGGCCGAAGCCGTCATCCCGAACGTCGAGCCCAACGCGGAGATCGGCTTCTGGACGTTCTTCCTGTCGCCGACCTTCGACGGGTACATCGCCGAGACGATCGCCCGCTTCGAGGCCACGTACCCCGGCGTCAAGGTCAACTGGGAAGACCATCAAGGCACCTTCCAGGAGGACCTCAACAACGCGTTCTCCGCGGGCAACGCACCCGACGTCATCAACCTGTCGGTCGGTGAGGGCTGGGTCGCGGACTACGCCAGCCGAGGCGTCCTTCTGGACCTCGATGCGAGCGTGCCCCAGGAAGTCAAGGACATCTACTTCGAGGGTCTCTGGAAGTCGCAGCTGGTGGACGGCAAGAACTTCCAGTTCCCGTGGTACCAGGGCATCGCGGTCGAGCTCATCAACAAGCGCATCTACGAAGAGGGCGCCGGGCTGGCCGTCGCCGATTTCCCGAAGACGACGGATGGCCTGCCGGCCGTCTGCAAGACCATCAAGGACAAGACCGGGGCGCTGTGCGACGTCCGCCTCACGGTCAACGACCTGCTCGCGCAGATGACCTACGAGGGCGACGTCGACGTCCTTGCCGCCGACGGCAAGAGCTTCACCTTCGACTCCGCCGCTGGCGTCGAGTGGCTGCAGATGTACGTGGACATGGTCAAGGAAGGCAGCGTCGACACCGCCGCGCTGACCACGGCGGAAGACCGCGTCGGCCTGCTGATCTTCTCGGCCGGGCAGGCGCCGTTCTACCAGACCGGCCCGAACCTCATCCGCGAGGTCAAGTCGAACAACGCCGTCGCTCTACGAGGATCTGGCCGTCGTGCCCGCGCCCGTCGGCAAGTCCGGCGTCGTCGGCAAGGGCTCGATGGGCATCTCGGTCAAGGGAGACACCAAGTTCCCGAACGCGTCCATCGCGCTCGCGCAGTTCTTCACGAACCCGCGGAGCATGGTCGATTTCGCCAAGCAGGTGGCCGTCTACCCGTCGTCCGCGGCGGCCTATGACGACCCGTTCTTCAGCTCGCAGCCCGAGCTGATCGAGGACAGCGCGCGCCCGATCGCCAGGGACATCGTGTCCAAGTACGCCGACATCGTCCCGACGGTGCCCAAGAAGGCGGACGTCAACGCGATCGTGCTCGACGCCATCGAGTCCGCGCTCTTCAACGACGTGCCGGCTCAGCAGGCGCTGACCGACGCCGTCGCGGAGGCGAACAAGCTGATCGAATAGCGACTGGCTCCGCCCGTCACCCTGGCCCGCCTCCCGTCCCCCGGGGGCGGGCCAGTCCACCGTCACAAGGCTCGTACCATCAGGACCGACCGATGACCCGGAAGCGCTCGATCACGCCGTACCTGTTCCTGTTGCCCGCGCTGGCCCTGCTGGGCGTGTTCGTCGTGTACCCGATCATCGCGGTCGTCTACTACAGCTTCACCGACTACGACATCATCCGGCCGCCGGTCTTCGCCGGCCTCGACAACTACCAGCGCCTGATCGAGGACGAGACGTTCTGGCTGGCGCTGACGCACTCGTTCGTCTACCTGCTGGTCACCCCGATCCTCATCGTGCTGTCGATCGCGCTCGCCATCGTCGTCAACCGCAAGCTGCGCGGGATCCACCTCTACCGGGCGCTGTACTTCGTGCCCGCGGTCAGCGGCAGCATCGCCATCGGGCTGTCGTGGCGCTGGCTGTTCGACCGGACCGGGTTCATCAACGGCGTGCTCCAGTCATGGGGCGTCATCGACCAGCCGGTCCAGTGGCTCACGACGCCGTCGCTCGTGCTGCCGATCGCGATGATGCTCACGATCTGGGCGGGCATCGGCTACTACGCGGTCATCTTCCTGGCCGGGCTCCAGAACGTGAACGAGGAGCTGTACGACGCGGCCCGCATCGACGGCTGCACCGACCTCCAGAAGCACCGCTACGTCAGCGTCGCCGGCGCTCCGCCCGCAGATCGTGTTCGTGGCGGTCATCTCGAGCCTCGCCGCGCTCAAGGTCTTCGACGAGATCTACGTCCTCACGAACCGGACCGGCGGCATCCTCGATAGCGGGCGTGACGATGGTCTTCTACCTGTGGCAGCAGGCCTTCCAGCGCAGCAACGCGGGCTACGCATCGGCGATCGCGATCGCGCTGCTGGTCGTGACCTTGGCGTTCTCGATCGTCAACGTCCGGCTGCTCGAGCGCGGGGGCCAGGGCGAGGGATGAGCGACGTGCGCGCCCGTTGTCCACGCCGCTGGCGTCGTCGCTGACGGCGGGCGAAGCGGCCGAGGGCGCTTCTCGTCGGCGGGCACGGCGGCGCGGTCGCTGGCTGCGCGATGGCGGCTGGTATGCCGTGCTGTCCGCGCTCGCCGTGGTCACGGTCTTCCCGTTCGTGTGGATGCTGCTGACCTCGCTCAAGGGTCCGGCCGACGTCATCACCTCGGTGCCGCCGCAGTTCCTGCCGAACGACCCGACGCTCGCGAACTACGCCAAGGTGCTGGGACAGCCTGCCGATCGCGAGCTTCTTCCTCAACAGCGCCACGGTCGCCGTCGCGACGGGGCTGCTGAACGTGCTGGTCGCGGCGCTGGCCGCGTACCCGCTGGCGAAGATGCGGTTCCTGGGCCGCGAGGCGATCTTCTACGCCCTGCTGGCGACGCTGATCGTGCCGGCCCAGCTGACCTACATCCCGAGCTTCGTCCTGGCGGTCAACGTCTTCGGCTACTACGACTCGCTGCCGGCGCTGATCTTCCCGAACATCGTGAGCGCCTTCAACATCTTCCTGCTGCGCCAGGCGTTCCGCGGCGTGCCCGAGCGACCTGATCGATGCCGCCCGCGTCGACGGGGCGGGGGAGTGGCGGATCTGGTGGTCGATCCTGCTGCCGATCGTCCGGCCGTCGCTGGCCGCGGTCGCGATCTTCACGTTCGTCACGTCGTGGAACGACTTCCTGTGGCCGTCGCTGATGCTGCACACGCCCGAGGGCATGACGCTGCCGGTCGGCCTGGCCGCGCTGCAGGGGTTCTTCGCCTCCGACTTCCGGTCGATCGCGGCGGGCGTGACGATGACGGTCGTGCCGATCCTGCTGTTCTTCATCGTGGTCCAGCGCTACTTCGTGCGGGGCCTGGCGGGGGCGGTGAAGGGGTGACTGTCGTCGATCCTGGGCCGGGTGATGCTCGCGTTCGAGGGGGAGGTGCTGCCCGGCCCGGATCGCCGAGCGCGCTCGCGGCGGCGCCGGCGGCGGGGATGACGCTGTTCCGGTATCACAACGTCCGGTCTCCGGGTCAGGTCCTGGAGCTGACCTCCGCTTTCCAGCGAGCGGGCGCGGCGGACCCCCACGCCGCGCCCGCCGACGTCCCGGGTCCCTCGCCGATGCTCGTCGCGGCCGACCAGGAGGGCGGCCAGTTCATCGGCCTCGGTGACGGGCTCGACGGCGTTCGCCGGGAACATGGCCCTGGGCGCGGTCGACGATGCGGCGCTCACGGAGCGGGTCGGGCACGCGATCGGTACCGAGGCCCGAGCGATGGGCGTCAACGTGGTCTACGCGCCGGTCCTGGATCTCGCCACGGACCCCGCCAACCCGGCGCTCGGGATCCGGTCGTTCGGCGACTCGCCTGAGGCAGTCGGGCGCGCATGGGGCCGCGATGGTCCGCGGCCTCCAGGCGGCCGGGGTGGCCGCCACGGTCAAGCACGCCCCGGGGATGGGGCACATCTCGAGCGATACGCACCACGGCCTGGCGGTCGTCTCGGCGGCACGCGTTCCGTGCTGGACGACCGCGAGTTCGTGCCGTTCCGTGCCGCGCTTCGCGGCCGGGGCCCGGCTCGCGATGTCGGGGCACATGGCGCTGCCGGCCGTGACCGGTCGCGACGACCTGCCCGGGACGCTGTCGCGGGCCGTGATGACCGACCTGCTGCGGCGCGATCTCGGCTTCGAGGGAGTGACGATCTCCGACGCGCTCGACATGCGGGCACTCGCCCAGGGCCCGGCCCAGGTCGCTCGACGTCATCGCGGCCGTCCGGGCGGGCGTCGACCTGTTGCTCGCCGTCGGCCGATCCCGAGGCGCTGGCCCGTATCGAGGAGACGCTCGTCCGGGCCGTGGCCCGCGAGCTGCTCGATCCGGCCGAGGTGGCTGCCACGGAACGTCGTGTGGCCGCGCTCCGGGCGTGGCTCGGCTCGGCCGGGCCGGCACCGGACCTGTCGGTCGTCGGCTGCGCGGAGCACCGCGGCCCTCGCCGACGGAGCTCGCCGCCCGCTCGATCACGCTCGTCCGCGACCCGGCGCGGGCTCCTGCCGCTGCTCCGCGCGAGTCCGGCCCGATCCTCGCCGTCATGCCGCGCCCGGCCGACCTCACCCCGGCCGACACCTCCTCGACCGTCGCACCCGTGCTCGCCGCCGCGCTGCGCCGCCATTTCCGGGACGTCGACGAGATCGTCGTGGACCAGACCCCGGACCACGGCTCGATCGCCGCCGTGCGCGACCGGGCGGCAGCCGCTCGCGCCGTGGTCATCGGCACGATCGACGGCCATCGCCAGCCCTCCCAGATCGACCTGGTCCAGGCGATCGCCTCCACCGGCACGCCGGTCATCGCCGTCGCGCTGCGCGGCCCGTGGGACGTCGCGGCGTACCCCGCCAACGTCACGGCCCTCGCGACCTACTCCATCCTGCCCGCGTCGCTCGATGCCCTCGCCGCGGTCCTCGCCGGCCAGGCCGAGGCGCCCGGTCGCCTGCCCGTCCGCGAGGGGGCGATGACGCCCCGGCCGCCTGCCGGCCAGACCACCCTGGGACGATGACGCCCGCGTCGACCTGCCGTCCGGACCGGCCTCGGACGATCACGCCCGCGTCGACGCCGAGCCCAACTCCGCCAGATGTATCGCCCATGGAACGTACGGCGGGGAATCGATGCTCGATCGGACCTGACCGGGTCGCATCTTGGCCCGTCGCCAGCGGGACCGTGCACGATCCGAGCGTCGGCAGCCACTCGAGGGTCCTCGGCGGGGTCGCTGCAGGCGGTCGAGTCCGCCTAACGTTCCCGCGGAGGCACATCTGGCGGAGTCCTGATCGTCATGGCGGTCGAATGACCGGCGGCGCCCTGCACGGCCCCACGCGGTCTGACACCATCGGGTCATGAGCCTGCGCGACGAGATCCTCGAGCAGCCCGAGGTCGCCGCCCGTTTCCTCCGCCGCGCGCCCGAGGTCGTCGGCCCGCTGGCCGACGCGATCCGCGCGCGCGACGTCGATCATGTCGTCATCGCCGCCCGCGGTACCAGCGACCACGCGGCGATCTATGCCCAGTACGTGCTCGGTGTCCGCCACGCGCTGTCAGTCGGGCTGAGTGCGCCGTCGGTGATCTCGTTGTACGGCGCGGAGCCGCGGCTCGATCGGTCGCTCGTCGTGGGCATCAGCCAGTCGGGCGCTTCGCCGGATGTCGTCGCGGTCATCGAGGCGGGGCGCCGTCACGGCGCGCCGACGCTGGCCATCACGAACGACCCGGACTCGGCGCTCGCGAACGCCGCGGAGACGACCATCGACCTCGGCGCGGGGCCGGAGCTCGCGATCGCCGCGACGAAGACGTACACGACCGAGCTCCTGGCGGTCGCTGCCCTGTCGGCGGCGATGTCGCGCGACCCGGCCGACGCGACGGCGCTCGCCGCGATCCCGGATGCCCTCGCCGGCGCCCTCGCCCTCGAACCCGATGTCGAGACGATGGCGGCCGAGCAAGCGGATGCCGATCGGCTGCTCGTCCTCGCGCGCGGCTACGAATACGCGACCGCGCGCGAATGGGCCCTCAAACTCAAGGAACTGGCGCGAGTGTTCGCCGACCCGTACTCGGCCGCCGACTTCGAGCACGGGCCGCTCGCCCTGCTCGAGCCCGGCGTTCCGGTCCTCGCAACGGTCCGGCCCGGCCCGACGTACACGTCGCTGGTGGCGTTGCTGCGGCGGCTACGGGCGGATCTCGAGGCCGACCTCGCGATCGTGTCGGACGCCGACGACGCGCTGGCGCTCGCGCGGTGGCCGTTCCGCTTGCCGTCTGGCACCCCGGAATGGCTCGGGCCGATCGTCTCGATCGTCGTCGGGCAGCTCCACGCGCTCTACCTGACGCGCGCTCGCGGCCACGACCCGGAGGTGCCGCGCAACCTCAACAAGGTGACCCGGACGCGCTGAACCGACCCGCCCGACCGCGCTCGGGCATCCGACCTATCTCGCGCGAGGGTGAGACCGAGGCGCCGGCGGCGCGAGACGCCGTCGAGCGACGGCGCGGTGTGGACCCGAACGCTGTGCCTCCCTGGGCGACGCGGCCGCGTCACTGAAACCTTCCGGCCCGCCGCGGTCTCAGAGAAGCAGTGAGTCCTGTCGCCCGTCCCCGGAGGTCCGTCCGTGCGTTCCGTCGTCCCGCCCGCCTCGTCCCGTCGCCGCATCCGCCTCGTGCTGGGCTTCGCGGCGATGATCTACGCCGTGTCCGTCGTGGGAGTCGCGACCGTCGTCGCCCACGACTTCGACGTCGGGACACCCGACGTGACGATCACGATCCGATCCGGCCTGAGTGACCGCGACGTGCGCGTGTCGGTCGGCGACGTCGTCCGATTCGTGAACCGCGACGACGATCGTCACCGGATGCGGTCACGCTCGGGGCAGGAGTTCGATACGGGGAACCTGGAGCCTGGCGACTCGTACCAGGTGCGCCTGTCGGTCGCGGGCACGTACGCCTACCTGGATGAGCGGAACGATGACGCGGCCGCGTACCGCGGGCGGATCGTGGTCGTCTCGGGCTCGGGCTCGGGTGGTGGTTCGGCGGGGGGCACGACCCCGCCGTCAGGCGGCTCGGCGGGCGGTTCGGCCGGCGGTGGCGCGGCGTCCAGCGCGACGATGACGATCGGTGACGACTTCTATGACCCGACATCGGTGCGGATCGCGGTCGGTGGCACGGTCGAGTTCCGGAACAGCGGCGGCGACGAGCATTCCGCGACGTCCTCCGCGTTCGACACCGGGGTCCTGGGCAGCGGCGCGTCGGTCAGGAAGACGTTCCCGTCCGCCGGCACGTTCGCGTTCCTGTGCATCTTCCATTCCGATATGCGCGGCACGATCGAGGTCGTGGCCCCGGACGGGGGCGGCGATCTGACCGAACCGGACGCCCCGCGCCCCACCCCGACCCCGACGCCATCCGCGGTGCCCGCGCCGGCCGCCGACCCCACGCCGAAGCTGGTCGGTGCTCCGTTCCAGGTGTCCGTGGACGCCGCCGATTTCGCGTTCCGTCCCGCGACCATCGAGGTCGCAGCCGGGGGCCGGGTCACCTGGACGAATCGGGGCGTGGCTCCGCATTCGGTCACGGCGAAGGACGGCGCGTTCGACAGCGGGATGCTCGAGCGTCGCGCGACGTTCGCGCGGACCTTCGCGACGGCGGGCTCGTATGCCTACCTCTGTGCGTTCCACCCCGAGATGACCGCGACCGTGCGGGTCGTGGCGGCCACCTCGGGGAATGGCGCGAGCGCCGCGGTCGACCCGGCGGCGGCCGGTGGCAGGGCGACCGAGTCGGTGGCACCGAGCGCCGACGCGGCGGCAGTTGGCGAGGCGGCGCCCTCCGATGCGGCAGACCCACCCACGGAGGTGCCCGCCACCCAGGTCGCCGCCGACGGCAACCCAGCCACCGACGTCTCGAGCCTGGCCGGCATCGTGCTCACGGTAACGCTCGTGTCCGCGGCCGCCGCACTCTTCTCGAGGGTTGTTCGCGGCACGGTGCGCGACCCCGGTCGAAGCGACTGAAGGGCCTGGCCACCGGACCGATCGTCGGGGCTAGAGCCCGCTGTACGAGTGCAGGCCGCTGAACCAGAGCGAGCCGGAATACGTGACGAGGACCATCCCGAAGCCCACCACCAGCAGGAGCGCGGCCGGCCGGCCCGCCCATGAGCGACGGTTGCGGGCGTGGAGGTAGACCGCATAGGTCAGCCACGTCACGAGGGCCGCGGTCTCCTTCGGATCCCAGCCCCAGTAGCGCGACCAGGCGATCGAGGCCCACCAGGAGCCCAGGATGATCATCGTGGCGAAGATGGGGAACCCGATGATCACGGCCCGGTAGGCGACCTCGTCGAGCACCTTGTGTGGCGGCAGCCAGGCGAACCGGTCGTCCTGACCCTGGATCAGGTAGGCGACCCCGGCCGCGAAGGCGGTCGCGAAGATCCCGTACGAGAGGACCGCCATCCCGACGTGGATCGTGAGCAGCGGTGGGTTCTGGAGAGCCGGCACGAGCCGCGAGATCTCCGACGGCAGGCTCGATGCATAGAGGAGCAGCATCAGGGCCACGCCGAGCGGGATGAACCCGATGGAGCGGATGGCGTAGCGACGAGACAGGACCAGGTAGCCCGCCACCATCGACGTCGAGAACGCGACCGTGAACTCGAACATGTTGCCCCACGGACCTCGGCCCACCACGATGCCGCGCAGGAGGAGGGAGACCCCAAGGAACGCCACGGCCAGGGTGGACAGCACGGTCGCCGCCCGGGACAACGGGCTCGGCGCGGCGGCCAGGGTGGGCCCGCTGGTCGCCGCTCGGGTCGACTCCGTCACGAACGAGCCGGTCACCACGCCCGCGAAGGCCGGCTGGCGAGCGGCGCTCAGGACGGGGAGCGCCGCTCGGCGGCCGTTGGCCAGCATCACCGCGTGTCCGACATGCGCCGCGAACCCGAGCGCCACGAAGACGACACCGATCGGGAAGAGCGCGGTGGACAGCTCCGCCATGGTCATCGTGTCAGGAGACGCCCGAACACGGTCGCGGGTTGCGAAGCGAGCGTCGCGGTGTCACGGGTCATCGATCGTTCGGGTCAGGCGACCGCTGCGCCGCCGGGCTTCGGCCCGGATGCCGCACGGCGCACGACGACCGAGCGTGGCTTGACCTTGAGCACGAGTCCGCAGTTCGTGCAGGTGTCGACCATCGCCATCCGACCGAGCCCGCACATGGGGCAGATGACGGCCAGCGGGTCCTGGCAGCGCTCGCATCGCGCAGTTCCCGACGGATAGATGAGCCCATCGCGCCGGCAATGGGGCAACCCCGGCTGGAAGATCGGCTGGCCGTCTGCGCCGATGGCCGCGACGGTCGGACCTTCCTCGAATCGAACGCCCTTCACCCGGGGCTTGCGGAACTGGTAGATGACGATCCCGAGCGGCAGCAGCGTCAACAGCGGCCCCACGACGCCCAGGAAGATCAGGAGCGGCAGCAGCCCGATGATCGCGTTCCAGTCCGGGATCACGAACTGGGTCATGATCTCGAGGAGCCCGGTCCACATCTCGTTGAGCGTGTCGACGATCGTCACGACGGCATGCTACCCGAGGACGGTCGCCCCCGGCGCGGGTTGCCTCGCTTCGTGGTTGCGCCGCGTCCCGGCTTCCAGCGCTGCGGTTCCGTAGCGGGGTCGCGCTCCTCCGGAGGGCGAACGGCGGCAGGCCGGCGGTTGCCGACGGACGGCGCCGACAACTTCGGGCGCTCGAGCCTGCCGAGAAGCCACGCCGAGCCCGCGGTCCGGGCGCCCTTCGCGCGCAGCGACGCCCGGAGTGCGTGGTCGTCGCTGACCACGAGCAGCGCGCCGGTCGCCGCCGCCCCCGCGACAGCCCGTGTCTCATCCACGAGCGACAGCAAGACCTCGTCGGCGGTGCGCCGACCGGAATGGCGCACGATCAGTCCCGCCGCGACGCGCTCGCCGCGCATCCCCCGATCCGGCGCCCCGTCGAACACCAGCTCGATACCGATGGCGGCCGGGACGATCGCCCGCAGCCGACCGATCAACGCGGCCTGCGGCGCCGCGCCGGGCTTGCGCGACAGCGCGTGGAGGAGATTCGTGCCGTCGATGAGCAGTCGATCGGTGCCGGTCAGCGGGTCGCGCGGAAGCGTCGTCACGACGCCATCCTACGCGCGGTCCGAGCGGCGGCTACGATCGGCCGCGTGAGCCTCCTTCTCCTCGTCGACCTCGACGGTGTCGTCTACCGCGGCGCCGACCCCGTGCCCGGTGTGGCCGAGGTCCTCGCCGACCGAGCCGCTCGCGGAGACGACGTGGTGTACGTGACCAACAACTCGATGCACTACCGCGCCGACTACGTGACCCGGCTCACGGCCATGGGCGCGCCGATCACGGCCGACACGGTCGTCTCGTCGGCGCGGGCCACGGCGCTCCACCTGGTGACCCACGAGGTGGGGATCCGGCGCGTCCTCGTCGTCGGCGGGGGCGGTCTCGAGCGTGAGCTGCGCGACGTCGGGCTCGAGGTGGTGACCGCCGCTCACGCCGCCACCCGGATGCACCAGGAGGGCATCGATGGCTGGGCGGCCGCCGGCGCCCCGGACGCGGTCGTCACCGGCCTCGACCCGAACCTCACCTACCTGCGCCTCGCGGCGGCCGCCGATTGCGTGCGTGCCGGCGCTCGATCCATCGCGACGAACCGCGACCCGGTCTACCCCACCGAGCGGGGCCTCCGCCCGGGGGCGGGCGCCGTGGCCGCGGCCCTCGAGGCGACGACCGGGGTCACGCCGCTCTCGATCGGCAAGCCCGAGCCGAACCTGCTGGAACTTGCCGCCGAGGCCGTCGGTCGGCACGCCAGCGAGGCGATCATGATCGGCGACGGGATCGGGACGGACCTCGCCGCGGCACGGGCGGTCGGGGCGCGCTGCGTGGTCATGCTGACCGGCATCAGTACCCGCGAGGACGTCGACGCTCTCCCGGCTCACGAGCAGCCGACCGCGATCGCCGCGGATGCGACCGAGCTTGCCGCCGCCCTGGAGTCGTTCGCCGGGTAGCGGGCGCGCCAGTCAGCCCCCGTTGCCGCTCAGCTCCGGGATCCCGGCCGCCCAGTCGTCGAAGGACTCCCGCAACGGGGCCAGCGTCGCCTCGTCGGCGAAGGCGACATCGAGCGCCCGCCGGTCGATGGCCCACAGCTCGGGCAGGGTCAGCCCGATCTGCTCGACCGCGTTGACGTACTCCTCCGACAGCTTGATGTCCGACACCGTCGTGTCGTCGGTGCTCAGGGTCACGGGCACGCCGCGGCGATGCAGCTGCGCCAGCGGATGCGCAGCCACGGAAGGGACGATGCCGGCCTGCCAGTTCGAGGTCGGGCAGAGGTCGAGCGAGATGCCGCGGACCCGCAGCTCATCGCACAACGGGGGGTCGTCGATGGTCCCCGGGCCGTGGGCGATGCGCTCGGGCTCCACCACGAGTGCGCGGCGGACCTGGTCTGCGCCGCCCCATTCCCCGGCATGGATGGTCAAGCGCAGGCCGTTGGCGCGCGCGGCCTCGAAGGCTCGCGCGTGGTCGAGCGGGTCGGGATAGGCGGCCTCCGGGCCGGCGAGGTCCCAGCCGGTCAGCCCCCCGTCGAGGAACTGCGCCGCCGTCTCGGCCAGCTCCACGTTCCCTTCGGCGTCGTGGGAACGCAGCGCCGTACAGATGAGGCGCACGACCGTGCCGGTCCGGGAGGCCCCATCACGTGCGCCCGCGCACACGGCCGCGATGCCGTCCGCCAACGAGAGGCCGCGCGCGACATGGAGGCGGGGGCCCCAGCGGATCTCGACATAGCGCACGCCGTCCGCGGCCTTCGTCTCGACGAGCTCCCTCGTGATGCGCTCGAGCGCGTCGGTGTCCTGCATCAGCGCGATCGGCAGGTCGAACGCCCGCAACAGCTCCGCCTGGTCGGCGCACGGCATCGGGGCGATCAGGGCCGCGGACATGCCGATCCAGTCCGACGGGGCATCGATCCCGCGCGTTCGGGCGAGCTCGAGCGCGGTGTCCACTCGCAAGGAACCGTCGAGGTGGAGGTGTAGTTCGGCCTTCGGCAGCGCCTCGATCAGGCGACGGCGGGCGTCGGTCTCGGTCTCGCGGTCGTCCGGCGGGGTCGTCATCGCCCGATGCTACGATTCCCTGACTTCCGACGCTCGCGTCCACTGCGTGCGCCGATCCGAGTCGATCATCGGAGCCGACCAACCGCTCGTGCCCCAGATCCGCCAATCCCTCCTCGCCCTCGCCTGGTTCGTCGCGGTCATCCTCATCGCGCTCGGTGCGGCAGGGCTCGTCGCGGGCATGGACGGTCCCGCTACCGCCGGATCGCGCCCGTGGCTGACCGCCCGCGACGACGTCGTCGTCACGAGCCACCTCGACGCCATCGCGGCAGACCTGGAGCTCGTCGCGGACCGGCTCGATGCGCTCGGGGCGCAGGGTCGCGGCGCGCTGTCGGCGCTGGTCGCGAGCGACCCTACGACGGCGGCGGCTGCGCTCGATGAAGGCGACCGACTCGTGACGGATATCGCGGCGCGGGCGGCCAGGATCGGGACCGCGCTCGACGACGTGCCGCTCGTCGGCACGGAGGAGGCCGGCTACCGGCTCGGGCCGGCGGTCCGCGATCGGCACGCGCGGCTTGCCGCGGCTCTCGCGTCCACCAGGGGCGTCGAGGCGTCTTGGCTGCAGCTCGCCAACGGGTCGGCGGCTGCGACGCGACTCTCGAATCTCCTCGCCGCGCACGATGAAGCCGTCCTCGCCGCTGCGGAGCAGGGGCGCGACGCCCAGTACGCGGCGGCGCTGACGATCCTTGACGGCGCGGACGCCGCGATCGCCGATGCCCGAAGCCTGCGCAACGCCCTGGCCCGGACGGTCGAGGTCGTGACGCTCGACGAATGGCTGGACCGCAGCGCCACCTATGACGCCGCGCTCCGCGCCCTGTACGCCGCGCTCGACGACAGTGGCGGGCGGATCAACGATGCCGTTCGCGAGGCGATGACCGAAGAAGGCAAGGCCAAGGATCGGCTCCCGCCGGACACGCGCGGCCTCGTGCTGATCATGGCTGAGATCGGCCGCGGCGGGATGAACGGCGCCGTCATCGCGATCGAGGAGGCTCGCGGTCAGCTGAGTGCGGCGCTCGCCGAGCCTGCTCCCAGCCCGGGAACGTAAGTCCGGACGTTCGTGCCATGGGCAGCCCGAGGCATCGGCCGGACGCTACACTTTCGACCACTGTCCCTGACTCGCGGTCGCCCGCGCCCATGCGGCCCGACACCCGGAGGAACCCACCACCGTGCAGCTTCGTGTCGTCACCGACCAGCCGTGGGACGTCAAAGCCGACGTCCTCGTCATCCCGTATGTGGGCGATCCGACCTTCGAAGGGCCTTTCGACGAGATCGACCGGCGAACCGGCGGTGAGCTTCGAGCGCTCGCCGGCTTCAAGGAGCTGACCGGCAAGCGTTACGCCACGACGCTGGCGGCGGTCGGCGAGCTTCCGGCCGGGCGGCTCGTCCTGATCGGGGCCGGGGACACGGCGACGATCGACCGCGAAGTCATCGTCCGAGTGGGAGCCGCGGCGTCACGCCGCCTGGGTGGTCGCGTCGTCCGCAGCGTGGCCTTCTGGCTGGCCCCACTGTCGGGCCTCGACACGATCGACGGCGACGTCGCGGTCGTGGCGGAGCTGCTGACGCGCGGCGTGGTCGAGGGTTCGTACGACCCCAAGTCGATCTACCGCGACGACGACGAATTCAAGCCACCGAAGCTCGACGAGCTGATCCTGGTCATGCCGGACGGTGACGCCGGTGCGATCAAGGCAGCGGCCGAGCGCGGCGTGATCATCGGCGAGGGCGCGAACAACGCGCGGACATTGTCCAATCGTGCCGCGAACGACGTGTCGCCAGAGGTCCTGGCCGAGGAGGCGCGCGCGATCGCCGAGCGCAACGACCTGTGGATCGACGTCATCGAGCCCGATCGGGCGACCGAGCTCGGGATGGGCATGTTCATGGCGGTCGGGCGCGGGAGCGACAACCCGCCGCGGATGATCGTCATGCGGTCCGGCAAGGAGGGGGAGCGCGATTCGCTGGATCGCCACGTCGCGATCGTCGGCAAGGGCGTCTGCTTCGATTTCGGGCGGCATCAGCATCAAGCCATCCGACCGGATGGAAGAGATGAAGATGGACAAGACCGGCGCCTGCACGGTCCTCGCGGTCATGGAAACCGTGGCACGTCTGGCGCCGGGGACTCCATTGCTCGGGCTCGCGCCGGCCGTTGAGAACATGCCAGGGCCGCACTCCACCCGACCCGGCGACATCGTGACTGCGCTGAACGGCAAGAAGGTCGACATCACGAACACTGACGCCGAGGGCCGGCTCATCCTCGGCGATGCGCTGACCTACGCGGAACGGTTGGGCGCCACGCATCTCGTCGATGTTGCGACGCTCACCGGCGCCGTCGCGCGAGCCCTCGGATACCTCATCACGGGGGCGTTCGGTGCCCCGCAGGACTGGTACGACCAGGTCGTGGCCGCGGGCACCCGGGCCGGCGAGCGCTACTGGCAGCTGCCGCTGATCGACGAGTACGTGCCGGACATGGACAGCTGGTATGCCGACTTCCAGAACGCCGGGTCGGCCGAGGGTTCGCTCGTGAAGAGCGGTCTCTTCCTGCGCGAGTTCGTCACCAAGCCGTGGGTCCACCTCGACATCGCCGGGACCGCGTACTACCGCAAGGCCCTGCCGTTCGCGCCACGCGGGTCGACCGGCGTGTCGCACGCCACGCTCGTCGAGCTCGCCCTGGCCGGTCGGGCCTGAGCGCGGCGGCGGCCCGACCGCGAGCGACGTGGAGCCGCTGAGCCTGATCCTCGGCGTTGCCGGGGCGGCGCTCGGCGTGGCCGCCGACCGGTTCGCGACCCGCTGGCCGGAGCACGACGAGGAGCATCCGCCGGGGCGGAAGGTCGATTGGCGAACCGTCCTCTGTGGGATGGCGGGAGCCGTGGCTCTTGGGTTGCTGCCCACGCGGTTCGGTGGGGACCCATTGGCGTTGGCCGTGTTCGGAGCATGGATCGTGACGCTGGTCGTTGGCCTGGCCACGGATCTCGACCAGCGCCTGCTCCCCGACGAGTTGACGCTACCGGTCATCCCGATCGCCCTGGCCTACGCGGCTTCGGGACTCAACCCCCTCGTGGGCGTGGCCCTGCCGCTGGCCGTGCTGGCGGCTGTCCTGATCCCGGCCGTCCTGTACCTGCCGTCGATCCCATTCGGGGCCGGCGCGTTCGGCATCGGGGACGTGAAGCTGCTGGTCGGGACCGGACTGTTGCTGGGGGGTGATCGGGCGTTGGGCGGCACGATCTTCGGCCTGATCCTCGCGGGCGTGGTCCTGCTCGCGCTGCTGGTCACGCGCCGCATCGGGCGGCGGTCGTACGTCCCGTTCGGGCCGTTCCTCATCATCGGGGCGTTGTGGGCGGTGCTCATCCGCGCCTGAGGCCCGGTCGCCGACCCGGGGTGGTCGCCGCTTCCGCGACCAAACCCCGACGAAACACGGACTCACCGCGGACCAAACACGGACTAAACGCTGACTAAACGTGCCCGAACCGTTGACACCGCTCGGGCCGGAAGCGCATCCTGTCCCGACGTCGCCCTAAACCGGTTTAGCCCCCGACCCAGCACCGCCTCGCGCGGCGTCCGGAGGGCTCCGGACGGCGCTGTCGAAGTCGTGTCAGGGGCTCGCCCCCGCGCTCGTCTCGGAGGTTCGTCGATGCGCTCCCCGTCCGGTCAGGCCCGCTGCGCGGGCGTTCGGTCGCGCCTGGTCGCTCTCGTCGGGAGCGTGCTCCTGCTCGCCGGTCTCGTGCCCGCAGCGACCGTCGTGCCCGTGTTGGCCTCGCATACGACGGCGCCCACGAGCGTGACGATCGCCGGCAGCCTGCAGAGCGAGCTGGGATGCCCAGGCGACTGGCAGCCGGAGTGCGCCGCCACGCACCTTACGTACGACCCGGCAGACAGCGTCTGGCAGGGCACGTTCGCGGTGCCGTCCGCCGCCGCCCCGTACGAATACAAGGCCGCCGTGAACGACACCTGGGACGAGAACTACGGCGCCAACGCGACGTTCAACGGGGGCAACATCGGCCTGACGGTCGGCGACGCAAACGCGACGAAGTTCTACTACTCGCACGATTCGCACTGGGTCACGAGCAACCGCAATGCCGTGATCGCCACGGCCGCCGGCAGCTTCCAGAGCGAGATCGGCTGCCCCGGCGACTGGGCCCCCGACTGCCTGCGCTCGTGGCTCCAGGATCGCGACGGGAACGGCGTCTACACGTTCGTCACGGCCGACATCCCCGCCGGCGACTACGAGTTCAAGGTGGCGCTCGCCGAAGCGTGGGACACGTCCTATCCCGCCGATAACGTCGCGTTCTCGGTCGCGAGCGGGAACACCGTCACGTTCACGTACACGGCGTCCACCAACGAGGTCGCCGTCGACGTCGAGGGCGACGACCCGCCCGATCCCGCCGACGAGGCCCTGGCCCTTCGCTCGCTGCGGGACGACCTGACCGAGGAGGTCTTCTATTTCGTCATGCCCGACCGTTTCGACAACGGGAACGCGGCCAACGACGAAGGTAGTCTGACCGGGGATCGCATGACCACCGGGCTCGATGCCACGGACAAGGGCTTCTATCACGGGGGCGACATCGCCGGCCTGCTGGAGCGGCTCGACTACATCGAGTCGCTCGGTACCACGGCGGTCTGGATGGCGCCCATCTTCAAGAACCGGCCGGTCCAGGGTTCAGCCGCGGACGCGTCGGCTGGCTATCACGGGTACTGGACCACGGACTACACGCAGATCGACCCGCACTTCGGCACGAACGCGGAGCTGGAGGCGTTCGTGGACGCGGCCCACGGTCGTGGGATCAAGGTCTTCTTCGACATCATCACGAATCACACCGCGGACGTGATCGATCACGAGGAAGGGACGTACACCTACCGGAACAAGGCGACGTTCCCGTATGTCGACGCCGACGGCAACGAGTTCGACGACCGCGATCACGCGGGCTCGGACACGTTCCCGCCGCTCGACCTCGACTCGTTCCCGTACAGCCCGATCTTCCGGACCACCGCCGACGCGACCGTCAAGGCGCCGGCCTGGCTGAACGACCGGACGATGTACCACAACCGCGGCGACTCCACATTCGTGGGCGAGAACTCCGAGTACGGCGATTTCTTCGGGCTCGACGACCTCTTCACCGAGCGTCCCGAGGTCGTCGATGGGATGGTCGACATCTTCGAGACCTGGGTCACGGACGTCGGCATCGACGGATTCCGCATCGACACCGCGAAGCACGTCAACATCGAGTTCTGGCAGGAATTCGGGCCGGCCATCCAGGCTCATGCTGCCAGCGAGGGCAACGACGACTTCTTCATGTTCGGCGAGGTCTTCGACTCGAACCCCGCCTTCATGTCGCGCTACACGACCGAGGGCAAGCTTCAGGCGACGCTGGACTTCGGCTTCCAGGCACGGGCACAGACCTTCGCCGCGAATTCCGCCGCGACCGACAACCTGCGCGACCTCTTCGCGCTCGACGACCACTACACGGACGTGGATTCCAACGCCTACAGCCTGCCGACGTTCCTGGGCAACCACGACATGGGCCGCATCGGACGGTTCATCGCGGAGGCAAACCCGGGTGCGTCGGACGACGAGCTGCTGGCCCGCGACCAGCTGGCGCACGCGCTCATGTACCTCGTCCGCGGGATGCCCGTCGTCTACTACGGCGACGAGCAGGGCTTAACCGGTGACGGCGGCGACAAGGACGCGCGCCAGGACATGATGCCGAGCCAGGTCACCTCCTACAACGACGACGACCTGATCGGGACGAGCGCCACGACCGCCGACGCGAACTTCGACGAGGCGCATCCGCTCTACGCGTTCCTCGGCGATCTTGCCGCGCTGAAGGCCGATCACGCGGCGCTGCGCGACGGCGCCCAGGTTCATCGGTACTCGACGAGCGAGGCCGGCATCTACGCCTTCTCCCGGATCGACGCCGACGAGGGGATCGAATATGTCGTCGCGCTCAACAACGCCGAGACGGCGAAGACCCAGACGATCCAGACGTACTCGGCCGACGCCGGCTTCAGCGGCTTGTGGCCATCCGGCCTCGGCGACCTGACGTCGAACGGTTCGGGCCAGATCACGATCACCGTGCCGCCGCTGTCGGCCGTCGTGTATCGCGCCGACGCGGCTCTCGCTGCTGACTCGCAGGCGCCCGGCATCACGCTGGCCGCCCCGCCCGACGGCGCGACCGTCGTTGGCAAGGTCGAGGTCGGCGCCACGCTCGCCGATCCGGAGTTCGCGGAGGTCACGTTCGCGGCCAAGGTCGGTGACGCGACGGAATGGTCGGTCATCGGGACCGACGACAACGCGCCCTACCGGGTCTTCTACGACACGAGCGGCCTCGCGGAAGGCACCGACCTCGCGTTCAAGGCCGTCGTGCGCGACGCAGCGGGCAACGTCGACTCCGACACCGGCTCGGCGGTGGTCGGCGCGGTCGAGCCGCCACCGAGCGGCGGCGGGACCCCGGACTACGCCGTCGTCCACTACCAGCGGCCGGCCGGCGATTACGACGGCTGGGGCTTCCACTTCTGGGGCGACATCGATCAGACCGTCGAGTGGACGAGCCCCGTCCCGCTCGCAGGCGAGGATGCCTACGGCCCGTTCGCCTGGGTCAAGCTCCTGCCCAACGCGAGCGAGGTCGGCTTCATCCCGCACAAGGGTGACGAGAAGGACCCGGGCCCCGATCGGTTCTTCAACCCCTCGCAGAACCCGGAGATCTGGCTCAAGCAGGGCGACCTGACGGTCTACACGTCACGTGCCGACGCGCAGGGGTACGTGGAGATCCGCTACCAGCGCCCGGACGACGACTACACCGGCTGGGGTCTGCACCTCTGGGGAGACGCGATCGACCCGAGCGAGGGAACGACCTGGGAGGCGCCGAAACCACCGACGGCGATCGATGATTACGGGGCCTACTGGAAGGTCCTGATCGGCGACGCGACCCAGCCCGTCAACTTCATCGTTCATCAAGGGCGACGAGAAGGACACGGCCGAAGACCGCAGCTTCCTGCCGACGGAGAACGCGGAAGCCTGGCTCCAGTCCGGCGACTCCACGATCCACAGGACGCGCGGCTCCGCTGAGGACTTCGCCGTCATCCACTATCACCGCTCGGATGGCGATTACGGTGACGCAACCTCCACCGACTTCGCCGACTTCTGGGGCCTCCATACGTGGGCCGGGCACCTCGACCCGGATCCGGAGTGGACGGCACCGATCAAGCCTGCCGGAACCGATCGCTTCGGTCCGTTCTTCGAACTGGACCTCGACGATGGCGCGACCGAGCTTGCCTACATCCTCCACCGCGGCGACACGAAGGATCCCGGCCCCGACCAGTCCCTGGATCTCGTTACCATCGGGCACGAGGTCTGGTACCTGTCCGGGCATACGGACGCCGACCAGGTGGCCAAGTACCTGCTGCCCATCCAGGCCGGCTCGGGCACGGACGCCAACCTGTCGCGCCAGAAGGCCCACTGGCTGACCGAGAACACGATCGCCTGGGACATCGAGCCGCTGCCCGGCGGCGAGTACGCCGCTCCACTACGCGCCCGATGGCGGCCTTGCCGTCGCGGGAGGGATCACCGGAGGGGAAGACGATCCCGCTGGCCCGTGTCGCGACCGGCCTCACGGCCGAGCTCAAGGCGAAGTGGCCGCACCTCGCCGACTACGAGGCGTTCCGCATCGCCGCGGGCGACCTCGATGCGGTCCCTGAGGCGCTGAAGGGCCAGCTGGCTGTCTCCGCGACCGACGCGGAGGGCAGTCTGCGCATCGCGACCGGGGTCCAGATCCCGGGCGTCCTCGATGACCTGTACGCCAACGACGGCGCCCTGGGCGTCGCGTGGGCCGGCACCGTGCCGACGGTCCGCATCTGGGCACCCACCGCGAAGTCCGTCGCCCTGCGCCTCTACCCGGATGCCACGACGGCATCGTCCACGACGCATGCCATGACCCGCGACGACGCGACGGGCGTCTGGAGCGTGACCGGCACCGCCGCCTGGAAGAACCAGTTCTACCTCTACGACGTGGAGGTCTTCGCTCCATCGACCGGACAGGTCGAGCACAACCTCGTCACCGACCCGTACTCGCTGGCGCTGGCCACGCAACTCCACTCGCACCCAGATCGTCAACCTGTCCGACGCCAGCGCTCCGGCCGGCAGGCTGGTCCACGCTACACGAAGCCCGGCCAGCGGTGCGCCGGAAGGCATCTCGCTCTACGAGCTCCACGTCCGTGACTTCTCCATCAACGACGCGACGGTGCCGGCCGCGGAGCGCGGCACGTACGCCGCGTTCACGCGGACCACGGCCGCTGACGGCATGCAGTCACCTCCGGGCCCTCGCGAACGCCGGGCCTGACCCATGTCCACCTCCTGCCGGTCTTCGACATCGCGACCGTGGACGAGGACCGCTCGACGCACCTGGTACCGCCGTGCGACCTCGCCGAGCTTCCCGCGCGACTCGGCGGAGCAGCAGGCCTGCATCGCGCAGGTCCGCGCCCAGGACGGCTTCAACTGGGGCTACGACCCGTGGCACTACACGGCGCCCGAGGGCAGCTACGCGACGAACCCCCAGGGCGCGGCGCGCGAACGACCGAGTTCCGCGCGATGGTCAAGTCGCTCAACGACGACCGGGCTGCGGGTCGTCATGGACGTGGTCTACAACCACACGAATGCGGCCGGCCAGGCCGAGAAGTCGGTGCTCGATCGGATCGTGCCCGGCTACTACCACCGGCTGCTCGAGGACGGCACGCTGGCCAACTCGACCTGCTGCGCGAACACCGCGACCGAGCACGCCGATGATGGAGAAGCTCATGGTCGACTCGATCGTGACGTGGGCACGCGACTACAAGGTCGATGGCTTCCGCTTCGACCTGATGGGCCACCACTCCGAAGGCCGAACCTGCTCGCCGTCCGCGCGCGCGCTCGACGAGCTGACCCTTGCCGCGGACGGCGTCGATGGCTCGAAGATCTATCTCTACGGCGAGGGCTGGAACTTCGGCGAGGTCGCGAACGACGCTCGCTTCGTCCAGGCCACGCAGACGAACATGGACGGCACGGGGATCGGCACGTTCAACGACCGGCTGCGCGACGCCGTCCGTGGCGGTGGCCCATTCGACGCCGACCACCGCGTCAACCAGGGGTTCGCAAGCGGTCTGTACACCGATCCGAACGGCGTCGAGCACGATGTCCCCGGAGGAGCAGCGCCAGCGGCTGTTGCTGCTCCAGGATCAGATCAAGGTCGGCCTGACGCGGCAACCTCCAGGACTTCGAGTTCGTCGACCGGACCGGCGCGACCGTGACCGGTGCGGAGGTCGACTACAACGGCTCGCCCGCGGGCTACACCGAGCGACCCGCAGGAGGCCATCACCTACGTCGAGGCGCACGACAACGAGACGCTCTTCGATGCACTCGCCTACAAGCTCCCGCAGGACACCTCGAGAAGCGACCGGCGCGCGCGCCCACGATCGTGGGCCTGAGCACCGTCGCATTCGGGCAGGGTCATGCCGTTCTTCCATGCCGGCACCGAGCTGTTGCGATCGAAGTCGCTCGACCGGAACAGCTACGACTCCGGCGACTGGTTCAACCGCGATCTTCTGGAACAAGACGGACAACAACTTCGGCGTCGGCCTCCCGCGCGAGGACGACAACGGATCGGCGTGGCCGATCATCGGGCCGATCCTGGCCAACGCCTCGATCGATCCGGCTGCAGGCCGACATCGAGTGGACGAACGAGCGCGTTCAAGGACCTGCTGCGGATCCGCCGTTCCTCGGCGCTCTTCCGGCTCGGTACCGCGGAGGCGATCGAGCAGCGGCTGACGTTCGCGAACGCGTGGCCCCGACCAGATCCCAGGGTTGATCGTGATGCGCATCTCGGACAACGTCGGCGCCGACCTCGACCGCAACGCCAAGTCGCTGGTGATCATCTTCAACGGCAGCGACACGGGTCAGTCGATCAGCCTGGCCGACACGGTGAAGGGTCAGTTCAAGCTGCACCAGGTCCAGCAGACCTCGGACGACGACGTCGTCCTGACCTCCAAGTTCAGCCAGAAGACGGGCACGTTCTTCGTGCCCGCGCTCACCACGGCCGTCTTCGTGGAGCATCAGCCGGGGCCCCCGTCAGGGCAGCTGAACCGTTCGTTCCTGGGTGTCGGTGGGTCGTGACTGCGGCCCACCGCAGCAGACCCCACCTAACGTCCCAGTACCGCCCCTGACCTTCGACCCATCCAGTTCGGGAAGCAGGCCGTCTAGACTGGTCGTTGGCGGTTGGGTTGCCCCTCGGGGTATCATCCCCCGAAGCCGGAACTCTGATCGTCGTCCTGCGGCATGTGCCCGTCAATGGACGTCGGCACCGGCGGGCTAACCGTCGACCGCGCCACGGCCCCAGCCAGGCGCCGACCAACGGAGTTTGCTCGCACGATGACGCCGCCCAGGTGATGCCCCGCACCATTCGCCCTGACACGGGCCGTCCCGGACCCACTGGCTGGTCGAACCCGGTCGGCGTTCGCCGCGCACGTCGCTCGAGCCGTGGCCTGCACGCCCTCGTGCTGATGATCCCTCTGCTCGTGGGCATGCTGGGCGCGTCCGTCTCGCCCCAGGTCGCACGCGGCGATGAGCTGTCCGACGCCAAGGCGAAGTCGGCGCAGCTCAAGAAGCAGGTCGCGGAGCAGAAGGCCCGCGTCGCCGCGCTCAACGACCTCCAGGCCGGTCTCGCGGCCGAGATCGCCGATACGAAGAACCAGCTCCGGGCGATCGGCGCCGACCTGACCGCGGTCAAGAAGAAGATCGTGAAGATGGAAGCGCGGATCGTGGTGGTCAAGGCGGCCTACGCCGACCTCGTCGAGCAGGTCAAGCAGATGGACGCCCAGCTCACGCTCGTGATCGCCCAGGAGGCGGCCAAGCGGGTCGAGCTCACCGAACGCCGGGCGCTCCTGGCGGACCGCGTCCGCAATGCCTACGACACCGATCGGACGTCACCGCTCGAGACGTTCCTGTCGGGCGGCACCTTCACCGACATCCTCGCCGAGATGAGCTACTACATCGATGTCGGGGAGCAGGATCAGGCGCTGGCCGACCAGATCACGCGCGACAAGGAAACACTCGCCGCGATGCACCAGACCGTCCTGGACACGCGCATCCGGACGAACCTGCTGCGCCAGGAGACGGCGGCGCAGAAGCGGGCTCTCGACAAGAGCCTGCTCGAGCTCAAGGAAACCAAGAAGGAGCTCGCCAGGCTCCAGCGCGCCATCGCGAAGAACCTCGCCGCGCAGAAGGCCCGGTACGCCGCGGTCAAGCGCAGCAGGGCGAATGCAGCCGCGATCATCCGCAGGGCCGCCGCGGATCAGCGGCGCCTCGCCAAGGAGATCAACAGCCTCATCGCTCGGCAGGTCTCGCGCGGCAACATCCCCTCGAAGTTCAACGGGACGATGCGCTGGCCGATGGACGACTTCAACATCAGCGGCAACTACGGCTGCAGTTCCTTCGCCTACTACGCGCCGGGTAACGGGTGTGCGCACTATCACAACGGGATCGATCTCGTGGCGCCCTACGGCACCAAGGTCAAGGCCGCCGCCGCCGGGACGGTCGTCTATGTCGGCTGGAACTGGGCGGACGGCGCCGACCCTGCGTGGGTCGTCGTGATCGCGCATTCGGGCTCGCTCAAGACCTGGTACGCCCACATGCAGCCCAAACGCCCCGTGTCGGTCGGCGAGACCGTCAAGAAGGGCGAGCTCATCGGGTACGAAGGCAGCACCGGCAACTCGACCGGCGCCCATCTCCATTGGATGGTCGAGTTCAACGGCACGTTCGTGAACCCGCGCCTGTTCCTGTAGCGGACCGGCTCGCCCCGGGTCGAACGTTCACGCAGCCTTGACCAGGCGAAACAGGTTCCCCCGCACCTCGCGTGCTAGCATCGCGACTCGGAACCCATCGACGTCGGGAGGCGGATCCGGACCGTGAAGCGGACCATGGCGATCATCCTTGCGGGCGGAGAAGGCGAGCGCCTCTCGATCCTGTCGCAGGAGCGCGCGAAGCCCGCCGTCCCGTTCGGTGGCAAGTACCGGATCATCGATTTCACGCTGTCCAACTGCGTCAACTCGGACATCCACGACGTCGTCGTGCTGACCCAGTACAACCCGCGCTCGCTGAACGACCACATCGGCCTGGGCCGCCCGTGGGACCTCGACCGCAACCAGGGCGGGGTGAAGCTGCTCCAGCCGTACATCGCCCGGGGCAAGGTCGCCGAGTGGTATCGCGGGACCGCCGACGCCGTCCTGCGCAACATGAACGTGGTCGAGCACGACCCCTCGGACGTCGTCGTGGTCCTGGCCGGCGATCACATCTACAAGATGGACTACCAGCCGTTCATCGCCGCGCATCGGCGCCGGCGCGCGGACGTGACCATCGCGGTGCGGCGCGTGCCGCTGGCCGAAGCGTCGCGGATGGGCATCCTGGCCCTCGACGACGCCGACCGGGTCACCGAATGGCAGGAGAAGCCCAAGCAGCCCAAGAGCGACCTGGCCTCGATGGGCGTCTACGTGTTCTCGAAGAAAGCCCTGCGCCGGTGGCTGTCCGAGGACCGCGTCGACTTCGGCCGCCACATCATCCCGGCGATGCTCGAGGCCAACGCTCGGGTCTTCGGCTACCGCTACAACGGCTACTGGCAGGACGTCGGCACCATCCAGTCGTTCTGGGAGGCCAACATGGCGCTCCTCGTCGACGACCCGGAGCTCGACCTCTACGACAAGGACTGGCTGATCCATACGCGCTCCGAGGAGCGTGCCCCGGCCAAGGTCGGGCCCACGGCCCAGGTTCATCGGTCGATGATCAGCCACGGCTGCGTCATCAACGGCACGGTCGTGAACTCGGTGCTGTCGCCTGGCGTGCGCGTGGATGTCGGTGCCGTCGTCCGCGATTCGATCGTCATGTTCGACTCGGTCATCCGGTCGGGTGCCGTGGTCGATCGGTCGATCCTCGACAAGGAGGTCGTCGTCGGGCCGGGCGCGATCGTCGGTGACGGCCCGTTCCCGGACAAGCCCAACAAGATCGAGCCGAGCCGACTGAACACCGGCATCACGGTCGTCGGCAAGCGTTCGGTCATCCCCCGCGGCGCGCGTATCGGGCGCAACGTGAAGGTCGCGGCGGACGTTCGTGCGCCCGATTTCGTGAAGCGCGTCATCAAGAGCGGCGAATCCGTGGAGCCTCGTCCCGCGAAGCGCACGAAGACCGTGCGCGACGTCGTAGCGCCGATCCCCGAGATCGTCGCACCGCGCGGGGTCGCCAGTGGCGGACGCGCCAGTGGCGCACGCGGCAAGGGCGGCAGCGCGAGCTGATCCGACGGTCCGTTCGGCCGCGCGAGTCTGCGATCCGACGGTCCGTTCGGCCCGCGCGAGCTGATCCGACGGTCCGTTCGGCCGCGACTCGAGTCGGCGGCCAGGTTCGTGGATCATGGGCGCATTGGCAGGGCCGATCGGCGTTTGGGCCGATGTATGCGTGCGGATTCACTGCAGGTGAACGCTGACGAAGGCAAGGGTCCCTCGCACCGCGTGTAGCTGCGCCTGAAGGCAAATCCTTCACGGCGGGTGAAGGGTCGGACACGAAAGGGCAGGCGGCGCGCGGACAGAGCCATTTCGACTCGCAAACGTTCACCCACGCAGAATCCAATTCGGGCTGATGAGCTGATCGGCCGCGAATCCCCGCGGGTGGGCTAGACTCCGCGGGCATGTCATCCGCCGACCCCGGTGCACCCACCGTGCACCCGGCCGACGTCGAGCGCTGGCTCGCTGACCTCGGCCTGGAGCCGGTCGAGCGAGCCGATCGTGACGGGATCACCAGCTGGGACCTCGTGCTCGACGGCCGTCGCCGCTTCGATCTCCGCGTGACGGTGATCCTGGACCCGTCGCTCGCGCTCATCTGCTGGGCGCATTTCGCTCCCCCGATCAACGACATGTTCCGCAAGTCGTATCGGAAGCTGCTGCGCTGGAACGACGAATTCCCGTTCGCGAAATTCAGCGTCGGGGAAGACGAGCGGCCGCTGCTGGCCGTGGAGCTGCCGATCGAGACCCTGGCTGCGGCGGACGGAGAGGACTCCCTTGGCCTCGCCCTGACCCGGGTCGTGGGCATCGCCGACCGCCTGCTCGACGACTCGAAGTCGTGGCTGTGGATCGGCGGCCGCGCTCCCGATCAGGGCGCTCGAACACCACGCAACGCGGCCCTGCTCGATCGGTTCGCGGGCCGGTTGCCGGAGATCTTCGAGGACGCGCCCGCTGCGAGCGACGCCGACCCCACGGCGGTGTCGCGATGACCGCCCGGCGGCTCCCGATCCTCCTGCTGGCGTTCGTGGCCGCCGTCGGCCTGCTCGGTGCGCCGGTCGGGCCGACCGCCCCGACGGAGGTCCACGCCGCCGTCCAGCCGCTCCGGTTCACGAGCAACGCCCGCTACGACGTCCAGCCCAAGCAGCGCCGCGTCCGGGTGATCGTCGACCTGCGGATGACGAACCCGAGCAAGGACACGCCGACCACCGCCTACTACTACGACAACGCCTTCGTCCAGGTCATGGCCGGGGCGAGCAGCTTCAAGGTCGACGGCCCGGGCTCCCCATCGGTTCGCGTCGTCAAGCGCAGCAAGCAGGACACCCAGCTGCGGATCGACTTCGGCGCGCCGGCTGACCAGCGGGAAGTCGGCCACATATCGCCTCACGTTCTATCTCAAGGACCCGGGTGGATCGGCGACCCGGGACCTGCGGATCGGCGACTCGCTCGTGTCCTTTCCGGTGTGGGCATTCGCCACGCGGGCGACGCCCGGCAGCACCGTCACGGTCGTGTTTCCGAGAGGCTTCGACGTCGAGGTCGAGGCCGGGAAGATCGCGGCCCCGACGACCGAGGAGGACGGCCGGACGATCTTCCGTACCGGCAAGCTCGCCAAGCCCCTCGAGTTCTTCGCCTACCTCGTCGCCGATCGACCCGGCGCCTACCGTGACGACACCGTCGCCACCGACGTGCTGGGGGCGCCTGTACAGATCAACGTCCGGGCGTGGCAGGACGACGAGCCCTGGGCCAAGCGGATCAGCGGCCTGCTCGACGTGGGGTTGCCCGCGCTCGGCACCCGGATCGGCCTCGATTGGCCCGAGTATGCCCAGCCGCTCACGGTCCAGGAAGCGGTGAGCCGCACGACCGGTGGCTACGCGGGACTGTTCGACCCGAGTGCCGGCAAGGTGGAGATCGCGTACTACGCCGACGATTTCGTCGTGCTCCACGAGGCGGCCCACGCCTGGTTCAACGGCTCGCTCCTCGCTGACCGCTGGGCGAACGAGGCGTTCGCGTCCTACTACGCGACGATCGCTGCCGCCGACATCGACAAGAAGATCCGCGCTGACGAACTCACCGACGAGCTCGAGAAGTCAAGGATCCCGTTGAACGCCTGGGGACCGGTCGGCTCGGAGGACATCGCCGAGGAGGACTACGCGTATGCCGCCGCGCTGGCCCTCGCCAGGGCCGTCGCGAAACGAGCCGGCGACGAGGGCCTGCAAGCCGTGTGGCGCGATGCGCAGAGCGGCGTCGGCGCGTATCAGCCGGCCGGTGGTGGCGCCGCGGAGACGATCGAGACACCGCCGGATTGGCGTGGCCTGCTCGATCTGCTCGAGGAGCGGACGGACGCCACGTACGACGACTTGTGGCGGACGTGGGTCGCGCGCGCCACCGATCTGCCGCTGCTCGACGCGCGGGCCCAGACGCGCCAGCGCTACGACATGATGGTCGTGGCGGCCGGAGACTGGAACCTGCCCCGCCCGATCCGCGACGCTTTGCGGTCGTGGCGCTTCAGCGACGCGGCCGCGCTCCTGTCCGACGCCGAGGCCGCCCTGGCGGGGCGCGCGACGGTGACGAAGGCCGCGGCCGGCGCAGGCCTCATCGCGCCGGCCAGCCTCCGGCTCGCGTTCGAGGACGACGACGGCTTCGACGACTCGACGGCCGAGGCGGCTGCCGAGATCGACGTCATCGGGCGGTACGAGGCGGCGAGCGCGCTGCGACCGGCCGAGATGACCCCGTTCCTGACCCTCGGCCTGTGGGGTCTGGCACCGGAGCAGGAGCTGGCTGAGGCCCGCGACGCCTTCGCGATGGGGGATCTGGCGGTATCGGCGGCCGCTTCCGATTGGGTCGCCACGACATGGGCCAACGCGGAATCGGTGGGGCAGAGCCGGGCGCTCAGCATCGGACTGATCGTGCTCGCTCTGATCTTCGCCCTCGCGGTGGTCATCGAAACGGCCCGCAGGCGTCGACGCCGACGACGCCGGCGACTGATCATGCAGGCCCGGCCTCACCTCGACCCCTGACCATTCCCTCGTCGGCGCATCGTCTACACTCCCGCCACGTCGGCCAGGGCGGTGCGTCGTCCCGGGGCGTCGGCAAGGTCCACCTACCTGTACCAGGAGCCGCGTCCGACTGATGGGGATCCAGCGCGCTCGTCCCTCGCACGAGATCCTGTCCGGCGACTCGGCCGACGTCTATTTCGCGCGAGCGGACAGCATCCTTGCCGCCGAGGGCCTCGACCCGCTCGTGACGATGGAGGTCTTCACCCGCCACGAGGCCGTCCTGTGCGGCATCGACGAGGCCAAGAACCTGCTGGGACACGTGCTGGCCGCCGCGGACCCGAGCGAGACCCACCTCGAGTCGCTCGACGATGGCGACCGCATCGCGCCCCGCGAGATCGTCCTGCGCATCCGCGGGCGATACCGCCAGTTCGGGCTCTACGAGACCGCCTTCCTGGGCATGCTCGCCCATTCGACCGGCTGGGCGACCGCCGCGCGCGAATGCGTGGACGCCGCGGCTCCCCATCCGGTCATCAGCTTCGGGGCGCGCCACATCCACCCGGACATCACCGACGTCCTCGACTACGCCGCCATCATCGGTGGCTGCGTGGGCGCGTCGACGCCCGCCGGCGCGCGACTGGCCGGGCTCGCGCCGACGGGGACGATGCCGCACTCGCTCGTCCTGATCTTCGGCGACACCGTCGAAGCCGCGCTGGCATTCGACCGCCACCTCGGGTCGGACGTGGCGCGGATCGTGCTCGTCGACACCTTCAAGGACGAGGCCGAGGAGGCGTTGCGCGTCGCGCACGCGCTCGGTGACAAGCTGTACGGCATCCGGCTGGACACGCCGTCCGAGCGAGGCCGCGTCACCGCCGACCTCGTGCACGAGGTGCGGGCCCGGCTCGACCAGGAGGGCTACCAGCACGTCCGGATCGTGGTCTCGGGCGGACTCAACCCCGATCGAATCGGGTACTTCAAGGAGGCCGCCGCCCCGGTCGATTCGTACGCCGTGGGCTCGTACATCAGCGGGGCGAGCCCGATCGACTTCACGGGCGACATCAAGGAGATCGACGGACGCCCGATCGCCAAGCGCGGCCGGATCCCGGGCATCACGGACTCCCCACGGTTGAAGGCCGTGGACCTCTCGGCGTATCGGGAGCGCTGACGGCGGCCCGTCCGGTTCCGTGCCACCATTTCCTCATGGACGACGAACACGGGTCGAGCGGCGAGCCCGGCACCGACGACCCGGCTCCCGAGAGCGCCTACGAGCTGCTCCAGCGCGGCCAGACGCTGCTGGACGGACGCCATCACGCCCAGGCGGCGATCGTCCTCGAGCGAGCCGACCGCGCGGAGCCCGGCAAGGCGTCGATCCTCGAGGCGCTCGGTCGGGCGTACTTCAACTCGGGCCAGCACGAGGCGGCACGAGTCACGTTCGAGCGGCTGCTGGAGGTCGATCCATCCGAGCACTACGCCCACTTCGCCCTGGGGCAGAGCCTCAAGCGCCTGGGGCGGCGTGACGAGGCGGGCACCCATCTCCGGCTGGCGGTGGCCCTGAGCCCGGGCTCGCGGCTATACCGGGACGCTCTCGCGCGCCTGCCGTCGGGGCCGAGCCGGCCACCGGGGATCCCGACTCGTGACCCGGACGGCCCCCCGAGGGGTGACGGGCCGGAGCCGAACGCCCCGGCCTGACCCGACGCCCCGGCCTGACCCGCCGGTACCGGCCTGACCCGTGGGGCGCTAGGTCCGACCGCCGCTGGGCAAGAGGCCGTTGCGATCCAGCTTGCGATAGACGACGGCGAGCTCCGAGTCGGAGAACGCCCGCTTGGGCACGACCATGCTGACGCCCGCGGCGTTGTCGAACAGGAAGCACTCAGCGACATCGTGGACCTTTCGGAACGTCGACCAGGTCCTCCGTCCTTGGGTGACGTCGCTCCCGATCCGGATCCCATCGTCGTCCACGGTCAGGGTCGTATCGGCCCCGACAAGGTCTGGCCGCTTGCGAAACATCCACCACGCGAACGGCGCGATGAACCAGCCAGTCGCGATCGCGAGACCCAGGGCCAGGAAGATCAGGCTGACGAGATCGCCATTCATGACCGGCACGATCGCCAGCACCACCATCAGCAGCCCGAAGAGGCGGACGATGTTGGACCGACGTGACAGCCCGACCGTGGCGCGAAGCACCTCGCCCATCGTCATCCGGTAGGTGACCGTCACCGATTCCCCGCCAGTCGTCGAGCCGTCGGTCGCGGCGACCGCAGCCGACGCATCGATGCCCGTCGTGTCCTGAGGACGTCGCAGCCGCTCCAGCCAGAACAGCCCGACGATCGACTTCGCGTCGCGGATCTCGCCACGCTCCGCCGCCGCGACCGCGTCCTGCCACGGGCGCCATTCCAGGATCAGCCGCTCATCCTCGTCCGGACCCAGCCGACCGTCCTCTGCGGCCGGCTCCAGGTCCGTCGCGAGGTACAGGTGCATCAGCTCATCGGTGAAGCCCGGCGCGGTGTAGAACACGCCGAGCTTCCGCCACGTCCGGGCACGAAGGCCCGTTTCCTCTTCGAGCTCTCGCCGGGCCGCGATGTCGGGGTCCTCCTTGGTGGCGTCGTCGGCGACATCGAGCCCACCGGCGGGGATCTCCAGGAGTGCCGCATCCGCCGGCAACCGCCACTGGCGAACGAGCGCCACGCGATCCTCGGCGTCGAGCGCGACGATCGCCACCGCTCCCGGGTGGCCCGCGATGTCCCGGACGGCGCGCGAGCCGTCGGCACGCTCGACGGTAACGATCCGGAACTCGAGGAACGCCCCGCGATGGAGGACGCGGGTATCGACGACCCGTTCGACGAGATCGGCCCCGGAGGGGTCCTCCGGGGCCGTGGTTTCGCGTTCGGGCGGCTCGGGGGTCAGGCGGGCACCGCTTCGGCCGCGCTCGCTCGCTCGGTCGTCAGGGCCTCGCCCGTCTCCGAGTCGAACAGGTGCAGCTTGGAGAGCGGCAGGCTCAGGTTGACGATGTCGCCGGGCTTGACCCGATGCTCGGAGTCGACGATCGCCACGATGTCCTGGTTGGCGGCGTTGAGGTGGAGGAGCTCCTCGTTGCCGAGATACTCCACGACGTCCGCCCGCGCCCGGAAGGTGCCGCTATCGGGCTCCGCCTCGCCGATGTCGAGGTGCTCGGGGCGGAAGCCCGCCACGAGCTTCTTGCCGGCGATGTCGCCCGCGATGCCTCGCAGGCGTTGCGGCGTGGGCAGCGCCCAGTCACCGGGGCCGACGAGACGAGCGGTGTCGCCCGACCCGTCGACGGTCACGTCGACGAAGTTCATCGACGGGCTGCCGATGAAGCCCGCCACGAACCGGTTGAGCGGCGTGTCGTAGAGCGCCTGCGGCGTGCCGACCTGCATGAGCAGGCCCTCGTTCATGACCGCGATCCGCGAGCCCATCGTCATGGCCTCGACCTGGTCGTGGGTGACGTACACCACGGTCGTCTTGAGGCGCTGATGCAGGCGGGCGATCTCGGCGCGGGTCTGTACGCGCAGCTTCGCGTCGAGGTTGGAAAGCGGCTCGTCCATGAGGAAGACCGCCGGCTCGCGGACGATCGCCCGGCCGAGGGCCACGCGCTGGCGCTGGCCACCGGACAGTTCCTTGGGCTTGCGATCGAGCAGCTTTTGGAGCTGGATCGTCTCGGCGGCCTCATTGACCCGGCGCTCGATCTCCGGCTTGGGAACCTTGCGCAACTTCAGCCCGAAAGCCAGGTTCTCGCGAACCGACATGTGCGGATAGAGCGCGTAGCTCTGGAACACCATCGCGATGTCGCGATCCTTGGGCGGTACGTCGTTGACGACGCGGTCGCCGATCCGCAGCGTCCCATCGGAGATCTCCTCGAGCCCGGCGATCATCCGCAGGCTGGTGGTCTTCCCGCAGCCCGATGGCCCGACCAGGACCATGAACTCCCCGTCCCCGATCTCGAGGTTCAGATCCTTTACGGCGTGGAAGTCACCGTAGATCTTGTTGACGTGGTCGAACGTCACCGTCGCCATGGCGCGCAGTCCTCCGTCCCGTCAGCTCATCGCGGGCCCTTGCATCCTGCCGCCGAAGCGAACGTGGACGGGCCCCGTACGTGGCAGCGCGGGGTCGCCGCATCGTACGGTCCGCGTTCCCCGGGCGCAAGCCTCGGACTCAGCCGGTCGGCAGGTGCCGTGCGATCTCCGCGAGCAGTGCGTCGACCCGCACCGGCTTGTCGATGAACCCCGCGCAGCCGGCCTCCTCGGCCGCGATCCGGTCGACCGGGAGGACGCTCGCGCTGACGAGCAGGATCGGGATCGTGGCGGTCGTTTCGGACGCCCGCAGCTCGCGGGCGAGCGAGAGGCCGTCGCCGTCGGGCAGGTGGCGGTCGAGCAGCACCAGGGCCGGCGTCCTCGCGCCGACCGCCGCGCGTGCCTCCGCGAGCGATGCCGCGATCGTCAGGTCGTAGCCGGCCGGACCAAGGATCGCGCGCAGCAACGCGGCGTTGCGGGCCTCGTCCTCGACGGCCAGGATCGGCGTCCCGGGGCGGCCCGTCGCGCGACCCGTCATCAAATCCGTCACGACGACGCCCGTGGGCCCGTCGCGATCCGATCGAGCCAGCCCTTCAACGCATCGAGCCCGCTGCCGCCCCGCACGACCACGCCCTGGACCTTGCCGTTGATCCGGGCGCGCTCGCGGTCGTCGAGGTCGCCGCGGGTCGTCACCCAGATCGGGATGTCGGAGGTTGCGGGATCGGCCTTGAGCCGGGCGACCAGGTCAGGCCCGTCCGTGTCCGGAAGGATGAGGTCGAGCAGGATGAGATCGGGCCGCTCGTCGCGGGCCCGCTGCATGCCCGTCTCGCCGGAGTCGGCGACCACGACACGGAACCCATCCGGCTCCAGCTGCGCCCGATAGCTCGCGCCGGCGGCGGGATCGGCATCGATGACGAGGGCGGTCACGACCCGAGTCTGCACCTTCGTCGTGAACGTCAACAACCCGAGAGACCCGAGCAGCGCTTCGCGCGAGACCGGCTTGACGAAGTAGTCCACGGCACCGAGCGCGAACCCAAGCGGCGCGTCGTCGACGACGGAGACGACGATGACCGGGATGTCGCGGGTCTCCTCGGCGCCCTTGAGTCGCTGGAGGACCTCCCAGCCGTCGAAGTCGGGCAGCAGGATGTCGAGGATGATGGCGGCGGGTCGCAGCGAGGTCGCCCACTCGACCCCCGTGCGTCCATCCGCGGCGATCGCGAACGCGAAACCGGCCTCCTCGAGATAGACGCGCAGGAGCTCGGCCGCAGACGGGTCGTCCTCGATGGCGAGGACCAGTCGCTGTCCCGCGAGCACGGGTTCCGCCGAGACGGCAGTCGCCACCACTGGCTCGCGCGACGCCCGGCCGAGCGGCAGGACCACCGTGAACCGGCTGCCGCGACCCACCTCGGATTCGAGGTCGATGCTGCCGCCGTGGGCCTCCACCAGCTGTCGCGCGAGCGTCAGGCCCAGCCCCGTGCCCTCGAGCCCGGCCGCCGCCGCGGCCTGCTTGAAGGCCTCGAAGATCGACGCCTGATCGTCCATCGCGATGCCCACCCCGGTGTCGACGACCTCCAGCCGCGCGGTGCGACCATCGCCCGACAGCAGCACCCGCACCGATCCACCCTCCGGGGTGAACTTGATGGCGTTCGATAACAGGTTGAAGACCACCTGCCGGATGCGGCCCCGATCTGCCTCTACGTCCTGACGTCCGTCAGCCTCCGCGCCGAGCCGGATGCCTTTTCGATCGGCGAGCGGTTGCATCTGGTCGATGGTCTGGCGGACCAGCTCTTCCAGGTCGAACACCGTCGGCCGAAGGTCCAGCTTGCCGGCCTCGACCTTCGCGAGGTCGAGCACCTCGTTGATGAGCTCGAGCAGGTGAAGACCGGACCCGTGGATGTGGCCGGCGAACTCCTCGACCGTCGCCGCTTCGTGCCCGTCGGGCGAGATCGGCCGCTCCAGGAGCTCCGAGAAACCGATGATCGAGTTCAGCGGCGTCCGCAGCTCGTGGCTCATGGCGGCCAGGAAATCGCTCTTGGCGGCACTCGCCGACCGTAGCTCGACGATGAGCCGCTCGCGATCCGCGAGGACCTCCTCGCGCTCGGCCGCCAGGATCGCCCGGCGCGAGATGAGCTGCAGGACCGCAAGGTCGTCGGCGACGAACAGCGGGCTGCCCTCGACGTACAGGTCGAGGTCGCCGATGGACCGCCCATCCAGCGACAGGGGCACGCCGATGTGGCGCCAACGACGAGGCAGGTCCTCGGGCGAGAGCTGGGTGGGGTCGCTCGGGGCGCCCGCGGCGTCCTTGGGCCAGGCCCCGACGGTGATCCGCCTCGCTCGACCGTGGTCGTCGCGGACCGCGACCGCGGCCGCGCGTGCGCCGATCGAGTCGGCCGAGATCTGGGCGAGGAGCCGCCAGATGTCGTCCGCTGCGCCACTGGTCGGGAGCGCATTCACGCGACGGACGAACTCGTAGGCGGTCGATTGCTGGCCAAGCCGATACAGGACCGCCGGCGGCTGGAAGGCGATCAGGTATCCGAAGGCCGCCGTCAGGGCCAGCACGCTGACCAGGGTGCCCGTCGAGTTGGTCCCCTCCGTGCCCGAGCCGAGCCCGCCCACGATGATCGTCAGCGCGGCGATCCCCAGGAGGGCTGTCGACACCCCCGCGATCATCAGTCGCGCTCGGGACGCCCCGGCCCGGCGGACGGATTCGTGGAGGAACCCGGCGGCGGCGACCAGCTCCAGGACGACGAAGAACGACAGGGACGCCAACAGCACCGCCAGGATCGTCCCGGTGCCCGTCTCGGCGGCGCCCCGCCAGGCGACGACGATCGCGCCCAGTCCGAGCAGGATCGCGAACGCCGTGCTCGCGCGGATCAGCCAGTCGGGGATGGCCTCGAAGTGGCGCACGAGGTTGAGGGTGAGGACGGGGAGCGCCAGGAATGCCGCGAAGGCGCTGGCCGCCGTGATCGTCCGGAGCTCGGGCAGCAGCCTGCCGAGACCGGTGACCGCGAAGAGCACGAACACCGCGAAGAAGACCGTGACGACGGCGCGACTCACCGGTTCGCGACGGCGGCGGTATTCGTTCACGGCGATGACGAGGACGCTCAGGTATGCGACGCCGAGCGCGAGGGTCAGGACGTCTGCGAGGGTCATCGGCGGCTGGAGGCTCGCAGCGCGGCGAGGGAGTCGATCCGCAACCGGTCGTCGGTCCCGTCGAGGTCGTTTCGCTCAACGATCGCCGCGAACCGTTCGACGAGGTCGGGATCGAAGTGGTGGCCGGATTGAGCGACGATCTCCCCGATCGCGTTCTCCGCTGAACCCGCGTCGCGGTACGGCCGGTCGTGGACGATCGCGTCGAAGGCATCGACGAGGCCGACGATGCGGGCGCCGATCGGGATCTCCTCGCCCTTCAGGCGGTCCGGGTAGCCGCCGCCGTCCCAGCGCTCGTGGTGGTGCCGCACGATCGGGGCGAATTCGCGCGAGCTCGCGAGGGGACGGCAGATCTGCTCGCCGATGATCGGGTGGCGTCGCATCTCGATCCATTCGTCCTCGGTCAGGGCGCCGGGCTTCTTGAGGATACCGTCGGAAACGCCGATCTTGCCGATGTCGTGGAGAAGGGCCCCGAACACCACGCCCTTGATGCTCACAGGATCGAGCTCGGCGGCGGTCGCGAGGAGATGGGCGAGGCCTGCCAGGCGCTGGCAATGATGCTCGGTCATCGTGTCCTTGGCTTCGACCGCATTGGCCAGGGCGGCCACGACGCCCTGGGCGCTCTCCATCTCGGCCATGACGAGGGCCAGGCGCCGGGCACTGCGGAGTCGCGCGAGCAGCTCCGCCTCGTGGAAGGGCTTGGCGAGAAAGTCGTCCGCGCCCGCATCGAGCCCAGCCACGACATCGTCGACCGACGTGCGCCCCGTCAGCAGGACCACGGGCAACGTCACCGTGCGCGGGTCCGCTCGCAGGCGGCGGCAGATCTCCAGGCCATCCATCCCGGGCAGGCCGACGTCCAGCAGCACGACATCCGGCGCCGTCTCGAGCGCGGCCTCCAGGCCGGACGGTCCGTCGTTCGCGGTGACCGCGCGGTAGCCCGCACGCTGGAGCAGCGCGGTCAGAAGGGCACGGTTCGCCGGGTCGTCCTCGATCACGAGGACGGTCGGCGCCGTGGGTTCGATGAGGGTTGCCGACGTGGCGGCGTGCAACATCGCGTCGAGTGTGACCCTTCCATGGTCCTCTGGGCAATGCACCATGGGTCCCGATTCGGCTTGCGAGTGCCGCACGAATCGGTTCTCGTGCATCACACCGGCGTGTCGGGGGCGTCAGCTGATGAAGTCGCCGCCGGTGACCGGAAGCACCGCTCCGGTGATGTAGCTCGCTGCGGGGGAGGCAAGGAACACGAATGCTCCTGCCAGCTCAGCTGGCTGCGCGGGTCGTCCGAAGCCGCTTCCGGCGCCGAACTGGGTCAGCTCCTCCGGATCGGTGGTGGTGGCCACCAGGGGCGTCCAGACGGGGCCGGGCGCCACGACGTTCACCCGGATCCCGCGTGGGGCCAGCATCTTCGAAAGCCCCTTCGAGAAGGTGATCAGAGCCCCCTTGGTCGTGGCATAGGCAAGGAGCGACGGCGACGGTTGGGCGGCCTGGATGGAACTGACGTTGATGATCGAGGCGCCCGGTTCCATCACGGTCGCGGCCTCGCGGCACAGCCAGAACGTGGCCGTCAGGTTGGTGCGCAGGATGCCCTCCCACTCCTCGGTCGTGATCTCCTCGATCTGAAGTCGCTTGCGTTGCGTCGCCGCATTGTTGACCAGGATGTCGATCCCGCCGAAGTCCTCGCGGGCCCGCTCGACGAGCTGCCGGCAGTGGTCCTCGTCCTGCAGGTCGCCTCCAACCGCGATCGCCCGGCGTCCCGCGGCTTCGACGAGCCGCACCGTGGCGGCTGCATCGTCGTCCTCGCTCCGGTACGAGACGAGGACATCCGCGCCCTCGCGGGCAAAGGCGATCGCGACGGCGCGGCCGATGCCACTGTCCGACCCCGTGATCAGGGCACGCAGCCCGGCAAGCCGCCCCGCCCCGACGTAGGAGTCCTCCCCGTGGTCGGGTCGCGGGTCGATTTCGTCGACATCGCCGGACTGCGGCTCGCGCTGCCGCGGAAACGGGGGACGAGCGTAGGCGTTGCGAGGGTCGACGAGCTCACGCTTCGTCGTCGCGTCGGGTTTGGGCATCACCGCTGGTTTACCAAGACTGGTGTCGCAGGCGTGTGTGCGCGGACCGCGCGCGGCTTGCGGCGACGCAACGACCGGTTCGCGCATGCACCGGCCGGCGTCTACCGAGCCGCATCAGCGTTAGTGACCGTCCGGCCGATCGCTCTGCGAGATGGCTGCAATGCGTCGGAGATCGCCTTCCACACGAGCGTGCAGCCGCGTGGCCTACGGTCACGCTGCGACCAGCGATCGGGTCGCTTCTGTTTAGAGGAGCGCGTGAACTGTGGATCAGCCGCTGAACGAAGCCACCTCCCACCCAGCCCTCAGCCGCCTTCAGCCCGGGGAGACCGTGCAGGCCCTCGCCAAGGCCGCCACCGCCAGCCTGTTGGTCACCGATCGGCGGCTCGCGGTCGCCGATGAGGATCGGCTGGCGCTCGACATCCCGTTCGACGGCCTGCGCCGCATCCAGTTCGACATCGAGCGGGAGCGCCCGGCGACCCTCGTGATCGTGCCCGAGCACCCGGCGCACGAACCACAGGTGATCGCCGTCCCGCCAGAACGCTTCGATGAGGTCACTCGGGCGCTCGCGCTCATCGGCGCGCGGCTCTACCAGCTCGACTGAGCGGTTGCGCGAGCCCGCCGTACGATAGGGGCGTTGGATGCCCTTTTCCCGCTCCTGATCACCCTCGGTGCCATTGCCGCCGTCTGGCTGGCACTCGTCGGGCTCATCTGGCTCCACCGACCGTCCAGGGAGCTCGCCCTGCCCGCGCTGCGGACACTGCCAGACATCCTCCGGCTCGCCCGTCGGCTGCTGGTCGATCCGCGCACGCCGACACGCCATCGCGTCGGCCTTATCGTCCTGATCGTCTGGCTCGTCAGTCCCATCGACCTGCTGCCGGAGTTTCTCCCCGGCATCGGCCCGCTCGACGACATCGTGGCTACCGCAGTGATCCTGGGTTGGATCGGTCGTGGTACCGGCCGCGGCCGATTGCAGGAGCACTGGCCGGGCGACGCCGCGGGCTTCAGGGTCATGACACGGTTGCTGCGACTCCCCGCGGAGTAACCTCGAGTCCAGGACGCCAGGTGGTTGGGGTGGCCTACGGGGCTCGAACCCGTAACCTCTGGAGCCACAATCCAGTGCTCTGCCCATTGAGCTAAGGCCACCGCGGGCGTTCGTCCGTGGCGGTGCGCGCGTGCGCGGGTGGACGAAGCCTGCGGAGTATATCGAAGGCGCTTGGAGCCGACGTCGAAAGGGGTCAGATGGCCATGAACCCGAAAGCCGGCAAGCCGGTGGATCCCTCGTCGCTGGTCGATGTCGACGCGCTCGTCGGCGCCTACTACGACACGACGCCCGATCCGGGCGATCCGGCGCAGCGGGTCGCGTTCGGGACGTCCGGCCACCGCGGCTCGGCGTTCCGTGGCGCATTCAACGAAGCCCACATCCTCGCTATCACCGAGGCGATCTGCCGGTACCGGGCTACGCGCGGATACACGGGGTCGCTGTTCCTCGGGCGCGACACCCACGCGCTCTCCGAGCCGGCGACGCGGACGGCGCTTCAGGTCCTCGTCGCAAACGGCGTCGACGTGCGTGTCGATGCCGTCGACGGCTTCACCCCGACCCCGGCGCTGTCCCACGCGATCATCGTCGCGAATCGGCCGGCGGACAGCTGGCGGCGACTGGCGGACGGGATCGTGGTCACGCCGTCGCACAACCCACCCGACGACGGCGGCTTCAAGTACAACCCGCCAAACGGCGGCCCGGCGGACACGGAGGTCACGCGCTGGATCCAGGACGAGGCCAACCGCATCCTCGAGGCGTCCGGGACCGACGGGGTGGCAGGGATCAAGCGGGTCTCGGATGTCGATGCACGCGTCCGCGCGACGCCGTACGACTTCATGGGCATCTACGTCGCGGACCTCGACGCCGTGATCGACATGAACGCCATCGCGGCGTCGGGATTGCGGATCGGGGTGGACCCGATGGGCGGTGCGTCGGTGCGGTACTGGGGCGCCATCGCGGAGCGCTACGACCTGGACCTGACGGTCACCAACGACAGGGTCGACCCGCAGTTCGGATTCATGACCGCCGATTGGGACGGCAAGATCCGGATGGACCCGTCGTCACCGCATGCCATGGCCCGCCTCGTCGCCCTGCGCGACGAGTTCGACATCGCGCTCGGCAACGACGCGGATGCCGACCGACATGGCGTGGTCACGCCAAAGGCCGGACTACTCAACCCGAACCACTTCCTGTCCGCGGCGATCGCCTACCTGTTCGGGGGAGCACGCGGCTGGGGCAGCGAGGTGGCGATCGGCAAGACGCTCGTATCGTCGTCGATGATCGATCTCGTGGCAGCCGACGCGGACCGGCGCCTCATCGAGGTCCCCGTCGGGTTCAAGTGGTTCGTGGACGGGCTCGTCGACGGGTCGCTCGGATTCGGTGGCGAGGAGAGCGCCGGCGCCTCGTTCCTGCGGCGCGATGGCACGGTCTGGACGACCGACAAGGACGGGATCATCGCCGACCTGCTCGCGTGCGAGCTGACCGCGCAGACCGGGCGCGACCCCGGCGAGGCGTATCACGAGCTCACCGAGCGGTTCGGCGTCTCGCCGGCGTACCGGCGGATCGACGCGAAGGCGACGCCGGCCGAGAAAGCCGCGCTCGGCCGGCTGACGCCCGACGCGGTGACTGCGGCGACGCTCGCCGGCGATCCCGTCACGGCGATCCTGACCGAGGCCCCGGGGAATGGCGCGCCCATCGGTGGCTTGAAGGTCACCACGGGCCACGGGTGGTTCGCCGCCCGCCCGTCCGGCACCGAGGACGTCTACAAGGTGTACGCCGAGAGCTTCCGAGGCGAGGAGCACCTCGAGAGACTCATCGAGGAGGCCCAGGCCCTCGTCTCGGCGACGGTGGCCGGGGCCTGAGACCGCCGTGTCATACGCCTGTCACGGACGCAGGCCGTCGCGTAGGCCCGTCTCGCTGCAGCTCGTGGGACGTTATGCCCAGTCAGAATCCGCCGAGGAGTGGTCGACATGAGCGATGACGTGCGCGAGCGTGACCCCCAGCGCGACCAGGGTGACGTCCCGCTTGAGGACGGGATCCGCAGCGATCCGGCCGGCGCCGGGGCCGGGGTGGTGGGGCCTGCGCCGGGCGGAGGCGATCCCGAGAACGTGGCGCAGAGTCCGGCCGGCGATCCCGAGCCGCCATCCGGGGCAGGGAAGACCGCAGGTGGTGGGTACGGATCGGGAAGCGACCGCCAGTCATCCGGCGGGACGGGCGAGGCACAGGCACCGGCCGGCGACGACGCCCAGACCGACTGGCTGCGGAGCACGGGCGACGCTCCGCCCGGATCGGAAGGACGCTGACGCCGATCAGCTCCGGTTGTAGAGGGGGATCCGCGCCCCGTTGACCGCCGCCGACTCGTCCGAGGCGAGGAACCGGAAGGTGGCCGCGATCTCAGTCGGCGCCGTCCAGGACGCCTTCTTCGGGTCGGTCGTGCGCACGCCCTTCTCGTCGATCGCCTTGACGATGACCAGGTTCACCGTGACGCCGGTGCCACCGACTTCCCGCGCCAGCGTCCGGAGCAGCACCTCCTGCGCAGCCTTGCCGATCGCGTACGGCGCCATCTTTGCGGGCGGCTCGGACGCGACCGGCGGCGAGACCGCAAGCACCCGGCCCCAGCCGCGCTCGACCATCCCGGGGATCACGGCCTGCGCCAGGTGCAGCGTCGTCCACAGGTGCTGGTCCAGCATCCCGGCGATATCGGCAGGATCCAGCTCCGCGATGGGCGTGCCCGCGGTATAGCCACCGACGAGGTGGATCAGCACGTCGACACGCTCGAAGGCCGCCTTGACCGCGTCGACCGCGGCCCGGGCGCCGTCGCGCTGACGAACGTCGCCGACGGCCGCCACCCATCGGTCGTTTGACAGGCCGAGGTCGCTCGCCACGCCGACCAGTCGATCGTTGTCCGTGCCGGCCAGGCCCAGGCGGGCGCCGGTGTCGGCGAAGACCCGCGCCGTTTCCCGGCCCAGGACGCCGGTCGCACCGGTGATGAGGACGACGCGGTCGGTGTCGGACATCTCGCGAGCGAGTGTGCCACGGAGTGGCATCCGGGGTTTTGTGGTCAGCCGACCTGCTGGGCCCCCCGGGTCGAGGACGCGTCGATGGAGACGGTACCGCACGGTTGCAGATCGCCGAGGACGTCATCGATGGTCGCCGCATCGTCGGCGAAGACCACGGCGTTCCAGCGTTGTCCCTGATCGAGGGCGCCGGCGCTCGGCGCCAGCAGGCCGTCGCATGCACCCGTCCTTCGGACCTGTCCGGCGATCGCCCGCGTCCGATCGCGATCGAGGATCCATTCGTTGTCGAGCGGCAGGTTCAACGCTTCGCGGACGGCATCGCGGCGCAGGTCCAGCGCTCGCAAGAGCCGGAGTTCCACGCGAAGCAGGTGCGAAGTCTGCTGAAGGTCGTCCGGGTGGCGGCCTGACTCGATCAACGCGAGGCCGGGGTCGCCGCTCAGGTAGATGGTCGGCTCGCCCTCGCCGTTCCAGCGATTGGGCCGGTCGGATCGAAGATCCAAGGCCGACGTGCTGGGCACGTCGTCAGGCCGGCACACCCACGCCATCCGTCGGGCCGGCTCGACGAGTCGCACGAGGTCCATGCCGTGAGACTGCGTCAGCTCCGATATCGCCCGCCCGGTGCGCCCCGAAGGCTTCGGTTGCACGGCTCTTGCAGTCCCTCCAACCCGACCTGACCGCACCGGACGCACCCGAACGCCCCACGACCGACCGGTACCGGGGGTGTTGCCCGCTTGGGACCTTCGCGTCGGAGACCCGACCGCACTCCCTGCTTACCGTGAGGACCACACCAGAATGCCCGCCGCCGCTCCCGCGGATCGGCCGCATCCGGACTCGAAACGAGCGCATGACCCTTCCTCCGAGCAGTACGACCCCGGCCTCCCGGTCGTCCGCGCGCGTCTCGCGACGGATCGCGGGACTCGTGGCGGTCGTATTCGCACTGGCCTCCGTCATGAGCCTCGCCCAACCACGATCTGCGCTCGCGTGGGACAGCGGCGCCTACAGCGTGGCGTCTGAGAAGGACCTCATCGCGCTGACCAACCGCAGCCGCGCCAATGCCGGGCTGCGGGCGCTCAAGATCGACAGCACCCTGACCTCGGTCGCGCGCTGGCGCAGCCAAGGACATGATCCAGCGCGACTACTTCAGCCACGACATCCCGGGCTACGGCTCGGTGTTCAAGAAGCTCGATTCAAAGGGCTACTGCTACAAGGTCGCCGGCGAGAACATCGGCTGGAACACCTACCCGGACGACACCGCGACCGCGGCGATCCACAAGATGTTCATGGATTCCTCCGGCCACCGGAAGAACATCCTGGGCCGGGCCTGGGACGTCATCGGCGTCGGGGCGTATCAGGGACCGGGCGGGAAGAAGATGTGGACCGTGCTGTTCGCGGACAAATGCGGTGGGACGGCCCCGAAGCCGACGGCGAAGCCCACGCCCAAGCCGACTGCCAAGCCCAAGCCGACCGCCAAGCCGAAGCCCGTGGTCCGGGCGACCCCCAAGCCGACCGCGAAGCCCACGCCCAAGCCGACGTCGAAGCCCACACCCAAGCCCACGCCGTCACCGACACCGTCACCGACCCCGCGGCCCCAATTCGAGGAGCCGCCCGTCCCCGAGAACAGCGGTGGCGGAAACGGCCTCGGCCCGGGCGGTCAGGGCAACGGCAACGGCCAGGGCGGCGAAAACGGCAACGGCGGCTCGTCCGGCAACGGCACGCCGCCCGGTCAGGCGGCTGGGGAGACCGGGCTCCGGATCGTCGCCTCGAACCATTCGGCCGGGCTGCTCGAGACGATCGTCGGCGGAGTCGCCGGAGTCTTCTTCGGCGGCTGACCGGCGCTCGACCAGGCCCGGTACTAGCAGGACCGTGACCATCGGGCTGCCGACCGCTGCCGACCGCACGGTTATGGTCACCCCACAAGACCGCTCCGCACCGAGGCAGACATGACCGCGCAGCTCGACACCAGCCGGGCCGACGGCGCCCCCGACCGCATGCCCGGCCCCGCGACCGTCGCGACCGGCCCGATCCTCGAAGGTCGCGCCCTGACCAAGTCCTATCCGCTTGGCGAGACGACCGTCGACGCGTTGCGCGGCGTCTCCCTGTCCGTGGCTGCCGGTGAGTTCGTCGCGCTCATGGGCCCGTCGGGCAGCGGCAAGAGCACCCTCCTGCAGCTGCTCGGCGGCCTCGACCGGCCCACGAGCGGCGAGGTGATCCTGGAGGGCGAGGTCATCAGCCAGCTTTCGGACGACCGAGCCACGCGGTTGCGCCGCGATCGGACCGGGTTCGTGTTCCAGTCCTTCAACCTGATCCCGCTCCTCGATGTGAGCGAGAACGTCGCGCTGCCGTTCACGATCGCCGGGCAAGACACCTCGCGCGGTGAGATCGCCGAGCGCATCCGCGACGTGATCGAGCTCGTCGACCTGACCGGCAAGGAGCACCACAAGCCGGACCAGCTGTCCGCGGGCGAACAGCAGCGCGTCGCGGTGGCACGCGCGCTCGTGACCCGACCGGCGCTGCTCTTCGCGGACGAGCCGACCGGCAACCTCGACTACACGACCGGCACCGAGATCCTCGATGCGCTGTGGCGCTCGTGCGAGGAGCGTCACCAGACGATCGTGCTCGTGACCCACGACTCGAAGGCGGCGGCCTACGCGGACCGCGTACTGGTGGTCGGCGACGGGACCATCCTCGACACGATCGAGCTCGGACGTCGCCGGGACCACGACGCGGCCACCCTGATCGGTCGCCTCGCCCAGCTCGGGCTGTAGATGGCTGGCCTCAACGGCCTCGCCTGGCGTGGCCTCCGGGCCCGCCCGATGCGGACCGGCCTGACCGCCGCGGGCGTGACCCTTGGCGTCGCCGTCCTCTTCGCGGGCCTCGCCACGAACGCCGGCATCGAGACCGCCGTGGACCGAGCCGTCTCGACGATGGTCGGTCGGGCAGAACTGCGTGTTGCGGCCTTCGGCGAGATCGGCCTGTCCCAGGACACGCTGGCCACGATCGCCGGCACCCCCGGCGTGGCCGTGGTCGCGCCCGCCTTCGAGCGCCGGACCTACCTGGGCGCCGAAGCCTTTGGGCCGGGCGATCCGCTGCCCCCGCCGGTGACGATCGCCGGGATCGACCCCGCAGCCGAAGCAGCGCTGCACGACCTCACGTTGCGCGAGGGATCGGCGATGACCGGGGCCGCCAACGACGCGCTCGTGAACGCGACGCTGGCCCGCGAGGACGGACTCGCGGTGGGCGACATCATCGACCTCGAGACCATCGAGTCACCCGTCCACCTCCGGATCGTCGGGATCCTGGCCGGCGACGGTCCCTGGGCGGGTGGTGGCGGCCGCGCCGTCATCGTGCCGCTCGAGACCGCCCAGGCGGCCTTCGCGGCGGACGGGCTCACCCGGGTCGACATCGGGACGGCGTCGCCAGCGGCGGTGACGGATGCCCTCGAGAGCACGCTCCTCAACGAACCCTACGTCCTGTCCTCGCCGCAGGACATCGGCGCGTCGATGCGGGCGTCGACCGGGGACTTCGCCGCGACCACGGCGCTCATCGGCGCCATCGCCCTGTTCGCGGGCGCCTTCCTGATCTTCAACACCCTGTCGATGACCGTCGTGGAACGAGTCCGCGAGCTTGGCCTGCTCCGAGCCGCCGGCGCCTCGCGCGGACAGCTGACCTCCTACATCCTCGTCCAGGCCACGGCGATCGGCATCGTCGGATCGCTGCTGGGCGTCGCGCTCGGTGCCTTGCTCGCGGCAGGTATCGCCGCCTGGGTGCGGACGGTGGGATCGGTGGCCCTCGGCGCTCCGGTCGTGACCGTCAACAACGCCATCGCGGCGCTGGCGATCGGCATCGTCGTGACGCTCGCGGCGGCGATCGAGCCGGCTCGACGAGCCGGTCGCATCTCACCGGTGGAGGCGCTCAAGGCTCGCCTGGACCTGCCGACGGCGCGTCGGGCGCGGCTGCGCTGGCTGATCGGCGTGTTCGCGCTCGTGGGGGTCGCGGGCCTGCTCATCCTGCCGCGCGGAGCCGACGAGAGGGCCGTCGTGCGGGCCCTCGTCGTGTACGCCGTCCTGCTGGTCGTGGCGCTCGTCGTGCCGTTCATCCTGCCCGCGATGGCCCGGATCGCCGGCTGGCCGTTCGCACGCTTGGTCCGGTTCGAGGAGCGGCTGGCTCGGGCATCGCTGTTGCGCGACCGCAGCCGCGCGGCGCTGACGGTCGGTGCCCTCACGATCGGCCTTGCGATGATCGTGGCGCTCGGCGGCGTGGGGCAGAACGCCCGGCTCGCGGCGAGTGCCTGGATCGCGGACGTCGTACCGGGTGAGCTCGTGCTCACCTCGATCTTCCCGCGTGGCCTCGACGAGCTCGAGGACGTGCTGATCACGCCGGGTGTCGCCTCGGTCAGTCCGATCGGCACGTTCGCGCTCGCCATCGATGGCGTGCGGATCGACGCTGTCGCGATGGTCGGGGCAGACCTCAAGAGCGACGGCCGGCTGCGGTTCGTCCTCGGCGGCCGCGAGCTGGCCCTCGCGGCGATCGATGTCGGCGGGGCGATGATCGTCCCGGCGGGCGTGGCAGAGCGCGACGGCCTGGGACTCGGCCAGACGTTCGACACCACGGCCGCCGACGGTTCGGTCCTGAAGCTGCGGGTCGCCGGCATCACCGAGCGCACGCTGCCCGGCCCTGCCGGCGAAGCCGTGATCGTGGGCTGGTCCGACGCCGAGAAGCTGGGCGTCGCAGGGGCCGATGCCTTTGCCGTGCGTTTCGCTCCTTCGGCGACCGCGGCCGACCGGGCGGAGCTCGCGTCCGTGGCTCGCTCGGTCGCCCTGGAGCCGACGGCGCTCGGGCGTATCGAAGGCGCCATCGGCCAGGCGCTCGACCGCGTCTTCGGGCTGTTCGACGTGCTCGCGCTCGTCGCGGTCGTCGTCGCGGCCCTCGGCATCGTCAACACCCTCACGATGAACGTCTTCGAGCGCGTCCGCGAGATCGGCGTGCTCAGGGCGGCCGGGATGACCAGGCGCCAGGTCTGGCGGTCGGTGGTCGTCGAGGCCGGGATCACGGGGCTCGTCGGCGCGATCTGCGGCGTCGTCGCCGGTCTCCTGGTCGGTGCGTTGATGGTCGTCCTCGCCGGGGGTCGCCTGGAGCTCGCGACGGCGGTGCCCTGGCCGGCGGTGGTGGCTGCATCGGTGCTGGGCGTGGTCCTCGCGATGCTCGCGGCTGCCTATCCGGCACGGCTCGCGAGCGGCGTGTCCATCGTGCGTGCCGTCGGGTACGAATAGTCGATCTGTGGCTCGGCCGGCTGGGGGTTCGCCGGTCGCGGCGCCGGTGCTAGACTCCGGGCGTCCAGCGCGTGCCCCAGCACGACGACCCTACGGAGCCTCGATGACGATCGCCATTCCGCGGCTGGACCGCAGTACCGCCGCCGAGCGCGGCATCACCCTCGCCGACTTCCTGGTTCCGATCCGCGTCGGCGAACGCCTGGGAACCCGGATCCGGCACGTGGCGCTGATCGCCGCCGGGACGTTGTTCGTCATCCTGTGCGCCCGGATCGTCATCCCGACGACGCCCGTGCCGTTCACCGCGCAGACGTTCGGTGTCCTGGCGGTCGGAGGCGCTCTCGGCTTCCGGCGTGGGGCGGCGGCGCTCCTGCTCTACGTCGCGATCGGGGCGATCGGCATACCGGTGTACGCGCAGGACAAGTCTGGGATCGCGATCATCCAGGGTGCCACCGGTGGCTACCTGATCGGCTTCGTCGTTGCCGCTGCGGTCGTCGGCCGCCTTGCGGAGCTTGGCTGGGACCGGCGCATCGGCGGGGCGCTGGCGGCGATGGCCATCGGCACCGCGATCATCTATGCGATCGGTGTGCCATGGCTCAAGGCGACGACCGGCCTACCGTGGGAGACCGCGGTCGCCGAAGGCATGACCAAGTTCCTCGTCTGGGACGTGGCCAAGCTGGCCGTGGCGGCCGGCATCTTCCCCGCGGCGTGGTGGCTCATCGGCCGCCGGCCGGACGATCGCTGAGGCTCCCCTTCGCCGCGACCGGAACGGCCGCACCCTCGAGATCTGCGCGCAGCCGGCGGTACGACGCGTCCAGCAGCTGGGCCACGTCCGGCCAGTAGGACGAACCCTCGCCGCCCGCGCCATCCGGGTCGTCGGCGGCCCCCCGGTCCCGGATCTCGGCCGCCAGCCCGCGCAGTCGTGCCGCCTCGCCGATTTGTCCCTGCGGTAGCTCGTAGACCGCGGCATACAGGTCGGCGATCGCCGCGCCAGCGGCCTCGCCCGCCGTGACACCGATCTCGCGGCGGACGACCCACCAGCGCAGCTCGCGCCGGCCGACCTCGTCCGCGTCCACGGACGCCGGCAGCCCGAGGAGTCGATAGGCTCGACCGATGTCCGGCCCGAATCGTTCGTAGTCGCCGCCGGCCCTGGCGAAACCGGCCGCCGCCCTTGTCAGGTGCAGGCTGGCACGGAGCGCGCGCAGCCACGAGACGCGGGCCTGTTCACGGAGCGCCAGCACCAGCAGGGCGAAGAGGCGGACCGGCTGGCGTCGGTAGTACGCCTTCCACATCCGCGTCTCCAGCGACGCAACGCGGGCTGGCTCGAAGTCCGCGCCCCACCGTCCCATCAGCGTCCTCCGTGGTTCCCGGGATATCGTGCCCGCATGGATACGCACACCGAGGCGATCGGGATGTTCGGGCCGGGATCGGAGGCGTGGCAGCTCGACCGCGAGGCGATGCTGATCCTGGGCGTGGGGCCCCGGGCGTTGCTGCTCCAGCTCGCGGACCCGGCCGTGGCCGCCGGTGTCGACGAGCACTCAGACTTCCGGGAGGATCCCTGGCGCCGCCTGGACGGCACGCTCCGCAGCTACGAGCGGATCATCTATGGCTCGCTGTCCGCCGCGCGGGGAGAGATCCGGCGATTGAACGCGCTGCACCGGGGGATCCGTGGGACCGGCTACTCCGCGCGGGATCCCGTCCTGTCGCTGTGGGTCCATGCCACGCTCATCGACTCGACGATCGTCGGCAACGACGCCTGGCTGGGGCCGTTGTCGCGCGAGCGGGCCGCGCGCTTCTATGACGAGACCCTGCCGATCGCCCGGGCCTTCGGGGTGACCGACCGGCTGCTGCCGCCGACCCTCGACGCGTTCGATGCGTACATGGCCGAACGGCTCTCCCCGGGTGGCGGGGTCAACGTCACGGACACGGCGCGAGAGCTCGCGAGGACGATCCTGCAACCCACCTCTCCCCGGGCTGCTGGCACGCCTGCCGCTCGATCCGCGCGCCTACGGCTGGACGCTGTGGCCGGCCATCGGCCTGTTGCCGCCGGCCGTCCGCGAGGGGTACGGGCTGCGCTGGGGGTGGCGCGAACGCCTCGTGGCGGACTGGCTCGTGGCGGGCTGGCGGGCCTGGAACCCGCTGCTACCGGCCGCGTTCCGACAGATGCCGCAGGCACTCGCCGCGGACCGCCGCGTCGGTCAGTAGTACTTGGGGAATCGCGGCCCGAACAGCTTCGAGAGATCGACCGAGGTCGAGTTGTCGAGCGTTCGAAGCAACGTGCTCGTCCCGGTCAGTCCGAAGCGATTCGCCACGACGTACTTGCGCAGCGCCGACCAGAACGCCGTCGAGCCCATCCGCCGGCGCGCCTCGTTGAGCAGGTTGCCGCCCTGGATGTAGACGATCTCGTAGTAGCACGCGCTCGAGTAGCTGTAGATCGACCGGTCGAGCAGCCCGGTCGAGCAGCGCGAGCCGCGTCGTGTCCGGGTGATCTCGCGGGCGAGGAAGTCCGCCGTAGCCTCGTCCGCGAACGGCTGGCGCGCCTGGTCGTTGCCCACGAGGCTGTAGAACCACTGGTGGGCCGTCTCGTGCGACACGAGGTAGCGCAGGTTCGCGCTGCCATGGCCGTACGGGATCCAGATCAGGCCCGGTGACTCCATCCCGTATCCGCCGGCCGATTGGGCGACCTTGAACGTGGTGTACGGGTACGGACCCACGCGCGCCTGGTAGGCGCGGATGGCGTCAGCAGCCGCGTCGAGGATGGTCGCGGCGTTCGACCCCGATCGGTAGAAGTAGCGAACCTGGACCTTGCCCACATAGGTCGTCCTGGTGCGGAAGTCAGGGGCGGCCGTGATCGTCACGTCGCGCACGTTGCGGGCCTCGAATGTCTGCGTGAGGCCGTTCGCGGACACGGACATCCGGTTGGCGTTCACGGCGAACCGGAGCTTGCGGTCCGTCACGATCCGGAGCTGCACGAGCGGGCTGACCGGCGTGACGAACGGGTCACCATGGTTCGGTCGGCTGAACGGGGTCTCGCGGCTGACCCACGGGATCCAGCGGTAGGCATCGACGATGCCGTTGACCCTCGTGAACAGCCAGTTCGAGCCGCTCAAGCTCGACCGCAGCGTGGCGTGGTACTTGACGCGGACCTTGACCGTCGCCCCGGCAGCCAGGATGCCACCCAGGGGCACGATGATCGTCTGGTCCTTGACCCGGCGAGCGACGTCGACCCCGTCCACCTGGACGTAGCGCAGCGTCATCCCGCCGAGGCGGGCGGCGATCGTGTTGAGCTCGACCCGGTCGATCGAGACGCCCGAGGTGTTCGTGATGGTCGCCGTCGAGTCGACCGAAAACGCCCGCGACCCGTACCGCAGCGCGAGCGTGACGGCGTACGTGGCGGTCAGGTTGACGCTCGTGCGGTTGACGGTCCCGGGGGTGATCGCGCTCGCGCCAACGACCGTCGTCGGGCGCGAGGCGACCGAGTGCGGCGCGGCCTCAGGGTCTCCCGCGAGGGCGGGGCGCGCCGAGCCCGGGACCAGCGTGAACAGGCTCGCGACGATCAGGGCCGCAAGCGTGATGGGCAGGCGGCGTGGACCTCGAAGACGCTCGGACATCTGTGACCATCCTACCCGCGCCCGTCCAATCGGCCCCGGGCCGATGGTCCCGCCTACACTCAGCGGCATGGCCACGGGCACCGTCACCGAACCGTTCCTCGACGCCGTTCGAGCCCGCGTGCCCGGCCTGCACGTCCTGACCGACGCCACCGATCGCGAGACCTACCGGCGCGACGAGACCGAATACCTGCCGACCGGGTTGCCGGGCGCCGTCGCGCTTCCGACGACGACCGCCGAGGTCGCCGAGCTCGTGAAGGTCTGTGCCGACCACGACGTCCCGATCGTGCCGCGTGGCGCGGGCTCCGGGCTGAGTGGTGGTGCCGCCGGGCTGGAGGGCGCGCTGACGATCGCCTTCACGGCGATGGACCGGATCCTCGAGGTCGATGTCGAAAACCTGTGCGTCGTCACCCAACCCGGGGTCATCAACGCGACGCTCAAGGCCGCGGTCGCGGAGCACGGGCTGTTCTACGCGCCCGATCCGGCGAGCTTCGAGATGTGCTCGATCGGCGGCAACCTTGGGACGAACGCCGGCGGCCTGTGCTGCGTCAAATACGGCCAGACGCGCGACGCGGTGCTGTCGCTCGAGGTCGTGATGGCCGATGGCGCGGTCATCCGGACCGGCGGCAAGAACATCAAGGATGTGGCGGGGTACTCGCTGACGCACCTGATCGTCGGGTCACAGGGCACGCTCGCGCTGATCACCGAGGCCACCCTCCGGCTTCGACCCGCGCCCGCCCCGCGTGCGACGCTCCTGGCGTTCTTCCCCACCCTCGAGTCGGCCGGTGACGGGGTGGCGGCGATCGCGGCGGCCGGGCTCTCCCCGGTCACCCTGGAGCTGATGGATCGGTTCACGATCCGCGCGGTCGACGATATGCACAGCCTGGGCCTGGATCGCGACGCCGCGGCCATGCTGATGATCGAGTCCGACCTGCCGGGCGCGGCCGCCGACGACGAGCTGTCCCGCGGCGAGGCGGCGTGTGCGGCCGCGGGCGCGACGACCACGGTCCGCTCGCGCGACGTCGCCGAGGCCGACCTGCTGCGCCAGGCGCGCCGGGCCGCCCACTGGGCCCTTGAGAAGCTCGGCGACGTGAAGATGGAGGACGTCGGGGTCCCACGGTCCAAGGTTCCGGACATGCTCCGCGAGGTCGAGCGGATCGCCGCCAAGCACGACGTCCGCATCGGCACGTTCGGGCATGCCGGCGACGGCAACCTGCATCCCGACCTCGTACTGGAGCGCGGCGACCCGAACGGCGCTGCGATCACGAAGGCCGTCCAGGCGGATCTGTACCAGGCCGCCATCGACCTCGGTGGCACGGTGACCGGGGAGCACGGCATCGGCTCCGCCCGCGTCGAGTGGTTGGAGGCGCAGCGTGGCCCAGACGCGGTTCGAGTGATGCGGGCGATCAAGGCGGCGCTCGACCCGCAGGGTCTGCTGAACCCGGGGCGAGTCCTCGGGCTGTAACTCCTGGCCGGGCGCTCATCCGCTCGACGTTGGTTCGGGGAGCGCGCAGACCATGGAAGGCCGCCCCTGCGAATAAGGCCGCCCATCGCCCATGCGATAAAGCCGCCCCCTGCGATTCACCAGAGGTGAATGGCAGCAAGGGCAGGCGCCGTGGGCGGGCGAAGGCGGCCACGACTCCGCGTCCATAAGCCTGGCTCTTCACCAGTGGTGAACGCTGATGCTCGGATCGTTCGAAAACGGCTCGTCACCGCGCAAACGTTCAGTGCCGGTGAATCCGTCCGCCTATGCCGCCGTGGTGGCGCCGCGACCCCATTCACTTGCCTGGGTCATCCGCCGCGGCAAGCGGTGCGTATGACCAGCGAGCCCGGCGGAGGTCGCGAACGACGTCGAGGCGGACTGATCGGCCGGGCGCCGTGGAGGAGCCCGCCCACATCCGACGTCAAAGGAGATCCGACCAACCATGTTTCCCCGCAAGCTCGCCATGCTCGGGACGGCCCTCGTCGTCCTGACGATCGGCGCGGCACCCTTCCTCACCAGCGCCGCCGACCATCTCGACGCCCCCGCCCTCGGCGGGGCCACGGCCAATGGCCAGATCGCTCCGCACTCGGAACACGGCGACCGCGACATCAACGATGTCTACGTCTTCCCGGCACCCGATGGCGGCAATCGCACCGTTCTCGCGATGACCGTCAATCCGGCCATCAACCTGTTCGGTGGCAATTTCGGAACGAACGTGCGCTACGCGTTCAACATCGACCGGGACGGCGACAACCTCCCGGACACCGCGTACGTCACCACCTTCGGGAGCGAAGACGGTGCCGGCAACCAGAAGTTCAAGATCACCAAGTACACGGGCAGCCGCGCTCGCAGCCTGACCGGTGGGAGCCCCGTCGTCCATGGCTTCACCAACGGCAAGGGCAAGGTTCGCGCCACGGATGGCCTGTGGGCATGGAGCGGCGTCCGTTCCGACCCGTTCTTCTTCGATCTCACGGGTTTCATCGGGACCACGACGCTGCTGACGACCGGGACCGCAGTCGGCGGTGACGGCCTGGGCAACAACCCGACCGACTTCTTCGCCAACCTCAACACCAACGCGATCGTGCTGTCGATCCCGAACGGCCAGCTCCCGAACGCCATCGGCGTCTGGGCGACGACCTCCTGGTACGACGGAACGACGTGGCGCAAGGCCGACCAGATGGGTCGTCCGGCGATCAACACCGTGTTCAACCCGGCGGCCGACAAGGACCTGTTCAACCGGACGCCGCCATCCCAGCAGCGGACCGCGTCCGGTGGCAAGTTCCGGACCAACGTCATCAACGGTCTCCAGTTCTTCTCGAGCCTCGACACGGAAGGCGCGTATTCGAACGCGCAGGCCGGAGCGCTCGCCGACGTGCTGATCCCGGATGTCCTGGTCTACAGCCGCACGAGCACGCTGCCCGCGCCGCTCAACGGCCGTGCGCTCGCCGATGACGTCATCGATGTCGAGCTCAACGTCACCACCGGTGGCGACCCGCTCGGCCTCTTCGCCGATCGCAACGCGACCGGGGCCGTGCCGAGCGACGGAGTCGGCCCGCACACCGACTACCTCGGCAGTTTCCCGTACCTCGGCCTGCCGCACTAGGCGCTGGTCGATCGGAGGGCGGCCCATCCGGGTCGCCCTCCCGCAAAACCTGGGGACGTACGACATGACCGCTACGCGAGCCACCCGACCGTTCCGCCGCCCGCGACTGACGGGGTTCGTCGCCGCGGCGATCCTGATCGTCGTCGCCTCGTACGCGGTCTCGGCCGTCACCGGACCGCGCCGCTCGGAAGCTCCGGCCGAGCACGGCAGCACCGGGACCACTCCGATCACGCCACGCGGCGAGGCTTCGATCCCCGGTGCCGGCGGGAGCGACCCCGCGGCGGGTTCGATCGAGCGCATCGATCGGTCCATCGGAGCGTGGTCGAAGAATCTCGCGGCGAATCCGCTCGACTTCATCAGCGCGACGAACCTCGCCACGCTCTTTCACGGCCGCGGCCGACTCAGCTACGACCTGGGCGACCATCAGCGGGCCCTGGCTGCTGCGCGGACCGCGATCGAGATCGAGCCGACCCATGTGCCCGCTCGGGCGCTCGAAGCCACGATCCTGTTCACGCTCCACGACTTCGATGCGGCCTTCGTGGCTGCCGACGCCCTGGTTCGCGTGGACCCCGCCAACACGAGCGCGCTGGCCACGCGGTTCGACGCCGAGGTCGAGCTCGGCCGCATCGACGACGCGCGGGCCGACCTCGAGCGGCTGACCGGCGTTGGTGGGCCGGGCGTAACGATCCGTGACGCTCGCCTCAGCTCGGTCACCGGGGACCCGGCGGGTGCGCTGTCACAGGCCCGGGCGGCCCGAGCCGAGGCGCTTGCCGACGGACCCACGGACGCGGCGTTCTACGCGTTCGCGGTGGGGGAGTACGCACGCCTGGCTGGCAACGCTGCCCTGGCGCGGACCGCGTTCGAGGACGCGCTGGCGGCGCGTCCCGAGGATCCCGCCGCGCTGCTTGGCCTCGCCCGCATCGACGCCTTCGAAGGTCGTTCGGATGCCGCCATCGCGGGCCTCCGTCGGGCGACCGAGGTCGCACCCCAGCCGGAGGCGCTCGCCGTGCTTGGCGACCTGCTCACGGCCGCCGGCGATCCGGCCGCAACGAGGTCGTTCGAGACCGTCCGCTTCATCGAGCAGCTCGGCGACATCGGGGCCACGACCTACGATCGCCAGCTCCTCCGCTTCGAGCTCGATCACGGCGGCGCGACGGCGACGGTCCTGGAACGCGCCCGAGCGTCGGTTGCCGAGCGGCCGGACTGGACGGGACACGACACGGTCGCGTGGAGCCTCTACCGCCTCGGCCGCTTCGAAGAGGCGGCCGCCGAGATCGCGGCCGCCCGATCGCTCGGCGCCGACGACGCGCGGCTGCGCTTCCACGAAGGGGCGATCCTCATGGCGCTGGGCGCGGTCGCCGAAGGGGAGCTGCTGCTGACGTCGGCCCTCGATCTCGGCCCAGCACTCGATCCCGTCGAACGGGCGGAAGCAAAGGCTCTTCTGGAGTCTTGAGCAAGCGGACCGGCGTCAGGCGGTCGCCGGCTCATGCATGGGTCCAGCTGGCGCCGACGAACTTGACGGGCACGGATCGTCCATCGATGATGGCACTCACATGCATGCACATCTGTTCAGAACATCTGTGCACGGGCCTACGCGTGGCGGCGCCACAAGGTGAGCGACTACAACCAGCTCGTGCAGGCGAGCCGGCTCTACTACGAGCTCGGTGAGACGCAGAACGCCATCGCCGATCGGCTTGGAGTCACCCGACCACAGGTAAGCCGCCTCCTGAAGCGCGCCCGCGCCGAAGGCATCGTCGAGATCCGGATCGTGGACCAGGCCGCCGTCGAGTCGCCGGCCGCCGATGCCCTGCGCCGTCGTCACGGCCTGGACGCCGTCCATCTCGCCCCGACCGTGACCGGCCCCGAGGACCTTACCCGCCGCATGGTCGGCCGGCTCGCGGCCCAGCTGCTGCGATCGAGGATCCGCGACGGGGCGATCGTCGGGATCGGGGACGGGGCGTCGGTCGGCGCCGTTGCCGACGCGCTCGAGGACGCGGCCACACCCGTGAGCGCGACCATCGTGCCGTTGGCAGGCGGCTATTGGGCGCCCGGCCCCGAGCGCGAGCCATTCCGCCGTATCGCCGACGCCCTTGGTGCGCAGGCCCACGGCCTGATGGTGCCCGGACTCGTCGACGACGCCACGACCAAGCACGCCCTCGAGGCGCACGCTGGCGTCCGAGCCGTCCTCGACCTGTGGGATCGGCTCGACGTCGCGCTCGTCGGGATCGGGGGCCGGGCCTGGGGGGCCGCGTCCGTTGGCGACGAGGTGGCCTCGGAGCTGGAACGGGCCGATGCGGTCGGCGAGATCCTCATCGCCCCGTTCGACATCGATGGACAGTTCGTCTGCCCGGCGCTGCGCGAGCGGGTGCTGGCCTTCGACGCGCGGGCTCTCGGGCGCGTGCCGGTCGTGATCGGCGTCGGGGCCGGGGACAGCAAGGTCCGGCCGGTCCTGGGCGCCCTTCGGAGCGGCGCGATCCGGACGCTCGTCACGGACGTGGCCACCGCCGAGGCCGTCCTGGCCCTCGGAACCGAGACCGCGTCGTGACGGACGGCCGCTCCACGCCCGCGATCCTCGGCCTCGATCTCGGGACGACCGAGGTGAAGGCGGGCCTCGTGACGCTCGAGGGGCGATTGCTGGCGATCGCCCGGGCGGGCTACGGACTCGACGTCGGGCACGTACCGGGGTGGGCGGAACAGGACCCGGGGGCGTGGTGGTCTGCCGTGGTCGGCGCCGTCCGCGCGCTGCATCCGACCGAGCCCGTCGATATCGTCTCGATCGGGGTGGATGGCCACGGGCCGACGCTGGCCGCGATCGACGGTCGCGGCGAGGCGACCCGTCCCGCGATCACCTTCCTCGACACGCGTGCTGGTGCCGAGGCCGCGGATCTCGCCGCCGCCACCGGCATCCACGGCTGGGCGCTGGGGCCGCTGCCCGCCGCCCTCTGGCTCGAGCGGCACGAGCCCGAGGTCGCCGCGCGGACACGCTGGTACCTGACTACCTGGGAATGGCTCGCGTTCCGCCTGACCGGCGAAGCCGTCGCGCCCCTGGTTCCCGACCAGGCCGTCCCTGATCCAACGGTCGTCACGGAGGCGACCGGACTCCACATGGACCGCCGGCCGTCGAGCGGCTCGATGGGCAGCGTCGTCGGCACCCTTGCCGAGGCTGCCGCCGATGCGCTCGGACTGCGAGTCGGGATCCCGGTGGCCGGTGGGACGAACGACGCCTTCGCGAGCTACCTCGGGGCCGGGCTGCTGGAGCCGGGCGACGCCTACGACCCCGGTGGGTCCGCCGGCGGCTTCGGCGTGTACTGGCGCGAGCCCGTCGAGGTCGCCGGTGCGTTCGTCACGCCGGCCCCACTGGCCGGGCTGTACAGCGTGGGAGCGGCGATGGCGGCGACCGGCCGCGCCCTCGACTGGTTCCGCGACGCGATCGTCGGCGGCGACGTGAGCACCGAGCGGCTGCTCGCCGAGGCGACGGCGACGCCCCCGGGTGCCGACGGCGCCGTGTTCCTCCCGTACCTGGCCGGCGAGCGCTCACCGATCTGGGACCCGACCGCCACCGGCATCTTCGCGGGCCTGACGCTGTCGCACGGTCGTGGTCACCTGGCGCGCGCGATCATCGAAGCGAGCGCGCTTGCGATCCGCCACGTCGCGACGCCGATGCTGGCGGCCGGCGTGACCGTCACCGCGATGCGTGCCTGCGGCGGCCCGGCTCGAAGCGACGGCTGGAACCAGGTGAAGGCCGACGTGACGGGCTTTCCCGTCCTCGTGCCGGACGTGCTGGAGACGGCCGTCCTGGGCTCGGCGATGCTCGGCGCGGTGGCGATCGGCGCGAATGCCGACGTCCGCTCGGCGGTCGGCGCCATGACGCGGATCGACCATCGGATCGACCCACGGCCCGAATTCGTCGAGATCTACGACCGCCTGTTCACGGCGTACACCGCGTTGTATCCGGCGGTCGCGCCGGTGATGCGGCCGCTGATCCGGGGGGCCGCGCCCTCGGACGCCGGTGCCGCCCGGATGGAAGCCGCGCAGGACGCGGACGCGGCGCGCCAGGTCGCGGCCCGATGACCGGGACCGGCGGCACGATCCGCGTGGACGGGGTCGACCTGTCGTTCCCGGTCCGCGGCGGGGGTCGCCTCCCCGTCCTCGATGGCATGACGCTCGACGTCGCCGGTGGCGGGATCGTGGCCCTCATCGGACCGAATGGCTGCGGCAAGTCAACGCTCCTACGCGTGATCGCCGGGCTGCTCGCACCCCAGCGGGGCACGGTGACACTGGACACGGCTCGGATCGTGGAGCCCGACCCTCGGATCGGCCTGGTCTTCCAGGAGCCGCGCCTGCTGCCGTGGCGATCGGCCGCTGACAACATCACGTATCCGCTGGAGCTGGCCGGCTGGCCGCCGACCCGCCGCTCGAAGCGCCTGGCCGAGCTCGAGAAGCTCGTCTCACTCGACCCTAGGGTGAGGGGTAATCGGCCCGCCGAGCTCTCCGGCGGGACCCGTCAACGGGTCGCGCTCGCACGTGCCCTCGCGCTCGAGCCCGAGGTGCTGCTCCTCGACGAGCCATTCAGCGCGCTCGATGCGCTGAGCCGCGAGCGGTTCGACCTGGAGCTGTTGGGGCTCTGGGAGCGCGCCGCGTCGACGATCGTGCTGGTCACGCACAGCATCGCGGAAGCGATCCTCGTTGCGGATCGGATCGTCGTGATGTCGCCACGACCGGGACGTGTGGTCGCGGACATCCCTGTTGAGCTGTCGCGTCCGCGCTCGATCGAAGACCTGGACGCCGCCGTCGTGTCCGAGACGGCACGCCAGGTTCGTCGACACCTCGGCGAGGGCGAGGTAGCGGCGTGAGTTGGTCCAATTTTTGGTCGGTCGCGGCCGCCGCGATGGTGTTCGCTCTGACCTGGAACATGGTCGTCATCGTCAGCGGGTTCCCGCCTTACATTCTTCCCCCGCCCACCGCGGTCGTCGGACGCTTCGTGTCGGCATGGGGCCAGGGGATCATCCAGCCGCATCTGCAGACGACCCTCGTCGAGGTCGCGCTCGGTTTCGCGGTCGGCGCCAGTCTTGGGCTCATCGTCGGGTACGCGCTCGCGCGCAGCGCGCTGGTCGAACGGCTGGTCTCGCCCTATCTCGTGGCGGCCCAGGCGACGCCGATCCTCGCCTTCGCGCCGCTGATCGCCTTGTGGTTCGGGCCCGGTCTTGGAGGCAAGGTTGTCATCTGCTCGCTCATCGTGTTCTTCCCGGTCGCGGTCTCGACCATGGTCGGGATCCGGTCCGTCGATGCGGGCCTCCTGGAGTTGGGTCGGTCGCTTCGGGCGACCCGCCGCCAGATCCTGACGACGCTCGAGATCCCGGCCGCGCTCCCGTCGATCCTCGGGGGGATGCGGGTGGGGGTCACGCTGGCCGTGGTCGGCGCGATCGTCGGTGAATGGGCGGGTGCCGAACGCGGCCTCGGGGTGCTCGTCAATCTCGCCCGCGGGTCCCTCTTCGATATCCCGCTCATGTACGCCGCGCTCGTGACCATCGCGACGATCGGGATCGTGCTCTACATCGCCGTCGTCCTCGTCGAGCGCCGCCTCGTCGGCGCCCGCTAGCCCCAGTCGGAGGATTCCGTGTCATCAAGAAATCGCCCCCTCGTCCTCGTGGCTGCTGCCGTGATCGCGCTCGTCGCCGTCCTGGTGCTCATCCCTCGCGGTACGCCGTCCGGCGAACCCGGCACCAGCGGGCCGATCCCCACGTGTCCTGGTGATATCGACCGGACGACGCCGTCCGCGTCCTGCCCCGCCGAGGCATCGGGCTCGGTCGGGCCGAGCGACGAACCCAGCGCCGGCGCGAGCGACGAGCCGAGCCAGGAGCCCGTCGCGCTGACTGTCGGCCTCGGGTTCATCCCGAGTGTCCAGTTCGCCCCGTTCTACTTGGCCGACCAGGCCGGCTACTACGCGGAAGCCGGTGTCGACGTCGAGTTCCAGAACAAGATCGACCCGGATCTCGTCACGCTCGTCGGACAGGGCTCCATCGACATCGGGCTGGCCGACGGGACGAGCGTCATCCCGGCGGTCAGCCAGGGCATCCCGATCAAGTACGTGGCCACGATCTACGGCCAGTTCCCCTCGATCGTGTTCTCGAAGGCATCGACCGGGATCAGGACGGCGGCGGACCTCGCCGGGAAGAAGGTCGGGATCCCAGGGCGATTCGGGTCGTCCTGGATCATGCTCCAGGCGCTGCTCGCCGACGCCGACCTCACGCCCGAGGACGTCGAGATCGTCGAGTACCCGGACTTCGGGCAGGGTGCCGCCGTGTCCCAGGGGGCGGTGGCTGCCGCGACCGGGTTCGCGAACAACGAGCCCGTCCAACTGGAGTTGACCGGGGAGGAGGTCACGGTCCTGCGCGTCGACGACATCGTGCCGCTTCCGGGCAACGGGTTGATCGTGGGCAACTCGACGCTCGAATCGAAGTCCGACGCCATCGCCGGGTTCATCGCGGCCACCCTGCGCGCGATGGAGGACATCGCCGAGAAGCCCCAGGTCGGGCTCGATGCGGCCTTCACGGCCGTCCCGGAGCTCGGCTCGGCCCCCGAGGTGCAGGCCGCGATCCTCGATGCCACGATCGAGGTGTGGAAAGGGCCGGCACAGGAGGCGCGCGGGTTCGGGGCCATCGAGCCCGCGGACTGGGAGCAGTCGATCGCGTATCTCCAGACGCTCGATCTGGTGCCGAACCCGGTCACGGTCGACGACGTCATCGAGACCGGCCTGTTGCCGGCACAGGACTGACGGCCGTGCTCGGTGGGGTCCGGCCGACGGCGGCACGGCGGTCCTGGTGGCTCCGCGAGTCTCTCGCCGCGGAAGAGGCCGCCGCACCCCATCTGGCCGCGGCCGCGCCACCGTTGCGTGGCACCACGACGGCCGACGTCGTCATCGTCGGCGGCGGCTACACGGGCCTGTGGACCGCGCTGCACCTGACGGAGCTCGAGCCGTCGGCCAGGATCGTGCTGATCGAATCCGACATCTGTGGCGGTGGGCCGTCCGGGCGGAACGGCGGGTTCGTCACGAACTGGTGGGATGAGCTTCCGACGCTCATCGACCGCTACGGCGTGCCGGGTGCGATCGGCGTCGGTGAAGCGATGGAGGCGGCCGTCGACGAGGTCGGCACGTTCTGTGCCACGAACGACGTGGACGCCTGGTTCACGAAGGCGGGGTCGCTGTCGGCGAGCGCGGCGTCGGCGCAGGACGGTGGCTGGATGCCGGCCGTGACCGCGCTCCGCGACCACGGTCTGGGCGACCGTCTCGTGCCGTTGACGGCGGACGAGGTCCGGGCGCGTGTCCGATCACCGGTGTTTCGCGACGGGGTGTTCATGCCGGGGGCGGCCACCGTCCAACCGGCGACGCTGGCCCGCGGGCTGCGGCGCGTGCTACTCGAACGTGGCGTCACCATCCACGAGGGCACCAGCGCGACCGAGATCGACGGTCAGCGGCCCGGTTGGCTCGGCGCCCTGGGTGCCGGGACCCGTCGTGCACCACGCCGCCGCGGCGCGGCCGGCGGACCGCGACCCGTCCGGGTGCGAACGATGTCGACGGCTGGCGACGGCGAGGTGCTCGCGGGATCGGCGGTCCTGGGGCTCAACGCCTGGGCAGGAGCCTGGCCGTGGTTCGGACCGCGCCTCGTCACGTGGTCGTCGTACATCGTCCTCACCGAGCCCATCCCCGATCTCCTCGCCGACATCGGCTGGACCGGTGGCGAGGGCGTCGCCGACGCCAGGTTCACGCTCCATTACCTGAGGACGACACCGGACGGACGGATCGCGATCGGCGGCGGTGGCGGTCGGGCCGGGTTCGCCGGTCGGATCGGACCCGCGTTCACGGATGCGGCGGCCGATGCGAGTCGGGCTGCCGCGGGACTGCGTCGGCTGTTCCCGTCGCTTCGTGACGTGCGCATCGAGGACGCCTGGGGCGGGCCGATCGATATCAGCGCTGACCATCTGCCCTGGTTCGGGTCGGTGCGCGGTCGCCCCATCCACTATGGCCACGGGTACAGCGGCAACGGCGTCGGGCCGGCCGTCGTCGGGGGACGGATCCTCGCGGCGCGGGCGGTCGAGCGCAGGGACGACCCGGCGCTCGCCCTGGCGATCGCAGACGGACGGCCGCCGCGGCCCTTCCCACCGGAGCCCGCGAGCTACCTTGGCGCGCGGCTGATCCGCGAGGCCGCCGTCCGGCGCGAATCGATGGAGGAACGTGGCGAGAAGCCCGGATTCGTGCTTCGCGAGGTCAGCCGGCTGCCCAGGCGGCTGGGCTATCACCTGGGGCCCGAGTAGCGCCGTTCGGGCTCCACCGGCGAACCCGTCCGGAGCAGAAATCGGCCAAATCGGCTATCGTTGGTACTCCCCGCCGCACCTGACGTACCTCGCTGTGCAGGAGTCCCCGTTGAACAGTCGCCCGCCCGTCAAGCCTGCCATCGCCAACGAGCCCTTCAAGCACGTGATCGATGAGTACAAGCACCAAGCTCAGACGATCACCTGCACGTGCGGCTGGCACGGTAGCTCGGCGACGATCGATCGCGCCGGCTCCGAGTGGACGGCCCACCTCATCGAGGTTCGCGGCAAGAAGCGCTGAGCCCGAATACCGAACGGACGACGACCCGGATCGACCGATCCGGGTCTTTCTTTGCCCGTGGCAGGGTCGCCGGTCGGCGACGTCGAACGCCTGCTAGCCTGTCGCGCGTGGACCTGCCTCAGAGCCCGCCATTCGCGCTCCGCGGTCGCCTCCTGACGCCCCTCGACGACGGCGGCACGACGTACGAGGCCAACGGGCTCCTGGTGGTGGACGGCTCCGGCCGGATCGCCTTCGCCGGCCCCGCCGATGCTCGGCCGGAGGAGGCGTCCGGTGCCATCGATCTGCGGCGATGGCTCCTCCTCCCTGGCATGGTCGACCTGCACGCCCACCTGCCCCAGCTCCCGAACGCCGGTCTGGGCGCCGGCCTCGACCTGCTGACGTGGCTCGAGCGGTACATCTTTCCGCTGGAGCGTGCCTTCGATGCGGCGGCAGCCGAGCGGCTGGCCCCGGCCGCCTGGCGCGCCTTTGCGGGCGCGGGCACGACGACCGCGATGGTCTACGGAGCGGTCTACGAAGCGAGCCTGGACGCCACGTTCCGTGCGGCCGAGGCGCACGGGATCCGGGCCATCGTGGGCAAGGTGATGATGGACCGGGGGACCTACGACCCGACGATCGACCCCAAGGTCATCCTCGATCAGAGCCTGGCCGAATCCGCGCGGCTGATCGATCGATGGCATGGGGCCGACGACGGCCGCCTCCGGTACGCGGTCACGCCGCGGTTCGCCATCACCTGCACGGCCGACCTGCTCCGCGAGTCCGCCGCGCTCGCCACCAGCACCGGGGCCTACTGGCAGACGCACGTGTCGGAAGACCGTGGCGAGATCGCGGAAGTCGCCCGGCTCTTCCCGGACGCCATCGATTACGTCGACGTCTACGACCGCGCCGGAGGGCTCGGAGAGCAGACCGTGCTCGCGCACGCCGTTCATCTCTCCGATCGGGAGCTCGGGCGTCTGGTCGAAACCGGAACACGGATCGCCCATTGCCCCGTGTCGAACCTGTTCCTGGCGTCGGGGATGATGCCACTGGGCCGGTACCTCGATGCGGGCATGAGCCTGGGGCTGGGCTCGGACGTCGCCGGGGGTCCGGACCTCTCGATCTTCACGGTCATGCGGACCGGCTTCTACGTGCAGAACGCCCGTCGCGTGGCCGGCGTCGAGGAGGGACGCATTCTCACGCCGTTGGACTGGCTGCGCCTTGGATCGCTGGGAGGAGCGCAGGCGCTGGGCCTCGGCGAGGTCATCGGCTCGCTGGAGGCCGGCAAGGAAGCCGACGTGATCGCGGTCGACCCGGCCTTCACGGCGCCGGTCCCGGGCGTGGAAGACGACGAGGCCGCGGACATCGCGAGTCGGATGATCTTCCGCTCACACCCCGACATGGTCCGAGCCGCCTGGGTCCGCGGCCGTCGCCTGGAGGGACCCGGAGCTCGCGGGTGACGGACGTTTCGCGGTCCACGTGCACCGGGCGCTCCTATCGTCGAACGGACCTTGCCCCGATGCCCGTTTGTGCGCTCAGTGCACGCCACCTCGGCTGAACGCTCGGATCGGCCCGCTAGCCGGGCTCGGTCGACGGTCCGTCCGACGATAGCGTCGTGGGATGCACGGAAAGAGGCTGGCGGGCCCTCGGGTCGCCTATAGGAAGATCAGGGCCGAACCGCCCGGATGCTCGCCGCGGCTTAGTGCCGCCAGGGCGCGGCGGGCACTGATCGGGAAACGATCCGCGAGCGCCGCCGCGGCCGTGGCGATGGCGGCTCGGTTGGCGGGTGTGTCGGAGATCACGACGATGATGTGCTCGATCTCGGCGTCGCGAGCCTTCCGTTCGATTCGGCGGAACTGGGCCTGGGTGTCATGGATCCGAGTCTCGGCCTCCGCTGGGATGATGCGGTCGCGGTCGTTGGCGCTTCGAAGGCCACCGACGACGCTGTCCCACGCCCGCAGGTCGTTCGCGATCGGCAGCGGGACTTCTATCCGGAAAGTCAGATCGGGATGCAAGCGAGCACGGAAGCGCGACAGGAGGGCTGCTTGAGCGGCATCGCGGATCGGATCCGGTCCGGGGTAGGCGCGAATCCGGACGTCCAGCCCGACGACCGCTCCGATCCGACCTAGCTGGACAGCCGTTACCGCATCATGCCTCGACCGCTCGATCCGTCCGACCTGGGAACCAGACATCCCGACCGCGCGACCGACCTCTTCGAGTGTTAGTCCTGCGGTCAGCCGCGCTGCACGAAGATCAGAGCCCATCGAGACGAGATCCCGCTGGACGGTCCTGGTGCCCCGATCGACGACCCTCTCCTTGGCTGGCATGACCACAGTCTGCAACTGAGCCCTCTACGTCGGCTTATCCATGTGCATCAGGTGCCCTACCGGCGAACGGATGCGCGCAGCCCGCGATCTACGTGCACCGGGTGCTCCTATCGTCGAACGGCTCCGGTCCCGATGCCTGTTTGTGCAGCGGGTGCACGCCACCAACACGGAACCTGCCGGAATCCGCCGGACTTTCCACTCGCTCAGCGTTCCTTCGACGATAGCGTCGTGGGGTGCACGTGCACCGCCGGCGTGACCCCAACGCGCTAAGGTCCGGGCATGAGTGACAGCGTCGATCTCCTGATCACGAGCGGCGCGGTCGTGGACGGCACGGGCGCGCCGCCACGACCCGGCACGGTGGTCGTCGAGGGCGACCGGATGCGGCTGCTCCCCGGGGACGCGCCGCTCCCTGAGCACGTCGGGCGGCGCATCGACGCCACCGGCAAGGTCGTCGCGCCCGGGTTCATCGACCTGCACAGCCATGGCGGCCTGGTCATCCTCGCCGAGCCGCGCCACGAACCCAAGGTCCGCCAGGGCGTCACGACCGAGATCGTCGGGGTCGACGGCAACGGCTTCGCCCCGTTCGAGACCCGGGAGGACCTGCTCGACTTCGTCGACCTCGATTCGGGGCTCGACGGCCGGCCCGACCTCGACTACGACTGGCGCACGGTCGCCGACTATCTCGCCCGCTACGACGGCACGGTCAGCCTCAACGTCGGGACCCTGGTCGGTAACTCGCAGCTCAGGATCGGCGCGCTGGGCTGGGACGACGTCCCGGCCGGTGATGGAGCCATCGATCGCATGCGCGGCATCCTGCGCGACGCGCTGGCCGAAGGCGCGGTAGGCCTCTCAAGCGGTCTCGACTACCCGCCGGGGAGCTACGCCACCACCGAGGAGCTCGCCGCGCTGACACGGACCGCGGGCGAGGCCGGCGGCTTCTATCACACCCACGTCCGGTACCAGCTCGGCGATCGCTACCTCGACCCGTTCAAGGAAGCCATCGACATCGGACGCCGTGCCGGCGCACCTGCACACATCACGCACTTCTATCACCGCCAGACCCATCCAGGTGGCCCGGAGGCCCTCATCGCCCTGGTCGACGATGCGCGCGCCGGCGGCCTCGACGTCACGTTCGACACCTACCCGTCGGAGTGGGCGAGCACGCGGCTCCTCATCCAGCTTCCAGGCTGGATCCAGGAAGGCGGACCGAGGCCGCTCAAGCAACGCCTCGCCGACCGAGCTGCCCGCGATCGCCTGCGCGAAGAATTCTCGGCTCGCGGCGCGGCCTACACGGGACCGGGTGGCTGGGCGGACCTGCGCCTGGGCGCGTTCCACCGCCCCGATCTCCTGCGCTGGGAATCGATGACCATGGCGGACGTGATGGATGAGACGGGCAAGGACGCCGTCGACGTCATCTGCGATCTGCTGCTGGCCGAAGACCTCGGCGTCAACCAGGTCACGAGCGGGCCGTGGTCCGAGACGCTGCGCGACTTCGTCAAGCATCCGGTCGGGATGGTTGGCACGGATTCCACGTTCATCGGTGCCAAGCCGAGCCCGCGGACCTACGGTTCATTCCCACGGATCCTTGGTCAGTTCGTGCGCGACGAAGGCCTCCTGAGCCTCGAGCAAGCCATCCACAAGATGACCGGTGCAGCCGCGGCCCGCCTGGGCCTCAAGCAGCGCGGAACGATCCGCGACGGTGCCTACGCCGACTTGGTCGTCTTCGATCCGGCGGAGGTTCGAAGCAACGCCACGTACGACGACCCGCGCCGCTTCCCGAGCGGCATCGACCATGTCGTGGTCAATGGCACCCTCGTCGTGGACAGCGGCACCCACACCGGCGCGTTCCCAGGACGTGGGATCCGCCTCGGGGCCGACTGATCGCGTTCAGCCTTCGCTGGCTTTACGGGCATCGCGCCGAAGCTCCACGTACATCCGCTCCGTCGCGAGCCGCTGCGCATCGATCAGGGTCGGCTCGCCGTCGGTGCCGGCCCAGCCGACCGCGAGGGTGAGGGCGATGGCGCCGGATTCGAGCCACAGCTCGCACGCTCGACGCACCCGTTCGACGTAGTTGATGGCCGCGACCTCGTCGGTCTCGGGCAGGAGGATGCCGAAGCGACCGGGCGCCAGCCGCGCCACGAGGTCGACGTCGCGGGCAAGCCGGCGCAACGTGTCCGCCAACGCCGGAACGACGCGATCGGCGGCGTCGGCTCCCAGCCGGCCCACGAGGCGATCGAGCCCGCCAAGCTCGAAGATGACGACGGTCGCCGGCCGGTGATAGCGATGGATCCGGAGATCCTCGGCGGCGATCAAGCGGGTGAACGCCGCCTGGTCGAGCAGGCCCGTCAGCGCGTCTTTGCCCGCCGCCGGTTCGACCGGTGCCGGTTCGGAGGCGGGTTCGCCCTTCGGCTCGATGCTCGCGTCGGTGTCCGGGGAGGCCTCGGTCTCCACGAGCGCGGCAGCGGGAAGTGCGGCCATATCGCGAGGATCGCTCCGGTCGCCATCGCGGCTCCCCTCCGGTCCCGCGGAATCCGCAGCCCCGCCATTCGATGCTCCATCCGACGTCCAGGTCGACCGCCCCGACTCGTCGACGAACGAGCTGGACATGAGGCTGCTCTGCAGGACCGATCGGGTCGTGGCCGGGCTGGCGTTCTTCGTGCGGCTCATTCGACCCGCGTAGACGACCAGCACCAGGAGCACGGTGTTCGCGACGATGGCGGCCAGGAGGACTGGCAGCAGGATGTCCTGCGTGACTTCCATGGGTTCGAGTCCTTGATGAGTGCCTAAGAACCTTGATGAGTGCGAAGAAAGAGCGATCAGGCGGCCGATGATAGGTCCGCGGCCCGCGAATGTGACCATCGGATGACCCATTCGGGCCACGTTGTCGGTGCGACATGGCACCGCGACCGACGGGTCCAGAGCGGTCCGGGGCGGTATGTCACGGTCCGGTGGACCCGCCACCCCGGGTGGTATCGTCGTGCGCCATGGAGGGTTCCCAGACCACGCGCATGACGACCGGCACGTCGCCCGCGAGCCCCATCGTCGTCCAGCCCGAGACCGTCGTCCCGGGGATGGCGCGCCCGGCCGCGCCATTGCGCCGCGAGGGGCCGGCCAAGCTCACCGGCACGGCCCTGTACACGGACGACATCGTCGTCCCCGGGGCGTGGTACGGCACCACGATCCGCTCGACCGACGCCCACGCCACGTTCGATGCGCTCGAACTCGATCCTGGCTTCGACTGGTCGAAGGTGGTCGTCGTGACCGCGGCCGACATCCCGGGCGAGAACATCGTCAGCTCGATCAAGAGCGACCAGCCGATCCTCGTCCCGCTCGGCGGCGAGATCCAGCACCACGCGGAGCCGCTCGCCCTCCTGGCCGCGCCCGACAAGGCGACCCTGCGCGAAGCGCGACGCCGGGCGCTGCCGCGGACGACGAAGCTGCCGGGCGTGTTCGACCCGCTCGAGTCGGACCATACATTCGCCCAGTACACGATCGAAGCCGGTACCGACGTCGAGGCCGCGCTGGCAAGCGCCGACGTCGTCCTCGAAAGCGAGTACCGCGTCGGTCACCAGGAACAGCTCTACATCGAGAACAACGCGATGATCGCCGTACCCACCGACGGCGGCGGCGTCACCGTCACGGGCTCGCTCCAGTGCCCGTACTACCTGCACGCAGCGTTGAAGCGCGGGCTGGGCCTCGACGATCAAGCCGCCCGCGTCGTCCAGGCCGAGACCGGCGGCGGGTTCGGAGGCAAGGAGGAATTTCCCTCGGTCATCGGGCTGCACGCAGCGCTCCTCGCGCGCAAGGCCCAGAAGCCGGTGCGGATGATCTACGAGCGCCACGAGGACATCGCCGCCACGACCAAGCGCCACCCGGCGATCGTCCGTCACCGGACGGGCGTCACCCGCGATGGCCGGCTCGTGGCCCAGGACATCGAGGTCATCATGGACGGCGGCGCGTACTGCACGCTGACCCCGGTCGTGCTCTCGCGCGGTGCGCTGCACAGCGGCGGGCCGTACCGCTGCCCGAACGTCCGCATCCGTGCCCGCGCGACCCGGACGAACACGCCGCCCAACGGCGCGTTCCGCGGATTCGGCGCTCCGCAGACCGAGTTCGCCGCCGAAACGCACCTCAACCGGATCGCCGAGCAGTTGGGCATCTCGCCGCTCGAGATCAGGCGGCGGAACGTCTACCAGCCCGGCGACACGACCCCGACCGGGCAGATCCTGCGGGACAGCGTGGCGGGCGAAGAGGTCCTGGAGCGTGCGGCCGAGGCCGCCGAGTTCACCCGGCTGCGGGCGAAGACCGAGGACGCGCGGCGGGCGCGCGCGGGCTCCGGTTCGACCCCTGGGTCACCGCTCCGCACGGGCCGCGATCGCACGGCCAGCGGCATCGGCCTCGCCCTCGCGTGGCACGGTGCCGGGTTCACGGGCTCGGGCGAGATCAAGCTCGCCAGCGTGGCCTCGCTGGAACTCACGGCCGAGGGCCGTGTCGTCGTCCTGACCGCCTCGACCGAAATGGGGCAGGGGACCAAGACGATCTTCCCGCAGCTCGTCGGCGACGCGCTTGGGATCCCGGACGAGGACGTCGAGCTCGCGCCGCAGGACACGGCCGTCGTGCCGGACAGCGGTCCCACGGTCGCATCGCGGACGGCGATGGTCGTAGGCGGCCTGCTCATCAAGGCGGCGCGGACGCTGCGCGAGAAGGTCGAGCAGGAAACCGGAGCACCCTTTGTGGACTCGTACGTCGCCTACGCCCGCGACCACGGCGCGACCCGCATCGACCAGCGGTTCGAGCCCTACCCGGACAGCGTCACCTTCGATGACGACCTGTACCGCGGCGATGCCTACCCGGCATTCGGGTGGGCCGCGTGCGTCGCGGAGGTCCAGGTCGATCTCGACACCGGCGAAGTCCACGTGCGCGACGTCGTCGCCGCCGACGACATCGGCCGGGTCATCCACCCGGTCCTCGCCGAAGGCCAGGTCGAGGGCGGCACCCTGCAGGCCGTCGGCTACGCGACGATCGAGGAGATCAAGCTGCGAGACGGTCGCTATCTCAACGACCGCCTCGCGACGTACATCATCCCCACCGCGCTCGACGCGCCGCGCATCTCGACGATCCTCGTGGAGGCTCCGTTCCATGCCGCTCCCCACGGCGCCAAGGGTGTCGGAGAGCTGCCGATGGACGTCGGGGCGCCGGCGGTCGTTGCCGCCATCGCGGACGCGACCGGGATCTGGATCGGGGAGCTGCCGGCCAGCCCGGAACGGATCCTGGCCGCTCTTTCGGGCACGCCAGAAGCCGCCGGCCTGCCACCGGGTGCGTCTGCTCCCGCGCTCGAGGGACGCGCGTGACGACCTACCGCCTCACGGTCAACGGCACGCCCGCGGAGGTGGATGTCCCGGGCATGCGCCGCCTGCTGGACGTGCTCCGTGAGGATCTCTCCCTGACCGGCACGAAAGAGGGCTGCGGGGAGGGCGAGTGCGGCGCCTGCACGGTGCTGGTGGACGGCGCTCCGGTCGATTCATGCCTCGTTCCGATCTGCCAGGTCGCCGGGACCGAGGTTCGCACCGTCGAGGGCCTCGCGGCGCCGGCATCGGACCCGGCCGAACCGGATGCGATGGACCCGCTCCAGGTCGCGTTCCTCCAGACCGGCGGGGCGCAGTGCGGCATCTGCACACCCGGGATGCTGATGGCCGCTCGAGCCTATCTCGAGGCCGGTGGGGGCCGGGACGAGGGCGCCATCCGCGAGGCGATCGCCGGCAATCTCTGCCGCTGCACGGGCTACACAAAGATCATCGACGCCATCGCGCTCGCCGCCGGCCCCCGATGACCGGCCCCCGATGACCGGCCCCCGATGACCCGGCCACGCTGAGCGCCCTCGTGCCGATCGAACCGCCCGTCACCAGCCCGAGCGACCTCCACGGCGCGTATGCCGCGCTCGCCGCCGCCCCGGCGGACGCCCCCGCCCGGCCCATCGCCGGCGGCACGGACCTGATGGTCGCCCTGACCGGCGAGCTCGGCGAGCCACCGGCAAGCGTCGTCGACCTGTGGGCCATCGATGCCTTGCGCGGCATCGCGATCGATGGCGCAGCGCTCGTGCTCGGCGCCCTGACGACGTACACGGACATCCGTCGCTCGCCGCTGTGTCGCGAGCACGTCCCGGCCCTCGTCGACGCGGCTGCGACGATCGGGGCGGCCCAGATCCAGAACCGCGGCACGCTCGGTGGCAATATCGCGAATGCCTCACCCGCCGGCGACACGCTGCCGGTCCTGCTCGCGGCGGATGCCGTGTTCGTGCTCGGGTCTGGGCGAGGCGAGCGCGACGTCCCGGCGGCCGACTTCTGGACGGCCTACCGGCGCACCGCGCTCGCCCCCGACGAGCTGGTGCTGCGCGTGCGGATCCCGCTCGCGACCGATCGCGAGATGCGGTTCCGCAAGATCGGGACGCGCCGGGCGCAATCGATCAGCAAGGTCGTCCTGGCGGCGGCCTGGCGGTCGGACGCGGTCGCGGTCGTGCCCCGCGGCGCGTGGCGCGATGTCCGGGTCGCCCTCGGGTCCGTGGCCGCCACCCCGATCCGAGCCCGCGCGACGGAAGCCGTGCTCGAGGGCCGAGCCCCGACCCCGGAAACGGCAGACCTCGCGGCGGAGACCCTGGCCGGCGAGCTGTCGCCGATCGAAGATGTCCGTTCGACCGCCGAGTACCGCCGGCTCGTGGCGGCTCGCGTGCTCCATCGAATCGTTCGCGAGGCCGGCGGCTGGTGACCGGTCCCGGCGCGGACCCGGCGACCATCGCCGCGCTGTTCGAAGGGGCGCCGCGGTTCCTGGCGCGGCTGGAGGCTGCCGGGCCGTTCGCGGACGACGCCGAGCGCTTCGCGAAGGCGCGCGCCATCGCCCACGCGATGCCGGAAGCCGAGCAGATCGAGCTCATCGACGCGCACCCGCGGCTCGGCGCGCCGCCCGGCACCGTGTCGGCGATGAGCTATCGGGAGCAGGGGTACGACCGGGGAGCTGGCACGCCCGTGGACGTCGCGGCCGAGCTCGAGCGGCTCAACGATGCGTACGAGGCCAGCCACGGGTTCCGTTACTGCGTCTTCGTCGCGGGTCGTTCTCGCGAGGAGCTGCTCCCCGGGTTCACCGCCGCGCTCGACGCGGACCGTGCCGCCGAGATCCATCGAGCGCTCGACGCCGTCGTCGACATCGCCATGGACCGCCATGCGAAGCTGTCGGCGTCCACATGATCGAGCTCGCCGCCAACCGCTACGGCAAGGCCGCCATCCGCATCGTCCGGGTGGGCCGTGACACGACGCCCCATGCCCTGCGCGACGTGACCGTGGCCATCGCGCTGGAGGGCGACTTCGCGGCCGCGCACACGGACGGCGACAACTCCCTGGTCGTGGCCACGGACACGATGAAGAACACCGCGTACGCGTTCGCCGCCGAGCACCTGGCGGGCCCCATCGAGACCTATGCGACCGAGCTCGGCCGGCACTTCCTCGAGGAGGACCAGGTGGACCGGGCGATCGTGAACGTCCGCGAGCACGCCTGGCAGCCGATCGACGTCGCCGGCGCCCCGGCGCCCGACGCCTTCGTCCGGAGCGGTGAGGGCACCCGGGTGGCGACGGTGGCGGTCGGCCGGGACGAGGTCGTCGTCGAGGCCGGCGTCGAGGACCTGGTCGTCATGAAGACCACGCGTTCGGCCTTCAGCGGCTTCCCGCGCGACCGCTACACGACCCTCGCCGAGACCGAGGACCGCCTCATGGCGACGAAGGTCACCGCGATCTGGCGGTACGGCGCCCCCGGCCTCGATTTCGACGCCGTCTGGTCGGCCGCCCGGGCCACGCTCCTCGAGGTCTTCGCGGACCACGACAGCCCGAGCGTCCAGACGTCGATCTGGATCATGGCCAAGGCGATGCTGGAACGGCACCAGGAACTCGACGAGGTGCGCATGGTGCTCCCGAATCTGCATCACTGGACCATCGACCTGGCCGGCTTCGGCGTGGAGAACGACCGGCAGGTCTACATCTCCACGACGGAACCCCACGGCCTCATCGAGGCGACGGTCCGCCGCAGCCAGGTGTCCTGATGCGAGGGAAGGCAACGCCGACGGTGGCCCCGGCCGGCGTCGCGGTCACGGGTCCGCCGGTGCCGGGCTCCGAGCGCGTCCTGACGACGGAGGCGCTTGCGTTCATCGCGGATCTCCAGCGGAGGTTCGGGCCGTTGCGGCTGGACCTGCTGCATCGCCGGCACGAGCGGCAGGCGGCCCTGGATTCCGGGCAGCGGCTCGACTTCCTGGCGTCCACGCACGAGATCCGTGAGGCGGCCTGGACCGTGGCCCCGGCACCGGCCGACTTCGACGACCGGCGCGTCGAGATCACCGGACCGGCCGAGCCCAAGATGATGATCAACGCGCTGAACTCCGGGGCGCGCGTGTTCATGGCCGACCTCGAGGATGCGCTGTCGCCGACGTGGGCGAACGTCGTGGGCGGGCAGGCTGCGCTCGTGGACGCCGTCCGCGGCACGCTCGCCTTTGACTCGCCCGAGGGCAAGACGTATCGGCTGGGCGAGCGGGTGGCCCAGCTCGTCGTGCGGCCACGCGGCTGGCACCTCGTCGAGTCGCACGTGATGGTCGACGACGCCCCGGTCTCGGCCGCGCTGTTCGATGCTGGGCTGTACCTGTTCCACAACGCCGCCGAGCGGGTCGCTCGCGGTTCGGGGCCCTACCTCTACCTGCCGAAGCTCGAGTCGCACCATGAGGCGCGGCTCTGGAACGAGGTCTTCATCCACGCCCAGGCCGAGCTCGGCGTGCCGCGCGGCAGCGTACGGGCGACGGTCCTGATCGAGACCATCACAGCGGCATTCGAGATGGACGAGATCCTGTACGAGCTGCGCGAGCATGCGGCCGGGTTGAATGCCGGCCGCTGGGACTACCTGTTCAGTGCGATCAAGCGACTGCGCAACTCGCCCGACCTGACGACGCCCGACCGCTCGCAGCTGACGATGACCGTGCCATTCATGCGCGCCTATACCGAGCTGCTCGTGCAGACGTGCCACAAGCGTGGGGCGCACGCGATCGGCGGCATGGCCGCGTTCATCCCGAACCGTCGAGACCCCGAGGTCACGGAGAAGGCGCTCGCCAAGGTCCGCGAAGACAAGGAGCGCGAGAGCCGCGATGGGTTCGACGGGACATGGGTCGCGCACCCGGACCTCGTGCCCGTCGCGTTGGAGGTCTTCGATGCGGTCCTTGGCTCCGGGCCGAACCAGAAGGACCGGCTGCGTGATGAGGTCTCGGTCACGGCGGAGGAGCTGCTCGACCTGACCGTCGGGGGCGGCAGCGTCACCGAAGCCGGGGTCCGCGCCAACATCCGGGTGGCCCTCGCCTACCTCGACGCGTGGCTGGGTGGCACCGGGGCCGCGGCCATCGACAACCTCATGGAGGACGCCGCGACCGCCGAGATCGCGCGCTCGCAACTCTGGCTTTGGCGCACACGCGACCTGCTCCCGGTCGATCAGTACGCGACGATCCGCGACGAGGAGCTCGCTCGACTGGGTGGCGCGAAAGAAGGCCGCCTCAAGGACGCCTGGGACGTCCTCGACCACCTCGTCCTCGACGACGAATTCGCCGAGTTCCTGACCCTGCGCGCTTACCCACTGCTGGGCTGAGCGCGGTAGCGCCTAGGATGACCCGATGACGACCACCCGCGAGCCCACGGCATGGCGGCTCGGCTACCGGCCTGGGCTCGATGGACTGCGTGGCGTCGCCGTCATCCTCGTCGTCCTGGCGCACGAGGCGCTGCTCCGGAACGGGGGCGCGGTCGGCGTCAACGTCTTCTTCGTGCTCTCGGGGTTCCTCATCACGTCACTGCTCCTGGTGGAGGCACGCGACGCCGGGCGCATCGACCTGGTCGCGTTCTACCGCCGGCGAGCGGCTCGTCTGCTGCCGGCGCTGTTCGCGGTCTCTCTGGTGGTCGGCATCCACCTCGTGATCACCGATCAGCCGGAGCGCCTGCTGCCCGACGTCGGTGGGGCCTTGTCCTACGTCGGGAACTGGTTGCAGATCGCCGGCGTGAAGATGGTCCTCACGTCGCACACGTGGTCCCTCGCGGTCGAGGAGCAGTTCTACCTGGTGTGGCCGCTCGTCATGATCGGGCTCGTCCGCATCCCCCGCGCGGGCTGGATCGTCGGGGCGTTGCTCGTGGCGTCGGTGATCTGGCGGATCGCGCTGGTCGAGGTGTTCGACGCCTCCGGTGCGCGGGCTACCCGCGGACTCGACAGCGCCGCAGCCGCACTGCTGGCCGGCTGCGCCCTGGCCTATGTGGTCAGGGCCCGGCCGACCCTGTCGACAGGTCCGATCGGGCTCGTGCTCGGCGCGGGACTGATCGGCCTCGTGGTCGCCATGCTCGCCCTCAACCTCGGCTCAGCGTGGAACCTCGAGCTGACCGCGCTCGGCACGGTCCTGATCATCTCGTCTGTCCAGGCGACCAGTGGCGGCGTGCTGGCCTTCCCCCCGCTCGTCTACATCGGCCGGATCAGCTACGGCATCTATCTGTGGCATTTCCCGATCATCGCCTGGCTGGAAGCGCCCGTGATCGTCGAGCTCGCCGTCATCCTCGGCGTCTCGATGCTGTCATTCCACCTCCTCGAGGCACCGTTCCTGCGGCGCTTCGGCAGACGTGCCGACAAGCCTGTCCCGGTCGCCGCTCCGGACGGCCGGCCGCTCCTCGCGGAACCCTCGATATCGCCTGCGCCGCACGGTGCTGGGGACGCTACGCGCTAGGTCGCCTGGCCGGCCCTATCCGGTGACGGGGCCCCGCTCGAGGAACTGCCCCGCGCCGCGGCGGCCGACGAACTGACCCGCTCGGATGACGTCCGCACCGCGGACGATCACGTCGCGGACGGCGCCACGCACGTCCAGGCCCTCGTACGGGGTGTAGTCGCTCGTGTGGTGGAGATCGGTCGCGCGGAGCGTCCGCGTCGCCTTCGGGTCGAAGAGCACGAGATCGGCATCGCGGCCCACCTCGATCGCGCCCTTGCGAGCGAGGCCGAACCGAGCGGCCGGGGTGGTCGCGAGCACGTCGACCATGCGCTCGATCGTCAGTCGACCGCGGGCCACGCCTTCGCTGTAGATGAGCGCGAGCAGCGTCTCGATGCCTGGTGCTCCATTGCTGATCTGGTCGAACGAGATGCCCTTCGCGGCCTCGGCCTTCTCGACGCCGACACGGTCGGCGACGTGGTCCGTGGCGACCAGGTCGAGCGACCCGTCGGCGAGCCCATCCCACAGCGCGTCCCGATCGGCGGCGGAGCGCAGCGGCGGCGAGATGACGTAGCAGGCGCAGCGCGTCGGGTCGGGCTCTTCGTACTCCGCATCGGTCAGCGTGAGGTAGTGCGGACACGTCTCGGCGGTCACCCGGACGCCCGCCGCCTTCGCGCGCCGAACCTCGTCGAGCGCGGCCGCCGACGAGAGATGGACGACGTGCACGGGCGAGTCGGTGGCTCGGGCGAACGCCACGGCGCGGGCCGTCGCGACCGCCTCGACATACGCCGGTCGCGAGGTGGCGTGGTAGCGCGGTAACACGTCACCACGCTGCAGCGATGCGGCCACGGCGGCATCGAGCAGCACCGGATCCTCGCAGTGGACCTGGAGCATGCCGCCACGCTCGCCCATCGACCGCATCGCGTCGAACAGCGCCTGGTCAGGTAGCCGGAAGTCGAAGACCATGAAGGCCTTCGAAGTCGCGACCCCGGCGTCGATCGTGGCCGGAAGCTCGGCCAGCGGGTCGTCGGCGTGCCCCGAGATCGCGAGCGAGAGGCCGTAGTCGATCGCGCTGTCCGCGTTCGTGGCCGTGCGCCACTCCGCCAGCCCGGTTTGCAGCGATCGCTCGGCGGCCGGCGATGACCCGGTTCCAGGGTTATTGAACGACAGGAACGACGTGGTCCCGCCATGCGCGGCGGCCACGGAATCCTGGAAGAACCGGTCTGGCTCGGCATCCGAGGCGACTCGCGTGTGGGTGTGCACGTCGACCACGCCGGGGAGGACCAGCATCCCGGTCGCATCGATCACGCGCGTCGCGCCCGCGGCCGGGCCGGCCAGGTCGGGCTCGATGGCCGTGATGACACCGGCATCCACCGCCACGTCCGCCCGCCGGGACCCGGCCGTGGTCACGACCGTCCCGCCCCGGACGATGAGATCAGTCATGGGTGGCCGGATTCACCATGAATGAACACGAGCGCGCTGAACGCGCCAGGATCCCTGTGCTATCGACTTGGCGGGCGCTCTTACGTCGACGCATTCACCACCACCGAACGTCTCCCCAGATGCTGGTCGAAACATAAGCCGGTGCTGGACTTGACCCGACATTCGTTCACTACCAGAGAATCGACCGTCGTGGGCGGCCGAGCGCCTCGCGCAGGACGCGTCTGGCGGTCAGTCGCCGCCTCCACCACCGCCGCCCCCGCCATCACCACCACCGCCGAAGTCTCCGCCGCCCCAGCCACCTCCACCACCGTAGTCGCCGCCTCCATGACCACCCGACCAGTCGCCACCGATGCCGTGGCCGTCACCGCCGTAGCCGTCACCGCCGTCGCCGTCACCAGCCCCACCATCGCCGCCGGAACCCCCGCCGACGGCCGACGCGCCGAAGATCCCGAGCCAAACCGCGGACCCGCGCCAGCCCGACGGGCGCTCGCCGGCGTGGGCACGGGAAGCATCCCGACGTCCGGACGCGAGTGCCAGGATCAGCACCGCCAGGACCACGGCGATGATCGCGATCGTGACTCCGTCGACGCATCAGTCGCCCTCCTCGGTGATCCGGATCGCCTGGGCACCGTCCCAGAGACAGCGCCGGCCGACCTCGCGCAGCCGGTCCTGCCAGTCGTCGTCAGGGCTCGTCCCCACCACGGAGGCGAAGTGGTTCGCCGCCAGCGGCCCCACCTTGGACGCCGTCGAGCAGCCGCCATACGGGAAGAAGATCTCGCATTCGCTGATGCCGCCCGGGTAGATCGCGAGTTGCCCTGGTGCCGGGTGCGACGTGTGGTTCTCGTACTCAAGCCCCGGCCGGAAGTCCCCGAACGGGATCCACGTCGACTCGCCGGTCCAGCGGCAGTGGATCAGCCTGGACTCGATGGGCAGCATCCGCCGGATGGCCTCGATGGTCTTGGGGGCCGCTGCCTCCCAACGGGCGCTAAAGTGGAGGTCGCCGACCTCGATCCGCAACGTTCCCATGTGCGGAGGATAGCGACCCGTGGCCAGCGCCGGACCCGCGAGACCCACCATCAGCACCCACGTCCTCGACACGGAACGTGGAGCGCCGGCGACCGGCGTCCACGTCACGCTCTACCGACTCGATGTCGCGAGCGCGCCGATCCGGATGACGCAGGCCCTGACCGATGCCGACGGACGCATCGGGGACCTGCTCGATCGTCCGCTCCAGACGGGCGATTACCGGCTCGAGTTCGACATCGCCCACGAGGGCGGCTCGTTCTTCACGAAGCTTGCGGTCGACTTGCGTGTCACCGACGCCGAGCGCAGCTACCACGTCCCGCTGCTGCTCGCGCCGTTCTCGATGACCACGTACCGAGGCAGCTGAGCCCGCCTCAACGACGATCAGCGCAGGAAGGCGAACGCGTCGATGTCGATGCGCGGGCGTCGCGAGGTCGCGAGGTTGACGACCTTGACCGAGTGGGTCGCGGCCGTGTTCCACGAGATGTTGAACGCCACGACGCGGGACTGATAGCTCGATCGATACGTGTCGATCGTCGACTTGTAGACCCCATCGACGTAGATCTTGGCCTTGCCGTTGAGCGGCCCGCGCCGCACGACGATGGCCATCGCCCGCGCCGAGGTCGTGAACGTGACCGTGGAATTCGCCCGCGTCGAGCGATGCAAGCGTCCGCCGCTGGCGGTCGAGAGGCTCACGTTGGACCACGTGCCCGTATACCGGGCGGCCGCGGTGCTGTCCTGCGCCAGGTAGGCGGTCACGATCGGCCCGATGGCGCCTGCGCCGTAGGTGCCGGCGATGTCTCGCGCCAACAGCTGGAACCTGGTCTGGGCCCTGAACGCCATCGTTCGCTTGTAGGTTCGAGCGGTCAGCCCAGTCTGCAGGGTCGTCCACGTGCCGTTGAGGCTGCGTTTGATCGCGTAGTCCTTGACACCGCTCATGGCGTCGGTCGCGGCGGGCCACGTCATCGTCGTGCTGACGCTGGAGCCCACGATGGTGCCGATGTTGATCCCGTGCCGGTTGATCGGCAGGGCGACCGGACCGACCGTGTCGATCGAGCGCAAGGCGTTCACGAGCCGACCGGTCGCCGTCTTGCCGACGGTCGAAGCCAGCGGCTGACCGGTCGACAGCAACCGGGCTCGGAGGGCGACGGGCGTCGGCGTGCCGCTCAGGACGCTGAGAACGAGCGCCGCGACGCCAGACACATGCGGCGCGGCCATCGAGGTGCCACCCGACGATCCATACCCTCCCGGTACGGTCGAGATGATGTTCTTCCCCGGTGCCGCGATGTCGACCGAGGTGCTGCCGTAGTTCGAGAACGAGGCGAGCCGGCCCGCCTGGTCAACGGCCGCGACAGTCACGATGTTCGCCTGCGGCGAGGCCGCTGGGTAGACGCGCACGCCACCGCCGTCCATGTTCGAGCCTTGATTGCCGGCCGCTGCGACGAGCAGCGTGTCACTGGCGGATGAGATCGCGGCTTCGAGCGGGAAGCTCCGCAGCCTTCCGCTCCACGATGCGTTGATGATCGGCACGCCGAACGATGCGGCGTAGTCGATCGCCGCGATGATCGCAAGATCGCCGTCGGCGCAAGAGCTTGCACCGGCGAACGTGCGCAGGGACATCACGCTGACCCCGGGTGCCACGCCGACGACGCCCTGGCCATTCAGGGATGCTGCGATCGTCCCCGCGACATGCGTTCCGTGCGAGTCCGAATCACCAGGCCCGACCGAGGCGTCGTCGTCACAGAAGTCCCAGCCGTTGATGTCGTCGACGTAGCCATTGCCGTCGTCGTCCTCGCCCGGCACCCCGTTGGCTTCCTCGGTGTTGATCCACGCTCGGTCCGTGAGATCCGGATGACTGAAATCGACGCCGTCGTCGATGACGGCGACCACGACGTTCGGGTCTCCTCGCTCGATGCGCAGGGCCTCGAGCGCGTCGATGTCGACATCCGCCGTGCCCCTGACGCCATCCACCGATTGGCCGCCGTTATGAAGACCCCACAGCACGCCGAACCCAGGCTCGTCGGTGATGTCGTCATCCAGCTCGCGCCAGCTGTTGGATGAGACGGCCGCCACGTTCGGGTCGCCTGCCAGCTGGCGCCGGGCGGTCGAAGGTGAGCGACCGTCGGCAACGAGTGCCTCGGTGCGCCCGTTCCTGTTCTCGCGCACCTTGGTCAATCCGTGGGCGCGGGCAACCTCCCGGCGTTCCGCCTTGGTCGTGCCGGGTTCATAGCGGACGATCACCTGATCAGCGGCTTCGGGGCTGGGCGGTTCTGCGGCGGCCACCCCGGCCGGGAAGAGTGCCGTGATCACGGCGAAGCTCACCAGCAATGCCGATCGGCGCGCGGTGAGCCTGAGCGATGAGGGGGGAACGGGCATCGGGGACCATCCTACGCCACGCCGTTCGAGGGTCGTGACAGGCTAGATGTCACGGGAGGTCCGTACGTTGCTCCCATGGAAGCCGTCGTCGTCCCGCTCCACTCCGCGGTCCGCCTGGAGGGCGATCGCATCATCGTCGAGCGCCTGTCCCTGTCGGACCCGACCCTCGCCGCGTTCCTGGGGGAGCGCCCGGCGGGGGATCGGGGTCCGCTCGTGGAGCGTGCGCTGCGTATCGGGCTGATCGCGCTGCAGGACGCCGGGGTCACGGTCAACGTCGATGCGGTCCGCTCGGAGTTCGATCGGATGGTCCGCCAGGCCGAGCAGGTCAACGAACGTGCTGCCGCGGCGCTCGAGCAGACGTTGCGTGCCAATTTCGCGGACGGCGACGGACGACTGCCGCGCACGCTGGAGAAGTTCCTCGGGGATCGCGGCGCGCTGCGGTCCATGGTGGACGAGCTGTTCGACGAGACCAAGCGGGACAGCGCGATCGGCCGGATCGGGGGGATGCTGGAGCGCTATTTCGATGGCGACGCGTCCAAGCTCGCCCACCTCCTCGATCCGACGCGGCTGAACTCGCCCATGCACCAGTTCCGCCAGGAGATCGCGGCCGGGTTCAAGGGGCTGGAAGAGCGCCTGATCGCGATCGAGGCTGCGGCCGCCGCCCGGGGAGCCGAGCGGGCCAAGTCCGCGGCCAAGGGCGCGGACTTCGAGGAGCTGCTCGGGACGATGCTGGGTGAGATCGCTCGGGGCGCCGGGGACCTGCTCGATCGGACGGGGTTCGAGACGGGCTCCACGATCAAGTCGAAGCGGGGCGATTTCGTGCTGACCGTGGACGCGCGGGTCGCGCGCGGGTGCGACCTCAAGGTCGTCATCGAGGCCAAGGACCGCCCCATGTCCATGCGAGCCATGCGCGACGAGCTGCGCGAGGCTCGCGAGAACCGGGGAGCCGCAGTCGGCGTGGCGGTCTTCTCGGCCGCCCACGCCCCGACCGGGATCGCGCCCTTCACCGTCGTGGGTGGGGACGTGTACTGCGTGATCGATCCCGAGGCCCCGGAGACAGCAACGCTCGAGGCGGCCATCCGGCTCGCACGGCTCCTCGGCCTGGCGTCCCTCGTGGAGCGCGAGGTGGACGTGGATGCCGCGGCCATCGGGACCGCGCTGACGGCGATCCGCGAACAGCTCGAGGTGGTGCGTCAGCTCAAGTCGCAGTTGACCTCCATCTCGAATGCGACCAAGGCGGTCTGGAGCGGCCTGGACACCATGTGCTCGAACATCCTGGCGCGAGTCAAGGAAGCCGAGTCGGAGATCCGCGCCTCCGCCGAGTAGCCGGTTCGCGCACACCCTCGCATCGGCCTCGTGGCCGGAACTCGCCTCGGGCCGCGAGCTGGGACACGCGTCGCTGCTCGGATCCGGCCGGAACTCGCCTCGGGCCTGGGATCCTGGGCACGCGTCGCCGCTCGGATCCGGCCGATCCTCCTGCCCTCGGGCCGCGATCTGGGACACGCGTCGCCGCTCGGATCCGGCCGGAACTCGCCTCGGGCCTGGGATCCTGGGCACGCGTCGCCGCTCGGATCCGGCCGGAACTCGCCTCGGGCCTGGGATCCTGGGCACGCGTCGCCGGATCCGGCTGGAACTCCGCCAAATGTGCTCCCACCGGAACGTAAGGCGGTCATCACGCTCGGGATTCGAGCTCCATTCGTTCACGATCGGCGCCGTCACGCACGAACCCAGCCTCATGAACGTTCACGAGAGGCCCGAAAACCGGGTTTCGAGGGTCGTGAGACCGCCGTACGTTCCCCACGGAATACATTTGGCGGAGTTGTGGCAACGGAGTGTGGCACTCGCCCACGCGTGCGGACTCTGCCCGGCCCCTCGACCGCGGTCGCTGGTCAATTCGGGTCTGGTGTGGTTAGGACCCGTCGCCTATCGGCCACCATGACCACCGGGTGGCTGGGCGGGGCTGGACAGGGCGACGATGATTGCCGTTGAGTCCAGCGCACGTCACTGCGATCTGCCGGCTCCTCCGTAAGCCCCCAGAGCCGGAGATCCCATGCGTCGTCCCCTCGCCTCGCTGCCGCTTTCGCTGCTCCTGAGCCTGGCGATGGTCATCCCGACGATCGCCGCGGACCCCTCGCCGAGCGCCGAATCGTCCCTCGAGCCCAGCGCGCCACCGGCGACGGAGCCGAACCCGAGCTCCGAACCGACGCCGAGTGCCGAGCCGACGCCGGCGACGGATCCGGCAACACCGCCGCCGAGCCCCGAGCCCCTCGCGACGGCCGACCCGGCGACACCCCCGCCGACCGAGCTGTCCGAACCCGCCACTGATCCCGCCCCCGCGGCGAACTCCGAAGCCAAGACCCCGACCATCCCCGCCGCCGGCGAGCCAGCCACCGACGCGAAGGGCCGCCCGATCGCGACCGGTCGCTACATCGTCCTTCTCGATCCGACGGCCGATACCGCGGCCGTGATCACCCGCCACGGGAAGCGCGACGGCATCAGGGCCGATCGCCGCTTCGAGCGTGCCGTTCGTGCCTTCTCGGCGAAGCTCGATGCCGGCCAGCGAAAGGCGCTCCAGTCGGACCCCAGCGTCGTGGCCGTCGTCCCCGACGAGGTCATCGGGATCACCGCCCAGACCACACCGACCGGCGTCTCGCGGGTCGGCGCCCGCCTCTCGGCAACCGCGAACATCGATAACGTCGACGAGCGGGTGACCTCGGACGTCGCCATCGTCGACACGGGCGTTGCCCTGCACCCGGACCTGAACGTCGTCGGTGGCGTGAACTGCTCGACCAGCGATCGATCCGCATGGCAGGACCAGAACGGTCATGGCACGCACGTGGCGGGCACGGTCGCGGCCATCGACAACACCACCGGTGTCGTCGGCGTGGCACCCGGCGCCCGTATCTGGGCGGTCCGGATCCTGAACGCCGACGGATACGGGCTGCTTTCCTGGTACGTGTGCGGGCTCGACTGGATCCTCGCCCAGCGCGATCCGCTCGATGCCAGCCTGCCCAGGATCGAGGCGGTCAACATGAGCGTCGCCAAGACCGGCAGCGATGACCACAACTGCGGCCTCACCAACAAGGACGTCCTGCACCAGGCGATCTGCCGTCTGTACAAGGGTGGCATCACGGTGGTCGCCGCGGCTGCGAATGAGAGCGGGAGCGCTGCTGGCTACGTCCCCGCGGCCTACAACGAGGTCATCACGGTCTCGGCCCTCGCGGACACCGATGGCAAGTCCGGTGGCCTGGGCGGGAACCGCTGCTTCTCATGGGGCACGTACGACGTGGACGACACGTTCGCCGACTTCAGCAACTTCGGCTCGGATATCGACATCATCGCTCCGGGCAAATGTATCTGGTCGACCATTCGCGGACCCAGCTATGGGTACTCGTCCGGGACGTCCATGGCGGCCCCGGCCGTCACTGGCGCGGTCGCGCTGTACAAGGCCAGCCGCCCGCGAGCGACGCCGAGCGAAGTGCGGGCTTCACTCCGCTACCTCGGCAACCTCGCCTGGAAGACCTCGACCGATCCGGATAGCTTCCACGAGCCGCTGCTCGACGTGCACCGCGTGGCCGCCCTCGGGTCATTCAGCGTCGCCGCGCCGACTCCGGCGTTCGCCGCCCCACTGACCGGGGCCACGATCGCCGTCCCGGTGACGGTCAATCGCAGCTCGAGCTTCTTCGAACGCGTGAAACTGAGCTTCCGCGACGTGCCGGCCGGCTGGTCCACGACGTTGGCAGCGACGAGCCTGTTCGGGTGGACGGCCAAGAGCACCACGGCCACGATCAAGGTGCCATCGACGGCCAGGGCCGGCACCTACAAGATCAAGATCGTCGGCACGAACTGGGGCCGCACGCGCTCATCGACGATCACGGTCCAGGTTGGTGCCATGCCGTTCACCGACGTGAACGACTTCGATGTCCAGATCGAGTGGCTGTACCAGTCAGGGATCACCGGTGGCTGCTCGCCGACCCTCTTCTGCCCCAAGGGCAAGGTCACGCGCGCCCAGATGGCGATGTTCCTGGACCGCGCCCTGGACCTGCCGGCGGCGACGGTCGACTACTTCGACGACGACGACGGCAAGACCGGCGAAGGCAGCATCAACGCCCTGGCCAGGGCCAAGATCACGGGCGGCTGCGGGCCGCGCCGCTTCTGCCCGGCGGCCTCGGTCACGCGCGCCCAGATGGCGATGTTCCTGGACCGCGCCCTGGCCCTGCCCAACGCCACGACCGACTACTTCGACGACGACGACGGCCGGACCGGCGAAGGCAGCATCAACGCCTTGGCCCTGTCCAAGATCACCGGTGGCTGCGGCGACCGTCGCTACTGCCCGACGAGCTCGGTCACGCGCGAGCAGATGGCCGCCTTCCTGTACCGCGCCCACCTGCAGGGCCGCCTCGACTGAGGAGCGCGCCGCCGCACGCGCAGGGCATGGCGACAGGTGCGGTTGATGCCGGCGTGATCCTTCCCTGACCGTCTGAAACCTGTGCGTTTGCCCGAGTGCGCTATCGTGACCGTCCCGACAACCCAGGGCCGGGTCCTCCGGTGGTGCGCGGGACACTAGGCGAGGTCGATACCGTGGCACGAGCGATGTGGAAGGGGGCCATCCAGTTCGGCCTGGTCACCATCCCGATCAAGCTCTATCTGGCGACCGAGTCGAAGGGCATCTCCTTCAACATGCTCCACAAGGACGACCTGTCGCGCATCCAGATGAAGATCTTCTGCCCGGTCGAAGACGAGGTCATCTCGCGCGGTGACACCGTCAAAGGCTACGAGTATTCCCCGGGCGAGTACGTGGTCGTCACGGACGAAGACCTCGAGAAGGTCCCGCTCAAGACCGTTCGCTCCATCGAGATCGAGCAGTTCACGAAGGCCGAGAAGGACGGAGCCGCCGTCAAGTTCGTCAAGAGCGCGTACTACGTGGAGCCCGACAAGGTCGGTCGCAAGGCGTTCTACCTCCTGAAGTCCGTCCTCGAGGACGAGGGGCTCACGGCCATCTGCAAGGTCGTCATCAAGGATCGCGAGGCCCTCTCGGCGCTCGATCCGTTCGGCGAGACGATGCTGCTGACCACGCTCCATTGGCCGGACGAGATCCGTTCGATCAAGGAGCTCGACCTGCCCGAAGAGGACTTCGACTTCAAGCCAGCCGAGAAGGCGATGGCCAAGCAGCTCGTGTCGGCGATGACCGGCGAGTTCGATCCGGCCCAGTACAAGGACGAGTACCGCCAGGCACTCGAGAACGTGATCCAGGCAAAGGTCGAGGGCAAGGAGACGGTCGAGATCGAGCAGCCCGAGGAGAGCGGCAAGCTCATCGACCTGATGGCTGCGCTCGAGGCGTCGGTGAAATCCGCCAAGGACGCCCGAGCCGCGGGCTCGAAGGAGCCGGTGTCCGTCGCGGACGTGCGCGAGGCGAAGGCGAAGACCGCCAAGGCCGCGTCCGCCAAGGCCAAGGCCGAGAAGCCTGCGGCCCGCACGAGGGCCAAGGTCAAGGCCGACGAGGACGAAGACGCCCGAGCCAAGCCGGCACGCAAGCGCAAGTCGGCCTAGGGCCGGTCGCGGCACCAGGCGGCATGCCCCTCGAGGAATACCGTCGCAAGCGCGACTTCGGCAAGACCCCGGAGCCGGCGCCGGCCGACCCCCCCGGCACGACCGGGCGGTTCGTCGTCCAGCGCCACCGCGCGACCCGGCTGCATTACGACTTCCGCCTCGAGATCGAGGGCGTGCTTGTGAGCTGGGCCGTCCCGAAGGGGCCCAGCCTCGACTGCAAGACCCGGCGCATGGCGATCCACGTCGAGGACCACCCGATCGAATACTTCGATTTCGAAGGGATCATCCCGGCGAAGCAATACGGTGCGGGCGACGTCATCGTCTGGGACTGGGGGACGTGGGAGCCGGAGGCGCCCACGCTCGATCCGGGGAAGGCGATCGACGACGGTGAGCTGAAGTTCCGGATCGCCGGCGAGAAGGTCAAGGGCCGGTTCACGATCGTCCGGACGAGCCGGCGTCCAGGCTCTGAGCCCACGCGCGCTTTCGAGAAGGACGAGGGCGAGCAGTGGCTGCTCATCCACAAGTGCGACGAGCATTCCGAGCCCGGCTGGGACGCGGAGGACTACCCGAAGAGCGTCAAGACCGGCCGCACCAACGACGAGGTCAAGGCCCAGCGCGAGGCCATCTGGATCAGCGAATCGCCCGCCGCGACCGCGGAGATCGATCTGGCGGGTGCAAAGAAGGCATCGATGCCCAAGCACATCGAGCCGATGCTGGCCACGCTTGCGACCAAGCCGTTCGACGATGACGACTGGTTATTCGAGATCAAGTGGGACGGCTTCCGCGTCCAGGCGGTCGTTGACGATGGCAAGGTCAAGATCTGGACGCGCAGCCTCAAGGACGCGGAGATGTACTTCCCGAACCTGCTGAGCCCGCCACGCTGGATCGAGGCGAAGCAGGCGATCGTCGACGGGGAGGTGGTCGCGCTCGACGAGGCAGGCCGGCCGGACTTCAGCCTGCTGCAGACCAAGCTTGGGAACAAGACCGGCAGCGGGCTGGTGTACCAGCCGTTCGACCTGCTGTACCTCGACGGACGCTCGCTGCTGCAGGTCCCCCTCGAGGATCGCAAGCGGCTGCTCCGGAGCGTGCTGAATGAGCATCCGCGGGTGCGCTACGCCGCCCATGTCGAACGCGAGGGCAAGGCGTTCTTCGCGGCGGCCGAGGCGAATGGGCTCGAGGGCATCATCGCCAAGCTGCGCCGCTCGCCGTACGAACCGGGCAAGCGCACACCGGCCTGGCTCAAGTTCAAGATCCGCCCAGAGCAGGAGCTCGTGGTGGGTGGCTGGACCCCGGGGAGCGGCAACGCCAAGGACCTCGGTGCCGTGGCGGTCGGCGTGTACGACGGTGCCAAGCTACGGTTCGCCGGGAAAGTCGGGAGCGGCTTCACGGCCGGGATCCGGCGCGAGCTCCTGGATCGTCTCAAGCCGCTGGCCCAGGACGAACCTGCCGTTCGATCCGCCGCCGCCCAAGGACTACAAGGGTCGTTGGGGCGGGGAGCTCAACGACGTCACGTGGGTCCGGCCGGAGCTCGTGATCCGGGCCGAGCTCGGAGGCTGGACGCGTGATGGCGTCGTCCGCCAGGCCGCCTACAAGGGTATCGAGCCCGGGCGCGACCCGAAGACCGTCGTTCATGAAACCCCGGTCAGTACGACCAGCGCGGTCCGTGCCGCCGAATCGGAGGTGCCACCCATGCCCGAGTCGAAGACGAAGTCAGCGGGTCGTCCACGGGTGGCGCGACGTCGAAATCGTCATCGAACACGACATCGAAGTCGAAGAAGGCGGCCGGTGGCGCCTCGGGTCGTGTCGCCTCCCCGTTCCATGGCGCCACGCCCGAGGAGCTCGCGGCCCTCGATGCCCTCGACAAGGAAGGTGTCTGGCGGATCGATGGCCGCGACCTGAAGGTCACCAACCTCGACAAGGCGCTGTTCAAGCCGCGCCCACCGGACGACGACCCGATCACCAAGCGCGAGCTGATCCGCTTCTACGCCACGATCGCGCCGACGATCCTGCCGCACCTCAAGGACCGGCCGCTCAACCTGAATCGATTTCCGAACGGTCCAGAAGGGCCCAGTTTCTGGCAGAAGAACATCAAGGAAACCGACCCGAAGTGGCTGACCCGCTGGCACGAAACCGGTGTCGACGGTCGCACCGACCGCGACGCCAACGACCACCTCATCGCCGACGGGCCCGCCGCCCTGGCGTGGCTGGCGAACCAGGCGAGCTTCGAGATCCATGCCTGGACCGGAAAACTGCCCGATCCGTGGCAGCCGGCCTTCGCCTACATCGACATCGATCCGGGCGAGAAGACCACGTGGGACGACACGCTGGTCCTCGCGCGGCTGTACCGCGCCGCGCTCGAACACCTCGGCGTCCGCGGCTACCCCAAGACCACCGGCAAGCGCGGCATCCAGATCTGGATCCCGATCGAGCCCAAGTACGACTTCCATGAGACGAGCTCCTGGGTGGAGCGCGTCAGCCGGGCGGTCGGCTCGACGGTCCCGGATCTGATCTCCTGGGAATGGTCGACGAAGAACCGCGGGGGCAAGGCCCGACTCGACTACACGCAGAACGCGAGCATCAAGACGCTCGTGGCGCCCTATTCCGTGCGCCCGGCCGCCGGTGCCCCGGTATCGACGCCGATCAGCTGGGACGAGCTCGACGACCCCGACATCCGCCCCGACCGCTGGACGATCCGCGACCTGCCCGCCCGCGTCGCGAAGGTCGGCGACCTGTTCGCGGCCGCGCAGACCGACCTGCAGGAACTGCCACCGGTCTGAGTCGCCCGTGCAAGACGGCGGACGGCCGTGCCATGGGAACATGGGCGCATGACGACGGACGAGATCACGCTCCGCAGCCCCGCGCCCGATGAGATGCGGGCATTCTTCCAGCCGATCGCGGATGCGTTCAGCGAGGACCTGAGCGAGCCCGAATTCGACACCGAGCGCCGGCTCCTCGAGCCCGAGCGGTGCGTCAGCGCCTTCGAGGGCGACAAGCGGGTCGGCAGCTCGGCCGCCTACTCGTTCCGGCTGACGGTTCCGGGGGGCGAGGTTGGTGCCGCCGGGATCACCGGTGTCGGTGTCCTGCCCGACCACCGTCGCCGCGGGATCCTGCGGCAGATGATGACGTGGCTGCACGACGACGCCATCCGTCGTGGCGAGGCGGTCGCGGTTCTCGGGGCGTCGGAGGGGGCGATCTATCAGCGCTTCGGGTACGGGCAAGGCACGACGGCGTCCACGTTCAGCATCGATCCGGCCCGTGCCCGCTTCCGCGACCCCGTGCCGCCGGACCCGTCCCGTCGGATCCGGATGGTGGACGAGGCCGAGGCCGCCCGGCTCTTCCCGGTGGTCTACGACGCGGTCCGAGGCGACCTCCCGGGGGCTGTCGATCGGTCGGCGCTCAAGTGGCAGCTCTACATGATCGGAGACGCCGACTGGATGCGACACGGAGGCGGACCGAAGTATCGGGCCGTGCTCGAAGTCGATGGCGAGGCGCGCGGCTACACGATCTATCGAGTGAAGAGCGACTGGGGGCCGACGGGTCCGGCCTCGACGCTGCGGGTGCTCGAGGTGTCCGGCCTCGATCCGACGGCGGAGCAGGCGCTCTGGGAGTGGCTGTTCGCGATGGATCTCATCGGGACGATCACCGCGTGGCGCTCGCCGGTGCCGCATCCCTTGCAGCAGTGGCTCCTGGAGCCGCGTCGCCTGGCGCTCACGGTCCTCGACGGCATGTGGCTGCGGATCCTGGACGTGCCGGCGGCGTTGAGCGCCCGCACGTACGCCGGTTCCGGCACGCTCGTGCTGGACATCGCGGATCCCCTGATCGAATCGAACGCGGGTCGATGGCAGCTCGCGGTGAAGGAGGGCTCCGCGACGGTCACGCGGACGAGAGCGGAGGCCGACTTCGAGATCGACGTCGCGGCCCTCGCCTCGACCTACCTCGGCGCCTTCCGCTTCGGCGACCTGGCCACGGCGGGTAGAGTCCGCGAATGCCAGCCCGGCAGCCTCCAGAAGGCGGACATGCTGTTCACCCCGTCCCGTGCTCCCTGGGCGTCGACCCCGTTCTGACGGGGAAGGGGATCGACGATCTCGGCGGATCTGATCATGCTGCCGCGCATGGGCCACGTGGCATAGCGCCGAGCCCTTCGCGGCTTCGTCTGGGCCGGGTCGACGGACCGACACAAGGCAGCCTCGGATGGCGTCGGCTCCGCGAATCATGAGCACTGCGGGCTTCTGGTGGGCGAACGCAAGGCTGATGTAAGAGTCGATCCGAACCTGTCCCCCGCAACCTTCGTATCAATTCGTCCAGACTGCCCTCACAACACGGGCAGCCTTCGACGGGACCTCAAGGACCCGCCTCGACTGCGGCTCGGTCCGCGGAATGGACCGAACCAAATGCTGGACGTGTCGTCCCCCAGCTGGTCGACGCACCGTAGCCGACTGCGGCTGCCCCGAACCTGGAGGACGCACCAATGCGTCGATTCGTACCGCTCCTGATCGGAGCATTACTGTTGGCCTTCGTCCTGCCCGGCGCGGTCGCGGCGAAGCCGCCGACGACCCATCCGGTCACCGTCCCGGTCACGGGCGTCTCGGACACGGGCGATACCCTCGCCGGTACCTTCGAGATCACCCGCTTCGAGCGCAGGGTGGCGAGCTCGTCGCCGTCGGCAACCTGACCGGCACGCTGACGACCGTCGCCGGGACGACTACCGCAGTCAGCGAGAGCCTGGCTCTGCCGGTTGCGATCACGGGCACATGCGCGATCCTGGATCTGACGCTCGGGCCGCTAGATCTCGATCTGTTGGGTCTCGTGATCCATCTCGATGTCGTCCACCTGACCATCGATGCCGAGTCGGGCCCCGGCAACCTGTTGGGCAACCTGCTGTGCGCGATCGTCGGCTTGCTGGACGGTGCCGGCCCGCTTAGCGCGATCGCCGCGCTCCTGAACAGGATCCTTGCCATCCTGCAGTCGATCCCGCTCCCTGTGTAACCCGTAGCGTTATTGACGGTGCCGCGTCCCTCTGGGGCCGGCACCGTTTTCATTTGCCCGCGAGCTTCAAGCCAGCCCGATCACCCCGAGGAGCGGCTCGCCGGTCGACTGGCGGAATCCGACGGTCGAAAGGTGAAGTGCGATGTCGTCGCGATCCGGCCAGTTCGGGTCGTAGACGCGGACCGTGGTGGGGCCCGTCGAGACCTTCGGTCTCGTAGGCGAAGGCCAGGACCTGGTGGTCTCGATCGAGGTGCATCGGGTTCATGCCGTGATGCCGGATGAGGCCGACCATCGCGAGCTTGCCAGCATCGATCTCGGCGCGGATCCGCGGCCACTCCGCCTCGACGGTCCGGCGCGCCAGGGCGGCCGGGTTCATCGACGCGGCGCGCCAGAAGCGCAGCGGGATGCGCATGAAGTCGAGCGACAGGATCTGACGCCGGACGATCGCCTTGAACAACGGGGAGCCGTTAGCCGGGGCAGTCACGTCGGCCGGGATCGGCTGGCCGGCCCCAAAGCGTTCGCGCACGAACCAACTCATCCCACCGCACAGGCCTGCCTTCGCGTCGCCCACGCCGACCAACCGGGGGTCGAGGAGGCCGAGGCGGATCGTCGGTCCGGGCTCCCAGCGGTTCGCGAAATGGAGGCCGTTGGTGCTCGGAAGGAATCCAGCGACGGCATTGGATTCGGTCATGTCGACGAGTATCCCCCGGACGCCGCGAGCTGGGACCTAATCGTCGCTCGTGGGGGACTCAGCAGGCGTCGGCTCCGACGACGGCAAGGACGGGGGCGGAGAGGCGATCACTCCGAAGGACTCGGTCGTCGCGCCCGTGGCGGCGGGGACCTCGACTGGCGTCTCCACCGGGCTGACGGCCGGGGCCGCATCCTTGCCCACGGTCACCCGGATGATCGGCGGTTCGACGCCGCGCGCCGTCAGCGATCCAGCCTCCGGCGTGAGGATGTCCAGGATCAGCAGGTAGTCACCCGCGACACTCGGGGCGAACAGCCGAAGGTTGGGCCTGGCGACCGCTCCTGGCTTGAAGCCAGCCGGCAGCTCGGCGGAGGTGACTGAGGCAGCGTTTGCTGCGTCTTCCTGCGCCGGGTCATCCAACGGACCCAAGGCGACCCACGTGCCAGTCATCCGGGCGCTCTCGCCGGGCACGCTGCCCTCCGGATCCCGAGGATCGTCGAAGGCGACATGACCCCAGGTCTGCCGTCCGAGATTGGCGACGGGGACCTGCAGGTCCACGGCGGCGCCCGGCGCGAGGGCGAGCAAGGCCGGGGCGTCGAAGCCGGCGTCGAGGTCACCCGTCACCCGGAAGATGAGCGAGGGGACCTGGGCCTGGGTCACGGGGTCGTAGGCCACGCCGTCTTCGTCGTGCAGCGTCACCGTCAAGCGGTACCGCCCGGGCGCGGTCGGCGTGGCCACGTGGACCGCCATCTGCCCTCGGCCGATCTTCAGGGTCGCGGGCGCGATGACGTCGCCGATCCGCTCCGGGGTGATGAGTCCGAAGTCCGGTGTCACGACCTCAGGGACGGGCCGGTCCGCCTCCGGGGAAGGGTCGCCGAGATCGACGGCGGGCTGGATCAGGTCCCAGCGAGCGCTGGCCTGGAGCTTCTTGGGCAGCTTGTCGCGATCATCGATCTTGAATGGGATCCGGTAGTTGATCCTGCCACCCGCGACGGTGGAGCCCTGGAAGCTGGGGACGCCGATCGCGATGCCGCTGCCGGCCAGGGTCGGGACGAGCGCCGCAGCGTCCGCCGGTGTCTGGGCCGCCGCAGCACTCAGTGCGCTGCCGCGAGCGTTGCGCAGCACGTCGGCCGAGGCGAGCCCCTTCTTCAGGACGATCGACCGCGAGAACCCGGAGTTGCTCCGCTCGGGATCCATCTGCGCCACGTAGCCGTTGCTGCGTGAGCTCTCGAACGCGAAGGCGTTGTGGTTGGCGGTCGGCGCTCCGCGCCAGGCCGCCTCGATCGAGCGCTGCCCGGCCAGCACGGTCCGGACCATGTGATTCGGGCTGGCGTAGGCCTCCGCGATGACGGCTGCGGCGCCGGCCTTGATGAAGCCGGCCGCGAAGTTGTCGACCCGCTGGCGGGCCATGGCCAGGGTGCCCTCGGCGACCCCCGGCTCGCTGTTGCCAGACGCGTAGCACAGGTGGTTCAGGAGCACGACCGCGTTCTTGGCGAGACGGACGTCAGAGGCGATCGGCCCCTCCCCGAAGTACTGATGCGTGGCGTCGTTGCCGCCGGGGCTCGGGTTCAGCCCGAAACCGTTCTGTGTCGGCGGGTAGAGGCTGTCGCGGTACTGGCTCGGCCAGCCGTTGCCGTGGCCCATGTAGATGACGAGGCTGGCACCCTGCAGTGCCTTCCGGACCGCCGGCCACGTGGCGTTGGGCGAATAGATCTCCGTGACGTCCGGGGTGTACTGGCGGGCGAGCCGCGCGGCCGCGCGTGCCTCCGTGCGATACCGGGTCGTGGCCGCGCCCGACGGTCCGACCACCACGACGACCCTGGGGACGGCCCGGCCCTGAGCCGGGGCGGCCGCTGCCACGGGCGCGATGAAGCTCGCGACGAGCAGCGATGCAAGGACGGCGATGAGGGCGCGTCTCACAACAGGCGGCACTCCTGTGACGTCATGGTTCGGAGCCTAACCCAAGCGGATGCACCCGCACCATACCTCCAAGGCGTTATCTGGGCCTTAACGGTTCACGAATCGCGGAAATGGTGCCGAGGCGCACCATCGGGCGGATCTCGGCGTTCGACGTACCATCGGACCATGCCCAATCGCCTTGCCGGGGAGACCAGCCCGTATCTCCTCCAGCACGCGAACAACCCGGTCGACTGGTTCCCGTGGGGTGGTGACGCGCTCGCGCGCGCGAAGTTGCTGGACCGTCCGATCTTCCTGTCGATCGGCTATGCGGCCTGCCATTGGTGCCACGTCATGGAGCGCGAATCGTTCGAGGACGAGGCGACCGCCCGCCTGCTGAACGATCATTTCGTGGCGATCAAGGTCGATCGGGAAGAACGCCCGGACCTCGATTCGATCTACATGTCCGCAGTCCAGGCGATGACGGGCAGCGGCGGCTGGCCGATGTCGGTCTTCCTCACCCCGGACGGCGCGCCGTTCTACGGCGGGACGTATTTCCCCGATCGACCGCGTCACGGGATGCCGTCGTTCAGCCAGGTCCTCGAGGGCGTCTCGAAGGCGTGGACCATGGAGCGCGGTGAGGCGCTCGCGGCGAGCCAACGACTTGTCTCGGCGCTCGTCGAACAGAACCGGACCGCGGAGCCCGGCACCGGTCCCGCCATCGATCGAGGGCTCTTCGAGGCCGTCTACGACGCGCTGATGGCATCGTTCGACACGCGCAACGGCTCGTGGGGTGGCGCGCCCAAGTTCCCGCAGCCGATGACGATCGAATACTTGCTGCGCCGAATCGCTGCCGGCGACCAGCGGACGGGCGCGATCGTCCGCTTCACGCTCGACAAGATGGCTGACGGCGGCATCCGCGACCAGCTGGGCGGCGGCTTCCACCGCTACGCGACCGACCAACGCTGGCTCGTGCCCCACTTCGAGCAGATGCTGTACGACAACGCCCAGCTCGCGCGGGTATACCTCCATGCCTGGGCGACGCTCGGCGAGGAGCGCATCGACCGGTATCGCGAGATCGCGGTCGGCGTGCTCGACTACATGATCCGCGAGCTGACGACGCCCGACGGCGCCTTCGCCTCCAGCCAGGACGCCGACACGGACGGCATCGAGGGGCTCACGTTCACCTGGCGGGCGCCGGAGATTCGCGAGGTGCTGGGGCCCGTGGCGGCAGCGCGGTTCGCCGATGCCTACGGCGTGACCGACGAGGGCAACTGGGAGGACGTGACGATCCTGTCGCGCATCTGGCCGGCCGTCGACGAGCCGCCGTTCCGCGATGACGCCGCGCTCGAGGCCGAGCTCGCCGACGCACGGGCTCGCCTCCTGGAACGGCGGGCAACACGGGCGCAGCCCGCGCGGGACGACAAGGCACTTAGCGGCCTGGAACGGATTGGCCATCGCAGCCCTGGCCGAGGCGGGGCGACTGCTCGGGGAGGAGCGCTACACGGCCGCGGCTGTCCGGGCTGCGACGACGATCGTGGACGGCCTGCTCGCGGCGGACGGGTCGCTCAAGCGGTCGTGGAAGGATGGCCGCGCGGTCGGTTCCGGCGTGCTGGAGGACTATGCGCACCTCGCCGAGGGTCTCCTTGCGCTGTACGAGACGACGTTCGATGAGCGCTGGTTCTCGATCGCGCGCGGTCTCGCAGACCGGATCCTGGAGCGCTTCGCCGACCCGGCGGGCGGCTTCTTCGACACCGCCACCGACCACGAGCGATTGATCACGCGCCCGAAGGATCCGCAGGACAACGCGGTGCCCTCGGGTGGGGCCATGGCGACGACGGTGCTCCTGCGGCTGGCGGCGTGGACCGGGGAAGGGCGCTATCGCGAGGCCGCGGAACGGGCGCTCGGCACGGTCTCGCCGTTCCTGGCGCGCTACCCGACGGGGTTCGCGCAGTGGCTGGTTGCCGCGTCGTTCGCGGCATCGGACGCGGTGGAGGTGGCGATCGTCGGCGATCCAGCGGACGCCGCGACCCGGGAATTGCTCGGGCCGGTCTGGTCGACGTGGCGGCCGAACCAGGTGCTGGCCGTGGCGCCCGCGGAACGTGCGGCCGCGTCCGAGGTGCCGCTGCTACACGACCGCGTCGCGATCGACGGCCGTCCCACGGCCTACGTCTGCCGCAACTTCGCGTGCAACCTGCCGGTCACGGACGCCGCCGCGCTCGCGGAACAGCTCCAAGGGACCCTTGACCCAGCCTGACGCGGTGACTCCGCGGCCGGCCGCGACGGTCGTGCTCGTGCGTCCGGCGGCCGATGGGCTCGAGGTCCTCCTGACGCACCGACCGGCGACGATGGCGTTCGCCCCGGACATGCATGTCTTTCCTGGTGGGCGCGTGGATGCGGCGGATGCGGACCCGGCCCTGACGGCGCGGTCGGTCTTGTCGGCAGCGGAGGCGGCAGAGCGGCTCGGCGGCGATCTCGAGCCGACGGCCGCGCTGGCAGCTCACGTCGCGGCGATCCGAGAGGCCTTCGAGGAGGTCGGCGTGCTGCTGGCGGATGTCGGGCCCGGCGCGGACCTGGTCGCCGCTCGGTCGCGGCTGCTCGCGGATCCGGGCGCCTTCCCTTCCGTTGCCAATTCGCTCGACTTGCGGCTCAGGACGGATCTGCTCGTGCCGCTGTCGCGGTGGGTGACGCCGCCCTCGATGCCGCGGCGGTTCGACGCCCGCTTCTTCGCCGGCGCGTTCCCAGAGGGCGCGGCGGTGACCCTGGTCGGGGACGAGGTCCTGGCGCAGGCCTGGCACCGGCCGATCGATGCGCTCGAATCGATGGCGGCGGGTGACCTTGGCATGTGGCTGCCGACCTCGACGACGCTCATGCAGCTGGTGCACGCACGCTCGATCGAAGAGATCGCGGAGCGTCTGGCGCCTGGTCCGCTCGGCGAGGTCGTGGACGAGGTGGTGGCCACCGATGTCATCCGGATCGAAATGCCGGCCGGTGGCGGGGTCGCCGGCCAGCCCGTCAACGCCTACCTGGTCGGTCGCGCGGGGTTCGTGCTCGTGGATCCAGGCGACCCCACGGGAGAGGCGCTGGATCGGGCGCTCGAGGTGGCCGCCGAGCATGGCGGGCGGATCGTGGCGATCGCGCTGACCCACGCCGATCCCGACCACGCGGCCGGCGCCGAGGCCGTCGCAGAACAGCTCGGCATCCCGGTGATCGTGGGCCCGGGCGGTGGACGGCACCTACCGTACGAGACGCGCGAAGTCCGCGATGGCGAGGTCATCGATGTGGGAGACGTGGCGCTGCGGGTGGTCGCGACACCAGGCCCACGGCCGGACCACGTGGCGTACGTCGTGGGCAACGGGACTGATGTCATCGCCGGCGATCTCGACGGCGTTCGCGGGGAGCGGTCGATCCTCGCGCCGCCGGACGACGCCGCGTGGCAGCGGTCCGCGTCAGCACTCCGGTCCGTTGCCCCAGATGCGAGGTGGCTCCCAGGCCACGGTGCCGTCGGCGACCGACCTATGCCCGATCGACCGGCAATGACGACGCCAGGTTCCGGAGCAGGTTGAGGCCCTCGTCGACCTGTTCGGTCGTCGCATACGGTCCGGGCATCAGGAAGCACGGGCGGCCGGCCATCGCGACGCCCATCAGCTGACCCCACGGCTCCTCGAGGTCACGTCCCGCGGCGATCGTCGCGGCGCGCTTGTAGATGAACACGACGGCAGCGGGCCGCCAGAGCGCGATCTTCTGCCAGAGCGGCCCGACGCCCGCGGTGAGGTCGGCATCGCTGGCCTCGTCGTGTGGGCTCGGGGTCTTGAGCAGGTCGGTGATGCCGTGGCCGGCCGCCAGGAGGGCGTCGTCGGCCGTCTCGACATCCGTCCCCGCCGGCAGGATCTCGGCCAGCATCAGCCGGCGCCAGAACGTCCGCCCGAGGCGACCCTGGTGGTAATGCCCGGCCTCGACGCTGCCCGGTGACGGATTGAGCCCGACGAACAGCAGCCGATCGCGGAGCGGTGGCAGGTCCGCGAGCGTGTCGACCGGGCGGCCGTCGACCAGCGTGGTCGTGACGTGCGGTCCCGGATCGGGTCGGCGGGTGATCGCCTCGAGCTCGTCCGGCGTCACGGCAAGGATGGGTGGTCAGTGGCGGCCCGGTGGTCGGCGGCGGCCAGGCGACGCGGCATCAACGAGCGCCTGTCGGTCAGACGGGGCCGTCGGGCTTGGCCGGCTCGTCTGGTGGGATCGGCTCGCCGGCGGCACGTGCCTGGATCTCGGCCTGCGCTTTGCCCGCTTCGGACTTGGCCTCGCGGACACCGCGTCCGAGCGCCTCCCCGAGCTTGGGCAGCGTCTTGGGGCCGCGCCACAGGAGCACGAGGACGAGGATGACCACGAGGACGATGGCGAGATCCTGCATGCGCCGATGGTACTCGCCCCGGGTGTGGCCGGGCGCTCAGCAGCCCGCCGGGTATCGTGGCACGCGATGCTCCTCGTGTTCGGACCCCGCTCCGCCGACTTCGACTTCGGGCCTGGTCACCCGCTGACGCCGCGGCGTTTCGGACCGGGGATCGATCTGCTGCGCGCCCTGGGGGCAGAACCGGGGATCGCACCGGAGCCGGCCGCCGACGAGGAGCTGTTGTGGTGCCACACCCAGCGGTACCTGGACGCGGTCAGGCGGTTCTCTGTCGACCCGTTCGGGTTCCCGGAGGCCGGCATCGGCGAAGGTGGCGACTGCCCGCCGTTCGCGGGCATGCACGAAGCATCGGCGGCGGTGGCCGGTGGGTCGCTACGGGCGGTCGAGGCGATCCTGCGCGGGGACGTGGAACACGCGCAGCACCCGGGTGGCGGCCTGCATCACGCGATGCCGGCGCGGGCGTCGGGGTTCTGCATCTACGACGACCCGGCCCTCGCGATCGCCCGCGCGCGACGAGACGGGCTGCGGGTGATGTACATCGACCTGGACGTGCATCACGGCGATGGGGTGCAGGCCATCCATTGGGACGATCCTGGCGTGCTCACGGTCTCCTTCCACGAGACGGGTCGGGCTTTGTTCCCTGGGACCGGCGACGTCGACGAGGTGGGGGAGGGCGTCGCGGCTGGGACCAGCGTCAACGTGCCCCTTCCACCCGGGACCGGCGAGCGGGCGTGGCTCGCGGCCGTCGAGCTCCTGCTCCCCGAGCTGGCGGCCACGTTCGCGCCCGACCTCATCGTGTCCCAGCACGGCGCCGATTCGCACGCCTGGGATCCGCTCGCCCACCTGAACGTGACCACGACCGCCCACGGCGCGGCGGCGCGCCTCGTGGACACGTTGGCGCACCGGCATGCCGGGGGCCGCTGGCTCGCCACGGGCGGTGGCGGATACGACGCGTACCGCGTGGTGCCGCGGACCTGGGCCCTGACCTGGCTTGCCGGGGCGCATCGCGAGATCCCGGAGGCGACACCCGTCGCCTGGCGCGAGCGATGGGCGACCGAGGCGGCACGGTACGGGCAGGCGCCGCTCCCCGAGGGGTTCGACGACGAGCCCAATGCCGGGCTCGAGTTCGACGCCGCGCAGGCGGCCGTGGAGGAGGTGGCGAGCGGGGTCGCGGCGCTCGTCCGGCGCGTGCTGGTGCCGCGGCTCGTGCACGTCGGCCACGACCGCGGATGGTGGGATCCGCTCGCGCCTTCCCACGGGACCATGTCGGGAGCGGGGCCCGTTAGCGGGACGCCGACGATCCTCCCCGAGATCGACGCCGCGACCTGGTCGGGCCTGTCGCTGGCGCCAAGGGTCATCGCGCCGGCGGATCCGAGGGCTGCCCACGGACTCGTCCTGGCTGGCCTCGCCGACGGCGCCCGGGTCACCGTCGCGGTGATCGGACCGCGGGTCGTCGGGCTCGCGATCTCCCGGGTCGATGGCGAGTCCGAAGAGCTCCTGGCCCTCGGCGTAGAGCCCTCGCATCGTCGTCACGGCCTGGCCGGCAAGCTCCTCGAGGCGCACTCGGCCGCCGATCGCGCGAGCACCGCAGAGGTCGCCCTGGCCGAGCGCGACGTCGTCGACCCGCTGGATCGTGCGGACCGCGCGTCGATCGCCCGCCGGCTGCTTGAACGGGCCGGCTACCGCGTGGTGTCGGCCGCCGGGGCGATCCGATCGGTGGATCCATCCGCGATCGTGGCCGGGCGGGGGCCGGCGTGACCGGCACCGGCGCACCAGAGGGCTTGCCCTCACGTGACCTCGTCGATGTACGGCTGGCCGCCGCGATCGAGCTCGGCGGCTGCGCTGTTTGCGCCGTCCGGGCCCGCTCGGAACGCGCGACGCTGGACGCGATCATCGCGGAGCGCGTGCTCGATATCGGCTTTCGGGAGGGACTCGAGCGCGAACATGGGTTCTGCCGCCGCCATTCGGCCGAGCTGCTCGAAGCCAATCGACAGGCGTCGGGCAGCCTCGGTTCGTCGATCCTGTTCGGGGCGATCGTCGAACGACGCGCCGCCGCGCTCCAAGCGGCGATCGGCACCCGGGGTCGGAGCCGTCGTCAGCGGCTCGCCGAAGCCGGTCGACGACCACCGTGCATCGCCTGCGGCCAGGGCGTCTCGGGTGTCGACATCGCGCTCGCCCGGCTGGTCCAGCGGAGCGCGGACCCGGCCTGGGCCTCGGCCATGCTCGAGATCCCGTTCTGCCTCGACGATCTGACGGCCTTGCTGGCCGCCGCCGGTGACGAGGCGTCGTTCGCCCCGATCGCCGCCCATCACCTCTCCCGGCTCGACGACCTGCGTCGCCGGCTCGGTGGCTTCGTGGATCATTCCGCCCAGGACCGCCGACACCTGCTGACGGATGAGGAACGATCGGCGGCAGACGAGGCCGCGCGGCTGCTCGCGGGCGATTGATGCAGTTCGTTCACCGGGGACCAGGCCGACGAGCCGTCGTCCGCCGGAAGATCGATGCCGCCTTCGGTCGGGCCGGCAGGCCGGCCCCCCGACGGCCAAGTCAGCCGTTGAACCTTGACCCAGGATGCCGACCCGTAGCCGCGCCGTCGAGCTATCGGGGCGTGATTTAGCGTGAGTGAACGAATGCACCGGCAAGCCTCTTTGTTGCCGCTGCACGCGTCTCCTCGCGTCATGATCTTCGCTCACGGTGAACGCCCGCCGGCGTGACATCTCGGCAGGGACGACCTTATGGCGCATCCCTGGCGAGTGTTCAGTGCCAGTGAATCTCGAAGAGGAAGCCGGAAGCCTCGAACCGACTACGGGTGCCAGTCACCGACCGAAGGCCACGCCTCGCGGAGGTCGATCGAGCAGCGTCACCACGTCGCCTTCGGCCCTCGCCCATAGGACACCTGGTCCCGGCCATGGACCATGCCCACAGACCGCCTCAAACACATCCCTGGCGCGGGCGGGATAGAGCGCCTGGAAGGTTTCCGGAAATCGATGGGCCAGATCCCGAGTGGTCCGCGTCGACCGAAGAACAAGCAGTCGACTGACCTCCGCGCCGGATGGCGCATTCGACCACAGGGCCGCCGACGGCAGCGACGACGCCTTGTCCTGTGCCCATCGGAAGTGCTGCTCGAGGCGGCGGATCTCCGAGCTCACCTCTGTTGCCAGGAAGAGCGGCTCGGCGTGATCCCTGAGGACGATGTCGATGTAGCCGCGGGCGGGTCGCGTGACCGGGACTTCCACGAATGTTCGCCAGCGAGGTCGGACCGCTCGCAGGATGTGCTCGACGATCTGGCTCTGGATCCGATCATGGATCCGGGGACCTGTGTTCGGGTATGCCCTCAGCGACAGGTCGGCGCCGAGGACATCGGCGATCCCAACCAGGACCGTCGTGCTCGCCTCCGAAGAACCTTGTTCGATTCCGCACAGGTGGCCCGGACTGATCCCGACCGATCTCGCCACCGCCGCCTGCGTCAGTGCCGCATCCTCGCGAAGTCGTCGAAACTCCCCGCCGATCGACGCTCTGACCTGCCGTGTCCGCGCGCGCCGCCGCCGCTCGTCCTCTCGTGCACTCAAGGCGGAACTCCATCCTGCAAGGCGGAACTCCATCCTGCCGGCGGCCGATTTAGGGCCAGTGAACCAAATCTCGCTCTACCGGCGCTTATCACGCCGAGGGACCGACAGATGCAGCGCTGTCGCCACGACGTTCACTGGCGGTGAACCCTGACGCGCCAAACTCGGGTGGTTCGGGGCCGAGCGCGGTTTGGGCCCGATCGCGTTCGCTGTCAGTGAATCCCGTCTCGGGACGGGCTCACCGATCTGGCATAGCCCCCCGGACGTTCACTGGCGGTGAACCCTGACGCGCCAGGCTCGGGTGGTTCGGGGCAGAGCGCGGTTTGGGCCCGATCGCGTTCGCTGTCAGTGAATCCCGTCTCGGGACGGGCTCACCGATTTGGCCTAGCCGCCCGTCTCGGGACGCGCTCACCGATCTGGCGTAGCCGGCCCGGCTCGTTGTTGGTGGCACAAATAGAACGGACGATCGAAACGCGCACGCAGGCCTATACTCTCGAGTCCGTGGCCACGACCCTCGTCGCCGATCCGCTCGCGCCGTTCTCGCCGGCCGTTCGCGCCTGGTTCGAGGCGAGTTTCGAGGCGCCCACCCAGGCCCAGACGGAGGGATGGGCAGCCATCGCGCGAGGCGAGCACACGCTCATCCACGCACCCACGGGGAGCGGCAAGACACTGGCCGCCTTCCTGTACACGCTCGACCGTCTCGCCCAGCATCCGAGCCCGCCGGTCCAGAAAGGCCAGACCGGCAACGTCCGGGTTCTCTACATCTCGCCGCTCAAGGCTCTGACGTACGACGTGGAGCGCAACCTGCGGGCCCCGCTCACGGGGATCGGCCTCGCGGCGCAGCGACTCGGCGAAGCACCTCCAAGCATCTCCGTCGCCAGCCGCACCGGCGACACCCCGGCCGAAGACCGCCGCGAGATCGCCCGACGCCCGCCCGACATCCTCATCACGACCCCGGAGAGCCTGTACCTGCTCCTGACCAGCCAGGCGCGCGAGATCCTCCGTGGCGTCGAACACGTCATCGTCGACGAGATCCACGCGATGGCCGGCACGAAACGGGGTGCCCACCTTGCCCTGAGCCTGGAACGGCTTGAGGCGCTCCGTCCCGAGGGCGCAGAGCCGCCACAGCGCATCGGCCTGTCGGCCACCCAGCGGCCGCTGGACGCGATCGCCCGCTTCCTCGGTGGCATCGGGCCGGATCGCGAGGTCACGATCGTCGATGCAGGCGCCCGGAAGCCGCTCGACCTGCAGGTCGTCGTACCGGTCGACGACATGAGCGCCATCGGCGATGTCCTGCCGCAGGAGCAGCAGCCCGGCGGGCCGGCGATCAGTCCGGACCTGCGCACGAGCATCTGGCCGGCGATCCACCCGCGGATCCTCGAGCTGATCCGCAGCCACAAGAGCACGATCGTGTTCACGAACAGCCGGCGCCTCAGCGAGCGTCTGGCCCAGCGCCTCAACGAGCTCGCCGGGGAGGAGCTCGTGCGTGCCCACCACGGCAGCATCGCTCGTGAACAGCGGCTCGAGATCGAGGAGGAGCTGAAGGCCGGCCGCCTCCCGGCCCTCGTCGCCACGAGCTCGAGCCTCGAGCTCGGCATCGACATGGGCGCCGTCGATCTCGTCATCCAGGTCGAGAGCCCGACGAGCGTGGCCCGTGGCCTCCAGCGGGTCGGTCGGGCTGGTCACCAGGTCGGCGCGCCCAGCAAGGGCGTCATCTTCCCGAAGTACCGCGGCGACCTGCTCGAGGTCGCGGTGGTCACCAGACGGATGCACGAGGGCGCGATCGAGGCCACGAAGATCCCGCGGAATCCGCTCGATGTCCTCGCTCAGCAGCTCGTGGCGATGACCGTGATGGACCGCTGGACGGGTGAGGACCTGCTCCGCACCATCACGAGAGCGGCGCCCTACGAGACGCTCACGCGCGATGTCCTCGACGGTGTCCTTGGCATGCTCGCGGGCGCCTACCCATCGGACGAGTTCGCGGAACTCAAGCCGCGCATGGTGTGGGACCGCGTCACCGACACGATCGAGGGCCGCCGCGACGCGCGCGTCGTCGCCGTCACGAGCGGCGGCACGATCCCCGATCGCGGCCTCTTTGGCGTGTTCATGGAAGGCGAGGCCGGCACGCCCGGCCGCCGCGTGGGCGAGCTCGACGAGGAGATGGTCTACGAGCTTCGCGCCGGGATGCACGGTGACGTCATCGTGCTCGGGGCGAGCAGCTGGCGCGTCCTCGAGATCGGTCATGACCGGGTCACCGTCAGCCCGGCTCCCGGCGTCCCCGGCAAGCTGCCGTTCTGGAAGGGCGACGCCGTGGGCCGGCCGATCGAATTGGGCCGGGCGCTCGGGGCGTTCGTCGGCGAGATGGAGACCAACCTTGGGCGTGGCGCCAAGGGCCGGCGCGATGCCACCAAGCGACTGCGGGAGCATCACGACCTCGACGAACGGGCTGCCGAGAACCTTGTCGCCTACCTGGAGGACGAGCGAGAGGCCACGGGCGCCCTCCCCACGGACAAGCGAGTGGTGGTGGAGCGGTTCCGCGACGAGCTGGGCGACTGGCGGCTGACGCTCCTGACGCCGTTCGGTGGGCGAGTCCATGCGCCGTGGTCCCTGGCCATCGAGTCCCGTCTCCAGGAACGGCTCGGGATGGAGGTCCAGACCATCTGGTCCGACGACGGGATCGCGATCCGGATGCCGGAAGGTGAGGCCAGCCTCGACGGGGTCGAGGAGCTGCTGTTCCCCGCCGCGGAGGATGTCGAGGACCTCGTGGTCGGGCAGGTCGCCAACTCCGCGCTCTTCGCGAGCCGCTTCCGGGAGAACGCGGCCCGGGCGCTCCTCCTGCCGCGGCGCCGGCCCGGTACCCGGACGCCGCTCTGGCAGCAGCGCCAGCGCGCGGCAGACCTGCTGGCCGTCGCCAGCCGTTATGGCAGCTTCCCGATCCTGGTCGAGACGTACCGCGAGTGCCTGTCCGACGTGTTCGACCTCGACGCGCTGCGCGAGATCCTCGGTGGCATCTCGAGCCGTGAGATCGCCGTGCACGGTGTCGAGACGCCGAAGGCGAGCCCGTTCGCGAGCAGCCTGCTGTTCGACTACGTGGCGGCCTACATGTACGACGGCGACACGCCATTGGCCGAGCGGCGGGCCGGCGCCCTCACCCTGGACCGCGACTTGCTGCGTGAGCTGCTCGGCCAGGAGGAGCTCCGGGAGCTGCTCGACCCCGATGCCCTCGGCGACCTCGAGCTGTCGCTGCAGGCGCTCGTCGAGGACCGGGCCGCCACGACGCTCGACCAGGTCCACGACCTGCTGCGCCGCCTGGGGGACCTGTCCGCCGACGAAGTGAGTGCCCGGACCGCGGGCGGTGCCCCCGTCGCCGTTCCGTGGCTGGCGGAGCTGGAAGCGGCCCGCCGTGCTGTCCGTGTCCGCATCGCGGGCGACGAGCGCTGGATCGCGATCGAAGATGTCGCTCGCTACCGAGACGGTGTGGGCGTCACGGCGCCGGTCGGGGTGCCGGCCGCGTTCCTGGGTCCGGCGGCAGGCGCGCTCGATGGGCTGCTGGCGCGCTTTGCGCGGACCCACGGCCCGTTCCTGACCCCCGACCCGGCGCGCCGCTGGGGCTTGCCTGCCGGTATCGTCGGCGACGCCCTGGAGCGCCTCCTGGCCAACGGTTCGCTGCTCCTCGGTGAGTTTCGGCCGGGTGGAGCGGAACGGGAGTGGTGCGATCCCGGATGTCCTGCGATTGCTGCGCCGCCGCTCCCTCGCGCGCCTGCGACGCGAGGTGGAGCCGGTCGATCCGGCCGCGCTGGGCCGCTTCCTCCCGGCGTGGCATGGCGTGGCGCCGGTCGGCGGCCCGGGCGCGGACGCATCGCCATTCCGCGGTTCCGCTGCGCTCGAGCGCCTCGCGGAGGTCGTCGATCAGCTCGCCGGCGTTGCCATCCCGGCGTCCGTGCTGGAACGCGACGTGCTGCCGGCCCGCGTGCCCGGCTACCAGCCGCGTCTGCTCGACGAGCTCGGCGCGATGGGCGAGGTCGGCTGGGTGGGGCGGGGGAGCCTCGGCCGCGACGACGGTCGGATCGCGCTGTTCCGCCCCGGTCGCGATGCTCTGCGTCCGATCACGCCGCCGGATGGCGCGGAGCGGCCGGAGAGCGAGCGCCACGATCTGATCCGCGAGCACCTCGGCCGCCGGGGCGCGAGCTTCTATCGCGAGATCCATGCCGCGGCCGGCGGCGGCTCGGACCGGGCGATGCTCGATGCGCTGTGGGACCTCGTCTGGGTCGGCGAAGTCACGAACGACACGTTCGCGCCGCTCCGGGCCCTACGCTGGAAGCGCCCCACCGGCGGCAACGGGGCGCGGCCGCGACCGGGTCGCCTGACCGCGCTCGGTCCACCCGAGGCGGCGGGACGATGGTCGCTCGTGGAACCCGCGACGGAGCTGACTGCGACGGAACGCCTCCATGCGCAGGCCCTCGCGTTACTGGAACGCTATGGCGTGCTGACCCGCGAGGCCGTCGCCAGTGAAGGAGTCGATGGCGGGTTCGCCGGCGTCTACCCCGTCCTCCGCGCGCTCGAGGACGCCGGGCGGATCCGGCGGGGCTACTTCGTCGACGGCCTCGGTGCCGCGCAGTTCGCACTGGCGGGCGCGCTCGATCGACTGCGGGCCGTCCGCGAACCGGCCGACCGTCCGGCGGAGGGGTCGGTCCACCTGCTGGCCGCTGCCGACCCGGCGAACGCGTACGGTGCGGCCCTGCCGTGGCCCCGCCGGGGCGAGGCCGACCGGCGCCCCCTCCAGCGGGCGGCCGGAGCCTACGTCGTCCTTGTGGACGGAGTCGCGGCGCTGTACCTGGAGCGCGGTGGCTCCACGCTGCAGACCCTGGCCCCCGCCGACGATCCGGCCGTCGCCGATGCTGCGATCCGCGGCCTCGGCGCGCTCGTCGGGACGGGCCGGGCGCGCGAGCTCGTGATCCGCAAGGTCGACGGCCTGCCCGTCGCCGACGCTCCGTTCCGCGACCAGTTGCTCGCATCGGGCTTCAGCGCCGGCTACCGCGGCCTGGTCATGCGCGGCGCCCGATAACCGCGAGCGACCTCCGATGCCCGAAGGCGACACGCTCTTCCGCACCGCCGCCGGTCTGCGGCCGTACCTCGTGGGACGGGACGTGCTGGCCGCGCGCGCCCAGGGTCCCGGCGCCATCCCGCAGGTCCAACGGATCGTCGGCAAGCGCATCGATGCGGTCGAATCGCAGGGCAAGAACCTCCTGATCCGGTTCGACGGCGGCCTGCAGATCAGGACCCACCTCCGGATGAACGGCTCATGGCACCGCTACCGACCCGGCGAGCGCTGGCGTCGGCCGCCCGGCCGCGCCCGGCTCGTGCTGGAGGTCGACGGTGCGGTCGCGGTCTGTTTCGATGCCCCGGTGATCGAGCTGTTCGAGACGCGGAGCGAGCCATTCCATCCGTCCCTCTCGCGTCTGGGACCGGACCTCCTCGCCCCCGACTTCGATGCGGCCGAGGCCCACCGCCGGCTGCGCGCGCCCGAGCGGGCCGACCTGGAGATCGGCGTCGCGCTTCTCGACCAGCGGGCGCTGGCCGGCATCGGCAACGTCTACAAGAACGAGGTCCTGTGGATCGAGCGCGTCGCGCCGTTCGCCTCCGTCGCGACGCTCGACGACGCCACGCTCGAGCGGCTCGTCGCCACCGCCCGCCGCCTGATGCGCGCGAACGTCGACGCGCGGCGCGGACCGGAGCGCGTGACGACGGCCGGTGATCGAGGCGCCCCGGGCTCGCTGTACGTCTACGGCCGCACGGGACGTCCCTGCCGCCGCTGCGGGACCGCGATCGCCGTCGCCCGTCAGGGCACCGACCTACCACGCACGACCTACTGGTGCCCGAGGTGCCAGGGACCTGGAGCCGACACATGAACCAGATCGACGTCCGGTGCGACGCGACCGCGACCGGCTGGCGCTGCGCCGTGACCATCGACGACGGCCGAGGGACGAGCACGCACGACGTCACCGTGGCCGCCGAGGACGCCACCGATCTCGCGGCAGCGGCTGACGGGGCCGACGTCGAGCGGCTGGTCTACGAGACGGTCGCCTTCCTCCTCGAGCGAGAGGCCAAGGAATCGATCCTGCGCAGCTTCGATCTCACGGTCGTGGGCCGCTACTTCCCCGAGTTCGAAGATGAGGTCCGGAGCCGCCTCGCGCCCTGAGCTCCGTCCTCACTCGACGGGCGTGGTGTAGGTCACGTACCCGCCGGGGACGTCGACGGTACAGGGGCTCTTCGAGGTGACGAACACCGCTGCCGGAAGCTCGACGACGGCAGTTCGCCGGATCCCCAGCGCCCGATACGCGATGTCGAAGCGGCTCAGAGGCACGGTCCTGACGATGTCGTCTGCGGCAGCGCACGGGCCAGCCCTTCCAACGACCACGATCGCCAGTTCATCGCCCGGAGCAAGGGTCACTGGCCAACGTGCCGACGCATCTTCCGGCCTGGCGGAGAGGTACGTGACCCGCCCGTCCGACGGCTGGACCACCCAGCCCAGGCTCACGATCGAGGCGATGTACGGGTTCGGCTCGGTCGTCGACACGCCCTCGAGACCGAGGACGGTCAGCGGCAGGACGCCGGGATTGTGGATCTTCGAGGTGAGCACGAAGGGGTCCCCTGGTGACAATCGGTAGGTGACGGTCTCGGACAGGCCCAGCACGGCATAGCCAACCTCGCCGTTGTCGCCCGTGACCCACGCGCGATCCTGAGAGGCGCGCGTGGGAACGCTGTGATCGACGACGGCCGACAACGTCCATCCGACCAGGGCGACCAGCACGATCACGCCGATCCGGCGACGCCATCGGCCGCGCCATGCGTATGTGACCAGCGCCGCGACACCGATTCCGACGAGTGCGAAGGGTGCAATACCCAGACCCGGCACGGCGGCGCCGAGGCCGTCGACCGCCGGGTCGAGACGCGGCTCGCTTGCGGCGGGCAGGAGCAGGTCCATGACCCCGAGGACGGCCAGGCCCGCCAGGGCTGCGAAACTGACCAGCACCAGCGAACGATCGGACCAGGTCGGCCACGCTGGCCACGCACGCCAGGGTTCGCTGGCTGACGTCTCGAGCGGCTGAACCTCCTCGCTCCGCGGCGCGATCATCACCGGAGAGGTCTGGGCTGTCGCGACGGCCGTCGGACATCTCCACCGCCGTCCAGTCGCCACTTGACGCGTTCGCGGCCTCCGCGACGGGTCGCCGACGAAGTGCCACGAACGCAAGCACCAGCATTGGAACCACGACGGCGAGCAGGCCGAGCGACCTGCCGAAGCTGTCGCTCGTCAGCCTCTGGTTCTCGAGCTCCGAGAGCCTCGGCGCCATGTCCTCGATCCCGCTCACGAAGTCGTCGAGCGCCCCGTTGCGGGCTTCTGCTGTCGCCTCAGCGAGATCGTCGTCCAGGGCCCCGGGCTGCGCGATCGGGCGCCAGTACTGTTCGGCCTGGGCGCGTTCGATCAGGTCGCCTGCCAAGGTCAGGCAGCACACGGGTTTGCCCGTGGGCGTGAGCCCGATGACGGCGACGACGTCGCGGTCGCCATTCCCGTCGCGGTCGAACTGATCAGGCCAGCCTGCGGGCGTCGACAACTGAGCCGCGCCGGGCACGGGCTGGATGACGAGGGTCGCCTCGACCCCGGTCGCCGCGAAGACCGCGGCGAGTCGCCGCTCCGTCTCCGCAATGGCACCAGGGGTGAACAGGCCCGCAGGCGCGGACACGAACGGGGTCGTGACCAAGCCCGGAACGGCCGACGGCCCGCCGACCGTGCCCGGGTCCCGCACCGAGAGCGCGTCCGTACGCAGCAGCATCGCGAGGAGGACGACCGCCACCGCGGCGACCGCGGCCACGCCGACGGCCGCCCGCCACGCCCCGCCGAGCCACCCGGTCCACCCCCCGGAGCGAACGGGCGACTCGGCGGTGACGGACTGCAGCCGTTCCCGGAGCACCGGGCTGAGGGACGCGGGCTCGCGAGCGGCCAGGAAGCCGCGCAGCTGCTGCTCGAATCGATCGTCGGTCATCGCTCGGTCTCCTCGCGGCGCTCGACCGTCGTTCGCAGGCGTCGGAGCGCGTGGTGCAGCCGGGATTTCACGGTGCCCTCGGCGATGCCGAGGCGGGCGGCGATCTGGGGCACGGTCAGGTCGGCGTAGTAGCGCAGTGCGACGACAACGGCGTGGTCCGGCTCGAGCCGAGCAAAGGCCCGCTCGAGCTCGTCGCGGGTCGCCAGCGCGATGCCGGCATCCGGCCCGGTCATCAGCGGCAGTCCGGCGTCGGTCGTGCCCAGCGACGGGATCGCGACGATGATCGGCCGGCGGCGGCGTGCCCTGAGCCGGTCGCGGCAGCCGTTGACGAGGATCCGTCCGAACCAAGCCTCGAACCGATCGCGCTCCCGTAGGCCCGCGAAGCCGCGCCACGCCACGACGGCGGCGTCGTGCACGGCATCCTCGGCCTCGATCGGATCGCCCAGGATCACGGCGGCGAGCCGGTAGTGGGTCTCGAGCCCGCGATCGAGCAAGGCGGCGAACGCGATCGCTCGGTCATCCATGGTGGCGTGCACCGTGCGGCTGGCCAGCACTCGTCTCCCTCCGACCCGTTCGGGTCCTTCGCACCGACCTGACGACGACGGGAGGGAAAACGTTCACGGCGAATCGTACCCAGCGGCCCACGTATCATCGCGACCGATGTGCGAGCACTACATCGCCCGGGCCGACGAGCCGTTTCGCCTCGACGAGCTTTGGCCGTTCACGGAGCGCCTCGAGCGGTTCGGGATCGCCGGGTTCGGCTGGGGCGCGGCCTGGCTGGGTAGCGATGGCCGGCTCCACAGCCACCGCGACGTGCGCGCGTTCCGCGACGATCCCGACGGCGCTACGAAGGTCGGCACCGCGGAGACGACGGCGGCCCTCATCCACCTGCGCCGACCGTCGAGGCTCTCGACGCTCGACCTACCCGATACGCAGCCGTTCGACGATCCGTCCGGGCGGTACAGCTTCAGCCACAACGGCGACCTGCGCGATCACCGAGCCCTGCGCGCCACGTACCGAAAGGCTGGCCGGATCCACGGCCGGGCGGATACCGAGGTCGGCGCGCGCTGGCTCGAGGACGCGTGGCGCGACGACGAGCCGGTCGCGCACCTGCTCACGGCACTCCACGATCGATTCGGTGGCCAGGCGAACCTCGCGGTGCTCACGGCCGATGGCACGCCGCATCACTACGCGGGTAACTCGGAGAACCCCGTCTTCACGTTCCGCCTCGGGCGCATCGGCCTCGCGTCGACGGGGATCTATTCGCTCGATCGCTCGTTGTTCCGCTTCGTCGCACCCCGTGCGACCGAGCGTCGGCTGGTGCGACAGCGCTCGACCGTGGCGCTGGAACGTAACGGGAGCCCGGTTCAAGCGTTCTAGGATGCGACGGGGGTACGGCAGCCGGGTGGGCGACATCCGTGCCGAGGATCGAGGGAGCACCGCGCATGACCAGCCCCGCGACCGTGGCCACCGACTCGGGCCGGCCGATTCGGGCGTTGCCGCTCACGCACCTCCTGCGCCTGTCCGTGTACTGGCTGGGGCTCATCGCCGTCGTCCAGGGCATCGGCGTCATCCTCCAGGAGCGCATCAAGGACCTCGTCCCGGACCCTACGATCCAGTACACGACCCTGGGCATCATCCAGGGCGCCGGCGTGCTCATCGCCGTCCTCGTCCAGCCGATCGCCGGGTCCCTCAGCGACTACACGATCAGCCGGTTCGGGCGGCGCAAGCCCTACATCCTCGTGGGGACCATCCTCGACGTCCTGTTTCTCATCGGGATCGCCACGTCGAACACGGTCCTGGCGGTCGGTGCGTTCGTGGTCCTGCTCCAATTCAGCGCGAACTTCGCCCAGGGCCCGTTCCAGGGGTATGTCCCCGACCTCGTTCCTCCCCTCCAGGTCGGCCTGGCGAGCGGCCTCGTGGGCCTGTTTACCGTGCTCGGCGTCGTCGTCGGCTCGGGGCTGGCATCGATCGGACTGGCGAACGGCGATTTCGCGGGCCCGACCATCGCCTTGGGCGTGATCGAGCTCGTCACGATGCTGTCGCTGTTCTTCCGCCTCGATGAAGGGCGGGCCGCAAAGGACCGCGCGGGCCGGAGCTGGGCAGCCGTCGCCAGGGAGGCCTGGGCCCGGGACGTCTTGCAGGAGCGAAGCTTCATGTTCCTGGTCGCCTCGCGCTTCTTCATCCTCGGTGGTGGCGCGTTCCTCATCGGCCTGCTCGTGCCGTATCTCGAGCGAGCACAGGGCGTCACGGATTCGGGGGACCGCGCGAACCTCATCTTCGTGACGACCGCCATCGTGGCGTTGTGCACGGCGATCGCGACGATCCCCGCCGCGAAGATCGCCGATCGCTTCGGCCGCAAGCGCGTGATCTACGTGGCCTGTCTCGTCGCGGGCGTGGGCATGACGCTGTGCGCCCTGGCGCCGACGGTCCCCATCTTCATCGGCGGGGCCATCCTGATGGGCGTCGGGCTCGGCAGCTTCCTGTCGGTCGACTGGGCGCTGATGACCGACATCATCCCGAAGGCGTCTGCCGGCCGGTACATGGGCATCTCCAACGTGGCCACCGCGACCAACGGCGTGATCGCCGCGTTCATCGGCGGCATCCTCATCGATGCCCTCGTCCGAGCCGGTTCTCCAGAGGCCGGTCCGCGGATCGCGTTCCTCCTGGCCCCGGTGTGGTTCGCGATCGGAGCGCTGTTGCTGCGCCCGGTCGTCGAGAGACGGCGCGAGGATGAGGATCCGCAGGGAGTCGGTCAGCCGGAACCGATCGTTTCCTGACTTGCCGGAAAGCGGGCTCGCAGGGTCGCCAGTCGACGAATCAGCACGGCTCGGAGATCGTGCCGGTACAGCCACGGGATGAACGCCCAGAGGTAGACCAGGTAGTCCAGCCGGATCGGTCGCGCCCCGAACCCGAACAGGGCCTGGAACTGCTGGATGGTGAGTGGCAGCAGCGCGATGCTCAGCAGGACCGCGAGGCACAACCAGACGAGCCCCAGAACACGCGCCCTGGGCGCCAGGACGAACCAGAAGAACACCGGCACCCATTTCATCCACGTCGCGAGGGCCCACAGGAGGCCGGCCAGCCGTGGTCCGGTGAACTGGGCGGCCCACAGCATCAGCGTCAGGAGGAGGTTGATGTTGCCCGTGTCGAGGTTCGCCCCGACCGGGAAGGCGAGGAGCGCGACGATGACCGCGGTCATGAGGGGCCGGCGCTGGTAGGCCCAGTGGACGGTCCACAGCAGCAGCAGGATCGTCGCGCCGCGCCACACGACCCAGGCGACGTCCCACGGCAGGAGCGCCCACGGCGCGAACAGCGGCAGCATCCACGGGGCGTAGACGTACGGCAGGAATGGGCCGGTCGGGTGGTACGGGTCCCCGCCGTTGAGCCAGATCCGCACCCCGGCCCAGTACGCCCGGGCGTCGGCGCCGGCGGCCTCGCCGCGGCCGATCATGCCGGCGGCCAGCAACGAGAAGGTCAGACTGAGCAGCACGATCGCGATGACACGCCGGTGGTCATGGAGCCGGGAGGCCTCGCGCCGTATCGCTCGCCGGTAGACGCCGGCACGGCGGCGGGCCGGGGTACCCAGCACGTCGGAGAGGTCCACCACGAGGCGGCCGCGTCCCCGCACGGTTCCGGGGGTCGGATGGAGTTCGGGTGGGAGTGGCGCGTCCGCGTCGGCCATGGACGGGCATTCTCGCACGGCTCGATCGGCTCTCCGGGTATCCTTCCCGGAATCGCGTAAAGGAGTTCGCCCGGTCGTGACCGAGGGATCCGTCATCATCATCGGCGGCGCGGAGGACAAGGTCCGCGACCGCGTCATCCTGAGCCGCTTCGCCACGCTCGCCGGTGGGCGTGACGCGAACGTCGTCGTGATCTCGACCGCTTCCTCGATGGGCGTGGAGGCCGGGGCCCGGTACAAGCAGGTCCTCGGCGAGCTCGGCGTGACCAAGGTCCGGACGATCCACGCGATCACGAGGGCCCAGGCGAACGACGAGAAAGCGGCCCACGCCATCCGCACGGCGACCGGCATCTTCCTGACCGGGGGCAACCAGCTCCGGCTCTCGTCGACGATCGGCGGGACCCGGCTCGCGGACGCGGTGCTGGACCAGTTCCGCCAGGGGGCCGTGGTCGCGGGCACGAGCGCGGGCGCCAGCGCCCTGTCGAGCCACATGATCGCCTTCGGGGCATCGGGGGCCACGCCGAAACATCGCATGGCCCAGATCGCGGCCGGGCTCGGCGTGCTCCCGGGCGTCATCGTCGATCAGCACTTCCAGCAGCGGAACCGACTCGGGCGATTGCTCAGCCTCATCGCCCAGAACCCCAGCCTCCTCGGCCTCGGCGTCGACGAGGACACGGCCGGAGTCGTCGGTGTCGACCACGTCATGGAGGTCATCGGGCGTGGCTCCATCACGGTCGTGGACGGCGCCCGCTCGGAGACCGATGCCTGGGAGGTGAAAGGCCACCGCCCGCTCATGATCAGCGGCGTCGTGCTGCACTCCCTGCCGGCCGGCTACCGCTTCGACCTTCGTCGTCGGGAGCGCATCGTCGCTCCGGCGCTCCACGCGCTCCCCGGCGGCGAGGCCGCGTCGAGCTAGAGCACCAGCGCACTAGAGCACCAGCGCACGCCGCCGTACACTGGCGGCCATCCAAGGCAGGGGAGGGCCAGCGTGACCGAGACCGCGGAACCGACGACGACACGCGCACGCCGGCCACGGTCCAAGTCCGCGTCCACGACCTCCGCGGCCACGCCGCTGCCCACGTTGCGCATCCTCGAGACCCGCGTCCTGCGCGGGCCCAATTATTGGGCGCGCGAGCCCGTCATCCGCCTGCTCGTCGATCTCGGGGTCCTGGAGGACTTCCCGTCCGACAAGCTCCCGGGCTTCACCGATGCGCTCGTCGCGCTTCTGCCGACGCTCGAGGACCATGCCTGCTCGCTTGGCCGGCGCGGCGGCTTCATCACGCGACTCCGTGACGGCACCTGGGCCGGGCACATCGCCGAGCACATCGCGCTCGAATTCCAGAATCTCGCCGGCACCGACGTCCGCCACGGCAAGACCCGCTCCGCCGGGCCGCGGGGCCAGTACAACTGCATCTACGAATACCGCGAGGAGGCCGTCGGCCTCGAGGCGGGCCGGATGGCCGTGGCCCTCGTCAACCACCTCGTGGCCCCGGACGATCCCGAGGTCTTCTTCGACTTCGCGCCGCAGCTCGAGGCGCTGATCCGGCTGGCCGAGCGCCAGGCGTTCGGTCCGTCGACGCAGGCGCTCATCGACGAAGCCGTGAGCCGCGACATCCCGTTCATCCGGCTGGACCGTCACTCGCTCGTCCAGTTCGGTCACGGGGTCCACCAGCAGCGCATCCGCGCGACGATGACGTCCAAGACCTCGGCGATCGGCGTCGACGTGGCGTCGGACAAGAGCCTGACCAATCGGCTGCTCGACTCGGCTGGTCTTCCGGTGCCGCGCGCCGATGTCGTGGAGACGGAGGACGCGGCGGTCGCCGCGGCGAAGCGGATCGGCTTCCCGTGCGTGCTCAAGCCCCTTGACGGCAATCACGGCAGGGGCGTCCACCTGGACCTGCGTTCCGAGGAGGCCGTGCGAGCCGCCTTCCCGGGCGCGCTGGGTCAGAGCCGGACGGGTGTGGTCGTCGTCGAGAGCTACGTCACGGGCAACGACTATCGCTGCCTGGTGATCGGCGGCAAGGTCGCGGCCATCGCCGAGCGCGTGCCGGCCAGCGTCACCGGCGATGGCGAGCACACCGTTCGGCAGCTGGTCGACATCGCGAACGCCGATCCACGCCGGGGCATCGGCCACGAGAAGGTCCTGACCCGGATCAAGGTCGATGATGCCGCGATCGAGCTCGTCCGCGCCCAGGGTCACGCATTCGACGACGTCCCACCCGCGGGCACCTGGATCAAGCTCGCGCTGACCGGCAACATGTCGACCGGCGGGACGTCCATCGACCGGACGATCGAGGCGCACCCCGACAACGTCGAGATCGCCGAGACCGCGGCCGGCATCGTCGGACTCGACGTCGCCGGCATCGACTTCATCTGCCCGGACATCGCGACCCCGGTCCGCGAGACGGGCGGAGCGATCGTCGAGGTCAACGCGGCCCCAGGGTTCCGGATGCACACCCACCCGACCGAGGGCGAGCCCCAGTACGTGGCCCGGCCCGTCATCGATGGGCTCTTCCCGCCCGGACAGCCGGCGCGCATCCCGATCGTCAGCGTGACCGGCACGAACGGCAAGACCACCACGGTCCGGATGATCAGCCACATCCTCAAGCTGATGGGCCGGCGGGTCGGGATGACATCGACCGACGGCATCGTCATCGACGGGCGATTGATCAAGAAGGGCGACATGTCGGGCCCGAAGTCGGCCCTCATGGTCCTCCAGAACCCGACCGTGGACACCGCGGTGTTCGAGGTCGCGCGCGGTGGGATCCTGCGCGAAGGCCTGGGCTACGACCGCAACGACGTGGCCGTGGTGACCAACGTGACCGGCGACCACCTTGGTCTGGGTGGGATCAACTCGCTCGGCCAGCTGGCCAACGTCAAGGGCGTGGTCGTGGAGGCGGTACCCCGCTCCGGTACGGCCGTGCTGAACGCCGACGACAGCCACGTCTACCGGATGGGTCGCCACTGCGCCGGACGGGTCGTGCTGTTCAGCATGGCCACCAAGAAGGGCGAGGACGGCTTCGACCGCATCGACGGCCACACGAGCCGTGGCAATCCCGCGTTCTGCCTCGAACCGAGCGCCGAGGGAGAGTTGATCGTGTTGCGCCTCGGCAGCCGCAAGATGCCAGTCCTCTACACGCACCTGATCCCGGCGACGTTCGGGGGACGGGCGCGGATGAATGTGGCGAACGCGCTGGCCGCTGCGGCCGCGGCGTGGGCCACGGGAGCGCACCTGCACGACATCCGTCAGGGGCTGCGGACCTTCACGACGTCGTTCTTCCAGGCGCCGGGTCGCCTCAATCTGCTCGATGTCGGTGGGGTGCGGGTCGTGATCGACTACTGCCATAACGTCGATGGCATGCGCCAGCTCGCGGATTTCGTCGAGCGGATGATGGTCGAGCCGCAGACCAAAGCCGGACGGATCGGCTCATCGGCGCCGGCCGCGCGGTCAGGTCGGGCGATCGGCGTCCTCGGCATCCCGGGCGACCGCCGGGACGAGGATCAGCGCGAGTACGGTGCGATCGCGGCGGGTGCCTTCGACGAGATCATCGTGCGCGAGGACAAGAACCTGCGCGGCCGGGCGCCGGGTGAGACCGCGACGAACGTGATCGAGGGCGTGCGTAGCGCCAAGACGGCCGGGAACTCGCGGACGACCCGGGCCGACAAGGTCCTCGAGGAGATGACCGCGGTCCGCACGGCGCTCCGCCGAGCGATCCCCGGCGATCTCGTCGTGTGCTGCGTGGACGATGCGATCGGTGTCTACCGCGAGGCGATGGCCGCCGCGGGCGCATCACGCGCCGGCGGGATGGCGTTCGCGGATCCGGGCGAGCTCGAGGCGCCCGAGGGGTAGGGTCAGGCTCGCCCCATGTTCGCCTGCACCGTGCGGATGATGAAGACGATCTCCAGGGCGGCGATCACGATCAGCGCGATGCCGACGAACATCTCCACGGGTAGCCCTCCGCTGGGGCCGGCCAGGACCTCCGACCGATCCCGCGCGCATCATGCGCCCTGCCGGCGAGCGACCGCAAATTCGCTGACAGTGAACGTCGGCGCGCCGAAGCCTTTCTGGAGGTTCTGGTTGCCGCCCCTGCTGTCGGCGCATTCATCGGCGCTGAAGCCCTTGGACCCAGGTCGCCCTCGAAGGCAGGCATAGATGGAACGGATTCACCGACAGCGAAGAACTGGGGTCCCCGCGCTCGGATTGATCTTGCGGCGAACCCGGCTCAGTCGCGGCGCGGGCGGTCCTGGAGCCTCGGTACGAGCCGGGTCAGTTCGTCGGCCACGTCGACCGGCCGCGCCCCCAGCTCGGACAGCAGCGCGAAGACCTCGTCGCGCTCCTCATGGCACATGAGCACGATCACGCGCGGCCGCTGCGCCCCCGAGCCGTTGATCTCCGCCCGCAAGGCAGCCGTTTCCGACTCGTAGATCGGGACATCGGCCACGACCCCGCCGCCGGCCTTCACGCCGTCGAGCAGCTCGCCGATCACGGATGACGCGGTCCGGCCGCGGAGGTATTTGCTCGTTTCCTTGATCGCGACCCGTTGCGCCCGTCCTGCGGCGATGCGCCCGATCCCGCGCAGCGTGTCGTCGGGGCGGTCGCCGGCGGTGCCGATGATCGCGGTGATCGATGCCGCCCGGCCGGCCCCGCCCGCTGCGATCCCCTCGGCGACATCGAGGACTGCCGAGATCCCAGCCTCGTTGTGGGCGAAATCCACGATCACCAGCTGCGAGCCGAGACGGAACAGGTTGAGCCGACCGGGCGAACGGTCGGTCGAAGGACGGAAGTCCAGGAGACCGTCGCGGACCTGCGCGATCGATGCGCCCAGGCCGCGTGCGCCACCGGCCGCCGCGAGCGCGTTCGCGACGTTGTGCCGGGCGAGGCCACCGATCGCGATCGGGATCCGCGCCGCTTCGGCGATCTTCGTGGCGGACGTCCCCGATGCCTCGATGAGCCAGCCGTCCCGCAGCAGGTAGGCGCGACCGCCGTTCGCGACGTGGCGACGAACCCGGGGAGGGCCCTGGCCATTGCGGTCCATCGAGAAGAAGGCCACGTTGGCGCGGACCCGGCGTGCCACGGCCGCGACGAGGGGGTCATCGCCGTTGAGCACGACCCAGCCGTCCGGTTTCGTGATCCGGCACACGGTCGACTTGACTTCGGCGAGCTCCGGCAGGGTATGGATGCCTTGCAGGTCGAGGTGATCAGACGAGACGTTGGTGAGGATGGACGCGTCGTTCAATTCGTAGCCCATCCCGCGCAGCACGATCCCGCCGCGAGCGGTCTCGAGGACGCCGACCTCGATATCCGATCTGGCAAGGACCTGCTGCGCGCCGGCGGGCCCGGTCCAGTCGCCGGCCTCAACCAGCCGCTCGTCGATGAGGACCCCGTCCGAGGTCGTCGTGCCGACATGCTTCCCGGCCCTGACCAGGATGTGGGTGATCAGCCGCGTCACCGTGGACTTGCCGTTGGTCCCCGAGATGGACACGATCGGCACGCGCCGTTCCGAGTCGCGGATCCAGGTCGGTGGTTCGGTGCGGGCCGCCGCGATCCGCTCGCTCCAGCGGGCCCACAGCCGCTCCTGGGCACCGGTCAGCTGCGCGGTCCGAGACGGCGAGACGTCGCGGTCGGCGAGGGCCATGGCCGCCTCGGTCAGGACGCGGGCGCGTTCCTCCCCGGTCCACGGGAACGTGATGATCCAGTGACCCGGGTCCGAAGATCGATGCACCGCCAGGCCCGCCCGCCCCTCGCCGTGGTCCACGCGGAGCCGGCGAACCCAGGCCACGATCGCGGCGATGGGATCGGGCCACTCTCGGGCCGGCACGGTGGCGCCGAGCCAGACGAGGGCGTGGCGGCCGGGATCGCGCTGTCCGTACCACGTCCGGCGACGACCGACCGCGACCTCCACCTTGACCACCGGCTCGAGCCGGTAGACATTCGGTCCCTCGAGCAGGCGGATCTCGACCAGTCGCACGGTCCGGGCAGGATAGCAATCCGGGCGCCGCGTAGACTGGCCGCGATGACGAGCGGGACGACGGCCACCGACCTCGAGATCGACGCGCTCCGCGGTTCGATCGCGGCGGACCTCCCGGCCTACCTCGCCGACCTGGAGAAGCTCGTCAACATCGACTGTGGCACCTACACGCCCGATGGCGTGAACGAGGTGGGCCGCTGGACCGCCGGCTTCCTGTCCGATCTGGGGGCAGAGATCGACATCCGGCCCGATCCGGGCGGCCGTTTCGGGAACACGGTCGTGGCGACGTTCCACGGCATGGCCGATGGCCCGCGGGTCCTGCTGATCGGCCACATGGACACCGTGTTCGACCCAGGGACTGCCGCGGAGCGCCCATTCCGGATCGACGACGGCAACGCCCACGGACCGGGCGTGACCGACATGAAGTCCGGCCTGCTCGCCGGTCTCTACGCGCTGAAGTCGATCCTTGGTGAGCTCGGCGGCCTGCCCTTCGAGCGCCTGACCTTCATCGCCAACCCGGATGAGGAGATCGGCTCCCCGTCGTCGGTCGACCACATCCGGGAGGCGGCCGCGGACGTCGACGTCTGCCTGGTCCTCGAGTGTGCCCGCGCCAACGGCGACATCGTGTCGGCCCGCAAGGGCATCCTCGATACGCGCTTGACCGTGCACGGTCGCGCGGCCCACGCGGGCGTGGAGCCGGAGAAGGGGCGCAACGCGATCCTCGAGGCCGCGCGGATCGTCCGCGAGCTGCACGAGCTCAACGGACGCTGGCCGGGCGTGACCGTGAACGTCGGCAAGATCGCCGGTGGCACGCGACCCAACGTCGTCCCCGAGCGCTGCGAACTCGAAGTCGATGTTCGCGCCACGAGCGCCGATGGCCTCGCGGAGGTGAAGCAAGCGATCATGGATGTCGTCGCCGCGACCGAGATCGAGGGCACCTCCGTCGAGCCGCACGTGATGGTCGCCTGGCAGCCCATGGAGAAGCTCGCTCGAAGCGGTCGCCTCGTCGAGCACGCCCAGGTCGTGGCGAGTCGACTGGGCTTCGAGGTGCACGACACCGCGACCGGTGGCGCGTCGGATGCGAACACGACCTCCGGCATGGGCGTCCCGACCCTCGACGGGCTTGGACCGATCGGTGGCAACGACCATTCGCCGGCCGAGTACCTCGAAGTTGACTCGATCGTGCCCCGGATCGCGCTGTTGGCTGGTCTCCTGCTGGCGATCGCCCGCGATCCCGAGGTCCTCGCCTGGCGCGCCGACGACCCGCGTTTCGTCGCCGCGGAGTGAGCGGCGAGCGGCGACGGGTCTCGTCGGGCGGGCCGTGGGAGCGGGTCGCCGGGTATAGCCGGGCCATCGTCGTCGGCGATGCGTGCTGGGTGGCCGGAACGACGGACGCCGGCCCGGACGGCACGTCCCAGCACCCCGGAGACGTCGCCGCTCAGGCGCGGGCCGTCCTCGAGATCATCGAACGCGCACTGGCCGAGGGCGGCTTCGCGCTGGGGGACGTCGTGCGGACACGGATGTTCGTCACCGACATGGCCAATTCAGCCGCGCTGCTGGCGATCCACGGCGAGGTCTTCGCGGAGATCCGACCGGCGGCCACGCTGGTTGCGGTCGCCGCGCTCATGCACCCGAGCCTGCTCGTCGAGATCGAGGCCGAGGCGCGCCGCGGCTGAACGACGCGGCTCAGATCGGGATCGCGGCCAGACCGGTCGCCCGCGCGATCGCCACGATGGCCACCGCGGCGATCAGCCCCAGGAGCAGGTTCTTGCGCCAGGCCGTGATCGCCAGGCAGGCCAGCACCGCGACCCACTCGATGCCGACGTGGAACGCCGGCGGGCCGTCGCCCTCGACGACGACCATGACGTTGACGGCGGCCAGAGCGGTCAAGACCGCCGGTCCGACCAGCTGGAGGTAGTCGAGGGCCACGCGTGGCAGCCGGTCGATGCCCGGCCACAGCAGGCCGAGCGCCCTTGTCGGGTAGGTCGCCCCGAACATGAGCAAGGCGAGCAACACCAGGTCCGTGCTCATGGCGAGCCATCCCGGTCCTTGGACCCGTCGTCGACCGGTGGCACGGATCGACCGTCGGGCCTGGGTACCACCCGGGCTCCAGGCATCGAGTAGCGCTCCGCGGACGCCGGGGTCCCGATCGGCGCGATCTCGCGCGCGGTGGTCGCTGGCAACAGCAGCCCGACCGCGGGCCCCACCAGGCCACCCGCGACGATCCCGATCGACGGGCTGGTCAGCAACGCCGCGACCACCGCGACACCGGCCCCGACGGTCGCTGCCACGATCTCGCGACGACCGGTGATGAGCCCGACCGCCAGTCCGATCATCGCCGCGGGGAAGATGATGTCGATGCCGAACCGGTTCGGGTCCGGGATCTCGCCACCCAGCACCGAGCCCGCGAAGGTGGCGATGTTCCAGGGGATGAAGGTCGCGACGATGGCGGCGACCCAATAGCCGCGTTCATCGGTCCGACCGATGCGCTGGTTGTGGGCGATGGTCAACGCGAAGGCCTCATCCGTGAGCAGATGCGCCATCACGGCGCGTCGCCAGAACGGGATGTGTCGGAACCATGGCGCGAGCGCAGCGGAGTACAGCAGGTGGCGCGCGTTGAGAAGGAAGGTCAGGAGCACGATGGCCGGCCAGGCGAGGCCGGTCGCCACGTAGCCCACCGCCGCAAACTGCGCCGCACCACCAAAGACGATCACGCTCATCGCGATGACCTCGATCGGCGAGAAGCCGGCCTCGCGAGCGGCCAGGCCATAGACGAACCCGAACCCGACCGCCGCGACGGCGATCCCGAGCGCATCCATGAGGAGCCGACGCCGACTCTCGGCGAGCACGGTCGGATCGACGAGTGCTTCGGGGGCTTGGAGGGCCGCGCGGTCGGGCAGGGGATCGGTCACGGTCGCCTAGCGTAAGAAACTCTGGACGAGCGTCGGGGGGCGCCGGTTCGCCGCTAGCGCAGGAAGGTCTTTGCGCAGGTGCCGTCGCAGACGACGAAGACCGCGTGCTTCTCCGCGGAATAGCCGGCGGCGTGCAGCAGACCCGCGCAGCCCGGCGTCGGGCACTTCCAGACCCACCATCTCTCGCGCACATCGGGCGGTGTCGATTCGGCTGCGAGCGTGTCGGCCAGGCCCTCACGCTCCGCGACGAGACGCGCGACCGCCGCGGCCCGATCGGCCTCGGTCTCGCTGGTGTACGGATAGTTCTGCCCGACGTTCGAAGTCACGGGGCTCCTCTGGTGCGGCGCGCCAACTGTTGGCGTGAACAAGGACGGCGCTCGTCATCTGGCGCTACCGGCGTTAGAGGAACGGCGCTCGCCAGATCGCGGTCAAAGGTACGGCGCTCGCCGAGGGGCGGTCCTGGGGAAGGCCGGAGCGAGGAGTGGAGCGGCGCACTGAGGTGCGTGAGCGAACCCCGAAGCTTCCAACGCAGCCCTGGGCCGTCCCCTTGGCGAGCGCAACCGGTGGCGGCGGTGTGTGAGCGCTGCTGCCACCGGTCGGCGGAGTATCGCATATAGGCAAGGGCCTACCAAACCGCCGGCAACCCCTCGCTGCGCGGGTCTGTCGCGGCCGCGAGCGTGCCACCCGGTTCCGCCGGCCCGCCGGCGACGAGCTCGATCGCATGCTCGTGGCCAAGGTTCGAGTCGAAGGCAGCGGTCGGCACCAGGTCGTGGCCGAGGGCGCGCAGCGTGTCGTCGATGCCGTCCGCATGCCGCGGCTCCAGGTAGACGGCCGTCGGTGGCGCGAAGTGATCGGCGGGCTCGATGTAGAAACGCGGCGCGGCGATCGCGGTCCGGATGTCGAGCCCGCCGTCCACGACGGCGCTGACGAACTGGGCGTGGATCTGGGGCTGGGCATCACCGCCCATCGAGCCGATGACGATCCACGGCCCGGCTCGATCGCTCCGGAACAGCATCCCGGGGAGCAGCGTGCTCAGCGTTCGCTTCCAGGGTTCGAGGATGTTCGGGTGCCCCTCGTCCAGGCTGAAGTAGCTGCCCCGGTTCTGGTAGTGGATCCCGGTCTCCGGATCGACGACGCCGGAGCCGAAACCCAGGTAGTTCGACTCGATGAGGCTCACCGCGTTGCCGGCGCTGTCCACCGTGGCCAGGTACACCGTGCCGCCGCCGACCGGGTTGGACGCAGCCTGTGGTGCGCTGGCCCGCGTCAGGTCGATCCTCACCGCCAGATCCGCGAGCCGGTCCCGGTCCAGGAGCAACTCGACCGGCACCTCGTGCGCCGTCGGGTCGGTCAGGTGGGCGTCGCGATCGGCCATGGCGATCTTGGCGGCCTCCAGATGCAGGTGGATCCAGCGTGCGTCCGCGACACCTTCCGGCCCGAAGGCCGCCGGGCCCGGCGGCTCGAATCGCTCCAGCAGGCCGAGCAGCTCGAGCGCGACGAGACCGGAGCTGTTCGGCGCGTGGGTCGTCACGCGGACACCGCGGTAGTCGATCGAGATCGGTTCGCCCCATGTCGACGTGTGCTCGCGCAGGTCCTCGACCCGGATCGGCGATCCCGCGGCGGCGAGGCCCCGCGCCTGGCGCTCTCCGAGGTCGCCGTCGTAAAAGGCATCGAAGCCCTCGCGCGCCAGCGTCTCGAGCGTGTCCGCCAGCGCCGCCAGTCGCACGCGCTCGCCGGGCAGCCAGGGGCGTCCTTGCGGGCGGTACACCGCAGCAAATCCGGCCCCGGAACCGGGCTCGTCCGCGAGCAGCCGCGCTGTCCCTTCGACGCTATCGATGAACTCGCCCCAGGCCGGGAAGCCATCCCGAGCGAGCTCGATGGCCGGGGCCAGCAGCTCGGCAGGAGTCAGGCACCCGTATCTCTCGTGAGCGTCAGCCCAGGATCGGACCGCCCCCGGGACCGTGATCGTGAGCGGCCCCCGGCGGGGCATCGTCGTCACACCGCGCTCGCGCAGCGTCGCGGCATCGATCGCGCGGGCGCTCCGGCCCGATCCATTGAGCGCGACCTGGCGTGATTCCGCCCCGTCCCAGATCAACCAGAACGCATCCCCGCCGATGCCGCAATGGTTCGGCACGACCACCCCGAGCACGGCGTTCGTCGCGATCGCCGCGTCAACGGCCGATCCGCCGATGCGCAGGATATGGAGGCCGGCGGCCGTCGCCAGGTGATGTGGGGCCACGACCGCTCCGCGCGCCCCACGGGCCAGTGGCACCGGACTCCACGGGTGCCCGTCGATCAACCGATCATCCCGCTCACTGGGTCCTCGGCCCGTCGCAGGCGGGCCAACGGCAGCAAGGCCACGAGCAGGAGCACCCCGGTCGCGACCAGCATCCCGTCGATGCCGGCAGCCTCGGCCGCAAAGCCGCCGATCAGGGCGCCGATGATCTGCCCGATCGCGAGGAACACCGAATAGAGGCCCATGATCGCGCCGCGGTCGTCGGGAAAGCGCTCGGAGATGTCGGCCAGGAGCCCCAACGCCGCGGGTGTCGCCCCCGCCATCACGAACAGCCCGAAGGCGGCCAGGGCCGCGGCCGCCACCAGGACGGCGAGCGGCAAGCCCTGGCCGTGGTTCACGACCATCGCCGCCCCGACGAGCCCGCCTCCGCCGAGGATCCCATACAGGATGATCGACGTGCGCCGGGTGTTCTTGAAGCGGTTACCCCAGTACAGCAAGCCGAGCCCGAAGATGATCCCGATCACCAGGACCGCGGCCGAGATCTGGACCGCCCCGAAGCCGCGCATCAGCGACTGGTCCGGAAAATCCGGGTTCGCCTGGGCGAACTGGAAGATCGACTGGCTGAACCACAGCCCGATCGACGCATTGACCGCGATCCAGGTCGGTGCCAGGAGCCAGACATGGCTGCTGCGGAGCAGCTCCAGGTACCGGCCGAACCCAACGTGCTCCGACCGCGCGGCGCTCGCGTCGCCCGCCGGGTCCTTGACGGTCAGGAAGATGAGGAACGAGACGGCGTAGAGCACGGCGTTGAGGAAGAACGCCGTCGGGCCGAACAGGGCGAAAACGACCGGGGCCGCCCCGAAGCCAGCACCCAGGCCGAGCAGCGTCGCGCCCTCGAACCGGGCGGCGGCCTTGCCCCGGAGCAGCTCGTCACCGGCGGTGACCATGGCGATGTAGCCCAGGATCGACGGGATGCTCGCCGCGGTCGACGCCCCCTCGAGGACACGCGTCAACCCCAGGACGACCAGGCTGCCGGTGATCGGCGCGAGGACGAGGGCCAGCGGGTCCGGCAACCCCAGGTCGGCGGTGAAGCCGGTCATGATCACGGCCACGGCGCCGAAGATCGGTCCGTAGAGCATCACCCGGTGATGGCCCTGGCGGTCGGACAGGATCCCGAAGATCGGCGACAGCACGAGTTCGGCGAGATAGAACAGGGCGCCGAACACGCCCAGCACGATCGCGCCGACGGCCGGGCCGCCATGTTCGGGGAGGGTCGCGAGGTAGACGCCGAGCATCGCCCCGGTGAGCCCGGTGCTGAAGCGCAGCGAGAAAGTGCCGGCCAGCACGGCCCACAGCGGTCGATCCATGTGCTGCACAGCCTACCGGTTGCGGCCTCGACCGGGCCCGTATCATGCCGGAAACGCCACACGCTCCGGTTCGGTCCCCTGAGGAGGAGCCACCCTTGAGTCGCGTCGCGATCTTCACCGATTCGGCGTCGGATCTTGACCCGGCCGAGGCCGAGGCGTCGGGCATCCACGTCATCCCGTTGCTGGTCAGCTTCGGTGACACGACGTTCAAGGCCGGAGTCGATCTGAGCGGCCCCGCCTTCTGGGACCGGATGGTGGCGCCGGATGCGCCGTTCCCCACGACCGCGGCGTCGTCGCCCGGCGACTTCAAGGCGGCGTATGAGGCCGCGTTCGCCGCCGGTGCCGAGGCGATCGTCTCGATCCATGTCGCCGGCACGCTGTCGGGCACCATCAAGAGCGCCCAGATCGCACGCGACATGCTGCCGGACCGGGAGATCCATATCGTCGATTCCCAGGGCGCATCGATGGCGCAGGGCATCCTCGCCCAGATGGGCGTCGAGATGGCTGCGGCCGACCGCCCGGCCGCCGAGATCGCCGAGATGCTCGAGGCGCGGGCACCGGACATGCTCATGTATGTCGCGCTCGAGACGCTCGAATACCTGAAGAAGGGTGGCCGGATCAGCGGCGCCCAGGCGGCCATCGGCACGCTGCTGTCGGTCAAGCCGATCATCAAGGTCAAGCACGGCGTGGTCACCACCGCCGACCGGGTCCGCACGCGCTCAAAGGTCCGCGAGCGCCTGATCGAGCTCATCACGGAAGCGCCGATCGAACGGCTGGTCATCCTCCACACGACCTCCGCGGACGTCGAGGCGTTCCGCGAGGAGATGCTGCGACGCCTGCCGCATCTGAAACCTGAAGACGTTCCCGTGGCGCTTGTCGGGGCGTCGGTCGGGCCGCACCTGGGGCCGGGCTGTGTCGGCGCCGCGATCCTGTACAAGCCGGGTGGCGCCCCCGCGTGAAGGTTGCGGTGAGGTTGCGACAACCTTGCCGACCGGTACCATCGGGGAGGCGCGTCCAGCCGACCTCCGGCTATACTCGGCGCCGCATGAGTCGCGCGTCGAAGTCCGGCGAAATCGCCCAAGAACCTTCGACACGCCCCGTGGGGTCGTCCGGGAGACGGCCCACACACGACGAGGCGACCCGGGACGGGCGCCCGACACGGAGGTTCTCCCTTCCATGACCACCGAGCACGTCGCTGCGCGAATCAACGCGTGGGAAGTCGCACAGCGACAGTTCGATCTCGCCGCAGAGCGTCTCGACCTGGACGCCGGGATGCGGCTCGTCCTTCGCGAGCCGCGGCGCGAATTCACCTGCCACTTCCCGGTTCACATGGACGACGGGTCGGTGCAGGTCTTCACCGGCTATCGCGTCCAGCACAACCTGGGCCGTGGTCCGGCCAAGGGCGGGATCCGCTACCACCAGGATGTCTCGCTCGACGAGGTCAAGGCCCTGGCGATGTGGATGACCTGGAAGTGCGCGGTCGTCGGGATCCCATACGGCGGCGGCAAGGGCGGCGTCATCGTCGATCCCAAGAAGCTCAGCCAGAAGGAGCTCGAGGGCCTGACCCGCCGGTTCTTCACCGAGATCGAGGTCCTGGTCGGCCCCGAGAAGGACATCCCGGCCCCGGACGTCAACACCAACGCCCAGATCATGGCCTGGATGATGGATACCTATTCCATGCATGCGGGCTACACGGTCCCGGGCGTCGTGACCGGCAAGCCGATCAGCCTGGGTGGCTCAGAGGGCCGCAACGAGGCGACGGCCCGCGGCACGGTCTTCTGCGTCATCGAAGCCGTCGCGCACCTCGGGATGGACCTGACCAAGTCGAAGGTGGCGATCCAGGGCTTCGGCAACGCGGGCGCGATCGCGGCCAGGCTCATCGCCCAGGAGGGTGCGACGGTCGTCGCCGTGTCGGATTCGACCGGTGGCATCCACGCCGCGGGCGGCCTCGACGTCGCGAAGGTGGTCGGCTGGAAGCAGGAGCACGGCACGGTCCAGGGCTTCCCGGGCGCGGACGACGTCTCCAACGCCGATGTCCTCGAGGTCGACTGCGACATCCTCATCCCCGCAGCCCTGGAGAACCAGATCACGTCGCGGAACGCCCGCAACATCAAGGCGAAGATCATCGCCGAGGCAGCCAACGGCCCGACCACGCCGGAAGCGGACGAGATCCTCTACGACGCCGGCAAGTTCATGATCCCGGACATCCTGTGCAACGCCGGGGGCGTCACGGTCAGCTACTTCGAATGGGTGCAGGACCTCAACCGCGACCACTGGAGCGAGGCGGTCGTGAACGCCAAGCTAAAGGACATCATGGTCAAGGCGTTCGGGGAGACGCTTGCGATGATGCAGCGCGAGGAGGTCAACATGCGGACCGCCGCGTACCTGCTCGCCGTGAAGCGCGTCGCGGACGCCATGGAGATGCGCGGCCTGTACCCCTAGGGCGTCGGGCCTGGTTGCGCCGCCCCATAGACCCGCCAGCCGTCGGTGCGCACGGCGCGCATTCATTCCAGCCAACGCGATCGTGGTTGCCGTTGGTCCGGTGCATGACACGCACCGGACCGGACCCGGTCCGCGAGATGCGGTCGATCTGGTGCGTGGCACGGCCATGAACGTCAGGTTGGTCCCGGTCGATGGCCGGAATGGTCGCCGGGGCGCACGGGGCCGCGCCTGTTACGGGTCAGGCCAGCGAAGGACGCGTGGGAGATCACGCAATGGGACGTGCGGACGCGTCTCCCGTGCACCGGGTGCTCGTATCAGCGACCGAACGACGTCACGTTCGTTGATCGTGCATCCGATGCCCGCGTTCGCGGTGGAACACCATGATCCGTGGTCCTCGGACGCGTTCCTTCGTCGATAGGCGCGCGGGGTGCATGAAGGATCGATGCCACGACAACGCGCCAGGGCACGCCCCGGCCCGGTGCTACCATCGCGGCCATGCTCGACCACGAAGAGAAATTCCTGTTCAAAGAGGAGATCCTCCACCTGTCGAACGCGGTGGCGGAGCCCGGCATCCTCGACAACGTCGAGGATCTGCTGACCGACGTCATCACGAGCCCGCGGTTCGATTCGGAGGTCTTCACGCTCGAGCGCAGCCTGCAGGTCATGCTCGGGCCGCGCGCGGGGACGACGCTGGTCGGGCTGCTGACGGTCGCACCGGAGGTCTTCGACGAGGTCGCCGAGGTGCGCATCCCGTCCGAGGTCCACGAGCGGCTGGTCGCGTGGCGGGCGCGCTTCGGCCTCGCGATCGACAACGCGCTGAACTTCCTCAACAACCCTGACGGGATCCAGGGTCACAACTTCGCGACCCAGGTCGCGCATGTCGAAGAGCGTCGCGTCCTCCAGGGGCGCCTGACGCTGGTCCGCTACAACAACGAGCCGCAGTTCTTCGTGGCCGACGCGAGCGTCTTTTTCGGGCTCGTCGTCGACATCCTCGAGCGGCTCGGCCCGTACCTCGAGCCTGACGCGGTCGATGCCGAGACGGTCGCTCGACTGCGCGACGCGCTCGGCCTGGTCGAGCGCAAGACGGGCACGCACAGCTGAGAATTTCGGGCTGATGGCGCACGGGGCCGCCTGAAATGCGCCACGTCTACCTCGCGGCGACCGGGCAGAACCGTGGCAAGACCACGCTCAGCCTCGGGGTCATGGACGGGTTCGGGCGCCGTGGCCTCTCGACCGGGTTCATCAAGCCGGTCGGGCAGCGAACGGTCATCGAGGATGGCGTCCCCGCGGACGAGGACGCCGTCCTCATGAAGAGCGTCTTCGACCTCGCCGAGCCCTTGCAGCAGATGAGCCCGGTCCACATCCCGCGTGGGTTCACGCAGAGCTACATCGACGGCAGGGTCGTCGAGGACCTCCCCAGCCGGATCGCGGCCGCCCACTCCCAGTTCGCCGCCGACCGCGACATGCTGCTCATCGAGGGGACCGGGCACGCAGGCGTCGGCGCCGTCATCGGGCTGTCGAACGCCCAGGTGGCCGCGATGCTCGGTTCGCCGGCGGTGATCGTGTCCGAGGGCGGCGTCGGCCGCCCGATCGATGAGATCGTGCTGAACAAGGCCCTGTTCGAGCGCGCGGGCGTCCACGTCGCGGGGGCCATCGTCAACAAGGTCGACCTCCTCGCCAAGCCCGATCTCGCGAGGACCCTGGAGCGCGGACTGGCGCGCCACGGCATCACGCTGCTCGGCGTCCTCCCGTATCGCCCGATCCTGTCGAATCCGACGCTGTCGATGGTCCTCGAGGGCGTCCACGGCGAGACGATCCACCCGGGACCGGACCTGGATCAGGTGATCGGCGGCGTTGCGATCGGCGCCATGGAGCCGCAGCACATGCTCCAGCGCATCGGGCCCGGAGCGCTCGTCATCGTGCCCGGCGACCGCGAGGACGTGATCGCCGCGATCGTCCACGCGCGGCGGGTCGGGGCGGAAGCCGGAGGCGACGCCCTGGGACTCGTGCTGACCGGGGGCTACCGGCCGCGCAAACCGGTGCTCGAGGCGATCCGCGCGGCGGACCTCTTCGCGACCATCGTGCCCGAGGACACCTACGCCGTGGCGTCCGAGGTCCACGACCTCCTCGTCAAGACGCACGCAGCCGACCGGGGCAAGATCGAGGAGATCAAGGCGCTCGTGTGGGAATACCTGTTCATCGACCGGATCCTCGACGTCGCCACTGAAGCGGAGGTTCGCCCCTCTCCGGCGACGGCCTAGCCGACGCGGGGGCGGCGGGGCAGGGGGCGCCGGAGCGAACCGGCCTTGCTCCGACTTCGGGTGTCAGCCTGAGACACCATATCGCCACAGCCGTGCGCGACCGACTAGCCCACGTCAGCCTCAGACACCATCACGCCACAGATCAGCATGACCGATTGCCCAGATCGCAGAAATCGTCATATGAGGCGATCGACCACGAGCGACCTGTTCTGAATTTGTCACTGACATTGACACGGTTCGATCGGCCCTGCGGCCGTGCGGTGGGCGGGCCGGCGCCGGTCGGGGCCGCGGCCGGCGCCCGCCCGTCCATCACCTACAACCGTCAGGCAAACGAGGTTCCCGTCGTCGGGTCCAGGATCTCGTTGTCGATGAGGCGAGTCGAGCCGAAGCGAACGGCCAGCGAGGCCAGCGCCGGCCGGTCGACGCTCGTGAGCTCCTGCAGCGTCATCGCATCGGCGATGGAGACGTACTCGACGTCCACCAACGGCTCTGCTGTCAGCGTCTCGAACATCTGGTCGCGGAGCCGCTCGGCGTCCCGCTCGCCTGTTCGCCACGCATCGCGCGCCGCCACGAGCGCCCGCCTCAGGACCGGCGCCGCGGCGCGCTCATCCGGGGTCAGGTGCACGTTCCGCGACGAGAGCGCCAAGCCGTCCGGCTCGCGGATCGTGGGACACGTCACGACCTCCGTCCCGATCGCGAGGTCGCGCGCCATCTGGCGGATCACCATCACCTGCTGCGCGTCCTTCTGGCCGAAATACGCGCGTTCTGCCCCGACCAGGTCGAACAGGATCGCCACGACGGTCGCCACACCGTCGAAATGTCCCGGCCTCGCCGCGCCCTCCAACGGCAGAGCGACCGCCCCGACCGAAACCGTGGTCGCGAAACCCGGCGGGTAGATCTCCTCCACGTCCGGGCGCGAAGACCAGGTCGACCCCTTCCGCCTCGCACATCGCCAGGTCGTGCGCCTCGTTACGGGGGTAGCGCGTGAAGTCGGACGCGACGTTGAACTGGCGGGGATTGACGAAGATCGAGACCACGACCGTCGCGTTCTCGGCGCGCGAAGCCCGCATCAGCGCGCGATGGCCCTCGTGCAGCCAGCCCATCGTCGGCACGAGCCCGACCGGCCGTGGCGCATCGGCGAGGGCCGCCCGCAGTTCGGCGCGTGTGCGCACGACCGTCGTCTTGGCAACCTCAGTCATCGGTCGTATTCGGGGATCAGTCAGAGATCGCGGTCGAGCGGGATGCCTCCGACCGGGATGCTGCCGCCGGCTCGATCGGACTCCCCTCGGCCCAACGCCTCGTCGAGCACGGCCTCGTCCATGAGGACGGTCTCGGCCTCACCCGGGAACGTGCCCGCCTCGACGTCTGCGGCATACGCCCGCGCCGCCTCGGCGATCGTCGTCCGCAGCTGCGCGTACGGTCGAGCGTGCCGCGGCACGAAGTCGCCCAGCCCAAGGAGATCCGTGATGACCTGGACCTGTCCGCTGCAGCCCGGGCCCGCCCCGATGCCGATCGTCGGGATCCGCAACCGTTCGGTGATCGCGGTCGCCAGCTGCGCAGGCATGAGCTCGAGCACGATCGAGAAGGCCCCTGCCTCCTGGACGGCGAGTGCATCTGCCAGCAGGGTCCGGGCCTGGGATCGGTCCTTGCCCTGGACCTTGACCTTGCCACCCATGCCGAGCTGCGCCTGTGGCGTCCAGCCGATGTGGCCCATGACCGGGATGCCGGCCTTGACCATCGCCTCGATGACGCGGGCGGAGCGGACGCCACCTTCGATCTTGACGGCCTGGGCCCCAGCCTCCTGCAGGAAGCGGCCCGCGTTCTCGAGCGCCTCGTCGACCGTGGAATAGGTCAGGAACGGCATGTCGCCGATCACCATCGCGCGTTGCGAGCCCCGCACGACCGCCTTGGTGTGGTGGAGCATCTCGGTCATCGTCACGCGCACGGTGGACTCGTAGCCGAGGAGCACCTGGCCCAGGGAGTCGCCCACCAGCAGCAGCGGGACCCCGGCCTCGTCGAGGATCTGGGCGGTCGGGTAGTCGTAGGCCGTCAGCATCGGCAGGCGCTGGCCGTCGCCGTAGCGCTTGGCGATGTCAGCGACGGTCAGGCGGCGCGGGGCGTCGGTCTGAGCGCTCATGGCTTCGAAGTCTGCGCGTCGGCGTCGCGGGCGTCCAGCGCGAGCGCGATGCGGTCCAGCAGCCGGTCGGCCACCTCGCGCTTGCTCAGCAGCGGCAGGTCGTCGCGCTCGCCGTCGAGGGCGAGGATGCTCACCCGGTTCGTGTCCGTCCCGAACCCGGAACCGGCCTCCGCGACGTCGTTGGCCACGAGCAGGTCGACCCCCTTGCGCTTGAGCTTCTCGGCCGCCCGCTCAATCGAACCGGTCTCCGCCGCGAAGCCGACCAGGTAGGGCCGCGGCTCCACGGCCTGTGCGGTCGCCTCGCCATTGGTGTCGGTGCCGCGCACGATCCGAGCGAGCTGGGCCAGGACGTCGGGCGTCGGCTCGAGCTGGAGCGTGAGCCCGGCGGCAATGCGCTCGAGCTTCGTTTCGGCGGTGCTCACCGGCCGGAAATCGGCCACGGCTGCAGCCATGACGAGCGCATCGAAGCCGGCGGCGCCGTCGGGTCGATGGGTGAGGCGCAGCAGGGCCGCCCGCAGCTCGGCGGTCGATTCGACGTGGACGACCTCGGCGTCGTCCGGCAGCGCCACCTCGAGGTTGGCTGCCACCACCGTGACCTGCGCGCCGCGCTCCAGGGCCGCCGCGGCGATGGCCGCACCCATCCGACCGGTCGATCGATTGCCGATGAAGCGCACCGGATCGATGGCCTCGCGCGTGCCGCCGGCGCTCACGACGATGTGACGACCCGCCAGGTCCGTATCGCGAGGGCCGTCGACGACGGGTGGGCGCCGGCTCGGGTCGGGGGCACGGACCGGGGTACTGCCGACGGCCGCAACGACCGCATCCACGATCGACGGCAGGTCGGCGAGCCGCCCGACGCCCGACTGCCCCGATGCCAGCTCACCGGCCGCGGGCTCCACGATCACGTATCCGAACGCATCCCGCAGTCGCGCGACATTCGCCTTCGTCGCCGGGTGGGTCCACATGTCGCCGTCCATCGCCGGCGCGACGACCACCGGCGCCCCGGATGCCAGGACCGTCGCCGTCACGACGTCCCCGGCCAGACCGTTGGCCATGGCTCCGAGGAAGTGCGCCGTCGCCGGAGCCACCACGATCGCATCGGCGCTGTCCGCGACCACGATGTGCCCGATCCGGCCGTCCGGCAGCAGCTCGAGGATGTCGGTCTCGACCGGATGCCTCGATAGCGCGGCGAACGTGAGTGGGCCCACGAACCGGGTCGCCGCCGGGCTGAGCATCACCGCGACCTCCGCGCCCTCGGCCCGGAACAGCCGGAGCAGCTCGACCGCCTTGTACGCGGCGATCGAGCCCGTGACTCCGAGGGCGATGAGCCGGCCGCTGAGGCGCCCCTCCGTCACGGCAACCCGAGCTCCAGCCGCTCCCCGCCGGCGACCTCGGCGTGCAGGATGGCGAGGCCCTTCAACGTGAGATCGGGATCGATGGCGTCGATGCCTTCGAGGTCGGCGGCCCACGGCGCCGCGGACAGCCCGCCGGTCAGGATGGCCTTGACCTCGCGCGGTTCGACGCCGGCGGCATCCGCGAGCTCCCCCCGGACGCGGCGCAGCAACCCGGTCGTCAGCGCCTGGTAGCCGAAGATCGTGCCCGATTGCATCGCGCTGATCGTGTCTCGCCCGATCGCCCGGTCGGGGGCGCGCAGTTCGATGCGCGGGAGCTTGGCCGTGCGCGCGGCGAGGGCCTCGAGCCCGAGCTCCAGGCCCGGGGCGATGGCTCCACCGACATACGCGCCGTCCGTGGCCACGCAGTCGAGCGTGGTCGCCGTCCCGAAATCGACCACGACGGCCGGCGTGCCGTACAGCCGCGCTGCGGCCAGGGCATTGACGAGACGATCGGCGCCGACCTCGCCCGGCCGGTCGACGCGAACGGCGAGCGGCACGATCCCGGCCGCGGCCACGGTCAGCGGCCGCTCGCGCCGGGCGGCGATCGCCTCGACGTGCGCCGTCAGGGCCGGGACCACGGACGCGCAGGCGATCGCATCGACGTCGCCGAACGACGCGTCGTCGAGGCGCAGCAGCCCGTCGAGCATAAGGTCGAGCTCGTCGGCCGTGGCCCGCGCTTCGGTGGCGGCACGGCGGGTCGCGATGAGCCTTCCGCCGCGCAGGAGGCCGATCGAGACGTTCGTGTTCCCGATGTCGATGGCGAGCAACATGGCCGCGATGATACGCGGCGGCCGATTCGGGGTCGCCGCGGCCCTCACCGTGCGGTACCATCGCCGACGACCGTCGTCCCCCAACGACCACGTCCCAGCGCCCCCGAGGAGACCCCACGTGTCGACCCCGCCGGCCAAGTTCTTCGTGAACCAGGGCGTCGTGTCAAGCGCGGCCGACATGCTCCACTTGTTGCGCCCCCTGCTCAAGCAGACCGTCAGCTACCGGTACCTGCGCGGCCGCGAGGTCGTCTCCCACGGAACGGGCTGGGTCGAGCGCATCGTGACCGACGCGCCGGACACCTCGACGTACTTCACGCCGCTGGCGATCACCCTGAACATCGATTCCTTCGAGCATCTCGAGTTCGAGACGCGCCCCGACCAGCTGCTCGTCTATGTGCTCGTCCAGGGCGACGAGCGGGTCATCGTCGAGTTCGCGCCGATCGGCGCAAGTGGCGAGGATGTCTCGCCGTTCGCCCCGCGTCAGCTCGAGTTCGACACGTCCGATTTCGTCCAGATGGAGCTGCTCGGCCTCGACGCCCACGAGGACGAATAGCCGATCCGGGACGCCGGCGCGGTGGGACGCCGGCGGAGAGCGAACCATGGCGCGGTCCGAGCCCGCCCAACGAGGCTCGGCGCGCGGTCGAGGGCAAGGAGGGAAAGAACCAGGTGGACGATGTCCAGAACCGGCCCGTCCCGGAGGGAGGCGGCGGCGCGCTCGCCGAGTACTTCAAGTTCGCCGAACGTGGGACGAACCTAGCCACCGAGATCAAGGCCGGGGTGACCACGTTCCTGGTCATGGCCTACATCCTGTTCCTGAACCCGGCCATCCTCTCGAACATGTTCGGCGCTCCGGGCTCGCCCGAGGCGTTGGCGTTCATCCCTGCCGCCGCGGCCGCCACGGCGCTCGTCGCGGGCGTCGTGACGATCGGGATGGGCCTCATCGCGAACACGCCGCTCGCCCTGGCGGCCGGCCTTGGCATCAACGGTGCCGTGGCCTTCGGGCTCGTCCTGACCCAGGGCCTGACTCCGGCCGGGGCCATGGGCGTCATCGTCCTCGAGGGCCTCATCGTCACCGTCCTCGTGCTGGTCGGCCTGCGCGAGGCGATCATGCGAGCCGTCCCGATGGCCCTCAAGCGCGCGATCGGCGTCGGGATCGGCCTGTTCATCCTGTTCATCGGCTTCATCGACGCCGGGATCATCGTCAAGACCGGCGGCTCGTCGGCCGAGAACCCGGTGCCGGTCACCTTCGTGTACCCCACCGAACCCGTGCACTTCCTGTTCTGGCTCGGCCTGCTGATCACCGTCGTCCTGTGGGCGCGGAAGGTGCCGGCGGCCCTGCTGATCAGCATCCTCGTGACGACGGCCATCGCCCTTGCGGTCGGCATCCAGCCACTGCCGACCTCGTTCGTGGCCACGCCCGACTTCTCGACGCTCGGGGACTTCGACCTGACGAATGTCTTCGTGGTCCTTGGCGGTCTGGCCGCCGCACTGACGATCTTCAGCTTCATGCTGACCGACTTCTTCGACACGATGGGCACGGCCACCGCGATCAGCGAGCAGGCCGGTCTCGTCGACGAGGGGGGCCAACCGGAAAACGTCGGTCGGATCCTGCTGGTCGACTCCGTCGCGGCTGTCGCCGGTGGCGCGGCCGGCATCAGCTCGAACACGAGCTACATCGAGAGTGCCGCTGGCGTCGCTGAAGGGGGCCGGACCGGCTTCACGTCGGTCGTCACCGGCGTGCTCTTCCTGGCCGCGATCCTGCTGACGCCGCTGGCCGTGCTCGTGCCGTACGTCGCGACCGGGCCGGTCCTGGTCTTCGTCGGGTTCCTCATGATCGGCTTGATCAAAGACATCGACTTCAGTGATATCGAGGAAGGCTTCCCGGCACTGCTCGGGCTCATCCTCATGCCCCTGACCTTCAGCATCACGGTCGGCATCGGGGCGGCATTCGTGGCGTATGTCGTCGTGAAGCTCGCGAAGGGCAAGATCGGTGAAATTCATCCGCTGATGTGGGCGGTCGCGGTCGCCTTCGTCATCTACTTCATGCAGAACTGGCTCAACGCCACCGTCATCTGACAGGCGCGCACGTCTTGGGCGCCCCGGCCGGCCGGCCGGGGCGCCCTTCGCGTTCCTGTACCATCGGCCGCGATGTTCGAACGGACCGCGCTGCCCTCGGGGCCGCGCGTGATCAGCTCCCGGGTGCCCGGGGCGCGTTCGGTCTCCATCGCGGCATACGTCCTGGCCGGCTCGCGCCTGGAATCCGCGGCCGAGACCGGCGTCGCCCACTTCATGGAGCACATCACGTTCAAGGGCACGCGGGCCTACCCATCGACGCGCTCGATCAGCGAGGCGATCGAAGGTGTCGGTGGCTCGTTCAACGCCTCGACCGACCGGGAATCGACCGTCTACTGGGTTCGCGTCCCGCGTCGCGAGGCGCCGCGGGCGGTCGATGTCCTCGGGGAGCTCATCGTCCGACCCCTGCTCGACGCGGAGGAGATCGAGGGCGAGCGCTCGGTGATCATCGAGGAGATCCGCTCGTACCAGGACGACCCAGCCGAGTACGCGCAGATCCTGTTCCAGACCGCGCTGTTCGGCGATGGCCCGCTGGGTCGGGAGATCTGCGGGGACGAGACCGGCATCCGGGCGCTCCCCGACACGACCATCCGCGACTTCTGGCGAACGACGTACCGCCCGGCCAACACCGTGATCGCGGTGGCCGGCGATATCGCGCATGCGGAGGCCGTCGAGCTCGCCGCCGCGGCGTTCGGCACGGGCAACGGGAAGATCCCGGACTACGACCCCGCCCCGCTGTTGCCCGCCGGCGAGCGCTCCCGACTCGGCAAGCGCCAGACCTCGCAGGCGCAGCTCGTCATCGGGCTCCCGGCGTTGCGTCGCGACCATGCCGACAGCTGGATCCTGGCACTCCTGAACGCGATCCTCGGCGACGGCATGAGCAGCCGCCTGTTCCTGTCGGTGCGCGAGGAACGCGGGCTCGCCTACGACATCGGGTCGGGCATCGTCGATTACGCGGATGCCGGGTCCATCGAGATCTCCGCGGGCGTCGACCCGGCCGGGCTGCGCGATGCGCTCGCGGCCATCCTCGACGAGCTCGTCCGGCTCCGTGACGAGCTCGTCCCGCCCGAGGAGCTGGACAAGGCCCGGCGCTACCTGTCAGGTGGTCTCGAGCTGCGCATGGACGAGACCCGCCATGTCGCGTCCTGGATCGGTGGCCAGGAGGCGCTCCACGATCGGGTGCTGACCCTCGAGGAGGCGCTCGCCGAGTTCGAGGCGGTCACGGCGGAGGACATCGCGAGGGTCGCGGGCGAACTGATCCGCGACGACGGCCTGCGACTTGCCGCGGTGGCGCCGGCGCGTTACCTGCGTGGGCTCGAGAAGCACCTGCGGCTACCGTCCTGATGAGCGTGGCAGAGGACGGCGGCGTCGCGACCCGCGGTTCGGACCTCGCCCTGGCACGGCTGCACCTGCGACTGGGGTCGCTGGCCCTGGCACGCGCCGAGCTCGAGACCCTGGCCGGTCGGGACGCGCTCGACCGGGACGGACTCGTCGACCTCGCCGAGGCTCGCTGGCGCACGGGCGACATCGCCGGCGCCGGAGAAGCCGCCGTGGCCGCCCTGGACGACGAGGACGGTCCACTCCTCGCGCTCGTGGTCGCCGCGGAGGCGGCCGCCGCACGCGGCCGCCCGACGGAGGCCCGGCGCCTCGCGGATCGGGCGATGGAGGTCGCGGACGGCTCGATCGACGTGTTGTTCGCGGGCATGCCGCGCGCTGGCGTCTGGCCGCCCGATGCCGCGGCGCCGCCGCCGTCGCCGACGACCATGTTCGACCCTCCGCGCCGCGTCTCATCGGTCGTGCACCGTCATCCGCGGCCGCACGACGAGGGAGCGGCCGTAGAGGTGCCTGCGCCCGGCGCGGTGGGCGAGACTCCCGCCGGCCCGAGCGCCGACGCGGACGCCGCGACCATCGGCCTGTGGGAGGCCACGGTCGCGACGCATGACCCCGATCCCGTCCCCGATCTGACCGCCGATGTAGAAGCGCGCGATGAGATCGACGCCCTCAACGACCAGCCGACGGGCGAAACGGAGCTGGATCTCGGGCGTGCGGCGCTCGAAGCGGGCGACGCGGACGAGGCGGCCGTCCGGCTCGGGCTCGTGCTCCGGGTCGCGCCCGCCCTCGCGCCCGCGGTCCTCGACCTGGTCGAGGGCCGGACGGAGCGAGGGATGGCCCTCGTCCGGGGAGATGCGTACCGACTTGTCGGGCGCGAGATCGAGGCCCGTCGCGCCTTCGCCGAGGCGGCCAGCGGGGGGTGGTGGCCACCGTCCGCCCCAGATCACGAGCCCGATACGCGCCGAGATGAGCCCAGCCACCCTGCGGGACCGTCTGCCGAGGCGGGAACGGCACTGCAGGCCGACGAGCACCGGGCTCCGGCAGCCGAGCCGCCCGAGGACGTTCCGTACGACCCATCCACTGACCCACCCACCCAAGGAGACCCTGCGTGACCGAACGAACCCTTGTCCTCGTCAAGCCCGACGGCGTGCAGCGCCAGCTGACCGGCCGGATCCTGGCCCGGTACGAGGAGCGTGGCCTCAAGGTCGTCGGCCTCAAGCTCGTCCAGGTCGAGCGCGACCTCGCGGAACGCCACTACGCGGCGCATCGCGAGAAGCCGTTCTTCGCCGGCCTGGTCGAGTTCATCACGTCCGCGCCGCTCGTCGCCCTCGCCCTCGAGGGACCGAACGCGATCGCGGTGGTCCGTGCGATCAACGGCGCGACGCGCCCGCACGAGGCGGCGCCCGGGACGATCCGCGGGGATTTCGCGCTCGAGACCGCGCAGAACATCGTCCACGCGTCCGACGGCCTCGAAGCGGCCGAGACCGAGCTCGCGCTGTGGTTCGCGCCCGGGGAGCTGTTCGACTACGAGCGAGACATCGATCGCTGGGTCCTGGCGCCGGAGGAGTAGGCCTCGGTCAGGGCGAGGGAGCTCCGCTGGGCTCGTCGTCCGAGGGCGGGGCCGATGGCGCTTCGCTGGGCTCACCGTCGGCGGGTGGCGCCGACGGCGCATCCGACTCGATCGGCTGCTGGGGTTCTTCAGGGGCGAACGACTCGCGGCTTACGTCGAGCGTGGGCGGCAGGCCTGCAGCCGCGCTTGACGCGCCGAACGCCCCGAACGACACGGCCAGCGCCAGGATGGCCAGGAGCGCCGCACCTCCCGTGGCGGTCACGCCCAGGTTGTCCGACCAGGTCCGGCCCAGCCAGCTTCGGATGTCGGTGAGATCCACCGGGGACACGATCGGACGGGGGCCCATGCCGCGGGCGGGACCGCCCTCGGGCCGCCCGACACCGACCGCGAACAGCCGCCCGTAATACAGGAGCGGCGACAGGGCGCCAAGCATCACGAGCGCGCCAAGCGGTCCCTCGATCGCAAGCCCGATGATCGCCCCACGGGCGTCGAACGCCGCCAGTCCCGGCACGCCGACGCTGGCCACGACGACCATCGCCAGGATCACGCCGAGCACGGGCGACCGGATCGCCCACCCGCGCAGGTCCTCGACCCTGCCCGTGAAGAACACCGAACGAGTTGCGGCGGCCCACGCGGCGAAGGCGCTCCGGGCGACGACGAACGCCAGGATCCAGGTGCGTGCGGGCGCCCAGGCCGCCGGATCGAGCGCGGCGATCGCGAGCAGTACGACGCCGGCGTCGCCGATGATCGCGTAGCCGACGATGTGCTCGATGTCGTCCTGGATCAGCGCCGCCACGGATGCGAGCACGATCGAGGCGATCGCGATGGCGAGCACGACGAACCGAACGGCATCGAGATCCACGAGCAGCGGTGCGATGGACGCATCGGCCCACGCCAGGGCCACGACCGCGAAGGCGGCCGGCGCCCATGCCGTCACGAGCGGGAGCGAGGATTCCGGCACGTTGTCGGTCAGTGGCGCGGCCCAGGTATGGAGCGGGATGGCTCCGAACCGGATCGCGACCGCGATGGCGAACGCGAGGTAGGCAAGACCGAAGACCACCGGCTGGGCGGCGAGATCGGTCAGGTCGCGTCCGATCCACGCGGTGGCCGCCACGGCCATCGTGCCGGCGACGACCGTCGCCCGCAGGACGCGGGTCCCGACGGTCGCGCCCACGCGGCCGCCGATCGGAGCGAGCGTCACGAGTGCGCCGAAGCCCCCGCCGGCCGTCGCCGCGAGGACGGCGAGCCGGGCGTCGGGCAATGACAGGGCCAGGGCCGATGTCGCGAGCACCCCGAGCGTCACGGCCGCCGCGTCCCGCCGGCTGCCGACCGCCTGGCCCACCACGGCGAGTAACAGTCCGACTGCAGCCCCGAGGACGAGGAACAGACGGAGATACTCGGTGGTCGCGATCCCGGCTCCACCGATGGCGACGCTCTGACCCGGACTGATCGCGAGGGCCGTCACCCCGGCCCCGATGAGGCCGGTGACGGCGATGGCGGTCGCGACCCGTTCGTTGCCCCGCAGCAGCAACGCCAGCACCGCCCCGACGGTCGTGACCAGCACGAAGGGGAGGAGGCTCATCTGGCGTCTGCGGTCAGAGCTGTTCGCGCGGGTGCGCGTCCGGTTCGCGACGGACGCGAACGCGTGCTGGATCCGCGTACGCGTAGCCGCCGGAGCCATCGGCCCGGGCGCTGGCCGCCAGGGCCGCGAGCGCGCCGCCCAGCACGATCAGCATCGCCGCGGTCACCAGCTGCTCGACCTCGCCCGGCGTGCCGCCGAGCCCCGTCCGGACCAGCAGCGCAGCGTCGATGAGCAGCAGCAGGCCCGTGCCCACACGGATGATGTCGCTGCCGGTCACGACCGGTGCCACGGCCAGCGCCGCGACGGCGAACCCGGCGGCGCTCGCGAGCGGCGGTCCATCGGCGGGGGCGCCCAGCCCGTGCGCGGCGTATCCCGCGACCATCGCCCCGGCCGCGAGCAGGATCTCGGACGGCCAGCCGATCCGCGAGCCACCGGTCGGGCTGGTGACGACCCCGCGGTCCCCACGATGGCGGGCCACGACCCACAAGAGGTAGATGGCAAGGATGGCGCCGACGAGACGCGCGGCGAGCCCGAGGGGTGAGGCCAGGGGATCGGCAACGAGCGGAGTGGCGACCAGCGTCACCGCCAGGGCCAGGAGCACCGTCCGCGGATCCCGCGACGACACCACCACGACCGCCCCACCGACGACCGCGAGGGCGACGATCGCGATGATCGGCGTCACCGCGTCATCTCCTCCGCGTCGTCCCGCACCGCGTCGTCACACGGCTCAGGAATCGGCCGGGGACAGATCCGCGTAGGTCGGCGCGGGCAGGATGCCGAAGGTGTCCAGCGGCCAGTAGCGCAGCCATGCGCGCCCGATGACCTGGTCGACCTCGACCGGTCCGAACGTTCGTGAGTCGGCCGAATTGGAGCGGTGGTCACCCATGAGGAAGACCTCGTTCTCCGCGATCGTCCATTTGGCCTGCTCGAGCGGAGCGGTCGTGGGCTGCGACGGCCCGCCGTCCTCGTCAGCGTAGATATACGGCTCCTCGAGCGCGACATCGTCGATGTAGACCAGCCCATCGTCGCGGATCTCGACCGTGTCGCCCGCCTCGCCGATCACGCGCTTGATGAAGGGCGTGCCGTTGTCGCCCCAGTCCTCGGGTGGGGTGAACACCACGATGTCGCCGCGCTTGTACGTGTTGAACCTGGGCGTGAGCTTGTCCACCAGCACGTACTGCTCAGGCTCCAGGGTCCGCTCCATCGACTGTTGCTGGACCTTGTACGGCTGTGCGACGAAATTCTGGATCACGACGAAGATGATGAGAGTCAGCACGAGGGTCTCGACGATCTCGAAGAGACACCCGAGTGCGGGTCGTTTGGTCACAGGTCCGGCAGTATAGGGGCCGCCGCCTGCGGCCGCCGGGATGGGTCCGGAAGGCCATCGACCAGGATGCATAACCTCGCGACGGGCGAGTTTGACCCGCTGAAGAACGCCTTGTTACACTCGCCGCCGGCCTGCAAGGTCCCAGCCCACGGTGCATACCGTCGGGGCCTGCCGGCAGCATCCCGGACACCCGCCCGCGACGGCGCACGCGCACGCGCCACGGGACGGACGCCGGACCTGACCGACCTGGAGGACCCGACAGACCCTGATGGATGCGACCACGCTCCAATTGATCATCCTGCCGGCGGGCATCATCGCCGTGCTGTTTGCCATCTACCTGGCCCGCGACGTCCTGTCGCGCGACACCGGCACCCCGGAGATGGAGGCCGTGGCCGGCACGATCTTCGAGGGCGCCGTGGCGTTCATCCGTCGCCAGTACACGACGATCGGCATCCTCGCCGTGGTCGGGGCGGTGGTGATCGGCGCGGTCATCACCGTCTTCGAAGGCCCGGACGTGGCCGATACCGCCATCTTCGGCCTTGACCTCGGCTGGCGCACCGCTCTCGCATTCATCGTCGGAGCCGCGTGCTCGATGGCCTCGGGCATCATCGGCATGTACATCAGCGTCAAGGCCAACGTCCGGACGGCGGCGGCCGCGCGGCGGAGCCTGGTCGAGGCGGTCCAGGTCGCGATGCGCGGCGGAGCCGTCTCCGGCTTCCTCGTCGTCTCGCTGTCGCTGCTGGGCGTGTACGGGATCTTCACCCTCTTCGGCGGCCTCGAGGGTGGCCAGGCCACCCACGACGCGCCGTTCCTCATCGTCGGCTTCGGCTTTGGTGCCTCGTTCGTGGCCCTCTTCGCCCAGCTCGGCGGCGGCATCTACACGAAGGCCGCCGACGTCGGCTCCGACCTCGTCGGCAAGGTCGAGAAGGGCATCCCCGAGGATGACCCCCGAAACGCGGGTGTCGTCGCGGACCTCGTCGGCGACAACGTCGGCGACTGCGCCGGCCGCGGCGCGGACCTGTTCGAATCGACCGCCGCCGAGAACATCGGCGCGATGATCCTGGGCGTCGGCGTCTTCACGATCGCCACGGCGGCGGGCTGGCCGAATCCGGCGGCCTGGATCTTCTTCCCGCTCGTCGTCCGCGCGTTCGGGCTCCTCTCGACGATCGTCGCGATCTTCTTCATCCGCGGTCGCGAAGACGAGAACCCGATGAACATCCTGAACCGCGGCTACTGGGTCACGACGATCCTGTCGGTCGTGGCGCTCCTGGTCACGACGAACGTGATGCTCCAGACGAACGGCAACGCCCCGTCAGGGATCCCCGTCTGGCTGTACTTCTTCGGAGCCGGCGTGGTGGGCCTTGCGACCAGCGTCGCCTTCGTCTACATCACCCAGTACTACACGGCGGGCTCGTTCCGCCCCGTCCGCGAGATCGCGGAGGCGTCCAAGACCGGTCCCGCGACGAACATCATCTCGGGTACGGCGGTCGGTTTCGAGACGACCTTTGTGACGGCCATCACCATCGGCATCGCGCTCTTCGCCAGCCACTGGCTGGGGACGCAGGCCGGCATCGTGAACGACGCCGGTCGCGATGTCGGCGGCATCTTCGGGACCGCTGTGGCCACCATGGCGATGCTCATGACGACGGCCTACATCCTGGCGATGGACACGTTCGGACCGATCACCGACAACGCCGGTGGCATCGCCGAGTTCAGCCGCGCCGAGGCCGGGGCACGCGAGATCACCGATCGCCTGGACGCGGTCGGCAACACGACCAAGGCGCTGACGAAGGGCTACGCGATCGCGTCGGCCTCGCTGGCCGCCTTCCTGCTGTTCTCCGCCTACATCGACAAGGTCAACCTGATCCAGACGAACCGCGGTGGCGAGCTGCTCACGTCGGTCGACATGGCCAAGGTCGAGGTGTTCATCGCCGCCTTGATCGGCGCGATGCTCGTGTACTTCTTCAGCTCGCTCGCGATCCGCGCCGTCGGGACGACGGCCCAGGCGATCATCGTCGAGGTTCGTCGCCAGTTCCGGGAGATGCCCGGGATCATGGACTACACCCAGCGCCCGGACTACGCGCGCGTCGTCGACATCACGACCAAGGCCGCCCTGCGCGAGATGATCGCCCCGGGCGTCGTTGCCGTGGCCACCCCGATCATCGTGGGGCTGCTGCTTGGCGCGGAGGCCGTCGCAGGCATGCTGATGGTCGGCACGATCGCAGGCGTCATGCTCGCCACCGTCCTCAACAACGGCGGCGGGGCGTGGGACAACGCCAAGAAGTACATCGAGTCCGGGCATCTCAAGGACGACCAGGGCAACGTGCTCGGCAAGGGATCTGACGCCCATGCCGCGGCCGTCGTGGGTGACACGGTCGGCGACCCGTTCAAGGACACCGCCGGTCCGTCGCTCCACGTCCTTGTGAAGCTCCTCGCGACGATCACGCTCGTTCTCGCACCGCTGTTCATCCGGTAGGAGCGGCTGTCGCGCCTGACGGCCGATACGTGCGTTGCCCGCTCCGCTCCACGCTCACGCACCTTGACGTGCGCTCGCTCCGGTGCTCTCGGGCGCCTTCGCCTCGACCGCCATCCGCGACGAATGCAATCGGGGCCTGATCGATGGAAACCATCCTTCAGGCATTGGTGATGGGGATCGTGCAGGGACTCACCGAGTTCCTGCCGGTCTCTTCGTCCGGACACCTCGTGCTCGTCCCATTCCTGTTCGGGTGGGACGACGAATTCCTGAACTCGCTCGCGTTCAGCGTGATGCTGCACCTGGGCACGCTGGTGGCCCTGCTCGCCTACTTCCGGGAAGACTGGGCACGCCTGATCCCGGCCGGCTTGGCCGCCGTGCGGGACCGGTCCTTCCGGGGTGACGCGGATCGCCGGCTCGCCTGGCTGCTCGTCGCCTCCACCATCCCGGCCGCACTCGCCGGGCTCCTGTTCAACGACCTCATCGAGGATCAGTTCCGCGAGGTCGGCCTGGTTGCCGTCATGCTCGTGGCCGGTGGCGTGATCCTGTTCGTCGCCGATCGGGTCGGGCGTCGGTCGCGTGCCATCGCCGATGTCACCTTCCCGGTCGCGATCGGGATCGGCGTCGCCCAGGCGCTGGCGCTGGTGCCGGGTATCAGCCGGTCGGGCATCTCGATCTCGGCGGGTCGCCTGGCCGGCCTGGACCGCGAGGCTGCCGCGAGGTTCGCATTCCTCATGGCGACCCCGATCACGGCCGGGGCCATCATCTTCGAGGCCCGAAGGCTCTTGACCGGCGAAGCTGGTGTCGCCGTTTCGGTCGAGCCCCTCCTCGTCGGGATGCTCGCGGCGCTCGTGTCGGGCCTCGCGGCGATCCACTTCATGCTGCGCTACCTGCGGACGCGATCGCTCGATATCTTCGTCTGGTACCGGTTCGGGCTGGCGGTGGTCGTCCTCGTCGTCTGGCTGGCGCGATAGCGCGGCGGCCCGGACATGGAGGTCATGAAGCAGCTCCGCCAGCGGGCGATCCGCGATCTGGTCGACCTTCGACCGATCCGCACCCAGCAGGAGCTGGCCACCGCGTTGCGTGAGCGGGGTTTCCGCACGACCCAGGCCACGATCAGCCGCGACGTCGCCGAGCTCGGCCTCGTCAAGGTCACGCGCGAGGGGACCGCGGCGTACGCGCTGCCGCCCCGGCTCATCGAGGCCGAGACCTCCGGAGAGGACCGCCTCCGCAAGCTGCTGTCCGACCTGCCGCTGGAGATCCACGAAGCCGGCCTGCTGCTGGTCCTGCGCACGCTCCCGGGTTCGGCCCATGCGATCGCCGCCGCGCTGGACCGGGCACGCTGGCCGGAGGTCGCGGGCTCCGTGGCGGGCGACGACACGCTCTTCGTCGCCCTGCCGGACCGCGGTTCGCTACAGCGCGTCAAGCGACGCCTGCTCCGCATGGCCAAGGAGACCTGACCGGTGTCGGCGGGCGTCCACGCGGCTTTGACACCTCCTCCCGGCCCGTCTACCATTCGCGTCCGGTCGGAACTTCAGGCGCGCGGCATCGGCCCGCGACCCGCCTGGAGTTCTTTCCTTTATCACCAGACCGACGAGGGCCGCCAGCCCGTTCCGGCCCACCTGCTACGCGGGGTCTACCCACGATGAACAACAAGCCCACCTATCTTTCGAAGGATGGCCTCCAGAAGCTCCGTGCGGAGCTCGAGGACATGATCACCGTCAAGCGTCCCGAGGTCGCGGATCGGATCCACGACGCCAAGGAGCACGGCGACCTGTCCGAGAATGCCGAGTACGAGGATGCCAAGAACGAGCAGGCGTTCGTCGAAGGCCGGATCCAGACGCTCGAGGCGCTGATCAAGAACGCCACGATCATCGACGAGAACCACTCCACCGACCACGTCCAGATCGGCTCGACGGTCAGCGTCGAGAGCGGCGATGGCAAGGAGACGTTCACGATCGTCGGCTCGACCGAGGCGAAGCCCGGCGAAGGGCGCATCTCCAACGAGAGCCCGGTCGGCCGCGCGCTCCTCGGCAAGAAGAAGGGCGAGAAGGTCGTCGTGAAGGTGCCCGCCGGCGACTTCACCTACAAGATCACGAGCATCAGCTAACACGTTCGGGAGACGCGGTGGATTGGGCTGACGAACTCGCGCAGCGGGTCCGGGATGCCGGTCCGCAGGTCGTCAACGACTCCAAGACGCCGTCCGGCACCGTCCACGTCGGCAGCCTGCGCGGACCGGTCATCCTCGACACGATCGCGCGGGCCCTTCGCGCGAACGGGATCGAGACCACGTTGCTCTATGGCGTCGACGACCTCGATCCCATGGATGCCCAGGCCTTGCTGACACCGGACGCGGTCGAGACCGAGATGGGCCGACCGCTTGCCCACGTCCCGGACCAGGAGGACGACGGCCACGCCTCCTACGCCCGACACCACGCCCAGACGTTCATCGACACGTTCGCGGGACTCGGCATCCACCCGGACCGCTACTACTGGATGAGCGACATCTACGCGACCGGAGAGCTGGACCCGTTCATCCGCACGGCGCTGGACAAGGCGGCTCTGGTGCGTGAGATCTACCGCCGCGTCGCGAACGTCCAGCACCCCGACACGTGGCACCCGATCGGCGTCATCTGCCCGACCTGCGGCAAGGTCGGCACCACGATCGTGACGGACTGGAATGGCGAGCAGGTCCATTTCGAATGCCGCAAGGACCTCGTCACGTGGGCCCAGGGCTGTGGCACGAGCGGGTGGGTCTCACCCTTTGGTGGGGCCGCGAAGCTGCCCTGGAATCTCGAGTGGGCCGCCCAATGGTCGCTCCTCGGCGTCACCATCGAGCCGTGCGGCAAGGACCTCTCGACGGCCGGTGGCTCACGTGATCGGTCGGACGCGATCGCGCGCGAGGTGTTCGAGCGCGAGCCGCCGCTCAACGTCCCGTACGAGTTCCTCAACATCGGCGGCAAGAAGATGTCGACGTCAAAAGGGCGCGGCGCGGCCGCGCATTCGATCGCCGAGGTCGTCCCACCGGAGCAGCTCCGCTTCCTCTTCATGCGTCACCGCCCGAACCACGCCATCGACTTCGACCCCGAGGGCACCGACCAGATCCCGCGCCTGTTCGACGAGTTCGACAAGTTCGCGGCGGCCGCGGCGGGGCGCGAGGTGAAAGGCGAGCTGCCGCCGGGCTACGAGGCGACCTTTCGGTACTCCCTGCTCGACCCGGACGCGGACGTCGCCGCCGAGGCGGCCGCCTTCCGGCCCGCGTTCGGCCACCTGGCCATGCTCATCCAGATCCCAGGCGTCGACATCGTCGCGCGCATCGAAGCGGAGAAGGGAAGCGCGCTGACCGACCGCGAGCGCGCGCTCCTCGACCAGCGCGCCGGGGCCGCGCGCGCCTGGCTGGAAACGTACGCGCCTGAATCGGCGAAGCTGGCCGTCCAGCACGAGGCCGTCCCGCCTGCAGCCGCCGATCTGGACCGGGACCAGCGCGCGTTCCTCGCCCAGCTCGCCGAAGCGGCCGATCGGGATTCGCCCGCGAGCGGCGACGCCTGGCAGGCCTTGATCTTCGCCGTCGCGACCGAGCGTGACGTTCCGGGCCGCCGCGCCTTCGAGGCCATCTACCGTGCGTTCCTCGGCCGAACCAATGGCCCGCGCGCGGGCTGGCTCCTCGCCAGCCTCGACCCGGTGTTCGTGCGGGAACGCGCGCGCGAGGCCTCGGGCTGGACGGACGCCGGCGGACCACCCGGTCTGCTCCCGGTGGGCGGCTAGCCATGAGCGTCGGCCTGCAGCGACTCCGCGACGAACCGGACGTCATCCGACAGGGTGCCGTCGACAAAGGAGAGGACCCGGTCCTGATCGATCGCGCCCTCGAGCTCGACGGGGAACGGCGCCGCTTGCTCGGCGAGAGCGAGGGGCTCAAGGCAGAACGAAACGCCGCCTCCAAGCAAATCGGCGAGGCCATCAAGGGCGGAGCGAAGCCCGATGGCCCGGAGGTCGCGGAGCTCAAGGCTGCGTCCGTCGCGGCCGGCGAGCAAATCACCGCCCTCGACGCCAGCCTGGCCGAGATCGAGGCGGATCTCGACGACCAGCTGCTGCGCATCCCGAACCCAGCCGACCCGGACGTCCCCGTGGGCGGCGAGGACGCCAACGTCACCGTCCGGACCTGGGGGGAGCTGCTCGCCCACGACGAACCGGCCGAGGGCGAGGTCGGGGCGGACGCGCCCGCCGGCGGCGCGACGTGGACCCGAAGGCCCCACTGGGAGCTCGGCGAGGCGCTCGACATCATCGACAACGCGCGCGGTGCGAAGATCGCGGGATCCGGCTTCCCGGTCTACAAGGGAGCCGGTTCGGCGCTCCAGCGCGGGCTGATCTCGTGGTTCCTCGACGTGCACACCCGCGAGAACGGGTTCACCGAGGTGTGGCCGCCTGCCGTCGTCAACACGGCCAGCGCCACGGGCACCGGCCAGATCCCGGACAAGGAAGACCAGATGTACGTCGTCACACGGGACGAGCTGTACCTGGTCCCGACCGCCGAGGTACCCGTCACGAACCTGCACCGCGACGAGATCCTGGACGCGTCCGAGCTGCCGATCCGATACGCCGCTTATTCTCCGTGCTTCCGCCGCGAGGCCGGTGCCGCCGGCAAGGACACCCGCGGGATCCTGCGCGTCCACCAGTTCGACAAGGTCGAGATGGTGCTGTTCGAGAAGCCCGACGACTCGCCAGCGGCGCTCGAGTGGATGACGGAGCGCGCCGAGATCCTGCTGCAGCGCCTCGGGCTCGCCTATCGTGTGCTGCTGATGAGCACCCGGGAGATGGGCTTCGTCCAGGCCAAGAAGTACGACCTGGAGGTCTGGGCACCCGGCGTCGAGCGTTGGCTGGAAGTCAGCTCGTGCTCGAACTTCCGCGACTACCAGGCGCGGCGCATGGCGATCCGCTACCGACCGGAGGCCGGCGCAAAGCCCGAGCTCGTGCACACGCTCAACGGCTCGGGTCTCGCGCTCGCCCGCATCGTGGCCGCGATCCTCGAGACATATCAGCGCCCGAATGGCTCGGTCACCGTCCCCGACGTGCTGCGGCCGTACCTCGGTCGCGACGTCATCGAGCCGGCCGCGGTGAAGGGCTCACCCGCGGCCCGCTGATATCCTGACCGTGGAGAGGTGGCCGAGCGGTTGATGGCGGCGCTCTTGAAAAGCGCTGAGTCGAAAGACTTCGTGGGTTCGAATCCCACCCTCTCCGCCACCCGGTCCTAACGTGCGCGGGCGTCGCCGAGGGCGGTGCGCCGACCGCAGGTCCCGCGCCCCACCCATGACCATCGGACGGTGTCCTCCGTACCGCACCGGACGGTACCGTCGGGACATGACCAACCGATCGGGGATGCCCGCGCCCTCGGGCTTGTTCGGAGCCGCGCCGCGGATCCCCAAGCCCGTCCTGCTCGTCCTCGTGTACGCCATCTTCCTCGTGATCGTCGGGGTCACGGCGACGGCACAGACCGTGATGGTCTCCGCCAGCTACTCGCAGACAGCCCTGCAGTCCGTCGTCTCGACGGACGCGGCGCTCATCCGCAGCTTCGTCAACGGCAATCTCGAGCCCCAGGACCTCGACCCGGCAGGGATGACGAGGGAGCGACGCGCGGAGCTCGAGGCCCGCATCCGCCTGCTCGTCGACCGCACCGAGATCCTCCACATCGAGGTCCGGCGCCCGGACGGGACGATCGTGGCCGCAGACCGGCCCGGGCACGCCGGCACCGTTGCCGGCATGACGCCCGACTTCCGGGCCGCGGTCGAGAAGGGATCCGTCGCAGCGAGCTTCGACCTCGCGACCAGGAGCGAGGTCGCCGGCGGCATACCCGAAACGACCGACATCCTCCGCCAGTATTTCCCTGTCCAGGCCGACGGACGCGTCCACGGCGTCGTCGGCGTGTGGCGCGACGCGGTGCCCATCCTCGCGACGCTCGGCGAGCTTCGGTCCGGGATCGTCATGACCACGCTCTCCGCGGCGCTGGTCGCAGCCGTGGTCCTGTGGATGGTGTTCCGCTCGGCCCAGCACCGGATCACGCGCCAGACCGCGGCCCTCGTCGAGGCGACGCGGCGGGATCCGCTCACCGGGCTGCTCAACCACGGCGCGCTCGTCGGCGAGCTCGCGCTCGCGATCGAGCAGGCTCGCACGGAGGATGCTGCGATCGGCATCGCGCTCGTCGACCTCGACGGCTTCCGGCTGCTCAACGAGACCTATGGCCATGCGGCAGGGGACCGAGCCCTCATGGCGGTTCGTACGCTGTTCGACGAGGAGCTCCCCCGCACCGTCGTGCGAGGACGCTACGGCCCCGATGAGTTCCTTCTGATCGCGGGCCGCCACGACGTCGCCGAGCTACTGCCTGCGCTCGAGGCGCTGCGGACGCGGCTTGCGGACCTCGTGCTCCAGTTCGATGCCTCGGAGCGTCTGCCGTTGTCGATCAGTGCCGGGATCTGCACCTATCCGGACCACGGCGGCTCGGTCACCGAACTGCTGGCGACTGCGGCGCTCACGCTCCAGGACGCGAAGGCGAGCGGCGGCGACAAGGTCCGGATGGCCGGCATGGAATCCACGGAGGGCGAGACCCGCACGTTCGACGTGTTCCAGGGCCTGATCCTGGCGGTCGACACGAAGGACCGCTACACCAAACGGCACTCCGAGGACGTCGCGCGGTATGCCGTGTTCCTGGGTCACCGACTTGGCCTCGAGGAGGAAGCCATCCAGACGCTCCGCGTCGCCGGCCTCCTCCACGACGTCGGCAAGATCGGCATCCCGGACCACATCCTCCGGAAGCCCGGGCGGCTGACCGAAGAGGAAAGCGTGATCGTGCAGCAGCACGTCGTGCTGGGCGACATGATCGTCCGCGACCTGCCGAACGTGGAACTGATCCGCGCCGGCGTCCGCCACCACCACGAGCGCTGGGACGGAAACGGGTACATCGACCGCCTCGCGGGCGAAGAGATCCCGCTCGTCGCACGCATCCTGGCCGTCGGCGACACCTTCTCGGCGATGACGACGACGCGGCCATACCGCAAGGCGCTCGACATCGCGGAGGCGCTGAGGCGCCTCGAGGACTCGGCCGGGACGCAGCTCGACGAGACCCTGGTCCGCCATTTCGTCGCGGCCATCGAGACCGACGTGAACGCTCCGCTGCCGGGCAGCGACGCGGGGCGGACCTGGACGCCATACGTCCAGGTCGCCTGACATGAGGGGCCACCGCGGCACGCTGCGAACGGCGGCGCGGCGGACCGGCCGACGTGGCCTCGTCGGCCTCCTCGCGGCGCTCGTGGCCGCGATGGCCATGCCGTCTGGGGTCTTCGCGGCGCACGACTGGTCCGTGTCGGCGTCGCCCTCGTCGGTGGTCCACAACGTCTCGACCGACGTCTCACTCAGCGTTCGCAACATCTCGACCAACGACGGCGGCGGCGACTCGATCGGCTGCGTGATCGTCACCGTGCCCAGCGCCTACACGCTGGACGCCGTGACGATCGTCTCCGTCTCGCGCGGCTTCATCTGGTCGCACTCGACCTCGAGCAACAATGGCGATGCGATCATCACCTTCAAGGCGCAGGACGACAGCAACCGCCTGCGCGGTGCCGAGGAATACGATCAGCTGCTCGCCACCATCACCGTGACCGGGACCGTCCTTGGCACCTCGAACTGGAGCGCGACCGAGTACGAGAAGCCGGACTGTAACCAGGAGCAGCTGAGCGCGTCCCTGCCCATGACCATCAAGGCCGGCGCGAACGTCGGTCCCAGCGGTACCGCGGACGCGTACACGGTGGTGGCGGGCTCCACCCGGACCGTGGCCGCGCCGGGTGTGCTGGCGAACGACAGCGACGGCGACGGTGACGTCATCTCGGCGGTGCTCGCGACCGACGTGTCGTCGGGGACCCTGTCCCTGGCCAGCGACGGCGGGTTCGCCTACACACCGGACGCCGGCTTCGTCGGCACGGACTCGTTCACCTACCAGGTCAGCGACGGGACCGTACTCAGCTCAGCCGTGACCGCCACCATCGACGTGACCAACACCGCTCCGGCCACCGCGGCCGATGCATACGCAGCACAGAAGAACGTGCTGCTCACGGTGCCCGCAGGATCGGGCGTGCTGGCGAACGATAACGACGCCGACGGCCACGCACTCTCGGCCGCGGTCGTGTCCGCCCCGGCATCCGGCACCCTGGCACTCGCCGCGGACGGCAGCTTCACCTACGACCCGGCCCTGAGCGTGACTGGTGACGTGACGTTCACCTACGAGACCTTCGATGGCTATGACACGAGCGCACCGGAGACGGTCACCATCTCGCTGACGAACGACGCACCGGTCGCGGAAGATGATGGCTACGCGACCCACATGAACGACCCGATCGTCGAGGGTGCTCCGGGCGTGCTCGCGAACGACACCGATGCCAACGCCGACGGGCTCACCGCGGAACTCGTCTCGACGACCACGTCCGGGCTCCTGCTGCTCGCGCCCGACGGATCCTTCACCTACATGCCGAATATCTTCTGGGTGGGCACCGATACGTTCACGTACCGGGTCTCGGACGGCAGCGCCTGGTCGGCAGCGGCCACGGTCACGATCGCGGTATCCAACGGCACGCCGACGGCGGTCGACGACGCCGCCACGACCGTGCACGACACGTCGGTGGGTGGGAACGTCCTCGACAACGACCTCGACCCCGACGACGACCCGCTGTCCGCCAGCCTCGTGACCGACGTCGCGTCGGGGACGCTCACGCTCGCCGGCGACGGATCGTGGAGCTATACGCCGGATGCCGGCTTCGTCGGGACCGATTCGTTCACGTACGACGTGACCGATGGCGAGGCGGTGTCGAACGCTGCGACCGTGACGATCGACGTAACGAACGCGACGCCCCTCGCTGGCGACGACGCCGCCGCCGTCCATCACGGCGAGACGCTCACCGTTGCGGCTCCCGGGGTCCTCGGCGACGACACCGACGCCGACGGTGACGCGCTCGTCGTGGACCTTGTCGCCGACGTTGCCGACGGCACGCTGACCCTCGACGCCGACGGCGGCTACGTATACGTGCCGGACCCGGGCTTCGTCGGCACGGATGCCTTCACGTACACGGCCACCGACGGTATCGCGACCTCTGCGACGGCGACGGTGACGATCGACGTCACGGACGCCGCGCCGACCGCCGGCGACGACGCCTGGTCGGTCTCGCATGACCACACCCTCGTCGTCGCGCCACCCGGCGTCCTCGCTGACGATGGGGACGCAGACGCAGACGCGCTGACGGCCTCGCTGGTCGCTGGCCCATCGAACGGCAGCCTGTCCGGCGGCGCGATCGGCGAGGACGGGGGCTTCACGTACACGGCTGATCCGTCGTTCGTCGGGACCGACACGTTCACCTACCAGGTCTCGGACGGTGCGCTGACGGCGACGGCTACGGTCACCATCGACGTGACGAACGCAGGACCGGTCGCGAACGACGATGCGCTGGCCGCGCATCACCGCGGCACCGCGACGGGGACGGCGCCGGGTGTGCTGGCCAACGACACCGATGCCGACGGCGACCCCCTGGATGCGGTCGTGGTCGACGATGTCGACCATGGCACCCTGGTCCTCGCGGCCGCCGGCTCGTGGGGATATACGCCGCACGCGGGCTTCGTGGGCACCGACAGCTTCACGTACACCGTGACGGACGGACTCGCGACGTCGGCGCCGGCGACCGTGACCATCACCGTGGGCGACACCGCACCGAGCGCCGTCGACGACAGCTGGACGGTCGTGCACGACCGGACGCTCACGATCCCGGCGCCCGGGGTCATCGCGAACGACGACGATGCGGATGGCGATCCCCTGGTCGTCTCGCTGGCGACTGCCCCCGCGCACGGTACGGTCATCCTCGGCTCGGCCGGTGGGTTCACCTACGTGCCGGACGCCGGATACGTCGGAGCGGACGGCTTCACCTACACGCTGACGGACGGGGCGATGACCGACAGCGCGGTCGTGGCCATCGACGTCGTGAACCTGAGCCCGGTCGCGGTGCCGGACGCCTACGAGGTCACGAGTGGTGCTGCGACGACGGTCGGTGCCGCGCAGGGCGTCCTCGCCAACGACAGCGACCCGGACGGCGACACTGTCACCGCCACCTGGGCCTCCGGCCCGGCCAACGGCACGCTCACCCTGCTGCCAGACGGCAGCTTCACCTACACGTCAGATCCGGGCTTCGTCGGCACCGACTCGTTCACGTACCGACCGACCGACGGCGTCGCCTTCGCAGGCGCGGTGACCGTCACGGTCGTCGTCAAGGAGGTCCCCACGCCGGGGCCGACCCCGGGGCCCACGCCCACGCCCACACCGACGCCGACGCCGACGTCGGCGCCTGCGCCGACCCCGACCGCGTCGCCGCCGCCCGATGACAGCGCGCAACCCGGGCCCGATCCGACTTCCGCCCCGACCCCGTCGCCAGATCAGGAGGAGCCGACTCCGGAGCCGAGCCCCTCCCCGGCCGCGGTGCCGAGCCCCGTGCCGAGCGCATCACCGCAACCGCCGGTCGTGCCACCGCCCGATCCACCGCTGGAGGGCGGTGGGGACGGTCCGTGGTCGATCGGGTCCGGTGAGGAGGGCGCCGGTGGGACGGACCTGCCGATCGCGAATCTCGCGGCGAGTCTGCTCGGGCTGTTCGGTCAGGCGTTCGACTGGCTCGTGCCGGGCGCGCTGGTCGGGATGCCCGGCCTGCTGCTGCTTGGAGCCGTGTTTGCCCAGACGTTCGGGGCGTTCGCGTGGCTGCCTCTGGTCCGCCGGAAGATCGGCGGTTTCGGCTTCGGGGAGCGCCAGGGCAGCGGTGTGCCACACTCGAGCTGACTCGAACGCCACGCACGTCAGCGCTGACACCGTCGCTCTCGCGCGCGTAGGTGACCGCCGCGCTCGGACGCCAGCGGCTTGACGGGTCCGATCTCCGATCATGCCTGTTCGTCACGACGTGGAGGTGCCGGTTTGACGGGTCCGCCCGAGGCCGCTGCGGGCAGGACCGGCCCGCAGCCCGGCCTGTGCGGCGTGTGTCGCCACTCGCGGCTGATCCGGACCGCCCGAGGCTCGATCTTCCGGCTGTGCGAGCGCTCGGCCTCCGATCCTCGATTCCCGCGCTACCCCAACCTCCCGGTCGTGCAGTGCGTCGGCTTCGAGCCGGCGCTCGGGCCCTGACCGCCAGGATGACGTGCCGTGGGACCATCGTCGCTTGACGCCCGCCGGTGAGCCTGCCATCCTCCGCCGACATCACGAAGAACGGGCTGTGAACGGGACGAGTACACGTCGAGCGTCGGCAGAGAGACCCGGTGGCTGGTGGAAACCGGGGCGACGACGGCAGGGAATGGACCCGGGAGCCTCCGGACCGAACGCGACGGCCGCACGCGCGGCACCAGCCAGTAGGCTCCGGCGCAGAGCGCCAGCGATACAGGGCAGCGCCGATCGCCAGGTCCCACGACCGGGCCGTCGGTCACGCAGAGTGCGGCATCGCCGAATGAGGGTGGCACCGCGGAAGGCACGACCTTTCGTCCCGGGACGATAAGGTCGTTTCTGATTCTCGAGGCCGAGCGATGAGCACCGCCGATCCGATCAGCCTGACGCAGGCCAAGCGATACGCCGCCAACGCCGACACGATCCTGCTGCGCGCGACGCGCCCGGCCGACCTCGAGACGCCCATCGGCGCGTTCCTCCGCCTCGACGACGGTGGTCCGGCCTACCTCCTCGAGTCGGTCGAGGGGGGCGAGCGGCTCGGCCGCTATTCGTTCCTGGGCGTCGGTCCGCGCCGACTGCTCGAGGTGCGCGACGGCGAGGCCCGCATCCAGACCCGACCCGTCACGGTCCCGACCTACACGCCGGACCTGCCGTTCCACACGGTCGATGGTGGCGACCCGCTGGCCGCGATCCGCGCCTTCGTCCCACGCCGCCGCGTCCAGCCGACCGAGGGGATGCCGCGATTCACGGGCGGCGCGGTGGGCGCCCTTGCGTACGACGCGAGCTCCATGTTCGAGCCGTCCGTGCCGCTGCCCGAGCACGACCCGGTCGGCGTGCCGACCGCGGCGTTCATCGAGACCGACCTCGTGCTCGTCTTCGACCACCTCACCCACACGCTCTCGGCCATCGCCTCGCTCCACACCGAGCCCGCCGACCTCGAGGGCCGCTACAAGATCGCCGAGGCCGCCATCTTCGAGGCGCTCGAGCGCACGTCACGTCCGAGCGCGGCCGAACTGCGCGGCCCGGCCGCGCGTCCCGCGTCCGGCACCACGATCGCGGGACCGATCGACACGAGCCTCGGCCGCGAGGAGTACATGCACGCCGTCGAGGTCGCGAAGGACGCGATCGCCTCGGGCGAGGCCATCCAGGTCGTGCTGGCGCGCCGGCAGTCGTTCGACCTGCCGCTCGATCCTGCGACGGGCGCCGCCCTCGACGGGATCGGGCTGTACCGGTCACTGCGGCGCGTCAACCCCAGCCCGTACCTGTTCTTCGTGCGCACCCCCACCTTCGAGGTCGTGGGTGCCTCCCCGGAGCTGCTCCTGCAGGCAGAGGGCGACAAGCTCACGACCCACCCCATCGCCGGCACCCGGCCGCGCGGCGCCGACGAGCGCGAGGACGCGCTGCTCGCGGAGCAACTCCAGCGCGACCCCAAGGAACGCGCCGAGCACGTGATGCTCGTCGACCTCGGCCGCAACGATCTCGGGCGCGTGTCGCGGGCGGGCACCGTGACCGTCAGCAAGTACATGGAGGTCGAGCGCTACAGCCACGTCCTCCATCTCGTCTCGCACGTCGAGGGGCGGCTGAAGCCGGAGCTCGATGCGCTCGACGCGCTCAAGGCGGTGTTCCCCGCGGGCACGCTGTCGGGCGCGCCCAAGGTCCGCGCCATGCAGCTGATCGCCGCCGCTGAGGGCGAGCGGCGCGGGCTGTACGGTGGGGCCGTGGGCTACCTCGGCTACGACGGCAACCTCGACACGGCGATCACGATCCGGAGCGCGGTCCTCAAGGACGGCCAGGCACACGTGCACACGGGCGCGGGCATCGTGGCAGGCTCCGTGCCGGAATCGGAATTCGAGGAGACCGAGCACAAGGCGGCGGCGCTGCGCCGGGCGATCGAGATGGCCGCCGGCGTCCCGGAGACACCGCGCCCTGGCTCGACCGCAGTGGCGGACGCCGATGCCGACACGGAGGCTGCGCCGGCATCGTCGGGCGTCCCGTCATGATCCTCGTGGTCGACAACTACGACAGCTTCACGTTCAACCTGGTGCAGGCACTCCAGGCCGCCGGCGCGGATGTCCGTGTGCTGCGCAACGACGCCATCGATCGGGCCGGCGTGGAGGCCCTTGCCGACGACCCCGAGGCGCACCTGCGCGGGATCGTCATCTCACCGGGACCCGGCGACCCGGACGCCGCCGGCGTCTCGGTCGATACGATCAAGGTCGCCGCCGAGCGGAAGCTCCCGCTCCTCGGCGTGTGCCTCGGCATGCAGTCGATGGCCGCGGCCTACGGCGCCACCATCGTGCGGGCGCCGACCCTCGTCCACGGCGAGGCATCCGAGGTGACCCACGACGGGACGGGCCTGCTCGAGGGGATGCCGCCCTCGTTCATGGCCGCCCGATATCACTCGCTGGCGATCGATCCGGCGACGCTGCCCCCGGAGCTGCGAGTGACGGCGATGAGTGAGGTCGATCGGGTGATCATGGGAATCCGCCACGTCGCCCTGCCGATGGAGGGCGTCCAGTTCCACCCCGAGAGCGTGCTGACCCCGCAGGGTCCGCACCTGCTCGCGAACTTCCTGCGCCAGGCCGGGGAAGGCGAGGCGTCACTCCTGGACGACGCGACCGGATCGTTCGCGACCGCGGGCCTCGCGGAGACGGGGCCGTGAGCGAGCACGTCCGAACCGCCCTCACGACGATCGTCGAAGGCGGCACTTTGACCCTGGACGAGGCGCGCCTGGCGATGGGCGCCGTGATGGACGGCGATGCGACGCCAGCCCAGCTGGCAGCGCTGCTGATGGGGCTGCGGATGCGCGGCGAGACCGTCGACGAGCTGGCCGGCTTCGCGACTGCCATGCGCGAGCGGGTCGTGCGCGTCGAGGCGCCCGAGGGGACCGTGGACGTCGTCGGCACCGGTGGCGATGGAAGCGGCACGTTCAACATCTCGTCGGCCTCCGCGCTGGTGCTCGCCGCCGCCGGCGTTCCGGTGGCCAAGCACGGGAACCGGGCGATCACCTCGAAGGCGGGCTCGGCGGACGTGCTCGATGCGCTCGGGATCCGGATCGATCACGACGCGACGTCCGCGGCCGCCGCCCTCGGCGAGCTCGGCTTCGCGTTCCTGTTCGCCCCGAACTTCCACCCGGCGATGCGCCATGCGGGCCCGACCCGCAAGGAGATCGGGGTGCGGACGGCGTTCAACCTTCTCGGACCACTCACGAACCCCGCCGGCACGCGCCGGCAGCTGCTCGGCGTCGGCGATGCCGGGGCCGCGGGCCGGTTCGCGGAGGTGGTCCATCGACTGGGTACGGAGCGGACGCTCGTGGTCCATGGAGCGGGGGTCGACGAGCTGCCGCTCGACGGCACGGGCGTCGTCTACGACGTGACGACGGACGGCGTCGAGCAGCGCTTCGTCGACGCCGAGGCGCTCGGCCTGCGGCCGGCCGCGACCTCGAAGCTCGCCGGTGGCGATGCGGCCACGAACGCGCGCTACGTGGAAGCCGTCCTTCGCGGCGAGCCCGGGGCGCGGCGGGACGTGGTGCTGCTCAACGCCGGAGCCGCGTTCATCGCCGCGGGCTCGGTCGAGACGCTCGAGGACGGCCTCGAGCGGGCGGCGCTGACCATCGATGCCGGGCTGACCGCCGAGCTTCTCGGTCGGCTCCGGGCGGAGCGCACGGCGGCCGAAGCGGCGACGAAGGCCACCACCGCCCCATCCGAGGCCGGGGCGCCGGCATGACCGTGACCGAAGCTCGGGCTCGAGCGGGAACGTCGCCGAGCCAGAACGTCGTCGAGCAGATCGCCGCCCGGAGACGCGAGGACGTCGCGGCCGAATTCGCCGCCCATCCGACCAGGCCGGATCAGCAGGTCCCCGAAAGGCCCGAGCCGCGATCCTTCATCGAGCCATTCACGCGGCCCGGCCTGCACCTGATCGCCGAGGTCAAGCGCTCCTCGCCCTCGGCCGGGCAGATCGCGGCCGAGCGGCTGGACATCGTCGCGCAGGCGCGGGCGTATGCCGCCGGTGGGGCGGCGGCGATCTCCGTGCTGTGCGAGCCCCACTGGTTCGGTGGCTCGGTCGACGACGTTCGACGTGTCCGAGATGCCGTCAGCATCCCGGTGTTGGCGAAGGAATTCGTCGTCGATCCGAGGCAGTTCGGATCGCTTCGTGCCGCCGGTGCCGACGCGGTGCTCATCCTGGTCGTCCTGCATCCGAACAAGCGCCGTCTTCGCGAGCTCGTCTCGCTGGCGACGGACCTGGGCCTGGAGCCGCTGGTCGAGGCCCACGACCGGCGGGAGCTCGAGCTCGCGCTCGAGTCCGGCGCTCGCGCGATCGGCGTCAACAATCGCGACCTGCGGACCCTCGACGTCGACGTCGAGCGTGCCGACCGTCTGCGGTCGCTCGTGCCCGACGACCGCGTCGTCATCGCCGAGTCTGGCGTCCGCGATCCATCCACCGTTGCGCGATGGAGAGCGCTCGGTTTCGACGGCGCCCTGGTGGGCGAGGCCCTGATGCGAGCGGCCGATCCGGCGGCAACGGTGCGCTCGTTCGTCGCCGCAGGGCGGCAGCCGGAAGATCCGGCAAACGTCGCCCGGCGACCCTTCGTGAAGATCTGCGGTGTGACCGACGCGGATGGCGTCGCTGCGGCGGTCGCGGCCGGGGCGGACGCCATCGGCCTGAACGTGGTCGCTGGCACGCCCCGCGAGCTCGGGTCGACCGAAGCCGGCGAGCTCGCAACGATGGTTCGCTCGATCGCGCCACCGGCCCGACGGCCGGGCGTCGTGCTCATCACCGCGGATGCATCGACGGAGCTGATCCGCGAGACATCGCTTGCCGTGGACCCCGACGCGATCCAGGCGAGCGGCCACGAAACGATCGCCGCGGTCAGCGCCCTGCCACGGCCGTGCTGGAAGGTGCTGCACCTGCCGGTGAGCGATGGCGGGCAGCCCACCCGGGTGGCCGGCGGCACGGTCGAGGCGGCCGGAGCCTATCTCGCCACCGGCGCGGAGCGCATCCTCCTCGATACGGCAGGTGGCCTGCATCCGGGTGGCACGGGCCGGCGCGTCGCGGTGTCGCTGGCCGCGGCCGTGGCGCGGGAGGTGCCGGTGATCCTGGCCGGCGGCCTGACCGCGGCCAATGTCGCGGGGGCCCTGCGCGAGATCCCGGCGGTCGGCGTGGACGTGGCCAGTGGCGTCGAGGCGCCTCGAAACCCCGGGGAGCGGCCGCGCAAGGACCCCGTCAAGGTCGCGCTGTTCGTCAAACGCGCAAAGGCGTCGCGTGACGACCGTCCCAACGTGCCGTTCGGGCCGACGCCCGTCCATGCCGGCCTGCTCGCCGCCGATGGAGCGGGGCGCTGGGGCATGGAGCGCGACTTCGGCGGCCGGTACGTTCCCGAGACGCTGATGGCGGCGCTGGCCCAGCTCGAGACCGCGTACGACGCCCTCCGCCACGATCCCGTGTTCTGGTCCGACCTCCGCGAGCTGCTGGAACGGTTCGCGGGCAGGCCCACCGCGTTGTATCGTGCCGACCGGCTGGCCGAGGCCGTCCGCGGCGAAGCCATGCGCCTCGCCGGCGCCGTGGCCCGCTCGACGGAGCCCATCCCCGCGCTGCGCCTCTACCTGAAGCGCGAAGACCTCGCCCACACCGGGGCCCACAAGATCAACAACGCCCTTGGCCAGGCGCTGCTGACCCGCCGCCTCGGCAAGACCCGAGTGATCGCCGAGACCGGTGCCGGCCAGCATGGGGTGGCGACGGCGACCGCCTGCGCGCTGCTCGACCTGCCCTGCGTGGTGTACATGGGCGCCGAGGACATCGAGCGGCAGGGGCCCAACGTCCTGCGCATGAACGCGCTCGGCGCGGAGGTTCGCAGCGTCACATCCGGCACGGCCACGCTCAAGGATGCGGTCAACGAAGCCATGCGCGACTGGGTCACGAACGTCGAGACGACCCACTACGTCCTGGGCTCGGCGATGGGGCCGCACCCGTACCCCACGATCGTCGGCGACCTGCAGCGCCGCATCGGCGACGAGGCCGCCGCGCAGCTCCAGGACGTGGAGGGCCGCCTGCCGGACCTCGCCATCGCCTGCGTGGGTGGTGGCTCGAACGCGATCGGGCTGCTGGCGCGGTTCATCGGAGAGCCAGGCGTGCGCCTGGCCGTTGCAGAGGCGGCGGGCGACGGCATGGAGACCGGCCGCCATGCCGCGGCGATCCTGGGTGGCACGCCCGGCATCCTCCACGGATCGCGCTCCTTGATGCTCCAGGACCGCGACGGCCAGGTCGTCGAGGCCCATTCGGCCTCGGCGGGTCTCGATTACCCCGGGATCGGCCCGCAGCTCGCTGCGCTGGCGGAGGCTGGGCGGATCGAGGTCGCGGCGGCGACCGATCGCGAGGCCGTGGCCGCCATGAAGGCGACGACTCGCACCGAAGGCATCCTGCCGGCGCTCGAGACCGCGCACGCGATCGCGGCCTTGCCCAAGGTGCTCGCCGGCGTCGATGGCCTCGGGGGCGGATTCGGTGAGGAAGTCGTCGCCCTGCTCGGGTTCTCCGGGCGCGGCGACAAGGACCTCGCGGCGCTCGTCCGCTTCGACGACGTGGAGCCGTGGGACAGCGTGCGGTGACCGGAGACGAGGTCCGCGCGCTGTGCCTCGGCCTGCCCGAGACGACCGAGAAGGAGACCTGGGGCGACGAGTCGACCCCGGGTCACCCCACGTTCCGGATCCGCGACAAGATCTTCGTGATCATGGCCGACGACGGCTCGGGCGGAAGCATCCGCACGTCGATGGGCGAGCAGTCCGACCTGATGAGCTCGTTTCCGGAAGCGGCACGAAGCGCGGCGTACGTCGGACGGTTCGGATGGGTGGACGTCGACTTCGGCGGGATCCCGGACGAGGTCCTGCGCGAGATCATCGAAGCCGCCTGGGCGCGGACCGCGCCGAAGAAGCTGGCAGCGGCCTGGCGGGAGTCGCGGTGAGCACCCTCGTCGCCGCGCGGCCGAGCGCCGCCGGGACGAACGACACGCCCGGTGCCCGCCGGATCGCGGCCGCCTTCGCCCGCGCTCGCGGCGAGGGGCGGGCCGCGTTGATGCCGTACGTGGTCGCGGGCTATCCCGACGCCGACACGAGCCTCGAAGTCGCGCTGGCCGTGGCCGACGCCGGTGCCGACCTGCTCGAAGTCGGCCTGCCGTACTCGGACCCCCTCGCGGACGGTGCCACGCTCCAGCGTGCCTCGCAGGCCGCGATCAAGGCCGGCGCAACGCTGGAGGGCTCGCTCCGCCTGATCGAGCGGATCGGTGCCGCCCGGCCGGACCTGCCGCTGGTGCCCATGGCCTACGCGAACCAGGTCCTCGGCGGTGGGGACGGCGAGGCCGTGGCGCGGCGCCTCGCGGCCGCTGGTGCCGCCGGCATCATCGTCGCCGACCTGACACCCGACGAGGGCGGCGCGTTCGAAGCCGTCGCGCGCGCGGTCGGCCTGGCCGTGGTGTACCTCGTCGCGCCCACGACCCCGGCGGATCGTCGTGCCGAGATCGCGGCGCGCAGCGGCGGGTTCCTGTACTGCGTGTCGCTGGTCGGGGTGACGGGCGCCAGAACGTCGCTCCCGAAGACGGTCGGGCGACTGGTCAAGGACGTTACGGCGGCGTCACCGGTCCCCGTGGGGGTCGGGTTCGGCGTCAGCAAGCCGGCCCACGTGCGGGCCATCGCGAGGGCCGGCGCCGACGGGGTCATCGTCGCCTCGGCGCTCGTGGACGCGCTGGGGCCGGACGGTCGTGACGTGGAAAGCCTCCGTCGACTCGTGGAAGAGCTGCGGGCTGCGACCGCTCGCTGACCTGACGACCAGGACGGCTCGTCTATCCTCGGAGCATGGCGAAGCTCGATATCGGTGAAGAGGTCGCCCCGAAGAAGGCGTTCGTCTGGGCGATCGATTGGCCCGGCTGGTGCCGCTGGGGCAGGGACCGGGACCTCGCGATCGAGGCATTCATCGCGGCGCGCGGCCGGTACGCGAAGGTCGCCCGGCAGGCCGGCCTCGAACTCCCGCAAGTGGAGGCCGAAGACCTCCGCGTTGCCGAATCAGGCGGTGGTGGAGGCGGCACGGACTTCGGCGTCCCGTCGACGATCACGAAGCTTGACCGACGGCGCGTCACGAAAGCAGAAGCCGAGCGCCTGGCGAGCATCGTCGAGGCGGCCTGGGTCATCTTCGACCGGGTCGCCGAGCGCTCGCCGGCAGCGCTGCGCAAGGGGCCGCGGGGCGGTGGCCGAGACCGCGACAAGATGATCGGGCACGTCATCGAGGCCGACCACGCGTACGCCCGCGAGATCGGCGTCCGGATGCCGGAGCCGTCCTTCGCCGACCGCGAGGCCGTCGAGGCCGAACGCGCCGCGGTGCTCGACGCCCTCCGCCAACCGTCCGACGGCTCTCCTCTCGCCGACCGGAGATGGACCACACGTTACGCGGCCCGCCGGATCGCCTGGCACGCGCTCGACCACGCCTGGGAGATGGAGGATCGCGCGGAGGCCGGACGGTGATCAGGTACCGGGCAGGTGGACGAGGCGCGTCGATCCGGTCAGTGCGGTCACGGCCGAGACGAAGACGGACTGCAGGTCCTCGGACCGTGGCTGACAGTAGAAATGATCGCCATCGGTGTTCTCGGCCGCGATGCACCCGTTGTCGATGGAGGTGTTCGCCATGTCCGCGAGCACCCTGGTAACCGACTTGTTCTTGTAGAAACCGGTCGAGTCCGGGCACAGGTCCGCGCTCGTGACCCCGAAGCCGACCGTGAAGATCTCGATCCCGGCGGTCTTTGCCGCGGTCGACTCGGTGTTGGCCGCCAGGCACGTGAAGTCGGCGGCGGTTCCGGCGCTGTTGTAGTTGGGCGTGCCGTCCGTCTCGAACAGGATCGCCTTCGCGACACCGGCGCGACCGTTGGCCAGGAGATACTGGCGGGCCATCTTGATAGGCGTGGACAGGTTCGTACCGGTACTGGACGAGCTCATGCAATTGATCGCCTTGACGATCAGGCTGCTGGGATTCGCGGCGCCGGCGGCGTTCAGGTACGACTCGTTGACGGGGGCGCCCGTTCCGGTCAGCCCGACCGGGATCCACTTCGGGAGGTCGACCGGATAGGTGGACCCGTATTCGGGCGCGCTTCCGCCGACGCCCTTGGCCGGGGTATTGACGCCGCTGCACGTCGACGTGGTCTTGCTGGGGCCGAGTAGCCCCATGCCGACGTGCTGGATCGCCGGGTCGAGATACGTGAGCAAGGACTTGGCGGCGTCCTTCGCGTTCGTCATGTCGGCGGCGCTCATGCTGCTCGTCCGGTCGATGATGACGACCAGATCGAGCGGCACGGTCGGCGCAGCACCGCAGGGGCCACGGCAGGCGGCGGAGGTGACGATCTGGGTGGTGCCGCTCGTCACGCCGACGGCTGGGCCGAAACGGAACGGGACCGTCGCCGTCGAGGTGAGGACGATGGTGTTGCAGGTGTCGCCTTCCGCCGGGACGCACGGCGCGACGCACACGCCGGCGCTACAGACCCACGCGCCGAAGACGTTACTCCCGGGATTGCACACCGATGGAACGTCATTGGCGTCGAACACGCCGTTACCGTCGCGGTCACCGACGAGGCATCGATAGCTCACGGTCACATTCGCGGCCGGCAGCCCCGCGTAGTTCTTCTGAGCGAACTCCAACGCGACCGTACGCGCGTTGGGACCACTTGCCGGCAGCTGCGATGCGCCCGCCAGCGCGCCGGCGTCAAGGGCACTCCAGAGTTCCTGGTTCGCGCGCCGCAGCACCCCGACGTCGAGGACGATCGCGGCGAATCCCATCAGGACGCACAGCATCAAGGCGAAGATGACGATCATCTGGCCGCGCTGCCCGTCGGTCCGTCTCCGCATCTGCCTCATGGTGGTCCCTTCTCCCGAGATGGCCCGTGCGGGTCTACTCGAGACGCATCTGAGCAGTCGAAGACAACTGGAACGTGTTGCCCACGGCAAGCGGCCAGATGAATCGGTACAGGTAGTTCACGGTGACGATCACCGAATCTCCGGCCTGCCACGACGCGAGCGTGCAGGTCGACGGGATCGAACCGACCGGTCGGGCGCAACTGCTCGAGACCGTGAGGTCGGTCTGATTCAAGCCGGTTGCCATGCCCCGCACCCTGGCCTCGATGGCCGCCGCATTGGGGTTGACGGTGCCGAGGCGGGCGCCCTCGCGGGCGGCGTTGGTGACGGTGATGGAAGAGTTCAGGCCCATGCCCATGTCCACGATCCCCGCGATCAGCAACAGGAATAGCGGGAGGACGAGAGCGAACTCGACGAGAGCCTGACCGCGCCCGCGATCTGGGACGCGTTGAGACCGGTGCGATCGTTCGATCGACACGGTTCGGCCACCTTCCCCGGTGATCCCCGATGTTGGCATCGGACCGACCTGCGATCCGATGCCGGGGACGTGGCGATACCTTGTCCCGCGCCCCTCGCCTTCGCAATGGGATATTGGTACGGAACGTTTGGCCGATGCGTTCGTGGACGGTGTCCCGACGCCCCACAACGGCCACGTTCCGGAGGCGTCTTTCGCCGGCGGTCGGCGCCAGATCAGCCGACCGGCGGCTCCCAGCCGGAGGCCGCGGCCGCCGTCGCCAGGACGTCCTGGCGCGTCAGCCCGGCCGCCCGCAGCTCGCGCACGCCGGTATCGCCGGACGACTTCGAGAGCTTCCGGCCGTCGGGCCGTCGGATCAGCGGGTGGTGCAGGAACGTGGGCGGCTGCTCCCGACCGAGCAGGCGTCCGAGCCGGATCTGGGTCGGCGTGGCGTGGATCAGGTCGCGGCCACGAATGACGTGGTCGACATCCTGGCGGAGGTCGTCGACCACGACGCTGAAGGGATAGGTCCAATTGCCGTCGCGATCGAGGATCGGCGGGTCACCGGCCGGCGCCACGTCACCAGCGCAGGGCCCCACCGCCGTGTCCATCCACGTCTCGCGGCTGGCGCCGATCGCGGCCCGCAACATCGGCCCATCGAGCCCGCGCTCGCGGCAGCGACCCGGACAGCCGGGTCCAGTCCATGGGCTGGTGTTGGCCTCCGCCCAGTCCGTGAAGGTCGAGCGCGTGCAGTCGCAGCCGTACAGCAGGCCATCCGCACGAAGGCGCGCCAGCGCCGCCTCGTAGGCCGGCGCGACGTCGGGGTCCGCCTGCCGTGTCGGGCCCCGATCGGCCGCGAATCCCAGCCATGCCAGGTCCTCGATCAACGCCGCGTCGTACTCGGGCCGCGACCGCACCCGATCGTGATCGTCGATCCGCAGCACGACCCGAGCGCCCACCGCCTCGGCGACGCCCCAGACCCAGATCGCGTTGGCGACGTGGCCAAGGTGGAGGTAGCCCGTCGGCGCGGGCGCGAACCGGGTCCACCCGCCACGCGGTACGCCCGAAAGGTCAGGTCGGCTCGTCGCCCCGGTCCTCACGCGCCCGAGCGCGCTCCCGCTCCCGCTCCCGGTCACGCGACTCGAGCCCCCGCGTGGCCGCGAAGAGCCGCCGATACATGGCGAGCAGGTCCGCCTGCGGCATCGGGCCGTCGTTCGAGATCGAGACGCGGAGGAGCACCTCGCGCTCCCGGTCCGCATCGCGGATCGCCGTCCGTCCAGCCGCGGCCTTCGCCCGCCCGGCCTCGCGCGCGAGCTCGGCCCGCTCGTTCAGCATGGCCACGAGCTTGCGATCGAGCGCATCGATGCGCCGACGGAGCCGGCGCAGCTCGGCGGTCTCGGTGGGCCGCCTTCGGTCGTCAGGCACGGGCGTCACCGAGCCGGCGCGCGATCGACTCCAGCGCCAGGTGGTAGCCGTGGGCGCCCTGGCCGACGATCGACTCGAGCGCGATGTCGTGCAGGTAGTTGACGTGCCGGAACGGCTCCCGGCGAGAAGGATCGGAGAGGTGGACCTCGACGAACGGTCGCTCGATCGCAAGCAACGCGTCGCGCAGCGCCACGCTCGTGTGGGTGAGGCCTCCTGCGTTGACGATCGCGGCGTCGAAATCGCGGGCATGCAGCCGGTCGATCAGCGCGCCCTCGTGGTTCGACTGGAAGAAATCGATCGCCAGGCCGAGCTCCGCGGCTCGCGCGGCGATCCCCGCGTGGATCTCCTCGAGCGACTCGTGGCCGTAGATCTCCGGCTCGCGCGTGCCGACGAGGTTGAGGTTCGGCCCCTGGAGGACGAGGACGCGGGTCATGGTGCGCTCCCGGCGGCCAGCATGGACCCGGCTGCGGCGGCGACCACCTCGTCCGGGACGTCCGTGCGCACCTCCACGCCCTGAGCCGTCGGCAGGACCCAGCGCATCCGTCCGCCGCTGTGCTTCTTGTCCGTCCCGAGATGCTCGAGCACCTGCTCCAGGGAGTAGGGGAGGGGTTCGCGGGCGAGACCCAGCGAGTCCAGCAGGCCCGTGATGCGGGCGGCCCGCTCCGGCGGCGTGTCCCCGGTCGCGAGGCCGATCCGGCACGCGGCTCGAAGGCCGTAGGCCACGGCCTCACCATGGAGCAGGTCGGCGTACCCCGCCGCCGCCTCGACGGCATGCCCAAGCGAGTGACCGAGGTTGAGCGTGATCCGTCCGCCGCGTGGGCCACGCTCTCGCTCATCGGCCACGACCACCTCGACCTTCGCCCAGGCGCAGCGTTCGATGAGCTCCGCCACGTGGCCGTGTTCGACGGCATCGCGCTCCCCAGCGGCGATCGCCTCGCCATGGCGCTCGAGCAGCTCGAACAGCCGCTCATCGCCAAGCGCGGCCATCTTCACCGCCTCGCCGAGTGCCGCCCGCCGCTGCCGCTCCGGCACGGTCGCGAGGACGCCGACATCGATGACGATCGCGGTGGGCTGGTGGAACGCGCCGACGAGGTTCTTGCCCTCCGGCAGGTCGACCGCGGTCTTGCCGCCGATGGAGGAGTCGATCTGGGCGACGAGCGTCGTCGGGACATGCACGATCGGGACGCCACGCAGGTACGTCGCCGCAAGGAAGCCTGCGGCGTCGCCCAGCGCCCCGCCACCGACGGCGACGACGGGCTCGTCGCGCTCTGCCCGAAGCTTTGCCAACTCGCGTGCCGCGGTCTCGATGACCGACAGGCGCTTGGCCGCCTCCCCCCCGGGAAGCATCACCGTCGCGACGGTCCAGCCGGCGCGGGCGAGGCCCGCGGCGAGACGCTCACCCGTGGCCGCCCACGCCCCAGGTTCCGACACGAGGATCGCGCGTCGCGCCTCCAGCCGGTGAAGTGTCTCCTCGACGGCCATCGCCGCGATGCCATCACCCAGCACGATCCGGCCGATCGGCGTGGCCGTGCGTAGCAGCGTGGTCGGGTGGTCGCCGGTCGTCGTGCTCCGTTCCGCGAGGTCCCGTTCCACCCGCGCCACCACTTCCTGGACCTCCGCCACGCCCGCGACGTGTACGTCGGCCGCGGCGTAGAAGCGTTCGCGTCGCGCAGCGAGATCGCGGAGCGTGCCGATCGGGTCGCGGCCCGTGACCAGCGGCCGGACATGCGGGGAGCGCCGGAGCCGCTGGGCGAGGACCTCCGGCCGGCTGTCCAGCCAGACGCTCAACCGCCCGCGGTACAGCGCCCAGCGGTTGCGCGGATCGACGACCGCGCCACCCCCCGTCGCGACGATGCGCCGGAGCTCCGGGTCGGGGTCCGGAGGCCCCAGGTCCGCGACGGCGCGGCGTTCGAGGATGCGGAATGCCGCTTCCCCATCCTCTTCGAAGATCCGCGGGATCGGGCGCCCGTCCTCGTGTTCGATCCGCTCGTCGAGGTCGATGAAGACGGCACCGTGCCGGTGGGCGAGGCGCTTGCCCACGACGCTCTTGCCGCTCCCGGGCAGCCCGACGAGCACGACGTCCATCGCCCGGACCTAGTCGTCGCCGCCCGAGCCGGCTTCGTCCGACCCGGTCAGTCCATGCGCCGGTACTCCGGTGTCGGGCCCGGCCACCCCGCCGGTCCGCCTGCCACCGGCGACGGGTGCTTCCGGTGTCCGCTCGATCCGCGCCCGGTACGTGGCCAGATTCGCGACGACGTCGTCGATCGTGTCGCCACCCATCTTCTCCATCACGAAGGCGGCGAGGGTCAACATGACCATCGCCTCGGCGACCACTCCGGCAGCCGGCACGACGCTGATATCGCTTCGCTCGTAGTGCGCCTTGTCGACCGCCTCGCCGGTGATGAGGTCGGCCGATGGAAGCGGTCGGGCGAGGGTCGAGATCGGCTTGACCGCGCCACGGACGACGAGCGGCTCCCCGTTGGTCACGCCGCCGGTCAGCCCACCGGCATTGTTCGAGCGATGGACCCAGCGCCCGCCGTCATCGCGTCCGGCGATCACGTCGTGCACTGCCGAGCCGAACCGCCGGGTCTGCTCGAACCCGAGCCCGAACTCGACGCCCTTGACGATGTTGATGCTCATCACCGCCGCGGCCAGCGCCGCATCGAGCCGGCGGTCCCAATGGACGTATGAGCCAAGACCGATGGGCAGGCCGTGGGCGACGACCTCGAACACGCCGCCGATCGTGTCGCCGTTCGAGCGTGCCTCATCGATCCGGGCGATCATCGCTGCCTCGGCGGCCGGGTCGGGGCAGCGCAACGGCGAGGCGTCGGCCTCCTCGCGCGCGCGGGTGCAGTTGGCCGGGTCGACGGCCACGCCGCCCACCTCGGCGGTGAACGACCAGACCTCGATGCCGAGCTCGTGCAGGAAGGCGCGGGCTACGGCCCCCGCCGCGACGCGGGCCGCGGTCTCGCGCGCCGAGGCGCGCTCGAGCACGTTGCGGACGTCGTTGAAGCCGTACTTCAGCGCACCGGCCAGGTCGGCATGGCCGGGACGGACGCGCGTGACTGGCGTTGCCCGCTTGTCGCCGCCCTCAGCCTTGTCACGCAGGGCCTCGGCCGCCTCGTCGTCCAGGGCCCCGACCTGCATGACCGTCGTCCAGTTCTCCCAGTCACGGTTGCGGACGAGGAGCAGGACCGGCGAGCCGAGCGTGCGGCCGTGCCGGACCCCGCCGAGGATCTCGGCCCGGTCCTGCTCGATCGCCTGACGAGCGCCGCGGCCGTAGCCCTTCTGGCGCCGTGACAGGTCGATGGCGATGGCATCCTCGCTGAGCTCGAGCCCTGCGGGGACGCCCTCGACCGTGACCCCGAGCGCCGGCCCGTGCGACTCCCCAGCGGTGAGGAAGCGGAAGGCGGTCACTCCGCCGCGGCCGCCGCCGGTTCGCCGGTGGGTTCGCCCTCGGCCGAGCGCAGACCGCCTGCTCGAGCCTCGGCGAGCTTTGCCTGCATGAGGTCGAGGGGCGCCGGTTGCCCGGTCCAGAGCGTGAACGCCGCCGCTCCCTGGTGGAGCAGCATCAGCTCCCCGTCGGCCACGGTCGCGCCGGCCGCATCGGCATCGCGCAGCAAACGCGTGCGGTTGTAGATGAGATCCAGCACGAGCAGCTCGGCATGGAGGGCGTCGGCCGGGATCGGGCTGATGTCACTGGTCAGCCCGATCGATGTCGCGTTGACCAGGACCTTCGTCTTCGCGAGCTCGGCCTCGATGATGGATTCGTGCCACGGCATCGCGCGGAGCTCCATGTGCGCCGCGGTCCGTCCGAAATGCTTCACGAGACCCTCGGCACGGTGCAGGTGACGGTTGAACACGACGATCCGCTGGAAGCCTTCGCGGATGAGGCCGTACACCACGGCGCGGCCACCGCCGCCAGCCCCCAGGATCACGGCCTGGCGGGGCATCTTCTGGCGACCGACGAGCTTGTCCAGCGCGACCTTGAAGCCGGCCACGTCCGTGTTGTGGCCGATGAGTCGCTTGCCCTCGCGGGTGAGCGTGTTGACGGCGCCGGTGAAGGACGCCTCCTCCGTGAGGCGATCGACCATCGGCACGACTCGCTCCTTGTGCGGGATCGTGACGTTGGCGCCGAGGAAGTCGTCGCCCCGCAGCTCCCCGATGGCGTCGGCAAGCCCGATCGGGGGGCGATCCCAAAGCTCGTACTTCGCGTCGATACCGAGCTCGTCGAAGGCGGCCTGCTGCATGGCACCCGAGAGTGAATGGGCAACCGGATGGCCGATGAGGACGACACGTTTCGTCATGCTCGCACCCCTTCGAGGTCGCTGAAGAAGCCCGGATAGGAAACGGCGGCCGAGTCCGGTCGCTCGATGGTCATCGGTCCGGTCGCGACGAGTCCGGCCACCGCGAACGTCATCGCCAGGCGGTGATCGTCGAGGCTGTCGGTCGTCGCACCGCGCAACGACGCACCGCCCTGGATGCGCAGGTCGTCGCCGTCCACCTCGACGTTCGCGCCCATCGCGCGAAGGCCGGCGACCATACCGGCGATCCGGTCCGACTCCTTGTGCCGCAGCTCGCCCGCGCCGCGGATGGTGGTCGTGCCGCGGGCCTGGGTCGCGGCGAGGCACAGCACGGGGACCTCGTCGATGGCCGCCGCGACATCCTCCGGAGACAGGTCGATGGCGCGCAGGTCGGACGACCGCACGATGAGATCGGCCATCGGCTCGCCGACGTCCGGATCGGCGCTGGTGGAATCGGGCTCGACGCCCGCCGTTTTCCCGACCGGGTGCTCCTCGATCTCGGCGCCCATGGCCCGCAGCAGGTCGATGACCGCGCGTCGTGTCGGGTTGACGCCGACGTCCCGGAGCGTCAACTCGGCGTCGGGATGGATGGACCCGGCGACCAGCCAGAAGGCGGCCGCGGACACATCGCCCGGCACTCGCTGGTCGATCGCCTGCACCGCCATCCCTCCTTCAACCGTCCAGGCCACGCCACCATCCCCATCGGCCCGGTCGACGGGCACCCCCCGGGCCCGCAGCATGCGCTCGGTGTGATCGCGCGTCGCCACCCGTTCCCGGACCGTCGTCCGACCCTCGGCTCGCAGCGCCGCCAACAGGATGGCCGACTTCACCTGGGCCGACGGCACGGGTGTCGTCACGTCCACCGCCCGGAGCGGGGTATGCCCGACTACGGTGAGGGGAGGGAGGGAATCGTCGTCTCGAGCGTGGAGCTCCGCGCCCATCCGGCGCAGTGGCTCGATGATACGAGCGACCGGACGGCGGCGCAACGAATCGTCCCCGTCCAGGACGCCGGTCAGCGGCAGGCCGGCGAGCATGCCGGCGATGAGTCGCAGACTCGTGCCGGAGTTGCCACAGTCCAGCGTGCGGGCGGGTTGCGTGAGGCCGTCCGCGCCGGGCGAGTGGACCCGGTAGCCAACGTTCCGGCCACGGCCGGGTGCGCCACCGCGCTCCGCTGCGCCCTCGGCATCGCCGTCCGGCTCCACGCGTGCTCCGAGCGCCCGCATGATCGCGGCCGTCGATCGCACGTCGGCGCCGTCGCCCGCCCCAAGGATCCGGCTCTCCCCGGCAGCCAGCGTCGCGAACAGGAGCGCCCGGTGGCTGATCGACTTGTCGCCGGGCAGCCGCAGCTCGCCGCGCAATCGGGCGGCGGGTCGGACCGTGGCGAGATCCGTGTGGATCACCGCGGGCCCGATCGATCGCTGGCCCCGACGGCCGTGGCCGCGCCAGCCTGGACCGGCGCACCGTGGAGACCGCGGACCTGCGCGTGGATGGGCACGAGGTCCGTCATCAGGTCCCGGAACTGGTCCAGAGTGAGCTGCTGCTCGGCGTCGGACAGGGCGTCGTCCGGTGTGGGGTGGACCTCGACCATGACGCCGTCCGCTCCGACCGCGACACCACCGAGCGCGAGCGGCTTGACGAGCCAGCGCTTGCCGGTGGCGTGGCTCGGATCGACGATGACCGGAAGGTGGGTCAGGTGGTGGAGCAGCGGGACGGCCGCAAGGTCCATCGTGTTGCGCGTGTACGTCTCGAACGTCCGGATCCCGCGCTCGCACAGGATGACGTTCGGGTTCCCGGAACTGACGATGTACTCGGCGGCCATCAGGAACTCCTCGATGGTCGCGCCGTAGCCACGCTTGAGCATGACCGGTCGCGCGACCCGGCCCATCTCGCGGAGCAGCGAGTAGTTCTGCATGTTCCGGGTCCCGATCTGGAGGATGTCCGCGTACTCGGCGACGATGTCGACCTGGGACGGCTCCATCACCTCGGTGATGATCGGCAGCCCGGTGCGCTCGCGTGCCTCGGCGAGATAGCGCAGGCCCTCGACGCCCAGGCCCTGGAAGGAGTACGGGCTCGTGCGTGGCTTGAACGCCCCGCCGCGCAGGATCGTGGCCCCGGCGGCCTTGACCGCATCGGCGGTCTCGAACAGCATGTCGCGGCTCTCGACCGAACAGGGGCCCGCCATCATCGTCAGTGAGCCATCGCCGATGACCGCGTCCAGGACCCGGACCACCGTGTCCTCGGGCCGGAACTCCCGGGACGTCAGCTTGAACGGCTGGCTGATCGGGGTGACCCGCTCGACGCCAGCCAGCGCCGACAGCCGCTCGACCAGCACCGGCTTGCGTCCGCCGATCTCCCCGACCACGGCGATCACCACGCGCTCGTCCCCGACGTGATCGAAGGGCGTCAGGCCCTCGGCCAGGATCCTGCTCTTGACTCCGAGGACCTCGGCCTCACTGGCGCCGACGGTCATCACGACGAACATCGCGGTGCGGTCTCCTCGTCGGTCGGCCAAACAAAAAAGCAGAGGTGTGACCTCTGCTTCGTTTGCCCGGCACGACCTGTGCCCCCGGTCCTATCGACCGGGAACGTTCATGCCGGGCATCGAAAATAGAAGTAGCGGTCCATGCGTGTGCGGAGTGTGCCGAGCGCCGCGCTCGATGTCAACGCGCGTCGGGCTCCGCCAGGGCGCGCGACATGATGGCCGCGACCACGTCGGTCTTGGCGTCCGCGTAGTGCTGGACGTATTTCCAGTCCCGCGCCGCCAGGTCGTGCTTCGTTCGTTCGTACAGCAGGCGGTCCTCGTCGTGGCTGCGGAGCCAATCACGAAACGCCAGCATGCGCTCGATCTCCGTGGTCCCGACGGTGAAGACGTGGATGTTCGACGCCGGATCCGATCCCTTGAACAGCCGATGCTCGAACCATTCCGGCTCGCGGATGCGGAGCACGTAGCCCGCGGCCTCCATCGGCGGCACGTAGGCGTCCTCGTCCGTCGAGTCCGGGACCGCCAGCACGATGTCGATGATCGGCTTGGCCGAGAGCCCGGGGACCGACGTCGATCCGACGTGCTCGAGGAGCCTGACCTGATCGCCCAGCGCGTCCCGAATGCGTGTCGCCTCCTCTTCGAAGGCAGTCGCCCAAGCCGGGTCGTAGTCGTCGAGGAGGACCGGACCCGCCAGGACCACGAGCTCCCCGATCGTCACGTCGCGCAGGGCCTCCTCGCTGGCCGCCTGGGACATCGGTGGTCGCTCGTGAGTCATGCGCGCTGCGGCCTACTCGAACCGGTCGAGCAGCGCCTCGGCCTGGAGCTTGCCCCAGCCGCGGAGGCTGGCTCGGTCGAAATAGACCGAGACGGCCATGTACAGGTGGTGGGCGCTGAGCTCACTGCCGATCTGGGCGATGACAGCTTGCGCAGGTCGCCACTGATCACAATGGTCCCTCCGAATCTGGCGAGTGCACGTGGCCGGATCGGTGGGTCCGGCCGCTCGTCGGCCTCATGATAGGATGGCGCCCGCCGTATCGACGGAGAGGTCGCATAGAGGTCTAGTGCAGCGGTTTGCTAAACCGCCATGTGGGGCAACCTGCATCGAGGGTTCGAATCCCTCCCTCTCCGCCAGACCTCTCCGGTCCCGGCATCATGCGCCCGTAGCTCAGTGGATAGAGCGTTAGGTTGCGGACCTAAAGGTCGTGAGTTCGAGTCTCGCCGGGCGCGCCAACAATGCTTGATCACCGCGGTGGCTGGCCGTCCTTGAACTGCGCCCAGGTCTGCGTGGCGAGGTCGCGGACGGCGTCGTCGTCGATCTGCTCGGGCCTGGTGATGTTGATGCAGCTCCGGCCGATCTTCGTGCCCGGAAACCGGTGGTGCAACGTCTCCACGAGATAGCCGCCCGAGCCGGTCGCCATCGAGAAGAGCGAGATGTAGCTCTTGCGGCTGGCCAGCCCGACCGAGAACCACTCGCCGACAGGGCCCTTGCTGTTCGAGTAGGTGTACGTCCCGTAGCCGATGAGCGGACCGCCGTAGTCCCACATCCGGACGTCCGCGGCAGGTAACGCCGCCAGCAGCAGGTCGTGCAGACGCTGCATGTGCGACCGTCGCGGCTCCGGCAACGATTCGATGTGCGCCTGCGCCTTGTCCTTGTCATCCGTCGTCATCCAACCCTCCCGTGTCGCGATGGTAGCGCGGCTCTGATGCGGCGAGCCGCGTCAGGAGGCGACGACCGGTGATCGTTTGCGAGGGTTCGAGCGGAGTGCCGCGTCGGACACGGTGATCGCCGCCGCCCCGGCGACGCCCACGAGGCTGAGGAGCATCGTCACCTCGAAGCCGAAGACCGCCACGACCGGAGCACCGCCGATGCTGCCGATGACCAGGGCCACCGCCAGCGCCGCCGAGAACAACGAGAAGGCGCTGCCACGGTCCGCGTCGGCGCTGCGTCGTGACAGCTCCACGAGCATCGGCGTCATCACGAGTCCGCCCCCGGCGCCACTGAGGAGTCCCGCAGCGACGAGCAGGGGCGTCGTCGGGGGGAGTGCCACCAGCAGGACCGCCAGCGCCGTCGCCGCGAGGCCGGCAAGCATCAGCAATGCGGGTCGCATCCGGTCGGCGAGCCAGCCCGACGGGACGCGGCTGAGCAGGATGGCTACGCCGTCGGCAGCGAAGAAGAGGCCGATGTCGGCGCCCGCGGCCTCCGCGCGCTGGGGGAGGTAGGCGATGATCACCCCCCAGTGCACGATGAACAGGATGACGATCGCGATGATCGGCGCCCAGGTCCGTCGGAAGGCGAAGCCAAGCCGCCGGCGAGCCTCGCGCAACGGACGCTCATCGTGGCCGCCCGCTCCCGTGCCGGAGCGGAACCGGAAGGTTCGGATCCAGACCAGGGTCAGGCCGATCAGGACCGAGACCGTCATCACCAGCGCGACCCCATGCAGTGACGTCACCGACAGCACGACCAGGGACAGCGGCGGGATCGCCACGAGGGTCAGGTTGTGGGCACTGCCCATGAACGCCAGGGCGAAGCCGCGCCGCGCGGGTTCGGTCAGATGCGGGACGAGCGACAGCGCCGCCGGCAGCGTCCCGGCGATCCCGATGCCCTGGAAGATCCGGGCGACGACGAACGGCCCGGCCGGCCCGCCCGGCTCGACGCCGGGGAGCAGGAGGATCCCGCAACCGACGAGGTAGGCGAGCCCCCCGATCGTGAGCATCCGGAGCCCACCCAATCGATCGACGATGACGCCCGCCAGGAACGCTGCCGGCACCTGGACGAGCGCCGCCACGCCGACGATGAGCCCGATCTCGGGATCCGGCACGCCGGCTCGAGCAAGCGCCACCGGTAGCGACGCGGTGAAGCCGTGGAACCCGGCCTGGACGGCGAACAACGCGAGCGCGAGTCGGAGCACGCCCCAATCATCCCGGTGTTGCCGCCATCGCGCGCCACCATCGCGCATGGCGCCGTCGATGTCGAAGCCCGTACCATCGCGAGATGCAGCGCGTGGCATTCCTCGGTCTCGGGACGATGGGCGCAGCGATGGCCGCGAACCTGGCTCGTGCCGGCTTTCCGGTCGCCGCGTGGAACCGGACCCCCGACCGCGCCCCGGAACTGCAGGAGCTCGGCGTCACCACGGCGTCGAGCCCCGCGGATGCGGCCTCGAACGCCGAGATCGTCGTCATCTGCGTGTCGGATACGCCCGATGTCGAGGCCGTGCTGTTCGGGCCGGAAGGCGTCGTCGAAGGCGCCGAGCCCGGCACCCTGATCGTCGACTGCTCGACCATCGCCCCGTCTGGCAGCTGGGACTTCGCCGCTCGACTCCGGGAGCGCGACCTGCGCATGGTCGACGCGCCGGTGTCGGGCGGTTCGGAGGGGGCGCGCAACGCGACCCTCACGATCTTCGTCGGCGGCGCCGAGCGCGACGTCGAGCACGCCCGACCCGTGCTCAACGCGCTCGGCCGGACGATCACCCACGTCGGACCCATCGGCGCGGGGCAGGCGGTCAAGGCCGTCAACCAGGTCATCCTCGCGGGCACCTACCTCGGCGTCGCGGAGGGCATCGTCCTCGCCATCAAGGCCGGTCTCGACGTCGAACAGGTCGTCGAGGCGCTCGGCGGGGGAGCGGCCCAGAGCTGGGTCCTCGCCAATCGCGCCGGCCGGATGATCGACAACGAGTACCCGCTGGGCTTCAAGGTCGCGTTGCACCGCAAGGACCTCACGATCGCGCTCGAGCTCGCCGCCCAGCTGGGTGCCGCGCTACCGGTCAGCGCCCTGGCCGCCCAGCTCGAGTCGGGGCTCATCGCCCGGGGACATGCCGATGACGACATGTCGGCCCTCGCGCGCGCGATCCGCGGTCTGTCCGGCCTCGACGACTGACCGGACGGGCCGCCCAACGACTCAGTCCAGGCCCACCAGCAGCATCGGGTCGCCGAGCTTGCCCTCGTAGCGCGGCCGGAAGCGCTTCGCGTTATACATGACCGGGACATCGACCTTGCGCGGGCCGAGGGCCGGATTTGGCAGGTCCGTGTGCGCGTATTTCCCATCCTGGATCGCGACCATGCGGCCGGTGACACCGTCCATGATCAGGTCCATGGCCACGTTCGCGAAGGTCGTCGCGACCATCGAATCGATGGAGTCCGGCTCGCCCGACCGCAGGTCGTAGGTCAGCTCGGAGGCGAGCGTCTCGATCCCGGTCCGGACGTGCAGCTCGTAGGCCAGCGCCTCGCCGACATTGGCCTTGTGGCGGTGCCCGAAGGCGTCGGCCTCGCCGACATCGGACACTTGGGCACCCTTCCAGATCGCACCTTCGGCCGTGATGACGAAGGTGTAGTGCGACGGGTTCGCGGCATGGTCGGCCGCGAGGAGGGCCGCCAGGGCCTCGAGGTCGTAGGGCGCCTCCGGGATCACGCATCGCGCCGACGTGACGTACGCCGTGTAGAGCGCCGAGAAGCCGGCATCGCGCCCGAAGATCCGGAAGACACCGATCCGTTCGTGTGAGCCGAGCGTGGTCCGCTGCCGGTTGATCGCTTCCTTCGCGCGCGTGATCGCGGTCGAGAAGCCGATGCAGTACTCGGTTCCCTGGACGTCGTTGTCCATCGTCTTGGGGATGGCAACCAATGAGACGCCCGCATCAGCGAGGACCTGCGAGTACGACAGGGTATCGTCCCCGCCGATCGTCACCAGGACATCCACGTCGAGGGCGGCAAGGTGGTCCAGGACGAGCGGCGTGAGGTCGTGGAGGTCGTCGCCCACCGCAAACTTCGCCCGATCGGCCTCCGGCAGCCAGGGCGGCAGGGCTCCAGCACGCATCTTGCGGGGGTTCGTTCGCGAGGTATGAAGGATGGTCCCGCCGGTCCGGTCGATCGTCCGGGTGTTGATCCGGTCGAGCGGACGCAGGTAGCCGCCGCCCTCGGGCAGCTCGGGCTGGACGTGGGTCAGGCCTTCCCAGCCGCGCCGGATGCCGAGCACCTCGTGGCCGGCCTCGGTCGCTCGATACACGACGCTCTTGATGACCGCGTTGAGGCCGGGAACGTCGCCACCGCCCGTCAGGATGGCGATCCGCTTCGTCGTCGACATGCGCACGCCATGCTATCGCGTCGACTCGGCCACGACCGTTGCGGTTGGGTGGCGCCAACGGAGCGCGCGCGACCGTCTGCTAGCATCGTCCCATGAACTACGAGCTCTTCATGGGCGAGGCACTGGCGGAGGCGGAGCTCGCCATCGAGCGCGGTGAGCGGCCGATCGCCGCCGTCGCCGTCGTCGATGAGGCCATGGTGGCCAGGGCTCACGACCGAGTCGAATCGACGAACGACCCGACCGCCCACGCGGTCGTCGTCGCCCTGCGCGAAGCCGCCCGCCGCCTGGGCCGTGGCCGCCTTGCGGACGCCACGATCTTCACGACCCATGAGCCGTGCGCGATGTGTGTCGGGGCCCTCCTGGCCAGTGACGTCGAGGCGCTCGTCTTCGCATTCGAGGACACCAGAGAGGGCGCAGCGGGCACGGTCCTGCAGCTGGCGCAGCACCCGGGTCTGCCGCGACGAATCAAGGTCGTGAGCGGGATCCGGCGCGACGAAGCCGAAGCGCTGCTCGCCGGAGCGCCGACCGCCTGACCGGGGGTCGCCTGCTGGTCACGTCCAGTGACCCCTATCCCGATGAACACGCGGGCGTGCCGATCAGATCCAGCGGTTTTGCGGGTCACCCCAGCGTGTTCATCGCGACCGTGTCACTGAGCGAGGCATGCGCGGTCCGAGGCGCCTGTCACCGGACAAGGACTCGCGCTTTGGTATCCTCTCCCGCGGAGAGGTGTCCGAGTGGTTGATGGTGCCGCTCTCGAAAAGCGGTGTGCGAAAGCACCGCGGGTTCGAATCCCGCCCTCTCCGCCACAACCGCCCGCCGGTCGCGATGGCGGCCGATGCGTGCGTTGTCGCCTCCGGTCCTCGCTCACGCACCTTGGGTGCGCTCGCTCCGGTGCTCGGACGGCGCCATCGCCTCGACGCCCATGGCGGCGGGCTGACGTCATGGGCCGGACGGTCCGCCGGGGAACGCGGTGCGCGCCGGGTGGCATCCCGTTACCCTGCCCCCTCGGGAGAGGTCGCCTAGTGGACTATGGCGCCGCACTGGAAATGCGGTTTGGGGCAACCCATCGCGGGTTCGAATCCCGCCCTCTCCGCCACACCCGGCCGCCGGCTGACATTCCGCGCACGAGTAGGTCACGCTCATGACCCAGACCCTCCTGCCGAGCATCACGCCGTTGCTCCTGTCGGAGTTCCGGTTTCCGGATCCGGCGCTGGCCGACCGGGTCGGCGTCGTCGTCGGCTATGTCGTCCGCCACGAGCGCGGGATCCTGCTGTTCGATACCGGGTTCGGGTTCGGAAACGCGGAGCTGGAGGCTACGTACCATCCGGTCGCCCGACCGATCGGCGAGGTCCTGGCGAGCGTTGGCATCGAGATGGGCGAGATCACCGAAATCGTGAATTGCCACCTTCACGCGGATCACGCCGGACAGAACGCCGCGTTTCCAGGGACGCCGATCTTCGTCCAGCCCGTCGAATGGGAGCTGGCGCACACGCCGGATCACACCATCCTCGAGTGGGTCGACTTTGCCGGAGCTCGATATCGACAGATCGCGGGGGACCACCAGGTCGCACCCGGCGTCCGTGTCGTCGCGACCCCGGGCCACACGCCAGGTCACCAATCCCTGGTCGTCGACGGACCCGACGGCTCCATCGTCCTCGCCGGCCAGGCCTGCTACACCGTCGGCGAATGGACGGGTGATCCGGATGCCCTCGAAGGGCGGAGCGGCGCCCCCGACAAGGCCGCGTACGATCGCTCGATCGAGCGCCTGCGCGCGCTGGATCCGGCCCAGGTCCTCCTCGGCCACGACCGCGAGCGATGGACGGCATGACGGATCGGTCCGGGGTATCCTTCCCGGGCCGTGCTAGGCGGGGAACTAGCGGTGCCCTGTAGCCTGCAATCCGCTCCAGCAGGGCCGAATCCCCTCTCGAGGTCTCCGTTCTCGGACGCCGCCCGACGGTGCGACGTTGAGGACCGGGTCCCGCGCAGCGGCGAACCGCGAACCGTGTCAGGTCCGGAAGGAAGCAGCACTAAGCGATCCTCGTCGGGTGCCGCGGAACGGCCTGGTCCGAGCCGCCCGTCATGGTGGGCCCGAGCGACGGTCGATCGACGGAGGGTGCACGGCAATTGATCCCGCTTGCCCCCGACCGGAGGAGGTCGTGACGCCGACCGTTCCGCACCAGGCGCTGTACCGACGCTGGCGTGCCCAGACCTTCAGCCAGATCGTCGGCCAGGAAGCGGTCGTCGAAACGCTTCGCAACGCCGTCCGGACCGAACGCGTCGCCCACGCGCTCCTGTTCGTCGGTCCGCGCGGGACCGGCAAGACCTCGCTGGCCCGGATCATGGCCAAGGCCGTGAACTGCACGAACCTCCAGGACGGCGACCCGTGCGATGCCTGTGAAGCGTGCGTGGCCATCCGCGAAGGGACCACCCTCGACGTCCTCGAGATCGACGCCGCGTCCAACCGCGGGATCAACGAGGTCCGCGAGCTGCGTGACCGGCTCGCCTATCCGCCCGGCCACCTGCGCCGCAAGGTCTACATCCTCGACGAGGCCCACCAGATCACGCGTGATGCCTGGAACGCGCTCCTGAAGTCGCTCGAAGAGCCGCCGGACTTCGTGATCTTCATGTTCGCCTCGACCGAGCCGTCGGGCTTCCCACCGGCGATCCTGTCGCGGCTCCAGCGCTTCGACGTCAGGCGCCTGACCGTCCCGGAGATCGAGGGCAAGCTCGCGCGGATCCTCGAAGCGGACGGCCGGTCGATCGAGCCCGAAGCCCTCACGCTCATCGCGCGCCTGGCCGCAGGTGGCATGCGCGATGCCGAGTCGATCCTCGACCAGCTGCTGTCGATGACCACCGATGTCGTGACCGAGTCCGCCGTCCGCGATCTGCTCGGTCTCGCCGACGCCGCGGCGGTCGAAGGCTTCGTCGAGGCGCTGCTGACCGGCGACGCCGCCGCGGGCATCGAGATCCTCGACCGACTCGAAGAGCGCGGTCGCGACCCGCGGGCGTTGCTGGACCAGGTGGTCGAAGCCGTTCGCACGCGGCTCGTCGCCGAGGCCGGCTCGGGCGGCACGGAACGTGGTGCCGCCCTGACCTCCGTGGCCCGCCGGCTCATCGCCATCGATCCCGACCGTGCCGGCATCGGCGGCCTGCGCCTCCAACTCGAACTTGCCCTGTTCGCCGGCCCGTCGACCAGCGCGGCATCGACGCCCAGGGTTGTGGCGACACCCGCCGAACCTGCCACCCCGGCAGTCGAACGCGCCCGGCCCCCGGCGAAGCCATCGGTCGAGCCCGTGGGACCGACGGTCGAGCCCGCCACCCGGGCGGACGCCCCGACCCCGACAGCGGCGCGCACCCCTGACCGGCCGGCCGAGCCACCGGCGGCATCGGCGGCCGCGCCCGAGGACGGACCAACCCCGCTGACCGACGAAGCGGAAGCGGCCACGCCCGAGCCCCCGAAGACCGCCGAAATGGATCCGGTGATTCGGGTCGCACCCGGACCAGCCGCCACGGAACCAGAGACCGCCTCGATCGCCCGGACAGCGGCCACCTCGACAGAGGCCCCGATGCCGGCGGCCACCCCGGAGACAACCGCGGCCGCGCCACCACCCGCGACCAACGGCGCCGATCTATCGCTCGATCAGATCGTTGCTGCCTGGCCGGACATCGTCACGGCCCTGAGCCGTCAGCCGGTCATCAAGCCACTCATCCTCATGTGCCGGCCCGTGGCCCTCGACGGCGTCATCGTGACCCTCGGTTTCCCCGAGGAGCAGGCGTTCCTCCGCGAGATCGCCGAACGCAAGAAGGCCGGCATCGAGGCCGGCATCCGCGAGGTCATCGGCACCGACATCGGGGTGCGCTGCATCGTCGCCAACATCGAGGTCCCGGCTCCGACAACGGGCGGGGACGACGGCTTCCTCATGGCCGAGGCGCGCCGGATCTTCGGCGATGACCTGGCCGACGTCGTCGAGATCGACTGACCGCCGAGCGCGGCCCGACACGCCGTCAGCGCATCGGTCAGACTGGCCGTCACGACCACGAGGAGGAACACGAGATGGGGATGGCGAATCTGCAGCGGATGGCGCAGCAGATGCAGCAGGAGATGGCCCGCGTCCAGGGCGAGCTCGAAGAGGCCACGGTCGACGGCTCGGCCGGGGGCGGCGTCGTCAGCGCGACCGTGACCGGCAAGCAGGAGCTCGTCAGCATCACGATCGATCCCTCCGCGGTCGACCCCGCCGACGTCGAGATGCTGCAGGACCTCGTCGTCGCGGCGGTCAACGACGCGCTGCGTGCGTCACGCGAGCTCGCCGAGCAGAAGATGGCCGTGGTGACCGGCGGCCTCAAGATCCCGGGGATGTGACGGGCGCGTGGCGACCCTCCTCATCGAGCCCGTCGCGCGGCTCATCGAATCGTTCGGGCGCCTGCCGGGCATCGGACCCAAGACCGCGCAGCGACTGACGTATCACCTGCTCCGCGCGCCCGACGCGGAAGCCAGGGCGCTGGCGGCGGCCCTCATCGACGTTCGCGACAAGGTCGTCTTCTGTGAGCGCTGCTTCAACATCAGCGACCAGGAGCTGTGCGCGATCTGTCGCGACGGAGGGAGGGACCAGCGCCGGCTCTGTGTCGTGGAAGAGCCGCTCGATGTCCTGGCCCTCGAGCGCACGGCCGAGTTCAAGGGCCTGTATCACGTGCTCCACGGCGCGATCTCGCCGATCGATGGCATCGGCCCCGAGCGGCTCCACATCCGCGAGCTCTTCGACCGCGCCGACGAGGCTGCGCGCGACGGCACGCCCTTCGACGAGGTGATCCTCGCCACCAACCCGACCCTGGAAGGGGAGGCCACCGCGATGTACCTGGCCGAGCGGCTGGAGTCGGTCGTCGGCAGCGTCACCCGCATCGCGCGTGGGCTTCCGGTCGGCGGCGACCTCGAGTACGCCGACGAGGTGACGCTGATCCGCGCGCTCCAGGGCCGCCGGGCGGTCTGAGCGCCATGAGCCACCTCCTCATCGAGATCGGGTTGCGCCT
>CAWHDR010000001.1:2337500-2903510 GCA_963828165.1 uncultured Chloroflexia bacterium
CGGATCGCCTCCCGCCTCCGGCGGGCGTTTAGCTCAGCTGGTTAGAGCACTGCCCTGATAAGGCAGAGGTCTCTGGTTCGAGTCCAGAAACGCCCACCATCACCCGCCTCGGCGCGGGGACGTAGCTCAGTTGGCAGAGCATCTCCTTTGCAAGGAGAGGGTCAGGAGTTCGAGTCTCCTCGTCTCCACCACCGCTGCCAACGCAAACTGAAGATCTCGGGACGACCCGAGGCAATTGGATTGACTTCAGGCCCGCACGCGCGGGCCATCATCGAGCCCCTGATCCGTGTCCTCCCGACGCTTCGGCAGGCCACCGACCAGCGGATCGCTGGACGACGTCACGACCCTGGGTCGAGCCGTCGGGAGGTCCCATCTCGGTGGGGCCGCACCTTAACAACTGGATAGTGTTCGGCAGAAATGAAGAATCTTCGATTTCGCCGAGTAGTCAAGGAAATGATCCCGATCGATCCCAACCAGTGACTGACCACCTGGTCAGAGGCTGGAGGGGGTCAAGCTACAAAGGGCACGGGGTGGATGCCTTGGCGCCAAGAGCCGATGAAGGACGTGGCAGGCTGCGAAAAGCTTCGGGGAGTCGCGAGCAGACAGTGATCCGGAGATGTCCGAATGGGGAAACCCGGCTGGGGTAATGCCCAGTCACTCCTGGCTGAACCAAATAGGCCAGGTGGAGGTAAGCCAGCGAACTGAAACATCTCAGTAGCTGGAGGAAAAGAGAACATTCCCCGAGTAGTGGCGAGCGAAAAGGGAAGAGCGCAAACCCAACTCAGCGTGATAGGTTGCCGCCGTTTCTGAGTGGGGGTTGTAGGAGTCGATCATGGGGACCCGGCAAGGCCCCCGCGGAGTTACCAAATCGATCGTTAGTCGAGCGGCCCTGGAACGGCCGGCCATAGAGGGTGACAGCCCCGTAGGCGAAAGCGACCGATCTCCGTGAACGACCACCTGAGTACCACGTGGAAGGTCTCTCATGTGGGAACCTGGGCAGACCACTGTCCAACGCTAAATACTCTTGGCGACCGATAGTGAACGAGTACCGTGAGGGAAAGGTGAAAAGCACCCCGGAAGGGGAGTGAAATAGTACCTGAAACCACGTGCCTACAAGCAGTCAGAGGGTGTTGCCGGTTCGCCGGTAGCCTGATGGCGTGCCTTTTGAAGAATGAGCCGACGAGTTACGCGTGTGTGGCGAGGTTAAGTCCGCGAAGGACGGAGCCGGAGCGAAAGCGAGTCTGAATAGGGCGATCAGTCGCACGCGGTAGACCCGAAACCGAGTGACCTATCCATGGTCAGGTTGAAGCGGGAGTAATGTCTCGTGGAGGACCGAACTCACTAGCGTTGAAAAGCTAGGGGATGAACTGTGGATAGCGGTGAAATGCCAATCGAACTCGGAGATAGCTGGTTCTCCCCGAAATAGCTTTAGGGCTAGCCTCGGGCGTTCAATCACGGGGGTAGAGCACTGGATGGGCTAGGGGGCTTCCCGCTTACCAACCCCAACCAAACTCCGAATCCCGTGATTTCAGAGCCCGGGAGTCAGACTGCGAGGGCTAAGCTTCGTGGTCAAAAGGAAAACAGTCCGGACCGCCAGCTAAGGTCCCTAAATCCAAGCTAAGTGGTAAAGGATGTGGATTCGCATAGACAACCAGGATGTTGGCTCAGAAGCAGCCACCATTGAAAGAGTGCGTAACAGCTCACTGGTCAAGTGGATCTGCGCCGAAAATTCAGCGGGGCTCAAGCTTGGTACCGAAGCTGCGGATCAGGTGATCGGTTCGCCGATCATCTGGTGGTAGGGGAGCGTTCTGTTTGCAGTGAAGGTCGACCGTGAGGACGGCTGGAGCGGACAGAAGTGCGAATGTCGGCATGAGTAGCGCAATGTGAGTGAGAATCTCACACGCCGTAAGCCTAAGGTTTCCTGAGGAAGGCTTGTCCGCTCAGGGTTAGTCGGGCCTAAGCCGAGGACGAACGTCGTAGGCGATGGACATCCGGTTGATATTCCGGAACCACTAACGATCGTTTGCACCGCAAGGTGTCGCCTGGGGGTAGGTGAAGGGGGATAGCCGGCGCAAGCCGGAGGAACCCGGATCTGATCCCAGGTGAGAGCGATGGCATGACACGGTGTGGTAGCTCGAGCGCGTTTTGGCTATACGCGTCTAAACCGGTAGGGGGATCGGACAGGTAAATCCGTCTGATCATTCAACCCCGAGCAGTGAATGAAAGGGGCTTCTGCCTCGATTCGAGTGAGCCATGCTGGCGAGAAAAGTGTCTAGCGAGATCAATAGTGTCCGTACCGCAATCCGACACAGGTAGGCGGGTAGAGCATACCAAGGCGATCGGGAGAACCCTCGTTAAGGAACTCGGCAACATGGCCCCGTAACTTCGGGAGAAGGGGCGCTTCGCGGCTGCTTGCTTGCAAGTGGTCGATCGAAGCCGCAGTGAAATGGCCCAGGCGACTGTTTAGCAAAAACACAGGTCTCTGCGAAAGCGAAAGCTGACGTATAGGGGCTGACGCCTGCCCAGTGCCGGAAGGTTAAGAGGAGAGGTGCAAGCTTTGAATCGAAGCCCCGGTAAACGGCGGCCGTAACTATAACGGTCCTAAGGTAGCGAAATTCCTTGTCGGGTAAGTTCCGACCCGCACGAATGGCGTAACGATCTGGGCGCTGTCTCAACGAGGGATCCGGCGAAATTGAAGTACCTGTGAAGATGCAGGTTACCCGCGGCAGGGCAAAAAGACCCCGTGGAGCTTTACTACACCCTGACATTGGATTGGGATCTTGCTTGTGTAGGATAGGTGGGAGGCTGAGAAGCTGGGGCGCTAGCCTCGGTGGAGCCGACCTTGAAATACCACCCTTGTTGGATTCCGGTTCTAACCGCGACCCGTGATCCGGGCGCAGGACAGTGTCAGGCGGGTAGTTTGACTGGGGCGGTCGCCTCCTAAAGTGTAACGGAGGCGCCCAAAGGTTCCCTCAGGCTGAATGGAAACCAGCCGAAGAGTGCAAAGGCATAAGGGAGCTTGACTGCGAGACCTACAAGTCGAGCAGAGACGAAAGTCGGGCTTAGTGATCTGGTACCTCCGAGTGGAAGGGGTATCACTCAACGGATAAAAGCTACCCCGGGGATAACAGGCTGATGGTGCCCAAGAGTTCACATCGACGGCACCGTTTGGCACCTCGATGTCGGCTCGTCGCATCCTGGGGCGGAAGTACGTCCCAAGGGTTTGGCTGTTCGCCAATTAAAGCGGCACGCGAGCTGGGTTCAGAACGTCGTGAGACAGTTCGGTCTCTATCCGCCGTGGGCGTAGGGAACTTGAGAGGAGTTGCTCCTAGTACGAGAGGACCGGAGTGAACGAACCGCTGGTGTGCCAGTTGTCCCGCCAGGGGCACCGCTGGGTAGCTATGTTCGGTCGGGATAAGCGCTGAAAGCATCTAAGTGCGAAGCTCGCCTCGAGATGAGGTTCCCCACCGGGTCAACCGGGTAAGACCGCAGGGAGACCACCTGTTTGATAGGCCGCATGTGGAAGTCCGGTGACGGATGAAGCTGAGCGGTACTAACGGTCGAGGGCTTGACCTCTTCAGCAACTGACCAGGGGTCAGTGGCTGGGATCGTGATCGATCCTTGACGACTCACCACGAGATCGAAGATCTCTTCCGGCGCCCGCCGGATCCCATGCGGATCCGCGTCGTGCCGCTGCCGACCACGTCCAGAGCACAAAGAATCCCGGTGACTCTAGCGGAGAGGCCATACCCGTTCCCATCCCGAACACGGAAGTCAAGCTCTCCAGCGCCGAAGATACTGAGAGGGCAGCCTTTCGGGAAAATAGGTCGTCGCCGGGATTATTTGCGTTTCCGGGGGGAAACACCCGTGGCTGGACGCCGTCCGCCAGCGGGTATCCTGTTGCCGCGATGACCGACTCCGTCCTGCCCCATCCCGTCGCCTCGACGGTCACACCGGCGATCGCCGCGATCTGTCCCTATCTCATGGCGTCCGACGGTGGATGGCGCGCGTCCACGCCCGCGCGCGAGCACCGCTGCACGGTCGTGACGCCACCCGCGATCCTCGCCGCCGAGAAGCAGCGCCGGCTATGTCTTTCCGAAGAGCACGTCAGCTGCAGCACGTTTCTGGCGGCGACCAACCCGACCGGTGCCGACGAAGCGATCACCGCGGCCGCTGGTCACGTTCCGACGCGGCCCGTGACTCGGACCGCGCCGCTGGTGCTCGACCATGGGCGCCTGGCGGTCGGCATCCCGACGCTGCGTGGCGAACGGGGCAGCGGGCAGCAGGGTGGCCTCGTTGCGCTGATGGCCGTGGCCTTCGCCGCGATCGTGGTCGCGCGCCTCTCGGCAGGTGGGCCTGGTTTGACGCCGGTCCAGGCGGTCGGCGGAGCAGCCGCCACACCGTCCAGCGCCGTCGACCCTGCGCCGACCGTTCGCCCCGCGGCGACCGACGCGCCGGAGCGGACCCTCGTGCCGACGGAGGTCGAGCCCAGTGCGACCCCCGCCCCGGTCGAAGCCTCGATGGCGCCATCGGATGCGCCGCCGGCGGCTCCGCGGACCTACACCGTGCGCAGCGGCGACACGTTGATGGGGATCGCGGGGGAATTCGGGACGACCGTGGCGGAGCTCATGGAGCGCAACGGCATCGAGAACGCCCGGTTGCTGCGGGTCGGGCAGGTCCTCGAGCTGCCCTGAGTCTCTTCTAGCGCTGACAGCCGCGGCAATACGACGTCACGAAGCCGCCGGCCTTGACCTCGGTGATCCGGGTGCCGCACCGCGGACACGCCTGGCCGCCCTTCATGTGGACCGCGAGGAAGTCACGGACCTGCGTCTCGAACGTCGGCGGGACCCGCCGGCGCAGGACGTCGATCGCGTCGGCCACCGTGGTTTTGGCCGCTCCCTGGAGCGCGTCGATCTCCTCATCCCCCAGGGTCGACCGCTTGCGAAACGGCAGTAGCCGCGCGGCGTGGAGGATCTCGTCGCTGTAGGCGTTGCCGATGCCCGCCACGAATGACTGGTTCCGGAGCAGGTTCTTCAGTTCGCCCGGGTGGCGTCGGATCCGTTCACGCCACACCTCGAGCGTCAGCGCCGGGTCGTCGACGTCGGGACCGATCTCGCCCTCGCCGAGGCCCGGTACCGCGCGATCCACCCCCGCCGGCAGCAGGTAGACCTTGCCCATCTGCGTCGGGTCGCGGTAGCGCACCTCGGGGTGCGCGTCCGGAGCCGGCAGCCAGCTGGCGTTGCGGGTCCACGCCGCCGGACGGTGCCGACCACGGGCGGCCATCGGCCCCAGACGCAGCACGAGCGCGGTCTTGGTCGGGAGTTTCATGCCCGTGGTGGCCAGCTGGAAACGCCCGGTCAGCATCGGGTTCACGACCACGCGATCGCGGTCGAGGTCGATCATGAAGAACTTGCCCCGGCGCCGGATGGCCATGATGGTCTGCCCGACCAGGGCCTCGAGCTCGGCTGGCGTGCCGCGTACGGCCAAGGGTCCGGGTGCGTCGACAGACTCGATCGGCCGCCCCCGCAGGGCGGCGTCGAAGGCTTCGGCGACCACGGTCAGATCGGGTAGTTCCGGCACGGCCGCGCGATTGTAGCCGCGTGAAACGCTGTGCTAGACTCTCCCGGCCCCGAAGAGGCACGACAGCTGAAGAGCGGAATCAGGCCACAGAGAGCGCGAAGGAGCGGACCGCGGAGTTAGATCACCACGGACCCACCCCACCCTTCCGGTCACGGCCTGTGCATCGCTCAGGCCGTTCGTGATTCTCGGGTGCAAATCCATCACCAGGAGTGACCACTACATTGACCGAAGAGAAGCAGGGCGGGATCGCGCCTGACACCGAAGCGAACGCCTCGGTGAACCCGGCGTCCGATCAGCCCGTTGGCGCCGTCGCCGTCGCCGACGAGCCCGCCGATACGCCCCAGGCCCCTGACGCCGAGGGCACGGCCGACACCGCCACCCCCGAGACGACCGTCGGTGACGGGGCTCAGGAGGGGGCGACCGCGAAAGCGGCAGATTCCGAGACCGCGGTCGAGGCGACGTCCGTCGACACTCCTGCCGATACCGAACTCGCCGCTGACACGGCCGAGGCGACCGAGGGATCGGCCGCGCCCGCCGACGCCGAGGCTGCACCGGTCGCCCAGGACGCGACCATTGCGGACGCCGCCGCTGACCCCGAAGCACCGGCGGCTGCCGCCGATGCTGACGCACTTGCCGGCGAGGCCGCGGCCGACGCTCCCGCTGCGGCTGCTCCCGCGGCCGACGAGGCCGCTGCGGATGCTCCAGCGGCCGACGCTCCCGCCGCCGACGCGCCCGACGCCGATGCCGCTGCGTCATCCTCGACCATGGACGCCGCGGACACCGCGGACGCCCCGACGGCCGACGAGGAGCCGGAGCCGGTCGCCCCGCCCAAGGACCTTGGGCCCGAACCGACGACGATGGAGGAGCTGCTCGCAGAGCAGGACTCCGATATCAAGAGCTTCAAGCACGGTGACGTGGTCGAAGGCAACGTCGTTCGCATCGACAAGGACGAGATCCTCGTCGACATCGGTGCCAAGAGCGAAGGCGTCGTCAGCAACCGCGAGCTGTTCGGTCGCCACGGTGGCGAGGGCCAGGCGCCGCTCAACATCGGCGACACCGTCCTCGTCTACGTCCTCCAGCCGGAGTCGCCCGAGGGCCACGCTGTCCTGTCGCTCCGCCGCGCCGGCCTGGAGCGCAAGTGGCGCGCCATGCAGGAGCAGTTCGAGGCGGGCGTCATCATCGAGGCGCCGGTCATCGACCACAACAAGGGCGGCCTCATCGTCGATTGCGGCATCCGCGGTTTCGTCCCGATCAGCCAGATCGTCGACTTCCCGCGCCGACCGCAGAACGACCAGCCCCGCGATGCCGCCCAGGAGATCGCGGAGAAGCTGATGCCGTTCGTCGGCCGCAAGCTTCGCCTCAAGATCCTCGAGGTCAACCGCAAGGCCAACCGCCTGATCCTCTCGGAGAAGGTCGCGCTCTACGAGGAGCGTCGCGAGAAGCGGGACGAGCTGTTCAGCAGCCTCCAGGTCGGCCAGAAGGTCACCGGGACCGTGCGATCGATCGCGCCGTTCGGCGTGTTCATCGATCTGGGCGGGATCGACGGCCTCGTCCACAAGAGCGAGCTCTCGTGGAACAAGGTCAACAACCCCGAGTCCGGCTACAAGGTCGGCGACGAGGTCGAGGCCGAGGTCATCGACATCAACCACGAGCGCGGCCGGATCAGCCTGTCGATCCGTCGCCTTCAGCCCGACCCGTGGCATTCGACGGTCGCGGACTTCAACGTCGGCGATGTCATCGATGGAACGGTGACGAAGCTCGTCAACTTCGGCGCGTTCGTCCGAGTCCGCGACGGCCTCGAGGGCTTGATCCACATCAGCGAGCTGTCCCATCAGCGTGTCGCCCACCCGGGTGACGTCGTCCACGAGGGCCAGGCGCTCAAGCTCAAGATCATCTCGCTCGACTCCGAGCGCCATCGTCTCGGACTCAGCCTCAAGCAGGCCGAGGAGCCGCCGGCCCGCCCGGCGCCCGAGCCCGGTCAGCCCGGCCCGTCCGCCAGCGCCGGCCCGCGAGCCGAGCGTCGACCACGCCCGGAGCGCAGCTACTCGCCGAGCGACGCGGTCCAGGAGCCCGAAGGCGGGATCGACAACACGCTCGCGTCCGCGTTCGCCCAGGTTCGCGAACAGCTCGCGGCTGCCGAGGGTGACGATGTCCCCGCCGCCGTGGCGCCGTCGGAGGCCGAGGCCGAGGCCCCGTCCGCCGAGGAGGCCCCGACCGCCGAGGTCGAAGGCGCCGCGACCGACGAAGCGACCGCGGAAGCTGCCACGGCCGACGTGGGAACCGCCGCCGCTGACGAGGCCGTGACCGAAGCTCCGGAGGCACCGGCCGCCGAGGTCGAAGCCCCGGCCGACGAGGTCGAAGCCGCTGCGGCTGACGCAGCGACGACCGCAGCGATCGAGGATGCCGCGGACGAAGCCGTGACCGCCGAGGTCGAGGCCCCAGCCGCCGAGGAAGCGCCGACCGCCGAGGTCGAGGCGGCCGCGCCGGAAGACGCCCCGACTGCCGAGGTCGAGGCCCCCGCCGCCGATGAGGCCGTCGAGGCCGAGCCCGTCGACGAGGCCGCGACCGCCGAAGCTGCCGCATCCGCCGAAGCTGCCATCCGCCGAAGCTCGCGCCCGACGCGACCACCACCGAGGAAGCACCCGCCGCAGAAGCGTCAGTCGCCGAGGCCGAAGAGGCCCCGACGGCCCCTGTCGAGACACCGGCCGACGAGGCCCCAGCCGCGGGCGACACCGAGCCCCAGACCGACGCGACGGCCGATGCTGCGCCCGAGGTCCAGGCCGAGGTGACCGACGCCGAGACAACGACCGGAAGCAAGGGCAAAGCCAAGAAGTCCTGACCTCGTTCCCGCACCACGGATCCCAACGACCCGTCGGACCACCGGCGGGTCGTTTCGATTCCTTAGCGCGAATACGGACAGCCCCTTACTGGCAAAACCGCATCCGTCTGTGGTCCGATAGCGATTCCATACATGACGTACCCGGACCGATGGCCACTACCGTGCCGGCAAGGACGTCGTGCTAGAGTGGCTCAAGGCGCCACCCCGAGGTGGCACGAGGAAAAGGGAACGGGCGTTCGACTCGATGGATCGCTTCGACAAGTTCACGGATCGTGCGCGCAAGGTCCTGACGCTGGCTCAGGACGAAGCGCAGCAATTCAACCACAACTACATCGGCACGGAGCACCTGCTCCTCGGCCTCGTCCGCGAGGGCGAGGGTGTCGCGGCGCGCGTCCTCGAGAACATGAACGTCGAGCTCGCCAAGGTCCGGACGGCGGTCGAGTTCATCATCGGACGGGGCGACCGCCCGGTCGTCGGTGAGGTCGGGCTCACCCCTCGCGCGAAGCGCGTCATCGAGCTCGCCATCGACGAGGCTCGTCGCCTCGGCCACAACTACATCGGCACGGAGCACCTGCTCCTTGGTCTCGTCCGGGAGGGGGAGGGGATCGCCGCCGGTGTCCTCGAGTCGCTCGGGGTCAACCTCGACAAGGTCCGCCACGAGGTCATCCGGGTCCTGTCGCAGAGCTCGTCCGCCGGCCCCAGTGCCCAGGAGACGAAGCGCGCCAGCAAGACACCCACCGTCGACCAGCTCGGCATCAACCTGACCGAGGCAGCCCGCGCCGGCAAGCTCGATCCCGTCATCGGCCGCGAGAAGGAGATCGAGCGGGTCATCCAGATCCTCGGGCGCAAGACGAAGAACAACCCCGCCCTGATCGGCGAGCCGGGCGTCGGCAAGACCGCGATCGCGGAGGGCCTGGCCCACCGGATCGTGGCCGGCGACGTGCCCGACATCCTGCTCAACAAGCGCGTCCTGACGCTTGACATCGGCTCACTCGTGGCCGGCACCAAGTACCGCGGCGAGTTCGAGGAGCGCCTCAAGAAGATCATCGAGGAGCTGCGCAACACCAACGACGCGGTCCTGTTCATCGATGAGCTGCACACGCTCGTCGGGGCCGGCGCGGCCGAGGGTGCCATCGATGCCGCCAACATCCTCAAGCCGCCGCTGTCCCGGGGCGAGCTCCAGTGCATCGGGGCCACGACGCTCGACGAGTACCGCAAGTACATCGAGCGCGACGCCGCGCTGGAGCGCCGCTTCCAGCCCGTCATGGTCGAGGAGCCCACGCTCGAGCAGACCATCGATATCCTGATGGGCATCCGTGAGCGCTACGAGCAGCACCACAAGGTCACGATCACGGACGAGGCGGTCAAGGCCGCTGCTGACCTGTCGATCCGCTACATCACGGATCGCCACCTTCCGGACAAGGCCATCGACCTGATCGACGAGGCCGCTTCGCGCGTGCGTTTACGCCATGCGTCCGCTCCGCCCGCCCTGCGCGAGGCCCAGAAGGACCTCGACCGGGTGACCAAGGAGAAAGACGCCGCGATCAACAACCAGGAATACGAAGAGGCGGCCACGCTGCGCGAGACGGAGGCCACCGCCAAGGAGAAGGTCGACGAGCTCCGCGCCGAGTGGCAGACCCAGGTGTCCGGCGACCAGCCGACCGTCGGGGAAGAGGAGATCGCCCAGGTCGTCGCGATGTGGACCGGTATCCCGGTGACGCGCATCGCCCAGGAGGAGTCCGAGCGGCTGCTCCACATGGAGGACGCCCTCCACAATCGGGTCATCGGCCAGCAGGAAGCCATCGAGATCGTCTCGAAGGCCGTCCGCCGCGCCCGCGCCGGCCTGAAGGACCCGAAGCGCCCGATCGGCTCGTTCATCTTCCTCGGCCCGACCGGCGTCGGGAAGACGGAGCTGGCGAAGGCCCTCGCCGAGTTCATGTTCGGCAGCGAGGACGCGCTCATCAAGATCGACATGAGCGAGTTCATGGAGCGCCATAACGTCAGCCGGCTCGTCGGGGCGCCCCCCGGCTACGTCGGGTTCGACGAGGGCGGCCAACTCACCGAGGCCGTACGCCGCAAGAGCTACGCGGTCGTGCTGCTCGACGAGGTCGAGAAGGCCCACCCGGAGGTGTTCAACATCCTCCTTCAGATCCTCGAGGACGGGCACCTGTCCGACGCGAAGGGTCGCCGGGTCGACTTCCGCAACTGCATCATCATCATGACCTCGAACCTGGGCGCGAAGCAGCTCCAGACCAACTCCAGCCTGGGCTTCCGGGTCCAGGGCACCACCGACGAGTCGCGTGCGGAGAGCTCGTACGAGCTCATGAAGGAGAAGGTCGCGACCGAGCTGAAGAACGCGTTCCGGCCCGAGTTCCTCAACCGGATCGACTCGACCGTCGTGTTCCGCTCGTTGACCGTCGAGGAGATCGCCCAGATCGTCGACCTGATGCTCGAGCGGGTCCGAGACCAGCTGAAGGCCCAGCAGATGTCGCTCGTCGTGACGGAAGCGGCCAAGGAGCACGTCATCAAGCTCGGGTACGACGTGGCCTACGGCGCCCGGCCGTTGCGCCGGGTCATCCAGAACATGATCGAGGACGTGCTTGCGGAGCACCTCCTGCTCGGGCGATACGAGCCCGGCACGACCATCGTGGTCGACAAGGATCCCGAGGCCGGCCTCGACATCCACGCCGAAGAGGCGCGCACGCCGGTCGAGGCGCACTAGCCGTCCGTGGCGCGGCCGACGAGCCGCTTCGTCTGCCAGGGTTGCGGCGAAGCCTTCCTGCGCTGGGAGGGCCAATGTCGAGCCTGCGGAGCCTGGAACAGCCTGGTCGAGACGGTCGTCCGCGACACCCCGCGAGCCAGTCGCGGGCTGCGCGTCGCTCCTGATGGTGGAGCGGCGCCGGTAGCCCTGACCGATATCGGCGAGTCCGACGTCCCGCGCCTCGCCACCGGCATCGCCGAGCTCGATCGGGTCCTTGGCGGCGGCGTGGTGCCTGGATCCCTCGTCCTCGTCGGCGGTGAGCCGGGGATCGGCAAGTCCACGCTCCTGCTCCAGGCCGCGGCAGGCCTCGGCCGTCCGGTCCTCTACGCAACGGGAGAGGAGTCGGCCGCGCAGGTGCGGATCCGCGCCGGGCGGCTGGGCTTGCTCGGCGCACCGGCCGGGACCGCGATCGAGGTCCTGGCCGAACACGACATCGGGCGGATCGTGGATGTCGGGCGCTCGATGCGGCCCGCGCTGGTCGTCGTGGACTCGATCCAGACCGCCACGGTCGACGAGCTCGATGGGGCTGCCGGCAGCGTCGGACAGGTTCGCGAAGCCACGTTGCGGCTGATGGAGTTCGCCAAGGGCGAGTCGATCGCGGTCGTGCTGGTCGGCCACGTCACGAAGGACGGCTCGATCGCCGGGCCCAAGACCATGGAGCACCTGGTCGATGCCGTCGTGTCGCTCGAGGGCGAGCGATACGCGGCGCTCAGGTTGGTGCGCGCCTCGAAGAACCGGTTCGGATCCACCGACGAGGTCGGGGTGTTCGAGATGGCCGGCGAGGGCCTCGTCGAGGTCTCCGATCCGGCCCGGGCCTTCCTCGCGGATCACGCCGAGCCCGCAGCAGGCAGCGTCATCGCGCCGACGATGGAGGGCAGTCGGCCGCTGCTCGTCGAGGTCCAGGCCCTCGTGTCGCCGGCGGGCTACGGGACGCCAGCGCGGAAGGGGAGTGGCATCGATCCGAACCGCCTGGGGCTCCTCGTCGCCGTGCTCGCGCGCCGCGCTGGTGTGGCGCTGGGATCGCACGACGTGTACGCGAACCTGGCCGGCGGGTTGAGCGTGGGCGAGCCGGCCCTCGACCTGCCGTTGGCCCTCGCCCTGGCGTCCTCGCTGCGGGACCGGCCGTTGCCGGCGAAGAGCGTCGCGATCGGGGAGGTCGGCTTGCTCGGGGAGCTTCGATCGGTGGCTGGCGTCGAACGACGGCTGCGGGAAGCGGTGCGTCTCGGCTTCGAGATGGCGATCGTGCCTCGGCCGACTCGCGGTGCGGGCCCGATCGAGTCCCATGGGCTGCGGATCATCGAGGTCTCGACCCTGCGCGACGCGGTCGAGGCCGCACTGACGGGGGAAGCCGGGCGTCATGGCGACGCTGTCCCGGCCCTGCTAGGCTGACGCCCGGTTCCCGTCCCCCGGCCGGTGGACGCCGGGACCATCCACCGAGGAAGACGTGATCCGCTACATCCGTGTGCTGGGCGCCGCGCTCGGGGGCTTGACCGGGCTGGTGCTCGCCGAGGCGGGCCAAGGCCTGTTCGAGGACGCCACGTATGCCGGCTTCCTGCTCGCGGCCTGGGTCATCGCCTGGGTGATCGTCGGCTTCGCGATCCTCCCGTACCTGACGATCGTGCCCGCCATCTGGCTGATCGCGCGCGTAGAGGACCTGTCCACCGCCGAGTTCATCACGGCGGTGATCGGCTTGCTGCTGGGCCTGCTGATGGGGCTCCTGCTCGGTTTCCCGCTGTCGGCCTTCCCGCCACCGTTCGGATCGCTGCTGCCGCTCGGGGTGTCGCTCTTCCTCGGGCTCGGGATGCTGGGGCTGACCGTGGCCAAGCGCAAGGACCTCGTCGGGGCGGCCGAAACGGTCGGTATCCTCCGCCACTCGGAGGACACGTCGATCCCCGCCGCGACCAGTGGCGAGCCACGGATCGTGGTCGACACTTCGGCGATCATCGACGGTCGCATCGCCGAGATCGTCGAGTCCGGGTTCATCTACGGCACGCTGGTGATCCCCCGGTTCGTGCTTGACGAGCTACAGCACATCGCGGACTCCTCCGACTCCCTGCGCCGGAATCGCGGCCGTCGTGGACTCGAGATCCTGGCCCGCATGCAGAAGCAGCCGGGGACGCCCGTCGAGATCGTCGAAGACGCGGTGCCGTCCGAGACCGAGGTGGATGCCAAACTCGTGGCGCTCGCCCGGACGCGGAGTCGGGTGATCCTCACGAACGACTTCAACCTCAATCGGGTTGCCGAGCTCCAGGGCGTTCGGGTCATGAACATCAACTCCCTGGCCAACGCCGTGAAGCCTGCGGTCCTCCCCGGCGAGGAGCTGCGGGTCCGGGTGATCCAGGAGGGCAAGGAAGCCGGGCAGGGCGTCGGGTTCCTCGACGACGGGACGATGATCGTCGTCGAGGGCGGGGCCCGTCATATCGACAAGGATCTCGACGTCGCGGTCACCCGCGTCCTTCAGACCGTGGCCGGTCGCATGATCTTCGCCCAACCGCGGCTCGATTGAGGTCCCCGACAGCGCGCGCCGACGCGATCGTGGTCGCGGCCGGCGGCTCGGCGCGGATGGGCGGCACCGACAAGCTCCTCGCCAGGATCGGCGGGCGGCCGCTGCTCGCCCACGCCGTCGCGGCGCTGCTGGCGGCACCGGATGTCGCGTCCATCGTCGTCGTGACGTCGGCGGATCGACGGAAGGAGCTCGAGGCCGGTCCGTGGCTGCCGGACGGCGGTGCGATCACGTTCGTCGATGGCGGGGAGCGGCGGCAGGATTCGGTCCGAGCGGGGTTCGACGCGCTCGAGCGCACGGCGCCCGACAGCGACGGTGAGCGGGTGGTCCTGGTCCACGACGGGGCTCGGCCCGTGCTGTCGACGGCGCTGATCACGGCGGTCGTCGAGGCGACGGCGGCGCACGGTGCGGCGATCCCGGTCGTGCCCGTATCCGAGACGCTCAAGCGCATCGAGGGCGAGCGGATCGCCGCGACCGTGGACCGCTCCGGGCTCGCGGCGGCACAGACCCCGCAGGGCGTCCGCCGGGGCATCCTGCGCACGGCGCTCGCCTCGGACGAAGCCAGCCAGGGGACCTGGACCGATGAGGCTGCGCTCCTGGAGGCTTGTAGAATCCCCGTCCATGTCATTCCCGGCGACCCCGCCAACCTCAAGGTGACCGTGCCCGCCGACCTCGCCCGCGCGGCCAGCCTGATCGCCGGCCCGGACCCTTCGCGCCGGACCGGGATCGGGCACGACGCGCATCCGTTCGGTCCCAGCGAGCCGCTGCGACTGGGCGGCGTCGAGATCCCGGGCGCTCCGCGACTGCACGGTCATTCGGACGGCGACGTCGTCCTGCATGCCCTCGCCGATGCGTTGCTGGGTGCCGCCGGGCTCGGCGACCTTGGCCGCATGTTTCCCGCCGATGCCTCGACGCCCGCCGGGATCGACAGCCGCTCGTTGCTGGCCGACGTCGTCTCGCGACTCGCGGACGGTGGCTGGCGGGCGGCCGGTGTCGACCTGACGATCGTGGCGGCACGGCCACGGCTCGGCGGACATCTCGATGCGATCCGTGCCTCGATCGCCGGAGACCTGGGTCTCGCGCTCGATGCGGTCAACATCAAGGCCTCCACCGGAAACTTCGACGGTTCCGAGGGAGCCGGACGGTCGATCTCGACCCTCGCGCTCGCGACCATCGAGGCCGGGAGATGAGTCAGATCCGGCTGCTGGACACGCTGACCGGCGAGAAACGGCCGGTCGTGCCGCTGCACGATGACCGCATCGGCGTGTACTCGTGCGGCCCGACGGTATACGGCCCCGCGCACATCGGCAATTTCCGCTCATTCCTCTTCGCCGACCTCCTCGTTCGTCACCTCCGGTGGCGTGGCTACACCGTCCGTTGGGTCATGAACATCACCGACGTCGACGACAAGATCATCCGTGGCGCGGCCGCTGCCGGGATCGGGATCGAGGAGCTCGCGAACCGGTACCTCGATGGCTTCCTGGCCGATGCCGACGCGCTCCGGATGACCCGACCGGACGTCCTGCCGCGGGCCACCGAGCACATCGACGAGATGGTGACGCTCATCGGGACGCTGCTCGAGCGCGAGCATGCCTACCGGACCGACGACGGCTCGATCTTCTTTCGGATCGCCTCGTGGCCCACCTACGGCCGGCTGGCGCGGCTGGACCCCGAGCAACTCCGCGTCGGCGAACGAGTGGAGGCGGACGAATACGCCAAGGACGATGTCCGCGACTTCGCGTTGTGGAAGGGCCCCAAGCCTGGCGAGCCGTCGTGGACGACCGCCATCGGCGAAGGCCGACCCGGCTGGCACATCGAATGCTCCGCGATGAGCATGGCCCACCTGGGGACCTCGTTCGACATCCACACGGGCGGCATCGACCTGATCTTTCCGCATCACGAGGACGAGATCGCGCAGAGCGAGGCTGCGACCGGCCAACCGTTCGTCAATACGTGGCTGCACTGCGCACATCTGCAGTCGAGCGGCACGAAGATGGCCAAGTCGACGGGGAACATCGCCCGGCCGGGCGAGTTGTTCGAAGCGGGTGTGTCCCCGCGGGCGCTGCGCTACGCGCTCCTCGCCGTGCACTATCGAGCCGCCCTCAATCACTCGGACGAGTCGCTGGCCGCGGCGGCCGCCGCCGTTTCACGCCTCGACGCACTCGTCGCGGCGCTGGCCGCCTACCGCCAGGATCGCGAGGACGACGAAACGCTGACCGCGCTGCTGGGCGACGCTCGGGAGGCCTTCGGTGCCGCCCTCGATGACGATCTCAACGTGTCCGAGGCGCTGGCCGCGACCTTCGACCTGCTGCGCGACCTGAACCGGCGCATCGAGGCGCGCTCCATCTCGACCGACGACGCGGCCCGGGCGCTCGAGCTGATGCGCGACCTGGATCTGGTGTTGGGCGTGCTGCCGGACGCCGACGAGGCGCTTTCCACGGAGCTGCGCTCGATGCTCGACGAACGGGCCGCGGCTCGGGCCGCGCGGGACTGGGCCGCGTCGGATCGCCTGCGGGACGAGTTGCTCGCGCAGGGCATCGCGGTCGAGGACACGCGGGACGGTCAACGCTGGCGCCGCCTCGTGGAGGTGGGTCGTGGCTGATCGACCGAGAGACGACCGTCGTCGCGCAAGCGGGTGGCGACCGGACGGCCCGCGCCAGGGCGGGCCGGGGCCACGCCGAGACGGGCCTCGGAGCGGGCCACGCCGGGACGGGCCGCCGCGCGACGACGGGCCGCCGCGGGACGGGCCGCCGCGCGACGACGGGCCGCCGCGGGACGGGCCAGCTTTCGACGGGCCACGGGGCCGCCCACCGTTCGATGGCCCTCGAGATGGCCCGCGGCCCGACGGTCCGCGAGGCGCTCCACCAAATAGATTCGAGCGCCGCCCCAGCGGCTCGCGCGGTCCCCAGGATCATCGGGGACCCGGAGGCCCGCGGCCCGATCGGGGCGGTCCAGGCGGGCAGGAAGCCTGGCGGCCATCAAGCCCGCGACCGGATCGGGGTGGTCCGCGGCCGGGACCCGGCGATCGATCTGGACCAGGGTCGCGGCCACGGCCGTGGGAGCGGGGGCCGGATGAACGGAGCGACGGCCCGCGCGACGAACCGTGGCGGCCGAGCGACCAGCGGCCGGCCCGGGATCGGGGCGTTGGCGATCGATCGGGACCGCGCCCGGGCGACCGGCCGGGCTATGGACCGCGCGGGGGAGGCCCACCCGGCCGGCGGCCCTTCACCGGACCGCCCGGCGGTGGCGGTCGCCCTGCCGATCGGCCGTACCGCCCGCGTCCCGCGAGCGGACCGTACCAGCGGACCTCGTTCGAGCCCCGCTACGGCGGCCCGCCGCGGCCGTCGGCCCTGCCATCGCCGGAGGCGCTCGGCCCCGAGGAAGAGCTCGTCGCTGGTCGACGCCCCGTCGAGGAAGCGTTCGTCGCCCGCCGTCCCGCCATCCGCCTGCTGGTCGTCCCGCAGCGGCGTGCCGCTCTCGAGAAGCTCGTGCTCCATGCCACGAACCTGCGGATCCCGATCGTCGAAGTCGAAGGCGGCTCGCTCACGGCTCTCGCCGGCTTTGACGGACACCAGGGGGTCGCGCTCGTCGTCGAACCGCGCCAGTTCGCGACCCTGGACGACGTCCTCGCGCGGGCCGCCGAGCGCGACGAGCCACCGTTCATCCTGGTGCTCGATTCCCTCGAGGACCCGCACAACGTCGGCACGCTCCTGCGCAGCGCCGAGGCCGCCGGCGTGCACGGCGTGCTCTTCCCGACCCATCGCCAGGCGCCCCTCAGCCCGTCCGCGGTCAAGGCGTCGGCCGGCGCCATCGAACATCTCCTGTTATGCCCGGTCGACGACCTGCCCGGGGCCCTGAGCGATCTCCACACGCGCGGCGTGCGGATCGCCGGCGCCGAGGGGGACGCCCCGATGACCGCGCGTCAGAGCGATCTCCGTGGCCCGCTCGCGATCGTCGTCGGTAGCGAGGGCCAGGGTCTGGGGCCCGCCGTTCGCCGCCGCGCGGACCTGTTCATGCGCATCCCGATGAAGGGCGCTGTCGGCTCGCTCAACGCGGCCGTGGCGGGATCGATCCTGCTCTTCGAAGCGCTGGCGCAACGCGATCCGAACGCGACGCCACGCGTCACGCCGGCACTCGGGAGCGGCGGCGGGGAAGGACCGACGACGAAGGCCCGCGTCAGCAAGGTCGCCAAGGGCAGTCCCCCGGCGCCGGCGGAGGCCGCCGACACGCCCGCCGAAGCATCCGCCGACACCCCCACCGAAACGTCCGCCGAGGCCGACGAAGCCACACCAGCCGCGAAGAAGCCGAAGCCGAGAGCGCGCAAGGGCCTCTCCACCGAGCCCGACGATGCCCCCGCGCCGCGGGCTGACGATAACGACGCCGCCGCGACCGGCGAAGGGAAGCCGAAACCAAAGCCACGGGCCCGCACGGCCCCCGCCACCCCGCCTCCGGAGGTCGCGTCAGAGGCGCCCGACGGCGCGGCGGCGAAGGCCACCGTCAAGCCCAAGCGGGTCCGCCGCGCTCGGTCGGTGACCAACGAGCCCGCCGATTCACGTCCCGCGGCCGGAACGGAATCGCCGGAGGAGGACCTGCTCCCGACCGATGGACCGAAGAAGCGCACCTCGCGGACTGGATAGCCAGCGTCGACGCTCACCAGGTGTTCATTTCGGGGCCATACGTGTCGATATGCCTGGGAGGTTCGCCCGCTAGGCCCCCATGCGACCTGCAATGCTCATGCCCTGTGCATGCGCGCGTGGAGGGCCCGCCGCCGCGGCCCGCCGAGATCGTTAGCGCGATCTATGTCATCGAGATGAACACGGTGCGTGCGGGCGAGGCGTCAACCTGGGCTCGACGATTGGCGCTGGCGCAGACCCAGGCGGCGCGACGGCCACACCCCCCACGCTTGACCCGATCCGGCGGGCGGCCCTATCATTCCCCGGCGCCGAAGGGTCTTCTGCGGTAAGGCCCTGCCCGTCGCGCCGACGTAGCTCAATTGGTAGAGCAGCTGTTTTGTAAACAGCAGGTTTCGGGTTCGAGTCCCGCCGTCGGCTCCAGTGACATCCATACGGCAGCCGGATCCACCACGCGACCGCAGGCGCATCCGGAGCCGAGCCTTCAGTGGGTAGGTTGAGCAGGTGGTGAGCTCAGCTGGCTGTAGACCAGCCGCCTTCGGCTATGGGGGTTCGATTCCCTCCCTGCCCACCACTTCATAGCGAACCCTCGCGATCGGATCCGGGCCCACATAGCTCAGCTGGCAGAGCACTTCCTTGGTAAGGAAGAGGTCATCGGTTCGAGTCCGATTGTGGGCTCCATCGCCCGTCATCGAAATCCCAGCGGCGAAGCCGCGCCTGTCAAGGAGTGAACTGGTCACGTGGCCAAGAAGAAGTTCGAGCGCAACAAGCCCCACGTCAACATCGGCACGATCGGCCACATCGACCACGGCAAGACGAGCCTCACCGCGGCGATCAGCAAGTACCTCGCGCTGAAGGGCTCGGCCGAGTACCGCGCCTTCGATTCGATCGACAACGCGCCCGAAGAGCGCGAGCGCGGGATCACCATCGCCATCGCCCACGTCGAGTACGAGACCGAGGCCCGCCACTACGCCCACGTCGACTGCCCGGGCCACGCCGACTACATCAAGAACATGATCACCGGAGCCGCCCAGATGGACGGCGCCATCCTGGTCGTGGCCGCGACCGACGGGCCGATGCCCCAGACCCGCGAGCACATCCTGCTGGCCCGCCAGGTGGAGGTGCCCTACATCGTGGTCTTCCTCAACAAGGTCGACATGGTCGACGACGAGGAGCTGCTCGACCTCGTCGAGCTCGAGGTCCGCGAGCTGCTCAGCAAGTACGAGTTCCCGGGCGACGACATCCCGGTCATCCGCGGGTCGGCGTTGAAGGCGCTCGAGGCCGGCGACGACCCGACGGCCGAGGCCTACAAGCCGATCCAGGAGCTGATGGACGCGGTCGACTCGTACATCCCGACCCCCGAGCGCGCGGTCGACAAGCCGTTCCTCATGCCGGTCGAGGACGTGTTCGGGATCAAGGGCCGCGGCACGGTCGCCACCGGGCGCATCGAGCGCGGCATCGTCAAGGTCGGCGACGAGGTCGAGCTGGTCGGGGTCAAGCCCACCCGCAAGATCGTGGTCACCGGCGTCGAGATGTTCAAGAAGCTGCTCGACGAGGGCCGCGCCGGGGACAACGTGGGCTGCCTCATCCGGGGCATCGAGCGCGAGGAGATCGAGCGCGGCCAGGTGCTGGCCAAGAGTGGCTCGATCAAGCCGCACACCAAGTTCAGCGCCCAGGTCTACGTCCTGACCAAGGAGGAGGGCGGCCGCCATACCCCCTTCTACAACGGCTACCGCCCGCAGTTCTACCTGCGCACGACCGACGTGACCGGCGCCATCGGGCTGCCCGACGGGGCCGAGATGATCATGCCCGGCGACAACGTCGAGATGACCGTCGAGCTGATCACCCCGATCGCCCTCGAGGTCGGCCAGCGCTTCGCCATCCGCGAGGGTGGCCGGACCGTCGGCGCCGGCGCCATCGTCAGCATCCAGGAGTAGGGACGACATGGCGAGGGTAGAAGCGCGTCCCACGATCCAGCTCGCGTGTACCGAGTGCAAGGAGCGGACATACACGACGCGCAAGAACAAGAAGAACGATCCCAACCGGATCGAACTGCAGAAATACTGCCCGCGCTGCCGGCGGCATACACTTCACCGCGAGGCGAAGTAGGGACGACCGGCCTCGCCGCAGGGGTGTAGCTCAATTGGCAGAGCACTGGTCTCCAAAACCAGCGGTTGTAGGTTCGAGTCCTATCGCCCCTGCCAAATCCTCAGGCTGATGGCGCGCAGGAGCGTCGCCTCAGCCCTTCGGAGCGGAAAATGCAATTGCGTCATCACCTAGCTACGAGAAGAACGAGAACGTGAAGCGACTCCGCCGATATTTCGATGAGGTCTGGTCCGAGCTGAGGAAAGTCAGCTGGCCGACGCGCGAGCAGGTCCGCAACCTGACCGTGCTGGTCTTTGCGATCAGCTTCGTGGTCGGGCTGTACATCACCGTCCTCGATCAGGTCTTCCAGGGGCTCCTGCGAGTCCTGACCCCGAGCGCATGATGACCGACCTGACCGGAACCGAGATCAAGGCGCCCGAGAAGCGCTGGTACGTCATCCATACCTATTCGGGATACGAGAACAAGGTCAAGGCCAATCTCGAGCACCGCATCGAGTCGATGGGCATGGAGGACAAGATCTTCCAGGTCCTCGTTCCGATGGAGGATGAGATCGAGATCCGCCAGGGCCAGCGCCACACGGTCCAGAAGAAGGTCTACCCGGGCTACGTGCTCGTGGAGATGATCCTGGACCCCGACAGCTGGTTCGTGGTCCGCAACACGCCGGGCGTCACCAGTTTCGTCGGTGGCGCGAACATCCCAGGCGTCCGCAGCGAGCCGATCCCGCTCGACGAGACGGAGGTCAAGCAGATCCTGCGGCACATGGGCGTCGAGACGCCCAAGTACCGTGTCGCATTCACCAAGGGCCAGAGCGTCCGGGTCACCGACGGGCCGTTCGCCGAGTTCATCGGTACGGTCGAGGAGATCAACCCCGAGCGCAACAAGGTCAAGGTCCTGGTGAGCATCTTCGGCCGCGAGACCCCGGTCGAGCTCGACTTCCTGCAGGTCGAGAAGCTCTAAGGCTCTCGCAGCCGCTCAGAAAGGCACCGAACCACCCGTGGCAAAGAAGATCCGCATCGTCCTGACCCTGCAGCTCCCGGCCGGCAAGGCGACTCCCGCCCCGCCCGTTGGGACCGCGCTCGGTCCGCACGGCATCAACATCGTCGAATTCACGAAGTCCTACAACGAGAAGACCGCCGACAAGACGGGCCAGATCATCCCGGCCCAGATCACGATCTTCGAGGATCGCTCGTTCTCGTTCATCCTCAAGACCCCGCCCGCGGCCGACCTGCTGCGCAAGGCGGCCGGTGTCGAGAAGGGCTCGCAGACCCCGAAGCGCGAAGGCGTCGGTCGCGTGACGCGGGACCAGCTTCGCGAGATCGCCACCATCAAGATGTCCGACCTCAACGCCAACGACCTCGAGGCCGCGGCCAGGCAGATCGAAGGTACCGCCCGCTCCATGGGCATCGAGGTCGTCGGCTAGCCCTCGCCCTCACAACGTCGCGGCTGCACCCCGGGCCGCGGACACGGGATCGACGGGGGAGGTCGGTCCAGCCGACCGATAAGGAGAACGACACATGCCCAAGCACGGCAAGAAATACCAGGAAGTCTCCAAGCTCGTGGACCGCGAGCAGGTCTACACCCCCGAAGAGGCCGCCGAGCTCGCGAGGCAGACGACGACCGTCTCGTTCGATGCGACGATCGAGGCGCATCTCCGGTTGGGTGTCGATCCGCGCCACGCCGACCAGATGGTGCGCGGGACCGTCGTCCTGCCGCACGGCACGGGCAAGGTGGTCCGCGTCGCCGTATTCGCCCAGGGTGAGAAGGCGCAGGAGGCGCTCCGGGCCGGCGCCGACGAGGTCGGTGGCGACGACCTGGTCAAGAAGATCGAGGCCGGCTGGCTCGAGTTCGACGTCGCCCTCGCGACGCCCGACTCGATGGGCATGGTCGGCAAGCTCGGCAAGATCCTCGGCCGCCGTGGGCTGATGCCCAACCCCAAGGCTGGGACCATCACGTTCGATCTGGACCGTGCCGTCCGCGAGGTCAAGGGCGGCCGAGTCGAGTTCAAGGTCGACAAGTCGGCGATCATCCACGTCGCCTTCGGCAAGAGCAGCTTCGAAGCGACGGCGCTGGTCGAGAACCTCGCCGCCCTCGTCGACGCGATCAACCGCGCCAAGCCGACCGGAGTGAAGGGCCAGTACCTGCGCTCGCTGTCGATCGCGAGCACGATGGGGCCTGGCATCAAGGTCGACGTGCCGGCCACGCTCGCGGCCGCAGTCGCCTAGACTGCCCCTTCGCCGGCGGGTCGCCGGCACTGACGCGATGACGGCCGAGAGGCGCGTCATCTGACAAGACAGACGGACCGCCGCAGACAGCCTGCGCCCTACCGCCGCCGCCGACCGCGAGGTCGATGACGGACCGGGCTTGATCCGTCGAACGGACCGGACACTCCGCCCGAGAGGGCAGGGACGCCGGGGACGACGACGAGCACGCCGAGGCAGTCGGTGCCTCCACCTTCGCGGGTGGGCGCGCCCCTGCGAGCCGGGGTCATGCCTCCTTCGGGAGGCAGCCATGGGATCCGTCGCAGGGGAGTCCGGTCCAAGGCCGGTCAGCCCACCGCCGCACGCCGGTCCGCGTGCCGTAGTCGGAGGCACTATGCCGACAGAGGCCAAACGGGCGACCGTGGCCGAGCTGCGCGAGGAACTCGCGAACGCCCGGACGATGATCGTGTCCGAATACCGCGGCCTCAGCGTGAAGGAGATCGCCGAGATCCGGCGCGCTCTGACCAAGAGCGACGTCCGCTATCGCGTGATCAAGAACCGACTGCTGCGCATCGCCGCCGAGGACTCGGTCGGCGAGGCGCTCAGCCCCCTCCTCACCGGTCCGACCGCGATCGCCTTCGGGGCCGACGAGGCCGGTACGGCGAGAGCCGTCCTGGACGCGACCCGTCCGTACAACAAGATCGTGCGGATCAAGGGCGCTGTCCTGGGCGACAAGGCGATCGACGCCGACGCCGTCACCCGCCTGGCGGCCCTGCCGTCACGCGACGTCCTCCTGGCCAAGCTGGCCGGCGGGATGCAGGCGCCAGTGGCGACCCTGGCGGGTCTGTTCTCCGCGCCGCTGCGCAACCTGGGCTATGCCCTGGCGCAGGTCGCCGAGCAGAAGCAGAACCAGGCGCCCGAGGCGTGACGACCACCTTCACCTTCCACGACATTCGATAAGGAGACATCCATGGCTGTACTCACCCAGGACGACCTGCTTGAGGCGATCGACAAGATGACCGTTCTCGAGCTGTCCGAGTTCATCAAGCGTTTCGAGGATCGCTACGGCGTGACCGCCGCAGCCCCTGCCGCTGTCGCGGCCGCCCCGTCCGGCGGTGGTGACGGCGCCGCCGCGCCCGCCGCGCCCGAAGAGCAGTCCGAGTTCAGTGCCGTCCTTACCGAGGTCGGTCCCAACAAGATCCCGGTGATCAAGGTCGTTCGCGAGCTGACCGGCCTGGGCCTCAAGGAGGCCAAGGACCTCGTCGACGCATCGCCCAAGCCCGTCAAGGAAGGCGTGGCGAAGGACGAAGCCGACAAGATCAAGGCCGCCCTCGAGGAAGTCGGGGCAAAGGTCGAGATCAAGTAGCTCGGCCGCCTCTTCGGCCGGGGCTGGGGCGGCGCATCCGTGCGTTGCCCCGCTCCGCCGGGTAGACCGTCAATCGACAGGGCGTTCGGGCCCTACCACTTTCAGGAGCGTTTGACAAGATAGAAATTCGCGGTATCCTACTCCTTCTGTGAGCGCGGCCCCCCTTTTCCCTCTTAACCTCCGTCAAGGAGTGGTGCTTCATGCTGTCTGCTGAGTCGAAGACTCGCGCCGTGACCCCTTCGGGTCGCATCTCGTACGCCCGGATCGATCGCAAGGTCGATGGTGTGAGCTACGAGAAGTTCGAGATCCCCAATCTGATCGAGCTCCAGCTCGATTCGTTCGCCTGGTTCATGGAAAAGGGATTGCGGGAGCTTTTCGACGAGATCAGCCCGATCAAGGACTTCACCGGCAAGGTCATGGAGCTCCAGTTCCTCGACTACGAATTCGGTGAGCCCAAGTACTCCGAGGAGGAGTGCCGCACCAAGGACCTGACGTTCAGCAAGCCGCTGTACGTCAATGTCGAGCTCCTCATCAAGGAGACGGGCGAGATCCAGCGCCAGCGCGTCTACATGGGCGACTACCCGTGGATGACCGACCAGGGCACCTTCGTCATCAATGGCGCGGAGCGGGTCGTCGTCAGCCAGCTTGTCCGCTCGCCGGGCGTCTACTACAGCGAAGCGGAGGACCTCGCGTCCGGCCGCATGCTGTTCAGCGCCAAGGTCATCCCGAACCGCGGCGCCTGGCTCGAGTTCGAGACCAATAACAAGAACCAGCTGTGGGTCAAGGTCGATCGCAAGCGCAAGATCGCAGCGACGACCCTGCTGCGTGCGGTCGGGTACGAAGAAAACGACGAGATCACGGCCCTGTTCAGTGGCATCGACACCGACCCGGATCACACGTTCATCGCGAGCACCCTCGAGAAGGACCTCACCCACACCACGGCCGAGGCCCTCATCGAGGTCTACAAGAAGCTCCGCCCCGGCGATCCGCCCACCGGCGAGAACGCTCGCCAGCTCGTCGAGAGTCTGTTCTTCAACTTTCGCCGCTACGACCTCGGTCGGGTCGGGCGCTACAAGTTCGACAAGAAGCTCGACGGCGTCGCCGCGCGCATGGGCATCGAGCTGCCGCGTGAGCAGCGCACGATCAGCAAGGAAGACATCGCCGCGATCGTCGGTCACCTCATCGAGTGCAACCGCGGGCTGCACCCCAAGGACGACATCGACCACCTCGGCAACCGCCGCATCCGCGCCAACGGCGAGCTGATCCAGAACGCGTTCCGGATCGGCCTCCTGCGCATGGAGCGCGTCGTCCGCGAGCGCATGACGATCCAGGAGATCGACAAGGCGACCCCGAACGCCCTCATCAACATCCGCCCGGTCGTGGCGGCGATGAAGGAGTTCTTCGGTGGCAGCCAGCTGTCGCAGTTCATGGACCAGACGAACCCCCTGGCCGAGCTGACCTCCAAGCGCCGCTTGTCGGCCCTCGGCCCGGGCGGCCTGTCGCGTGAGCGTGCCGGGTTCGACGTCCGCGACGTCCACCACAGCCACTACGGGCGGATCTGCCCGATCGAGACGCCGGAAGGCCCGAACATCGGGCTGATCGGCTCGCTCGCGACGTACGGCCGGATCAACAGCTACGGCTTCATCGAGACGCCATACCGCAAGGTCAAGCGGACCGTCGCCTACGACGAGGCCGGCATCGACAAGTACGAGGCCGGACAGAATCTCGAGAGCAAGAGCGGCGCGATCGTCCTCAAGGCGGGCCAGCCGTTCACCGCGGCGGCCATCTCGGAGCTGAAGAAGCAGAAGGCGCATGCCTTCCCGATCCGCCCGGTCGTCACGGACGAGATCCATTACATGCCGGCCGACGAAGAGGAAGAGCACGTCGTGGCGCAGGCCAACGCGCCCCTCGACGAGGAAGGGCACTTCACGGCCGAGCGCATCCCGTCGCGTTACCGGGACACGTTCCCGGAGGCTCGCGCGAGCCAGATCGAATACATGGACGTGTCGCCCAAGCAGGTCGTCTCGGTGGCCACGGCGCTCATCCCGTTCCTCGAGCACGACGACGCCAACCGCGCGCTGATGGGCTCGAACATGCAGCGCCAGGCCGTGCCGCTGCTCGAGCCGGAGTCGCCGATCGTCGGCACCGGCATGGAGGAGCGTGCCGCCCGCGACTCCGGCCAGGTCCTCGTTTCGCGCCGCGGTGGCGTGGTCACGAGCGTCACGGCGGAGCGCATCGCGGTCGAGACCGACACGGGCGAGCTCGATGAGTACAAGCTCCAGAAGTTCGTCCGCTCCAACCAGGGCACGTGCATCAACCAGCGTCCGATCGTGGACGTCGGCTCGCGCGTGGTCGATGGCCAGCCCATCGCCGACTCGAGCTCCACCCAGGCGGGCGAGCTCGCGCTCGGGCGCAACGTGCTCGTGGCGTTCATGAGCTGGGAGGGCGGCAACTACGAGGACGCGATCGTCATCAGCGACCGCCTCGTGCGCGACGACCTGTTCACCAGCATCCACATCGAGAAGCACGAGATCGAGTCGCGTGACACGAAGCTCGGCCCCGAAGAGATCACCCGCGACATCCCGAACGTCGGCGAGGAGTCCCTCAAGGACCTCGACGAGGAGGGGATCGTGTACATCGGCGCCGAGGTCCGCCCCGGCGACATCCTCGTCGGCAAGATCACGCCCAAGGGCGAGACCGAGCTGACTGCCGAGGAGCGTCTCCTGCGGGCGATCTTCGGTGAGAAGGCCCGCGAGGTGAAGGACAGCTCGCTGCGCCTGCCCCACGGCGAGCGCGGCAAGGTCGTCGAGGTCCGCGAGTTCCGTCGCGAGCTCAACGACGACCTCCAGCCCGGCGTCAACCGGCTGGTCCGCGTGTCCGTCGCCCAGAAGCGCAAGATCTCCGTCGGCGACAAGATGGCCGGCCGCCACGGCAACAAGGGCGTGATCGCGAAGATCCTGCCCGCCGAGGACATGCCCTACCTGCCCGACGGCACGCCCGTTGACATCATCCTCAATCCGCTCGGCGTGCCGAGCCGGATGAACATCGGCCAGATCCTCGAGACCCATCTCGGTTGGGCGCTCCACAAGAAGGGCCTCAAGGCGGCGACCGCCGTCTTCGATGGCGCGACCGAGGGCGAGATCCAGACCGAGCTGCGCGAGGCCGGCCTGCCCGAAAGCGGCAAGATCGAACTCCGTGACGGCCGCACCGGCGAGGCGTTCGACCGCCACATCACCGTCGGGTACATCTACATGCTCAAGCTCCACCACCTCGTCGAGGACAAGATCCACGCGCGCTCGACCGGCCCGTACAGCCTGATCACCCAGCAGCCGCTGGGCGGCAAGGCGCAGTTCGGCGGCCAGCGCTTCGGCGAGATGGAGGTCTGGGCCCTGGAGGCCTACGGTGCCGCCAACATCCTTCAGGAGCTGCTCACCGTGAAGTCGGACGACGTCCTCGGACGAGTCCAGACCTACGAAGCCATCGTCAAGGGCGAGGAGATCCAGCCGCCGCGTGTCCCCGAGTCGTTCAAGGTCCTGATCAAGGAGCTGCGCAGCCTCGGGCTGAACGCGGAGATCCTGGACCAGAACGAAGAGGAGATCCCGCTCGCGGAGGACGACGCCTCGGGTTACCTGCTCCCCGATCTCGGCGGGATCAACCTCGCCGGGTTCGAGGACTGATCGTCATCAGCACCACCCCACGTTTCCCACGGGGTCGCGTCCCGGCCGGCACGCCCCCGTTCGCCTTCGCGCCGCATCGCAACGTCGTGCCAGCCGACGCTGCGGAGGAGAACCATGCTCGAGGTCAATAACTTCAGCGCGATCCGTATCTCGCTCGCCAGCCCGGACCAGATCCGGGAGTGGTCGAAGGGTGAGGTCACCAAGCCCGAGACCATCAACTACCGGACGCTCAAGCCGGAGAAGGACGGTCTCTTCGACGAGCGCATCTTCGGTCCGACCAAGGACTGGGAGTGCTACTGCGGGAAGTACAAGCGCATCCGCTACAAAGGCATCATCTGCGACAAGTGCGGCGTCGAAGTCACGCGCAGCAAGGTCCGTCGCGAGCGGATGGGTCACATCCAGCTCGCGAGCCCCGTCAGCCACATCTGGTATTTCAAGGGCACCCCTTCGCGTCTGGGCATCCTGCTCGACATCAGCCCGCGCAACCTCGAGCGCATCCTCTACTTCGCGCTGTACATCGTCACGCACGTCGACGAGGAGGCGCGCAAGCGCGCCCTCGCCTCCATCGAGGAAGAGGCCGAAGGACGTGGCGGCAAGGCCGGTGAGCGCCTGACCCAGCTCGAGGACGAGCTGAAGGCGGAGCTCAATCTGAAGACCGATGAGCTCAAGGGTGAGCTCGCCCGGACCAAGGCGGATCTCGAGGCCCAGCGCGCCGCGCGGACCGAGGAGATCGCGGCCGCCGCCCAGGGGACCCAGGCCCTGCTCGCCGAGCTCAAGAGCGGCGAAGCCACGGAAACGATCGCCTTCGCCCCGACCGGCGAAGTCGTCGTCGCGGCCGGCGACAAGGGCGGCAAGGAAGCCACCGCCCGCCTGCGCAAGATCGTCGGCGAGTACACCGAGCAGGTCAACGGCGACCTCAAGCAGCGCGAGGCCGACGAGGCCCGCGTCGTCGAGCAGAAGGTCGCCGACCTCGCAGCCGGCGTCGAGGAGACGCTCCAGCACGAGCGCGCCGGCCTGGCGGAGCAGGCCCAGGGCCTCAAGGACGAGCTGCGCAAGCTGCGCGACGAGCTCGAGGGCCTCAAGCCGATGCAGACGATCGGCGAGACCGAGTACCGGATGCTCGACGAGCGCTATGGCTCGGGAGCCAAGGGCGGCCGCGTGTTCGGTGCCGGCATGGGCGCCGAGGCGGTCCGCGAGATCATCAGCCGGATGGACCTCGAGGAGCTGGCTCGCTCGCTCCATGTCGAGGTTCGCACCAGCTCCGGCCAGCGTCGCAAGAAGGCGATCAAGCGCCTGCGCCTGATCGAGGCCTTCCGTCGCAGCGGCACGCGTCCCGACTGGATGATCCTGTCGGTCCTGCCGGTCATCCCGCCGGACCTGCGGCCGATGGTCCAGCTCGACGGCGGTCGCTTCGCGACGTCGGACCTCAACGACCTGTACCGCCGTGTCATCAACCGGAACAACCGCCTCAAGCGGCTCCTGGAGCTCGGTGCGCCCGAGATCATCATCCGCAACGAGAAGCGCATGCTCCAGGAGGCGTGCGACGCGCTGATCGACAACGGCCGCCGTGGCCGCGCGATCGCCGGCACCGGAAACCACCGCCTCAAGTCCCTGAGCGACATGCTCAAGGGCAAGCAGGGCCGGTTCCGCCAGAACCTGCTCGGCAAGCGCGTGGACTACTCGGGCCGCTCGGTCATCGTGGTCGGCCCGGAGCTCAAGCTGCACCAGTGCGGCCTGCCCAAGAAGATGGCGCTCGAGCTGTTCAAGCCGTTCGTCATGCGCCAGCTCGTCGAGAAGGGCTTCGCCCACAACATCAAGAGCGCCAAGCGCATCGTCGAGCGCGTCCGGCCCGAGGTCTGGGACGTCCTGGAGGACGTCATCAAGGACCACCCGGTGCTGCTCAACCGCGCCCCGACGCTCCACCGCCTGGGCATCCAGGCGTTCATGCCGGTCCTCGTCGAGGGTTCGGCCATCCAGATCCACCCGCTCGTCTGCACCGCGTTCAACGCGGACTTCGACGGCGACCAGATGGCGGTCCACGTGCCGCTCTCGACGGCCGCCCAGGAAGAGGCGCGGACGATGATGCTCTCGACCGCCAACCTGTTGTCACCCGCCGACGGCAGCCCGGTCGTGGCTCCGACCCAGGACATGGTCCTCGGCTGCTACTACCTGACCATGGACGCGAACGAGCCCAAGACCAAGAAGGAGCGCGAGAAGCCGATCCGGCGGTTCGCGACGGAGGACGAGGCCATCCTCGCCTACCAGCTCCGGGAGCGGACCAACGCCGACCTCCACGAGGTCATCGACGTCGAGGTCATGCACTGGGACGCCGAGGCGGGCGAGCTGCGCCCCGAGCGCCAGCGGACCACGATCGGCCGCGTGATCTTCAATCAGATCCTCCCCGACAAGCTGCGCTTCCACGACAGCGTGATGAAGCGGAGCGACCTCAAGGAGCTCGTCGATACCTGCTATCGCGAGCTCGGGGCCGAGGAGACCGCCCACCTCGTGGACGGCATCAAGGACGTCGGGTTCGAGTTCGCCACCCGCGGCGGCCTGACGATCGGCCTGTTCGACATCGAGATCCCCAAGGACAAGGGCGATCGGCTGGACGCCGCCGACGAGTCCGTCGCCGAGATCGATCGTCAGTTCCAGCGCGGCCTCATCACCGAGGACGAGCGCTACGAGCAGGTGGTCGGGGTCTGGCAGGATGCGACGTCGCGGATGTCGGACGAGATGATGAAGGGGCTGGACCCCACCGGCCCGGTCACGATGATGACCGCGTCGGGTGCCCGCGGTAACAAGGGCAACATCGGCCAGCTGGGCGCGATGCGTGGCCTGATGGCCGATCCGTCCGGCCGCATCATCGACGTCCCCGTGCGGAGCAACTTCCGCGAGGGGATGACGGTCCTCGAATACTTCATCTCCACCCACGGCGCCCGCAAGGGCCTCGCGGACACCGCGCTCCGAACCGCCGACTCGGGGTACCTGACCCGGCGCCTCGTGGACGTGGCCCAGGATGTCATCACGCGCGAGGACGACTGCGGCACCGAAGAAGGAAGCTGGATCATCCGCTCCGAGTCGAGCGACGAGAAGGGCGCGTTCCAGCGCCGGCTCGTCGGTCGGCTGTCGGCGGCCCCGCTGCCGGATCCCCGCGTCAAGCCCAAGAAGGGCGAGGAGGCACCGCTCCTCGTCGAGCGCAACGAGATGATCACCGAAGAGGTGGCGGCCCGTATCGACGAGGCCGGCGTCGACGAGGCGCTCGTCCGCTCACCGCTCACCTGCGAGGCCCGCAACGGCGTGTGCCGGGCGTGCTACGGCCGCAACCTCGCCACCGGCGAGATGGTCGGGTCGGGCGAGGCGGTCGGCATCATCGCGGCCCAGTCGATCGGCGAGCCCGGTACGCAGCTGACGATGCGGACGTTCCATACCGGCGGCGTCGCCGGCGGCATGGACATCACCGCGGGTCTGCCGCGCGTCGAGGAGCTGTTCGAGGCCCGGATCCCCAAGGGCAAGGCCGAGATCAGCCACATCGACGGCATCGTCGAGATCATCCGCGGCGACGGGCTGACCAAGGTGAAGGTCGTCTCGACGGAGGTCTATGACACCTCGCTCGCTCTCCCCAAGGGCGCCGAGCAGCTGGCCGCCGCGGGTGACACCGTCACCCTCGGCCAGGTCATCGCTCGGGGCGAGACCGACGGGGCCGCAGTCGACGTGACCGCCCCGGTCGCCGGCTTCCTCGTGAAGGGCGACGACGGCCTCGTCGTTCGCGCCGAAGACGTCGTCGAGCGCGAGTACCTCATCCCGCACAACGCCAAGGTCCTCGTGGAGAACGGCCAGGAGATCCGTGCCGGTGACCCGATCACGGATGGCCCGATCAACCCGCAGGAGTACCTCGACACCCGGGGCAAGGACGCGGTCCAGCGCTACCTGGTGAAGGAAGTCCAGAAGGTCTACAAGAGCCAGGGCGTCACGATCAGCGACAAGCACATCGAGATCATCGTCCGTCAGATGCTCCGCAAGGTGCGCATCGATCAGCCGGGCGACGTCGACCTGCTCCCGACCGAGCTCGTCGACCGGCTCGAGTTCGAGCAGCACAACAACCACGTCCTGGCCGAGGGCGGCGAGCCCGCCACGGCTCAGACCGTCCTGCTCGGCGTGACGAAGGCGTCGCTCAACACGTCGTCCTTCCTTGCCGCCGCGTCCTTCCAGGAGACGACCCGGGTGCTGACCGAGGCCGCCATCAACGGCGCCAAGGACCACCTGATCGGTCTCAAGGAGAACGTGATCATCGGCAAGCTCATCCCGGCAGGCTCGGGTGCACCGGCGAACGTCGCCGCCCGCAAGGCGCGCGAGCGCCAGGCCGCCCTCGAAGCCCTCGCCGGCGAGGCGCTCGAAGGTCTCGGGCAGTCCGAGTACAACCCGTTCCTCGAGGACGGGAGCGAGGGCGAGGCCGGTCCCGACGACGAGGCCGCCGGTCTCGCGCTGGCAGCGACCATCGCCGGTGGCGACACCGACGAAGAGAGCGACGGCGCGAACCCGTTCCTGGCCGGTGACGGCTCGGACGGGGCGGATGCCTCGGACGGTGAGGCCACCGATGAGGAGGTCAACCCGTTCCTGGCCGAGGCCGAAAAGGTCACGGCGGGGAAGGGCAAGAGCGAGGGCTAGCCCGCAGCGACCCTGATTTCGCGACGAGACCCCGGGGCGCCCCGGGGTCTCGTCATGTCCGGATGGGGCGAGCGGCTGGGGGACGAGCGGCCGCGTGATCCGGCCGACGCCGGATCCTGGCCGACGCCGGATCCTGCCAGATGGTCACCCCATGACACTCGGGCGTGGTTCGTCAGCCGTCATGGCCCGGGACATGGCTTGCCGGAGTCCGGTCCAGCGTGGGGTCGCGGACCGGACGCGCTGCGAGCACCCGATTCCGGGCCCAATGGTCACCCCATGCCGATGTGGCAGGAAACTCAGGGCGCGACTGGCACTGGGGACCGGGTCGGCCAAATGTGCATGGTGTGCACCTTCACGGCGGTTCCCACGACCGCGACGCCGACTTTGCGATCGATCCGTGTGTCGGCAGGGAGCGCGAAGGCGTCAGAAGGCCGATATCGTCGCCTCCGACTCCCGATTCCGGCCCAAGGTGCACGTGGTGCACTTCTGTCAGGATTCAGGTCCGCGGCGCCGCCCCCGAGTTCGTTTGACACAGATTTCGGGCCGCTGCTAAACTCCGCCTTCGTGGCCTCGGGAGGGGTCCGCCCTCGGCGCTTGCGCCGACGACCATTCCGACACCATCACACCACCGGTCCCAGCCGGATCGGCCCTGCGGGGCAGATGTCGGCGACGCATGGCCGGACCGCGGTCACTCGACGACCGCCACCGCACCCGCTCTCGAGAACCGAAAGGAAACGTCTTCGTGCCGACGATCAGTCAGCTCGTGCGCCACGGCCGGCAGAACAAGATCAAGAAGGTCAAGGCGCCGGCCATGCGCAAGAACTGGAACAGCCTGCGACGCCGCCAGGTGTCGATCAAAGGCGCCCCGCAGAAGCGCGGGGTCTGCCTGCAGGTCCGGACGATGACGCCCAAGAAGCCGAACTCCGCGCTGCGCAAGATCGCGCGCGTGCGCCTGTCCAACCAGATGGAGGTCACGGCCTACATCCCGGGCATCGGGCACAACCTCCAGGAGCACTCGGTGGTCCTCGTCCGCGGCGGCCGCGTGAAGGACCTCCCGTCGGTCAAGTACCACATCATCCGCGGCACCCTGGACGCTGCCGGCGTGCGCGACCGCAAGCAGGGTCGCAGCAAGTACGGCGCCAAGGCCCCCGGCAAGGGCGGGGTCAAGTAGATGCCGCGTCGTACGAGCATCCCCCGCAAGACGAAATACGAGGTCGTGCCGGCCAACCGCATCACGCATCGCTTCTCAGCGAAGCTGATGAAGGGCGGCAAGCAGAACCTCGCGGAGCGCATCCTGCGCCAGGCCCTCGCCCGCGCGGAGGCCCAGGCAGGGCGTCCCGGCCTCGAGATCCTCGAGGCGGCGATGCGCAACGCCACCCCCATCATCGAAGTCAAGCCGCGCCGCGTCGGTGGCGCGACCTACCAGGTCCCGGTCGAGATCCGGGGCGACCGCCGCCTGTCGCTCGGTGTCCGCTGGCTCGTCCAGTCGGCCCGCAAGCGCAACGGCAAGAGCATGAGCGAGAAGCTGGCCGCCGAGTTCGTCGATGCCATGAACGGCCTGGGCGCGGCAGTCAAGCGTCGAGAAGATACGCACAAGATGGCGGAGGCGAACCGCGCCTTCAGCCATTTCAAGTGGTAGATCAGGGAGCTTAGGGACACCGTGGCACGACAGGTTTCGCTCGGCAAGACGCGAAACATCGAAATCATCGCGCACATCGACGCCGGCAAGACGACCGTCACCGAGCGGATCCTCTTCTACACGAAGAAGATCTACAAGATCGGTGAGGTCCATGAGGGCGCTGCAACCATGGACTGGATGCCCCAGGAGCAGGAGCGGGGCATCACGATCACGGCTGCCGCGACGACGGCGTTCTGGGGCGATCATCGCATCAACATTATCGATACGCCCGGGCACGTGGACTTCACTGTAGAGGTCGAGCGAAGCCTGCGCGTGCTCGATGGCGCGGTGGTCGTCTTCGACGGCGTGGCGGGCGTCGAGCCGCAGTCCGAGACTGTCTGGCGCCAGGCCGATCGCTACGGCGTGCCGCGGTTCTGCTTCATCAACAAGCTCGACCGGACGGGCGCGGACTTCTGGCGCGGTGTCGAATCGATCAAGGACCGCCTCGGCGCCAACGCCGTGCCCATCCAGATCCCGATCGGCCGCGAGGACAAGTTCGAAGGCGTGGTCGACCTCGTCGAGATGAAGGCCTACTACTACAACGACGACCAGGGGACCACCTTTGACGTGAAGGACATCCCCGACGAGCTCAAGGCCGAGGCCGAGACGCACCGTCACACCATGATCGAGGCCGTCGCCGAGATGGACGACGAGCTGACCCACAAGTACCTCGAGGGCGAGGAGCTCACGATCCCGGAGATCAAGCGCGGTCTCCGCCTCGGCACCCTGACGACGAAGATCATCCCGGTCCTGACCGGCTCGGCGCTCCGCAACAAGGGCGTCCAGAAGATGCTCGACGCGGTCGTCGACTACCTGCCCTCGCCGCTCGACGTGCCGCCGATGATCGGCCTGGACCCCAAGTCCGGCGACGAGGTCATCCGCACGCCGGATGACAGCGAGCCGTTCAGCGCGCTCGCGTTCAAGATCGCCGCCGACCCGTTCGTCGGAAAGCTGGCCTTCTTCCGCGTCTACTCCGGCACCCTCAAGGCCGGCTCGTACGTGCTGAACCCGACCAAGGACAAGAAGGAGCGCATCGGGCGCATCCTCCAGATGCACGCGAACCACCGCGAGGAGATCGACCAGGTCTACGCGGGCGATATCGCCGCCGCGGTCGGGCTGAAGGACACCTACACGGGTGACACCCTGACCGACCCCGAGCACCCCGTGATCCTCGAGCGGATGACGTTCCCGGAACCCGTCATCGAGGTCAAGATCGAGCCAAAGACGAAGGCCGACCAGGACAAGCTTGCGCTCGCCCTCCAGCGCCTCAGCGAGGAGGACCCGACGTTCCGCGTCCACACCGACCCGGAATCGTCCGAGACGCTCATCGCCGGCATGGGTGAGCTGCACCTCGACGTTCTCGTTGACCGCATGATCCGCGAGTTCAAGGTCGCGGCCAATATCGGCAAGCCGCAGGTCTCCTACCGCGAGACCATCCGCCGCGCAGCGGAGGGCAACGGCCGGTTCGTCCGCCAGACGGGCGGCAAGGGCCAGTACGGCCACGCCATCATCAAGCTCGAGCCCGCCGAGAAGGGCGCCGGCTACGAATTCATCGATAAGATCGTCGGCGGGACGATCCCGCGCGAGTACATCAAGCCCGTGGACGCAGGGATCCGCGAAGCCCTCGAGACCGGCATCTACGCCGGCTTCCCGGTGGTCGACGTCAAGGTCACCCTGTTCGACGGCTCGTTCCACGACGTCGACTCGTCCGAGATGGCGTTCAAGATCGCCGGATCCATGGCCGTCAAGGACGCCTTCTCGAAGGCCGATCCGGCCATCCTCGAGCCGATCATGCGGGTCGAGGTGACGATGCCCGAGGAGTTCATGGGCGACGTCATCGGCGACCTCAACAGCCGCCGTGGCCAGATCGAGGGGATGGAGAGCCGCGGAGGATCCGTCGGCCACAAGACCCAGGTCGTGCGCGCCTTCGTGCCGCTCGCCCAGATGTTCGGGTACGTGACGGATCTACGCAGCATGTCCCAGGGGCGCGCGACGTCCTCGATGGAGTTCAGCCACTACGCCGAAGTGCCAGCGAGCCTGGCCTCGGAACTCGTCCAGAAGTCCAAGGTCTAGGGAGCACGACGACATGGCCAAGAAGAAGTTCGAGCGCAACAAGCCCCACGTCAACATCGGCACGATCGGCCACATCGACCACGGCAAGACGAGCCTCACCGCGGCGATCAGCAAGTACCTCGCCCTGAAGGGCTCGGCCGAGTACCGCGCCTTCGATTCGATCGACAACGCGCCCGAAGAGCGCGAGCGCGGGATCACCATCGCCATCGCCCACGTCGAGTACGAGACCGAGGCCCGCCACTACGCCCACGTCGACTGCCCGGGCCACGCCGACTACATCAAGAACATGATCACCGGAGCCGCCCAGATGGACGGCGCCATCCTGGTCGTGGCCGCGACCGACGGGCCGATGCCCCAGACCCGCGAGCACATCCTGCTGGCCCGCCAGGTGGAGGTGCCCTACATCGTGGTCTTCCTCAACAAGGTCGACATGGTCGACGACGAGGAGCTGCTCGACCTCGTCGAGCTCGAGGTCCGCGAGCTGCTCAGCAAGTACGAGTTCCCGGGCGACGACATCCCGGTCATCCGCGGGTCGGCGTTGAAGGCGCTCGAGGCCGGCGACGACCCGACGGCCGAGGCCTACAAGCCGATCCAGGAGCTGATGGACGCGGTCGACTCGTACATCCCGACCCCCGAGCGCGCGGTCGACAAGCCGTTCCTCATGCCGGTCGAGGACGTGTTCGGGATCAAGGGCCGCGGCACGGTCGCCACCGGGCGCATCGAGCGCGGCATCGTCAAGGTCGGCGACGAGGTCGAGCTGGTCGGGGTCAAGCCCACCCGCAAGATCGTGGTCACCGGCGTCGAGATGTTCAAGAAGCTGCTCGACGAGGGCCGCGCCGGGGACAACGTGGGCTGCCTCATCCGGGGCATCGAGCGCGAGGAGATCGAGCGCGGCCAGGTGCTGGCCAAGAGTGGCTCGATCAAGCCGCACACCAAGTTCAGCGCCCAGGTCTACGTCCTGACCAAGGAGGAGGGCGGCCGCCATACCCCCTTCTACAACGGCTACCGCCCGCAGTTCTACCTGCGCACGACCGACGTGACCGGCGCCATCGGGCTGCCCGACGGGGCCGAGATGATCATGCCCGGCGACAACGTCGAGATGACCGTCGAGCTGATCACCCCGATCGCCCTCGAGGTCGGCCAGCGCTTCGCCATCCGCGAGGGTGGCCGGACCGTCGGCGCCGGCGCCATCGTCAGCATCCAGGAGTAGGGACGACATGGCGAAGCAGCGGATCAGGATCCGCCTCAAGGCCTACGATCACCGGCTGCTCGATCAGTCGGCGGCCCAGATCGTCGAGACGGCGCAGCGCACCGGCGCGGACGTCGTCGGTCCCGTGCCGCTCCCCACCCGGATCGAGAAGTTCACGGTCCTGCGTTCCCCGTTCATCGACAAGGACTCCCGCGAGCAGTTCGAGATCCGCACCCACAAGCGGCTCGTCGACATCCTGGATCCGAGCTCGAAAACGGTCGACGCCCTGATGCGACTCTCGCTGGCTGCGGGCGTCGACATCGAGATCAAGATGTGATGACGGCACACCACATGGACATCGCCGTCCAGCCGGCCGGGTGGCAGCGATGAGCATCGGACTCATCGGCCGCAAGGTCGGTATGACCCAGGTCTTCCAGGACGACGGCACCATGGTCGCCGTCAGCGTCCTCGCCATCGAGCCGAACACGGTCACGCGTCTGCGCACGCCCGATCGCGACGGCTACACGGCCGTCCAGCTCGGCACCGAGACCAGCAAGAAGCTGTCCAAGCCCGAGGCCGGCCAGCTCAAGGACCTGCCCAAGGCCGCCCAGTCGATCAAGACGATCCGCGAGTTCCGCGTGGACAGCGTGGACGAGTACGAGCTCGGCCAGACCGTCTCGCTCGTGGACCTGTTCACGGTGGGTGACGAGGTCGACGTGAGCGGCGTCTCCAAGGGCAAGGGTTTTGCCGGCCACATCAAGCGCCACAACTTCCACCGCGGCCCCAAGACCCACGGTTCGGACCATCATCGCGAGCCGGGCTCCATCGGCCCGGGCACGACGCCTGGTCGTGTCTACCGCGGCATGAAGATGGCCGGCCACATGGGCGACGAGACCGTGACCATCAAGAAGGTGCGCGTCGTGCGCACCGACCCGGACCGCAACCTGCTGCTCGTCAAGGGGAGTCTCCCCGGCGCGCGCGGGTCGCTGATCCTCGTGAAGAAGGCCTGACGAATGCCGTCCATCCCCCTGTACGACCGCGCCGGCAAGAACATCGGCGACGTCGAGCTCAGCGATGAGCTGTTCGCCGCCCCGGTCAACACCGCCGTGCTGCACCAGGTCGTGACCGCCCAGCTCGCTGCCCGCCGGACCGGTACGAGCGACACCAAGACCCGCGGCGAGATCCGCGGCGGTGGCCGCAAACCGTATCGCCAGAAGGGCACCGGGCGCGCCCGCCAGGGCACCGTCACCGCGCCGCACTACCGCGGCGGTGGCGTGGTCTTCGGGCCGCATCCGCGCTCCTACGAGCAGCGCCTGCCGCGCAAGATGAAGCGCCTCGCGCTGCGCGGTGCGCTGACGGCCAAGCTCGTCGACGAGCAGGTCAAGGTCATCGACAGCTTCGGGCTCAAGGCGATCAAGACCAGCGATCTGGCAGGCGTGCTGCGCGCACTGGCCGCCGACGGGCGCGTCCTGGTCGTGGCCCCGAGCCGCGACCAGAACCTCGAGCTGTCCGCCCGCAACCTTCCGACCGTCGACATCATCCTCGCCGACTCGCTCAACGTCGTCGACCTCATCAAGGCCGACCTCGTGCTGATCGAGCAGCCGTCGCTCGCGCGCATGCAGGAGGTGTACGCATGACCGCCCTGACCGCGCCCGAGATCATCCTTCGTCCGGTCATCAGCGAGAAGACCATCGACGAGTCGACACGCGGCAAGTACACGTTCGCCGTCAACGACCACGCCAACAAGATCCAGATCAAGGCCGCGGTGGAGGAGCTCTACAAGAAGGAGAACGTGACCGTCATCTCGGTCAACGTCCTGACCACCAAGGCCAAGGAAAAGCGACGCGGGACGAAGCGCGGCCGGATCGTCGGCCACACCACCCCGTGGCGCAAGGCCATCGTGACCCTGGCTCCCGGCCAGAAGATCGAATTCTTCGAGGGGGTCTGACCGATGCCGCTTCGAACCTACAAGCCAACCTCGCCGGGGCTCCGGCAGATGACTCGCTCGACCTTCGAGGAGATCACCACCAAGGAGCCGCACAAGCCCCTGCTCGAACCGCAGACACGCGGATCCGGCCGGAACAACCAGGGCCGCCTCACCGTGCGCCATCGCGGCGGCGGCGAGAAACAGCACTACCGTCGCATCGACTTCAAGCGCGACAAGTTCAATGTGCCGGCGCGAGTCGCGACGATCGAGTACGACCCGAACCGCTCGGCGCGGATCGGCCTGCTCCACTACCGCGACGGCGAGAAGCGCTACATGATCCTGCCGCACGGCCTCAAGGTCGGCGACGTGGTCGTGGCGGGACCGGACGCCGAGGCGCGCGTGGGGAATGCCCTGCCGCTCGCGAACATCCCGCTCGGCACGACGATCCACAACATCGAGCTGACGCCCGGCAAGGGCGGCCAGATCGTGCGCTCGGCAGGAACCTCGGCGCAGTTGCTCGCCAAGGAAGGCGACTACGCCACGGTCCGCATGCCGTCGGGCGAGATGCGACGCATCCCGATGCGCTGCATGGCCACCGTCGGCCAGGTCAGCAACCTCGACCACGAGAACCAGAACCTCGGAAAGGCCGGCCGCGCCCGGCACATGGGCCAGCGCCCGGAGGTCCGCGGAGTCGTCATGAACCCGCGCGACCATCCGCACGGCGGTGGCGAGGGCAAGTCCCCGACCGGGATGCCGCCCAAGACCCCGTGGGGCAAGCCTGCCATGGGCTACCGCACCCGGCGGTCCAAGACGACCGGACGCCTGATCGTCCGTTCGCGGCATCGCAAGTAGCCGGGGAGGTAGGAGCCAATGTCCCGTTCCATCAAGAAGGGCCCCTTCATCGAGGCCCGACTCCTCGGCCGTATCGAGGAGATGAACAAGCGCAACGAGAAGAAGGTCGTCAAGACCTGGTCCCGTGCGTCCGTCATCTTCCCGACGTTCATCGGTCACACCATCGCCGTCTACAACGGCAAGAAGCACGTCCCGGTCTACGTGACCGAGAACATGGTCGGCCATCGTCTTGGTGAGTTCAGCCCAACCCGCAACTACCGCGGCCACGGCAAGCACACCGACCGGTCGACGGCGTTGAAGTAGGCCGGCCGATGCGTGTTTCCGCCACTGCCAAGTACCTGCGTGCCTCGACTCGCAAGACCCGTCTGGTGACCAACGCCATCACGGGCAAGCGGGTGGAGGAAGCCGCCGCGCTCCTGCGGTTCATGCCGCAGAAGGCCGCAGCTGACGTGGCTCGCGTGCTCAAGAGCGCGACTGCCAATGCCGAGAACAACCACAACCTGTCCGCGGAGGACCTGATCATCGTCGAGGCCGTCGCCAACGAGGGCCCCACGATCAAGCGCTTCCAGCCGCGGGCCCAGGGTCGGGCGTTTCCGATCCACAAGCCCATGACCCACATCACCATCACCGTCGCGGACCAGGAGGCCTGACATGGGACATAAGGTCCATCCGTACGGCTTCCGCCTGGGTGTCTCGCGCACCTGGACCGCGAAGTGGTACGCGGATAAGGAATACACCGCCTCCCTCAAGGAGGACATCGGCATCCGCACGCTCATCGAGAAGCGGTTGTCGAACGCCAGCGTGAGCGGCGTGGAGATCGAGCGTGGCATCAATCACGTGACGGTCACCATCCACACCGCCAAGCCCGGCATCGTCATCGGCAAGGGCGGGGCCAACGTCGAGGTGCTGCGCCAGCAGATCGGCGCGCTTTCGAACCGCAAGGTCAAGCTCGAGATCAAGGAGATCCGCCAGCCGGAACTCGACGCGCATCTGGTCGCGATGAACATCGCCGGCCAGCTCAGCCGCCGGATCGCCTTCAAGAAGGCGATGAAGCAGGCCATCCAGCGCTCGATGAAGGCCGGCGCCAAGGGCGTCAAGATCGCCGTCGCGGGCCGCCTCGGCGGGTCCGAGATGGGCCGGCGCGAATGGGACAAGGAAGGGCGCATCCCGTTGGGAACGCTCCGCGCGGATATCAGCTACGGCCAGATCCACGCCCACACCACGTACGGCCGCATCGGCGTCAAGGTCTGGATCTACCGCGGCGACTTCGCGCCGGAGCCGATCCGCCGACCCGAGCTCGTCGGTGCCCCGGTCCAGCCCGGACAGGGGGTCTGACGATGTTGATGCCGCGTCGGGTCAAGCACCGCAAGGTCATGCGAGGACGGATGTCCGGACTTGCCAAGGGCGGCTACATGGTCGCCTTCGGCGAGTACGGCCTGGCCACGCAGGAGCCGGCCTGGATCACCAGCCGCCAGATCGAGGCCGCTCGACGCGCCATGACCCGTTCGGTCAAGCGCGGTGGCAAGATCTGGATCCGGATCTTCCCGGACAAGCCCGCCACGAAGAAGCCCGCCGAGACACGGATGGGTTCCGGCAAGGGCGCCCCCGACCACTGGGTCGCGGTCGTCAAGCCCGGTCGCATCCTGTTCGAGATGGCCGGCGTGGATCACGAATCCGCGGTCGAGGCCATGCGCCTCGCCAGCCACAAGCTTCCCGTGCAGACCCGCGTGGTCGTCCGGGAAGGCGCGAAGGAGGCGTAACGGGATGGATATGGACAAGGCCCGTTCCCTCTCCGACGCCGAGCTCGACGAGGCCCTGCGCGAGGCGAAGCAGGACCTGTGGGGAGCGCGCTTCGCGCTCTCGACCCGACAGCTCAAGGACTACAGCACGATCCCGCAGACGCGGCGAACGATCGCGCGGATCCTGACCGTGCAGCGTGAGCGCAAGCTCGGCAAGACGGCCTGAAGGGATATCACGCGATGACAGGAGCAGACACCACGGTGCAGACAAAGCGGAAATTGAAGGTCGGCCGCGTGGTCAGCGACAAGATGGACAAGACGATCGTCGTGTCCGTCGAGCGACTGGCCCGTCACCGGCTGTACAAGCGGGTCATCCGCTTGTCCACGAAGTTCAAAGCCCACGACGAGACGAATGACGCCAGGATCGGCGACACCGTCCAGATCGAGGAGTCGCGGCCCCTGTCCGCGACCAAGCGCTGGCGTCTCGTCAGCGTGATCGCGCGCGCCGGGGAGCATGGTCTCCCGGGTGAGTCGGTCGTGGAGGAGGAGGCCGAGGTCACCGAGGCCATCCACGCCGCGGCCCACCCCGGGCGCACGAACAAGGCCGAGGCCGAGACCGAGCCTGATGAGGTCGGCGCCACCTCCGGCGACGACGCGGCCGGCGACGAGCAGCGCGCTCCGACGGAGGAGGCCGTCTCGTGATCCAGCCCCAGACCCGCCTCAAGGTCGCGGACAACACCGGCGCCCGCAGCATCCAGTGCATCCGGGTGATGGGTCGTTCGCTCAAGACCACGGCCGGCGTGGGTGACGTGATCATCGCCAGCGTCAAGCAGGCGATCCCCAATGCCGCCGTGAAGAAGGGCGATGTCGTCCGCGCGGTCATCGTGCGCACGAACAAGGAGTACGGCCGCGCCGACGGGAGCTACATCCGGTTCGACGAGAACGCCGCCGTCCTCATCAACAACCAGGGCAACCCGCGCGGCACGCGCATCTTCGGCCCGGTGGCGCGCGAGCTGCGCGACCGGAACTACATGAAGATCGTGTCCCTCGCCCCGGAGGTGCTGTGATGGGCGTTCGAGCCGCGACCGCCCGGTCGCCGAAAGTGCCCGAAGTCCGCAAGGGCGACACGGTCGTCGTGCTCTCCGGCCGCGATGCCGGCAAGCGCGGGACCGTCGAGCGCGTGATCCGGCGTCAGCCGGCCCCGCGCGGCCGCAGCATGTTCCGTCGCGGGACGACGGCCGGTGGCGTGAGTGTCGTCGTCGAGGGCCTCAACATCGCCAAGCGCCACACGAAGGCCCGCCAGACCTCGAGCTCGACCGACCGCATGCCCAAGGTCCAGCAGGGCGGCATCCTCGAGATCGCCCAGCCGATCCCGGTGGGCAAGGTCATGGTCGTCTGCTCGAGCTGTGGCAAGCCGACCCGCATCTCGCACGCGACGCTCGACAACGGTCGCCGCGTGCGCGTCTGTCGCCACTGCGGCGAGCAGCTGGAGGTCAAGTCGTGACCAGCCGTCTGCACGAGCGCTATCAGGCCGAGATCGTCCCGGCGCTCCGTAAGCAATTCGAATACGGCAACCCGAATCAGGTGCCGAAGGTCAGCAAGATCGTCGTCAACATCGGCCTGGGCGAAGCCCTGACCAATGCCAAGGCGCTCGATGCGGCCCTGGGCGACCTGGCCAGCATCACCGGCCAGAAGCCGATCGTCACCAAGGCCAAGCGCTCGATCGCCCAGTTCCACGTGCGGGCGGGCAACTCGATCGGAGCCAAGGTGACGCTCCGCGGTGAGCGGATGTGGGATTTCCTGGACCGGCTGACGACCCTCGCGCTGCCGCGCATCCGCGACTTCCGGGGGATCCCCGACAAGTCGTTCGATGGGCGGGGCAACTATTCGCTGGGATTGCGCGAACAGCTCGCGTTCCCGGAGATCGATTACGACAAGGTGGACCGTCTCCGCGGGCTGGAGATCAGCATCGTGACGACGGCGAAGACCGACGAGGAGTCCAAGAAGCTTCTTGAACTCCTCGGCATGCCCTTCGCCTCGTAGGCGCGGGGAGGGAGAGACATGGCCAAGAAGTCGATGGTCGCAAAGGCGAAGCGCACTCCGAAGTTCAAGGTGCGCGCGTATCACCGCTGCTACGTGTGCGGGCGACCGCGCGCCTTCCTGCGACGGTTCGCGCTATGCCGCATCTGCTTCCGGGAGCGTGCGCTCCTGGGCGAGCTGCCCGGCGTCACGAAGTCGAGTTGGTAGGAAACCGATGAACATCTCCGATCCGATCGCGGACATGCTCACACGCGTCCGGAACGCGTCGAGGGCGCGCCACACCGAAGTGGTCGTCCCGGCGTCGCGGACGAAGCGTGAGATCGCCCGCATCCTCAAGGACGAAGGCTTCATCGCCGACGTCAGCGAGGAGCAGGATGGCCCCACGGCGCTCCTGCGCATCACCCTCAAATATGTCGACGGGAAGGTCCCGGTCGTCTCCGGCCTCAAGCGGATCAGCAAACCCGGCCTGCGCGTCTACGCGCGCAAGACGGACATCCCGCGAGTGCTCGGCGGCCTGGGCATCGTCATCGTCAGCACGAGCCAGGGCATCATGACCGGCCAGCAGGCGCGCCAGGCGCAGCTGGGCGGCGAAGTCCTCGCGTTCGTCTGGTAGGCGCGTAACCATGTCGCGTATCGGACGCCTGCCCATCCCCGTCCCGTCGGCCGTCGACGTGACGATCGACGGACGCCAGGTCACGGTCAAGGGGCCCAAGGGCACCCTCAGCCGCGCCCTGCACCCGGACATGTCGGTCAGTCAGGAGGACGGCACGATCGTCGTCACCCGCCCGACCGAGCAGAAGACCCACAAGCAGCTCCACGGCCTGACCCGGACCCTCGTGAACAACATGGTCGTCGGCGTGACCGACGGCTATCGCAAGGGGCTCGAGATCACCGGCGTCGGCTACCGGGCCGCGCTGAACGGCAAGAAGCTGACGCTCAATCTGGGCTACAGCCACCAGATCGAGATCGAGCCGCCCGACGGCATCACCTTCGAGCTCGAGAACCCGACCCGGCTTGCGGTCGTCGGGATCGACAAGGAGCTGGTCGGCCAGATCGCCGCGAAGGTGCGGTCGACGCGGAAGCCCGAGCCCTACAAGGGCAAGGGCGTGCGCTACGCCGGGGAGCAGATCCGCCGCAAGGCCGGCAAGGCCGGCAAGATCGGCGGCAAGAAGTGATCACCCACGAAGGACTGACACGATGACGAAGGTCGCCAGCCGAGGCGCCGCCCGACGCAAGCGCCACGACCGGATCCGCCTGACCCTGGCGGGTTCGGAAGGGCGGCCGCGTCTCGCCGTGTTCCGCAGCCTCAACCACATCTACGCGCAGGTCATCGACGATGCGTCCGGAACGACGCTCGCGGCAGCCTCGACCGCCGAGAAGGAGCTCAAGGGCTCCAGCTCGAGCAAGTCCGAGGAAGCAGCGCTCGTCGGTCGCCTCCTGGCCGAGCGGGCCAAGACCGCCGGCATCGAGCGCGTCGTCTTCGATCGAGCCGGTTTCCGGTACCACGGGCGGATCAAGTCGCTCGCCGATGCCGCCCGCGACGCCGGCCTCGACTTCTGATCGGAAGGAACTCAATGGCACGCATCGACCCGAACAAGCTCGCGCTCGAGGAGCGCGTCGTCCAGATCAACCGAGTGGCCAAGGTCGTCAAGGGTGGCCGCCGCTTCAGCTTCAGCGCGGTCGTCGTCGTCGGTGACGGCGCCGGGCACGTCGGTGTGGGCCTGGGCAAGGCCGGCGAAGTGCCGGAGTCCATCCGCAAGGGCGTCGAGGACGCAAAGAAGAACGTCATCAAGATCCCGATGGTCGGGACGACGATCCCGCACGAGGTGCAGGTCGTGTTCCGCGCCAGCAGCGTCCTGCTGAAGCCAGCCTCGCAGGGCACGGGCGTCATCGCCGGTGGCTCGGTCCGGGCCGTCCTCGAGTCGGCCGGCGTCCGCGACATCCTGTCCAAGGTCCACGGGTCGACCAACCCGGTCAACGTGACCCGCGCGACCATCGAGGCGCTGCGCAGCCTGCATTCGGCCGAGGAGCTGGGTGCACGACGCGGGGTGAAGCTGGTCAGCCGGATCTCCGGTCAGCCGGCGGCGACCGCGGAGGTGGCCGATGGCCGGTAAGCTGAAGGTCACCCAGACCAAGAGCACGATCAGTCACATCGCCCGTAACCGGGCGACCGTCAAGGCCCTTGGCCTGCACGGCATCGGAAGCACCAGCGTCGTCGCGGACAACCCGGCGACCCGGGGCATGGTCCGTCAGGTCCGCTTCCTCGTGACCGTCGAGGAGATCGCCGAGTCGACCGAAGGGCGCGCACGGAAGGCAGACAAGGGCGGATCCAGGGACCAAGGTGCGGACACGGGCCGCTCCGAGGACTCCGAGGATTCGAAGGAGAAGGCAACGGCATGAGACTCCACGACCTGCGCCCGCCAGAAGGTTCGCGCAAGGAGCGGACACGCGTCGGCCGCGGCATCGCCGCCGGCAAGGGCAAGACCGCGGGCCGCGGCACGAAGGGCCAGAAGGCGCGGGCCGGCGGCTCCATCCCGCCGTGGTTCGAGGGTGGCCAGACGCCGCTCCATCAGCGCATCCCCAAGCTCCGCGGCTTCAAGAACCGCTTCAGGATCGAATACGAGATCGTGAACGTTGGCGATATCGGGGCGGCCGCCGAGCGCGGCGCGTTCGAGGCCGAGGCGGCCGATGCGAAGCCCACGGGCAAGACCAAGGCACCGACGCAGATCACGGTCAATCAGGACATCCTGCGGGCCGTGGGTCTGGTTCGGAGCCTGGACAAGCCACTCAAGATCCTCGGGAACGGCGAGCTGTCGGCACCGCTCTTCGTCGTGGCCGATGGGTTCACCGCATCCGCGCGAGCGAAGATCGAGGCCGCCGGCGGCACGGTCAACGTGCTCGAGGTCCCGACCGCACCGCTGCAGGCGATCGGCGTGGAGTCCGGCGACGAGCGCACCCCGGCGAAGCTGTCCCGTGGCGGTCAGGCCGCGGCGGACAAGGCCGATCGCGCCCGGGCCGCACGCGCCGAGGATGCCGAGGCTGCCGAAGCGGCGCCCGTGACCGCAGCCAAGGCGCCGTCCGCGCCCGAGGCCGACGAAGCCGACGAGGCCGAAGCGCCGACTGCGCCCGCCGCGGAGGCCGCAGATGCCGACGCGTCCGCCACGACCGAGGTGGAGGCCTCCTCCCCTGAGGCCGCGACCGCCGCACCGACCGAGGACGCCGCCGAGTCGGCCACGCCGGCGAAGCCGCGCCGCGCCTCGAAGACCAAGGCCGCCGCGACCGACGCCAAGCCGTCGGCCGAGGCCGAATCGACACCCGAACCCGAGACCGCGAGTGCGGCAACCGACGAGGCCGAGACCGCGTCCGGCGACGACGCCTAGATCCCGTGTTCGAATCCCTCCTGAACGCCTTCCGGGCGCCGGACATCCGGCGCCGGATCCTGGTCGTCCTGGGCCTGCTCATCGCCTTCCGGTTCCTGGCCGCCGTGCCGGTCCCGGGGATCGATCGCGCCCAGCTCGCCACCTTCCTGGAGGGCAACCCGCTGTTCGGGTTGCTGAACCTGTTCTCCGGCGGCGGTCTGTCCAACTTCTCGGTCGTGGCACTGGGCCTGAATCCCTACATCAACGCGTCGATCATCATGCAGTTGATGCAGGGCGTCGTGCCCTCCCTCCAGGCGCTCAGCCGGGAAGGGGAGTTCGGGCGCAACAAGATCACCCAGTACACGCGCTACCTGTCGGTGCCGATGGCGTTGCTGCAGTCGTACGGGTTCCTCGCACTCCTCAATAACAGCAACGTCCTGACCGGCAGCTTCGACCTGGGCAGCTACGACACGCTGACCCAGATCGCGACGCTCACGGCCGGGTCGATCGCGCTGATGTGGATCGGCGAGCTCATCACCGAACGGGGCATCGGCAACGGCATCAGCTTCGTGATCTTCGCGGGCATCGTCAGCCAGGCGCCTAGCGCCATCGGGGCGTTCCTGGCGAGCCCGAACATCGCGATGTTCATCGCCTTCGGCCTCGTCGCCATCGCAGCCGTGGCCGTGATCATCTACATCCAGGAGGGCCAGCGCCGGATCCCGGTCCAGTACGCCAGCCGCGTGCGCGGCCGGCGGATGTACCAGGGCGGCCAGACGTTCCTGCCGCTGCGCGTCAACCAGGCGGGCGTCATCCCGATCATCTTCGCGGTCAGCATCCTGCTGTTCCCGGTCCAGCTCGCGTCGTACTTCACGGCGTCGGACATCCAGATCGTGCGCGACATCGCGAGCGGGATCGTCTTCCTGTTCAATCCGAACTCGATCTTCTACATCGTCGCCTACTTCCTGCTCACGGTCGGCTTCACGTACTTCTATACGGCCTTCACCTTCAAACCGGACGAGACCGCCGAACAGTTGCGCAAGAACGGCGGCTTCATCCCGGGCATCCGCCCGGGCCGTCCGACACAGGATTACCTTGCCCGCGTCGTGAGCAGGATCACGTTCGCAGGCGCCATGTTCCTGGCGATCGTCGCGGTGTCGCCGTCGTTGCTCGGTCTCGCCTTTCCGGAGCTCGGGGCGATCGGTCTCGGTGGCACGAGCCTGCTGATCGTCGTGTCCGTCGTGGTCGAGACGATGAAGCAGATCGAAGCGCAGCTCATGATGCGCAACTACGAAGGCTTCATCAGATGATGTCGACAAGCCTGACGGCCCATCCGAGCGTTGCCGGCTCCGCGCCCTCCCTCACGCAGGAACCCTCGGGCCGATGGCTCGCGGGGCGTCGCCTCGGACCTCGGGGGGTAGTGCGCTCGCTCGGGTGCTCGCCGGCGCCTTCGGCTGGACTCGCCATGCTTGCCGACAGGTATCGCGCGCGTTCGTCATGACGGTCGTCGTGCTTCTTGGCGGCCCTGGGTCGGGGAAGGGCACGCAGGCGGAGATCCTCGCCGAGCGTTTGGGGATCCCGCATGTCGCCACGGGCGACCTGTTCCGGGCCGCCGTACGCGATGCCTCACCGATCGGTCTTGAGGCACGGCGCTACATGGAGCGTGGCCAGCTCGTCCCCGACGACATCACCATCCAGATGCTCCTGGACCGCCTGGAGGCGTCCGACGCCGCCGACGGCGTCCTGCTGGACGGGTTTCCACGCAACCGCGCCCAGGCGGGGGCGCTCGCGACCGCGCTCGGGGAGCGGGGTTCGCAGGTCGACCGAGCCATCAACATCGAGGTACCCACCGACGAGCTCGTACGGCGGCTGTCGGGGCGCTGGGTCTGTCGCGACGCTGGGCACGTGTACAACGAGTCCACCAACCCGCCACAGGCCGAGGGTCGGTGCGACATCGACGGATCACCGCTCGTCCAGCGCGCGGACGACAAGCCCGAGACCATCCGGGCGCGACTGACCCAGCAGCTGGCCAGCCTCAACGATGTCGTCGACTACTACGACGTGGCCGGGCTCCTGCGCGTCGTCGACGGCGTCCAGGAGATCGATCGCGTGGCCGATGACGTGCTCGCCGCCGTCACGAGCGACGCGCCCAGCGGCGCCACGGGCGCGGGCTGAGGTGGTCACTCGCAAGTCGCGCGCGGAGATCGAGCGCATGCGCCGAGCCGGCCGCATCGTCGCCGAGGTTCTCGCCCTCGTGGAGGGCGAGCTCAAGCCAGGCGTCACCACCGGCCACCTCGACCGCCTCGCGGAGGCTCACATCCGCAAGGCCGGCGCGGTCCCATCCTTCAAGGGGTATCCCGGCATCAACCCGCGCCGCCCGTTTCCCGGCAGCCTGTGCATCTCCATCGACGACGAGATCGTGCACGGCATCCCGGGCGAGCGAGCCATCCGGGCGGGCCAGGTCGTATCGATCGATGCCGGCGCCATCGTCGAGGGGTGGCATGGCGACGCCGCGCGGACCTTCTACGTCGGCGAGCCGCCGGCCGAGGTCCGTCAGCTGATCGACACGACCCGGAAAGCGATGATGGCCGGCATCGCCGCCGCCGTTCCGGGCAATCACATCGAGGACATCTCGGCCGCCGTCGAGGACGCGGCCAAGCCGCACGGGTTCGGCGTCATCCGCCAGTTCGTCGGGCACGGGATCGGTACGTCGATGCACGAGGACCCGCAGGTCCCGAACTACCGCACCGGTCGCCGCGGCCGCAAGCTGGAGCCCGGGCTGTGCCTCGCCATCGAGCCGATGTTCACGCTCGGTGACTACCGAGCCCACGTCCTCGCCGACGACTGGACCGTCTCGACGGTCGACGGCTCGCTCGCCGCCCACTTCGAGGACTCGATCGCCGTAACGGAGGGAGGACCCGAGATCCTCACTGCCATCTGATGGAGCGGATACGGGAGACACGGGCCTGCGGCATCCGCACCGAGGACACTCGTCCGAGGTCCCGAGATCCTCACTGCCGTTTGGACGGCAGTTGCTCGGAACGGCGACTTTTGATACGCTACGCGTTCGTGTGTCGGCCCGCCTTGGGCCGACACTGCGCGTGAGAAAGGGAAGCACGTAAGCCTGTGGCCAAGAAGGACGCGATCGAAGTCGAAGGGACGGTGATCGAACCGCTCCCCAACACGATGTTCGCAGTCGAGCTGGAGAACGGCCACCGTGTGCTCGCCCATATCAGCGGCAAACTTCGGATGAATTTCATCCGGATCCTGCCCGGTGACCGCGTCCGCGTCGAGTTGTCGCCATACGACCTGACTCGCGGTCGGATCACGTACCGACTCAAGTGAACAGCACCACCACACGAACACGATCGAGGATCCGTTGAAAGTCAGAGCTTCCGTCAAGGCGCGCTGCGACAACTGCAAGGTCATCCGACGCCACGGCACCGTGATGGTCATCTGCACCAATCCCAAGCACAAGCAACGGCAGGGGTAACAGATGGCACGCATCGCCGGCGTCGATATCCCGCGTGAGAAGCGCGTCGAGATCGCCCTCACGTATGTCTTCGGGATCGGTCTGCCCACCAGCCAGAAGATCCTCGCCCAGACCAACATCAATCCGGACACCCGCGTCCGCGACCTCACCGAGGAGCAGGTCAACCGCCTGCGCGAGCTGATCGACCGGCGCTACAAGGTGGAGGGCGACCTCCGCCGCGAGACCGCGCTCAACATCAAGCGCCTCATCGAGATCGGCTCGTACCGCGGCCTCCGCCACCGGCGCAACCTGCCGGTCCGCGGCCAACGCACCAAGACCAACGCTCGCCAGCGGCGCGGACCGAAGAAGACGGTCGGCGTGCGGCGCAAGAAGTGACGAGGGACTGACCAGGCATGGCGGAACGCAAGCGAGCGGTCAAGACGCGTCGGCGGGAGAAGAAGAACGTGCCCCAGGGCCACGTTCACATCCAGGCCACGTTCAACAACACGATCATCACGATCACCGACCTCAACGGCGCGGTCATCAGCTGGGGCTCGGCCGGGGTGGCCGGGTTCAAGGGATCGCGCAAGAGCACGCCCTATGCGGCAGCGCTCTCGGCCGACGGCGCCGCCAAGCGTGCGATGGAGCACGGCATGCGCCAGGTCGAGGTCTACGTGAAGGGCCCGGGTGCCGGTCGCGAGCAAGCCATCCGCTCGCTCCAGGCCGCCGGTCTCGAGGTCAGCGCGATCACCGACGTCACGCCCATCCCGCACAACGGTTGTCGCCCGCCCAAGCGACGCCGCGTCTAGGCTCGAGGACCAATGGCCCGCTACACCGAATCCGTCTGCCGCATCTGTCGCCGTGAGGGTGCCAAGCTCTTCCTGAAGGGCTCGCGCTGCTACACGAAGAAGTGCGCCTTCGAGCGCCGTCCCACCCCGCCCGGCCAGCACGGCGTCCGCCGCCGCAAGGTCGGCGAGTACGGCCTCCAGCTGCGCGAGAAGCAGAAGGTCCGCAAGACCTACGGCGTGCTGGAACGACAGTTCCGCAACTACTTCATCGCGGCGGAGAACCGCCCCGGTGTGACCGGCGAGAACCTGCTTCGTTCGCTCGAGCTGCGCTTCGACAACGTCGTCTACCGGGCGGGCTTCGCGCCCTCCCGAGCGGCCGCCCGCCAGCTCGTGAACCACGGCCACTTCGCCGTGAACGGCGTGCCCACCAACATCTCGTCCTACCAGCTCAAGCCAGGCGACAAGATCGAGGTCCGGGAGATCCGCCGCGACCGGGAGCCGTTCAAGGTCGCCAAGGAGACCCTCAAGAATCACCAGGCGCCGGAATGGCTGACCATCGACCCGGTCAACCTGTCCGGCTCCATCGCCACTCCGCCAAGCCGCGACCAGATGCCGCTCGATCTCAACGAGCAGCTCGTGGTCGAGTACTACTCGAGGTAACTGACTACTCATGATCGAACTCGAGAACCCGCAGATCGAGCCTGTCGAGGAAGCCGGCACGTACGCCAAGTACGAGGCCGGACCGCTCCAGGCCGGCTACGGCGTGACCCTCGGAAACGCGCTCCGGCGCGTCCTCCTGTCCTCGCTCGAGGGCGCCGCGGTCACGAGCATCCAGATCCGCGACGTGTACCAGGAGTTCTCGACGATCCCCGGCGTCAAGGAAGACGTCACCCAGATCGTCCTGAACGTCAAGAAGCTGCGACTGAAGAGCTTCGCCGCTCATCCAGTCCAGCTCCGCCTCATCAAGAGCGGCGCGGGCGCCGTGACGGCCGCCGACGTGGCCGAGTCGGCCGACGTCGAGATCATCAATCCCGAGCTCGTCCTCATGACGCTCGACACGGACGACGTCACGATCGAGATGGACCTGACCGTCGAGCGCGGCGTCGGCTACCTCGGCGCGGAGCGCGCGGAGGCCCTGCCGATCGGGGTCATCGCCGTGGACGCGATCTTCACGCCGGTCCGCAAGGTCAACTACTGGATCGAGAGCATGCGCGTCGGTCAGGTGACCAACTTCGACAAGCTCACGATCGAGATCGAGACCGACGGGACGATCACCCCGGAGGAGGCGCTCAGCCGCTCCGCCGAGATCCTCGTCAACCAGTTCCGTCCGTTCGTGACGATCGGCATGGCCGCCGTCCCGCAGGCGGTCGCCACCGGCATCGCGGCGCTGCCGCCGAACATGCTCGACATGCCCATCGAGGAGCTCGATCTCCCGATGCGCGCCTACAACTCGCTCAAGCGCAACAACATCGTCAAGGTGGGGCAGCTGCTCCAGCTCAAGGACGACGAGCTGCTGCGGATGCGCAACTTCGGCAAGAAGTCGCTCGACGAGATGAAGGAGCGCCTCCGCATGCGCGGCTTCATCGTCCCCGAGACGGAGACGGACGGCCTCGATGACCTCGACGGCGACGAGCCGTTCGAAGACGAGACCGAGGACTGACCCGTGGCGCATCGGATCGGAGGGCGCAAGCTCAGCCGCAAGCAGGGCCCGCGCCTGAGCCTGTACAAGAATCTGGCCGTGTCGGTCATCCGGTACGAGCGCGTCAAGACCACCGAGGCCAAGGCCAAGGAGATCTCGGGCCGCGTCGAGAAGATCATCACGCTGGCCAAGAAGGGTGACCTCGCGGCCCGCCGCGCGGTCGTCGCCCAATTCCCCAATGAGCCGCTCGTCGTGAACAAGCTGTTCGACGAGATCGCGCCCAAGTACGCCGACCGAACGTCCGGGTTCACCCGGATCGTGAAGATCGGTCAGCGCCGCGGTGACGCGGCGGAAATCGTCCAGATCGAACTGGTCTAGCAAACGATGCCCGAGAGGGCGTCCCCGCGGCGCTTCCGCGCCAGGGTCGAATACGACGGCACCGACTTCGCCGGGTTTCAGGTGAATCCCGGAAAGAGGACGGTGCAGGGGGTCCTCGAAGACGCCCTGGTGCGACTCGGCGACGGGCGGCACCGGAGGGTCGACGGGGCCGGACGCACGGACGCGGGCGTGCATGCCACGGGACAGGTCATCGCCTTCTCCTGGGATGGACGCCACACGGCGACGGAGTTGGGTACAGCGCTCGAACGGGTGCTCCCGGCCGATGTCGCGGTCCACGACCTGCGCGAGGCACCCGAGGGGTTCCACCCCCGCTTCGCGGCGCGGTACCGGGAATACCGCTACACCGTCTGGAACGGGCCGCCCAGTCCGCTTCGCGAGCGCACCGCGCTCGGGGTGCGGGTCCCACTCGACACCGCCGCGATGGCGCGGGCCGGGTCGGTCTTCATCGGCCGGCACGACTTTCGAGCCTTCGGGGCGTCGGACCGCTCACCGGTCCGGACCGTCATGGCGGTCCGGGTCCGGCGGCAGGGCCGGCTCGTCACGATCGACGTGCGAGCCGACTCGTTCCTGCGGGGACAGGTCCGCCGCATGGTGGCCGTCCTCGTGGAGGTCGGTCTCGGAAAGATGGATGACACAGCGGTCCGATCGGCACTCGCCGGTGCGGAACCGGCCTTCAAGGGGACAGCGGTCCCGGCGAAGGGCCTGTGCCTCCGACGCGTCGCCTTCGGGCGGCCGGTCGGAAGCGACATGAACGGAGAACACGAGGAACGATGAACGCGAAGACCTATACGGTCCGGGAGAGCGAGATCGAGCGACGCTGGTACGTCGTTGACGCGACGGACGAGACCCTCGGCCGCCTCGCCTCGCGCATCGCGCCGGTCCTCGAGGGCAAGCACAAGCCCACGTACGCGCCGAATCTCGACTCGGGCGATCACGTGATCGTGCTCAACGCCGGCCGGATCGCCGTGACGAGCGACAAGCTGGAGAGCAAGGTCTACGCCCGCCACAGCGGCTACCCGCAGGGCTTCAAGGAGGAGACCCTGGGTCACCTCCTCGGCCGGCGGCCGGAGGAAGTCATCCGCCGAGCCGTCAAGGGCATGCTGCCGCACACCCGACTCGGTGCCCAGCAGCTGCGCAAGCTGAAGATCTACGCCGGATCGGATCATCCCCATCAGGCTCAGCAGCCTGAGCCGCTCGCCTGACGAGGAGCATCAAAACCATGTCCATCCCCGCCTTCTACTCCGGGACCGGCCGCCGCAAGACGGCGATCGCTCGCGTCCGACTGCTGCCGGGCGAGGGTGAGATCGTGATCAACGGCCGATCGCTCGATGAGCATTTCGGCAACGCGGTCAACGAGGCCGAGGTCCGCATGCCGTTCCGTGTGACCGGGACCGAGGGCCGCTTCAACGTCATGGTCAAGGTCGAAGGCGGCGGCGTCACCGGGCAGGCCGGCGCGATCCGGCACGGCATCGCCCGAGCGCTGCTCGAGGTCGACGATGCGGCCAACCGTGTGCCGCTGCGCCAGGCGGGGCTCCTGACGCGCGACCCGCGCATGAAGGAACGCAAGAAGTACGGGCTCAAGCGGGCACGCAAGGCGCCGCAGTACACCAAGCGCTAGACGCGCCCCTGCCGACCAACAATCGGTCGACGAGACCAGTTGACGGCGGCATTCGAATGTTCTGATGCGGCTGGAGTTTCACGGCGAGATCACGTATTGGCGTGGGCCGTCGCCGTTCCACTTCATCGCGGTGCCTGAGCCCGGCTGCCGCGAGATCCGTGCGATCTCGTCGCTCGTCACGTACGGCTGGGGCGTCATCCCGGTCACGGTCCGTATCGGGGAAAGCGTGTGGACGACGTCACTGTTTCCCAAGAACGGTGGCTATCTGGTGCCCATCAAGGACGTCGTCCGGCGCGCGGAGGGGCTGGCACTCGGCGATGAACCCACCGTCTCCCTGACCATCGAGGCCTGAGCAGACCCGCTGGCGACGCTACAGTGAGGCGATGCGCATGACCAGCGAGCTCGGGACGCTTCGCGGCCGCGACCTGCTGTCCGTGGCCGACCTGTCGGCGGCGGAGGTCGAGCAGGTCTTCGGCACGGCTGAGGCGCTCAAGACGGAGTTCCGGGCGACGCGGCGGCACGCGAGCCCTCCGCTGACGGGACGGTCGTTGGCGATGCTGTTCCAGAAGCCGTCGTTGCGGACCCGCGTCACGTTCGAGGCGGGCATGGCCCAGCTCGGCGGTGTCGCCATCTACCTGCCCGAGGATGCCGTCATGGGCGCTCGCGAAGCAGTTCGTGATGTCGCGCGCAACCTGGAACGCTTCGTCGACGGGATCGTGGCGCGGACCGGGCCCCACGCGGTCGTCGTGGAGCTTGCCGCCCAGGCCAGCATCCCCGTCATCAACGGCCTGACGCTGCGGGAGCATCCGTGTCAGGCGCTGGCGGACATCTTCACGATCCGGGAGCGTCTCGGGCGCCTGGGCGGCGCGGTCATCGCGTTCGTCGGGGATGGCAACAACGTCTACCACTCGCTCGCCCTGCTCGGGGCGGCGTTCGGGATGGAGGTGCGCCTCGCCCATCCCGCCGGCTACGCCCCCAATGAGCAGATCGTCGCGCGGGCGCAGTCACTGGCCGAGACGTCGGGCGGACGGCTCGTGTTCGGGAGCGACCCGCACGAAATGGTGCAGGGCGCCGACGTCGTCTACACCGACGCCTGGACCTCGATGGGTCAGGAAGCCGAGGCGGAGGAGCGGCGAGACGCCTTCGCCGGGTACCGGGTCGATGACTCGCTGATGGCCGCAGCCGGACCGGACGCCGTCGCGATGCATTGCCTGCCGGCGCATCGGGGCGAGGAGATCACCTCGTCCGTGATGGACGGGCCCCAGAGCCTGATCTTCGAGCAGTCCGAAAACCGGCTGCACGTCCAGAAGGCCCTGCTCGTCGAGCTCCTGGCATGAGCGACGCGCTGTACGAGCGGTACAAGGACGCGCTCCGCCGCGGTCACGTGGCGGCCGCGCGTGGGCGCCAGGACGCGGCCCTGGCGGCATACGGCGAGGCGGCCAAGCTCGCGCCCGATCGCTCGCTGCCGCTCGTGAGCATCGGAAACGTGCTGGCCGGCATCGGAAAGCACACGGAAGCCGCGGCCGCGTTCGAGGCGGCCCTGGAGCGCGTGCCGGCCGACGAAGCAGCCCTGCGCGGTCGCGCCGAATCCCTCGTCTCGACCGGCGATCGCGTCTCCGCCGCGGAGACCCTCGATCGCCTGGCCGCCGTGCTCGATGCGGACGGACGAACGTCCGAGGCCCTGGATGTGTCGCGTCGGGCCCTGGAGCTCGCCGAATCGCGCGGCCGGCGGGCCGGCGTGAAGGCCATGGTCGCTCGAGTCACGCAGTCGGAGACCAGCAGCGATCCAGGCGTCGGTGAGACCCTATCGCGGGCACTGGGCATCCTCGAGGACCGTGTCCTGGGCCGGAGCCGGCACGAGACGGGGGCGATGGCCCTGGTCGAAGCCGTGGAGGATCCTGCACCCGGGCTGCCCGAGGTCGCTCCAGGGGCACCAGCCGAACCCGAGGAATTCGTCGCGCCAGAACCACCACCACCACCGCCCCCGTTCGATCCGGTGGCCGCTACGGCTGCCGTCGAGGATGCGGCCGCTGCCGGCGATGCCGTTGCGACCCGGGAGCTCGCGCTGGCTGCGGCGACCGGTCTTCGGGCGGCCGGCCAGCTCCATGCGGCGATCGACGTGTGCTACCAGGCAATGGCCACGAGCCCGGCGGACCCCGGTCTGCATCTCGCGCTGGCCGAGCTCTACGTCGACCTCGGCTGGCGCACCACGGCGGCCGACAAGCTCGTCCTCCTGGCCCGCCTTGCAGAGCTCGGGGACGACACTGCGACCCGGACCCGCCTGTGCGCGGTCGTGACCGCGCGGCTGTCGGACGATCCGAGGCTGGTTTCGCTCTGCGCCTGAGGTTCGCGGCGAGCCCGACGGCCTCGGCCCGGACGGGGCGCGATGCTACACTCGGCCAACGATGACGGAGCTCCTCGGATCGATCCTCGAGCAGGTTCGGCTGACCACGCTGGTCGACATCGGGATCACCGCCCTCCTCATCTACTGGCTGTTCAGCCTGATCCGCGGGACACGCGCCGTCCGACTCGTCATCGGGGTCAGCGTCCTGTTCGTGGTCTACGTCCTGGCGGTGGCATTCGGGCTCGAGCTGCTCACCCGGATCCTGCAGGGTGGCGCGGTCGTCGGCCTGTTCGCCCTCGTCGTCATCTTCCAGCCGGAGATCCGCCGCGGGCTGGAGCGGATCGGGCGCGTGGGATCGCTCGGCTGGGTGCTCTCGCCGGCCGACTCGCGCGCCGTGGATCACGTCGCGGACGAGGTCGCGCGGGCAGCCGCCGACCTGAGTGCCGATGGCCATGGAGCGCTGATCGTGCTCGAACGTGAGACCGGCCTCGAGGACGCCGCGGAGAGCGGCGTCATGATCCACGGCGACATCTCGGCCGATCTCATCCGGACGATCTTCGCGCCACGGACGGCGCTGCACGACGGCGCGCTCATCATCCGCGGCGAGACGATCCTCGCGGCCGGAGCTCTCCTGCCGCTGTCGGAGACGAGCGTCCACGCCGAGCGGTTCGGGACCCGGCACCGGGCCGCCCTCGGCATTGCCGAGCAGACCGACGCCGTGGTGGTTGTCGTCTCCGAGGAGAACGGCCAGATCAGCCTCGTGGAGCGGTCGCGCATCGTCCGCAACCTCAACGAGGCCCACCTGGCGCGCTCGATCCGGCATCTGCTCGACCCGAACCACGGGCGCCGCCGAGGCGCGTTCGGGTGGCGCCCGGCGCGGGAGCCGACCACACCCTCGGCCGCACGGGCTCCGCGGTGACCCGAGTCCTGCAGGTCCTCGTCCACAACTGGCCCCTGAAGCTCGCCGCGATCGGGCTCGCGACCCTGCTCTACGGCGGCCTCGTCTTCTCGCAGAGCACGCAGTCGTTCCCCGGATCCATCCCGGTCGAGGTCCGCGGCCAGGCGGCAGACACGTTCCTGCTCATCGACCCTGAACCCGTCACGCTGGTGCGCTACACCTCGCCGTCCGGCGTGCGGCCCATCACCTCCACCTTCAAGGCGTGGATCGACATCAGTGGCATCGAGCCGGGCAGCGGGCCGCAAAGCGTGCCCGTGACCGTGGAATCGATCGACGATCGCATCACCGTGTTCGGCCAGGAGCCGGACCGGATGACCATCGACCTCGATCGGCTGGCCACGCGCACCGTTCCCGTCCGGGTACCGCAGGTCGCACCCCCGGACAACGTCGAGCTGGGGGCCACGACCGTCGATCCGAAGCAGGTCGAGATCTCCGGACCTGCATCCGTGCTGGACCGGGTCATCGAAGCCCGCGCGGACGTCCTCATCCAGCCCGGCGGGATCGACGTCGACCAGGAGGCCCGGCTCGTGCCGGTCGATGTCCTCGGCGATGCGGTGGGTCAGGTGAATGTGGATCCACCCACCGCGCGCGTGACGATCCCGGTGTTCTCGGACAAGGACTCGAAGACGCTCACGATCAGCCCGCTGACAACGGGCGAACCAGCGCCCGGATTCGAGTTGGTGTCGGTGACCGCGGAGCCACGGGTCGTCACCGTCGAAGGCGACATCGATGAGCTCGAACCGCTCCGCACCATCGACACAGAACCGGTGCCGATCGGTGGGCTGTCGGCCAACGAGACGCTCGAGACCACGCTGGCGCTGCCGACGGGCATCGTCGCCCTCGACGTGGAGGCCGTGCGCGTCACGATCACCGTGCGCGCGGTGACCGCCACCCGGACCTTCGAGGTCGGCCTCGACCTCATCGGCGCGCGCCCGGACCGGACCTATCGCACTTCCACGGACCGGGTGCTCATCACGCTGGGCGGCTCCGTGGCCGATCTCGACCGGCTGCAGGGCGCGACCCTCCTCGCGACGCTAGATGTCGCCGACCTCGATCCTGGGACGACGTCGGTCGGGGTCACCACCGACGTGCCCGCGGGCATGGCCTTCGTGAGCGCGAGTCCGGACCAGGTCGCCGTCACCGTGTCGATCCCGGCGTCGCCATCACCGGCGGCCGGCGGGACGCCGCCCTCCGCCTCGCCGGCCGCGGGCGGCTGAGGGCCATGTCCCGCCTCTTCGGTACCGACGGCATCCGCGGTGTCGCCAACGTGGATCTCAAGCCACCCATGGCCTACGCGCTCGGCCGGGCCACGGCGAAGCGCCTGGCGGGTCCGGGCGGCTGCATCGTCGTGGGCCAGGACACCCGTCGCTCGGGCGACATGTTCGTCGCCGCCATCACGGCAGGCGCGACGAGCCTGGGCGTCGACGTCCACGCTGTCGGGGTCGTGCCGACCCCGGCCCTCGCGTTCCTCGCACGAAGCGGTCCCTACCAGGCGGGGATCATGGTCTCGGCCTCGCACAACCCGGCCGACGATAACGGCCTCAAGGTGCTCGACGCCGATGGCCTGAAGCTCGACGACGCGATCGAGGAGGAGCTCGAGGCCCTCATCTGGCGCGAGGGCGAGCTCGGCGGCGTGGGCAACGCGCAGCTGGGCCGGTCGGTGGACGCGAGCGCCGAGGTGGGTGCGTATCGGGAACATCGCGTCGGGCTGGCTGGCTCCATCGACGCGTCGGGCCTGCACATCGTGCTCGACGGGGCCAACGGCTCGGGCGGGGCGTTCGGCCCGGGCATCCTCGCCGCGACCGGCGCCCGCGTCGAGGCGATCCATGTCGAGCCCGACGGCATCAACATCAACGTCGATAGCGGCGCGACGTCGCCGGGATCGCTCGCCGCGGCCGTGAAGGAGCGCGGCGCCGATGTCGGGTTCGCGCTCGACGGGGACGCCGACCGCCTGATCGCCGTTGACGGGCACGGTCGGGTGGTCGATGGGGACCAGGTTCTGGGCATCCTGGCGCTCGAGCGACTCTCGCGCGACGCCCTGGCGGGTGGGCTCGTCGTGTCGATCCTGTCGAACGGCGGCCTGCAGCGGGCCGTGGAAGCGGCGGGTGGCGAGATCGTGCGCACGCCCGTCGGCGACAAGTACATCCTGGAAGGGATGCAGGTCTCGGGCGCCACGCTCGGCGGCGAGAAATCCGGCCACGTCATCGTGCTCGAGCACACGACCTCGGGTGACGGGATCGTCACGGCCCTCGAGCTCTTGCGCGTGATGACCACCCACCGTGCGTCGCTCGCGGACCTGGCCGCAGCCATCCCGATGCTCCCGCAGCAGCAGCGCGCGATCAGGGCCCGCCACAAGGACCAGTGGGAGGGCGACGCGGCACTTCGGCGGGCGATCGACGACGCCCAGGTCCGCCTGGGCGACGCGGGCCGTGTGCTCGTCCGGCCATCCGGCACGGAACCCGCGCTACGGGTCATGGTGGAGGGTCACGACGAAACGCTCGTCGCCGAGCTGGCCGACACGCTCGCGGCCCTCGCGGAGGAGCGTCTAAACTAGATCCTCGGGCCAATGGCGTCGCGGAACTTCGCCTCGGAATCCTCGGGCGGATGGCTCGCAGGAGCGTCGCCTCCGACCTCGGAGAGGCTTGTACCGGCTCGATAGCCGTCAAACGGGAGACCATCGCGTATGTGCGGCATCGTTGGCTATACGGGGCCCCGGGAGGCCGGCCCCATCCTCATGGAAGGGCTCAAACGCCTCGAGTACCGCGGCTACGACTCGGCCGGGATCGCGCTCGTCGATGACGGCGGCGACCTGTTCGTCGAGAAGAAGGCGGGCAAGCTCGCCAATCTTGAGATCGCGATCGCGGATCGGACACCGCACGCCGCGATCGGCCTCGCCCACACGCGCTGGGCCACCCACGGTCGCCCCAACGACCTCAACGCCCACCCCCACCAGGACTGCACGGGCGAGATCACCGTCATCCACAACGGGATCATCGAGAACTTCCGCGAGCTGCGCGACGGCCTCGCGGCGCGCGGTCACAACCTGACGTCGGAAACCGACACCGAGGCGCTCGCCCACATGGTCGAGGAGGCGTACACCGGCGATCTCGCCGATGCCGTCCGCACCGCGCTGCGCCTGGCCGAGGGTGCCTACGCCATCGCCGTCATGCATCGTGGCGAGGGCGACCGGCTGGTCGGGAGCCGCAAGGACGTGCCGCTGGTGGTGGGCCTGGCGGACGGCGAGAGCTTCCTTGCGAGCGACGTCGCCGCGATCCTGGCCCACACGGACAAGGTCATCTTCCTCGAGGACGGCGACGTCGCCGACCTGCGGCCGTGGGGCGTCACGATCACCGACGTCGACGGCACGGAGCTCCAGCGCGCGATCACCACCATCGACTGGACGCCCGAGGCCGCCGAAAAGGGCGGCTACGAGCACTTCATGCTCAAGGAGATCCACGAGCAGCCCGAGACGCTGCGCCAGACGATCGCCGGTCGGGTGACCCGCGAGAACCACATCTGGCTCGAGGAGTTCGAGGGATTCGACGAGACCATCCGAGACATCGATCGGGTGGAGCTGATCGCCTGCGGGACGGCGTATTACGCGGCGTTGGTGGGGGCGACCGCGATCCAGGACTGGGTGGGCATCCCGGCGCGTGCGACGGTCGGCTCGGAGTTCCGCTACAACCCACCCCCGCTGGACGGCCGGACGCTGGTCATCTCCGTGACGCAGTCGGGCGAGACCGCCGACACGATCGCCCCGACCCGGTTGGCGCGCGAACGCGGCGCACCGGTCATCGCGGTGACGAACACCGTCGGCAGCGCGATCACCCGCGAGGCGGATCGGATCCTCTTCCTGCAGGCCGGACCCGAGATCGCGGTCGCCGCGTCCAAGACGTTCGTCGCCCAGGTCACGACGTTGGTCATCCTCGCCGCGGCCATCGCCAAGGCCCGCGGGGCGCTCGGCGCGGAACAGGAGCTCGAGCTCGGGGCGGCGCTGCACGCCCTGCCTGCGGGAGCCGCGCGCGCCCTCGAGAACTCGACGGGGATCGCCGACCTCGCGCGCCGCTACGTGAACTCGCGCGGCTTCATGTTCGTCGGTCGCGGCTACACCTATCCCACGGCCCTCGAGGGCGCCTTGAAGCTCAAGGAAGTCAGCTACGTCCACGCGGAGGGTTATGCCGCAGGCGAGATGAAGCACGGGCCTATCTCGCTGCTCGATGCGGAGTGTCCGCTCGTGGCCGTGGCGACGCGGTCATCCGTGTACGAGAAACTCGCGTCCAACGTCATGGAGGGTCGTGCGCGCGACGCGCGAGTCATCGCCGTCGCGACCGAGGGCGACACCCAGATCGAGCGCTTCGCAGACGACATCTGCTGGGTGCCCGACACGCACGAGGCCCTGAGCCCCGTCCTGGCGATCATCCCGCTCCAGCTGTTCGCCTATCACGTGGCGATCGCCCGGGGCACGGACGTGGACCAGCCACGCAACCTCGCGAAATCGGTCACGGTCGAGTAGCGATCGGATGCCTGCGAGCCGGGATGCCGCTTCAGAGCCCCCGGAGGGCCGAGGCGACGCCCGTGCGAGCGATCGGCCCGACGGCACCACGGAACTGGGGATCGACATCATCAAGGTCGACCGGATCCGGGCGTCACTGGATCGATTCGGGGAGCGTTTCACCAAGCGCGTGCTGACGCCCGGCGAGCAGCGCTACGTCCGGGGTCGGCCCGAGACGATGGCGGGCCGTTGGGCGGCCAAGGAGGCCGTGTCCAAGGTGCTGGGACTCGGGGTCCGTGGCATCGGTTGGCGCGACATCGAGATCGATCGGCTGCCCACCGGACAGCCATCGGTCCGTCTCCACGGACGGGCGGCGGCGCGCGCTGGACAGCTCGGCATGGGGCGGATCGCGGTCTCGATCACCCACGAGTCCGAGTACGCGGTCGCGATCGCGTACGGCGTTCGGACGGCCGGCGGTCGCTACCTCTTCCCGCCCGACATCGAGGATCGGCTCGACGATCGCGAGCGCCGGATCCTCGCGCGGATCGAGCGCCTGCGGGTCGCCGCCGAGGCCGGTGGGGCCGGCAGCCTTGCCACGGATGCGCCGCTTCCCCCCGACGTCGACGAGGACGGACATGCCTGATCGGACGCCGCTCGGGTTCGGCCGGCGCACGACCGACGGTCCGGACGGGACGGTCGAGAGCGCGAAGGACGAGCGGCCCTGGCCGACGGGTGCGACCCGGCTCGACGACGACCTTGCCGCCTCGTTGTTGCCGGAGCGCCCGGCGCGCGGTCACAAGGGCTCGTTCGGCAAGCTGCTGGTGCTCGCTGGCTCGCTCGACTACGCCGGCGCGGCGCTGCTCGTCTGCCGCGCGGCTGGGCGGGCCGGCGTGGGCCTCGTGACGTTGGCCGTCCCCGAGTCGCTCCAGCCGCTCTTCGCGGCCAAGGTCGTCGAGGCCACGACGATGGGCCTGCCCGAGGACGATGTCGAAGAGGTCGATCCGGAGCCCGCCCTGGCACGGATCCTGGACCACGAACACGACGCGATCGTGATCGGCCCGGGTCTCCGGCCCGGCCTGGCCACGGCTGAGCTCGTGCGCGAGCTCTTCGCGCCACCGGGCGAGCAGCCACCACCGATCGTGCTCGACGCCGAGGCTCTTCGGTCGTTGGCCACGATGGATGGCTGGTGGAGCGGGGAACGCAGACCGGCCGTCCTCACCCCGCACATCGGGGAGTTCGAGCGGCTGCGGGCGGGCAGTGGCGTGGAGCACGGCGCGGACGGCGACCTCGCCGACGACGACGAGGCAAGAGTCGCGGCCGCGCGCGACGCCGCGGCCGCCTGGCACCAGGTCGTGGTGCTCAAGGGTGCCCGGACCGTGATCGCCGCCCCGGACGGGGAGGTGGCGATCGCCCCGTTCGAGAACCCCGCCCTGGCCACCGGCGGAACGGGAGACGTCCTCACGGGCGCGATCGGTGCCTTGCTGGCCCAAGGCCTCCCGCCGTTCGTGGCCGCGCGGCTGGGCGTCTACCTGCACGGCGCCGCCGGCGACTGGGTGCGCGACCGCTACGGCGACTCCGGCTTGCTCGCCTCGGACCTGCCCGAGGGCCTTGCGGTCGCCCGGAAACGGCTGGCCAGCGTGGCCGAGCGGCGACAGGGTGCCAAAGGCCTCGGGTTCGGTTCGCGCGAGCGCCTCGCAGCGACCGCGAGTCCCGCGTCGCCGCAGGGCACGGATCCCGTCAATCGCAGGTGAGCTCGATCGAGACGCATCTTGAGGCGGCCGGCCTGCCGCCGCTCCCCCGAACGGCCTGGCTGGAGATCGACCTCGACGCGCTGCGCGGCAATCTGGCGGCGCTCCGCTCCCTCGCGGGCACCGGCATCCCGGTCCATCCCGTGGTCAAGGCCGACGCCTACGGTCACGGTGCCGTGCCGGTGGCGCTTGCCCTCGAGGCCGCGGGTGCGGACGGGTTCTGCGTTGCCGCGCTGGACGAGGCCTTCGCGCTCCGGGCCGGCGGGATCCGCGCCCCGATCCGGGTGCTCTATCCCATCCCGGTGGGGCTGGCCGGGGAGGCAGCCCGCCAGCGCGTCACGGTCACGGGGGGGGACCCGGAGCAGCTCGCGGCTCTCCTGGAAGCGACAGAGGCCACGCGGGCCCCTGACACCGCCGAGGCGATGCTCCTCGACGTCGAGCTCGAGGTGGAGACCGGGCTGGGTCGCGGTGGCTTCGCACCCGAGGCCCTCGCCGACGCCGCCTCAGCCATCACGGACGCCCCGCACACGAGGCTGGCGGGCGTATGGACCCACCTCCAGGCGAGCGAGGATCCAGGCCGGACCCGCGACCAGCTGGCGCGGTTCGAGGCCGCGACGGTCAGCCTGCGCGAGGCAGGGCTGCCCATCCCCCCGCGGCATGTCGCGGCGAGTGGCGGGCTCTTCACGGGCGTGGAGGCCCTCGACGGCGTTCGGCCGGGCCTCTCGATCTACGGGATCGTGCCGGACGAGCTCGCCGACGCCTCCCTCACGGCCGATGTAGGTGCTGCCAACGCCGCCCTTCGGCCGGTCATGTCCCTGCACGCCCGCCCGGTCAGGCTGGCGGACCTGCCAGCCGGGCACGGGATCAGCTACGGGCCGACGTTCACGACGGCACGGGCCAGCCGCATCGCAACGCTGCCGCTCGGTTACGGGGACGGGTTCACCCGCACCTTCTCGAACCGCGCCGAGGCCCTCGTGCGCGGCGTTCGGGTACCGCTCGTCGGGAACGTCGCGATGGACGCGATCATGTTCGACGTGACCGACGTCCCGGGGCCGCCGGTCACGCCTGAGGACGAATTCGTGCTCATGGGGGCCCAGGGCGACGACAGGATCAGCGCGGAGGACCTGGCGCGGGCACGCACCACGAACACGTGGGAGGTCGTGACCCAGATGGCTGGGCGGTTGCCCCGGGTGTACCATGCCGCGGCTGGACCGGTCGGTCTGCGCACGCTCACCGAGCGATGAGGGATGGCACGAACCTTGGCACGGATCGAACTCTGGAACGGTGACATCTGCGAGCTCGAGGTCGACGCGATCGTCAACCCGGCCAACCTCTCGCTGTGGATGTCGACCGGGGTCGGTGGCGCCCTGAAGCGCGCCGGTGGTGACGAGATCGAGTTCGCGGCCGTGCGCCAGGCGCCGGTCGCGCTCGGCGAGTCCATCGTGACCACGGCCGGGACCCTGGCCGCCCGCGCCGTCATCCATGCGGTCTCCCTGGACCGTGTCCGGCGCACGAGCGCCACGATCATCGAGGCCGCGGTCCGCAGCGCCATGGCCCGCGCCCGGGAGATCGACGCCACGAGCGTGGCCTTCCCGGCGCTCGGCACCGGGGTCGGCGGTTTTCCGCTCGAGGACGCCGCCAGGATCACGGTCGACACCGTGCGCGACGAGCTCGGGCGCTCCCCGAACCTCGAGCACGTGATCTTCGCCCTGCGCGGGGCCGCTGCCTACGAGGCCTTCGGCGCGGCCCTGGCTCCTGCGGAGAGGGCGAGCGTGGTCGGGCGCGTCGGGGCCTCCGGGAGCCCCGCCGGATGAACCTCGAGATGGAGCCGACCGAGGAACAACGAGACGAGCTCATCGAGACGGTCGCGCGCGAGATCCAGCTGCGTGGGCTCACCTCGTCGGCGGTCCATTTTCTGGAGGCGAGCCGACCGTATCGAGCCCTGGGCGCGAATGCGATGCTCTTCTTCGACCCCGTGCTCCGTGGCGTGTTCGGCGGCGAGCTGGCCTCGGCCAGCGAGATCATGACGGACGAGACGGGCATCGAGCTGCTGATCGCGCGGCTCGAGGAGCTCGACGAAGAGCTCGCCTGGGACGCCTGACCCACTCTCGTTCGGCACGGTCCGGGTAGCATCTGGCGGTGACCTCCGAACCGCATGCCTTCCTGACCATCGACCACGGTGCCGCCACCGCGTCGATCGCGCTGATCGGTCGCGTCGCCGGGACGTGGCGACTCATCGGGACCCTGGCGCTCCCGGCCGGTGCGGCCATGGACGCCGCGGTCGACCTGCTCGTGAGCCGGGTGCGGATCGCCGACCCGGAGCTCGCGTCGGCGCTCGGCGTGGTGGACATCGACAGCGATGCCCTGCCAAGGTTCGAGGTCCGCAGCCGGCGGCCTCGACGGCTGGCCGTGGTGGCGGCCGCGGAGCGGACGCTCACCAAGCTGATGACGACGGCCGGTCGCAGCGGCTGGCGTCCGACCGGAGCCAGCGCCGAGACCACCGACCCTCTCGTGATGTCGCGACTGCTTCTCGATCACGACATCGACGCCATCCTCGTCGGAGCCGGCGACCCACCGCGGCCCGACGAGCGCAGCGCGATCCGCGAACTGGCGGCCCTCGTCTCCGCCGTGGCGGTACGCCGGCCGGACGTACCGATCATCTTGTCCGGGGCGATGTCGGAGGCCCTCGATGAATTCGGCGACGTATCGTCGCGGCCCGGCCCGATCGTGCTCGCCCCGGCAGCCCTCGACCGTTCGCCGGGGCGCGGCGGGCAGGCCATCCGGATCAGGATCCCGATCAGCGAGGGCCCGGGCGCCACCGGTGACAAGCCCGATCCTCTCGGTGAGCTGCTGCTCGAGGTGGCCATGCCGGCGGACGATCCGCGGCGGGCGATCGGTCCGGCGACCCAGGCGCTGGCGGATGTGCTCCACCGCCGGGTGGAGACCATCATCCTGGGCCACGACGCCGGGATCCGCGCCGCGGCCGAGCCGTCGATCGGGGGTACGAGCCGCGAGGTGCGCCTGGCGGTCGTTCCCGCCGCCGCCGTCGCCCCGGACGAGCCGGACGACGCCATCGTCGACGGCGTCCTCGTGTGGTCTACCGTGCCATCGGACCGGCACCGCATCCGGGACCGCATGCGTGAGCTGCGGATCGCACCATGGGCCGATGCTGCCGGCGACGGCGCAGCCCTGCGGATGGCGGCCGCCCGGGCGGCCCTCGTGCGGCTCGCCGCGGCCACGACCGATTTCGAGGGCGCACCCCCCGACCTCGTCGTGTGTGGTGGCGGCGTGTGGTCGGCGGTCCCAGCCCCGACCGTGGCCCTCGCCCATGTCGACGTCCTGCGACGATCCGGAGCCAGCCAGTACGCGCTCGACCATGCCCGCCTGATGGGCACGCTCGGGGCGATCCCCGATGAGAAGGAACGGCTCACGGTCATGGGCGATCTGGCGGACGATCTTCTCGCGCCACTGGGCAGCGTGGTGATCCCGTCCGGGTTGCGATCCGGGCGATCGGCGGGGAGCGTGCTCGTCCATGCCGGCGGCGGCGTGAGCGAGCTCGATCTCGTGCCGGGCAGCCTCGAGCTCGTCGACCTGCCGCCGGGCGAGACGGCCGTCGCCGAATTCCGCTTCCGCGACCGGATCAAGCTCGGCGCACGCGGGAAGCACTTCGCGGTCGATGTGGCCGGCGGGCTCGGTGGCCTGCTCGTCGACCTGCGCGACGTCCCGCTGCGGCTGCCCGATCGGGCGGACCGGCGGCGCGACCTGCTGGCTGCCTGGCAGGCGGCGCTCTGGCAGGGGTTCGACACGTGATGAGCACGAACGGCACGTCCGATACCGCCGTGCCGGCCGACCTGGGCCTGGTCAGTGCGCGCCGGCTGGTCGACCCACCCGCCGAGATCACGTTCAGCCTCTCACCTGGTGACCGTGCGCTCGTGGCTGCAGGTGAGACGGTCGTCGCCGGGGCACCGATCGCCGAGCGCCTGCGCGATCCGGTGCTGCTCGACCGGGTCGTTCCGGCGAGCGCGGAGCCACGACCCGGCGAGCGTACGAGCGACGGCGAACTGCTGTTCGCCTGGCGGGATCGCTGGCGGGTCGCCGGCGGTGAGGTGACGGAGTCCTTCGACAGCCCGGTGACCGGCATCGTCCGCGAGGTCCGGCCGGGTTCCGCCATCGTGATCCAGGCGAACGGTCGCGCGCTCAACGGCATCGTGGCCCTGGGCGGACCCAGCCGTGGCCGTCTGCACATCGCGGCCGGCAGCGACGGCGAGCTGCGCTCGGGTGGCCTCGACGTCGGTCTCGCCGGGACGATCCTCGTCGTCGGCTCGCGCATCGATGCGGAGACGCTCACGCGCGCCCGGGCGATGGGCGTGAACGGGATCGTGGTCGGGGGTCTCGCCAGCAAGGAGCGGCGCGACTTCACGGCCTCCGAGCGGCGCCAGCGCGCGGCACTGCATCGCCTGGCGCCGTATGCCGTCCTCGTCCTCGAGGGAGCGACCCGCCGGCCCCTTCCGAGTCCGGTGATGGACGTGCTGGAGGCCCTCGCCGGACAGGAGGTGGCGATCGTGGGCGATCCGCCGATGCTCGTGTTCGAGAGCGAGGTGGACGTGCCGCAGCCCCGGCCGGACTTCGTGCGCGTGAGGGGTGGCCCCCTCGGTGGTCGCGACGGGATCTGGGCTGGGTTGGTCGGGCCGCGCCGGTTCGCAGGCGGGGTGCATCTCGAGGCGGGCTCGGTGCGGTTCGCCGATGGAACGGTGACGGCGGTACCACTCGGCGATCTCGAACGGTTCATCTGACGGCGATGCCCTCGTCAACCGCGGATCGCCGCCTGATCATGGCCCCGGCTCCCGCTGCCACGAGCGGGCTGGGCCGCGCGCTGGGGGCCGTGGCGCAGGCCGGGGACCTCGTCTGTCTGTGGGGTGAGCTCGGGGCGGGCAAGACCCACTTCGCGAAGGCCTTCGCGGCAGGCATGGGCGTGACCGATACGGTCACGTCGCCGAGTTTCATCCTCATGGCCGAGTACCGCGGACGCCTGCCGCTGTTCCACATCGACCCGTACCGCCTGGCTTCCGCGGAGGACGCGCTCGCCGGCGGGCTCATCGACGAGCGCCAGCGCGAGGGCGTCACGCTCGTGGAGTGGCCCGAACGTCTGGGCGACGCCCTGCCGTCCGCCCGGCTCGATGTCCGGATCGAAGGGACCGGGGACGAAGGCCGCTCGATCACGCTCATCGCGGGCTCGGACGACTACCGGCGCTACCTGGACGTTTCGGCATGACCCACGACGGACGCCGGCGGGCGATCCTCGCCATCGACACCGCGACCACGCACGTCGTGATCGCCACCGGCACGCCCGAGGGCGTGGCCGATGGCCTGTCGGCCTGGACCGCGGGGTATCGCCACGGCGAGACGCTGTTGCCTGCGATCGGGCGGTTCCTCGGCGAGCAGAACATCCGGCGGTCACGCCTGGTCGGCATCGTCGTCGGGACCGGCCCGGGCGCGTTCACCGGGCTGCGGGTCGGCATCGCGACGGCCAAGGGCCTGGCCCACGGACTCGGCATCCCGCTGGTCGGGGCCTCGACCGCCGAGGCGTTGATCGTGGCGTACGAGGCGGCGGAGGCAGCCGTGGCGGTGGCCGAAGGCCTCGACGGCCCGGCCGCACCGAGCGTCCTGCTGCTGCCGGCCGGCCCGCGTGACCGTCTCGTGGTCCGTGCCGGCTCCGCCCCCATCCCACTGCCCGCAGGCGAGGAGCCGGAGCTCGGCGCGGGGGAACGGCTCGTGGCCGTGGATCTCGAGGGGCGCGCCCCGGACGATGCGATCGCTCGCGGCGAGACGGCACGGACGGGCCTCGGTCAGGCGCTCCTGCGGGCGGGGGCGGCCAAGCTTGCGGCCATCTCCGCCGCGGCAGGTGCCGCTCCCACGGACGGCCCACGATCCGAGCTCGAGACGCTCGTCCCCGACTACGTGACCCTCCCGCGCGGCGTTCGCGCGACCGGCGGGGCCGTCGAATGGTCGCGCGACCCCCGGTGAGGGTGGTCATCGAGCCGATGCGGCTCGACGACCTCCCCGCCATCCACGCGATCGAGCAGGCGAGCTTCACCTCACCCTGGCCGCCCCACGCCTACCAGAGCGAGCTCGAGAGCAACCGGCTCGCGCACTACCTCGTGGCCCGGATCGGTGACACGGTCGTGGCGTATGGCGGGATGTGGCTGATGGTGGATGAGGCCCACATCACGACGTTCGCGGTCCATCCTGCCTGGCGTCGCCAGCGCATCGGGGAGCGGCTGCTCGTGGCCTTCCTCGACATCGCGATCGAGCGTGAGGCCCACGAGGCCACGCTCGAAGTCCGCCTCTCCAACCTGCCCGCCCGCAAGCTGTACGAGAAGTACGGCTTCCGGCCGGTGGGCTTGCGGCCCCGCTACTACAGCGACGACAACGAGGACGCGCTGATCATGACCACCGAGCCGCTCGGCGAGCCGCTCATGCGCACCCGTGTCGAGCGGTTGCGCGCGGCACTCGACGAGGCAGCCGCGCCGACGGACACCGCGAGAGCGACCGATCCCAGCCCCTGAGGACACCGCGTGAGCGGACCGCTCCTGCTCTCGATCGAGTCCTCGTGTGACGAGACCGGCATCGCGCTCATCGAAGGTGGCCGGCGCATCCTCTCGAACGTCGTCGCGTCCCAGGTCGCGCTCCATGCGCCATCGGGTGGGATCGTCCCGGAGGTCGCCGCGCGAGCCCACCTGCGCTGGATCGTGCCCACGCTCAACGAGGCGTGGAACGACACCGGCGTCTCGTGGGACGACATCGATGGTGTCGCGGTCACCTACGGACCGGGTCTCGCCGGATCGCTGCTCGTGGGCATCAACTTCGCGAAGGCGCTCGCGTGGGTCCACGACAAGCCGCTGGTCGGGGTCAATCACCTCGAGGGACACGTCTACGCGGCCTGGCTGCTCGACCCCGGCGAGGACGAGGCCACGAAGCCCGCGCCGGAGTTCCCGCTCGTGGCCCTGGTCGTGTCGGGCGGCCACACCTTCCTGGCCGAGATGCGCGATCACCTGACGTACCGGCTGCTCGGCACGACCGTGGACGACGCGGCAGGGGAGGCGTTCGACAAGGTCGGCCGCTTGTTGGGGCTGGGATATCCCGGGGGTCCCGCCATCCAGAAGGCCGCCGAGCGGGCGGTGCGCCGCGACGTCGTGTTTCCGCGCGCCTGGATGGGCGATTCCTACGACCTGAGCTTCTCGGGGCTGAAGACCGCGGCCCGGCGGATCGTGGCCGACGCCCGGGCCGAGGAAGGTCTGCCCGTTGACGACACGTCCGCGACGCTGTCCGCCGCGACGACCGCGGAGCTTGCCTGGGGCTTCCAGGACTCGGTCGTCGATGTCCTGACCACGAAGGCGATCCGGGCGGCTCGGGAGATCGGGGCCCGCTCGATCGTGCTCGGTGGGGGTGTCGCGGCGAACTCGGTGCTGCGCGAGCGGCTGGCGGGCGAGTCGGAGGCGCTCGGCGTGCCGCTCATCGTGCCCCGGTCCGGCCTGTGCACCGACAACGGGGCGATGATCGGCGCCGCCGGCGCCCGCCGGTTCGAGGCCGGCGAGCGAGCCGGGCTGGAGCTCGACGCGCGGCCGTCGTTGCCACTGGCGACCCGGTGACGATCGACCCGGCCGAGGTGCGCGCCACGCTGCGTGCCGCCGGCCTGCGCGCCCGCCACTCGCTGTCGCAGAACTTCCTGGCCGACACGGACGTGCTGTCCCAGATCCTCGAGGCCGCCGATCCGGAGGCCGGCGGGCGCGTGCTCGAGATCGGGCCGGGGCTCGGGCTCCTGACCGCCGGGCTGCTGGACGCCGGTGCCACCGTGACGGCCGTCGAGCTGGACCGGGGTCTCGCCAGGTTCCTGCAGGAGCGCTTCGAGCCGGCGCTCGAGGAGGCTCGGCTCCGGCTCATCGAGGGCGATGCGCTCGACCAGGATCTCGTCAACCTCGTGGAGCCGCCCTACGACGTCGTCGCGAACCTGCCGTACCACATCACGAGCCCGATCCTGCACGCGCTGCTGGGCACGCCACCCCGGCCGCGGCGGCTCGTGCTCATGGTCCAGCGGGAGGTCGCGGAGCGGATCGCGGCCCCGCCCGGGAAGATGAGCTACCTCTCGGTATTCGTGCAGTACCACGCTCGCGTGCGTGTCGCGTTCCGCGTGCCGCCCGAGGCCTTCGAGCCCGAGCCCGCCGTAGAATCGGCGGTCATCGTCGTCGAGCCGTTCGCCGCGGACGATCGACTCTCGCCCGAGGAGGAGGACCAGCTGTGGCGGCTGGTCCAGGCGGCGTTCCGCGAGCGGCGGAAGATGCTCCACAACGTGCTTGCCCGCCAGCTCCCCTTCGACGCGGCGCGCGTGGCCGCGGCCCTCGAAACGGCCGGCATCGCCGCGGACCGGCGTCCCCAGACGGTGGCCGTGGGGGAGTGGCTCGCCCTCAAGGACGCGCTGGGACCGATCGGCGCGGACTGGCGCGGCCGTAAGTCCGGGGATGGGTAGGCCGCCGTGCCCGATGCGCACCTGACGCCGATCATCCGGCTCGCGCCGGCGAAGCTCAACCTGACGCTGGCCGTCGTGGGACGACGTGAAGACGGGTTTCACGACCTGCACTCGGTGTTCGTTCCGCTCGCGCTCGCCGACCGGCTGAGCCTGGCACCGGCGAGGGCCGACGCGGGTGAAGACACGCTGCATGTGACCGGGTTCGACGCCGGCCCGGTGGAGGACAACCTCGTCCTGCGCGCGATCGCGGCGGCGCGGGCAGCCGTGGGGGAGGGACCCGGTCGTCCGGCCACGCCTGCCCTTGCCGCCCGTCTCGAGAAGCACATCCCGGTCGCGGCCGGGCTCGGTGGCGGCTCGTCGGACGCGGCCGCCGCCTTCGATGGCGCGCTCGAAGCGTGGGGCGCCGAGCTCGACTTCGAGCGTCGCCTGCAAGCGGCGGCTTCGATCGGATCCGACGTGCCGTTCTTCCTGCGCGGCGTCCCGGCGCTCGTCGAGGGACGGGGGGAGCGCCTCACGCCGCTCAAGGGCGTGCACGGACATCCGGGCATCCTGCTGGTGACCCCGTCGATCGCGGTTCGGACGCCGGACGTGTTCTCCGTCTTCGATGGGATCCGCGGGTCGGGCGATGGCTCGATCCGGATGTCGTCGGAGCACCTGGCGCAGGAGCTGGGCAACGGCTTGTCGGGGACGGACCTGATCGCCCGAGCCGGGGTCCTCGCCTCAGCCAACGACCTGCTGCCGGCCGCGCTCCTCGTGGCGCCGGGACTCGTGGGCGTCAAGCGCGCGCTCACGCGGACGCTGACGCGAGCCGTCGGGCTGAGCGGGTCCGGACCGACCCTGTGGACGCTCTATCCTTCGCTCGCAGAGGCGCAGGCAGCCGCCGAGGTTGCCGAAGCGGCGGTTGCAGCCGGCACGATCCCATCCCTCGGCGACGGATCACCATCGATCATCGCCACGACCATCCGGACCGGACACGAGGAGCCCACGCCATGACCCGCCAGGCCGTCTCGACGAGCAGTGCCCCCGCCGCCATCGGCCCCTACAGCCAGGGCATCGCGAGCGGCGACCTCGTGTTCTGCTCCGGCCAGCTCGGCCTGGATCCGGCGACCGGCGAGATAGTCGAAGGCGGCGTGGAGGCCCAGGCCGAACGCGCGCTGCGCAATCTCGGAGCCGTGCTCGATGCCGCGGGCGTCGGCATGAACGACCTCGTGAAGACCACGCTCTTCCTCGCGAACATCGATGACTTCGCGGCCGTCAACGCGGTCTACGCCAAGTTCATGCCCGAGCCGCCGCCGGCGCGCTCCACGTTCGCCGTGGGTGCGCTCCCGAAGGGCGGCCTGATCGAAATCGAGGCCATCGCGCGACGCTCCTAGCGGTCGCATCAAGGCTGGCGCGCAGCTGTCCGATTCCCCTCCGTAGCGCGTTACCGAAGCAGAGGGATGAACCTCACCCGACGCTGACGGAGATCCGATGGAAGACGCGGCCACGCTGGCGACCGAGCGGGATGTTCCGGCCGGCGAGCGGGACGAGGAGCTGGCGCTCGCGGCGCGGTCCGATCCGGCCGCCTTCGGCATCCTCTACGCACGCCACCGGCTCGCGGTCTTTCGATACCTTCGGACTCGCACCAGCAGCGAGGATCAGGCCGCCGAGCTGACAGCCGTCGCGTTCGAGCGGGCGCTCAGCGCGATGCCGCGTTACCGCTCGACAGGTGGTGGGTTCCTGGCCTGGCTCCTACGGATCGCCCGGAACGCGGCGATTGATGCCGGGCGTCGCGCCTCGGCCATCCCGCTCGACGCCGACCTGCCGGACGAGCGCCATGCCAACGCGCCCGAGGCGGCGATTCTCGCCAGCGAGGCGCGCGCCACGCTCGTGGCGGCCATCAACCGCCTGCCCGAGGTCCAGCGTGAGGCCATCGCTCTCCGTTATGCCGCCCGTCTGACCGCGCGCGAGATCGGAGAAGTCCTCGGCAAGACGGACCAGGCGACCCAGAAGCTCATCAGCCGTGCTCTCGAGACCATCAGGGAGTCCTACCGTGTCGACCGCTGACGCTCGCATCCCAAATCTCGCCCCGCCTGACCGGCTCGAGGCCGACCTCGTCGCGCTATTCGCGGTCCAGCCCCAGGGCGGCGTCCTCGATCGACTCGACGAACGGATCGAGCTCACGCTTCGGGCCTGGAAGCCGACGACGACCCGCGGCCTCTTCGTGCGTTGGCGTCGGGTTGGACTGATCAGCCTCGTCGCGGCCACCTTCGTCCTCGGCGGCGCGACCGGCAGCCTCCAGAGCCTGTACTTCTTCCTCGCGGGTCCGTTCGACGTGCCCTGGCATCGCGGCGAGGAGATCGGCCTGTCACAGACGGTCAACGGCTACACCGTGACGATCGACCGCGCCTACGCGGATGCGGCTCGTCTGGCCCTGGCGATCTCAGTCGTGGACGAGCAGGAGCGACCGGGAACGACCCAGATCATGGCGTTTTCCACGATCGTGACCGACCAGGACGGTGAGTACGAGTCCGGCGGCGGCGCCACGTCCAGGCCGGACGGCGCGTTCGCAGCCGTCAACGTCGCCTGGAAGCAGCCTGCGGTGCTACCCCTTCCCGCCGGACCGCGCCGATTGCACGTCGTGCTGCCGTTCATCATGGTCCGTGACGACACGATGCCGCCGCAGAAACGGATGCGGATGCGAACGAATGGACTCCGTGGCACCGAGTGGCCGGTCCGTGGACCTTCGATTTCGAAGTGATCGTGGATGGCGGCACGACGGTCACCCCGAACGCGATCGCCGAGGTCGATGGCGTCCGGGTCACCGTTCCGCGCCTGATCGCCGCCTCGAATATCGTGCGGGTCGAGATGCGGATCGACGGCGATCTCCCTCCTGGTGATTGGACACCCATCGGCGAGGTCAGGCATCGGAACAAGGTCCTGCCCTTTGTCGTCGGCGACCTGGACGCCGGGCCTGACGGGATGCTCGCCTTCATGACCGACGGTGGCGTGCCGAACGCATCCGGCGAATGGACCGTGACCGTCAAGGAGCTGATCCGGTGAGCGGGGACGAGCGGCTGGCCGGCCCATGGGTACTGAAGTTCAGGGCTCCGTAGCGGACAGGCAGCCTCCGCAGGAGCCCCACCCGTCAGCCTCAGGCACCATTCGCCTACAAAGGTGCAGGACCGGCGAGCGCACGTCACCCCCAGGCACCATCGGGGCACAGCCGTGCACGATCGATCGCTCAGGCGGGCCGAATCGCCCTACCAAGCGGTCGATCACGCGGATCTGTCGGTAAATCGTGCCTGAGGGTGACACGACCCCGCCGCGCGCGGCCCCTCACGCTTGACGGTCCCGGCGGGCCGCCCATACCATCCGGGCTCCATCTGATGACACTCCTCCTCCGCCCGTCGGGCACCGCATGCAGCGCGGGCAAGCATCGCCCCGCGCACGCCCGACGCCGCGCATGAACCCTCCAAGTCCCGAGCCCATGCCTGGGCAAGCCGGCCGAACCACCGCCGTGGTCCTCGCGGCGGGTCTGGGCACGCGCATGAAGTCCGCGCATCCCAAGGTGCTGCACCCGCTGTGCGGCCGCCCGATGCTGGCCTACGTCCTCGATGCGTGGCACGAAGTCGCCGCAGCCGCCGGCACGACCCCCACCAGACCGGTCATCGTCTATTCCCCGGCGGTCGAGGCCATCCGCGACGTCTTCACCGACCGCGCCGACTTCGCGCTCCAGGACGAACCCCGCGGCACCGGTGACGCCGTTCGCGCCGCGATCTCCGCGGTCCCCGACGACGCCACCGAGATCCTGATCCTGTCGGGCGACGTCCCGCTCATCGCGGCCAGCGATCTCGACGCGATCCTCGAGGCTCGTCGCCAGGACGACGCGGCCATTGCCCTGGCCACGGTCTTCGCCGCGGACCCGGCCGAGCTCGGTCGCATCGTCCGCAGCGAGTTCGGCATCGTGGAGGCGATCGTCGAGTTCAAGGATGCCGACGAGGACCAGCTTGCCAACAACGAGATCAACTCGGGGCTGTACGCGTTCGATGCCGCTTGGCTGCGCCGCCGCCTCGAATCACTGGAGCCGTCGCCCACGACCGGCGAGCTGTACCTGACCGAGCTCGTCCGCCTCGCCCGCGAGGACGGCCGACTCGTCACGGCCGTCGCCTTCGAGGACGACGGGCGCTTCGATGGCATCAACGACCGGTCGCAGCTCGCCGCCGCCGAGTGGAACCTGCGCGTGCGGCGCAACGAGGAGCACATGCGCGGGGGCGTCACGATGCGTGACCCGTCGACGGTCTACCTCGATTGGGACGTCACGCTCGCCCCTGACGTCACCCTCGAGCCGAACGTGATCCTGCGCGGCAGGACCTCGGTGGGGGAGGGGACCGTGATCGGGGCGGGCAGCCAGATCATCGACAGCCAGATCGGCGCGCGGTCGCGCGTGTGGGCATCGATCATCGAGTCCTCCGTCATCGAGGACGAGGCGACCGTTGGCCCGATGAGCCACCTGCGGCCGGGCAGCGTCGTCGGCCGTGGCGCCGAGGTGGGCAACTTTGCCGAGCTCAAGAACGCTCGCATCGGCGCCGGCAGCAAGCAGCACCACATGAGCTACCTCGGCGACGCCGAGCTCGGCGAAGGGGTCAATGTCGGCGCCGGCACGATCACCGCGAACTACGACGGCACGAACAAGTACCGAACGACGATCGGCGACGGCGCGTTCCTGGGCGTCGACACGATGATCGTCGCGCCCCGGGACATCGGGAAGGGTGCCAAGACAGGCGCCGGAGCCGTCGTCACGAAGGACGTCCCGGCCGGCAAGCTGGCGGTCGGCATGCCCGCGCGGATCCGCGAGCCACGCGTGAAACCCGCCGCGGACACGGATCCAGTCGCCGACTCGGACCCGGCCGACCCATCGGAACCCGCAGCCGGTGACGCGTCGTAGTGAACGGCCCGATCTTCGAGCTCGCGCTCATCGTGATCCTGGTCCTGCTCAACGGCGTCTTCTCGGCCACCGAGATCGCACTCGTGACGATCCGGCGCAGCCGCATCCAGCAACTCATCGACGAGGGCGTTGGGGCGGCGGTCCGCGTCCAGCACCTCAAGGCCAATCCGGGCCGCTTCCTGGCGGTCATCCAGATCGGCATCAACTTCCTGGGTTTCCTCGCCTCGGCCTTCGCGGCGGTCAGCCTCGTCGACGATGTCGCCGGCTGGTTCCGGTCCTTCACGCCGGTCGCCTCCGCGGCGAACGGGATCGCACTCGTCATCGTGACCATCCTGCTGACGCTGTTCACGATCGTGTTCGGTGAGCTCGTGCCCAAGCAGATCGGCCTCGCCCACGCGGAACGCGTGGCGATGTCGACCGCCCGGTTGATGGAATTCCTCGGGTCCCTGTTTGCTCCGCTCGTGGGACTGCTCACGTGGGTCACGCGGCGGATCAGCCGGCTGTTCGGTGCCGACGTGGCGGCCGACGAGCGCATCAGCTCCGAGGAGCTGCGCCTGATCATCGAGCAGGGTGGCGAGCAGGGCATCCTCGAGGCCGAAGAGGAGCAGATGATCCACGCGGTCATCGAGCTCGGCGATCAGCGCGTCCACGAGGTCATGGTCCCGCGTATCGCGATGGTCACCCTGACGACCTCGGTGACGATGGAAGAGGCGATCGACACGATCATCGAGCAGGGCCACTCGCGTATTCCCGTCTACGAGGACACGATCGACGAGATCGTCGGGATCCTCTATGCGAAGGACCTGCTGCCGTTCCTGCGGCCGGGCGGGCCCGTGCCGCCGCCCCTACGCTCGTTGCTACGAACGCCGGTGTTCGTGCCCGAATCGATGACGGTGGATGACCTGCTCCACGAGCTCCAGCGGCGCAAGGTCCACCTCGCGATCGTGCTCGATGAATACGGCGGCACCGCAGGCCTCGTCACGATCGAGGACCTGATCGAGGAGATCGTCGGCGAGATCCAGGACGAATACGACGTCGAGGAGCCGATGATCGTGAAGCTGTCCGACGACGAGGCCCGGATCGACGGGCGGGCGGCCGTGGACGACATGGCCGAGCTGTTCGAGATGCAGGTCCCGCTCGAGGACGAGGATGAGTACGACACCGTCGGTGGCCTGATCTACCACCGCATCGGTGGGATCCCGAAGCCCGGTGACCAGGTGACGGTGGACGGCCTGACGCTGACGGTCGAGACGACCGACGGCCGGCGGGTCGGCAAGGTGCTGGTCGTCCGGACCCGCGACAACCAGGGCGTGTCGGACGACGAGGCGGACCGCTAAAGAGCGGTCAGACGGGCCTGATCAGGCCGAGATCACCCCGACGATGATCTCCTGGAGCCGCGCCCGGGCCGCCGGCTGGACCACGCCCGCGGCATCGAGCTCCGCGAGCGCCTCGTCCCGGTAGCGGCGCGCCTGGTCGCGGGTGTAGTCGCGCGCGCCGACGCGCTCGAGGATCTGCACGATCTCGGTCAGCTCCGTTGCCGTGGCTTCCGCCTTCGAGTAGATCTCGAGCAGCCGGGCGCGGTCCTCGGGGCCGGCGTGCTCGACCGCGTAGATGACCGGCAGCGTCTTCTTCTTGTGCGCGACGTCGGACGGCTCCTTGCCGGTCGCCTGCTCGGCGCCCCAGATGCCCAGGAGGTCGTCGTTGATCTGGAAGGCGAGCCCGAGGGCCCAGCCGAACCGGCGATAGCGCGTGATGACCGCCTCGTCGTCCGTGGCGAGGAGGGCACCGGCCTCGATCGAGCCGGCGATGAGCGCCGCCGTCTTGCGCCCGATCATGTCGAGATACCGCTCGACCGACATCAGCTGGTCCGATTCGCTCGTCGCGATGTCGATGTACTGGCCCTCGCACAGCGCCAGGCACGTCTCGTCGTACAGGCGCATCAGCCGTAGGACCTTGGCGTCGGAGAAACCGAGATCGGTCAGCCGATGGAGGGCGATCCGCGACAGGCTGAACAGCGTGTCTCCGGCGTTGATGGCCTGGGGAACGCCGTAGATGCTCCACAGCGTCGCTCGATGGCGTCGCTCGCGGTCCCCGTCCTCGATGTCGTCGTGGACCAGGCTGAAGTTATGACCGAGCTCGACCGCGGCCGCGCCCGGCAGCGCCTTGCGGTGATCGCCCGCGATCGAGGCGTACGCCAGGAGCCCCAGGAGGGGACGGATCCGCTTGCCGCCGCTCGCGCCGGACCCATCGAGCGCAAGGTGGTAGCGGACCATCTCGTAGAGGCCGTGGGTGGAAGGATCGCGGTCCTGGACCAGCCTGACGATCTCGCCTTCGGTGTCGGCGATGAGCTCGGCGAGGTCCAGCTCGGGGAGCGTCGTGGTCATCGTGGCGCCAGTGTACACGAAACGTGTTCGCTGGCGGTAGCCTGTTGACCGCCCGGCCGGGTGCGAGCCGCGCCAGGCGCCACGCGACGGGCCGCGAACCGCAGGCACGCGACAACGACGCCGGCGCGGGGGACGCGACCGCACCGGCGTCTAACAATGAGGTACGCGCGGAAGCCTCGCACGGATGAGTCGGGCGCCAGCGACCCCTCTGCGAGCCCCGTGCTACCGTCGCTGGCGAGATGCCCGCACCCCGCCGCTACACCACCGAGGCCATCGTGCTCTCACGCTTCGACCTGGGGGAGGCGGACCGGGTCCTGACCCTGATCACCCCCGGCGGCGGCAAGCTGAAGGCGATCGCCAAGGGCGTGCGGCGGACGACCTCTCGGCTCGGTGGCAGCCTGGAGCCGTTCGCGGAGCTGACCGTGTCGCTCGCTCGGGGCCGCACGTTCGAGGTCGTCACCCAGGTCAGCGTCGGCCATGCCTGGCTGAACCTGCGCGACTCCCTGGAGAGTGCCGCCACCGCCTGGTATCTGGCCGAGCTCGCGGATCGCAGTCTCGAGGAGCGCCACGCCGCCGAGCCGCTGTACGCGCTCCTGCGCCGCGCCTACGAATTGCTCGATGCGGGCATGGCGCCCGGTCGGGTCGCGCGCTGGTACGAGATGCACCTGCTCGACGAGCTTGGCATGCGCCCCGAGGTCGATCGCTGCGTCGAGTGCGACCGCATGCTCGAGGCGGAGGAGCGCTTTCGCTGGGTGCCGCCACTCGGCGGTGTCATCTGCCAGCGATGTCCCGGGCCGCCGCACGAGCGCACCGGCCTCACCCTCGAGGGACTGAAGCTGCTCAAGGCGTACCAGCGTCTCGACATCGAGGCCCTCGCCGAGCTCCGCCTGGCCGTGGCGGTGGAGCGCGAGGTCGAGACGGCCCTGCGCGACTTCGTGGGCCAGGCCCTCGAGCGGCAGGCCCGCTCGCTCGCCTTCCTCGACGAGGTCCGCCACGCCCCGCTGGCGCGCTGACCGCACTCGGCGGCCCTCTCGACCGACCCGGCGTCACTACCAGGCACGAAAACCGTACATGTCAGCGTGATCGCACGGCTGCCGTCACCACCAGGCACGCTGATGGCACAAACGAGCGTGACCCGTCACTCATGTGGTCCCGGATCGCCTACGAAGCGATCGATCACGATGGACGATGCCGGATCGGTGCCTGGGGCTGACGTTGCGCGGCGGGAACGCAACTAGATGAGCGGCGCGATCAGGGCCGCCGCGCGCGCCGCCCCGTCCGTCTCGACCGGGCGGTAGTCCACCGGCCGATCGATCTCCGCGGCGATGGCCTCCGCGATGACCTCGGGCGGGGAGGCGGCGTACTCCATGTAGCGCCCGGCCCCGTATCGCTCCAATCGATGCCGGACGTGCCGGTTCTGCTCGAAGTGGTCGCGCAGCGGGAAGTACAGGAACGGCCGGCGCGCGGCCGCCAGCTCCATCGTCGTCGTCAGCCCGCCCTGTACGACCGCCAGGTCGCAGGCCGCCAGGTGCCGGTACAGGTCGGGGACGAAGGCGCGGACCTCAACCCCGGCGACCGCCCCCAGCGACGCGGGGTCGATGCGCGGTCCGGCGACCGCGATCATGCGCAGGCCGTTGACGCGCCGCGCGGCATCGGGATAGCTGGCGATGACCCGTCGCAGGAGCGACTCGCCGACGCCCGAGCCACCGACCGTGACGATCACGACCCGCTCATCCGGCTGGTAGCCGAGCTCGCGGCGGAGTTCCTCGCGCCCTTCGATCAACGGGGTCGGATCGAACCCGGTGACGTAGCCGCTGAACTCGAAGTGCCGCTCGGTCCAGTCGCGGATGGGCCCGAGGCCAGGCCCGAAGTCGTCGGGCACGATGTCGTCGGGTTCGCCGACGAAGATCGAGCGGTCGCGGACGCGTGGGAAGCGCTCCACCTGTTCGATCATCTCGGCGTTGTAGTCGGACGTCAGGAACGCCTCGCGATCGCCGCCCGACGGCATCGGGAGCCAGCCGACGAAATCGGTCATCCAGGCGAACGCCGTCCGCTTCAGCTCCGGGTTCTCGTGCAGGAAGTAGTCCACGTCCCAGGCCTCATCCCCGATCACGAGGTCGTACTCGCCGCTCTCGATCGCGTCGTGGAAGACCATGAAGTTCGCGACGAGGATCTCGTCCATGCGGCGGATCGCCTGGAACGCATTGAGGTCGTGCTCCGACGATTCGGCGGTGATGTGCGCGGATTCCGAGGCCAGCTCGGCGCTCAGCGGGTGGATGCGTTCACCGTGGGCCTCGAGCACGGTCGTGACCGGGCTCTGGGCGAGCCAATCGATCTCGATATCCGGCCGTAGCTTGCGGAGCTCGCCCGCGATCGCGACGTCGCGCTGTGCGTGGCCGAGGCCGATGGGGGAGGAGATGTAGAGCGCGCGACGCCGGCGGGCGAGTGCGCGGGTCCACGTTCGCGGCGTGCTTTGGGGGCTCGGAGCGTTCGATGGAGTCGATGGCGCGATCACTGGACCGTCTCCTGTGGGAGGGATCGGACGAAGTCACGGATGAGCAAGTTCGCGAGGATCGGATGGCGGGCCGGGATCATGTGGTCGGCGCCCTCGACTTCGACGAGTGGCGCGCCGGTCAGCTCGGACAGCCGCCGCGACCGCTCGACGGGCTGGCAGGTGTCCTCGGTCCCGTGGACGAGGAGCAGCGGGCAGCGAACGGCGCGGAGCGTCGCCAGGATGTCGTCGAGCTCGAAGTCCTGGGCGAGCAGGTTGTCGGCGATCATCGCGTCGATCGAGCCCTCGAGCGCCCACTCCACGGCGTCCTCGATCTGCTTGGTCGAATGGGGCTCGGAGGTGATCTCTTCGAAGAAGAACCGGGCGAAGCCCGCGTAGTCCCGACGAAAGTAGTGCTGGTTGACCTTCGCCCAGCCTTCGTCGGTCGGCAGCTCGTCCTCGAAGGACCACTGGACCTTGAACGGGTGCGGTGGCGCCATGCCCGGCACGCCGGCCGCGAAGGAGACGATGCCGGTGACACGCTCCGGCTTGGCCGCGGCCAGCTCGATCGCGCGCCAGACGCCATCGCTGCACAGTCCGACGAGGACTGCGGCCGGCGTTCCCGTGGCATCCATGACGGCCTCGATATCGCCGACGCAGCCGCTCCTCGCGGTAGTCATCGGGTTCGGTCGGGCGGTCGGAGCGCCCGTTGCCGCGGCCGTCGAAGGCCACGACCCGGTGCTGCCGGCTGAAGTAGGGGACCTGGCCCTTCCACTGGCGCGAATGGACGATCGGCGTCGATGGGAGGAACACGATCGTCGGGTCGCCAGCGCCGAACACTTCGTAGGCGATCCGCACGCCGTCGGCGACTGGTGGCGATGCCGGCCTCGGCCGGCTCGACCGCGCGCATCAGGCGGTCCGCCGACCGAAGCCCGGGTGGACCGAGGCCACGAAGTCGCGGAGAAGCAGGTTGGTGAGGACCGGGTCTCGAGCATCCGGGATGTGGCCTCCGCCCGCGATGGTGACGAGCCGCGCGCCACGGACCGCCTCCGCGAGCGCGATACCCGGCCCGGCGCCGGAGATCGCGTCGTTGTCGCCGACGATCACCAACACGGGGCAATGGACCCGAGCGGCCAGGGCAAGCGTCTCCTCGGCGCTCAGGCCGTCGGCGTGGTGGCCCGTGACGAGCGTCTCGGCCCCGATCTCGTGGCCCCAGCCGACGCAGTCCTCGATCTGCTTGGTGGAGTGCGGCTCATTGAAGCAGCGCGAGAAGAAGAACTGGAGGAAGCCGTCGAGATCGCGCCGCCAGTAGTGCGCGTTGTACTTGGCCCACCCCTCGTCGGTGCCCAGCACGTCGTCGAACGGGAGCCAGCGCCGTCCCGGGAGGCGCCTACCGATCGGCAGGCTCGGGCCGATCGCAACGAAGCCATCCACCCGATCCGGGTGCTCTGCGGCGACCAGCAGACCGCGTTGGGCGCCGAGCGACAACGTGACCAGCGTTGCCCGGGCCGTGGCCGTGGCGTCCATGACCGCCACGATGTCGGCGGCCATCTCGCGCTCGTCATACGACTCCGGCTCTGCCGGTCGGTCCGACTTGCCGTTGCCGCGTGGATCGAACGTGACGACCCGGCAATGGCGGGCGAAGTAGGGGATCTGGGCTTTCCAGAGTCGCGAGTGCACGATGTGCCAGGTCGGCACGAACAGGATCGTCGGTCCGCCTTCGCCATACACCTCGTAGGCGACCCGCACGCCGTCACGTTCGACGAGGCCCTCGGCATCGGGGTAGCGGGCGCGCATCTGCTCGTGAACGCCGGTGTCGGTGGCGGTGGCGTGCGCGTGGACCGGGGGCGTGTCGACGGCCATCGTGATTACCCCGCTGTCACCGTCGTATCGGGGTCGGTCTCGGGCGTGGGCGCGGCCACGCGCCGGAGGAGCACCCCGACCTTGCGCAGCGCCGAGCGCATCGGGAGCGTGGATTCGGTGACGCCGAGCAGGATCAGCTCCTCGGCGCCCAGGAACGGGGTACCCATCAGGGCCGCGATCTCGTCCGGCGTGAAGCCGCCGAGGTCGCCGCCACGTTCCTGCTCGCGCCGAGCGACTTCCGCGAGGACCCGATACCACCCACCGGCGATCTCGCGGACCGCGGCCGCGACCTCCGGGTCGGACCAGCCGGCGGCGATCATCTCCTGGAGGATCCGGACGTAGCCGGAATCGAGGTCGGCGTCGAGGAAATCGCAGGCCCGCTCCCAGCGGACCCACAGCGGCTCCGGCGCGTCGAACATGTCGCGCTGGCGTTCCAGCAGGCGCGCGGTCTCGGCCTCGAGGACCGCCAGGATGAGCTGGCGCTTCGATCCGAAGTGGTAGTGGATCTGGCTGAGCGGGACCTGCGCCGCATCCGCCACGCGGCGGGTCGAGAGGTTGGCATAGCCGTCGGCCAGCAGGCAGCTTCGCGCCGCCGCGACGATCGCGGCGCGGGTGTCGGCGGTCGCCTGCTCTCGGCGCTCACCTCGAGTTCGGCCGTCGGTCGAGGTCGGATCCAACACGCGCCGAGCATACGACCCGGCGCTCGCGCGCGATCCGGCGCTCACGCGGCGACCACGTACACGGCTGCAAGGACGAGCACGACGCCAAGCGGGCGAGTGAGCCGACGACCCTGTGGCAGGTTCTTCTCGATGGCGGTGACGGCGCCGAGCACCAGCATGGCCGTCAGGCTGCTGATGCCGACACCGAACATGACGAGCATCAGCGACCAACAGCAACCGACGCAGAACGCTCCGTGGGCGAGGCCCATCGCCAGCGCCTCGCGTCGCTCGGACACCCCGCGCCAGCGGTTCAGCACGAACCCCAGCGGGCTGCGGCACTCGTCCAGACAGCGGTCGCGGAGCGGGCTGAACTGCCACACGCCGGCCCCGAGCAGGGTGGCGCCGAGGATCAGCTGCGGATGCGCCGCGAGCCACGGCAGGGCATCGACCGCAGCGTGGACGCCGCGGTCCGCCGCCCACGCGGCGAACCCGAACGCGCCCCACACGAGCAGGTAGCCCAGCAGCAGTAGCACGACCAGCTGGCCGGGCCGGGCGCGCCGGCCGACGAGGGCCGCGAACGTGACCACCAGCGGCACGCTGCTGGGCAGCATCATCGCGACGATCATCAGCGTCCAGCCGAGCGTGAAGGCGATCGCGCCGACGGCCACCGAGGTGCTGACCCCGCCACCGACCTCGTGGTGCAGGTAGTGCCCGTACGGGGAGCCCTCCCACCACCAAAGTGCGAGCCAGGCCAGCCCGGCGATGGCCGCGAGGGACCCGGTCAGGATCGCCCGATCCCGACCGGGTGCGCGAAGGTGCGCGGGAGAGAACATCGGCCCGGCTCCTTCGCCGCGTCAGGCCGCGAAGCGGAAGTGGCCCTGGAGGGCGTTGTGCCCCTGCAGGTCGACGCTCGGGATGCCGTGGCCAGTCCCGTCCTTCGTGAACTGGCTGGCCTTGCTGGCGAACACCGGCGAGCCCGGGATGGTGCTGAACACCGTCTCGGCCAGCGTGGTCGGGTTGCCGGTGGCGCCCATGAACGGTGCCATCTCGGCCTCGACGCGCGTCCCGATCTTGAGCTTGCCCTTACCGCCATCCACGGTGAAGCTGATCGGCGCGCGTTCAACGGCCACGACCTCACCGATGAGGCCCGCCAGGTCGGCGATCGCGCCACCGAGCTGTCCGGTGAACAGCTTGAGCAGCACGCCTTCCTGCTCGCTGGTGGCGCGCTCGTCGACGAACACGACGGCCTTCCACGACTTCGGGATCAGGATGTTCTTGGGGATGTGGGCCGAGACCGCCATCGTCAGCCCATCGACGCTCACGCCCTCGATCGAACCCTGTTCGATGCCCCAGGCGATCACGGTGTCGCACGTCTTGAAGTCCGGGTCCTCGCCGACCCAGCATGGGCACAGCACGTTGCAGGTGCAGACCTCCAACAGCCGTCCCTCGATCTCGTACGCCATCACGCACCTCCCCATGCCCACGTGTCGGGGCTATCGGTCAATCGACCGACATCGGTCGAACGACCGAACAATAGCGCGGGTTTGCCGGTTGTCAAGCCGTAGCGGTGGAGATCGGGCGCGCTCTGCTAGCATCGGGCCCCCAGTCCTCGCGTCCGGCCATGCCAGGTCCGGATGCCCTTTCGGAGGCTCCTCCCGTGCCCCTTCCCACGACCGACCCGAGCGAGGTCGCGCCAGACGACGTCGCGCCCGCCATCGCGGAACTCGACACGATCGTCTCGCTCTCCAAGCGGCGCGGCTTCATCTTCCCGTCCTCGGAGATCTACGGCGGCATCAACGCCGTCTGGGACTACGGTCCCCTTGGCGTCGAGCTCAAGAACAACGTCAAGCGCGCCTGGTGGCGGTCGATGGTCCAGGAGCGCGACGACATCGTCGGGCTCGATGCCGGGATCCTCATGCACCCGCAAGTGTGGGTGACGTCCGGGCACGTCGGCTCGTTCAGCGATCCGCTGGTCGAATGCCAGACGGACCAACGGCGGTTCCGGCTCGACGAGCTGCCGGGCGCGGAGGGGCTTTCCGCGACGGACCTCCAGGATCCCGGCATCGTGGAGCGCCTGGGACTCAAGTGCCCCGTGGACGGCGGCCCGCTGTCTGCGCCACGCCGGTTCAACCTCATGTTCAAGACGTTCATGGGCCCCGTTGAGGAGGATGCGTCGGTCATCTACCTGCGCCCAGAGACCGCGCAGGGCTCATACGTGAACTTCAAGAACGTCCAGCAGTCGAGCCGCAAGAAGCTGCCGTTCGGGATCGCCCAGATCGGGAAGTCGTTCCGGAACGAGATCTCGCCCGGCAACTTCGTGTTCCGCATGCGCGAGTTCGAGCAGATGGAGATGCAGTACTTCGTCCGGCCCGAAGCGGAGGCTGCAGCCGCGTTCGAGGAGTGGCTGCCGGCCCGCCGAGCCTGGTACGAGCGTTTCGGCGTGACGTCGTCGCGGCTCCGCTTGCGCGAGCACGCGCCCGACGAACTCGCGCACTACGCCAAGAAGGCGGTCGATGTGGAGTACCGCTTCCCCTTCGGGTGGAAGGAGCTCGAGGGCGTCCACAACCGCGGGGACTTCGACCTGTCGCGCCATTCCGAGGCGTCGGGCGAGACCCTGGAGTACTTCGATCAGGCGACCAACGAGCACGTGGTGCCATGGGTGGTCGAAACGGCCGCGGGCGCCGACCGAGCCGCCTTCACGTTCCTCATCGACGCCTACCGCGAGGAGGAGGTCCGCGGCGAGACCCGCGTGTCCCTCGCCCTCCATCCCGACCTCGCGCCGTACAAGGTCGCCGTCTTGCCGCTGCTCAAGAAGCGGCCCGAGATCGTGGCCCTCTGTCACGCGATCAAGACCGACCTGCAGCGCCACACGATGGCGGTCTACGACGACACGGCGGCGATCGGAAAGCTCTACCGCCGTCAGGACGAGATCGGCACGCCCTGGTGCATCACGGTGGACGTCGATTCGCTGGACGACAACGCCGTCACGGTGCGCGATCGCGACACCATGACCCAGGAGCGCATCCCGGTCGAGGGCGTGACGCGGCTCATCCTCGATCGACTGGACGCGGCCCGGGCGAAGTGACCGCGGCCGAGGAGCTCATGCGGTCCGTCGGGGCGTGGCTCGGCGGGCTCGACGCCGGCCAGCGAAAGCGTGCGACCTTCCCGTTCGAGAGCACCGAGCGCGTCGTCTGGGACTATCGCCCGGGTGAGCGGGGTGGCCTCGCACTCGCCGACATGCGCCCGGACCAGCGCTCCGCGGCGATGACCGTGGTACGTACCGCGCTCAGCGAACGTGGGGCGAACGAGGTGGCGTCGATCATCGCCCTCGAAACGGTCCTGGGCGAGCTCGAGCGCGACCGTGGCCGTGATGGGTGGATGCGCCGCGACCCGGAGCGGTACTGGTTTGCGGTGTTCGGTGACCCGGGCTCGGATGGGCCGTGGTCATGGCGCGTCGGGGGGCACCACGTGGCCATCCAGCTGACCGTCGCCGACGCCCGCATCGTGGGCAGCACGCCGTCCTTCCTGGGTTCCAACCCGGCCGTCGTGCCGAGCGGGCCGACGGCGGGTCAGCGCGCCCTCACCGGCGAGGAGTCACTGGCCCGGGCGCTCGTGGATAGCCTGTCGCCGGAGCAGCGGGCGATCGCGATCGCGGATGCCGTGGCGCCGCCCGACATCCTGAGTGGGAATGGCGCGCGCGCCGACGTCTCTGCGATCCCCGCCGGGATCCGCCACGACGATCTGACGGAGGCTCAGCAGGAGGGCCTGGAGCGGCTGATCCGGCATTACGTGGGGCGGGCACAGGACGAGGTTGCCGCCGCGGACTGGGGGCGGATCAGGGAAGCGGGCCTCGCCGCGATCACGTTCGCCTGGGCTGGTCCACTGGGCCCCGGTCGTGGCCACTACTACGCGGTTCGCGGCCCCGGCTTCCTCGTCGAGTACGACAACACCCAGGACGGCGCGAACCACATCCACGCGGTCTGGCGCGACCTCACCAACGACTGGGGCGAAGACTTGCTCGCTGCGCATTACCGCTCGGGCCATCGCGAACGCGGAATAACCGGGAGATAAGCCCTGGCGGCCATCCTCATCGAATGGATGACGCTCGCGTCGGCCGATCGCTCCGCGTCCTGCGACAGCGGCGTGGACTGCGACAGTCTGAGGTTGCGATCGCTGCGGGCGTCTCCCAATCCACCGTTTCTGACGTGGAATGTGGTCGCGTGGCCCGTTTGCCGATGGCGACGATCCGGCGAATCTTCGCGGCTGTCGATGCTGGCTTCGAGGGCACGGTGCAATGGCGTGGCGCCGGCCTCGATCGATTGCTCGACGCCCGGCATGCCGCTTTGGTGGCGGCGAGCGTCCGTCGCCTTGGCGGCCTCGGCTGGCAAACGAAGGTCGAGACGACGTATTCGATCTATGGGGAGCGCGGTTCGATCGACGTGATGGGCGGTTTCGTGAAGCTGCGTGCGGCCCTGGTCGAGGAGGTCAAGTCCGAGCTCCCGAGCCTCGAGGAAACCATTCGAAAGCTCGACGAGAAGGTCCGACTCGTGAGAGAGCAGATCGCGGAGCGAGAGTTCGGTTGGCGTCCCGAGTCGGTCGGTCGGCTGCTGGTTCTGCCGGATTCCACAACCTCGCGGCGCCGAGTGATGGCCTTGGATCCAGTACTCCGTGTCGCCTTCCCAGATCGCGGATCTTCAGTGCGAGCGTGGCTACGCAACCCTTCCGGCGACCTGTCCGGGATCCTGTTTCTGCCTGATATCGCCACAGGCGATCGTAGCCCGGACCATCGCGAGGTCCAGCGCGTGCGGGGCCGCCGAGATGGCGAATTTGGGCCCTGATATCGCCCCCCGCAATCGTTGGTGCCCATTTCGTGGCAACTGCGCCGCCGATCCCTCGTGGGCCGAACCTACGATCGCCGGGGGCGATATTCGGGGGATTCGCCGGGAAAGGGTGAGGCGTGGCGGGTCCGGACCCGCACCTGATCCTTGAAGCCGCACCTTCAGCGCGGATGGAGCTCGAACACCGGTCGACCCTCGGCCGCTTCCACGGGTCGTCTGATGTCTACCCCATCGACGATGCGAATGAACGTGACGCCGAACGGGATCCTTCGCGCGAGGGGGCCAAGGATGTCGCGAAAGAACTCCACGCTCTCGGTCGGGTCCAGCTCGGTCGCTCGTACTACTTCCTCCTGACCGCGGTAGTTGACGGTCGCGCGTCCGGCAGCCCGCAGATTGCGCACCCAATGGACCTCGCCCCAGGGCGCCCAGATGAACCTCCTGCCCGAGACCGCGATGATCGCCACCGGTGTGGTCCGAGGCAGGCCACTCTTCCGGCCCGGAATGGTGATGAGCCCGTTGTAGCCGATGGGAACGCCAGCGGCCAACAGGAACTTGAGGATCGGGCTGAACAGCGAGACCTGCAGCGGTACGTGGGCGACCCTGCCCATCTGCGTTGTCATCTGCACGGCTCCTTCCCGCGTCGGTGCGTTCCAGGTATCACAAGGATGACCCGCGAGACCGTGCGGACGTGACCGCCGCCGATGCCCGGGACGTTCAGCCAGCGACCACCGTGAGATCCAGCTCAGCGAGTCGGTCCGGATCCGCGAGCACGTCGATCACGACGACCTTCCCGCCGCGGACCGTCAGGGCCACGACGGCAAACGGACTGCCGTCTGGCGACCAGGCAACGCCCCCGGGGATGCCGTTGACGAGGATCCTCGTCGACGTAGCGGCGAACCGACGGAAGCTCATCGCCTGCGCGGCAACGGCCGGCGCGCCGCGGACCAGCGAGACCAGACCCGGTCGTGCCGCGCCGCCGTCGGAGCGCACGACGACATCCGGATCGAGCACCCCCAGGAGTCGCTCGAAGTCACCATCACGCGCCGCCGCCAGGAACGCGTCGACCACGGCCCATTGGCCATCGAGATCGACGTCCGGCACGGGCGCACCCTGGACGCGGCGGCGGGCCCGGCTTGCGAGCTGCCTCGTGGCTGTCGGCGTTCGGCCGACGATCGGTGCGATCTCGTCGAACGGCACGGCGAACACGTCGTGCAGCACGAAGGCGATCCGTTCGGCGGGCGTCAGGGTCTCGAGGACGACGAGCATCGCGAGCCCGACCGAATCGCCCAGCAGGGCTTCCTGCTCGGGATCCATGCCCTCCTCGGGGCTCACGACGGGATCCGGGACGTGTGTGTCCAGGGAGCCTTCGCGGCGCGTCTTGCGCGAACGCAGCATGTTGAGGCAGACCCGTGCGACGACCGTGGTCAGCCACGCCCGCAGGTTATCGACGCGGGTCGCGTCGGAGCGGCTCAGCCGGATCCAGGCCTCCTGGACGGCGTCGTCCGCCTCAGTGAGCGAGCCGAGCATCCGATAGGCCACACCGCGCAGGTGCGAGCGGTTCGCCTCGAAGCGTTCGGCGAGCACGTCCTGGTCGTCCATGCGATACGTTCCTTCGGTCGATACGGGGGTCAAGTCGTTGACCCGCCAGCCCGCGAACCTGTGACCGGACAGCGGACCTACTGGTCGGCGTTCGCCTCGGCGGCATCGATGGCCGCGGCCAGATCCGCACCCGCCACGCCGCGGGGCTCCTTGCCCTTGGGCCAGTACAGCTCCTTCTTGACCGCCTCCTCGGGCAGCCCGAGGTCCAGGAGCGTCTGCTCTGCGGACAGGATCATGTCCGGGTTGCCGCACAGGTACGCGATCGTGTCGGCCGGATCGAGCCCGAACTCGTTCATGACCGGTGCCACGATCGTCTCGACGCGGCCGGTCCGACCCGTCCAGCCGGCGTTCGACGGATCGTCCGGACGCGAGACGGTCGGCACGAACGTGACCGGGTACTCCCCGGATGCTTCCCAGCCAGCCACGAGCTCGCGATAGCCAAGGTCGCGCTCGTGGGACACGCCATTGAGGAAGATCGCGCGCCGCGGCCGGCCGGCAGCGAGGGCATCCCGCATCATCGAGACAAACGGCGCGTTGCCCGTCCCCGACGACACGAACAGGTGGGCTCGGTCGTCGTCGGGCTCCAGCAGGAACTTGCCCTTCGGGCCGATCATCCGCATCCGGTGACCCACGGGCAGGTCCCAGAGAAGCGGCGTGAACGTTCCACCGACCACGAGCCGCAGGTAGAACTCGTACCCCGTGTCGCCCGCGACGCCGGGCGCCGACGCGACCGAGTAGGGCCGCTGCACGATCTTGCCGTCGACGAATACGCCGATCGTCATGTACTGCCCGGGCTCGAACGGGGTCGGCTCGTCGTCGAAGCGCACCCAGAAGTAGGCCAGGCTGTCGTGCTGGTCCATGCGCTTCACGAGCGTCGCGTTGTAACGCTCGTCGTCGGTGGCGATGATGCCGGGCGGCGGTTCCGTCGCGGTGCTGGTGGGACCCGTGGCACCCGCGGCAGCGGCGGTGCCCGCGGCGGCGGCCTCGGTGGCGGCGACGCCGGCGTTACCGGCGATATCGGTCATGGCAGGGAAGTCTCCCGTCCTTCGTTCCGTGGGATGGTACCCGGACCCGGCAGCCCTAGAGCAGCGCCGGACGTTGCCACGCAGCGTCCAGCACGTACTGGTCCAGGAACGCGAGCACGGTCTCGTACCAGACCCGCGCGTTCTGCGGCTTCGCGATCCAGTGGTTCTCGTCGGGGAAGTACAGGAACTTGGCGTCCACCCCGTGGCGCTGCAGGTCGGTCCACAGGCGCAGGGCCTCGGAGATCGGCACGCGTGCATCGAGCTCGCCGTGGATCACGAGCATCGGCGTCCTGATGTCGGCCAGGGCCCGTGACGGGGAGTTGTCGAGGTAGCGGGACGCATCCTCGTACGGGTTGCCGATCTCCTGCTCCCAGGCGATCCCGTCATCGGTCGTACCGTGGAAGCCGCGCAGCTCCCACAGCGAGGCGTGCGTGACGATCGCCTTGAAGCGGTCGGTGTGACCGGCGACCCAGTTGGCCATGTAGCCACCGAACGAACCGCCCATCAGCGCGGTCCTCGTCCCGTCGATATCGGGGCGCTCCAGCACGCCGTCCACCGCGGTCAGCACGTCCGTGTACGGCCGCTCCCCCCAGGTGCCCCAGCCGCGGTCGATGAAGGCCTGCCCGTACCCCGTCGAGAGCGCCGGATCGGGCATGAGGACCGCGTACCCGCGCTCAACGAGCAGGTTGGCGTTCCAGCGCCACGACCAGCCGGCCCAGGTCCCGAGCGGACCGCCATGCACGAACACGACCAGCGGCGCCGGCTTCTCGCTCGACGCCCCCGCGGGCCGCATCAGCCACGAGCCGATGGCCACGCCGTCGTCCGCCTTGGCGCTCAGCCGCTCGACGACCCCGGTCCGCGGCAGCTCATCGGCCGGCGTCGCCGGCGATCGAACCTCCACGGGATCCTGGTCCGCGGCCCGCGCATCGAGCCGCACGACGTGGGGTGGCCGGTCGGGGCTCGCGCGCAACGCGAACACGGCGTCACCGTCGGGCGAGACCGCGATGTCGCTGAACGCGGCGCCGCCGGCCAGCCGCGTGACGGCGTCGCTCGCGAGGTCTACCCGGTAGATCGACACGCCGCCCTCGTCGTCCGCGGTGAACAGGATCGCCCCGCCGTCCGGTGTCCAGACCGGCGAGACCGGCCATCGATCCAGGCTGCCGGCCACGACCCGCGCGTCGCCGGTGTCGAGGTCGTAGACGGCCAGCTCGAACCGCTCCGGGACGTCGGGTGCCGATTCGCGTCCGCGCGCGACGGCCAGCTGCCGGCCGTCCGGCGAGAAGGCGGGCGCTGCCGACCAGCCGACTTCGCCGGTGAGGTTCCGCCGTTCGCGCGTGGATCGATCGATGACGACGATGTCGTCACCCGTCGCCCCGGGGCGGAATCGCCGCCAGGTGGTCGCCACCGAGCGGCCATCCGGAGCGATGTCGAAGTCGGGCTCGGGGAGGGCGGTGCCGCTCGGACCGGTCAGATCCTCGGCGTCGAGGGGTCCGTCGTCGCCGGGCGCCTCGGCGATGAAATAGCGGCCGTCGCGCGGCCCCAGGTAGTGATCCCAGTACCGGATCGGGTAGCCCTCGAACAGCAACGCCGACACGCCAGCGTCCTTGCGAGCCTTCTGACGCTCACGGTCGGCGTCGAAATCGTCGACGTCGATATGTAGCGGCGCCAGGAGCAGGATCGTTCCGGAATCGCGAGCGACGGCGACGCCCGCGATGCCACCCGCCGGCGCCAGCAGGAGCCGCGCCTCGCCGCTAGCCGCGGGGAGGTGCCACAGCGCCGTCGGCGGCTTCTCGTCCGGCTTGTCGCCCGGTTTGTCAGCCGCCTTGGCGTCCGGGTCGGGGCGGGCAGACGTGAACAGGAGCGAGCCATCGGGCAGGAACTCGGCGTTGCTCTCACCCACGGCCGACCGGGTCAGCCGGCGCGGAGCCGTCTCGCCGGTCGGATCGACCTGCCACAGCGCGGAGCGGAGGTCCTTGCCGTCGGGGCCAGGGGTCGCCACCGCCACCACCAACCGCGATCCGTCGGGCGACAACCGGAGCCCGGAGAGACGCGGAAGCGCGACGAAATGTTCGAAATCGAAGGGTTCGGTCATGTGCCCAAGTTTGGCAGACGGCGCTGCCGCACCCGTCCGAGCCTGCACCCGTCATCGGTCATTCGACCGATGACCTGCGACCGTCACGATCTACACTCGGCCCGATGCATGCCACCACCGGCACGGTTCGAAGCCCGCTCCTCATCGGGCGCGACGACCTGCTCGAGCTCGCCGAGCGTCGTCTCGACGACGTAGAGGCGGGCCGCGGTCAGTTCCTTCTCGTCGCCGGAGAGGCGGGCGTCGGCAAGTCGCGGTTCATGGACGCGATCAGCCGCAAGGCGACCGAGCGTGGGATGGCCGAGGCCTGGGGGTTGTTGGCTCCGCAGGACATGGAGGTCCCGGCGGCATCCATCCTGGACCTGGCGCGGTCGATGCAACGCATGCCGATCCTCGCCGATCTCGGCAACGACCTCCTGGCCTTGCGCGAGCAGGGGCCTGACTTCGCCCAGACCGGCCGTCGACGCCTCGTGATGGACATCGTCGACCGAATCCTGGCCGGGCTACCCGGGAGGATGTCCCTCTATTTCGAGGATCTCCAGTGGGCGGACGACGTGAGCCTGGAGGTCATCGCGGAGCTCGCGCGCCGGTCGCGCGACCGATCGCTCCTGCTGACGGCCGGCTATCGAACCGATGAAGCCGTGCTCAGCACGAGCCTGCGAGACTGGCGATCACGCCTCCTGACCCAGCGGATCGCCGAGGAAGTGCGGCTCGGACCGTTGTCCGCGGTCGAAACGGCGCTGGTGACCACGCTCATCCTCGATACCGGGCTTCCGGCGCCACGCGAAGTGGCGTCGGCCGTGTACGAACGGACCGACGGTATCCCGCTCCACATCGAGGAACTCCTGGGCGCCCTCAGTGCGGAGGGGCGGGCCAGCGGCCTCGCGATCCGAGAGGCGGTCGTTCCAGACTCGATCGAGGATGCGGTGCTGAGCCGAATCGCCCACCGATCGACCGAAGCGCAGGCTGCGGCCCGCGCGGGCGCGGTCATCGGGCGGTGCTTCACGGCCGATGTCCTGGCAGGGATCATGGACCTGCCGGTCGAGGCGCTCGACGGCCCACTCCAGGAGCTCGTCGATCATTTCGTGCTTGGTTGGCCGGGGCCGAGCGGGCTGTTCGATTTCCAGCATCAGCTGCTCCGCGATGCCCTGTATCGCAGCGTCTCGGTCGGCGATCGACGTCGGTTCCATGCCCGCGCCGCGGAATTCGGAGCGCATCTGGAGGGGCAGTCGGAGATCCACGCGTCCGCCCATTTCGAGCGCGCCGGCCTCCGACAACGGGCGTTCGAGACGGCCCTGGCGGGGGCGCGCGAAGTCGCGCGGATATCCGCGCACCGGGAGGCGTTCGAGCTATACCGGCGGACCGTGGACAACCTCCCGGACGACCTCGCACATCAAGAACGCGCCGAGATCCTGGAGGCCTACAGCATCGAGGCCGAAGCCATCGAGGAGAACGCGATCGCGGAACGCGTGGGGAGAGACGCGGCCGAGGCGTATCGGGCGGCCGGCAAGCCCGCCACGGCGATCCTCGCGATGTCCGCTGTGTACTCCGCGTGGCGGCGCGAGGGTCGACCGGTCTCCGAACGAGTCGCGCTCATGAGCGAGCTGCTGACGGAGCTTGATGGGCTGTCGCCGGGCACGCCCGACCTGGCCATGGCCCGGGCAGACCTGTCCATCTACCTGGCGATGACCCTCGTTGACGGGCGCGCGTTGCCGGAAGCCCGCGCACTCCTCCGTTCGTCGGGAGCCTTCGCAGCGGAGGCCGGTCACGAGGACCTGCGCTTGGTCACGGACTGGAAGACCGCGCTGGCGGACTTCGCCGACGGCGACGTGCATGCGGCCATCGCCCGCGTCGGTGCAGCAGCCGTGCAGGCGGAGGGCGCCGGATTCGAGGCGACCGGGGTCTCGGCGTTCCGAGATGCGGCCACGCTCGCCGTCGCCGGGATGCAGTACGAGGAGGCCGCGCGCTGGATCAACGAGGGTCTGCGGTACGCGGACTCGATCGAACAATCGCATTGCGCGCATGTGATGAGCGCGACCTCCGCCATGGTGTCCTGGGCCGCCTCGGACTGGGTGGCGGCGGAAGTCCGCGCACGACAGGCGATCGCCGACCGGGGATGCCGGCGGGGAGCCGCGATGGCGCGGTGGGCGTTGGGGTACGTCGCTCTGGGCCGGGGCGATCTCGCTGCCGCGACCAACGAGCTTACGGAGGCGCTCCAGTTCGGAGAGACGAGCCAGGAGATCGACCTGATCCTGCCGCCGCTGTGGGGATTGGCTGAGGTCGCCGCAGCGGCCGGCGACCCGGAACGGGCCTTCGCCCTGTGCCACGACGCACTCGAGCGAGCGCTTGCGGTCGGCGAGCGGACGCTGCTGACACCCTTCGTCGTGACCGGCGTCCGCGCCGCACAGTCGGCGGGTCGTCCGGATGAGGGAGCGTCATGGTTCCGGACCTGTGTCGCTCACCTCGAAACCATCCCGAACGTGTCAGATGCCGCGCTCGCGCACGGCCGAGGACTCGTGGCGATGGCTGAAGGCGCCACCGGCGTCGCCCGCGTCGCACTCGAGTCGGCGCTGGCCGGCTGGGATGCGCTTGGGCGCGTGTGGGAGTCGACCTGGGTCCGCCTTGACCTTGCCCAGTGCCTCATCCGTTCGACGCGGTTCGCGCAGGCCGTGGGCGTCAGCGTGGAGGCGCACGCGATGGCCAGCCAGCTGGACTCGATCATGCTCGTCCATCGAGCCGAGGCGTTGCAGCGGATGGCTCGTGGGCATGCTCCGGACGACGAGCCATGGCGACCCTTGACCGCTCGTGAGTTCGCCGTGGCCCGGCTGGTGGGTGAGGGCCGGACGAATGCCGAGATCGCCGAATCACTCGGGATCGCTCCCAGGACCGCCAGCAGCCACGTGGAGCACATTCTGGCCAAGCTCGGGGCGGCGCGTCGCGCGGAGATCGCGACCTGGGCGAGCCACGTGCACGAGACGAGTACGCCCCACTGAGCCCAGGCGAGCCAACCAGCGCCGAAGGTGCGATCGGTCGTCGCCAACTCCGCGGTCCGAGATGACGCGATCCTGCGCGGCTCGGGCGAGGAGGTGCCCACCAGCTGCCTCCCGTCGAAGGTCATCGCGACGGTTTCCGGCGAGGGCCTCGTAGGCTGTCGGGTGCATGACGACCTCCATGTTCGGTTGCGGTGTCGATGCGACCCACGGTGGTCTGCGGCTGGGACCGCGTCATCCGTCGGACGACGGACGAGGGCCCGATACCGCGACCGATGGCGGAGCCCGCTGCGATACGGAAGCGTGATGCCGACCCGCAACCCGAGGTGGCCGGGTCGCGACGGTACAATCCCTCCGACACACGACCGATGCCCACGAGCGGCGCCCGGAGCGGCCGCCGCAGCCCCCGGAGGCCCCCGATGACCACGACTGCGACCCCGACCAGCGACCGCGAGCACCAGGCGGCCAAGCGTTACATCTACTCGTGGGGCGACGGCGCGGCCGACGGTGATTCCTCGATGCGCGACCTGCTCGGCGGCAAGGGCGCGGGTCTGGCCGAGATGACCAAGGCCGGCCTGCCCACCCCGCCCGGCTTCACGATCACGACCGAGGCGTGCAACGACTATTTCGCCAACGGCGAAAAGCTCCCTGACGGCCTGTGGGAGGACGTCCTCGAAGCCGTGAAGCAGGTCGAGGCGAGCACCGGCAAGGGGTTCGGCGATCCGGCCAACCCGCTCCTGGTGAGTGTCCGGTCCGGCGCGAAGTTCTCGATGCCCGGCATGATGGACACCGTCCTGAACCTGGGGCTCAACGAGGCGACGCTGCAAGGCCTCATCAAGCTCACCGGCAACGAGCGCTTCGGCTGGGACGCGTATCGCCGCTTCATCCAGATGTTCGGGCGGATCGTCATGGAGGTCAGCGGCGAGCGTTTCGACCACGCCCTCGAGGAAGCCAAGGCGAAGCATGGGGCCAAGCAGGACACCGACCTCGACGCCGCCGCGCTCCAGGCGCTCGTCACGGAGTTCAAGGCGATCGTCAAGGCCGACACCGGACGCGACTTCCCCGAGGATCCCAACGAGCAGCTCGACCTCGCGATCAAGGCGGTCTTCGCGTCGTGGTTCGGGAAGCGCGCGGCCGACTACCGCAAGAACCAGAACATCCCGCACGACCTGGGCACGGCGGTCAACGTCGTGACGATGGTCTTCGGCAACATGGGCGACGACTCCGGCACGGGCGTCGCGTTCACGCGCGACCCGAACACCGGCGAGAAGGTCCTGTTCGGCGAGTACCTGACCAACGCCCAGGGCGAGGATGTCGTGGCCGGCATCCGGACCGCCCCGAAGATCGCCGAGATGCAGACCGAGATGCCCGAGGTCTACGCCGAGTTCCAGCGCATCGGCCAGCAGCTCGAGGCGCACTACCGCGATGTCCAGGACCTCGAGTTCACGATCGAGCGCGGCCGCCTGTACATGCTCCAGACGCGTTCCGCGAAGCGGACCGCCGCGGCCGCCGTGCGCATCGCCGCGGACATGGTCGAGGAAGGCACGATCACCAAGGAAGAGGCGATCGCCCGGATCGAGCCCGCCCACGTCGACCAGCTGCTGCGCGACCAGTTCGACGGGGCCGCGCTCGATAAGGCGCCGCGCATCGCCAAGGGGCTCAACGCCTCCCCCGGCGCAGCGGTCGGCCGCGCGGTCTTCAGCGCGGACACGGCGGTCGAATGGGTCGAGCGCGGCGAGAAGGTCGTGCTCGTCCGCATCGAGACGTCCCCGGACGATTTCCACGGCATGGCGGTCGCCCAGGGGATCCTGACGGCCCGCGGCGGGGCCACCAGCCACGCTGCCGTCGTCGCCCGCCAGATCGGCAAGCCGTGCGTGGCCGGTTGCGCGGAGCTCGTGATCGACTACGCGATGAAGGTCGCCCGCTCGAACGTCTCCGACGTGAGCTTCAAGGAAGGTGACGAGATCAGCCTCGACGGCGCGACGGGCCAGGTCTACCTGGGTGCCATCCCCACGGTCAGCGCCCGGTTCGAGGACCAGCCGGAGCTCCAGAAGATCCTCGGCTGGGCCGACGGGATCCGGCGGATGGGCGTGTGGACGAACGCGGACAAGCCCGAAGAGGCCGCCCAGGCGCGTGGCTACGGTGCCGAGGGCATCGGCCTGTGCCGCACCGAGCACATGTTCCGCGAGGGCGAGCGGCTGGAGATCGTGCGTGACGCGATCCTCGTGGCCAATGTCGCGACGCGGGCGAAGGGACGGCGCGATGCCGGCGAGACGCTCGATGGTGACGACGAGGCCGCCGTGGGCCGCTTCGACGCCGCGATGGCAAAGCTCGAGGCCCTTCAGCAGGGCGACTTCGAGGGCATCTTCAAGGCGATGGACGGCCTGCCGGTCGTGATCCGCCTGCTCGACCCGCCGCTCCACGAGTTCCTGCCGAACCTGGAGGAGCAGCTCGTCAAGGTCACCCGGGCCGAGGCCTCCGGTGGCGCCTCAGAGGCGGACCGCGTCCTCCTCGCCACCATCAAGTCGCTGCACGAGCAGAACCCGATGCTGGGCCTGCGTGGGTGCCGTCTGGGCCTGATGTTCCCGGACTTCGTGAAGATCCAGACGCGGGCGATCCTGAACGCCCAGATCGCGGTCAAGAAGGCCGGTGGCAACCCGATCGCGAAGATCATGATCCCGCTCGTCGGCCACGCCAACGAGCTGAAGCGCACGAAGGAGCTGCTCGAGGCGGAGGCGAAGGCCGTCGAGGAGAAGGCGGGCGTCGAGGTCGACTACAAGTTCGGCACGATGATCGAGGTGCCGCGCGGTGCCCTGACCGCCGACGAGATCGCCAAGGACGCCGCGTTCTTCAGCTTCGGCACGAACGACCTCACGCAGATGACGTTCGGCTACAGCCGCGACGACGCCGAGGGCGGCTTCCTGCTCAAGTACATCGAGGATGGGATCCTGCCGGTCAACCCGTTCCAGACCCTCGACGACGCCGTCGCCGGGCTCATGAAGGTCGCGGTCGACAAGGGCCGCGCGACGCGGCCGGACATCGAGCTCGGCATCTGCGGCGAGCACGGCGGCGACCCGGCCTCGATCTTCAAGTGCGAGGCGATGGGCCTGGACTACGTGTCGTGCTCGCCGTTCCGTGTCCCGGTCGCCCGCCTCGCGGCGGCACAGGCCGTGCTCATCAACGCGGCGGAACGCGACAAGTAGGTCCGCGCGCCCACGACGATCTCTTGGATGCGCGCTCTAGAAGTGGGGCTCGTTCAGCAGCCAGCCGCGCTCGCTGAGCACGAGCTCCCAGCTGCCGGCGAACTGGCGCGGCGACGGGCCTGACGACCGGTACTCGGTGAGGGCGACCGAAACGAGTGCCGTGCCGGCACGCAGGCTCATGCGCTCGATCCGCAAACGGGTGATGTCGATGCGCGTCGTCGGGGCGAACCGCCCGTCGATGTAGCCATCGGGCGGGTATCGCTCGCGCATGCTGCGCGTCCAGAGTCGGGCGGCGGCATCGAATTCGTGCTGCTCCACGAGGTCATAGAACAGTCGCACCGTCTCCGCGGGATCACGTGCCGGGGCCGTCGAGCCGGTATCCGGTCGTGGTGTCGGCCGCGCGGTGGGTCGCGCCGTCGGCGGCGCTGTCGGCGCAACGGTGGGCTGCGGGGTCGGCGCGGCGGTCGGCACGGGCGTGGGCGTTGGCGTTGGCGTCGGCGTTGGCGTCGGCCTGACGGTTGGGATCGGAGATGGGGTCGCCGGGGGCGTCGGGACCAGGGTCGCCTCGGGCGTGGTCACGACGGCGGCGTCCGAGGCTCGCGGTGGCGACGTCTCGCCGAGCACGGACCCACTGAGCCCGCGGCCGACCAGCGTGGCCGTGGCGACGAGGACGGCGATCGACAACAGCGCCAGGCTGAGCCCAGCCGCGATCGCGACGGGGGCGATCGTTCGCCGCCGACGCCGCGTGCGAGCCCCGGTCCGCGCGGCCACGGCGCCGCGCGCCGGGGAGGTGGACGGAGGGATCGCGTCGTGCGTATCGTCGAGGTGGTCGACGGGCACGACGGGCACGATGGGCACGATGGGAACGACGGACGTCGGATCCTGGTCCCAGCCGCCCGCCCCGGATTCCTCACGGGCCCGGGTCAAGGTCGCGGCCCCAGCGGCCGCGCCGGTCGCCCGGGCGGCTCGCGCGCCGAATCCGCGGCGGCGGATCCCGCCAAGCTCGGCGATGCGGAAGCGTTCGAGCTCACCGGCCAGCTCGGCTGCCGACGGGTGGCGCGCCTCGGGGTCCACATCGAGCGCGCGCATCACGATGGCCGCGAGGCTCTCGGGCACGTCGGGTCGGATCTCGCGCACGGGGCGGGGAGGCACGCGCAGGCGTTCCAGCGCGACCGCGGCGGGCGATGGCCCGTCGAACGGACGCATGCCGGTCAGGGCCTCGTACAGCACGATGCCCAGCGAGTAGATGTCCGAGCGCGGGGTCACTGGTTCGCCCGAGACCTGCTCTGGGCTGGCGTATTGCGCCGACCCGAGGATCGCCCCCGATGTCGTACCCCCGACGTCATTCGCGGCACGGGCGATCCCGAAGTCAGCGACCCGCGCCTTACCGTCGTCGCCGATCAGGATGTTCGCGGGCTTGATGTCGCGATGGACGATGCCGTGCTCGTGAGCGAACTGGAGAGCATTGGCGGTCTCGATGCCGACTCGAACGGTGAACCCGATCGACAGCGCCCGGTTGCGGCCGATGACCTCGCGGAGATCCAGGCCGTCGACCAGGCTCATCACGATGAAATCGCCACTTGCCTCGTCGGCACCGGTGTCGTGGATCGTGACGATGTTCGGATGGAGGAGGGCCGCAGCATTTCGCGCCTCCCGACGGAAGCGCTCCACGAAGGCGACGTCCTCCGCGAACGCCGGTCGCAGCACCTTGACGGCGACATCTCGGGCCAACATCTCGTCCCGCGCGCGGTATACGACGGCCATGCCCCCCTGGCCGATCATCTCGAGCAGGCGATAGCGTCCGGACAGCACGCGTCCCGTCATCGTCATGGGTCGATTCAGCGGCACCGAGGGTCGCAGCGCGGCTTCAGCCGAGCCCGAGGCCTCACGACGGGGTTGCATCGCGCTAGAATTCGACACATGACGACTCAGGCGCCCGCCAGGCCGGCCCGCCATCGCGTCGCGATCGTGGGCGGCGGGTTCGGCGGGCTGTACGCGGCGCGTAGCCTCGGCCACGACCCGGAGGTGGCGGTCACGCTCGTCGACCGGCGCAACTTCCACCTGTTCCAGCCGATGCTCTACCAGGTGGCTACCGGGGCGCTGTCGCCCGGGGAGATCGCCCAGCCGCTGCGCTCGGTGCTGCGCCGGCAGCGCAACACGACGGTCATCCTGGGCGAGGCGGTCGATCTGGACGTCGAGGGTCGGCGGGTGATCCTGTCTGACGGCGGACCCATCGAGTACGACTCCCTCATCGTCGCCACGGGCGCCGGGCACACCTATTTCGGGCACGACGAGTGGAAAGCCGTGGCTCCGGGCCTCAAGACCCTCGAGGACGCGCTGGAGATCCGCAAGCGCATCCTCATCGCGTTCGAGGCCGCGGAACGGGAAGCCGATCCGGACCGGCGGCGCGAGTGGATGACGTTCGTGATCGTCGGCGGCGGGCCGACCGGCGTCGAGCTCGCAGGCTCCATCGGCGAGATCGCCCGCGACACGCTGCGTCGCGACTTCCGGGCGATCAACCCGGCCGACGCCACGATCCTCCTGGTCGAGGCGATGGATCGGGTCCTGCCGCCCTATCCGCCCGATCGCTCCGCGTCGGCACGGCGCCAGCTCGAGCGTCTGGGCGTGACGGTCCGCACGGGCACCCGGGTCACGGACATCGACGAGCGGTCGGTGCACGTCGTGGACACCCAGGCGGGCGAGGGCGCGCCCGAGGAGGTCATCCCGGCCCACACGGTGCTGTGGGCCGCCGGCGTGCTCGCCTCATCGTTCGCCCGACGGGTGGCCGCGGTCACCGGCGCCGAAACGGACCGCAACGGCCGGGTCCTCGTCGGGCCCGACCTCACCGTGCCGGGCCACCCAGAGATCTTCGTGGTCGGGGATGCGGCTGTGCAGCCCTGGAAGGAGGGGAAACCCACGCCCGGCGTCGCCCAGGGCGGCATCCAGGGCGGCTCGTACGCCGCCGGGGTCATCCGGCGCCGGGTGCTCGATCGGCCGCACGAGCCGTTCCGATACCGCAACAAGGGCGATGTCGCGGTCATCGGCCGGCTCGCCGGCGTGACGAACATCCCGTGGCTGGGCCCGTTCGGCCGGCAGGGCGGGTTCACCGCCTGGCTGCTCTGGCTCGGGATCCACATCGCGTACCTGATCGGGTTCGCCAATCGGATCGTGGTGATCGTCCGCTGGGCGGGCAGCTTCCTGACCCATGGCCGCGGGACGCGCCTGATCACGGGCGGACCGCTGCTCCCCGAGATCGAGGAGCCCGAACCGCCGGTCATCGCCGACGCGGAGGACGAGGTCGCGATCGAGACGGCCACCGAGCCGAAGCCGCCCGCGGCGTCCGTTGTCTCCGGGGGTTAGCCGAACTCGATGATCTGGCGGGTGTACTCGCCGCGGCGCATCGCGGCGAAGGCGTCCTCGACGTCGTCGAGCCGGATCCGGCGATCGATGAGGCGCTCGACCGGCAGGCGGCCGTCCAGGGTCCACGCGGCGTATCGCGGGAAATCGATGACCGGCTCCGCGAAGCCGTAGTTGGAGCCAAGGATGCGGCGCGAGCCGTCGACGAATGGATAGACCTCGAACGCGGCGCGCGCACCGAGCGGGGTCATGCCGACCAGCACCGCGGTCCCCCCGAGCGGCAGCGCCGCGATCGCGAGCTCCGCGGTGTCGGTCCGGCCGATCGCCTCGAACACGAAGTCGGGGCCGCCGTCGGTCAGGTCGCGCAGCGCTTCGATCGTGGCCGCCGGGTCGTCGCCGGCCAGGATCGTGTCGGTCGCCCCGACGGTCCGTGCGGCGTCCAGCTTGGCCGCGACCCGATCGATCGCCACGATCCGCGACGCACCCGCGACGACCGCGCCCATCACGCACGAGAGACCGACACCACCGAGCCCGATCACGGCAACCGACGCGCCCGCCGGGACGGCGGCGGTCTTGAGCACGGCACCCGACGCCGGTCGTGACGCAGCAGCCGATGAGGGCCGCGACGCCGGCATCCGTGCCCTCGGGCAGTGGGATCGCGGCCGCGGCCGGAACGACGACGGCCTCGGCCATGGTCGCGATGGCGCAATAGGCCCGGACCGGGGTACCGGCACGGCTGAACGGCGCCGTGCCGTCCAGGAGCGCGTGCCGGTACGACGGGGAGTCCGGGCAGGCCCAGACGTGGCCCCGCCGGCACGATCGGCATACCCCGCACGGGATGAGCCACGACAGCGCCACGAGTTCGCCGACCCGCGGCGTCGTGACGCCCGGCCCGACCGCCTCGACGACGCCCGCGCCCTCATGACCCATCACGATCGGGGTCGGGCGATCCCACTCGCCGTCGCGGACATGCAGGTCGGAGTGACAGACGCCGGACGCCAGCATCCGGACGCGGACCTCGCCGGCGCGCGGCTCGACCAGATCGAGGTCGGCGATCACGACCGGCGCGCCGACGGTCTCCAGGACGGCGCCGCGGACCGGCATGGGGCTCAGACCTCCGCTCGCTGGCGCCGCTCGACGGCGCGGGCCCGCGTGTAGGGAACGTACTCGGGCCGCCACATGGCGGCCTCGACCTCGGTCTCGGGATCGAACGGCCCGCGCTCAGCCGCCGCGGACAACCCGGCGGCCACGGCCTCGCGGGCCACGACGACGGCGATGCGCCGGGCCGTGGTGCGGAGCGAGGCGACCGCCGGGTAGAGCGCCCCGGTCGCCAGGCGCTCGTCGGTCACCTCGGCCGCCAGCTCGTGGGCCGCGAGCAGGAACATCCGGTCCGTCACGGCCCGCGACTCGGCCACGATGGCGCCCAGGCCCACGCCCGGGAAGACGAACACGTTGTTCGCCTGGCCGATGTGGCGGAGCGCGCCATCGACCTCGACGGCCTCGAACGGGGAGCCGGTGGCCACGAGCGCCCGACCGTCGGTCCAGGCAAGGACTTCGGCCGGGGTGGCCTCCGCGACCGAGGTCGGGTTGCTCAACGGCAACACGATCGGTCGCTCGGCCGGCCCGAGCGCATCGGCCATCGCCCGCACCACGGTCTCGCTGAACGTGCCGGCCACCCCGGTCGTGCCCACGAGGATCGTGGGCCGGCGGGCTCGGATGGTCTCGACGAGGTCCGGCGTCGCACCGGCGGCGGCCGCCACCGAAAGCTTCGATTTCGAAGCATCCAGATCGGAGCGGCCGGCATGGACGAGGCCCTTCGTGTCGACCAGCGCGATCGCGTCGAGCACGATGTCCTCCGCCACGCCCGCTTCGCGCATCGCCAGGCGCAGCAACCGCCCGATGCCGATCCCGGCCGCGCCCGCCCCGACGAGCACGATCCGCGCGTCGGCCAGGGACCGACCCGTCGCCCGAAGCCCCGCCAGCACGCCGGCCAGCACGACCGCGGCCGTCCCGGAGATGTCGTCGTTGAAGGAGGGCACCCGGTCCTGGTAGCGGTCGAGGAGGCGGAGCGCGTTGTGCTGCTTGAAGTCCTCGAACTGGATCAGGCAGCCTGGCCAGACCTCCTCGACGCCGGTGACGAATGCCTCGACGAGCGCGTCGTACTCCGCGCCGCGCAGCCGAGGCGCTCGATAGCCCAGGTACAGCGGATCATCCAGCAACCACGGGTTGTCGGTCCCGACGTCGAGCGAGACCGGCAGCGTCAGCGCTCGGATGGATGCCGCAGGCCGCCGTGTACAGCGCGAGCTTGCCGATCGGGATGGCCATGCCGCCCGCGCCCTGGTCGCCCAGGCCCAGGATCCGCTCGTTGTCGGTCACCACGATCAGGCGGACGTCCTCGAACGGGCCCTGGCGCAGGAGGTCCGGGATGCGGTCCACGTCGGCCGGGGTGATCCACGTGCCGCGGGTCCGCCGGATGATGTGGCTGAACTCCTGGGTCGCCCGCCCGACCGTCGGCGTGTAGACGATCGGCAGGAACTCCTCCAGGTGGTCGGCCAGCAGCCGGTAGAACAGCGTCGCGTTGCGGTCCTGGAGCGCGGCAAGGCCGATGTACTGCTCGAGCGGGTCGGTCTTGACCCGGAGGTGCTCGAGCTCGAGCTCGACCTGTTCCTCGATCGTCAGGACCCGGGCCGGGAGGAGGCCGCGCAGCCGGAACGCCTCGCGCTCCTCGAGCGGGAACGCGAGATCCTTGGTGAGCAGGCGGCTTCCGAGGAGGGCCGGGCCGGCGACCGCGATGCTGGCCGGACGCCCGGCCACCATGTCGTCGAACGGGGACGGCAGCGGCTTCACGGCGCCAAGTATGGTTCGCGTCATGGAGCCCTTGCCGCCCGGTTTTCGCTGGCCCGACGGCATCCGGGCCGCGGCGCTGTTCGGCTTCGACCTCGATGCCGAGGCCGTGATGCTGGTCGACCACCCCGAGACCGCCGAGTACCTCGACGTCATGGCCCACCAGCGCTACGGCCCGCGCGTCGCGGTGCCGCGGCTGCTGCGGATGCTCGACCGGGTCAAGCTGCGGACGACGTTCTTCATCCCGGGCTGGGTCGCCGAGACGTGGCCGGACGTCGCCCGTTCCGTGCGCGACGCGGGCCACGAGATCGGCCATCACGGGTATCTGCACGAGAGCGTGCGCGGCGTGGACGCGGCCACGGAGGAGGGCTACCTGCTGCGCGGCCTCGAGGCGCTCGACACCGTGCTCGGGGTTCGGCCGATCGGCTACCGGCCCCCGTCCTGGGACATGAACTTCGAGACGCCGGCCCTGCTGGCGAAGCACGGGTTCCGCTACGACTCGGCGCTCATGGATTCGGACCATCCGTATCGCCTCGCGGCGGGCGGGGCGGGACCCGCTGGCGGGGGCGTCGCGACGGCCGCGACCCTCATCGAGCTTCCCGTCCACTGGAGCCTCGACGACTGGAACCGCTGGAACTACGTCCCGGGCTACGCGTCCTCGCCCATCCTGCGCCCGAGCGCCGTCGAGGCCGACTGGGCCGAGGAGCTCGAGGCGATCGTCGAGGTCGGCGGCCTCTTCAACGTCACGATGCACCCGTTCATCTCGGGCCGGCCGTCACGCGCCGCCGCCATCGAGCGCCTGATCGAGCGCGCCCGCTCGATCGACGGCCTGTGGGTCGCGGCCGCTGACGAGATCGCGGCCTGGGTGGAGACCCTGGACCTGCCGCCGGTCGCGCACGAGCGTCCGAAGGGGACCTGACCGGAAGGGGTGGTGCGTCCACGCACCACCATGCGATTCCGTGACGTTGCGCGCGTACCCGAGGTGTAGTCTGCCGCTGCCTGTCACGCGCGCCTCGGTTGCGCGTCCTCGCGACGGGAACCGAAGCGAACGGGATGCGACCACTGCGATGGCCGCGACTGTGGGAGTGACCGTCGGTGAGGGCCGGCGGGATGGAGGGGTTCGGGATGACTCGTCATCGTCTCGTGGCGGCCGTTGTCGCCCTGTTTCTGGTCGTCGCCCAGGTGGCCACGGTGGCCGCAGCCCCCGGGCAGGGGAACAGAGGCGAACGCAACGGCAACGCGGCCCCGATCGACAAGGAGCTCCAGCGCGCCCTGAAAGCAGGCACCGCGACGGAGATCGTCGTCGAATTCGACGCCCAGGCGAGCCTGAATGCCGCCAGGAAGGTCAAGGATCGAGAGAAGCGTGGCAACGCCGTGGTCAAATCCCTCAAGACGACCGCCGCCACAGCCCAGAGGACGGCCCGCGCAACGGTTGCCAAGACCAAAGGCGCGACGGCCACCTCCTACTGGCTGGTCAACGTCCTCGTGGTCGAGGGCGACGCCAAGACCCTCGACAAGGTCGCGAAGCAGCTCGCGAAGCAGCCGGGCGTCAGCAGCATCCGCGCCCCGCAGATCTACCCCCTCGTCAAGCCGGTCGAGACCAGCGTCGCGATCCTCGCGGCCATCGGCGACCCGGAATGGGGCGTCGAGAAGATCCGGGCGGACGAGGCCTGGGTCGACGGCATCCTGGGCCAGGGAATCGTCGTCGCCAACGTCGACACGGGCGCCGACTTCACCCACCCGGCCCTGATCGAGCAGTACCGCGGCAACCTCGGCGGCGGCGACTTCGACCACAACTACAACTGGTGGGACCCGAGCGGCATCTGCGGCGATGAGCCGTGCGACAACGTCGGCCACGGCACGCACACGATGGGCACGATGGTCGGCGGTGACGGCCCGGGGCCATTCACGCCCGACACGGGTGTCGCACCAGGCGCCCAGTGGATGGCAGCCAAGGGCTGCGAAGACCTCGGCTGCAGCGACATCGCGCTGCTGTCCGCGGGCCAATTCATCCTGGAGCCGACCGATCTCGCCGGCGAGAATCCCGACGGCTCCAAGCGCCCCGATATCGTGAACAACTCCTGGGGCGGAGGTCCCGGCAGCACGTTCTATCTCGAGATCGTCCAGGCCTGGCGCACCGCCGGGATCATCCCGGTGTTCTCGTCCGGCAATCCCGGGCCGTTCTGCGGCGAGGGCGGCTCGCCCGGCGACTTCCTCGAGTCGTTCAGCGCCGGGGCCACCGACGTCAACGACGAGATCGCCGAGTTCTCGGGCCGCGGCCCATCTGCGTTCGGCAAGATCAACCCGGACGTCTCGGCCCCCGGCGTGGAGGTCATCTCGAGCGTGCCCGGTGGCGGTTACGAGGCCTTCTCCGGTACGTCCATGGCCGCCCCCCACGTCGCGGGCACCCTCGCCCTGATGCTGTCGGCGGAGCCCGCGCTGCGTGGCGACTTCACGGCCGCGACCGACGCCCTGCGCGCCACCGCCGTCGATCGCATCGACGAGAGCTGCGGCGGCGACGAGGACGGCGACCCCAACAACGTCTACGGCGAAGGCCGCATCGACGCCAAGGCCGCAGTCGATCTCGTCGCGACCGGCGGCACGCTCGCCGGCACGATCACGGATTCCGCGACCGACGCGCCCATCGCCGGTGCCCGAATCACCGCGAATGACGGCGATCGCGACTTCACCGCCGTCACCGACGAGAACGGCGACTACGACCTCTTCCTCGCCGCCGGCACGTACCTCGTGACCGCGGAGGCGTTCGGGTACTTCGGTGACTTTGCGTCCGGCGTCGAGATCGTCACCGACGAGACCACGGACCAGGACTTCTCGCTCGTGCTCCTGCCGCGGTTCATCGTGAGCGGCACGATCACGTCGGCCGAGAACGGCTCGCCCATCGCCGGCGCCCACGTGACGGCGGTCGGCACGCCGGTCCCGCCGGCCACGACGAATGCCAGCGGCGACTACTCCATGGAGCTGCCGATCGGCACCTACCTGCTCCACGCGAGCGCCAACGGCTGCACCGAATCGGGCGAGGCCGAGATCGTCGGCTCCGACGAGGACGAGGTCGTCGACCAGGACTTCGTCCTCTTCCGCAAACTCGATGATTTCGGGCACGCGTGCACGGCGATCCCGTTCGACTGGGTCGACGCGACCGGTCAGTCGGCCCTGTACGGCGATGAGTTCGCCGGGCGCCTGCGACTGCCGTTCGAGTTCCCGTTCTACGACGGCGCCTACGAGCAGATCTACCTGTCCGACAACGGCTACATGAACTTCCTGGCACCCGAGCAGTCCAACAACTTCCCGCAGTCGATCCCGTCGGCGAACCCGCCGAACGCCGCGATCTACGCGCTGTGGCAGGACCTGTACCTCGACGACGGCAGCTCGGTCGACTACGAGCTCATCGGCACTGCGCCCGACCGCGCGTTCGTCATCTCCTATTCGAACATCAAGGCGTTCGGGTCCACGGGCACGAACGACTTCCAGGTGAAGCTGTGGGAGAGCGGCAACATCGATCTCCTGTACGGCCCGAACGCGCCCAATCCGGGTGACGGCCGCAACGCGACCGTCGGCATCGAGGATGCCAGCGGTACCGACGCGCTCCAGCTCGGGTTCATGGAGCCGATCCTGACCCCGAACAGCGCCACCCGTATCACCGTGGTCCCGACCGGTATCGCCACGGGCGTCGTTACCGACGCGAACGACGGCTCGCCGATCGTCGGCGCCACCGTCGAAGCGCAGCCGGGCGGACGCACCGCCGAGACCGATGAGACCGGCACGTACCGGCTCCGGCTGCTGCCGGGCAACTACACGCTGACCGCCTCGAAGGATCCGTACGAAGCCGCCTCCAGCCCGGCCACGATCGTGGACGGGGAGGAGCTCACGGTCGACTTCTCGCTCAACGCCTCGATCGCGTCGGTCACTCCGATCGAGATCATCGAGACCGTCGACTTCGGCGCCACGACCACCGTGCCGATCACCATCGGGAACACCGGCTCGGCGGACCTCGACCTGGGAAGCCAAGGAGCGCCTGCTCGGCGTGACCACGCCGGAGCTGCCGCCGGCCGTCAGCGTGACCCGCAACCCAGGTTGGGGCCCGCTCAAGGACACGGACAAGGTGCCGCTCATCGTCATCGACGACACGGCCCCGTCGCCCGTCCTGTCCCCGATCATCAGTGACCCCGCGGGCGACTCCGAAGGGCCGATCGACGTCATCTCCGTCCGGGCCGGTTCCGATGGAACGGTCCTCGCCGGGATGGCGCTCGACTTCACGGCCGACACGCCGATCGACCAGGCCGTGGGCTACGTCTTCCTCGATATCGACCAGAACCCGGACACCGGCGTGCCGGCCGAGGCGCTCTCGGGCCTGCCGACGCAGGACGTCGGCATGGAGTACTTCATCGACCTCTTCGGGATCCACGATCCCGAGCCGGTCATCTTCATCGTGGACGTCGAAACCTTCGAAGCCGTCGCTGTGCCCGCCACGGTCGACGGTCAGTCGCTCATCTTCGACATCCCGCTCGACGCCATCGGCGGCGATGACGGGAACATCAACACCGCCATGGTGTTGGGCGACTTCAACTTCCCGTACGACTGGGCCCCGGACGAGGGCCACGGCACGATCGAGCCCTTCTCCGACCTCCCGTGGATCGTCACGGAGCCGGAGTCCGGCACCGTCGCGCCCGGTGACTCGCAAGTCGCCCAGGTGACGCTCGGTGGGGCAGGGCTCGCGCCCGGCAACTACCAGGCGCTCGTCGTGCTCGTCACCAACGACCCGAAGACGCCGCAAGTGCCCATCGCGATCGACCTGACGGTGCTGATGCCTGAGGAATTCGGGGTCATCACCGGCACGGTCACCGATGCCCACAGCGGCGAGCCACTCCCCGGCGTGAGCGTCTCGGTCGCGTCCGAGTGGCCGGCTGGGACACCGCTCGAGCTCACGGCCACCACCGGCGACGACGGGACCTACAGCCTCGTCGGGCCGGAAGGCACGTGGCCCGCCACGTACAGCCTCGATGGCTACCTGTCCGTGACCAGCGACGTCACGATCGTTCGTGGCGTCTCCTCGGGCGGCAGGGATGCCGCCCTCCATCGCATCCAGCCACACGCCGTCCTCGACGGCGAGATCCCGGTCTTCGTCCTGACCCCGGGTCGCACCGCCTCGGCCACGATCGGGCTCGGCAACCCGGATGGGCACGCCGACCTGGAGGTCGAGATCGGTGAGGTCGACCTGGGTGGGCCGTCGTCCGCGGCCTCGATCCCTGCCTCCACGACCAAGGTCAAGCTGCCGGCGGGCGTGGACCGCAACGCCAAGTCCACCCGTGGCTTCGGGACCGCGGCGAAGGGCCTCGCGGTGCCGCCGCGCATCGCGGCCGAGGGCGATGTCATCGCCTCGTGGCCGACCGGCATGACCAATCCGTGGGGTGTCGGCTATGACGGTGGCGTCTGGCTCTCCGACTTCGAGGACATCATCGACGTCCACTTCAGCACCGACGGTGAGCGCGGCGACCAGTTCGACATCCCCTCAGTAGGGGAGTGGGGTGCCGACATCGCCTTCGACACCGAACGCAACCTCATCTGGCAGGTCGCGGTCGGCGGCGACAACGGGATCTACGGCATCGATCCGAGCGACGGCTCGATCGAGCAGGTGATCACCGGTTCGCCGTGGAGCAACATCAGCCAGCGCGGCCTCGCCTACGATCCGGGCACCGACGTGTTCTACATCGGCGGCTGGAACGAAGGCATCGTCTACAAGGTCGCCGGCCCCTCGTGGCCGACGCCCGGGGAGACGCTGAACCAGTGCAGCCCGCCGGACTTCCCGATCTCCGGGCTCGCCTTCAACCGCTCCTTCGGGATGCTCTGGGAGGCGACCAACTCCGAAGCCAACACCATCTGGCTGCTCGATCCGCTGACCTGCGAGGCCAGCGTCGGCATCCCGCATCCCGACGGCGACGGCAACGGCGCCGGCCTGGAGCTCGATGCCGTGGGCAACCTCTGGACGGTCGGCCAGTTCACCCAGAACGCCTACCTCATCGAGTCCGGCCTGCCGACCTTCAGCGACGTGCCGTGGCTGACCGTCTCGCCGACGGAAGCGACGATCGCCCCTGATGGGTCGATCGACATCGACATCGCGGTCGATTCGACGGGTCTGGAGCCTGGTGTCTACCGGGCGCTCGTCGTGATCCTGACCAATGACCCCGACAACTCCACGATCCAGCTGCCGGTCACGCTCGTCGTGCCGACCTACCAGCAGGGCATCGACGCGGGTGGCGGGGCCGATACCAACTCGAACGGCGACGTGTTCGCCGCCGATCGTCCATTCGGGTCCGGCCCGTATGGCTACCTCGGGTCGAGCTCGGCCAAGAGCACCAATGCACCGATCGCCGGGACCGTGGACGACAGCCTGTATCAGGAGCGCCGCGTCGGGATGTCGAGCTATCGGTTCGCCGTGCCTGACGGCACGTACCAGGTCGACCTGCTCTTCGCGGAGATCGACAACGTGAAGGCCGGTGGCCGCAAGTTCGATGTGAGCATCGAGGGTGAGCTCGTGCTGCCCAAGCCTCGACGTGTTCGCCGCCGCGGGCGGCAAGAACATCGCCCTCGAGCGTTCGTTCGTCGTGAGCGTCGATGACGGGCTGCTCGATATCGCCTTCGACGCCCAACGGGGCGACAAGCCGATCGTCAACGCGATCCTCGTGACGGGCCTGCCGGAGGGCGCACCCGGGACGTGATCGTCGCCACCAACCCGTAACGCAACGAGCCGGCGGCGCCCTTCAGCCCGCCGGCTCCTTCGTGCCAGTGGCGCCACGACGTCCGGGCCGCCGTGATGTCACTCTGAGTGACGCCCGCCGAACGAAGCAGCGGGGCTGCCGTCAAGAATCGGTGGAATCTGGAACAACTCGGGATCACACACGCTCGTTCATCGCGGACGCGCTACTGACCGTGACTCGGATCGCGTCAGCCCGCGGGCAGGACTCGGACGATGCCGACCATGCCGTAAGCCTCATGGCCTGGCAGGTGGCAGATGAAGCGGTACTCCCCGGGGTCCTGGAACGTGACGGTGGTCGTCCTGGATGTGCCCGCCGGCACGGAGACCTCGGTCGGGCGACGCCCGTGATCGGGTTCGGTGCCGGTTCGGTGGCGCTCGTGGAACGCGTCGTCGCCGACGAGCCACTCGTGGTCGATGGGGTCGGCATTGACCAGCACGAACGTGAACGGGACGCCGGCCGTGGCGACCACCTCGGTCGTGCTGAATGCCGAGTACCGCATGCGGATCTCGGCACGGCCGTCATCCAGCCCCGGCGCCTTCACCCAGGCCGCCGCGATCCCGGCGAGACCGAGGGACAGGGCGATGCCGCCGACCAGGGCGAGGCGCCCCGGCCGGCGGCGTGAGGATCGGGTGCCGGCCGGCGCCCCAACGCCGGCCGGACCCAGGGATCGATTCATGCGGGATGCATGCCACTACCCGACGGTCGACGCGTGACCAGCACGATGAGCGCACCGAGCGTGCCGATGACGAACATCATCGTCCCGAGCGTGCGGAGCATCGCCGGCCCCGTCGGGTCGTTGGCACCCGGCAGGTCGAGTCCGGCGGCGACGCGGGACGGCGCATCCGGCACCGGAGGCGTCGATCGCCAGGTCGTACCCGAACTGGGCGGCCTCGCCGTCGAGCGCGACCTTGGACAGCCACGCATGCTGGGGCACCCATTCCATGCCGCGGTCGGACCGAAGGTCGGCCAGGAGCGACTCGGACGCGGGCTGGCTGTAGTCGAGCGACATGCCGTTGAAGCCGTCCGGCGCGGGCAGCATCGCGGGCTTCAGGTCGTTCAGGAGGTACACGTCGGCCTCGACGACTTCGGTCCCACCCTTGCCGAGGGCCAGGATGCGCAGCGGCACCCAGGGGTTCTCGGTCGGGATCGTGATGTGGACCGGCGTGCCGTCGCCGACGTTCTGGCCACGTGCCGCGGCCGCTTCGCCATCGAAGGCGGCAGCCAGGAAGATCTCGCTGCGGGCCGCGTAGAACTCGAGCACCTCGGGCGCGTCCGGCGGGAGGCGGAAGCCGTGGTCCTTGGCCCACACGCCGACCTCGTCGGCGCCGCCGCGCAGGACCGTGATGTCGAGCGCGTCGATCGTGACTTCCATGAGGACCTCGGCGGAGGCCGGCGGCCGCCGCGGCCGACAGGAGATCGAAGCTGAGCGCTCGCTGGACCGGGTCGGTCTCGAGGCGCAGCCGCTGGAGCGTCCAGTCGCCGCCCTTCTCGACACTCGTCGGTACCCCGGGGAGTGGCGTGAGACTGCCGAAGGCGCCACCGCCACCGGCGAACTCGAACGAGGTGATGTAGTGCTCCACCCCGTCGTGGTATCCGGCGAACGTCGTCGTCCGGAGCAGATTGACGGCCCCATTGGGACCGATGAGCCCGCCGCAGGCCAGAGCGGGGGCCGCAGTCACCGCGACCAGGAGGAGTCCGGCGATCAGGGCGCCGCCGGCTCGGTTGATCGAACGCATCGTCGATCCTCCTGTCGGTCGGCCGGTCCCGTCGTCGGGCCGGTCCGTCGGCGGGTAGAGACTGCCGGGCGGCGCGAGATGTTCCGCCCGCACGGGTCCCGGTGCCCCGTGGCACCATCGCGCCATGGCCACCACGGAACGGGGAGCTGACACTCCCCGCATGCTCCACCGACTCGCGCCCCTCGGTTTCGCCGCGCTCCTCGCCGTGTCGGCGGTCGTCTCGGCTCCCGCCGCGGCCCCGGTCGCCGCCGCGGACTTCCCCGCGAAGGACTCCCGCTACCACACGTACGCGGAGATGGTCGCGGAACTGAACAAGGCCGTCGCCGACCACCCGGCGATCGTCAAGAAGTTCTCGATCGGCAAGAGCCACCAGGGCCGCGAGATCTGGGCCGCGAAGATCTCCGACCACGTGGGGACCGACGAGATCGGAGCCCGAGCTCCTCTTCGATGGCCTCCACCACGCCCGCGAACACCTGTCGGTCGGAGCAGACCCTCGCGATCCTGCGCTGGCTGACCGACGGCTACGGCACGAGCGAGCGAGCCACGAACATCGTCAACAGCCGCGAGATCTTCATCATCTTCATGGTCAATCCCGACGGCGGCGAGTACGACCTGACCGGCTCGCCATATCGAGCCTGGCGCAAGAACCGCCAGCCCAACGCCGGCAGCTCGTACGTCGGCACGGACCTCAACCGCAATTACGACTATCGATGGGGCTGCTGCGGCGGCTCATCGGGCTCCAAGTCCGCGCTCACGTACCGCGGCCCCAAGGCGTTCTCGGCGCCCGAGACGCGGGCGGTCCGCGACTTCATCAAGAGCCGAGTCGTCGGCTCGCGGCAGCAGATCCGCGCGGCCATCACGTTCCACACGGCGGGCCAGGAGATCCTCTGGCCGTACGGCTACACCCAGACCGACATCCCCGCCGACATGAGCGCCGACGACCACGCCGCGCTCCGGGCGCTCGGCATCAAGATGGCCAGCAAGAACGGCTACACGCCCAAGCAATCGAGCAGCCTGTACGTCACCGACGGCGACGAGATCGACTACGCCTACGGCCGCCACCGGATCTTCATGTACACGTTCGAGATGTACCCGAGCCATGCGCAGGTCAGCTCGACCGCTCGCTTCTACCCGCCCGACGAGCAGATCGTGCCGCAGACCGACCGCAACAAGGACGCCATCTACTACCTGATGGAGTCGGCCGGCTGCCTCTACGCGCTCGTCGGCAAGCGCACGACCCACTGTGGGGCGCTACAACGAGGACTTCGAGATCTCGCGCGGCTGGAAGGCGGACCCGCTCGGCACGGACACGATCAGCGGCGGCGCCTGGCAGCGGGGCAATCCGTCGACGACCACGTATCAGGCCGGGACCGTCCGGTCGGGATCCATGGCGCTGGTCACCGGTGCGTCGGCCGGGACATCCGCGAACTCGTACGACATCGACGGCGGACCGACCACGATCCGCTCGCCCGAGATCAAGCTGCCGTCGACCGTGGGCAACCTCGTGTTCCGCTACTACCTGGCCCATGCCTCGAACTCGTCGTCCGCGGACGTGTTCCGCGCGTATGTCGAGGCCGCGGACGGGACGCGAACGCTCGTCCGCGAGGAACGCGGCGCCGCGAACAAGGACACGCCGGCGTGGACCCTCGCCACGATCCCGATGACGCCGTGGGCCGGGCAGACGGTCCGGATCGTGTTCCTGGCGCAGGACCGGGGTACGGCCTCGACCGTCGAGGCGGCCGTGGACGACGTCCGGATCACGCGACCGGAGTAGGGGCGGCGGCTCAGGCGGAGGTCAGCGGCAGGCTGGCACGGAACGTGGTGCCGGCGCTCCCCGTGGCCTCGACCTCGAGCGTGCCGCCGTGCGCGGCCACGAGGTGGCGCGCGATCGCGAGGCCCAATCCCGAACCGCCCGAACCCGCGCCCTTCACGAATCGATCGAAGACGTGCGGGAGCACGGCCGGGTCGATGCCCGAGCCCGAATCCGCGACCCTGCAGCACGAGCCGGTCGCCCGCGACCTCGCCGCGGATCACGACCGTGCCGCCGGCCGGCGTGTGCCGGATCGCGTTCGCGACGAGATTGGCGAGTACCTCCCGGAGCCGAACCGGATCCACGTCGAGGATCGGCAGGTCGTCCCCGACCTCGGCCGTGACGGTCACCCCGGCCGTACCTGCCGCGCCTTCGAACGACCGCACGACCTCGGCGATCAGCACGTCCGGGTCGGTCGGTTCCCGATGCAGGGTGAGCGTGCCGGCCTCCGACAGTGCCACCGTCCGGAGGTCGTCGATGAGCCGCTCCATGACCCGGGTCTCGTCGAGGATCGCGCCCAGGCGGGCCTCGTCGATCGGGTGGACGCCGTCGATCATCGCCTCGAGGTTGCCCGAGATCACGGTCAGCGGCGTCCGAAGCTCGTGGCTCACGTCGGCGAGCAACGAGCGACGCTGCTGCTCGTCGACTTCGAGCCGCTCGACCATCGTGTCGAAGCCGCGGACGAGCTGGCGGACCGGACGGAAGCCGCCTTCAGGCACGTCGACGCGGACCGAATAGTCGCCGTCCTCGACCCGCCGGGTCGCATCGACGAGCGAGTCGAGCGTCGCGGCATTCCGTCGCAGCCCTCGACCCAGGCTGATGATGGCGACCACGGCCACGAGGACCACGATGATCGCGGGTCCTGGACCGCCATGGGTCACGATCGTGCTCAAGATCGTCCCGATGACGGTGAGGACGACCACGACGAACACGAGGAAGATCAGGCCGAAGAGACAGCCGAAACCGCGTCCACGGCGGCCACCCTGCCACGGGCCGTCCCCGCCCGGTCCCCATGGCGGACCGCCGCGCGCCCACGGCGGACCCTGACCCGGCCCCCAGCCTCGGCCGCCGTCGGCGCGTCGCTGGGCCGCCCACTGTTCCCACAGCTCGCGACTCCGCCTGGCGGTCGCCTCGCCGGTCGATCGGCGCCGACGGCGTCGCGCCGTCGCCGGGGCTCGCCGCGGCCTGGCCGCGCTCGTCGTCGCGCCGTGTCGTCATGCGTCCGTCGCCCGGTCGTCGGCGAGTCGATAGCCCACGCCGTAGACCGTGAGGACGTAGCGAGGCTGGCGCGGCTCGGGCTCGAGCTTGCGGCGCAGGTTCTTGACGTGCGAGTCGATCGCCCGCTCGTAGCTCTCGAACGCGACCCCGTGCAGCGCGTCGAGCAGCTGCGACCGCGTGAAGATGCGGCCGGGCTGGCGGGCGAGGGTCGCGAGGAGCGTGAACTCGGTCGGGGTGAGGTCGACGGTCCGGCCGGCCACCTCGGTCCGCATCCGCGGCACGTCCAGGGTCAGCGTCGCCGACCGTGATGACGTCGCCGGCCCCGACCGGGCGATCGGCACGACGCAGGACCGCCCGCACGCGCGCGACGAGCTCGCGCGGCGAGAACGGCTTGGTGAGGTAGTCGTCGGCGCCGAGCTCGAGGCCGAGCAGCTTGTCGAGCTCGTCGTCCCGCGCGGTCAACATCACGATCGGGAGGGCCGCGGTGCGCTCCGCGGTCCGGAGCTGGCGGGTGATGTCGAGCCCATCGAGCCCCGGCAGGCCGAGATCGAGGACCACGAGATCCGGGTTGCGCGTGCGGGCCAGCGCGAGGGCCGCGGGGCCGTCGGACGCCGTCAGCACGGCGAAACCCGCGTGCTCGAGGTAGTCGCGGGCGAGCTCGACGATCCGCGGCTCGTCGTCGACGACGAGGATGGTCTTCTGCGTGGTCATCGGTCGCATCCTACGCGGGGGGAGGGGAGTGGCTGGGACGTACGCAGGCTCCGGCCCGGAGATCCGGGGCCGGAGCCGCTACGCCATGGGCCGTCCGGGTCAGGCGCCCGGGGTGCCGGTCGATGGCCGGTCGGTCGCCGACCCGCCGCCGGACTCGCCGGGGTTGTCGCGGTGCCACGAGTCGTGGAGCTCGCGGGCCTGGCGTTCCCAGGGGCGGTCGCCGTCGTGCTCGTGGTTGCCCCAGCCGCCTCGGCCGCCCGGGCCACCCGGGCCACCGCGGTAGCCCCAGCCGCCCGGTCCGCCCCAACCGCGACCGGCGCCGAACGCCGCTCGCAGCAGCCCGATGAACAGGAAGAGGATGAAGATCCCGAACAGGATCCCGAAGATCCCGGGGCCGCCGTGCCAGCCGAACCCGTAGCCGGGGCCGTAGCCATACCCGTAACCGGGGACGACCGGGGTGACGACCGTGCCGGCCGGTGCGCTCGCGGCGGCCGTGTTGACCGCCACCTGGACGCCGGTCTGGTAGGCGACGCTGGCGACGATGCTCCCTCCGACGAGCAGCGCGGCGATGACCAGGAATGCGATGAAGAACTGACGCATGTCGTGCGCCTCCTTGGTGGTTCATGTCGGCCGCCCGGGGTGGGTGGCCTTCCTGACACGCATGCTCGCGTCGGAATGTGGAGCCGCGATGGAGCCGGTCGGGATGACTCGGGCAGTCGGACGCCAGCCACGGCGACGGTGCGCGGCCGCACCGAAGACAGCTGGACAGACACATCGGCGACAAATTCGGCTTGCCGCGAAGGGCTACCCTGTCGGCACTGAACCCCCAGGCCATCGCGCATAACGGGAGGAAGCGTCTCGATGCATCGATCGAAGGCCGCCGTTGCGGCTGCCCTGCTCACGGTCCTCGCCCTGCTGCCCCTTGCCGTCGCGCCGGTCGCGGCCGGCGACTCGAAGGACAAGGCGAAGGCCGAGCACGAACGGATCGTCAAGTACTGGACCGCCGAGCGGATCGCCGGCGCCAAGCCGCGCGACTTCGTCCGGACGGACCGCGGCAAGTTCGAGCCCAATGCCAAGCCCGCCAAGCCACCTCCCCCCGGTGGCGGCACGGTGACCGGCGCGTCGTGGACCGGCGGCGGACCCGTCGTCCAGCGCACCGGCAAGGTCCTCTTCACGATGGACGGCGGCAACTGGGTGTGCTCGGCATCGGCCATCTCCGACGGTCGATCGACCCACTCGCTGATCCTGACCGCCGGACACTGCGCCTACGACGAGGTCAACGAGGCGTTCGCCACGAACTGGACGTACGTGCCCTCGTTCGATACGGCGCCGACGTTCACGTGCGCCCAGTCGACCTTCGGTTGCTGGACCGCCGCCGGCCTCGTCGTCCACAACGGGTACGCGTCCGCGGGCGGCTTCAACACCCAGGCCACGGTCCACGACTTCGCGTTCGCGATCGTCGGGGCGGGCGGCAAGAGCAATACCCAGCTCGATGCCCTTGGCACGTACGGCATCTCCTACCCGGCGATCTCGACCGGTGGGAGCGTGCATTCGTTCGGCTATCCGGCCGCCGGCCGGTACAAGGGCAAGGACCTCACGTACTGCGCCGGCCCGACCTTCAACGACAACCTCAACGGCAACCAGACCTGGGGCATCGCCTGCAACATGACCGGCGGCTCGTCCGGCGGCCCGTGGCTGGCTGGCTTCACCAACTCGGCCGGGACGGCGACGTCGCTGAACTCGTACGGCTACAGCGGGCTGAGCAACATGTACGGGCCAAAGTTCAATTCGAACACCCAGGCCGTCTTCAATCGAGCCAACACGACCACCGGGAACTCGATCGTCCAATAGTGAGCGACGAACCTCAGGAACCAAACCTGCCGGCTTGCCCTCTCTGCGGGAACCGCACGTTCCAGCAGGAGCAGGGCAAGCTGGACAGCGCCTGGGGCCTGACCGCGCATCGGGTCCGGATGCTCATCTGCGAGCGCTGCCAGCACGTGATGATGTTCTACGACGGCAACACGATCTGGGACTTCGACTGACGGTCGAACCCGTTGATATGCGGATGTAATGCCGCTTCGGAGTCGGTACGAGGCGGTCCCGAGGCAGTTCGCCGTACCGTTTCTGCATTCGATTCGGGCTGGTCCCCGCCAAGCTCGTTCCTCCAAGCCGCGCATACACCGGCGGCGACTCGCTCGAATCGGAGAATGACCCGCGCGCCGGCGGGCGCCCGGGCACCAACCACACGCGCCGTGGTCGATACGGATGGGCGACAACTCGGAGCAATTCCGTTTGCTCGCTCCGGTCCTGGGGGGCCCGAGACGTATCGATAAGAGGCGATCGTGCCGGCTGGTGGGGCGCCCGCCGGGAGCGCACTCCGCATTCCCAGAGACGATCAGCCGGCTCGCCCCCGAGGGCCGGCTGATCGTTACTTCCGGACCAAGACGCGGCCAACCAGGGACGCTGGAGGCCACCATGTCGCTCGCCCGTCGCCTCGCTCTTCTCACCGCGCTCGCCCTGGCCCTGAGCCTCGTGCTGGCGCCAGCCGCCGCGGCCGTCCGGCCAGTGGATCCCGACCTGCCCGCCCGCATCGACCTGCCCGATGGCTTCCAGCCCGAGGGCATCGAGTCCGACAACGCGGGGAACCTGTACGCCGGGTCGCTCCGGGACGGCGACATCTGGACCGTCAACGTGCTGACCGGCGAGGAGCGCCTCCTCGTCGATAACGCGGCGGACGCCGGGCTCGTGTCGGTCGGGCTCCATCTCGACGACCAGGGGCGCCTGTGGGTCGCCGGCGGGCCGACGCAGCAGGTCCGCGTGTACGACGTCGCGACCGGCGAGCTGCTCGAGACCTACCCGTTCCCGACGGCCGGGTTCATCAACGACCTCGACATCAGCCGCAACGCGGTCTACGCCACCGACTCCGTGAACCAGCAGCTCGCTGGTCATCCCGCTGGGCGGCGGCGGCGCGCTGCCGGCTCCGACGGCCGCCACGACGATGCAGCTCACCGGCGACCTCTCGTACTCGGCCGGCTTCAACGCGAACGGCATCGCCGCCCGCGGCGGCTGGCTCGTGCTCGTCCAGGGGAACGAGGGCCTGCTGTTCAAGGTGAACCCGCGCACCGGCGAGACGACCGAGATCGACACCGGCGGCTACTCCGTCGCCATGGGCGACGGGCTCGTGCTGCGCGGAAAGACGCTCTACGTCGTGCGCAACTTCGCGAACACCGTGGCCGTGCTGACGATGCGGGCCGGCCTGACCGAGGCGGAGCTGGTCGGGGAGTTCACGTCGGAGGACTTCGAGCTCGACATCCCGACCACGGGGACGCTCACGCAGGGTGCCCTGTGGGTCGTGAACGCCCGGTTCAGCACGCCGCCGACGCCCGACACGCGAGTACTGGATCACGAGGCTGCCGACGCAGCCGTAGATGAGCGGTGCCTTGCCGCACCGCTCGTGACAGGAGAGCTGTCACGCGTTTCGCCGAGGCTGACCGTGACGTCGGGGATCGACCGGGATCCTCGCGACTCGGAGGGGCCTGCCGATGGTGGGCGAGACGACCTGGTTCGTTGGTGATCTGCGCTGCGTGACGTGCGGACGCGCCCTGAACGGCGACCCCGATGAGGACCCGACGGGCGACGCGGGCCAGCCAATCTGCGGCGAGTGCTATCGCGAGCGCGACTTCTTCCTGATTGACGCCGCTGACGGCCAGCTGGACGGCGAAATCGCGTGATCAACAGGCTCAAAGCGACGGAATCGCCCAACACGTGCAGTACCATGCCGAGACCCCGCGACTCCCGTCACAAGTTTCGGGGTGCACCGGGGATGTCTATGCGCGCGACCACCGCCATGCCGAAAGGCGAGACGGCCGAACGTCTCGTCGTCGAGAGGCTGCGCGCGGTGGTCGGATCCGGACGTCCTCGTCCTCGCCGGCGTGAAGTGGCTCCTGCGCGAGCGCGGGGCCGTACGCAACGGCGAGGCCGATGTGGTCCTCGGCGATCCCGGGCGCGGCATCCTCGTCATCGAAGTGAAGGCCGGCGAGATCCGGCGGGACGACAGCGGAACGTGGTGGGCTGGGCCGAACCGGCTCGACCGGAGCCCGTTCGACCAGGCGCGCGACAACAAGTACGCGCTGCTCAAGAAGCTCCATGAGCTACCCGACTGGCCCACCGACCTCAAGCCGATCAGCGGGCATGCCGTCGCGTTCCCTGATGTCGACCTTGACACGATGCGCGGACGGCTGGGACTGCTCGGGCTCGATGCCGACAGCGAGCTCGTGGCCGACCAGTCGATGTTCGTCGACAGCGACGAGGGCCGGGACGAGCTGCGGCGCTTCCTCGAGGTGCCTTCGCCGCGTGGGGCCAGAGCGCGAGCGAGCGCGCGCCGGGACAGGCGGCGATCGACCTGCTGCGCGCCGTCGGGACCGAGCCGTTCGAGATCCGCTCGATGCTGCGGCACGAGCTGGTCGAGGGCGAGCGCGACGTCGTCCGGCTGACGACACGGCCAGTTCCAACTTCTCAACCAGCTACGAAACGTGCGGCGGGCCTCGATCGTCGGCGGTGCGGGCACCGGCAAGACGCTGCTCGCGGCCGAGAAGGCGCGCCGGCTCGCGCGCGAGGGCTTCAACACGCTTCTCGTGTGCTTCAACGCGCCGCTGGCGCGCGTGCTGGCCGACGACCTTGAGCCCACGGCACGTGACACGGGGCTGCTAGACGTGAAGACCTTCCACCAGCTGTGCGAGGACCTCGGAAACGAGGCCGACGTGCTGGCCGCGCGGCCGGACCCGATCACGCAGGACTGGTGGGACCGGACGCTGCCGCGGGCACTCGATGACGCCGTTGCGAAGCTGGGTCCGCGATATCACGCGGTGGTGGTGGACGAGGGCCAGGATTTCGCGGCCGACTGGCTGGCGTCTCTCAACGAGCTGCTCACGGCGGGCGTGAGGACGTGCTGTACGTGTTCCACGACCCCGCCCAGGCGATCTATCGCGACGACGTCGTCGCGCAGCTCGGGCTGATCGAGTTCCCGCTCGAGACCAACTGCCGGAACGCGGCACCGATCCACGCGGTCGTGTCGCGGTTCGCGGAGGGCGGGCTGGCGTCGGAGGCGATGCGGATCGGGCGGTCGGGAGCCCGAGTTCGTGGAGGCCGCGGCCGGCGCCGAGACCGTCGAGGCGCTGCGGACGTGCTGCATCGACTGCGGGCGACCGACAGCGAGGCCGTGAACCCATGGGACATCGCGGTCCTGACGGCGTCGAAGCTGGAGGAGTCGGCCGGTCTGGTTGGCCCCGGGTCGTCGGTACGGGAACGAGGTGCTCGGAAACCCTGCCTACGATGACGCCGGGCATCACCTGGGACTGCCGGCGCACCTCGCGCCGCCGCTGCCCGACGACGTGATCCTGTGCGAGACGATCCGGCGGTTCAAGGGCCTCGAGAAGCCCGTGATCGTGCTGGTCGAGCTGCGCGAGGACGACAAGCGGCTCGATCGGATGCTCTACGTCGGCGCGTCGCGGGCACGGCAGCACCTGGTCGTCATCGCGCCCGCAGGCGTACTTGAGAAGCTTCGATGATCGCTGTGGCGCTCCCGCTTCGGACGAAGATCGGCGAGCGACAGCGGTGTCCTCGATGTGCCTCGAGGGATGTGGCGAGGATCCTCCGCGGCTATCCGATCTTCGGTGATGACCTCCGAGTGCGCATCGACGCGGGCGAGGTCGTCCTTGGCGGTTGTGCGCTGATGGGCAACGATCCCGACTTCCGCTGTCACAGCTGTCGTCATGAATTCCGCGATCGACCGGCGGCTGCACGTGGCGCCCACGGCGTCGTCACGGCTTGTGACGGATGACATGACCGCGCCGAAGAGTCGCAAGCTGGCGTCGAAGTCGATGCTGCGCACCGCCAACGTGTTCTTGAGGCCGTTGGCCATAGCAAGACCGATATCGGGAATCAGCCGCTGACCTTCCATTGGCCGTTGGTCGGGAGCAGGTTCGACCGCGGTGTCCTCGTGGTGGGTCAGGCGGTTTTCGGCTGGTTCGGTGACTGGACGGCGGCAGACGCGACCGACATCAGGGGGCGTTCAAAGATTGTCGGAGAGGCTCGGGATCTCTTCTGCGACCGGCCCGACCGCATGGACTGGATCCAGGGACATCGAGTCTGGAATTCGCCGTTTTGGCGGGTCGCTCGTGACGTCACGGAAGCCGTTGCCCCGGGTGACGGGCCCTTCTACGCTCGGATGGCCTGGGCAAATCTATATCCGATCGCTCCTAACGATGTGAAGTCAAACCCCGGCGGGGCGCTCCTCTGAGGCGCAGACGGTGCCTGCTGCCGCGTTCCTTGATGCCACGATCGACAGGATTTAGCCCCGGCGTGGTCTTGGTGGTCGGCGGTCCATATATCTGGCCGTTCATCTATCCGCTTCGCCTCGACAAACTCACGACCGCACAGCGACCGCTCGACCTCACCGGCCTCCGAGATGGCATCGACTGGATCGTCGGGCAGCACCCTGGCGGAGCGTCTCGACGCGGCTGGGGACTCCGACGCTACGGCGAGCTCATATCCAAGACTCTTGGAATGACTGTGACGGGGGTCGACCATGCCCGGTGCCGGTGAACCGTCGGAGAAGGACCTGGAGTACCGGGAGCTCCTTGCTCGATTTCCATTGACGGGGCGTGCGCCGTCCGGACCCGAGGCTACTGTGCTTGCGCGGCGCCTCCAGGGAGACCTGGGCGCCCTCGTCGCCCAATGGGATGACGCCCGTACCTACTGCCGGGCCGAGAAACGACGGTGGCGAGTGACCAGCTCAAGAAGTTCCTCGATCAGAACAACCTACGCCGAAGCGTTGAATGATCGGCAAAGTGCATGGATCGAGCAGATCCTCGAGCTTCCTGCCAGTCGTGCGACTACCGGGCGACGTGCCCGGTGCGGTCTGTGATCGAGCGGGTTGCTATTCACGCTGTGTTGATGTCGTGAGAGAAATCGCGCTTCCGCCCAACGCCCCGGCACTGCTTGCGTCGCTGCGGGCGATCGGCTATTCGTTCGATTCGGCACTGGCCGACATCGTTGACAACAGCCTTGCGGCCGAGGCGACCAGGGCCGATGTGTGGTTCCCGCCTCGCATCCCTTTGTACCTCGCCATCGTTGACGATGGGCTTGGTATGTCTGCGGAAGGGCTGATCGCAGCCATGCAGCACGGCGGCGTCGGGCCCGACGAAGCTCGCGCCGAGGGAGACCTCGGCCGTTTCGGGCTGGGGTCTGAAAACGGCGTCGTTCTCGCAGTGCAAACGCCTAACCGTCGCGACAATGCATCACGGAAAACTGCATGGAGCGGCCTGGGATCTCGACCGGGTCAAGGAGACGGGCGAGTGGACCTTGATGCTCCTGGACGAGGACGAAGTTGCGGCACTGCCTCATGTGGATCGGGTCCGTGCTAACGGCCGCGGGACCCTCGTGCTGTGGCAGGAGCTCGACAGAGCACTCGCCGGCGAGGCGGATCCAGCCGATGCGTTGGGACGCCTCATGGACAAGGCCCGATCGCACTTGGGCCTCGTATACCACCGGTGGATCTCTGCCGAATTGGGGCAGTCGAGGATCGTCCTTTCCATGAACGGATTGCCCGTCGAGGCGTCGGACCCGTTCCTCACCTCCGTCTCCACTGAGCAGCCATCCCAGAAACTGAACGTCGAAGGGAGGCAAATCACGTTCACTCCCTACATCCTTCCGCACCGGTCTCGCTTGTCCAAGAAGCAGCTGGCCGAAATCGACGGCGAGGACGGGCTACGCCGATCTCAAGGCTTCTACGTCTACCGGCAGCGCCGTCTCATCACGTCAGGGACTTGGTTCAGGCTAATGCGGCAAGGCGAGCTCACGAAGCTAGCCCGCGTGCGCGTCGATATCCCCAACGCCCTGGATCACCTGTGGCAGCTCGACGTGAAGAAGTCGACGGCTACGCCGCCGCAGCAGGTCAGACAGGGCCTCCAGCAAGTGATTTAAGAATTCGGTCAGGGCAGCGAAAAGGTGATTAATCACCGCGGTTGGAAGGAGAAGAGCCCAGTTACCCGTCTCTGGGACCGCCTCGAGATGCCTGCGGGGGTGAACTACGCGATCAACCGGGGTCACCCGGCCGTATCTGCCGTTGCTTCGGGTATGACTCCTAGGAGCGCCCAATACTTCGACCGGCTCCTCGACGCACTGGAATTCACGATCCCGTTCGAGGCCATCTACGCCGACATCGCGTCCGAGCGAGATCTGAAAACTGAGGCGCCGCCGGAGGATGTCGAAGAGGCGCTGAAGGCGATGCTTGATGCAATGGTCACGGCGCTTACCACGAATTCGCAGGCCCTCGACAAGCTTCTTAAACAGGTCCCGACGATAGAGCCCTTCTCCAGCTATCCCGATCTTGCGAAGCAACTTCTCCAAGAGGTGCGCGTTGACTGACACCGTCGCCGATCTGCTTGATCGGACCATCATGGCCTCGCTTCCGACAGATCGTAAGCCGACCGAGGCGGAGCTTCATGAGCGAGCGGAGGCGCTGCGCAAGGCCTTCCCTGTTCCGGATGATGTCTTCACAGCTGTCGTCAAGGCGATCGAGGCGCGGCTCGTGATTTCCATGGACATGGGCACGGTCCTGTCCAGACCGGACCATGTTCCTTGGCTGATGGGTAGGAAGGCCGAGATCGATCCGTTCTACTTCGAGCGATACCGTCAGTACCTGCCGAAGCTAGCCATGACGCCGGCGGTGATCGGAACGCTCGATCGAGTCACGGACGAGCTTCTTGACATGTGCGGCAACCCGCACTTGGCTGGGCAGTGGAGCCGGCGGGGCTTGGTGGTCGGCGACGTTCAGTCGGGCAAGACAGCGACCTATACGGCCCTTACGTGCAAGGCCGCTGACGCAGGCTATCGGCTCATCGTCCTCATGACGGGGACGCTCGAGAACCTTCGCCGCCAAACCCAGCAGCGGTTGGACGAGGGCTTCGTCGGGCTCGACAGCTCAGACAAGCTGCAGAAAGCGCAGATCGCCAAGAACAATGCGGTCGGCGTTGGCGTCATCGACAACCGGCGGGTCGCGGGCGTCTTCACCTCGCGGTCCCGGGACTTTAGCAAGGTCTTGCTGAACAGCCTTGGCTTCCGCCTGGATGCCTTTCAGGAGCCCGTGCTCCTCGTCATCAAGAAGAACGCGCGAATCATCGAGAACCTCCACAACTGGCTCGAGGCATATAACAGCGGGCCCGACGGGAGGATTGCCGCGCCACTGCTCCTCATCGACGACGAGGCGGACTCGGCTTCAATCAATACGGCGGACCCCTCGGGAGACCCAACCGCGATCAACACCCGAATGCGAAAACTGCTGAGCCTCTTTCACAGGTCGACTTATGTTGGCTTTACGGCAACGCCCTTCGCTAACGTGTTCGTGGATCCGGACACGGAAGATGAAATGCTCGGTGATGACCTGTTCCCGCGCGACTTCATCTACGCACTCGAGGCGCCCTCGAACTACATCGGCGCACAGATCATCTTCTCTGACGAGCTGACAGGCGTCCTGTCGAACGACGACGCGAGGGACTGGTACCCGCCGAAGCACAAGTCGACTTACATTCCGGCGGGCTTGCCCCCGTCCCTGTCGGAGGCTATGCGGTCCTTCTTCGTCGCCTGCACCATCAGAGACCTTCGAGGCGAGCGCAGTGCGCATCGCTCGATGCTCGTCAACGTCTCGCGCTTCACTGCTGTTCAGAACGTGTCACGGGACCTGATCTACGAGTACGCGGCCGCCCTCCAGCGGGACATTCGCAACTTCAGCCAGCTGCCAGGCGACGATGCGATGCTCAACGGCTCCCTCGTTGACCTGAAGACCACTTGGCAGGAACAGTTTAAGGACGCGGGGACGTCCTGGCGTCAGGTGCGAAATCAGCTGCACGAGTCGACCTCCCCAATCACGGTGAGGTCAGTGAACCAAAGTGCTCCGGCCGCCTCGTTGGACTACACGAGTTATGGGTCTGGGCTCCGGGTCATTGCTGTGGGTGGCGACAGCCTCTCTCGAGGCCTGACCCTGGAAGGGCTGAGCACTAGCTACTTCTACAGGAATTCCCAAGCCTACGACACGCTAATGCAGATGGGCCGCTGGTTCGGGTACCGGGATGGTTACGCCGACCTGTGTCGCGTATGGCTAACTGATGAGGCGGTCCACTGGTACTCCCACATCTCGATGGCCTCTGACGAGCTTCGCGCCGAATTCAAGAGGATGTGGTCCTTGAATTTCACGCCCAAGGACTTCGGCATGAAGGTGAGGTCGCACCCAGATGCCCTGACCGTCACGGCCCGGAACAAGATGCGTTTCGCCGAGGACTTCGTCCGGGATATCTCCTTGTCTGCCAACGGCATTGAAACAGCGCGTCTCTTGGCGTCCGAGGCACAACTGGATGCCAACGCGCTGCGAGTTGAAGCATTCGTCGGTCGGATGGAGGCCGCTGGGCTCCAGGTCGAGGACTCCGAGTGGGGATCCAAGATATGGCGAGGCGCGCCAAAGGCCCTCGTGGCCAGCCTCCTTGCAGAATTCGAGACCCATCCGCGCGCAGTTGACTTCCAAGGCAAGGCTATTGCGAAGTTCCTCGAAGCGACCACGGTTCCTGCGCTCGACGTCTGGGACGTCGCCATGCCCCAGGGCAGTGGTGATCCTGAAGTGTTCGCCGGCATCGAGTTCAAGCCCCCCAAGCGATCAATCGTCGCAAAATCCGGGGATTTGCTCTCTCCTCGTTTCTGGAGCGAAGGCGCGTGTAGGAAGTCGCGGAGTCGAACGAGAGGGCATGACGGAGGCAGAGGTCCGCGCCGTTGAACAGGCGAATCCGGGGCCCAACGTCTCGGACAAGCAGTATCGCCTTGGGCGCCGCCGACCGCTCTTCCTGCTCCACGTTCTAAGGGGTACGGCTGGCGAGGACAAGGCCCCATTCCGGCCGGCACCAGCTGCACCGCTTACAGCGCTCGGGCTGAGCTTTCCCGAATTCGACGACAGCGGTATCGCAGGTCGTGTCGAGTACAAGGTCACGATGAGGTTCTGGAAGGATCTTTTCGATGTCGAAGCGTCCGACGAGGTAACAGGTGCGGACGATGCTGATTGACGGCGCCTGGGAGAAAGTCAGCACCGCAGCCTCCGATGGAGGCTACATAAGGATTGATCCCACGCATCCCGGGGACTTCTTCGCTGCCGAGGATGCCGAACGTCGCAAGGGTCTGGTGCTCTTGCTCGACATCGAGCCCCCGAAGCCCCCCAAACTTGAGTCACTCGAGTTAGCGATCACGCAGCGGCCCGATAGTCGATGGGTGCTGAGTGTCTACCTACACTCAGGCGCCCTGCTTGCGCCATTCACCCAACTCTGTGAAGACCTGATCGCATCGAGCCGGGGCGTATCGCAGGATCGCATCGGATCGTTCGTCGTGGCGCGCCTTCATCGCTGGCAAGACCTGCTCGAAGGCGCATCCACGTGGTCGATGAGCAAACTGCGGGGCTTCCTCGGAGAACTCCGCCTACTCCACCTTGCCGCGAACACAGTTGGCGCCGAGACGGCCGTGCTGGCCTGGGCCGGCCCCTACAGCGCCCCTCAGGACTTCGCGCTGCCTGGGACATGGATCGAGGTGAAGGCGACATATCCCACGGCAAGAACAATTCGGGTCACATCGGCGGATCAACTGACTGCCCCGGGCGAACTGCTTCTCGCTGTATTCACGTTCGCGACACTCGTTCCCGACCAGCAAGGAGTCTCGGCCGGCAGTCTTGTCACGGACTTCGAGGCAAGGCTGGCAACCGATGGACTCGCTGACAGCCTTCTGGAATTCGGTAAGCGACTGTCGGTCGTAGGCTTCGACCGGACCGCCGATTACGCGGCAGTCGGGTTCCGAGAGGATGCGTTGCACTTCTACGCAGTCGGCGGGTCGTTTCCCCGGCTCACACCTTCCGATCTCCCGGCCGGCGTTGCCGAATGCACGTATGACCTTGAACTCGGCGCACTCCCGCCATTCGAGGTCACCTCGCCTTTCTAGGGAATCACGATGGATCTCAACGAGTTTCGCGAATTGTTCCTGAATACAGTCGATGTCCGCGCGGCCAGTGAGGGAGACTTTCGTCACACGGCGTTCGTCGAGTACGCCTGCGAACAGCTCGGTGAAGCCGGCGAGATCAGCGACTACCAAGTGGCGTTCTATCGCGGCGTGGGGACGAAGAGCCGAGCCTTGGGTGTCGATGCGTACGCGTTCGACGACGCCGACTCCTCCCTGCGCTTGGTGCTGGCGAATCCCACCCATGCGGAAGCGGCCACCAGCTTCACGACGAGCGATATCTCGCCCCTCGTCTCGAGGGCCCTCACATTCATCGAAGACGCGATCTCTGGCCGGAGTCTATCGGCGATTGAGCCGTCTCTACCCGCTTGGGACCTTGCCAACGACATCAACAAACGTGCAGGCGACCTGGCTCGGATCCGCGTGTATCTCATCACCGATGGGGTGCTCAAGGTTCGGTCGACGGACTGGGCTGAGGGCGCGATCGGAGCACTTCCCGTGGAGGTCCACGTGTGGGACATCGCCCGCTTCCACCGCATGGCGGAGTCCGTATCGGGGCGTGACGAGCTCGTTATCGACTTCGCAGCGCGGCAACCTGGCGGGTTACCGTGTCTGCCCGTGGCCGCGGGCAGCTCAGAGTACGAGGCGTATCTCCTGGCCGTGCCCGGCCCACTGCTGGCGGACATCTACGACGAATTCGGAAGTCGTCTGCTTGAGGGCAACGTCCGCTCCTTCCTCTCGACGCGACCGGCCGTCAACAAGGGCATCCGCAATACCGCCACCAACCAGCCGCACATGTTCTTCGCTTACAACAACGGGATCGCCGCCACCGCCAGTAAGGTAGAGGTCCGGAGCACTCCGAGCGGGCCGTCTTTGGTCTGGGCCGCGGATCTTCAGATCGTGAACGGAGGACAGACGACCGCGTCTCTCGCAACGGCGCGGCGCACTGAGAAGAAGGACCTAACTGGGGTCTTCGTGCAGATGAAGCTGTCGGTTGTCACGGCCGAGAAGTCTGCCGAAATGGTCCCAAGCATCGCCAAATTCGCCAACAGCCAGAACAAAGTGAGCGAGGCGGACTTCTTCTCGAACCACGAATTCCACCGCCGCATTGAGGGCTTCGCGCGCCGAATTTGGGCCCCGGCGCCGGCGGGTTCCCAGCACGAGACGAAGTGGTTCTACGAGCGGGCTCGCGGGTCCTACCTCAACGCACAGGCAACGCTCACTCCCTCAAGGAGGCGGCAGTTCCTGCTAGAGAACCCGAAGTCACAACTCGTCACCAAGACAGATCTCGCGAAGTCCGAGATGGCATGGGCGGGAGAGCCCCACATCGTGAGCTTGGGCGCTCAGAAGAACTTCCTGAAGTTTGCTGAGTCCGTTTCCACTGCGTGGGAAAAGGACAACACACAGTTCCACGAGGGCTACTTCAAGGACGCGATGGTCCGTGTCCTCCTGTTCCGGGCCATTGAGCGCATCGTCTCGGACCAGTCGTGGTACCAAGGAGGCTACAGAGCCAACGTCGTCGCCTACACAATGGCGAAGATGCCGCAGGCGATTTCCCACCAGTCCGCAGGTCTGACGTTCGACTTTGACAGCATCTGGAAGAAGCAGGCGCTTCCGGATGTCGTTCAGCGTCAGCTCGGGATCGTGGCCAAGGCGATGCATGAGGTGATCACCTCCCCTCCCAGCCACGTGCAGAACGTCACTGAGTGGGCAAAGCGCGTGACCTGCTGGGAAAGGGCCAGGGAGATCGACGTCGATCTCATGCCGGCGTTTAGGCCCCTTCTCTTGTCAAGATCGAAGGCACGCGAGGCCGAGGTCGGGGAGAAAAAGCAGCAGAAGGTCGACTCGGGCATCGAAGCCCAGAGGAAGGTCCTGGAACTCGGCTTGGAGTTCTGGGGCGGCATGCGATCGTGGGCCAACGTACGGCAACTTCTGATCGGTGATGAAGACACCCTGCTCAAGTTTGCGTCCGGCCAAGGAAGCGGCTTCCCAGATGACCGCCAGAGCGTTCGCCTGCTACGGCTCAAAGAGAGACTGGAAGGCGAGGGCTTCGATCTCACGCGGCCCATCTGATGCCGCGTCCGATCCCGACCAAGGGTCACACTCGAGCAGATCTGGATGCGCCAAGATCTCCCCGTCCCTCGCAGCCAGGCTAGGACGGCGAGCTAGGTGTCACTGAGACCCGAGCTTGAGCGGGCGAGGCAAAGAGCTAAAAGGCCGTCGATGAGGTTGCGCGATTTGGGGTCTACCCTCGAGGACTCGACTCGCCGACGGTTGGCGCGCAGCGGCGCCTGATTCTATGGGCGAGTGCGTCAATGCTCTGAAGCGGATCGCACTCCCAGATTGTCTCGACCTGCCATCCGTTCTGGCGGAGCTTCGCTTCCACCAAGGCGTCTCGATCCACATTGGCGTTGAGCTTGTTGCGCCAGAAGTCGACGTTGGTCCCGGGCTTAGTTGCGAGACGACAGTCTCGATGCTGATGCCAGAAGCAGCCGTGCACGAAGACGGCGGTACGAGCGCCCCTGAGAACCAAGTCAGGCTTCCCCGGAAGGCTGTTGACATGCAGCCGATACCGGATTCCGGCGGCGTGCAGCCTCCGCCGGACGCGCATCTCCGGCTGGGTGTCCTTGCCGCGGATGCGACTCATCATCCGACTGCGCGTCGCAGCATCGACGATGTCAGGCATCGGGGTGGTCCGGTCGACTGGAGGCCGTGAGCGACTCGAGCAGGGTGGCGACCGTTGCTAGAGAAGCCCTGTACGCATGGTTCGCGTACGCCGTCTCGATTAGCGGTCCCGGAAGAAATGGCTGGATTCGTGCCGACACCATCGCGGCGATAACCGATCCCGTGAGCCCTAGGTCCACAGTCAGCAAAAACTTGACGGGGATGCGCGCCGCCTCATTCAGGACCTGCCGCCAGCGCTCCTTTGCGGTCGACTTGCAGGCGACCATACGCAATCTGCGTGACGGGAAGTGCGCGTCATGGTATTCGGGACATCCTGGCACCAGGAAGTCCGGTCGCTCTCCGGGCTCCGTCTGGCACTGCTCCGTGAAGGGGATGCCCGAGGCACGCAGGAGCGTGGCGAAGTGGTTTTGGAGGCTCTGGCCTCGCCGAGATTTCCGAGACTGTTGGATGGACATTGCGAAGTCGAGGATCTCAGTCAGGTTCGGACGCGTCGCGGCCAGCTGTTCATAGCGGGAGCGTTGGACCTCGTCCTCGATCGCGAAGTAGAGGTCGGTCTCGGCCCGGAGTGCTGCAAATAGGTAATCGTCTGGATCGTTGGGACCTGCGCCGCGGTTGCGGGCGATCTCGTCTGCCGCTGAGGCCATTTCGCGGGTGTTCGGTACGGCACCCTCCCGGGACGCGCGATGGAAGAGGGCGTGGTCGGTTACGTCGTACAGACCGGCGGGGATCGGCCCGGGGATCGGCCCGTTGTGAGGGGTCAGCTGGCCGGTTATCAATCGTGATTCGGTTTCGTCGGGCAGGGGAACGTCGAGAAAGCGGAAACGCTCGCGAACGGCGTCTTCGCCGAGCTCGAGTGCGCGGAGGAGTTCGTGCTCGGGTTGCGTGCCAGCCCTTGCGATGACCGCGCGAAGGCCATGGTCGTATCGATAAAGAAGGAGCAGGTCACCCTGCGCGGCGTGCGTCGGAATCACGTCGCCGACATAGTAGAGGTGCCACTCCGACCGCTCCAGGTTGCGCTCGCGGGCGTCGTAGAGAGTGAACACCGTTTCGTCGACAACCGGGGTCTCGCTTGTTGCGCGGAGAATCAGGATCCCGAGAGGACCGGACCACCGTTCCGCGGGCAGTCCGAGCTCCCGTCGGAGTTCGCCAGCGTGGAACTCGTGCTGATGCGAGCGCCCCGGATCGGTTTCGACGGCAGATAGGCGCTTGACCGCAATCCGAAGCGCCACGGCGTCAACTCGCGGCGGCGAGGCTCGCCCCCGTGCCGATCTGGGAGACGAGGGCCACGGCCAAATGGCGGATCACGGGAACGACGACGGAGTTCCCGAACTGGCGATACGCCTGTGTATCCGAGACCGGGATGACAAAGCGCTGGTGCACGCCTGCCGCAGGCAACTCCACCGACTGTACCTGGTACGGGTCCGGGAAGCCCATCAGGCGGGCGCATTCATGCGGTGTGAGACGGCGCGGTAGCCGCGCCGGCCGTGTTGACGAGGATCTCCGAGCCATCCTTGTAGTAGCGGGCGCTCAGGGTGCGCGCGACGTCGTCGGCCCCACTAAGCCGAAGCCGAAGCCGTTTCCTGCCGCCCGTGCTTCTCCGCGTAGCCTGCAGATAAGTCCACAGGTGTGGCTCAGGATGTACTTACGCTACGACCCACGAGGATGGAGGCTGTCGCGGAGGACAGGCCGACGAGTCGCTGGTATCGGGGGAAATTCGAACCGCGGCCGCCAAAGACCTCGCGCCGCAGGCCGACGATGAATATCCGCTCGCGATGCTGCGGCACCCAAGATGCTGCGTCCACGAGGCTGTGGCTGACTTCGTAGCCGAGTCGTCGAGCTCGGCCAAGATGACTGGAACGTACGTCCGCTGTCGTGCGAGCGCAGGTTCTTGACGTTCTCAAGGAAAAGGACCGGCGGCTTCGTGGCTTCGGCGAGCGGACGATTTCAAAGAAGAGGGTGCCACTCTTCTCGTCGACGAAGCCATGCTCCCGCCCGAGACTGGCTTTCTTCGACACACCGGCGATGCTGAACGGCTGACACGGGAATCCTGCCGCAAGGACGCCGTATGCGGGCAGGGTGGCTGGGTCCACCGCGCGAACGTCTGCCTCGTCGATCGGCCCGAAGTTGGCGGCATAGGTCACCTGGGCGTGACGGTCAATCTCGACCGAATATGCGCACTGACCGCCAGCCTGTTCGAGGCCGAGCCGCAGGCCGCCGATGCCGGCAAACAGGTCGATGAAGCGAAATGCGGGCTCACCGCCGAGTGGGCGCTGCCAGAGGGTCGGGAACATGCGTTCCTCCGGGATCGGGGCGGGATCGGTGAGCTGATGGTCGACAGATGCCATGTCAGCTAGCCTGTCGCTCGTCGCCGAGCAGCTCGAGCGACAACTGATTCGTCGGTGTTCGACGGGCCTGACTTCGCGGTCGACGACCGGGTTTACCTCTCGAGGCTTCGGCATACCGCCGGACCTCGTCCTCGTCGACCGTCCAGTCGCGTCCGACCTTGATACCCTCGAGGCTCCCGTTCCGGATCTGGTGTCGCAGCGTCGCTGTCGCCACGCCTAGGCTTTCTGCGGCTTCGGTCAGAGTCACTGCCACTCGACTAATCTACACGGATGCGTGTAGATTAGTCAATGGGCCCTTGTGTGGGTAGTGGGGCAGTTTGACTCTGCGCGCAACCAGTTAGGCTGTCCAGCGTCATTGTCGGAGGGGATCGGTGGACGAGCAGGATGAGCTTGACGGCCTGCTGTTTGAGTGGGACTCGCTGAAGGCGGCCCAGGTTCTCCGGGAGCATGGAATTGACTTCCGGGATGCGATGACCGCATTCGCCGATCGTCTCTCCGCCACGATAGCTGACGACGAGCATTCGTTCGATGAAGAACGGTTTGTGACTATCGGCGAAATGGCGAACGGCAAATTGGTAGTTGTTGTACACACCCCAAGGGGTAGTAGGATAAGGCTCATAACCGCACGGAGGCCGACTGGGCCTGAGAAACATGACTACGAACAAGGTTAGACGGCAAGATCCTGATGTCTCGGTGGAGTACAACTTCTCCGGGGCGAAGAGGGGCGTCTACAGCAAACAAGCAAAGAAGAGCATGCGCTACGTGATCGTCAGCGATGCCGAAGATCGCGCACGCCAGGACAGCCAGAAGAAGGCTAGCAAGAAGACGGCCTAGGAAGGTCGCTCTTGCCACCGACACGAGGCCCAGCCGAAGCTGGGTCTTCGTGATTTATTGCCACTTGACACTGGGGTCCACGCTGGACCCGTGAAGGCCGCCGCGAGGCGGCCGTGCAAGCAGCATCAAAACGACGGGCCACCGAGCGGCGGCCTTCACGGGTGCACTTCTCGCGGTCATCCCGGACCGCATCGTGAAACTGACCCCCTACCCTTTGGTGTGCGCCGCGTCGCCCATCCAGGCCGTCAAGGATCAGGTCGAGCCCGAACGCGAACTCGACGTCGTCGTCGCAGCGACCGAGGACGCCCTCGTGGCTGACCGACATCGCCAGCTCGGTGACGCGGGGGTAGCGGGTCGCCATCGCCGGGCCGAGGAGCTCGGCCACGTCGGGGGAGGGGTCCGCCCGGCCGGAGTCGTCGAAGAGGTCCTGGTTGAAGCCGAAGATGCGGCTGTCGAGGACGTGCAGGGCGTGATGGGCCAGGTCGAGCGAGAAGCCGCCATCGCGGAGGATCGCCAGGACGGACTCGATGTAGCCGATGACCGCGATGCCGCCGGTCCCTCGTTCCTCGAACACGCGCCGGGCCCAGGGGTGGCGCAGCATGACCGCCCGGGCCGCCATCACCTGCTCGCGTAGCGCGGTCTTCCAGTCGCCGGCGGCGGCCGGCCGTTCGATCTCGGCGACGATCAGCTCGATGATCCCGTCGAACAGGTCGTCCTTGCTCCGGACGTGGCGGTAGAGCGCCATCGCGTCGACCCCGAGCTCCTGGCCGAGCTTGCGCATGCTCAGCGCCTCGAGGCCGTCGCGATCGGCGAGCTCGATGGCGACGCGGAGGACGCGGTCGCGGTGAGCGGCGCGCGGCGTGGACGCGGCACGGACAGCCTCCCATGTAGGCTGTTCCCACCGCCGCCTCCTATCCCCGCGGCGCCGCCACCAGGAGAAGTCATGGCTCGCCAGATCGTCTTTGCGGCCAAGGCCGCGAAGCCTCCGGCCACCTACAGTCAGGCCGTCAAGGCGGCAGGGCTCGTGTTCGTCTCCGGCACGGCGCCAACGGATCCGGCCACGGGCCAGATCGCGGGCGACGACCATCCAGGAACAGACGCGCCAGTGTCTGGAGAACATCGCCGCGATCCTCGAGGAGGCCGGCAGCTCGCTGGACAAGATCGTCAGTGCCACGGTCGTGCTCGCGGACGAGGACGACTTCGGCGGCATGAACGAGGAGTGGCTGCGCTGGTTCCCGTCGGATCCGCCGGCGCGCCAGGGCGCGAAGCTTCCCGCGAGGATCCCAGGCCTCAAGGTGTCGATCGCGGCGATCGCGGAGGCGTGACCCAAGGCCACAAGCCAGCCAGCGCCTCCGCAACGCTCGCCGCTTCCTCAGCCGGCCCGCCAGGGTCGGGGGTCCGACCGGAGAAGCGAGTAGATCAGGAGGTCCTGGTTGCGACCGTCGTTGAAGAACGCGCCGCGAGCCGTGCCTTCGAGCGTGAAGCCGCATTTCTCCGCGATCCGCCGGGAGGCGGCGTTCTCGGGAGCAACGTCGAGCTGGATGCGGTGCTGCTTCTTGGAACCGAACAGGTAGTCAACGAGGAGCTGCACCGCCTCCGTGGTGTAGCCGCGGCCGGCGAATCGATCGTCGTAGAGCTGGTACGACAGCTCGAACGCGTCCCAGTAGTTGACCGCCTTGAAGAACTCGATGTGACCGGCGATCTCGCCCTCGCCCGAGATCATCAGCAGCATCCCTTCCTCGCGCTGCCAGAAGCCGTGTTCGTTGAACTCGCGCTTGAACGCCGACTCGGACTGCACGCCGAGCGGGAAGTACGCCCCGCGGTTGCGGATGTCGACGTGGGCCGCATAGACGGCGTCCACGTCGGCCTCGCGGATCGGTCGGAGCGTGAGGCGCTCCCCATGGAGCATCGACGTGACCTCCTGGATGCGGCACGACGGAAGGACGACGAGGATACCGTCGGCAGGGTCCCCGAGCCAGTGCCAAGGACCGCGGTAGACTGGTTGCGCACTGAACGACATCGGGCCCCGAGAGGACGCGAGGGCCCTCGTGCCGTCGGCGCGACCAGCGCAGCTCCTCCGCGAGGCCTTGCCGATGGCCGGGGCACCGACACCTCCAGGAACCGGGACGCCGCCACCCACCGACGGTGGTGCGCGCGCGGACCAGCCCGCGCTCCGACGCGCGCACCCGCCTGACCCGCCTCGCACCCGTCGGCCTCGGCGCCGCCCTGACCCTGGCCGCGGTCCTCCTGTTCAACCTCCTCACCCCGAAGGCGCCCGCCCTCACCCAGCGGAACGTCGACGACGCCATCGCCAGCGCCCTCGCCTCGCAGACGCCGCCGCCGGCCTTCTCGCAGGTCGTCTACCAGCGGGTCCAGCCGTCGCTCGTGCTCATCCAGACCCACGGCGACACCGACCCCGACACGACCGACGAGGACGACGACGGCCTCGGCAGCGGCGTCGTCGTCAGCCTGGCCGGCGACATCCTCACCAGCCTCCACGTCGTCGACGGCGCGACCGCGATCGAGCTCACGTTCGCCGACGGCTCGAAATCGCCCGGCGAGATCGTCGGGGAGCAGCCGGAGAACGACATCGCCGTGCTCCGCGCCCTGCGAGCCGCCGGCGACCATGGTCCCCGCCACGCTCGGCAACCCGGGCGCCGTCACGCAAGGGAGCGAGGCCTACGCCCTCGGCTCGCCGTTCGGGCTGCACGGCTCGGTCTCGGCGGGCGTCATCTCCGGGCTCGATCGCTCGTTCACGATGCCGGGCTCCGGGCAGACGCTGACCGGCCTCTTCCAGATCGATGCCGCGGTCAACCCGGGCAACAGCGGCGGCGCCCTCGTCGATCGCGACGGGCGGCTCATCGGCATCGTCACCGCCCTCGTCAATCCCACCGAGGACGACGTATTCATCGGGATCGGCCTGGCCGTCCCCATCGATGTCGCCGGCGGTGCCGCCGGCCTGCTGCCGTACTAGCCGCACAAGGGAGAGCGAGCGTGGATCAGCACGACGGTCAGGATCGAGCCGCCCCCATGGAGCGGCTGCTGTACGAGGTCAAGAAGGTCATCGTCGGCCAGGACCACCTCCTGGAACGGCTCGTCATCGCGCTGCTGTGCCGCGGCCACATCCTCGTCGAGGGCGTGCCGGGCCTCGCCAAGACGATGGCCATCAAGACCGTGGCGGACACGATCGGTGGCGAGTTCAAGCGGATCCAGTTCACGCCCGACCTCGTCCCGGCCGATCTCGTCGGCACGCGCATCTACAACCAGAAGACCGGCGAGTTCGGGACGTCGCTGGGCCCGGTGTTCACGAACCTGCTGCTCGCCGACGAGATCAACCGGGCGCCGGCCAAGGTCCAGAGCGCGCTCCTCGAGGTGATGCAGGAGCGGCAGGTCACGATCGGCCGCGAGACGCACAAGGTCCCCGATCCCTTCCTCGTGCTCGCGACCCAGAACCCGATCGAGACCGAAGGGACCTACGCGCTCCCGGAGGCGCAGATCGACCGATTCATGATGAAGGTCGTCGTGGGCTACCCGAGCGAGACCGAGGAGTTCGTGATCGTCGACCGGATGACCGGCGTCGTCCCGAGCGCCCACCAGGTGCTGACCACCGAGGCGCTCCAGGAGATGCAGCGGGCGGCCGACGACGTCTTCGTGGACCCGGCCCTCAAGTCGTACGCGGTCCAGCTCGTGGCGGCGACGCGGACGCCCGGCAAGCACGACCTGGCCGACCTGCAGCGCTTCATCACGTTCGGGGCGAGCCCGCGGGCATCGATCAACCTGATCCTGACGGCTCGGGCGCTCGCGTTCGTGCGCGGGCGGGACTACGCGCTGCCGGAGGACGTGCTCGACATGGCGTTGGACGTGCTGCGCCATCGGCTGGTGCTGTCGTTCGAGGCCCTCTCGGAGGACGTCTCGAGCGACCGCATCCTGCAACACGATCATCGATCGGGTGCCCGTCCCGGTCGTCCCGTTGCGATCCGATGACCGCGTCCGCGTCGGCGCCTGAGCGCGTCCTCCAGCGACTCGACTGGACGGTCGTCCGCCGGCTGGACGGCCTGCTCCAGGGCGACTACCGGAGCCTGTTCCGGGGCAACGGCGTCGATTTCGCCGACCTGCGCGAGTACGAGTACGGCGACGACATCCGCCACATCGACTGGAACGTCACGGCGCGGATGGACACGCCGTACGTCCGCGAGTTCCTCGAGGATCGCGAGATCACGGCCTGGTTCCTGCTGGACCTGAGCCCGTCGGTGGACTTCGGGTCCGGGGAGGCGGAGCGGCTGAAGCGGAGCGTGCTGGTGGACGCCGTCACGACGCTGGCCCGGGTGCTGACGCGGCACGGGAACAAGGTGGGCGCGGTCTTCTACGGGTCGCAGGTCGAGCGGACGATCCCGGCGCGGGGTGGGCGGGTCCAGGTGCTGCGGCTCATCAACGACCTGCAGGCGCATCCGCGGCACGCGTCCGCGCCGTTCACGGATCTGGGGGTCTTGCTCGACGCCGGCCGGCGCTGGATCAAGGGTCGATCGCTGGTGTTCGTGATCTCGGACTTCATCAGCGCCCCGGGCTGGGAGCGGGCGCTCCAGGGGCTGACGCGGAAGCACGAGGTCATCGCGATCCGGCTGTACGACCGGCGGGAGCGCGAGCTGCCCGACGTCGGGCCGATGCTCATGGACGACGCCGAGACCGGCGAGCAGCTCTACATCGACACGCACGACCCGAAGTTCCGGCGGCGGTTCGAGGCGGCCCGCGACGCGCGCGAGGCGGAGCTTGCGGCCGCGTTCCGGCGCGCCGGGGTGGATGCGTTCGCGCTCGCGACCGATGACGACCTGGTCGGGCGCCATCGTCCGGATGGCCGCGCGCCGTCGGCGGTCGAAGCGGTAGCCCGTGTCGTTCATCTGGCCACCGCTCCTGCTGCTCCTCCTCGCGGTCCCGGTCGGCGTGCTGCTGTACACGTCGCGGGAGCGGCGGCGGGCGGAGCGGGTGGCGCGGTTCGGCTGGGGCGGGGCAGGGGAGGCGTCGGCGTCCGCCCCGCGACCCCGACCGTGGACCCGCCGCATCCCGGCGGCCCTCACCGTCGCTCGGCATCACGATCCTGGTCTTCTCGCTCGCCAGGCCGCAGAGCGTCATCGGCGTGCCGCGTCTCGAAGGGACGGTCATCCTCGCGTTCGACGTCTCGGGCAGCATGGCGGCCACGGACGTCGCCCCGACCCGGATGGAGGCCGCCAAGACAGCGGCGCTCGCGTTCATCGAGGGTCAGCCGAGCTCGGTCCGCATCGGGACGGTGGTCTTCAGCGACACGGGCTTCTCGACGCAGACCCCGACCGCGGACCGCGCCGAGCTCGTGGCCGCGATCGAGCGCCTCGGCCCGGAGCGCGGCACGTCCCTGGGCCGCGGCATCCTGGCGGCCCTCCAGGTCATCGAGAAGGACCTCGATCCGTCGAAGACCGACTACTACCAGAACGCCTCCGCCCCGCCGCGGCCGGAACCGACCCCGGTCCCGGCCGGCGTCTACGAGCCGGCGGTGATCGTGCTGCTGACCGATGGCGAGAACACCGCCGAGCCGGGCCCGAGCGAGGCCGCGCAGGCCGCCAGGGACCGCGGCATCCGCATCCACACGGTCGGGATCGGCAGTGCGGCCGGGACCACGCTCGAGGTCGAGGGCTTCCTGGTCCACACCCAGCTCGACGAGGCGGCGCTCCAGGACATCGCGACCCTCACCGACGGGACGTACCACGCGGCCGCTGACGGGGAGGACCTCGCGTCGATGTACGACGACATCGGCAGCCGGCTCGTGGTCCGCACCGAGCCGTTCGAGCTGACGTCGCTCCTCGCGGCGCTCGGGTTCGCGCTGCTCCTGGTCGGTGGCGTCGCGTCGCTGCGCTGGTTCGGGCGGATGCCATGACCTTCCTGTGGCCGACCCTGCTCGTGCTCCTGGCCGTGCTGCCGATCCTCGTCGGCATCCGCATCTGGGGTCTCCGTCGTCGACGAAGCGGCGTGCGGTTCTCGAGCCTGTCGCTCGTCCGCGTCGCCGCCCCGGGGTCGTCCCGGATCCGCCGCCACCTGCCGTTCGCGCTGTTCGTGCTCGGGCTCGGGAGCCTCGTGTTCGCGATGGCCCGGCCGGCGGCGATCGTCCCGGTGGCGTCCAGCCGGACGACCGTGGTCCTCGCGATGGACGTGTCGCGGAGCATGTGCGCGACCGACATCCCGCCGAACCGGCTCGTCGCCGCGGAGGAGGCCGCGTCGTCCTTCGTCGAGAACCAGGACAGCGGCACGCAGATCGGGATCGTCGCCTTCGCCGGCTTCGCCGAGATCGTCCAGGTGCCGACGAACGACGAGGAGGTGCTGCTCGACGTCATCGCCTCGCTCGCGACGGGGCGGCGCACGGCGGTCGGCAGCGCGATCCTCGAGGCGATCGATGCCATCGCCGAGATCGACCCATCGATCGCGGCCAGCATCGACGCGTTCGACCCGGGCGCGAGTGCGCCCCCGAGCGTGCCGGAAGGGGCGTACGCGCCGGCGATCATCGTCCTGCTCACCGACGGCGCCAGCAATGCCGGTCCGGAGCCGGTCGAAGCGGCGCAGCAGGCGGCCGCTCGCGGCATCCGGGTCTTCACGATCGGGTTCGGGACGGAGGATCCGGGCGGCCGGCCGCCACGCTGCGGGGCGCAGTTCATCGGCAACGAGCCCGGTGACGACGGCTCGCAAGGGTTCGATCCTGGGTTCGGCGGTGGCGGCTTCGGTGGTGGGGGCGGCGGGCTCCGCCGGGCGATCGACGAGGAGACGTTGACGGCCGTGGCCGAGGCCACGGGTGGCGAGTACTACCTGGCCGAGAACGCCCAGCAACTCAACGAGGTCTTCGCCGACCTCCCGACGGACCTGATCGTGGCCCACGAGGTCGTCGAGATCAGCGTCGCCTTCACGGCCGTCGCGGTGGTGCTGATCGGCCTGGCGATCCTGCTCGGGCAGGCCTGGCGGCCGTTGCCGTAGGCAGGATATGACTGGACGCCAGCGATAGGTATCTGTATCCTCGTCCCTATCATGGCAAGCAAAGTAGGCGAGCGCGGACAGATCACCATCGAGAAGGGCATTCGCGAGGAACTGTCGATCTACGCCGGCGACGAGACCATCCAGCGCGTGGAAAACGGGCGGATCGTCATCGACGTCGTCCCTGGTCGGCATCGCCGGTCGCTCGCAGGATCGCTGCGCAACAAGGTGGGCCGGATGCCCACGGATGAATCGTGGGACGCGCTGCGCGACGCGGCCTGGCGGACGCCCGACCCTGATCGGACGCCTTGATCGGGCTCGATACCTCTGTCGTCGTTCGCTACCTCGTCGGCACGCCCGCGGCGCAGGCGAGACGTGCGGCTCGCTTGATCGACGATGACGCGAATGACTGCGGCGTCTCCGTCGTGGCTCTTGCCGAGTGCGCCCATGTGCTCCGAACCCAGTACGAGGTCGGGCAGCGCGACATCATCGACGCGCTCATCGGGTTCATCCAGCGCGCGAACGTCCGCGTCATCGACCTCCGGACCGATCTCCTGGTCGAGGCGCTCGTGCGCGCCCGAGACCTCCCAGGTCGACCGATACCGGATGCCATGATCGTAGCCGCGAGCCTCGCCGCCGATGCGGTGCCGCTCGCCACGTTCGACCGCGGCCAGCGCCGCTACGGGATCACGATCCGCGAGCCCTGACAAGGAACGCGATGCGTCGGATCCTGACACACGGTGTCATGAACCGGACGCGACAATGGCCGCCAACGCAACGCATAGGGAGGCATGCAACGCATGGCGAGTGCACCGATCATCCTGGTCCCGGGGTTCTGGCTCGGAGCGTGGGCGTGGGACGAAGTCGCCCAGAGGCTTCGAGCCGACGGTCACGATGTCACGGCGCTGACGCTGCCGGGCCTCGAGTCGAAGGACGCGGACCGGTCCTCGATCACGTTCGGAGACCACGTGGACGCGATCAAGCAGGCACTTGAGGATGCCGGGCGCCCGGCCGTCCTCACCGTCCACAGCGCGTCCGGGTTCAGCGGCTATGCCGCGAGCGACCAGGTGCCGGAGCGGATCGCGGCGATGGTCTACGTCGATACGGCGCCCGGGAAGCCGCCGCTCGACCCGCAATTCACCGACGCCGAGAAGCCGCTCGACTGGGCTTCGGTCGAGGAGGAGGAGAACCTCACCGGCTTGAGCGACGAGCAGAAGGCGACGTTCCGCGAGCGGGCCGTGCCGGTCCCCGGTGCCATGCTCCGGGAGAGCTACACGTTCACGAACGATGCCCGCCGGGATATCCCCTCGACCATCATCGCCACCGGCTACTCGGCCGCGGACTACCAGAAATACGCGAAGGAGCACCCCGACTGGGCGTTCCTCGCCGGCATCCCGGAGCTGCGAAACGTCAGCTGGGTCGACCTGCCGACCAGCCACTGGCCGATGTGGTCGAAACCGAACGAGCTCGCGAAGATCATCGGCGACGTCGCGACGGCCGCCGGCGACGCCCGGTGACGGGCAGCCTGCTCGAGGACGCCATGGCCCATCACATCTGGGCGACCGAACAGCTCATCGATGCGTGCGCCGTCCTGACGCCAGAGCAGCTCCGCACGCCGGCGCCGGGGACGTACGGCTCCATCCTTGCCACCCTCGGCCACCTCGTTTCTTCCGACCGCTGGTATCTGTCGTTCCTGCGCGAGGGAGTCACGCAATTCGACGACGAGCGGGACGTCAGCCTCGACGAGCTACGGGCCGCGATCACGGGCAACGGGACGGCCTGGATGGAGCTCCTCGCGGAGGGCCTCGACCCGGACACCGACATCCCGGAGGTGGACAACGGCACGCTGATCCACTCACCGATGGGCGTCCGCCTCGCGCAGGTGGTCCACCACGGCACCGATCACCGCAGCCAGGTCTGCACGGCCATGACCAGCCTCGGCGTCACACCCCCCGACATCGATGTCTGGGCCTACGCCCGCGCGACCGGTCGCGAAACGTCCGAGCCGGCGCCGCAGTCGTAGTTAGGCTTCAGGGCGCCTCGCGCCAGCGAAAGGACAGGGCCGTGTCGCGGAAGGCCGGCAGCAGCTCGTCCCGCATGTCCGCCGTGGCGATCGCCTCCATGTGCACGTATCGATCCCCGTCTGGGCCGGGCACGATGACCTCGTAGACGAACAGCTCTCGGTCCGCGGCCTCGAGGGCGTCCAGCGCCGACGCCACGATCTGGAACCCCTCCAGGTCGTCGATCAACACGCCCGCCTCGAGTTGCACCTTGGGATCGAACAGCTGCTGGCCGTTGCGGTCGAGCTGTTCGCGCAGGAATGCCGCGGCATCTTCCGGTGGTGGCTCCGGACGGACGTACACGTTCATCGTCGGGATGGCTGCGTCGAGGGGATGGTGCTTGCGGCCGAGCGTGTTGTACGTCGCGCCCAGCCCCAGCATGCCCGCGAGGCGCAGCGGGGGCGCCGGCGTGACATCGAAGGCGATGGCCAGGCCCGGTTCGATCGCTCGCGCCGGGTCCAGCCGGACGGTTTCGAGCGCCGCGAGGATCGACGCGTGTGCGTCATCGTCGTCCGGTGCGTGCTGGGCGACGATGAGCGTGGACATCTCGTTCGACCCCACGCTCAGCAGGACGGTGGCGACCTTCGTCTTGTCCGCAAGGGTCTGCACGCCCTGGACCAGGATCCGGAATCGCCCATCCAGGATCGATTGCGCGCGGTCCTCGACGACAAAGCCCTGCTGGGCGTACGCGGCGTCCGTCCGGTCGAACGGCCCGCCGGGTAGCTCCTGGATGCTGATGACGGCGTCGCTCGCCGGATCGCGGAACCCGGCTCCTTCCGTGGCGCTCGGCTCGAAACCGGCCGGCGGAACGATCGAGACGTGTGTACCGGGCACCCAGACCGCCCCCGGTACCGGGCTGGCGCCGGCGATCGCCGACGGAGCGGCCGAGACGGAGATCGATGGCGACGCGGTCGGGGAGGGGATTGCCGGCGACCGGCTGGGCACGAGTGACGGAGGCTGGGTCACATCGACCGGCGCGGGCGAAGACGCGGCGGGTGGCGATGCGCTGCAGGCACCGAAGATCACCGTTGCGAGAAGGCTGGCCAGGAGCTGCATCGCCGGGCGCATCCACCGAGGGTACCGTGGCGGGGAGGGGAAGCCTCAGGCCAAGGTGCCGCAACGGGCGACGTTCGCGCTCCCGGCTCCCAACCGTGGCTACGTAGCGAAGCCCGGCGTCACCGACGCCGGGCTTCGTGTCGGGTTGGGATGGGCGCCCCGCTACGCCACGATCAGCGGAACCTCAGGGCGACGCCGACGGTCCGGGATCGACGGCATCCTCGGGCTCCAGCCGCAGCGTCGCGAGGATCTCGTCGAAATACGCTTCGTCGTATCCCGCGACGGCCGCCGGGTTGTCCCCGGATGTGTACAGCAGGATCACGTAGCCTCGACCCCCGGCCGCCACCGCAGCGGTCGAACCACAGCGCCGTCCCTGGTTGCCATCGATCGTGACGGGCTCGATCGGTGGATCGCAGAAGTCATCCGCGCCGAGCACGGCCAGCGCGTCGTCGACCCACTGTGTTGCGGTCGTCCCGTCGGTCAGGGGCTGCGAGGCGACCACGATCCAGAGGCTGGATTCGAGGACCGGGTCATAGATGATGTCGCCGGCCGTCGAGCCGAAGTCCGGGACGCCTGTCGTCCACGGGGAGGTCGCGGGTCGTGTCACCCAGCCAGTCGGGTACGAGATCGAGAAGCCACGCGCCGACGTGAATGTCTCCGTCAAGGCCGGAGGCGACTCGGGCGAGCTGCTCGGCGACGCACTGGGCGTCGGCGAGGGCGAGGGCGAACCGGACGGGCTGGCAGTGGGCTGACCGCCCACGCCGGACGGGGTCGAAGGCCTGAGCACGCTCAAGCCCACCGCCCCGACGGCGATCACGACCACGGCCGCGATCGCTACCTTGGCAAAGCTGTTCATGTTCGTGAACCTCCACGGCACGCTGATGAGCACGCGCCGCTGTGGTGTTGCATCGATGGTTTCGAGGGTCGATGCGAGCAGCCAGTCAGGAGCTCGCTGCGGCGCCTCGGCCGCGTATTGGTCGGCGATCCGGCGTTCCAGGCTGTGGTTGGCAGTCATGCCATTCGGCCCTCCCGCTCGTCACCGATGGAGGACCGCTCTTCGGCGGCCATGACCGCCCGGAGCGCCTCGACGGCGTGGTGAAGCCGGGACTTGGCGGTCCCGACGGGGATCTCAAGAGCATCGGCCGCCTCGGTCGGAGTCAGGCCGACGTAGAAACTCAGGACGAGGATCGTCTGCTGCGCAGCGGTAAGCCGTCGCAATCCGCGCTCGAGCTGGTCGCGGTCGGCGAGTGCCGACGTGCGATCCGACTCGAATGGCTCTTTGGGCATGATCGTGACCTCGGCTCGCCACCGTCGACGGTGACGGCCAACGTCGGTGCTCGCTCGGACGATCAGCCGGTACAGCCAGGCGTCAAACCGCTCGACGTCGCGAAGCGTCGGCAGATCGCGCCATGCCCGCACCAGTGCATCTTGCGTCGCGTCCTCGGCGAGTTCGGTATCGCGGAGGATGAGACGAGCGATCGCGTACAACCGATCGACGGCGCCGGCAGCCAGCACGCCGAAGGCCTCACGGTCCCCGCGTCGCGCCCTGTCGACGAGCTCCGCCTGCACGCTTCGCTCCTTTACGGTGCGACCGATCTGGTCGCCTACACGTTATGGCGGAGTGCAGTCGTCACGGGTTCATTCTTCGCTCGGCACGCCCTCCTACGCTTCGAGATCGAAGCATTCGGCAGGCCCAAGCGGTGCCCGAGGCCGCCTCAGGCGACGAGGCGCTTGTACCGGATCCGGTGCGGCTGGTCGGCGGCGGTGCCCAGCTCCTTGTGCCGGAACGCCTCGTAGTCGGAGACGTTGCCCTCGAACCAGCGGACCTGACTGTCGCCCTCGAAGGCGAGGATGTGGGTCGCGATCCGGTCCAGGAACCAGCGATCGTGGCTGATGACGACGACGCAGCCCGGGAAAGACTCCAAGCCGGCCTCAAGGGCGCGGAGCGTGTCCACATCCAGGTCGTTTGTGGGTTCGTCGAGCAGCAGGGTGTTCCCGCCGGACTGGAGCAGCTTCGCCAGGTGAACCCGGTTCCGCTCGCCACCGGACAGCTGGCCGACCAGCTTCTGCTGATCCGTGCCGCGGAAGTTGAACGACGACACGTACGCCCGAGCCGGGAGCTCGCGCTTGCCCACGGTGATGATCTCCGCGCCCTGGGTGATCTCCTGGAAGACCGTCTTGTCGGCGTCGAGGTCGTCGCGGCTCTGGTCCACGTAACTCAGCTGGACGGTGTCGCCGATCGTGATCGTTCCGGCGTCGGGCGCCTCCTGGCCGACGAGCATCCGGAACAGGGTCGTCTTGCCGGCGCCGTTGGGCCCGATGATCCCCACGATGCCGGCCCGCGGCAGCGAGAACGTCAGGTCCTCGATGAGCAGCCGGTCGCCGTAGCCCTTGCGCAGGTCCTTGACCTCGATGACCTGGTCGCCGAGTCGCGGCCCGGGCGGGATCGCGATCTCGAGCTCGCGGGTCGTGTCCTTGGCGTCGTTCGCCTCGGCGAGCAGCCGCTCGTAGGCCGAGAGTCGGGCCTTGCCCTTCGCCTGGCGGGCCTTGGCGCCCATCCGCACCCATTCGAGCTCGCGCGCGAGCGTGCGCTGCCGCGCGTCGGCCGTCTTGTTCTCGCGGGCCAGGCGCTCGAGCTTCTGCTCCAGCCAGCTCGAGTAGTTGCCGCTGAACGGGATCCCGCGGCCGCGATCGAGCTCGAGGATCCACTTGGCGACGTTGTCGAGGAAGTAGCGGTCGTGGGTGATCGCGACGACCGTGCCCGCGTACTCGTCGAGGAAGCGCTCGAGCCATTCGACCGACTCGGCATCGAGGTGGTTCGTCGGCTCGTCGAGCAGGAGCAGGTCGGGGTGCTGGAGCAGGAGCCGCGCGAGCGCCACGCGACGCTTTTCGCCACCGGACAGGGTCGTAACATCGGCGTCGTCGGGCGGGCAGCGCAGCGCGTCCATCGCGATGTCGACGTTGCGCTCGACGTTCCAGGCGTCGGCGGCGTTGATCTTGTCCTCGAGCGCGCTCTGCTCCTTGCCGATCGCGTCGTAGTCGGCGTCCGGGTCGGACCACTTCGCCATGACGGCGTTGTACTGATCGATGAGGCCCTGGACCTCGCCGACGCCATCGAGCACGTTGCCCTTGACGTCCTTGGTCGGGTCGAGCTGGGGCTCCTGGCTCAGGTAGCCCACGGTGAAGCCGGGCGTGAGGCGAGCCTCGCCCGTGAACCCGTCATCGAGCCCGGCCATGATCCGCAGCAGGCTCGATTTGCCGGCGCCATTCGGCCCGATGACGCCGATCTTGGCGCCCGGGTAGAACGAGATCGAGATGTCCTCGAGCACGGTTCGGTCCGGCGGGTAGTGCCGGGCGAGCTTGTACGCGGTGTAGATGAATTCGGCTGGCATGGTCGGTAAGGGTAGCGGTGGCGGCCGTTACCCGGCGTCGACCGGCGTCCCGCGTCGAAGCCGTTCCATGACTTCCGGGGTGCGGAGTGGTAACGGATCGAGGCGAGGCCCGGACAGATACCTTCGCCCACGATTCTCACCTTCTCTCCGCAGCCAGCCGGCGGCGACGGCTGCTGCAAGCATCGCTCGGACCCGGGGCGTCGACAACTCGAGGGGCCCGGCGAGGCTCGTGGTCCTGACTGGCGCGATCCTGGACGCGAGCAGGATCGGAGCCCACGTGAGTGGCTCGCCCGCTCGATCGAGCTCCATCATCAGGAGGCCGATGTCCTGTTCGATCGCGGCATCGATCCGTGTGCGGAGGGCCAGTCGATCGACAGAGATGCCGGCGAAGTATTCGAGCCAGACCGTGGCCGAATGGCGGTCAGGTTGGTAGGCCGGCCCGTGCGTTTCCTGGAGGGCGGCGATGTACGAAGCAGGATCGGCACGGATCACACTTTCGATATTCACGAGTTCGGGTGCGGCGATCCCGCGACGCATCAAGATGAGCGAGCCCACGACGCGAGAAGTGCGGCCGTTGCCGTTGAGCCATGGATGGATGGAAACCACATTGAGGTGTGCCAATCCGGCACGAACCAAGGTGTGGTCGCCATCTTCGTTGCGGAGCCATTCGACAAGCTCGGACATCAGATTCGGCACGACAAGGTGGTCGGGAGGCGCATAGACGCCACCGACGGTCACAGGTTCGCGACGGTACTCACCACGTTCGTCGTCTTCGAGCCCGGCCAGGATCTCCGCGTTCAGGCGCCGAAGCAGCTCCTGCGACCACTCGAAGTCGCCGCGGAGGGCAGCCCTGTTCGCGATATCGAGCGCCGCGTTGTAGTTCTGAACATCGCGGATATCGGCCGGATCAGCGCGGATCGAGCCCCCGGCCAGGACATTCTCGACCTGCTCGGCGGATAGGGGATTGCCTTCGATCCCGGTGCTCCCGGCGACGGTGGCGCTTCGTGCGGATGGCCAAACCGCAAGGTTCGTCCACCGGTGGAGGGCGGGCGGGCCTTCGGCGGCGATCGACTCATCCCAGGTTCGGAGCAAGGCATCGAGCGCAGCTGTGCGCCGGTAGGTGACATGAAGTTCAGACATATCGCTTGGTTCTCGAGCGAATCTATTCGTTTCAGAGTCGCACAGTATCGATTGGATTGCAAGCGATAGCGGTGCGACTGAGTCGCCCGGTCGGATGCCGGCTGCCTCGGAAGTTTGTGCCACAAACTAGTTGACAGATGTGGCACGACCCGGTATGGTTTGCCTCGTCAACTAGTTTGGAGCAAAGGGAACACCATGGAACGCCGACAGCTCGAGGCCGCGGCCGCCAACTATCCATACCTGCAGGGTCTGTGGGCCATCCCACTCGGGATCGGGATGATCCTCGCCGGCATCTCGAACCTGCAAAACCGACCGACCGGGCCGCTGATGCTCCCCATCATCATCAGCGGGCTGGCGATCGCGGCAGGAGTGGCGCTGTTGATCGGCCGCTACTACCGCGACCGCTACGGCTCGGTCACGCCGACCCGCGACCGAACCATTCGCCAGGCCCTGGCGATCGGCACCTGGATCGCGATCCTCTTCGTCGGCGCCAACGACGCGCTCCTCTGGTCACCAGACGGACCGCAATGCATCTACGCCTCCGCGTTCGCGCTGGGGATCCTGGCCTACTACGCGATCCTCGTCGGTCTGCGCGCCCACCACGTGATCATCTGGGGCGCCGTCTTCGTCGCCGGCCTGCTTCCGATCTGGGGCGGCCTCGGCGCCGACCGGGACCCGCTGGCGATGATCCCGCTGGGCCTCTTGCTGATGGTCTCCGGCGTGCTGGACCAACGGCTGCTGGCCCGATCGTTCCGACCGTCCGGCAGCGAGCAGCTCGAGAGCAGTCGTGTCGGAGGGTAACGAGGTCGTCCTGGACCGGCTCATCCACGAGCCGGCCAGGCTGGCGATCCTGACGATGCTGTCGTCGGTCGCAGCGGCCGATTTCGTGTTCCTGCAGCGTTCGACCGGGCTGACCCAGGGCAACCTCTCGAGCCACCTCACGAAATTGGAGGAGGCCGGTCTGGTCCGGATCGAGAAGTCGTTCGTGGGCAAGCGCCCGAATACCAACGTCGCGCTCACCTCGACCGGCAAGAAGCGGATCGCGGCCCACTGGGACCAGCTGGACCAGCTGAAACGACGCGCGGGAGCTTCGAGCGGGGCGTAGCGCCGCCTGTACCATCGCGCTCGTGCAGAGGAACCGGATCCTGACCGTCATACGGACCGTCTCGCTGGTCCTCGTGGTGGCGGCGATCGTCGCGCAGGCGATCGAGCTCGCGAACCACGGCCTTCTCGATCCGACCAGGTTCTTCGCGTACTTCACGATCCAGAGCAATCTCATCGGTGTCGTCGCGTTCGCTTGGCTGGTCCTGGGGCGGGGCGCGGCCCGGTCGCGCGGGCTCGAGCTCCTTCGCGGCGCCGCAGCCGTCTACCTGACGGTCACGTTCTTCGTGGTCATCTTCCTGTTGTCGGGCATCGACGTAGGGCTGCAGCTCGGCTGGGTCGATTTCGTGCTCCACAAGCTCTTCCCGGTCGTCGTCGTGCTGGACTGGATCGTGGATCCGCCGACCGTGCGCCTGTCCCCGCGAGATGCGATCACGTGGCTCGTGTACCCGCTCATCTGGACCGGGTTGACGCTGGTTCGCGGGGCGGCTGACGGCTGGTATCCGTACCCGTTCCTCGATCCGGCCAACGGTGGCTACGGCCAGGTGGTCGTCACGGCCGTTGCGGTGACGATCGGGTTCTTCGTGATCTCGCTCGCCATGATCTGGGTCGGGAACGCTCGGAGGGGCCCCGACATCGATTCGAACGGCGTGGCACCCTGAACCGCGATGACCGACCACGATCACGAGCATCACCACGAACATGTCCCCGTCGCGTACAAGGACGCGGTCGAGGGCTTCCGACTCGACAAGGACGAGTTCTTCAAGACGATGGCCGGCAGTCCGATTCCCGAGGCCGAGCGCGCCGCCTTCGAAGGGCTGCCGTACTACCCGGTCGACGAGGCACTCGTCTTCGACGACGGGTTCTCGAGCCGTACACGGGGGACGAGCCATCGAACTTCCAGATCCCGACCTCGGATGGGAAGCTCCGGCCGGCCCATCGGGCCGGGATCCTGCGCTTCGAGCTGGGTGGCGCACCGCGCCAGCTCACGGCCTACACCTTCGACGGCGGAGACGGCGAGTCGCTCTTCGTCCCGTTCCTCGACCAGACGAGCGGCAAGGAGACCTACGGCGCGGGCCGCTATCTCGACCTCGAGCCCGAGCTGGACGGCACGTACTCGCTCGACTTCAACCTCGCCTACCACCCGTCGTGCGTGTACGACGCGAAGTTCTCGTGCCCGCTGACGCCAGCCGAGAACCGGCTGCCGGTCCGGATCGAGGCAGGGGAGCGCCTGGCGCCGGACGGCGGCGAGTCGGCGACTCGGGCCTAGTCGGCGCGCGCGTAATCCAGAAGCACGGCCCCCGACGGGAACGTCCGAGTCCCCGTCAGCCGCAGGTGGAGCGGCTCCTTGAGCGACCCGAACATCGACTTGCCCTGGCCGATCGCCATCGGGTGGATGAGGAACCGGTAGTCATCGATGAGGCCGGCGTCGCTGAGCGTCGCGAACAGGTCTGCGCCGCCGGCGACCGCGATCAGCGGGCCGTCGCCCGCCTTCATCGCGCGGACCGCCTCGACGACGTCACCCTCCACGAGCGTGGCGTTGGGCCGAAGGTCCGGCCGGCCGCGCGAGACCACGCGCTTGGGCGTCTCACGCCAGAAGATCGCGAACTCGCGCTCGACATCGGTCGTCGCCGGGTCGTCGATGTCGAGTTCGTCCCAGTAGTCCATCACGCCGTACATGACCCGGCCCATGACCTCGTCGCCGGTGTCGCGCATCAGTTCGTTGGCGAAGCGATGCACATCCTCGGCGGGTTCGAAGTCGGCGAGGCCGCCCTCGGGGTCGGCGTACATCCCATCGGCCGTCAGGTTGATGAAGAACACGACCCGCCGCGTCATGCGATACCCGCCTTCTTGTCGAGGACCTGGAGCAGGTCGTGGGCAGCGAGCTCGACCGCCTTATGGCGCCACTCGGCGGCGCGGAAGTGGCAGGCGATGATCCCGGATCGATGGACCCGCTTGAAGTCCCCGACCACGAACGCGTAGCGGCCCTTGGTCTCGTCGGTCGCCCCGTCGGTGAGGCCGACGTGCCACCCGGCGTAGTCGTCCCAGGAGTGCTTCGCAAGGTACGCGTTCTCGTCGTCGGCGCTTGGCTGGGACTCGCCCCAGTCGCTGTCGAGCACGTACTGGCGCGCTTCGATGAGCTTCTTGATGTTCGCGACGGCCTGCTTGTTTAGGGTGTAGCTAGCCATGTGCCGATTATCGACGGTTGGAGAGTCCGGCATATCGTTGCGTTGCTCGGGAGCACAAACCGGACTTTGGTCCTACTCCTTCCGGGTCAGGACCCCCCGTACCATCCGGCCACGCACTCATGAAGGAGTCCGGGGAATGAATAGAACCATCAGGGCCGCACTCGCGGCGCTCGCACTCACCGCCATCGCCGTCGCGCCGGCATTTGCCGCCAAGCCACTCGTCGAGACAAACGAAGAGAGCGGCACGTTTCTCATCCCGTGCGGGACCGTTACCCTGGTCGAGGAGTGGAGGCAGTCGGTCGTCCTGACGACCTGGCTCGACGGCACCGGCGACCCGACACGCGCTCATGCTCGCGTTCGGTTCGACGGGAAGATCACCGCACCCGGATCGACGCTTCGCCTGTCCGATGTCGGCCGGTTCACGAGCTTCATCGACTTCGGGCCTGACGGCGCGACCGAGCGCCAGGTCGGCCTCGTTTACAAGTTCAGTGCGCCGGGCCTCGGCGTCGTCGCCCACGACGTCGGCCAGATCACGTTCTTCCCGGATGGGTCGGTCGAGACCAAGGGACCGCACGACGTGTGGGACAACGGCCTCGAGGCGCTGATCTGCCCGCTCTTCGAGTAACGATGCCGGCGGCGGCCACGGCGCGGTAAGCGGCGGTGGGCGGCGGCCCGCGGCGAGGCGGCTCAGTAGCCGACGGGCGCTTCGGGCCAGGGCTTCTGATACTCGACGCGGTCGAACTCCTCCTGCGCCGACGACAGCTCCTTGGCCCACCGCCCGATGATCGAGTCCGCGTCCTCGCAGTCCTCTCCGACCAGCCGCCGGTTCAGGCGCTCGAGGCTGTCGAGCGTGATGTCGACATGGCCGGCCTCGTGGTCACGGATGAACACGACGATGTCGCGCCACCACGCGAGCAGCCGCTTGGGCACGCGTTTGGGTGCCACCCAGCGCGGCATGTGGACGGCGAACTTGCCCCGGACCGTCGCCTTCGAGATCGTGCATTCCCCGCTGCTGACGCGCTGGTCGATGGCGTCCTCGATACCCGGGAACGCCGTGATCGTGCAGGCGGCCGGCCGGGCATCGCCCTCGTGCCATTCGTAATTGATCGCGCCGCAGGACTGCACGCCGCCTTTCGCGAGGCTGGCGGCAAGCTCGGCGACCGTGTCGCCTTCGATCTCGAAGTAGACGACCTCGGCGCCGTTGACCTTGACGCTGATCGGTGGCAGGTTCGCGACGCCACCGGCCGTGTTCGGCGGAAGCTCGACGTCGGGCAGCGGATCGTCGCGCACGGCGACCGCCTCGCGACGGCCGCTGAGCTCGTACGCCGCCGTTTGCGCGACGCAACCGGCAGCGGAACCGATCGAGGTCGGCGCGAGGTCCAGCTCCAGGGAGCCGCGCATCTCGGTCGTCTCGACCGCTGATCCTGAGGCCCGGACCGTCGACAGCCACAGGCGCATGACCGAGGTGACCCGTGCGCCACCACGGATGGCGTCCCCATCCTCGTCCAGACAGGGACCCTCGTTCTCCTCCTGGGCCGCCGACACGTAGCGGTTCCCATCGCGTTCGAGCGTAGCGATCGAGACCGGCTTGCTGCGACCAAGCGGCGTCATCCGGACTTCGATCGACGAGCAGGGCTCGTCGTCACAATCGGGCGTGACGGTGTAGGCCTCCTCGTCGAAAGCCGCTCCCGGGACCAGCGCGGATCGATCGTCGAGTGACAGGATCTTGCGGATGCGCCAGACGCCGCCGACAGGGCCGAGCTCCGCGACGGGCTCGTCTGACGCGGACGGCGTCGGGGCGGTGCGCGGGGAAGCGGCGGCGGTCGGGCTGGGCGCGACGTTCGCGGTGGTCGGCGATGGGGTCGCGGAGGGTGCCGGGGCGCCCTGGCAGGCCACGGCGATCACCAGGGTAAGCGCCAGGCCCATCTGGTACGTCGCCGCGCGGCGCGTCACCGATCGCCGGATGTTGGTCCGCGAGCCCGACCGGATGCCTCCACCCCACAGCATCGACGCATCCTACGGCCGGTGCCGTCGACATGCAGCCATCGGCATGGGTGCTTCAGCGAGCGAATGGTGCGCAGGCGCAACGCCCAGCTACCACCTCGGGCGTAGAATCACTGCGACTCCCGACCCGCCCACGAGTCGAGGCGCATCGCTTCCTCGGACGGGCCGAGCATGGCAGGAGGGCCGCTCATGCAGGCATTTCTCGTGGAGTTGAGCAACAAGCCGGGTTCGCTCGCCGATGTGGCCGAAGCCCTCGCCGCGAAGGGCATCAACATCACGGCCGTCAGCGGCACGGCATGCGGTGACGGTGGTCGCGCCGCGTTCATGACCAGCGACGAGGCCACGACCCGCGCCGCGCTCGATGCGACCGGGCAGAAGTACACGGTCATGGACGCGACCGACACGGCCATGCGTCACGAGCCGGGCACCCTGGCCAAGGCCGCTCGGCGGCTGGCCGACGAAGGCATCAACATCGAGGCCATCCTGCCGATCGGCATGGAAGGCAACGAGGTCCACGTCGCCTTCGTGACCAGCGACGCGGCCAAGGCCCGTCAGGTCCTGACCAGCGCCGGGATGGCATCCCGCTAGCGAGGGCCCTTTTAGAGGCACTCGGTCGAAGGGCGGAGCTTGGGGGCTCCGCCCTTCGATGTTCGGGTCGTTAGCGCTCGCCGGCCAGGTAGGCGTGCCAGAGCAGGCGCGCGGCGACGGCCCGCCAGGGCCGCCACGCCTCGGCGACCGCCGACTGCTCCGGTTCGGTCGGCAGAGCGGGCAGGCCCTTCGCTCGCCGCATCGCGCCCGCGAGGGCGAGGTCGCCGGTGGGCCAGATGTCGGGGCGGCGCAGGGCCATCAACAGGTAGATGTCGGCGCTCCACCGCCCGATGCCCACGACGCTCGTGAGCATCGCCCGCGCGTCGTCGTCATCCGCCGCGGCGACCGCATCAAGGTCGAGCCGGCCATCGAGCACGTCGCGTGCCAGCCCGACGAGATAGCGCGACTTCTGCCGGGTCTGGCCAGCTCCGCGGAGGCCCTCTTCCCCGATGACGACGATCTTTGCGGGCTCTACACCGCCCGTCGCCAGGACGAGTCGGCGGAACGCCGCGTCCGCGGAGGCGAGCGAGATCTGCTGCTCGAGGATGATCCGGACGAGGGTCTCGAACCCTGGCTCGCGAGCCCACAGCGGCGGGGGTCCGTGGCGCTCGGCGATGCCGGCCAGGTCGGGGTCGATGCCGGCTAGTGCCCGGACGGCCGGCGCCAGAGATGCCTCGTCGAGGGCCGCGAGGGCCCGCCCTTCAGCCGAGATAGCGCGACGTTGCCATGAAGAACACCGCGATGGCGAGGAACACCAGGTCCAGCTGGAACGCCCTTTGGAGCTTGGCCTGCAGCGCCGCGATCGTGGCGCCCTCCTCGGGTGTCGGTCCGCGATGGGCCGCCTCCAGGGTCGCCCCGATCGCGTCGAGCTTGGAAATGTTCGGCAGGATCGCCAGCGGCCCGAACGCGAATGAGACCAGGGCTGCCGCCGCGCCGATCGTGAACCCGACGCCCGTCGCTGAGCCGAGCCACAGCTGCAGCCCTCCGGCGTTGCGCAGGTAGAGAAGCAGTCCCGCCACGATCGTGATGATCGTCGCGATCAGGATGATCGTCGGGAACCGCCGCGCGCGGGTCAGGTTGGCCATGAACGCGCCTTCGCCTTCGGGTCCCAGCGCGCGAGCACTCGGCTGGAAGAAGAAGAAGAATGCGAAGGCTGATCCCACCCAGAAGATGCCGGAACCGATGTGGAGCACGCGAAGCAGCAGGAGGACGGGATCCACGCGCTCACCTTTGTTGGTCGTGTCGGCCGGGGAGGACGCCACCTTACACGCCACGACATGCCACAGAACCACCGTTTCGGCGACGCGGTTGCGGTGGCTCGTTTTCCTAGCGGTGAGCGAGGGACTCGGCGAGCTGGGTCAGCGTCTCAACGACGGCCGCGGCGCCCGCGCCACGCAGCGCGGCGTCGTCGACGGCGGCTCCGGCCGTCACCCCGATCGGGATCATCCCGGCGGCGACGGCCGCCACCATGTCCCAGGTCGAATCGCCGATGTACCAGCAGCGGGTCGGGTCGACGCCCAATTCCTCGGCCGCCCGGAGCAGGAGATCCGGCTCGGGCTTCGCGTGCTCGACGTGGCTCGCGTCCACGATCGTCGGCTCCGACGGCAGTCCAAGGGCCTGGACCGAGGTGGCCACCTGGGCCTTCCGGCTGGAGGTCGCGATCGCCCACGGCAACCCGCGTGTTTCGATGGCTTCGACGAGCTCGCGAACCCCGGGGAGCGGGCGAGGGGAGAGGTTGAGCTGCTCGTAGATCTCGCCGGAGCGCTTGTCGATCGCCTCGGCGCGGTCCGCATCAAGCGTCGTTCCGGCGAGCGCGGCGATCTCGCGAGCCAGGCGCTTGCCATCGACGCCGATCAGCGGCGCGAGGCGTTCGTGGGTGCTCGGTAGTTCGGCGTCTTCGAGCGCGTGGAGCCACGCCTCGATGCGCGTCTCGACCGTGTCGATGAGGGTCCCATCGAGGTCGAACAGGACAGCCTCGGGGAGAGGCAGGGTGTCGACGTCGGCGGGGTTGGCGGGCATCGCCCTACGGTAGCGGGTCCCGAGCCCCACGGGCGTGGCGGGGACTCCGGCGCAGCGCAGCGGGGGCCCGCGGCGGCGGCGCCTCCGGCGCGACCACGAGCGGAGCGGCCTGCGGGGCGACAAGGGCGGAGGCCTGCGGCGCGACCACGGCGGGTGTCCGCACGCCGCCCCTGGCGAGATCGACAACGGGGGACGGTTATGGCTGCTCGCCGGCCGGTTGTTGGCAGGATCGACACCGGGGGACGGTTACGACCACAATTCGGCCAATTCGGGGTGAAGCGTCTCAGGGTTCGGCCATTAGCGTCCCGGGAGGTCGATCCAGCCACGGATACACCGCCAAATGCTCACCACGGGAACATCAGGCGGGCAATCGGCCCTGGATCGGGCACATCGACCCCTCGCAGTCCGGCTGGCGAGCCGGCACCACGCACGGTTGCGACGAGCGGGCGCGGGAAGCGGCCCGTCAGATCCCCGATAGGCCGCCTAACGTTCCCTGGGGCGTGCATTTGGCGGTGTTCCTGGCCGCGTTCAGCGGACCACTCGCCGTTGCTCGAGCCCTGCCGCGACTTGGCTACGTGCCCGTGGCCACGCCCGCCGCGACTTCGCAACTCGCCCGTAGTTCGGGCCCACCGCGGCCTGGCTACGTGCCCGTGGCTCGCGCCGCGCCCGGGGCCGCGTTCAGCGGACGACTCGCCGTTGCTCGAGCCCTGCCGCGACTTGGCTACGTGCCCGTAGCCACGCCCGCCACGACCTCGCAACTCGCCCGTAGTTCGGCCCGCCAACACGACCTCGCAACTCGCCCGTAGTTCGGGCCCGCCGCGGCCTGGCTACGTGCCCGTGGCTCGCGCCGCACCCCGGCCGCGTCCACTCCCTTGCTTCGGCCCGAACCCCCATGCCGACCAAACCCCGACGCACAACACGCCGATCCCCACGATCCCGACGACCAGCGGTGCCGATACACGGTCCGCGAGCGGTCCCGCCACGAGGGTCGGCGCGAGACTGGCCGCGCTCACGATCGACGCCAGCACGCCGAACACGCGCCCGCGGACCTGCGACGGCATCGATTCGAGCAGGGCCGTCTGCGCCGAAACCGAGACCACCGCATAGGCGGCGCCCGCGCACGTGGCCACCGCGACGACGATCGGCAGCACCGAAACGCCATAGCCTGCAAGCACTCCGCCGAGCACGCCCGCCAGGGCCAGGGATGCCGTCAACAGCCCGAGCACGATGTGCCCGCCCTCCGCGGCGCGCCGATGCGACACGTGGCCTCCGAACCGGCGCAACCCGAACACCCCGATGACGACGCCGATCCCCAGCGGCACGACGATGACCGCCAGCTGGGTCGGCTCGAGTCCGACCGTGGCCGCGAGCCCCGGCCCCAGCACGCCAAGGACGCCTGCCACGGATGCACCCGCGGCCTGGTGCACGATGGGCCGGCTGACTTCGCGGTCCCCCCGGATGACCTTGATCCCCTCCTGGAGCTCGTGGATGACGCGCACGCCGGCGTCGCGCCCCGACTCCTGCGCCCCGCGGTTCGGTGGCGCGCTGGGCAGCCCGATACAGGCGACGGTGGCGGCGACGTACAGGGCGGTCACGACGGCCAGCACCGCCGATGGCCCGGCGATCGTCACGAGCAGCGGGCCCAGGAACGCGAACCCCAGGGCGAACGAGGCCTGCAGGGTCAGGTTGAAGATGCCCATCGCGGTCTGGAGCTGAGCGCGCGGCACGACCCGCGGGATCATCGATCCCTCCGCGGGCGTGAGCGCGACGCTCGTGAGGCTGACGGCGAGGTTGAGCGCGAGCAGCATCGCCACGTTCGCGCCGGCGATCGCGAGCCCCGCCGTCAGGAGGGCTCGAGCGATGTTGGGGCCCACGAGCGCCCAGCGCAGATCCAGGCGATCGACCACGACCCCGGCGAAGGGCGACAACACGATCTGCGGCAGGACGAACGAGGCAACGAGTGCCCCGACCGCGGTGTTCGAACGCGTCGTGTCGAAGACGAGCACGGTCAGCGCGTACAGCGCCATGTTGCCGCCGACCTGGGTGGCGGCCTGGATGAACCACAATCGCGCGAAGATCGGGTCCCGCAAGATCGACCGCGCGGTCGCGCTCTCCTTCATGCGCGAACCTTACGGTGCACGGCGATCGCGACGAGCAGTGGTGCGGTCTGGCAACGCGAGTGCAGAACGAAGCTTCGCGCCCGCACCGCTTGCGGCTACCTTAGGGTCTTCCCAGGTGGAGTCCGGGGCTCCACGGGCCGGTGAGGAGGAGTTTCATCGATGCGTCGATCGGTTCTGTCCAGTCTGGCGCTCGCGAGCGCGCTGATGCTGATGTTGGCATCGAGCGCCTTGGGGGCACCCAACCATCGCACCATCCAGATTCTCGACAATTGTGACGGGCCTTCGTTCAACGAGGCACTCGGGCCTGGCGCCTGCTCGCGTCCGGGCGGTCTGTCCTTCGAGAACCTGGAGCGGAGCTTCGCGCGTGGTGGCGCTCCTTCCTGGCGATTCTCACCGAGCCAGGCCAGCCTCGCCGCGGGTGGCTCCCTCACCGCGATCAACCGCGGCGGCGAGTTCCACACCTTCACCGAGGTCGCCGCGTTCGGCGGTGGCTGCGTCCCGCCGATCAACGAAGCCCTCGGCCTCGCGCCCATCCCAGAGTGCGCGGATCCCTCGCTCTTCGGGACCACCGGCGTCGTCCCGGGTGCGGCCCTGGAAGTCGGGCCGATCTCGTCGGGCGCTCACCGGTTCCAGTGCCTGATCCATCCGTGGCAGCGGGCGACGGTCACGGCCCGCTGACCGGACCCGTATCCAAAGGCGAAACGCCGGCCGTGTGGCCGGCGTTTCGATTCCGGGCCGCCCGCGCAGAGACGGCGCGATATCCTCGCCGAGATGATCCTGCGCATCGTCCTGGGCGGTCTCCCGTCCGGTACCGACGCCAGCGCCCTGCTCGAGCTACGCGGCCGGCTCGCCCGGGTGGCTCGCGACGTGCCGGGACTCGACAGCCTCATCGTCGGGGCGCGACGCGCGCTGCTCTCCGGTGGGGCCGGCGACGTCCCGGTCGAGGCCGCGATCGTCACGGTCTGGCGAGACGTGGACTCGATGGCTCGAGCCACCGGCATCGACGAGCAGGACCGGTTCCTGGGGCACCGGCTGCAGCTGCCACTCTCCATCGAGCGGGCGGTCCACTACGAGATCGTGGGACGGACGTTCGCCGCCTTGCCGCCCGAAACGACGACCCACCTGCGCATCGTCACGGTGCGCGCGCGACCGAACGAGGAGGCTCGTCTGATCGAGACGCTTCGCGATCGGCGCCCGCAGCTCGTCGAGAAAGGTCTCGTCGCCTCGCACCTGGGCCGTCGGGTGGTGTCCGGCGAGTTCGAGGCGGTGACCGTCGGCGTGTGGCCCGACAGGGCGACCCTCGAAGCGGCTACGGGCGGCGGGCCGGAGCGGCCGCTCTTCGAGCAGGACCTGGCGGACTGGTCCGACCGACTGCACCTCGAGACGTACGACGGGATCGAGATCGCGCCCAGGCTCCCAGCAGCCAGCGGGCCGCCCATCTTCATCCTGGACGACCAATTGCGGATCGTGGACGTCACAGCGTCGGCCGCGGCGGCACTCGGCCGGGAACCCGACGACCTGGTGGGGAGATCCCTGCGGGACCTCTCGCGGACGGACCCCGAGGAATTCGCCCGGAACGTCGGTTCACTGCGGCATCACGGGAGGGTCGCCGGTGAGGCCAAGTGGCACGTGCCCGACTCAGGCGAGGTCTTCCTGCGCTATGTCGCCCGCCAGGACGTGCCCATTTCCGGTCGCCACACGGTCCTCGTCCATCGCTGGAACGAGCCCGTCCCCACGGAGGCCGACCTCGACACCGCCCTCGACGTGGCCTTCCCGCTCACGTCGGGCCCTCGACGCGCCTGACGTCTCCCTTCCCAACTACAGACGAAGCCCCTCCCGAAGGAGGGGCTTCCGACGTGGAGGCGCCTGATCAGCGGTTCTGCTGGACCGGTCGGTTCTGGTTGACCGGCTGCTGGTCCTTGTCCAACGGGCTCGTGCCGCTGGGCTGGGCCGGATCCGTCCGGTCGCCCTGCTGGAAATCGCCCTGCGAGCGATCGTTCCAGGCACCCTCCGACGTGGTGGTCGGGTCACCCTGCTTCCAGCTCTCCTGGCCCTGGGTCATGCCCTGGTCCTTGTTCAGGCCCCGGCCCTGATACTGGCCCTGGCCTTTCCCTTGGCTGCCCTGGCCCTGATAGCCCTGATCCGAACCGGTCTGGCCATGGGTTCCGACTTGGCTCGACTCGCGCGGCATGCTGCCGGTGGTCTGCTTGGTCTGGTCCTTGTTCTTGCCCATGCTCGTTACCTCCAGCGGTTCATTCGGGGGTCGCGGCCAGCGTCCCCCACGCCTGGGAACAGCCGACTCAACCCCCTCCGGCAATGGCTTGCGGCCACCTTGCGCGAGCGTTGCGACACCCTCCCTTACGAGAAACCGACGTTCGGGCGCCCGCTACACTGGCCGACCATGACCGACCCCACTCCTGCCGTCTGGGTCATCCTCCCGACCTACGACGAGGCGGAGAACATCCGCCCGATCACCGCCGCGATCCTCGAGTCCCTGCCTGCCGCGACGGTCCTCGTCGTTGACGACGGCTCGCCGGACGGCACCGGCCAGATCGCCGACGAGCTCGCCGCCGCTGACCCTCGCATCCGGGTGCGCCATCGAACGGCCAAGCAGGGCCTGGGCCGGGCGTACCTCGATGGGTTCGGTGTCGCGCTCGGCGGGGGCGCCACCGTCGTGGCCCAGATGGACGCCGACTTCAGCCACGACCCGGCTGTGCTGCCGGCACTCGTCGCGCCGATCGAGGCCGGCGAGGCGGATCTCGTCATCGGTTCGCGCTACACGAAGGGCGGCGGCGTGGTCGATTGGGGCATCGGCCGCCGGCTCATCTCCCGCGGTGGCTCGATGTTCGCTCGGATCGTGCTGGGGCTGCGCCCGAGCGACCTGACCGGCGGTTTCAAGGCATGGCGTTCGTCCACGCTGGCGGCGGTCCCGTTCGATGGCGTGCACGCGGGGGGCTACGTCTTCCAGATCGAGATGACCTACCGCGCCAGCCGCGCCGGTGCCCGCATTCGTGAGGTGCCGATCACCTTCCGCGACCGGCGGGTCGGCCAGAGCAAGATGTCGCGGCGGATCGTGGTCGAGGCGCTCGTCGTGGTCGTACAGCTCCGGCTCGATGAACTGGTCGGTTGGGTCGGGCGGCGACGGCGCAAGAAATGACGGACGGGCCGGAGACTGGGCCGGCACCCGGGCCGCTCAGCCGCGGAGAGGCCTCCGCCAGGGGGCTTGGGGAGGCCGCGGCCGGCGACCCGTCGCCTGGTGTCCGTGTCGTCATGGACGTCCGAGCGCTCCAGGAGCCGGCGCGAGCGCCCAGGACTGCGGCGTATCTCGATGGCCTGCTGAGCGGGTTCGACGCGGACCCGCGTCCCGGCGAGTCGTTCGCGTTCCTGCTCGCCTCGGACGAGGACGACCCGACGAGGCGCTTCGAACACCTCGAGGTCGTCGGCCGGCGACTGCTGCCGCCGACGCGGCTGCTCCGCCAGGCGGCGTTGACCGTCGATCCGTTCGTCCTGCGCGGGGCGTCCGTCGGCGCGGCCTGGCGGGCAGACCGGAGCGGCGCGTCTGGCGCCGTGTATCACGCGGCGGGCAACGCCGTCCCGATCGCGTCACGACTGCCGACGGTGGTGACCCTCCTGGATCTGGCGCCATGGGAGCTCCCCGACGCCTTCCAGCGTGGGACCGCGTCGCGCTTCGGCCAGCGCCTGCGCGCCCGGTTGCTGCGCGACGCCGCAGCGGTTCTCGTCGGCACCGAAGCGGTCGCGAAGTCCGCCCGTCGCCTGCTGCACCTGCGACGAGACCGGATCCACGTCGTGCCGCTCGCGCCGCGCCCCGCGTACGCTGCGGTCCTCGAGCACGCCCTCGGGCGCCGCGAGACCGCGCGCGCCGCCGCGGATCGACTCGGTCTCGGCGATCGATACCTGGTCTACCACGGTCGCCATGACATCCGACAGGACGGCGCCACGTTGATGGCCGCACTCGCATCGCTCGCAGCGACCGATCGGCCGACCGGACTGGCGGACGCGGCTGAGTGGCCACCGCGGCTCCTCGTCGTGGACGCCACGCCCGACGATCGTGCGGCGCTCGCCCGGATCGCCGCCCGCCATGGCGCCGGCAACCAGCTCGTGTACGCGCCGATCCTGCCACCCGACGACACGGCCGCGATCGTCGCCGCGGCCAGGGCGGTCGTCCTGCCGGTCGTGTCCGAGGCGAGCGGTCTCGTGGCCATCGATTCCCTGGCGGCCGGCGTCCCGGTCATCGCATCGGCGGTCGGGGCGTTGCCGGAGATCGTCGGCTCGGCCGGCATCCTCGTCGAACCACGAGATCGAGAGCGGTTGGCGGTGGCGATGGCGACCGCCTGGAGCGACGAGCCGGTCCGCGCGGGGATCGCGGGGGCGGCGCGGTCGCGTGGGACTAACGCCTCAGGCGTGCCGCGGTCGTGGGTGGACGTCGCGCACGAGGTCCGGGCGATCTATGCGAGCGTCGCGCGCTAACCACGCTAGCTCGGTGAGGCGCTGGCGGCGGGAGCGGCGCTGGTCCCTGGCGAGGCACTCGTTCCGGGTTCCGGGTTCGCGGCTGGCACCTTGCCGTCCTTGATGACGACCTTCGATCCCTTGGGCAGGACCTGGACGAAGGTCTGACCGACCGTCAGCGTGACGGGCTCCCCCGAAGCGTCGTAGAACCGGGTGGGTTTGGACATGCCGGTCTTGCGCCAGGTGCCTTTGATCGTGCGGCCGTTCGTGGCGATCCACGCGGTGCCCGAGCCGATCACGTCGGCCTCGAGTCGGTGCTTGTTGCTGCCGTCGTTGAGCGGCCCGAAGGACATGAGCATCACGACGACGTTCTTGGGCGCCACCTGTTTGTCGTCGGCGCGATCGATCTGCGTCTTCGACCCGCTGACCGAGCGCTTGTACGTGTTCGTGTTGCGGTCGTAGCGGTATGTGATGTCGTTCCAGGCGTAGGAGACCGAGATCCGGCCGCCATTCGGGCGATCGACCGGCGATGCGTCCGGACCGAATCGCCAGGCAGCCTTGTACGGGCCGTCCTTTGCCCCGATGCGCTTGGCCAGCTTCCGCAGCTCCTTGCCGGTCGTGTACACGTTGTGCGGAGAGAAGCGATCCGTCGCCCGGTGGTAGTAGATGTTGCCCCAGCGGAACTCGTCGGCGTTGTAGACGAGCTGGCCGTTCCCCTGATTCCGCAACGTCTGCAACGCCTGGGGCGACCCGCCCGAGTGGCCGTACACCGCCGCCCATTCGGCCGCCCACGCGATGTAGTACTGCCGCGCGCTGCGCACCGGTCCGACGGCTCCGGGAACCACGTCCTGGAAGATGAGCATGTAGCGGGGGATGCCACCTTCAGCCGGCGCCTGCCACACGACCGACGCCGCGTTGAAGCCGGACTGCGGCCGGGCGTCGGGATGGTCGTCGATCATGATCGCGATCGCGTGCCGCTTCGCCACGGCGGCCGACACGTAGCGTCCGGTCAGGGGTGCCCGGCTGAGCGGTTTCGGTGTCGGCCTTGGCGTGGGGGTCGGGGTGGGGACCGGCGTGGGTGCCGGGCTCGGGGTCGTGGTCGGGTTCGGCGTGGGGGAGGGGCTCGGGGACGCGTCCGCCGTGATGGACGATGATGGGCTCGGCGACGGCGCAGCCCCGGCCGCGAGCACGCCAAGGCCGGCCCCGGCCAACAGGGCGAGCGCGAGCCCGCCGATGACGATGATCGTGCCCATCCCGGATGGACGACGTTGCATGGATCCCCTCAGCTGCCGACTGACTCCACATCAGATCGACCGCGCGCAGGATAGCGGACGGACGCGCGCGACGCGTTGTGGCGGTACGCTGGCGGTTCGTCGCGGAAACATGCGCAGGACGCCCGCACCTGGAGGGGATCGATGACCACCGAACCGACGATGCCCAAGGTCACCCCAGCGCGGGTGAAGACGTCTAAAGCGGTCACCGCGCCCGAGACGCTCCAGGCCGACCGCGTCGAGATCTCGCAAGGTGGCGTCGACCGCGTCGAGGCGACCTCCGTCTCCATCCATCAGGGCGGCATCGGAACGGCTGCCGCGACCACCATCGACGTGCACCAGGGCGGCATCCAGCGCGCGACCGCGACGGACATCGCCGTGAGCCAGGGTGGGATCGTGCTCGCGCAGGGGAACCGGGTGTCGCTCGAGATGGGCGGCGTGGGCGCGGCCGTTGGCGACGAGGTGCGGGTGACCCAGTCGATAGCGGGCTTCGTGGCCGCCCGCGGGGACGCGACGGTGGACCAGAGCCTCGTCAGCACGCTCATCGCCGACCGGGTCACGATGCGTCAGCCGAGCGCCGTGCTCGTGCTCATCGCCCGACAGGTGGACGGGACCGTTCGTCCGCTGCTCGACTGGCGTGGCGCGATCGCCGCCGGGGCAGCGGCTGGCCTCGTTCTCGGAGTGTTTCGGGCGATCCGCCGCTGATCGACCTGCTCGGGCCGGGCTTCGGGCCGCCAGGCGTGGGGCCGCACCGGCCCTGCGTTCTAGGGCGTGGTCTCGATCGTCGCGTCGAACTCCGCCGCCGGCGCCGGCCCGTCGAACGTCAGCCGCAGCACGTGTCCCACGCCGCCCAGCGCGTCGCCTTCGCAGGCCGCCCGGAACATCCGCAGGGTCCGGCCGTCGGCGTTGATCACGAGCTGGTGACCGGTGTCACACGTGGCGCCGGCCCAGGTGAGGATGACCACGGCGGGGTCGGCGGGGTCGTTCTCGACCCGGACCAGGTCCTGCTCGACGTCCACGCCGTCGCCCGGGTCGCCCGAGATCGCCTCGATCATCGTGGACGATTCGTCGGTGATCTCGATGAAGGCGTCGTCTCCGAGGTGCTCGATCAGGTCCACGCGGAGCGTGGCAGGCCCCGACGGCACCGCCGATGGCGTGACCGACGGCGACGGGCTCACGACCGGCGGCACGACCGCCGGATCCCGATCGAACCAACCGCCGATCGCGGCCCCCGCCACGGCGGCGGCGAGCAGCAGGCCGACGGCCGCGACGAGCGGCAGTGGCTGGGCCGGCCATCCGAGTCTGAACCCGCCACTCCCCATCGGGTCGCGGCGAACTGCGGCCAGGGGATCCCGCCGGCGTGGGTGCGTGCGCGCATGCGCGAGGGCCGCTTCGATCGTCCGCTCCGGCAGTCGACCCTGCGTGTCCTGGAACCACGCGGCGATCCGCCGGTCCTGGTCGTTGGGGGTGGTCATGCCGAGCGCTCCTTCCCGTGGTCCGCGCGGGCGTGGGCTTCGAGCGTGGCGCGGAGCGCCTGGCTCGCGTAATGGAGGCGGGAACCGGCCGTCCCGACCGGGATGCCGAGCACGTCCGCGATCTCCTGGGAGGACAGGCCGGCGAAGTGGTGGAGGGTCAGGATCGCGCGCTGTTCCGGCTTGAGCTGGCGGAAGCCGCGCTCGACCTCGTCCCGATCGGCGACCGAGCCGAATTCGTCGGGTGAACGGGACGCGTCGGCGTCGGCGGGGAGCAGCCGGACGAGCGCTCCGCCGCCGGGACCCCGGCGCTCGCGCTTCGCGGCGGCGATGCTGGCTCGCGCGATCAGTCGATAGGTCCACGCGTCGAACCGCTCGGGATCGCGCAGCCTCGGGAGCTCGTCCCAGATCGTCACGAGGGTCTGCTGCACGGCGTCCTCCGCGAGGTGGTGGTCGCGCAGGATCCGGTGGGCGATCGCGAACAGGCGGTCGGCCGACAGGCGGACCAGGCCCTCGAAGGCCTCCTGGTCGCCGCGCGCCGCCCGTTCCACCAGATCTCGTTGCACGATCGCTCGTCTCCTGCTGTGGTCGTTCGCCGAGTATGGGGAGGTCGCCGGCGCTTTCCTTCAATGTTGCTTGGCGAGTCTTGCGCACACCACGCTCGTATCGACGAACGAAGACTCCGAATCACCGGATTTGGGATCGCTCGTTGACCCGGGCATGCGCCAGAGTCACATCCAGGGAACGAACGCCCGCGAACCGTTGTCCGTTCGCTGATAGGCGCATCCCGTGCACGACCGAAGGCTGGAAAGTCGTGGCAGCGTTTCTCAGGACGGTCTCAGGCTTCGAGGCTGTACTGATGGTCATGGAGACCTTCGACCGCACCACCGATCTCAACCCAGGCAGCACCTCCGCCTTCGTGGTCGAACCATTCACACCGGTCCGTCCGTCCTCCCCGGCCGGATCGTCAGCGGCGACGCTCGTCGGTGAGCCCATCGCGACCCCCCAAGGAACGGCGACCTCCTCCCGTCCGTTCCGTGGCCGATGGCTCGCCGGCGTCCTCGCCGTGTCCATGCTTTCCGCGGTGGTGGGGTCGGTCGGGACGGTCGGGCTGCTCACCGGGCTGGGGGGCATGGGCGCCGGCCCCGGCACGGGCCCGGCCAGCGCCACGAACACCGCTGCGAACCCGGCCGGCGTTGCGTCCGCGGACGCCGTCGTGGCGGTCGCCGACTCGGCGAGCCCGGCCGTCGTGACGATCACCGTGGACTCGGCCGGAGAGGCCGGATACGGACCGTTCTCGGTGCCATCGACCGGCGTCGGATCGGGCTTCGTCTTCGATGCGTCGGGTCTGATCCTCACGAACCATCACGTCATCGAGGGCAGCGACCGGATCACCGTCACGTTCAAGGACGGCTCGGAGCTGGCCGGGACCGTCGTCGCCAGCGACAGCACCCACGACCTCGCGGTCGTCAAGGTCGACCCGGCCACGCCATTGCCGACGATCCCGATCGGCGACTCCTCGGCCCTGAAGGTCGGCCAGCGGGTGATCGCCATCGGCAGCCCGTTGGGCACGTTCACCGAATCGGTCACGTCCGGGATCCTGTCGGCGACCGGCCGGACGATCGAGGTCGGCTCCCCGAACAGCCGCCAGACGTCCACGATGACCGGCCTCCTGCAGACGGACGCCTCCATCAACCCCGGCAATAGCGGTGGCCCGCTGCTCGATGACACGGGCGCGGTCATCGGAGTCAACTCGGCGGCCGCCCAGAGCGCGCAGGGCATCGGATTCGCCGTCCCGATCGACGTGGCCGCCGACATCATGGCCCAGGCTCGCGCGAAGGTCGGGATCGTCTAGCCAGGGCCCGGCCGCCGCTTCAGCCGGGCCAGGCTGCCGGCCCGTCAGCCGGCTGGATCCCGAATTCGCGGCATACTGGTCGACCGTCATGGTCATCCGCGTCTTGCCAACCCTCCGCCGCACCCTCGCGCTCCTCGTGCTCGCGGCCACCGTGGTCGCTGGCTGCACGCCGGGCGGTGGCGGCGCGTCGCCGACGTCGGAGGCCACGACCGCGGTGGCACGGACCGGGGAGCCGGCACGGACCGGGGAGCCGGCACGGACCGAGACGGGGCAGCCGGCACCGAGCGACGACGGCGCGACAGCCGGTGAGCCTGGCCCGAGCGCGACCGTCGAGCCGTCACCGAGCGCGACTCCGACCCGCTCGCCCCGAAGCGAGGCCGCTGAGGCCGAGCGAAAGCCATTCGCGATGAACCTCTACCGCAAGGGCGATTTCGTCGCTCAGTACAACTTCGAGTTGTGCGTCGGCGCGAGCCTGCAGATGGCGCTCAACATGGCCACCGACGATTCGCGGACCTCTCGAACGGATCAGCAGCGCCTCTGGGAGATGGCGCGCGACACGAGTTTCAGTCCGTTCGGCGGCGCCAATCCACGGGGCTGGACGGCTACGCTCAACGAGCTCGGCATCGGACCGTACGAGCTCGTTTCGATCCCGACCTTCGAAGGCGCCCTGGACGTCGCCGCCGAAGCCATCCGGGCGACCAAGCGACCCGTCGGTCTGGTCATGTGGCGCGGCCGCCATGCCTGGGTGATGAGCGGGTTCGAGTCGAGCGCGGACCCGCGCAAGTTCGACGACTTCGATGTCACCGGTATCCGTGTCCTCGACCCGCTGTATCCGCACGGCAGCTCGGTGTGGGGCCGGAGCCCCAAGCCGAACACGCTCGTCTCGCCCGCGACACTTGCCAAGCAGTTCGTCATCCGTGACAGCACGCGCGTGAACCTCGGCGTGCCGCCCGGCTACCTGCTGGTCCTGCCCGTCGTCGGATGACGACGACGTTCGTGGAGGTTCCGGGCAGCCGCCTCCAGGTCGTCGATGAGGGCGGTCCGAAAGACCCGCCGGTCGTGCTGCTCCACGCCGGCATCGCGGACCTGCGCGCCTGGGACGACGTCGTGCCGCCACTCCACTCGGCGGGCTCTCGCCCGACGGCGCCCACATGATCGGGATGGAGATCCCGGACGAACTCGCTCGATTGATCGTCGGGTTCCTCGCGCCGCTTGCGCCCTGGTCGTGATCGCCGGACGGCTGCGAACGCCCCTCGTTGGGATCCTGGCGGTAGTCCTGGCCGCCTGCGGCGGGGTCGCCCCGACCGCTGATGGAGCTCCCGTGGGCGAGCCGACGACCGCCGCCGCCACCGTCCGTCCGACGATCGCGCCGATCCCCGGTCACGAGGTCTACGGCTTCGTGCCGTACTGGGAGATGGACGATTCGATCGTCGACCACGTTGGTGCGACCGATCTCACGACCCTGGCCCTGTTCTCCGTGACACATCGGCGCAACGGGGAGCTGGACGACTCGCAGAACGGCTATCGGAGGATCTCGGGCGATGTAGGGCGGCGCCTGGCCCGTGCCGCGCAGGACCGCGGCGCCCGCGTCGAGCTCGTGTACACGAGCTTCGGTCCGGACAAGAACCGCCAGTTCTACGCGGAGCCCGAGGCCCAGACGCGCTGGATCGAGGTGCTCGTCCAGCTCGTCGACGAGCTCGGACTCGATGGCATCAACGTCGACGTCGAGAGTCTCCCGGCCGAGCACCTGCTCGACTACGGGGCCTTCGTCGGTCGCCTTCGAGACGCCTTGCGATCGCGCCTGCCCGACGCGCAGGTCTCGGTCGCGACCCAGGCGAACGAGCTCGGGGCGGGGATGGCCGCCGCCGCCGCTTCGGCGGGCGCGGACCGCATCTTCCTGATGGGCTACGACTACCACTGGGCCGGGTCCGATCCCGGTGCCTCGGCGCCGATCGATCGGCTCGACGGCGAGCCGCGCGATCTGGTCTGGTCCCTCGACCTGTACGCCACGCTCGGCGTGCCGGTCGATCGGACGATCCTGGGTCTGCCGCTGTACGGGATGACGTGGCCGGTCATCGGCCCGGGCGTTGGGTCTCCAGCCACGGGTCGTGGCGACAACTGGGTGCCGCGCTGGAACCTTTCGACCTTTGCCGACCCATCGTTCGCACCGATGCTCGAGCCGGTCCAGAGCGTCGAGTTCTACTCGCTGCCCATCTCTGGAGCCTCTTCACGGTCGCCGGGGAGTGGCTCTTCCGAGGGCGCGGGGCCATTGTCGAGCGGCGAGGCATTCGCCAGCCTGCCTGCCATCGAGCCGGATCCCGGCTGGAACGCCGTGTACTACGACTCGCCTCGGAGCCTCACGCCGAAGCTGCTGCTCGCCGACGACCGTGGTCTGGCCGGAGCCGGATTCTGGGCGATCGGCTACGAGCGCGGCCTACCCGATTACACGGAGCTCATCGCCACGTTCCGTGCCGGCGATCTCCAGGCGCCCTGACCGCGCGTACCGTCCTTCTGGGTGCGTTTCCCGCCCAAAGGCTTGATTGCAACTCGATTGCAACTCGGCTGCAAGGTCGCCCGAAGAGGGGGTCAAGGCCGGCGTCGAGTCGCCTGACTACGCTGAGGCAACGTCGTCGCCCGGGTCCGACCCCCAGCCCGTGTGCGCGGAGGAGCATCGATGGATACATCGCGCATCTCGTGGCGCGTTTTCGCGCTGGTCTGTGCACTGGTCCTGGCGATCAGCGCGTGCGGCACCAATGAGCAAGGCGGGTCGGCTGCGCCTGACGCGACCACCGCCAATGAACCAGGCCCCTCGGGTGCCCCGGCCGGGTCGCCTGCCGCGGTAAGCGGCGAGGTCACCGTGTGGGCCATGGGCAATGAAGGCACGAAGCTCGGCGTGATGGCCGACAAGTTCATGGCGGCCAACCCGGACGTGAAGGTCAGCGTGACCCCGGTCGACTGGGGCCAGGCGGTCGCGAAGCTGCAGACCGCGATCGGTGGCGGCGAGACCCCGGATGTGAGCCAGATGGGTACCGACATGATGGGCCAGTTCGTGGAGACGGGCGCCCTCGAGGCGGTGCCGGCTGATATCGACCCGAGCGGCTTCTTCGAAAGCGCCTGGCAGACGAACGTCGTCGACGGTCAGGCCTACGGCGTCCCGTGGTACGTCGAGACGCGCGTCCTCTACTACCGGACCGACGTGGCCGAGAAGGCCGGGATCACGGCCCCACCGACCACCTGGGATGAGCTGAAGGCGATGGCCAAGGGGATGCAAGCCGAGGGTGGCGCCGAGTACGGCATCGCGCTCGGAACGAAGAATGGGCAGGAGTACCTGCCCTTCGTCTGGTCGAACGGCGGCGACGTCATCGGCGCCGACGGGGCCTTCGCGCTCGATTCCCCGCAGGCGGTCGAGGCCCTCACGTTCTACGACTCGTTCTTCGAGGAAGGACTGACCCCCACGTCCGTCCCTGAAGGGTTCGACATCACGCCGGCCTTCGTCGCCGGCACGCACCCCATGTTCTTCTCCGGCCCGTGGCACCTGGGCCTCATCACCGAGGCCGGTGGCGCCGACATCGATGGCAAGTGGGCGATCGCCCCGATGCCCAAGAAGACGACCGGGACATCCTTCGTCGGCGGCAGCAACCTCGTCGTCTTCAAGGACAGCCCGAACAAGGAGGCCGCCTGGGCCTTCGTGAAGTTCATGGCGGATCCCGCGAATCAGGTCGCCTGGTACGACGAGGCGACCGTGCTGCCAGCCGTCCAGCGTGCCTGGGACGACCCGGCCCTCGCGGGTGACGAGAACGTCGCGGTCTTCGGCGAGCAGCTCCAGGACACGAAGGCCCCGCCGGCGATCCCGACCTGGAACGAGGTGTCGACGGCGATCAACGACAACCTCGAGAAGGTCACGACCGGCGATGTCGCTCCCGCCGAAGGGGCGAAGTCGATGGAGGAGGAGGCCACCGCCATCGGCACGGGCCGGTAGTCATGACCCAACGCGCTGACCCGGTCGGGCCACCACGCTCGACCGGGTCGGTCCGCGAACCGGTCGCCGCACCCGCGCTCGCGGGCGCGATGGCGACGGCGAGGATGCGCCGGGAACCGCGCATCAGCCTGCGCCAGCACCTCACTGGCTGGGGTTTCGCCCTGCCGTTCGTGATCATCTTCGTGGTGTTCATGGCCGGGCCGATCGTCGCGTCGCTCGTCTTGAGCTTCACCGATTTCGGCCTGCGCGACCTGCGCAACCCGCTCGGCACCAACTTCATCGGGCTGGACAACTACATCGAGCTCGCGGGCGACCCGACGTTCCGCATCGCTCTCGTCAACACGGCCTACTTCGTCATCGTCGGCGTGCCCCTGACCCTTGGGCTCGGACTGGCGGTGGCGCTCGCTCTCGACCGTGGGATCCGACAGTTCAGGACCATGTTCCGGGTGGGCTACTACCTGCCCGTGGTCACGAGCATCGTCGCGGTCGCGGTCGTGTGGCGATTCGTCCTCAACCCGGATTACGGCCTGCTCAACATGACTCTCGGCGCGATCGGCATCGATGGGCCCGACTGGCTCGGCTCGCCCATCCTCGCCATGCCCTCGCTCATCGTGATGGCCGCGTGGCGGAACCTCGGCTTTGCCATGGTGCTGTTCCTCGCCGGGCTCCAGACCATCCCCGTCCAGCTGTACGAGGCAGCGTCGATCGACGGGGCCGGTCGCTGGGCTGCCTTCAAGTCGGTGACCCTGCCCCTGCTTCGGCCGACCCTGCTGTTCGCGGTCGTCATCACGACGATCGGGTACCTCCAGGTCTTCGAGGAACCGTTCGTCATGACGGACGGCGGCCCGTTGGATCGGACGCTGTCCGTGTCGATGTTCATGTACGAAGAGGGGTTCGAGTTCTTCCACCAGGGATACGCGGCCGCGATCGCCTGGGTCCTGTTCGTGCTCGTCGCGATCGTCGCGGTCGTCCAGTTCCGCTTGTTGCGGTCGCAGACATGACGGAAACGCCCCGATGACCGCCCTGACCGGCGCCGCCCCGCCACCCGCCGCGGGGGCGCCGCGCCGCAGCCGTGCGTCGATCGTCCTCTACGTGCTGCTCACCCTTGGTCTCATCGCCATGGTCGCGCCCTTCGTCTGGATGGTCCTGGGCTCGTTCAAGCCACAGGGCGAGTTCCTGCGGCTTCCCCCGACGTGGCTTCCCGAAGCGCCCACGACGGGCAATTATCAGCGGCTCATCGACCAGCTGGACATGCCGCGCTTCTTCTTCAACTCGATCGTGGTCGCCATCGCGGTCACCGCGGGCAACCTGATCTTCGCGCCGATGCTCGGCTACGCCCTGGCCAAGCTCCGGTTCCTCGGCAAGGGTGTGCTCATGGGGCTGGTGCTCGCCACCCTGATGCTGCCGGGCGCCGCGCTCCTCGTGCCGCTCTTCGTGCTGATGAGCTCGCTCGATCTCGTCAACACCTACCCGTCGCTGATCCTGCCGTTCCTGGCCGGCCCGTTCGGCGTGTTCCTGACCCGCCAATTCTTCTCGGGCCTGCCCGACGAGCTGCTCGAGGCCGCCCGGATGGATGGCGCCAGCGAGCTTCGGATCTTCTGGACCATCGCCATGCCCCTCGCCGGACCGGTCCTCGCGACCCTCGGCATCCTCACGTTCCTGGGCTCGTGGAACTCGTTCATCTACCCGCTGGTGATGGCCCAGGAACCAGAGATGTACACGCTGCCGGTCGCCCTCGCCACGTTCGCGACCGGCCAGTACCAGGCGGACCACGGGATGCTCATGGCGGGCTCCCTGGTCCTGATCCTGCCCGTCCTCATCATCTTCGTGGTGCTCCAGCGCTGGATCACCGAAGGCATCGCGACGACGGGTCTCAAAGGCTGACGGTCCGCCGCGGCCCGAGCGACCCGCCACACACGGAGGTATCGATCATGCGCCAGCGCCGGCTCCACCCGCTCATCGGCGTCCTGTCAGCGCTCGTCATCGCGGCGGCGGCCTTCCCCGCCGCCGCGGCAGGCGCGAGCTCTGGCCTGAGCGCCGCCCAGCGCGCGACCCTGCGTGGGTACGCCGAGCACACCTGGGCGTCGTTCGTGGCGATGACCGATGCGGAAACGGGTCTGCCCGCCGACAGCCTGGCCGCGGACGGAACGCCGAGCGTCCAGACGTCGACGACGAACATCGGCGCGTACATGTGGAGCACCGTCGTCGCCGAACGCCTCCGGTTCATCGATCACGACGAGGCGGTGGCCCGCCTGGAGACGACGCTCGGCACGCTCGAGACGATGGAGCGGCACGAAGCGAGCGGCCAGTATTTCAACTGGTACGACCACACGAACGGCGAGGTCCTCACCGTCTGGCCGCCGAGTGGCGATCCGGTGGTGCCGATCCTCTCGTCCGTCGACAACGGCTGGCTGGCGACCGGCATCCATGTCGTGGCCAACGCCGTGCCCGAGCTGTCGACGCGTGCCGGCGCCCTCTTCGACAGCATGCATTTCGGGTTCTACTACCGACCCGAGGTCAATCGCATCGCCTTCCACGTCGCCCCGAGCACCGGCGCGTCCCCGTGCTGCTACGACACGATCGTCAGCGAGAGCCGGATCGCGAGCTACATCGGCATCGCGACGGGCGAGCTGCCGGAGAAGGAGTACTTCGGCGCCTGGCGGACATTCCCCGAGACATGCGACTGGAACTGGCACGAGACCCAGCCGGTCGGATTCCGCAAGACCTACCTCGGCGTCAGCGTCTTCGAAGGGGCCTATCCGTACGAGGACTTCCGCGTCGTCCCGGGCTGGGGCGGAAGCATGTTCGAGGCCCTGATGCCTGCCCTGTTCGTCCCGGAGGAGAAATGGGCCCCACGCAGCTGGGCCGTGAACCACCCGCTCACGATCGCCGCGCAGATCCACCACGGCCTCGTCGAGGCGGACTACGGCTACTGGGGCTTTTCGCCCGCGAACGTCCCCGAAGGCGGCTACACCGAATACGGCGTCGACGCCATCGGGATGCGCCCTGACGGGTACAAGTCGAACAACGACAACACGCTGGTCGACCGAGGCTTCGGTGACTGTCCGGGCCGCGAGCCGCAGCCGGATCCGCCGCCGTCGGCCTACACGAACGGCGTGGTCACGCCACATGCGGCGTTCCTCGCCTTGCGCTGGGCGCCGGACCGCGTGATGGAGAACCTGGCCAACCTGCAGTCCGATTTCGAGATCTACGATCGGTGGGGGTTCCGCGACTCGGTCAACGTCCAGACGGGGACCGTGTCCGGTGCCTACCTGTCGCTCGACCAGGGGATCGTCATGGCCGCGATCGGCAATGCGCTGGCGGACGACGTCCTGCGCGAGTCGTTCGCGACCAAGGAGTTCCGCAAGGTGCTCCGGCCGGTGATCGGCATGGAGACGTTCAACGCCGGGCCACGGGCCGCCGCCGACGAGTTCCTCGACCCGTGATCACGGGCTCGTCCGCCCGGATCGCCTGGTTCGAGACCCTTGGGGCGTCGACCGAGCGTGACCGGCCGGCGCCCGACGTCACCCTGCCCCCGCCGACCGAGGTCCGCGCAGAGCGCGGCCGCGGCCAGGTGACGGTGTCCTGGTCCCCGGTCGAGGGCGCGGTTGGCTATCTCGTCCACCGCGGCTCGGCCCAAGGTGACCTCGAGGCCATCGACCACAAGGGCGGTGACGTCCTCGCGGTCCCCCACGGGCCGTACGTCGATACGACACCGGGCGTCGAGAGCGACAACGTCTATGCCGTGGCCAGCCTGTCCAGCATCGACGCGCCCGTCGGACCGGTCTCGGCGCCGGCCAGGCCAGCCCAGACCCAGCGCGAGGGCGAGGTGAGCGTCGTGGTCGATGCCGCGCGCTCGACTGGCCCGGTCCTGCGGCCGTGGCGTCACATGATCGGCTCCGAGCACCTCGCGCTGCTCTTGCGCGGCGAAGGACCCGGCGGGTTGCCGGTCGGGGAGGATCTTGCGGAGGCGTTCCGCGTCGTCCGCGACCAGCTCGGGGTCGAGGTGGTCCGGGCGCACGCTATCCTCCACGACGTCCTCGGCGTGTATTCCGAGGATGACGACGGCACCCCGCGATACGACTTCGACAAGGTCGACCTCGTCATCGATCGCCTGCTCGCGACGGGCCTGCGTCCGCTCGTGGAGCTGTCGTTCATGCCGAAAGCGCTCGCCGCCGACCCCGGGCCGAGGGTCTTCGACTACATCGGCCTCATCTCGCCGCCACGCGACCTGGATCGCTGGGCGGACCTCGTGGAGGCCCTCGTCCGGCACCTCGTCGCGCGCCACGGCCTCGACGAGGTCAGTCCGCTGGGGCTTCGAGGTCTGGAACGAGGCGAACATCAAGGTCTTCTGGGCCGGTCGCCAGAGCGACTACTTCGACCTGTACGACGCGACCGCTCGGGCCGTCAAGGCGGTGGATCCGCGGTTGCCGGTCGGCGGGCCATCGACGGCCGCCGCCGGCTGGGTCGACGACCTGCTCCATCACGCCGCCGAGACCGGCGTGCCGGTCGACTTCGTGACCACCCACACATATGGCGCGCCGCCGCTCGACCTGCGACCGATCCTCGAGCGGTATGGCCGCACGGGCATCCCGATCTGGTGGACCGAATGGGGCGTCAGCCCGACCCACGGCGGGCCCGTGAACGACAGCGTATGGGGCGCCCCGCTCGTCGCCCGCGGCATGCGCTCCGCTGCCGGTCGAGTCGATGCATTGTCGTACTGGGTCGCCTCGGATCAATTCGTCGAGCTCGGCGTGCCAGAACAGCTCTTCCACGGAGGATTCGGCCTGCTCACGGTCGGCGGGCTGCGCAAACCGCGGTTCTGGGCCATCGCGGTCCTCGAGCAGCTGGGCGACCAGGAGTTGGCCAGCCAGGTCACCGGGGACGGCGGCGGCAGTCTGGTCGAGGCGTGGGCCAGCCGGGACACGGGCCTTGCGGGTGATCGCGTCGCAGTCGCTCTCTGGAACGGGTCGCTCGATCAGACGAAGACCGGCGGCGATGACGCGCTCGGCCGTCACGTGACGCTGGACGTCTCGGGACTCCCGGCGGGCGAGTACGTGGTCGAGCATCGCCGAGTCGACGACGAGCATTCGAACATCGCCCGCTCCTGGGAAGGGATGGGCGGCGGTGACTGGCCGACGACGGGCCAATGGGAGCGGCTGCGCGCGGCGGATCGTCTCGAGTCGCTCGTTCACGACGAGCGGGTGTCAGTCGGGTCGGACGGGGTCGCGCACCTCGCGTTCGACCTGCCCATGCCGGCCATCTCACTCGTGGAGATCCGCCCGGCGACCTGAGCTTCAGTCGCGCAGCGAGAGGGAGACGGTCGACGCATCGACCGGACCGGTGAACTCGACCACCAGGTGGCGGATGACACCGGCCATCCCGCAACCGCCGAAGTCATGCTCGGTGGCAACGTCGAGCGACATGCCATCCGCCGACCCGTCCAATGTCACCAGCACATGGCGGTCGCACAAGCCCCCGATCCAGATGACGGAGAGTGCGTCGTCGCGCCCCGGCACCGGTTGAACGCCTTCCATCAGCGCACCCTGGGTGCCGACGGAAACGGCACGGACGGCTCCCGTCATGTCCGCGAACCGGAACGGCAGCTGGGGAAGCTCGGCCGTCGGCGGGAAGAGGCCATCGATCGCACGCGGTCCTGGTTGGTCGGCGGATCCGCATGCCGCGAGACTGGCCAGGCCCAGCACCACGACGAACAGCGCCAATCGAGTTCGCCGTGCCGTCGCTCGCGGGGACATCCGCGGAGTATGCCGTCCGACTCACGGAGGCGACGCCATGCCATCGCAGCCGTCGTCGGGCCCGGGAACCCGAATGCGCCCACAATGGGTTCGATGCCACGAGTCGCCCGGCCAAAGCCGTACGCACCGAAGTCCGCCAAGCCCAGGGCCGCCGAGCCCAAGGTCCGGGCGCCCAAGAACGTGACGGCCAGGGCCGCCCCACCGAGCGAGGCACCGGCGTCCGGGGCGCCCGCCGCGACCGACTCGCCCGCCCCCGACGGCTTCGCGACCTTCGACCTCGACGAGCGTTTGCTCGCCACGGTCGCCGACCTGGGCTACGAGGAGCCGACGCCGATCCAGCGAGAGGCCATCCCGCTGCTGCTCGGCGGCCGCGACATCCTCGCCGAGGCGCCGACCGGCACCGGCAAGACCGCGGCCTTCGCCCTGCCGATCCTCCAGCGCATCGCGATCGGCGCCGCCGGCCCCAACAGCACCAGCGCCCTCGTCGTCGTCCCGACCCGAGAGCTTGCCATGCAGGTCGCCGAGGCCTTCCACGTCTACGGCAAGTCCCTCGGGGCCCGGATCGTCCCCGTCTACGGCGGCCAGCCGATCGGGCAGCAGCTCCGTGGGCTCCGCCGCGGGGTCGATGTCGTCGTCGCGACGCCGGGTCGCGCGGTCGACCACCTCAAGCGCGGCAGTCTCAGCATCGATGCCGCGCGCATCGTCGTGCTCGATGAGGCGGACGAGATGCTCGACATGGGCTTCGCCGAGGATCTCGACACGATCCTGTCGGCGACCCCCGCGGATCGCCAGACGGCGCTCTTCTCCGCGACGATCTCACCGACGATCACGCGGATCGCCAAGCGTCACCTGCGCGATCCGGCCCGGATCACGGTCCATGCCGAGAAGACCACCGGTGACGGGGTCGCACGGGTCCGCCAGACGGCGTATGTCGTGCGGCGGGTCGACAAGCTGCCGGCGCTGTGCCGCATCCTCGACGTCGAGGACCCCGCGTCGACGCTCGTGTTCGCGCGGACGCGCGGCGAGGTGGACGACCTGGCCGAGGCCTTGAGCAGCCGCGGTCACGACGCCGGAGCGCTCCATGGCGGCCTCGTCCAGGAGGCACGCGACCGGATCATGGGGCGTTTCCGAGACGGATCGCTGGACGTGCTGGTCGCGACGGACGTCGCCGCCCGCGGCCTCGATATCGACCATGTGAGCCACGTCGTCAACTTCGACGTGCCGTCCGACCCCGATGCGTACGTGCATCGCATCGGCCGAACGGGCCGGGCGGGACGCGAGGGCGTGGCGATCACCCTGGTCGAGCCGCGCGAGCATCGATTGCTCCGCAACATCGAGTCGGCCACGAGATCGAAGCTCCAGATCGCCCGTCTCCCGACCGTGGCCGACCTGCGCGAGCGCCGGTTGGAGCTGGTGCGGGCGAACCTGCGCGACGCGCTTGAGACGGGTGGCCACGACCGATTCCGGGGCGTGGTGGAGCCGCTGACCGAGGAGTTCGATGTCGTCGACATCGCGTTGGCGGCGGTCAGCCTGATCGAGGGCGCCGAGATCCGCGACGAGGACGAGGTGGAGCTCGCCCAGGCCTCGCTCCAGCAGCCCGGACCCGGCCCTGGCCGTGGTCAGAGCGGTCCGGGCGGTCCGCGGCGCGGCCCGGTCCCGGCGTTCCCTGGCGCCGGTCGCCCGGGCGGCGGTCCGCGCGGTCCCGGTGGTCCCGCCCGACCCCGGCGCGGTGTGCCCGGAGGCCCGGGCGGGGTCCGCGATGGCGACTCTCGCGCTCCGCGCGGCCCCGAATCGGATGGCTGGGAACAGCTCTGGATCGGTGGCGGCCGGCGGGCCGGCCTGCGACCGGGCGACCTCGTCGGAGCCATCGCCAACGAGGCGGGCGTGCCCGGCTCCGTGGTCGGTGCGATCCAGCTGTTCGACGATTTCGCGCTGGTCGACGTCCAGGGCAACGTCGCGGATGCGATCGAGCACGCTCTACGCAACGCGACGATCCGCGGCCAGAGGCTTCCCGTACGGCGCGAGCGCGCTCCCTCGCGTCGCTGATCGGCGTCAGCGGCCCAGGAGCTGGTCCACCGGGGCGAAGTCGTCGCTGAGGACCGTCGCATCCCCGATGAATGCGGCCACCTCGCTCCGATCGGCCAGGATCCCGGTCGAGTCGCCCTCGCCCCACCGCTCGATGCGGGCGTTGACCGCCGCCACGTCCAGCGGCTCGGCGCTCGCGACCAGCACGACATTGCCACCGGACTCGCTGGCGAGCGTCGAGCGCCCGCTGATCACGGCGACGTGCTCGAACAACCGGCTGGCGGTCGCGGCCTCTGCCCGCACGAAACCAAGCGGCGGATAGTCGATCAGGTTCATCGCGTACATCCCGCCGGGGCGCAGCACCCGCCCGATCTCCCCGAGGAACTCGGTCGTGGTGAGATGCCATGGCACCGCCAGCCCGCCGAACGCGTCGCCGACCACGAGATCGACGCTGTCGTCCGGCAGTCGCTCGATCGACAGCCGCGCGTCGCCGACGATCACCCGGATCGCGTCGCTCGGCGCGAACCCGAGCTGCTCCTGGGCGACTGCCAGCACCTTCGGATCGAGCTCCAGCACCGTCTGCGAGGCGACCGGCCGCGTCGCCGCCAGGTAGCGCGGGAACGTGAAGCCTCCACCACCGACGTGAAGCACGTCGACCGGACGGCCCAGCCCATCGAGATACGGCCCAACGGCGTCGGAGAACCGCCGCTCGTACCCGAACACGAGGTTGGTCGGGTCGGCCAGGTCGACATAGGCGTGCGTCAAGCGGTCCAGGATGAGGATCCGGCCGTCCGAGTCGCCGGGATCGACTTCGACCGCGATGCAGTAGTACGCGCTTTCGGTATCGCACGGGGAGGGGCCGGCGAGCGCCAGCCCGCCCATCGCGACCGCGGCCAGTGCCACCACACCGGTCCGGGCCGGTCCGCCGCCACCGCCCCGGAGCGCGACCGTCAACGCCAGCCCCACGACGACGAGCAGCCCACCGACCCCGACGATGAGCACGCGGGTCGGCACCAGGCCCAACAGCACGAACCCGGTGAGGAACGTTCCGATGATGGCCCCTGCCGTGCCGATCGCCGAAAGCCGCCCGACGATCGAGCCGCTCGTCTGGAGGTCTGTCAGCGTCGCCCGCACGATCATCGGGCCAACCGCCGACAGGATCGCCGCCGGCAGCACGAACCCGACCGAGGCGAGCGTCACGATCGCGACGACTCCCTCGCCGAGGTCGGCTGCGCCTAGCCATCCGACGATCGGGACCGCCGCGATGGCCGCAGCGCCGCCCAGCACGAACGACGGCCCCAGCAGGGGCTCGGGCCCGAACGCGTCGGCCGCCCGGCCGCCGATCCACGCCCCGAGCGCGATGCCGGCCAGGATCGCGCCGATGATCCCGGTGTACGTCGTGAGCGATACGCCGACATACGGCGCCAGCAGTCGGCCGGCGGCGATCTCCAGGACCAGCACGCAGGCGGCCGCGAGGAACGTCAGGATCGCGGCGACCGGCCAGCTGAGACGGCGACCTGGGCGATCTACGGTCGGGATGGGCTCAGACAAGCGGTGCGACTTCCTGGGCGAACCGCTCGGCGAGCGCCGACACCTCCGCGGGGTCCGTCGCGTCGAACCACAGGGCCAGGTGGCTGACCCCGAGAGACTCGAAGGCGCGCACCTCGGTGGCCATCTCCTCTGGCGTGCCGCGGATCGCGTAGAACTTGTCGGTGGCTGACCCGAACTGCGTATAGGCGCGTGCCATGAGCTGGGGCATGGGCCGACCGGCGGCCTCGGCGGCGGCCCGGATGATCGGAATCCGGTCGGCGTACTTCGCGGCACTCGTCGCGCTGGACTGGTACCCGTCTCCAAGGGCTCCGGCGCGTCGGAGGGCCGCTTCGGCCCGACCTCCGACCACGATCGGCAGGCGCTCTCCCTGGTCGGGGAGGGGAGCGAACGCGAAGTCGTCGAAGCTGTGGAACCGCCCATCGAACGGCTCGGTGGAACCCGACCACAGATGCCGGAACAGCGCGATCGTCTCGTCGAGGTACGCGCCTCGAACGTGAAAGCGGTCGGCGAGGTCGAGGTTCGCGAACTCAGGCTTGCTCCATCCGACGCCGACGCCGGCGATGACCCGTCCGCCGCTCAGCGTGTCGAGGGAAGCCAGTTCCTTCGCCAATACGACCGCGTTTCGGTAGGGGACCACGATGACGCTCGTGCCCAGCCGGACCTTGGCGTACTTCGCCCCGATCCAGGTGAGGCTCAGGATCGCCTCGAAGATCCGACCGTAGTCGTCGGTGTCCGCGGTCTCGACGAGGATGTGGTCGGTCGTCCAGACGGTGGACCAGGCGAGGCGCTCGGCCGTCTCAGCCGCTGCCTCCATGCCTTCGCGCGAGGCGCCGTCGCGGAAGTTCGGGAGACAGAGCCCATAGTCCATGGTTGGGGATGGTAGCGGGCGGGCGGCCGTAACGATGACGTGACGAATGGCGTGTACCGTGCGGACGACAGCCTGGGCCGGCACCACCCGGCGCAGCAGGAGGAGCCGTGAGTTTCCTCGAGCGGGTCGATCAGACCATCCGCCGCAGCGGGGCGTGGCGCTCGCTGTTCCGGCAGCCGTACCCGCGCGACGAGCGCTCGCGCGCGTACGCGGTCATGAACAACGTGTTCCTGCACATCCACCCGGTGCGCGTCCGCCAGCACGCTGTGCGCTTCGCGTACACCTTCTGTCTGGGCGGGCTGACGTTCTTCCTGTTCCTGGTGCTGACGATCACCGGCGTGTACCTGATGTTCTTCTACGTGCCCTCGCGCCACGCTCGCGTACACGAACATCCTCGACATCCAGAGCCAGGTCACGTTCGGCCTCTTGACCCGCAACATCCACCGGTGGGGCGCCCACCTGATGGTCTTCTTCGTGTTCCTGCACATGATGCGGGTCTTCTACCACGGCGCCTACAAGCCACCGCGCGAGTTCAACTGGGTGGTCGGGGTGGTGTTGCTCTTCCTGACCATCATGTTGAGCTTCTCGGGCTACCTGCTGCCATGGGACCAGATCGCGTTCTGGGCCATCACGATCGGCACGAACTTCGGGTCGTACTTCCCGATCGTGGCGACCCCCGTGAACCGCCTCCTGCTCGGTGGCGTGGAGGTCGGGCAGAACACGCTCCTCCGCTTCTACGTGCTCCACATCATGGTGCTGCCGTTGCTTACCGCCATCTTCCTGGCCGTCCATTTCTGGCGGATCAGGAAGGACGGCGGCATCTCCGGGCCGCTCTGACCGATCGACCGCCAGCGCGCAACGAAACTGCAAGAGGAGCCGTCGAGAGGGTTCGATTCGCATGTCGCGTTCCGGGCCCTCCGCCTGTTGGAATACGGGGACGTCATCCCCGTCCACTCCAGGAGGCACGCATGAACGCGATCACCATGCTCGAAGAAGACCACGCCAAGATGCGGAAGCTGCTCGATGAGCTCGAGTCCACGACCGAACGCGGCGTCAAGACTCGGACGGAGCTCTTCGCGACGATCAAGGGCGAGCTCACGGTCCACGAGATCATCGAGGAGGAGATCTTCTACCCGGAGCTGAAGGCGCACCCCAAGGCCAAGGAAATCGTCCTCGAGGGCTACGAAGAGCACCACGTGGTCGATCTGGTCATGAAGGAGCTCGAGGAGACGCCGGTCGAAGACGAGAGCTGGGGCGCCAAGGCCAAGGTCATGAAGGAGAACGTCGAGCACCACATGGAAGAGGAAGAGGGCGAGATGTTCAAGCAGGCTCGCTCCGTCTTCGACCGGGCTGAGCTCGAGGATCTCGGTGAGCGGATGGCAGCCCGCAAGGCCTCCGCGCAGCGGGAGCTGAACATCCCGGCCACCGCCGGCAAGTCCTAGCCGAGGTCCTGGAGCAGCTCCGCGAGCATCAGGGCATTCGTCGCGCCGTAGTTGGCGTAGCAGTTGTTGAAGAGGACGTGGGTTTGCTTCGCCTGTCCGGCGGCTTCGCGTACGCGCGGCACCCACTCCTCGAGCTCATCCTCGTCGTACAGGTAGCGGAAGCGCTCGACGGTCTTGATGCCGGGCTTCTCCCAGGTCTCGGTGCGGCGGCCGTGGAAGCGCACCAGCGCGAGTTCCGGTGATGTCGCGGCGACGATCGGCGGCACGCTCGACTTGAAGCCCTGCGGCCCATCGACCATCACCATCGGGATCTCGCGGTCGCCGAGGAACTTGAGCGTGCGCTCGATGTTCTTGTCGTTGAACCACGAGGCGCTGCGGAACTCGACGGCCGGCGTCATCCCGACATCCCGCAGCCGGGCGACCAATTCCTCGATCGTGTCGCGGTTCTCCGACGAGGTGAAGAACCAGCGCGGGTACTGGAGCAGGATCGAGCCGAGCTGTCCGGCCTCCTGGAGGGGCTCGAGTCCGTCGGCGAACCAGGCCCACACGTCGTCCTTGAGCGCGTCGGGCAGGTCCTTGGCATAGATCCGCGCCTTTTCGGCGACTTCGCCGGGCAGGGCCTCGCGCAGGTCCCTGGGGAGGCGCTTCGTCTCGGTCGGCTGGCCGGTCATCAGGGCATGCGCCTTGATGTCGAAGGTGAAGTCGGGCGGCGTGCGCTCGACCCACAGCTCCGAGGTGCGCCGAACCGGCAGCGAGTAGTAGGTCGCGTCGACCTCGACCAACGGGAAGCGCGACGCATAGAACTGGAGCCGCTCTTCTGCGGAGTCGGCGCCCGCGGGGTAGAAGACCCCGGAAGCCGTCATCGTGGGATCGGTCCACGACGCCGTCCCGATGCGAATCGCACCGCCGCCCTTGATCTCCAGCGGGGTTCGCGGCGATGTCCGACGGCCCGTCGAAGGTCGCCGCGGCGGCGTCCGGGCCGGGATCGTGGGCGTTGTCGGTCATGCCCGCAGGGTACCCGGCCGGACGCCAGGAGTCGTCACCGTGACTCGGCGCGAGACCGTCTACGATGCGTCCGTGGACGACGACGACCGCAGCCTCGATCTCCACCTGGAGATCGCCGATGAGGAGGAGTTCGAGGAGCTGGAGCGCGCCCTGCTGAAGGCCCGGGCGACCGAGCTCGGCGAGGTCCGCCGGCGCGATATCCGGCTGACGGCTGGGTACGGCGACGCGACCACCCGCGACGTGCTCGACGATGAAAGCCGCCGAGCCCGGATCCGTTACGACGTCCTGGGCAAGCTGCTCGATGCGCTCCGCTCGGGCCGCGGGACCGGGCGAGACAAGGGCGCCTGACCGGCCCCGAACCCGGACGCTCGGTCAGCTGCCCGCCGCGACGCCCCGATCCGCGGTCCTGACGGCCCGTGCGGGCAGGAACAGCGATGCGATCGTGACCCCGACCGCGACGGCCGCGAGCAGCCCGAAGCCCGTCGACACCCCTGCCGGCCGTGACGGTCCCGCCAAGGACCGCCCCGGCGAGCGTCGCCCCGATGGCCCCGCCGATGTATCGGCCGGTCAGGTACGTGCCGGCGGCCATCCCCACTCGTTCCGGTTCGATCGCTTCGAGCGCTGCCGCCTGCCGAGGCGCACCCGCCAGCCCCATCCCGAACCCGACCAGCGCCAGCACCAGGCCCAGGAGGAGCGCGGTGGCCTCGGGCGCGACGAGCCATAGGACCGCCAGCCCGACGACGCACGTCAGCATGCCCATCACGGCGGGCCGGCGGCGCCCGACGGCATCGGACATCCGACCGCCGATGGGAGCCGCGATCGCGCCAAGCGCGGAGATGCCGAGCAACACGATGCCGCTCGTCTGGGCGTTCCCCGCCTGGAGCTCCTCGACGAGCAGCGGCACGAGGACCAGGGTGCCGTGGAGGATCACGGTCGCCCCGAACACCCCGACCACCGCCGCCGAGAACGACCGCGAGGCGAACAGCTTTGGATCGACCGCCGGGTGCTCGGTCCGACGCTCGATCAGCACGAAGATCGCCAGGAGCAGGGCCGCCGCGGCGACCGCGAGGAGCGGCGAGCCACCGCTCTCCAGCTCGCGCAGTCCGAGGAGCAGCGACATCAGGAACCCGGCAAGGAGGCCCAGTCCGGGAAGATCGATCGGTCGTGGCGTCCCTCGGATCTTCACGGCCCTGGGTCGCGCGAGTGCGCCCACCGCGACCGCCGCGAGCAGTGCCACGGGCACCGCCACGATGAAGATCCACCGCCAGCCGAGGCCGGCGACCAGGAGGCCGCCGACGAGCGGGCCGACGGCCGCGCTCGTGGACACCAGCATGTCGAACAACCCGAACGCCGAGCCTCGTCGATCGGGCGGTGCCATCTCGCGCAGCAGCGCCACGGAGCTCGTCGAGACGAGTGCCCCGGTGACGGCCTGGAGCACCCGCGACAGCGCGAGCAGTTCGAAGGACATGGCCGTGGCCGCGAGCGCCGAGGCCAGCGCGAAGGCGCCTACGCCGAAAAGGAACACGCGTCGATGGCCGAATCGGTCCCCGAGGCTGCCGCTCGCCGGCAGCGCGATCGCGACCGCGCCGAGGTACAGCGTGACGAGGGAGGCGACCGTGGCCGCGCCCACCCCGAACTCGTCCATCACGCTGGGAAGCGCGACCGCGAGCATCGTGGAGTTGAGGGGCACCAGGATCGCCCCGGACGCCAGTCCGAGCATCGCGCCGGTGATCAGGCGGGCCTGACCGCCCGCCGGGGCCGTCTCCTCAGCGCCCCCGGTCACAACAGCCGGACGTAGCCCGTCGTCCCGTCCAGCTCGAGCTGCTGACCGTCGGCGATCCGTGTCGTGGCATCGCCCGTGCCGACGACCGCGGGAAGATCGAACTCGCGTGCCACGACGGCCGCGTGGGAGAGGACGCCGCCGGTGTTCGTCACGAGACCACCGGCGATCGAGAAGAGCGGCACCCACGACGGGTTCGACGAGGGCGCCACGATGATGTCCCCTGGCTGCACGCGGGCGAAATCCTGGGGCCCCAACACGATCCGTGCCGGCCCCCGGGCGAGGCCGGCGGAGGCACCGGTCCCGCGCACGATCGCCTCGTCCTCCTTCGCGAAGCGCTCCCCGCCGAATCGTCCGGACGATCCCTCGTCGGAGGGCTTCCCGATCCTGGACGGCGGCGTGTAGTTCCGCCAATGGTCGTGCTCGTCCTTCCGCGCGGAGACGATCCCTCGTCGGTCCTCGGGTTCGCGCAGGAGATCGGGTATCTCGGCGCGGCGAAGGAAGAGCACGTCATCCGTTCGCTCGATGACACCGGCCTCCGCGAGCCGAGCCCCGACCCGCATCACGAAGGTTCGCAGCCGGGCCTGCGCCATCCGATCGATCCAGTAGTTGTGCGTTTCCGTGATGGGCCCGATCTGACGAGCGAGGCCCAGCAGCCGTTCGAATTCCGCGAGTTGGTCGGGCTGATCGGAGAGTCGCGTCCGGACGCCGTCCGCGAGCGCGTCGGCCTCACGCGCCAGACGCGCCGCGCGCGTGACGGCGGGCTCGACCGGGTGCTCGAGCCGCTTGGCGACCTCGGCCAGGAGCATCTCGGGCTCCTCTCCCCACGATGCCAGCGCCAGGTCGTCGAACCCCTGGCCGAGGTGGCCGTGTTCGACGAGGAATGAGCGCAGCTCGGAGACGAACGCGTCCCCGCCCGGCAACTCCGCCAGCTGCTCCGGGCTCGGTGCCGGGGTGGCCCGCACGGCGCTCGCGAGGTCCGGGGACGCCGCCGCGAGCTCGGTCAGGCGGCCGAGGCCGGCATCGACACTGACCAGTTCGTGGATCGTGCCCTGGATCAGCTTCAGGGCCTCGCCCGGATGCGGCTTCTCCACCACCGATTCGTAGAAGTCCGCGAGGTCGTCCATGACCTGGTACGGGCCGGTGATCGCGTAGAAGTGGATCGCCCATGCCCGCTGAACGCGTTCCCACACCTCGTCCCATGCGGCGGCGAGCTCTCCGGCCGTCAGCCGCTCGACCTCGATGGCGGCGATCCCGTCGTACAGCTCGCGCAGCTCCGGGACGGCCCGTTCCCAGTATTCGACGCCGAGCGGCGTATGCGTCCGGCACGAGGCGACGTACTGCTCGACGATGGCCTCGTGCTCCGATTCCGGACCGAGCGGGAGCCACGAGAAGTACAGGTACCCGTTGACGACCTGGGCACGCATGCTGATGGGGACCTCGAGCCGCTCGTAGCGGTAGCCGAACCCGTTCCCGATGAGACCCACGTAGTCCTGCGACAACGGGACCAGGCAGAAGGGCGAGTGCATCTCGTCGCGTCGCCACGACCGCTCGACGTCGCTCGGGTCGGACCACGCGATCGGAAAGGACGTGGTGACGGACGCGTTCATGCTCGGACAGGCGCTCCTGCGGGCTCGGACCGACAGAGTTCGCGACAGTCTAGCAACCGCCCATGGCCGCATCGGTATCCTGACGACCTAGCCCACGAGCCATGGGGACGCACGATGACCCGGAACCTGCTGCTGGTCGGAACCTCGAAGGGAGCCTTCATCCTCGACGGCGACGCGTCGAGGCGGTCGTGGTCGCTGCGCGGCCCGCTGTGCAATGGATGGCCCGTCCACGACCTGTCCGTCGACCCGGCCGATGGAGCCATCCTCGCTGCAGGCGGATCGGCCTGGTATGGGCCGGCGGTCTTCCGGAGCGAGGACCTCGGGTCGACCTGGACCCACTCATCGGAAGGGCTGACCTACGGTGACGACGGCCCGAAGATCCCGACGATGTGGAATGTCACCGCTGCGCACGGCTCGATCTGGGCCGGCGCCGAGCCCGCGGGTCTCTTCCGCAGTGACGACCGTGGTGCGACCTGGTCACACGTCTCGGGGCTGCGCGATCACCCGAGCCGTCCCGGCTGGGAACCCGGCGCCGGCGGCCTCATCTGCCACACGATCGTCCCGCACCCGGAGGACGGGACGCGGATGTGGGTCGCCATCAGCGCGGTCGGGACGTTCGCCACGGAGGATGGTGGCGCGACGTGGGAGGCACGGAACCGCGGGGTCGCGGCCTGCTTCGCGCCCGATCCGTACCCGGAGACCGGCCAGTGCGTGCACAAGCTCGTGATGGCCGCCGGCGAACCCGACAGCCTCTATCAGCAGAACCATTGCGGCGTGTACCGCTCGTCCGACGGCGGTCGGAGCTGGGAGGATGTCAGCAAGGGCCTCGTGTCCGAGTTCGGGTTCGTCATGGGTGCGCATCCGCGCGACCCGGCCACCAGCTGGGTGATCCCACTGACCCATCCGGAGGAGGGTCGGCTATCGCCCGACGGCGCACTCGCGGTCTGGCGGACACGCGATCGCGGCGATACCTGGGAGCGTCACGGCGAAGGACTGCCGCAGAAGGACGCCTTCGTCGGCGTCCTGCGCGAGGCGCTCGCGGTCGACCGGCACGACCCGGCCGGCGTCTACTTCGGGACGAGCACGGGGCAGCTCTACGGCTCGATCGACGAAGGGGTCAGCTGGTCGCTCGTGGCTGACCACCTGCCGCCGATCTGGGGCGTCGAGGCGGTCGCGCTCGACTGACCGCCATGGCCACCATCATCCTGCCCCGATCGCTCATCGCGCTGTTCCCGGCGGCACCGCGACGCTGCGACGTCGACGCGACGACGGTCGCCGAGGCGATCGATCGGCTGGACGAGCTGGCGCCCGGGATGCGCAACCGCATCGTCGATGCGGGGCCCGCGATCCGCGAGCACATCAAGGTGTTCGTCGATCAGCAGCCCGCGACGCTTGGGACCTCATTGCGCCCGGATTCGACGCTCCACGTGATCCCGGCGGTCTCGGGAGGTCAGGCGACGGGGCGCTCCGCCTGATACTCCTGCGGATGACCCGACCGATCCTTGTCGACGGTCGCGGTGACGATCTCGAAGGTCTTCTCGACGCTGTTGCCGTTCTCCTTCGCGGCTCGCTCCACGTCCTCGAAGGTGATGTTGGACTCGCCCATCTCCCGATGCGCATCCATGCAACCGCAGGTCAGACACATGGCGTGATCTCCTCTCGATGACGGCACGAGCGGGCTTTCGATGCCGCCGTGCCGCGTCGATCATCGATAACGGACCGTTGCAACCGCATCAAACGTGCTGCACGGCCAGCAGCGGATCACGACACGCCTCGAATATCGAGCACCCGCCCCCAATGGAAGACGCGGACGGCCACGAGCACCCCGAACGCGGCGAGCACCAGGATCGCTGCCGCGGCGATCGACTGGTCCAGGTCTCCGCCCTGGAACTCCGAGTAGACCACCAGCGGCAGCGTCTGCGTCCGGCCTTGGACGTTGCCCGCGAACATGATCGTTGCGCCGAACTCGCCGAGAGCGCGGGCCCAGGTCATGACCAGGCCGGCAGCAAGGGCGCCACTCGCCAGTGGCACGGTGATCGATCGGAACAGCTGACGCTCGGACGCGCCGTCGACGCGGGCGGCGTCCTCGAGGTCGCGGTCGACGCCGGCGATGCCGGTTCGAGCCGAGCGGACGAAGAACGGCGCCGACACGAAGATCTGCGCCAGGATCACCGCGATGGTCGTGAATGGCACCGAGATCCCGAGGAGCTCGAAGGGCTCGGACAAGAGGCCACGACGACCGAACACCAGGAGCAGCGCGAGGCCCGCCACGGACGGCGGCAGCACGATCGGCAGGTCGACGATCGCCTCCAGCCAGCCCTTGCCCCGGAACTGGCGTCGGGCGAGGACGATCGCGAGCGGCAACCCGAGGGCGACCGTGACCACCAGGCTGATGGCCGTGGTGACCAGGCTCAGACCCAGGGCCTCGAGGACGACGGGCGAGGCGATGGCGACCCGCAGGGATCCATCGAGGATCGCCCGCGCGAGGAGGGCGAGGACCGGGAGCCCGAGAAACAGCGCGAAGAGCGCGGCCAGGGCAGCGATCGAGCGCTCGCCCCAGCCCGATCGGATCGTGGCCGGCCGCGATCGACCAGCCGCGTCCCCAGCACTCCCGGTCGGCCCCCCGGCGAGATGTTCGATCACGACGCCGGCGGCAGGAACCCGAGACCCGACAGGACGGCCCGCCCGTCGGGACCGGCGAACCAGTCGAGGAAGGCCCTGGCGGCAGCGGCCTTCTTGGACGCCTTGACGACGACACCGTCATACGTTGCGGGCACGTTCGCGGATTCCGGCACCTCGATCGGCGCGACCTTGTTGGACGCCTTCGCGTCGGTGACGTAGACGATGCCTGCGTCTCCCTCGCCGAGTTCGATCTTGACGACGACCGCCTTCACGTTGTCCTCCTTGGACACGACGTTCGCGGCATAGGCCGCGGCGAAATCGGCGGGGTAGCCAGGTTCCCGGGCGAGGTTGTCGACGAGCGCGGTGGCGTATTTGGTGATCGGCACCTCGTCACCCGCGGCGATGACCTTGATGCCCGACTTCGCCAGGTCCACCGGCGTGGTGACCCCGGCGGGGTTGGAGGCCGGCACGATGATCGTCAACTCGTTCGAGGCGAAGGTGACGGGGTCACCCTCGGCAAGGCCCTTGTCGACGAGTCTCTGGGGATTCGTCGTGTCGGCCGACAGGAATACGTCGGCGGGTGCTCCCTGCTCGATCTGCGTTTCCAGGGCGGATGACGAATCGGTCGAGATCGTGAGCGTCGTGCCGGGGTTGGCCGCCTCGTAGGCGACCTGGGCTGCCTCCACGGCGCCCTTGAGCGAAGCCGCCGCGTACACGGTCAATTCCCCACCGGCCGCGGACGGAGCAGGCGACACGTCGGCGCTCGTACAGGCCGCGAGAACCACAGCGATGATCGAGAACGTGATCGCCCGGCGCGACCTCACCCCCGTGACTCCCTGGCCGAGGGGATCTCCACGATGACATTGGTGGCTTTCACGACGCAGACCGCCTCGTCGCCGACCTTGAGGCCCATCTCCTCGACCGCCTCGGCCGTCATGAGGCTGACCATCCGGTGGGGGCCCGCGACGACCTCGACGACCGCCGCGACGCGGTCGGCCTCGATCCGGGTGACGATCCCCGGGAAGCGGTTCCGGGCCGATTGGGCGACGATCGGTCGATCGGTCGATGCCTTGCGGCGCTCGTCGAGGAGCCGGCTGACGTCTTCGAGGTCGACCAGCCGCTGGCCGCCCTCGGATCGCTCCATCCGGAGTCGACCGTCGGCCTCCCAGCGACGCAGCGTCTCGACCGACACGCCGAGCATCTCGGCCGCCTGACCCACCCGTAGGCGCGCATCTGGACGATCATTCGTTTTCGCCATACCGCGGAGTATCGTCGAAAAGAACCATCTGTGTCTAGGTTTTGCGCGCTCCTGTTGAGGAATGTCCCGGCGACGATCGACCGATCAAGATCTCGGGCGCGTCGCCTTGGCATCCCTTTCCAGACGCGTTCAGGCCAACATCGACCCTAGACTGGTCGTCACGCGAACCGTCTTGATGCCCCGGAGGGAGATGCCTTGGTTTCCAGAACGGTGACCTATCTCGATGCGCAAGGGCGATATGTGGGAGCGAACCCGGATCCTCGGGACATGGGTGCCGAGGCGACGACACTCCTTGGCTTCCTGGAGCGCCAGCGAGCGACGACCGCCTGGAAATGCGGCGGACTCGATGCCGACCAGTTACGGGCGACGCTCGGCTCCTCTTCGATGACCCTTGGCGGGGTGCTCAAACACCTGGCCCGCTTCGAGGACGACATGTCGGCTGAGTGGCTCAACGGGCAACCCCAGCGGCCGCCGTGGAATGCGGTGGACTGGGCCGCAGAACACGACTGGGACTGGCGTACCGCAGCCGAGGACAGTCCCGAGCAGCTCTACGGCCGCTGGCAGGAAGCGGTGAACCGCTCCCGCGACCAGTTCGCCGAGGCGATGGCCGATCGAGATGCAGCGCGCCCAGCGGAGGCGCCGAGCATCCCCTACATCCTGATCAACATGATCGAGGAATACGCGCGGCACAACGGCCATGCCGACCTGATCCGAGAGTCGGTGGATGGTCTCGTGGGGCATGACCCGCCGGGCTGAGCCGGCACGGCGTGGTGACGCTTCTCTTCACCTCCATGATGCCACCCGGCTGATCCGGGACGGGCAGCGGATCCGCGTCCATGGAACGGACGGATACGTCGAGACCCTGCCCGACGTCGATACACCCTAGGGGTATTGACACAGGGTTGACAGATCGGCGCCAAAAGGAGCACAATATGGCTCTACCGGGCTTGTCAAGACTTGACAGGCCCACAGGTGTGTTCGGGACCTGGCGAGGGGCCCTGACGCGAGATCTGAACGGCGCCGACTGGTCCTCGGCGCGAAGGAGTGGATTTGTCGGTCGGCGTCACTGCCGAGGTCAAGAGCAAGCTGTCGGTCGTCGATGTCGTCGGCGAGTCGGTCACGCTGAAGAAGGCTGGCACTACCTTCAAGGGCCTCTGCCCGTTCCACGGCGAGAAGACACCGTCGTTCGTCGTCACCCCCGGACGCGAGTCGTGGCACTGCTTCGGCTGCGGCCTGGGCGGCGACATCTTCAGCTTCGTCATGCAACGGGACGGCGCGACCTTCCCCGAAGCTCTCCGCACGCTGGCCGCACGCGCCGGTGTCGAGATCGACGAGCGGACGAAGCGAGAAGACGCTCGCCGTGCGCGGTTGCGCCACGTCCTCGAGACCGGCGTCGCGTTCTACCACGCGGTCCTGACCGGCTCCAAGGCCGGCGAGGGGGCGCTCGCCTACCTCAAGGGCCGCGGTTTCACGGACGCCACGATCGAGACCCATCAGCTCGGCTGGGCGCCCAACGGCTGGGACCAGATGGCCCGCCAGCTCCAGGCCAAGCGTGACATCCGAGCCGAGGAGCTCGTCGAGGTCGGCCTCGCCAGCCCCAGCCAGCGTGGCCGCGGCGTCATCGACAAGTTCCGTGCCCGCGTCCTGTTCCCGATCCGGGACACGAGCGGCCACGCGGTCGGGCTCGGTGGCCGGCTCCTGGACGGGGAGGGGCCCAAGTACCTGAACTCCCCGGCGACGCCGCTGTTCGACAAGAGCCGGACGCTCTATCTCATCGACAAGGCCAAGGGACCCATCCGCAAGAGCGGCCAGGCCGTGATCGTCGAGGGCTACACGGATGCGCTGATGGCCCACCAGGCGGGCTTCGACAACGTCGTTGCGAGCCTCGGCACCGCGCTCACACCGAACCAGATCGGCCTGCTGACCCGCTACGCCAACCGCATCGCGCTCGCCTACGACGTCGATGCCGCCGGCGAGAAGGCGGGCACGCTCGGGGTCACGGCCCTCGCCGGCCTGATCGGCCAGCTCCAGGGTGACGTCTCGGGCGTGAAGCTCGAGGACGTGCGCGTGGTGCGGCTTCCGGACGGGAAGGATCCCGACGAGGTCGTTCGCGAGGACCCAGCCGCCTGGGAGGCGGGCGTCGCGAAGGCCAAGCCGCTGGTCGAGTATCTGATCGGTCATCATGCCGGGCGTTTCGACCTCAAGACCCCGACCGGCCGCATCGGCTTCGTGGATGCGGTCATGCCGGCCATCCGCGACATCGCCGATCCGCTGCGCCGGGACGAGGCGCTCCAGCAGGTCCGCCGCGAATCGGGTGTGGAGGAGCGCGTGCTTCGCCAGGTCCTGGACCGTCGAATCGCCCAGACCGCAGGGCAGGGGACCAATCGCGGGGGTGAAGCGGCAAGCCGGATCACCGTGGACGCTGTGCTGGCCTCGCCGGACGCGCTGCCGATCGGCGACATCCTGCGGGCGGTCACCCCGGTCGAAGCGGAGCTCCTTCGGCTGCTGCTGCTCGTTCCGGACCAGCAGCTGCGCGTGACGGACGAGCTGGGCCCGGACCAGCTGCCGAGCACGCTCGCCCGCGAGCTGTACCGCGCGATGGTGCTCCAACGGGCACCGGACGACCAGGGCGTCCGCCCGCCGTTCGATGGCGCCGCGCTGCTGCTCGCCGTCGACGATGAAACGGCCTCGCTCGCCCGGGCGTTGTACGCCAAGACGGGCCCCGATGCGCGCACGCTCGATCCGCGCAAGCTCGCCTATGAGATCACCCGCCTCCTGCTCGAGCTCGAGGATGACCAGCTGCGCGAGCGCAGTGAATACAACGAAGCCGCCCAGGCCGAGGCCGAGCGAGCCGGTGACACGGACTCGATGGAACGCCTGCTCCTGGAGCGTCGCCAGATCAACGAAGCTCGCCGGTCGCTCGACCGGCGTCGCGAAGACACCCGAATGCTTGCCCGGCCCAGCGTGGCCGTGCACGCCTGAACCGGTCCAAGGAGGAACCCATGCCCGCCGATCCGCTCGATAAGCAACTCGTAGAGGCCGTCCTGTCACGGCCACGCCGCGCCAAGGCCGATCTCGAAGAGGCCAAGATGGCGGGCATGCGCCCGGCGCGCGGTGCCACGGCGGTCGCCGCCGCCGAGGATGACGATGACGACGAGGACGAGGATCTCGACCTCGGGCCGGAGGCTGCGGCCCGCCCGGACGCCGATGCCGAGGTGAACGTCGAGGTCGTCGCGGAAGACGGCTCCATCGATCCCGCGGCCAAGCTGCCACTCGAAGGGCCGACCAAGCTCGACCCCAAGGAGGTCGAGGAGCCGACCGCCGAGGACCTCGAAGCCATCAGCGCCGACATGATCGGCATCGACGACCCGGTTCGGATGTACCTCAAGGAGATCGGCAAGGTCGCCCTGCTGACCGCCGAGGAAGAGGTCGTCCTGGCCAAGGCCATCGAGCTCGGCGAGCAGCTCGTCGACGAGCCGTGGAAGGGCATCGCCTCGCTCCACCAGTGGACCCTGCACGACACCGAGCGCAAGACACGGACCCAGAAGCCGCAGCATCGCCTGCCGTACGGCGACGAGGCGCACGCGCTCGTGCGCACCGCGATCTCGGCCAAGGCGGCCAAGGACCTGCTGGTCCCGTCCCCCGACTTCCACCTGATCAAGGCCGGCCGTGACGCGCAGTCCGACGGCACCAAGGAGCTGCTCAAGCAGGCGAAGAAGCTCGTCCACACCTACAACGAGCAGCCGAACCCGGACAACTTCATCACCCTGCTGGACTGGGCATTCATGGCCGTCCACAACGGCGATCTCGACTCCCGGGACAACGTGGGGCTGCGCGCGATCTGGGACTGGACCCGTGATGACGTGGCCTTCCCGGCGCTCGAGCGCTACATCCTCGCCGGCAACGAAGCCGAGCTGCTCAAGAAGATGGGCTACGACCCGGAGGTCCCGGCCAACACCAAGCTGCGCGACCGCAAGGGCGTGATCGTCGGCATCGGTCGCGACGCGCGCGAGCAGTTGACGTCGGCCAACCTCCGGCTGGTCGTCTCGATCGCCAAGAAGTACATCGGTCGCGGGATGTCGTTCCTGGACCTGATCCAGGAAGGCAACATCGGCCTGATCCGGGCGGTCGAGAAGTTCGACTACGAGAAGGGCTTCAAGTTCTCGACGTACGCGACGTGGTGGATCCGCCAGGCCATCACGCGCGCGATCGCGGACCAGGCACGCACGATCCGCATCCCCGTCCACATGGTCGAGACCATCAACCGGCTCATCCGCGTCTCGCGCGGGCTCCTCCAGGAGCTCGGCCGTGAGCCGACGGTCGAGGAGATCGCCGAGGCGATGTCCAAGGGCCAGGAGGTCCAGGTCACCCCAGAGAAGGTCCGCGAGATCATCAAGGTCTCGCAGGAGCCGGTCTCGCTCGAGACCCCGATCGGCGAGGAGGAGGACTCCCACCTCGGTGACTTCATCGAGGACCGCGGCGCCCTGGCCCCGGCCGAAGCGGCCTCGCACCAGCTTCTCAAGGAGCAGGTGGAGGCGGTCCTCGACTCCCTGACCGGCCGTGAGCGACGCGTCCTACAGTTGCGCTTCGGGCTTGAGGACGGGCGTGCCCGCACCCTCGAGGAGGTGGGCAAGGAGTTCAACGTCACCCGCGAACGGATCCGCCAGATCGAGGCGAAGGCGTTGCGCAAGCTGCGTCACCCGTCCCGGTCGCGCAAGCTCAAGGACTACCTGGAGTAACCCTCTCCAGCGCGCGCCGGCCGCGGTCGCGCGGTCGTCAGGCCGGCGGCTGGTCCGGCGCGTAGAAGGCCGTGGAGTTCGCGACCGCCTTGGCCGCGGCCGTTGGGTCCGCGCCCGAAGCCTCGTTCGCGGCACCCCACGCCACGCTGCTTCGAGTGGCGTACTCGCGTCCTTCCTCGGACAGCTGCCAGGCGATGGGATCATCCACGGTCGCTCCGGTCCGCAGGTAGAGCGACAGCCCGAGCAGGCCCTGATCCCAGCCGATTCCGACGGCGCCAGGCCCGTACTCGGCCCAGACCTCGTCGGGCACGACAGCCGTGTGCTCGAGCTCGAGCGTGGTCGATCCCTCGCCGGCGGGCGCGAGCCGCACCTCGAGCTCGGAGACGCTTGCCGCATCGGCGACCTCGCCGTAGACCCAGGTCACCCGGAACTTGTTCGGCCGGTCGCAGGCGAGGATCTCGCCGCCGGCGTTGCCTTCCAACTGATACCGACCGCCGACGCGGTAGTCGCCGCTGATCGGCAGGAACCAGCGAGAGATCCGGTCCGGGGTGGTCAGCGCGTCCCAGACGTCCTCGATCGGGGCCGAATAGGTGCGGCGGAGACGGATCGCGCGGCCTTCGCCGGCGGCGATGCGGCCGCTGCCGACCTCCCGCTGGACGGCCTCGATCTCACGGACGATGTCGATCATCAATTCGGATCCTCCTTCGTGTCGGGTGCCACGGCGGCGAGGCGCCGTTCACGCTTGCCGCGTGCGAGCTCGGTGGCGAGCGAGTCGAGACGCTGCTCCCAGAAGCGGCGGAACGGGTCAAGCCACATGTCGACTTCCTCGAGCGGTGCGGAATCGACGGCGTAGAGGCGCCGGGCGCCCTCGGGCCGGACCGTCGCGAAGCCGCTGTCGCGCAGGACCTTGAGGTGCTGCGAGACGGCCGGCTGGGAGATCGCGAACTCGGCCTGGACCACCGCGGTGATGGCCCCCGAGGGCAACTCGCCCTCGGCGAGTAGCTCGAGGATCCGCCGCCGGACGGGGTCGCCGAGGACATCGAACGCATGCACGAGGGGGAGTATAAAAGCTACGACTTATATAAGTCAAGTCTGATGTCCGGCGGACGTCGGTTGCCGCTTAGCTTCGACCTCGCAGGGCCCAGCGCTCGGGCGTAAGCCCGATCGGGAAGTCGCCAACGAGCTTCTCGGGCGCCGTGGTGTCCTCGACCGGTGCCAGTCGTCCCGTCATCCAATCGCGGTACCAGGGCGCCCATGTCCTGGCGCCGCCGTCGTGGAATTCGGCATACGACCCACCGTATGGCGGCTCGTCCGCCGACCGGGCCGACGTGAACGCCGCCGCATCGTGGAGCGGTGGGAGCTCGCCTTCGGAGACGCCGAGCGCCCGGTACACCGCCTCGACCTGGTGGAGCCATTCGTGGACGTAGCCCTGCTCGGGGTCGGGATCCGTGAGGAGCGTCCGCCAGTGGTCGGTCGAGATCGACGAGAACCCAGCCCCGAAGGTCGCCTCCGATGGTCCGACGCTGCAGCCCCAGCCGCACTGCGGCACGGACGTTTCGCACGGCCACAGTGCGTACACGGAGTCGTAGGTTGCGCCCGTCTCCGCGACCGCCTCGAGCTCGGGGCGGACTTCGCGGGGTCCGACCCACCATCGACCGGCCCCGCTCGATGACAGCGAACGCACGGACCGCCGAACCTCGACGACATCGAACGGCTCGAGGGTCGCGAGGCCGTCGCTCCAGGCGCGCACGGTCGCTGGCAGGCGCTCGACGACGGCCATCACCGCCGCTCGTTCCTCACGCGTCATGACCCGACGCGCTGACGTCCGCCGCACGCCAGAACCGTAGCGAGCATCCAGCACGGGATAGAGCAGGACGAGCGTGCGCCAGGGCTGGCTCATAGCCCGAGCGTACCCGGCGCGCCGACCGGCTGCTAGCATCGGCGGCCATGGAGACGCAGCGCCGCACGACCGCCGATCCGGGCCGGCTGATCGGCGTGGACTGGCTCATCGAACACCTCGAGGACCCCGATCTCCGGCTCGTCCACGTATCGCCGAACCGACGCGTCTACAACAAGCGCCACATCCCGGGCGCCGTGTATGCCGACCTGCATCGGGAGATCGCCCTCCGCGGCACGGCCCCCGAGACGGGCGACGCGGAGCGCGAATGGCTGATCCCCACGCCGGAGCAGACCGCCGCGGTCCTGCGTCGCTGGGGCGTCGGCGACGGCGACCGGGTGGTCTTCTACGACGACGTGGGGCTCAATCGCCAGGCGATCCGCGGCTACTGGCTGCTTCGGCTGTACCGGTTCCCGCAGGACCGGTTGCACATCCTCGACGGCGGCATCGAGGCATGGCGGCGGGCCGGCCACGCGACCACGACCGACGTTCCGGCGGCCGATCGGGCCGACCCCGAACGCGCCCCGGTGACCCTCGGCGACCGCGACGACTCGATCATCGCGACCTACGACCAGGTGCTCGAGTGGAGTCGGGAGTCGAGCGCTGGTGACGACGCCCCGACGAGGATCCTGGACGTCCGGACCGCCGGAGAGTGGGTCGGCACGGACCTTCGAGCGCGGCGTGGCGGACACATCCCGGGCTCGCGCAACCGCTTGTTCTCCGACCTGCTCACCGACGAGGGGACGTTTCGGCCGGTCGCCGACATGCTCTCGATCATCCGGGCCAGCGGTGCCGACCCGGCCGAGATCCGGGCGACGTATTGCCAGGGCGGCGTCCGCGCTGCCCTGGTCTGGTTCGCCCTGCACGAGCTCGCTGGCTTCGAGGAGGTGCGCAGCTACGCCGGGTCGTGGGAGGAATGGGGCAATCGCGCGGACAGCCCGATCGAGGCGCCCTGATCGGGCCTTCGCATGACGATCTCCATCGCACGCGTCCTCCAGGGCGCTCGACCGCGATCGCGCGGGGGGTCCCGGGGAGCGCTCGCGTCGCTGCTACCAGCGCTGCCCTGAGGTATCCTTCCGACCGGCCGCGCGCGACGCGGCTTCGCTCGCGGGCGCGATGCTCGCGAAACGTTCCGGCGTAGCTCAGTGGTAGAGCGGGCGGCTGTTAACCGCTTGGTCGTAGGTTCGAGTCCTACCGCCGGAGCCACACCCACCTCGATCGGGCTTCACCGCTTGACTTTGCAGTGGCTGTAAGGATTAGCCTGCCGGCGTGAACATATCGACCCTGGCACGTAGCGCCGGAATCTCGCCCTCTGGCGTGCGCTGGTACGAATCAACCGGCGTCATGCCGCGACCGTTTCGCCAGCCCAACGGCTACCGAAGCTACACCGATGCCGACCTGGCCAGGCTGACGCTCGTGCTGACCATGCGCCGGTTGGGCATGAGCCCGGCCGAGGCCGGACAGCTTGCCGAGCGCTGCCTGTCTGGTGCAAGCGCCGACCCGGCCCGCATCGCAATCCTCGAGGACCATCGTCGGCGGATCGCCCTGCAGCGAGAAGAGCTTGAGCGGCTGGAGATCGAGCTGGCCGACCTGGAGCGGACGATCGAGGTGGCCGATCCGAATCGCCCAGGCCCGGCCGACCGCGCGATCGGCGTCCTGTTCGTCTGCAACGGCAACTCAGCGCGCAGCCAAATGGCCGAGGCTCTTCTCGGCCGCTTCGGCGGCCGCAACTTCCAGCCATTGTCGGCCGGCACGCGACCAACGTCAGTACACCCGCTGACCATTCGCATCCTGGCCGAGCTGGGCATCGACTGGAGCCACGCCCGCGCGAAGCAAGTCGGCGAGCTGCTGGGCGAGCCGATCGACTACGTCATCACGCTCTCGAACGCTGCCCGCGAGGAGTGCCCCACCCTACCGGGCCGCCACAGCTCGCTGCACTGGCACCTGGAAGACCCGGCAGCGGTGATGGGCAGCGACGACGAGCGGCTGGCGGCATTCCGCGCGACCCGCGCCGAACTGTCCGTCCGCCTCCGCCCGTTCATCGAGATCGCGCGGCGCGCCGCCGGCCAGCTGCCGGCCGCCACCTCGCACGCATCCAAGCTCGCAACACGGGGAGTCCGCTCATGAAGTTCGGCGTCGTCACCTCGTTCGGCAGCGCGCAGGACTACGTGGCCATGGCGCGCGACGCCGAGGAAGCCGGCTGGGATGGCGTATTCGCGTGGGACGATATCTCTGTCGAGCGCACGGATGTGTTCGATCCGTGGGTCGTGCTGGGGGCGATGGCCGCCGTCACCGAACGGGTGACGCTGGGCTCCATGGTCTTCTCATTGCCGCGCCGGCGCCCGTGGAAGGTGGCCCGCGAGACGATCACGCTCGACAACCTCTCGAACGGGAGGCTGGTGGTGCCTGTTGGCCTGGGCGGGACGTGGGATGGCGGCTACTCCAGGGTCAGCACCGAGGATCCGTCACGCCGCGTGCGCGCTCAAAAGCTGGACGAATGCCTGGACATCCTTGAACTCGCCTGGTCAGGCGAGACGGTGAGCTACCAGGGCACCCACTACTGGATGCGCAACCTGCATTTCGACCCGCGTCCGGTTCAGCGGCCGCGCATCCCGATCTGGCCCGTCGGCGCGTGGCCGCATCCGAAGTCGCTGCGCCGCGCCGCCCGCTGGGACGGTGTCATCGTGGCGGACAAATCCGGTGAGCGCGACGACGAGCACGCCACCCCCAAGGTCGTGGCCGGCGTGGCCGATTGGATGGCGCAGCACCGCGAGTCGTCTGGCCCGTTCGACATCATCATCGAGGGCCTCACCTCCGGCACGGACCACGAAGCCGATCGCGCCTTGCTCGAGCCGATGGCCGAGGCCGGGGCCACTTGGTTCATCGAGAGCCGCTGGGAGGACGACCAGTCGGTCGACACCGTCCGCGAGCAAATCCGTCGCGGTCCACCTCGCCTGTACGTGCAAGCGGGCAAATCATGACCCCGCTGTCCCCGAGCCGCTGCCCTGTCTGATCGCCGGGGTGAGCGGGTCATTCCCAGGCCGCTGCGCCGGGGGAGAGGCCGGCGGCGAGCCGTGTGACCTGCGGGCATCGGAGCCCTCGTCAGGGCGACAGGTGGCCGGCCTCGTTCCAGGTCTCGATCGCCCGGTTGTCTCGTTCCCAGCCCAGGGTCCCGACCGTGGCCGTGCCCAGCGCGAAATGCCGGCCGGCAACGGCCGGCAGCTGGATCCAGCGGGCCGCCAACACCCGCAGCAGGTGCCCGTGGGCGAACAGCAGGGCGTCACCGTCGACTCGCTGATCCAGACAACGTTCGATGACCCGGTCCGCTCGGGCGCCGACCTCGTCGACCGTCTCGCCACCGCGCCACGGACCGGTCCAGACGCTCCAGTCCGGGATCTCGGTGCGGATGTCGACCGTGGTGCGACCCTCGAACTCGCCGTAATCCCACTCGCCGAGGTCAGGATCGATCAACGCGTCGGGAAACCCAGCCAGGCGGGCCGTCTCCGCGGCTCGCGAGCGCGGGCTCGTGAGGACGAGCGCGAACGCGTGCCCGGCGATCCGGCGCGCCAGCGCCTCCGCCTGTCGCCGCCCCTCGTCGGTCAGCGGGATGTCGCTGCGACCGGTATGGCGCCCAGACGTCGACCACTCCGTCTCACCGTGGCGGACCAGCCAGATCTGGCGCTCCGGGAGCGGCTCCCTCACAGCGAGGCGTCGGGGCGGATGCTCTCCTCGGGGGTCGCCGCGAAGAACTCGCGCGCCTTCCACCCGAAGAGCCAGGCAAGCGGGAGGGTCGGGATCGTCGAGATCTTCGTGTTGTAGCGGTAGACCTGGTCGTTGTAGAGCTCCCGGCGGTCGGAGATCATCGCCTCGAGCCGTTCGATCTCGTTCTGCAGGTCAAGGACGTTCTGCTGGGACTTGACCGCCGGATACGCCTCGACGACCGCGAACAGGGAACGAACGGCCGCTGATGTCGCCTCGGCGTGGACCGCCTGAGCCGGGATGGGTTCGGTGGGGGAGTAGGCCGCGCGTGCATGGGTCACCTCGGTGAGCACTTCCTGTTCGAACGCCATCGCGCCGCGGACCGCGGAGACGAGCGCCGGCAGCTGGTCGTGGCGCTGCTTGAGGGCGACGTCGATGTTCGACCAGGCCTTGTCGATGCGCTGCCGTAGTGCCATGACAGCGTTGTAGCTTGCTACCACGATGAAGCCGACGATGATCGCCAGCAGCCCGACCGCGAACAGCGCCGCCACAGACGCCGGGGTCATGGCCCGAACGCTCCGCTGACCACGAGGGCAAGGCCCATCGCGGAGCCGACCGCCAGCACGGCCCCGAGCAACCCGATGATGAACACGTCCTGGTTCCGATCGGCGGCGACCCCGGGCAACCCGTGGGCGATGAGCAAGGGCACGTCCGGGGCGCTGGCGAGGACCAGCGTATGCGGCGCGATCGCGAACCGTCGCTCGATCCGCGCGGCGTCCTCGGCGCTGCCCAGCGGAAGGGCATTCGCCTCGGGATCCAGCTCCGGCGATCGCACGGGCCGCCCGATGCCGAACCCGGGGATCGCGGCGTTGCCCCAGGCTTCTTCGGGATCATCGGCAAGCAGACCGGCCGCCCGTGCCTCGGCAAGATCGGCCGCGACCTCCGGGTCATCCGCGGCGACCGCGGAGCCGGAAGCCTCGTCGGCCTCGGCGGGGTCGGCGAGGTCCGAGAACGGCATCGCCCGGCCGATGATGGTCACCGCATCGCCCGGCGCGAGTCGGGCCTCGCGATAGTGCCGGCGTCGACGTCTGCCACCCGAGAAGCCGCTCAGCACCGACGCGCCGCCCGTCGCGTCGAGATCCGGGCCTGCGGCGGTCCGCACGGTCAAGAGGGCGGCGATGGCGGCTTCGCGATCGATCTCCGCGGGTGCGACGGCGCTCCCGGATCGCATGGAGAGACCGGCCGGCTCCTCACCGAACGATCCGGTCCGATCGTCGAAGCAGACCGGGGCGTCCCAGCGTGCTCCGCGCGGGAACACTCGGACGTCGCCCGATTCGTCAACGACCCGGAACCCGATGGCGCGTTCCTCGACCACATCGTCCACGTCGACGAGGTCGTCGTCGCCGCTCTCGATCGACGACCGGTAGTACACGCAGGGCGCGCTCTGGAGGGGCGAGACGAGCATCACCTCCGCCGACTCGATCCGGCCGCTCACGCGCACCTCACCGGCCGCGAGCGTCGCGATCCGCGACGTCCCCGTGTCGCCGATGCGCGCGGCCGTCCGATAGCCGCGCATCCCGCGCACGAGGAGCCAGAGGCCCGCGCCGACACCCGCGACGAGGACCGCTGCGACCAGTGGCTGGGCATCGTCCATGGACGCATCGTACGGAACCGGCGGCGAGCCGGTTCAGCCGGTCGGGCGTCCGGGACGGATCGACAGGACCAGCAGCGTCACCCCGAGCACGACGGACGCGATCGGCCACAGCCGCCCGAAGTCGAAGCCCGGGATCGCCTCGCGGGCCAGGAACAGCCCGCCGATGACGATGAGCACGAGTCCCGCCGCGATCGGGCCGCGTCCGCTCACGAACAGCCCTCCTCGGGGTCGAGCCGGAACGATCCGGCATTGGCCTCGATCTGCAGCTCGATCCTCGTGACCGCGGTGTCGTACCCGGGGGTCTCCCAGGTGTCGCCCACCTGGACGAGGCCCGCGGAACCGAAGTCGTACGACGACAACACGCTGTCCGCGGTATGCAGGCGCAGGGCCACACCGGGCGGGGCGCAGAGCCGGATGCTGCCCGCGTTCGCCTCGATGGTGCCGGTCGTGGACACCGCTGGCAGGTAGAGCCCGAGCGACCCGGCATTGAGCCCGGCGTCGACGCTGCCGATCTCAGCGACGTCACGAAGGTTCACGGTGGCCTGGCCCGCGTTGAGCTCGACCGCAACCGCCCCCAGCCGCGCGTCGCCTAGGTCGGCGACGGCGGCGCCGGCGTCCAGGCTCAGGTCGATGTCGAGGCGCACGGTCGTTGGCAGGTTGACGATCCAGCGATCGCGCTCGCCGAGGAAGCCGAGATCGCCGTCGGGCGGCTGGATCTCGAGGGTCTCGCCGTCGGCCGCGACGGCCGGTCCCTGACCGGCCTCATCAACGCCCTCGACCGTCCAGGCGTCGCCACGGGTCGTGCCGATCTCGACGTTCCCGCAGGCGACCTCCACCTTCACGGAGGCGTCCGACTCGAACGTGCCGCTGCGTGGCTGGAACGGGGTGCCACCGTCGCCTGGCCCACATACCCCTGATGGCAGGTCGCCGATGCCGCCGAACCCGCCGGTCAGGATCCCCGCCGCGAGGAGGCCCAGCGTCCCCGAGACGATCAGGCCGCCGAGCATCTCGAGCGACGTCCGGGTGAAGATGAGCCCGAGACCGATGCCGACCAGGATGAGCGGCCAGAACGTCCACCATCGATCGAGCACGGCCGGGTCGAGGAGACCGGTCTGCACCGCCAGCGGCACCCCGCCAGCCACGACGAAGAACACGCCCCAGCCCGCGAGGTCCCGGTGGATACGCACCGCGGCACGATACCTTGCCGGCCGGGAGTGTGGCGACCCGTGATCGGGAGCGCGTGCGATCCGGGCAACGGCCCTGTGCTAGCCTCGAAACGGACGTTCCGTGCCCACCGACGGTCATGCGGGAGGACAGCATGCGGCTGAGCGATTGGCGGCAACGCGCGCCTCACAAGGACTCGTTGACGCCCAAGGTCCTGGCGGTCCTCGAGCCCATCCTCGCGTCGCTCGGCGCCACTCCAGATCCATCGTGCTGGATCGTGTGGGGCGAGGATCCGGGCGTCCGTTACGTGATGCTCGTGCCGACCGACGCCGGCCTGCTGCAGGTGCTCGTGCGTGTCAACGTCCCAGGCGAGGGTCCGCGCGCCTCCGCGAAGGTCATCCGCTGGGGACGGCTCCAGGTCGGAGAGCTCGGGCTGGAGACGGTGAGCAGCCACCACCTCCTGGGCTTCCAGGTCGAAAGCCACATCCTTCGGGGCTCCGACGACGAGGGCGATGCCATCGCTTCCTTCGCGCTCGAGGTCTTCGCCCGGATCGACGGCCGGCCATTCGCGCCGAGCGCGGTCAAGCGCCCACGAGCAGCCAAAGCCGGCACCGCGTCGAAGACGGTCGCCAGATCGGCGGCGCGCAAACCGGCGGTCGTCTCGTCCAAGCCGGCCGCAGCGTCTCCCAAGTCCGCGGCCACTCGGAAGCCCGCGGCCGGACGCTCTAGTACTTGAGCGTCCGGCCCAAGGCCGCACCCGTGGAGGACCGGCCGCTTCATCCGTGGCGGCGGACGATCCGCTACTGGGCCTCGCGGCTCGTTTCCGGAGCGGTCACCCGAGCCTGGCTGCGGCTCGAATGCCAGGGCTTCGAACAGCTTCCGGACGGCCCGGCGATCTACTGCTTCAACCACCTGTCCTGGGCGGATCCGTTCGTCCTGATGGCCACGCTCCCGATGCGTCCGCGCTTGTCGTTCTTCGGTCCGAAGGAGGAGGACATGGGCGTCGGCGGTCGCAACCGGCTCATGCACTGGACCGGGGCGACGATCCCCTACAAACCGGGCAAGAACGACCTGCTCGAGGCGACCCGAAAGGTGGGGGCGGTCATCGGTGCCGGTGGGATCGTCGCGATCGCGGGGGAGGGGAGGATCGGTGCCCTTGAGGCGGCCGTGCTCCCGCTCAACGACGGACCCGCCTATTTCGCCCTGCGGTCGCGCGTGCCGCTCGTCCCGATCGCGATCAACGGGACGAGCTGGCTGCGGTTCGGCGGCCGCATCCGGGTCCGCGTCGGCCAACCCATCGTGGGAATCGGTCGGCCTGATCGAACGAACGTGGCCGAGATGACGGCTGCTCTCCAGGCGTCACTCGCGGCCCTGGTCGCCGATGCTCAGCAGCCCGTACGCACCGGCCGGTCCGGGGCATGGCTGTCGGAGCGGTTCAACGAATGGCCCGAAGGCTCCCGCGAGGCGGCCCTGGCCGCCCAGATCGATGGGGCGATCGAGCCACAGCCGCTGGCCGCTGCGGGCGGCTGACCGGGCGTCTCTGGCATACTCGGCGCGCAGGATCCCCCTCAGGAGCGACCGTGGCTGCAACCGGCCTGTCCACCGATTCCACCGAGTACCGAACCCGCCTCAACGAGCAGACCGACCAGCAGATCGACCTGTGGGCGCAGGAGATGATGCGCGACGTGGCCAAGCGTCGGGGCGTCCTTCGGGTCCTCGATGATCTGCGCCGCGCTGCGCGACTCTCGGAACGCGATATCGAACGGGTGTTCGCTTCAGGCGATGGACCGCCGGCGGTGATCGGGCGAGACGCCCAGGGCCGCCAGATGATGCCGGCAGTGGCCCTGTACGCACTCGTCCCCGGACTGCGCGCGGACACCGCCGACGCCCGGGAGCGTCTCATCGACTACCTGGTCGAGAACTTCCACGAGCTCGTCTACGTCTGACGGGCCCCTCACCAGGGCCGCGGCGTTCATCCGGCTCGCCCATCCGTTCCCGTCGCTGCTGGACGGCGTCGTCGTCGGCGCGGTCGCCGTCGCCGCCGGTGCGGATCTTGGGCGAGCGCTCGGCCTCGGGCTGTCGATGACGGCGCTCCAGGCCTCGATCGGGGCGCTGAACGACATCCGCGATGCTCCCGACGATGCCGGTCACAAGCCCGGCAAGCCGATCCCGGCGGGCCTGGTGAGCGTGACGGTGGCCTGGGCGGTCGTGGTCATGGGCGCGGCCTTCGGGATCGCCCTCGGAGCGCTGGCCGATGTTCGGATCGGGGCGCTCGCGGTCGTCGTGCTGCTCATCGGCTACGGCTACGACCTTCTTGCGAAGGGGACGGCCTGGTCCTGGCTCCCGTTCGCGCTGGGTATCCCCCTGCTTCCGGTCTACGGCTGGCTGGGTGCCACCGGGGCGCTCCCGTCCTTCTTCGTCGCCCTGCTCCCGATGACGATGCTGGCCGGCGCGGCGCTCGCCATCGCGAATGCCCGAGCGGATCTGGAACGGGACGTGGGGGCGGGCACCGTGTCGGTCGCCACCCGGCTCGGCGCCGAGAGGTCGTGGCGGCTGCACGCCGCACTCTGGTCGGTGGTCCTGGTCGTGGGGCTGGGTTCCCTCGCCTTCCGTGGCGTGGGACTCGACCAGATCGTCCCGGTGGCCGCCGCGGCTGGCCTCATCGGAGCGACCGTGGTCGGGTCGCGCCACGCTCGACCGGCCGTCCGGGAGCGGGCCTGGCAGTTCGAGGCTGCTGGCGGGGGGCTGGCCCTGTTGGCCTGGCTGGCGGCCGCTGTTCTCTAGGGCACAGGCCCGGCGGAGGCAAGACGAACCCGAACGGGACCTTCGTCCTCCCTAACACCGCCCACCGGCATTCGTTCTCAAGGATGCGGGGTCAAGACCCTGGGGCCGGATGGCCCGCCCCCGCGAATGGAGGCCCGACATCGTGCATCGACACACTCGCCACCTCCGCGGCCTGCTGGTCGCCCTCGCCGCGCTCGTCCTGACAGCGGGAGCGGTGTTCGCAGCCCGTCCGGCTTCGGTCGAAGCCCCACCGGCGGCTGCCGGGGATGGACTGACACGCGCATCCGAGGCGGCGGGCAAGACAGTGCCGGTCCGACCCGAGGCGCCGGCCGTGCCCGAGGCCGACGTGGACGATGACGCGGACGAGACCGTCCCCGAGGCCGACGAAGTTGAAGCGGCAGCCGACGAGGCCGCGGGCGAACGCCCCGAGAACCACGGCTGGTTCGTCTCCGAGGCGGCGAAGGCCGAGACCCCCGACGGCTTCGACAACCACGGCGCCTACGTGTCCGAGATCGCCCGCGGTGACGAGGGCAAGCCGGAGGCGGCCACGGCCGCTCGTGACGGCGGGATCGGCAAAGGCGGAAGCCGCAAAGGCCCGCAAGGCCGAGCGCGCGCCCAAGGGCGCGAAGGGCGGCAACGACTAGGAACGGTCCTCGACCCCCAAACGACGAAGCCGGCGCCATCGGCGCCGGCTTCGTCATGTCCAGATCGGTTCGGTCGGTCAGTCGCGGGGGTCACCTGTCCGGACGATGGCGATCGCGTTCTCCAGGCGGAGCTTCGCGATCGTGAGGTACTTCGCGAGGTTGGCCCGGTCGATCTCGGTGATCGAGGCCACGGCATCAGGGGAGCGAAGGACGTCGACCAAGGCATCGAGTGCCTCGCCCAGGTCCTGCTTGGCGTTGACGAGCGAATCGTCGGTGAGCTCCACGGCCGGCCGGGGTGCCGTCTCCGCGACCGCGGCGTCGTCATCGATCTCGAGGTCCACATCGTCGTGGCCAACACCGTTGGTCCCATCGAGCCCGTTGCCATCCGCGCCGATGTCGTCGATGACCCGCACCGGCCGAGACCGGCGACCCTCGATCTTGTCGCGGAGCTTGATCAGGGTCAGTTCACCACGAGCGACCTGGTCGGCCAGCCTGCGGCGCTTCTTGGGGTCGTCGACCTTCATCAGCTCGTAGGCGTGGGACAGGGTGTCTTTGCGCAAGGACACGAGCTCTCGGATCTCCGGCGGCGCATCGGCGAGCCGGAGCCGGTTCTCGAGGTAGCCCTTGTCCTTGCCCAGCTTGTCGGCAAGCTTGCGGATGCTGTAGCCGTGTTCCCGGACCATCCGGTCGTACATCGCGGCTTCATCGAGCGGCGAGATGTCCTCGCGCTGGAGGTTCTCGATGATCGAGATCTCCAGGGCGGTGTCGTCGTCGATCTCCTCGATGAGGGCCGGGATCGTCTCGAGGCCGGCCTGCTTCGAGGCTCGCCAGCGCCGCTCGCCGGCAACGAGCTGGTAGCGGTTCTGGCCGATGGGTCGGACGAGGATGGGCTGCAGGACGCCGTGCTCGCGGATGGAGGCAGTCAGCTCGTCGAGCGTCTCCTGGTTGAAGGCGAGTCGCGGCTGCTGCGGGTTGGAGTCGATGCGATCGACCGGAACGATCCGGACGCCGACACTGCGCGTCGGGGAGTCGTTCGACAGGAGGCTGACGATGGCAGGGGAGAGCTCACGCTCTTCCGACAGGCGACGCGCGGCGGTCGCTCGGAAATCAGGCCGTGCCAAGTTCGACCACCTCCCGCGCGAGCTCGCGGTACGTACGCGCGGCGTCGCTGCCCCCGGCATAGGTCGTGATGGGGCGTCCCACCAGCGGTGCCTCGCCGAGCTTCACGGTGTTACGAATGATGCTGCTGAACACGTGGTGATCGCCAACGACCCGGAGCTCGTCGAGCATGTCCCGAGCGAGATTCGTTCGGCCGTCGTAGAACGTTGGCAGCAGTCCGAGGATCTTCAGGTCCCGGTTCAGCTTGAGCCGGATCGCGTTGATGACCTTGACGAGGTTCGTCAGGCCCTTCATCGCGTAGTACTGGGTCTGGACCGGGATGATCACGCCGTTTGCAGCGACGAGACCATTCACCGTCAGCAACCCGAGGTTCGGCGGGCAATCGATGAGGACGTAGTCGTAGGCGTCCGCCTGGCCTTCGATCGCGTCACGCAGGATCTGCTCGCGGCCAAGGGCGGTGAAAAGCTCGCCCTCGGTCGATGCCAGGTCGATGTGCGCGGGCGCGACGTCGATGCCCGCGCTCTCTGTGGGGCGGATGACTTCGGAAAGGGTCGCTCGTCCATCGGCGAGCACGTCAGCCATCGAGCGTTCGACGGTGTTGAGGTTGATCCCGAGTCCGGCCGTCAGGTTGGCCTGGGGATCCATATCGATGCAGAGGACCCGGAGGCCCTCCTCAGCGAGGGCGCCCGCGAGGTTGATCGCCGTGGTGGTCTTGCCCACTCCACCCTTCTGATTGGCGATCGCGATCACATTGGTCACCAGGGCATCACCTCGAATCATCGGCCGGGCTCGCGCGCTCTGCGGGCGGTTGGGGCGGGGATGCCGTCATGCTACTCCAGCCCGCGCCCCAGCGAACACGCTGGTTATCCACACGGATCGCGAGTTGTTCACCATTTCGGTGGATAAGTAGGACCGTATGATGGGCCACTGTCCGTGCACAAAGACGGCCCACCGCAACGGGAGGATCGGCATTGCCGACGAATGAGGAGCGAGCCGCACGCCTCGATGCGATGCGAGCGGAGTCGATGCTCGGTGGCGGACAGGAGCGCATCGACCAGCAACATGAGCGCGGAAAGCTCACCGCGCGAGAGCGGTTGGAGCTGCTGCTCGACGCCGGATCGTTCGTGGAGTTCGACGCATTCGTCACGAATCGCAACCCCGACGCCGAGACCGCGTTCCTCGGGGACGGCGTGGTCACCGGCCACGGCAAGATCGACGGGCGGCTCGTCTTCGTGTTCAGCCAGGACTTCACGGTCTTCGGCGGATCGTTGTCCGAGGCGTACGCGGAAAAGATCTGCAAGGTGATGGACCTTGCGATGAAGGTCGGAGCACCGATCATCGGGCTCAACGACTCGGGAGGCGCCCGCATCCAGGAGGGCGTCGTGTCGCTCGGTGGGTACGCCGACATCTTCCTGCGAAACACGTTGGCCTCGGGTGTCGTACCGCAGTTGTCGCTGGTGATGGGCCCGTGTGCCGGCGGGGCGGTGTACTCCCCGGCGATCACCGACTTCACGATCATGGTCGAGGGCACGAGCTACATGTTCGTCACCGGGCCGAACGTCGTGAAGGCCGTCACCCACGAGGACGTCGACGCGGAGACGCTTGGTGGGGCGACGACCCACACGACGCGCAGCGGGGTTGCGCACATCGCGGCCCACGACGAAGCGGAGGCGCTCGGCTTCGCGCGGCGGATCCTCGGGCACCTGCCACAGAACAATCTCGACGACGCGCCGCGGGGATCGACGTCGGATCCGATCGATCGGCAGGACGCCGCGCTGGATCGGATCGTCCCGGACGACCCGAGCAAGCCATACGACATGCATCAGGTCATCGAGCTCGTCGTCGACGACGGCGCATATCCTCGAGATCCAGCCGGGCTGGGCGCCGAACATCCTGACGGGCTTCGCGCGACTCGGCGGGCGCAGCGTCGGCATCGTCGCGCAGCAGCCAGCGGTCCTTGCCGGCGCGCTGGACATCGACGCCTCGACGAAGGCGGCACGGTTCGTCCGGACCTGCGACTGCTTCAACGTGCCGATCATCACCTTGGTCGACGTGCCGGGTTTCATGCCGGGCGTCGGTCAGGAACACGGCGGGATCATCCGTCACGGAGCCAAGCTGCTGTACGCCTACTGCGAGGCGACCGTCCCCAAGCTGACGGTGATCACGCGCAAGGCCTACGGCGGCGCGTACGACGTCATGTCCAGCAAACATGTTCGCGGCGACATCAACCTGGCGTGGCCCACTGCGGAGATCGCCGTGATGGGCGCAGAGGGCGCGGTCAACATCCTCCACCGCGACACGATCGCGGCCGCCGCGGACCCGGCTGCCGAGCGCGCCAGGCTCGTTGCCGACTACGAGGAGCGTTTCGCCAACCCATATGCCGCCGCGGCTCGCGGCTACGTCGATGACGTCATCAGGCCGTCGGAGACTCGGCCACGGCTCATCGCCGCGCTGGAGATGCTGGCCGACAAGCGCGACACGAATCCACCGAAGAAGCACGGCAACATCCCGCTGTGACCGCGCCTTCGCGGACGGTGGGGGAGGCCGCGTCTTTGCGCAAAGACGGAGCCCGACCGTTTGTGCGGATCCTCGTCGCGAACCGGGGAGAGATCGCCCTTCGCATCATTCGCACCTGTCGCGATCTCGGCATAGAGACCGTCGCGGTTTTCTCGGACGCTGATTCCCAAGCGGCTCACGTCGGGGCGGCCGACTCGGCCGTGCGCCTGGGCCCGGCGCCGGCGACGGAGAGCTACCTTCGCGCCGACGCGATCGTCGAGGCCGCCCTCTCGACGGGTGCCGAGGCGATCCACCCCGGCTACGGGTTCTTGTCGGAACGCGCGGCGTTCGCGCGGGCGGTGATCGACGCCGGTCTGACGTTCATCGGACCGGCGCCCGACGCGATCGATGCCCTCGGGGACAAGCTGACGGCACGCCGGACGGCGAAGGATGCCGGCGTCCCGGTGGTGCCGGGGACGTACGAGGCCGCGGCTGTCGATCGACCCGACGAGGCGGCAGCTGTCGTCGCGGCGGCCGAGGACGTCGGCTTTCCGTTGCTCGTGAAAGCCTCGGCGGGCGGCGGGGGCCGGGGCATGCGACGCGTCACGAGAGCGGCGGATCTGCCAGCCGCGTTGGCGGCGGGGGCGGCGGAGGCGCTTGCGGCATTCGGCGATGGCGCGGTCTACCTCGAGCGGGAGGTACGCCCGGCTCGCCATATCGAGGTGCAACTGCTCGGCGACGCGGACGGCACGATCGTGGCCCTCGGGGAGCGCGATTGCTCGATCCAGCGCCGACACCAGAAGCTCGTGGAGGAATCACCGGCGCCCGGACTGTCACCAGACGAACGAGCCGAGCTGCACGATCTCGCCATCCGCGCTGCGGTCGCGGCGAAGCTCCACAACGCCGCGACGGCCGAGTTCCTCTTCGACACCGACCGGCGGTTCTGGTTCCTGGAGGTCAACGCGCGCCTCCAGGTCGAGCACGGGGTGACCGAGCTCGTGACGGACCTCGACCTTGTCGCAGAACAGCTGTGGATCGCGGCGGGGGCACCGTTGTCGGAGGCGGTCCTGACCGCGGCGGCGAATGCGCTGACCCCGACCCGCCACGCCATCGAGGTCCGGCTGGCCGCCGAGGATCCGGCCCGCGAATTCGCACCGTCGCCGGGACGCGTGGGGGAGTGGCGGATGCCATCGGGTCCCGGGGTTCGCGTGGACACGGCGCTCCGTGCGGGGGAGCGCGTGCCGCCCGACTACGATCCGTTGATCGCCAAGATCATGACGGTCGCCCCCGACCGGGGAAGCGCCATCGACCGGATGCGGAGGGCGCTGGACGAAGTCGCCGTGACCGGCATCCAGACGACCCTACCATTCGATCGCGCGCTCATGCGCGACCGGGCCTTTGCCGCGGGCGACCTATCGACGGGCTGGGTGGAGGCGCGCTGGGACGGCGAGACGCGCCGGTCCGAAGCGTTGACACGGGCTGCCCGGGCCGCGGCAGGCGCCGCCGATGCGGTGCTCGTCGAAGGTGCCAGGTCCGCCGCGCAAGCGGAGAAGGACCCGTCTTTGCGCAAAGACGGCAGCCCGTCGGCCTGGCGGGACGCTGGCCGCCAGGCCGCGGCCGATCGCTGGCCTCGATGACACGCGCGTCTGGCGGCGGAGCACGACGAGTCACGCTCGCGCCCGCGTCCGCCCACCCGGGCGACGAGCCCGTGACCATCACGCCGGATCCGACGGCCGATGACCGGTCCGACGTCGTCGTCGGCGCCGTGGGGCCCCTCGATCGTGATGGCCGCCTGGGCGTCGAGATCGTCGTCGGGGGCTGGCGCTTCGAACTGCTCGTCGAGGACGAGGCCAGGGCCGCCCTCCGAGAGCGTGCCTCGCGTGACCCGACCGCCGGCGGAGCCGCTGGTGGGCCCCTGGAGATCCGTGCCATCATCCCCGGCAGGATCGCGTCCGTGGCCGTCGCTCCCGGCGACACCGTCGAAGCCGGCCAGACCCTGCTCGCGGTGGAGGCCATGAAGATGCAGAACGAACTGCGGGCACCACGGGCGGGCACCGTGACTCGGGTGCCCGTCGGCGCGGGCTCCACCGTGGAGCTCGGCGACGTTCTCGTGGTCCTCGAATGAGCGGGTCCGGCGAGCGGCGGCATCGCCCGGTGGGTGAGGGCCCGGACCCGGGCCGTGACCGATGGCGCCAGACGCTCCGGACCAAGGCTCGTGGAGCGGCACCCGAGCGTCGCGAGCGGTTCGAGACGTCGTCCGGGATCGAGGTACGCGACCTCTACACGTCCGCAGACCTCGAGGGGCTCGACGAGGATCGTGACCTCGGGCGGCCGGGAGAGTACCCGTTCACCCGCGGGGTCCAACCCACGATGTACCGCAGCCGCTTCTGGACGATGCGTCAGTACGCGGGGTTCGCGACCGCGGAGGAGACCAACCGCCGGTTCCGCTACCTCCTGGACCATGGCCAGACGGGCCTCTCGGTCGCATTCGACCTGCCCACCCAGATGGGCTATGACTCGGACGCCCCGGCGGCCGAAGGCGAAGTGGGCCGGGTCGGGGTCCCGATCAGCAGCCTCGCCGACATGGCCGTCCTGGTCGACGGCTTGCCGCTCGAGGACGTCAGCACCTCGATGACCATCAATGCCACCGCACCCATCCTGCTGGCGCTGTATGTGGCCGCCGCCGAGGCCCAGGGGGTGCCACGCGAGCGGATCTCCGGCACGACCCAGAACGACATCCTCAAGGAGTACATCGCGCGCGGCACCTATATCTTCCCGCCACGTCCCTCGATGCGGCTCGTGACCGACGTGTTCGAGTTCTGTGCCGGCGAGCTGCCGCGGTGGAACACGATCTCGATCAGCGGCTACCACATGCGGGAGGCGGGCGCGACCGCCGCTCAGGAGCTGGCCTTCACCCTGGCCGACGCCATCGCGTACGTCGAAGCGGCTGTCGAGCGGGGCCTCGACGTGGACGACTTCGCTGGGCGCCTGTCCTTCTTCTTCGCGGCCTGGTCGGAGCTGTTCGAGGAGGTCGCCAAGTTCCGTGCTGCCCGCCGGATGTGGGCGACGATCATGCGCGAGCGGTTCGGGGCGACGAACCCCAGGTCGCTGCTGTGCCGGTTCCACGTCCAGACCGCCGGGTCGAGCCTGACCGCCCAGTCGATCGACAACAACGTCGTCCGGACCACGATCCAGGCGCTGGCCGCGGTCCTCGGCGGAGCCCAGAGCCTGCACACCAACTCGCGTGACGAGGCGCTCGCCCTCCCGACCGAGGAGGCCGCCCGATTGGCCCTCCGGACCCAGCAGATCCTGGCGTACGAGGCTGGCGTCACCGAGACGCCGGATCCGCTGGCCGGGTCCTATTACGTCGAGAGCCTGACCAACGAGCTCGAGGCGGCCGCGTGGGCCTACCTCGACGAGATCGAGTCGCTGGGTGGGACGCTGGCGGCCATCGAACGTGGCTTCCAGCAGCGGGAGATCCAGGAGGCGGCGTATCGCGTCCAACGAGCCGTCGACAGTGGCGACCAGGTGGTCGTCGGCGTGAACAAGTTTCGCGACGACGAGGTCACGACCCCACCGACGCAACGGATCGACCCGGAAGGGGAGCGGCGCCAGATCGAAGGCGTCCAGCGGGTCCGAGCCGAACGGTCCGCCGAGGCCTGGAACGCGGCCATGGATGAGCTCGAGCGGATCGCTCGGGCCGATGGCAACCTGATGCCGGCGATCGTGGAGGCGGTCCGCGCCTACGCGACGGTCGGGGAGATCAGCGACCGGCTCCGCGTGACGTGGGGCGAGCACCGCGAGCTCATCACGGTCTGAACGCGGGAGCGGAGGCGAACACAGATGACGCACCGACTCGAGCAGGGATCGTGAGCGCCGGACGGCCGCTGCCGGCGCGCATCCGATCGCTCGGCAAGATCCATCACGTGGCCCTCATCGTGGCCTCGATCGAGACCGCCCTGGGTCTGTGGCGCGACATGCTCGGACTCGAGCTCGAGACGATCATGGACATCGAGCAGGACCAGGTCCGCATCGCCTTCCTCACGGTCGGGGAGTCCAAGATCGAGCTCGTCGAGCCGACGGACGACACGACGGGCGTGGCCCGCTTCCTCGCCGCCAAGGGCGAGGGGTTCCACCACGTGTGTTTCGAGGTGCCGAACCTGACGGAGACGCTCCTGCGGCTCGAGATGGACGGCCTCGAGCTGATCGACACGGCACCGCGCAAGGGCGCCGAGGGGCCCGTGGCCTTCATCCATCCGCGCTCGTGCCACGGAGTGCTGGTCGAGCTGATCGAGGCTCCCGGTGGACCCGCCTGGACGGCGCTCGGGTTCGGCTGAGCTATCCTCGGGCGGCAACCATCCCGCAGCGCAATCCGGAGGAGCCCTCGATGATCATCTCCACGACGCCCACCCTCGAGGGACGCCCGATCGCCGAGTACCGCGGCCTGGTGACAGGGGAGGCGATCCTGGGCGCGAACATCTTCAAGGACCTGTTCGCCGGCATCCGTGACATCGTCGGCGGGCGCTCGGGTGCCTACGAGCAGGAGCTCAACAAGGCGCGCTCGATCGCCGTCGAGGAGATGACGGCCGCCGCGGTCGCGCTGGGCGCCGACGCGGTCGTGGGCGTGGACCTCGACTACGAGACCGTCGGCCAAGGCGGCTCGATGCTGATGGTCACCGCCTCGGGCACGGCGGTCCGCCTGGGCTGACAGCCGGCAGAGAGCCCGGGGTCATGCGACGGGCGACTTTCAGTCGCGGAAGGCGCGCGAGTTCTTGGTTCGCTCTTCCTTCGAGGGCTTGGGCTCGCGTCCCGGGCGCGGCGGTCGCGGCGGCGTGCCCGGCGCCATCGGGGGCGGCGGCTCGACCGGGCCGCGGGCCCGAGCGGCCTGGACGGCGGTCGTGAAGGCCTTGGCCGTGTCCGGGGCGAGGCTGCCCAACCAGGCGGCCTCGATCTCCTTGACCCGAATGGTCTCGGCGGCGCGTCGTTCGCGCTCGGCGCGGGAGTGCTTGGTCATCGGTCGTCCTCGATAGCTCTGGAAGATGGGCCGGACGGGTTGACGTCTTCCGTCCGTGAAAAGCTCGAATGGGAAGTGTACGCCCGATCAGCCGGGCGCCGGCTCAGCCGCGGTAGCCGGCGTCGCGCAGCAGGCCCGGCAACTCGGTCGGGGAGCCGGCGACGCGGAACCCGGCCGCCTCGAGTGCCTCCACCTTGGAGGCCGCCGTCCCTGCGCCGCCGCTGATGATCGCCCCGGCGTGGCCCATGCGCTTGCCCTCGGGTGCGGTCCGGCCGGCGATGAACGCGACCTTGGGCACGTCCCGGAGGTGCTCGCCGGCCCAGGCCGCGGCCACCTCCTCGGATGCGCCACCGATCTCGCCGATGAGCACGATCGCATCGGTCTCGTCGTCCGCCGCGAACAGTTGGAGCACGTCGAGGAAGGTCGTGCCGATGATGGGATCTCCACCGATCCCGACACAGGTCGACTGGCCGAGTCCGGCGTCCGTCATCGCCTGGACGGCCTCGTAGGTCAGCGTGCCGGACCGGCTCACGACGCCGACCCGGCCCTCCCGATGGATGTCGCCCGGGATGATCCCGACCTTGGCCCGGCCCGGGGACGTCGCGCCAGGACAGTTCGGGCCGATGAGGCGGGCGCCGCGGGCGCGCACGACCTCCACGGCGGGGATCATGTCGAGCGCCGGGATGCCCTCCGTGATGCAGAAGATCGTGGCGATCCCGGCCGTGGCGGCCTCCATGACCGCATCCGGGGCCCCGGCGGCCGGGACGAAGATCAGGGACGTGTTCGCGCCGGTCTCGCGGACGGCTTCGGTGACGGTATCGAAGACGGGGACCGCGCCGTCGAGGGCGGTCTGGCCGCCCTTGCCCGGGGTCACGCCCGCGACGATGTTCGTGCCGTACTCGAGGGACGCCTGAGCGTGGAATCCGCCCTCCCGCCCGGTGATGCCCTGCACGACGAGGCGGGTCTCGCGTCCGACGAGGATGCTCATGCCGACGCCCGCTCGCCCCGGGACGCGGCCACGGCCTTGGCGGCCGCCTCATCCAGCGATGCCGCCGTCTGGAAACGGGCTTCCTCGAGCAGGACGGCGGCCTCCGCGGCGTTCGTCCCCACGATCCGTACGACCATCGGGACGTCCCGGGTCTGCTGGGCGCGCGCCTCGATCAAGCCACGAGCGACCTCATCCCCGCGGGTGATGCCGCCAAAGATGTTGACGAGGATCGCGTTGACCTTGGGGTCGGCCAGGATGAGGCGCATCGCCGCCGCGACCTTGTCCGCGCGTGCGCCACCACCGATGTCGAGAAAGTTGGCCGGTTCGCCGCCTGCCCGTTTCACGAGATCCATCGTGGCCATCGCGAGGCCCGCGCCGTTGACCATGCAGCCGATCGTCCCGTCGAGCTTGATGAACGTGAGGCCGGCCTCGCGGGCCTCCTTGTCTTCGGGTGCCTCCTCGTCGGGATCGCGCAGGTCCTCGAGGCCGGGATGCCGGTCGAGAGCGGAGTCGTCCAGCGTGATCTTCGCGTCGAGACAGACGAGTCGCTCGACCGTGGCGCCGTCAGGGCCGGCCTCACGAACGATGGCCAGCGGGTTGATCTCGACGAGGTCGGCGTCGTATGCCTTCATCGTGGTCACGAGTCCCTTGGCGATCGCGACCGCTGCCTTCAGGTGAGCTCCGAGGCCCATCGCGAAGGCCAGCTCGCGGGCTCCGAAGTCCTGGAGTCCCAGCAGCGGGTGCGCGTGGCGCCGGATGATGGCCTCGGGGCTCGTCTCGGCCACGGCCTCGATCTCGACGCCGCCCTCGGCCGAGCCCATCATCAGGATCCCGCGCTCCGCGCGGTCGAGCACCGCCGCGAGATAGAACTCCTTGACGATGTCCGCGGCCGGCCCGACCAGGACCTTGCGCACGGTCATGCCCTTGATGTCCATCCCGATGATCTGCGACGCGACAGCCTCCGCTTCGTCCGCGGAGCCAGCGAGTTTCACGCCGCCGGCCTTTCCGCGCCCTCCGACGAGGACCTGCGCCTTGATGACGACCTTGTCCGCACCCGCGCCGAGAAACCGTTCCGCGGCCGCCCGCGCCTCGGTCGCGGTGTGGGCGACCTCCCAGGCAGGGACCGGCAGGCCCTGGGCGACGAGCAGCGTCTTGGCGTCGGCTTCGTGGAGTTTCACGCGCGAAGGACTCCGGTGGGTGGGTGCTGAGGGGACCGCGATGGTACCGCGTCGGACCGGCCCAACGCGTCAGCGACCGGATCTGGAACGGAATCGGGACGTCGCCTCGCCATACTGGTTGAGCGTGGCCACGTCGGCCGCGCCACCCGCCGAGGGGCGTGATGCAGCGAGACCTCGTGGAGCGAGCGCGGAAGGGCGATCATGACGCCTTCGCCGAGCTGGCAGGCGCCGCGATCTCTCGTCTGGACGCGGCCGCCTGGCTCATCCTCCGCGATCCCGAACAGGCCAAGGACGCCGTGCAGAACACGCTCGTCCGCGCCTGGCGCGACCTGCCGACGCTGCGGGATCCGGACCTCTTCGACGCCTGGGTCCACCGGATGCTCGTCCATGCCTGCATCGATGAGGCACGGCGGCTGCGGCGGCATCGCGTCGATGTCGAGCTCACGAACCTTCATGCGCCCACCGTTGCCGGCATCGAGTCGGCCGTAGCGGATCGCGACCAGCTCGAGCGCGGCTTCCTCCGTCTCGAGCCAGACGCGCGGGCGCTCGTCGTCATGCATCACTACCTCGACCTGCCGTTGCCGGAGGTCGCCACGACGCTCGGGATCCCGCTCGGAACGGCGAAGTCTCGCCTGCACCGAGCACTCCGGGTCATGCGGGCGGCGCTCGACGCCGATGCCCGCTATCGACCGGAAGCCAGGGAGGGTCGTCCCGCATGACGACGAACGACGTCTTCGGACGCAACCTCTCGACCTGGCTGCACGAGGACGCGGAGCACCACGTGCCCGACCACCTCGCGGACGTCCTGCAGCGCACCGCGGCGACCCGCCAGCGACCGGCATGGTCGAGCCTCGAAAGGTGGCTCCCCATGGATACGACACTCCGACCTCGCCCGCTCGCGCTGCCCAGTGTGGGGCGACTCCTGCTTGTGGCGGCCCTGCTGATCGTGGCCGCCCTGGCGGTCATCGCCGTCGGCTCGTGGCCATCACGACTGCCCGACCCGTTCGGGCTCGCCCGCAACGGCATGTTTGTCACGAGCCGTGACGGTGACATCTACCTCATGGATCCGGTTAGCGCGGAGACCCGGCTGATCTCGGGTGGCGACGCCTTCGATTTCTCGCCGATCTTCTCGCGCGACGGGACCCGGATGGTCTTCCTGCGCTCCGATGAGCGGCTGACCGATGACACGCCAGCCATCCTCACGATGTTCGTGGCCAACGCCGATGGCTCGGGAGCCCGCGCGCTCACGCCGCCGACCGAGAGCCTCGACTGGTTCGACTGGTCCCCGGACGGATCCCGCGTCGCCTACATTGCGACCGCGAAGCTGTGGATCGTCGACGTGGACGGTGGCGGCGCACCACGGATGCTCGAGGGTACCGGACCGGCGCACTTCCCGACGTGGCTTCCGCCCGACGGCAAAGACATCGTCTACAGGGTGGAGAGCGGGAGCCCCGGGATCTATGCGATCGCCGCCGACGGGAGCGAAAAGCGTCGCCGGCTGTCGACGACGGCCGCCAACAATCAGTTCGACTACCAGGCGATCGCCCTCTCGCCGGACGGGGCGCACGTCACCTTCACGCGCTGGTCTGCGGCCGGTCTCCCGCGGGTCTACGCGTTGGACACCGCGACCGGTGAGGAGACGTTGTTCCCGATGTCGGCCGGAGTGGGTCAACGCGGAACGGCGATCTATTCGCCCGATGGGGCGCTCGTGGCCTATGCCCGGATCCTGGCTGGTGGGGGCTTCCAGCTCGTCGTAGCAAACGCCGACGGGTCCGGTAGCGAGCGAACGATCGGACCACGGAAGGCCGGTCCACCCGGCGGGACCGAGGTACCCGCGTCTTGGGCATTCACGCCCGACGGCAAGGCGCTGATGGTGCGCTTCGGAAACGACGCCAACGGGACCACCCACCTCCTCCCGCTCGATGGATCGCCGGCGACGGACCTTGGCTCGGGCGAGTTCGACTTCCTCGACGCCCAGCGTCTGGCACCCTGACGAGCCGCTCCTGCACACCGGCCGGCCGCCCGACCAGGCGGCCGGCCGTGTCACGCCCGCCGCCGCTACAATCGGGCCATGGCCCACCGTGTGACCCTCATCCCCGGCGACGGCATCGGTCCGGAGCTGGCGGAGGCGACCTGCCGCGTCCTCGATGCGACCGGCATCGGCTTCGAGTGGGAGCCCGTCGTGGCCGGGGAAGCCGCGATCGCCGAGCACGGTACGCCGCTCCCCGACGGGGTCCTGGAGTCGGTCAAGCGCAACAAGGTCGCGCTGAAGGGTCCCATCACGACCCCGGTCGGTGGTGGCTTTCGCAGCGTCAACGTAGGGCTCCGCCAGGCGCTGAACCTGTACGCCAACCTGCGACCGGCCCGCTCGATGCAAGGGGTGGAGAGCCGCTTCCAGGATGTCGATCTCGTCATCGTCCGCGAGAACACCGAGGACCTGTACGCCGGGATCGAGCACATGGTCGGCCCCGATGCCGCGGAGAGCATCAAGATCATCACGCGGGCCGCGTCTGAGCGGATCGCTCGCTTCGCGTTCGACTACGCGGTCGCCAACGGCCGGCGCAAGGTCACGGCCGTGCACAAGGCCAACATCATGAAGCTGTCCGACGGGCTGTTCCTCGAGAGCTGCCGGACGGTCGCCGCCGATTACGACGGCAAGGTCGAGTTCGAGGACCGCATCGTCGACAACATGTGCATGCAGCTCGTCCAGAAGCCGGAGCTGTACGACGTGCTCGTGCTGCCTAACCTGTACGGCGACATCGTCAGCGACCTTGCGGCGGGGCTGGTCGGCGGGTTGGGGGTGGCGCCGGGTGCCAACATCGGCACCGAGGCGGCGGTCTTCGAGCCGGTCCACGGCTCGGCACCCAAGTACGCAGGCCTGGACAAGGCCAATCCGACCGCGCTGATCCTGTCGGGCGCCCTCATGCTCCGCCACCTCGGCTACCCGGACGCCGCGGATGGGGTGGAGACGGCCGTCCGCGCCGTGATCGCCGAAGGGAAGGCCACGACCTCCGACCTGGGCGGGTCGGCCGGCACGGCCGCCTTCGCGGACGCCGTCATCGAGCGACTGGCCGGCGTGAGCGCAGCCCGATGACCGGGCTGCCGGCAAGCCTCCGCGCCCCGCACAAGCCCCGCGGGACCGCATCGAACGGTCTGGGCGCCACGAAGCGGCGCGACCGCTGGTGGGTCACCCCGACCGTCCAGGGCACGCTGTTCACGGTCTGTGCGACGTACCTGTTCATCAGCGGCATCCTGCTGACTCCGTTGTTCGGGACGCCGTACCTGACCGAGTCCGGGCTGCTCTCGCCGCTGTTCTCGCCACTGATCGCCCCGGACTGGTTGCCGACGTGGATCAGCCCGGGGCTCTTCATCCTGTGGGTCCCGCTCGGCTTCCGGGCGACCTGCTACTACTACCGCAAGGCCTACTACCGCTTCTACTTCGCCGATCCGCCGGGCTGCGCGGTGGGGGAGCCCAGGGTTCACGACCGCTACTCCATGGAGACGGCGTTCCCGTTCATCCTGCAGAACCTGCATCGCTACTTCCTCTATCTCGCGTTCATCCCGCTCTTCTTCCTGTGGCTCGATGCCGGCCTCGCCGTCGTCCACGGGGGCGGGATCACGATCGGCCTCGGCATCGCGATCCTGTTCGTCAATGCGGCGCTGCTGACCGGCTACTCGCTGTCGTGCCATTCCCTGCGGCACCTCGTCGGCGGGCGGATGGACTGCTTCTCCTGCTCCCGCCGGGCGAAGGTCCGGTACTCGCTATGGAAGCGGCTGACATCCCTGAACCTGCGCCACATGGAGTGGGCGTGGGCAAGCCTCATCTCGGTCACGCTTGCTGACGTGTATGTGCGACTGGCCGCGACCGGCGCGATCGTCGATCCCACGATCGTCATCCGTCCCTAGGCGCGCGCGACGACCCCGATGATCGAACCGACCCGTCCCCAGACACGCCCGCACGACGTCGTCGTCATCGGCGCGGGAGGCGCAGGGTTGCGGGCGGCCATCGCGGCCCGGGACGCCGGCGCCGATGTCGGTCTCGTCTGCAAGTCGCTGCTCGGCAAGGCCCACACGGTGATGGCGGAGGGCGGCGTGGCCGCCGCCCTGGCGCACGTCGCCCCGACCGACTCGTGGCAGGTCCACTTCCGCGACACGATGGTCGGCGGCAAACAGTTGAACCATCCGCGCATGGCCCAGCTGCACGCGCAGGAAGCCCCCGACCGCGTCCGCGAGCTGGAGTACTGGGGCGCGGTCTTCGACCGGACCGCCGACGGCCGGATCCTCCAGCGGCCGTTCGGAGGGCACTCCCATCCGCGCCTCGCCCACGTCGGCGACCGGACCGGCCTCGAGATGATCCGGACCCTGCAGGACCGCGCGGTCGCGGCCGGCATCGAGGTGTACATGGAGTGCACCATCACCCGGCTGATCACGGGCCCGACCGGCGTGACGGGGGCCTTCGGTTACTGGCGGACGACGGGGCGACCGATCGTCTTCCCGGCCAAGGCTGTGGTGCTCGCCACCGGTGGCGTCGGCAAGGCCTACGAGGTCACCTCCAACTCGTGGGAGTACAGCGGCGACGGCGACGCGATGGCCTACGCCGCCGGGGCCGAGCTCATCGACATGGAGTTCGTCCAGTTCCATCCGACCGGGATGGTCTGGCCCCCGGGCGTCCGCGGACTGCTCGTCACGGAGGCGGTCCGCGGAGAGGGCGGGATCCTGCGCAATGCCGAGGGCGAGCGGTTCATGTGGCGCTACCTGCCCGAGGAGCGCCGTCACGAATATGCCGCGACGGACGAGGAGGCCACCCGCTGGGTAACGGCGCTGTCCCAGGGCCGTGAGACCGACGCTCGACGGCCGCCGGAGCTCTCGACCCGGGACAACGTCTCGCGCGCGATCTACACCGAAGTCAAGGAGGGTCGCGGCACCCCGCACGGCGGCGTGTACCTCGACATCAGCTACCTGCCGCCGGACCACGTCCGCCGCAAGCTGCCCTCGATGTACGAGCAGTTCAAGGAACTGGCGGACGTCGATATCACCAAGGGTCCGATGGAGGTCGGACCGACGACCCACTACGTGATGGGCGGCGTCCGGGTCGAACCGGACACCGGCGCGACGACCGTCGCGGGCCTCTTCGCGGCGGGGGAGGTGTCGGGCGGCATGCACGGCGCGAACCGCCTGGGCGGCAACTCGCTTTCGGACCTCCTCGTCTTCGGTGCCCGGGCGGGTGTCGGAGCGGCGGCCCTCGCCGCGACCCGCGACGGTGAGTCGCATCTGGACCCCGTCCAGGTCCAGGCCGCGGCCCGTGACCTCGAGGCGCCGCTCGAGCGAACCGAAGGCGAGGATCCGTACGCGCTCCAGCGTGACCTGCAGACGATGATGCAGCGCCTGGTCGGCATCTTCCGGACCGAAGACGATCTGAAGGAGGCCGTCCGCGAGCTCGGTGCGTTGCGGAGTCGCTGGGCCGCGGTCCGCGTCACGGGTGGTCGCGCCTTCAACCCCGGCTGGGACCTCGTGTTCGAGCTGGGAAACCTGCTGACGGTGTCCGAGGCGATCACCCGCAGCGCGCTGCAGCGCAGGGAGAGTCGGGGCGCGCATAGCCGGCTCGATTACCCTGAACTCGACGACGCGACATGGGGTCGCCTCAACAGCGTCGTCGCCAAGGCTCCCGACGGCACGATGCGCGTCGACACCAGCCCGATCCCGACGATGCCCGACGAGCTGCGCGGCCTGCTCGCCGGCGACCACTGACGACGGAGGCACGAATGCCGGACGCACATCTCCGGGTCTTCCGCGGCAGTCCCGGGCAGGACAGCCACTTCGACGAGTTCGACGTGCCGGTCGAGGAGGGGATGGTCGTCCTCGACGCCCTCCACTGGATCCAGGGGCACGAGGCACCCGACCTTGCCGTGCGCTGGAACTGCAAGGCCGCCAAGTGCGGATCGTGCAGCGCCGAAGTCGACGGCCGGCCGTCACTGACCTGCAAGACCCGCCTGTCCGATTTCGATCTCGACGAGCCGATCACGGTCGAGCCGATGCGGGCGTTCCCGCTGATCAAGGATCTCGTGACGGACGTCTCGTGGAACTACGAGGTCAACAAGACGATCCAGCCGTTCACGCCACCCGACGACGTTCCGCAGGAGGACTGGCGCTGGCAGCAGGACGACATCAACCGCGTCCAGGAATACCGCAAGTGCATCGAGTGCTTCCTGTGCCAGGACGTCTGCCATGTCCTGCGCAACCACGAGACCGACAAGCCGTTCATGGGCCCGCGCTACCTGGTCCGGGCGGCGGGTCTGGAGATGCACCCGATCGATCAGGCCGACCGCCGCGACTACCTCAAGGACAGCGGGGGGATCGGCTACTGCAACATCACCAAGTGCTGCACCGAGGTCTGCCCGGAGCACATCAAGATCACCGACAACGCCATCATCCCGCTCAAGGAACGCGTCGCCGACGCCCACTACGACCCGTTGCAATGGGCCTGGCGGAAGCTCCGCGGCGGAGACGAAGAGCCCCGCTCGCGTGTCGAGCTGCCGGTCCTCCAGGCAGGCGAGCGTCCGCCGGACCGGGACCCGGCCCCGGAGTGACGGAGCCGATGTTCCCGGAGCCGCCGGCGAGCTCCGAGGAACCCGGGTCGGTCGCGGCACGAGCCTCGGCGTTCCTGATCCGGACGGACGGCGCGGCCCGCGGCAACCCCGGACCGGCGTCGGCCGGCGCCGCGCTGTACGACCTGCGCCGAGGCGATGCGCGTGACCCTCGAGCCGCCCCCGACGCGTCGATCTCCGATTACCTCGGGGTCCAGACCAACAACGTCGCGGAGTACACCGGGGTCGTGCGCGCGCTCGAGCTCGCGACCGAGCTCGGGGCGTCCGAGGTGCACCTGCTGCTCGATTCCAAGCTGATCGTGGAGCAGCTCGCCGGTCGGTGGCGGGTGAAGGACGCGAAGCTGATCCCGCTCTGGGCGCGCGCCCGTCAGACGCTCGGGGGATTCACGCGATGGTCGGCGGCCCACGTGCCGCGCGCCCAGAACAGCGTCGCGGACGCGCTCGCGAACGAGGCGATCGACCGGGCGCACGCTGGCGGTCCGGCCTCGGTCACGCGCAGACCCAGCTGAGCCGCACTGCCCGCGTGACGCGCGGGCACGTCGGTCCATGCGTGTGCATGAAGCGCTCCTATCGTCGAACGAACTCGTCGATCACGCCGTCAGGAGCCGCCTCAGCCGATGTTCGTGCGCTCGGCGCACGCCATGGGGAGCGGATGGTCGCCGGCTCGACGATAGCCCCATGGGATGCACACCAACGCCGGGTGGTCGGAGGGTCCGGCGCACGATCCGGGGTAGACTCAGGCGTCAGCGAGGCGGTCGGATGGTCGCGCGGCACGTCGGAGCGATCCGGTGTCTGCCGTGAGGAAAGTCCGAGCTCCCCAGCGCAGGGTGGCGGGTAACGCCCGTCCGTCGTGAGACGAGGACCAGTGCCACAGTGACGATGCCGCCGACCGGCTTTCGGGTCGGCCGGCGGAGTGAAACGCGGCAAACTCCACCCGGAGCAAGGCCGAATAGGAGGGCGCAACCCGTGCCGGGCAACCGGTTCGGGGGAGAGGTGCGCTGCCCAGCCCTCGGGTAGGCCGCAAGAGCCGCCGGGTGACCGGCGGCCTTAGATGGATGGCCATCCCCGACGTGCGCTTCGGCGCGCGATGGGACAGAACTCGGCTTACAGACCGCCTCGCTGACACGATCGCCGAAACCCCGGGCGGATGGCGTCGGGGACCGCCAAATCGGACCTCGGTAACCGCATGCATCAGCACCCGGTTACGGGTGGCTGGGCCCTCAGTCCTCGTCGGGCCGGAAGATGTGCGGCGCGATGCAGGAGTTGCAGATCGGCGTGGCCGAGTCCAGGTCGCCCAGCGGGATCGGGTACTTGCGGTCCGGGAAGAGGCATTCCACGTCGTAGACGCGCTCGGAGGCGACCTCGACATCGATCAAGCGGCGGAACGTGCAGCGCTTGATCCGGTGCGGCGCCAGACGGAGCGGGTCCGGCGGTGGCGAGATGACGGGTAGCGGCAGGGCCATGATGATGGGCGTCCGAAGCCTCGTGACGGGGGTCGAACGGGTGGTCCGATCGACTCAGGCGCCGGACAGTAGCACCGCCATATGTGTCACGGCAAGGCGCGAAAGGTACTAGACTCCGCGCCGTTCGACCCGTCCAGCAGTGGGAGATTGTGTGGCTGACGACCCCGGGAGCCAGTCAGCTCCGCGTCCGAGACGACGTCGACGGCCTGGACTGGCCGGTGCATTCGACCTGTCGCCGGACGGTGCGACCGAGCCTGAGGAGCCGGTCCAGCCCGATCCGGACAAGGGTTTCGTCGACCAAACGCGGCTTCCCACGTTCGTCCACACGCCCCAGGAGGCCAACTCCGGAGCGGACGACAACATCCTCCAGCCGAGCCTCATCGTGCCGCACGTCGTCGCAGCGGGAGACCGTCCGTCGCCGAGCCCAGGGGATCGCGGTTGGCTGCCCATGCTCGATGGTCGCTCCGACGACCCGGAGGTCTGTCCGTTCCTGCGGGCGGTGGATGACACCGACCGGATGGTAGCGCCGGTCGAGGCGCCGGACCCGGCCAACCGATGCGCGGCCCTGCGCGATCCGGTGCCTCAATCGTTGCGACAACAGGAGCTGGTGTGCCTCGCCTCGGGCCACGTCAGTTGTCCACGCTACCTCCGTGGCGCCGTGGTGATGGCCGAGGCACCCGCAGCCGCGGTCCGGCCCGGGCGCTCGGTGAGCCCGGCCGTGCTGGGTTCCGTCCTCGTTCTGGTCATGGCCGCGACCGCGTCGTTGGCGTTCGTCATGGTGCGCGGCGGGTTAGAGCTCGCCGTCGCGGCGCCCACACGGTCGCCGGGTGCATCGGCGGGCGCCGTGGCGCAGGCCTCTCTTCCCCGGTCTCGTCGGCCGCCCCGACCCCGGCACCGACGGCGACATCGTCGCTGGCTCCAGCGCCAACGCCAACGCCATCGCCCTCACCTTCGCCCACGCCCACGCCCACGCCCACGTCCCGACCCCGACGCCGAGCCCGACGCCCACACCACGCCCGACGCCCACGCCCACGGCCCGGCCGGCCCCGACCTCCGACCGGTACGCGCTGCTGCGGCCGTGTCCCGGCACGTCACGCTGCTGGATCTACCGCGTACGGGCCGGCGACAACATCTACAGCATCGCGAACTACTTCGGCGTGACGCAGGCGAGCATCTACGACCGCAACCCGTTCGTCCGCAACGGCCTCCGTCCGGGCCAGGACCTGCGCCTCCCGCCGCCGACGCGCTAGCCCCGCGCGTCGAACCACTGCTGATCGCCCGCGCCGAATAGCGCGCGTCCCGATCTGGTGCTCGCGGCACCGGTTCGTGCCTGCGATCGGCTACATCGGTTTCCCCGGTGCTTTTTTGTGGATTGACGTGGCGGCTCAGGGCGCTACTATGCAGGGAAGTGGTCCAAAGTGGTGGGAAGTGGGGAACACCTAGGCACTCGAACCCCAGACCTACAGGACCAGGCCCTGGTAGACCAAGGAGCCCGTACGGGTGTTCACCGGCGAGTACCGGCACACGGTGGACGACAAGGGACGGATCGCCGTCCCTGCGAAGTTCCGCGTCCAGCTGGGCGCGGGCGCGGTCGTCTCGCGATGGCTTGACGCGTGTCTGGCCATCCATACCCAGGCCGGCTGGGACGAGCTCGCGGCGAAGGTCGCGGCGCTGCCCATCACGAGTGAAGCCTCCCGTCGGTTCCAGCAATTCGTGTTCGCCAACGCGGCGGAAGTCGAACTCGACCGGCAGGGGCGGGTCCTGCTGCCGGCGTATCTGCGAGACCACATCGGCCTCACCAACGAGGCGGTCGTCGTGGGCTCACGCGATCACGCGGAGATCTGGCTCCCGGCCACGTGGGCGACCTACGGCCAGGACCTTGACGACCCCCAGGAGCTGGCCCAGGCCTTCGAAGGGCTTGGCATCTAGCTCGCACGACATGCGCTTCCAGGGTCCGCTCGGGATCCGATCGGCGATAGGTGGAGGAAAGATGGAGGCAACGCACATCCCGGTGCTGGCAGACGAGGTCATGTCGATGCTCGCGCCTGCCCCGGGGAGCCTCCAGATCGACGCCACCCTCGGCGGCGGTGGGCACACCGAGCGGATCCTGGAGGCGACCGACCCTGATGGCCGCCTCCTCGGTCTCGACGCCGATGGGGCGGCCATCGCCAGAGTGGACGGTCGCCTCCGCCCCCGTTTCGGGGATCGCCTGGTCCTGCGCCAGGCCAACTTCCGACAGCTCGCGACGATCGCCCGCGAGGCGGGCTTCGAGCGGGCAGACGGCGCCCTGTTCGACCTTGGCCTGTCCAGCGACCAGCTCGCCGACACCGAACGAGGTTTCGGCTTTCGGGCCGGCGGTCCGCTCGACATGCGGTTCGACACGCGGCGCGGCGTCCCCGCCAGCGAGCTGCTCGCGTCGCTCGACACCAACGAGCTGACGGCGCTCTTCCGACGCTACGGCGAGGAACCAAAGGCCGGCCGTATCGCGCGGGCCATCGTCGATGCCCGTCGAACCGCTCCGATCGCGACGGCCGAGGAGCTCGCGACCCTGATCGAGCGCGTCCTGCCGCCGAATCCGCGACAACCGCGTCGGACCCACCCAGCGACGCGCGTGTTCCAGGCCCTGCGGATCGCGGTCAACGAGGAGCTCGATGCCCTGGAAGCCGGGCTCGCGGCCGCCCTCGACCTGCTGCGCCCCGGTGGCCGCCTCGTGGTCCTGAGCTACCACTCCCTGGAGGACCGCATCGTCAAGCGCTTCCTCGCCGCCGAGCGGCGTGGCTGCGTCTGTCCCCCCGAGATCCCGGTCTGCGTCTGCGGCCGGAACCCCCGGCTGCGCCTCCTGACGCGCCCGTCGCTGACCCCGACGGCCGAGGAGATCGCCGCCAATCCTCGTGCCCGTAGCGCCCGGATGCGCGCAGCCGAGCGTCTCGCGGCATGAACCACCGAGCAAGCAACCACCCAGGAGCAGGACGGAGGAGCCCCCGATGAGCAAGCGCCACCAGTCGAGCCGTCGCAAGTCGTACGGCCGCCGCCAGCACGAGGTGCGCGAGCGAAACGAGCGTTCGACCCACCATGACGCCGCGTCCTTCGAGCTGGACGAGTGGGGCGCCGCGGCGCCGTCGGATCCGCTGGCCTTCCTCGACCCGCGCTCACCGCGCTTCCGCTTCGCGCCGGGCGACTGAGCATGGCCGTCTACGAGGGTGCCCGCCCACGAACGATCGCGCTGCCGCGCCGCCCGCGGACGGCCGACGCTCCGGCGCTGCCGCGTCGTCGGGCACGGCCGACGGTCCGCGCGCATCGCAGCTCGAGTAGGCCGGCGATCGTCCTGGGCGGTATCGCGGTCGCGTTCATGCTTGCCTTCTTCTCGCTGGCACAGGAGGTCCGCGTGTCGGCCACGAGCTATGACATCGGTCGCCTGCAGATCGACCAGGAGCGGCTGGAGGCCCGCCGTCAGGACCTCGCCTCCGACCTGAGCCGGCTGGGCCGTGAGCCCGCCGTCCGCAAACTCGCCCTGGATGGAGGCCTCGGCCAGCTCGGCCAGCCCGTCATCCTCCCGGCTCACTGATCGACCGAACGCCGACGATGCTTGGCCGGACCAATTCCCGCCGCCGACTCCTGTTCCTTCTGGTCGTGTTCGGCGTGGGCTCGCTGGCCCTGGTCGCCCGGACCGTGTACTGGCAGGTCCTGCGCGGCGACGAGCTCACCGCCCGCGCCGCCGAGCAGACCTCGGTCCGCATCGAGATCGGCGGTCGCCGCGGCGACATCTACGACCGGACGGGCACCGTGCTGCTGGCCACATCGGTGGCCCGCGACCGTCTCATCGCGGCCGCCGACCAGCTGACCCCCGTCCAGCAGCAGCGGACGGCGGACACCCTGGTTCGCCTCCTGGAGCTCGACGAGGCCGGAGCGGTCGACCTGCGAGCCAGGCTCGCCAGCGGCAAGCCCTACGTCATCCTCGCCCGCGGGATCGCTCCGGAGCTGTCCGAGCGCATCCGACAGGCGGGGAACGCCAAGCAGGTCGTCGGCATCTCGCTGGAGCCGGAGCCGGAGCGTGTGTATCCGCAGGAAGGCGGCGGACCCGGATCGACGCTGGCGGCGCACTTGCTGGGGTTCGTGAATCGCGAGAACGCGGGTCAATACGGGGTCGAGCAGTTCTACCAGGAGGACCTTGCCGGCGAGCCCCGCGTCCTCCTGGCGCAGCGGGACGCGGGCGGCCGACCAAGGTCGGAGACGTCCGTCGTGCAGGCGCCCGGGGTCCTCGGCGAGGATCTGCGGCTGACGATCGACGCGGGCCTGCAGCTCGCCCTCGAGCAGGAGTTGCTGGCGGCGTGGATCGCGGACGACGCCAAGAGCGCATCGGCCGTGGTCCTGGACCCCTACACCGGCGAGGTCTATGCGATGGCGACCTATCCGTCGTACGACGCCAACGACTATCGAGCCATCGCCGCCGCCGAGCCCGGCCGCTTCGTCGACCCGGTCGTGTCGAACGTGTACGAGCCCGGGTCCGTGTTCAAGATGATGACCGCGACCACGGCGCTCGAGGCCGGCACCGTGACCCGTACGACCCGCATCAAGGACGTAGGCACGCTCCGGCTCGACGGTGGCGAGGCCAAGATCGACAACGCCGACCGCAAGGGCATGGGCTGGGTGACGTTCGAAGACGGCATCGCCTACTCACGCAACGTGATCGCCGCGAAGGTCGCCCTCGGGCTGAGCGATTCGACGGCGGGATCTTCCGCGATGGTGTTCGATACCTGGCGGAAGCTCGGCTACGGCTCGCGAACGGGGATCGACGTCGCCGGCGAGGTCGGCGGGCTCCTGCGCGATCCGGCGAACGTGCCGTGGGCAGAGATCGACCTCGCGAACGCCGCGTTCGGCCAGGGCGTGGCAGTCACCCCGATCCAGCTTGCGAGCGCGTTCGCCACGATCATCAACGGCGGGACGACGATCAAGCCCCATGTGGTCCAGGGCATCGGCTCGCACGACGTCGCGGTGACGCCCGGTAACCAGGTCGTGAAGCCTGCCGTGGCCAAGAAGGTTCGAAAGCTGATGGACCACGTGGTGAAGGAAGTCCCGTTCTATCGCGACCGGACCATCGTCCCGGGCTACCACGTCGGGGGCAAGACGGGCACCGCGCAGATCTGGGACGCCAAGGCCAACAAGGGCCGTGGCGCGTGGAAACACAACCTCTTCAACTACTCGTTCGTCGGATACATCGCCCGCAAGAGCGACACGCCGGACCTCGTGGTGGCCGTCCGCATCGAAGAAGGCACACCGTCGGTCGCTCGTGTCGGCCAGTTGGAGATGCCCGTGATGTCGTTCGAGCTGTTCCGCCGGATCGCCACCGACGCGATCACCACGCCCGATCTCCTCGCCGAATCGGCCGTCGACCTCCACGCCCAGCGCCGCCGACCGGTGAGTGGCGGCTATGCGACACTGCCGCGCGTGACCGACGTCGACTCGTCGACCCCGGCGCCGTCCGACGCCGCGGCGCCCGCCCTCACGGCCGACGACCTCCTCCGCCACACCGGTGGCCGATTGCTGGCCCGCTCTTCCCGTCCGATCCGCGGTGGCGCCGTGGATTCGCGCCTGGTCGCCCCGGGCAATCTCTTTGTCGCGCTTCCCGGCGAGCGCACCGATGGTCACGACCACCTGCCCGAGGCCATCGCGCGTGGCGCCACGGCCGTGCTCGTGACTCGCCCGGTGGAGGATGCGGCTGCCCTCGGCGACTGTGACGGTCGTGCGCGTGGCCGATGGGCAGGCGGCCCTCGGCGCCGTCGCCGCCGGCTGGCGCCGCCGGTTCATGCCACTCGTGGTCGGCATCACCGGCAGCATCGCCAAGACCTCGACCAAGGAGGCGGCCGCCGCGGTCCTGGGAGCGGCCCGGCGGACGCTGCGGACCGAGGGCAACATGAACAACGAGATCGGGCTGCCGCTGACGCTCCTGCGGCTCGGTCCGGAACATGAAGCCGCCGTCCTCGAGATGGGGATGTACGTCGGCGGCGAGATCGCCGAGCTGGCCGCGATGGCCATGCCGTCGATCGGGGTGGTGACGGCCGTCCAGCCGGTGCACCTGTCGCGGATCGGGTCGCTCGATGCGGTCGAGCAGGCCAAGGGTGAGCTGCTCGAGGCCCTTCCAGCGGGCGGCACGGCCATCCTCAACGACGACGATCCGATCGTGGCGCGGATGGATGGCCGATCGGTGGCGCGAGCCCTGCGTTACGGCTTTGCCGATACCGCGCAGGTGCGCGCCGAGGCCGTCACGAGCGCCGGTGTCGACGGGATGCGCTTCCAGTTGAGGACACCAGCCGGGGAGCGCCCGGTGGCAATCCCGGTGCTGGGTCGTCTGTCAGTGCACAACGCGCTGGCCGGTGCTGCGGTCGGTATCGCGGCCGGGGTCGACCTTGACACGATCGTGGCAGCGCTCCAGGGCGGCTGGGCCGCGCCACATCGCGCCGAGCTCGTGCAGCTGCGCGGCGCGACGATCGTCGACGACAGCTACAACGCGTCACCGGGTTCGGTGCTGGCCGCCCTGGACCTGCTCGCCGGGATGCCCGGTCGCCGGGTCGCCGTCCTCGGCACGATGCTCGAGCTCGGCGATGGTCACGGTGCGGGGCACGTATCGGTCGGCGAGGCCGCGGGCGGGACGGTCGAGCTGCTCGTGGTCGTGGGGCCCGAGGCCTCTGGGATCGTGGAAGGTGCCCGAACGGCCGGTCTGGACGCCGCGCGGATCCATCACGTCGAGGATGTCGAGGGGGCCCTGGACGTACTGCGCCCGCGTCTGCGTGACGGCGACACCGTCCTCGTCAAGGCATCGCGCGGCGTCGGGCTGGACCGCGTGGTCGACGCCCTCCGCCTCGAGCTCGGGGAGCGCCCGCGATGACCGTGGAGCTCATCCAGGGGCTGCTGCTCGCGTTCGCGCTCGTCGTCATCCTCATGCCGCCGTATATCCGCCTCCTGCAGGCCCTCGGGTTCGGAAAGCGGATCCGGGAGGATGGCCCCGAGACCCACTACGTCAAGGAAGGCACGCCGACGATGGGCGGCCTGCTGATCGTCCTCGTGGTCCTGGGGATCTTCCTCTTCCTGCGCGAGCCGGGCCCTGACACCTTCGCGCCACTGGCCGCGCTGGCCGGAGTCGGCCTGCTCGGCGCCTTCGACGACTACCTCAATGCACGGACGGGGGAGGGGATCCGGGCCCGCCAGAAGCTCATCTGGTTGACGGTCGTGGCCTTCGTCGCGGCCTGGCAGATCCAGCAGACCTACGAGATCACGGCCATCGCCGTGCCATTCGTCGGCGCCGTCCCGATCGAGCCGTGGCTGTACGTCCTGTTCGGGGCATTCGCGATCATCGCCGCCTCGAACGGGGTCAACCTGACCGACGGGCTCGATGGCCTGTCTGGTGGCACGGTGGCCATCGCCTTCGTCGCGTACCTGCTGATCGCGCTCCTCAACCAGCCCACGCAGACCGACCTTGCCCTTTTGTGCGCGCTCATCATCGGGGCGCTGCTCGGGTTCCTCTGGTTCAACGTGCATCCGGCCCAGGTCTTCATCGGGGACTCGGGGGCGCTGTCGCTCGGGGCGACCCTCGCCGTGACCGCGCTCATCACCGGCCAGATCCTCGTCCTGCCGCTGATCGGGATCATCTTCGTCGTCGAGACAGCGTCGGTGATCCTGCAGGTCGCGTACTTCCGGTTCAGCGGCGGGAAGCGGCTGTTCCGGATGAGCCCCATCCACCACCACTTCGAGCTTGGCGGCTGGGACGAGGAGAAGATCACGATCCGCTTCTGGATCGTCGGGATCCTGGCGGCCCTGCTGGGCGTGACGCTGTTCCTTGCGACGCTCCAGCCGGATCGGCTGACGTGACGGGCGGCGTGACGATGCCTCCACGCACGATCGAGCCGGACGCCCTCACGATGGCGGCCATCCGGGACGGGCTGTTGCGCGCGGCCCCCGTGACCGTGCTTGGCCTGGCCAGGAGCGGGATCGCCCTGGCTCGCTTCCTGACCGATGCCGGGGCGCGCGTCACCGTGTACGACGGGCGGCCGGCCTCCGACCTCGCCGAGGCGATCGCGGCACTCGACGGCCGTGACGTGACCCTCGTGCTCGGGCCGGCCGTGGAGCCCGCACGTTCATGGGCGGATGCCGCGCTCGTCACGACGTCGCCATCGATCAACCCGGACTACCCGACGACGGAGCCGCGCCTGCGCGAGGCCCTGACGGCCCTGGTCGCGGCCCGTGCCCACGGTGATCCCAGCGCGCCGGCCCTCGTGTCCGAGCCCGACCTCTTCCTGCGCCTGTGCGAGGCCCCGACCATCGGCGTGACCGGCACGAAGGGCAAGACGACGACGGCGTCGCTGACCGCGGCGATCCTCAGCGCCGACCCGGCCCACCCCGTGGTCCTCGGGGGGAACATCGGCATCCCGATCGTCGAGCGGCTCGGCGAGCTGACGGCGGACCATCGCGTCGTCTACGAGCTGTCCGAGCTGCAGCTCCCGACGCTGTCACAGGGAACGACCGTCGCCGTCTACACGAACGTCACCTCCGACCACCTGGACCGCCACGGCTCGCTCGGCGCGTACCGGGCGGTCAAGCGGCGGCTGGCCGAGCTCGTGGCGCCTGACGGTGCGCTCGTCCTCAACGCCGAGGACCCGGTGGTCGCGGATTACGCGGGCCTCGGGCTCGCCACGGCCGTGCTGTACCGGCGCGACCGACCACTCCCCGGTGGCGTCGGCGTCGTGGACGGCTGGATCGTGGCGAACGGCGTGGAGCGGCTCCCCCTGGCGGGCGGCGACACGGCGTCCACCGGACCGGACGGTCGGATCATGCCGTTCGCGGATCTGAGCGTGCCGGGAGCGCATAACGTGTCCAACGCGCTGGCGGCCGTGGCTGTCGGACTCCTGTTCGGCGTCGAGCCGGACGCGATCCGGGAGGCCGCCTCGGCGTTCGAGGGCGTCGAGCATCGGCTCGAAGCCGTCGCGAACATCGATGGCGTGCGCTTCGTGAACGACTCGCAGGGCACCCAGCCGGACGCGGTCATCGCCGCGCTCCGGGCCTTCGAACCCCCGCTCGTGCTGATCGCCGGTGGGCGCGACAAGGGCGTCGATCTCGATGAGCTGGCCGCAGTCGTCGCCGAGCGAGCCGTTGCGGCCGTCGTCATCGGCGAGACCGGCCCCGACCTCGAGCGGCGCTTCCGCGCCGCCGGTCTCGAGCAGGTGGAACGCGCGACCTCCATGGATGACGCGGTGGCGCGCGCGGACGCGCTCGCGCGCGAGGCGCTCCCACGGGACGCATCGCTGGCCCACGCGCAGGGCGATCCGCCCGCGGGCCCGGCGACGGTCCTGCTCAGCCCGGCCGCCGCAAGTTTCGACATGTTCCCCGACTACGCCGCCCGTGGACGGGCGTTCAAGGACGCCGTCGCGGCACTCGCGGCGACCCGAGCCCGGAGGGACCGATGAACCTCGCGCCGCCGATCCCGCGTTTCGGCCGTGGCCCGGCGGACCCGGATGTGACCCCCGATCGAACGCGCGCGCGCGACGTCCGCGACGTCCGCCGGTCCGCGAACCGGACACCGGTCAAGAACCCGACCCAGGTCCTGCAGCGGGAACGGCACGACCCCGACTACCTGATCCTCATGCTGGTCGTGGCGCTGACCGCGGTCGGGATCCTGATGGTCTACTCCTCGTCGGCGATGCGCGGCTACGTGTCAGCGGACGCCGACACGTTCGCGACCGTCGGCCCGCAGATCCAGTGGGCCGTACTGGGGCTCATCGCGATGGCGGCGATGATGCGGGTCGACTACCGCTACCTGCGTCTCGTGTCGGTCCCGTTCCTCCTCGTATCGCTGGCGCTGCTCGTGCTCGTATTCGTGCCCGACTACAACATCGTCGTCGGCGGCTCCGCCCGCTGGCTCCGGCTGCCGGGTCTCCCGGCCGTCCACCCGGCAGAGATCGCGAAGCTCGCCATGGTCATCTACCTCGCCCACTGGTTCGCGAAGCGGGGCACGAAGGTGGGTGGATTCTGGACCGGCACCGTGCCGTTCCTGATCGTCCTCGCCCCGGTGCTCGCCCTCGTGTTCAAGGAGCCGGACCTCGGCACGACGACGGTCATCGCGCTGACCGGCTTCACGATGTTCTTCGTCGCCGGCGCGAACCTCTTCCATCTCGCGGCGATGGGCTCAGCGGCCTTCATGGCGATGATCGTGGTGGGATTGCGCGGCTACCAGATGGACCGCATCCGGACCTGGCTGGATCCGTGGACCGATCCGCTCGGTGACGGGTTCCACACGGTCCAGGGCCTGCTGGCGCTCGGTGCCGGTGGGATCCTCGGGCGCGGGCTCGGCCAGAGCATGATCGCGGTCCCGAATGCCTTCAACGACTTCATCTTCGCGGAGATCGGCCAGGAATTCGGACTCGTCGGGGCGGTCGTCGTCATCGGGCTGTTCCTGCTCCTCGCCTACAGCGGCATCCGGGTGGCGCTGGCCGCGCCGGACACGTTCGGGGCGCTCCTGGCGTCCGGGATCACGGCGTGGCTCTGTCTCCAGGCGTTCATCAACATCGCGGTGGTGGTCACACTGGTGCCGATCACCGGCATCACGTTGCCGTTCATCAGTGCTGGCGGCTCATCCCTCATCATCAGCTTCGCCGCGGTCGGGATCCTGCTCTCGATCTCGCGCGAGACCATCGAAAGGGGCACCTGGAACGACGATGCGAGTGCTGATCGCCGGCGGCGGGACGGGCGGGCACATCTACCCGGCGCTGGCCGTCGCCCGGTCGCTGCGCGCTCGACCGGGCGCCGCTGAGCTCTCCTGGCTCGGCGGCCATCGCGGGCTCGAGGCGAGCATCGTGCCGGCGGCCGGGATCCCGTTCCGCCGGCTCGCCCTCCGTTCCTTGCGGACCGTGGACCTCGGCGTGCACGCGCTGCTCGACCCGCTGCGTCTCGGGGCTTCGGTCCCGCAGGCCGGCGCGATCCTCGCCGCCCACCGTCCTGATGCGATCTTCACGACCGGCGGCTACGTGGCCGTCCCCGTCCTTCTCGCCGCAGCGCCACTCGGCATCCCGGTCGTGCTGTGGGACGGCAACGTGATCCCGGGTCGTGCCGTGCGGGCGACTGCGCGCCTCGCCGACGTGCTGGCCGTGTCCTTCGAGGCCACCTGTGTGGCCCTGGAGTCCAGCGCGCCCGGGCGTCCCTGCTACGTCACCGGGACCCCGATCCGCGACACGCGCGAGCTGGACCGCGACGAGGCCCGCACGCGGCTGGGCGTGCCGTCCGGGCTCCGGGTGCTCCTGATCTTCGGCGGGTCGCAGGCGGTCCGCCGCTTCAACGGCGCGGTGGCGGCGGCGTTGCCACGTCTCGTCGAGCGGGTGGCCGTCATCCATGTGACTGGTGAGGACGGTTACGCGGCCGCCCTCACGGCCCGCGAGGCCCTGCCCGAGGATCGGCGCGATCGCTACCGGCCGCACCCGTTCCTGCGCGACGACATGCTGGCGGCACTTGCCGCCGCGGATCTCGTCGTGGGTCGGGCCGGGTCCTCGACGCTGGCGGAAGTGACCGCCCTGGGCGTGCCCAGCGTCATCGTCCCGTACCCGCACGCCGCCGGCCACCAGCGTGCCAATGCGCGCGCGCTCGTGGACGCGGGCGCGGCCCGACTGGTCGACGACGAGGCGTTCGATGCCGGCGCGCTGCTCGACGCCGCGGCGCTGCTCGACGACCCGGTCGCGCACCTCGAGATGGCCGCCGCGGCACGCGCGCTCGGGCGGCCCGGGTCGGCGGACGCCGTCGCCGACCTCGTGCTCGCGGCGGCGGCCCGTGAGCCGCTGCCCGACCGCGCCGTCATCGAACGGCGGGCTCGCGGGTCCACCGCGTGACGACGAATGCTGCCTTCGATCCACTCGAGGTTGGGACCACGATCCAACGTCAGATCGGCGTCAAGACGTCCCGACACGAGCCGCTGGCGCGCTTCACGACGATGCGCGTCGGTGGCCCGGCCGACCTGTTCGCGAGCGTGCACAACGTCTTCGAGCTGCGCCGCATCGTCAGGTTCGCGCGCGCGCGCGACCTTCCGCATCTCGTGCTCGGGCGCGGGAGTGACGTCGTGATCAGCGACCACGGGGTTCGCGGCATCGTGATCCAGGACCGCGCGGAGGGTTCACGCGTGGAGGGCGAGCGCTACACGGCCGAGGCCGGTGTCCCGATGGCCCGGGCCGCGACCGAGACGCAGAAGGCGGGCCTGACCGGGCTCGAGTTCGGGTTGGCCATCCCGGGCTCGGTCGGCGGGGCGGTGTGGGCGAACGCCGGGGCGCACGACGCCGACATGGCGGGCGTGCTGGTGTCCGCGCGCGTGCTCGACGGCCAGGGCACGGAGGCGATCGTGCCCGCCGCGGACCTCGGGCTCAGCTACCGCGACAGCCGGTTCAAGCACGTACCGCCGGACGCGCCACCCGAGCTCGTGCTCGATGCGACCTTCCAGCTGCGCCCGGCGGATCCCGACGTGATCAAGGCCAGGCTCGACGAGATCCGCCGCTGGCGGCAGACCCACCAGCCGCTGGGGCTGCCGTCGGCCGGAAGCGTCTTTCGCAATCCGGAGGGCGAATCGGCCGGCCGGCTGATCGAGGACGTCGGCCTCAAGGGCCACCGGATCGGTGGAGCGGTCGTCTCCGAAAAGCACGCGAACTTCATCGTCAACGACCAGAAGGGCACGGCCGCGGACGTGCGCCGCCTGGCCGAGCACGTCCGGGGCGTCGTCGCCGAGCGCCATGGCGTCGAGCTTGCATTCGAGGTCGAATTCCTCGGCGATTGGGACGGCTGGCCGTGGCCGGCATGACGGCCCCGGGCGAGACACGGCCCCCGGCGACGACACGGCCCCCGGCGGGAGCGTCGCGAGCCAGGAGCGGGTCCGCGCCCTGCCACCCATCGTCGTCCTGCTCGGCGGTCCGTCGGCCGAACACGATGTCTCGATCGTCTCGGGCACTGCCATCGCGACCGCCCTCGCCGACGCCGGCGCGAGCGTCTCCCAGGTCCTGATCGGCCTCGACGGCGCGTGGTGGTGGCTCCCCGCCGACCACCGCCGCGACGACAGTTCCGCGGCGGCATACGACGATCCGGAGGCGCTTGGCGGCGAGGGACCGGTCGCCGTGGGCGCCGCCCTCGACCGGCTCGCAGCGATGGATCCGCGACCCGTCGTGGTGATCGGACTCCATGGGCCCTTCGGGGAAGACGGCACGATCCAGGCGCTGCTCGATGCCGCCGGGCTCGCCTACACGGGATCCGGCGTCGCGGCCTCCGCGCTCGGGATGGACAAGGCCCTGTTCAAGCGGATGTGCCGCGGCCTGGGCCTCCCCGTGGTCGACTGGCGCGAGGTTCCCGCCCGACGGTGGGCCGCGGACCGGGCGGCCGTGGAAGGCGAGATGGCCGCGTTCGCGGCCGGTGGGGCGGACCCGCGCCTGATGGTCAAGCCCGCCGGCCTCGGCAGCTCCGTGGGCATGACCCTCGTCCATCGACCCGACGAGCTCGGCGTGGCGATCGATCTCGCCCTGCGCTACGACACGGTCGCCGTCGTCGAGACGTACGTGCCCGAGGCGCGCGACCTCGAGGTATCGGTCATCGGCAACGACCACGCCCATCTCGAGATCTACGGCCCTGGCGAGATCGTCAGCGGCAACGAGTTCTATGACTATGCCGCGAAGTACACACCCGGCTTGTCGGAGACATCGACCCGCGCCGAGGTGGACGACAGGACGCGGGCGAGCATCCACAAGCTGTCGCGCGACGTCTACCGCGCGATCGGCGCGGAGGGTTTCGCCCGGATCGACTTCCTGGTCGCTGGCGACCGGATCATCGTGTCCGAGATCAACACGATCCCGGGTTTCACGCCGATCAGCCTGTTCCCGACGATGCCGAGCGAGGGCGGCTACACCTTCACGGACGTGTGCGTCCGGATCGTGGAGCTGGCCCTGGAGCGCTTCGCGGCCCGGCCGGAGACACACCTGCAGACGACCGACCTGCCCCGATGAATCAGCGCCCGCCGGCCCGCCGGGCTCCGCCGGCTCGACCAACGACGCGCAAGCCACATACCGAATCGCCCATCCGCCGGACGCGAACGGTGCGGCGTGCCTCAGCGGGCCTGTCACCGGTCCGGGCAGGCGCGATCCTCGTGATGCTGCTGTCTGCCGGTGCCGCCTACGGCGTCGGGAACGCATCGGCATTCTCGTTCGGACACATCGTCCTCGAAGGGGCAGCGTTCACGGACCCCGAAGCCATCGAGAGTGCCCTCGACGACGTCCGCGGCGCGAACCTGTTCGGGTTGCGCACGGCCCCGCTCGAAGCCGACCTGCGCGAGCTGCCGACGATCCGGGGCGCCGAGGTCAGCGTCCGCCTGCCGGACAGCCTCGTCGTCCGCGTCGAGGAGCGCACGCCGATCCTCGTCTGGCGGGTGGGGGCCAGACGCTACCTCGTCGATGCCGACGGCCGCCTCTTCGCACGGCTGGGTGAGGACGAGGCTCAGACCGCCGATGCTGCCGCCCTGCCGGTCGTGGAGGACCGTCGTGCCACCTCGGCCGGCCTGTCGGTCGGTAGCAAGCTCGAGGCCGTCGATCTCGATGCCGCCACCCGACTCGCGTCGCTGAAGCCGGCAGATGTCGGCAGCGAAGCGAAGAGCCTGAGCGTCGTCGTCGGCGATGCGAACGGCTTCATCGTCCGGGCGCGCCCCGATGACTGGTCGGCCGTGTTCGGCTTCTACACGCTCAGCCTGCGCACCCCCGAGCTGATCCCGGGACAGGTCCGCCTGCTGCGCAGCCTGCTCATCGGGCGCGAGCCGCTGATCGACAAGGTCATCCTCGCGTCCGAGACGGACGGCACCTACACCGTCAAGCCGACACCCCGTCCCAGCGCGACCCCCGCGCCGTGATAGCCTTGCCGAAACCCGCTGAGCGAGGACGTCGACCACGTGCTGTTACCCCTGCTCGGGCTCCTCGTGGGCGTCCTGGCAGGGCTCGTCCTCAACATCAACGTCGGCTTCGAGCTCAGCCGCTACTCGGCCGTGGCGATCCTCGCCGCGCTCGATTCGGTGCTCGGAGCGGTGCGGGCGGAGCTCGATGGGGTCTACGACAATCGCATCTTCATCAGTGGCTTTCTGGTCAATGCGATCATCGCGGTCCTGTTGACGTTCATCGGCGACCGGCTCGGCCTGGACCTGTACCTGGTGGCCCTCCTCGCCTTCGGCCTGCGCATCTTCGATAACGTGGCGCTCATCCGACGCCACTTCCTCTAGGAGACCAATCGAACGGTGGAACGAGAAGCGGTCCTCGTCGGCATCGACGTCGGCACCAGCAAGGTCTGCGCGCTCATCGGCGAGGTGAGTCGCGACGGGCGCCTGACGATCATGGGCCATGGGACCGTCCCGGCGTCCGGCCTCAAGAAGGGCGTCGTCATCAACATCGACCAGACCGTCCGCTCCATCGCGGACGCGGTCGAGCGCGCCGAGCGCCTGTCGGGCTGGAAGATCGACCGCGCCTTTGTCGGAGTCGGCGGGCAGCACGTCGAGAGCCTCAATTCGCCGGGCCAGGTCGCCGTCACGGGCCACCACCGGGAGGTCGCGCGGGAGGACGTCAACCGGGCGATCGAGGTCGCGCGGGCCGTGCCGATCCCGTCGAACCGCGAGGTCCTCCATGTCGAGCGGCGCGGGTTCAGCGTGGACGGCCAGGAAGGCGTCAAGGATCCGTTGGGCATGAGCGCGTTGCGGCTCGAGGTCGAGACCCACATCGTCACGGCCTCGGCGACCGCGGTCCAGAACCTCTCGAAGTGCGTGGCCGCGGCAGGCGTGAAGATCGATGAGCTCGTGGTCAACTCGCTGGCCTCCGCGGACGCCGTGCTCAACGAGACCGAGAAGGAGCTCGGCGTGGCCGTCGCGGACATCGGCGCCGGCACCATCGATCTCGCGTTGTTCCAGGAGGGCTCGCCGTTCCACACCCGGGTCCTGCCGGTCGGCGGCAACAACGTCACCAACGACGTGGCGATCGGGCTCAAGACGTCGCTGGCGGTCGCCGAAGAGCTCAAGATCCGGCACGGTTCGGCCGACCTCAAGGCGGTCAGCGAGGACGAAGAGATCAGCGTCAGCGTCCTCGGCGAAGAGGCGGGGCGGACGGTCAGCCGGCTCGAGGTGTGCCAGATCATCGAGGCGCGGATGCGCGAGACGTTCGAGCTGCTGCGCAATGAGATCCGGGCCGCAGGGGTGCGACAGCTGCCGGCCGGCATCATCCTGACCGGCGGCGCCGCGCAACTGTCGGGGATCGCCGAGCTCGGCCGCGAGGTCCTCGAGATGCCGGTCCGGGTAGCCGGTCCGACGAACATCGGCGGACTCGTCGACACCCTGCTGACACCGGCCTACAGCACGGGCGTGGGGCTGCTGCAGTGGGGAGCGACCACGCTCGGCGGCGGGGAGCCGCTGCGCTACGAGTCGGCGCCCGCGATGGGCGGCCTCGGCCGGATCCGCGATGCGCTCCGGAGCATCTTTCCTTAGCCGCATGGCTCGCAGGGTCGTCGCCTCCGCCTGCGGAGGGACTCCGGCGCCAGACCGGAGCGTCGCGGTGGCATGAATACGCGGGAGCTCACGGTCCGGACTGGTTCCGCGCGTGGCGTGGCCGACTTGACCGCGGCCTGCACGGCGTTCCTCGGGGACATCGGCGCGGGTGACGGCCTGCTCTCGATCTTCGTGCCCCACGCGACCGCCGGGCTCGTCATCGTCGAGATCGGGGCCGGGTCTGACGACGACCTGCTGGACGCGCTCGATCGGCTGTTGCCACGCGAGGAGCGCCTGTACCGGCACCGTCATGGCTCACCGGGTCACGGCGCCGATCACGTCCTGCCGCTGCTGGCGCCGCCGACGCTGACGGTCCCGGTCATCGACGGGGGCATGGCCCTTGGGACGTGGCAGTCGATCTGCCTGCTGGACCCGAACGCGGACAACATGGATCGGACGGTCCGACTGAGCTTTCTGCCCGGCTGATCCGGCTCCCGGCGGAAGACCTCGGTGCCCCGACGCACCGTCCGGCCGTTCGCGGGCCAGCTTCTCGTCCCCACCCGTTGCGGGTCGGCGCTATACTCCCGCCCAACCCCAAGCCGATCCGGCCGGATGACTGCCCTGCCGGGTCCCGACGCACCGCCACACGTCGTCGCCCATGACCCCGAGGGTCGCCGGAGGAATACCTGATGCCGTTGCGTTCCGATTCCGAGAACTTCGCGCTGATCCGCGTCATCGGCGTCGGCGGGGGCGGCAGCAATGCCGTCAACCGGATGATTCGCGCCGAGATGATGGGCGTCGAATTCATCGCCTGCAACACGGACGCCCAGGCGCTCCTGCAGTCGGACGCGCCGCACAAGATCCGGATCGGCGACAAGGTCACACGCGGTCTCGGTGCCGGCGGCGACTCGCAGCTGGGCCAGCGCTCCGCGGAAGAGGACTCGGAGAAGATCGCGGCCGCACTGGCGGACTCCGACATGGTGTTCATCACCGCGGGTCTCGGTGGCGGGACCGGGTCAGGTGCCGCGCCGGTCGTCGCGCAGATCGCCAAGGACGCCGGCGCCCTGACGATCGGTGTCGTGACGAAGCCGTTCGCGTTCGAGGGCAACAAGCGAAAGCTCGTCGCTGAGAAGTCCGCCGAGGAGCTCAAGGCGCAGGTCGATGCGCTCATCACGATCCCGAACGACCGGCTCAAGGACGTCGTCCAGAAGAACACGAGCATCCTCGATGCGTTCCGGGTCGTCGACGACGTGCTGCGCCAGGGCGTCCAGGGGATCAGCGACATCATCACGATGCCGGGCCTGATCAACCAGGACTTCGCCGACGTCCGCGCGATCATGAAGGACGCCGGGTCCGCGCTGATGGGTATCGGTCGGGCGACGGGCGAGAACCGCGCGGTCGAAGCCGCGCAGCAGGCGATCGCCAGCCCGCTGCTCGAGCTCGACATCCACGGCGCGCAGGGCATCCTCTGGAACATCACCGGCTCGTCGAACCTGTCGCTCTACGAGGTCAACGAGGCGGCCGAGGCCATCAAGGAGGCCGCCGACCCGGAGGCCAACATCATCTTCGGGACGAGCTTCAACGAGCGTCTGGGCGAAGAGGTCATGGTCACGGTCATCGCGACCGGCTTCGACGGCGGCAAGAAGCGCCAGTCGGTCCATCGCGAGTCGACCGGGGTCATGGACACGTCGAGCACCGGCCGCGCCTCGCACGAGCGTGACTTCCTCGAGGAGCTCCAGCGCCAGCGCCAGGAGGTCACCGACGGCAGCAGCCCGTTCACGGCTCCGGAGCGCGAGGACGAGACGGCCGCGCTCGCGTCCGTGCCGCGCGTCGAGCGGAGCGTCGGGGAGCCCGCCCCGGTGCGCCACCAGACGACCTACGACGCCGACGATCTCGAGATCCCGAGCTTCCTGCGCCGCAAGTGACCGACGCCGGCGACGGCCGGCTCCCGCGCTGACATGACCGAGCGATCGGACGCCGGCGTCACGGCACTCGCGACGGCACGCGCCGACGTGCTGGCACGCATCGCCGCAGCTTGCGAACGGGTCGGACGATCGCCCGCCGACATCACCCTGGTCGCAGTCTCCAAGACGGTCGATGCCGCCCGGCTGCGCGATGCCGTGGCCGCCGGTCTCACGCTCCTCGGCGAGAATCGCGTCCAGGAGGGCGCCGCCAAGGCCGCCGACGTCCCCGGTGCGCGCTGGCACCTGATCGGCCCCCTGCAGTCCAACAAGGCGCGCCGGGCACTCGAGGTGTACGAGGCCATCCAGTCGGTCGAATCCGTCGGGCTGGCGGAACGGCTCGACCGGCTTGCGCGCGAGGTTCGCGAGGCAGGTCCCCAGGATCGCTATCCGATCCTGCTCCAGGTCAACGTCGACGACGACCCGGCCAAGGCCGGCTTCCAGCCGGACGCCCTGCCCGAGGCGCTGCGACGCATCGCCGCGCTCGACGCACTTGATGTACGTGGCCTCATGACGATCGGGCGACTGGTCGAGCGAGCGGAGGCGGCCCGTCCCACCTTCGCCGCCCTGCGCGGCCTGTCCGAGCGCCTGCGTATGGGCGGTGGGTCGCTCGGGCCGGACCTGTCGATGGGCATGACCGACGACTTCGAGGTCGCGATCGAGGAGGGGGCGACGATCGTCCGTGTCGGCCGGGCGCTTTTCGGGGAGCGGCCACATCAGCACGGCGGCGGCCCGGTCGACCACACGCATTGAGGCGGCGCCGCAGGAACGATGCCCTGACCCTCGTACGGTAGACTCGGGCTCGTGGGTACGAGCTTCCTCGCGAACTTCCTCCAGTTCCTGTTGATCGCGCTCTGGGCCCTCGTCCTTGGGCGGATGCTCATGTCCTGGGTGGACCCGACCGGGCGCAACCAGATCTCGATGTTCCTCTTCCAGGCGACCGAGCCCATCCTGGCGCCGGTCCGGCGGATGCTGCCCCAGAGCGGGATGATCGACTGGTCGGGGTTCATCGTGTTGATCGTCCTCGGCTTCCTGTGGCGCGCCTTCTGATTTGAGCTCCCCCGACGTCCGCTTCGCCGTCCGCCTCACTCCGAGGGCCGCGGCCGACCGCGTCGATGGCGTCGTGAACGGGGTCCTACGAGCACGCGTCGGGGCACCGGCGGTGGAGGGGGCGGCGAACAACGCCCTCATCCGGCTCATCGCCGACGAGCTCGGGGTCTCCCGGCGGGACGTTCGGATCGTGGCGGGTGCCTCATCGCGGCAGAAGCTGCTGGTGGTCGACGGCGGCGATCCGGATGCCATCGTCGCCCGGTGGCCCGGGCTGAACATCTGAGGGGGGTCGGGTATCATCGGCCGGTCGTCGCAGGACGGCCCGGGCGATTAGCTCAGTTGGTCAGAGCGTACGGTTCACATCCGTAAGGTCACTGGTTCGAGCCCAGTATCGCCCACCAAACCGTCATGGATCGCGGGGCCTTCTGGGGCACGCGGCCGGTCAGCTGCTCGAGACGGGGCACGGTCGTCACATCGGACGGATCCTTACCGAGCTCGACACGTAGCGACCAGGTCCACCCGAGGACCTCGTCGATCTGAGCGGCCGAGCGGGTGGGGCATGGAAGCGACCCGCGTCGCGGTCCTAGCCTTCCAGGACCTCTCGCAGCTTCGCCGCGAAGGCTTCCGGCTCGCCGGGCGGCTGCCCGTACTCGCCACCCATGAACCCGCTATGGCCGCTCGGGAAGATCACCGGCTCCGTGCCGAGTCGCTGGGCTACGGCCAGCGTGCCGCGGCTCGACATGATGCCCTCCGACTCGACGCCCGCCGCCATGACGATCCTGGTCGAGGCCGCCCGGAGCGCCTCGAAGTCGGGTTCGTAGTGCGTCGTGCCGATGATCGTCTGGCCCATCAGCGGATCGGTGCGGTTGCCGTCATCCTGGGTCGGCATCCCGAACATGGCCGGGTCGGGCGCCGGCTGCTGCGCGATGTCGTTGGGGAACTCGCCCTGATGGCTGACGATGGCGATGAAATGGGCCATGCCGGCGCCGAAGCCGTCGCGCATGTAGGTGTCGTGCACCGCGCGGGCGGCTGCCAGCGCGTTCTCTCGATCGGGCAGCACGGTGGCGAGCGGAGGCTCGTGGGCCACCAGCGTTCGGACGTCCTCCGGATGCTTCGCGACCAGCGCAAGCGCGTTCACGGCACCACCGCTGCTGGCGAACAGGTCGACTGGCCCACCAACCTCCTGGATGATCCGATGCAGGTCGTCGGCGTGCTCGTCCGGCGTCGACTGCGACGTCATGTCGGGCTTCGTGCTGCGGTCGGACCCGCGAACGTCGTACGTGATGATCGTCCGGTCGGGGAATTGCTTGCTGAGGCTGCCGAACCCGGCGGCACCCATCGGCGAGCCGATCAAGAACAGGGGCGGCTCGGTGCTCGAGTCATTGGGTCGCACGTCGTAGGTCAGCGTCGCGCCCGGCACGTCGAGGGTGCGGGTCGTCGCTTCGGTCACGGTCGTCATGTCTCTCCTCGTGGTATCCGTTGGTTGGCTGTTCAGACTCCGCCGAGCCCGCGAACTCATCGGTCCGGGTCACGCCGAGCGGACCGCGTCCTCCGCGAGGATCGCGTCGATCTGGCCGACGGCCTGCTTCAGGCCCTCCTCCTGGCCCATGGCGAGGAGCTGCTCCATCGCCTCCGCGCTCGGGAACAGGTTCTCGATCGACATCCGGGTGCGTCCGTCGCCGATCTCCTCGATCCGCACGCGCATCTCCCCGGTCGGGAATTCGGTGTTCGGGGTGCCGTCGTCATTGGCGAAGCCGTCGCGGATGACGATGGAGTGGGGCCGATCGGCCTTGACGATGTCCCAGAACCCCCGCGGCTGGTCGCCCTCGGGGCCGGTCATGTGGTACTCCACGCGGCTGCCGGGTTCGAGACTGTGCTTGGTGAAGGTGGCGGGATAGGTCGGCGGACCCCACCAGCGCTCCAGCTGGCGCGGATCGGCCCAGAGTTGCCAGACGCGTTCCGGCGATGCCTCGAACTCCGCGTCGAGGGTCATGGTCAGAGCGTTCGGGTCCTTGCGGACGGCGGTCACGGTCATGCGTCGGTCTCCTTCGTTTCACTGACGAGCGCGGTCATCCGGTCGACCCGTCCTCGCCACAGCTCCTCGTATCGGTCGAGCAGCCGTCGTGCGACGGCAAGCCCGTGGACGTTGGTCCGGACGACCTTGCGGCGGCCGATCCGTTGCTTGCTGACCAGGCCCGCCCGCTCGAGCACGGCGACGTGCTTCTGCACCGCCGCGAAGCTCATGGCGTAGTGGCCGGCGAGCTCGGCGACGCCCTCCTCTCCGGAGATCGCCCGCCGGACGATGTCACGCCGAGTGGCATCAGACAGGGCGCTGAAGACGCGATCGATGTCCGGGGTGATCTGCATGGATACAACCATACGGTTGTATGTAGGTCGTGTCAAGGCGCGCGTGGCGCGGCCTCCTCGCGCGTGATCAGATCCCCGGACGACCGCTCTCGCCGCGCGAGGACGATGAACGGCAGCGATAGGGCCTGGACCCCCGCCGAGACGAGATACGACGGCCCGTAGCCGTAAATATCGGCGACCCGGCCAAGCACCGGTTGGAAGACGACCCCACCGGTCGAGCCCATCAGCGAGTCGAACGACAGGACGGTCGCTCGTTGCGCGGACGGGATGCAGCCGTTGATGAACGACTGCCGCAGCGGCCCTTCGATGGCGAAAACCAGGGCCCATCCGGTCAGCAGCGCAAGCGCGACGACGAAGCTGCCGGTGCCGCCGATCAGGACGAGGAACACGACGTTGAGGGCGCCCCCGATGAGCAGCGCGTCCGTTCGCCGCCGGAACAACCGTCGCGCCACGGGGACGAGGAGGCCGCCCAGGATCTGTGCGCCGGCGAAGATAGCCGCGGCAAGCCCCGCGACGCCGTACGCGCCCGTGTCGCCGTACAGCTCCAGCAGATACGGCTGGGCGGCGTAGAACGCGTAGAAGCCGACGCCACTCGTGAATGGGGCAGCCAGCATGAGCCAGCGCACGGGCGGATTGCGCCATCCACCGTCGATCGAGCCGCGTAGCACGCTCCGCACCTCGCTCACCGGGTCGGCACCGCGACGCGGGCTGAAGCCGATGTCGTGCATGAAGCGGGCGGCAACGATGAGCGTCACGCCGAGCATCGCGGCCCGAAGGATGTACGGGACGCCGAGGTCGGTCGCCTGCGCGACCACGCCACCAAGGACGGTCCCAACGAGCATCGCGGCACCGCTGACGGTCTGAGCCCGCCCGAAGACCGACTCGAGGCTGCCGCTGAACCCGGTCGCCCCGAGCGCATCGACGAGCCAGGCCTCCGTGGCGCCGGAGAAGAACGTGAAGCCGAGACCCAGCAGGATCGAGGCCAGCGCCCACCCGAGGAACGAGGCGTGGATCTGCCACATGGCGAGGTACAGGAGGGTGGAGGCCAACAGGGTCACCGTGCCGAGCAGGAACGAGAAGCGCCGACCGCGCGTATCGGCGACGACGCCAGTCGGCACTTCGAAGATGACCTGCCCCACTGCGAAGAAGGCATTCGCGGCGAACGCCTCGGTGTTGCTCAGGCCCGCGTCGAGCAGGAAGAGCGTGTTGATGCCCCAGATGAACGACGACGCCAGCGTGGTCAGGAGGGTGAGCACGAGATACGTGCGCTGGACCGTTCGGGCGTCAGTCGTCATGGGTCGGAGAATCTACGCTCGGAAGCCGCGTCACGCCGCGACTGCCTTCCGCGTCGGATAGGCGAACGACAACGAAGACATCCTCCTCCGCGATGGAGCCCTCGGTCCTCCCCCGAGGGCTTCTTCGTGTCCGGGCCGACCGAGGCGGACCGGCCGCCGCCCCGCCTGCCGCCAGCCGCCTCGTGACCCTAAGCCTCGGTGGCCAGCCGTCGCAGGACTGCGGGCAGGATGCCGCCCCCCTCGTAGTAGTCGACCTCGATCGGGCCGTCCAGCCGCGCGATCGCCTCGAACCGCACCTCGCTGCCGTCTCCGCCCGCCGCGGCGTCACGCTTGGCCACGACCGTCACGGATTGGCGCGGCGACAGCCCACGTGCGAGCCCCAGCACCGAGAACGTCTCGCGCCCGGTGAGGCCAAGCGACGACGCGCTGTCGCCCGGCTTGTACTGCAGCGGCAGCACCCCCATCCCGACCAGGTTGGAGCGGTGGATCCGTTCGTACGACTCGGCGATCACGGCCTTGACGCCGAGGAGCGCCGTGCCCTTGGCGGCCCAGTCCCGTGACGACCCCGAGCCGTACTCCCGTCCGACCAGCACGACCAGCGGCACGCCCTCGGCCGCGTACCGGATAGCCGCGTCGTAGATGAACATCTCCTCGCCCGACGGCAGGTGGACCGTGTACGGGCCTTCCTTCTCTCCAGCCAGCCGATTGCGCAGCCGGATGTTGCCGAACGTGCCGCGCATCATCACCTCGTGGTGGCCGCGACGCGCGCCGTAGGAGTTGAACTCGAGCGGCCCGACGCCGTGTTCCTGGAGCCACTGACCCGCCGGCGACCACGGAGCGATCGAGCCGGCCGGGGAGATGTGATCCGTCGTGACCGAGTCGCCGAGCACGGCCAGCACGCGCGCGCCGGTGATATCGCCGACCGCGTCCGCGGAGAACGACAGTCCCTCGAAGAACGGCGGCTTCGCGACGTACGTGGAGGCTGGATCCCAGGCGTACCGATCGCCCTCCGGGATCGGCAGCGCGCGCCACCGGTCGTCGCCCTCGAAGACGACGGCGTAGGTCGTCCGGAACAGTTCGGGGTCGATCGAGTCCGCGATGACCGAGCGGATCTCGTCCGGCGACGGCCAGACGTCGGCGAGGTGGACCGGCGATCCATCGCTCCCGACACCAAGCGGCTCGGTGGTCAAGTCGATGTCGACACGGCCGGCGAGCGCGAAGGCGACGACGAGTGGCGGCGACGCGAGATAGCTCGCGCGCGCGAGCGGGTGGATGCGACCCTCGAAGTTGCGGTTGCCCGACAGCACGGCCGCCACCACCAGGTCGTTCTGCTCGATCGCCTGGGCCACGGGCGCGTCGAGCGGCCCGGAGTTGCCGATGCAGGTCGTGCAGCCGTAGCCAGCCAGCGCGAACCCGAGCTGTGCCAGGGGCTCCATGAGCCCGGCCGCCTCGAGGTAGCCCGTCACCGCACGCGATCCCGGGGCCAGCGACGTCTTGACCGTGGGCGCCACGCGCAGGCCGCGCGCGATCGCGTTGCGTGCCAGCAAGCCAGCGCCGACCATGACCGTCGGGTTCGACGTGTTCGTGCAGGACGTGATCGCGGCGATCGCCACGGAGCCCGTCTGGATCGCCACGTTCTGGCCGTCGACCGAGACCTCGACGGAGGGGTAGCGTCGCTGATCGGCCGGTGCGGCGTCGGCCACGACCGGGGCGGCCGGTCGGTCTACGGCGCCATCGGCGCCGCCGGTCGCGAACGGCGTCGGATCGGACGCCGGGAAGGACTCGGCCGACGCGGCGGTGACGGCATCGCCGTTGAGCGGCTTCTCGGGCGACGCGGGCGCCTCGAGGCCATCCGGGTAGTTGGTCCGGAAGTTCTCGCGCAGGGTCTCGAGCGGCACCCGATCCTGCGGCCGGCGTGGACCGGCCAGCGACGGCTCCACGGAGCCGAGATCCAGCGTCAGCAGCTCATCGAAGGTCGGGCCATCGCCGGGCTCGCGCCACAGGCCCTGCTCCTTGGCGTAGCGCTCGACGAGGGACACCCGCTCGGCCGAACGGCCGGTCAGTCGCAGGTACGAGATCGTCTCGTCGTCGATCGGGAACATCGTGGCCGTCGCCCCGAACTCGGGGCTCATGTTGCTGATCGTCGCGCGGTCGGCGAGTGACAGGCCGGCGAGCCCGTCGCCGGTGAATTCGACGAACGCCCCGACGACGCCGTGGCGGCGAAGCATCTCGGTCACGACCAGGACGAGGTCCGTGGCCGTGGAGCCCTTCGGCAGCTCCCCGGCCAGCCGCACGCCGACGACATGCGGCATCGGCTGGTAGAGCGGTTGCCCGAGCAGGGCGGCCTCGGCCTCGATCCCGCCGACGCCGTACCCGAGCACCCCGAGGGCGTTGATCATCGTGGTGTGCGAGTCCGTCCCGACGAGGGTGTCCGGGAACGCGACCCCGTCGCGGTCGTCGATCACCGTTGCCAGGAATTCCAGGTTGACCTGGTGGACGATGCCGGTGCCGGGCGGGACGATCCGCAGATTCCGAAACGCCGTCTGCGCCCAGCGCAGCAGCTGGTAGCGCTCGCCGTTGCGGTCGTACTCGCGCTCGACGTTGAAGACGAAGGAATCGCTCGTCCCGAACCGGTCGACATGGACGGAATGGTCGATGACGAGGTCCACCGGAACGAGCGGGTTGACCAGCGCGGGATCGCCGCCCAGGTCCGCCATCGCGTCGCGCATGACCGCGAGGTCCACGACCGCGGGCACCCCCGTCAGGTCCTGCATGATCACGCGCGACGGCATGAACGGGATCTCGGCCTCGGCCGCGACGCCGGGCCGCCACGAGGCGAGGGTCTCCACATCGGCGGTTTCGACGATGCCGCCGCCGGCGTGCCGGAGGAGATTCTCGAGCAGGATGCGAACCGTGACCGGCAGCCCGGAATCGGCCGTGAGGTCGTCCACCGCGGACACGCGGTACAGGTCCGGGAGGCCCGGTCCGAGCGGCGCACGTGCGCCGAATGGGTCGATCCGTGACAACGCGTCCATCTCCGTCGGCTCGTTACACTCGATGCGTGCAAGCGTACCGCGCCCGACGGAACACCGACCGATGAAGGCGTGGGGCGATCTCCCAGGCGAGCGTGCGGCCCGCGAGCGCGCCGAGATGGAGGCCGCGATCGACGAGGCCGGGATCGACCTCGACCCGGTCCCACACGGGCATCACCGCCACGGCGAGGAGACGCACGCGAGCGACCATGCCCATCCACATCGCCAGTCGGTCGCCGGCGAGACGCCCTACACCGGGATCGTCGGCGCAGGGGCGGTGGGGACGGCGCTCGGGGCGGCCCTGAGCCGGGCGGGCTGGCCGATCCACGCCGTGGCCAGCCGCGACGCAGCGCGCCGGGAGCGGTTCACCGGTCTCGTCGAGGGCGCACGTGCGTTCATGGAGCCGCAGGCCCTCGTGGAAGAGGTGGAGCTGATCATCCTCGCCGTACCGGACGACGCGATCGCGCCGCTGGCTGCCAGCGTTCGCATGTACGGGGGCCAGGCGATGATCCACACGAGCGGCGCGCTCGGGGCGGAGGTCCTGCAGCCGGCGATGGCGGCGGGCACGCAGATCGGCTCGTTCCATCCGCTCGTGGCCTTCGCCGATACGGAACGGGCGATCGCCGCGCTCCACGGGGCGACCGTCGCCATCGAGGGTGACGACCAGCTGGCCTCCCTGCTGTCGTCGATGGCCGAACGGGTCGGCGCCACGGCAGTTCGCCTGGCACCTGGCTCGAAGGCCGCCTACCACGCTGCGGCCGTGCTCGCCGCCGGCGGGTTCGTGGCCCTGCTGGATGCGATCGCGGAGCTCGGCGCGGTCGCCGGCCTCGACGAGGCGGGGTCGCTGCAGATCTACGGACCGCTCATCGAGGGCACGCTCGGCAACGCCCGCGCCCTTGGGATCCGCGCCGCCCTGACCGGCCCGATGACTCGCGGCGATGTCGGCACCCTGGAGGCGCACCTCGCGGCGCTTGCCGCGCATGCCCCCGCGGCGCTCGAGCTGTACGCGGCCGCGGCCCGCCGAGAGATCGCCCTGGCCGAGGCCCGGGGCGCCTTGGCACCGGAGACCGCGACCGCCATGACGGCGACCGTCGTCGCGGCGCTTGCAAGGGCCGACTGAGGCGCTACCATTGCGGCCCATGGGACACAGCATCGCCGCGAAGTACGCGGCTCGGCCGGCTGCGCGTTTCGTTCACCCGTCGAGCCGGGCTCGCGAGCGGCGGCTGGGCCTCGTCCCGACCTCCTCGTTCTCCGCGGTCGCCGCGCGCCAGACGGAGCTGCGCGGTTCGGAGGCCGGACCGTACGCCCGCCTGCGAGCCGGTTGGCGCGGACCCCGCCCGGCCCGACCGCGCATCCAGAACGGGCGGCTTCGGCCCGAGGTCGAGATGCATTGGGCTCGTGCTGCACGATCCGGTCCGGGTCGGCGTCCCCGCGCCGCAACGGCGCCGTGGCACGCCTGAGGACCGCGACCGCCACATCGGCCGGCGGCATCGTCGTCAGGTATGAGGCCGGGCGACCCCAACTCGTGATCGGCAGTCGCCGCCGCGAACGCGACGGTCGGACCTGGACCCTTCCCAAGGGCACCCCCAAGCGCGGCGAGAGCACCGAGCAGACGGCGCTGCGCGAGGTCGGCGAGGAGACCGGCTTGGACGTCCGCATCACCGGCCCGCTCCAGGACATCGAATACTGGTTCGTCCAGTCGGGTGCGCGGATCCACAAGACGGTCCACTACTTCATGATGGAACCCGTGGGCGGCGACCTGGACCGGCATGACCACGAGTTCGACCAGGTGCGCTGGATCGACTTCGGGGAGGCCGCCGCGATCCTGACCTTCGAGACAGAGCGGGCGCTCGTCGCCCGGGCGGCGGACCTGCTCGGCGTCGGACCGGCCGACCGCGGGGATGCCGCCGCCAGCGCCAGCGCGGCGGAAGCCGCCTCGTGACCGACGCCGCCGTCAAGGGCCACGCCGTCCTCGAGACGCCGCTCGCTGACCGCCATACGGCGCTGCACGCCCGGATGATCGAGTTCTCGGGCTGGCGCATGCCCGTCCAGTACACCTCGATCATCGAAGAGCATCGCGCGGTCCGGGAGCGGGTCGGCCTGTTCGACCTCTCGCACATGGGTGAGCTCCTCGTCGAGGGACCCGATGCCGGCCTGGCGCTGGCCGGGGCCGTCGTGACGAACCCGCCGGCTTTGGCGATCGGGCGAGCGCACTACTCGATGATCTGCGCCGCCGACGGCGGCATCATCGACGACCTGATCATCTACCGCCTGGCCGAGGACCGGTTCATGGTCGTCGCCAACGCGGGCAACGCCCAGGTCGTGTCCGATGCCCTCGCGGAACGCCTGGGAGGCGCCCGGGCCGTCCTCGACGACCAGTCCCTCGCGACGGGCCTCGTCGCGGTCCAGGGACCGCGTTCCGTGGATGTCCTCGGCCCGCACACCGACGTGGACCTCACGGCCCTGCGCTACTACGCCATGGCCGAGGGTGCCGTCGCGGGGATCCCCGCGCAGGTCGGCCGGACCGGCTACACCGGAGAAGACGGCTTCGAGGTGTTCGTCGAGACGAGTCGGGTCGGGGAGCTGTGGGACGCGCTGCTGGACGCCGTGCGAGGGGCCGACGGGCTGCCGGTCGGCCTGGGTGCGCGCGATACCCTGCGTCTGGAGGCCGGCATGCCGCTGTATGGCAACGAGCTCGATACCGCCACGAACCCGTTCGAAGCCGGCCTGGGCCGCGTCGTGAAGCTCGACAAGCCGGGCGACTTCGTCGGACGCGCCGCCCTCGAGCGCGTCGCGGCCGAAGGCCCCAAGAAGCGCCTCGTCGGCCTGACCATGGAGGGCCGGGGCATCGCCCGCCATGGCTATCCGGTCCATGCCGGCGAGCGGCGGACCGGGGTCATCACCAGCGGGACGCAGTCACCCACGCTCGGTGTCCCGATCGCGATGGCCTACGTCGCACCGGCGGACGCCGAAGCCGGGACCGCACTCGATGTCGAGATCCGTGACGCGCGCGTCGCCGCGCGGGTCGTGCCCTTGCCGTTCTATCGGAGGACCACCTGACGTGACCGCACCAAACGATCTCCGCTATACCCGCGACCACGAGTGGGTCCGGGTCGACGGCGACGAGGCGACCGTCGGGATCACCCAGTACGCCGCCGACCAGCTCGGGGACATCGTGTTCGTCGAGCTGCCCGACACCGGCCGCGACCTCGAGGAGGCCAAGCCGTTCGGCGTCGTCGAATCGGTCAAGGCGGTGAGCGACCTGTTCGCGCCGGTGTCCGGCGAGGTGACCGCGATCAACGGTGCGCTCTCGTCCGACCCGGAGCTGGTGAACAGCGACCCGTACGGCGAGGGCTGGATGCTCAAGCTACGGATCGCGAGCCCGGACCAGCTCGATGACCTGCTCGATGGCGAGGCCTACGACGAGCTCGTCGCGGCTGGCTGATCGAGTCGATGCCGTACGGACCTCACACGAGCGCCGACCGCCAGCGGATGCTGACGGCGCTCGGACTCGATAGCGTCGACCAGCTGTTCGCCGACATCCCCAAGGAGCTGCGGGCGTCGCCCCTGGACCTGCCGGAGCCTGAGCCCGAGCTGGAGCTGGCTGCCCGCCTGCGGGACCTGGCGGGCCGCAACCGGACGGACCTGGTGTCGTTCCTGGGCGCCGGCGTCTACCGGCACTGGAGCCCGCCGGCCGTCGACCAGCTGTTGCTTCGCGGCGAGTGGTACACGGCCTACACCCCGTACCAGCCCGAGGTTTCGCAGGGAACGCTGCAGTCGATCTACGAGTACGAGTCGTTGCTGGCCGAGCTCGTCGACCTCGACGTGGTCTCGGCCTCGCACTACGACGGTGCCGCGGCCACGGCCGAGGCCGCGCTCATGACGTGCCGCGCGACCCGTCGCGAACGCGTGCTCGTCAGCCGAGGCGTCCATCCTCATTACCGGGCCACGCTGCGCACGTACTTCGGGGGCGGGCTCGAGCTCGACGAGATCCCCGTCGTCGCCGACGGCGAGTCGGCCGGGACGACCGACCTGGACGCCCTTGAACGGATGCTCGCCGAGCCGGACCGGCCGGTGGCCGGGGTGATCGCCGCGAACCCCGATTTCCTCGGGCTCCTGGAGCCGATGCCGCGGATCGGGGAGCTCGCCCATGCCGCCGGCGCCCTGTTCGTGGCGGTCATCGAGCCGGTCTCGCTGGCGGTCCTCGCCCCACCGGGCGCGTATGGGGCGGACATCGCGGCCGGCGAGGGCCAGCCCCTCGGCATCGCGCCGCAGTACGGCGGTCCGTACCTGGGCATCCTCGCCTCCACGGATGCGCTCGTTCGCCAGATCCCCGGGCGGCTCGTCGGCATGACCACGGACCTCGACGGCCAGCGGGCCTTCGTGATGACCCTTCGCGCGCGCGAGCAGGACATCCGCCGCGACAAGGCCGCGAGCAACATCTGCACGAACCAGGCCCTGCTGGCCCTGGCCGCCTCGATCTATCTCGCGACGATCGGTCCGCATGGCCTGCGCGACGTCGCCGCGGCCGGCGCCGCCAGGGCGGCGGAGCTCGAAGCCGGTCTGGCGGCCATCGGGATCGAGCGGCTCCATCGGGGACCGTACCTGAACGAGTTCGCGGTCCGCATCGCCGGACGCCCGGGTGGTCCATCGCCGGCTCATCGAGCGCGGCTTCCTCGCCGGCCTGGTCCTCGCCGACGTCGAGCCCGACGACCCGACGCTGGCGGACGGCCTGCTCCTGTGCACCACCGAGCTCACCACCTCCGGCGACATCGCGCGCTTCGTGGCCGCGTTCGGGGAGGTCGTCGCCGGCCGGCCGCCGGTCGGGGTCGAGGCCGGCGCGGGTGGCCCGCAGACGGTCGGCGCCGGTGCCCCGTCCGGGGCGGACGGCGCGAAGGTCCCGACCGCCGGAGGGACCCGATGAGCGTCACGGGCCCGAAGCTCCAGCCGACGTTGTTCGAGCGCGGCCGCCCGGGGCGCGGTGGCGGCAAGATCCCGCATCCACCCAAGGACGCCCTGGACCGGCTGCCGACCGAGGCCCGGCGCGCCACGCCCCCCGCGCTGCCGGAGATGAATGAGCCGGATGTCGTCCGCCATTACGTGAACCTGTCCCAGCTCAACTTCGCCGTCGACACCGGGTTCTACCCGCTCGGGTCGTGCACCATGAAGTTCAACCCGAAGCTCAACGAGTGGGCAGCCCGCCTGCCCGGCTTCGCCGAGCTCCACCCGATGGCACCCGACGAGATCGCCCAGGGCACCCTCCAGCTCCTGTGGGAGCTCGAGCAGGCACTGGTCGAGATCTCCGGGATGCGTGCCGTCACGCTGCAGCCGGCCGCGGGTGCCCAAGGGGAGCTCACGGGCATCTTGATGATCCGTGCCTATCACCGCGAGCGCGGCGATCTGGGGCGGGACGAGGTGCTCGTGCCGGACAGCTCGCACGGGACCAATCCCGCGACGGCGTCGATGGCCGGCTATCGGACCGTCACGATCCCATCGGCACCGGACGGTGGCGTGGACCTGGACAAGTTCCGGGCGGCCCTCGGGCCGCGGACCGCCGCGGTCATGATCACGAACCCATCGACCCTCGGCCTGTTCGAGAGCCGCATCGGCGAGCTCCTTGGCGCGGTCCACGAGGCGGGCGCGCTGGCCTACATGGACGGCGCCAATCTCAACGCCATCCTTGGTCGCTTCAAGCCTGGCGAGGCCGGCTTCGACGTGATGCACTTCAACGTCCACAAGACATTCAGCACGCCCCATGGCGGCGGCGGGCCGGGCGCGGGTCCCGTCGGGGTAGGGGAGCGGTTGCTGCCCTACCTGCCCACCCCGCGGGTCCTCCCGCAGGACGACGGCACGTTCCGGTTGGAGCGGCCCGACGAGCGCCCGACCTCGATCGGCCGGATGCGCAGCTTCGTGGGCAATACCGGCGTCCTGGTGCGCGCGTATGCCTACATCCGGGCCCACGGTGGCAGCGGCCTGCGCGAGGTGAGCGACGATGCGGTCCTCGCCGCGAACTACCTCAAGTCACGGCTGGCGGACACGTTCGACCTGCCGTACGACCGCCCCTGCAAGCACGAGTTCGTCGCCTCGGCCGCGACCCTGAAGGCACGAACCGGGGTCCGGACGCTGGACCTCGCCAAGCGGCTCATCGACTTCGGCTTCCATCCGCCGACCATCTATTTCCCCCTGATCGTCGACGAAGGGATGCTGATCGAGCCGACCGAGACCGAATCGGTCGAGACCCTCGACGCGTTCGCCGACGCCCTCATCGCGATCGCCGCGGAGGCCGAATCGACCCCCGAACTGGTCAAGACCGCACCCCACACCGCCCCGGTGAAGCGGCTCGACGAGGCCACGGCCGCCCGTCAGCCGAACCTGCGCTGGCGCCCGATGGCCGGTGCCGAGACCCCGTGTCCGGACTGAATGAGCGACCAAACCGCGAACCAACCGAACGCTCGTTAGGTTCGAGGTTTGACAGCCTAGAGAGGGCTGTGGATAGTACCCGCAGCGCATCGGACCCGAACCGTGCTGCCGCTCGTCCGGAACCCTTGTCGAGTTGGGAGGCTCTGCGAGAGACCACCGCGATGGGCCACGGCACTCGCAAGCACGGCACTCGGACCACATGCGAAGAAATCGGGTATCCACCCGTTCGGAGGAGAACATAGATGCATAAGCGTCTCTTGGGTTTGCTGACCACCGCTGCCATCCTGATGGCTGCGTGCGGTGGAGCACCCGCCACATCGGCCCCGCCGGCCGCCTCGGGGCCCGCCCCGTCGGGTGACGCCAGCGCGTCCGCCCCCACGACCGGACTTGCCGCAGAGCAGATCCTGAACATCGACATCCACGGCGAGCCGCCGACGCTCGACCCGAACAAGGCCCAGGACTCCAACTCCCTGGCCGTCCTGCGCGCGCTGCACCGTCCCCTGGTCTACATCAACGACAAGCTCGAGGTCGTTCCGGCCCTGGCTGAGTCGTGGGAGATCTCGGACGACGCCAAGACCCTGACCTTCACGTTGAAGGACGCGAAGTACAGCAACGGCGATCCGATCGTCGCCGGTGACCTGGTCTACAGCTGGAAGCGGCTCGTCGACCCGCGCACCGCGGCCCCGTACAGCTACGTCATGGCCGAGGTCGCCGGAGCCGGGGACCTGCTCGGCATGGCGGGTGCTGATCCCGCCACGCCGGACGCCGAGGTCGACGCGGCCCTCGACAAGCTGGGCGTCGCAGCGCCGGACGACAAGACCTTCGTCGTCACGCTCGATACCCCGGCCACCTACTTCCTGACGGCGATGACCCTGTGGGTCGGCGTGCCGATCCAGGAGAAGTGGATCACGTCCGAGGGCGCGACCGAAGGCGGCAACTACGTCGGCTCCGGTCCGTTCATGCTGGACACCTGGAACCACAACAGCGAGATCATCCTCAAGCCGAACCCCAACTGGTACGGCGAGGTCAAGCCCACGCTGACCGAGATCCACATGCAGATGGCGCCCGAGCCCGCTGCAGCGATGGCCGCCTACGAGGCGGGCGAGATCGACATGCTCCTCCCCGTCCCGTCCGAGGACATCGAGCGAGTCAAGGCCGATCCGGTCCTTGGCCCGGAGTATTCCGAGGCCACCGACCTCTCGATCACGTACTACAACTACAACAACGGCAACGATCCGACGGGTACCAAGAAGCTCGCACGCTGCGAGGACCCGAAGGCCTGCCCCACCAGTAACCTCAACTTCCGCAAGGCGCTGACCCAGGCGATCGACAAGACCGCCTTCCAGAACGCCACCTTCTCCGGCATCGGCACCGTCGCCGGGACCTTCGTCATGCCGGGCATCCCCGGCGCCCTCCCGGACTACGAGCCCCTTCCGTACGACCTGACGGCGGCCAAGGCCAGCATGGACCTGGCGCTGTCGGAGCTCGGATTTGCCTCCGCTGCGGACATCCCGCCGCTGAAGCTCGGCTTCAACACGGGTGCCGGCCACGAGCCGCGCGCCGCGTTCCTTGCCCAGGCCTGGCTGGACGCCTTCGGGCTCCAGGTCGAGCAGATCGGCAGCGAGTTCGGCGTCTTCCTTACCCAGCGCACCGCTGGCGAGTACGACATCGCCCGCAACGGCTGGGGTGCCGACTACCCGCACGCGAACAACCAGCTCAACGGCCTGTTCACGTGCGGTGGTGGCAACAACGACCAGCAGTACTGCAACCCGGCCTTCGACGAGCTGCTTGGAAAGGCCGCCATCGAGAAGGACCAGGCTGCACAGGCCACCCTCTACGAAGAGGCTGGCAAGATCCTGGCCGACGACGCCGCCTCCCTGTTCCTCCGCTGGGGAGCCGGGGCGAACCTCGTCAAGCCGTACGTGAGTGGTATCACCCGGACCCCCATGGACTCCGTGGCCCCGGGCGAGCACTTCTACGAGACCATCCAGATCCTCGAGCACTGATCGTCCCCCGGACGATCTCCACGTGGGGCCGGCCTCGGCCGGCCCCACGATCGATCAGGTCCTAACAGTCGCCCATCAGGTTCGAAAGGCGAGAGGCCGTGATCACCTATCTAGCGCGGCGGATCCTCTGGATCATCCCGGTCCTGTTCGTCGTCTCGGTCATCACCTTCACCCTCATGCACGCGGTCCCGGGCGGACCCTGGTCGCAGGAAAAGAAGCTGCCGGCGTCCGTCGTGGCACGCCTCAACCAGGAATACGGGCTCGACCAGCCACTCCACGTCCAATACATCACGTGGGCGACCGATTTCATCACCGGCGACCTGGGCCCGTCCTATCGATTCCAGGATCGGCGCGTGAATGACATCGTGGCCGATGGGCTGGGCGTCACGGTCCAGCTGGGCGTCATGGCCTTCGTCCTCGCGGTCCTGATCGGGATCCCGCTCGGCATCTTTGCCGCCCTCGGCCACAATCGCTGGCCGGATTACCTCTCCACGAGCTTATCCATCGTAGGCATCGCCACGCCCAGTTTCGTGCTGGCCATCCTGTTGATCGTGTTCTTCAGCGTCCAACTCGGGTGGTTCCCGACCGGCGGCTGGAAGGGACCCGAGACCTGGGTCCTCCCGACCGTGGCGCTCGCGGGCTTCCCGATCGCGGTCATCGCCCGCTACACCCGTGCCTCGATGCTGGAAGTGACGCGGAAGGACTACATCCGCACGGCGCAGAGCAAGGGCCTGCAGCGGAGCGCCGTCGTGAACCGGCACATGATCCGCAACGCACTCATCCCCGTGGTGACGATCCTCGGCCCGACGCTGGCGTTCCTCGTCACCGGGTCGTTCATCATCGAACGGATCTTCAACATCCCGGGCGTCGGGCAGTTCTACCTGAACTCGATCACGACGCGCGACTACAGTCTGCTGATGGCGATGACCATGCTCTACGCGTTCGCCGTGGCCTTCCTCAACGTCGTGGTCGATGTGCTCTACGCCTACATCGACCCGCGCATCCGCTACAGCTAGGAGCCTCGCAGCGATGGCCACCATCAGCCGACCGGTACCCGGCGTCGCCGTCCGTCCGAAGCGCTCCGCCGGTCTATGGACGGATGCCTGGAGCCGGCTGCGCAAGAACCGACTCGCCCTGGTCGGGCTGGTCCTCGTCATCCTGCTCCTGCTCACTGGCGTCTTCGGCCCGCTCCTGGCCCCATGGGACTACAAGACCCAGGACCTCAAGGCCGTTGCCGCCGCCGGCGGCGGGCCGTTGCCGCCACTCTCGCCAAACCACCTCCTGGGCACGGACCAGCTCGGGCGCGATCTGTTCAGTCGCCTGTTGGACGGCGCGCGGATCAGCGTCAGCGTGGCCTTCGTCGTCCAGCTCGTCATCCTGATGCTCGGCGTCCCGATCGGGGCGCTCGCCGGCTGGTTCGGGGGCCGCCTCGACAACCTGCTGATGCGCTTCACCGACATCATCTACGCCTTCCCGGACCTGCTGTTCATCATCCTCCTCTCGGTCGCCTTCCGCGAGACCGCGTTCGGCCAGGCCATCGACGGACTGCTGATGGTCTTCGTCGCCATCGGCATCACGTCCTGGGTGACGGTCGCACGCCTGGTGCGCGGTCAGCTCCTCGCCCTCAAGGAGACCGAGTTCGTCGAGGCAGCCCGGGCGATCGGCGTCAAGGACCGCAGCATCGTCACCCGCCACCTGCTACCCAACGGGATGGGACCGATCATCGTGGCCATCACGCTGGGCATCCCCGGAGCGATCCTGGCCGAGGCGACGCTGGCCTACATCGGAATCGGCGTCCAGCCGCCGCGGGCGTCTTGGGGCAGCCTGATCGCCGAGGGCCAGAAGTGGGTCCGCTCGGAGGCACATCTGGTCACCTTCCCGGCCATCGCGATCGCGCTGGCGCTCATCGGGTTCACATTCCTCGGCGACGGCCTGCGTGACGCGCTCGATCCGAAGCTGAAGGGAAAGCAGTAGGGTGACTACACCCGAGCGATCGGTGTCGGCCGCCGAGGCGCCGACCGTGATCGAGCTGTCGCCCGACGACGTGCGGCGCGAACAGGTCGAGCGCCAGGAGGCCCGGCCCGGTGAGCGGAAGGCCGACGTCCTCCTCAAGGTGACCGGCCTCTCGACCCATTTCTTCACGCCCGACGGGGTCATCCAGGCGGTCGACGACGTCAGCTTCCAGCTTGGCTACGGCGAGACCCTCGGCCTCGTCGGTGAATCCGGGTGCGGCAAGAGCGTCACCGCGCTGTCGATCGCTCGGCTGGTGCCCGATCCGCCGGGCAAGATCGTGGCCGGCGAGATCGTGTTCGATGGGATCGACGTCCTCAAGCTCAGCCAGGAGGACGTGCGCAAGCTGCGCGGGAGCGAGATCGGATTCATCTTCCAGGACCCGCTCACGAGCCTCAATCCGACGCTCACGATCGGCTACCAGATCGCGGAGGCGATCCGTGAGCACATGGGCCTGTCGCCGAAGGCCGCGCGTGATCGGGTCGTGGATCTCCTGAGCAAGGTCGGCATCCCGCGGGCAGCGGATCGCCTGAACGACTATCCGTTCCAGTTCTCGGGCGGCATGCGCCAGCGCGTCATGATCGCGATCGCGCTGTCCTGCGACCCGAAGCTCATCCTGGCGGACGAGCCGACGACAGCCCTCGACGTGACCATCCAGGCGCAGATCCTGGAGCTCATCGCCAAGCTCGCTGACGAGTTCCACACGGCCGTCCTGATGATCACCCACGACCTCGGCATCGCCGCTGGCATGTGTGACCGGGTCAACGTCATGTACGCCGGCCGGATCGTGGAGACGGCCACGATCGACGAGCTGTTCGACAATCCGCGGATGCCGTACGCCTGGGGTCTCCTCGACTCCCTCCCGCGTATCGACGACGTGAAGGGAGAGCGCCTGCGGACGATCGAAGGGCTGCCGCCGCTGCTCATCAAGCCGCCCGATGCGTGTCGCTTCCATCCGCGCTGCATCTACGAACGCGAGATCTGCCGCCAGGACGAACCGGAGCTGACGCGGCGCGGATCGGATAGCCACTACGCGCGCTGCTGGGCGACCGAACCCGATGGTTGGATCCCGTGACGGCCACGGCCGAGCGACCACAGGCTGAGTTCGTCAACGATCCCAGGAACATCGTCGAGGTAGACGACCTCAAGGTCCATTTCCCGATCCGATCGGGCATCTTCAAGACGGTCGCGGGGTCGGTCAAGGCGGTTGACGGGGTCACCTTCGACGTCCGCCGCGGCGAGATCCTGGGCCTTGTCGGCGAGTCCGGCTGCGGCAAGAGCACCATCGGCCGCGCGATGATCCGGCTGCGCGAGCCGACGAGCGGCCATGTCTATTTCGAGGGCACGGACCTCGGCAGCCTCGATGCGGAAAAGCTGCGCAAGATGCGCCGCCGGATGCAGATCATCTTCCAGGACCCGTATGGCTCGCTGGATCCGCGCATGACCGTCGGATCGATCGTGAGCGAGCCGCTCGAGACCCATGGGCTGGCGAAGGGCCAGGCCAAGCGCGACCGCGTCGCGGAGCTGCTGGCGCTGGTCGGGCTGGATCCCAACTACGTCCAGCGCTACCCGCACGAGTTCAGCGGCGGCCAGCGGCAGCGCATCGGCGTCGCCCGGGCGCTCGCGGTCGAGCCCGAGTTCATCGTCTGCGACGAGCCCATCTCGGCCCTCGACGTCTCGATCCAGGCGCAGGTCCTCAACCTGCTGGGCGACCTGCGCAAGCGGTTGGGCCTGACCTACCTGTTCGTGGCGCACGACCTGTCGGTCGTGAAGCACATCAGCGACCGCGTCGCGGTGATGTATCTGGGCAAGATCGTCGAGATCGGGCCACCGGATCAGCTCTATTCCGTGCCGGGTCACCCGTACACCCGGGCGTTGCTGTCGGCCGTGCCCGTACCGGACCCGACCGCCGAGCGCAAGCGCAAGCGCGTCATCCTCAAGGGCGACGTCCCGAGTCCCGTCAACCCGCCGTCAGGCTGCCGGTTCCACACCCGCTGCTGGCTGTACGAGCGCCTCGGGAAGCCCGAGAACTGCCGCACCGACGATCCGGAGCTGGCCGTCCTCGAGGGCGAGCACCGCGCCGCCTGTCACTACGCGGCGGAGGCCCAGAAGACCGATGTGGGCGTCGCCCATATCGACGACCGTCCGGTCCGGCACGGGACACCCGACACCGCGCTGGCGTACCTGGCCGCAGAGAAGGTCGCTGACCCGGCCGCAGTGGATGCGACCGACTCGACGCGCCTCGAGGCCCCGATCGTGGTCGAGGCCGGGATCGACGACGAGAATCCCGACAAGGAGCTCCCGACCGCGTAAGCGGATCTCGCCCGTCTCGGGCACCCTACGCGGGACGGCCCGGCGGCGATGGGCTTCGCCGCGGACGCCGATCGGCCAACGGGAGTGACCACGGATGGATCGGACTCGTTCCCGACCGCTCCTGGCCGCCGTCCTGGTAGTCGTGGTCGCCGCCTGCGGGAGCGCGCCCGCTCCGTCACCGAGGTCATCGGTGGCGCCCACTCCGGTGCTCACGCCATCACCGAGTGCGCCCCCCGAGCAGACCCTGATCGTTGGCATGCCGGGCGAGCTCGTCGGAGGACTGTCGAACACTGCCGACGGGCTCCCGACGGCCCGGGCGGCCGCGTTCCTCTACAACGGCCTGTACGGGTACGACGAACGCCTGCGGCCCGTCCCGATCCTCGCACGGGACGTGGCCACTGTGTCCGCCGACGGCCTGACCTGGACCATCGCCCTCCGGGACGACGTCACGTTCCATGACGGGACCCCGCTCACGGCCGATGACGTCGTGCAGACCTACGAGGTGGCCACGAGCGGCAATTGCCGGTTCACGCGGCGGCTCTGTCTGACGACGGTCCTGGAGGCGGTCGCCAAGCTGGACGAGCGCACCGTCGTCTTCACGCTCCGTACGCCGGCCGCGAGCTTCGCCACGACCCAACTCGGGTTGTGGATCGAGAGCAAGGACGCGGTCGATGCATCGTTCGCCCGGTTCCAGCGGGGTGTCGAGGCAGTCACGGTCCGAGAGGTCACGGGTTACCTGGAGCGCATCTCGGCCGAGGAAGCGAGACCGACCGGACCCGACGGCAGCGTGGACTACCTGCAGTTCCGGACCGATGGCGAGGCCCTCCTGCGCCGGGCCGGCATGCAGCTGCCCAGCGAGTCCTTCCATACGACCGATGGCGTGCTCGACGTCGATCGCTATGTCGGCGACCTCCGGGCGCGCATCCGGGCCATCGACGCGTCGTTCACGAGCCGGCCCACCGATGCGCTCGCCGCGGCCTACCCCTACCTGGACTTCCAGGAAGATCCGGTCGGGACGGGGCCCTTCGCATTCGCTTCGTACGATCCCGGGGTCGGCCTCGAGCTCATCGCCAACGAGGACTACTTCCTTGGCGCGCCCTCCATCAAGCGCGTGACGTTCCGGTCGTTCGCCTCTGCCGGCGAGGCCGGAGCGGCCCTGTCGAGCGGTGACGTCGACTGGCAGTTCCCGCTCGACGATGCCACGTTCGACGCCATCGAGGGCGACCCGGACTACCAGATCGCCGCGTACCCAGAGCTGAGCTTCCTGGGTCTCTACTTCAATCTTCACCCGGAATCCGGTGGGCTCTTCCTGGAGCGGAACGTTCGCCAGGCGGTGTCGTACTGCTTCGACAAGCCGGCGACGGCGACGACCGCGACGGACGGGCGCGGGACCGCGATCTTCAGCGAGATCCCACCGATGTCATGGGCCTACCCGAGCGCGGGGCTGAACGAGTATCCGACCGATCCCGCCCACGCCAGGGAGCTCATCGAGGCATCGGGCTGGACGCTCGGGGATGACGGCATCTATGCGAAGGCCGGCCGGCGCCTGGCAACCGTCGTCGCCGTACGAGAAGGGTTTCCCGAGCGTGCCCGCTGGCTCGAGCTCGTGGCCGAGCAGGTCCGGACGTGCGGCATCGATCTCGGGTTCAAGGAGGTCCCATTCACCTCGATCGTGCGGATGCTCGACGTCTACCCGCACGTGAACGCGGCGGCGCCGGAGACGCGGCGGCCGTTCGACGCGTACTTCGGTGGCTTCGACACGACGTTGGAACCCGATCCCTTCCGGCTCTACCACTCCACCGAGTGCTCGTCGGCCGAGCGGTCGTCCACGTTCAATTTCATCTGCTACCAGAATGCTGCCGTCGATGGGCTGATCGATGCCGGGCGGCTCCAGACGGACGTTGCCAGCCGGGCGGAGATCTACCAGCAGTACGCCGTCGCCCTGTCGCAGGACCTGCCGGTCATCTACGCCTGGTCCGACGTCGCGCGCGAGGGCATACGCGCGAGCGTCGGGACGACCGCCGCGGAGGGACTCAGCCTGGACACGCCCACCTGGTTCCACGAGATCGAGAAGTTGACGAACGCCGTCGAATAGCGGTTCAGCTCGCCTCGGCAGACGGGGTGGCCGCCCCGGCACCGGCCGTGCCTGGCCCGGTCGTGCCGACCGTGGCGGTCGCGGGACTCGCGTGTGCCGTCTCGCCCGGCTGGCGGAAATGGCACGCGCACAGGTGCTCGGCGCCGAGGTCGATCAGCGGCGGGACCTCCGCCGCGCAGATCTCGGGGTCGCCCAGTTGCGCGCGGAGGGGGCAACGCGGATGGAACCGGCAGCCGTGTGGTGGATTGACCGGGCTCGGTACGTCGCCGGTCAGGATCACGCGCTGTCGGCGGATCTCCGGGTCGGGAACCGGGATGGAGGACATGAGGGCGGCGGTGTACGGGTGTTCCTGGTGGCGGAACAGCTCGCGCCGGTCGGCGAGCTCCGCGATCCGGCCCAGGTACATCACCGCGACGCGGTCGCTGATGTGCTCCACGACGCCCATGTTGTGGGCAACGAAGACGTAGGTCAGCCCGAGCTCGCGCTGGAGCGAGTTGAGCAGGTTGAGGACCTGGGCCTGGATGGACACGTCGAGCGCCGACACGGGCTCGTCGCAGACCACGAGGTCGGGTTCGAGCACGAGCGCGCGGGCGATGCCGATGCGCTGCCGTTGGCCACCGCTGAACTCATGCGGGTAGCGGCGGGCGTGATACGGCTGCAGGCCGACCATGTCCATGATCCGGCTGACCTTCTTGCGGCGTTCGGCGGCGGTCCCGATGCCATGGATCCTGAGGCCCTCGCCGATGCTGTCGCTGATCGGCGTGCGTGGGTCGAGGCTTGCGTACGGATCCTGGAAGATGATCTGCATCCGCCGTCGATACGGCTTCAGCGCGGCACCTCGGACCGCGGTGATGTCCTTGCCATCGAACAGGATGGTGCCCGACGTCGGGTCGATGAGGCGCAGGAGCAGCCGTCCGACCGTCGTCTTGCCGCAGCCCGACTCGCCGACGAGGCCGAGCGTCTCGCCACGGCGGATCTCGAAGCTGACGCCGTCCACGGCCTGGACGAGGCCGACCTGGCGCTGGAGGATCCCGCCGCGGACCGGGAAGTGCTTGACGAGGTCCTTGACCACGACCAGCGGGGCCGAGGCGGCCCCGGGGGATGCGGCGCCGTCGGATGGCAACGTCTGGGCGGCCGTCATGCGCCGAACCCGCTCTGGCCGCGTGCCGGCAGCGGCTCGAGCCGTTCGCCGTGCTCGCCACGGGGCATCAGGCCGCCCGCGGCGTCGTGATAGAGCCAGCACCGAACCTGGTGGCCCGGATCGACCGGTCGGAGCAAGGGATGGACCTCGTTCGCGATCGCGACGTCTTCCTCGATCTTGGTCGCGCAGCGCGGCGCGAACCGGCAGCCCTTGGGGAGGTCGATGAGGTTGGGGACGTTGCCCGGGATGACCGCGAGCTCGTCCTTGACGGCCCCGACGACCGGGATGGAGCCGATGAGGCCCTGGGTGTAGGGGTGGAGCGGCTTGCGGTACAGCGACGTCACGTCCGTGTGCTCGACGATCTCGCCGGCGTACATGACCGCCACGCGGTCACACATCTCGGCCACGACCCCGAGATCGTGCGTGATCAGCACGATCGCCGTCCCCGTCTCGTCGCGCAGGTTGCGCATCAGATCCAGGATCTGGGCCTGGATCGTGACATCGAGCGCGGTCGTCGGCTCGTCCGCGATGAGGAGCTCCGGTTCGCACGCGAGCGCCATCGCGATCATCACGCGCTGGGCCATCCCCCCGGACATCTCGTGCGGGAAGTTCTTGAGGCGGCGTGCAGGATCGGGGATGCCGACCATCTTCAGGAGCTCCTCGGCGCGCGAATGCGCGAGCTTCCCCTTCATCCCGCGGTGGATGCGCAACACCTCCTCGATCTGGCGACCCACATCCCACACCGGGTTCAACGAGGAGGTCGGCTGCTGGAAGATCATGCTGATCCGGTCACCGCGGATCTTCCGCATGTCGTCATCCGAGAGCTTCAGCAGGTCCTGGCCGTCGAACAGGATCTCGCCGTCCTCGATGCGCCCGGGCTTGGCGATCAGCCGCATGATCGACAGGCTCGTCACGCTCTTGCCGCAGCCGGACTCCCCGACGAGGCCCATGATCTCGCCGCGGTCGACGTGGAAGTCGATGCCGTCGACCGCCCGGACGACGCCGTCGCGGGTGAAGAAGGAGGTGCGCAGGCCCTTCACCTCGAGCAGCGGCTTCTCGCCGCGCTCCCGGCGCCGCTTGCGCTCCGATGCCGGCCGGATCTCCTCGATGGTGGTCTCGTCCAGAGAGACGCCCAGCGTCTCGGGCAGCGTGGTCGTGGTCTCGTCGGTCATCGGTTGAGCCTCGGGTCGAGGGCGTCGCGCAGCCCATCGCCGAGCAGGTTGAACGAGAGGACCGTCAGGGCCAGCGCGAGCCCTGGGAACAGCACGAGATGCGGCGCGGCGAACATCGTGTTGCGCGCGATGCCGATCATGGATCCCCACTCCGCGTCCGGCGGCTGCGTGCCCAGGCCCAGGAACGACAGCGCCGCGACTTCAAGGACCGCCGCCGCGATCCCGAGCGTGCCCTGGACGATCATCGGCGTGAGCGCATTCGGGATGATCCGGCGGGTCAGCAGCCCGAACGACGATTCGCCGAGCGCCCGCGACGCGGTCACGAAGTCGCGCTCGCGGATCGAGATCACGGAGCCACGCATGATCCGAGCGTAGATCGGGATCGCCACGACGCCGATCGCCAGCTGGGCGTTGAGGAGCCCGCTGCCGAGCACGGTCACGATGGCGATCGCGAGCAGCAGGGAGGGGAAGGCGAGCAGCACGTCCATGATCCGCATCAGGAAGTTGTCGAGCTTGCCCCCGGCGTACCCCGCCAGCGCGCCGATGAAGCCGCCGATGATGATGGCGAACCCGACCGTCACGAACCCGATCCGGAGCGAGATACGGGTGCCGTGCACGACCCGGCTGAAGACATCGCGAACGTTGCCATCGATACCGAAGTAGTACTCCGGCTGGGTCGCGGGGCAGCCGAGCGCATGGATACACGGCGGCGCGAGCTTCTTGGCACCCTCGACCCCGATGAGGACCTGGTTCGGGGGGTGCGTGGCGATCACGTCGGCGAAGACCGCCGTCAAGATGAAGAAGATCAGGACCGTGCCACCGACGATGGCGTTCCGCTGGCGCAGCAGATTGCCGAGCGTGTCCCGCCAGATCGAGGAGGTTCCCGAGCGTCGTTCCCGCTCGTCGAGGAGCTCCATGGCCGGCGGCGTCGTGACGGCCATCGTCAGCTCAACCGGATCCGCGGGTCGAGATAGGCGTACGACACGTCGACGAGCAGGTTCACGATGACGAAACCGAGCGCGATGACGAGCGTGAAGCCCTGGATGACCGCGTAATCACGGGCGCCGATGGCTTCCGTCACGGCGCGACCCACGCCGGCAAGGTTGAAGATCGTCTCGGTCAGGACCGCCCCGCCGAACAGACCGCCGAACTGCAGCCCGATGATCGTCACGACCGGCAGGATCGCGTTGCGGAAGGCGTGCTTGAGGACCACGGGCCGATCGCTCAGGCCCTTGGCCCGGGCAGTCCGGACGTAATCGAGCCCGAGCTCATCGAGCAGGCTCGAACGGGTCATCCGGGCGATGATCGCCAGCGGGATCGTGCCGAGAGCCAGGGCGGGCAGGATCATGTGGCGGATCGTGGCGATCAGGAGCTCGCCATCGAGGCGGACGATCGCATTGAACGTGTAGATGTTCGACAGGAAGTCGATCACGGCGCGGAGTGGACCCTCGAGGTCCTCCAGCCCCCACACCTCGGCCAGGGCCGGGGCCGACGTGCCGGCCGGGAGGCGTGCGGACGGCGGCAGCTCGAACGGCGTGCCGTTCAACGTGACGGCAAAGAAGTAGGCGAGCAGCAGGCCGAGCACGAAGACGGGCGTCGAGACGCCCAGATTGGCGATGAGCATGGTGCCCACGTCCGCGGCCGAGTTGCGCCGGTACGCGGAGACGATGCCGAGCGTGATGCCCACGATGATCGCGAAGGTCAACGCGTACAACGTCAGCTCCACGGTCGTCGGGAGGCGCTGGATCAGGAGGTCCGTCACCGGCAGGCCGAACTTGGACGATACGCCGAACTCGCCCGCGGCGATGCTCTGGAGATAGATGACGAACTGATTGTCGATGAGCGTCGCGGGGGCCTCGGCGAGCCGCACCTCGATCTGGCCATCGACGCGGAAGACGCCCGGGACGATGGCCTTGTCGAGACCGTGCTCGATCGCGTACTGCTCGCAGGTCACCGGGTTGGCCCGCTCGCCCAGCGCCGCAGAGCACGGGTCGCCAGGGATGATGCGGGCGAGGGCGAACACGAGGAAGACGATCCCGATCAGGACCGGGATGCTCAGGAGCACACGCCGGATGATGAATCTGGTCATCGGGTCAGCCGAGCTCGCCCCTCATGCGGGTAACGACGAAGGGACGCCACGGCGTGGCGCCCCTTCGTCAAACGATCCTCAGATGGAGGTCAGGATGCGGGTGGCGGCGGGTTCAGGTTGCCACCGAACAGGTAGCCCCAGTACTCGAACAGGCCCTCCCGTCCGACATGGAGCGGGTGCTCGGCGTCCCACTGGACGGCGAACGAGGTCACGACGTCTTCGGCGTCGAAGGTCGCGCCGTTGTGGAACACGACACCGTCGCGGAGGGTGCAGGTCCACACGGTCGAGTCGGCATTCGCCTCGCATGCGGTCGCCAGGAGCGGCTCAGGGGCCGTCCCGCCGATCTCGTACGAGTAGAGCGGCTCCATGATCTGCTCGCAGACCCGGAGAGCCTCGCCGTCCGTCTCATCGGCGCAGTACAGGCCACCGGGCTCGCCGCCCTGCAGCCAGACGATCTGGTTGCGGTCGCCGGCCTTCATCGCGAACAGCGCCTCGTTGCCCAGCGGCGACGAATGCGCACCCTCGACATCGGCACGGAAGACCGTGGCCGAGCCGCCGTGCGCGATCGGGACGAGCGGCACGTGCTCCTTGATCTTGTTGTTGGCGATCGTGTAGGCGGCGTCACGGGCGGCCTGGTCGGCCGTCTGTCCGCCCTCCTGGAGGGGTGCGGTGATGTCGTCGAACTTCGTGCCGAGGCTTTCGTCGGCGCCGACGCCGAAGAACACATCGAGGAAGTTGGTGACGTCGGGATAGTCCGCGCCCCAGCCGAGGATGAACAGGCCGTCCAGCTCGCCGCGGCTCGCCGTGGTGAGGTAGGTCGTGTCGTCCTGGACGTCGATCTCGGCGGTGATGTTGAGGTTGGTCTTGAGCTGGTCCTGGATGTCGGTCGCGACATCGACCGGAGCGGCGATGTAGCCACGCGGCAGGGCCCGCAGGTGAAGCTTCGTCGTGAAGCCGTCGGGGTAGCCGGCCTCGGCAAGGAGGTCCTTGGCCGCGGCGGCATCGAACTCGTACCACTCGTCACCGGTGCAGCCGCCGGGGATGTCGCACGGCGTGAAGTGCGTGGCGACCGACGATCCGGGCGGGTAGAAGGTGTCGACGATCCGCTGTCGGTCGATGCCCATGGCGATCGCCTGGCGCACCTTCTCGTTGTCCCAATACTTCTTCGTGTTGTTCATGCCGACGTACATGATGTTCAGCGCGGTGCGCGGGAACAGCTTGAGCTCCGCATTCGCGCCGATCGTCTCGAAGTCGTCGGGGCCCGGGTTGTCGATCCCGTCGACGGTGCCCGACGTGAGCTCGACGAGCCGCTGTGCGGGCTCGGTGCTCCAGCGGATGACCGCGTCAGGCGTCAGGGGCGCATCGCCCCAGTAGTCGGCGTTGGTCTCGAGCGCGATGTCCGAGCCGGACGTCCACGCCTTCAGCTTGTACGGGCCCGTGCCGTTCGGGTTCCGGAACAGGGCCTCGCCACCGCCAGCGGTCTCCGTCAGGAAGTCGGAGTCGTTGATGGCCAAGGACGTGAATGCGACCTTGGACAGGAAGGCTGCGTCCGGTGCGCACAGGGTGAACTCGACCGAATTGGCGGCGGTCGCCTTGATCGAGCCGATCTGGCCGTTGTAGCCCTCGGTCCCGCAGGCGGAGCTGCCGTCCTCGGGGTAGGACACCGCTTCGAACGGCGCCGTGCTGACGGGTGGTTGGCTCGCGACGCCGGTGCTGGACGTGGGTGCGACGCTCGCCGGCGCCGCCGGACCACACGCCGCTGCGATGATCACTGCGCTGCCGAGCAGCGCGGTGAGCCTGAGCGGCAGGCTCGATAAGCGAGTCATGCGCTGAACTCCTCCTCGTGATGCCCCCCTGCAGCCCGTCGCCTCCCTGGCTGGCCGCATGGGACGTTCCAGTCGCCGCCGAACGTGATCCGGCCGCGAGTCGCGGGAACAGTAGCACCGGCGGGGCCGCCATGCCAGCGTGAAGGACGAGCTCCGGGCATGCTCGGCGGTGCCGTGGCGCCCGTGGTCGAGCTCGCTTGAAGGGCGCGAACGGCCGGGTCGGCCCCCACGTTCGCGTATGCTCGCGCTCATGGACACGATCCGGGTGGCCCTCGCGCAGCTCGCGCCGAGCCTTGGCGAGCTCGACCGCAACCTGGTCCGTCATCACGAGCTCCTCGATCAGGCTCGCGCGGACAAGGCAGACCTCGTGGTCTTTCCGGAGCTCGGTCTGACCGGCTACCAGCTCCAGGATCTCGCGGCGGAGGTCTCGCTCCGGCTCGACGACCCACGGCTGGCCGATCTTGCGGCCGCGACCGAGGGCCTGTCCGCGATCGTCTCCTTCGTCGAGGAGTCAGCCGACCATCGGCTGTTCATCGCGGCGGCGCTGCTCGAGGACGGGGAGGTCCGACACGTCCATCGCAAGCTGTTCCTGCCGACCTACGGCCTGTTCGACGAACGCCGCTTCTTCGGGGCGGGCGACATGCTCCGAGCGGTACCGTCCCGCCTGGGGCTCGGCCTGGGGATCGGGATCTGCGAGGACTTCTGGCATTTGACTGTCCCGCAGATCCTCGCGCTCGACGGGGCGCAGATCCTCATCAACGTCTCGTCGTCGCCCGGGCGCGACCTGGCGGCCACGAACGAGGTGGGCCTGGGCACGGCGACCTCGTGGCGGACCTTGATGCGCACGTACGCCCAGCTGACGACCTCGTTCGTCGTGTTCTGCAACCGGGTTGGCGTGGACGAATCGATCTCGTTCTGGGGTGGCTCCGAGGTCATCGCCCCGACCGGCGCGGCCCTCCTGAGCGCGCCGATGTACGACGAGGGCCTGTTCAGCGTGGACATCGCCCCGGCCGACATCCGCCGTGAGCGCATCGGGCTGCCGCTCCTGCGCGACGAGCGACCGGAACTGCAGCTGCGCGAGCTCGCGCGGATCATCGCCGAGCGGGCGGGCATGGCGCATGACTCCACGAGCGAGCCGGGTGCCGAGCCCGGTCTGGACCTGGCGCCCGGGGACCGATCGCCCCATCCGATCGGTTTTCGCCGGGAGGCGGAGGGATGACGAGCCCGGTCGCCTTCGACCTGCCACCCGAGCTCGCGATCGACACGGACATCGCGCGGCGGGTCATCGGGGAGTTCATCCGCGGCCAGCTTCGACAGGCCGGCTTCGAGCGCGCCGTCCTTGGCCTGTCGGGCGGTATCGACTCGGCCCTGGTGGCCTACCTCACCGCCGAGGCGATCGGCGCCGACCAGCTCCTGTGCGTGCTGATGCCGTACCGGACCTCATCCCCGGCCTCGCGGTCCGACGCCGAGGAGGTCGTTCGCCGCCTGGGCACCGCCTCGGAGGTCGTCGACATCACCCCGATGGTCGACGGCTTCTATGGTCCGGAAACCGATGCGTCAGACCTTCGGCGGGGGAACTTCATGGCGCGGATGCGGATGAGCGTGCTGTACGACCGGTCGGCGACGTGGGGCGGCCTCGTCGTGGGGACCGGCAACAAGACGGAGTCGCTCATCGGCTACACGACGATCTTCGGCGATGCGGCCTGTGCCTTCAACCCGGTCGGGGACCTCTACAAGAGCCAGGTCCGCCAGATGGCTGCGGCGATGGACGTGCCCGACTCGATCATCGCCAAGGCGCCGTCGGCGGACCTGTGGCCCGGCCAGACCGACGAGATCGAGTCCGGGTTCAGCTACCCGGAGCTCGACCGGTTGCTGTTCTGGCGCATCGACAAGCGCCGCTCCATCGACGAGATCGTGGCGCTCGGGTTCGAGCGGGACCTCGTCGAGCGCGTCGACCGCATGGTCGCCGGCGCCGAGTTCAAGCGTCAGGTGCCACCGATCGCCAAGCTCGGGCCGCGGACGGCGGGCGTCGACTACCTGTACCCGCGCCGGCGGCCGGGGTCGGCACGCGAGTGATCGGGGGCGACGCGGGCGACGGCGCCCCGTCGGGCGACGTGGGCGAGGGCGGCGCCTCGTGGGGCAGAGGCGTGCCGGCGGACGGTGCCGTCCTGTACGTCGTGGCCACGCCCATCGGGAACCTGTCGGACGTGACGCTGCGAGCGCTCGAGGTCCTGGCGGCTGCACCGCTCATCGCCGCCGAGGACACTCGCCTCAGCAAGCGCCTGCTGGACCGCCATGGGATCTCGGGGCGGCTGACCAGCTACCACGCCCGCAGTGGCCCGGGACGGTTGGCGTCGCTGCTGGAGCACCTGCGCGGAGGCGCCGACCTCGCCCTCATCACCGACGCCGGAACTCCCGCGGTCAGCGATCCGGGCGCCGACCTCGTCGCAGCATGGGCGGGGGAGGGTGGCCGGGTCGTGCCGATCCCCGGGGCATCGGCCGTGCTCGCGGCGGTGGCCGCGTCCGGGGTGACTGGGCCGCGCTGGTCGTTCGAGGGCTTCCTGCCCCGCTCCGGGCGGGATCGCAAGGACCGGCTGGCGGCGATCGCGACCGATGATCGGGGATCCGTGCTGTTCGAGGCGCCAGGGCGGGTCGCGGCCACGCTCCGGGAACTGGCCGCGGCCTGTGGCGCAGGGCGGGCCGGGGCGGTCTGCCGAGAGCTCACCAAGCTGCACGAGCAGATCGTGCGGGGCACGCTCGGCGAGCTGGCTGTGGCCGTGGGCGAGGGCACGATCCCCGCTCGGGGCGAGTTCGTCCTCGTGGTCGGGAGGGGCGGGAACCAGGACGGACCACGCACGACACCGGCCGCCGAGGCAGCCGGGCGGGACGATGTCGCGGCCGCGCTCGCCCAGGTGCAGGCGCTCGTGGACGCGGGCACGCCCCGGGGTGAGGCCGCGAAACGGGTTGCCGCGGACACCGGCCTGCCGCGCAGACGGCTCTACGAGGTCGCCGACGGCTCCTGAGCGGCGGTCCGCGCTGGGTCCGTCGTGTCGAGCACCTGTGCGGTCCGCGGCGGTGCGGCCGCCCCGTCGCCGGCCGGCGACCGGTCCTCTCCCTCGCGGGCCTTGATGACCTCCTGAGCCGCCGTGGCCGCCACGGACGCGGCTCGTGCCGCCCAGCGCCACTTCGACCCCGCCATCTGATCGATCGCCTCCCCGGTGCGGGGGTCGGCGGCCGCCTCCAGCACGGCCCCCGCACCCGATCGCACCACGCGACCGAGATCCTCCAGCACGCCGAGCACGCCGTCGTGGGCAACCCCCGGCGTCTCCGCTCCGACCAGCGCGTCACCCGCCATCGCCCCGGCGCGAAGGTCCCGCTCGACCTGCAGACGCTGCCGATAGAGCACCTCCCACTCTTCGTAGGGGATCTCGAGCGTGGAGAGCTGCTCGTCGATGGTGGCGAACTCGGCCGCCGCAGCGTCGTCGAACCGACGGGGACGATCCGGGGTCGCGGCCAACGGTCGTGCCACGGTGGCCAGCCGATCTTCGATGGCCTGTGCCTCCGCGCTGATCGTGAGATGGGCGGCCGAGGTGGTCAGGCGGCTGGCCATCGCGGCGCGAGCGCGCGCCACGAGGGCCGGCTTGCCGGAGACCAGCAGGTCCATCGGGTAGATAAGGATGTCCAGGTGCTCGCCGTCGAGCTGGATGAGCTTCTCGGGGACCAGCGACTGAGCACCGGTGCCGGCCACGGCCGCCAGCCAACGCGCCGGCTTCGACATCGCCGCGGGCGCTGTCGTGGGGGTGACCTCGAGACCAGCGGTTTCGAGCGCCCGGTCGAGATCGGCGGCGACTTCGTCGTACATGCCGGGCTCGATCACCAGCGGGACGTGCGCATCGGTCCAGCCGCGGGCCAGGCTCTGCGCCTTGCGGAAGATCGCGAGCCCCGCGAGGAAGATCAACAGGACGGACAGGAGGATCGTCAGTGGATACCCGCGGGCCACGGCTTCGGCGACATGCTTTGCCGACGCTCCGTCGGGGTTCGAGAGGGTCAGCGTCAGCGCGCCGATGATGCCTGGCACGATGAGCGCTCCGATGAGCATGATCAGGCGGATCACCCCCTCGGGGACGATGTCCTGATCCGGGATGAAGAGCAGCAGGAACGCCCCGACATCCGGGAACAGCACGCCCGCGAGCAGCACGATCCAGATGACCGATCCGAAGGTGATCCCCAGCAGGAGGTGCTGCCGTTTCGCCGGCACGCGGCCGAAGAGGAGCGTGCTCGCCCAGCCGAGCGCGGTCATGAGGATCTTCCCGACGAAGCGTGATCCGAACGCGAACAAGGCGGCGAGGATGGCCATGTCCGCGAGGGTGCCTCCGCGTGGCTGTCGCGGGTTCCGCACGACGTTCTCGGGGTCTTACGGCTGCCTCTCGACTCGCTAGCATCATCCGGCAACGAGGGCGGCGACGACGCGGGAGGGGAACACGCGCCGCCGCCGCGGGACCTTCGAAGCGGCCGTCAGGCCGCGGCCTCGGCGCCCTCCTCCTCGTCGTCGTCCGGATCGTCCGGCGCGATCGGCTCGGCGCCCTCGGGGATCGGCTCGCTCGGCGGCACATCACCGAACTTCTCGGCCTGGGCGACGAGGGCATCGGCGGACTGCTGTGCCTCGTAGTCCTTCTTCCGGCGCCCCGACAGCATCTCGACGTGGCTGGCCACCACCTCCGTCTTCCAGTGCCGCTGGCCGCGGTCGTCGTCCCAGGATCGCGTCTGCAGGCGCCCCTCGATGGCGACCTGCTGGCCCTTGCCGAGGTAGGTGCCGGCGATCTCCGCCAGCCGGTCCCACGTCACGACGGGGTGGTACTCGGCCTTCTCGCGGCCGCCCCCGATGAACTCGTTGCTTGCCACGGTGAACGTCGTGACGTTCTTGCCCGATGCGAGGCTGCGCATCTCCGGGTCGCGCGTCAGGCGCCCCGTCAGAAAGACCTTGTTCACGGTCCGATCTCCTTCCCGGTCGGCCGGAATGGTCCGGTACCGACCTGCGTACGGACGGCGGGTCCTGATGCGGCGGGATGGGGTCGCCGGCCCCGGCGGACGGGCCCGGCGGAGGGTCGCGTTCGGCGGTACGGCGTTCGGCGGGGCGTTCGTTTCGGCGGGGCCGGCAATCACCGGCGGGCACCACGGACCCTAGCAGCGACCGCTTAGTCGGCGCATACCACCGACTTCACTGGGCCTCACCACCGATGACAGCGCTCGCGCGCGCGACCTATCACCCGCGGTGTCGCTTTCAGCGGGTGGCCGTCTCGGAACGGTCCGGGCGTGGGTCGACGGGCGCGGGCAGGGACGTGACCGACCGCTGCTTGTTCGTTGCGGACCGGCGCCGCGGCGATCCGGGCTCCGACAGGCCCTCGGTGATGCCGAGCGCGCCATCGGGCGCCATCGTCTGCGACTCGGTCGTGTCCGAGACCGCCTCGAGCGCGCCGGACGGAGCCTTGCCCCCGACCTCGTCCGATCGCCGGCGCCGGCGGGCCTGACGCACGGGCAGGGGGTCCGGGACCGTGCTCGCCTGGCCGGCGTGGGCGTCGCTGGCCGCGATCATCGCCTGGACGGCCGGATCGGGCGCCGGCGCCTCGTTGCTGTACAGGTCGCAGAAGGACTCGACGAGCTCGGGGTCGAATTGCGTTCCCGCGTGGCGCCGCAGCTCGGCGATCGCGGCCACGTGCGACATCGCACGCTTGTATGGCCGGTCGGTGGTCATGGCGTCGTAGGCATCCGCGATGGCCACGATCCGGGCACCCAGGGGGATCTCGTTGGCGCGCAAGCCGAACGGGTATCCATGTCCGGCATAGCGCTCGTGGTGGTGGAGGATGATCGGCACCGCGTCTTTCAGCGCGGAGGCATGCTCCAGGATCACCTGGCCGACGCGCGGGTGCTGGACCACGGTTCGCCACTCGGCAGAGGTCAGCGCCGTCGACTTCTCGAGGATCTCCTTCGGCACGGCGACCTTGCCGACGTCGTGCAGGAGGGCGGCGATCCGCAACCGATCGATGTCGGCGTCCGGCAGCTGGAGTTGCCTCGCCATCGACACGACGATCGTCGCGATGACCGGCGAGGGCTGGCCGCGATAGTGGGGGAGCGGCAGCAGCACGGACGTGAGGGCGTTTGTCGCGGCGTCGCGAGCCAGTTGGCCGACTTCGAGCGCCCGGGCCCGGCCGGCCGCCGAGATGGGAGCGCGGGGAACCCGGTTGTCGTCATCGGGCTCGGCGAAGATGTAGGTCTGGTTCCGGCCGAGCGACTTGGCCGAGTACATCGCCGCGTCGGCGTCGCGGATGAGGGTTTCCATGCGGACCTTGTTCCCGACGCCACCGGCGATGCCGATCGAGATGGTGACCGAGATGACCTGGCCACCCTCGACCTGGTAGCGCTGGCGCTGGACGAGCGTCCGCAATTTCTCCGCGAGGACGGCCCCTTCCTCGACGTCGGTCTCGGTCAGGATCAGCATGAATTCCTCGCCGCCGTATCGACCGATCATGTCGGTCCCGCGGAGGTTCTCGGACAGCGTCTGGGCCACGCCGCGCAGCACCACGTCACCGACGCTGTGGCCATACGTGTCGTTGACGGCCTTGAAGTGATCGATATCGACGAAGGCGACCGACAGCGGGCGCTCGTAGCGTGTCGCGCGCACGACCTCGGAGAACAGCTCGGCCAGGAGCGCCTGCCGATTCGAAACCCCGGTAAGCCGGTCGTAGGTCGCCCGATCGTGCGTGTCCGCCAGGGCGCCCGAGATGTCGTTCACGGCGTCGGCGAGACGGCCCTCGAGACCGATGGCATGCTGGGGAACCTGGATGGTGTAGTCGCCCCCGGCGATGTCCTCCGCAGCCTTGACCAGGCGCGAGAATCGGTACCGGAAGTGCGCCCCCACCACGAGGGCGGTCAGCGAGACGCCGATGGCGCCGGCCGCGATCGCGGCAAGCGCCGACCGGACGCCCTCATCGATCCAGGAGATCAGGGCATCGGGCACGAACAACGTCAGGGCCCCGATCGCGACCGGAGCCGCGAGCGCCAGGACCCCGATCAGGCGCATCACGTCCCCAAGGCTACCGGTGGACACCCCTTCGACGGTCTCGCCGGAGGTACCACCGCCCCCCGCCATAGGTACCACCAATGTGGAAAGGTCGACGTCGGCCCGACCCGTTCGGCGGCCGGTCTGCAGGGGAAGCCGACTGCTATACTCCGGCCGTCCTCGACCGCAGCGGGGCTCCCCGCGAACCAGGAGGTCAAGCGATCGCGCGAGAAGGGCGCTTCGGCCGTCCCGTGAGGCGTCCAAGCGACCACGGACCGATGCACCGTCGCTCAGTCGTCGGGGCAAGACGGGAGAGGTCTATCCGGGTCCCAGGGCACGTGCCCGGGGGCTTTTTTGTTGGCCGCGCGCCATGCTCGACCAGCTCATCGTCGCCGGCCTCCGCCGGTCGCTCACGCAGGAACCCTCGGGCCGATGGCTCGCGGAGCGTCGCCTCGGACCTCCGGGGGGTCGCGCTCGCTCCCTTGCTCAGCCAGCGCCTTGATCTGGCCGGCCTGGCGCGCGGATTCTCGGTACAGAGCTGATGCCGGCTACCGTGATCGTCGGGCTCCAGTGGGGCGACGAGGGCAAGGGCAAGACGACGGATTTTCTCGCCGAGCAGACGGCCATGGTCGTGCGCTACCAGGGCGGCGACAACGCGGGCCACACCGTCGTCCGCGGCGACGAGGTCTTCAAGCTCCAGCTGACGCCGTCGGGTGTGCTCTACCCGCACATCACCTCGGTCATCGGCAACGGGGTGGTGGTCAACCCCGTGACCCTCATCGCCGAGTTCGACATGCTGACCGCCCGGGGCATCTCCACGGACCGCGTCCGGGTCAGTCGCAGCGCCCACGTCATCATGCCGTACCACGTGGCGCTGGACCAGGGGAACGAGTCGCGGCTCGGGGGCGCGAAGGTCGGGACGACGGGACGTGGCATCGGCCCCGCGTACGGCGATCGGGCGTGGCGGCTGGGCCTGCGGATGGAGGACCTCCTCGATCGAACGGTCCTGCGCGAGCGGATCGCGCGTGCGCTGCCGGACAAGAACCTGGTGCTCGGGTCGATGGGCGTCGACCCCTTCGATGTCGAAGCGCTGGTCGACCTTGCCACGGGTTGGGGGGAGCGGCTCGAGGAGCACCTGGATGACACGACGTGGCTGGTCCAGGCCGCCCTGGCGCGCGGTGAGCACGTGCTCCTCGAGGGCGCCCAGGGCACGCTCCTGGATCTGGACCACGGGAGCTATCCGTTCGTGACCTCGTCCAACCCGGTGGCGGGTGGCGCTTGCACCGGTGGTGGCATCGGCCCGTTGCAAGTCGATGAGGTCATCGGGGTGATGAAGGCGTACTCGACGCGCGTGGGCTCCGGGCCGTACCCGACCGAGCTGCTCGACGGCGTCGCGGCCGGGATCGCCGAACGTGGCCGCGAGGTAGGTACCGTGACTGGACGCGCCCGGCGTATCGGCTGGTTCGATGCCGTGCCGCTGCGGTACGCGGTCGCCGTCAACAGCGTGAGCTCGATCATGCTCAACAAGCTCGACATCCTGTCCGGCGTCGACCCGCTGTGCATCTGCGTCGCCTATGAGCTCGATGGCCGACGCGTCGAGACGTGGCCGTCGAGCGGCGCCGCCCTCTCGCGCGCCATCCCCATCTACGAGCAGTTCCCGGGCTGGACCGAGCCGATCCACGCCGTCCGCTCGCTCGGCGACCTGCCCGAGAACGCGCGGCGCTACGTCTCGGCCATCGAGGAGCACGCCGGCGTGCCGATCGTGCTCGTATCGGTCGGTCCGGAGCGCACGCAGACCATCGAGCGGGCCTTCCGGCCCATGCGCCGGCGTCCGGGCATCCCGGCATGAGCGGACGCCTGGTGATGCCGACGCGCATCCTGATCGTCGGGAGCGGCGGGCGGGAGCACGCGCTGGCGTGGAAGCTGAGCGTCGAGCCCGGCGTCAACACCGTGTTCGTCGCGCCCGGCAACGACGCGATGGCTGCGGAGCCGCGGGTTCGCCGACTGCCGGACGTCGATCCACTCGATGGCGGCTCCGTCGTGGCGGCCGCACGCGCCGTCGCCGCCGAGCTCGTCGTGATCGGGCCCGAGGCGCCGCTGGCGGCCGGCGTCGCCGACGCGCTCCGGGACGCCGGCATCGCGGTCTTCGGGCCGAGCGCCGCCGCGGCGCGGATCGAGTCGAGCAAGGCGTTCTGCCACGAGGTCGCCTCGGCCGCCGGGGTCCCGATGGCGCGCTCAGGTGCCTTCGAGTCGGCGGCGGAGGCCGGCGCCTTCGCCCGTGGTCTCGCCGCGCAGGGTCGGGGGATCGTCGTCAAGGCGGATGGGCTCGCCGCGGGCAAGGGCGTCACCGTCTGCGAGACGCCCGAAGAGGCGATGGGGGCGATCGCCGTCGCCGACGCGGCCGGCCAGGTCGTCGTCGAGGAACGGCTCGACGGCCGTGAGGCCAGCCTCATCGCCCTGTGCGACGGACGCGAAGCGCTGGCCCTGCCGATCGCCCGCGATCACAAGCGGCTCCGCGATGGCGACATCGGCCCCAACACCGGCGGGATGGGCGCGTACTCGCCGTTGGCCGATCTCCCCGACGAGGCGGCGGATGACCTGATCGACCGGTTCCACCGCCCGATCCTGGCCGAGCTGGCCCGACGCGGCACCTCGTTCCGTGGCGCGCTCTACGCTGGCCTCATGCTGACGGCGGACGGCCCGGTCCTGCTCGAGTGCAACGCCCGGTTCGGCGACCCGGAGACGCAGGCGATCCTGCCGCGGATCGCGGTCCCGCTGGGTCCGTTGCTGCTGGCGGCGGCTGGCGGTCACCTGCTGGATGCAGCCCGGCCCCTGGGTCTCGAGGGTGCCCGGCTGCCGGTCCTGCCCATGGCGACGGTCGGGATCGTGCTCGCGGCGGCCGGCTACCCGGACACGCCACGGCCGGACGATCCGATCGAGGGTCTGGAACGTGCTCGGGGCGCCGGCGCGCTCGTCTTCCACAGTGGCACGGCCCGCGACGATTCCGGCGCCTATCGGACGGCGGGTGGCCGGATCCTCACCGTCGTCGGACGAGGCCCGGACGTCGTGGCCGCCCGCGCCGTGGCCGAGGCGGCCGCCGACCTGGTCGCGTTCCACGGGGTCCAGCGCCGGCACGACATCGGTGCGGACGCCGTGCCGCTCGAGGCGGCTCGATGATCCGCCGCTACACGCTCGCCGAGATGGGGGCCATCTGGTCAGAAAGCGCCCGCTTCGAGCAGATGCTCCGGGTCGAGCTCGCGGTCACCAGGGCGCAGACCGCGCGTGGCCTGGTCCCGGCCGCGGCCCTCGAGGCCATCGAGGCTCGCGCCAGCATCGACGTCGACCGGATCGCCGAGATCGAGCGCACCACGGACCACGACATCATCGCATTCGTGTCGCAGGTCGCCGAGAAGGTGGGTCCGGAAGGTCGCTATCTCCACCTCGGCCTGACGAGCAGCGACGTCGTCGACACCGGTCTCGCGCTGCAGCTCCGCGCGGCCGGCGAGCGGCTCCTCGGCGACTGCGACCGGCTCCTGGCCGTGCTCGTCATGCGGGCCCGCGCCGAGGCCGACACGACGATGATGGGCCGCACCCACTCCGTCCACGCGGAGCCGACGACGTTCGGGCTGAAGCTGGCAGGGTGGGCATTCGAGGTCGACCGCGGCCGCATGCGGCTGGCCACCGCCGTGGACGAGATCGGCACGGGCAAGATCTCCGGGCCGGTCGGGACGTACAGCCACCTCGATCCCGACATCGAGACCGAGGTCCTCGCCGAGCTCGGCCTCCACGCCGACCCCGTCAGCACGCAGATCGTCCAGCGCGACCGGCATGCGGCCCTGTTGGCCGCGATCGCCATCCTGGGCGGGACCCTGGAGCGCATCGCGACCGAGATCCGCAACCTCCAGCACACCGAGATCGGCGAGGTCCAGGAGCCCTTCAAGACCGGCCAGAAGGGCTCGTCGGCGATGCCCCACAAGCGCAATCCGATCGTCTCGGAGCGTATCTCCGGGCTGGCCCGGCTACTGCGCGGCTACGCCCACACGGCGCTCGAGAACCAGCCACTCTGGCACGAGCGTGACATCAGCCATTCGAGCGCGGAACGCGTGATCCTGCCGGACGCGACGATCCTGCTCGACTACATGCTCGTGCGCACGACCGGCTTGCTGGAGGGCCTCGTCGTTCGCTCAGAGCGGATGCGCGAGAACATCTCGCGCGGTCTCGGCCTGCACGCGAGCAGCCGGGTCCTCGTGGCGCTCGTCGAGAAGGCCGGGATCGGTCGCGAGGCGGCCTACGCGATCGTCCAGCGCGCGGCCCTGCGCGCCGCCGACGAGCGGGCGCCCCTCCGCGACCTGCTGGCGCTCGACCCGGTCGTCGCCCAGCGACTGTCTCTGGCGGACCTCGATGCGTGCTTCGACGAGGGCACGTTTCTGCGCAACGTGCACACGGTCATCGCGCGGCTCGACACCATCGCGGCGTCCGCGCCGCTCCCGCCATCCGTTCCGCCGGCACGGATCAGCTCCGACGCGCCGGCTGCTGCGGAGGTCCCCGATGCTGACCGCTGACCACTTCCTCCGCTCGGGCAAGGTCCGCGACCTGTACGAGCTGCCTGATGGGCGGATGGTGCTGGTCGCGTCGGACCGGATCAGTGCGTTCGATGTCGTCCTGCCGACAGAGATCGCCGACAAGGGCCGCGTGCTCACCGGCATGTCGCGGTTCTGGTTCGTCGAGACGGCCGGGATCGTGCCCAATCACCTGCTCGATACGGATCCCGCGGTCATCCGCGATGCGTTCGATGGCGCGGTGGTCGATCGACCGGACGACGCGCCGGCAGGGCCCCCGGGGATCGGGTCGCTCGAGGACCTGAGCGGCCGCGTGATGATCTGCGAGCGTGCCGCGGTCGTGCCGGTGGAGGCGGTGGTGCGCGGGTACCTCGCGGGCTCGGGCTGGAAGGAGTATCGCGACCGAGGGACCGTCTGCGGCATCGCGCTCCCGACCGGCCTGCGCGAAAGCGACAAGCTCCCCGAGCCGATCTTCACGCCGGCGACCAAGGCCGAGCAGGGCGAGCACGACGAGAACATCGACTTCGATGCCATGGTCGAACACATCGGCCGGGATGACCTGTTCGACCCCGACATCGCCGGTGGTGTCGCGGAGGTGGTCCGTGACCGTGCGATCGCCCTGTACCGGTATGCCGCTGCCATCGCAGCGCGCGCCGGGATCCTGCTTGCGGACACGAAGTTCGAGTTCGGATACGGGTTGACCGCGGACCTCGATGCCGATCGTGTCGGGCCGGCCGCGGAACAGATCGAGCGGCGCACGCGGCCGCCGACGGGACGACGCCCAGGCGATCGGAAGGGCCAGCCGATCGAGGACCAGCTGATGCTGGTCGATGAGGCCCTGACCCCCGATTCGTCCCGGTTCTGGGATGCCGCCACCTACGAGCCCGGTCGCCCGCAGGCCAGCTTCGACAAGCAGTTCGTGCGCGACTGGCTCGAAGCGCAGCCATGGGACAAGACCGCACCCGGCCCGGCACTCCCCGATGACGTCGCCGCGGGCACGCGGGCCCGTTACATCGAGGCGTTCGAGCGGATCACGGGCGCCAGCTTCGACCGATACCTCGCGGAGGACGTCATCGCCCGATGAGCACCCATCGATACGCCGTCAATGTCACGCCCAAGCCGGGCATCCTCGACCCGCAGGGACGGGCTGTCGAGGGCAGCCTCGACCACCTCGGGATCAGCGGGATCAGTGCCGTGCGCGTCGGGCGGCGAGTCGAATTGACGGTCGATGCGGCGGACGAGCCCGCGGCCCGCGCCGTCGTCGAGCGGCTCGCCGGCGAGCTGCTCGCCAACCCCTTGATCGAGGCCTACGCCATCGAGTCGATCGCGGGGGCGTCATCGACGACCGCGTCGACGGCCCCGTCGCCCCCAGCCCCCGCCGGGGAGCAGCGCGCATGACGGTCCGCGTCGGCGTCGTCGTCTTTCCTGGTAGCAACTGCGATCGCGACACGGTGCACGCCCTGGCTCAGGCCGGCGCCGAACCCGTCGAGCTGTGGCACGAGGAGGCCTCGCTCGGGGGCGTCGCCGCGGTGATCCTGCCCGGGCGGTTTCGCGTACGGGGACTACCTGCGGGCGGGCGTCATCGCGCGATTCAGCCCGGTCATGCGCTCCGTCGCCGAGTTCGCCGCCGGCGGCGGCCTCGTGCTCGGCATCTGCAACGGCTTCCAGGTCCTGGCGGAGGCCGGGTTGGTGCCCGGGGCCCTGCTGCGCAACCGGGACGTGCGGTTCCTGGGGCGCGAGGTCTCGATCGCCGCCGAGCGACTCGATACGCCCTTCACCCACGCGCTCGACTCCGCCGGCCCGCTGCGCATGCCGATCGCACACGGCGAGGGCTGCTACTTCGCCGATGCGGCCACGCTGGACGCACTCGAAGCCGACGGCGGCGTCTTGTTCCGCTACGTCGACGAGGCCGGGAGCCCCGCGACAGAGGACGATCGCGCCGCCAACCCGAACGGCTCGCTGCGGGCCATCGCCGGCGTGATCAATGCCGCGGGCAACGTGGCCGGGCTGATGCCCCACCCCGAGCGTGCATCGGAGGTCATCCTTGGCTCCGAGGACGGCGCCGGGATCGTCCGCTCCCTCGTCGACAGCGCGGCCATGGCCGTCGGCGAGCGTCGCGTCACGGTGGGTATTCGATGACCGTGGCGGAGCGCCCCGTGGAGCCACTCCATCGGCGCCTCGGCGTCACCGACGAGGAGCTCGACGCGATCCGCGACCGGCTCGGCGGCCGCGACCCGAACGACCTCGAGCTCGCGATGTTCTCGGTGATGTGGAGCGAGCACTGCTCGTACAAGAGCTCGAAACCGCTGCTCAAGACGTTGCCGACCACGGGCGATGGCGTCGTCGCCGGTCCGGGCGAGAACGCCGGGGTGATCTCGATCGGGGATGGCCAGGCGGTCGCCTTCAAGATCGAGTCGCACAACCATCCTTCGGCCGTCGAGCCCTACCAGGGTGCCGCGACCGGCGTCGGCGGGATCCTGCGCGACATCTTCACGATGGGGGCCCGGCCGATCGCGGTGCTCGACGCGCTGCGGTTCGGCGATCCTGCCGATGCCCGCACGCGGCACCTGGTCGACGGCGTCGTCCGGGGGGTCGGCGGGTACGGCAATTGCGTGGGCGTGCCGACGGTCGGTGGCGAGCTCGTCTTCGACCCGACCTACACGGGCAACCCGCTCGTCAACGTCATGGCCATCGGCCTGCTCGAGGAGCGGCAGCTCACGCTCGCGGCCGCACCGGGGCCCGGCAATCTCGTCGTGCTGTTCGGGTCCACGACCGGGCGCGATGGGATCGGTGGCGCATCGGTCCTGGCCAGCGCGACGTTCGGGGACGACGACCCGTCCAAGCGCCCATCCGTCCAGGTCGGCGATCCGTTCGCCGAGAAGCTGCTGATCGAGGCCAGCCTCGAACTCATCGAGCGCGGCCTGGTGGAGGGCCTCCAGGACCTGGGGGCCGGTGGCATCACCTGTGCGACCTCGGAGACGGCCGACCGGGCCGGGACGGGCATCGTCGTCGACCTGGACGCCATCCCGCGACGCGAGCCGGGCATGGAGCCCTTCGAGGTGATGATCTCGGAGTCGCAGGAGCGGATGTGCGCCGCGGTGCTGCCCGACCGCTGGGAGGCCGTGCGCGATGTCTGCGAGCGCTGGGGACTGCCGGTGGCGGTCATCGGACGGGTCACGGACGATGGCGACATCACGGTCGTGGAGGGTGGGCTGGACGATGGCGGCCAGGCCCGAGCGGGGGCGCGCGAGATCGCGCGGATGCCGGCTGCGGCCCTGACCAGTGCCGCGATCGTCCACGATCGGCTGGCCACCGCGCCACAACACCGGCGGGCGGCACCGGCTCCCGGTGCCCCGATCGACCCCAGCGACCGCCTCCCGGAGCGGGGCATGGACCCGGGCGCCGTCCTGCTGGGCCTCCTCGGCACGGCGAACCTGTCCTCGCGTCGCGCCGTCTTCGAGCAGTACGACTCCACGGTCGGGGCGGACACGGTGGCGGGCCCCGGGCGTGGCGCCGCCGTGCTGCGCGTCAAGAACACGCAGAAGGCCCTGGTCGCGTCCACCGACGGCAACCAGGCGGTCGGTGCCCTGGATCCGTATCTGGGAGCCGCCCTCAGCGTCGCCGAGGCCACCCGCAATGTCGCCATCACCGGCGCCCGCCCGCTGGGCGTCACGAACTGCCTCAACTACGGCGACCCGACCCGCCCGGAGGCGTTCTGGCAGCTCAGTGAAGGCGTCCGCGGCCTCGGCGATGCGTGTCGGGCGCTCGGGCTGCCGGTCACGGGCGGCAACGTCTCGCTCTTCAACGAGTCGCCGGACGGCCCGATCGCTCCCACGCCCGTGATCGGCGTGGTCGGCCTGCTCGAGGACATCGGCCGGCTCGTGGGGCCGGCATTCGTGACCGATGGTGACCCCATCCTGCTCGTCGGCGAGTCGACGCCGGGCATGTCCGGGTCCGCCTACGCGGCACTGGCCGGCACGGCCGTGGAGGACGGGCCGCCGGCGCTCGACCTGGCGCGCGAGGCGGCGCTCCAGGCGTTCATCCGCGAGGCGATCGCACGGGAGCTCGTGGCGAGTGCCCAGGACGTATCGGGCGGTGGCCTGGCCGTCGCCCTCGCCGAGGGCGCCATGTGGAGTGGGCTGGGCGCGCAGGTCCGGGTCGCCGTCGCCACGTCGCCCGCAGTGGAGCTGTTTGGCGAGAGCCCGTCGCGCATCGTCCTGACGGCCCGTCCCCGGTTCGCCCCGGCCCTGATGCTGCTCGCCCTGCAGCACGGCCTGCCGATCGAGGAGCTGGGCGTCGTGGGCGGTGACCGCCTCGTGATCGAGCTGATCGGATCTGGAGCCACGGGTGCCAGCGAAGAGCGGGGGAGCCGGATCGCCGACGCCCTCGAGGTCCCGATCGCGGACCTGCGTCACGCCTGGGACCACGGCCTGGCCCGCGCCCTCGGCTGGGAGGGCTGAGGAGATGTGCGGCGTCTTCGGCGCGGTCACCCCGGGCGCCGAGCCCACGGAAGCGGCCGCGATCGCGACCCTCGGCCTGTTTGCGCTCCAGCATCGCGGGCAGGAGTCGGCCGGCGTCGCCGTCAGCGACGGCGAGCAGCTGATGCTCTACAAGGACCTCGGGATGATCAGCACGGTGCTCGACGAGCGGCATCTGCCGAGCCTGCGCGGCACCCTGGCCATCGCCCATTGTCGCTACTCGACCACGGGCTCCACGATCTGGGAGAACGCCCAGCCCACGTACCGCCAGGGGCCCAGGCGCTCGATCGCCATCGGCCACAACGGCAATCTCGTGAACACGCGCGAGCTGTTGGAGCAGCTCCGCGGCGGCCGGTCGCGGCTCCCCGCCTCCACCGACACGGAGCTGTTGACCGCGCTGCTTGCCGACGAGCCCGCCGAGGACACGGTCGCGGCGTTGCTGCAGGTCCTCCCGCGTGTCCGAGGCGCGTTCACCCTGGTCATCCTCGACCAGAAACGGGTCATCGGCGTGCGCGATCCGCACGGGTTCCGCCCGCTCGTCCTGGGCCGGCTGCCGGCCAGCGCCCGAGCCGTCGGCGGCCCGAACGACGGCACGCTCTGGGACGACGAGGCGCAGGGGGGCTGGTGCCTCTCATCGGAGACCGCCGCCCTCGACATCGTCGGAGCCGAGTTCATCCGCGACGTGGAACCCGGCGAGATCGTGGTCCTGGAACCCGGCCGGCCGCCGCGGTCGATCCGCTACGCCGAGGCGAACCCGAAGCTGTGCGTCTTCGAGCTCATCTACTTCGCCCGGCCCGACTCCTACATGGAGGGGCGCAACCTGTACGAGGTGCGCCGGCGGATGGGCGAGCAACTGGCCATCGAGCATGCGATCGACGCGGACCTGGTCATGCCGGTCCCGGACACCGGCGCTCCTGCCGCCGCCGGCTATGCCGAGGCGAGCGGCCTGCCCTACCGCGAAGGGATGTACCGGAACCGCTATGCCGGGCGCACGTTCATCCAGCCGTCGGCCGGGCTGCGGCACCGGGGCGTGACGATCAAGCTCAACCCATTGCGCGAGGTCGTCGCCGGCAAGCGCCTGATCGTGGTGGACGACTCGATCGTGCGGGGCACGACGACCAAGAAGATCGTCGAGCTGCTGCGCAAGGCCGGGGCGAAGGAAGTCCACGTCCGGATCAGCGCGCCACCGATCTATCACCCGTGCTTCTACGGGATCGACACGTCGATCGAGACGGAGCTCATCGCCTCCACGAAGACCGAGCCCGAGATCCGCGAGTTCATCGGCGCCGACACGCTCGGCTATCTCTCGATCCGTGGCGTCCTGGCGGCGCTGGACCTGCCGTACGAGCGGTTCTGCTTCGCCTGCTTCGACGGCAACTACCCCGAGCCGGTCCCGTACGACGCCGCGAGCCGCAAGTTCATCCTCGAGGAACCGGTGAGTGCCGCCGACCGTGCCTGAGTCCCGCTCCGCCTACCGGGAATCGGGCGTGGACGTCGAGGCGGGCGAGCGCGCCGTCGAGCTCATGCGCAAGCACGTCGACTCGACCCGCCGTCCCGAGTCGGTCGGCGGGCTGGGTGGCTTCGGCGGCGCCTTCTCGATCCCCGCGGGCTACCGCGAGCCGCTGATGATGGCCTCGACCGACGGCGTCGGGACCAAGACCGTGATCGCCGCCGCCGTCCGGCGGTTCGACACCATCGGTATCGACCTCGTCGCGATGTGCGCCGATGACGTCGTGTGCACTGGTGCCGAGCCGCTCGCCTTCCTCGATTACCTCGCCGTCGGGTTGCTCGACCCGGTCGACGTCGCGGAGCTCGTCGGTGGGGTGGCGGCCGGTTGTCGCGAAGCCGGAGCCGCGCTGGTCGGCGGCGAGACGGCCGAGCACCCGGGCGTCATGGAGGTGAACGAGTTCGACCTGGCCGGATGCTGCATCGGCGTCGTCGAGCGGTCGCGGGTCATCGACGGCAGCGCGGTCGTCGCCGGCGACGTCATCCTGGGCCTCGCCTCGTCCGGACTGCACGCGAACGGCTTCTCGCTCGTTCGCGGGTTGGTCGCCCAATGGGACCTTGACGTTGGTGAGCCGTACCAGGTCCGCCTGCGACGGACGCTCGGGGATGTCGCGACGGACGATGCGATCGCGGCGGCGCCCCACGAGACGCTGGCGACGCTCGGGGAGGTGCTCCTCACCCCGACCCGGATCTACGCGCGGTCGGTGCTTGCGGCGCGGGCCGCGGTCGTCGACGCCGGCCACGATCTCCATGGCCTCGCGCACATCACGGGCGGGGGGTTGCCAGGAAACGTGCCGCGAGCGCTCCCCGACGGGCTCAGCGCCCGTCTTGATCCGGCGCGCTGGCGGTTGCCGTCGGTCATGCGCCTGATCGGCGCCCTTGGCGGCCTCGAGGACGACGAGTTGCGGGCGACGTTCAACGGCGGGCTCGGCATGATCGCGGTCCTGCCGCACGCGGCAGCCGGCACGGCAATGGCGGCGTTCGCCGAGCACGGCATCGAGAGCGCGATCGTCGGCGAGGTGCTCGCGGCCGAATCGGTGGATGGCGCCCGATATGTGGAAGGTGCGCTGGAGTCGATCGCGTGAACGGCGGGCGGATCGCAGTCGGCGTTTCCGGCGCCGGTTCCAACCTGCGCGCCCTGGAGGCGGCCGCCACCCGGGGAGAGCTGGGCGGCGAGATCGTCCTGGTCTTCGCCGACCGGGCGTGCCGGGCCCTTGACTGGGCCGCCGAGGAGGGGATCGACACCGCCCTGATCGCAGACGGCGACGACGCGACACTCGTCGATGCGCTCGAAGCCGCGAGCCCCGATGTCGTGGTCCTGGCCGGCTACATGCGGATCCTTGGCCCCGCGGTGCTGGGCGCCTACGAGGGCCGGATCCTCAACACGCATCCATCACTGCTGCCGGCATTTCCGGGCGCGCACGCCGTCCGGGACGCCCTCGCGCACGGTGTCGCGGTCACGGGCGTGACGGTCCACCTCGTCGACGCCACGCTCGACGGCGGCCCGATCGTGACGCAGGAGGCGGTCCCGATCCTCCCCGGTGACGACGAGGCATCCCTGCACGACCGGATCCGGGGGGTGGAGCATCGACTGCTGCCGCGGGCCGTGAGCCTGCTCCTGGCCGGCTCCCTGCGGGTCGATGCCGACGGCCGGCACGTGACGATCGATCTGGAACGCGCCGACGCGCGCGTGCCGATGCCGCGCCGCGCGCTCCTGTCCGTCTCGGACAAGACGGGTCTCGCGGACCTGGGTCGCGGGCTGGTCGCACGCGGCTTCGAGCTCGTCTCGACCGGCGGCACGGCGCGGGCGCTTCGAGACGCCGGCTTGCCGGTGACCGATGTCGCGGCCGTGACCGGCAGCCCGGAGATGCTCGACGGCCGGGTGAAGACCCTGCACCCACGCGTGCACGGGGGGCTGCTCGCCGATCGGCGGCTCGACGACCACCGACGCCAACTGCTGGGCGCCGGCATCGCGCCGTTCGAGCTGGTCGTGGTGAACCTGTACCCGTTCGCGGCTGCCCTCGAGCGTCCGGGCATCACCATCGACGAGCTCATCGAGGAGATCGACATCGGCGGCCCATCCATGGTCCGGGCGGCGGCGAAGAACCACGCGAACGTGGCGATCGTGACCTCGCCGGATCGCTACCCCGCGGTGCTCGAGGCGCTTGACGGCAAGACCGGGCTCGACGACGCGTTCCGGCGTGAGCTGGCGATCGAAGCGTTCGCCCACACCGCGGCCTACGACGCGCGGATCGCGGCCGAGCTGCCGGGACGGTTCGTGGACGCCGGCCTGCTGCCGGCCCCGGACGACCCTTACCCGCCGACGCTGACGATCGCGCTCGAGAAGGTCGAGACGCTGCGCTACGGCGAGAACCCGCACCAGCCGGCGGCCCGCTACCGCCGGTCCGGGCACCGACCTGGATGACGGCCTTTTCGGGGTCGAGCGGACGCCCCTTCAGGGCAAGGCGCTCTCGTACAACAACGTCTTGGACGCGGCAGCAGCGTCCGGGCTCGGTCGGGCGCTGCGCGGCCCCGGTGTCGTCATCGTCAAGCACACGAACCCGTGTGGCGCCGCCGAGCGGGCCACGCTGCTCGGAGGCCTGGGAGGCGGCGCTCGAGGCGGACCCGGTCAGCGCGTTCGGCGGGGTGGTGGCGCTGACCCGCGAGGTCGATCGCGTCCGTGGCCGAGGCGCTCACCTCGATCTTCCTCGAGATCGTCGTCGCTCCCGCCTACACACCAGACGCGCTCGAGATCCTGGCGAAGAAGCCTAACCTGCGCGTGCTCGTCGACGAGCGCCTGGCGTCCGACGACGCGGTCGCAGCCGAGCGCCGCCTCGCCAGTCGGCTCGATCCGGACGGCCGGCGGCGCCGTTCTCGTGACCACCCCCGACATCGTCACGGATGCTCCTGCGACATGGACGTGCGCCACGCGCCGCCCGCCGACCGACGAGGAGCAGCTCGATCTGGACCTCGCGTGGCGCCTGGTCCGCGGCGTGACTTCGAACGCGATCGTCCTCGTGCGCGAGCGCCGGCTCGTCGGGATGGGCAGCGGCCAGACCTCTCGCGTGGACGCGGCGCGACAGGCCGTCGCCAAGGCGCACGCGATGCTTGGCGTCGCCTCCACGGCGGGGGCCGCGTGCGCATCGGACGCGTTCTTCCCGTTCCCCGACGCCGTCGAGCTGTGCCTGGCGGCCGGCGTCCGGGCCTTCGCCCAGCCGGGCGGCTCCATGCGCGACGCCGAGGCCGTGTCCGCGGTCGATGCCGCCGGGGGCACCATGCTCATCACCGGGACGCGCCACTTCCGACACTGAGCGGCGGACACCGACGCGCGGCGGATGGCGGAGGGCGGAGGGCCGGACGGGGGCTATCATCGCGCGACCGTCCTGGCACCTGACCGGCTGGCAGGCATTCGAATCGATGGTCGAGACGTCTGGCGCCGAACCGCCCCGTGCTTGACCGGGCGTCGAGGCGTCCCCCATCATCGGGCCATGGTTCGACTCGGGAGCTCGATGGTGATGCCCGGGCGGCCCCGCTCCGGACGATCCTGACCCAGGATCCGCGCCGGCGGCCGGCCGCCGTGTCCGCCCCCGCCCAGCGCCGCGCGCACGAGTCCCCGAACCAGGAAGCCACCCATGCCTGACCGTCCCCGTTACTACCTGACAACGGCCATCGCGTACGCCAACAACAAGCCGGGTCTGCACACCCTGTACGAAGTGATCGGCGCGGACGTGATCGCCCGCTGGCACCGGATGAAGGGCGACGAGACGCGGTTCCTGACGGGCACCGACGAGCATTCGATCAACATCGCCCAGGCCGCGGTCGACGAGGGACGCCCCGCGCGCGAGTTCGTCGACGAGAAGGTCGAGTACTTCAGGGCCGCCGAGGACGCCCTGCTCATCAGCCCCGATCGATTCATCCGCACGACCGACCCCGACCACATCCGTGCGGCGCAGGAGATGGTCCGGCGCGCCCACGCGAACGGCGACATCTACCTCGGCACGTACGAGGGCTGGTACTGCCCGAACGAGGGCTTTCGCAACGCTACGGACGTCGTCGAAACGGCGCGCGGGACGATCTGCCCGAACCACCCCGACGTGCCGCTCCAATGGCTCACCGAGAAGAACTGGTTCTTCCGGCTGTCGGCCTACCAGGAGCGGCTCGAGCGCTACTTCGACGACCACCCGGACTTCGTCCAGCCCGACTTCCGGCGCAACGAGATGCTGGGGTTCATCCGGGGCGGGCTCGAGGATTTCTCGATCTCCCGTGAGCGCACACCGGGCGACTGGGGCATCCCGTTCCCCATCGCCGAGAACGGTGAGACCGCCCTCCGCGAGGACGGCACGTGGGATCCGGAGGCCGGCAAGATCTACGTCTGGTACGACGCGCTGATCAACTACATCACGGGAGCCGGCTTCCCGGACGACATGGACGCCTTCGTGACGTGGTGGCCGGCCGATCTCCACGTCATCGGCAAGGACATCGCCCGGTTCCACACGGTCTTCTGGCCAGCGATGCTCTGGAGCGCGGGTCTCGAGGCGCCCCGCCACGTCTGGATCCACGGCTGGCTGCTGGCGGCCGGCGGGGAGCGCATGAGCAAGAGCCGCGGCAACTTCCTGGACCCCAACGACTTCGTGGCCGCCTTCGGTGCCGACGGGGCGCGCTACGTCGTGCTGCGAGAGGTGCCGTTCGATCGCGATGCCGAGGTGTCGTGGGATTCGTTCGTGCGGCGCTTCAACGCCGATCTGGCCAACGACTTCGGCAACCTGCTGAACCGGACCGTGTCGATGACGAACCGCTACCTCGATGGGGAGCGGCCGGCGCCGCGGCCGGTCGGAGAAACGCCCTTCGGGGAGGGCTGGAACGAATTCCTCCTTCGGTCCTACGGTGACCACATCGAGCGCTGCATGCTGCACGTCGCCCTGAGCGAGCTGTGGACGCTGGTGGATGCCGCGAACAAGGTCGTCGATGCCGAAAAGCCATGGGTGCTCGCCAAGGCGGCCAAAGAGGGCGACGAGGCTGCCGCCACCCAGCTCCGCGGCGTACTCGGCGACCTGCTGGAGGCGTGCCGGCTGATCGGCCTGGCCGTGGCCCCGTTCATGCCGACCGTCGCGCCCCGTGTGCTCGCGCAGCTCGGCTACGGGTACGAATACGGTGCGGACGGGAACGGCGGGCCGCCCATCCTCGAGCAGTTGGCCTGGGGCGCGCGGGCAGGGGAGCCGGGCCACGTGACGGCGCCGGAGCCGCTCTTTCCGCGCCTCGATCTGGACGCCGATATCGAGAGGCCTTGAGCGCTCCGGGCCGGATTCACTGACGCTGAACGTTGGCATGGCCAAGACTCCTTGGAACCACGATCGGTGTTCTGTTCCGGTACGGCTATTCGCTGGCACAGAACGGGCGGTTTCGAGCGACGGCCACGATCGGCGCTTCGAGACGTTGACCGCTCGAACGTTCCCCAGCAGTGAATCCGCTGGGCCGTGAACCCGGAGCACAGCGCCGCCTACCATGCCCCGATGCGCCTCGTCGACTCGCATTGCCACCTCAACGCCGACCGCTTCGAGCGCGACGCTGAGGAGGTTCTGGGCGCTGCCCGCCTCGCGGGCGTCGAGCGGATCCTCGTCCCAGGCTGGAATCTCGCCTCGAGTCGTCGCGCCCTCGACCTCGTCGAGCGCTTCACGTGGCTGGATGCTGCGGTCGGCGTCCATCCGCACGACGCGGCCAAGGCCGACGACGCCGCCTGGGCCCAGATCGTCGCCTGGGCCAGCGACGAACGCGTGGTCGCGATCGGTGAGACCGGCCTCGACTATGACCGTGTCTTCAGCCCGATCCCGGACCAGCTGACGAACCTGCGGCGCAACCTCGCCCTGTGCGTCGAGACCGGCAAGCCCGCGATCCTGCACTGCCGCTCCGCGGCCGGGCAGCGCGACGCCCAGGACGCCCTCCTCGCCGAGCTTCGAGCCGCCGGCGTCGGCACGGCCGCATGGGCCGCCGCGTTCGGAGACAGGCCCCCGGTCGTGATCCATTCCTTCTCCGGACCGATGGACTACGCCCGGGCCATGCTGGACCTGGGCGCGGCGATCAGCTTCTCCGGTCTCGTCTTCCGAAAGGGCGAAGAGGCGTCGGCGGAGGTCGCCGCGATCGTTCCCGCCGAGCGGCTCCTGGTCGAGACGGATTCGCCGTTCCTGGCGCCGCCGGGCGCGCCCCGTTCGCGCAACGAACCCGAGTACGTGCGCATCACGGCGGCCTGGGTGGCGGAGCGGCGCGGGGTCCCCACGGACGACCTCGAAGCGACGCTTGTCGTGGCGTACGAGCGAACGTTCCCACGGATACGCCGCTCGGGTTGACAGGGTCACGGTCCGTTCGGTACGCTGCGCATTGGCACTCTGACACAGAGAGTGCTAATGCATCGCCGACCCCCCTGGACGAGGGCCGAGAACCACTCGGCGGGAGATGTCAGGGACGCGTCCGAGCGGTGCGACAGATGAGGGACCGGCAGACCACGCCCCGTTCCGGCGGGTCGCTGCTCCGAGAAGCCATGCCTGACGGTCGGCCCTGGCCGTCACAGGAGGAACTGCACGTTGGCCAAAGCCACTGCCACTGCCACCGCTACGAAGTTGCGCCCACTCGGTGACCGCGTCGTGATCGAGCCGATCCCGCGCGAGGACATGACCAAGAGCGGCATCGTCCTTCCGGACACCGCCAAGGAGAAGCCCCAGGAGGGCAAGGTCATCGCCGTCGGACCGGGCGCCTTCGACAACGACGGCAAGCGCATCACGATCGACGTCTCGACCGGCGACAAGGTCCTGTACGCGAAGTACGCCGGGACCGAATTCAAGCTCGACGGCGAGGACCTCCTCATCGTCGCGGCGAAGGACATCCTGGCGATCGTCGAGGGCTGAGGGCGCGCGGCGCCACCACCTCGACCCCCCGACCCGACATTTCCTGGAGGAAACGAATTGGCTAAGCAACTGATCTTCGACGAGACGGCTCGTCGTTCACTCAAGCGCGGGATCGACCACCTGGCCGACGCCGTCAAGGTGACGATCGGCCCCAAGGGTCGCAACGTCGTCCTCGACAAGAAGTTCGGCTCGCCCACGATCACCAACGACGGCGTGACGATCGCTCGTGACATCGAGCTCGAGAACCCGTTCGAGAACATGGGCGCCCAGCTGCTCAAGGAAGTCGCGACCAAGACGGACGACGTCGCCGGCGACGGCACGACGACCGCGGTCGTGCTCGGTCAGGCGCTCGTCTCCGAGGGCCTCCGTGTCGTGACCGCCGGCGCCAACCCGATGGTCGTCAAGCGCGGCATCGAAGCGGCCGTCGAGGCCGTCGTCGCCGAGATCGCGAAGCAGGCGCGCCCGGTCGACAATCGCGAGCAGATCGCGGCCGTCGCGGCCATCAGTGCCGCGGATCCCGAAGTCGGCGAGGTCATCGCCGAGGTGATGGACAAGGTCGGCAAGGACGGCGTCATCACGGTCGAAGAGGGCCAGAGCCTGGGCCTCGAGAAGGAATACACCGAGGGCATGCAGTTCGACCGCGGCTACCTGTCGGCGTACTTCGTGACCAACCCCGATCGGATGGAAGCGGTCCTCGACAGCCCGCTCATCCTGATCACGGACAAGAAGATCTCCAGCGTGCAGGACATGCTCCCCGCGCTCGAGAAGGGCGTCCAGCAGGGCAAGCCGATGGTCATCATCGCCGAGGACATCGACGGTGAGGCCCTCGCGACCCTGGTGGTCAACAAGCTCCGTGGCACGGTCTCCGTCCTCGCCGTCAAGGCGCCGGGCTTCGGCGATCGGCGCAAGGAGATGCTGCGTGACATCGCCGTCCTGACCGGCGGTACGGTCATCAGCGAGGAAGTCGGCCGCAAGCTGGACTCGGTCACGGCCGAGGACTTCGGGTCGGCCCGTCGGATCGTCTCGACCAAGGACGACACGACGATCATCGACGGCGACGGCGCCCCGGACCAGATCAAGGGGCGCATGTCCCAGATCAAGGCCCAGATCGAGGACACCACGTCCGACTACGACAAGGAGAAGCTCCAGGAGCGTCTCGCCAAGCTGTCGGGTGGCGTCGCGGTGATCAAGGTCGGCGCGGCCACCGAGGTCGAGCTCAAGGAGAAGAAGCACCGCATCGAGGATGCGCTCTCGACGACCCGTGCGGCCGTCGAGGAGGGCCTCGTCGCCGGCGGTGGGACCACGCTCCTGCAGGCCATGCCCGCGCTTGACAAGATCAAGCTCCAGGGTGACGCCCAGGTCGGTGTCGAGATCGTCCGCAAGGCACTCGAGGCCCCGGCTCGTCAGATCGCCGAGAACGCCGGCGCTCCCGGCGAAGTCGTCGTCGAGAAGGTCAAGAGCCTTCCCGCCGGACACGGCTACGACGCGCTGGCCGGTGACTACGGCGATCTGTTCAAGAAGGGCATCGTGGACGCCGCCAAGGTGACCCGCTCGGCCCTGCAGAACGCCGCTTCCATCGCCGCGATGGTGCTGACCACCGAGACGCTGATCACCGACCTGCCCGAGAAGGCGACGGCCGGTGCCGGCGCCGGCCACGAGCACGGTGGTGGCGGAGGGATGGACTTCTAGGGGTCCTTCCGCGTCCGGTGAATCGGACGCACGCACGAAACGCGCTCAGAGGCGGGCGTCCCAGCCGGGATGCCCGCCTCTGTCCGTACCCGGGACGGCTTCCAGCAGATGGGCGTCATCGGAACGTGAACCGTGCCGCAGACACGAGGAGCCCCACGGTGCCTGAAGATGACCTGACGATCCGTGCGCTCCGCGGACCCGAAGACCTCGACCTGTTCCGCTCGAACGACGGATGCGGGCAACCGGCCGATGGCCCAGGCCTTCGCGCGAGCAGGCTACGCAACCTTCGAGCGCCAGCTGGATATGACCTGGGGCTGACCGCACCAGGGAGGGGTCGGAGCGTCCGATCGGCGCGGGCAGCGCAAGGGCCACCGCAAGGTTCGCGGCGGATACTGGGGGCGAATCAGGCCCTCGGGGTGGGGGACTCGTCGCCCAGTCGACGTGAACAGCCCGAGGGTCTGTTCATGTCCCGCACATTGCGCTGCGACGCATACTCGGCGCGAACCGGCACCGGCCGGGCGAACCAGGGGAGGACACCGCATGTTCCGGATCCGTCGTTTCGGTGTCATGAAGACCGCCACCGTCGTCGCGGTCATGTACATGGTCATCGTCGCCATCTTCGTGGTGCCCTTCGCGTTGCTCGTCGCGATCGCCGGCACCAGCACCGGCACCGGCGATGGCGTCCAGGGCGGCCTCGGAGCGGCACTCGTGCTGGGGGTCGTGGCGATCTTCGGGTACGGGCTCATCGGCTGGGTGTTCACGGCGCTCGCATGCCTGATCTACAACCTGGTCGCCGGCTGGGTCGGTGGGATCGAAGTCCAGGTGGAGACCGTCGCGCCGCCGCCGACCCTGCCGGACTGGGGTACCACCCCGCAACCACCGCCAGCGGCCCCGCCAAACCCGCCTGCCCCATCGCAGCCACCGTCCTCGAGCGTTTGACACATCCGGCCATCACGACGAGCCTGTCCTGGCGCGTCCTTAGGGCGCACGTCCATCGTCCCGACTGCCAGAGGCCCTGATCATCCGCGTCCCGCAGGCACGATCCTTCGCGCTCGTCATCGCTGTTGCTATCGCCGTCGGTGCATGCCAGAGCGCCCCGTCTCTCCCGACCCTGACCGACCCCCGTGAGATCCTGGCCGCAGCGGTCACGACCGCGAGCACCGCTAAGACCGTCCGCATCGACGGGTCCGCGGATGGCACGATCGGCCTCGATCTGGCAGCGTCCGGGGCGCCGGCGGCGTTCGAGCTGACCGGGACGAGCTTCTCCGCCGACCTCGACCTGGCGAACGGCGATGCCCGCGCGACGTTCTCGGCACCCGGCCTGCTCGGTCTCACCGGGGAGGTCATCGCCATCGACGGTACGGCCTATCTGAAGTCGACGCTGACCGGGTCCCTGTACCGGGAGCTGTCCATCGGCGCGGACCTCCCGGAGCCCTCCGCGGCCGCGCGCGCCAACATCCTCAAGACGCTCACCGACCTCCTTGCGAGCCCCGAGCTCGACCCGGTCAAGGCCGAGGACATTGCCTGCGGCGGGGCGACCTGCTACCAGGTCGAGATCACGATGACGCCCGCCGACCTCAAGGCCCTGGGTGCCGGCGATGTCGAGCCGATCGACATGTTCGCGATCCCCGTCCCTCTCCCGGACCTCGCGGCGGCGACGGTCGATCTGACCGTACTCGTCGCCAAGGACACGACGCGACTCGCCGGCATGACGGCCGATGCGGACTCGGGCGCCAATGGTGCAGCCGTCCTGGACCTGACGTTCTCGAAATGGGATGAGGCCGTGTCGATCAGCGCCCCGCCGCCCGATCAGGTCGCGCCCGCGAACTGACGCCCGCCACGAAGGCTCCGATGCGCGCCGCCACCTAGAATGCGGAGGTGAGTCCCACCTCCCGGCGGCGCCGCGGGCAGCCCACGCTCGACGAGGCCGCGGCCGTCGCCGGCACACGCTTCGCGGACGCCGCGGAAGCGGACGCGCCGCCCAGCCCGGACGAGCCCGATTGGCTGCGCGACGCCCCGCCCCCGGGTCAGGACCCGACCGCTCCGCCAGCCGCGCCTCCCGACCCCGCGGTCATCGATCGCCGCCGCGCCGAACGCGCGGAGCAGATCGTCAAGGCGCTGAACCCCGAGCAGGCCCGCGCCGTGACGACCACGGAGGGTCCGCTTCTCATCCTTGCCGGGGCCGGCTCCGGCAAGACCCGCGTGCTCGCCCACCGGATCGCCTATCTGGTGGGCGTCAAGAACGTGCCGCCGTGGCGGATCCTGGCGGTCACCTTCACGAACAAGGCCGCGTCCGAGCTGCGCGACCGGATCATCAGCCTCGTCGGCGAGGGCGGTCGAGAGGTCCAGGCGGGCACCTTCCATTCGCTGTGTGCTCGCGTGCTTCGCCAGGAAGGGACCGCGATCGGGATCGACCGCCGGTTCGTGATCTACGACACGGACGACCAGCAGGCGCTGATGAAGCAGGTCCTGCGCGAGGAAGACCTCCCGCTGACGGGCGAATTCCGCCCGAGTGCGGTGCTCGGCGCCATCAGTCGCGCCAAGAACGAGATGCTGGACCCCACCTTCCTCAGCGAGAACGCCGCGAACCACCGCGAACGGACGATCGCCCGCCTCGCGACCCGCTACCAGGAGCGTCTTCGGATCGCCCGCGCGCTCGACTTCGACGACCTCCTGCTCGAGGCGGTCCGGCTGTTCGACGAAGCGCCTGACGTCCTCGCCAAGTACCAGGAGCGCTGGCGGTATCTCCATGTCGACGAATACCAGGACACGAACCGCGCGCAGTACCTGTGGGTCAAGGCCCTCGCCACCAAGTACGGGAACCTGGCGGTCGTCGGCGACGACGATCAGTCGATCTACTCCTGGCGCGGCGCCGATCTGCGCAACATCCTGGACTTCGAGCGCGACTGGCCGAACACCGCGGTCGTCAAGCTCGAACGCAATTACCGCTCGACCCAGCTGATCCTCGACGCCGCCCACGCGGTCGTCTCGCGCAACACCGCGCGCAAGGACAAGAAGCTGTGGACCGAGAACGCCGGCGGCCTGAAGATCCAGCGCTTCGAGGCGTACAACGAGGACGAAGAGGCCGAGTGGATCGCCCGTCAGGTCGAGGGCCTGATCGGCGGTCGCGGAACGGCCCTGACGCGACGCGCTGACGAGGACGAGCGGGACACGAAGTTCCGCGCTCGCGAGATCGCGGTCATGTACCGGATGAACGCCCAGTCCCGGGCCATCGAGGAATCGTTCCTGCGCTATGGCATCCGCTACCAGCTCATCGGCGGGACGCGGTTCTACGCCCGTCGTGAGGTCAAGGACGCCCTCGCGTACCTGCGGATCCTGCGCTCGGACACCGACAGCGTCAGCTTCGAGCGGATCATCAACGTTCCGGCGCGCGCGATCGGCGACAAGACGATCGAGGCCCTGCGCGCCGGCGCGTCCGCGATCGATCCCGAGACCGGCGAGCCGTCGACGACATGGAGCGCGATCGAGCGCGGGGGGCGCGGCGAGCTGCAGAGCCTGGCCCCGCGCACCCGCACGGCCCTCGCCGAGTTCGCCGCGCTGGTGCGCCGGCTCCGATCCCGGGTCGCTGTCCTGCCGCTCCCGGAGCTGCTCGACGAGGTCCTCGAGGTGTCCGGCTACCGGGCGATGCTCGCCGACGGCTCCGAGGAGGGGGAGGAACGCTGGGCGAACCTGCTCGAGCTGCGCTCGGTGACGACGCGCTACGACGATCTCGACCCGGAGGACGCGCTCGATCGGCTGCTCGAGGAGACCGCACTGGTCGCCGACCAGGATTCCTACGAGGGCGACGCGGATGCGGTGACGCTGATCACCCTGCATGCGGCGAAGGGCCTCGAGTTCCCGGTCGTGTTCATCGCGGGGCTCGAGGAAGGGCTCTTCCCGCACAGCCGCGCGCTGGAGGACGAGCGCCAGCTCGAGGAGGAGCGACGACTCGCCTACGTCGGGATCACCCGGGCGAAGCGCCGGCTGTACCTGTCCCACGCGTGGCGCCGGGCGACGTGGGGGATGGGCCAGGCCGCCGTACCGTCACGGTTCCTGCTCGAGATCCCGGCCGAGCTGATGATCGGCCCGCGGCTGGGCGGCCTCGACGAGCCCGAACGCGACCTCGACCTCGACCTGGTCTTCGGTTCGCGCCGCACGACCCGCTTCAACACCCCGGTCCGTGGCGGCGGGCCGGCCTACCGGCAGGGGAGCGGCCGGCCGGGTGCCCCGGCAGCCGGCGAGTCGTTCCGGCCGTCGCGCGACCTGACCGCGCGTCGCGAGGCCTTCGCCGACGGGGCCCCGTCGGGGACGCTCGGGACCGGGGACGGCGAGGACGGGTCGACCGTACCGACGAGCCCGGTCGCATCTCGCCCGCCCCGGCCCATCATCCCGGGCGAGCGCCAGTTCCGCGATGGCGACCGGGTTCGCCACGGCCGTTGGGGCGACGGGATCGTGGTGACGTCCAAGCTGACCCGGAGCGACGAAGAGATCACCGTGGCCTTCAAGGACCCGACGATCGGTCGCAAGACGATGCTGGCGAGTCTCGCCAACCTCGACGTCGTGGGCTAGGGCCGGAACGGTCGTGACCGGATCGGATCCATCCGCGATCCATGCGCTCGCGGCGTTCGAGCCCCTCGCGCGGCTGGCGATGGACCCCGGCGCCTTCGACTACGTCGCGGGGGGATCCTGGGACGAGGTCAGCCTGGCCGAGAACGAGGCCGCGTGGCGTCGGCGCCGGCTGCGGCCGCGCGTGCTCGTCGACGTCTCCCGCATCGACCCTGGGACGACGATGCTGCGCCAGCCGGTGGCCATGCCGCTCGCCATCGCCCCGATGGCGGCCCACGGCCTGGCCCACCCGGACGCCGAGGCGGCCACGGCACGCGCGGCGGCGGCGGCCGGGGTCCCATTCATCCTCTCGACGATGTCGACGTGCTCCATGGAGGAGGTCGCGCACGCGGCCCCGGACGGCATCCGCTGGTTCCAGCTCTACACGCAGGCCGAGCCGGCTCGCACCCGCGAGCTCGTCCAGCGCGCGGAGGCCGCCGGGTACGGGGCGATCGTGCTGACCGTCGACCTGCCACTGCTCGGCTACCGGGAGCGCGACCGGCGATCAGGGTTCGGGCTCCCGGGGCCGCACGGCAACTTTGCGACGCCGGGATCGAGCGCGACGCACGGCGCTGGGATCCACGCGGACGGTTTCGCCCAGCTGGAGCAGCAGGTGCTCACCGGCCTCTCGTGGGACGACCTCGCGACGATCCGAGGCTGGTCGTCGCTGCCCCTCGTACTGAAAGGCATCATGACCGCGGAGGACGCGCACCTTGCCGCGGAGCATGGCGTGGACGCGATCGTGGCCAGCAACCACGGCGCCCGCCAGCTCGACCGGGTCCAAGCGCCCATCGACGTCCTGGAGAGCATCGTCGCCGCGGTCGAGGGCAAGGTCGAGGTCTGGGTCGACGGCGGCGTGCGGCGCGGACACGACATCGCGATCGCGCGGGCCATGGGCGCCCGGGGCGTCCTTCTCGGCCGCCCGATCCTCTGGGCACTCGCGGCAGGCGGGGAGGCCGGCGTCGAACGAGCGATTGCCATCGTCCGGGAAGAGTTCGAGATCGCCCTGGCTCTGCTGGGCACGCCGACGCCGGACGACATCGGGCCGGGCCATGTCGTCCCCGAGGCGCTACGCTCCGAGCGATGACCGTCCAGCTCCCGCCCGTCGACCCGGCACTGGTCCAGGCGGCCTCCGCGCTCGACATCGATGCCGCGACCGCGCGCCACAAGGAGCTCGCAGCGGCCGTGGAGCGAGCCAACGTCCTGTACCACGCCGAGGATGCGCCCGAACTCAGCGACGCCGAGTACGACCAGCTCTTCCGCGAGCTCGTCGCGCTCGAGACCGCGTATCCGGAGCTCACCACCGACGATTCGCCGACACAGCGTGTGGGTGGCGCGCCCATCGGAGAGGTCTTCTCGGAGGTCCGCCACCGCCGCCCGATGCTCAGCCTCTCCAACGCCTTCAGCCACGACGAGTTGCGCGCGTTCGATGCGCGCGTGCGACGCGGTCTCGGGCTCGCGGCGGCCCCGGAACCGGCCGCCGAGCTCCGCTACGTCGCCGAGCTCAAGATCGACGGTCTGGCGATCACCTTGCGGTACGAGCGCGGGCGCTTCGTCCAGGGGGCGACTCGGGGTGATGGCACGACCGGCGAGGATGTGACCGCCAACTTGCGCACGATCTCGGCCGTGCCGGCCAAGCTCACCGAGCCGGTCACGGCCGACGTTCGCGGCGAGGTCTTCATGCCGAAGGCCGAATTCGCGCGGATCAATGCCGAGCGCGAGGAGGCCGGGCTCCCGCTGTATGCCAACCCACGCAACAGCGGCGCGGGCTCGCTCCGCCAGAAGGACCCGGCGGTGACGGCCAGCCGCCTCCTCTCGACCTGGGTCTACCAGCTCCTCGAGGAGGGCGACGGGTCGATCGACTCCCAGTCGTCGGCGCTGGATCGCCTCGCCGCGCTGGGGCTGCCGGCCAACGCCGAGCACGAGGCGGGTCTCGACATCGAGGGCGTCATCGGGTTCACGGAGCGCTGGCGCGAGGAGCGCCACAAGCTGCCGTACGAGACCGACGGCGTGGTCGTCAAGGTCGACCGCTTCGACCAGCAGGATCGCCTCGGCATGGTGAGTCGCGCCCCGCGCTGGGCCATCGCCTTCAAGTTCCCGCCCGAACAGGTCGAGACCACCCTCGAGGACATCGTGCCGTACGTCGGCCGGACGGGCACGCTCACCCCGGTCGCGCACCTGACCCCGGTGAAGGTCGCCGGGTCGACGGTCGCGCGGGCCACGCTCCACAACATCGACGAGGTACGACGCAAGGACATCCGCATCGGCGACCGGGTCATCCTCCAGAAGGCGGGCGACGTGATCCCCGAGGTCGTCCGACCGCTCCTCGAGAAGCGGAGTGGCACGGAACGCGAATTCGAGATGCCGGCTGCGTGCCCGGTCTGCGGCACGAAGGTCGTCCAGGACGAGGGCGCGGTCCGCGTCTACTGCCCGAACGTGGCCTGCCCGGCGCGGCTGTCCCAGGAGTTCGGCCATTTCGTGGGACGCGGCGGCATGGACATCGAGGGCGCCGGATGGGCCGTGCTGAGCCAGCTGCTCGAGCGCGGCCTGGTCAAATCCCGCGCCGACTTCTTCCGCCTGACCGTGGAGGATCTCGAAGGGCTGGACCGGTTCGCCCGGAAAAGCGCCGAGAACCTCCACGGCCGGATCGCCCGAGCGCGGGTCGGGCGGCCCCTCGCCCGCGTGCTCAACGGTCTCGGCATGCCCCAGGTCGGCGAATCGACGGCCATCGACCTCGCCCGTTGGCTGGCCACGCGGGTGCGCTCAGAGGACTACCCGCCGCCATCGGGCGACAACGTGCCCGACCCGTGGTTCGCGGCGGTCGACGCCGAGTTGCGCCGGATCGCGACCGATGAGCCCGAGACGCTGACCGAGGTCGAGGGCATCGGGCCGCTCGTGGCCGCCGCCATCGGTCGCTACTTCGCGGACCCCGCGACCGGCAACGTCCTGCGCGAGCTCGTCGAGGTCGGGGTCGTGCCGGAACGCCCGGACGTGCCGCCACCCGGCGCCGCGGTCGACGCGGGACCGCTGGCCGGCAAGTCGGTCGTGGTGACCGGCACGCTCGAAGGGTTCGCGCGCCACGAAGCCGAGGACGCGATTCGCGCCGCCGGTGGCAAGCCGGCAGGCTCCGTATCGAAGAAGACGGATTACGTCGTGGCCGGCGAATCGGCCGGCTCCAAGCTCGCAAGGGCCCAGGAGCTCGGTGTCACCGTCCTGGACGAGGCAGGGTTCCGCCGGCTGCTGGCCGGCGAAGACGGATAGGAGCCCACGTGGTCCACCCGAACATCGAGTTCATGCGTCGCTATTCCGCGGCCTTGCAGGCGGGCCAGGCGGCCGACGCGCTCCCGTTCTACGCGGAGGACCTGGTCCTCCACATGCCGGGCCGTGGTCCGCATTCGGGGACGACCCAGGGGCAGGATGCGGTCCTTGCCTACTACACGGCGGTCTTCCAGGCGACGGACGGCCGATTCGAGGTCGTCGGCGTCGACGACATCCTCGCCAGCGACGACCACGCTGCCAGCCTCGTGCGCTGGCGCCTGCACCGTGGCGAGCGCACGCTCGACGTCGATCGCGTCGTGGTCTATCGGATCGTGGACGAGAAGATCAAGGAGATCTGGGTCCGCGACTGGGACCAGTACGCCTACGACGAGTTCTTCGCCGACGGCGCCTGACCGGGTTTCCTAGCGGCGACCCTGGGCGTAGCGCTCCATGAGCTCGCTGACCGCGCCCCGCGCCGCCTCCCACTCCGGCTGGTCGCCGAAGATCGTGGCGTTGGCGCCGAACCGGTTGATCTGGGTCATCGCGGTCACGATCATGTCGTGGGCGAGCTTGCGGTTGCGGCCCGCGTCGACCTGGCCGGTCACCAGGTAGCGGCGAACCGTCTCGAATGGCGCCGTCCAGCGTCCCCAGCGGAGCTTGTCGCCCTCGCGCAGGGTCTCGAGCCACTCGTCGTCGCCCACGGGATGACGATCGTGCTCGCCCATGTGGCGGCGAAGGTCCACGCGCAGGCCGGGCAGGTCGAGGCTGTTCGTGCGCCCGTCATCGTCCACGGTGAGGTAGCAGACCGGGCACGAGGGGAGCTCGACGTCGGCCCGTGGGGCGTCCCCGTACGGCAGCCCGCAGCGCCGGCAGAAGGTGGCATCGTCCCGGACCGCGGGCGTGCCGCATTGAAGACAGCTGACGGCGATCATGCGGCAAATACCCCTTCCCGGATGGCTCGGCGGATGGCGGTTTCAACGATCGGATCGGTGGCGGTCAGACCGATTTCCCAGCCTTCGGGCGTGTAGAGGCCGGCGGGCCGGCGCGCGACCCGGGTCTGTCCGGTCGCACCCAGGCCGGCGATCGCCTCGGTCAGGGCCGCTTCGAGGAGGTCGGGCGTGTCGAGTCGGGCGGATCTACCGCCCAGGACGGTCTGCAGGGCGGCGCCCAGGCGATCGACCTCGGGGCGCCCGATGGCGATGACGACTTCGCCCGCCGGTTGCGTGCCCAGGTCGAAACCGATCGCCTCGTCCGCGGCCGAGGAGGCAGGCACGAGTGGGCGCTCTGCGTCGGCGCGCAGGATGCGCCGACGTGTTCGCTGGAGCGTGGACCACATGCGCTGGACGACCCTTTCTGGCACGACGTGACGGGGAACTGGACCAGCATCGGCGCGCGATGGCTGCACGACCATTCCCCATCCGTCCGGCCCCGGTCCACAGGACTGTTGGGCCATCCGGCCCTGCGCACGACGCCGTAGCGCCCCGGGCGTGGCGCGTTAGCCGAGGGCGTGGTTGAACTGGCCCCAGATGTGCTCGGGATGCCAGTCGAGCGGGTCCCCGCGGATCAGGCGCGGGGCTCGCCATGCCTCGGTCCAGCCATCGGCCGCGAGGGCTGCGGCGCCGGCATCGTTGTCGAGGAGGATCCCGGCCCGGACTCGGCGATCAGGCCCGGCCGCGACGCGACGGGCGCGCAGGAGCGCGAGCGCATCGGCGGCGCGGGGGGCGATGGTGGCGCCGCCGCCCCACGGCGCCCGAATGACGTAGCCGAGCGGTGCTTCCGCCCCCGCGGCGACGACCCGGGCCGTGTCCGGGGTAGCGAACGCAGCCAGCAGGTGGCGGCGGTCCTCGCCGGTCGCCTCCCGATCGAGCGCCGCCATCGCCTCGAGATCATCGGGCCGGAAAGCCCGGACTTCGGCCTCGCCCGGGTCGCCGGGGGCCGTCGCCAGCCCGGGTGCCTCCATCGTGCGGTACCACGTCTGGACGGTGAATCCGAGTCGCTCGTACAGCGGCTGGCCGGCGTCCGTGGCCACGAGGACCAGCGTTCGGCATCCGGCCGCCTGCGCTGCATCGATCGGCGCTTCCGTGAGCGCACGTCCCAGGCCTCGCCCGCGCGCCGAGGGCGCGACCCAGATCGTCCCGATCCAGGCCACGGGTCCGTTGATCGTCACGATCCCGGTGCCGGCGATCGCCCCATCGTCGTCCTCGGCCACGAACGCACGACACTCCGGCTGTCCGACGGCGAACTCGAACCAGGCTCGCCGGTCTCCCCAGTCGTCGGCGAGGATGGCCGCTACGGCCGGCTCGATGTCGGCGGTGGTCATCGGTCGAAGGCGCGGTGTCGGCATGTCCCGGCTATCATCGGGCGCATGGCCACCCTCTCGCGCGACGACGTCGAGCATGTCGCGCATCTTGCCCGACTCGGGCTCAGCGACGGCGAGCTCGCTCGGCTCGAGGGACAGCTGAACCACATCCTGGAGCAGTACGAGATCCTCGCCAGCGTCCCGACCGACCACATCGCCCCGACCGCGCAGACCATCGAGCTCGAGAACATCCTGCGCGACGACATCGCTCAGCCGTCGATGGACCCCGAGGCCGTGCTCGCCAACGCGCCTGCGCGCGACGGAGCGTTCTTCGTCGTGCCCGCGATCCTCGGCGAGCGTGACTGACGCCGCGACAGCGCGATCGACCGACGACGGCCCATCCCGATGACGACTGACCTCACCCGCCTCCACGCCCACCACATGGCCGCCAGGCTCCGGGCGGGCGAGTTGACCGCGCGCGAGCTGACGGAAGCGCATCTCGACCTTGCCGAGGCCCAGGACCACGGCCTCCACGCCTGGCTGTCCATCGATCGCGAGCGCGCCCTGGCCGAGGCGGATGCCGCGGACGTCCGCCTGGCCGCGGCTCAGGGTGAGGGCCGCGAGGCGCTGCGGGCGCTTCACCCGCTGTTGGGTATCCCGGTCGGCCTCAAGGACCTCGTGTCCGTGAAGGGCGGTCAGGCTACCGCGGGCTCGCGCATCCTCGAGGGATATCTCGCCCCGTACGACGCCCACATCACCGAGCGCCTGCGGGATGCCGGCGCGGTGATCCTCGGCAAGACGAACATGGACGAGTTCGCGATGGGCTCATCGACCGAGCACTCCGCGTACGGCCCGACGGCCAATCCGTGGGGGCTCGATCGCGTGCCGGGCGGCAGCAGCGGCGGGTCCGCCGCGGCCGTGTCGGCCTACCACGTGCCCCTGTCCATCGGGACGGACACGGGCGGCTCCATCCGCCAGCCAGCCGCGCTCACGGGGATCGTCGGGCTCAAACCCACGTACGGGCGGGTCAGCCGGTACGGGATCATCGCCTTCGCGAGCTCCCTCGACCAGATCGGGCCGTTCGCCCGAGACGTGCGGGGAGCGGCGGCACTGCTGCATGCCGTGGCCGGTCGCGACGAACGAGATTCGACCTCATCGCCGCAACCGGTCCCGGACGAGCTGCTGACGCTCGCCCACAGCGACGACGAGGCGGCGGGATCGCTGCGCGGCAAGCGCCTTGGCCTCCCGAAGGAGTACTTCGTCGCGGGCATGGAGCCGGGCGTCGAGGCTCGCGTGCGCGAGGGGGTGGCCGCGCTGGAGGCCGCCGGCGCCATCGTCGAAGAAGTGTCGCTGCCGCATACGGAGTACGGCCTCGCGACCTACTACATCGTGGCCCCGGCCGAGGCGTCTGCGAACCTCGCGCGCTACGACGGCATCCGGTATGGCCCGCGACTTGGCGAAGGCCGCGACGTCCTGGCCGATTACCTGGCGACCCGTGGCCAGCTCTTCGGTCCGGAGGTGAAGCGCCGGATCATGCTCGGGACCTATGCGCTCTCGGCGGGCTACTACGACGCCTACTACCTCAAGGCGCAGAAGGTCCGGACCCTGATCAAGGGCGACTTCGACGCGTTGTGGGCGGGGGGCTTCGATGCACTCGTTGCCCCGACGTCCCCGACCGTGGCCTTCCGGTTCGGGGCCCGGCTCGACGATCCGGTCTCGATGTACCTGTCCGATGCGTGCACGCTTCCGGTGAACATGGCCGGGCTGCCGGGCATCTCGATCCCGGCCGGGCTGTCGGAGGGATTGCCGGTCGGGTTGCAGCTCATCGGCGCCCCGTGGTCGGAGCTCGAGCTGTTCCGGCTTGCGCGCGGCTACGAGGCGATCACCGCCGACGCCGACTGGCGCACATTGGAGCCCGCTGACCTCCCAGCGCTGGCCGATCCGTCAACACCCACGCCGGCGGAGCGGATGGCCGCCATGTCGATCGTGGACCGATGATCGGCCGGCCGCCGCTGGCCGTGGCCGGACCCATGACACCAGCAACCACGGGACCATCGAGCTGCGCCGCGCGCTCGCCGACCACCAGGAGCGTCGCTACGACGTCCGTTACGACCCGGCGACCGAGATCCTCGTCACGGTCGGTGCCTCCGAGGCGCTGGACCTCGCGCTGCGCGCGACCTGCGACCCCGGTGATGAGGGTCATCCTGCACGGGCCGTCCTGGCGGAGGAGCGCGTGGCCGTCGTGCCGGGGCGCGCCTTCGGGCCATCGGGCGAGGGACACGTCCGCATGTGCTACGCGACGTCGTCCGCCGGGCTCGAGACGGCGCTCGAGCGGATCGGCCGGTTCGTGGAGCGTGCCCGCGCCTGACGGCCGCCGCCCGGGCTAGCGATCGATCGACCCCCGCCGAAGCGCTTCCTCGATCGCCCAGATGGCCAGCGGCCGCAGGTAGATCGAGGCACGGAAGTTGCCGTCGCGGTCGTACGCCTCGGGCGTCCGGAACCACAGGCCTCGCTCGTACGTGACGGCCGCCACCCCGCGGGCCGTCTCCCAGCCCTCGGCCAGCAACCCGCGCCCGATCATGAACGCGGCCAGCGCGTAGGAGGTGCCGACCCAGACCTCGGCGCTCTGCTCGCTCGAGCCGTCGATCGAGCCATCGGGGCGCGTGCCGTTGACGGCCCCCATCCGCCCAGCGGCGAACCCGCGCACGTTGCGGGCATGGATCGTTCGCAACGCGGTCTCCACGCGATCGTCGGGGAGCAGGGGACCGAGGCCCGTCGCGTCGGCATACCACTGACCGGCCAGTTGATCGGCCATGAGACTGTCCGAGCTCGGGCCGCCCCCATCGTCGTACGCGTAGTGGTCGCCACGCCACAGCCGGACGTCGAAGGCGACCTGTGCCCGTTCGAACCAGCCGCTCCACCGACCCTCCGCCTCGCGATCGCCGAGCCGGCGGGCCATCGCCTCGGCAGCCGCGGTGGCGGCCAGCCACAGGGAGCCGCCGTACGCCGATGGGCCGCGCATCGGCCAGGTGTCGTAGGTCTGGTCCGGGATCCCATCGTGCTCGGGCAGCCCATCGCCGTCGCGGTCGCTCGCCCCGAGCCCGGTGAGGACCCGCTCGACGGTGGGAAAGGCGTCGCGGATGAGCGCATCGCCTTCCTCCGGACCCGCCGCGACCGCGTCGCGCCAGACCTGGAGCACGAACTTGGGGCCGAGGTCCTTCCACAGGCTCACGTCCTGGAAGCGGTACCAGTTGGGCCGGTGGAACGGGTCGTCTGCCGGGCCGCCGAGATCGTGGGGTACGGTCCAGCCGACCTTCCGAGGCGCCTGCACTCCGGACGCCTGGATCGTCCAGCGCCCGGGATCGTCCGCGGGCACGGCGGCCAGCAGGTCGCGGATGCCGCGCAGCTCGAGCTCGGGATACAGCTCCAGCAGGGCGAACGACGCGTAGAAATCCACGTCGACCGTGTCGTAGAACGGATAGTCCAGGCACTCGAGGAGGCCGAAGCGACCGGCGTCGCCCGCCGCTGGTTCGGCGCCCCCGACCTCGCCGGCCTCCCAGAACGTGCCGCCATCGACCAGGAAGTACAGCTCGTTGAACAGGGCCATCGTGTACCAATCGGGGCGTGCCGGATCGTCCAGGATCGGGGCCTGCCATGCCTCGATCGCGGTGCGCCAGGCCGGTGCCTGGTCCAGGGCGTGGTTCGCGAGGTCCCAGGCCCGCTCGCCCGTTCGGCCCCAGGCGCCCGTGTAGCGCTTCCACCAGCGCCGGCCGCTGCCGAACTCGACGATCGGCAGGTCCCAGGCGAGCGCGAACCGGACCGATCGCCGCTCCCCGGGCGCCAGTTCCGTGGTGGCGGCGACGGCGGCACCCTCTGGACCGTTGGGCGGCGCCTCGGCCGACGGATGCGGGTCGTCGTCCAGCCGCCCGTCCATGGCGAAGTCGGCCCACATGGCGGTGTCGCCGACCGGATCGAACGTGGCACGCGCCGAGAGGGACCATCCGTCCGTTTCGAGCGCCGCGATCGCGAGGGTGCCACGCAGGGCGGAGGGCGCGTCCGGCCCCGGGTCGAGGAGCGTCACGCCGAGGGCACCCTCAGACCGGATGACGTGGTGCCGCCGTCCCGGCGCGGGACCGGAGGCCGGGCCGCCCGGCGGGTCGGCCCAGGTGAACAGGAGCCCGACCGTCAACGGGTCGGGCCCGGGATTCTCCACCCACCACTCAAAGACCCCGACGGGCAGCGCACTCCGCTCGAGGTCGCCGGCGATCACCGGGGAGAGCTGCTCGCCCGTGAGGCGCACCGGGAGGCCGAGACCGTCGGGCTCGAAGGTCTGCCAGGCGCGTGGGAACAGCGCGTGGTAGGTGCCGCCGTCCACGGGCAGGTCCCATCCCCAGGCCGGCAGGTGCTCGGGCCGGTGCGCGGACAGCACGATCGCGCGGCCGCCGCGATCCGCGTCGCCTACCCGTTCCGCGTCGCCCGCCGGCGCGACGTAGAGCGAGAAGCCATCGGCCGCAACGGGCTCGAATCGGTGCTGCCCGACATCGAGATGCCACCGCGCCACATCGCCACGGAACGTCCGCCCGATGCTCCCCGTTCCCAGACCGCCGATCGGAATCCCGGCCCATTCGCCGTCATCCACCATCGGCCCCTCGACGCGCGGGTGCCCGACGTCCGGGCAGGGGACGCCGATCCCGCGACGCCACGCCTGGCGCGGGATGCTGGGCCACCCGAGATCCGCCCCGGGTCCAGCCGGGCGGATCGTGCTCGTCACTTGTCGACGCCGGTGACGACGACCCCGCGCATGAAGGCACGCTGCGAGAGGAAGAACACGACGACCGGGACCGCGATCGCCAGGATCGCGCTCGCCTGGACCAACGGCGGCCGGGTCACGTACAGCGAGGCGAACTTCTGCATGCCGAGCGACAGCGGCCACAGGTCCGGGTTGCCGCCGACGTACACGAGGGACAGCAGGAACTCGTTCCAGGCGAAGAAGAAGTGGAACAGCGTGACGGCCACGATGGCCGGGATCGCCTGGGGAACGATGACCGAGCGCAGGATCCGGAACGGGCCCGCGCCGTCGATCATCGCGGCCTCGTCCAGGTCGCGCGGGATCGTCAGGAAGTACTGGCGGAGCAGGAAGACGTTGTAGGCGTTGGCGAAGAAGTGCGGGACGATCAGGGGCAGCCAGGTGTCGGTCCAGCCGATCCGGGTGAACAGGATGTACGTCGGCACCAGCGTGACCTGCGAGCTGAGCATGATCGTGGCCAGCAGGATCAGGAACAGCGGGCCACGACCGGGGAACCGGAACCGGCTGAAGCCGTAGGCAACGGCGATCGCGGATCCGACCGCACCGATCGTGCTCACGACCGCGATGATCGCGGTGTTCCGGAGCAGCTTCGGGAACTCGATCTGCTCCCAGGCCAGCGCGAAGTTCTCGACCTTCGGGTCGAAGTCCCAGGCGGGGGTGAGGGTGCGCCAGCGGCCCTGCCACACGAACGTCCCGGCGCCCGGATCGGCGGGATCGATCATGAGCGACGACTCCCGCCCCTTCTCGACGATCGCCAGCTGGCGTGTCGTGCCATCGATCGGCACGGCGTAGATCGGCAGCGCCTCGCCCCCGTGCTCGAAGGTGCGTGGCGACGCCGGGTAGAGCGGCGCGCCCGGGTCTGCGACCTGGGCCTGGTCCTTGAACGCCGTGAGGGTCATGTAGGCGAGCGGCATCAGGAACGCCGACAGGAGGGCCACGGCCACGAGGAACATCCCGGCCCGGCCCGTGAAGCCACGCATCGAACGGCGAAGCGGCCCGGCCGTCGCGTAGGTGGTGCGAGGGGCTGCCGTCGCGGTCATCGCCGCTCACCCGCGTAGAACACCCAGCGGCTCGATGACCAGAACAGCACCATCGCGAGCGCGAGGACGATCAGGAAGAGGACCCATGCGAGTGCGGATGCATAGCCGAGCTGGTTGAACGAGAAGGCTTCGCGGTAGAGGTTGACGTTGTAGAAGAGCGTCGAATCGTCCGGCTGGCCGTTCTTGAGCACATAGGCCTGGATGAAGTACTGCGACACGCCGACGCAGCTGATGAGCAGGCTGTAGAACAGGACCGGGCTGAGGAGCGGCAGGGTGATCCGTCGGAAGGTGGTCCAGTGGCCCGCTCCGTCGACCTTCGCCGCGTCGTACAGCTCGGTGGGGACGCTCTGGAGGCCCGCCAGCGCGATGAGCATCAGGGCGCCGATCCCCCACAGGCCGATGACCCCCAGGGAGGGGAGGACCCAGAACGGATCCTGGAGCCAGTCCGGACCCGCGACGCCCACGGCCCCGAGGATGCCGTTCATCCAGCCGGTCTCCGCGTTCAGGACGCCGGCCCAGATCAGGGTGCTCGCCACGAGCGGGATCTGGGTGGGCATGTAGAACAGGGTGCGGAAGCCGCGGCGACCGGTGAGTCGGGGCGAATTGAGGAGGACGGCCAGGCCCACCGACAGGGCGATGGTCGCGGGGACGGTCAGGATGGCGAAGCGCAGCGTGACGCCGATCGACTCGGCGACGTGTGGATCGCTGAGCATCCTGACGTAGTTGTCCAGGCCGACGAACCGCACCGCTTCGGGTCGGCGCAGGTCGAAATCCGTCAGGCTGAAGTAGAGGGCCAAGGCCATCGGGATCATCGTGAACAGGACGAACCCGACGATCCACGGCGAGATGAAGGTGTAGCCCCAGGCGGCCTCGCGCCGGGCGGCGGTCCAGCGCCAGCGCGGCTGCGGGATGGCGGTCTCGGGGAGCGCTGAGGCGTCGGGCCGGCCGGTCATCTGGGGCCTCGCAGGTCGTCTGAGTGAGTGGGAGCGCGCCGGAGGAGATGCGGCGCGCTCCCGGGTGTTCTCGGGGTGGCTACGGTGCCTGGTCGTACAGGCCTTGCAGCTCTGCCTGGAAGTTCTGGGCTTCGGCGGCCACGTCGAGGTCGCCGCTGCCGATGAGCGTGGCTTGCAGAGCCTTCACGGCCGCATCCGACTTGAGGAAGTTCGGCATGTCGGCTTCATGGCTTGGTACGTCGGGATACGCCAGCATGTCGAGCGCGACCTGCCAGTCGATCTTGTTCGGTGCGAATCGCTCGTCGAGCGCCGCGAAGAACGCATCCTGCTTGCTCTTGACCGCGGGGAGTGCCCCGTAGCGTGCGATGAGCGTGTCGTTACCCAGCAGGTACTGCATGACCTCGAAGGCCTCGTCTGGATGGGCGGTCGACTTCATGATCCCGAAGGTGTCTGAATGGAGCTTGGCGGTCGTCGTCCCGTCATTGGACGGCGGGACCGCGATGTCGAAGTTCTTCGCCTGCGGTTCGCCATCTGCCGGCCACGCGCAGCACGTGTACCAGAGATGGACGAAGCTCATCGCGAGGTTACCGGACTGGAACGCGTTGTCGCTGTTCAGCAGCTCGGACGTGTTCTCGGCGCCGGACGGGATGAAGCCGTCCTTCCACATGCCGTCGTAGTACCACTGCCAGGCCGACACCCAGTTCTCGGGGACCTGAGCCTTGCCGTCATCGGCGACGAGCGATCCCGGCCCGAACTGCGTGCCCCAACCCCGCGGGTCGGTCCACTGCATGTAGTAGCCCCACTGTTCGGTGTTGTCCGCATCGAACGAGGCGCTGGTGGCGTCGTTGCCGCCCTTGTCCACGGTCAGCTTCTTGGCGAGCTCCGTCAGGGTCTCCCAGGTCCAGTCCTTGCCGTCGTACTGCTCACCGACCTTGTGCGGCGGCTCCGGCACCCCGGCCTCCTTGAAGAGGTCCTTGTTGTAGTAGATGAACGAGGGGTAGATCGCGAAGGGGATGCCGACCTGGCCGCCGAAGCCCTCGTTGTACGCGGACAGGATCGCCGGATCGATGTCGCTCAGGTCGTAGTTCGTCTTCTCGATGAACGGCTGCAGGTCGAGCAGCTGGTCGCCGTACGAGTAGAACCCGCGGAAACCCACCGGTCCGATGATGTCGGGCGGGTTGCCGGCCGCGATCTGCGTGCTGAGGATGTCGTAGGCGGTCGTGTTCTGGTAGATCTCGAGGCTGAGGGTGATCTTGTCCTGGGACTCGTTGAATGCCGTGACGACCGCCTGCTCGTCCGCGATCTGGTCCGGCTGGGCGCCCGTGCCCAGGCCGACGAACCAGCGGATCAGGACCTTGCCGTCGGCCGTGAGGCCGCCCTCACCGGTCGCGACGGGTTCCGGTGTGACGGCGACGACGCTGGGGGCCGCCGAGGCGGCGGGCGCCACGCTGCTGGGGGCTGACGGCGTGGCGCCGCCGCAGGCGGCTGCGATGAGACTGATCACGCTCGCCAACACGGCGAGCCGCCCAGATCGGGCCTGGCGAGGATCCATCAAACGTTCCTCCTCCGGAATCTTTCGATCATCGGTTCCTTCATCATCGAATCGCTCGTTGCACACCGAGTCCCTCAGGGCATGGCCCTCCTCCCGCTCGAGGCGCGCCTGATCAGCTCGGTTGCCAGGACGATGTGGCGAGGGACGCGCTGTGCGTGCTCCACGTTCTCGGCGAGGAGATTGACCATCTCGCGACCCATCTCTTCGATCGGCTGGCGGATGCTGGTGAGGGCGGGACGTGTGGCCGTGGCGATCGGCGAGTCGTCGTACCCGACGACGGCGACGTCTTCCGGGACACGACGACCAGCCGACTGGAGGACACCGAGTGCGCCCACGGCCATCAGGTCCGATGCGCAGAAGACCGCGTCGAGGTCCGACGTGGTGGCGAGGAGCTGCTCCATCGCGCGCTCACCGCCGGCCTGGGTGAAGTCCCCGGTCGCGATGAGCGCCTCGTCGATCGGCATCTGCGCATCGGCAAGACCATCGCGATAGCCAGCGAGCCGGTCGATGCCGGCGACCATGTCCCGCGGGCCGGTGATCGTGGCGATCCTCGTGCGGCCACTTTCGGCGAGATGGGCCGTCGCGCGCCGCGCCCCGTCCCGGTTGTCGGCGTCGACGTAGTTGACATCCACGCCCTTCGGCGGACGCGCCAGCACGACCAGGGGCACATTCCGGCTGGCGAGCTGCGTCGGGAGGGGGTCGTCGCCGTGGAGACTGACGAGGATGACGCCGTCCACGTGGCCGGCCGTCAGATATCGGACGGTGCGGCGCTCGTCGACCTCGTCGTCGGGCATCAGGAGGACGAGCTGCAGATCCCGAGCGGACAGTGCCGCGCTGACGCCGCGGATGAGGCGGGGAAAGAATGGATCGTTGAAGAGCCGGTGCGCCGGTTCCGTGATGACCACGGCGATCGACTCGCTGCGACGGGTGACGAGGCTGCGGGCCGCCCGGTTCGGGACGTACCCGAGTCGATCGATGGCCTTCTCGACCGAGCGGCGAACGTCGGCGCTCACCTTGGGAGACCCGTTGACGACGCGCGAGACGGTGGCCCGGGACACGCCCGCCACCCGCGCGACCTCTTCCAGTGTCGCGACAGAGCGGGGGGTGGTGGTCTCGAGTTGCGTCATCGTCAATCAGCTCGTTCGGTCGGGGTTGTGAGAGCGCTCTCACGTTCCGAGACGCACCATAACACCCATTGTCAAGAGAGCGCTTACAACTCGCGCCGGACCGCGTGCAGCCCTCTGGTGGTCGTGGGTGCGACCGCCCACGCGCGGCCGGCGGCCGTATGCGAGACTCCCCCCATGGCCATCGGGACAACCACGGGCGAGGCCGCTGCGGTGGCGCGTGACCGTTACGAAGCCGTCATCGGCATCGAGGTCCACTGCCAGCTGCGGACGGCCTCGAAGATGTTCTGCCCCTGCTCGACGGCGTACGACGGCGCTGCCCCGAACAGCCACGTCTGCCCGGTCTGCCTGGGCCTGCCGGGCGCGCTGCCGGTCATCAACCGCCGGGCCGTGGAGCATGTCCTGGCGACCGGCCTCGCGATCGAGGCCACGACGCCGGACGCCACGCGCTGGGACCGCAAGAACTACTTCTATCCGGACCTGCCCAAGGGCTACCAGATCAGCCAGTACGACCTGCCGCTCGCCTCGGCCGGCCGTCTGGCGATCGAGACGTCGGCGGGCGCGTTCACCGTCGGGATCACGCGCGCGCACCTCGAGGAGGACACCGCGAAGCTCGTCCACGCCACGGATGCGGACGGACGCAAGGTGAGCCTCGTCGACTTCAACCGGTCCGGCGCGCCGCTGATGGAGATCGTGACCGATCCCGATATCCGCACGGCCGAGCAGGCCCGACGCTACGCCGAGGAGCTGCAGCTGCTCCTGCGTACGATCGGCGCGTCGGACGCCGACATGGAACGGGGCCAGCTGCGGGTCGAGGCGAACGTGTCGCTGCGCGAGCGCGGCACGGAGGCATTCGGGACCCGGGTCGAGGTCAAGAACATGAACTCGTTCCGTTCGGTCGAGCGGGCGATCGAATACGAGATCGACCGTCAGGCGGCCGCGCTCGATGCCTCGGAGTCACTCGCTCAGGAGACGCGCGGCTGGTCCGACGACCGCGGCGAGACGTACCGGATGCGCTCGAAGGAGACCTCCGACGACTACCGCTACTTCCCCGAGCCGGACCTCCCGCCCCTCCACGTGGATCCGTCCTGGCTGGAGGAACTGCGGGCTGGCCTGCCGGAGTTGCCGGCGGCGCGCCGGACCCGGTACGGGGCGTCGTTGGGCCTCGGGCCGTATGACGCCGGGGTCCTCACGTCCGATCGCGATGCGACGGCGCTGTTCGAAGCGACCCTGGCCGCCGATCCGTCACTCCCGGCCAAGTCGGTCGCGAACTGGGTCACGGGGGAGTACCTGCGTCTGCGCAACACCGCTGTCGCGGACGCCACCGTGCACGTCGCCGCGGCCGAGCTCGCGGCGATCGTGCGGGCCGTCGAAGCGGGCACGATCTCCCGCGCGAACGCCAAGGAGGTGTTCGAAGCCCACGTCGGTACCGGCGAGGCGGCGGCGGCCATCATCGCGGACCGCGGGTTCCGCCAGATCACCGACACGGATGCCGTCGGCGCGGCCGTGGACGACGTCATCGCGGCCAACCCGGCCGCGGTCGCCGACTACCGGGCCGGCAAGGTCCAGGCGGTCGGCTTCCTCGTGGGCCAGGTGATGAAGGCGACGCGTGGCCAGGCCAACGCGGGCCTGGTCCAGGCCGCCGTCCGAGAGCGCCTCGACCGCACGGAGTAGGGGAGCGCATGGGACCCATCAACCTGCTCCTGTGGGGCGCCGGCGTCGCGCTCGTGGCGATCGGCTACACGCGCGCCCGGGGACCATGGTCGCGCTATCAGGCGCTCAAGGCCCAGGATGAGAACGTGGCCCGCTACGAATCGTGGCGTGGCGGCCTCCGCAACCACGAGACGACCGGGGCGGACGTGGCGATGGCCATGCTGCGGCGCCAGGCCCAGATGGCGGGAGCCATCGCGATCGTCGGGGTCGTGCTGATCTTCCTGGGGTTCTTCATCCGCTGAGAGAGCGCGTGCCCGGCGACATCCGTCCGTGATCGGGCTGGTTTTCGCGTCGCGACTCGGGCTGACGTCAGTCGATGCCTCGCTAGAATGGGTACGGGTCGACGGCCCTGGCCGCCAGCTGGCAGCCGCCCGCGACCACTCATCGGGATGGACTGGAGTGGGCGCGTGAGCACGATCGTCGACAAGAGCAGCATCGGGCTGGGTGGCCGGCAGTTCCACATCGGGGTGGCCCCGGGCGAGGTCAGCACGGTCGTCCTGATGCCCGGCGACCCGTTCCGTGTCCCGCTGGTGGCCGAGTATCTGGACGACCCGGTCGATGTCGCGCACAAGCGGGAACACCGCACGATGAAGGGGACGTACCAGGGGCGCATGATCACGGTCACGTCCACGGGCATGGGCTGTCCGTCCACGGCCATCGCGGTCGAGGAGCTCGCCCGCGTCGGGGTCACCAGCTTCATCCGGGTGGGCAGCACGGGCGCCCTGCAGGAGGGCATGGAGCCGGGTGACCTCGTCATCAGCCAGGGATCCTTTCGAAACGATGGCACGACCGATGCCTACGTGCCGAAGGGCTACCCGGCCGTGCCCGATCTCGAGATCACGCTCGAACTGGAGCGGGTCGCCCGGGAGCGCGCCCCGGCCCACGATCTCGCCGTCCACGTGGGACTCAACATCACCGACGACGCGTTCTACGCCGAGTCGCCGGAGTGGACCCAGCAGATGTCCGGTCTGGGCCTGCTCAACGTCGAGATGGAGTCGGCCGCGATGTTCGTCGTGGCGCGCCAGCGAGGGCTGCGCGCCGCGATGATCTGTGCGGTCTCGAGCAATCTCGTCGCCGGGACGAGCGTCTACGCCGAATCCGCGCACGAGCGCCTGGCCGTCGGCTGGCGCGCGAGTATCGAGACGGCGCTCGAGACGGCCGTCCGTCTCTCGCTCTAGCCGCTCCACCGCCCGTCACCGCCCGCACCGATCGGAGGAGAGACGCCCCGTGGGCCTGAATCTGCACACGCATCTCGAGGGCTGGGTCCGACCGGCGACCGCGGCGGAGCTCGCCCGCGAGGCCGGTGTCGCGGAGCCCGCCGGAGGGTGGGACCGCGCCTTGCGCATGGTGTCTCCCGCGGACCTGACGGTCTACCTCGCCCACGTGGCGGCCGCCTACCCGGTCCTCGGATCGGCCGGGGGCCTGCGGCGCGTGGCGCGCGAGGCCGTGGAGGACGCCGCGGCCGACGGCTGCGACTACCTCGAGATCCGCTTCGGACCGTCCACGCACCAACGGTCCGGCTTCGACCTTGCGGCCGTCATCGCGGCGACCTGCGAAGGCCTCGCCGATGGGAGTCGCGCCACCGGCCTCCCGAGCGGACTCGTCGTCTGCCTGCTGCGCCACGACGACGACGAAACGAACCTGGCGGTCGCGCGGGCCGCCGCCGCTGCCGCCGGAGCCGGCGTCGTAGGCCTCGATGTCGCCGGCGACGAGCTCGTGTTCCCGTCGATCGCCCCGTATCGAGCGCCGTTCGCGGTCGCCGCGGCCGCCGGTCTGGGGCTGACCGCCCACGCAGCGGAGGCGGGTCCGGCGGAGAGCGTCATCGAAGCGGTCGAGGGACTCGGCGTGACCCGGATCGGGCATGGCTCGCGCGCGGCCGACGATCCGGCCATCCTGGCCTGGGCTGCCGATCACGGCGTCACCTTCGAGGTCTGCCCGACCTCGAACGTGCTCACCGGGGCGGCGCGGTCGGTTCGTGAGCATCCACTCCACGCCTTCCTGGCGGCGGGCTGCCAGGTCGTGCTGGGCGATGACGATCCGGTCACGACCGGAAGCACGCTCGCGGCCGAGGCGCGTCTCCTCATGACGGATGGTGGCCTGAGCGACGAGCAGGTCAGCGCCATGCACCGCACGGCGTGCGAGGTCGTGTTCACTGACGCCTCGACGCGGGAGCTCCTGCGCGGACGGTTCGCCTAGCGGCGTCCGGCGAGGCGTCGCCACTCGATCGCGGTACAGCGGTCCATCACGACCGACAGGCCGGCGTTCGCGCCGATCGCGGCCGCCTCCCAGTTCACGACGCCGAGCTGGAGCCAGAGACACGACGCGCCCGCCTCGACGGCCTCCTTGGCGTGCGGCACGCACAGCTCCGAGCGGCGGAACACATCGACCATGTCGAACGGGCCCGTGGCCTCGACCGCCGCGGCGAGTGTCTCGAACGCGCGAACTCCGAGGACGTCGCGTTCGTTCGGGTTCACCGGTACGCAGTCGAAATCGTTGTCGAGCAAGTAGCGGAACACCCCGAATGACGGTCGGCCGGGGTCGGACGAGGCGCCGATCACGGCGATCCGGCGGGTCGCTCGCAGGACGACCTCGATGCCGGCGTCGTCGAGGAGCCGGACGGAGCCGCGTCCTTCCTGCAGGTCGAGGAACGCCCGCGTCCTGGCCATCGCCAGCGGATCCTTGCTGCTCGTCAGGAGGCGCCTTCCTTGACATAGGGCCGGCCAACGGCGGCCGGAGCCACGCTCCGTCCCACGACCCCGGCCAGCACGATGAGCGTGAGCAGGTACGGCATCGCCCCGAACGCATTGTTGTAGAGACTCGGGTACGCCGCCTGGATGCCGGTCAGGAAGACGCCCAGGTCTCCCGCCGGGGGGTTGGAACGGATGGCGATGCCGAGGGCTTCGGAGAACATGAACAGCAGCGCGCCGCCGAACGCCCCGATCGGCGTCCACCGCCCGAAGATGACCGCGGCCAACGCGATGAACCCGCGGTTGGCGGTCATCCCGTTCTGGAACGACTGGTTGAACTCGAGGGTGAGCCAGGCGCCGGCCAGGCCAGCGAAGATGCCGCCCAGGATGACGTTGCGGTAGCGCAGCTTGAGGACATCGATGCCGACCGTGTCCGCTGCCCGCGGGTGCTCGCCCACGGCCCGGGTCCGCAAGCCCCATCGTGACCGGAAGAGCAGGATCTGCAGGATGATCACGAAGACGATCACCGACATCGTGATCGGCCCGACGGCGAGGAACATCCGGAAGATCCAGCCGATGACCGGCAGGTCCACGAGGAAATCGGGCGGGCGGAAGGGATCGAGGGTGCCGGCGCTCCCGGTCGGCTTGATGAGGCGGTTGAGGTAGCCCGTCAGTCCGAGCGCGATGATGTTGATGACGGTGCCACTGATGATCTGGTCGGCGCGGACCGTGACGCACAGCCACGCATGGAGCGCCGAGACGAGCATGCCCGCGCCGATGGCGGCCAGGATGCCGATGACCAGCGCCGGGGTGAACCCGAAGAGCGCGGTCGGCACGCTTTCGGGCATCGCCTCATGGACGAGCATCGCCACCATGAAGCCGACGAACGCGGCCGTCAGCATCATGCCCTCGATCCCGATGTTCACGATGCCGCTTCGCTCGTTCATGATCCCGCACAGGGCGCCGAGGGCGATCGGGGTCGCGAGCTGCAGGGTCTGGGGTGCCAGGTTCGTCGTGGTGACCGCTTCGATCAGGTAGGCGATGAACTGCAGCACGAACCCGAGGACCGGGATGTCGAACAGGACCTCCATCAGACCGTGCCCTCGCCGTAGGTCTTGGCCACGGTCCCGAGCTCACCGGGGGTGACCCGCTCGGCGCGGATCCGGAACGTCCGCCGGATGACGACCTCGGCGGCGAGGAACAGCAGGATCAGCCCCTGGATGACGTCGATGATCTCGATCGGGATGTTCGCGGTGATCTGCATCGATGGCGCGCCGGCGCGCATGCCGCCGAGCAGGAGCGCCGCCAGCAGGATGCCGACCGGATGCGCCCGACCCAACAGCGCGACGGTGATACCCGCGAACCCGATCGACGTGCCGAACACTGCCGGGTAGTAGCCGAGCGTCAGGATCTCGATCGATCCGGCCAGGCCGGCGAACAGCCCGCACAGGCTCATCGTGAGGATGATCAGTCGGCGCGGGCTCATCCCGGCGTACCGCGCGGCGCTCGGATTGGCGCCGACCGTTCGGATCTCGAAGCCGAGCGTGGTGCGATAGATGAGGAACCAGGTGATGGGGACGGTCGCCAACGCGATCAGGATGCCGAGGCTGCCATTCCGGCCGAACAGGATCGGCAGGGCCGCATTGCCGACGTCGGCCGTGCGCGAGAAGCTCGGGCCGGTGATCTTGAAGATGTCGTTGACCAGGCCGACGATGATGAAGAACGCCAGCGAGTTGAGCATGATCGTCGACACCACCTCGTGGGCACCCGTGAACGCCTTGAGCGCGCCGGGGATGAACCCGTAGAGCGCCCCGCCGAGGGCGCCGGCTACCAGCGCCACGGTGACCGCGATGGGTACCGGCTGATCACCGACGGCGGCGCCGACGAGCGCGGCAACGAACGCGCCGACGAGCACCTGACCCGTCCCGCCGATGTTGAACAGCCCGGCCTTGAACCCGACCCCGACCGCGAGACCGGTCAGCACCAGGGGCGCGGCGGCTGCGACGGTACTGGTGAGGGCGCGGGCAGCGCGGTCCGGGTCGATCGAGAACGCGAGGCTGGGCACGTCCGCTGCGCTCACGTCGAGCAGCGACAGCCCAGTGGCCCCCTCGAGGAGGCTCTCGTAGGCGACGAGCGGCAGGAGCAGGTTCAGGGACTCACCGATGGCCAGGCTCGAGGCGATGATGAGGAGCGAGCCGAGCAGCAACGCGAGGATGATCGAGATGATCGGGATGATGGCCAGCGCCCACAGCCGACGAAGCGTGGTCATGCGTCCACCTCGGCACTCGTCCCGTGGGTGACGGCGGCCAGCGCCGCCTCGGCAGCCGCGCCGCGGCGGCCAGTGGCCATGAGGAGGCCGACGTCTTCGCGCTCCGCGGTCGGCCCGTCCACGACAGCGACGATCTCCCCGCGGTACATCACCGCGACCCGGTCTGACAGCTCGAGGACCTCATCCAGCTCCGCCGACACCAGGAGGATGGCCGCGCCCGCGTCGCGCTTGGCGATGACCTGGCGGTGGATGAACTCGATGCTCCCGACGTCCAGGCCACGGGTCGGCTGGTCGAGGATCAAGGTCGTGAGCTTGCGGCTGAACTCGCGGGCCACGACGGCCTTCTGCTGGTTCCCGCCCGACAGCGTGCCGGCTGTCACGGTCGCGGACGGGGTCCGGATGTCGTACTCGGCGATGGCCTGCTTGGCCCACGCGTGGATCGCCGTGTCGTTGCGAACGATGCCGCGCGAGTACGGGGCTTCGTCGTACTGGGTGAGGATCAGGTTGTCCTCGAGCGGGAACGAGAGCACGAGGCCGAAGCGATGGCGGTCGCCCGGCACGAACGACATCCCTGCCTGCTGCAGCGCGCGAGGGCCATGGCGGGTCACGTCCTTGCCGCCGACACTGACCCGGCCGTCGGTCGGCGAGCGCAGGCCGGTGAGCGCCTCGACGAGCTCTTCCTGACCGTTGCCCGCCACGCCGGCGATGCCGAAGATCTCACCGGCCCGGACCTCGAAGCTGACGCCCTTGACCGACTCCTGGCCACGATCGTCCGTGACCCGTAGTTCGCTGACGGTCAGCGCCGGCTCGGCCGGATGAGACTCGCCCCGGTCGACCACGAGCTGGACGTTGCGACCCACCATCAGCTCTGCCAGGTCGTCCTCGTTGGTCTCGGACGGGATGCGCGTACCGACGACCTTGCCGCGGCGGATGACCGTGATCCGGTCGGCGATCTCGAGGACCTCGAACAGCTTGTGGCTGATGAAGATGATCGAATGACCCTCGGCGGCGAGGCGGCGCAGCACCAGGAAGATGTCCTTGGTCTCCTGGGGTGTCAGCACCGCGGTGGGTTCGTCGAGCACGAGGATCCTGGCGTCGCGGTACAGGGCCTTCAGGATCTCGACCCGCTGCTGCCAGCCGACCGACAGCGATTCGACCTTCATCTCGGGGTCGATGTCGAACCCGAAGCGCTTGCCGAGTTCCACGATGCGCCGGTGCGCTTCCCGTCGATCCAGGAAGATCGGATTGGCCATCGTCTCCTCGCCGAGGAGGATGTTGTCGGCCACCGACAGGACCGGAACGAGCATGAAGTGCTGGTGGACCATGCTGATGCCGCGGGCGATGGCATCGGCCGGGCCCGCGATCGCGACGGCCGAGCCGTCGAGGAGGATCTCGCCGGCGTCCGGGGTCGCGAGGCCGTACAGGATGTTCATCAGCGTCGATTTGCCGGCGCCGTTCTCGCCGAGGAGCGCGTGGATCTCGCCTGGCCGGATCTCGAGATCGATCCCGTCGTTTGCGACGACGCCCGGATAGCGCTTGGTGATCCCGCGCATCTCGAGTGCGGGAGCGCTCACGGTCTGCGTCACGGCGTCCTCAGCTTCGACTCGGCGGTCAGGACGGAAGGTGCGGGCCCGGGGTGGAGCGCATGATAAACGTCCGTTGGAACGCCGGAGAGGCGGTCTTGCGACCGCCTCTCCGGGAGTTGCGCTGGGAACGGAGAGCGGAGACTAGGTGCCGCTCACCGTGCACTTGGTCGGGGCGCACGGGTCGAGCGTCCCGGCCTTCAGGCCTTCGAGCGCCGTGTCGAGCAGGGCCTGGATCTCAGGCGTGATCAACGCGGCGTTGTCGTGGTAATCGGACAGGCCGATCGCCGGCGGGGTGGACGCCGCGTCATACAGGACGGTGCCCGCCTGGAAGGTGTCACTGGCCACGCTCGTGACGACGGCCTGGACGGTGTCCTTGAGCTTCTTCTCGGCGCTGGTGACGATGCACTTCGCGAGATTCGGCAGGCTCACGGCCTGGTCGACGTCGACGCCGATGCCCACGAGGTCCGCATCGCAGGCGGCCTCGAGCACGCCCACGCCGGTCAGACCGGCGACCTGGAACAGCACGTCGGCATCCTGGCCGATGAACTGACCCGCGATGGCGCGGCCCTTGGCCTGGTCGTTGAAGCCGACTGCGGGGTTCGGGTCGGTCTCCTGGTAGAGGACCTTGATGTCCGCGTTGACCGACTTGGCGCCGTTCTCATAGCCGCGCCAGTAGTTGACGACCGCCGGGACGTTGGTCCCGCCGACGGCACCGATCGTGCCGGTCTTGCTGAGGCTGGCGGCGACGATGCCGGCGAGGTAGCCGGGCTGCGCCTCGGCGAAGACGATGCCCTGATAGTTCGGGATCAGGGTCGCGGCATCACCGGCACAGGCGAACGTCGGATCCGGCACGCCCTCGGCGTCAACGCAGACGCCCTGGTCGACACCGACGAACTTGATGTCCGGGTTCGCCTTGGCGGCGATGGCCGTGTCCGTCCCGATGAGGAACCCGACGGTCACGATGACGTCGAAGTCGGCATCGATGAGCGTCTGGATGTTCGCCGCATAGTCGCCGATCGCCTGGGTGACGATGACGTCGTGGGAACCGCCGGTGGCCTCGGCCGCGGCGAGCGCCCCTTCGTTCGACGACTGGTTGAAGGACTTGTCCTCGAGCTGCCCGACGTCGGTGACGACACCGACCTTCAGCGGCGTCAGCGCCGCCGACGGCTCCGCGGATGGGGCCTCGGACGCCGCTTCGCTTGGCGGCGGAGCGACGGACGCGGGAGCACTCGGTGCGGTCGATGCCGCGCCGGGGCCGCATGCCGCGACGAGGATGGCCATACCTGCGAACAGGGTCAGGCCGAAGCGCTTCTGCATGTGTTCTCCTCCTAGCCGGGTCCCCCGCGGCCCTGACGGGCGCGCCCGGGGGCGACCCGGATCCGAACCGACCGCTTCTCCCCGGACGGCATCGATTGCGCATCCTACCCCATGGTGACCCTGTGGGCATACTGCAAAGGTGAGCCAGCGGTGCCGATTCCTTCACGTTCCCGGGCAGGCTCACGAGGGCCGAAGTTCATGCTGCGAAGTGACCTGGCGATCGCGGCCATGGCCGTCGTCTTCGGGCTGGGGGGTTGTGCCGTGACGCCGTCACCGCCGGGCCGTCCGGACGGCCTGCGCTACGTGGCGCTTGGTGATTCGTACACGATCGGGACGTCGGTGGAGCCAGCGGAGCGCTTCCCTGACCAGCTCGTGGCGGCCCTGGGTACGACGGCGCCGACCCTGCAGCTGGCCGCCAACCTCGCGGTCAACGGCTACACGTCGGCCGACGTCGTGCGCGAGGAGCTGCCCGCCCTCGCCGGTCTCGAGCCCGAGTTCGTGACCGTCCTGATCGGGGTCAACGACGTCGTGCAGGGCGTCCCGATCGAGACGTACGAGAGCACCGTCGCGACCATCCTCGACGCGCTCCTCGCCCGCCTCCCGGCGGAGCGCATCGTCGCCGTCGCCATCCCGGATTACACGGCCACCCCCGCAGGTGCCGACTATGGCGACCCGACCCAGCAGCACGACGCGATCGTGGCGAGCAACGCCGTCATGGAGCGGCTTGCCGGGGCGCGGGGCATCGCCTTTGTCGACATCTTCGACCTGTCACTCCGCGCCGCCGACGACCGCTCGCTCGTGGCTGGCGACGGCCTCCACCCGAGTGGCACGCAGTACGCGCTGTGGGTCGAGCGGCTCCAGCCGGTCGTGGAGCGGCTGCTCGGCCGCTAGTCTGCCGGTCCTGGCGCGGCCGCCGGGACTGATCGACCCGCCGTGAGCGAAGGATCAGCGGCCGTCTCGCAGCTCGTGGAGGCGCGCGTCGCTGATCCCGAAGTGGTGGGCGATCTCGTGATAGACCGTGTCGGTGACCGCTGCCGCGAGCCGTGCCGGCGTCCGATTCGCGCGGGTCAGCGGTCCGCGGAAGATCGTGATCTTGCTGGGGTAGCTGACGCCATCGGCCGCCCAGGCCGTCCGGGGCACACCCTGGTAGAGCCCGTACAGACCGTGCGCTCGAACCGATGCCAGCTGCTCGGGCGTGGGCTCGTCTTCGATGACGATGGCGACCGATCCGAGACGGTCCCGGAACGGCGCCGGCAGCCGTTCCAGCGCATCGACCACGATGGTCTCGATCTCGGAGTCGCCCGCGGTCTGTTCGATATCGATGTTCACGCTCGGGAGCGTAGTCGGTCACGGTCACATCCGCCGAAGCCATCCGTGGCGGAAGGCCTGTCGAGGCCCCTCAGCCACCCTCGGATCAGCGCGCGGCGCACGACCGACACCATAATGCTGGCCTGCACCGCGAGCAGGAACGCTCGGGGTTTCATCGACGGAGGGTCACGTGACAGCTGTGCAGATCACAGGTCTGACGGGCGAGACTCGGGATATCCCGGGAGAAGCCCTCGACACGCTGGCGGCCGATCTGGACGGCCCCGTGGTCTACCCGGACGACGAGCCGTTTGCCGAAGCGACGGCCATCTGGAACGGGATGATCAAGAAGCGGCCGGCCGTGGTGGTGCGCCCGGCAACCGTGGGGGACGTCGTACGAACCCTCCAGTTCGTCCGCGAGCACGGGCTTCAGGTGTCCATCAAGGGCGGGGGGCACAACATCGCCGGCCTGGCGCTCTGTGACGGCGGTGTCACCCTTGACATGTCGACGATGAACGACGTGACGGTCGACCCCGAGACGCGGCTGGTGCGGGTCGGCCCGGGCTGCAACCTGGGCGATGTCGATCGAGCGACCCAGGAGCACGGTCTGGCCACCACGCTCGGATTCGTCTCCGCGACCGGTGTGGCCGGGCTCACCCTGGGTGGAGGGTTCGGCTACCTGACCCGTCGATTCGGATGGACGGTGGATGATCTCGAGGAGGTCGAGATCGTCACCGCCGACGGGACGGTCCGGCGCGCCTCCCGCACCGAGAACGAGGACCTCTTCTGGGCGCTCCGGGGCGGCGGCGGCAACTTCGGGATCGTCACCGAGTTCGTGTTCCGACTGCATGAGGTCGGGCCGCAGGTGACCGCCGGCGTCATCGCCTGGCCGGCGTCCGAGGCCGATGCGGTCCTGGCTCTCTATCGGACCGTCGCGGAGTCGTCCCCACGAGAGCTGACCTCTGTCGTGGTGCGCCGGAATGCGCCGCCCGCGCCGTGGCTTCCCGAGTCCGCGCACGGCACCCCGGTGATCATGGTGATCGTGTGCCACTCAGGGTCCCTGGAGCAGGCACAGGCCGACCTGGCCCCGATCAAGGCGCATGGCGAGCCCCTGGCCGACCTGATCGTGGTCAAGGACTACGTCGCCCAACAGACCCTCCTCGACGCGACCCAGCCAAAGGGCATGCACTACTACTGGAAGTCTGAATTCGTCGGGGGCCTGAGCGACGAACTCTTCGCTGCCTACAACGCGCAGTTCGTCGGCCTGACGGCGCCGGCGAACCAGATGGTGCTCTTCCAGATCGCCGGCGCGCTCAACGAGCATCCCGAGGATGACGGAGCCATGGGCAACCGGGAGGCCGCATTCGCCTGCGTGATCCAGGCGATGTGGAAACCCGACTCCGGGGCCGACGACGCCAATCGCGAGTGGGTGCGGAACGCGTGGCACGCGATCCGGCCATATTCCACGGGCGGCAACTACGTGAACTTCCAGACCGAAGACGAGGCCGATGAGCGCACGGTGGCGTCGTACCGGGACAACTACGCGCGCCTCGAGACGATCAAGGCGACGTACGACCCGTCCAATGTCTTCCGGGTGAACCGAAACATTCGACCCTAGCGTCCCGGCGACGATCGCCGGCACCTGAGTCACGGTCGGACCGCTACCATGGATCCTCCGTGACGACCCTGGCTCCCAACGACTTCACGCACCTCCACGCCCATTCCGAATTCAGCCTGCTCGACGGACTCGGCCGGATCACGGAGCTGGTCGACGCGGCGGCCGCCCAGGGCATGGATTCGATGGCCATCACGGACCACGGCGCCCTCTACGGCGCGGTCGCCTTCTACCAGGCCGCGAAGAACAAGGGCATCAAGCCGATCATCGGCGTCGAGACCTACGTCGCTCGCCGCTCCATGACCGACAAGGAGGGCAAGGCCGACAGCCAGCCGTTCCACCTCATCCTCCTGGCCAGGGACTACCGCGGCTACCAGAACCTCTGCCGCCTCGTCACCGACGCCCACATCGACGGCTACTACTACAAGCCGCGCATCGATCGCGAGCATCTCGCGAAATACAGCGAGGGCCTCATCGGACTGAGCGCCTGTCTCGGTGGCGAGGTCGCCAAGGCGCTCGAGGTCGAGGACTGGGAGCTGGCCCGCCACGTCGCGGGTGAGTACAAGGAGATCTTCGGCAAGGACGGCTTCTTCCTGGAGCTGCAGGACCACGGCGTCCCGGAGCAGGCTCGGCTCAACGGCCAGCTGCTCCGGCTGGCCCCGGAGATCGGCCTCCCGCTGGTCGTCACCAACGACCTCCACTACGTCCGTCAGGAGCAGTCCGAGGCGCATGACGTCCTGCTGTGCGTGGGCACCGGCAACAACCTCGACACGCCGGGCCGGCTGAAGTTCGAGACCCACGAGTTCTATGTCAAGTCGGCGGCCCAGATGGCGGCGCTCTTCCCGGACCAGCCCGAGGCGATCCTGAACAGCCGCCGCATCGCCGAGATGACAGACATCGAGCTGCCGCTGGGGCAGCTGCGCATCCCGCACTTCCCGGTGCCGGAGGGCCACACGGTCGAAAGCTGGCTGCGCGCTGAGTGCGAGGCGGGCCTCGAGCGCCGCTATGGGACCGTCACGCCCGCCCTCCAGGAACGGCTCGACTACGAGCTGGGCGTCATCATCCAGATGGGCTACGCAGCCTATTTCCTGATCGTCGCGGACTTCATCGCATTCGCCCGGCGGGAGGGCATCCAGACGACCTGCCGCGGCAGCGCCCCGGGCAGCATCGTCACGTATACGCTCGGGATCACGCCGGTGGACCCGATCCTCTACCAGCTCCCGTTCGAGCGCTTCCTGAACCCCGACCGCGTGACGATGCCCGACATCGACGTGGACTTCGAGGACGGCCGGCGCGACGAGGTCATCGCCTACGTCGGGCGCAAGTACGGGCAGGATCACGTCGCGCAGATCATCACGTTCGGCACGATGCTCGCCCGGGCCGCCATCCGCGACGTCGGTCGCGTGCTCGGCCACTCGTACGGCGAGGTCGACCGCATCGCGAAGGCCGTCCCGAACCAGCTCGGGATCACGCTCGATGAGGCCATCCGGACCGCCCCCGCGCTGCGCGAGCAGGTCGAGGCGGACCCCTCGATCAAGCGGATCACCGACTTCGCGCGGCATCTCGAAGGCGTCGCCCGGAACGCCAGCACGCACGCCGCCGGCGTCGTCATCAGCCGCGAGCCGCTGACCGAGCTCATGCCACTCCAGAAGGCGACGAACTCGGACTCGCTGATGACCCAGTACGAGATGCACGCCATCGAGGCGATGGGCCTGCTCAAGTTCGACTTCCTGGGGCTGTCGAACCTGACGATCCTCCGCCAGGCGGTCGATTTCGTGCGGGAACACCGCGGAATCGCGATCGACCTCGACACGATCCCGCTCGACGACGCGAAGACCTTCGACCTGCTGGCGTCGGGCGAGACGACGGGCATCTTCCAGCTCGAGTCCGCGGGCATGCGCCGCTACATCCGCGAGCTTCGACCGACCTCGGTCCACGATCTTGCGGCGATGGTCGCGCTGTACCGCCCCGGGCCGATGGACAACATCCCGGCCTACATCCGCCGCAAGCACGGTCAGGAGCCGGTCACCTACCTCCATCCGCTGCTCGAGCCGTACCTGGAGAAGACCTACGGGATCTTCGTCTACCAGGAGGACATCATGTCCGCGGCCGTCGCTCTCGGCGGTTTCACCGGCCCCGAGGCGGACACGCTGGGCTATGCGATCCGGAAGAAGAAGTCGTCCGTCCTGCGCGCCCAGAAGGAGCGATTCGTCACCCAGGCCGCCGAGCGCGGAGTCGACGCCGGCGTCATCGATGCCGTCTTCCATGCGTTCGAGCCATTCGAGCGCTACGGCTTCAACAAGGCCCACGCCACCTGCTACGGGCTGATCGCGTACCAGACCGCGTACCTCAAGGCCAACCACACCGTGGACTACATGACCGCGGTCCTCACGGCCTTCAGGGCAAGCGAGGAGAAGGTGGCGGCCGCGGTCGCCGAGTGTCGCCGGATGGGTATCGAGGTATTGCCACCGGACGTCCATGCGAGCCACCTGGAGTTCACCGTCGAAGGCGATGCGATCCGGTTCGGCTTGCTGGCCGTCAAGAACGTCGGCCAGGGGGCGATCGAATCGATCATCGCGGCGCGCGCCGAGGGCGGGCCGTTTCGCTCGCTGACGGACCTGTGCACCCGCATCGACCTGCGCCTCGCGAACCGCAAGGTGCTCGAGGCCCTCATCAAGGTCGGGGCCATGCGCGAGTTCGGTCATCCGGCCCAGCTCCTGCTCGGGGTCGACGATGCGATCGGGTCGGCCCAGGCGACCCAGCGCGACCGGATCACCGGCCAGACCTCGCTTTTCGATCTGGGTGCCGGCGACGCGGACGTCCTCGAGCGGCCATTGCCAGCCGCCACGGAGGTGCCGGTGCGAGAGCGGCTGCGCTGGGAGAAGGAGCTGCTCGGCCTGTACCTCTCCGAGCACCCGATGGGCGAGGTCGCCGAGCAAGTCGGCCGATACGTGAACGCCTATTCGGGCGATCTCAAGGACGAGGCACTCGACGGCCAGCGAGTCGTCATCGGGGGGATCGTCACGGGGATCCGAACGGTCATCACGAAGCGCCAGGAGGCGATGGCCATCGCCACGCTGGAGGACCTGCAGGGCTCGATCGAGGTCGTGGTCTTTCCCCGCCTGTACGAGACCAGCCGCCCGACGTGGCGGGACGGGGCGATCCTGCTGGTCGCCGGACGGGTGGATCACAAGGGCGAAGAGGTATCGCTGCTGGCCGATCTCGCAGCGGACTGGGACGACGCCTCCGCTCGCGGACCCGAGGCGTTCGCACGGGAGGTGGCGGCGGGTGATCGCTCCGGCGGACGCGGCGGCCCACGACGACCACCGGTACCGGTCGGCCCGGGGCCGGGCTGGGGGCCCGGCGGCAACGGGGTGGAGCGACCGGCCACGGTCTCTCCTCGACGGGAAGACGGCAACGGCGGGCCCCCGCCGGATGCCATGCCGCGGATCCAGCCCGCCGAACCGATCCCGGCCTACCTCGAGCCGGCCGGTGCTGTTGCGATCGCCGGCGATGCCCACGACCTTCACGAGGAACCGGCCGTGCCTGACGAGGCTCGTGCCCGGATCGTGGCCGACGCCACCGCCGACGCGCCGGTGGCAGCCGGCCCGGGCGCCATCCTGCACGTGCGGTTCGAGCACGCCGCCGCGCCCGATCGGCTCGTCAGCGCGATGGAGGCCCTCAAGGCCCTGCTGCGTGACCGGCCGGGCGCCACGCGGGTCGTCATCCACGTGCCCGCGCCCGGTGGTGGACCGACCCTGCCGATGGAGCTCCGGCGGGGGGTCGCCTACGACGCCGAGCTGCTCGCCGAGGTCCGCCGTCGGCTCGGCGACGGCCTCGTCGACCTCCGCCTCATGAGCGCCTGATCGTGGCAGGGCTCCCGCCTCAGGACGCCGGTTCGATCTCCACGACCCGCGCCGACCACGGACAGTAGCGGTCGCTCGTCAGCGTCCGGCTTTCGACGTCGCTCGGTTCGCCGTCGCACACCTCGGTCGTCAAGTCGGCGAACTCGAAATCGGCAGGATCGAGCGACCACGACCAGCCTTCGTTCACGCCCGTGTCGCGCACGATCCGGCCGTTCGGGATGTCCGGACCTTCGCCACCGTCAAGCAACTTGAGCGCGATGGCCTGGTCGGCCGGATCGATCAGGAGCACGCGGAACCGTTCGCCGTCGTTGACCTCGAAGGTCACGACCATCCCCGCGGAAGGCGATGGCAACGTGATCTCGGGCTCGGAGCACCCGATCAGCGCGACCGCGACCGCGACCAGGAAGGCCAGACCGGTCGCACGCGTGCTCCCGCGCACCTGGATCAGCCCTGGCCGGCGAGCCGGCGGACCTCCTGGACCGACGAAAGCCGCTCGCTGAACTCGGCCCGGATCGCGGAGATGACGTCGGTATCGAGCATGAGCTCGCTGGCGATCTGATTCACTGCCGCCGACTCTTCGGCGGAGATCGTGCCGCTGGCCGCCCCGACCGCGAAACAGGCGCGGAGCACGTTGGTCCGCTGTTCCTCGGTGGCGATGCTCGTGAATTCCCGCGTCACGACGTAGTTCTCGGTGCCTCCGACGGTGCGTGCCTGGAGCTTGGCCATCTCGGTGACCAGGACCGCGGTGGGTTCGTCGAGCGCGCCGTGAGCCTGCAGCTCACGCTCCATGACGGCGGTCTCTTCCGCGCTGATCTCGAGATCGGCGTGCGCGGCTCGGGCCAGCGTGTACGCCGCTGAGGCCACGAGCCGCGCCTGCTCGGCGGGCATCTCCTCCAGCCGCTCCACGATCCGGCGGACGGTGGCGGTCTCTCCGGCCGTGGTCGGTGCGGCGGTCAGTGCGGCCTCGGTCTGGGCTGCGGCCTGCTCATGCTCGGGCCCGGGCCCGAAGATCCGTCGAAACATGGGTCTCCTTCGAGGTGGATGCCGTCCGTCACGATACCCGTTCCGGCGCTGGAGCCCACGGTGGTGCGAGTTCCGATACGCTCCGGACCGTGAACGTGACCCTGACGACGACCGGCCGCCGCAGCGGCAAGCCCAGAACGGTCCCGCTGTATGCATGGGAAGACGCCGATCGTCTCGTCGTCGTCGGGTCGCAGGGCGGGAGCGCGCACGACCCGCACTGGGCTCGCAACCTGCGGGCACATCCTCGAGCGACCGTCAAGAAGGGCCGCAATGTGCTCGACGTCCGCGCCAGCGAAGTCGCTGCGGCCGAGCGCGACCGCCTCTGGCAGCTCGTCGTCGAGGCGTTCCCCTTGTATGCGACGTACCAGCGGAAGACCGAGCGGGTCATCCCGCTGTTCGTGCTCGAGACGGTGGAAGCTGCCTGAGGGTCGGCGGCGCCTGAGGGTCGGTGGCGCCTGGCGGTCAGCGGCGCAACAGCCCTGGCACACTCGGCTCCGGGCCGCGCCAGCGTTCGATCTCCTCGGTCGCGAAGCGGCCGTAGTAGTTGATGAAATGGCCGCCGTGGTCACGCAGGACCGCGATGGACGCGGCCTTACGCGCGGCATCTCCGGGCTTCGTCATCACAACGGCCTGACCATCGCGGACGGCCTGCTCGTAGGTGGCCATATCCACGAGCTGGTCCATGAGCGTGAAGGAGACCAGGCGCCGCAGCCGGGCGATCACTCCGTTCGCGGCACCCGTGCCGTCCAATCGGTCGGCGCCTTCAGGACCGCGCAGGATCGTGATGTCCCGGTCCCGGATCGCTGCCGAGCGTAGAGCGGCGGCCGTCGCCGCGGCGGACGCGGCGTCTGGCAGCACGGCCATGAGCGAATCCGTCGGATAGCCGATGAACCGGCGCGTGGGGCTGGCTGGCATGGCGGGCTCATCGTAGCGAGACAGCGAACGCGGTCGTTCGCGTCGTTGTGCGCCGGAAGAACATGTGTTCTAAAATGCCCTGAGTCGGACCCGCTATATTGTTCGTCTTGCGGCGGTGCTGGAATTGGCATACAGGGCAGACTCAAACTCTGCTGCCCGTGAGGGCTTGTGGGTTCGAGTCCCACCCGCCGTACCAGACCTCGATGACCCCGGTATCCGGTGCTGCGCTGTGCCGCGCGATGCGGCCGGATGTGCCAATGAGCGCGACCTCGGGCCCGCATATGCGTACCTACTCGGGCTCTATCTCGGCGACGGCACGCTTTCGCCTGGCCGACGGAACGTGTGGCACCTGCGAAATCAGCCTCGACGCCCGCTATCCGCAGATCATCGCTCGGGGTCAGCAGGCTAACGGCGAGGTAGGCGGGCGCCGCGTCGGCGCCACCGCACGACCCGGATGCATCGTGATCTCGAGCTATTGGAAGCACTGGGTCTGTCTGTTCCCCCAGCACGGACCCGGCCATACGCATGAGCGCTCGATCAAGCTCGAGGGGTCGGCACGAGGAGCCTGGTCGGGACGCTTCCCAGTCATTTCGCTCGGCGGCCTGATCGAGTCAGACGGATGTCGCGTCCTCGAACCGGGTGAAGGGACAGCGCCTGACCCTCGCTACTGTCTTCGTCCAGACCTCGTCCAGACCGATATCCGCGGACTTCGTCTTGGGCCGCCGGGTTGGCTGGGTGTGGACGTGGCCCGGGCCGACGGTCCGCGAACTGTCGCCGTGTCGCGGCGGAGCGAGCGTCGCGATCCTTGATCGGCTGCGTCGGTCCAGCAAGGCGTACACGGACACCCCGCGACGGTCGGAACCTGAGCCCACGGTACCCGCGTCTCGCCGACCGATGCTAGACTCCCCCCGCCTCACGTCCGCCAGCATCGCCGTCCGGAGGGACCCCCAGACCGTGGAGGACCTTCGCTCGACGACGGTCACCGACGACCCCGTCCAGCGCCGCGACCTCATCCTCATCGAGCGCGCCCGATCGGGCGACCTCGATGCATTCAACGACCTCGTCGTGCTGTACCAGGATTCGTTGTTCGCGCTGGTGGTGCGCATGGTTCCGGATCGCGACCAGGCGTCGGACTGCGTGCAGGAAGCGTTCTTCTCCGCGTACCGCAATTTGGCCTCGTTCCGCGGCGGCAGCGTCAAGTCCTGGCTGAACCGGATCTGTGTCAACGCCGCGATGGACACCCAGCGAGCCCGGAAGCGCCGGCCCGTCCAGCCGTACCCCGAGTTCGAGGACGAGAGCTGGCAGCCACCGGCCGGGGCGGAGGCCGATCCGGAGCGCACCGCGGTCCACGCCGAGCGCAGCCGGGCGATCGCGGCGGCCCTGACCCGCATCACCGACGACCAACGAGCGGCGATCGTCCTGTACGACATCGAGGGCTACGACTACGGCGAGATCGCGGAGATGACCGGTGTCTCGCTGGGCACTGTCAAGTCGCGGATCCACCGTGGCCGCCTGGCCCTGCGGGACATCCTGTCGGAGCGGATGGAGCTCTTCCGTGGCTGATCGGATGGGTCACGCCGGGCACGATCCCTTGCTGGTCGCCGGGGCCGCGGATCGAGGCGCACGGCTCGCCCCGGTCCTGGATCTCTGTGTGCGCTGCGTCGGGCTGTACGTCGACCTGCTCGCGGTGACGGCCGCGCTGCCCATGTCGGCGGTGCCCGTGCGTCCGCGCTCGTTCACGCTGACCGCTGGTGATGCGCGACGCCTCCGGCCGGTCGGTTGGCGGGGGTGGTGGTCTGCCGTCGGCTCTGCGCGTGACACCGTGACGCGCCCGCTCGCCGTGGGCATCACGACACTCGGCCTCGCCGGCCTGCTTCTCACCGCCGCGCCCACGCTGTCTGTGGGCCTGGGCTGGGCCGCGACCTCGAGCGCAGCGCCTCCAGAGGTCGCCAAACTCGCAGCCACACCGATGCCGAATGACCGAACGCCGATCGCATTGGCCGGCGACAACCACGAGCACGGGACCACGGTCGAGTCGGATCCGGGTCTGTCCCCGACCCTGACGCTCTCCGTCGGGCTGCTCGTGGTCGGGGGCGGGCTGTTCGTGGCCCGCCGGCTGGCCGCCCACGGACCTCCGATGCGATGATGCGGATCGACGATCGGGCGCCATGCGGGAACCACCTGGCCGTCGAGGTCGTCTGGTGGAGGACATGACGGAAGCGAATCAGCCTGCCAACCCCGCGGATCATGCCGCCCATGACCCCACATGGATGGCTGCGCTGGCTACCCGAGAACCTGATCTGAGCCCCTCCGAGCGCCCCCGAGCGGAGGCGGCGCTCGAGTCGTGCGACGCGTGCAGGGACCTGTTCGCCGATCTCGTCGCCCTCTCGGCGGCGATCCCCGCTGCGGCGATCCCGGCCCGACCGCGTGATTTCACCCTGACCGCCGCCGATGCGGCGCGGCTTCGGCCGCACGGTCTGCGTCGCGTGCTCAAGGCCATCGGATCGGCCCGCGACGGCGTCACGTTCCCGCTCGCCATGGGCCTGACCACGATGGGTATCGCCGGGATGCTGCTTGCGACCATTCCGGCAGCGTTGAGCGGCACCGGCGGAGCGGCCTCAGACAACCTGTCGGCGGTGGGGCAGGCAGCGCCGATGCCAGCACCCGCATCTGCCGCCGCGGCCGCATCTGCGGCTCCTGCGGCGGAGGCTCCGGGCGCCGAGGCGACCGACGCCTACGCGTTCAGCGCTGCCCCGACCTCCGAGACGGCCGGCGGCGAAGTGTTCTCTGGAGACGATGGCGACACGGCGCTCGAAGCCCGACTGGACGCGACCGCGACGCTGGAGGCGATCCGCGACGACGCCACGGGACGCTCGGCGCTCCTGGTGGCCGCGGCTACGCTGCTCATCGCCGGTTTGGGGTTGTTCCTCCTCCGCTGGTCCGCCCGCCGCCTCTGATACGCGGCCGCCGCCCGCGGCCGCTGAGGGCCGGTGACGGTACACTCATTGGGCGCCGCCATGGTCGGGCCGCAACCGCCGCCGGCCGCCGCGACGCCACCCTGAGGCCAAGCCATGGAACGCCTGATGCTGCTCGACGGCTACGGGCTCGTCTACCGCGGCTACTACGCGCTGCCGCCGCTGACGACGTCCCGTGGCGAGCTCGTCAACGGCGTGTTCGGCTTCGCGAGCATCGTCCTGCGCGGCCTCCAGGACCTCCAGCCCGACTACCTGGCGGTCTCGTTCGATCTCCCGGGCCCAACGTTCCGCCACGAGCAGTACGCCGAGTACAAGGCCACCCGGCAGCGGATGCCGGACGACCTGCGCGACCAGTTCCCGAAGGTGCGCGAGGTCGTGAAGGCGTTGCGGATCCCGGTCTACGAGATGCCCGGGTTCGAGGCCGACGACGTCATCGGGACCATCACCAAGAAGCTCGACGGCAACGAGGGGCTCGAGACGACGATCGTCACCGTCGATCTGGACATGCTCCAGCTGGTGACGCCGCGGGTGCGGCTGATGACCACCCGGTCCGGCGTGGAGAACACGGTCATGTACGACGTGGCTCGGATCGACGAGCGGTTCGGCCTGCGGCCCGACCAGATGGTCGACTACAAGGCGCTCAAGGGCGACCCCACCGACAACATCCCCGGCGTTCCGGGCGTGGGGGAGAAGACCGCCGCCAAGCTGATCCGCGAGTTCGGCAGCCTCGATGACATGTTCGCCCGGATCGACGAGGTCACACCGGAGAAGCTGCGCGACAAGCTGCGCGAGCACTTCGACCAGATCCAGATGGGCCGCGAGCTCTCGCGCATCGTGTGCGACCTCCCGGTCGAGCTGGATCTCGAAGCGGCGCGCCTGGGCGACTACGACCGCGACACGGTCGTCCGGCTGTTCCGTGAGTACGAGTTCCGGACGCTGATCGAGCGTCTCCCGCCGATGGCCGGCAAATCGGCGGAGCAGCGCTCAGAAAGCCTGCGGAGCGTGGTCGACAGTGGGTACGTGCCGGCGGCCCGGGTCGCGGGTCGCCCTGAAGGCTGGGGCCCCGGCCGGGCCACCGCGCGTCCCACCGGCGGAGAGTTGCAGCTCCGGCTCGACTTCGACGCGGTGACCGGGCCTGCCTCCGGTGACGCGGCCACGGACGCGACCGAGCACGCGGCGCGACCGCTCGCTCGAGCCCGCCGACGACCTGCCCTCGGCCCTGGCGGCCGCGATCGTCGACCCGGGCCGCATCGAGGTTCGACACGCCGATCGGATCGCGGACCTTGAACCGTGGCTGGTCGCCCAGCCGGCGGTCGGCGTATCGCTCCTGCTCGACGACCCGCGGCCTCGTCGCGGCACGGCGCTGGCGCTGGCGGTCGCGGGCACGGACGGCCGGGTCGTCGCGGCCGAGGGAGCCGAAGCGGCCGATGCGCTGCGGCGGCTGCTCGAACGGCTCGGCACCCCGCTCGTCGGGCACGAGGTCAAGCCGCTGATCGTGGCCCGCTTCGCCGACGATCCCGCGTCCACGTCGCCCGAGATCGCGTTCGACACGCAGATCGCGGCGTATGTCCTGAACGCCGCGCTCCGCAGCCAGACGATCCCGGACGTGGTGGCCGAGAACCTCGACCAGATCCTGCCACCCGCCACGGACCTCCCGGCCACGGCGCGCGCCGGCCTCGAGGCCCTGTCGGCGATCGCGGTCCGCGAACCGCTCGAGAAGCGCCTGGCGGAGGTGGGGCTCGAGCGGCTGTTCCGCGATATCGAGCTGCCATTGATCCCGGTGCTTGCCCGGATGGAGGCGGTGGGCGTTGCCCTCGATCTCGAGGCGCTGGCAGTCCTGGACCGGGAGTTCGCCGCCGAAACCTCCCGGCTCGAGCAGGAGATCTACGTCGACGTCGGGCACGAATTCAATCTCGGCAGCCCAAAGCAGCTCGAGCAGATCCTGTTCTTCGAGCTGAACCTGCCGAAGGGCAAGCGCACGAAGACGGGCTTCTCGACGGACGCGTCGGTGCTCGAGGAGCTGCGGCCGGCGCACCCGATGATCGACAAGCTCCTCGAATGGCGCATCTACACGAAGCTGCGCTCGACGTACGTCGAGGCCCTACCCACGTTGATGGCTGCGGACGGTCGGCTGCACACGACGTTCCACCAGGCCGTCGCCGCGACCGGCCGCCTGTCGTCGTCCGATCCCAACCTGCAGAACATCCCGATCCGCACCGAGCTCGGGCGCAAGATCCGCCGGGCGTTCGTGGCCGGTGAGCCAGACCTGGTACTCCTGGCCGCCGACTACTCGCAGATCGAGCTGCGGATCCTCGCCCACGTGTCGGGCGATGAGCACCTCAAGGATGCCTTCGCCCGCGGGGCAGACATCCATCGAGAGACCGCCGCCCGTGTACTCCACAAGGCGCCCGAGGAGATCACGAAGGACGAGCGGTCGATGGCCAAGATGGTCAACTTCGGTCTGGCCTACGGGATGAGCGACTTCGGGCTGGCATCGCGCGCGAACATCCCGCGGGGGGAGGCGCAGGAGTTCATCAACAGCTACTTCGCGGCGTACTCCGGCATCAGCTACTACATGATGGCCATCAAGGAGCAGGCCAAGGCGCAGGGGTTCGTCGAAACGCTGCTGGGACGCAAACGGCAGATCCCCGAGCTTCGGGCATCCAACCCGGCGCTCCGCGGCGCGGGCGAGCGGATGGCCATCAACATGCCGATCCAGGGCACGGCCGCCGACATCCAGAAGATCGCGATGATCCGCGTCGCCGAGCGTCTTGCGGCCGAAGGTTCGCGCGCCCGCCTCCTGCTGTCCGTTCACGACGAGCTGCTGTTCGAGGTCCCGCGCGACCAGATCGAGCCGCTGGCCGCGCTCGTGCGCGAGACGATGGAAGGCGCGCTGCCGTTGTCCGTGCCGCTCACCGTCGACGTGAAGGTCGGCGACGACTGGGAATCGATGACGCCGCTCACCCGCGAAGACGCCATCGCCGCGGAGGCCGACGAGATGCCGCTCGAGGCGCCCATCGCGCCCCTCGTCGGCTAGGTCCCGCCGATGCCTGAGCTTCCCGAGGTCGAGACGGTCGCGCGCGACCTGCGGCCGCGCCTCGTCGGCGCGACCATCGTGGGCGCCCGCACGTCGTGGGCGCGGACGCTGCGTACCCACGACCCGCTTGCCTTCGCCGAGGCCGTCGCCGGGCGTACGGTCGAGTCGGTCGACCGGCGGGCCAAACAGCTGGTGATCGGTTTGAGCGGGGACGCGGCGCTCACGATCCATCTCAAGATGACCGGTCAGCTGTTCGTCGTGCCCGCCGATGCGCCCGACGACCCGTACGTCCGGTTGGTCCTGGAGCTGGCCGACGGGCGCGAGCTGCGTTTTCGCGATATCCGCAAGTTCGGCAAGGTGGGCTTGTACGGTCGCGACCCGGTCTCGGGCGAGCTCGTGGCCGAGATCGGGGGCGCTGCCGTGTTCGCGGCGATCGGGCCCGAGCCGCTGGGGGACGAATTCACCGTACGCGAGTTCCGGCGCCGGCTGCGCCGGCGCAAGGGGCGTCTCAAGCCGCTCCTCCTCGATCAGTCGTTCGTCGCCGGGGTCGGGAACATCTACGCGGACGAGTCGCTGTGGCGATCGCGGCTACATCCGCTTCGGTCCGCTTCGTCCCTGCGACCACCCGACGAGCGCCGGTTGTACGAGTCGGTCCGTGCCGTGCTGGCGGAAGCGATCGAGCGCCGCGGCTCGTCGATCGACGACTACACGGCACCGGACGGCGACGGGTCGATGCAGGAGCGGCTCGACGTCTATCAACGGACCGGGGAGGCCTGCCGGCGGTGTGGCCGGCCGATCCGGCGTGTGGTCGTTGGTGCCCGGTCGACCCATTTCTGCTCGTGGTGCCAGCGCCTTCCGGCGGCCGACCGCAAGGCCGCGCGGGCCATCCTGCGGACGCTCAGCGGGGGCGAGGTCCGGCGTGGCCCGCGCTGGACCGAGCTGGCAGGGGAGGGAACCGTCGGCCTGACCCCGGGCGAGGCGGCGCGGGCCGTCGCCCGCGCCCGGACCGATCGCACGAAGCGGGCGGCGGCGACCCGGCGAGCCGCCGCACGCGCCTCCGTCGCGGGTGGCGGCTGATGTCCATCCTGCGGTTCGCGGCGGTCACCCGGGAGATCGGGGCGTTCGTGATCCTCGACGCGATCGAGGGCGCGGTCGCGCTCGGGGACCGGATCGGCCTCGTCGGTCCGAACGGCGCGGGCAAGACCACCATGCTCCGACTCGCGGCCGGCAGCGACGAGCCGGACCGCGGCACGATCGTGCGCAAGCGCAACCTGTCGATCGGCCTGCTGGCGCAGGAGGCGCACTTCGACGCGGCCTTCATGGCTGCCCCCGATCTGCGCACGGCGGTCCGTACGGGGGCGGCGCACCTGGACGCCATGGCCGAGCAGCTCGCGGCGTACGAGCGTGACGGCCGGGTCGCCCAGTCCGGGTACGCCGATCTCCAGCATCGGTTCGACGTGCTTGGCGGATACACGCTGGACCAGCGCGTCGAGGCCACGCTGAGCGGTCTCGGCTTCACGCGTGACGAGTGGGTGCGGCCGCCGACGGGGCTGTCCGGCGGCGAGCAGACCCGGGCTGCGCTCGCTCGGCTGGTCATCGCCGATCCGGACCTCCTCCTGCTCGATGAACCCACGAACCACCTCGACCTCGACGCGCTCGAATGGCTCGAGGAGCATCTCCGTCGCCGGTCGGGGTCCCTCGTGGTCGCGTCGCACGACCGGGCCTTTCTGGATGCGACCGTCACCCGGGTCTGGGAGCTACGCGACCGACGGCTCACGGCCTTCCGCGGCGATTACAGCGCGTATCACCGGCAGCGCGAGGAACGCGACGCGCGCGCGGCCAAGGACGCCGGCACGCAGGCCGAGCAGATCGCCCGCGAACAGGAGCTCGTGCAACGGTATCGAAGCCACCGCAAGTTCTCGAAGATGCACGAGCACGAAGCGCGGCTCGAACGGCTGCAAGCGGACCGGCGAGAGGCGCCGCGCCAGTCGCGGCGGCTCGCACTGCCGCAGTCGGCGCTCGCCGGCGGAGGGCCTGCGCGATCCGGCGAGATCGCCGTCCGGATCGAGGACCTGGTGATCGGCTACCTACCGGGGCGCGGTGCGGTGCGGCCGGACGGGGACCCCGCGACCGAGCCCCAGGTGGTCGCCCGTGTGCCGTTCCTGGCCGCCCAGCGTGGTGACCGGATCGGGATCGTCGGGCCGAATGGCGCCGGAAAGACCACGCTCCTGCGGACGATCGCCGGCGACCTGCCACCGCTTGACGGGACGCTCACGTTCGGCCACGCCGCCCAGATCGGCTATCTCGCGCAGCTTCGCGGGGCGGCGATCCCGGGCACGACGGTGCTCGATGCGCTGCTCGACACGATCCCGGTCACGCCGGGCGAGGCGCGCGCCTATCTGGCGCGCTTCCTGTTCCGGGGCGACGATGCGTTCAAGGAGGTCCGGGCCCTGTCCGGCGGGGAGCGCTCGCGCCTGGAGCTCGCGCTGCTGGGCATCCAGCCGTCGAACCTGCTGCTGCTCGACGAGCCGACGAACCATCTCGACATCCCCGCCCGTGAGGCGATCGAGGCGTTCATGCGCGATTCCGCGGCGACCCTGCTGGTGGTCTCGCATGACCGGCGATTGCTGGAGACGGTATGCGACCGGTTGTGGGTCGTCGGGGACGGAGCGGCGACGGCGTTCGACGGTGGGTACAAGGCGTGGCGACAGGCGGTGGCGGGTGGATGGACCGTCGCGGATGGGGTCGAGGCGCACCGGGTCCGGGTGCGCCCCGGCGCGGTCGCGACCATCGCTCCTTCATCGCCTGTCGGCGCCGGCAGTCGCTCGAGTCGCGCCGCCGCCGGGGCGAGCACGGCCGTTGCCGGGACCGTGGCCGCACCCGCGACTGCCCCGCCCTCACGCGCCCGAAGGAAGTTGGAGAAGTTGTCCAAGGATGCGTATCGGCGCCAGAAGATGGCGTTGGATGCCGAGCTGACGCGGCTGGGATTGCGGAAGAGCCACCTGGAGCTGGCGATGGGCGACCCGGGCGTCGCGGCGAACTTCGTCGAGATGCGACGCGTCACGAGCGAGCTTGCCGATGTCGACACGGCGCTCGCAGCCGCGGAGGATGCCTGGCTCCAGCTCGAGGAACGGGCACCGTGAATCCTCGGGCCGATGGGGTCGGAGGCCTCCGCCACGGGCGCCGGAGCGTCGCGTGACGTCACGCCGTGGAGGCCGGCCCCTGATCATCGGGCTGACCGGGCCGATCGCGTGCGGCAAGTCCACGGTGGCGCGCTGGCTGGGCGAGCGTCCCTCGGTCGTCGTCATCGATGCCGATCGCGTGGCGCGCGACGTGCTGGCCGCGGGTGCCCCCGAAACGATGGCCGTCTACGCGCGATTCGGGGACGAGCTGCGGCGCCCCGACGGGGAGCTTGACCGCGCCGCGCTCGGTCGCATCGTGTTCACCGACCCGGCCGCCCTGCGCGACCTCGAGGCGATCGTCCATCCCGCGGTCCGGCCGCGCATCCTCGCCGAGGTGGATGCCGCGCGTGCCGCGGGCGCGGCGGCCGTGGCGATCGAGGCGATCAAGCTGGTTGAGGGCGGGCTCGCGGACCTGTGCGACGAGGTGTGGCTGGTCACCTGCTCACCTGACGTGCAGCTGGAGCGCCTCGTCGAGCGCGGGACCGCCGCGGACGATGCCCGCTCCCGGATCGCGGCTCAGGGCGACCTCGCGGCGCGTCTGCGACCGGTCGCCACCCAAGTCATCGATACGAGTGACACGCCGGCATCGACACGCTCCCGGGTCGCCGAGCGGCTGGAGGCAGCCTTGGCCCTGGCTGGAGACTGAATCGAGCGACCGCCCGGGCCACGCGAGGCGGCCCGGGCGGTCTGGAGGCGCGCCGGGTCAGCGGCGCGGAGATGGATTCGGGCGAGGAGGGCTAGGGAGACGGGCTGGGCGACGTCAGCGGCGTGGCCGTCGGCGTCGGGCCCGGGGTGGCGATCGGCGTCGGCGCGGCGGTCGGCAGCGGCCCCTCGAACGAGGGGTACACGACCGGGATCGGTAGCCCGTACCGGATGATCACCTTGTTGGTCGTGGTCCCGAGCAGCGACGCGTCGACCTGGCGCGTATCGACGTCGGGCCGCAGGGCGAGGCTGAACGACGACGCCCCGGTGGCCTGCAGGTGCGAGATCTCTTCCGCGACGTCGATCGGCGCCTTGAGGATGTAGGACTGGCCGGCCTTCGCAAGGATCAGCATGTTCTGGTAGCTGATCTTCGTGGAGCGGTCGGAGTAGTACCCCTCTTCGCCGATCCCGACCTCGGAGTCCGTGAGGACGTTGACGCTGGCGGTCACGAAGACGTCCACCGTCTGGTTCGGGGTCAGCAGCCCGCCGACCGCCCGGTCGTCCGGCACCGTCATCGAGATCGCCCGCCAGATCGGCGTTTCGGGCCCGACGGATTCGTCGGGACCGAGAACCGAGAACTGGCCACCCTCGGAGCTCGAGGCGAGCAGGTTGGTGGTCACCATCTGCCCGGCCAGGATCGTGACCGCCGGCACCCGCCCGATCACCCGGTCCGGTGTGGACACGATGCCCTGGGCGTTCGTGGGATCGAGCGGCACCTCGCGAACCTCGAGGTCGGCCGCCTCGATGATCTTGCGGGCCGGGATGGTCTGCAGGGCGACGACGACCGACACGCGCTGCAGCCCGGCCTGCCCAGCCTGTTGCTGGGCCGTGCTGATCAGATAGAAGGCCGCCGCGCCCGCGACGATCGCGAGGATGACGCCGATGATCACGATGTAGCGGCCCCGACGACTCGGGTCCTTGTATTCCATCTCCACGAAGGTGCCTCCGATGTGGGTTGTGCCGTGCCCGCCCGGCTAGTTCCAGGGCACGAGTCGCGCCACCTGACCGCGACGCAACGCGGGATCGTTCATGTCGGCGTACAGGCCGGAGATCGCGTAGCCATAGACGGCGTTGCTGTCCACGCTGGTGATCCGGAACGTCGCAAAGCCGAGGATGTCGACGTATTCGTTGGAGCTGCTGGCGGTCTGGATCGTCAGCGTGATCGGCACCAGCCGCGTCACGGGCTGCCCCGCGGAATTGGTGCCCGTGACCCGCAGCGTCAGGGAGTAGACCCCTGGCCCGAGCGTGCCGCCGTTGACCGAAACGGCGACGTTCTGGCTGGTGCCCTTGTTGAGCGTGACGGACGAAGGGCTGACGCTGACCGTGCCGATGCCTGCGGGCAGAACGCCGTTGTCGGCCGCACCACCCTCGACGCTCAGGCTGACGTTCCCACCGAAGAAGGTGCCGTTGTTGTTGGTCGTGCTGACCGTGACCGGCGCGCGTGCCGGTCGAGCCGGTCGTCGCGAGCGACACCGTCGCCCCCGAGCTGGTCGAGAAGTCGCGGTTGACGCTGCCGATGGCGATGCCGACCGGGTAGTAGTGATCGAGCAGGACCGGATCCGACGAGTGACCCTGGATCCAGACCGTGTAGACGCCTTGCGGGGCGCCGCTGGTCTGGAAGGTGGACCAGACGACAGAGCCGTTCGGTGTCATCGGACTCGGCGTGAACGTCAGCGGCGCCAGGGTCGTGCCCCACGGGTGGCCGGCGTCGCCCCAGTCCTTGAACGCACTCGTGGCGACGACACCGGTGAACGACGCGTTCTTCGTGACGCTCATGGAGATCGAGTTATTGCGGTTCTGATTGGTGTTGATCGTCGCCGTCGTCGCCACCGCGTACGCGAAGTCGGGGATGCTCTGGACAGTCCCGGAGTACACGGCCGCGAGGATCTCGTCGCCCGGGCTGTAGCGGGCGTCGATCTCGTCGATGATGATCCCGGACGAGTTACCGTCGATGATCCCGACCTGGTCGTTCGGGTCGGGCGGGATGGTCACGGGCGGGAAGTCCGGTCCGGGATAGCCGGTGGCGACCCAGCCGGCCTCGATGTCCTTGATCGTGTTGGCATTCATGCCGGACGTGACGCCGTTGTAGTAGATGTTCGATGGCGGCGATTGGTACTGGAAATTGCGGATGTCGAGCGCCACGAACCCGCGGAAGCTGGCCGCATTGGACGGAGCCGCTCCCTGGCCGACGAGGGCGATGATCGGTCCGTGGTTGACCGGATCGTTATCCGGGGCGGACGCGTTGAAGGGTGCGCCGGGGTTCGGAGCCGTGCGGGGACTGGCGTCCGTGGTGCTACCGAGACATGACGTGTTCTCGGTCGCGATCAGGTCCTGGAAGTGGTTCGTGTTCCCGTCGCACGGCGCGACGGCGCCCGCGTACGGACCCGGCGCGTTGATGTAGTGGCGGACCGCGATCGGCAGCAGGTCGCCCTTCGTCGCGACCCGTGCCTGACCACCGACGACCGTGGAGCCGAGTCCCACGACCCGGCCGAAGGTATAGCCGACATCGCTCTTGATCGCGACGCGCACGTTCCCGCTCGAATCGATCAGGATGCCCGAGATCAGGTAGAGCTCGTCGCCGGGGTGCCCCGTCTCGTACTGCGGTGTCATCGCGACGCTGGCCGTCGTACCGGTGGGGCTGGAGGCCAGGTTGCGAGCGAGCACGTCACGCCCCTCGGCTTCGGCATCGGTCGCGGTCTCTCCGCGGATGAGCGCATTCGCGACCGCGAGCGCCCCGGAGTCGGCGGCGTTCTGGAGGAATCGCTTCTCGCTGTAGAACCGGCCGATGTCGAACGCCAGGCCGGCGATGCCCATCAGGGCCACGAGCGAGATCGCGAAGATGACGATGACCTGCCCATGGGCACGGTCCGGACGACCACGAGCCCGACCATGACCGCGAGCGCGATCGGTCATCAGTTGGCGACCATCGTGACTTCCGAGGTCAGCCCGAGGCGGCCGTTCGCGTCGCGTGGCAGGAGCTGGGCGATGAGCGGGATGATCAGGTCCTGGTGGTAGAGCGCCCGGACGGTGATCTGCTGGCCGACCCGCGGGTCCGTCTCGGTCACGCCGGCCGGGTTGGAATACGTCACGACGAGGTCGCCGTTGGTGAAGGTCGTCCCACTCTGCGTCCAGGTCGTGGAGGTCGAGAACTGGGGCGCCGTCTTGGTCAGGAGGTTCATCGACCCGAGGACCCGGTCCTTGATCGCGTTGTTTCGGGCGAGGTCGTTCTGGGACTTGGAGAATCCGGTGTCGTAGACGTAGACCGTGCCGAGACGCGCCCCCTCTCGGGTCGCGTTGGTGATGGTCACGTAGGCGTTGAAGATGAACCCGAACTGGATGATCCCGAGGAGGATGACGAACAGGGGCATCATCACGAGCGCGAACTCGACCAGGCTCTGCCCGCGCTCGGACGGCCGGAGATCGAGACCGGCGGACCCGGCGGGCGCGAGGGCGGGACGGGAACGGCGGACGATGCGCATGGGTAGTCGGTCAACCTCCTGTGGCGACGCGGGAAGTGTCCAATCGCATGCCTGATTTCCGGTATCACTCGTTCGTCCCACCGCGGTCGGCAACGGGGGTACGGGCGCGACCACGGTCGACCATCCGTCTGAGCCGTTGGAGGCAGGCAGCCGCCCAGCGAGACCGACCGAACACCCGTTCGAAACGGGCCGATTCCGGTACACTTCGTGCGTGCCCGATTTCGAACTCGTCGCCCCATTCCAGCCGACGGGCGACCAACCCACCGCCATCGAGCGCCTGAGCAAGGGTCTGGTCGCCGGCGAGCGCCACCAGACCCTGCTTGGCGTGACCGGATCCGGGAAGACCTGGACCCTGGCCAACGTCATCAAGGAGCACAACAAGCCAACGCTCGTGCTCGCCCACAACAAGACGCTGGCCGCCCAGCTGTACGCCGAGTTCCGCGAGTTCTTCCCGAACAACGCGGTCGAGTACTTCGTGAGCTACTTCGACTACTACCAGCCGGAGGCGTACCTGCCCAGGAGCGATACGTACATCGAGAAGGACTCGTCGCGGAACGACGAGATCGACCGGCTGCGGCACGCCGCGACGCACGCCCTGTTCGAGCGGCGGGACGTGATCATCGTGGCCAGCGTGTCGTGCATCTATGGCCTCGGCGCGCCGGTGGACTACGGCGCGACCGTCCTGAAGCTGCGCGTCGGCGGCAAATATCGACGCGACGCGGTCCTGCGTCACCTTGTCGACCTGCAGTACCAGCGTAACGACCAGGCCCTGACCCGCGCTCGCTTCCGCGTGCGGGGCGACACGCTCGAGCTTCAGCCCGCGTCGGAGGAGACGCTCGTCCGCATCGAGTTCTTCGGCGATGAAGTCGAGCGGATCACGGAGCTGGACCCGCTCACCGGCGAGCTACTGGCCGAACGCAAGGAGACGAACGTCTACCCCGCGACCCACTTCGTGACGCCGTCCGACAAGCTCAAGGAGGCCATCGTCGATATCGAGGTCGAGATGGAGGAGCGCGTCGGCCAGCTCGAGACGGAGGGCCGGGTGCTCGAGGCCGCGCGGTTGCGGCAACGCACGACCTTCGACCTCGAAATGCTGCGCGAGCTCGGGTACTGCACGGGCGTCGAGAACTATTCCCGACACCTCGCTCGTCGCGAGGCAGGGTCGCGGCCGTGGACCTTGCTTGACTACTTCCCGCCGGACTGGCTACTCGTCGTTGACGAATCGCACATGACCATCCCGCAGGTCGTGGGCATGTACAAGAACGACCGGACGCGCAAGGAGATCCTCGTCGACTTCGGCTTCCGCCTGCCGTCGGCGCTCGACAACCGGCCACTGACCTTCGAGGAGTTCGAGGCGACCGTCAACCAGGCCGTCTACATGAGCGCGACGCCGGGGCCCTACGAGCTGGAGCGCAGCCAGGGCAACATCGCGCAGCAGCTCATCCGCCCGACCGGCGTCGTCGACCCGGAGATCACGGTCCGTCCCACCGAGGGCCAGATCGACGACCTGCTCGAGGAGATCCGCGGGCGCGTCGAGCGCGGCGAGCGCGCCCTGGTCACGACGCTGACCAAGAAGATGGCCGAGGACCTCACGGACTACCTCAAGGAGCTCGGGGTCAAGGTCCAGTACCTCCACAGCGAAGTCGACACGCTCGAGCGGGTGGCGATCCTGCGCGACCTTCGACTCGGGGTCTTCGACGTCCTCGTGGGGATCAACCTCCTGCGCGAGGGCATCGACCTGCCAGAGGTGACGCTCGTCGCGATCCTCGACGCGGACAAGGAGGGGTTCCTGCGCTCGGCCTGGTCGCTCATCCAGATGATCGGGCGGGCCGCCCGCAACATCGGCGGTGAGGTCGTGATGTACGCCGACCGGGTCACCGAGTCCATGCAGGTCGCCATCGACGAGACGAACCGTCGCCGGGCGATCCAGGTGGCCTACAACACCGAACACGGCATCGAGCCGACCACGATCGTCAAGGGCATCCACGACATCAACGAACGCCTGCGTGCGGTCGCCGATTCGACCGTCGTCTACACGTCGGAACGCGGCGCGTCCGGCGGCTCGTTCGACGAGGCGGATCGCAAGAAGGTCGAGGCGCTCGTCGGGCGGATGGAGGCCGAGATGCGCCAGGCGGCCAAGGAGCTCGAGTTCGAACGGGCCGCCGCTCTGCGCGACGAGATCCAGAACATCCGGCTGCGCGTCCTGGAGCAGGACGCATCGGTGACCGTTGCGCGGGCCGCCGAGCGAGCGGCGGCGACCGCAGGGGCCGGGCAGGGCAGAGGCGGTCTGACGGGCGCCGCGGACCGGGCCCGTGGTCGCCGGGCCGACGAGGCCGCTGCCGCGGCGGGACCGGTGATGGAAGTCATGAGCGTCACGGTGCTTCCGGCGGAGGAGGAGCCGTCCGAGACCCTGGACGGCGAGCCTGTCGGCGTCGGGGACGGGACGGCCTCGGATTGGCTCCCCGGGATCCGCGACGAGCACGACGATTCGCCCGGCGGGTCCGGGCGTTGGACGGAGCGACCCACCTGGGATCGCGCGGTCACGCCGAACATCCGCAAGCGCACCGGGCAGCGACCGAGCCGCCGTCGGCGTTGATGTCGGAACGCCGACACGGCGCCACGTACGACCGAACGAAAGTCACGTCTTGACACTGCTCGGGTCGGGTCGATACTGACGTTCTCGACCCGGACCACGACGGTCATTCGCGCCCTCGGGGGAGTGGCGCTGGACCACCCGGATCGAACGAGGGGATCGCTGCGGCGATCTCGGGGACGAGGGGTTTGGGGGATGGGGTTTCGGTCTGCGCGACCGTCACGCGACCTGGTTCGACGTGCATCTCTGCCCGCCATGACCCGCTCGCAACGCACTTGGCCGATGCCCATGAGGGCATCGGCTTTCTGTCGTCTTGTCCCTGAGGACAACGCGTAGACAGAGTGCTGCGCCGTCGGCGCGGAGAGGGGTTGGACATGTTCGGTCGGTCCACACGTCGGTCGTCGATCCGGAGCCGCCTGGCGGCCGGTCTCGGATCAGCGCTCCTGCTGGCCTCGATGTCGGGGACATTCGTCCCCATCGCCGCGGCCGGGCCCCTGACGATCACGAATACCGACAGCCCTGACCCGGTCCAGTCGGGAAGCCAGATCCTGTACACGATCGTCGTCACCAACACCGGTGGCGCGAAGGTCAGCAACGTCGTCCTGACCGACCAGATCAACGGGGTCGCCGGCTTCGGCAACCCGCCGCTGCTCGACGTCGTGAGCACGCGCGGCTCGTGCACCCAAACGAACACCCAGATCACCTGTAACGCCGGCACCATCGAGGGCAACGGCGCCTGGACCGTGACCGTCCGTGGCGTCGTCACTGCCGCCGGCGGGACGACGATCAACAACATCGCGACCGTGGTGGCCACCAAGTCGGCCCAGACCTACACGTCGTCGGCTTCGGCGACGACGCAGGTCCAGGGAAGCGGGCCCGGTGGGCCGAGCCCGGACCTGACGATCGGCAAGAACGGCCCCCTCCAGGTCACCCCGGGCCAGGGGATCACCTACACCCTGACCGTCAACAACCTCGGCAACGGGAACGCGCTCGGCGTCAAGGTGATCGACACCTTCCCCGCGGGCATCAGCCCGGTAACTGTCAACGCCACCAGCCTGTTCAGCTGCGGGATCTCCGGGCAGACGGTGACGTGCATCAACGGGCGAGTGAACGCGGGCTCCAACGCGACGATCACGATCAACGGGACGATCGCCGCGGCCGCGGCCGGGGACCTCGAGAACACATCCGTCGTCGACCCGGATAACACGATCGACGAAGGCATCATCGGCAACACCGCGGACGCCGCGGAACTGAACAACTTCTCGAACACCGTCGTCACCCACGTGTCGCCGGTGCCGCCGCCGCCCACCAACGTGATCTTCTTCGACAAGCAGGGACCCGCGACGGCGATCCCCGGGCAGCTGGTCCGGTACACGCTGACCATGACCAACGGGACAGTGGGTCGAGCCGACTACATCACCCTGACCGACGGGACGCAGGGCCTGCAGGCGGCCAGCCTGCGCGTCGTCAGCGCCGCGTCGTCCAGCGGCACGAACCCGATATGCACCGTGGCCGCGCCCACCGTCGAATGCACGATGACACGGCTGGCGACGAACGGGACGCTCGTGGTCGTCATCGAGGGCATGGTCGTCGCATCGGCCGGCTCGACGATCATCAACAGCGCCGCCGTGAATGCGAATGTCAAGAACAAGGGCTACACCGAGCGCGATGAGGTCCAGACGATCGTCAACGCCGGACGCGACCTGACGATCTCCAAGTCGGATCTGCCAGATCCCGTCTGCGCCCGCTCGTGGCCCGCCGGGGTCAACACGCTCTGTCGCGGTGGCCTGAGCTACACGTTCGACGTCGGCAACAGCGGCGTCCAGGACGCGCTGAACGTGCTCGTCCGCGACCCGCTGCCGCCAGGCACGACCTACGATGATGCCGCCTCGAGCTCACTCTGCAACGAGTCCGGAGGCATCGTCAGTTGCCTCATCCCCAACCTCGGGGCCGGCGCGACGGAGACGATCACCATCGTCCTGGTGGCTCCTGCGACGCTCGGCACGATCACCAATACCGTGACGGTCGACCCGTTCAACTCGGTCTTCGAAGCCGATGAGACCAACAACATCGCCGTCGAATCGACGACGATCGTGACCGGCATCGACCTGACCATCGCCAAGGCGGCGTCGCTCGACCCGATCGCCACGAGCGGGACCGAGGTCTACACGATCACCGTCGACAACATCGGCACGCAGAACGCCACCGGGATCAAGGTCGTCGACACGCTGCCGGCCGGAGCCACGTTCCTGTCGGCGACGGCGGACAACGGCTTCACCTGTTCGTACAGCGCCCCGAATGTCACATGCCTGGGCGGCTCCTTGCTCGGCACGGCCAGTGAGCTGTACTTCCCGCCGGCTCCCGGCAATGACACCGCGGTCATCACCATCCGGATCTTCGCGCGCCCGACGATCGGCGTCATGCACAACGAGGTGCGGGTCGATCCGGACGGGACGATCGATGAGTTCGACGAGACCAACAACATCGCCACGCTCGACGTCAACGTCGTCAACGGCGGCAGCGGCGAGGGGGCTTTCAACGAGCTCGCCATCGACAAGACCGGACCGGCGTCCGTGTCGACCAGCGGGATCGTGACCTACACGATCAAGGTCACAAACGACGGCAGCGATCCTGCGGTCAACGTCACGATGCGTGACACCCTGCCTGCCGGATTCGTGTACATCGACGCATTCGATACCGTCCTTGGGCCCAATGCGTTCCTGTGCACGCCCGGCGCCGGCAACACGGTCGATTGCACGGGCGCGACCATCACGCCAGGCGCCGTCGGCCGGACGGTCACGCTGCGCGCCTTCGCCTCGCCGGCCCTTGGCACGTACACCAACCAGGCCATCGTCGATCCGGGCAATCTGATCCCGGAAGGCAACGAGACCAACAACGCCGACAACGCGCAGACGAACGTGGTCGTCGCACCGCCGACCTCGTTCATCGACCTGACGATCGAGAAGACGGCGGATCAGCCGACCGTTACTCCCGATGGGACCCTGATCTACGAGCTGGAAGTCACGAATCTTGGGACGAATCCGGCCTTCGGCGTCGTCGTCCGCGACACCCTTCCGGCGGGTGTCACCTTCGTCTCCGCGCGTGACAACACGGGTGGTCTGCCACCGGCCCCACTCGCGCCAGGGTCCTTCAGCTGCACGCACGCGAGCGGCGTCGTGACCTGCACGGGCGGCACGCTCGATGCGGGCGCCGCCGGCGCCGTCGACTGGATCACCGGGATCGGTTCGGTCCGGACCATCAACGTGACGGTTCGCGCACCGCTGGCCTCCGGGATCCAGATCCTCAACGTGGCCCAGGTCGATCCGGACAACACGATCGGTGAGGGCAACGAGATCAACAACACGAGCGACGTCCAGGTCGCCGTCGTGTCCGATATCAACCTGACCATCGAGAAGACGGGCCCGACGACGGCGACGCAGAGTCAGACCGCGACCTACGACATCACCGTCAGCAACGCCGACTCGGCGTTCGCCGGGGGTGTCGTCGTGGTCGACCCGCTGCCCGTCGGGATGATCCCGCTGACGGCGTTCACCGACGACCCGGGCGAGAACAACTTCGCCTGCCAGGTCGAGCAGAACCCAGTCAACCGCGTCACGTGCACCGGCGACCTGCCTGGCAACACGAGCGTCGTGATCCATATCGAGGTGTTCATCACCGCGACCGATGGCACGACCCTCGACAACGAGGCCTGCGTCGACCCGGAGAACACGATCGTCGAGACCAACGAGCTCGACAACTGCTCCACCGCGCTGACCCAGATCGGCGTTCCCGACCTGGCGATCAACAAGGCCGCGTCGCTCGGCGTCGTGACCGAAGGTGAGTCCCTCTCGTACTTCCTGTCCGTGAGCAACCAGGGTGATGCCGCGACGCCTGGCGCCGTCGACATCAGCGACGACCTCCCGCCGGGCGTGACCTTCGTCTCCGCGACCGGCACCAATGAGTTCGTCTGCACGGAGGCCGCGACGGTCGTCTCGTGCACCGACGGCGCTGGAGCGGCGCCTGGCCTCGAGCCCGGCGAAAGCACCCTCATCACGATCCAGGTCACCGTGGCCACATCGAGCGGCCCGATCATCAATACCGGCAACGTGACCAACGTCGCCGGGGAGATCGAGCTCGACAACAACAGCGACTCGGCGACAGTCTCGGTCGGCACGACCGCGGCCGACCTGGTCCTGACCAACCTGGGCGATCAGCCCGATCCGGTCGCCGAAGGTGACGTGGTCACGTACCGCTACGCAGTGACCAACACGGGCACCGAGGAGATCACCGGCATCGAGATCACCCAGACCTTCGACAGCCTGACGAGCGTCTCGCTCGTCTCGATCACCGCGTCGCAGGGGTTCGGGTGCAGCGGGCCGGCCGGCCTGGTGTTCACCTGCATCGGCGACCTGGATCCAGGCGCCACCACGACCGTGACGCTCGTCCTCCAGACAACGGCCGGGGCGCCGGCAAGCATCAGCAGCACCATCGAGGTCGATCCCGACGGGACGATCACGGAATCCGACGAGACCAACAACACCGCGACCGAGGAGACGACCATCTCCGCGGCGCTGTGCACCGGCTGCATCGACCTGGCCGTGACCGGCATCCTCGAGTCGGCCGACCCGATCACGGTCGGTGACACCGTTACCTACACGATGACGGTCGGGAACATCGGCGACACCTCGACGGATACGACGGGTGGCGACGATGTCACGATCTTCTTCGACGTCTTCGGGGACTTCACCGGGCTGACGTACTCGACCACGAGCGGGTTCACCTGCTCGCCGTTCCTGGCGACGCCTGGCGTCTCCACCTTCTCGAACTGCACCGGCGACCTGGATCCCGGCGAGGGGGCCATCCTGACCATCACGGTCACGGCCAACGACGACGTTCCGGACCTGTCCGCCAGCGCGCAGGCCTTCGTCGGACCTCCGGGTGTCGACGTGGATGCGAGCAACAACGGGCCGATCGCCGCGTCGACCGTCGTCAACCCGTGACCACCGCGTACCGCTTGTACGGCCGCTCGCGCGGCCGTACGACGCTCGTTTCGCTCCTCATGGCGCTGCTGGCTGCCGGTGGGCTCGTGCTCGCCGGACCAGCCGCCCCGGGCTGGGACAGGGCTGGCTCCGTCCTCGGCGCCGAGGTCTGTGGCAAGCGCTACGTGGCCGTCGGCGACCACGTACCTGCCGGCCACGAAGTCGAAGAGTCAGAGCGCTACCCGGAACAGCTCATCGAGAAGCACCTCGCCGCGTACGGCTATTGCGTCTTCAACAAGGCGGTCAACGAAACGACCTCCTCGACCCTCATCAGCGGTGGCCAGCTGGCTCAGTCCTGGAACCTTCGCCCGGATCTCATCACCCTGACCGTGGGCGGCGAGAACAGCTCGATCGTCAACACGATCGACTCGTGCTTCGACAAGGTGAAGGACCACGACTTCCTCGGCGCGAACGTGTGCGCAGCGGCCGTCCTGGCCGATGTCGGGGCCTGGAACCAGCTCAAGAGCGATCTCACGACCACCCTCCAGCAATACCGGCTGACGATGGCCGGGCGCCCGAACCTCGTCGTAGCCGCAGTGGGATACGCGAATCCCTATCCGACCGTGACGGATGCGGCCGTCGGCATCCCACTGCTGTGCATCCGGCTGATCGACACGATCGCGACGTGCACGATCCGGTGGGTCCAGCTTCTGCCCGCGCTCGCCATGCTCGATCGCGTGATCCTGCAGCTGAACGCCACGATGCAGGCTGCGGTCGCGCCGTTCCAGCGGGGACCTTCCGGCAACCGATACGTGTTCGTGGACATCTACGAGAAGTTCCGCGACCACTGCATGAAGATGGACGTGGAGATCAAGACCACGGTCGAGCACCCGGAGCAGAGCGGCTCGGTGCACGACCACAACAGCGATCACGATTTCGGCTGCGACGATCCGTGGTTCGTGGAGGGGGATGACGGCACCGCGAACCCGCTCTACCTGATTCCGGCCGCACCGGGCGTCCTGGTCAAGCAAAGCCAGACCACCGAGGGCATGGGTGTCCATCCGAACGCCGATGGCCACGCGTGCATCGCCGACCTCATCTGGGAGGCCGACACGATCGACCCGGGGACGACGCCGCTGAAGTGGAAGCTCGGCGTCCCGGAGCGACCGAACAGCGACATCTGCTCCTAGCGTTCACACGAGAACCTGACACGAACACCTGTTCGAAATGAGTCGCATCCGGTAGACTCCGTTCGTGCCCCAGGATCAGCTCGTCGTGCGCGGAGCGCGCGAACACAATCTGAAGGACGTGACGGTCGCCTTCCCGCGCGATCGGCTCGTCGTCATCACCGGCCTGTCCGGCTCCGGCAAGTCCAGCCTGGCCTTCGATACGATCTACGCCGAAGGCCAGCGCCGCTATGTCGAGAGCCTGTCGGCGTACGCGCGCCAGTTCCTCGGCCAGATGGAGAAGCCGGACGTCGACCAGATCGACGGCCTCTCACCGGCCATCTCCATCGACCAGAAGGGCGCGAGCCGCAACCCGCGGTCGACCGTGGGGACCGTCACCGAGATCTACGACCATCTGCGGCTCCTGTTCGCTCGGATCGGCATCCCGCACTGCCCCAACGGCCATGCGATCGAGCGCCAGAGCGTCCAGCAGATCGTCGACCAAGTGGTCGCACTGCCGGAGGGCACTCGTCTCCTCGTCCTCGGCCCGCTGATCAAGGACCGCAAGACCGAGGGCGATCGCATCGTCGATGCCGCCCGGCGCCAGGGGTTCGTCCGCGTCCGGGTCGACGGGGAGCTGTACGACATCGCCGACGCCCCCAAGCTGGACAAGTACAAGCGCCACTCGATCGAGGTCGTGGTCGACCGCTACGTCGTGCGCCACGCCGAGGCGCCGGAGGGCGCGAAGCGGGCCGCCGACGGTCGGCCGATCGATCCCGAGACCGGCCTGGTCATGCCCGACCCGGACGCCGCCCGGCTGGCCGATTCGATCGAGACGGCACTGCGTCTCGGCGAAGGTGCCGTGCTGATCGCCCCGGCGCCGCGCGACGGCGAGCCGCCCGGCATTCGAGGAGCAGCGCTACAGCGAGAAGTACAGCTGCGCCTACGACGGCTTCACGATCGATGAGCTCGAGCCACGCAACTTCTCGTTCAACTCCCCGCACGGCGCATGCCCGAGCTGCGCCGGCCTGGGCACGAAGCTCGAGATCGATCCCGCGATCCTGATCCCACGACCGGAGAAGAGCCTCGGCGAGGGAGCGCTCGGGATCGGTGGCCTGCTGTCCACGGACGCATCGTGGCGGATGAAGATCATCGAGGCCGTGTGCAAGGCCCACGGCTGGGACTTCGGGTCGCCGGTGCGCAAGCTGCCCAAGGAAGCGCTCGACTACCTGCTCTACGCGAAGAAGGACCAGGAGCGAGTCCTCGTGCGCTACCGGCACGAACGCGGGGAGAGCACGTACAAGGCGAACTTCGAAGGGATCATCACCAACCTCGAGCGCCGCTACCGCGAGTCGGATTCCGACTACGTCAAGACCGAGATCGAGAAGCTGATGGTCAGCAAGCCCTGCCCGACGTGTGGTGGCAAGCGGCTCCGGCCCGAGATCCTCGCGGTCACGATCGGCGACCTGGATATCTGGGACGTCTCGACGATGTCGGTCAAGGACGCCCTGCGCTGGTCGGGCGGGCTGCGGGGGGAGCTCAACGAGCGCGAACGGGCCATCGCCGCCCAGGTCGTCAAGGAGATCGCCGCCCGCCTCGGGTTCCTCGTGGATGTCGGTCTCGACTACCTGACGATGGACCGCACGAGCGTGACCCTGTCCGGCGGTGAGGCCCAGCGCATCCGCCTGGCGACCCAGATCGGCACGACGCTCATGGGCGTCCTGTACATCCTGGACGAGCCATCGATCGGGCTCCACCAGCGTGACAACGCGAAACTGATCGCGACGCTGACCCGCCTGCGCGATCTCGGCAACACGGTGCTCGTCGTCGAACACGACGAGGAGACGATCCGAACGGCCGACTGGGTCGTCGACATCGGGCCCGGGGCGGGTGAGCACGGCGGCGAGATCATCGCCAACGGTTCGCTCGAGGTGCTGCTTGCCGAGCCACGCTCGATCACCGGCGCCTACCTGCGCGGCGAGCGCCAGGTCCCGATCCCCAGGAAGCGCCGGAAGGGCAGCGGCAAGGCCCTCGTCGTCAAGGGCGCGCGCGAGCACAACCTTCGCAAGGTCGATTTTCGGGTGCCACTCGGCGAGTTCGTCGCGGTCACCGGCGTGTCGGGCAGTGGCAAGAGCACGCTCGTGACGGAGGTCCTGTACCGCGCCCTCGCGCGCGAGCTGAATGGCTCGCGCGAGCCGGTCGGGGCCTACGACAAGCTGAGCGGGTCGGAGCACGTCGACAAGATCATCGAGATCGACCAGAGCCCGATCGGCCGGACCCCCCGATCGAATCCCGCGACCTACGTCGGGCTGTTCACGCCGATCCGGGAGCTGTTCGCGGGCGTCCCGGAGTCGCGGGTCCGCGGCTACTCGCCGGGTCGCTTCTCGTTCAACGTCAAGGGCGGCCGCTGCGAGAACTGCAAGGGTGACGGCATCCTCAAGATCGAGATGCAATTCCTGCCCGACGTGTATGTGCCATGCGAGGTCTGCAAGGGCAAGCGCTACAACCGTGAGGCGCTCGAGATCCACTTCAAGGGCAAGTCGATCGCGGACGTGCTCGAGATGACGATCGCGGAGGCGCTCGACTTCTTCGCCGCGGTGCCGAACGTCCGGACCAAGCTCCAGACCCTGTTCGACGTCGGCCTGGGCTACGTCCACCTGGGCCAGCCAGCGACGACGCTCTCTGGCGGCGAGGCGCAGCGGGTGAAGCTCTCGACCGAGCTGTCGCGGCGCGCCACGGGCCGGACGCTGTACGTCCTCGACGAGCCCACGACCGGGCTCCACTTCGCGGACGTCGAGAAGCTCCTCGAGGTGCTCCATCGCCTCGTCGACGGCGGCAACACGGTGCTCGTCATCGAGCACAACCTGGACGTCATCAAGACCGCCGACTGGATCGTGGATCTCGGGCCGGAGGGCGGCGATCGGGGCGGCCGGATCATCGCGGAGGGAACGCCGGAGCAGGTCGCGAAGGTGGCCGGTTCCGCGACCGCGGAGTACCTCGATCGCGTCCTGCGCGGGGAGCCACTGGTGCCGCTGTCCGACGTGTCCTTCGCCGAGGAGGCCGGACGCCTTGACCCGGAGCGGACGAACGGTCATCGCCCCGTGCCGGCCGTGCCGGCCACCCCGTCGCGCAAGCGCGCGACCGCCGCGGCCAAGGTCAGCCGCTGAGGCCGCCTCGGGCCGTCATCGGGGGGCTAGCATAGGGGCGTGCCAGACATCGACTTTGCGTTCCTCGCCGACGCGGCGGAGACCGTCCCGGGCCAGAAGTTCCACGTCCTCGGCGGCGGGATCGCCCGGATCGGCGGGCGGCGCTTCCCGCTGCGCCATCCGCATCTCGCGCTGGTCATCGGGCTGGCGATCACCGCCCCCGAGACCGAGCGCGAACACGAGATCCGCTTCGTGCTGCTCGATCCCGACGGCGGCGAGGTGGCCGGCGCGACCGGCAGCCTCGTGGCGCGCAGCCAGCGCGACGGCCGGGACGCGACGCTGACCTTCTCGATCGACCTGTGGAACCTGACGTTCCCGTCGCCCGGCGACTACTCGTTCCGCCTCCTCGTCAACGGATCGGAGCGCAAGCGGTTGCCTCTGCTGCTCATCAAGCCATCCGATGGAACCGGGCCCGACGGCGCCGCGGCCACACCGCAGGATGGCTGACCCGGCCCGGACCGTCGTCCCGGCACGCCACCAGTACCCGGTCATCGACGAGCTGGGCCTGGCGGCGGCCCGGCATGCGGATCGCCTGCTCGCCGCCGCGCGGGAGCGGGGTCACGCACGCTGGACCGCGTATCTCGAGCCGCTGCCGGACCGCCTTCGCGACGACGACCTGCGCGGGCTGCGGGCCGCGGCCGTCCGCTCCCGGGCGGCGTACGGCCCGAAGGACTCCATCCGCGATGTGCTGCCCGCAGACCTGACCGAGCCCTTCCTGGAGGCGATCGATCGACTGCTGCGCGAGATCAACCGGTCGAGGAGCTGAGCGCGGGGATCCGCCCATCGTCGTCGAGGCCGAGCTCGTCGCGGCTGAACGCTTCGAGGAGGAAGGGGGACGGGACGGCCGGGTCATAACTCAGCGTGAGGGTGCGTCGAGCGCGAGTCCACGCGACGTACCCGAGGCGTCGTTCCTCCTCGAGGGCACGATCGGGTTCGTCGGACTCCGCGACGGCGCGTCCGCTCGGGAACCGGCCGATCTCCATGCCGACGACCGCGACGTGGTCGAACTCGGCACCCTTGGTCGAGTGGGCGGTGGCGAGGCTGAGGAGGGCGTCATCACGCCGTAGCCCTGCCAGTCGCGCGCGCATCACCGCGATCGCGGCGACGAGTGCGGGGAGGTCGTGGTAGGGCGGGCCCCAGGCCAGGAGCGCCGTGGCAAGATCCCGTTCCGCCTCGGTTCCGTGGCGTTCCGCGAGCCGCCGGAGTGCCCCGAGTCGCACCAGCAGCGGTTGCCTGGCGTCCGTTTCCGTGGCCGCGCGCGCCAGCAGTCCGTCGAGCGCTGGGTCGTCGACGAGGAGGTCGACCGATGGCGCTCGGAACGGCTCGTCGAGGGCCAGGGCCGCGAGGACGGCCGGCCGCAACTCCCGGTTCGTGCGGGCCAGGACGGCACGCGTCCCGCCGTCGTCAGGCCACGAACGGAGGAGGCGCTCGGTGCGTGCCGGCTCGTCGGTGGGGTCCGGGGCCAGGATCAGCGAGCCCAGGGCATCGGGTCGCGGGCGAACGAGCTTCGCGAAGCGTTCCCGGTTGTGCTCGATCAGGCGGACGGCTCGCTCCACGACCGGCACGGGGCATCGGTGGTTCACCTGCAGGTCGACGCGGCGGAGGCCGGGAAGCGCCGCACCGAGTGCGAGAACGCGTCGTACGTCGGCCAGGCGCCAGCCGTAGATCGACTGGTCGTCGTCGCCCACGAGGAAGATCCGGTTCGCCGGTGCGGCCAGCAGCAGCGCGAGCCGCAGCTGCGAGCGGTCGACGTCCTGGACCTCGTCGACGAGCAGATGGGCGCAGCGATCGCGCCACCGGGCGAGCAGGACCGGATCGCCGTCGAGGGCGTCGAGCGCACGACGAACCAGGTCGTCGAAGTCCAGTCCACAACGGTCCGCGATCGCCGCTTCATAGGCAACGAAGGCCCGCGCGATCGGTCCGGCGTCGGGGTCGGCGGCGATCTCCGTCGCCGTCGCCGTGAGGTCGAGCTTGAGTCGGGAGAAGGCGGTGTCGAGTCGCCCGATCTCAGCCGCGGTGACGTCCGGCCAGAGTGCCCTGACGATCTCGGCCCGATCCACCAGCGGCTCCACGGCCACCCCGGCATCGCGCAGGATCTCGCGGCCCAGTGCGTGGAACGTGCGAACTCGCACCGCTCGCGCCGACACGCCCAGGGGCGCCACCGCGGCATCCAGGCGCTCACCCAGCTCTTCGGCGGCCCGCTTGTTGAACGTGATCGCCGCGATCGACGAGGGTGCCGCGCCGCCATCGACGAGCCAGGCGATCCGTGCGACCAGCGTGGTGGTCTTGCCGGACCCCGCGGGCGCGACGCACAGCACGGGGCCAGGAGGCGCGATGGCGGCCGCCCGCTGGTCGGCGGTCAGGCGCGCGAGGCGCTCTTCGACGACGGCGGACATGGGCATGGGACAAGCATGGCCGCCCTCGCTTATCCAGCCATCAACGGTGCGCTTGTGCACCGCTGAGGTGGGGTGAAGTGGCGTTTGGGCGTTAACAGATGGGTCACTGGCGGTTATCGTGGTCGACCTAGCCTTTGGCAGTGCGCCGCCCGGAGGAGGTCGGCCCACTCGCTTGCACAGCCGCCCCGTCCCACGGTCGTGCCCCCGTATCCCTGGAGGAGCATCGGTGATTCGTTCTCGTGTATCCCGCTTGGTCGCGCTGTCCAGCGCGGCGCTGATCATCCTGTCGATCACTGCGCCGGGCGTCGCCGCGAAACCGCCCGACGATGGCCCGGCCGCCAAGAGGGCCAAGACCACCACGGTCCAGATCCTCAGCCTCAACGACTTCCACGGTCAGCTCCGGCCGCCGGATTCCACGAGCTCGGGCGGCCGGATCGGTACCACGCCGGCGGGCGGCTCGGAGTATCTCGCGAGCTACGTCCGGGACCTCGAAGCGACGAACCCCAAGAACACGCTGTTCGTCTCGGCGGGTGACGTGATCGGTGCAACGCCCCTGGTCTCGGCGATCTTCCACGACGAGCCGACGATCGAAGCGATGAACCTGATGGGTCTCGACTACAACGGCGTCGGGAACCACGAGTTCGACGAGGGCACGGCCGAGCTCACCCGGATGCAGGAAGGTGGCTGCCACCCGGTCGAAGGCTGCTTCGGTGGCGACGGCTTCGAAGGCGCGGACTTCCAGTTCCTCGCGGCCAACGTCACCTACAAGGACACCGGCGAGACCATCTTCCCGCCGTACGCCATCCATGAGTTCCCCGGCGTCGATATCGCTGTCGTCGGCATGACCCTCGAGGGGACGCCCAACATCGTCACCGCTGCGGCGACGGCGAACATCGACTTCCACGACGAGGCCGATTCGGTCAACGCGCTGGTACCGGTCCTCAAGGCGCAGGGCATCGAGACGATCATCGTCCTGCTCCACGAGGGCGGCTCCGCGGGCTCCCTGAACGAGACGACCGTCAACCAGTGCAACAACCCGACCGGTACCGCGATCACCGACGTCATCACGCGGATGGACCCGGAGATCGACTTGGTGGTCACCGGGCACACGAACTGGGCCTTGAACTGCCCGGACTTCGCCGGCACCGGGATCATGGTGACCGGCGCAGCATCGGTCGGCCGAGTGGTCACCGACACGGACCTCGTGATCAGTCGCGCGACCAAGGAGATCGTCAGCGCGACGATCAACAACGTCATCGTCCGGCGGGACGCCAAGCCGGCCGCCGCCGATCTCACGGCGCTGGTCGACAAGTACGGGACCATCGCCGCACCGACCGAGAATCGCGTCATCGGCAACGCGCCGTCGGCCCTGAGCCGGACCCAGAACGCTGCGGGCGAATCGTCGCTCGGAGACATCATCGCGGACGCCCAGCTATGGGCGACGTCCGGACCGAGCTGGCCAGCGGCGAACGGAGCTCCGGCCGTCATCTCGTTCATGAACTCCGGCGGGATCCGAGCCGACATCAATGTCGGGCCGATCACCTACGGCGAGGCATTCAGCGTCCAGCCGTTCGCCAACGTCCTCGTGACGATGGACATGACCGGGGCGCAGATCGACGCCCTCCTCGAGCAGCAATTCACTACCGGTAACGGGATCCTCCAGATTCCCGCATCGCTCACCTACGAGCGCCATCCGGCCACGGCCGCACCGGACCGGGCCCGGAACATCCGGATCAACGGCGTCCCGATCGTCCCGGCCACGACCTATCGGGTCACCGTGAACAACTTCCTCGCCGACGGCCAGGATGGCTACTCGACCTTCACCGGCGGCACGAACCGGTTCGTCGGCGAGATCGACCTCGACGCCTTCGCCCGCTACGTCGAGAGCCTCGGGACCGTCAATCCGGGTCCGCAGAACCGCATCACGCTGGTGCCGTAGCGGACCGGACCGCTCCCCGCCAGATCGTCGAACCCGGGCTTCCAGCCCGGGTTCGGTGATTCCACGCACCGAATCGGTACCGATGGGGGGCGCGACGGCGCAACGAACCGCCCTATCCGCCTATTGGGCTCCTACGCCGGGTGGATGACGATTCGCCTGCGCCAGGCCCGACGGCGCGTCGATCGGGCCCGGCGATAACGGGGAGTCCTCGTCATAAATCACCGACCGCTCCGCAGGGCGATCGCGTTGTCGCTGGGGGCCCTGCTGACCCTCGCCGGCACAGCATCGGCCGATCGCCTGTTCGCCGACGGCGATGTCCTGACCCCGACGATCGAAGGCACCAGGCACCTGGGCGACGTCGCTCCGGGCGCCGAGGTGTCCGTGGACATCGGCTTCGTCCTGACCTGTGTCGGCATCGCTCATGTCGATGACGGCCAGAGCGTGGTCCTGAGCGCGAACGGCGGGACCCAGCCCGGTGACGGCCTGATCGTCTCGGCCTCGACGGCCGTTCTCGATCCCGCACCCAGCGAATGGGCGGATGATGGAGGGGGTTGTCCCGATCCCGTGCCGTCGCTGCCTGGCGGGGCCTTCAGCCACGTCACGCTCCGAGCGCCCACGGCGCCTGGGAACGGATATACGTTCACGGTCGCGTGGGCCCGTTCCTTCCAGCCGAGCGGCAATGGCGATAGCACCGCCCTCGGCCCGTCGATGACCTCGATCAACCTGACGATGAACGTCGTCGGCAACATCGCCCCTCGGCTGATCCTTCCCGCGAGCTTCAGCGTCGAGGGCGACACGGCAAACGGCTGGACCGCCGATTGGCCCGATGTCCTGGCGACCGATTCCGAGGACGCCCCCGACCCCATCCCGACCTGCGCGCCCGCGGCCGGGAGCACGCTGCCCCTCGGGACGACGGCCGTGTCCTGTTCCGTCACGGATAGCGGAGGGCTCACCGCGACGGGTGGCTTCAACGTCACCGTGGTCGACACGACCGACCCCGCGCTCGCGGGCGTCCCGGCCGACTCCGAGGTCATCACCACGGACCCCACCGGCACGACACTCGCCTATGCCGCGCCGACGGCGACCGACGTCGTCGACCCGTCACCCGACGTGACGTGCACGCCGGCGAGTGGTTCGCACGTCGGAATCGGCACGACGACCGTCACGTGCACTGCGACGGACGCGAGCGGGAACAGCGTCTCGGAGTCGTTCGACATGAGCGTGACGTTCCGGGCACCGCATAGCGCCAGCGCCACGTGGCAGGACCCCATCGACGTGTCGGAGAACACGTTCTCGACGAACCACGGACGAACGCTGCCGATCAAGGTGCGGCTATTCGTGGACGGCGTGGAGGTGAAGGCAGGCTCCGCGTCGCTCACCGTCACGCCGTGCAGTGGCGGAACGGGTCTCGGCCTCCCGCTGACCACCGGCGGAGGCCGCTGGAACGCGTCGCTCGACACGTCGCGGCTGGTCGGTTCCTGCCACACGGTCACGGCTTGGGTGCAGGGTCTCGGGGCCGGAGGCTTCCGGCTCGAGTTGCGCGGCGCCGAGCCGGCCAAGGCCAACAAGGCGCCGGCGACGCCGACGAGCAGCACGACGCGGGCGTCCTCGAGCGACACCAAGCCCGGCAAGGCCACCGAAGCGAAGACCGCGAAGCCCGACACGGCGAAGGTCGACGAGACCAGGGACCAGAAGGCGGACAAGGCCGGCGGAAAGAAGTGACCGCGCCCCCTCGCTACTTGTCCTAGCATCGGGGGCGTGACCCCCGAGCTCGAAGCCACCCTCAAGCGCCTTCCGGACCGCCCCGGTGTCTACCTCATGCGGGACGCCCGGGGCGACGTCCTGTATGTCGGCAAGGCCCAGAGCCTGCGCAGCCGCGTGCGGAGCTACTGGCAGAAGCAGGCGCCCGGCGGCGAGATCCACCGCATCCGCAGCGTCATCGACCGGGTGGCGGACGTCGAGGTCACCGAGGTCGACAGCGTGTCCGAGGCGCTGCTCCTCGAGGCGAACCTCATCAAGCGGTTCAAGCCGCGTTTCAACGTACGGCTCAAGGATGACAAGAGCTACCCGTACATCAAGGTCACGCTGGGCGACGACTTCCCGCGCGTCGAGCGGACCCGCAAGCTCGTGAACGACGGCAGCCGCTACTTCGGTCCCTACGCCTCGGCGTCGAGCGTCGACGAATCGATGACGCTCGTGCGGCGGCTCTTCCCGTTCCGGACGTGCACGATCGACATCAAGGACGGCGAGCGGGCCCTCCAGCGGCCCTGCCTGCTGTACCACATCAAGCGCTGCCAGGGACCGTGCATCGAGGCGATCTCCAAGGACGATTACCGCGCCGACATCGAGCAGGTCGAGCTCTTCCTCGAAGGCCGCCAGGAGACACTGGTCAAGGCGCTCCAGACCGAGATGGCGGTCGCGTCCCAGAAGCAGGACTACGAGCGCGCGGCCCAGCACCGCGACAAGATCCGGGCGATCGAACGCACGATGGAGAGCCAGAAGATGGCGGCGTTCGCGCGCACGGAGCTCGACATGGTCGGGATGGCGCGCCAGGACAACCAGGCGGCGATGACCCTGTTCGTGATCCGCGACGGGAAGATGATCGGACGGGACGTGTACCTGCTCGACGCGGTCCGTGAGGCGTCCGACGACGAGGTCCTCGCGAGCTTCCTCGAGCAGTACTACGCCCGGGCCACCTCGATCCCGCGCGAGGTCTACGTGCCGGCCGGGGTAGGGGAGGGCATGGCCGACCTCGAGCACTTCCTCGCCGAGAAGCGTGGCGGTCCGGTCTACCTGCGCGTTCCCCGACGCGGCGAGAAGCGGGCGCTCATGGGTCTGGCCGCGCGGAACGCGGCGGACACGCTGGCCCGCGAGCACGCCCGCTGGCTGGCCGACCACGGCAAGACGCTCGCCGCCCTGGAGCAGCTCGCCGATGCCCTGGGTCTGCCCGGTCCGCCCCTGCGCATCGAGTGCTACGACATCTCGAACTTCCAGGGCGCGGAGTCCGTCGGGAGCATGGTCGTGTTCGAGGACGGCAAACCGCGCAGCGGCGAGTACCGCCGCTTCCGGATCAAGACCGTGCAGGGTCCGAACGACTTCGCCAGCCACCAGGAGGTCCTGCGCCGCCGTTTCCGGGTCACGCGATCCGGCGAGGAAGGCAGCGAGGAGGAGCGCCGCTGGGCGATGCCCGACCTCGTGATCGTTGACGGTGGCAAGGGCCAGGTCAGCGCCGCCAAGGCCGTCCTGGACGAGGTGGGCCTTCACGACCTGCCGCTCGCCGGGCTCGCCAAGGAGCGCGAGGAGCTGTTCCTGCCCGACCGCGCAGACCCGATCGTGCTGCCGTCGACGTCGTCGGCGCTCTACCTCGTCCAGCGCCTCCGTGACGAGGCGCACCGGTTCGCCATCACCTATCACCGCACCTTGCGCGACCGACGCACGGTCCGCTCGGCGTTCGACGACCTGCCGGGGGTCGGACCGAAGCGCAAGCGCGAGCTCCTGAAGGTGTTCGGCTCGATCAAGCGGGTGCGCGACGCGCCCGTCGAACAGATCGCGTCGGTGCCGGGCATCAGTCGCGCGCTGGCCGAGCGCATCAAGGCGACCCTGGAGGCATAGCCGACCGTCCTCAGGCGTTCGGGGGGCGCAGCGTGTACCATCCCGCCGGTATGCGAAGAGCCGGCCCCTTCATCATCATCGTCATCGGCGCGCTCGCCCTGCTGATCAACTTCTTCCCGAACCTCCGTCTGCCCGGTTCGACGGCGACGGACGGCCAATGGCGGTTGGTCGAAACGAAGCTCGGGCTCGATCTCGAGGGCGGCCTGCGGGTCGAGTACCAGGCGCTCCCCAAGGATGGCGTCACGCCGACCGCCGAGAGCATGAGCGTCATCAAGGACATCATGGAGCGCCGCGTGAACACGACCGGCGTGTCGGAGCCCGTCGTCGTCGTGCAGGGCTCGGACCGCGTCGTCATCGAGCTGCCGGGCGTCTCGGACGTCGATGCGGTTCGCCGGCTGGTCGGTCAGACCGGGGAGCTCGACTTCGTCCCACTGGGCCAGACCCAGGTGACGGACGGCCAGGTGCTGGACCGGGAGGAATATCCCCCGTTGTTCAGCGGCGACCAGATCTCGTCCGCCGCGATCGGTACCGACAACAACGGCGGTCTCGCGGTGAACTTCCAGCTCAAGGACGAGGGGCCACAATCGGGGGCGCAGCTGTTCGCGAAGTTCACCACGGAGCATGTCGGGGAGTACTTCGCTGTCACGCTCGACGGAGCCGTCATCACGGCCCCGGTGATCGAGAACGCCATCCCGAATGGGCAGGTCCAGATCAGCGCCGGGGGGATCGGCGGGTTCCCGCCCGCCGAGGCGAACGAGCTCGTCACGGTCCTGAAGTTCGGCTCACTGCCGTTCAAGGTCCAGGAGCTGTCGAGCGAGGAGATCTCTGCCAGCCTCGGCGAGCAGTTCCTCAACCAGAGCCTCCTTGCGGGATTCCTCGGGATCTCGCTGGTCATCCTGTTCATGCTGCTCTACTACCGGCTGCCCGGGCTGGTGGCCGCGTTCGCCCTGATCTACTACACGATCGTCGTGTACGCGATCTTCCGGCTCGTACCCGTGACACTCACCCTGGCCGGCATCGCGGGCTTCGTGCTCTCGGTGGGCATGGCGGTCGATGCCAACATCCTGATCTTCGAGCGGATGAAGGAAGAGCTGCGCATCGGCAAGTCCTTGCCGGCGGCGGTCGAGGCGGGCTTCAACCGGGCCTGGAATTCCATCCTCGACTCGAACGTGTCGAGCTTGATCACCGCGACCATCCTGTACGCGTTCGGGTCGTCGGTCATCCGCGGGTTCGCGCTGGTGCTGATCATCGGCGTGCTCGTCTCGATGTTCAGCGCGATCGTCGTGACCCGTTCGATCATGCGCGTCGCCGTCCGCCAGGAGTGGGCCCGCAAGGCCTCGCTGTTCGGGTTGCGCGAGGACGAGTTCGTCGCCGTGACGTCGGCCCGGCCCACGCGCCGCCCCGTGCGTGCCGATGTTTGACGTCATCGGCAAGCGCCGCTGGTTCTACGCCCTCTCGGCCCTCCTCACGATCCCCGGTCTGATCTTCATCCTCATCTCGCCGTTCTCGGACGCAGGGCTGCAGCTGACCATCGACTTCACGGGTGGCACGCGCTGGGAGATCAAGTTCGAAGATCCGACGGTGACGCCGGAGCAGGTCGAAGCCGTGTTCGCCGAGAACGACCTCGATGCCACCGCGGTCAGGACGGGGACCGGGTTCATCGAGATCAAGACCGAGCCGATCGGGTTGCAGGTCGAGCCGGCGGCCACGCCGTCGGCGTCACCATCGGGTTCCGCCGATCCGAGCAGCTCGCCCGGACCGTCGGCCAGTCCGTCGCCGCCCCCCTCCGCATCCCCGAGCGCCTCTCCCGCTGCATCCGGCTCGCCCCTGGGGTCGGCCTCCGCGTCGGCCTCGGCCGTCCCGTCCACCTCACCGACGCCCGCTCCGTCCGCGGCGGCCTCGGCATCGCCGGGCGCCTCCGCATCCCCGTCCGCCTCGCCGGGTGCAGGCCCGGTGGGCAACACCCGGTTGCCGACCGATGGCAAGCTCGGGGAGATGGTGATCGCGCTCGAGCGTGACCTCGGAAAGATCGAATCGCAGGCGAGCCTGACGACGATCGGCGCGGTCGTCAGTTCCGACCTGCTGCGCCAGGCGCTCATCCTGATCGTCGTCGGCTCGCTGGCGATCGTCGGCTGGATCACGTACCGCTTCCGGGACGCCAAGTTCGGTGTCACGGCGCTGGTGTCGCTGGCGCATGACGTCATCGTGGTCGTCGGCGCGTTCGCGATCCTCGGCACGTTCCTTAACGTGGAGATCGACGCCCTGTTCGTGACCGCGATGCTCACGGTCATCGGGTTCTCGGTCCACGACACGATCGTGGTGTTCGACCGCGTCCGGGAGAACAAGGCACGCCACCTCGGCGAGCCGTTCGACGAGATCGTGAACCACTCGATCCTGCAGACGTTCGGGCGCTCGATCACGACCAGCCTGACCGTCGTCATCACGCTGCTGGCCCTCTTCCTCTTCGGCGGGTCGGCTATCAGCGACTTCGTCCTTGCTCTGCTGATCGGGATCGTCATCGGCACGTACTCGTCGATCTTCGTGGCGAGCCCCCTGCTGGTGGACTGGCAGGCCTGGGATGACCGCCGGCACGGCCGGCTGGCCGCGACGCGAGCCCCGCGGCCTCGCCGCGTCGCGTCCTGATCGCGATCAAGCATCACCTCGTGATCGATAGAGGCGCGGGTGAGCGCCGCGTGGCATCCTGAGGACGTGCTGGAACCCCGCTTCCGCTGGAGCTTCCCCGAGACACGGCTGATGGCCCGGGATCTCGCCGACGCGGCGCTCGGACGCGGTATCGGGGAGCGGATGACGGGCCTGCTCGCGCGGCGAGGGGTGACGGACGCGGCGGGCCTGGATGCCTGGTTCGCCGATCCCATGGACGGCTTGCACGACCCACGTCTCCTGCCCGATGCCGATCGGTTGCTCGCTCGCCTGGCCATGGCACGCGAGCGATCGGAGCGGGTCATGGTCTTCGGTGATTTCGACGCCGACGGTCTCGATGGCCTCGCGATCCTCGTCCTGGCGCTCCGGCGCTACGGCCTGACCGTGGATCCGTACGTCCCGAGCCGGCTGGACGAGGGGCACGGCCTCTCGATGGCCGCGGTCGACGCGGCGCAGCGGAACGGCGTCAGCGTCATCGTCACCGTCGACACCGGGTCCAGCTCCGCGGTCGAGATCTCCATCGCGGACGAGCGCGGGATCGACGTGATCGTCACCGACCACCATCGGTTGCCACCGACCCTGCCGCCGGCCGTCGCGGTCGTCAATCCGCATCGCGCCGACTCGCGCTACCCGGACGTGCGCCTGGCCGGGAGCGGCGTCGCCTTCAAGGTCGCGCAGCTGGTCCTGGCCGACGAACCGGGCGGCCCCGCGGCCGCGCTCGCGCTGGCGGACCTGGCGACCATCGGAACGGTCGCCGACGTGGCACCGATCGTCGGGGAAAACCGATCGATCGCGCGACTGGGGCTGGAGCGGATGCGCCACGCGCCCCGACCCGGGATCGCCGCGCTCCTGGAACGGGCCCGGATCGCGCCGGCGGACATGGACCTGGACACGATCGCCTTCGCGCTGGCGCCGCGCCTGAACGCGGCCGGACGCGTGGGCGAGGCGCTGGAGGCGGCTCGGCTCCTGCTCGCCGAGGATCCCGCCGAAGCGGCGACCCACGCGGACGCGCTCGAAGTCGCCAATCGCACGCGCCGCGACCTCATGGGCACGGCGGTGGAGGAGGCGCGCGCCCTCGTCGCCGCCGACCCGGACCGGCCCGCGGCGATCGTCCATGGTCCGTGGCCGGTGGGCATCGTCGGTCTCGTCGCGGCGCGACTGGCCGAGGACGGGTCCCGGCCCGCGATCGTGGGAGCGGAGCTCGGGGACACGATCCGCGCCTCATGCCGCAGCGACGGAACGGTGGACCTCGGGGCGGCCCTGGAGTCCTGCGCCGAGCTGTTCACCCGGTACGGCGGTCATGCCGGGGCGGCCGGGTTCGAGCTGCCCGCCGAGCGTTGGCCCGCGTTCGTGGAGCGCTTCGAGGCGATCGCCCTTCGCTCGGTGCCATCGGATCCGCGGGCCGTCCTCGCCATCGACCTCGCATTGCCGGCGCTGGGGGTCGATTACGCCCTCTACCGCGAGCTGGCCGCGCTGGCGCCATACGGACCGGGTAACCCGCAACCGCTCGTCGCGGTCCTCGGATTGACGGTGCTCCGGGTTCGCCAGGCCGGGACGGACCACACGTCGATGACCCTGCGCCGCGATCGGGACGTCCTGGACGCGATCGCATTCGGACGGGTCGACATCGCTGCACTCGTCCACGAGGGCGACGTGATCGACGTCGTCGCGCGGCTGGCCAGTCGAACCTTCGGCGGGTTCGAGTCGCTCCAGCTGGAGATTCGCGACGCCGCGCCCAGCGGGGCCCACGCAGAGGCAGCCATCGTGTTGGCCGGCGCGGTGCCTGGACTCGTGGGGGCGGCGTCATGACGCGGGCGGTTCGGTCGCGACCGCCGCGTGCCGGCGATCCGTACGGCATCGGGCCGATCGGCACGGTCGCCGCACCGTTGCTCTCGATCGTGGGCCTCCTGCTCATCGGGATCGTGACGCTGAACCTGCTCAACGGCGACGTGCCGTTCGGGATCGGCGGCTCCAGCGAGAACGGGGGCAGCGGCGTCGGTCCGGACCGGACGGCCGCCCCGTCGAACGTCGTCGTGGTCCCCGAGGAAGCCACGTTCGAGGGCGCGATCGCCTACGCCAAGAGCGGCAACATCTGGGTCCAGACCAACGACGACGTCAAGCAGGTGACCTCGAGCGGTGGCGACTCGATGCCGTCGTGGTCCGCGGACGGACAGTGGATCATCTATATCCGATCGACGCGCGAGCGCGGGCTCTGGCCGGTCAAGGGCCACAACGGCCGCTACGACATCGACGTGCCGGATCTCATGCGCGTTCGGTCGGACGGCAGCGCCGAACCCGAACGACTGGCGACCGGCTTCGTCAAGGAGGGGCGGCTCGAATGGTCGGCCTGGATGCGCCAGCCCGTCCTGTCGCCCGACGGGAAGACCATCGCGCTCATCACCGACGCCCCGAACCCGGGCGAGGACCAGGTCGTGCTGAAGTTCTTCAACGTGGAGACGAAGAAGCTCCGGGCGGCCGGCGTCCGGGCAAGCGGCGTGCTCGGGCATCAGGATCCCGAGTGGCGCCCGGATGGACGGCATCTGCTGTACGTGCAGAACGGCCGTGACGGTGCCCGCGGAGCACCCAAGATCATGCGCTACGACACCAGGACCAAGAAGGCGGGCACGCTCAGCGCGGCGGGCTACATGCAGCCTTCGTACTCCCCGGATCTTCGGTACGTGGCCGCCACCCGGACGACGGTGTTGGGCACCGACGTCGTGATCCTCGACGCGCGGACCGGGCGCGAGCTGCTTCGAGTGACCGACGATGGCGGCTCGTTCGCGCCGAGCTGGTCGCCGGCCGGCAATGGCATCGCCTTCCTCCACATCGTCGGGCAGACGGTGGACCTCCGGCTCGCGGTGCTCGAGGGCGCGGCCCCGGCGTGGACCGTGAAGGAGACCGTCAACCTGACCGAGGTGTCGGGCCTCGACGCCGCCTCGCGGCCCGACTGGTTCATCCCGCCCGAGCTCCTGCCCGCGACGCCGGCGCCGACCGTGACGCCGAGCGCATCCGCGGCCCCGGTCGGCGAGCAGCCCCGCCCCGTGATCGCGGGCGGACGAGCGGGGAAGCCCGGGGTCGCCGAGGTCGGCGCCGCGAGCACGTATCTCGAGCGCCTCGGGGCACGTTCGCGCAAGACCGGCACCGTCCTGTGCCTCGGCCTGGACCCCGACCCGGAGACCTTGCCCGCTGGATTCGGCCGCGATCTGGCCGGCCTCGAACGCTTCGCGGCACTGCTGCTGGAGGCCGCCGTCCCGTATGCCGCGGCCGTCAAGCCAAACCTGGCGTTCTTCGAGGCCTTCGGCTCGGCCGGCCTGGCAGCCCTGGAACGGCTGCGCGCGAGCCTGCCGGCGGACCTGCCCGTGGTCGCCGACGCCAAGCGCGGCGATATCGGGTCGACCGCCGCGCGCCAGGCCACCGCCCTGTTCGACCAGCTGGGGGCCGATGCCGTGACCGTCAACCCGTATCTCGGCGCCGAGGCCGTGTCACCGCTGCTCGAGCGCATCGACCGGTTCGCGTACGTGCTGTGCCGGACTTCCAACCCCGGGGCGGGCGAGCTCCAGGACCTCGACGTCGCGGCCGACCCGGCCACCGACAGCCCGAGGGAGCGGCTCCACGAGCGCGTCGCCCGTCTGGCCACCAACTGGGGTCCCGGTGGCACGGTCGGCCTCGTCGTCGGTGCCACGGCGCCGGACGAGCTCGTGCGGATCCGTGCCCTCGCACCCGGCCTGGCATTCCTCGTGCCCGGGGTCGGCGCCCAGGGGGGTGCGGTCGAACCCGTCCTGGAACATGGGCCGGCAACCGTCGGCCGAGCTGGGGGTCAGCCGGGCCGCGGGCTGCTCGTCAACGTGTCGCGGGGCATCGCCGGGGCCGCATCGGCGAGCGGGAAAGGGGACCCATTCGAGCGTGTTCGGGCTGCCTCCGCTGAGTGGGCTGCCCGCCTCCCTGTGCTACCCTAGCCGCCGCAGCCGACCTATCTGAGGACCATCGCCATGCTGCCGACACCCGGACCTCTCGAGCTCGTCATCATCCTCGTCATCGCCCTGCTGATCCTCGGCCCGGGCAGGCTTCCCGACGTCGGATCGGCCCTGGGCAAGAGCATCCGCGAGTTCCGCAAGGCCTCCACCGACCTCGGCGACTCCATGAAGGTCGACACGTCGCCCCTGCCGCCCGAGACGCCAGACACGCCGACGGCACCGACGGCATCGGCACCTGCCGTGGCCCCGCAGGGAGCGGACCTGCCCGGCGCCCCGGCGGCTCCGACCTCCCCGTCGACCGGAGCTTCGCGCCCCAGCGAGCCGACGCCCGGCACCAACTAGGCGCGCGGTCCCTCGCCCTCGATGGCCGACGCCGACGCCCTGCGCGACGCAACGAGGCCCGGCGTCCCCTCGTCGCCTGAACCCGCCCCGCCGCCCGCGACGGCGCCGGACGGCTCGGTCATGTCGCTCGTCGACCATCTCGGCGAGCTGCGGACACGCCTCTTCCGGGTGATCCTCGCGGTCGTGATCGGCGGCGCGATCGGCTTCTTGCTGGCGACCGACGTCCGGAACTACCTGCTCGACCTGTTACCGGACAAGACCGCCCAGACCCTCGGGCCGGGCGACGGATTTGCCATCCAGCTCCGGATCTCGCTGATCATCGGGATCATCCTGGCGATGCCCGTGATCCTCTATCAGGTCTGGGCGTTCATCGCTCCGGGCCTGACCCCGGCAGAGCGCAAGACCGTCAGGCCGTGGGTCCCGCTCGCCCTGGTCTTCTTCGCCATGGGTGTCGGGATCGCGTACCTCGTCCTGCCGTACGCGCTGTCGTTCCTGTTCAGCTTCAATGACGACCGACTGGTCGAGAACGTCGCCGCAGGACCCTTCTTCGATTTCGTGACCACGACCTTCCTGGCCTTCGGGCTGGTGATGGAGTTCCCGATCCTGCTCGTGGGCCTCTCGCGGGTGGGCGTCGTCACGTCCGATCGCCTGCGCCAGGTTCGGCGATACGTGATCCTCGGGATCGCGATCTTCTCGGCGGTCGCCACGCCCGGTGGCGACCTCGTCAGCCCGTTCGTCCTCGGCGGCACGATGTACCTGCTGTACGAGCTGACCGTCCTGTTCATCAAGCGCACGGGCCGGTGAGCGAGCCCGCCGAACACCCCCTCTCGGACGGTGCCGAGGATCAGGCGGTCGTGATCCTGTCGGGCCTGTCGGGCGGCGGGAAGACCGCCGCAGCGAAGCTGTTCGAGGACCTCGGGTACACCGTGGTCGATAACCTCCCCGGCGAGCTCCTGCCGGACCTGGCGGAGCTGGTGTCGTCGGACCTGCGCCGGTTCGCCCGTGTGGCGATCGTCGTCGACGTGCGGTCCGGGGACGCGTCGCTGGCGCTCTCGGCGATGCGCGGCGCCCTGGAGGGCCGAGGCATCGTGCCGCGTATCGTGTTCCTCGAGGCCCGCGACGACGTGCTGATCCGGCGGTTCAGCGAGACGCGGCACCGCCATCCCCTGAGCGATCACCGAGGAATCGCGAGCTCCATCGCGGAGGAACGCCGCATCCTCGATCCGGTCCGCTCGGAGGCCGACGTGATCGTCGATACGTCCGACCTGTCGTTGCGCCAGCTCCGCGAGCGGCTGTTCGCCCAGCTCGCGACGACGACGCGTCCCGACCAGCTCGCCGTGCAGCTGATCAGCTTCGGCTACAAGTTCGGGATCCCGCTCGAGTCCGACCTGGTCTTCGACGTCCGGTTCATCTCGAACCCGTATTACGTGCCGGACCTGCGACCTCGCTCCGGCTTGACCGACGAGGTCCGTTCCTACGTCCTCGATCAGCCGGTCACGAGCAAGTTCCTCGACCTCCTCCGGGACTTCCTGGAGTTCGCCATCCCTGCATATATCGCGGAGGGCAAGACGCGGCTCACGATCGGGATCGGCTGCACCGGGGGGTATCACCGCAGCATCGTGCTCGCCGAGGAGCTCGCGGGCTGGCTCCGCGGGCAGGACACCGGCCCGGTGGCCGTCTTTCATCGAGAGCTGGATCGGTCGTGAACCTGCGCCGCTGGTTGACGCCCGGGATCGGGGTCAAGCGCTGGCTGCTGGTCGTCTTCCTCGGCCTGCTCCTGCTGGCGCTCGCCTTCGCTCACCTGATCCGCCAGGTCGGACAGGGGCTGGAACCGGGCGGGCTGGCCGGGACATTCATCGATCTCGTGACCCTGCAATTCCTGCCGTACCCGTTGCGCGGCCTGATCGTCGGGTCGATCGGCGTCGGTCTGCTCGCCGTCGGTGGCTATCGGGCGATGCGGAGCATGACGGATCCCCTGCGTACGTCCGATGCCGACCAGCCGCTCGTCGAGGTCATCTACCAGAAGCGGTTCCTGGCCCGCGGACCGCGCATCGTGGCCATCGGTGGTGGGACCGGGCTGTCCACGCTCCTGCGCGGCCTCAAGGAGCACACGAGCAACCTCACGGCAGTCGTGACCGTGGCCGACGACGGCGGGTCGTCCGGTGTCCTCCGTACGGAGCTCGGGATCCCGCCCGTCGGCGACATCCGCAACTGCATCGCCGCCCTGGCGGACGCGGAGCCGTTGATGAACGAGCTGCTCCAGTACCGATTCCCCGTTGCCGAAGCCGACGCCTCGGCCGTGGATGGACCGGGTCTGGCCGGCCATGCGGTCGGCAACCTCCTGCTCGCGGCGATGACCGCGATCGAAGGCGGCGACTTCGAGGAGGGAGTCCGGCGAATCAACCGCATCCTCGCGGTTCGCGGCCAGGTGGTCCCGGTGACGGCAACTCCGCTGACCCTCCACGCGCGCTGTCGCGACGGCTCGGTCGTGGATGGGCAATCGCACATCATGCTGACGCCCGACATCGAGCGAGTCTGGCTCACGCCCGACGGCGTGGATGCGTCCGAGGATGCGCTGGCGGCGATCGTCGATGCCGAGCTGATCGTCCTTGGTCCCGGCAGCCTCTTCACGAGCCTGCTGCCGAGCCTGCTGTTGCCGTCGATCAGGGACGCGCTCCTGGCCGCGACCGCGCCGCGCCTGTACGTGTGCAACGTCGCGACCCAGGACGGCGAGACCGCCAATTTCGATCTCGCGGCGCACGTCGAGGCGCTCGTGGCCCACACCGCCCCCGGCCTCGTGGACATCGTGCTCGCCAACAACCGGTTCGACCCGCGCATCGCCACCGATGGGTCGGCCGAAAGCGTTCGCCTCCACTGGCCGCCGCCCGAGATGCAGCCGGTCCCACGCCTGATCCTGGACGACGTCGTGCATGCCGCCAACGCCCGACACCACGATCCTGCCCGCCTGGCCGCTGCCATCCTGCGTGCCCTGGAGGCGGAGACTGCGACCCGCCGGCGGACCGTGGGACGGACGGCCTGAGTGACCCGCTCGGAACGTGATCTCGTCACGGCGCTGCGGAACGAGCTGGCGGCGATCGACCCTGCCCGATCGTGCGACAGGCTCGCGGAAGCCGCCGGTCTCGGCACGGAGGTCGGTGCCCGAGAACCGGCGGTGGCCCGTCTCGCCGTCCGGCTGCGCCGGGCGCGGGAGGAGGCCAACGCCGCGCCGTTCGATTGGTCCATCGCGGCGGAGCACTGCCGCACGGCGTGGCTGCGCGGCCGGTTCCTGGCCCGCGGTTCGCTGAGCCTGGCCGGCGGCCGAACCCACCTCGAGTTCGTCGTACCGCCTGACGACGCCCCGTTGCTCGCCGCGCGCCTCCGGGAGGCCGGGTTGCCGGCTTCGTGGCGGCTTCGGCGCGGTCGCGGGGTCGTGACCTGGAAGAGCAGCGAGGCGATCGGGACCTTCCTGCGCCGGATCGGCGCGGCCGGCGCCCTGCTCGAGCTCGAGGCCCGCCAGGTGTCCCGCGCCCTGCGCGGCGAGCTCAACCGCGTCCTCAACGCAGAGTCGGCCAACCTCCAGCGGGCCGTTGCAGCGGCCGGGCGCCAGCTCGACGCGATCGCCGTGCTCGACGCCGACGGGCGCATGCCGGAACAGCCGTACGTGGTGCGGCTCATCGCGGACGCGCGCCGCGAGACCCCGGAAGCAACGCTCACGGAGCTCGCGGAACGCCTCGAGCTTCACAGATCGGCCGTCCAGCGCGCCCTCGAGCGGATCGAGCGACTCGCCGAGGCGGAACCCGCGCCGCCGTCCGGACGCGGTGGCGATGGCATGATCCGTGCCCATGCGTGAGGTCGTGGTCGCCGCCAACTGGAAGATGCATACGACCCCGGCAGATGCGGGTGACCTTGCCCGGACGATCGCCGCGCGGACGCGCGAGGCCGGCGTGACGCGGGTCATCTGCCCGCCCTACCTCTGCCTTGCTGCAGTCGGGACCGCCCTCGCAGAGGCGGACCCGGACGTCGCGGTAGGGGCGCAGAACGTCCACCACGAGCTGGCGGGGGCCTACACCGGCGAGGTCTCCGCCCCGATGCTCGCCGGCCTGGCGACGTGGGTGATCGTCGGCCACTCGGAGCGGCGACGGGATGCCGGAGAGACGGACGAGCAGATCGGTCGCAAGCTCGATCGGGCCGTCGATGCGGGCCTCCGGCCGATCCTGTGCGTCGGCGAGCAGCTCGGCGAGCGAGAGGCCGGGCTCGCCACGGACGTCGTCGACCGTCAACTGCGCGGCGCCCTTGCCGGTCGCGACCTCGCGGAGACGAGCGCCGCCGGCCTCGTGGTCGCCTACGAGCCGGTCTGGGCGATCGGCACCGGCCGCAACGCGACCGGTGCGGACGCCGCCGCGATGTCCGACACGATCAGGGCCAGCCTCGGGGCGCTGGGCTGGGGCGACTTCGCCGCCGCCCTCCCCGTCCTGTACGGCGGCAGCGTCACGTCGACGAACATCGACACGTTCCTCGCCGAGCCGTCCATCGACGGAGCGCTCGTCGGTGGCGCGTCGCTCAAGCCGGACGAGATGGCGGGGATCGTCGCACGAGCCGGCATGACGGCCCGGGCCCGCGGCCTGGCCGGCTGACCGGCCCGTGACGGACACCGCCCGCCGGGCCGGGACGCGGCCCCGACCGATCGTGCTCGTCGTACTCGACGGGTTCGGGATCGGCGACGGCGGTCCGGGCGATGCGATCGCGGCGGCACCCATGCCGACGTGGCGAGGGCTGCTCGCCACGTGGCCCCATAGCGTGCTGCGCGCGTCGGAGGACGCGGTGGGGCTCCCGCCGGGCCAGATGGGCAACTCGGAGGTCGGACACCTGAATCTTGGGGCCGGCCGGCCCGTGCTCCAGGACCTGCCGCGGATCGACGCGGCGATCGAAGATGGTTCGTTCTTCACGAGGCCGGCGCTGCTCGCTGCGTGCGAACGGGGGCGCGCCGACGGCGTCCTTGACATCGTGAGCCTCATCGGCCCCGGCGGCGTGCACGCCAACGACCGGCACCTCGTCGCGCTCGTGCAGCTGGCCGCGCGCGAGGGCGTTCCCCGGGTGCGCATCCACGCGCTGCTCGACGGTCGAGATACACCTCCGTCGTCGGCGGGCGGCTACGTGCTCGACCTCGAGTCCCGGCTGCGTGCCGCCCACTCGGGCGCCGCGATCGCCACCGTCGGCGGGCGCTACTTCGCCATGGACCGCGACCGCCGCTGGGAGCGGGTCGAGTCGGGCTATGACGCCATCGTCCACGCCGAGGCGGCGCACCACGCGGTGTCGGCGTCGGCCGCCATCGATGCCGCCTACGCCCGCGGCGAGACCGACGAATTCGCCCGTCCGACGCTGATCGATGGCATCGCCGCGCCGCTCCCACCCGGGCACCCGATCGTGATCGCCAACTTCCGCGCTGACCGGGCCCGTCAGCTGACCCACGCGCTGGTCGACGGGCCGGACTTCATGGGCTTCGACCGCACGTCACCCGCGGGCCAGCCGGCGCCGGTCGACCTGCTCGTCGTGACGATGACCGAGTACGAGGAGGGGCTCTCGGCGCTCGTCGCCTTTCCGCCCGAGACCGCCCGATCCCTCGCCCAGGCGATGAGCGAGGCCGGCTGGCACCAGTTCCACGTGGCGGAGACCGAGAAGTACGCGCACGTCACGTATTTCTTCAACGGCGGCGTCGAAACGCCCTGGCCGGGCGAGGACCGGCGGCTGATCCCGAGCCTCAAGGTAGCGACGTACGACCTGGCGCCCGCCATGTCCGCCGTCGGTATCACCGACGCGCTCGTGGACGCCATCGATTCGAACGGGTACGACTTCATCGTGGCCAACTACGCGAACCCGGACATGGTCGGCCACACCGGAGTCTGGGATGCGACCATCGAAGGCCTGGCCGTCGTCGATGCGTCGCTGGCTCGAGTTGTCGAAGCGATCGAGCGGACGGAGCGGGCCGACCCGAGCGAGCCCGGCGGGTACGCCGGCCCCGGAGCGATCCTGGCCGTCACGGCCGACCACGGCAATGCCGACGACCTGCGTGACGCCGATGGCCGACCCGTCACGGCCCACTCCCTGAACCCGGTGCCCTTCCTGCTGATGGGCCGCCCGGTCGTCGGTCGGAGGCTCGTCGACGGGGTCCTCGCGGACGTCGCGCCGACGCTCCTCGAGCTCGCCGACCTCCCGACGTGGCCCGCCATCACCGGGCACTCGCTGCTGGCGCCCGACGGGAACTGAGGCCTCCTGTGATAGCATCGGCCGCCGTACGAACGGAGGTCAACGACTCGTGAATCCAATCCTGGCCCTCGGCCAGATCATCGTCAGCATCGCCCTGATCGCGGCGATCCTGCTGCAGGCGCGTGGCACCGGCCTGTCCGGTACCTTCGGTGGCGATTCCGCCGTGTACCGGAGCCGCCGTGGCGTCGAGCGACGACTGTGGCAGTTCACGATCGTCCTGTTGGTCCTGTTCGTCACCTTCTCGCTGGCGTCGTACATCCTCGCGCCCAGCACGACCGCCTGACGGCAGCGCCGCGGGCGATTCGCGGCACTCCCCGCACGGAGCGACATGACCCGAACCGATACGTTCGTGGTCGGAACCCTCGTCCTGGTGCTCGCGCTTGTCGCGGCCCTCATCGGCGTCCCGGCCCTTCAGCTGTCCGCCTCGACCTCACCGCTCGCGTCCGCGCCGGGCGGCAGCGGTCCGGCGCCCGTGACGCGGCCTTACATCGAGGGTGCGCTGGGCGCGCCCGTGTCGGTCACGCCGCTCACCGCGCGGACCCAGGTCGACCGCGACCTGGTGGCACTGCTGTTCTCCGGCCTGGTGCGCAACGGTCCGGACGGCACACTCGTGCCCGACCTCGCCGAGCGTTGGTCGGTGGACACGAGCGGCAAGACCTGGACGGTTGACCTGCGCGACGACGCGCGCTGGCATGACGGCCAGCCGGTCACGAGCGACGACGTGCTGTTCACGATCGAGACGCTCAAGGATCCGTCGTATGCCGGTCCCTCGTCGACCTCGTGGAGCGAGGTCACGGTCACTGCCAGCGGACCGCACCGCGTGGTCTTCACGCTGCGAGACGCCCCTTGGTGGCTTCCTGCAGGCCCTCACCCAGCCGCTCGCTCCGGCGCACCTCCTGGGAGACGTGCCGGTCGATGCCCTGGCCGATGACCCGTTCGGCCAGCAGCCACTGGGCTCCGGGCCGTTCGCCCTGGTCGAGCTGACCGATGACTCAGCTTCGCTCGTGCCGGCAGGCGACTTCGCCCCCGTGGAGGAGGACCCATCGGCCATCCCCTCGTCGCCCGCGCCCCCCGATTCCCTGGGCACCCCCGTCCCGACCGATCGCCCGTCGCGCCCCCAGCCGTACCTGGCGGGCATCGAGTTCCGGTTCTACGACGACAGCGCCGAGCTGGCGGCCGACTTCCGAAGCGGCGTCGTGGATGGGGCGTCGGGGATCACCCGCCAGGAGGCGGCCGGGCTTGGCTCCGCGGCGGGTACGCGCCTGCTGCGCTACCCGGGCGCCACGCTCACCACGGTCCTGCTGAATCTCCGGCCCACACACCCGGAGTTCGCGTCGCCCGCGGTCCGGACAGCCCTCCTGCAGGCGATCGACCGCGTCCGGCTCATCGACGAGGCGTACGCGATGTCCGCGGCGAGTGCCACCAGTCCGATCCCGCCGTCGTCGCCGATGTTCGACGCGGCGGCCGATCCGGTCGTGCCCTACGACCGGTTCGGGGCGAGTCGAGCCCTGACCAAGGCGGGATGGGAGCACAAGGACGACGGCTGGTACCTGCCCGACGCGAAGCAGCCCATCAAGCTCGAGGTCGTGAGTCCGACGCAGGGCACCAATCCGGGCCTCTTCGCCGCAGCGGAGGCGGTGGTCCGCGACTGGACGGCCCTCGGGTTCAAGGTGACCCACGTACCGCTGCCGCCCGCGGAGTTCGTGACTGACCGGCTCGCGACCGGGACGTTCCAGGCCGCGGTGGTCGATGTCACGGTGGGCCTGGACCCTGACCTCTATCCGCTCCTCGCGTCGAGCCAGACGCTGACGGGCGGATCGAACGTCATGGGTGTCCAGGATCCGGAGCTCGACGCGTTGCTGGTCAAGGCGCGCGCGCCGGGCACCGAGGCGGCGCGAACGGCCGCCTACAGCGAGCTGCAGAAGCAGCTGGCGAAGGGTCGATACGTGCTCCCGCTGGCCTTCGCGGACGAGGTCGTGGTGGCCCACGACGCGCTCGAAGGACCCGTTCTGCGGCAAGCTTCGGACCCCTCGGATCGATTTTGGGATGTGCTAACATGGCGCCTCGCCGTCGACCGGTAGCGGTCAATAGCGGGTCCGTGCCGAGGTGGCGGAATGGCAGACGCGCTGGTTTCAGGTACCAGTGGCCGCAAGGTCGTGTGGGTTCGAGTCCCTCCCTCGGTACCATTCCCCTCGGACCGCTGAACGGCGAACACCTGGGCCCAGGTGGCGGAATTGGTATACGCGTACGTTTGAGGGGCGTATGAGGCAACTCATCCGGGTTCAAGTCCCGGCCTGGGCACCATCTCGCACGCTCTGACGACCGCCGACCGGGCGGTCGTTTCTCATGTCCGCGGCCGACCCTCGCGCACGGCGTTGTAGGCTGCACGTCCCGGGCGGTTAGCTCAGTTGGTCAGAGCGCCTCGTTTACACCGAGGAAGTCGGGGGTTCGAGTCCCTCACCGCCCACACCCTCCGGGCACGGAGGCTGGCCGAGGGGTCGGCATCAAGTGGTGCCCACGGGCAACGTAGACCCTCCGGACTGGCCCCAAAGTACTGGACACCCCCGTACCCCACCGGGACAATGTGCACCTGTTCGTGGGCAGTTCTGAACCGGATGCGTCCATGTGTCCGGTCGTGCACAGATCTGGAGGGGAATGGTTCATGAAGGTTCTTCGAGCATCGCTGGTCATTTCGGCGCTACTCGTCGGCATCCTGGCGCAGCCCGTGAGCGCGGCGCACTGGTCGTCGGTCACGGCAGTGAGCGGCAACCCGTCATGCGCGGGCGGCACGAAGATCGACCCCGTCGCCGACGGCACCTATGCGGTCAGCTTCGGCGGCTTCGCAGGCAGCATCACGATCGATGCAAGCTCGAGTTCGAGCGGCCCGGTCTTCTCATTCGACACCGACAACGATTCACATGTCGTGACGTCCGTCATGGTCAAGGGCGGCCGGAATGCGCTCCTGTACACCTACTCGCCTGGCACCCCGAACGACAGCGGATTGCATTCCCCGGTCAACCCGAACAATGGGAAGTACTACGGCCTGAGTCACCTGTGCTTCTTCACCGCGAAGAAGTAGCCTGACCGCCAGTACACTCAAACGCCCCCGGCAGTCGCCGGGGGCGTTTCCCTTGCCCCGCACAGGTCCGGATCGTTGCCAAGGAATACCCCCGTCGCTCGAGCGATCCGCGGGATCGTCCTCGCCCTCGTCGCCGTCGTCGCCGTCACGGTCGTGGCGGTGTTCTTCTCATCGCCCGGCGAGGACGGGTCGCGGCCGCTTCCGGTGCGTGTCAACCCGCTGCTGCCGGATCTCACCGTCGCCCCGCTCACGGGAATCGTCGGCGGGCTGAACGAGGACGGGACTCGCACCGTTCGGTTCGGCGTGATGATCGTCAACCAGGGAGCCGGCGATTTCGTCCTCCGCGCCAGGCGGTCGAATCTCCTTGCGGATGACTGGCGGGTCATCCAGCGGGTGCCGGAGACCGGCGGCGGCTACACGGAGACCGAGAGCCCTGCGACCCTGATCTACGGCGGCGACGGCCACGAGCATTGGCACATCCGCGAGGTCGAGAGCCACACGATCGAGTCACTGGAGGGGGCGGTGCTCGGGAAGGTCGTCAAGAGCGGCTTCTGCTTCTTCGATACCAACGCGGTCCATCCGGACTTGCCGGGAGCGCCGGGTGCCGGGGTGTACGTGTCCGCTGGCTGCGGTGGGCGGATCGACTCGGCCGCCACCATGGGCCTGTCGGTCGGCTGGGGCGACGAATACCCGTGGCACCTTTTCGAGCAGGAGATCGACATCTCGGCGCTGGAGGAAGGTCGATACCGTCTGCGCGCCGTCGTCGATCCTTTGGGCTGGTTCGACGAGGCAGACGAGACCAATAACGAGGTGTCGGTGGACATCGAGTGGCACCTCGAGGATGGCCTGCCCGCCATCGAGGTCGTCCCTGGCTAGACGGAGACGACGGTCACGCGCGCGGTCGCGCGGTAGACTGGTACGGACGGGCGCCGAATCGCGCACCCGACCGGAGGAGGTCCAGTGGACCCAGTCGTACTCATCGTCATCGGTGTCATCGTCGTCCTGGTCGTCCTGGCGATCGGCATCTACAACTCCCTGGTCCAGAAGCGCCTGCGCATCGACGAGGCGTTCGCCCAGATCGAGGTCCAGCTCAAGCGCCGTCACGACCTGATCCCGAACCTCGTGAACGCGGTCAAGGGCTACATGGGCTTCGAGCAGAAGGTCCTGACCGACGTCACCAACGCACGCGCCAACGCCGTCGCCGCCGGGGCGCAGGGGCCCGCCCAGCAGGCCGCCGCTGAGAACGCGCTGACCGGCACGCTGCGCTCGCTGTTCGCAGTCGTCGAGAACTACCCCGAGCTCAAGGCCAACCAGAACGTCCTGGAGCTCCAGGAGCAGCTGACGACGACCGAGAACCAGATCTCGTTCTCGCGCCAGCACTACAACGCGACAGTCCTCGACTACAACACGGCGATCGCGACGTTCCCGAACGTCCTGCTCGCCGGACCGCTGGGCTTCGCGAGGCGCGAGTTCTTCGACGCCGAGCCTGAGGCCGCCAACGTCCCGAACGTCGACCTCAGCCTGACCTGACCCGCCGACCGCGGGAGGCACCGTGGCCGGCTCCTTCTACGACCAGATCGCCGCCAATCGGCGGAACTCGTTCCTCATGGCGGCGTTCGTCGTCGCCCTGCTGGGACTGCTCGGGTTCGCGACCGGGTTCGCCGTTTCGGGCGAACCCGCCGGTGGTCTTGCCGTCACCGTCGGCGCGCTGGTCCTCGGAAGCCTGGCCGGGATCGGGACGTATTTCGCGGGCGACTCGCTCGTGCTGTCGGTCAGCGGCGCGCGGGAGGTCGACGAGGCCGTTGCGCCGCAGCTGATGAACGTGGTGCGCGAGATGGCCATCGCCGCCAACGTGCCGATGCCGCGCGTCCATCTGATCGATGACACCGCGCCCAACGCGTTCGCGACCGGCCGCGACCCGAAGCACGCGTCGGTCGCGATCTCGACCGGGCTGCTCGAAAAGCTTGACCGCGAGGAGCTGCAGGGCGTCATCGCACACGAGCTTTCGCATGTGCGCAACCTCGACATCCGGTTCTCGCTCATCGTGGGGGTCATGGTCGGGGCCATCGCGATCCTCGCCGACTTCTTCCTGCGGTTCACGTTCTGGGGCGGCGGCCGGCGCGATCGGGACAGTGGCGGAGGCGGGGGCGCCCAGACCATCGTCTTCATCCTCGCCATCGCACTGGCGATCCTTGCGCCGTTGATCAGCCGGTTCATCCAGCTCGCCGTGAACCGGCAGCGCGAGTACCTCGCAGATGCGTCCGCCGTGGAACTGAGTCGCAATCCGTACGGCCTGGAGCGGGCCCTGGCCAAGATCTCGGCCGATCCGGAGGTGCTCGAAGTCGCCAACCGCGGGACCCAGCACATGTACTTCACCAACCCGATCAAGAAGTTCGAGGAACGCGCGTCGGGGCTGATGTCGACCCACCCGCCGATCATCGACCGGATCAATCGGTTGCGTCAGCTCACCGGCGAAGCGCCCTTGGGCACAGCGGAACAGGCGCAACTCGCCGGTCTGGAGTAGGGGAGGGCTGCATGGCAAGGCCTCGAAGGGCCGTGGTATCCTGCCCTCCGCCGACGGGCAGCCAACGCGGTTGGCCATCGGGCCGAGGTAGCTCAGTCGGTAGAGCACGCGACTGAAAATCGCGGTGTCGCCAGTTCGATCCTGGCCCTCGGCACCACCTTTCGAGGCGGTCGACCTCCGGGCGGAAGTGGCTCAGTTGGTAGAGCATCACCTTGCCAAGGTGAGGGTCGCGGGTTCGAGTCCCGTCTTCCGCTCCATTCATCCTCCCCGAAGGCGCCGCTGCCCCTTCGTCTAGTGGTAGGACAGCGGACTTTGGATCCGTGAACCGAGGTTCGAATCCTCGAGGGGCAGCCAACACCCGGATCGAACCCCGGGTAAAGTCTTGTCTGGCGACGTGGTGAAGTGGTTCAACACGGAGGTCTGCAAAACCTCTATTCACCGGTTCGAATCCGGTCGTCGCCTCCACATCCCTGTCGCGACCGCGGCGAGTCCAGGGGCTCGAGAGGGCGACCTTCCGCTAGGCTTGGCGTTCGGCCGGAGTGGCGGAATGGCAGACGCAGCGGACTTAAACTCCGCGGCCCGCAAGGGCGTCCGAGTTCGAATCTCGGCTCCGGCACCATCCCAGGTCGCAGATCGGAGCATCGGCGACCCGACGGTCGCCGCGCGTGGTACCCGGGCAACAACGTCAGGTTGGCCGAGGGACCTGGTTCTCCGCCCCGCGGTGTACTGTGCGGGTCTCGCCCGCCCGGACGAACGCATCCTCGGCGGATCGGGAGAGGAGGAGATCGAGCGATGAGAGCGTCAGCGATGGGAGCGTCGGCCCTGGCCGCGATCCTGTTCGCGGGCTGCACCGCCGCCCCGGGCGCGCCGCCGTCTCCCGACTCGACTGCGGTCACGGTCACCGCCGCACCTGCCACGTCGACGCCCAGCCCCTCGCCCACGCCCACGACCGCGGCGGCATCTCCCGTGCTCAGCACGGTCTACACCGCCGACGACACGGAGATCGCCAAGCTGATCAAGGCCGGCGCCGACGAGGCGATCCCCGACCTCAAGGGCCTCAACAAGATGGACCCGAGCAAGCTCGAGGGCCAGTTCCTGCCCTTGGGCGAATGGATCACCAGCCAGAGAGAAGGCGTCGCGGCCTACACGCCGACGACCTGCACGGCGCCGGCGCTCGAGCGGTTCGTCGACGGGATCGACCAATACGACGCCATCCGGAAGCAGTTCCTGGCGTGGCGGGACTGGGGTGCGACCGGGCATGCGTTCCCCGTAGCGGCTCCCGGCCAGGCAGTCGTGGCATTCGAAGAGGCGGTCGTCGAGCTCGAAGCCAGCTGTCCCACCTGAGGATCAACCGGCGAGCCGGCGCGCGTCAGGCCTTGCGGCGCAACCCGAACAGTCCCGCCTTCTTCCTGGGCTCCGCGGCCGGGACGACGACGCCATCGGTGCCGAACGCCGTCGAGCTCAGCTTGCCAAGTCGCTCGGCCGCTGCCGATCGCGGCGCGCCCATGACGATCGGGACTCCCTCGTTGACCGCCTTGAGGTACAGGAAGGCGTCGTAGGGCAGGTCGAGCCCGATCTGCGTCCCGAGGGCGGCCTCGATATCGCGCCGCTTGAGGATGTCGCGCGCGAACATGTTGTTGAGGACGTACATGGCCTTCGTGCCGATGGACCCGGACTCGGTCAGGTGGTCGACCAGGCCATGCATCGCCTTGAGGGCCGGGATCTCGGGGTAGACGCCGAGCACGATGGTCTCCGCGGCATCGAAGACGGTCAGCGTTCGCTCGTCGAGCGTCGAGCCCGCATCGATCACGACCGACTCGTAGCCTTCGAGCAGGGCCGCGATCAGCTGCGAGATGTGGTCGGGGGTGATGAACTCGGACGTCTCCGGCGTGGTCGGTGCGGCGATCACGTGGAGGCCGCTGTCGTGCCGCATCGCGAAGGTGCGCAGGAGTTCCGGCTCGCGCAGGACCGCCTCGTCACGGACGATGTCGGTCAGGGTCTGCTTGGCGGACAGGTTGAGATGGGTCGCGACCGCGCCGAACTGCAGGTCCAGGTCCACCAGCACCACCCGGTCGGGCCGTTTCTGCGCCGCTGCCACGGCGATGTTCGTGGCGATGGTCGTCGTCCCGACCCCGCCCTTGGGGCTGAAGACCGCGACCACTCTGCGGGCCTGCGAGATCGTGAGGCCGTCGGACGAGACGACCGGAGCCTTGTGCTTCGATCGCTGGAAACGGAGGAGGAGCGCCTCGACCCGCGCTTCGACCTCTCGTGCGTCGAACGGTCGGGCGATGACGTCGTCCGCTCCAGCCTCCAGGAAGCCGATCCGCTCCTCGACGTCGTCGGTGGTCGCGACGCACAGGATCGGCACGGCGGCCATCGCCGGAGTTGCCCGGATCTCACGGCATAGCTCGACGCCGGTCCGGGTCGCGACTGCGTCCTTCTTGGCGTCTTTCCCGTCCTTTCCATCCTTGGGTTCCTTGGCGCCCTTGGTCGGCTTCGCCGCCTCCTCCGCGACCCCGACATCGAGGATCGCGAGCTGGTGTTCGACGATCGTCGCCAATGCCACATCCGGGTCCGTCGTCTGCGTGACGGTATAGCCAGCCGACGTGAGCTGAGGAACGAGCGACGCGATCGCCGTCGCGGCGCTTTCGAGAACGAGGATCGTGCTGGCGGGCAAGGGGCCTCCGGTCGGGTGCGAATGGGACGTGTGCTGGGGGTCGCCGAGAGGATACATCGGCGCGACTCGGCCTCTGTTTCCCGAGTCTCGGGGACGGCCATGCTAGACTACGGCCCGTTTCCTTTCCGCTCCGTGGCGAATCGGCGCGTCCGACGTCAAACGGGGCATACCCATTGGAAGGAGTGCCTGCGCGCATGCGCCGTTACGAACTCATGCTCGTGATCCGCCCCGACGTCGCGGATGACAAGAGCCAGGCGGTCATCGACCGCGTCACCCGCCAGATCACGGCGGGTGGCGGCCAGATCGTCAAGGTCGCCCCGTGGGGCCGCCGGCGTCTCGCCTACCCGATCGATCGATTCCGCGAGGGCTCGTACCACATCGTCCTGTTCGCGGCACCGGCCGGCCTGCTGACCGAGCTCGAGCACAGCCTGCTCATCACCGAGGAGGTCATCCGTCACCTGGTCACCCGTGACGAACGCCCGGCCAAGCCGAGCCGTCGCGAGGACGGGGATGCGGAAGATGCCGAGGATGGCGAGGACGCCGAGCTGCCCTCGAACCTGTACGGGGACGACGACGAGGACGACGGGTCCGAGCGGATCGGCGAGGACGAGAGCGAGGCGGCCCCGGCCGCCATCGACTGAGGAGCGCACGACGATGGCCCTGTGCAAGGTGATGATCATCGGCAATCTCGGATCCGATCCGGAGATGCGCTACACGCCGACCAACCGCGCCGTGACCCAGTTCAACGTGGCGGTCAACCAGAGCACGAAGAACCAGCAGACCGGCGAGTGGGTCGAAGAGACCGACTGGTTCCGCGTGAGCGTCTGGGGCGACCGCGCCGAGCGCATGGCCGAGAGCCTGCGCAAGGGCAACAAGGTGTTCGTGGAAGGCCGCTTCAAGACCCGCACCTTCGAAGGCCGTGATGGCCAGACCCGGACGGCGCTGGAGATCACGGCCGACTCGATCGTGAACCTCGAGCGACGTCCCCGCGACGATGAGGGGTCTTTCGGCGGCGCCTCCGGTGGCGGTCAGGCCGGCCAGGGTGGGCCCCCCGGCGACGGCGGCGGCTACTCCGGAGGGAACCGTGGCGGTGGCGAAGGCGCCCCGGCCGGTCCGCCGGCCGGCGGCAACGTTCGTCCAACGCGTCCGACCGACGACAGCGATCTTGACGACCTTCCTTTCTGACGACCGACTGACCAGGAGAACCTGACCATGCCTCCCGCCCGATCCCGCAAGCGCGACGACTTCTACCGCGACCGTCGACGTCGCAAGGTGTGCGCGTTCTGCGCCGACAAGACGTCGCTGATCGACTACAAGGAGGTCAACCGCCTCCGCCGCTACCTGTCCGAGCGGGCCAAGATCGAGCCACGGCGCAAGACCGGCACCTGCGCCGGGCACCAGCGCGAGCTGGCCGTCGCCCTCAAGCGCGCCCGCCACGTGGCCCTGCTCCCGTACGCGCCCCAGCACCTGCGCCCGTAATCCTCGGGCGGATGGCGTCGCGGAGCTCCGCCGTCCTCGGGCGGATGGCGTCGCGGAGCTCCGCCTCCGACCTCGGAGCGCGTGTGGCAGTTCCCCGCTCGGGGTGCCGGCATACCGTTCCGTGCGGAACCTGAGGTGGACGTCGGGCTCCTGATGCTCGTCGGCGGTTTCGCCGCTGGCGTCTTCGGATCGTGGCTCGGCCTGGGTGGCGGCACCCTCATCGTGCCGCTCCTGACCCTCGTGTTCGGCCTGGACCTCCGCACGGCCGTCGGCGTGTCCCTGGTCTGCGTGATCATGACCAGCAGTGCAGCGGCGGGTGTCTACCTGGAGCGCCACGTCGCCAACCTGCGGCTGGGCATGAGCCTGGAGCTGTTCACCGCCATCGGTGCACTCGTCGGCGGCTCGATCGCGTTCCTCGTCGACGAGCGGCTGCTGTCCGTGCTCTTCGCCGGCCTCCTCGGGTATGTCGCGTTCTCGATGGCGCGAGCGCGGTCTTCGGAGGCCGTCATGGACGACATCGGGGCGGGGGAGACCGGCGGCGTATCGGACGTGACGAGTTCCGGCGGCAAGCGCCTCCTTGAGAACCGTGCCCCCGACGCGGCAGGCAGGCGTGCGGCGATGCTGGCGAGCGTCGCCGGTCCCGACTACGAGGTCCGAAACCTTGGCCGGGGCGTGCTCGGGTCGGCCGGCGCCGGGGTTGCCTCGGCCCTGCTGGGCATCGGGGGCGGCACCATCAAGGTCCCCCTGATGCACCTGGCCATGGGTGTGCCGCTGCGCGTGGCCACCGCCACGAGCAACCTGATGATGGGCATCACGGCTGCCTCAGGCGCGGTGATCTATCTGCTTCGCGGCGAGATCGACCCGTACGTCGTCGGCCCGACGGCGATCGGCGTCTTCGTCGGCGCCACGCTCGGCTCGCGGGTGGCACACCGGATCGGCCTGCGCTATCTGCGCCTGTTGTTCGTGGTGGTCATGGCGTACACCGCGATCCAGATGTTGCTGCGGGCCGTCTCGTGACGCCTGTGCCGGATCCGGGCGCCCAGCGGGGTCGCGACTTCGACCGGTTCATCGGTCGGCTGCTGATCGCGGTCACCTACGTCGCGGTCGGGCTGCTCTCCGTTGGGGTCGTGCTGCTGCTGGCCGCCGGGATCTCGCCGCTGGCCGGCGGCCCGCCGCTCGATCCCGCCCGCATCCTGGCGGACCTCGGCTCGCTCGCCCCGGCGGCGTTCCTGTGGCTGGGCATCCTCGCCGTCATCGCCACGCCGATCAGCCGGGTCATCGTGGCGGCGATCGGGTTCGCCCGCCTGGGCGACCGCTGGATGATCGCCGTTTCGCTCGGGATCCTGGCGGTCATCGCCCTCGCGATCGCATCGGCGATCTCGGCGGGCTGACGCCGGAAGAGAGCCGCCGAGAGCCGCTGCTATACTCGGCCGACTTCGCCGCCCCGCGACCGCGTCGCGCCCGTCAGCGCAGGAGTCCCAGCCGAATGACCACCGACACCACGGCCGGCACTTCGGCCCCGTCGCCCCATCACGCGCCGAAGACCGCCGCGCTCGACGAGCTGATCTGCTACTTCGAGGGCGAGTTCGTCCCGATGAAGGATGCCAAGGTCAGCATCATGACCCACGCCTTCATGTACGGGACGGCGACCTTCGAAGGTATCCGCGCCTACTGGAACGAGGAGGAGGGGCGGCTGTACGGCCTGAAGCTGCGCGAGCACGTCGAGCGCATCCGACAGTCGTGCCGGATCCTCTTGATGGACGACATCCCGTCGGTCGACGAGCTGTCGGCGCTCATCATCGAGACCGTTCGCCGCAACGCGTTCCGCGAGGACTGCTACATCCGGCCCTCGTTCTACAAGTCGACGCGCGCGATCGGTGTGCGCCTGCACGACCTGGAGCACGAGCTGTACATCATCACGCTGCCCTTCGGGAACTACATCGACACCGAGAAGGGCGTCCGGCTCATGACCTCGTCCTGGCGCCGGAACGCCGACGAGGCGCTGCCGGCCCGCGGCAAGATCGTCGGTGGCTACGTGAACATGGCCTTCCAGAAGTCCGAGGCTGAGCTGAACGGCTACGACGAGGCGGTCGTCCTGACCTCACAGGGCCACGTCAACGAGTCGTCCGCGGCCAATATCTACGTCGTGCGCGATGGGGTCGCGATCACGCCGCCGGTCAATGACGACCTGCTCGAGGGTGTGACCCGCAAGGCACTCATGGAGCTGCTCGGCAACGAGGGCATCCCGGTCCAGGAACGCTCGATCAACCGGTCGGAGCTGTACGTGGCCGACGAGATCTTCGTGTGCGGGACCGGCGTCCAGATCTCGCCCGTCATCGAGGTCGACCACCGCAAGGTCGGGTCGGGGGCCGTGGGCCCGATCGCCCGGCTCGTCCGCGATCGGTATTTCGAGGCGGTGCGCGGTCGGCTGCCCGAGTACCGGCACTGGCTGACGCCCATCCAGTAGGCGCCGCGAGGCGGCGCGGGGCGGGCGGCGGCGGCGCGGCGATCCACCCTCAGGCCTGGGGCGGCGGCTCAAGCTCCGGCGTGGCGTTCCCGATCACGATGACGATGTCCGCCCGGACCGTGCTGTCGGTCGCCGTCTTGACCTTCACTCCGAACAGGTCCTCGAGATAGGCGATCGTCGCGGGCATGTCTGTCTCTGCGCCGTTATAGACCGTGATCACCGTGTCCTTGGGCACGTTCCCCTCGGGGGCCTGGCGCGGAGCCGACGCGGCCAGGCCGTGGAACTCGAGATAACCGGCCAATCGGGTCCCGCGGTTCCCCGAGTTGGTGCCGTTCAGCACCCAGACCCCGGCTCCCTCGCCGGCGAGTCGCTCGCGCAGTGCCTGGTCCGCAGGGTCTGCCGTGAACGCGTCGCGGACGGCTGCCTGGATCCGGTCCACTCGCGGCTCAAGCCAGTAGCCCGACAGCACCTCGTTCTGGTAGAAGTCGGGCGTGAACACGTAGGAGCGGATGTTCGTCGTGTCGACCTCCGACGCCAATCCGAGCAGCTCATCGAGCTGATCGAGCGGGATGTCCGTCCGCACGGCCGACTTGAGCGCCTCGACCAGCTCGGGCAGCCGCGGCAGGAGGATCTGCGGGTCGGCCTGTTCGCGCAGCGACAGGAGCACGCGCTGCTGTCGAGCGCCGCGGTCGAAGTCGTCCGACGTGTTGCGCGATCGGGCGTAGCGCAGGGCCTGGTCGCCGTCCATGTGCTGGATGCCGCTCGGGATGTACAGCCGCTGGGCGCGACCAGTCGACCCGGGGAAGGCGTCGTCGACGACCGGCACCTGGACATTGATCGTCACGCCACCCACCGAGTCGACGACCTTCTTGAAGCCGTTGAAGTTGACCTCGACGAAGTACTTGATGTCGAGGTCGTAGAGCTCACCGAGGGTCGCCTTGAGGCCGTTGTAGCCGCGGGTCCGATCGTTGCCCGGCCACAGGTCCGAGCGCTTTCGGTTGTTGACGAAGAACGAGTTGATCTTGTTCGGGTACGTCCGGCCCCAGAACGATCGGGCGTTTCCGGCGGGGAGCGGCACGAACTGGGTGTCGCGCGGCAGGCTGAACATGGCGGCCTGCTTGGTGACCGGGTCGATCGACACCGTGATCAGCGTGTCGGTGTTGTGCCCACCGCCCTGCTCGTCGGAGCCGATGAGCAGGATGTTGAGCCGCTCGCGGCCGTCCCACGGCGGCAGGGAGACGTCCGGGACCTGGCTGCCGATCGAGGTCGGCTCGGGCGTCGGGCTCGGGGTCGCCTCGGCGCTCGGGTCTGCGGACTCCGAGGGCTCGGCCGAGGCGGACGGATCACCGGCGCATTCCCCCTGGTCTTCGCCGATGAAGATGCAGCCGCTGGTCAGCGCATCGAGCGCGAGCATGTCGTAGCGGGCGACCACGACGTGGCTGCCGGCCATGACCAGCACCACGGCGAGCAGGCCGGCGATGGACAGGGGATTGCGGGGGAGCCGCGCCTTGCCCAACCGCCCGCCGTCCGACATGGCATGCGCATTGAGGTACTCCGCGACGCGATAGGCATCGATGATCGCCACCAGGCGATAGAGCAGCGCGACGAGGTTGAGGACGAAGATCGAGCTCAACAGGAACGGGCTGAACAGCAACCCGACGAGTTCGAGCCGGTCCATCCGCAACACGAATCCGGCGAGGAGCGCGATCAGCAGGACAGGCGCCGCAGCGAACCCGAGGGCGCGCATCTGGGCGCCGACATAGAGGTGCCCGAGGCCCGGGAAAAGGAGCGAAAGGAACGCCGCAGCGAAAGGCGACCGGGCGCGCGGTCGCGCCCCCTGCGGTTTCTGCATCGCGCGTAGGATACTCGGACTCGCCCGACCCGCCCGGAAGGGCCGGTCAAGCCCCGTCGCCCTGACCCACCGCGCCCCGGAGATGCATGTTCCGACCCGTCACCGCGAAGCCCGACTTCGTCGCCCAGGAGCACGACATCCTTGCGACGTGGCGCGAGCGGCGGACCTTCGCGCGCCTGCGCGCACAGAACACCGGGGGCCCGCGCTGGAGCTTCCTGGACGGGCCGATCACCGCGAACAATCCGATGGGCGTGCACCATGCCTGGGGACGCACCTACAAGGATCTCTACCAGCGCTTCCACGCCATGCTCGGCGAGGACCAGCGGTACCAGAACGGGTTCGACTGCCAGGGCCTGTGGGTCGAAGTCAACGTCGAGCGCGACCTGGGCTTCACCAACAAGCGCGACATCGAGGCCTACGGGATCGACCGGTTCGTGACGCTCTGCAAGCAGCGCGTGCTCACCTATGCCGCGCGCCAGTCTGAGCAGTCCATCCGCCTCGGGATGTGGATGGACTGGAACGATCCGGACGAGCTGCGCCGGCTGCACGACCTGCTCGGCACGGACCCGTCCGCGATCACGACGATCGAAGGCACCGACGGTCCGGTCACCGACACGGTGGAGATGCTCGTCGGCCGGCTCGGCATGCGCGAGGTCGGTGGCTCGTACTTCACGTTCAGCAACGAGAACAACGACCTGATCTGGGGCTTCCTCGCCGAGGTCCACCGGCGTGGCTGGCTGTACAAGGGCCACGACACGATGCCCTGGTGTGCGCGCTGTGGCACCGGCCTCTCCCAGACCGAGGTCAACGAGGGCTATCAGGACAAGGACGACCCGGGCCTGACCGTGAAGTTCCCGCTGATCGACCGTCCCGGCGAGGCCCTGCTCGTCTGGACGACGACGCCCTGGACGCTCACCTCGAACGTCGCGGCGGCGGTCGGCGCTCGCCTGCGCTACGTGAAGGTCCGTCAGGGCGACGACGCCTTTTGGCTCGCGAAGGGCACGCTCAAGACCGCGCTCGAAGGCCCGTTCCAGGTCGAGGAGGAGCTCGCCGGCGCCGATCTCGTGGGTTGGCGGTACGCCGGCCCGTTCGATGAGCTACCCGCGGTGCAGGCCGCCTTCGCCGAGGGTTACGAGCACCGCGTCGTGCCCTGGGACGAGGTCGGCGAGGACGAGGGCACCGGCATCGTCCACATCGCTCCGGGCTGCGGCGCGGAGGACTTCCAGCTGGCCAAGGCGATCGGCTTGCCGGTGATCGCGCCGCTGGACGAATCCGGCATCGTCCTCGAGGGGTTCGGTCCGTTGAGCGGTCGCGACGTGCGCGACGTCGCCGACCCGATCGTCGAGCACCTCAAGGCGACGGACCGGTTCTACCGGCTGGAGACCATCAATCACCGCTACCCGCACTGCTGGCGGTGTGGCACGCCCCTCGTCTTCCGGCTCGTCGACGAGTGGTACATCTCGATGGGGCCGGTCTACGACCAACCGCGCGACACCCTGTCCACGGCCCAGGTCGACGCGAGCCTGCGCTACCAGATCATGGAGGTCGTGGATCGGATCCGGTGGATCCCGGAGTTCGGCTACGACCGCGAGCTCGACTGGCTCCTGAACATGGGCGACTGGATGATCTCGAAGAAGCGCTACTGGGGCCTGGCGCTGCCGATCTACGACTGCGCGGCGTGCGGCCGGATCGACGTCGTCGGCGGGCGCGAGGAGCTCAAGGAGCGCGCCGTCGAGGGCTGGGAGCGGTTCGAGGGCCATACCCCACATCGCCCCTGGGTGGACGAGGTACGGATCGCCTGCTCGGGGTGCGGCGCCCCGGTCGAGCGCATCAAGGATGTCGGCAATCCGTGGCTGGATGCCGGCATCGTGCCGTTTTCGACACTGCACCACCGGGAGGACCCCGACTATTGGGCCCGGTGGTTCCCGGCCGATTTCATCACCGAGAGCTTCCCGGGGCAGTTCCGCAACTGGTTCTATTCGATGCTCGCGATGTCGACCGTCCTGCGCCGAGAGGAGCCGTTCAAGACGATCTTCGGCTACGCGACGCTGTTCGCCGAGGATGGCCGGCCGATGCACAAGAGCTCGGGCAACGCGATCGAGTTCGACGAGGCGGCCGAGCGGATGGGCGTCGACGTCATGCGCTGGATGTTCACGAAGGCACGCCCCGAGGAGAACATCCTGTTCGGCTGGCATGCCGCCGACGAGGCGCGGCGCGAGCTGCTGATCCTGTGGAACGTGTACTCGTTCTTCGTGACCTACGCTCGGCTGGCCGGCTGGACACCGAAGGCCGGCATCGACGACGTCATCGCGGCGGCGCCCTCGTGGCCCGCGATGGATCATTGGATCCTGTCCCGCGCCGCCGGACTGGCAGACGACGTGGCGAAGGACCTCGGCGATTTCGACGCGGTCGCCGCTACCCGCGAGATCAGCACCTTCATCGACGACCTCTCGACGTGGTTTCTGCGCCGTTCCCGCGACCGGATGCGCGCCGGTGCGGATCCGGCCGACCGTGACGCTGCATTCGCGACGCTCCATGCGGCCCTCGTCACGCTCGTGCGGACGCTCGCGCCGATCCTGCCGTTCCTCTCCGAGTCGATGTACGAGAACCTCATGGTCACGGTCGTTCCAGGCACGCCTGACAGCGTCCACCTCACGCCCTGGCCCGCCGCGGTCATGGCAGCGCACCGCGATCCGGACCTGGAGCGTGCGATGACGACCGTCCGCGCTGCGGTCGATCTCGCCCGGACGCTCCGGGCGCAGGCGGGCCTGCGCAACCGCCAGCCACTGGCCCGGGCCTGGCTTGCCCTGCCCGATCGCGGCCTCGCGATCTCCGACGAGCTGCTGGGCCTGTTCGCGGACGAGATCAACGTGGGGGCCGTGGAGCTCATCGCCGACGGCTCCGAGCTCGTCGACCGTCGCGTGAAGCCGCTGCTCCCGAAGATCGGCAAGCGGCTGGGTGCCGCCATCCCGGCGGTCATGGCCGCGGCCCGCGAGGGAGCCGTCGAGATCGCGGACGATGGCTCGGTGACCCTGGCCGGGGTGACCCTGGCGCCCGACGAGGTCGAGATCCAGGCGACCCCACGGCCGGGCACGGCCGTGGCCGAAGACGACGGTCTCGTGGTGGTCCTCGACACGGAGTTGACGCCGGAGCTCCGCGCAGAGGGCGATGCCCGCGAGATCGCGCGGGCTGTCCAGGACCTGCGGCGGGAGGCTGGCCTGGAGCTCGACGACCGGATCGAGCTGTGGATCTCCGGGGCGCCGACCGCCGTCGCCCCGCACCTGCCAGCGGTCGCCGCCGACACCGGGGCGGACCTTGCCACGGGCCAGACCCCGGCCGCGGCGACGCGGACGGATGTCCAGCTCGACGGTGCCACCGTGACGATCGCCCTGCGGCGGGTCGGATGACGGCGCCGGCAGCACCGGGCCGGGAACGAGCGCGCTGGCCGCTGTTCCTCGGGGTGGCGGCGATCGTGGTGGTCCTCGACCAGTTGACGAAGGCCTGGCTCGTCTCGATCCTGCCCGCCGAAGGGCAACAGCTGTCGGTGATCGGCGATCTCGTACGGCTCGTCAACTCGCGCAACAGCGGCGCGCTGTTCGGCCTCTTCCAGGACCAGGCGCTGCTGTTCGGGCTCGTGTCGATGGGTGTCGTCGGGCTCATCGCCTGGTACCACGGGAGCTCGGGGCGGAACACCCTCTTGTCGGTGGCGCTCGGGCTGCTGCTCGGAGGTGCGCTCGGGAACATGCTCGACCGTCTGCGGCTGGGCTATGTCATCGATTTCGTGGATGCCGGTCTGGGCGACCTGCGTTTCTACACCTTCAACGTGGCGGACAGCGCCATCACCTGCGCCATCCTCCTGTTGCTGGCAAGCGCCTTCCTGCCCGGAAGGTTCGGGCTGCCACCCGTCGACGCCCCCCGGCGACCGAGCGAGCCCGCGGACCCGGTCGATGCCTGACGCGCCGATCGCGGCCGGCGTCCGGACCGTCCGGGTCCCCGATGGCCGGATCGGGCGGATCGACCGGTACGTGGCCGACGTGACGGGCCTCTCGCGGAGCCACGTCCAGAAGCTGATCTCCGACGGACGGATGACTGCCGAGGGCATCCCGCTGCGGGCGAACATGATCGTGCCCGCGGGGACGGAGATCCGCCTCGATGTGCCTGAGCCGGCCGCCCTGGACCTCGCCCCGGCCCACGATATCCCGCTGCGGATCGTGTACGAGGACGCGGACCTGCTGATCGTCGACAAGCCGTCCGGGATCGTGGTCCACCCATCCGCCGGCCACCACGACGGGGACACGATGGTCAACGCGTTGCTGGCGCGCGCGGGCGGATCTGAATACGGGGGCATCGCCGGGGTCGCGCGCCCCGGGATCGTCCACCGCCTCGACCGGGACACCAGCGGGCTCCTGATGGTGGCCAAGCACGATGCCGCCCAGCATTCCCTGATGGCCCAGCTCAAGGCGCGGCGGGTCCGCAAGACCTACCAGGCGCTCGTCGCGGGGAATGTGGCGGCGGCCGTCGGGCGGATCGAAGCGCCGATCGGGCGCGACCCGAAGCATCGGACCCGGATGGCGGTCGTTCCGGACGGGCGGGCCTCCACCACCGGCTACCGGGTCCGCGAACGCTTCGCCGGCTGGACCCTGCTGGAGCTGGACCTGGTCACGGGTCGGACCCACCAGATCCGCGTGCATCTCGATGCGATCGGACACCCGGTCGCCGGCGACCCGGTCTACGGGACCGGCACCTCGCGGCGCGGGCCGGAGGGCCTCGGACGGCTGTTCCTGCACGCCTGGCGGCTGGAGCTGACGGCCCCCGCCAGCGGGGAGCTGATCCGCGCGACCGCGGACCTGCCGGCCGAGCTCGAGGTCGTCCTCGACGTCGCTGCGCGCGGCCGAGACCGCTCGATGACCGACGACGCGCGCCCGGCGCCCCCCGGCTTGAAAGCGATCCCCGAGGAACCGGAACGGATCTCCGATGATCCCGGGCGGCCGAGCGGCGTCATCCTCGGCGCCCCGGGCGCGATGCTCGTCATCATCTCCGGGCCCTCAGGCGTGGGCAAGGACACCATCATCGACGCGATGCGAGAGCGCACGCATGACCCCGAGTACGTCTACGTCGTGACGTGCACGACCCGCGCGCCGCGCCCTGGCGAGATCGATGGCGTCGACTACCACTTCGTGTCGCGCGAGGATTTCCTGCGGCTGCGCGCCGACCGGCAGTTGCTCGAGACGAACGAGGTCCACGGCAACTGGTACGGCGCCCCACGCGACCAGGTGCGCCGCGCCGTGCTGGCCGGACGCCATGCGATCCTCAAGATCGACGTGCAGGGGGCGCAGATCGTCAAGGAGCAGGTCACCGAGGCACTCCTGATCTTCGTGGTCCCGCCGACGCTCGAAACGCTGTTCTCGCGGCTGCGCACGCGCGCCACGGAGAGTGCCGACGAGCTCGAGCTGCGCCAGCGCAACGCCGCCATCGAGCTCGCGCGCCAGGACGACTACGACTACGTCGTGCTGAACGAGACCGACCAGGTCGAACGCACCGCCGAGCGGATCGACGAGATCATCGCCGAGGAACGCCGCCTGCATGCCGACCGACGGGTCCGGGTCTAGACCGGGGCGGCTGGTCGAGGTCGCGGTCGACGCGGCCGGCGCCGGTGGCGCCCGGCCCTTCACCTACAGCGTGCCCGAATCCCTGGCGGACCTCGAGGCTGGCGAGGCCGTGCTGGTGGAATTCGGCCGGCGGCAGGCGCTCGGGGTGGTGCTGGGTGGCGCGGAGGAGGCGCCGTCGAGCTCGACCACCAAGCCCCTGGTCGACCGGGTCCGCGCGGACGGACCGCTTCTGCCGCCCTTGACGCTCGCACTCGCGCGCTGGGTGGCCGCGCACTACCTGGCCCCGCCTGCCCTCGTGATCCGGGCGATGCTGCCGCCGGGCCTGCTGGAACGCCTCGAGCTGGTGGCCGAGCGGACCCCGCAGCCGCTCGATGGCGAGCTCGACGCCGTCGACACCGACCTCCTCGACCAGCTCGGGGGCGGAGCGCGGCCCGCGCGCGACCTCGCGGCGCCCGATGGCCGGGCGGGCCTCCTCCGCCGGCTTCGGGGCCTGGAGTCGCGCGACCTCGTGACCCTCGACTGGACGCTGCTCGGGGCGGGCGCCGGTCCCCGATACGAACGCTGGATCCGACTGTTGCCCGCGGGCCGCACCGCGGCGGTCGCGCTGGCCGCGGGTGAGCGGTCAACGGGCCGTCCGCTCGGCCCGCGCCAGATCGACGCCCTCGCGGAGCTGGCGGGCGGTTCGGTGGCGGCCGATGGCGTCCCGGCAGCCGAGGTGGCCGGGCGGCACGGGACGGCGACCCTCACCTCCCTGGTTCGGCGCGGCCTTGCGGAGACCGGCGTGCGGGAACGACCGCGCCGGCCACTGGCCTCGCGAGCGCCCGGGACCCGCGGCGGTCGGCCGCGGTCGGCCGAGCTCTCTGCGGCACAGGCCGCCGCCGTGGATCGCGTCGCGCGGGCGATCGAGGAGCGGGACCCGCGCCCATTGCTCCTGGACGGCGTGACGGGTGGTGGCAAGACGGCGATCTATGTCGAGGCGATCGGTGCGGCGCTCGCTGCGGGCCGTCCCGCGCTCGTGCTCGTCCCCGAGATCGCGCTCGCCCTGCCGATCGTCGATCGACTCCGGGCCGACCTCGATGCGCGGGTCGCGCTCGTCCACTCGGGCCTCGGCGACGGCGAGCGGGCCGACGAGTGGCGCCGCATCCGGAACGGTGAGGTGGACATCGTGGTCGGCACGCGGCTGGCCGTCGTCGCCCCGCTCGCGGACGTGGGCATCGTGATCGTCGACGAGGAACACGACCCCGCCTACAAGAGCGACCGCACCCCGAGGCTCCAGGCTCGCGACACGGCGATCCGACTGGCCGAAATGGCCGGGGCGGCGCTGGTGCTCGGCTCGGCGACGCCGGCGGTCGACAGCCTGGGGCGTGCGCTCGAAGGGACCTACGATCGGATCGTCCTGCCACAGCGTCCTACCGGGACCACGCCGACCGTCACGGTCGTCGACCTCCGCGCCGAGCTCGCCGAGGGAAATCGCGGACTGCTGTCGCGGACCCTCGATCAAGCCCTGGACGCGCTCGACACGGCGGCGGGGGAGCAGGCGATCCTGGTGCTGAACCGGCGCGGGACGGCGTCGGTGGTGCTGTGCCGCGACTGTGGCCACGTTCAGGCCTGCCCGGACTGCGAACGGCCGCTCGTCTACCACCAGGCCGGCATGACCCTAAGATGCCACCACTGCGGGCGAGCCACGCCGCTGGCCACACGCTGCCCGTCGTGCGCGTCGCCACGGATCCGGTACCTGGGCGGTGGTACGGAACGGGTGGAGCGCGAGGTCCGTGCGAACCACCCCGACCTGCGCGTGGCGCGGCTGGATCGTGACGTGGCGGAACGCCGGGGAGCGGCGGCCCGGGTGCTGGACGCCTTCGCGGCCGGCCAGACGGACGTGCTCGTCGGCACGAGCCTCGTCGCCAAGGGCCTCGACGTGCCCGCGGTCACGCTGGTCGGCGTCGTGTCGTCCGATGTGGCGCTGAACCTTCCCGACGAGCGCGCGGCCGAGCGGACGTACCAGCTCCTGTCCCAGGCGGTGGGGCGGGCGGGCCGCGGCGACCGCCCCGGTCGGGCGATCCTGCAGACCTACCAGCCCGATCACCCGGTGATCCGTGCCGTGGCCAGCGGCGACGGCGAGACGTTCTACCGCGAGGAGCTCGCGATGCGGCGACGGTTCGGGTCACCGCCGTTCGGCCGACTCGTCAAGCTCACGGTCGCGCTTCCCGATCGCGAGGCCGCCGAACGCGAGGGCGACGCGATGGCCGGGCGGCTGCGGGAGCGGGCCGCCGAGCAGGACACGACCGTCCTGGGGCCCGCACCGGCCTACATCGCGCGGCGGAACGACCGGTGGCGCTACAACCTGGTCCTGCGTGGGGCCGACCCCGTCGCGACCCTCGGCGGCGATCCGGGGCCGCCGTGGTCGGTGGATGTCGACCCGGAGTCGCTCCTCTAGTCGGCGGTCTTGGACCTCAGTCGACGTCGCGTCGATACGCGACGAGCACGCCGCCGACCATCCGCTCGAGGCCCTGCAGGCACTCGAGCTGGCTCGACTCGAGGTCGACCGGGTGCATGCCCTCGGCGATCGTCTCCGGGTCGACCGTGCCCCACGGGCTCGGCGCGTAGGCCATGACGACGTCCGTGTCGAGGGTCCGCTCGGCCTCGTTGACCAGGTCCAGCTGGGCGGGCTCGAGGTCCGCGAAGGTCCATCCGTCTACGCTCATGGCCGCTCCTCCCGCGGGGGCGGCCCGATCGTGGGCCGTCCGTCGCGCCGATGATACGCCCACGACCATCGGGTTCTCGCGAAGTGACCTCGTTCGTGCGACGATGCGCAACCCAGAGGAGGTTCTTCCAACCATGACTGACCCGACAACCCCGCAGCACGATCAGCCTGTCGAGGGCTCCCGCGACGAGTCCTACACTCGACCCGACGATGGCAACGTCGGCGGATCGAACGGTTCGTCCGATGCCGGCGCCAGCGCCAGCGCCAAGGCGACCGACGTGATGGAGACGATCCGCGTAGCCGTCGAAGATTTCGCTGAGAAGGCCGCACCGGTCGTGCGCCAGTTCTCGGTCAAGGCCGCCGACGTCGTGGCAACTGCAGCCGACAAGGCGGTTCCGCTCGCGCACAAGGCCGGCGACGCCGCGGCCGATGCCAGCGGCAAACTCGCCCAGAAGTCCCGCGCCTGGGCGGCCGGTACCCGCGCGTCGATGGATGACTACTCCACCGACACCTTCGACACGACGAAGACGACGGACACGACCGAGACGCCGCCCACGATCTGAGCCACGGTGGCGCCCATATAATCCGCGGCATGTCCGTCCGACCCATCGCCCTGTTGGGCGATCCACGCCTGCGCCTCAAAGGGCTGCCCGTCGACAGTTTCGGCAGGTACCTGCACGAGCTGCTCGACGACCTCGCCCACACCATGCGCGACGCGCCGGGCGTCGGCCTGGCTGCGCCGCAGCTCGGCGAAGCCGTCCAGGCTTGCGTCATCGAGGTCGAGGACACGCTCCACGAGCTCGTCAATCCGCGCATCGTCCGCTCCACGGGCGATGACCGCGACCTCGAGGGCTGCCTGTCGATCCCGGGCTACGTGGCTTATGTCACCCGCCGCGAGAAGGTCTGGGTGGTGGCCCAGAACCGCCACGGCAAGAAGATCAAGGTGGCTGGGTCGGGGCTCCTCGGCCGGGCGCTGCAGCACGAGCTCGATCACCTCGAGGGCAAGCTCTACATCGACTACCTCGACTCCATGGACGAGCTGATGGCGGTCGACGGGAGCAACGAGGACGACGCCGAGGTCCGCGAGGCGACGGGCGCCCTGGCGTGAATCCTCGGACCGATGGCCTCCACCGAGCGGCCTCGGTCCTCGGAGAGTCCCGGCGCGTGCGGACGATCTTCCTTGGGAGTGGCGACTTCGGGCGCGAGAGCCTGCGGCGCCTGAACGAGCACGAGGCGATCGACCTGGTCGGGGTCGTCACGGCGTCGGGGTCGGTCGTGCAGGGGCTCGCGGATGAACTCGGGATCGAGCGAGTCCTGACGCCAGCGCGCCTCCGCGCTCCGGAGTCGCTCGCGAGCATCCAGGAGCTCCGGCCTGAGTTGCTGGTCCTCGCCGACTACGGGCAGATCGTCCCGTCCGAGTTGCTGGAGCTGAAGCACGGAGCCTTGAATCTTCACCCGTCTCTGCTGCCCCGGCATCGTGGCGCGACGCCGATACCGGCAGCCATCCTTGCCGGCGATGACGAGACCGGGGTCACGCTGATACGCATGGACCGCGGACTCGATACGGGCCCGATCGTCGCGGTCGAGCGGGGGCCGCTCGATGGCACGGAGATCGCGCCGCAGCTCGAAGCGGACCTCGAGCTGGTCGCGGCGTATTTGCTCGAAACCAACCTGGGTCCATGGATCGGCGGCGAGCTGGTGCCGCACCCGCAATCGAGCGATGAGGCGGATCTCACCCGAACCCTGCGACGAGAGGACGGCCGCATCGATCCACGAAAGACGGCCGTCGAGTTGGAGCGCCAAGTCCGCGCATATCAACCATGGCCGGGCTCGTTCGTGGATACGTCGTCGGGGAGGATCGTCGTCTGGTCGGCAAGAGCCGACGGTACCGGCGGACCGGCCAGCGGCACGTTCGACGAACGCGGCCTCGGCGTCGGCGACGGTGAGCGCCTGGGCTTCATCGAGGTGCAGCCCGCGGGCGGCAAGCGCATGACCTGGGAAGCGTTCCTGCGCGGGAAGCCATCGATCGTCGGGAGCCGCGTGCTTCCGGGCCCGTGACCCACCTGCGCTAGCCTTGACCTCGTGACGACCGATGCACGACCGGGGCTTTCCGGCCTGACCGCAGACGAACTCGCAGCCTGGGTCGAGGCGCAGGGTGAGCGGTCGTTCCGCGCCCGGCAGATCGCGGACGCTACCTGGAAGGATGGCGGGGTCACGGACCCCGGTGAGATCCGCACCCTGCCTGCACCCCTTCGCGCCGCGCTGGAGCGCGACTTCCGCCTGGACACGGTCCACGACTCCGAGCTTCGGATCGCGGATGGTGGGCTGACCGAGAAGGCCCTCCATCGACTCGATGACGGCCAGCTCATCGAGTCCGTCCTGATGCACTACCCGGCCCGCGGCTCGTCACGCGAGCGGCACACGCTGTGCCTCTCGAGCCAGGCCGGCTGCGCCGTGGGTTGTCCGTTCTGTGCCACCGGCGAGCTCGGCCCCGGGCGTGATCTCGAGACCGCCGAGATCGTCGACCAGGCGCGTCACGCCGCTCGCCGCCTCGCGACGGACGGCAAGCGGCTCACGAACATCGTCTTCATGGGCATGGGCGAGCCGCTGCTGAATCTCGACCGGGTCCTCGCTGCGGTGGAGGCCCTCAACGACCCGAAGCGCTTCGGCCTGGGGGCGCGGCACATCACGGTCTCCACGTCGGGCGTGGTGCCGGGCATCCGCCGCCTCACGGCGCTTGGGCCGCAGTTCACGCTCGCGATCTCGCTCCACGCTGCGCGCGACGCCCTGCGCGACGTGCTCGTCCCGCTGAACCGGCGTTGGCCGGTGGCGGAGGTCGTCGATGCGGCCCGCGACCACGCCCGCGCGACCGGCCGGCGGATCAGCTACGAGTACACGATGATCGGGGGCGTGAACGACACGGACCTCGATGCCCAGGCCCTCGCCGACCTCCTGCGCGGCGACCACGCGCACGTGAACCTCATCCCGATGAATCAGGTCGCGCACACGCCGTGGCAGGCCAGCCCGATGGCGGTCATCGAGACGTTCGCGGCCGTCCTGATGGAGGCCGGGATCGGCACGACCATCCGGCGTAACCGCGGCCAGGAGGTCGGTGCCGCCTGTGGTCAGCTCGCGGCGGAACGGGCCGGGGAACCGCCGGCTCCTGCGGTCGCGCGCCGGCGTGAACGCCTCGAGACCCAGAGCGCCGCCGCGCTGCGGGGTGAGCGGAGCGAGGAGCCGGCCCCGGAATTGGTCGGCGGCGGGGGATGACCAGCGAGAACCCTGCGGGGCGTGGCACCGGGCGGGCTCGGATCGCCGCGAGCATCCTGGATGCGGATCTCGGGAACCTCGCGCACGCCGTTCGACGCGTGACCGGAGCGGGCACGGATCGCGTCCACCTCGACGTGATGGACGGCCACTTCGTGCCGAACCTGACCTTCGGGGCAAAGACCATCAAGGCACTGCGGCCGCGGACCCAGGTCCCGTTCGACGCGCACCTGATGATCAGCGAGCCCGGCCGCTACATCGAGGAATACCTCGACGCCGGCTGCGACTCCGTCACCTTCCACGTCGAGATCGAGGAGCCGATCGCGCCGACGCTCAAGGCCATCCGCGCCGCGGGTCGTGCCGCGGGTCTCGCCGTCAAGCCGGGCACCCCGCTGTCGGCGCTCGAGCCCTACGCGAAGTTGCTCGACATCGTCCTGATCATGACCGTCGAGCCTGGCTTCGGTGGCCAGGCGTTCATGAAGGACGTCCTGGCCGCGAAGGCCGCGGGCGCCCGCGAGCTGCTGCGCCACAAGCTCCACGGCGGCGAGGTCCATGTCGATGGCGGCATCAACCGCGAGACCGCGGAGTTCGCCGGGTCACAGGGGGTCGACGTCTTCGTGGTCGGCTCGGCGCTGTTCGTCCGCGGTCGGGACATGGGCCGCGAGATCCGCCTCGTCCGGGCGCTGGCCGACGAGGGCTACCAGTACGGCATCAACGACGGCAAGCCGCCGATCCCACGAGACCGGATGACGCCGATCACGTCGTTGCCGAAGCATCTGGCCCATCGACTCATGGCCGAGATCGAGGCGACCGGCATCCCGGTGATCATGTTGCGCGGCGACGGGCAGATCAATCCCGACGGCGTCCGCGACTACGACCTGCTCGTACCCGCCAACGTGGAGGCCCATGTCAACACGGCCCACGGCGCCTCCCGCGACCGGCTCCTCGCCGAGGCCGACGCCTGGCGGGCGGGCCTGCTGGCCAAGAAGGGGTGAGGGCGCTCCTCCAGCGCACGACGGGCGCAACGGTGGCGGTGGCCGGTGACGTCGTGGGGGCGATCGATGGCGGCCTCGTCGTGCTGCTCGGCGTGGGGCCGGCGGACGACGAAACGACGGCGGATGCGTTGGCCCGCCGGATCGTCGAGCTGCGCATCTTCCGCGACGCCGAGGGACGCACGAACAGCTCGCTGATGGACGTCGGTGGCGCGGTCCTGCTGGTCTCGCAGTTCACGCTTTTCGCGGACACGCGGCGCGGCCGGCGGCCCGGGTTCACGGGCGCGGCGGCGCCCGAGCAGGCCGAGCGACTCTACGAGCGCGTCGCGACCGCCCTACGAGCCCTGGGCGTGGACGTCGCGACGGGGCGGTTCGGTCAGGAGATGGCGGTCCAGCTCACGAACGACGGCCCGTTCACGATCTGGCTCGACACAGACGACCGATGACATGCAACGACCGGGCACCACGTGGGCCCGGTCGAGAAGCGGCGAGGCGATCAGCGGGCGACGGCCCGCGACGCTACTGGGATGCCTTGAGCAGCGTGCGGCGGCAGCGGGTGCAGACCAGGGACTTGGTCGGCGAGCCCTTCACGTCGATGACGAGCGGCTGCAGGTTGGGCTGCATGCGGCGATGAGCTCGGACGCGGTTCATGCCCGACGACTGCGGGTTGAAACCGCCCATCGAAGCCTTGCCGCAGATCGCGCAGGAGCGGGCCATGCGTATCCTCAGAGATCGTGTCAGATGGAGCGCGCGGGCAGGTCTGCCCGAACGGGGCGGTATGATAGCACACGCTCCCGGCCGCTCCGCCGAGGCGGTCGAGGGACCGACCATCGCTCGAGCAGCGCCCGACCCCGCTCCCGCAGGGAGGACCAGCCCGCGTGGCCATCCGTCCGACACCCGGCCGATCCCTCGTCACCGGTCGCGCCATCGCCGACATCGTGCGCTCCGCGACCCTTGGGTCGTACGGAGTCAGCGCGTTCGCCGGTGGACCCGTCGGGCGCCTGCTTGCCCGGCTCGGCTTCCGGCAACCGGGCCTGACGATCCGGATCGAGGACGGCATCGAGATCGACCTCGACCTCGAGGTCGCGCTCGGCGTCCCGGTCGCAGAGGTCGCCCGCCAGGTCGACTCCGCGGTCCGCTACGCCGTGCAGTCAGCATTGGGGCAGCCGGTCGGCCGCATCGTCATCCACATCGGTGGGCTCCATGTCCCCGCCGACGGTGCCGTCCCGTCCGGGCCGGCAGCGCTGCCGACCGGCATCCGTCCGCGCGATCTCGCCGACAGCGGGACGGACGTCGCCTAGATGGCCCGTCGGGCTTGCGACGGGAGCGGTCTGCTCGACGCGTTCCGCGCGGCCGTCGCCAATCTCGAGGCGCACGTCGGCGAGATCAACGGCTTGAACGTCTACCCGGTGCCCGACGGTGACACCGGGTCGAACATGTACGCGACCGTCAAGGCGGCCCTGGACGAAGCGGAGGCGGTCGCCGATCAACCGGCCGACCGCATCGCGGCCGCGATCAGCTTCGGGGCGCTGATGGGCGCCCGCGGCAACTCCGGCGTCATCACCAGCCAGATCTTCCGGGGCATGGCCGATGGCCTCGGCGGAAAGCGTCGCTTCAACGGGCTGGACCTGGCCCACGCCCTCTCCGAGGGTGCCCGGACCGCCTACGGGGCGGTCGCCAAGCCGGTCGAAGGGACGATCCTCACGGTCATCCGCGAATCGGCGGTGGCCGCGGTCGAGGCGGCCGAGCATGACAACGACATCGAAGCCGTCCTTGGCGCGACGCTGGCCGGCGCCGAACGGTCGGTGGCGAAGACGCCGACCCTCCTCGCGATCCTGCGCGAGGCGGGCGTCGTCGACGCGGGTGGGCAAGGCCTGTATCGGCTGTTCCAGGGGGCGTTGCTGCACTTGCTCGGTCAGGCACCGGTCACGACCGGTCACCGTCGTGCCGCGGCTGGGGCCAAGCCATCCACCCTCGTCGCGCATGCCGACGAGGGCTTTGGTTACGAGACGATGTTCCTGCTCCAGGCCGTCGGTCGCACGCCGCTCGACCTCGACGCGATCCGCGATCACCTCGAGACGATCGGGGAATCGGTGCTCGTCGCCGGCGACGGCCGTGCGCTCAAGGTCCACGTCCACAACGAGCGGCCGGACCTCGTGATCGGTTACGGGCTCGGGTTGGGGTCGATGAGCCGGATCAGCGTGGAGAATCTCGACAACCAGGCTCGCGACGTGCGTGAGACGCGGGCGGCAGCCTTCACCGGCGGCCCGGGTCTGGATGGCACGGCCCCGGCCGGCGCCGCGGTCGTCGACGAGCAGCCCGACGCGCCCAGCACCGCCCCGACCGACGGCGCGAATGCCCCGGCCCTTGCGGTCATCGCGGTCGCGGCGGGGGATGGCCTGGCCGCGACCTTCCGGGATTTCGGGGCGGCCGTCGTCCAGGGCGGCCAGTCCGCCAATCCGAGTACCGGCGAGCTCCTCGACGCCGTCGAAGGCGGTCCAGGCGCGACGAGGTCCTGCTGCTGCCCAACAACCCCAACGTCGTGCTCGCGGCTCGCCAGGTGGCCGGGATGAGCGATCGGCCGGTCTCGGTCGTCCCGACCCGCAACGCCGCCGAAGGGTTCGCGGCGCTGCTGGCGCTGGACCCCGGGATGGACGCGACGGCCAACGTGGGACCCATGACCGAAGCCGCCCGGGCGATCCAGAGCCTCGTCGTCACCGAGGCGGTCCGCGATGCCAAGATCGGCGGGCGGAAGGTCAAGCGCGGCCAGACGATCGCGCTCGACCCCGACGATGGGCTGATCGCCGTCGACAGCGACCGCCAGAAATGCGTCCTCGCCGCGATGAAGGCGCTGACTCCCGGGTACGAGCTCGTCACGGTCTTCTACGGCGACGGTGCGGACCTCACCGAGGCGGAGGCGATGGCCCGCCTGATCGGCGCCGCCAGCTCCGGAGCCGAGATCGAGGTCCGGCACGGTGGCCAGCCCTTCTACCGGTACCTGATCTCGGCGGAATAGGGCGGGCGATGGCACGGTCCGCGCCCGCCAGGAAGGCTCCACCTGCCGTCCCCCCGCCGGTGGACCCGGCCGAGCTGCTCGAGACCCCGCTCGCCAAGTCCGGCTTGGCCGCCGGCGCCCAGCTTCGTCGCGCCGGGATCCGCCTCGACTTCTACACCGTCCGCGACCTCCTGTTCCACCTCCCGCGCCGCTACGACGATCTGCGCGAGATGCGGTTGATCCGTGACCTGTACATGGAGCAGGACGGCGCCGTGGTCTCGGTCCAGGCGACCGTCGGCGACGTGCGGGTCGAGCCCGGGTTCCGGGGCCGGATCCAGCGCACGATCGCCCGGCTGGAGGACGACACCGGTAGCGTCGACGCGACGTGGTTCGGACGGCGCTTCATCGAGCGCCGGTTGCCGGTCGGCGGCGAGGTCGTCGTGTCGGGGAAGATCAAGCACTTCGGGCGTCGGCTGACGCTCGACAACCCCGAGTTCCAGGTCCTGACCGGCGAAACGGAGGTCCTCCACGCCGGCCGGATCGTGCCGGTCTACCCGCTGACTGCCGGCCTGCCCGCGGCCCGGCTGCGGTCGGCGATCCGCGAGGCGCTCGACAAGGCCGGTCACGCCTACCCCGAGTACCTGCCTGCCTCGATCCTCGCCGAGGAGCGACTCGTGCCGATCGCCCGGGCCATCGAGGAGGCGCATTACCCCGAGACGTTCGAGGGTCGTGACGCCGCCCTCGAAAGGCTGGCGTTCGATGAGCTCCTGGCCCTCCAGCTCGGGATGGTCCAGCGCCGGCGCCAGCGGGTCCGCGACGCTGCGCCGATCGTGACCCTCGATGCGGACCTGGACGAGGCCGTACGGACAGCGCTGGTGGACGCGATCGGAGCGCAGGGTGGGGCAACCGATCGAGCTGACCGTGGACCAGGACTCGGCGATGGCCGCGATCCGCGAGGACCTGGCGCGACCGACGCCGATGCTCCGCCTCCTGCAGGGCGACGTCGGGCTCGGGCAAGACCGCGGTGGCCGCGTACGCGCTGGCCGCCACGGCTCGGGCAGGACTCCAGGGGGCCCTCCTGGCGCCGACCGATCTGCTCGCGCGGCAGCACCTCGAGACGGTCGGCGCCCTGCTCGACGGGGTCGGGATCGGCGTGACGCTGCTGACCGGCTCGCTCAAACCGGGGGCGAAGGCCAAGGCGCTGCAGTCCATCGCGTCGGGCCAGGCGCTCGTGGTCGTCGGCACGCACGCGCTCATCCAGGAGGCGGTCACGTTCGCCGATCTTGGCCTCGTGATCATCGACGAGCAGCATCGCTTCGGTGTGGATCAGCGCGGACAGCTGGAGTCCAAGGCCGGGGGCCGCTCCCCGCATGTGCTGCTGATGACCGCCACGCCGATCCCGCGAACGCTGGGCCAGGTCCTCTATGCCGACCTCGATGTCTCCGACCTGCGCACGCCGCCGGCCGGACGGGTGCAGATCCGCACCGGCATCCGACGCCCCTCGGAGCTCGAGGGGACCTGGCGCAAGATTCGCGACGAGGCGGCACTCGGGCACTCGACGTTCGTCGTGGTCCCGCTGATCGAAGAGGGCGCCGACGAGACCGAGGGCGCGGTCGCCGCCGAGTCCGAGGCGGTCCGGCTGAGCGCGCTGCTCGACCCGCTCCGGGTGGGCATGGTCCACGGCCGGATGAAGCCCGCCGAGCGAGACGCCGAAATGACCCGGTTCCGGGACGGGGAGCTGGACGTGCTGGTGGGGACGACCGTCGTGGAGGTCGGGGTCGATGTCCCGGCCGCGACGATGATGGTCATCCAGGGCGCCGACCGCTTCGGGCTGGCCCAGCTGCATCAGTTGCGCGGCCGAGTCGGTCGCGGCTCCGTGGAGTCGTTTTGCGTCCTGGTGTCGGACTCCGCCGACGAGGTGGCCCAGGCCCGACTCAAGGCCGTCGCGGAGACGCACGACGGGTTCGCCCTGGCCGAGAAGGACTTCGAATTGCGCAAGGAAGGCAACGTCCTGGGCCTCGCCCAGAGCGGCTTTCCGAGGCTGCGGGTCGCGTCGCTCCAGGAAGCCGCCCACCGCGACCTCGCGGTGCGAGCGCGGGCCCACGCGGAGTCCATCCTCGACGCGGACGGACGCATGGAGCCTCCTCGACCCGAACTCGCCGCGGAGCTGGAACGTGGCTGGCTCCGCCACCTCGTGGCCGCGGAACCGGCGAGCGGCACATGATCGCCTGTCGCGTGCGTGGGACGTACCTTCCGGCCAACGAGGCCTGGACCGAGCCAGGTCGAGGCCACGCCGGTCGCATGGCGTGCATGGGACGCGCCTATCGGCGAACGAAGGGTCGATCCGAGCGTCTCATTCGCCCGGGAGTGCACCACAAGCACACATCCACGCCGATTCAGCGCGTCCGGACGCCTCGTTCGTCGATACGGTCGTGGGGTGCACATCGCGCGACAGATGGGAAACGGGCGGCCAGAAGCGCGTGTTCGCGTGCCTGACGCCGGCCGGGTGATCGCCGGGACGGCCCGCTCCATCCGCCTCGAAGCACCGCGGGACGGGACCCGGCCGCTCGGCGATCGCGTCAAGCAGACCCTCTTTGCGATCCTCGACCCGGACCTGCGCGGGGCCATCGTCCTGGACCTCTTCGCGGGGAGTGGCGCCGCCGGGATCGAGGCCCTCTCGAGGGGCGCGGCCCACGCCACCTTCGTGGAGCGCGACGCGGCCGCGATCAAGGTGATCAAAGCGAACCTCGAGCGAACCAAGCTCGCGGACCGGGCCACCGTCACGAAGAGCGACGTCCTCGGCTGGCTGCGCGACCCGGTCCGGGCGCACGCACCCCCGGCCACGATCGTCCTCCTTGATCCCCCGTACGACGACTCCGCTGCCCTGATCGGAGCACTCGAGGCCCTCACCCAACTCGTGAGCCCGACCGCCCGTGTCGTCGCCAAACACTTCTGGCGAGACGCCCCGCCGGCCCACGTCGGGCTGCTAGCATCGGACCGCGAGCGCCGCTTCGGCGACACGACCCTCACCTTCTACCGACCCACCGGCGACATCACGGAGGACGCATGAGCGTCGCGGTCTACCCGGGCTCGTTCGACCCGATCACGAACGGCCACCTCGACATCATCGGGCGCGCCGCCAACGTCTTCGATCGCGTCATCGTCGGCCGTGCTGGCGAACCCCCGCAAGACGCCGCTCCTGCCGGTCGAGGAGCGGATGCGGGTGATCCGCGAGTCGATCGCCGAAGGCGGGGCGCCGGCCGATCGGATCGAGGTCGCGAGCTTCGATGGCCTGACCGTCGACTTCTGCCATGCCCACGATGCGACCGCCATCGTGCGTGGCCTGCGCGCGATCAGCGACTTCGAGACCGAGATGCAGCTGGCCCACAACAACCGGGTTCTCGCGCCCGAGATCGATACGGTCTTCTTCATGACCTCGATCGCGAACGGCTACGTCAGCTCGAGCCTCGTCAAGGAGATCGCGAGCTTCGGCGGCGACGTGAGCGCGATGCTCCCGAAGCCCGCGGCCGCGGCCCTGGCGACCGCCCTCGACGGGCGTTGACCCACCGCGACTCCCTCGCTGACCTACCGGCCCGTGCCATAATCGCCCGGACCGGCGCACGATCGACAGCCCAGGCAGGAGGGCCTCAGCCATCGACATCATCTTCCTCGTCGAGCGCCTCGAGTCGCTGATCGCGAACGGCAAGAAACTGCCGCTCACCACCAACGTCGTGGTCGATCAGAATGCCGCGCTGGGGCTCATCGATGAGCTTCGGGTGGCCGTCCCCGAGGAAGTCCGCGCCGCCAAGCGCATCAACTCCGAAGGCGAGCGGATCATCGAGAAGGCCCAGGAGGAGGCGGAACGGATCGTCGCCCGGGCCCAGGAGCAGGCCGCCTTCCTGATCGACGAGCGGGGCCTGACCCAGGCGGCCGAGGCCGAGAGCCGCCGGATGATCGCCGAGGCGCATGAGGACGGCGAGCGGATCCGGGGCGGTGCCGACGAGTACGCGGTAAGCGTCCTCGAAGGGCTCGAAGGCGACGTCACGAAGACCCTCCAGAGCATCCAGAAGGGCATCGCGATGCTCGACGACCGTCGGGCGACCCTGATGGCGGCGCCGATCGAGGAGGGCGAAGCGGGCGATTTCAAGGACGGCGACTGGGACGACGAGGCGGAGGACGCCGTCGAGCCCGCTCGGTCGTGACGCCGGGCCGATGAGCGCCCCGGCCGACGACGAGCCGTTTCTCTGGAACGTCGCCGGGCTTCTCGGCGACGCGGTCGGGGCCGATCGCCACTACGACGTCGCGGATGCCCGGGTGGAGCTGCCGGACGAGCTCACCCTCGCCGAGCCCATCGCCGGTCGCGTCCGGCTGACGCACACGAACCGCGGCATCCTCGCGCGGGCGAACCTCCGTACGGCCCTCGCGATGGAGTGCGTGCGCTGCCTCCGTCCGACGACCGTGCCCCTGGAGCTGGCGATCGAGGACGAGTTCCTGCCATCGCTCGACATCGCGACGGGCAAACCCGTGGCCGCCGACGATGAGCCCGAAGTGCTCCGGCTGAACGATCACCACGAGCTCGACCTCGCGCCGTCGGTGCGCGATGCGATCTCGCTGGCCGAGCCGATCGCCCCGCTCGACCGACCGGACTGCCCCGGCCTGTGCCCGATCTGCGGCCTGCCGCTCGACGAGGGCACGCACGACCACCCGAGCGACGACATCGACCCGCGGCTCGAGGCGCTGCGCGAGTTCCGGCCCGAAGGCAAGGACTGACGAGTCCCCCGGTTTCGCGGTAGACTCCGCGCTCGGTGCGGCCCGGCGCCATCCATCCCGCGCGCCTGACATCGCGGTGCCGCGCCACGACATACGACACAAGGAGCCCACGACCCCATGGGTGTACCCAAGCGACGCGTCTCGCACGCCCGCCAGGGCGAGCGCCGCTCGCACCTCGCGATCGACCTGCCCAAGCTCGAGGAGTGTCCGCACTGCCACGAGATGAAGCTGCCCCACCGCGTCTGTCCCAACTGCGGCTACTACCAGGGTCGCCTTGCGGTCCCGCCCAAGCCGGCCGGCGGCCCCACCGACGACGCCCCCCGCTGACGCGGTGACCGAGCCTCGGCGAGCCCCGACCGAGGCGACCAGCGACGCCGTTCGCGTCGCCGTCGATGCCATGGGCGGTGACCACGGCCCGACCGAGGTCGTGCCGGGCGCCCTGGCGTTCGCCCGGGGCCACCCGCGCGACACCGTCATCCTGGTCGGGGACGAGGCCGTCGTCCGCGGTATCGCCGGGGATCTGCCCGCGAACGTCCGGATCGTGCATGCGAGCCAGGTCATCGGGATGGACGAGCACCCGGCCATGGCGCTCCGCGAGAAGAAGGACTCGACGATCCTCGTCGCCACCGACCTCGTCAAGCGTGGCGAGGCCGATGCCGTCGTGACCGCCGGTCACACGGGCGCCGGCATGGCAGCGGCGGTCCTGCGGCTGGGTCGCCTGCCCGGTGTCGACCGGCCCGCCCTGGCGGTCCAGATGATCACCGATTCGGGACCGATGGTCCTGCTCGACATCGGCGCGAACCCCGACTCCACGCCCGAGAACCTGGCCCAGTTCGCCCACATGGGCGCGATCTTCGCCGAGCGTGTGCTCGGCGTGACTCGGCCGCGAGTGGCCCTGCTGTCCATCGGGGAGGAGAAGGGCAAGGGCGACGCCCGCATCCAGCGCGCCACGGAGCTGCTGGACGCCACCGACCTCCGCTTCGAGGGCAACGTCGAGGGCAAGGACCTGACCCGCCACCCCGCCGATGTCGTCGTGTGCGACGCCGTGCTCGGCAACGTGGTCATCAAGTTCTTCGAGGGACTGTCCGGGTTCATCTTCGACCTGTGGCGGACGGAGTTCGAAGGATCGTGGCGCGGCCGTCTCGGCTACCTGCTGATGCGGCCGAGCGTCGCCCGGATCCGGACCGTCTTCGACTACGAGAAGGTCGGCGGCTCGCCGTTGCTCGGCGTCAAGGGGACCGCGATCATCACGCACGGGCGCGCCAGGCGCCGGATGATCGGCTACGCCTGCGAGGTGGCGGCGACGACGGCCCGGACGCGGGTCCCGGAGCTCATCGCCGAGGCCCTCGCCGCCGACCGGGCGTCGCTCGCCGCCGAGGCCCCCGCAGCCGAGACGGATCCCGAGGTCCAGGCACCGGGCGACCCCAGCTCCAGGGAAGAGGTGGCCACGTGAGCGGTCCGGAACTCACGGTCGGGCAGGGCGTCATCGCGGAGCTCGTCCGGCTCGCCGCCTTCGAGGTCCCGGGCGTCGCCCGGGTGGGCCATGGCGGACCGTTGTGGCGGAGATGGCTCGCCGGTCCGGCGGTCCGCGTTCGGGTCCGCGACGACCGGGTCGTGGTCCGCCTGCGCATCGTCGCGCGGCCCGGGCAGGCCCTCGCACCGTTGACGGCGCAGGTCGGGTCCGCCGTCGCCGCGACCGTCGAGCGGTTGCTCGGACTGGACCTCGGGGCAGTGACGGTCGTCGTCGATGGTGTCGGAGGCTGATCGCCAGCGCGGACGACGGACGGGACGTCGACTGGCGCTGGCCGCGATCTTCGAAGCCGACTTCGGCCAGCGCACGGCCGACGCCATCCTCGAGCGCCACCTCGCGGAGTCCGAGCGTGACGAGACCGCCGCGGCCCTGGCCCGCGAGCTGGTCGAAGCCGTCGTCGCCCACCGGGATGCGATCGACGCCCAGATCGGGCGCGTGGCGCCGCAGTACCCCGTCACCGGTCTCGCCAAGATGGACCGCGCCCTGCTCCGAACGGCCCTCGGTGAGGTGCTACACTCCGCCACGCCGGCCCGGGTGGCCATCGCCGAGTGGGTCGAGCTGGCACGCACCTACAGCGGAGAGCCGATGCGGCGCCTGATGAATGGCGTTCTCGGAACCATCTCCCCCGCACCCAGCTCCGAGGAGGGAGTCAGTGGCCACAACGTACGACCGGCTCAAGAAGATCGTCGTCGAGCAGCTCGGCGCCGACGAGGATGAGGTCAAGCCGGAGGCGTCGTTCGTCGACGACCTCAACGCGGACTCGCTCGACCTGGTCGAGCTCATCATGAGCCTGGAAGAAGAGTTCGGGACCGAGATCTCGGACGAGGACGCCGAGAAGATCCGGACCGTCCAGGACGCCGTCGACTACATCGACGAGAAGTCCACCTAGCCCGCGTCGGCCACGCCGGAGGTGCGACCGGGACGGGGGCGTCGCGGATCGATTGGGTCTCCCCGTCCGGGACCTCGACCTGCTGGAACAGGCTCTCGTCCACTCGAGTTGGCTGCACGAACACCCGGAAGCGGCCCGCGGCCACAACGAACGCCTCGAGTTCCTCGGCGACGTCGTGGTGAACCTGACGATCTCCGAGGCGCTCTACACCCGGCATCCCGAGGACGACGAGGGCGCGCTGTCTGCCCGACGAGCCGCCATCGTCTCCACGACCGGCCTCGCGCGCCTCGCCGGCCGCATCGGTCTCGGTGCGGACGTCATGCTCGGTGAGGGAGAATCGCAGCGAAGCGCCCGTCGACGACCGTCCCTGCTCGCCTCCTCGTTCGAAGCCCTGACCGGGGCCCTGTACCTGGACCTCGGATATGACCTCGTGCGGGACTGGCTGATCGACCTGGCCTCACCCGAGCTGGAGTTGGAGGCACCGATCACGAGCCTCAAGAGCCCGAAGAGTCGGTTGCAGGAATACACGCAACGGCGAACCGGCGCGCGGCCGGACTATCGCCTGCTGGGCGCCACGGGGCCCGATCACGAAAAGTCGTTCCGGATCCAGGTCTGGGTCGATGGTGAGCTGCTCGGCACCGGCGAAGGCGCCTCCCGGCGGATCGCGGAGACCGCCGCCGCCGCCGAGGCGATCGAGCGCATCCGCACGCTGCGCGAGCTCGACCGTGTGCGAGATGAACCGGTGAAGGCATGACCGACGGCGTCGAGGCGCGTCCGACGGCCGGCGCCCCGCCGACGCGGGCGTCGTGGGCGGGACCCGCCGGACCGCGTCTGCTCGCGCTCCGTCTCCAGGGATTCAAGTCGTTCGCGGAGCGAACGAACGTCGAGTTCGGTGGCGGGATCAGCGCGGTCGTCGGGCCGAACGGGTCGGGCAAGAGCAATCTGGCCGACGCGCTCCGCTGGGCACTCGGGGAGCAAGGGCGCGCCCTCCGATCCCGCAAGGCGGAAGACGTCATCTGGGCCGGGTCGGAGAAGCGCTCCGCTCAGGGCATGGCCGACGTCACGCTGGTCCTCGACAACAGCGATGGGCTCCTGCCGGTCGAGTTCCAGGTCCTCGAGCTCGGACGCCGGCTCTTTCGGAGCGGCGAGAACGAGTACCTGCTCAACAAGCAGCGCATCCGCCTGCGCGACCTCGTCGATCTCCTGGACGGCGCGCACCTGGCCGACAACGCGTTCCTGTTCATCGGCCAGGGCATGGTCGACCAGGCGCTGGCCTTGCGGCCCGAGGAACGACGTCCGCTGTTCGAGGAAGTGGCCGGCGTTCGACGCCACGAGCGCCGGCGGCGGAAGGCCGAAGAGCAGCTGACCGAGTCGGAGGCGAACCTCGCCCGCGTGGAAGACATCCTGGCCGAGCTCCGCCCGCAGGCCCGTCGACTCGCGGCACAGGCCGATCAGCAGGCGACCCGTTCGAGCATCGGGGACGAGCTCGCGACGGCGCTCCTGGCGGCGACCCACGCGCGATGGCACGAAGCCGCGACTCGGCTCACGGAGGCGGGCGCACGACACGAACGGGCGCAGTCCGAGGCCGATCGCGCGATGGCGGATCTCGATGCCGCGGAGGCCGGCGCTGCCGCGCTCGCCGCGGAGCTGTCCGCGCGGACGGCCCTCGAACGGGAGCGCCGCGAGGCGCACGAGGTGGCGCAGGCGACCCTGACCGGGTTGCAGCTACGAGACGGACGTCTGGCGGCGGATCTCGAGGCGATCGAACGGGATCGTGCGCGGCTGTCGGACGAGCGTTCCGCCGCGGACGCGGAAGCCGCCGTCCAGCGGCGGGCGATGGCGACGCCGGTGCCGGCCCGTGATCTCGATCTCGAAGCGGCCGTCACCGAGGCCGATCGAGAGCTGGCCGAGGCGCTGGCCGAACTGGCCGCCCTGCGCACCGCGTCGCAGGCACAAGGGGAGCAGCTCGCCGCCCTGCGTCGGGCGGAAGCCGCACGGCAGGCGGAGACCGAGACGGCCCGGCGGCGCCTGGCGGAGGCGGAACGTCGGGCGGCAGAGGAGACAGCGGCCGCGGCGGCCGTCGAGGCCCGTCGTGCTGAGGTCACCCAGCGGCACGAGACGGCCAAGAAGTCCCTGGAACAGGCGCTGACCGCCGAGTCGACGGCCCTCGCGAGCCGCGAGGCGGCCAGGTCGGCGCTTGAGACGGCGGAGGCGGAACGGGCCGCGACGGCCGACCGGGCCGCCACGGCTTCCGCAGGGGTCGCGGGGCTGCGCGGTCGAGCGGAGGCCCTGGCGGACCACCTGGCTGAAGAGGAGCGTCGCCCGATCGCACGGGCGGCCCGCAAGGCCGGCGGCCGGCGGCTGGATGAGGACCTCGCCGTGGATCCGGGTCTGCGGGCGGCCGTGGAGGCCGTCCTTGCCGACCGCGCGCGGGCCTACCTGGTCGGGACCGACAAGGTCACGGACCTCGCGGCCGAGCGCGGCCGCTTGCTCGTCGAGGAACGGCTCTCGGGCGACGTGCCGATCACGGACGCGCCGACCCGCCGCTGCCTGGACGCCGTTGCCGAGGCCGGTGGCGGCCGGTTGGTCGAGGCGGTCCGGCGAGATGCCTCCGGTGGCGTGCGGCGGCTGCTCGCGCGCGCCGTCTGGCTGCCCGATCTCCCGGCATGCCTTGCCATCCAGGCATCGCTGCCCGCGGGTTGGGTGGCGGTCGCCCGAGACGGTTCGGCCGTCGTCGACGACACCGGCGTCACGCTCGGGGCCGCAGATTCCGTGCTGGAACGGCGGGCGGAACACGCTCGGCTGAACGCCGACCTGGAACGCGCCGAGGTGGAGCTCGCCGAGCTGCAACGCGCGGTCACGACCAGCGGCGCGGCGGCGACGCAGGCGCGGATCGCGCTGGATGGCGCTCGTGCTCACGAGGCCAGCATGACCGCGGACCGCCGTCGAGCCGAGGAGGCGGAACGGGCCGTCGCCCGAGAATCGGAGGCGGTCGCCCGGGAGGTGGCCTGGCACGAGGCGCAGCGCACGCGCCTGGACGGCGAGCTCGCGCGTCTCCGCGAGGCGGTCGATGGCATGACCGTGACCGCGCCCCCGGCGACGCCCGACACGGATCGCGAGAGGCCAGCGACCGACGACGCCAGCGCCGGTCTCGCCGCCTGGGAGGCCCGCTCCGCCGATCTGCGCGAGCGTCGCGACCGGCTGGCGGCGCGCCTCACGACCCACGATGCGGCGCGTCTCGATGCGGAGCATCGGCGAGCCCGCGCCGAGGCTGCCGCGACCATGACCGAGGAGCGGATCGCGCGAGCGGAGCGTGAGATCGCCGCGCTCGCGGAGCACGAGGCCCGGCTGACCGCGGAGCGCGACGCCCTTCGCGGCGAAGTCGCCACCGCCACGGCGCTCGAATCGAGCGCTCGCGAGGCCCTCATGGTGCTCCGGGCGGCCGACGACGCGGATCGGACCCGCCTGTCCGAAGCCGAGCGAGCGGCATCCGGTGCGCGCGAGCATCTCCGCTCCGCCGACGATCGACTTCGGGCGGCGGACCACGCCGAGCTCGAGGCACGGCTGGGACTCGACTCGCTGCGCGAAAGCGTGCTCGTGGAGCTCGCCGGGATGGGCGGGCTCGGGCTCGCGAGTCTCGGTGTGAAGAGCACCGCGGTCAGCCCGGATGCCCGCGCGGGGAGCGACGACGGCCGCGCGGTGTCCGATGGACTCGACTCGTCGGAGGAAGGAACGGACGGCGACGGGTTCGCCGAAGACACCGCCGTCCTCGAGCGCGCCCTGGCCGCTGTCGCGGGGCGGTGGGCCGACGAGCCGCCGACGGTCGCGCCGCCGTCGCCGGGGCGGCTCGCGCAACTGCGCCGGCGCTACCACGAGCTCGGGGCGGCCAATCCGTACGCCGTCGATGAGTACGCTGAGCTCAAGACGCGGCTGGACACCCTCGAGGCACAGGACTTCGGACCTCCAGTCGGCGATCGGCAAGACCCGCGAACTCATCGCCGAGCTCGACACGATGATCGCCGACCAGTTCCGGACCACGTTCCAAGCCCTCGAGACCGCGTTCGAGCGACGCTTCGAGCAGCTCTTCGGCGGCGGCTTCGCGCGACTTTCCCTGACGGACCCGTCCGACCTGGGATCGACCGGCGTCGAGATCGTGGCGCGGCCGCCTGGCAAGAAGGCCCAGGCGCTGGCGATGCTGTCGGGTGGAGAGCGCGCCCTCACCGCGGTCGCCCTGCTGTTCGCGATGCTCGAGGTTCGGCCCGTGCCGTTCTGCGTGCTCGACGAGGTCGATGCGGCGCTGGACGAGGCGAACATCGACCGGTTCGCCGATGCGCTCCGGAGCCTCGCGCACCAGACCCAGTTCATCGTGATCACCCACAACCGCGGGACGATCGAGGCCGCCGACGCCCTCTACGGGGTGACCGTCGGGGACGACTCGGTGTCGCGGGTCATCAGCCTGCGACTCGAGGAGGCGCAGGCCCTCGCGGCTGAGCGCGCCCACGAGCTCAGCGTGGCGGGCTGATGGCCTTCTGGCGTCGAGGACGCGAACAGCCGCCGGTCGAGCCAGAGGAGCCAGCCGAGTCCGAGCTGGTCGAGCTGCCCGCGTCCGCACCGCCCGCCCCATCGCCGCCCGCCCCATCGCCGCCCGAAAAGTTCGAAATCGAACCACCTGATAGCGAGGGCCCCGGGGGAGCGCCAGCCGATCCCCCGAGGCCCGCCTACGCGCCCTTCGATCCCACCGCGTTCCTCGCCGTCGTCCCGGAGGGCTCCCTCGAGACCGGCCTCGAGAAGACCCGCACCGGCCTCGTGACCCAGCTCCGTGGCTTCCTCGGGAACGCCGATGGCCCCCAGTGGGACGAGGTCGAGGAAACGCTCATCGCCGGCGACGTCGGTGCCGCGCTGTCGATCGATCTGGTCGAGCGCGCCCGAAAGCGTCGCGAGCCAGGCGGGCCGGAGGCCGCGATCCGTGCCGAGCTGGCAGCCCTGCTGGTCGAACGCGACGTCGACTGGCAACCCAGGTCCGCGGTCGAGGGCGGACCCGCGGTCGTGCTCGTCGTCGGCGTGAACGGCACCGGCAAGACGACGACGATCGGCAAGCTCGCTGCCCGCTACGCCGGAAGCGGACGGAGCGTCATCCTGGCCGCAGCCGACACGTTTCGTGCCGCCGCCATCGATCAGCTCCGAATCTGGGCCGACCGAGCCGAGGTGCCCATGATCGCGCACGCACCAGGCGCCGACCCTGGCGCGGTCGTGTACGACGCGCTCGATGCGGCCGTCGCGAGGGGCGCGGATCTCGTCATCGCCGACACGGCGGGTCGCCTGCACACCAAGTCGAACCTCATGGACGAGCTGACGAAAGTGCGTCGGATCATCGACAAGCGCCTGCCCGGCGCCGCGCCCGAAACCCTGTTCGTGCTCGATGCGACGACCGGCCAGAACGGCCTCGCCCAGGCCGATGCCTTCCACGAGGCCGTCGGGCTGACCGGGATCGTCCTGACCAAGCTCGATTCGACCGCTAAAGGCGGCATCGTCTTCGCCATCGAGCACGCGCTCGGCGTCCCGGTTCGCTTCGTCGGGGTGGGGGAGGGCGCCGGTGACCTGCTCCCGTTCGACCCGGACGCCTTCGTGGACGCGCTCTTCGCCTGACCCCGTCGAGTCGAGGGCTGACGGGATCAGGCGCCGACCGGCTGATCGCGTTCCGCATCGAGGGCGATCTGGGCGGCCGATCGATGATCGGTCACGGGCAGCTCGATCAGGCTGCGGACCGGCGACCAGTACAGGATCGCGCCGGCCAGGAGCCCGCCCAACGGGGCGAGGAACGAGGTGGCGCGCAGCCCGATGACCTCCGCCAGCAGGCCGGCGCCGATGGTCGCCACGAGCTGGGCTCCCGCCGACAGGACCTGGAACGTCGAGGCGACGCGGCCCAGCTCCCGGTCCGCCACGAGTGCCTGGCGCACGGACGTCTCGGTGACGTCGTAGACCGTGATCGCGGAATCGGCGATGAGCTGCTGGGCGGCCAGGCACGCGACGGCGAGCAGCGGCAGGCCGGCAGGTGCCAGCGGGATGAACAGGTTCCCGAGCGCCGCCAGCAGCATGGCGGCGATGGCCACAGGCCCGATCCCCCAACGACGCGTCGAGCGCGTGGCGACGATCGCCCCGATGAACGACGACGCGCCGCCCACCCCGGCGATGATTCCCACGAGCGCGGGGCCGACGCCGAGCTCGTCGATCGCGAACAGGAACCACGTCGCCCCGAAGATGCCCCACAACATCGACATCAGCATCTGGGCGCCCGCGAATGCCCGAAGCACCGGGTTGTGGCGGACCAGCCGGAGCCCGTGGCGGATCTCGTCGAGCACGGGCTCCCGGTCCTCGTGCGGTGGTGGCGGCGCCTCCACGTGCCGGACGGTCAAGAGCAGCACCGCCGACACCAGGTAGGTCACCGCGTTGATGACGATCGTGATCGGCCCGGTGAGCAGCTGGACGAGGATGCCGCTGATGCCGAAGCCCGCGAACTCGGCCACGGAACCGCTCGCCGCGAGCGCACTGTTGGCCTCGAGCAGGCGCTCCCGCTCGACGATCGTCGGCAGATAGGCGTTATCCGCGGCGTCGAAGAACGTCGTGAGCACCGCGGTGAGTGCCGCGACGACCAGCAGCTGCCACAGCGCGAGCGTGCCGAGCATGAACGAGATCGGGATCAGGCTCAGCAGCGCCGCTCGCCCCAGGTCCGCCCAGATGAGGACCGGCCGCCGCCGCAGACGGTCGACCCAGGCACCGGCCACGAGCCCGACGACGAGCGCCACCGCCAAGATCCATGCCACGCAGGACCGCGACCTCGATCGGCCCGGCATCAAGGGTCAGGATCGCGACGAGCGGCAGCGCGATGCGCGTGATGAGGGAGCCGAAGATCGAGATGCTCGCGGCCGTCCACACGCGGACGAAGGCGTTGTTGCTCCAGAGCGGGGACGAGAAGGGATTGCGCACGAACGCGGAGCCTACATCGGCGTCCGTTGCCCGGCGCGTTCCGGCGGACCCTGCGCTACACTCCGCACGCTCGGTGCGTCAGAACTCGCGCACCACCGGACCGGTCGCGGCACCGCCACGACTCGCCCGACCCTCACCAATCCATGGGAGTCCTGATCGGACCGTGTTCGATACCCTCAGCGAGCGCCTTCGAGCGACGCTCGGCAACTTGACCGGCCGCGGCCGCATCAGCGAAGCCGACGTGGAAACCGCCATGCGCGAAGTCCGGCTCGCCCTGCTCGAAGCCGACGTCAACTTCAAGGTCGTCAAGGACTTCGTGGAGCGCGTCCGCGCGAAGGCCATCGGCGGCGACGTTCTCGAGAGCCTTACCGCCGGTCAGCAGGTCGTCAAGATCGTCCACGACGAGCTCGTCGACCTCCTCGGCGCCGGCGACCGCGTCTTCCACCTGTCCGGCAACCCCGCGGTCGTCGCGATGGTCGGCCTCCAGGGCTCGGGCAAGACCACGAGCACGGCCAAGCTCGCGCGTCACATCGTCAAGCAGGGTCGCCGACCGCTGCTCGTGGCCGCGGACCCGTACCGCCCGGCCGCTGCCGATCAGCTCGAGACCCTCGGCAAGCAGCTCGACATCCCGGTCTACCGCGCCCCGCTTGGCACCAGCGTCCCCGACATCGCCCGCGAGGGCGTGGAAGCGGCCAGACGCCAGGTCCGCGATGTCGTGATCCTCGACACTGCCGGGCGGCTCAGCATCGACGAGACCCTCATGCAGGAGATCGCGGCAGTGAACGCGGCCGTGAAGCCCATCGAGACACTACTCGTCGTCGACGCCATGACCGGCCAGGAGGCCGTCGGCGTGGCTCAAGCGTTCGTTGCCGCGGTGCCCGTCACCGGCCTCATCCTGACCAAGATCGATGGCGATGCACGCGGTGGCGCCGCCCTCAGCATCTCCGCCGTCACCGGGATCCCGGTCAAGTTCCTGGGTACCGGCGAGAAGACCGACGCGCTCGAAGTCTTCCATCCGGACCGGCTCGCCGGGCGGATCCTCGGGATGGGCGACATCCTGACCCTGGTCGAGCGCGCCCAGGAAAGCTTCGACGTCAACCAGGCCGAGAAGATGGAGGAGAAGCTCCGCAAGGCCAGCTTCACGCTCGAGGACATGCTCGAGCAGCTCCAGGCGGTCCAGAAGATGGGGCCGATCGGCCAGATCATGGGCATGATCCCGGGCATGGGCAACATGGCCGGTGAAGCCCAGGCCGCGGTGGACCGCGGCGACCTCAAGCGGACCGAGGCGATCATCCGGGCCATGACCCCGGCCGAGCGCCGCGACCCGACCGTCCTCAACGCCTCCCGCCGACGCCGCATCGCGGCCGGAGCGGGGACGGCGCTTCCAGAAGTCAACAAGCTCGTCAAGCAGTTCAGCGAGATGCAGAAGCTCATGAAGCAGCTTTCCGGGGGTGGCAAGCGCGGCGCGCTGGGCGGCCTCATGGGGAATCGGCGCTAGGCGCCGGGGAGACCACGCGATGACCGACAACGAACGACCCGCCTACGACCCGACGACCGAAACGACCTCGACCGAGGTACCGGCAACGCCGATCGCGACGACGCCGCTGGCGGCCCCGAGCAGCCCGGCGAGCGCCCGACCGCGCCGCAGTCGCGTCCGATGGCTGGCGGCTGCAGGGATCGTGGCGCTGATCGTCGGCGTCACCGCGATCGCGACACTGTCCCTGACCGGCTCCTCACCCACGTCCACGGTCGCCGGGTACGCCCCGGCCGACAGCATCGCCTACGGAGAGGTGCGCCTGGACCTGCCCGGTGACCAGCGCCAGGAAGTCGGCGAGTTCCTTTCCAAATTCCCGGGCTTTGCAGATCAGGCCGCGCTCGACACCAAGCTCGACGAGGTGCTCGATCGGCTGCTCTCCGAGTCCACCGAGGGCAAGCAGACCTACAGCCGCGACATCAAGCCGTGGTTCGACGGCGAGCTCGCTTTCTCGATGGGACCGCTGCCTGCCGGCGGTGATGCCGCCAATGCGGCGACCGATACGCCGCGGGCCGTCGTGCTGTTGTCGATCAAGGACGAGCCGCTTGCTCGCACGTGGTTCACGAACGCGCTCACGCAGATGGGCGTGACGAGCGTGCCGGAGTCCTACGGGGGTGTCGAGCTCCTGACGTTCACGAATCCCGAAGAGGCCAGCAGTCGGGCGGCCTTCGCGCTCGTCGGCGGCAAGGTCGCGGTCGCCGGCGACATCGTCTCGGTCAAGTCTGCGATCGACACCGCCGGATCCAGTGCGCTCTCGAAGGGCGAGGACTTCGCGGCGGCGAGGGCCTCGATGAGCGGCGACGATGTCGGGTTCGTCTTCGTCGACCTGCGGACGATCATGGACGCCGCCCTCGAGATGACCGAATCGATGGCGTCAACGCCCCCGATCAGCGGCGCTCTCACGGCGCTCGTTCCGGAATGGGCGTCTTTCCGCCTCCGGGTCGAGGGCGACGCCCTCGTCATGGACGGCGCGATGCCGCACGTCGAGGCAGCACCGGGCCCGGGCGAGAATCACACGAACGGCGTGGCGGCGTATGCCCCGCCCTCCACCCTCGTGCTCGCAGCCGGTAATGACTACGGCGCGACGCTCACCGAGTCGCTTGCGCTGTACCGGAACGACCCGGCCCTCGCCGAGGTGTTCAAGGGCATCGACCAGACCGCGAGCCTGCTCGGCGGCCTGGAATCAAGCATCGGCTGGATGGGCGACACCGGGCTCGTCATCGCGCGCGACGGCGACTCGGTCGAAGGCGGGATCGTCTCGATCCCGGCGGACGCCGCCGCGGGCGCACAGCTGCTAACCACCCTGCGCACCTTCGCGACGCTGGCTGGCGGCCAGGCAGGCATCACGGTCCGCGACGAGCAGTACGCGGGCACCGTCATCACGATCATCGACCTCGGAAGCGCCGAAGACCTGGCGGGCCTGGCAGCCGGCATGGGTGGCGTGCCCGTGCCTGATGACGCCACGTCCGCACTACCGGAAGGGAACATCGAGATCTCGTACGCCGCGACCGACGGCGTCGTCGTCCTCGGCAGCGGTCCCTCCTTCGTCAAGCACGTGCTCGACGCCGGCGCGGGCCAGTCCCTCGCCGACGATGCCCGGTTCGTCAGCCTCGTCGGTCGCGTCGGCTCTGCGCATACCGGCGTGAGCTTCGTCGATGTCACTGCGGTTCGGGGCCTCTTCGAAGGTCTCCTGTCGGAGGCGACGGCCGAGGAGCGCGCGGAGTACGAGGAGTCCGTGAAGCCGTTCCTCACCCCATTCGATGCCTTCGTCGCGACCGGCGTCACCGAAGGCGGCCTCGACGAGCAGCACGCGATCATCACCGTCAAGTAATCCCCGCCAACCAGAGCCACCAGCCCAAGAGGAGGCATCACAGCATCCATGGCAGTTCGTATCCGGCTGACGCGCGTCGGCGCGAAGAAGCAGCCCAGCTATCGAGTCGTCGTCGCCGACGGCCGCAGCGCCCGTGACAGCCGGGCGATCGAGACGCTCGGTCATTACAACCCACGAACCGAGCCGATCGAGTTCAACGTCGACGCCGAGAAGGCCAAGGCATGGCTGGCGAAGGGCGCCCAGCCGTCCGACACCGTCGTGCGCCTGTTCAAGCAGGCCGGCATCCTGCCCAGCGGCAAGTAGGAGTATCCACATGGCAGCCAAGGAACTGATCGAGTACGTCGCGAAGTCGCTGGTCGACGATCCCGATGCAGTCAAGGTCGAGGTCGTCGAGGAGGACGGCGCGACGGTCATCGAGCTCCATGTCGCGGAGGACGACATGGGCAAGGTGATCGGACGCAACGGCAGCGTCGCGAAGGCGCTGCGGACGCTGCTCAAGGTGACCGCGGCGCGCGACGGCGAGCCGGTCCAGCTCGAGATCGTCTGAGCGAGGCTCCCGCCATCGCTACCGAACGGCTCGCGGTCGCGCTCGTCCGAGGCGTCCATGGCCTTCGCGGCGCCGTCCGCGTCGAGGTCCTCACCGATCGACCGGAGGCACGTTTCGTGCCCGGGGCCGTGTTGTTCCGGGAGGGATCCGAGGAGGCGCTGACGATCGCCTCGGCCGAGGCCGTGGCCGATGGTCCCGGCTGGCGCGTCCGGTTCGCCGAGATCGGCTCGCGCGACGCCGCCGACACGCTGCGCGGTGCGTACCTCGAAACGAACGTCCGGCCCGAGGCTGACCTGGCCCGCGGCGAGGTCTACTGGCACGAGGTCCTGGGCGTCGCCGTGCGCGGCATCGATGGCGCGGAGCTCGGCGTCGTCAAGGACATCTATCGCGTGGCGGAGAACGAGGTCTATATCGTCGGTGGTGGGGCGTACGGGACGTTCGACGTGCCGGCGGTCCGGGCCTTCATCCGGATCTTCGCGCCGCGGCGGGGGGAGATCGTCGTTGACGCGGAGGCGCTCGACCTGCGGCTGCCGAAGGAACGTCGCGCCGATCCCGATCGGCCGCGGGCCCCGCGGCGGACCTCGCGCAAGCGCCGCTCCGCCGCGGGTGAGACCGCAAGCGGGGGATCGCCGGAAGGCGGCACCGCCGCCGATCCCGAGAGCGAGCCCGAGGCCGCCGATCGGCCGGAGCCGGCGGCATGAACCTCGAGATCGACGTCCTGACGCTCTTCCCGGCCATGATCGAGGGGCCACTGTCGCAGAGCATCCCCGGGCGCATCCAGGAGCAGGGGCTCGCGAGGATCCGCATCCACGATCTGCGCGACTTCGGGCTTGGCCGCCACAAGTCGGTGGACGACACGCCGTACGGCGGTGGGGCCGGGATGGTGATGCGCGTGGAGCCCGTGGTCGCCGCGATCGAATCGGTTCGGCGCCCCGAGTCGACGGTGATCCTGCTCGACCCGGTCGGCGAGGTGTTCCGCCACGACCGGGCGGCCGACCTGGCCCTCCGGCAGCACCTGGTCTTCGTGTGCCCGCGCTACGAGGGCGTCGACGAGCGCATCCGTTCGTTCGTCGACCTCGAGCTGTCGATCGGCGACTACGTCGTCACGGGTGGGGAGCTGCCGGCGCTGGTCGTGATCGATGCCGTGATCCGGCTGCTGCCCGGCGCCATCGACGACCTGTCGACCGCCGAGGAGTCGTTCAGCGCCGGGCTGCTGGAATACCCGCAGTACACACGGCCGCCCTCGTTCCGCGGCATGGACGTGCCCGAGATCCTCACCTCCGGTGACCATGGCGCCGTCGCCCGCTGGCGCGCAGATCAGGCGGGCAGCCGGACGCGCCAGCGTCGCCCCGATCTGCTGCCACCCGAAGATCGCAGCTGACGATGGATCCGACCGCGGCGGCATCGTTGCTCGAACTCGTGGAACGGTTGAGCGCCGGCGCCACCGGCCCAGATGCCAAGGACGCGCTGGACCAGCTCGAGCAGCGCTCGAGCGAGCTGCAGGAGGCGATCAGCGGGTTCGTCGATGCGGGGCGCACGGACGAGGCCCTTCGCATGACCAACGCGCTCTATCGGTTCTGGATCACCAAGCAGCGGTTCGACGAGGGTGCCGTCTGGTTCGATCGAGCCCTGGCGTCGCCAGGGGGCGATGACCGGCTTCGTGGAAAGGCGACCCTCAACGCCGGGTTCATGCCCTTCTGGATGGGCGACGACGGGCGAGCGGCCGAGCTCTTCAACCAGGCCCTGGAGATCGCCCGCCGGCTGGACGATGCGCCGCTCATCTCGGGGGCGCTGGGTGGTCTCGCCCGCGTCGCGCTGCGCACTGACGTGGCTGAAGGCCGCCGGCTCGCCGCCGAGGCGCTGGCGGTCAGCGAAGCGGCCGCTGACGAAGCCGGACGCTCGAACGCGCTGCACCTCCTCGGGGTCGGCGCCCAGATCGCCGGTGACCTGAGCGAGGCCCGTGACTGGATGACTCAGCGGCTTGCGGTCCTTCGGGAAGGGGACAACGAGTTCCTCATCGCGTCGGAAGCCGCCAACCTCAGCATGGTCGAGCGCCAGCTGGGGAACCTCGACACGGCGGAGACCCTCGAACGCGAGGCGCTGCAGATCTCCGAACGTATCGGCGACCAGTTCATCCGACCATTCGCGATCGCCGGGCTGGCCGCCATCGCCATGGAACGCGGCCGATTCGAGCATGCCGCCACGCTCGTCGGCGCGGCCGAGGCGATCATGGAAGCCCAGCACATGGCCTGGCCTCCGGACGAGCGCCCGCATTACGAACGCATGCTTGCGGAGCTGCCCAAGGCCATGGGGTCGGACGAATTCGATCGGGTACGCCGCATCGCCCAGTCGATGGATGCCAGTGACGCCGTCAGCCTGGCCCTCGGCCGTCGCTCCGGGTGATCCTCCCCAAGGTTCGGGATCCACGGTTCATCACGCGGCCCCGGTCGGCTGGTCCGTGAGCCCATGCTATACTCCCGCACCGGTCGCCAGTCTCGCGGCCGTTTCATTTGCCCAGCCCGCAGCTTCGGCTGTCAACCATCCAAGGAACCGCCGCGTGAACGTGCTCGACGAGATCGTCCAGGACCAGCTCCGAACCGACCTGCCGGAACTCGCCACGGGTGACACCGTGAAGGTCTCGGCCAAGGTCGTCGAGGGCAACCGCGAGCGCATCCAGGTGTTCGAGGGAACCATCATGCGGCTGCGTGGCGGCGGGATCACGCGATCGATCACGGTCCGGCGCATCGCCTCAGGCGTCGGGGTCGAGCGTACGTTCAAGATCAACAGTCCACGCATCGAGAAGATCGAAGTGCTGCGTCACGGCCAGGTCCGCCGAGCCCAGCTGTACTTCCTGCGCAAGCGCGTCGGCAAGGCGGCCACCCTGCGCGAGCGCCGCAGCTGAACGCCCGGCCAACGCAGTCCCGACGACCCCACCCGACCGGTGGGGTCTTCCGATTCCGGGGACTTCGGGTCGTCGGCGGCGGGCGAACCTCGAAGCGGGGTACCCTTGCGCCCGATGACCGTCATCGTCCCGACCCTCCGCTACGAGCGCCGCCTCTGGAACGAAGGGTTGACCCGGGTGGCCGGCGTCGACGAGGTCGGCGTGGCGCCGACCTGTGGTGCCGTGGTTGCGGCGGCCGTCATCATGCAGCCCGGCTGCCACCGGATCCCCGGGGTGCGCGACTCGAAGACCCTGTCGATGGCCCAGCGGGACCGCCTCGCGCCGATCATCCGCCGGCGTGCCATCGCGGTCGGTGTCGGAGCGGCGAGCGTCCGCGAGATCGACCAGCTCAACATCTACCACGCGACCCATCTGGCGATGCGTCGGGCCATCGCGCGACTGGGCGGTCACGAGCACGTCATCGTCGACGGCAATCGGATCGTCGGCTTCGAGGCCCAGGTCGGTCCGTACAGCAACGTGGTCGATGGAGACGCGAAGGTCTACTCGATCGCCTGTGCATCGGTGGTCGCCAAGGTCGTCCGCGACCGCATGATGATCAAGCTCGCGGCGCGGTACCCCGGCTACGGCTGGGAGCACAACCAGGGATACGCCACGCGTGACCACCGTGACGCGATCCGGGCCATGGGACTGACGCCGTTCCACCGGCGTTCCTTCCTCGCACTCCAGCGGACGCTGGCGGGCGACCAGCTGGACCTCGATCTCCTGGGCGACCCGTCCGCGTCGCCGGATGACCCACGATCTGCTCGAGCGCGAGCTCGTACCGGTGATGGCCGACGATGCAGCGTTCGACCTGACGGACCTCGCTTCACTGGAGTCCGCACCGGCCTGACCCGGCTTCGGCCGCTCGCGCGGCCCGTTGAGCCGTCGGAGAGCCCCGGTGCATGCCCGGATACGTCCACGGTGAGCGCTGTTTGCGACGCTGCGACCATGGATGACCGACCCGTATCGATCCGAACCACGGCCCAGCTGGCGGGTGACGCCGCCGAGACGCTGGTCCTGACCCGGCTCGTCGAAACAGGTTGGGCCATCCTGGCCCGGAACGTCCATGTCGGCCGTCACGAACTCGATCTCGTGGCGGTCGACCCGGGTCCGCCCGCCGCCCTCGTGATCGTCGAGGTCAGGTGGCGGCGCTCGCGAAGGTTCGGCCTGGCGGAGGAAACCGTCGACCACCGCAAGCGCGGCCGCGTCCGGCAGGCGGCGTACGGCCTGCTCGATCGGGGCTCGTTGCCCGACGGGAGCGCGATCCCGCACCTGCCCCTCCGCTTCGACCTCGTCGTGATCGAACCGGGCGACCGGGGAGGGGAGCCGCGGATCCGCCACCATCGGGCGGCGTTCTGAGGCAGTCGAAGCGCGGGAATGCCCGGGTATCGCCACCGGCGATCGTAAACATGATCCCAGGCGGTTCTGATCCCGGAATCCGCTGTTTCGGGCCCAGGTATCGCCAGCAGCGATATCCGGAGCCAGATTCGAGGTTCCCAGCCCCTCGTCAGTGACTCCGAGCCTGGCAGCCGCACCTACCATCGCCCACGGCGATATCTGGGGAAACGCCCGTGCGCGGGACTCGCCCCGCCCCGCCCGCGCTCGAGACCCGCCCGCCCCCGGTCCGAACACCACCCTGTGCTACACTCCGCCGCGGCCCGGATCCCCGAGCCACGCCCAACAGAACCGCCCGCGGGCACGAGCGCCAGCGGAGCTCACACGCGAGCCGTCCCGACCGGGGTGGTGCCGGCCTCACGAGGCCGGTCCCCGTCGACACCAGGGGCTCGCGGAGGAACGAACCGAACAGGAGGTCTCACACCGTGCCGTCCGTCTCGATGCGGCAGCTGCTGGAAGCCGGAGTCCACTTCGGCCACCAGACCCGCCGCTGGAACCCCAAGATGCGCCCGTTCATCTTCGCCGAGCGCAACGGGATCCACATCATCGATCTCGCCCAGACCGTCCAGCGGCTGGACGTCGCCCTCGAGGCCGTCCGCGAGACGGTCGCCCGTGGCGACCAGGTCCTGTTCGTCGGGACCAAGAAGCAGGCCCAGGAGCCGATCGTCGCCGAGGCGACGCGGGCCAACATGCCCTACGTGCAGAAGCGCTGGCTCGGCGGCATGCTCACGAACTTCTCGACGATCAAGAAGCGCATCGGCCTCCTCGAGCAGCTCGAGGCGCGCCAGCAGGCCGGCGACTTCGAGCGGATGACCAAGAAGGAAGCCGCCAAGCTGACCGAGGAGATGACCAAGCTCCAGGGCACGGTCGGCGGCATGCGCAAGATGAAGCGATTGCCCGGTGCCGTCTTCATCGTCGACCCGCATCGCGAGCGGATCGCGGTGACGGAGGCGAACAAGCTCGAGATCCCGGTCGTCGGCACCGGCGACACCAACGTCGATCCCGACGAGCTCGATTACATCATCCCGGCCAATGACGACGCCATCCGGGCGATCAGGCTCCTCTGTACGCTCGTCGCGGAGGCGGCCATCGAAGGCGCCCAGCAGCGCTCGGCTCGCGCCGCGTCCGAACCGGACGTGAGCGAAGCCATGCCGATGCCTGAGACCGAGGAGGAGGCGCCCGGCGCGTCCGATGAGCTCGTCGCGGCGCTGGCCGGTGGAGCCGCCCTCACGTTCGAGCCCGACGCGGACGATGACGACCTCCTGCCCGGCGACCGCGTTGCGCGGGCCGAGGCGGCCGTCGCGGAAGCGCCGTCCGAAGCCACGCCCGAGGAGATCGCCGCCGAGCTTGCGCGCGAGGCGGCCGAAAAGGCCGAAGGCGACACCCCGGCCTGACCCGATGGCAGCCGGTTCGAAGGCCTCGAGCCACCACGAGCCGGCTACCCGATCAGGCACCCATCCAGCAACACGCGCGGACGCCCGACGCGCCCGCCCGACACCACGAACAGGAGCGGACACGCACATGGCGGACATCTCCGCAGCGCTGGTCAAGGAACTTCGAGAGCGCACCGGCGCGGGCTTCATGGACTGCAAGAAGGCCTTGACCGACGCCGACGGCGACATCGACAAGGCCATCGCGCTGCTGCGCGAACGAGGCCTCGCGGCCGCGGCCAAGAAGTCGGGGCGTGACGCCCGCGAGGGCCTCGTCTCCAGCTACATCCACACGGGTGGCCGTGTCGGCGTCCTGATCGAGGTCAACTGCGAGACGGACTTCGTGGCGCGGACCGAAGAGTTCCAGAAGCTCGTTCGGGACCTCGCGGTCCAGGTCGCCGGGCTCGCCCCGCTCTATGTCGACGAGGCGGGCATACCGCCGGACGCCCTCGAGGCGAAGAAGGCCGAGCTCCTCAAGGACGAGTCAGTCCAGAAGAAGCCCGAGAACATCCGCGCACAGATCGTCGAGGGCCAGCTCAAGAAGTGGTACTCGCAGGTCTGCCTCGTCGATCAGCCCTTTCGCGATGAGGAGCGCACCGTCGGCGAGCTGATCACGGAGAAGATCGCCACGATCGGCGAGCACATCCGTGTCCGTCGGTTCGTCCGCTATGCGCTCGGGGAGGAGCTGTGACCCAGGCCGCGACCACTACGGCAGCACCGGATCCGGCCGTTCGCTACCGCCGCATCCTGCTCAAGCTGTCCGGCGAGGCGCTGCTGGGCGACCGTTCGTATGGCGTGGACCCCGCGTACTGCATGTTCATCGCCAAGCAGGTCGCCGAGGTCCACCGTCTGGGCGTCCAGGTCGGGATCGTCGTGGGCGGCGGAAACATCTTCCGCGGCATGGCGGCAGCGGCATCGGGCATGGACCGTGCGACCGGTGACTACATCGGGATGCTGGCGACGGTCATGAATGGCCTCGCGCTGCAGGACGCGCTCGAAAAGGCCGGCATCACGACGCGCGTCATGTCGGCGATCGCGATGAACGAGGTCGCAGAGCCCTACATCCGCCGTCGTGCCATCCGTCACCTCGAGAAGGGCCGGGTCGCGATCTTCGTGGCCGGCACCGGCAACCCGTACTTCACGACGGACACGGCCGCAGCCCTACGCGCGGTCGAGATCAACGCCGAGGTCCTGCTCAAGGCGACCAAGGTGGATGGTGTCTACGATCATGATCCGGTGACGCATCCCGATGCGCGGCGGTACGCTCAGCTCGGCTACGCCGACCTGCTTCGTGACCAGCTCAAGGTCATGGACGCCGCGGCCGTCAGCCTGTGCATGGAGAACGACCTGCCCATCGTCGTCTTCGACCTCAATTCACCTGACAACATCACGAAGGTCGCGGCCGGAGAGCCGGTCGGGACCCTCATCTCGAGCGGAGGTGCGGTCGCATGAGCACCGAGATCCTCGCAGAAGCGGACCAGAAGATGGCACGCGCCGTCGAGGCGATGGAGCGTGACTTCCAGGGCGTCCGGACGGGGCGCGCCTCGACCGCGCTCGTCGAACGCATCACGGTCGACTACTACGGCACCCAGACCCCGCTCAACCAGCTGGCCGGGATCAGCGTCCCGGAGCCGCACCAGATCGTCATCCAGCCGTGGGACCGCGGGGTCCTCGGCGCGATCGAAAAGGCGATCACGAAGTCCGACATCGGCATCACGCCCAACGTCGATGGCACGGTCGTGCGGCTCAACATCCCGCCCCTGACCGAGGAACGTCGCAAGGACCTGGTCAAGATCGTCCACAAGCGCATGGAAGAGGCCCGCGTCGAGATCCGCAACATCCGGCGCGACGCCAACGACCACCTCAAGAAGGAAGAGCGCGACGGCACCGTCGGAGCCGACGAGGGGCATCGCCAGATCGACGTGCTCCAGAAGACCACCGACCGCCACATCGCCGAAGTCGATCGACGCGGCGGCGCGAAGGAACAGGAGGTCCTCGAGGTCTAGTGGTCCGCGTACCGCTGGCCCGGCCGACCGACGCGCCTCCGTCCGCTCACGAGCCGGCGGCGGCGCCGCTGGCCCCCACGCCCGCGATCGCGACGCCGCCCGCGCCCGATGACCTCGCGGCCGATACCGCATTCCTGCCACCCGACGAGGTGCCGCGTCACGTCGCGATCATCATGGATGGCAACCGCCGCTGGGCTCGACAGCAGGGCCTGCCGGAGCTCGACGGACATGCGGCCGGCGTGGAAGCCATCCGCGAGATCCTCCGCCACGCCGTCCGGCGCGGTGTCCCGGTGCTGACGCTGTATGCCTTCAGCCGCGAGAACTGGGCGCGTTCGGACGACGAGGTCCACGGCCTGTTCAGCCTGCTCGAAGGGGCCATCCGGAGCGAGACCGACGAGCTTCGTAGCCAGGGCGTGCGCGTGCGCCTGCTCGGCCGGCTCGACGAGCTCCCCGATGAGACGCGCGGTTCCATCGACGAGGCACTCGACGCGACCTCGGATGGTCAGCGGCTCCTTCTCAACATCGCGTTCAACTACGCGGGCCGGACCGAGCTCGTCGATGCGGTCCGCAAGCTGGTGGCAACGGGCGCCGCGCCCGAGTCGATCGACGAAGCCGCGATCACGCGAGCCCTGTACACGGCCGGTCTGCCCGATCCGGACCTCCTGATCCGGACGGGCGGGGAGCAACGCCTCTCCAACTTCCTTATCTGGCAGTCGGCCTACGCCGAGTTCTACTTCTGTGAGGCGCTCTGGCCGGACTTCGGCCCGGCGGCTTTCGACGAAGCCCTCCTCGAGTTCGCCCGGCGCCAGCGCCGGTTCGGACGGTAGGCGGGGCAGGGGTGCGCGACCGAGCCATCGGCGCGGTGATCCTCGTCCCGGTCCTGCTCCTGGTACTGGCCATCGGCGGGATCGTCCTGGCGGCGGCCGTGGCAGTCGTGACGATCTTCGCCGCCCGGGAGGCATTCAAGCTCCTCACGGATGCGGGCTTGCCGACCCTCCCGTTGCTTGGGTCGGTGCTGGCCCTCACCGTCGTCGCGGACGCGGCCTTCCCGGGCGTGCTCGAGGGGAGCGGCCTGCTGCTGATGGCCGTGGGGATCGTGCTCGTGGCCGTTGCCGCATTCGCCCGGCCGAACCCGCGCGATGGACTGATCACCTGGATGGCCACCGTCTTCGGGGCGCTCCTTGTCGGTCTGCTCTCGTTCGTCGTCCGTCTCGGCCATGCCGCACCTGCCGTCCCGGATGGCGCGCCGCTGGCGGCGCTGGGCGCGGAACGTGGCTGGATCCTGTTGCTGCTCCTTGCGGTGTGGGCCTATGACACGGGCGCGTTCCTGGTCGGCAGCCAGTTCGGGCGCGAGAGGTTCCTCACCCATATCTCCCCGTCGAAGACGTATGCCGGTCTGATCGGTGGCGTCGTCGCGTCGACCGTCGTGGTCGGGGCGCTCCTGTGGGGGCTTGGACAGCCTCCGCTGCACGCGTTGGTGCTCGGGCCGCTGGTCGCCCTCTCCGCGCAGGCCGGTGACCTCGCAGAATCGATGCTCAAGCGCGCCGCCAACGCCAAGGATTCGGGCACGCTGATTCCCGGTCACGGTGGGATGCTGGACCGCGTGGACTCGTTCCTCTTCGCCGCCCCGATCGCGACGCTGTATGTCCTCGCCTTCATCACCTGAGCGGCGCGGCGTCGCGCTCCTCGGCTCCACCGGCTCGATCGGCACCCAGGCGATCGAGGTCATCGCCGCGCACCCGGAGCTCTTCCGCGTCGTCGGGCTGGCGGCCGGCCGTGATGGGTCGACGCTGGCGGAACAGGCACGGCAGCTGCGACCGGCGGTCGTTGCGCTGGCGGAATCCGACGCCTTCGCCGGTCTGGACCTCCCTGGCGGCACGGATCGGGCCGCGGGCGACGAGGCGCTTCTCGAGCTCGCCACGCGTGACGACGTCGATCTCGTGGTCGTCGCGACCGGTGGTGTCGTCAGCCTCCGACCGGTCCTCGCCGCGCTTCGTGCCGGCAAGGTCGTGGCGACGGCCAACAAGGAGACCCTGGTCGCCGGCGGCCATATCGTCATGCCGATCGCTCGCCGCCTGGCGGCTCGCTCGAGCGAAGCCGACCCTCTGGACCCGTTCGCCAATCCCCTCGCCTGGCTCCGCCCGATCGACTCGGAGCATTCGGCGATCTGGCAGTGCCTCGTCGGCGAATCCATGTCGACGGTCGCAGCGCTCGTGCTCACCGGGTCCGGTGGGCCGTTCCTGGACGCCACCCCGGACGAGCTCGCCGCCGCGACCCCGGAACGCGCCCTCAAGCACCCGACGTGGACCATGGGAGCCAAGATCACGATCGATTCCGCGACCCTCGCCAACAAGGGCCTGGAGGTCATCGAAGCGCACTGGCTGTACGATGTGGACTACGACGCGATCGAGGTGGTCATCCACCCGCAGAGCGTCGTCCACTCCGCCGTCCGGTTCGTCGACGGCTCCCTGAAGGCCCAATTGGGCACCCCGGATATGCGACTCCCGATCCAATACGCCATGACCTACCCTGACCGCCGGCCGTCACCGGCAACCCCGCCCGACCTGATCGCGACCGCGACGGCTGGACTTCCGCGCGCCGGACACGGCGCGGTTCCCGGCGTTGCGCATCGCCCGCGAGGCCGGGACCGCCGGCCCGCGCGCCTCGGCCGCGTTGATCGCCGCCGACGACGTGGCCGTCAACCGGTTCCTCGAGGGCTCGCTCGACTTCAACGGGATCCCGCGTCTGCTGGAGGCCGCCGTCGAGCGGTTCGGCGCTGGCGAGGACGAGCCGGACGTCGAGACCCTCATCGCCCTCGATGCGGAGGTACGTGCGGCCTTCGCCACCGGACCGATCGGGAGCGCTCCATGACCGGGTTCTTCCAATCGATCATCACGGTCGTCCTGTTCCTGGCGATCCTGGGGATCCTGGTCGTCATCCATGAGCTCGGCCATTTCGTGACCGCACGCCTGGCGAACGTCCGCGTGCTCGAATTCGGGGTTGGCTTCCCACCGCGGGCCAAGGTGCTCCGCGCGAAGGGCGAGACGCTCTACACGCTGAACTGGCTGCCCATCGGTGGCTTCGTGAAGCTCGCCGGCGAGGACGGCAACGATGCGGACGACCCCCGTTCCTTCGCGGCGCAGCGCTGGATCACGAAGATGGTCATCCTCGCGGCGGGCGTCGCCATGAACGTTTTGCTCGCGTTCGTGATCTTCACCGGCATCGCGTGGCTCGCGTCCCCGCTCATGGGCATCCGCTTCCACGAGGTCGTCCCCGGTTCTCCGGCGCAGGCCGCGGGTCTCCAGCCGGGTGACGCGATCGTGGCCGTCGACGGGGAGCGCTACCAGTTCATCGCGGGTCTCACCGTCCTCGATGGCCTGCGTTCGCGGCCCGGAGAGACCGTCGTCCTGACCGTCGACAACGCCGACGGTGCGAGGCGCGACGTCACGGTCACCCTGCGCGACCAGGCCGCCATCGACGCGGGCCAGGGCGCTCTCGGGATCTCGCAGGAAGAGAAGCCGTGGGAGGCCTACTTCGATGGTGCCTCGACCTCGAATCCCTTACCCGACGCGATCGCGATCGGGGCCGAACAGACGGTCGGGGCCCTGGGGCTCATCCTGGGCGGCCTGGGGACGCTCGTGAGCTCCGTGGCGGCCGATCCGACGGCGCCGCCACCGGTCGCTGGACCGGTCGGCATCGCGACCCAGATCGGTGACGTCTTCTGGAACGCGGGTCCGATCCTGACCCTGTACGTCGCCGGGATCCTGTCGGCCAACCTGGCGCTGGTCAACATCCTGCCGTTCCCGCCGCTCGACGGCGGCCGGATGCTGATGATCACGCTCAAGCGGCTCTTCGGCCGGCGCATCAGCCTCCGCGCGGAGCAGCTGACCTACGTCGTCGGGATGGTGTTCCTGTTCGCGTTCATCCTGTGGGTGACCGGCTACGACATCATCCGCAGCCTCACCGGGGGAACGCTCGGCGCGCCATGAGCTCCCAGGACGCCCTCCGGCCACGACGCAGGCCCACGGTCAGTGTCGACGTGGGTGGCGTGCTCGTGGGCAGCGCCCACCCGATCGTCGTCCAGTCGATGACGAACACCGACACGGCCGACGCGGACGGGACCGCTATCCAGGTGGCGCGACTCGCCCACGCCGGCTCGCAGCTCGTCCGGGTCACCGTCAACACCGAGGAAGCAGCGGCCGCCGTTCCGGAAATGGTCCGCAAGGTGCGCGGCCTGGGCGTGGACGTGCCGATCATCGGCGACTTCCACTACAACGGGCACAAGCTGCTGGTGGAGTACCCGGAGATGGCCGGGCTGCTGGCGAAGTACCGCATCAACCCGGGCAACGTGGGCGCCAAGCGCCACGACGAGCATTTCGCGACGATCGTCCGGGTGGCGATCGAGAACGACAGGTCGGTCAGGATCGGCGTCAACTGGGGCTCGCTCGACCAGGCCATCCTCACCGAGCTGATGGACGCCAACGCCCGGCTGCCCGAGCCGCTCGATTCGCGCGACGTGATGATCGAGGCGATGCTCCAGTCCGCCCTGCGTTCAGCCGAGCTGGCGGAGGAGACCGGTCTGGGCCATGACCGGATCATCATCAGCGCCAAGGTGTCCGGGGTGCGCGACCTCGTCGACGTCTACCGGCAGCTCGCCGCCCGCTGCGATTACCCGCTCCACCTGGGCCTGACCGAAGCCGGGATGGGCGACAAGGGCATCATCGCATCGACGGCCGGGCTCGCGATCCTGCTCAACGAGGGTATCGGGGACACGATCCGGGTGTCCCTGACCCCCGAGCCGGGTGCACCTCGTGAGCGCGAGGTCGAGGTCGCGCAGCAGGTGCTCCAATCGATGGGTCTCCGCTCGTTCCTGCCCCAGGTCAGCGCCTGCCCGGGCTGTGGCCGCACGACGAGCACGTTCTTCCAGGAGATGGCCCAGCAGATCCAGGGCTACCTGAAGGAGCGCATGCCGGAGTGGAAGGAGACCCATCCCGGCGCCGAAGAGCTGCGAGTCGCGGTCATGGGCTGCGTCGTGAACGGCCCGGGCGAGTCCAAGCACGCCGACATCGGGATCAGCCTGCCCGGCACGTTCGAGGAGCCGGTGGCGCCCGTCTTCATCGACGGCAAGCTCGACCGGACGCTGCGTGGCGACGGTCTCGTCGCCGAGTTCATCGACATCCTCGAGGACTACGTCGCGCGGCGCTATCCGGGCCCCGGCGTGACGGCCACGCCGGCCGCGACCGACAAGGACGCCACATCGGTCACGCCCGTCGGCTGATCGGTTCCCGAGCGGCGGCTGTTTGAGCCGTCCACGCGTCCGGGTGTATACTCCGCGCAACTGAACGGCCGCTCCGTGACGTGGGTGACCCCCGCGTCTTTTTTTCGGACCGGCCGTGATTTGGCATTCTGCGCAGAAGAGGAGGCGATCGTGAGTCGAGACTTCGTGGGCGCCCTCCTCCAGCTCAACGCGGAGAAGCAGGTCTCCCGTGAACAGCTGATCGGGGCCGTCGAAGACGGCATCCAGTCGGCATATCGCCGCGTCGCCGGCGACGAGGACATCCACGTCCAGATCGACGCCGAATCCGGTCGCATCCGCGTCTATCGCGCCCGCCGCGTCGTCGACGAGATCGAGGACGAGATGACCGAGATCACGGTCGACGAGGCGCGCAAGCACCTGGCCGAGGCCAAGGTGGGCGACATGGTCGAGACCGAGCAGCTCGACGGCGACGTCTTCGGCAGGATCGGCGCGCAGACCGCCAAGCAGATCGTCCTCCAGCGCATCCGCGAGGTCGAGCGCGACCAGGTCTTCGACCAGTTCGCCAGTCGCGAGGGCGAGCTCATCACGGGCACGGTGAATCGAGTCGAGCCACGGGCGATCATCCTCGACGTCGGCAAGATGGTCGAGGCCATCCTCGCCACGACCGAGCAGAGCGCCCTGGAGCACTATCGAATCGGGCAGAACGTCAAGGCGTTCGTGCTCGAGGTGCGCCGGTCCGTGCGCGGGCCACAGATCTTCGTGAGCCGCACGCACAAGGGCTTCCTCCGCCGCCTGTTCGAGCTCGAGGTCCCCGAGATCCACAGCGGCACGGTCGAGATCAAGGCCATCGCCCGTGAGGCGGGCAGCCGCTCGAAGGTCGCCGTGTCGTCGCGCCAGGATGGCCTCGATCCCGTGGGGGCGACCGTCGGACAGCGTGGCGCGCGCGTCCAGGCCGTGGTCGCGGAGCTCGCCGGCGAGAAGATCGACGTCATCCCGTGGAGCGACGACGCCGGCGTGTTCGTCGCCAACGCGCTGAGCCCGGCACAGGTCCTCTCGGTGGACATCGACGAGGAGCACCGCATCGCGTCCGTGACCGTGCCCGAGCGGATGCTCTCGCTGGCGATCGGCCGCGAGGGGCAGAACGCCCGGCTGGCCGCGCGACTGACCGGTTGGCGGATCGACATCCGGAGCGACGTGTCCGTGGCCGAAGCCAAGGCCGCCGCCGACGCACCCGCCGTGACCGAGCCGGTTGCCACTGACGGCGTCGAAACCGAGGCGCCCGCCGAGGATGCCGCAGCTGCGGCCAAGCCGAAGCGCGCGACGAAGGCGAAGACCGCCGTCGCAGATGGCGAGGGCGAGGGCGACGCAGCGGCAGCCGTAGCCACGATCGAGGCCAAGCCCAAGAAGGCTGCCGCGAAGCCCAAGGTCGCCGCTACCAAGACCACGGCAGCTTCCAAAACAACGACTACGGCCAAGACTGCGGCTGCGAAGCCCAAGGCCGCGGCCTCCAAGGCGAAGGCCGCTGCAACCGCATCCGAAACCGCCGCCAAGCCAAAGCGGGCGACCAAGAAGACCGCCGAGGCCGACGCCGACGCTCCCGCCGCCGAGGAGGTGGCGTCGTAGCCCCGGCCGCGCGACCGGCGGCGAGGTCGGCCAGCACGCCGCGCCGGACGCCGGCCCGGATGTGCGTGGCTTGCCGGACCTCGCGCCCCAAGCGCGAGCTGCAGCGCATCGTCCGCACCCCGGAGCGTGACGTCGTGTTCGATCCCAGCGGACGGCTGGCCGGCCGTGGCGCCTACGTGTGCCAGGACCCGGTCTGCCTCGAAACCGCCATCAAGAAAGGCGCCCTGGCACGGGCGCTCGAGACCCCGCTCCCGGCCACGTTCCTCGAGGCCGTGACATCGGGAGCGATCACCACGAACACCGCACAAGGAGGAGCCCGTGGCCAGGAGTAGGAGCGGCACCCGCGGCCGACGCGGCCCCCGCAAGCCGCCGCGTCGCGACGGAGGACTCGCATCGCAGGTCCAGACGATCGATCCGAGCGAGCGCGGCGCGATCGAGCTGCCCGGAACCATCACCGTCAAGGAGCTCGCGGAGCTGCTGACGGTCAACGTCGCGGACATCATCCGCGAGCTGATCAAGAGCGGCATCTTCGCCACGATCAACCAGCTGATCGACCGCGACACGGCGTCCCTCGTCGCGTCCGAGCTCGGCTACGAGGTGGCCGAGACGATCGCCGCGTCGACGAACGGGACAGGACCGGACGGTGAGGCCGAGGGCCCCGCACCCGAGGCCACCAAGGAGTCCCTCTTCGACGAGGACGATACGGCGGCGCTCCAGCCGCGCCCCCCGATCGTCACCGTGATGGGCCACGTCGACCACGGCAAGACGAGCCTGCTCGACGCCCTGCGCTCGACCGAGGTCGCGGCCGGGGAACGTGGCGGCATCACGCAGCACATCGGCGCGAGCGAGATCGACCACGATGGCAAGCGCGTCGTCTTCCTCGATACCCCTGGTCACGAGGCCTTCACCGCGATGCGCGCCCGCGGCGCCCGCGTCACCGACATCGCGATCATCGTGGTCGCGGCGGACGACGGCGTCATGCCCCAGACGCTCGAGGCGATCGCCCACGCGAAGGCGGCCAAGGTCCCGATCATCATCGCGCTCAACAAGATCGACAAGCCCGACGCGGACCCCGTGCGGGTGAAGACCGAGCTGACCGAGGCCGGCGTCGTGATCGAGGAGTACGGCGGCGATGTGCCGCTCGTGGCGGTCTCTGCCAAGAGCCGCCAGGGCCTCGACGAGCTCATCGAGATGGTCCTGCTCGTGTCGGACCTCCAGGAGCTCAAGGCCAACCCCGATCGGCCCGCGATCGGCACGATCGTCGAGGCGCAGATGGACAAGAGCCGCGGCGCGGTCGCCACGGCCCTGGTCCAGACGGGCACCCTCAAGGTCGGCGACATCATCGTCGTGGGCGAGACCTTCGGCCGGGTGCGCGCGCTCGAGAATGACCGAGGCAAGCGCGTCAAGGAGGCGGGTCCGGCCAGCGCCGTCGTCATCCTCGGCCTTTCGGAGGTCCCGGAGGCGGGTGACATCCTGCGCGTGGCGGCCGACGACAAGGAAGCCCGCACGATGGTCGAACAGCGCAAGGCCACCGTCGCCGCGAAGGGTGGGGAGGGGAGCGGTCGCGCCACCCTCGAAGACCTCTACCGACAGATCCAGGCGGGCCAGGCCAAGGAGCTGCGCATCATCCTCAAGGCCGACGTCTCGGGCTCGCTGGGCGCGATCACGCATGCGCTCGAGCAGCTCGACCAGGATGAGGTCCGGATCAACGTGCTCCACGAGGCGGCCGGCGACATCACCGACAACGACATCATGCTTGCCACGGCGTCGGACGCGATCATCGTCGGGTTCAGCACGAACATCACCGAGACGGCCCGCCGGGCCGCCGAGGCCGAGGGTGTCGACGTCCGGATGTACGACATCATCTACAAGCTCACCGACGACATCGACGCAGCGCTCAAGGGCCTGCTCGAGCCGGTCGTCGTGGAGGTCGTGGAAGGCCGGGCGGAAGTCCGCCAGGTGATCAGGGTCGGGAAGAACACCCAGATCGCCGGGTCGTACGTCACGGACGGTCGGATCGTCCGCGGTGGCGCCCGTATCTGGCGCAACGGCAAGGTCGTCGCGACCGACCGGATCGAATCGCTGCGGCGCTTCCGCGACGACGTCCGCGAGGTCCAGGCGAACTACGAGTGCGGCATCGGGCTGGCCAGCTTCCACGACCTGGAGGAGGGCGACATCATCGAGTGCTTCACGTCCCAGACCGTCACTCGCGCGCCGTCCAACTAGGCCGGGCCGTGACCCAGCGAACGGACCGAGTCGACGAGCTCTTGCGGCAGGAGATCGGGGCCATCGTCACGCGCGATGTCGCCGATCCGCGCATCGGCTTCGTGACGATCACGAAGGTCGAGACGACACCGGACCTGCGCCACGCCAAGGTCTGGATCAGCGTCATCGGCCAGCCGACCGAACGTCGCGGGACCGTCGCAGCCCTGCAGCGGGCGATGCCGTTCGTCCGTCACGAGCTGGGTCGCTCTCTGCGGATCAAGCGCATCCCGGACCTGCACGTCCATCTCGATGACACGGCCGAACGCGGCACGCGCGTCCTGCAGCTTCTCAACGAGCTGGGAGCCGGTGCCGCCCCCGAGGGTGATCTGCCGCTCGGCGAGACGCTCCCGACCCCGGTCCAGCGTGTCCATCATGAGGGCGACGAGCCCGACGAGCCGCCGTCCGCGGTGATCCCGCCCAAGCCACGTGCCCGTCGACGCACGGGGCCCAAGCCCGGCGGCATGCCCGCATCCAGGCCGGGGTCGAAGCCCAGACCGGGAAGGCGCCGATGAGCATCGATCTGGGCCCCTACCTCGACGCGGTGCCCCACACGGTCGTCGAGCGGTTGCGCAGCGCCCGTCGCGTGCTGGCCGTGGGTCACGAGAACCCCGATGCCGACACCCTCGGGGCGACGCTCGGCATCGTCCGGATCGTCGAAACGCTCGGGGGTACGGCCGACCCGGTCTGCACGGACCCGGTCCCCCCGCTCTACGACTTCCTGGCGGGAGTCGAGCGCGTCCGAACGGACCCGGACCCGGCGACGCCGTACGACCTGCTCGTCGTGTCCGATTGCGGCTCGCTCGACCGGATCGGCGACGTTCGTGGACGTCACGCGGAGCTGTTCGAGCGGCTGCCACGCGTCGTCATCGACCACCACGCCTCGAATGATGCGGCGGGCGAGACCGATTGGATCGAACCGCACGCCGCCGCGACCTGCGAGATGGTCGCCCTCCTGGCGGCCCGCGTGGGCGTGCCGCTGGACATCGGGGGTGGGGCCATGGCTGCTGCCCTGATGGCCGGCATCGTCATGGACACCGCCACGTTCGCCCACCCGAATGCGACGCCTCGGACCCTGGCCGTTTCGGCAGCGTTGGTCGAGGCCGGCGCGCCGCTGTCCGACATCTCGCGCCGGCTGTATCGATCGAAGCCCGCGGCGCAGCTTCGGCTGTTCGGGCGCGTGCTCGATCGACTCGACTCGGTCGACGGCGGCCGCGTCATCCATTCGACCCTGCTCGACGCGGACCTCGCCGCGACGGGCACGCTGGCGCCGCAATCCGAGGGGATCATCGACCTCCTGGCCCAGGCCGATGAGGCCGAGGTGGCGATCCTGTTCAAGGAAGCCGGCGACGCGACGCGGATCAGCGTCCGGACGAAGCCCGGGGGAGTCGATGCCACCGTGCTGACCGGGACGTTCGGTGGGGGCGGGCACGCCCGGGCGGCCGGGGCGACCGTGGACCTCCCCGTGGACCGGGCACGGACCGCGGTCCTCGCCGAGGCGGACCGTCTCGCCGCCGAGGTCGCGCGCTGACCGTGGCCCACAAATCCCTGGGACCCGGCCTCGACGGCATCCTGGTGGTCGATAAGCCGATCGGTCCGACCTCGCACGACGTCGTCGGCCTCGTGCGCCGGCTCGCCGCGACCAGGCGCGTCGGCCACGGTGGCACGCTGGATCCGTTCGCCTCAGGGGTGCTCCCGCTGTTCCTTGGCCGCGGCACGCGCGTCGTGGAGTTCCACATGGCCGATCGCAAACGCTACCGCGCCACGGTCTGCTTCGGCGCCTCGTCCTCGACCGACGACCTCGAGGGCGAGCTCACGCCCGCTATCGGTCCGGCGCCGACGCGCGAGGAGACCGAGACGGCCCTGGCCGGACTGACGGGTCCGATCTCGCAGCGCCCGCCGGCGTACTCGGCCATCAAGGTGGGCGGCCGGCGTGCCTACGCGATGGCGCGTGCCGGTGAGGCGGTAAAGCTGGCGGAGCGGCAGGTCAGCATCCACGAGCTCTCACTCGTGTCGTGGGACGGCACGGACTCGGAGCGCCCGATCGCGGTTCTGGATATTGCCTGCTCGGCCGGAACGTACGTTCGTGCGTTGGCCCGCGATCTCGGGGAGCGACTCGGGAGCGCGGCCTACCTGGGTGCGCTGCGACGAACGGCGGCCGGCCCGTTCCCCGAGACCGATGCCATCCCACTCGATACCGTCCGTGCGGCAGCCGCCGACGATCCGGCCGCGATCGCCCGCTTGTTGCGACCGATCGATACGGGCCTCGACCGCTTTCCCGACGTCGCACTGACGTCGCCGGAGCTCGACGCGGTCGCTCGCGGCCAGTTCATCCGCCCGTCGGCGGGCTTCGAACCCGGCGCGGAGCGCTACCGGCTGCGGGCGCCGGACGGCTCCCTTGCAGCCGTGGCCATCGAAGCCCCGCACGGCCGGCTGGCACCCGACAAGGTCCTCGTGACGCCGGCCGGATCGGCCGCCCCGGCCTGATGGACGTCGTCGCCGGGGTCGACGGGCTGCGGGCCGAGCACGGTCCGATCTTCGCGGTCGTTGGCGTCTTCGATGGCTTGCATCGCGGTCACGCCTACCTCCTCGAGCATCTCGTCAGCGGGGCCGAGCGCCGCTCGGCGCAACCGACCGTCATCACGTTCGACGCCCATCCGGATGAGGTCCTCACCGGCTCGGCGCCGCCGCTGCTGATCCATCCCGACGAACGACTCGAGCGCCTGGCGGCGGCTGGCGTCACGCTCACCGTCGTCCAGCATTTCGACGAGGCCGTACGACAGACACCCTACGACGTGTTTGTCGGACGGATCGAGGCTGCGACGTCCCTCGCCGGTCTGCTCATGACCCCGGACGCGGCCTTCGGGTTCGAGCGGCGCGGGACGCCGGACGCGCTCGCCGTGCTGGGTCGTGAGCGCGGCTTCGACGTCGTCGTGGTGCCTCCGTTCAGCCTCGACGGCCGCGCGGTCCGAAGCTCTGACATCCGGAGAGTGATCGCGTCGGGGGACCTGGCCGGCGCCGAGGAGCTGCTGGGCCGTCCGGTGACACTTCGAGGCACGTCGCGTGACGGGACGATCGATCTCGGGTGGCCGATGGCATTGCCCCCTGACGGCGACTACCCGTGCCTCGTCGATGGCACCCAGGACCAGCTCACGATCCGCGGCGGCGAGGCCCGACTGGCGAGATCACCGGCCGATGCCCGTACCGTCCTGGTGCAGCTGCTCGCCTAAAGTCCCGGCTGCCAGAGCGGCTCGTCCGCACCCCGCTCGTGGTTCTCGTAGCGGGCCATCACGAACAATGCGTCGGACAGGCGGTTGAGGTAGGGGAGCACCCACTCGCCGATGGGCTCGTCCCGGGCCAGCGTGATGGTCTCCCGCTCGGCACGGCGGCACACGGTCCGGGCGACATGGAGCTGCGCGGCACCGGCCGATCCCCCGGGGAGCACGAAGTTCGTCAGCGGCCCGACGACGGCGTTGAACTCGTCGATGAGGCGCTCGAGGTTCTCGACGTGGTGCGGCTGGACGGTCGGGATCGCGCCGCGGCGCTCGTCGTCGTCGGGCCAGCACAGGTCGGAGCCGAGGTCGAACAACTCGTTCTGGATCCGCCGGAGCTCGTCTGCCAGGCGCGCGGTCAGGCCCAGGGCCAGCGCCACGCCGATCGTCGAGTTGAGCTCGTCGACCGTGCCGTAGGCGCGCACCCGAGCCGAGTCCTTGGACACCCGGCGTCCGCCACCGAGACCGGTCATCCCTTCGTCGCCGGTCTTCGTGTAGATCTTGGTCAGTCGCGGCATGCGATCGATCGTACCCGACGTCTTCGCGGCTGGCACCAGGACCTCACCACGAGCGGTGATCGTTTGCCGCAATCCCGGCGGCCTGCTAACATCCGCCGGTCATAGATGGAAGAACATCAAGCACAGATCGTGTCGGAGGACCGAGTGCCGCTCGCGCGGGAACAGAAGCAGGAGATCATCACCGGGTATGCCACCAAGGAAGGTGACACCGGTTCGCCCGAAGTCCAGGTCGCGCTCCTTACCGAGCGGATCGCGGAACTGACCGGGCATCTTCGCAGCTTCCCCAAGGACAACCATTCGCGCCGCGGCCTCCTCAAGCTCGTCGGCCAGCGCCGTCGCCTTCTCGCCTACCTGATGAAGAAGGACAGCGCGCGCTACCGGACCGTCATCGGACGGCTCGGGCTCCGCCGCTAGCACCCGCCGTTTCCGGACCCCGGGCGTTACCCCGAGGTTCGCGTTTATCTCGGGGCCAGCAGCGCAGCAGGCCGACCCGCCCACGGGTCGTCTCCCTCCTCCACGACAAGGAGGATCGTTTCCCTTGTCTCAAACATTCGAGACACAGATCGGTGGTCGAACGCTGACCATCGAGACCGGCAAGCTCGCAACGCTCGCCGGCGGTTCCGTCACCGTCCGATACGGTGACACCATGGTGCTCGGGACGGCCAACCGCTCCGAGCCCCGCCCCGGCCTCGACTTCTTCCCGCTGACGGTCGATTTCGAGGAGCGCATGTACGCCGCGGGCAAGATCCCGGGCGGCTTCATCAAGCGCGAGGCTCGCCCGTCCGAGAACGCGATCCTGGCCGCTCGCCAGACGGACCGGCCGATCCGCCCGCTCTTCCCCAAGGGCTACAAGGACGATGTCCAGCTCGTGATCACGGTCCTCTCGACCGATCAGGAGAACCTTCCGGACGTGGTCGGCACGATCGCCGCGTCCGCAGCGCTGACGATCAGTGAGATCCCGTTCAACGGCCCGATCGCATCGGTTCGCGTCGGCCGGATCGACGGCGAGTTCGTCGTCAACCCGACCTTCAGCCAGATGAAGGACTCGGAGCTCGACCTGATCGTGGCGGGCACTCGCGACGCGATCATGATGGTCGAAGCCGGTGCGAACCTGCTCCCCGAGGCCGTCATGGCCGAGGCGATCCTGTTCGGCCATCGGGCGCTCCAGCCCATCGTCAACCTTCAGGAAGAGCTCCAGAAGGCCGTCGGCAAGGCCAAGCGGATCCCGTACATCGAGCCGCCGACCGACTCGGTGCTGGACTTCGCCGATGCGACGGACGCCAAGCGCGAGCTCGTCGTCATCGACGTCGAGACGACCGGCACCGATCCGAAGATGTCGGACCTCGTCGAGGTCGCGGCGGTCAAGATCAAGGGCACGAAGGTCGTTGACCGCTGGTCGACGTTCGTGAACCCCGGCCGATCCATCGTCGGGAACCAGATGCACGGCATCACCGACAAGGATGTCCAGGGCGCGCCCAGCCCCAAGGAAGCAGTCGAGAAGCTGTTCGCGTTCATCGGCGACGCGCTGGTCGTGGGCCACAACGTCGGCTTCGACATCGGCTTCATCGAAGCCGCCATGGGCGATGGGTTCCGGGTCCGGCCCGAGTCCTACCTCGACACGCTGGTCATCGCCCGGGACGGCTATCCCGGCGCCGAGTCGTACAAGCTCGGCGACCTGGCCCGCTTCTTCGGCGTCGAGCTCTCGCAGAGCCATCGTGCCCTGCCGGACGCCGAGGCGACGGCGGAGCTGCTGCTCTGGTTCGCCAACGACCTGCCCGGACGCATCACGACGCTTCGTGAGTCGATCGGCAACGCCGTCCGCGCTCAGCGCAGCGGTGGCGATACGCCCGCGCTGCTCGAGGCGGCCCGACGCGAAGCCCGTGTCAGCAAGAACCTGTTCAGCCTGGTCCAGAAGAAGACCGTCCGCCAGATCGTCCTCGACGAGGGCATCCGGATCGACGGCCGCGGCCTGACGGACATCCGTCCGATCTCGGTCGAGGTGGGCCTCGTCCCGCGCGCTCACGGCTCCGGCCTGTTCACCCGCGGCGAGACCCAGGCCCTGACCGTCGCGACGCTCGGGTCGTCCTCGGACGTCCAGCGCATCGACACGATCAGCCCGGAGACCGAGAAGCGGTACCTCCACCACTACAACTTCCCGCCCTACAGCACCGGCGAGAACAAGATGATGCGCGGGCCCAGCCGGCGTGACATCGGCCATGGCCATCTCGCCGAGCGGGCACTCGTGCCCGTCCTGCCGAGCCACGATGAGTTCCCGTACGTCATTCGACTCGTGAGCGAGTGCGTGACGTCGAACGGGTCCACCTCGATGGCCTCGACCTGCGGCTCGACGCTCGCGCTCATGGATGCCGGCGTGCCGATCAAGGCACCCGTCGCCGGAGCGGCGATGGGCCTCATCAGCGAGCCCGACGGCCGGTTCGTCGTCCTGACCGACATCCTCGGCAAGGAAGACTCGATCGGTGATATGGACTTCAAGGTGACCGGCACGCGGGACGGTGTGACCGCCCTGCAGATGGACATCAAGGTCCAGGGCATCAGCGAGGCGATCATCCGCGATGGCCTGGCGCAGGCCCTGAACGCGCGACTGACGATCCTCGACAAGATGGCCGAAGTCCTCCCCGAGGCCCGCGCCGACATGAGCGACTTCGCTCCGCGCATCATCTCGATCAAGATCAACCCCGAGAAGATCCGCGAGATCATCGGCAAGGGTGGATCGATGATCCGCAAGATCCAGGAAGAGACCCAGACCGAGATCAATGTCGAGGACGACGGCACCGTGGAGATCGCGGCCGTCTCCGGCGAGAACTCGCGCAAGGCGATCCAGTGGATCGAATCAGCTGACCCGCGACGTCGAGGTCGGTGCCCTGTACATGGGCAAGGTCACCCGGATCATGGGCTTCGGCGCCTTCGTCGAGATCCTGCCCGGCAAGGAAGGCCTCGTTCGGATCGGCGAGCTCGCCGATTACCACGTGCCGACCGTCGAGGACGTCGTGTCCGTCGGTGACGAGATCATGGTCGTCGTGCTCGAGGTGGACCGGCAGGGCCGCGTCAACCTCTCGCGCAAGGCCGCGATGCAGCGCCACCTGGCCAAGGAGACCGTCTAGGCCGAAACCGCCGGGCGATCGCCCGGACCCATCGCTGCCCAAGACGACCGGTCGGTTCCCTCGGGAGCCGGCCGGTCGTCACGTTCGGGCACGCGGCGACGCGCAAACGGAGCCCGTGCGGGAGCCGCCAAGCCTCGCTGGTATACTCCCGCCGTGCCCGACCAGACCCAGTCCATAGCCGAGCCATGCCCACGATGAACTCGAAACCGCTCAATATCGCGGTCGTCGGCGCCACAGGCGTCGTCGGCGGGACGATGATCCGGATGCTCCGCGAGCGCCGCTTTCCCATCGGGGAACTGCGCCTCCTCGCCTCCGCGCGCTCCGCCGGGCGGACCATCGATGTCGACGGCACGGAGCATGTCGTTGGCGAGGCCACCGCCGAGTCGTTCGAGGGCGTCGACATCGCCCTGTTCAGCGCCGGCGGCGGCATCTCCAAGGAGCTGGCGCCGCAAGCCGCGGAGCGTGGCGCGACCGTCATCGACAACTCGTCGGCGTGGCGCATGGACCCGAACGTCCCGCTCGTCGTCTCGCAGGTCAATCCGGACGACATGGAGCGGCATGAGGGGATCATCGCCAATCCCAATTGCTCGACGATGCAGCTCGTGCCCGTGCTCATGGCGCTGCGCGACGCCGTCGGCCTCGAACGGGTCGTGGTCGATACCTACCAGGCCGTCAGCGGCACCGGTGCCAAGGCGATCACGGAGCTGCAGGCCCAGCTGGAGGCGCACGTCGGCGGACAGCCGCTCGAATCGAACGTCTATCCCCACCAGATCGCGCTCAACGCCCTCCCGCAGGTCGATGTCTTCCTGGACAACGGCTACACCAAGGAAGAGTGGAAGGTCGTGACCGAGAGCCGCAAGATCCTGCACCTGCCGGACCTGCGCGTCTCGTGCACGGCGGTCCGCGTGCCGGTCTTCGTGGCGCACAGCGAGGCGGTCCACGTCGAGACCCGCGAGCCGATCACACCGGATCGAGCCCGGACCCTGTTCGCCGCCGTGCCCGGGGTCGTCGTGCAGGACGACCCGTCCACCTCGACGTATCCGCTCGCGACCGAGGCCGCCGGATCGGACGAGGTCTACGTCGGTCGAGTCCGGCAGGACCCGTCCATCGGGGATGGTCGCGGACTCGCCTTCTGGGTGGTGAGCGACAACCTGCGCAAGGGCGCGGCCACCAACGCCGTGCAACTTGCCGAGATCCTGGTCGAGCGGGGCTGGGTCAAGGCCGCCGCGGCACGAAACGCGGCCGGAACCCCGGCGTGACCGACGCCGAGCGCCGCGCGGCGCTCGAGGAGATCGCCGGAGAGGTTCGCGTCTGCACGCGGTGCCGCCTCCACGAGACCCGCACGAAGGCCGTACCGGGTGAAGGCGATCCCTCCACGGAGGTCGTCTTCGTGGGAGAGGGCCCGGGCATGAACGAGGACCGCGAAGGCCGACCCTTCGTTGGCCGCGCCGGCGGCCTGCTCGTGAACCTGCTCGGTCATATCGGCTGGAGCCGCCAGGACGTGTTCATCACGAACATCGTGAAGTGCCGTCCGCCCGGCAACCGAGATCCCGAACCGGACGAGATCGCCGCCTGCGCGCCGTACCTCGAACGACAGCTCGCGGTGCTCGACCCGTCCGTCGTCGTGACCCTGGGCCGGCACTCGATGGGCCGGTTCATGCCGGGCACCCGGATCTCGCAGGCGCACGGCACGACCCGCACCGCGGACCCGGCGACCGGTGCCCGAGACGCCACGGTGTTCGCGATGTATCACCCGGCCGCAGCCCTGCGAACGCCGGGCATCGAACGCGACAGCTACGAGGACGTGGCGCGCATCCCGACCGTGCTGACCGACGCCCGCGCCCGCCGCGCCGAGGCCCGCCGCCGGGCTCGAGCCGGGGCGGCAGCGCCGATCGCCTCAGCTCCGGGCGCAGAGACCTTCGACGCGGGGCCGTCCCCCGCTGACGCCACGCCCCAGGCGGACCAGCCCGCCCCGAGCCCCATCGTCCCCACGGTCCAAGCCACGTCGGCCGCGTCGCTTCCCGAAACCGAGCCCGCCGGCGACCAACTCAGTCTCTTCTGACCCCTCACACAGGAAACCGATGACATTCACCCAGACCACCGATACCGACCAACCACTCCGCATCATCCCGCTCGGCGGGGTGGGGGAGATCGGCAAGAACATGTACGTCTTCGAGTACGGCGACGACATCGTCGTCATCGACTGCGGCCTCATGTTCCCGGACGAGGAGATGTTCGGCATCGACCTCGTCATCCCCGACATCAGCTACCTCAAGGAGAACCGCGCCAAGGTGCGCGCGTTCCTGATCACCCATGCCCACGAGGACCACGTCGGCGCGCTGCCCTACGTCCTGCCCGAGTTCCCGGGCGTGCCGGTCTACGCGAGCACCCTCGCTCGCGGCCTGCTCGGCAACAAGATCAAGGAGCACAAGCTCCACAACAACCCACTCATCGCGCTCGAGCCCGGCGACGAGACCGACATCGGGCCGTTCAAGGTGGTGCCGTTCCGCGTCGGCCACTCGATCCCCGACGCGATGGGCATCGCCCTCAAGACGCCGGTCGGCACGATCGTCCACACCGGCGACTTCAAGTTCGACCACACCCCGGTCGACGGCAAGCTGTCCGATTTCGCGATCCTCGCCAAGCTCGGCGCCGAAGGCGTCATCTGCCTCCTGTCCGACTCCACACGAGCCGAGAACCCCGGCTATACCCCGTCGGAACGGACCGTCGGCGAGGCGTTCCGCGAGATCATGGAGCCGCTTGACGGGCGCGTGATCGTCGCGACCTTCGCGAGCAACATCGCCCGCGTCCAGCAGGTGCTGGATGCTGCCGCGTCCATGGGACGCAAGGTGGCCGTCATCGGCCGCTCGATGGAGCAGAACTTCCGGATCGCCACGGACCTCGGCTATCTCAAGTACGAGGCCTCGCAGATCGTGTCGAAGGACAAGATCAAGGACCACCCGGACGGCAACCTCGTCATCGCCACCACCGGCGCCCAGGGTGAGCCCATGGCCGGGCTCGCACGCATGGCCAACCGCGACCACCGCTTCGTGGAGATCCAACCGGGCGATACGGTCATCGTCAGCGCGAGCCCCATCCCCGGGAACGAGGAGTACGTGTCCCGGACTATCGACAACCTGTTCAAGGCCGGCGCCAACGTGTACTACCACACCATCAAGCGGGCGCACGTCTCAGGGCATGCCAGCCAGGAGGAGCTCAAGCTCATGCTCGGGCTGACCAAGCCGAAGTACTTCATCCCGATCCACGGCGAGTTTCGGATGCAGGTCCAGCACGGGCGCCTGGCCACCGAGACGGGGGTCGAACCGGAGAACGTGTTCATCATCGAAAACGGCATGCCCATCGAGCTGTATGCCGACGGGTCGGCCCGGCGCGGTACCCCCGTCACGGCGGGCTACGTGTTCGTCGACGGTTTATCGGTCGGCGACGTGGGCGACATCGTCCTGCGCGACCGCCGCTCCCTGGCGAACGACGGCATGTTCATGATCGTCGTGACGGTCGACAAGCAGACGGGCTCGGTCGTCGGACGGCCCGAGATCGTGACGCGCGGCTTCGTCAAGCTCAACGAGCAGGATCCGCTCATGGAAGGGGCCGTCGAACGCGTGATCAAGGCGATCGATACGCCAGGCGACCACATCGCCGAGCACGCCCTCCTGAAGTCCCAGATCAAGGAGGGCGTCTCGCGCTACCTGTACGAGCAGACGAAGCGCCGGCCGATGGTCTTTCCCGTCGTGGTCGAGGTCTGACCTTGGCGACACGACGCCGATCCAGCACGACGCGATCCGCGAAGACGGGCGCCACGCGGGCGCCACGGCGACGCCGGACGAACAGCTTCATCGGTCGCGTCAACCCGGAGGTGGTGCGCTCGATCCTGGGGACCGTGATGATGGCCCTCGGTGCGATCACGCTCATCGCCCTGGTCCTCCCCGGCGAAGGCGCCCTGACCGACTGGTGGCGCGACTCCATCGCGCCGTGGTTCGAGGCCGGCCGCTGGCTGCTGCCGTTCCTGCTCCTGGCCGGCGGTTGGTGGATCGCGGCGGGACCCGGCAAGAAGGCGGGCTCCGGCTGGGGGGTGACCCTGGGTGGGCTCGCGATCGCCTACGTCGCGGGGCTGGGCGTGTTCGAGATCCTCGCCCTCGACATCCTCGGCGAAGAGCGCGGCGGCGGCCGGATCGGGCGGTTCCTGGCGGGAGCGCTGGAACCCCTGCTCACCGCGCCCGGGGCGATCGTGCTGTTGTCGGCGATCGGGTTGCTCGGGCTCATGCTCGCGTTCAACCTTCAGCTCCGCCAGCTGCTCGCACCGTTCACGGGAACGGCTCGCTGGGTCGGATCGACCACGGCTGAGTCCCTCCGGCGTGCGCAGGAGGCACGCCCGGCGGACCCCAAGGCCCCGACCAATGGCACGGCCAAGGCGAGGACGCCGACCAAGGAGCCGGTCGCCATCCCGATCACGGCACTCGACGACCCGGCACGCAGCATCCTCGACGAACCGGCGCCCCGATCGGGCCAGTCGCCGATGAGCCAGACGGTCTGGACCGGTCCCTCCGATGGCGGCAGCGGCTCGCTGTCGGCGAGACCTGCTCGCGCCGCGACCGCTCTCGCGGGCGACGCTCCGACCGCCCTGGAGTCCCTGAACGCGATCGACTGGACCTTGCCCGCCATCGACCTGCTCGAGCCGCGACCGGTGGCGCTCGTCGGCGGCACGTTGGACCATGCCTCGAACTCGAGGCGGATCGAGGAGAAACTGCTGAGCTTCGCGATCCCGGCGAAGGTCGTGAAGGTCAATTCCGGGCCGGTCGTGACCCAGTACGAGGTCCGCCCGGAGCACCACATCAAGGTCTCGCGGATCGAGGCCCTGGCCGACGATCTGGCGATGGCCCTCGCGGCCCGCTCGATCCGGATCGAGGCACCGATCCCGGGCAAGGACGTCGTCGGCATCGAGATCCCGAACTCGGTCAGCGAGGTCGTGGGCTTCAAGCCGCTGGTCGATGAGAGCCAGATGCTCGATTCCACGAGCCCGTTGACCTTCGCGCTGGGCCGTGACGTGTCGGGCAAGGCCTACGCCGTCGACCTCGCCAAGATGCCCCACCTGCTCGTTGCCGGCGCCACGGGGTCAGGCAAGAGCGTGTGCGTGAACGCGCTCATCACGAGCCTGCTCATGCGCGCCCGCCCGGACGAGGTCCGCATGATCCTCGTCGATCTCAAGCGGGTCGAGCTCGCGCCCTACAACGGCCTGCCGCACCTGCTGCAGCACGTGATCGTCGAACCGGGCGAGGCGAAAGCCGTGCTGAACTGGGCGGTCCGGGAGATGGAGGATCGCTACAAGCTGCTGGCTGCCCACAGCGTCCGCAACATCGCGGCGTTCAACGCCCGGCCGGAGGCCAACGGCGCCGCTGGCACGACACCGGTTGGCGGCGCTGGTTCGGGTGCGGTCGCGGTCGACACGGAGAACGCCGCCGAGCGGATGCCCTACATCGTGCTGATCATCGACGAGCTCGCCGACCTGATCATGCGCGAGGGGCGCAAGGTCGAGGATCCGGTCGTGAAGATCGCGCAAAAGGCGCGCGCGGTCGGCATCCACCTGGTTCTCGCCACCCAGCGGCCGTCGGTCAACGTCGTGACCGGGCTCATCAAGGCGAATGTCCCGTCCAGGATCGCGTTCGCGATGGCTTCCAATGTCGACTCGCGGACGGTGCTCGATTCCCCGGGTGCGGAGGACCTCATCGGTCGAGGCGACATGCTGTACCAGCCGGTCGACCTGCCACGACCCGTCCGCATGCAGGGCGTGTTCGTCAGCGATCACGACGTCGGCGCCGTCACGAAGCACTGGATGGACCAGACCGGCGGCAAGACCTTCTACGACGAGGACATCCTCGCGTTCGCCGACCCGGAGGATGGTGTCGGCGGCGACAACGGCCAGTTCGCGTGGTTGCGCAAGCGTGATGTCGATGAGATGACCATCCCGGCGGCTGAGCTGGTCACGACCATGCAGAAGGCCTCGACCTCGATGCTCCAGACGAAGCTCAAGCTCGGCTTCTCGCGGGCGAGCCGGGTGATGGACGAGCTCGAGCGGAACGGGATCATCGGGCCGCAAGACCCGCGGAATCCGGCCGTCCCACGCCAGATCTACGGCCGTGAGAACTGGTTCATCACCCAGGATGATGTGGATGACCCGGGCGACTGAGATGGGCGCGCCCATTGGGGCCGTGGCACGGCTGGGAACGTCGCTGGGGTATCCTTTCGCGACGGTGGTCGTCGGGGTGGCGCGAGACCAGGACGGCCGGGACACGACCGGGCGCGATAAGGACGGAACTGCTCGATGACGACACGGGACCAGGTCCGGCGAGCCGTCAGAGCCGAGCGCGGCGAGGCACGCCCGATCACCGCGGAACCCGCCCCCGGGCTGCCAGAGCGGCTGCTCGCGGCCCGCGAGCGCAAGGGCGTCGACCTGTACCGCGCCGAGCGCGACACGAAGATCCGGGTCCGCTACCTGGCCGCCCTCGAGCGCGGCGACTATCGCGAGCTCCCGGGGAACGTCTACACGAAGGGATTCCTGCGCAACTACGCGCTGTATCTCGGCCTGGACCCCGATGACGTGCTGTTGCAGTGGCGACGCGAGCGCGGTGACCCGCGCGAGCCCCAGGCCGTCATCACCGTGCCGCGACCGATCGCCGCGCCACGCAAGGGCCTGACCTTCTCGCCGAGCCTCGTCGTCTTCGCCTTGCTGACGGTGGCGGTCCTCGCGTTCGCCGCCTATCTCGGCGTCCAGCTGCTGCGCTTCGCCAAGCCGCCCACGATCGCGGTCACGACTCCGTCGGCAGCCGTGATCGAGGTCGACGAATTGGCCACCGAGTACCTGCTGAAGGGCACGTCCACGGCCGGCGCCACGATCTCCATCGAGACACCGGGGCGCGACCCGTACAGCGTCAGCGCCGATGCCGATGGCGACTGGAGCGCGAGCGTGGAGCTGCGCCGCGGGCGCAACCAGTTCGAGGTCTCGGCGGTCGACCCGGATACGGGCAAGCAGTCGGAGGCTGCGGTCAGCCTGTTCATCACGGTGCCGTACCTGGTCTTCGTGTCGCCGACCCTGTCGATCGACCAGCCGGCAGAGGGCGCGACCTTCGAGAACGGCGCGATCCCCGTCCAGGGCCGCACGACGAACGCCGACTCCGTCGTCGTGAGCGCGGCCTACTCGGGTCCCGCGGAGCCGCCGAAGGCCGGTGCCGCCACACCCGCGCCACCGGCCGTGCCGGCCCCGGTCACGGTCCCGGTCGCCGAGGACGGCACGTTCACGACGCCATTCGAGCTGACCGCCGGCCGCTGGGCGATCACGGTGACCGCCTCGAGTCCCGAGGGCAAGACATCCTCCCTCAGCCGCGCGGTGACGGTCGCGTTCAAGGGCGTCAACCTCGTCGTGTCGATCGATGGCGGCCGTGCCTGGATCAAGGTCTGGGTCGACGGCAAGATCCATCCGGATGTCGGCGCGGCCGGCCGCGTCTTCAACGACGGCAAGACCCTGACCTTCAACGGGAAGCGGTCGATCGAGGTTCGCACGGGGTCATCGGGCGTGACGAAGTTCGCGCTCAACGGGACGTCGCTCGGAGCGCTGGGCCGCAGTGGGACGCCCGAGACTTGGCTGTTCGAGCCACCCGCCAAGCCCGAGCTGACCCAGCGTCGCTGACGGACGTGCCGCCGACCGACGAGGAGCTCCTGGACCTCGCCGAGCGCGTGGGGGCATCGTGCCGTACCGGCAACCGGACCCTTGCGACGGCCGAGTCGTGCACCGGCGGGCTGGTCGCCCACCTCATCACCGAGGTCCCGGGCTCGAGCGCCTATTTCGTGGGCGGCCTCGTCACGTACGACAACGACGTGAAGACCGCCCTTGCCGACGTTCCGCAGAGCGTCCTTGACGCCCACGGCGCCGTGTCCGCCCAGGTGGCGGTCGCCATGGCCGAAGGCACCCGCCGCCGGCTCGGCGTGGACGTCGCGGTCTCCGTCACCGGGGTCGCCGGACCGGATGGCGGGAGCGACACCAAACCGGTCGGCCTGACCTACGTGGGGATCGCCGACGCCGATGGCGATGACGTTCGCCGGCACCTGTGGTCGGAAGACCGGCGTGGCAACAAGCGGGCGAGCGCGGCGGCCGCGCTGTCGCTCGTGCTCGAGCGTCTCGCCGCCAGCGACACGTGACGCGCGACGCGGCCGCGATCGGTGCCGGCCTCGCGCCGGCACGTCCAGCACGGCCGATCCCCGCCGGCCAGCGGCTGCATGTCATCGGCGTCGCGGGTGCCGGGGCGAGCGCCGCCGCCCTCCTCGCACACCACGCCGGCGCGCTCGTGACCGGATGCGATGCCGGTGGAGCGTCGCCGTACACGCCAGCGCTCGACGAGGCTGGAATCAAGCTGCACTGGCAGCACAGCGCCGAGCACATCACGAGCGAGCCCGTCCCGGATCGCGTGGCGGTCACCAAGGCCCTGACCGCGGTCCATCCCGACCATCCCGAGCTGCAGGCGACCGTCGCCGCCGACATCCCCCTGGAGTCCTGGCAGCAGGCCGTCGCAGACGCGGCTGTCGGGCGCACGCTCGTCGGCGTCGCGGGGACCCACGGCAAGAGCACGACCGCGGGGTGGCTGGTCCACGCCCTGGTGGCTGCCGGCCTGGACCCCGCAGCATTCGTCGGGGCGTTGCTGCCGAGCCCGATCACGGGCGGCCTGCCGTCCACGGCCCGGACGGGAAGGGGCGCCCCATTCGTCGTGGAGGCCGACGAGTATGCCGGCAACTTCGACCCGTACCGACCGGATGTCGCCGTCCTTACGAGCGCCGAGTGGGATCACCCCGACGTCTTCGCCGATTCGGCCGCGGTCATCGATACGTTCGGGGCCTGGCTGGGGCGGATGCCCGGCAGTGGCACGATCGTCGCCAATGCCGGCGATCCGGGCGTCGAGGCGGTGCTGGACCAGGTCATCGGGGATCGCTCGCCGGCGGTCGTGGCCTACGCGCTCACCGAGATCGACCCAGGGCGAGGCGGCTACCTGCGCGGCCTCGCCGAGCGATTCGGCGTCGATGGCCGGCCCGCGAGGCCGCTGATGGGTCGCATCACGAGCGCAGACCCCGGGGGCACGACGCTCGAGATCCACGGTTTGGACTCCCCGACCGGGCCCGTCGTCGCTCGCCTGGACACAGCCGGGCGGCACAATGCCGCCAACGCGCTCGCCGTGGCTGGAGCGGCGATGGCGTTGGGCGTGCCCACCACCGGGATCGTCGAGGCGCTCGCGTCCTTCCGGGGCGTCGGACGCCGCCTGGAACACAAGGGCGAGGCGGCCGGCGTCGTGGTCTACGACGACTACGGCCATCATCCGACCGCCATCCGCGAGACGCTCGCTGCGATCCGGCAGCGCCAGCCGGGGCGCCGCGTGTGGGCGGTGTACGAGCCGTTGACGTACCATCGAACGGCCGCCCTCATGCCCGCGTTCGCCGACGCGCTCGCGACAGCGGACGCGGTGGTGGTCGCGGACATCTGGGCCGGACGAGATCCGGACACCACGGTCGCATCCGCCGCCGGCCTCGCGGAGGCCGTGGCTAGGGCCCGACCGGGGCTCCTCGTGGAGGCCCCAGGCTCGGTCGACGAGACCGCAGCATGGCTCGCGCACGAGGTCCGGCCGGGGGATGCCGTCCTCGTGATGGGCGGAGGCAACAGCTACCGGATCGCTGAGGGCCTGTTACGCCGACTCGGATCGGAGGACTGACCGTGGACCACGCTTCCGCCGCCGACCTCCTGGATCGCTACAAGCGTGCCTGGGAAACCTTCGACGGCGACGCCTGGACCGATCTCTTCGCCGAAGAAGCGGAGTACCACGAGGACCCGTTCGAACCGCCGATGGTCGGGTCCAACGCGCTCCGGGCATACTTGCTCGAAGCGGCCGAGGCGCAGGACCAGGTCGAGATGACCGTGGAGCGGCACTGGGTCGTAGGTGACACGGCGCTTGCCGCGTGGCACGCCAGCTACGTGCAGCGCACGGATCGCGCCCGCGTCCGACTTGCCGGCTTCATGACGCTGGAGCTTGCGAGCGACGGTCGCATCCGTCGCTTCCGCGAGTGGTGGCATCGACGCGAGACACCGGCGACCGGATAGGGACGAGCCGGATAGGGAAGAGGAGGACCATGGCAGGCGATGCCTCATTCGACGTCGTGAGCGACTTCGACGAACAGGAACTGCGCAACGCGCTCGATCAGGTCCGGCGTGAGGTCGGCCAGCGCTTCGACTTCAAGGGCGTCACGGTCGACCTCGCGCAGGCGAAGGAGGAGATCGTCCTCGTCACGGACGACGAGCATCGCGCCAGCGCGGTCAAGGACCTCATCGAATTCGAAGGCGATCAAGCGAAACCTGTCGCTCAAGATCTTCGATTGGGGCAAGGTCGAACCGGCCGGCGGCAACAAGGTGCGCCAGGAGATCAAGCTGCGACGCGGACTGCCCGAGGATCTCGCCAAACGCATCACGAAACTGATCCGCGACGAATTCCCCAAGGCCAAGTCGCAGATCCAGGGTGACGCGGTCCGCGTCACGAGCAAGAGCAAGGACGAGCTGCAGAAGGTCATCACTCGCCTGCGCGAGCTCGATGAGGCCGTCCCGCTGCAATTCCAGAACTACCGCTGAGGTGATCGGTGTTACCTGGATCTCGATACGCCCGCGTCGTGATGGTCATCGTGACGGTCGTGATCGTGCTCGGCCTGATCGCCTCGGCCGTGGCCTATCCGATCGCGTTCTGAGCCTGTCCACATCATGGAACGCCTCATGACCGAGCCCGTGACCGAGACGCCCGGGACGCCCGCGGCCGATCCGATGACCGACGCGCCGGACGGCACGCCGCTCGAGGCCCTCGGGCAGCCGGGCGGCGAGCCGGATCCGCCGACGGTTCCGCAGGAGGCCCCGCAGGAGGCCCCCGGTGAGCAGCCTTCGATCGACGCGCCACCGGGCGAGCCGCCGGGCTCGCCCGAACCAACCCCGCCCGAGCCGCCCGGCGAGCCGCAAGAGCCGCCGTGGAGGCCGCCGGACGAACCCCGACCGCCGCCGATGGAGGCACCGGGGGCGCCCGGCCAGCCCCCGGCCATCGAGGCCACCGAGGCGCTGACGGTTGCGGCGACCGTAGAGGCGCCCGCTGCAGCCCCGGCCGCGGAGGCGCCGGCCGCAGAGGCGCCGACCGCAGAGGCGCCCGCTGCAGCGCCGCCGCCCGCGGAGGCACCCGCGGCCGAGGGCCCGCGGACCGTCGGTCGCCTCATCGCCGACGCCCTGCGCAGCGCAGGTGTCCGCTACGCCTTCACCGTGCCTGGCGAATTGTTCCTCGGCCTCCTCGACGCGCTCGGTGATGCCGGCATCCGCGTCGTCGCGACGCGTCACGAGGGTGGCGCCGCATTCATGGCCGAGGCCCACGGCCAGCTCACCGGCCGACCCGCCGCCTGCCTTGGTACCCGTGGGGTCGGGGCCGCGAATCTGGCGATCGGCATCCACACGGCACGCCAGGACTCGACCCCGATGTTCGCGATCATCGGCCAGGTCGAGACCGCGCATCGCGGGCACGAGGCGTTCCAGGAGATCGAACCGATCGCCACGATCGGCGGACTCGCGAAATGGGCGGCGGAGCCCAGCGAGCCAGGCGACGTCGCCCCGGTCATGTCCGAGGCGATCCGGCAGGCGCTCGGCGGGCGGCCCGGGCCGGTGCTCCTGTCCTTCGCGGAGGACCTGCTCGATCGGCCGGCGCCCGTCGAAGCGAGAGTGGAAGCCGGGCGACCGGGCCCGGCGCGTCCCGCCGACGAGGACCTGCGAGCCGTCATCGAGCTGCTCGCCTCGGCCGAGCGTCCGGTCATCCTCGCGGGAGGCGGCATCCTGCGCGCCCGCACGTCGACCGAGCTGTTGCGATTCGCGGAACTGCTGCAGGTCCCGGTCATCGCCGCCTGGCGTCGAGGCGATGTGGTCTCGAACGACCACCCGCTGTTTCTCGGGATGGCGGGCTTTGGTGCGGCCGCATCTGTGCGCGACCGCCTTGCCGCCGCCGACGCGATGCTCGTCATCGGCTGCCGTCTGAACGAACCCACCTCGTACGACGATTCGATCCCGGCGGAGACGACCCGCTGGGCCCATGTCGACCTCGAGCCTGCGCGAGCCGAAGGCCTGCGCGTGCCGACCATGACGGTGGCCGCCGACGCGCGCGCGTTCCTGCGTGCCGCCAACGAGCGGCTGCTCGGCAAGGCCGTGCTCGATGCCGCCCTGGTCGCGCGTCGCCAGGAACACAACGTCACCGACCGCGCCGCCTGGGAGGCCGCCACGATCGTAGACGCCGATGCGGATGCCTGGACCGGACCCGGCGTCCACCCGGGACGCGTCATCACGACGCTGCGACGCGTCCTGCCCGACGACGCGATCGTCACGACGGACGCGGGTAATTTCGCCGGCTGGGCCGGTCGTGGCTACCGGTTCCGCAAGCCCGGCACCTTCCTCGGGCCGACGTCCGGGGCGATGGGCTACGGCGTGCCGGCCGCGATCGCCGCGTCGCTGGTGCACCGCGACCGCCCCGTGGTCGCCCTCGTCGGAGACGGCGGGATGGCGATGACGATGGCCGAGCTCGAGACCGCGGTCCGCGAGGGCTCCCGCGTCATCGTCCTGGTGTTCGACAACGAGCGCTTCGGCACCATCCGGATGTGGCAGGAGTCCCGCGGGACCGGCGAGGGCGTGGCGACGGAGCTCGGATCGATCGACTTCGCGGGCATCGGCCGCGCCCTCGGCGCCCGTGGCGTGCACGTGGAGCGCGATGCCGACCTCGAACCCGCGCTCCGCCAGGCGCTCGTCGAGGAGCGCTCGACGGTCGTCCACCTCGCGCTGGATCGCGCCTGGGTGTCGGTGGACCAGCCCGCAGTCCCGACCGGCTAACCGTCGCGCCGCGCCAGCACGGAGAACGAGAGGGGGATCCGGCCGCGTTCGTCGGGGCGTACGTCGGCGTGGCCGCCCCACCAGTCGGTCGGGTGCTCGGCGAACCGTTCGACGCGGAGCCCGGAACCCAGGATGGCCGTCACGATCTCGCCGAGCGTCCAGGCCCGGGCGAACTTCCAGGCCTGGTGGTCGTCGTCGATCGAGAGGCGGTCGATGTACTCGGGCGCCCAGCCCTTGGACGCCTCGGGCCCCGCGAAGTAGTCGTAGTCCGTCGCGACCCAGGCACCGTCCGCATCGACGTCGAACAGCCACTCCGCGGGATGACCCTCGAACAGGACGAGCCGGCCACCCGGGGCCAGCAAGCGGTACAGCACGGCCGCCCACGCATCGAGGTCCTGCAGCCACATCAGCGAGCCACGACCCGTGTAGACGAGGTCGGCCGTCCCATCGAGCTCATGCGGCGTGTCGAGGACGTCGGCTTCGATCCAGCGGGCGGGCGCCCGGACGGTCGCCGAGAGGCGCTCCGCCAGCGCGAGCATGCGCGGGCTGAAGTCGACGCCGATGACCTCGTCGGCACCCAGGTTCCACAGTGAGAGCGTGTCGCGACCGCCGGCACATTGCAGGTGGATCGCCCGCCGGCACCGTCCGCGCAGGTCGCCGATGAGCTCGAGCTCCGGGGGGAGGAGGTTCGTGCCACCCGCGGCGATGACCTCGACCGCTTCGGCGAACCAGCCCTCATAGCGCTCGGCGGCTTCGTCCCACGCCTGGCGGTTCGCAGCGTGCATGCCTCGCGGATCGGCTCGCTCAGCGGGCGTCGCAGGGCGTACGTGCGGGTTCGGGTCATCGGCGCGCATGCGCGTGAGTCTACGGCGCGTCACTCGCGTGACAGGTCGTTGACACAACAACTACCTTGGCAGTAGCATGATGACAACACCAAAGGAGCTCGAAACCCATGCCCGCTGTCGTCGTCGAAGACATCACCGTCCTGCCGAGGATCCCCGCACCGGATCCGGCGGTCGCGCAGGAGCGGACCATCCGCAGCATCACGAACGCTCCGCACGGCTTCGAAGGGGAGGGGTTCCCCGTCCGCCGCGCCTTCGCCGGCGTGGCGCTCGAGGACCTCGATCCGTTCGTCCACCTGGACCAGATGGGCGAGGTCGAATACGCGCCGGGCGAACCCAAGGGAACGCCGTGGCACCCGCATCGCGGCTTCGAGACGGTCACGTACATGATCGACGGCACGTTCGAGCACCAGGATTCGAACGGCGGCGGTGGGCTCATCACCAACGGCGACACGCAGTGGATGACCGCCGGCTCGGGGATCCTCCACATCGAGAAGCCGCCGGAGGCGCTGGTCCTGAGTGGGGGCTTGTTCCACGGCTTCCAGCTCTGGGTCAACCTCCCGGCCGACCAGAAATGGTCGGCGCCCCGCTACCAGGACATCAGGGCGCGGGAGGTGGCGCTGCTGTCGTCGCCGGATGGTGGGGCCCTGGTCCGGGTCATCGCCGGCGAGGTCGCTGGCCATGCCGGGCCGGGCTCGACGTACAGCCCGATGACGCTCGTCCATGCCACGCTGAGTCCCGGCGCTCGCCTCTCGCTGCCGTGGCGACCCGACTACAACGCCCTCGTCTACGTCATGGCGGGGCAGGGGAGCATCGGCACGGATGGCCGTCCGATCGCCACGGGCCAGCTTGCCGTCATGGGTCCGGGCGACGCGCTGACCGTGTCGGCCTCGACCCAGCAGGAGCAGCGCAGCCCCAGCCTCGACGTGCTGATCCTGGGCGGCCGACCGATCCGCGAGCCCGTCGCCTGGATGGGCCCGTTCGTGATGAACACGCGCGAGGAAGTCCTCCAGGCGGTCGCCGACTACCAGGCCGGTCGCCTGGGCAGCATCCCGGCGGTGCACAACACGCCGTCGACGCTCATCCAGACCGACCGCTCTACCGCGAGCGAGCCCGGCTGACGTACCCGCCGTTCAGTCGAGCGCGTCGACGACGGTCGTCTCGCCCGGGCCCAGGACCCGGAGCTCCGTCTCCGGTGCGAGGGTGGCACAGGCGGCCCTGAAGCGGATCGCGGGCCGTTCCTGTGGTCCTCCCCAGACCCGCGCCAGCCCGGCCGGATAGAGCGTGCCCCAGTGGATGGGGACGACGACCCGGGCCCCGATCATGCCGGCCAGCCTGGCGGCCCCACGCGGCCCGAGATGCCACGGCGCAGAATGCGGCCCCCAGCTGCCGATCGGGAGGAGCGCGACGTCCACCCGTCCCGCCAGCGCCCGCAGCCCCGCGAAGGCGGACGTGTCGCCAGCGAAGTAGACGCTCGGTGTGCCCTCCACGAGGTATCCGAGCGCGCCAGCCGATGGGTAGCGGGGCCACCGTCCATGGTGTGCCGGCACGGCCGTGACGCCCACCCCTCCGATGTCGGCCTGCTCGTGCTCTGCGAGCTCCCTCGCACGAAAACCCATGCGCTTCGCGACCTTGCCGAGACCTGCGGGCACGATGATCAACGGATCGCCTTCCAATCCGGCCAGTGACGACCGGTCGAAGTGGTCCGGGTGAGCGTGCGACAGCAGGACGGCGTCGATACGTCCGATCGCCGCCGTGTCCACCGACCGACCGCTGCGACGCAGCGGCCCCAGTCGATCGCGCAGGAACGGATCGGTCAGGAACCGAAGTCCGCCGGTTTCGAGGAGCACCGTGGAGTGGCCGATCCAAGTGAGCCGCAGGGGTTCAGGCACCCAGGATGGCGCGCCAGCCGCGTCGTTCGCGGGTCGCCTTCTGCCGAGGAGCCCGCGTGAGGATGTACATGGCGCCGACGACGGCGCCGATCCACGTACCGACGATGTCGTCCATCGTGTCCTCGTACGTGAGGTCCATGCCCCCCTGGCCAAGCCGCCACGCCACGTACTCCATCGTCTCCCAGAGTGTCTCCCCGGCGATGGCGATCGCGCCTCCGGCCAGGGCCGCCTGCCACCGCTCATCCACGTGAGGCGCGATCAGGGACCCGCTGACACCCGCAAGGAGTGCGGCGTTCGCCACGTGGACGGCATCATCGACCCGTACTTGCTCGTACACACCGAACGCGTTGCCAGCAGCATCCGCGAGCAGTGGCAGCGTCACCGCGAGATCGAGGGCTCGCGGGTACGGATCCCTGGGACCGGGCAGCACCCGCCAGGCGATCGGGACGAGGAGCAGCGCCGCGCTGTACCCGATGGCTCGCGTCCGGATCGCCTTGCCGCGCAGTCGGGGCGACGCGTGATGGAGCAGGGCATCGATCCCGAAGCCGACCGTGGCGATTTTGGCGCCCAGGGTCAAGGCGTCGAGGGCGCGCTCGCTGCGAGTCGTGGGGCTGCGGTCAGGTGTCGGATTCACGGTCCGCGTAGCCTGCGTCGGGTCGGCTCACATCGGTGGTCCATGGCCATACCGTACCCTTGCACGCGCGAACCAGGTGCGTGCGGTCAAGCCGCCACGTCGGAGCTCAGGGCACGATCCGTTTCCGCGCATCGACGCCCTGGATCCCACGCTCGGTGAGCGCCGCCGCGAATCCCTCGAGATCGTCGACGGTGACGTACAGCGCCGGGACCCGGAACGGCCCGACCCGGACGCGCTCCACGAAGTCCAAGCGGACGCCGCCGTGGTGCGATCCCCCGAACGTGATGTCCCGGTGGCGGACGCTCATCCGCACGCCGATCGCCGTGATCCAGAGCCACGGGCCCTCGATGCGCCAGCCGATGATGTTCGCCAGGGGCGTTACGCAGCGGAACCGCCCGAACCGTGCCTCCAGGTCGTCCTCGCGCAGCTCCACCCAGGCATCGTCGGGCCCGCCGACCCCGAACAGGCGGAGCAGCGGCCGCGATCGTCTGCCGAGGCGGATGGGGAACCGCATGGTTGGCACCCGGGCAGGCTAGCGGCTCAGGATCGGGCCGTCCAACGTGGGACGGTGCGACCGCGCGGCTGCCCCGACGGCACGCCTTCGGTATCGTGGTGCGATGCCGCCGTCGACCTCCCAGCTCCGGCTGCGCCCGTACACGGACGAGGATCGCTGGCTGACCGAAACGATCGAGACGAGCCCCGTCATGATGGCCGACCTGGGCGGCCCTCTCCCCGAGGCCGACATCCCGGGGATCCACGCCCGGCGGCTCGAAGGGATGGCCGCAGACCGGCTGTGGTACTTCACCGTGGAGCTCGAACCTGAGGGCACGGCGGTCGGCACGATCTGCCTGTGGTCCGACGCCGTGGCTGGCGAGCTGCGCAGCGAGGCCGGTTGGGCGATCCTTCATGAGTACCAGGGTCGCGGCCTCGCAACGGAGGCCTTGCGACTCCTCATCGCGCAGGCCCGCGAGGACGGGCGGTGGGGCGACATCCACGCCTTCCCGGGCGTCTCGAACGGCCCATCCAATGCGGTCTGCCGGAAGAACGGCTTCGAGAATGTGGGGGAGGAGACCGTCCTCTACGCGGGCCGGCGGTTGGCCTGCAACCACTGGGTACTCGATGCCGAGGCACACCCGGCGGGTTGACGACAGGGGCCCGCCCCGCGCCGCATGGTCATCCTGAGAGAGCGCGGGCATCCACCCGCCGAGAACAGGGCTTGTCATCCATTGGCGCGGATGGCACACTCCGCACACGATGTACCGTCACACGATCGCCAAGCGCCGCTGTCTGTGTCCCACCCACGCCGAGCAGGGCAGGTGGTGTATCTAGGCGTGCGATCCGCGTAACCCGCACGCCGCTCACCCCACCGGACCCCTGCATTGGCAGGGGTTTTCGTTTTGTCCGGCATCCACGACCACCATTGAGGGACACACGGAATGACCATCCTCCACGAGATCGCGAGCACGACCACCACGATCTCTACCGCTGAACTCCGTGATCGACTGGGCGATCCGCGATTGACGGTGATCGATGCCCGTCCGCTGACCGGCTACAACGGCTGGCGCCTGGAGGGCGAGGCCCGCGGCGGCCATCTCCCCGGCGCCGTCGCGTTCCCGAGCGCCTGGCTCACCAGCGTCGATCAACCCGAGATCCGCCGCATCCTCGACGAGAAGGGGGTCGTCGCGGAGCGGGACGTCGTCGTGTACGGCACCCGGCCCGATGACGCCGAAACCGTCGCCACGGCCCTGGCCGCGCTCGGCATCGAGAACGTCCGCATCTACGCCGACGGCTTCTCCGCCTGGGCAGCCGATCCAGACCTGCCGCTCGAACGCCTCCCGAAGTACGACAAGCTCGTACACATCGACTGGCTACGCCGGGTGCTCGCGGGCGAGCGCCCAGAGGCTGCCCCGGAGGGCAAGTTCCTGCTCTTCCACGTGAACTTCGGGGTGCCCGAGGAATACGCTGAAGGCCACATCCCGGGGGCCCACTACCTTGATACGAACTGGCTCGAAGATCCGGCCGACTGGAACCGGCGGTCCCCTGAGGCGCTCGAGACCGCGCTGCGTGCCCTCGGGATCACACACGACACGACCGTCGTGGTCTATGGCCGCGATACGGAGGGCCACGCGAACGAGAAGTGGCCCGGGCGTCGGGCTGGCCAGATCGCCGCAACCCGTGCGTTGATGATCCTGCGCTACGCAGGCGTCGACGACGTCCGCCTCCTCGACGGTGGGTACGACTGGTGGGTCAGGACCGGCAATCCGCTCCAGATCGAGCCCGTCGAGCCGACACCGGTGGGGGCCTTCGGGGTGCAGATCCCGCTTCGGCCGGAGGTCATCGTCGACATCGAAGAGGCCAAGCAGATCATCGCCGACCCCGCCGGAGCCGCGCTGGTCAGCATCCGCACGTGGCGCGAGCACATCGGCAATGTCAGTGGCTACAACTACATCGGTCCAGCGGGTCGGATCAAGGGCGACGTCTGGGGCAACTGCGGCACCGACGCCTACCACATGCAGCATTACCGCAACGTCGACAACACGATGCGCGCGTACCCCGAGATCACGGCCAACTGGGCCGAGGCCGGGATCACGGCCGACAAGTGGGTCGCGTTCTACTGCGGCACCGGGTGGCGGGCCAGCGAGACCTGGTTCTACGCGTACCTCCATGACTGGCCGCGGGTGGCGGTCTACGACGGCGGCTGGTTCGAGTGGAGCCAGGACCCGATCAACAACCCCATCGAGATCGGTGAGCCCGTCGAGGTGGACGCCGCCTGACCCGCGAGACGCAGGAGGCAACCCTGGGGTCGCCGTCAGGCGCTCACACAACGTGAACACGACCTTCTGAGCCGCTGGAGTCCGCGCACCGGGGCCGCGCTTGCGATACGCGCGCAATCCCGCGTGCACCGGGCTTGACTCCTGTCGTCATCGTTTCGGCGCACCATCGAGCGATGAACGATCGCGACCGTCAGCCAGGCCCGGACAAGAGCCCGTCCGGACCGCGCGAAGCGAACGATCCGGGCTCGACTCGATACGGCACGAACTCGGGCTCCGGCGCCAATGAGCCGAAGCACCGGGAGCGTAAGGAGACCAGCCGGGGCTTCGAGCCGCGCCAGGGCGGCGACCAGACCCGGACGCAGCCGAGCCAGGGCGACCGGAGAAACGGACGATGAAGGGCAAGCCCGCATCCGACAGCCGCGAACGCGAGATCCCCGCTCCCAAGTCCGACCCCGGGATGCGCGAGACCGACGATCACGTCATGGGCAGGGCCCCGCGCGGTGACACGCAGCCGGTCGACGACCTGGATCGTGGCGTCGACGACGAGCATCTCAACTCACCGTCGCAGGGCGTCCGCCCCGAACGCTGAGAGCCAGCTCAACCCTCGCGGGCAGCCTCGAGGATCGCCGCGAGGGAGCGGTCGATGTCCTCCTCGGTCGTGGACCAGTTGACGATCGAGATCCGCATCGCCGCCATCCCGTGCCACGTCGTCCCCGACAGCCAGCACGTGCCGTCGGCCTGGACGCGCGAGATGACCTGCCGCGTCCACGCATCGGCATCGCCACCGTCCGCCGGGTGGAACCGCGCGAGGATCTGATCCAGGACCACGTCGTTGAGGATCTCGACCCCGCTGCCGCGCAGTCCGTCCGCCATTCGCGTGGCCAATCGGCAGCCGCGCTCGACCATCTCGCGCACGCCGTCGCGGCCGAGTGACCGTAGGGCCGCGTAGGTAGGGAAGCCACGCGCCCGGCGCGAATATTCCGGCACCCACCGGAACTCGTCGCGTTCCGCCGACCCGTAGACGATGTAGGCGGCACCAGGCGGCGACAGGGCATCGGCGTGGGCGCTTGGATCGCGTACGAACGCGTAGCCGCAGTCGTACGGCACGTTGAGCCACTTGTGGCCGTCGGTGGCCCACGAGTCGGCGCCCCCATGTCCGTCGAGGAGATGGCGATAGGCGGGGCTCGCGGCCGCCCACAGGCCGAACGCCCCGTCGACGTGGATCCAGGCCTCCGGGTGCCGCTCCCTGATGAGCTCGATGGCCGGTCCGATCGGATCGAACGCGCCGGTGTTCACGTTGCCCGCCTGGAGCGACACGATCAGCGGCCCGTCCCCGGCCGGGAGCGCCTCGGCGAGCGAATCCATCCGCATGCGGCCCTGCTCGTCGGACTCGACGGAGATCACGCGCGAACGGCCCATGCCCAGGTATTGCAAGGCGGTCGGGATCGTGGCGTGCGCTTCCGATCCGATGACGACCGAGATCTCGGGGGCACCGAACAGCCCACGGTCCTCCACGTCCCAGCCGACTCGCTCGAGGACCCGGTGCCGGGCCGCGGCCAGGCACGTGACGTGCGCCATCTGGCAACCGGTCGTGAGCCCGATGCTCGCGCCTTCGGGGAGGCCCAGGAGGTCCACCAGCCAGGTGCCGATCACTTCCTCGACCACCGATGCGGACGGACCGGCCGCGAACAGCCCCGCGTTCTGATCCCAGGTCGAGGTCAGCCAGTCGGCGGCAAGCGCCGCCGGCAAGGACCCTCCGATCACGAAACCGAAATAGCGCGGACCCGCCATCCCCACGACGCCCGGCTCGCCGTCACGAGCCAAGGCCTCGATCACCTCCGCTACCGGCAGCCCGGCTTGGGGCACGGGACCGCCGAGGGATGCCAGCAGCTCGTCCCGCCCGGCGCGCGGGGCGACCGGCCGCTCGTCCAGCGACTCCAGGAAATCGGCCGCCAGTTCGGCCGTCCGCTGCAGGAGCGCCCGATCCGTGGATCGCCGGGTCGAGCGCGTCAACCCGTCCGTCATTCCCACCCTCCGATCGCTGCGTCCCGCTACGTCACGGCTCATCTTGCCCCATGCGCGCAGGCCTCGGGCTGCGGTAGCGTGCACCGATGGTCGAACGCCCCGCCCCGGACGTGCGCATCCCGCTCGGCGTCGTCGTCGGGCTCTTCCTCGCATCGGTGGCCCTGCGGCCGCAGCTGCTCGCGATCGGCCCGTTGCTGCCGCTGATCCGCGAAGACCTCGACCTGCCGGCCAGCCTGGCCGGACTTCTGACCACGATCCCGGTGCTGTGCATGGGGATCTTCGCCCCGATCGGCCCGCGCGTCGCCGCGCGGCTCGGGCCACGGACCGCGTTCGCGGTCTGCCTCGGGCTCATCGTCGCCTTTGGATCGCTGCGGGCCGTGGCACCGGCATACCCCCTCATCCTGCTGGCCACGCTCGGGCTCGGGATCGGTGTCGGGATCGCCGGGGCGATCCCGTCGATGATCGTGTCGCAGCGGATGCCCGAACGGCCGGCACTCGGTACCGGAGCCTATGCCGGCGGCATCGTGGCGGGTTCGACGATCGCCGCCGCGGTGGCCGTGCCCTTGGCGGTGGGCGGCGACTGGCGGCTGTCCCTGGTGCTGCTGTCGGCCGCCTCGATCCTGTCGATCGCCGCCTGGCTCCTGCTCGTCCGCGGAGAGGGCAAGATCCCACGTCTGGATCCCACGGCGAGGCGGCTGCCGTGGGGCAGCGGCACCGGCTGGCTGCTCGTGCTGCTCTTCGGGCTCCAGTCGCTGATGTACTACGGGATCGTCGCATGGCTCCCGAATGCGTTCGTGGAGCGGGGCTGGTCCGCTGCCGCCGCGGGCTCGCTCATCGCCGTCTTCAACGGCGTCGGCCTGGTGACGACGATCGGCGTGCCACTCGTGGCCGACCGGCTCGGTGCCCGGCGACTGCAGTTGCTCGCCTCAGCGGCCGTCGCGACGGTGGCGCTCGCGGGCATCATCGTGGTGCCGACGCTGGCATACGGCTGGATCGCCATCCTGGGGCTCGCCCTCGGCGCGATCTTTCCCCTCGTCCTGACGCTGCCGCTGGACGTCACCGACGACCCCGGCCAGGTTGGCTCGGTCGCCGCATTGATGCTATTCGGCGGCTACATCCTGTCGTCCCTGGGGCCATTCATCCTCGGGGCGGCGCGAGATCTGACCGGCGATTTCGAAACCAGCCTGTGGTTGCTCGTTGCGATCGGCGTCGTCTTGATCGGGTGCTGCACGATGCTCTCGCCCGAGCGCTTGCGCCGTGGCATCCGCCGACCCGTCCTGCATGGGGCATGATTCAGCGGATGTACCTGGTGATCCTTGCGGATGGCCGGACCCGGCAGCGACCGCCGACCGGCGGTGAACTTCCCGTGGCCTTCCAACAAGCTGCGGATGGGCGGACCGGCCTCGAACGAACGGTCCAACGGCTCGCGCCATTGATCGACGCTCTCGACGTGGTCGTCGTGACGGACCGCCGAAACGGGCAGACCGTCCGAAGCCTGATCCCGGATGCCCTCGTCCTGGCCGAGCCGATCCATCGCAACACCGCCGCCTCGGTCACGCTGGCGACCGTGTCGGTCGAACGATCCGCGGACGAGGCGATGCTCGTGGTGATCGCCGATCACGACATCGAGGACGACGACGCGTTCCGTCGTGCCGTCAGCACCATGGCGGAGTCGCTCGCCGCGACCGAGACTCCGGGTGGACTCGCGGCGCCCCTCGTGGCATTCGGTGTGACCCCGACCGACGCCGATCCGGGATGGAGCTACATCCGACCGCGGTACGGCGACGCCTTTCGGGCGGGTGCGCTGCGTGGCTTTCCGGTGGATGGCTACGAGGCGCATCCGAATGCGACACGGGCCCGCGAGCTGTTCGACTCCGGGACGACGTACTGGAGCGCCGGCATCTTCCTGTGGCGGCGCGCCGACATCCATGCCGCCATCGAGCGCTACACGCCACTCCTCACGCTGATCGAGCCGGCCCATCGTTCGGAGCTCGCGCTCGCCGCGGCGTACGACCGGATCCAGCCGCTCTCGATCGACGAGACCGTGCTGGCGGGCGCCGCGGACGACGGCGCCGTGGTGGCGATCCCCCTGGACGTGGGCTGGAAGCCGAGCGGGGACTAGCCACAGCACCTGGCGGATATCGACGCTCGCCGGGTATGGGATGGACGAAGGTCCGCCCCCGGATGCGACCGCTGCGCATGCTCGGTTCGGGGCCGTGGTGTTCTGATGCGGTGGTCGAGCCCTCGATCCCGGAAGGCTCCCAGGCAGAAGGAACCCAGATGAACCGCTCCCCCAACCTCTCCCGCGTGGCTGCCCCGGTGGCCGCGCTCTTCGCCGTTCTCGCCGTGCTCGTCGTGGTGGCCGGCGGGGCCTTCGGTCGGTCCGCCGACCCATCTCCGGCCCCCAGCGATCGCCCGTCGACACCGCCCAGTGTCGCCCCGAGTGCTCCATCGTCACCGCAGCCGACGGTCGACCCAACGGTCGCGCCGACCGAGGACCCGGCAAACGGCTTCATCACGGTCGCTCTCGACAACCTGACCGATCACGACGTCTCGGTCGTCATCGACGATGAGACCGGCATCCTCGACGGAGCGGTCTCCGGCAATCCCGGCGACGGCATGTCGGTCCGCTGGCTCGACGTGGAGGTCGACAATCTCGACTCGACGACACTACGCGTCGTGTGGGTCGGCCTCCCGCGCGATGAGGAGGTCCGGCTGTCCATCTCCGAGGCCGATGGCACCTATCGCCTCAGCTTCGTTCAGGCGGCCCCGCCGGCGTATTCCGATGCCGTCGGCTACGACCGCATCCTCGTCCTGCGCTTCGACACGGACGTCAATGCCGACGATGTCAAGGTCACCTTCGATGAGGCCGGGGCCGCCAGCGCCGGCTGACCCGTCCCCAGCAGGATCCATCGCCCGGCCATCTCGGTCGGGCGATGCCATGCCCGCCTTCCGCTGCCATCATCAGGACGTGACCGTCCCGACCCTCAGCCGTCGCGCGTTGAACCGCGCGCTCCTGGCGCGCCAGCTCCTCCTCGAGCGCTCGACCCTCTCGATCCCCGAGGCGGTGGAGCAGGTCGGCGGCCTCCAGACACAGTACGCACCGTCCGGCTACGTGGGGTTGTGGACGAGGCTGCGCGATCTCCCGCGTGAGGCGCTCACGACGGCCCTCGAGGACCGAAGCGTCATCCAGGCGTCGTTGATGCGGGTGACGATCCACGTCGTGTCAAGGCGCGAGTACTGGCGCTATGCCCTCGGCGTCCGCCGGGCGCGACAGCAGTGGGCGCTGCGAACACCGGGCGGGGCAGGGGAGGCCGCGATGGTGGCGGCTGCGGCTCGGATCCGCGCGGCCCTCGCGGACGGCCCACGTACGGTCAAGGAACTCGGCGAGCTCGGTGCCGGGTTCGTGGGAAACCTCGGTCTCTGGGTCGACCTTGTCCGCGTCCCGCCATCGGGTACCTGGGAACGCCGACGGGCGGACCATCTGGCCCTTGCGGAAACCTGGGTCGGCGAACCGGACGCGACGGAGGCAGAGGGCCTCACGCACCTGGTCCACGCCTACCTGCGCGCATTCGGCCCGGCAACGTGGCGGGACATCGCCTCGTGGGCCGGGATCACGGCCACTGACGCCAAGCGCGGCGGCGAAGGCTTGACCCTGACCGCCTATCGCGACGAGGACGGTCGCTCACTCGTCGACCTGCCCGACGCGCCCCTGCCCGATCCGGGGACGCCGGCGCCGATCCGGTTCCTGCCGCATTGGGACGCCAACCTGCTGGTCCACGCGCGACGGACTCAGGTATTGCCCGAACCGTATCGACCGCTCGTATTCAGCATCCGCAAGCCGTTTTCCGTCGGGACCTATCTCGTCGACGGCGCCGTGGCCGGCGCCTGGTCCGCGAAAGACGGTCGGATCCTCCTGGACCCGTTCGAGGAGCTCTCGGCGAGCGATCGGCGCGCTGTAGAGCGTGAACGCGAGGCGCTGGAAGCATTCAGCGCGTGACTCGGAGGGACGAAGCCATGCGCCGTCATGACACGATCTCCACGATGTCGTTGTCGGCAACCATATGATCGCGCCCGACGCGCTGGCCTTCGAAGCGAGCCGACGTGCCCCAGACACGCGCGGCCGTGAAGCTCGCGCCCAGATCGTGATGGACCCAGTCGGCCACATCGGTGACCGTCGCGCCCGGATGGAGCGCGAGCGGTTCCTCGTCGACGGTGCCGCCCTTCCGCAGCCGAACACGGAGAAGGCCGGTCAGCCCCCAGACCGCGGCCCGAAAGGCATCGAGCGACGCCTCGTCGATGATCGATACCGGGATCACATCGAGGTCCGGGAAGGCCGCCGCCAGGCGGGACAGGGAGCCCGGCCCGGCCTCGTCGGACCGCGTCGCGGCGAGCAGCGCCGGTTTCTCGATGCCGGCGGCGGCGATCTCGGCCACGACGACCTCGAGCTCCGCGGGATCGGCGTCACTGCGGCAGCAGTAGACGATCGCATCGGCCGACCGCAGGACACCGAGCAGCGCCCGACCGCCACCCCGGTCCTCCGAGGCGCCCTCGATCAGCCCCGGGATCTCGACGAGCTGGATGAGCACGCCGCCGATGCGCGTGAGTGCGGGGACCGGTCGGAGGGTCGTGAACGGGTAGTCCCCGGTCTTGATCTGGATCTCGGACAGCGCCTGAAGCAGCGACGACTTCCCGACGTTGGGCGGCCCGACGAGGGCGATCTGCGCCGCGCCCTCTCGCCGGACGGCGATCGAGTCACGGTGGACGGCGCTCGCCCTGACCCGCGTGTCCTCGATCTCGGACATGAGCCACTTGCGCAGGTCCGCGTACGGCCCGTTGCGATAATCCGGTAGCTCGCCGAGGAGCGCCTGGACCTCCCGGATCCGCTCCCGACCTTCCTTGCCTGTCAATCGACGCTTCGCCACCTGCGCGAACGTCCTGTGCGGCATCGGCATGCCGATCTCCTTACCTCACGCGGAACGACACGGCCCGCGCAGCCCGAGGGGGCTGCGACGGCGGCACGCGTCGTCCCGCCCCTTCCACCGACGCTGGTTCTGGAAGGGGCGGCTCAGCCGGTGATGTCGAAGAGGGAGGCGAGCCAGGCGCTCTGCGCTTGCAAGCCGATCGGAGCGGTCATCGTGGCTGCAGCGTACACCGCTCTGCGATGCGGGTTGAACATCCCGCGGCGGTCGTGTGAGGCAGATAGGCCCGCGGACCGGACTACCGTGCGGCGATGAAGACCTTGAAGGGCCTCGTGCTCATCTCCGCGATCGTCGCAGGCGGCACGCTGTCAGCCTGCAGCAACGCCCCGGGCGCGAGCCCGTCCCTGCCGGCCGTGTCCCTGCCCGCGGTCTCGATCGATCCGTCCGCGGCGGCCGGCGCCGTGGTCGCTGTCCTGGACCAGCTCGACTCCGAGATCACGGCCAACCAGACGGCAACCGGGCTGACGGTGGAGGAGCGTGACGCGCTCAAGGAGACCGTCGCCACGATCCGTGCCGCCGTCCAGACGGGCGACTTCTCTGCGGCGCAGCCCGCAGTGGACGAGCTGAAGGCAAAGGTGGCCGAGCTCGACGCGAAGCTCGGGACGGACGCCGGGACACGCCTGAAGGCCGCACTCACGCAGCTCGAGGCGCTCCTCGCCAGCTGACGCGTCGCAGCCCGGACTCAGTCCTGCTTGCGGTCGATGGCGCGCGCGAGCTCCAGCTTGTCCATCTTCGATCGACCCTCGACGCCAAGATCCCGAGCTCGCTCGTAGAGCTCGGCCTTGGTGTGCCCCAGGTAGTCGACTCCGCCGAGGGACTCACCCCGGCCCTCCCGCGCGGCTGCGCCGCGATGCGTCGAGCGCGGGTCCGACGGCCCCTTCTCGTCCTTCGGCTCCCAGTGGTCGTCGACCTTCTCGAACGAGTGCTTGAGGGACTTGAACGCGGTCCGATGCGCACGTTCGCCGTCGCCGTACTGCTCCGCGGCGCTGTCGTGCGTCTTGAGCCAGGTCTCCTGGGCCTTCTTGGGCGACCGTTTGAGCGTCCCGGGCAGGGATTCGTCAGCAGGCATCGATGGCGTCCTCTCGTGCGGTTGTCAGGACCACGAGCATCGTAATCCCGCCGTGGGGCTGACATCCCGACACGCCGGGCTGAGCCGGGACGTGGCCGCCGACGTTGCCTACTTCGTCGACCGGCTCGCCGCCAGGCTCGTCTTCGGATCGACGTCGCATTCGAGGAGTCCACCTGCGCAGCGACCATCAATGCGACCGAAGGCTGATAGGCGCCCACGTGCGAATGCCGCAAACTGGTGTCCCGATAGCATCAGGAGAGGCCCATGGATTGGAAGCTCGAGCTCGTCGTCGTCCCCGTGTCGGACGTCGACCGTGCGAAACGGTTCTATGCGGAGCAGCTGGGCTTCGTCGTCGACGTCGACGACAGTCCGATGGAAGGGTTCCGCGTCGTCCAACTGACGCCGCCCGGATCCGCCTGCTCCATCTCGATCGGCCAGGGACTCACCGAGGCTGTGCCGGGCACCCTGCAGGGCATGCAGCTCTGCGTCGGTGACATCGAAGCCGCCCACGCCGAGCTCGTCGAGCGTGGGGTGGATGTCACGCCGATCCGCCACGTCGATCGGGAGCAGGGAGGCTGGGCGGACGGCAAGGGCGGCGTCTACAACTCGTTCATCTTCTTCAAGGATCCCGATGGCAACGGCTGGGCCATCCAGGAGAGCCCGCTGCTCGGGGGCGAGGGCGCCCAGGGCCGATGACGGACAGGACCCGGATCGACGCGATCCTCACCGCGCTCCCCGCGGACCAGCGGGCGGCCCTGCAGGATCTGCGCGAGACGATCGCACAGACGGCCACGGACAGGAGGATCGTGCGTGCCCGGATGGCCGAGACGGACGCGCGCTGGGGCAGCCGGACCTGACCGTGCCCGATTCGGCGACGGTCCGCAGAGCCAACACGGAGGACCTGACCGCGCCCGAGATCGCGGCGATCCGCAAGATGCTGATTGATGCGTTCGGGTCGGACGAGGACGAGGCCTTCACCGACGACGACTGGGAGCACGCGATCGGGGGCCTGCATTTCGTCGTCGCTCTGGAGGGCGCGATCGTCGCCCACGCGTCCGTCGTGGAACGGCAGCTGCATGTCGACGGACGCGCCATCAGGACGGGCTACGTCGAAGCCGTCGCGACCGCACCCGACCACCAGGGGGCAGGCTTCGGGTCGCTCGTCATGACGGAGGCAAATGCCTACATTCGCGGGGCGTTCGAGCTGGGGGCGCTCGGCACGGGACGGCAGGCGTTCTATGAGCGGCTGGGTTGGCGGACGTGGACCGGGCCGTCGGGCGTGCGCACGACCGACGGGGTACGCCCGACGCCCGAGGACGACGGCTACCTCATGGTGCTCACGACGCCCACGTCGCCGCCGCTCGATCTGAATGGGACCATCATCTGCGAGTGGCGCCCCGGCGACGTCTGGTGAGGCGCGGAGCGGTGTAGGATTCTGATCCCTGAAAGGTTGGAGGAGACCATCATGGGCCAGATCCATCGCCGTCGATTCCTGCAGGGCGCTGCGGTCGCTGTCGGCGCTGCCGCCTTGGGTGGTCCGTTCCAGGGCTTCACCGCACTCGGCGCCGGCGCAGGCGCCACACCGGCGTTCCGGCGCCTCCGGGCGATCCCGGATCTGCGCGACGGACAGGTTCGGTTGTGGCTGCCCGATGGATTCGCCTATCGATCGTTCCACGACACCGAGTTCCCCGTGGTCCTCGACGACGGCACGAACCTGCCCGGCCGTCACGATGGCATGGGTGCCTTTCCAGCCGAGAACGGCAACGTGATCCTCGTTCGGAATCACGAGGTGAACAATCCGGGCCCGGCCTTCGGAGACGCCAGCCTCGCCTACGATCCCATGGCCCAGAGCGGTACGACCACCATCGAGGTCACGCCCCAGGGTGAGGTCGTCCACGCGTTCACGAGCCTCAACGGGACCCAGATGAACTGCTCTGGCGGACAGATGCCATGGGGCAGCTGGATCACCTGCGAGGAGACGATCAACGGTCCTGACGTCGGCCCCGACTTCACGGGTGTCTCCAACATCCCCCTCACCCAGCCGCACGGGTTCATCTTCGAGGTTCCCGCCGGTGGTCAGTCGGATCGCCAGCCCGTGACCAGGGCCGGCCGATTCGCCCACGAGGCCGTTTCGTTCGACCCCAAGGACGGGATCCTCTATCTGACCGAGGACAACTTCGGCTTCCCGTCGGGCTTCTTCCGATACATCCCGGGCGAGAACCCGATGGAGACCGGGTCGCTCGACAACCAAGGACGGCTCCAGATGCTCGCGGTCGTGGGTCAGCCGAACGCCAACCTGGCCGCCGAACAGCCGCAGCGCGCGACATACCGTGTCGAATGGGTCGACATCGACGATCCGGACCCGTCGTTCCCGTACACGCCGGGGCAGACCGCACCCACGGCCAACGACACGGCCATCCGCTACGTGGGTGACCAGGGCCGTGCGCAGGGCGCGGCGTACTTCTCGCGGCTCGAAGGCTCCGTCCACGACAACGGCGTCGTGTACTTCTGCTCGACGCAGGGCGGCGGCCCCGCCGAGACGTCGCTCGGGCCGATCGCCGACGGGTTCGGCAACGGGACGGGCCAGATCTGGGCCTACCACACCCGGTCGGAGAAGCTGCAGCTCCTCTACCAGTCGCCGGGCGCGGATACGCTCGACTTCCCGGACAACGTCACCGCCAGCCCACGCGGCACGCTGATCCTGTGCGAGGACAACGTCAACGACAACTATCTGCGCGGTCTGTCGCGCGGCGGGCAGCTGTCTGACGTGGCACTGAACCGCATGGTCAGCCAGCTGGGAACCAGGCCATCGCGGTTCAACGACGAGTTCGCCGGATCCACCTTCAGCCCGGACGGCGGGACGCTCTTCGTGAACATCCAGGCATCGCGTGGCATCTCCTACGCGATCTGGGGTCCCTGGGAGCGGATCGGGGTCTGAGGGTCTCCCTCAGCGCGCCTTCGTCGCGGAGAGATACAGCGGCTCGCCCGTGTCGTCGGGGATGCGCAGGATGTGGCGCACGGGCGGCGCGCCTGGGTCGGACCCGACTGCCGTCCGGGACATGACGTCGTTCACACCGGGCGGCCACCACTCGAACGGCCGTCCGGCCGGGGTCGTGTGGATCTCGGGCGGGAGGTCGAGCTCGTCGATGTAGAGGGCTCGCCCGTCATGCGGCTCGCCGACCAGGGTCACCCGGATCAGGCCACCGCGCCCGTCGATCCGCGTCTTGAACTCGGCCGGCTTGGGAAGGAATTCCTCGGCTGTCATGAGGAGGCATTCTAGGTCGTCATCGAGGGCGTTGGGCTCAGGAGCGTGGCCGGTCCCGACCCGAGAGTGTTGATCAGCCGGCGTCGACCGTCGGGCCGACCGTCTCGCGCGCCCACGGCATGAGCGTGGGCGGCACGAAGGTCGAGGCGATCTCGATCCGCCGCCCACCCTCGGTCATGGAGGTCGCAGCCGCCTCGAGGATCTCGACGACGTGGGCGGCCTGTTCACCGCTGGCCCGGTGTGGTCGATCCTCCGCGATCGCCGCGGCCATCTCGGCGACGCCGCGGGCCCACGCCGTCCCGCGAAACCCGGGCCGAACCAGGTCCACGGCCTCGTAGTCCTCGCCGTAGGCTCCGAGCTCGACCGTGGCGTCGAAGTCCTGGAAGCTGCCGAGTGCCAGGGACGCGTCGTCACCGTGGAATTCGATGCTGCCGGTGAGCTTGGTCGGACGCCCGACGTAAAAGCTCGCACCGAGCCGGACGACGGCGCCACCATCGAGCTCGATCGCCGCCACGATGAGATCCGGGCTGCCGATCCGGAAGGGTGCCCCGTCGATCGTCACGCGATCCGGCTTCAGGCCCCAGCCCCATGCCTGGACCGCCCGGGCGCGCCCCAGCATCGTGGTCACGAGCGTGATCGGGTAGACGCCGACATCCACGAGCACGCCGACATCGAAGAACGGCGCGGGGGCGGGGTGCCACGTCTCGATCCGACCCCAGTTCACCTCCGCGTAGACGGCCCGCACCTTGCCGAGGCGACCGGTCTGGATCATCGCGGCGGCCGTCTGCTGCGCCTCCCCGAGGAACGTGGCCGGTGAGCAACCCAGGCGGAGGCCCAGCTCCGCGGCGACCCGGACGAGCTCGTGCGCCTCGTCCGCCCGCAGCGCCAGCGGCTTTTCGCTGTACACGTGCCGACCCGCCTCGAGGGCGCGCTTCGTGACCTCGTGATGGGCGTGGTGGATCGTGAGGTTGACCACGATGTCGACCTCCGGGTCCGCCAGGAGATCGTCGAGCGAGGCGTGGGCACGGCAGGCGTGCTCCGTCGCGAAGGCGGCCGCACGCTCGGGATCCAGGTCCGCCGCGGCGACCAGCCGGATCTCCGGGTGCGTGCTGGCATCACTCGCATACCCGCCTGCGATGTTGCCCGTTCCGATGATGCCGATACCGAGGGGTGTCATGGAGCAGAGGCTACGTCAGTTGGATGCCCTATCGTGCGCGGATGCGACACGACCAGATCGCGCTGCAGCTCTACACGGTTCGCGGACTGATGGCCAAAGACCTGCCCGGAACCCTCCAGGCGGTTTCCGAGGCAGGCTACCGGGCGGTCGAGCTCGCAGGGTTGCCAGAGATCGCGCCCGCTGCGCTCGCTGCGTTGCTGAACAAGATGGGGCTGCGCGCCATCGCCTCGCACGAGGGCGTCGAGCGACTCCGGGACGACGTGACGGCCGTCGCCGAGCGGCTGGCCGAGCTGGGCTGCCCGCGCGTGATCGTGCCCTGGATGCCGGAAGAGGATCGTCAGACGGCCGACGACGTGCGCCGCTTCGCCGCCGAGCTTGGTCGGTTCGCCACGGATTTCGCGAGCCATGGGATCCGGCTCGGATATCACAACCACGATTTCGAGTTTGCGGCGCTGGGCGGGACAACGGTGTGGGACGTTCTGCTGGACGAGCTATCACCTGACGTCGAGATCGAGCTGGACGTGTACTGGGCGGCCTTCGGTGGCCGCGATCCGGTGTCGGAGATCCGGGCGACGAGTGACCGCGTGCGCCTCCTCCACATGAAGGACCGAGCAACGGGTCCTGAGCGCCGCGACGCCCCGGCTGGGGAGGGGACCCTGCCCTTCCAGACGATGGTGGAAGCGGGCCGATCCGCCGGCGTCGAGTGGTACGTCGTCGAGCAGGACGTGCCACGCGACCCGTTGCGCGACATCGCGAGCGCCTATCGGTTCCTGCGCTCGCTCGCCGGCGAATGAGCACCGAGCCGTGAGCGAGTTCATCCGACGCCTGCTCGGCGGCGACCGACCGCCAGGCGATGCCCCGAAGCCGTCGACCGAAACCATCGTCCCGACAGTGGCGGCCGAGACGGCGGACGTCGACGCCGCCGAGCGTGCACACGAGCTTGACCTGCTCCGCGAGGAGCAGGCGCGCCTCGACGACCTGGCACAACGCCAGCTCAAGTACGCGCACTACTCCTGGGAGCCACCGCGGCAGGGTGGCGAACGCCGCGCCGACGACGTCGACGAGACGTCGTAACCGCCGATCAGTTCGTCAGCCGGCCCTCGTAGACGTCGATGATCCCGACGGCCGTGCTCGTCCCGACCAGGGACCCACCGCCCCGCAGGCCGGTGTAGTCACCGGTCCCACCGACGACGGCAAAGCCACCGACCGTACCCGTGCCATCCGGCGAAGCCCCGGCGTTGACCCGGATCTGGAAGGTGCCCGACCCGTCATCGCAGGTCAGGGTCTTGACCAGGTGGAAGGTCGCGGCGCCGCGGCCCATGCGGCCAAATCCGGCGGCGAACACCGGATCGGTCACGGCCGTCCCGGATTCGCAGAGGACGCCACCGGTGGCCGTGAACTCCTCCGAGACCTCGAACACGATGTCGATCGTCAGGACGGTCTGCGGTGGGGCTGCGGCGCTCGCTACCGGCGCCACGAGGAGGGCAAGCAGCAGGCCGATCGTCGATCCGAGTCTGAGGATGCGCATGGCGTCTCTCCCGTCCGGGCTTCGGAGCGCTCCGTGGCCCCGACCACCTACTCCATAGGCGTTCGAACAGCCCAAACGGTTCTCTTTTCGGGTCGAGCATCGCGGGTGGCACAATGCCCGGCATGACGGACGTCAAGCCGCCGACCTTCAGCCCGCACGCGGACCCGCTCCGGGCCGGTCGTGACGCGTTGGCCCGGCATGCGTGGCTGGAAGCGTTCGAACAGCTGTCGCTGGCCGATCGCGACGGCGGATTGTCGGCGGGCGCCGACCTCGAGGCGCTCGCCCTGGCCTCGTTCTTCGGCGCCCATGCGGAGGGCGAGCTCACGGCCAAGGAACGGGCGTTCAAGGCGTACGAGGCGGAGGGGAACGAGCTGCGTGCGGCCTACCTGGCGATCGACATCGCCCGTTGGTACGGCTACGAGGGCAAGTTTTCGATCGCCTCCGCGTGGAAGCGCCGTGCGGAGCGGCTCATCGGTCTCGAAGGCGAGACCTACGCGCACGGTTACCTGGCACTGATCGCCAGCGAGGCGGCCGGGGCGATGGGCGATCCCGACACGGCGCTGGCCCTCGCCGAGCGCGCGGTCGAGATCGGCAAGGCTGCCGACGATGCCGACCTGACGGCGTACGGACTGACGAACCTGGGTGCACTCAAGATCGCCTCGGGCGCGACCGTCGACGGTTTGAACCTCATGGAGGAGGCGTCGATCGCTGCCGTCAACGGCGACCTCTCGCCGTTCACTAGTGGCGTGACGGCGTGCCGGATGATCGGCGCCTGTCGCGACCTGACGGACTACCGCCGTGCGAGCGAATGGATCGAGGCGACCGAGAAGTACTGCGACCGGCAGTCGGTCTCCGGCTTCCCCGGCATCTGCCGCGTCCACCGCGCCGAGGTCTCGGTCATCGGCGGGGCCTGGGACCAGGCGGAGCAGGACCTGGAGCGGGCCACGGTCGAGCTCGGCGCGTACAACGCCACACCGCCCCAGGCTGACGGGTTCTACGCGATCGGCGACGTCCGGCGGCTCAAGGGCGATTTCGAGGGCGCCGAGGCAGCGCTCCGCGAAGCCCATGCCCGCGGCCGGTCGCCGCAGCCGGCGCTTGCCCTCGTTCGCCTGGCGGAGGGCAAGGTCAAGGCGGCTTCGGCGGCCATCAACGCCGCCCTGGCCGAGGAGACGTGGGATCGCTGGGCACGAGCGCGACTCTTGCCGGCCCAGGCGGAGATCGCGATCGCGGCCGGCGACATCGCGCTCGCTCGAACAGCGGTCGATGAGCTGGTCGGAGTGGTTTCTGGGTACCCATCGCCGGCGCTCGAGGCGGGCCGCCAGACGGCACTCGGCCGCGTGCTCGTCGCGGAGGGCGACTTTCCCACGGCGACTCGGGAGCTGCGCGGCGCGATCAAAGGTTGGCGCGAGGTGGGTGCCCCGTACGAAGTCGCTCGGGCGAGGGCCGTGCTGTCGAAAGCGCTCCGAGCCATGGGCAACGAGGACGACGCCGAGCTCGAGCTGCGCGCGGCGCTCGACGAGTTCCGCCGGCTCGGCGCCCGCGTCGATGTCGAAGGGGCCGAACGCGAGCTCCGCGAGGCTGAGGACCGCCGGACCGGGCCGCAGAGTGCCACGAAGACCTTCATGTTCACCGACATCGTCGGTTCGACCAACCTTGCGGAGATGCTGGGAGACAAGGCCTGGGAGCGACTGCTTGCGCTGGCACGACGACATGCTCCGAAGGCTTGTGGCCAGCGGGGGAGGGGAGGTCGTCAATTCCACCGGCGACGGCTTCTTCGTGGCCTTTGACGCTGCTCGATCGGGTGTCGACTGTGCCATTTCCATCCAGCGGGCCCTGGCCGATCATCGCGACAGCACGGGTTTCGCGCTGTCCGTTCGCATCGGCCTCCACACCGCCGAGGCCAACCGGCGCGGGACGGATTACAGCGGCACGGCGGTCCACGTCGCCGCGCGCGTCGCGGCACTGGCCGTGGGCGGGGAGATCCTCGCGACGGCCGAGACCCTGGCCGATGCCGGGACCGTTTCGACCTCCGGTGCCCGGTCGGCATCGGTCAAGGGCGTGACGGCCCCCGTCGACGTGGCAGCGATCGCCTGGTCCTAGCAGCCAACGCGGCCTTGGCGGCCGCCGTCGGCGTATCGTGGACACCATGGCCAAGGCGACGGACAACGACGACTCCCTCAAGCGCCTCGGTGGCGGGCGCTGGCAGACGCGCGACGAGCAATTCACGATCGAGCCGCAGTCGGGCACCTGGGTCGTGGTCGATGCCGAGCAGACCGACGATCTCGGGTTGCCGCTGGTCCGTGGGCCCTTCGGCAGCCTCGGCGCCGCGAAGGCAGGGATCGCGACGGCGCGGGACTCGGAACCGGCTGCCTCGCCCCTGGCCGCGAGGCTGCGGGACCGCCCGGCGAGCAAGTCGAGCAAGGACGACGACCAACCGCGCAAGAACGGGGCAGCGGGAGCCAAAGCGGCCGCTGATTCTGCCTCGCCCGCGAAACCCGCCAAGGCCGCCAAGGCCGCCAAGCGCCCCGAGCCCGAGCCGCCCGCAGAGCCACGTTGGATCCAGGCCCTGGAACCTGCCGATCGGCGGCGTGCGAAACGGATGATCGACGCGCTCGCGGAGGCCGGCGCATCCGACCCGGAAGGGATCGCGCGACGCGACATCGTCGGCGAGGTCCCGGCCGCGGCCGCCTTCGCCATCGCGCGCGCGCTCAAGGAGCTGGGTGACGACGCCTCCCCGCTGGAGGTTGCCCGGCTGCTCGGGGGAGGCCGCGACGAGGGACTCGGTGTCCGGTGGCGTCTGGTCGACGCCGACGACCGGCCGATCACGCTCGATCTCGAGGCCTGAGCGATGGATGAGTTCCTGTCCACGAAGGAGATGGGCTGGGTGCTGGGTAGATCGGCGGGTAGCGTCCGCGACATGATCCGCGACGGCGAGATCGAGGGTGTCCGCCTGCCCGAGGGCTTTCGGGTCCCGAAGGCCGAGGCCCTGCGAGTGGCGCGCGAACGGATCGAGGCGGAGGCGGGCCGCAAGCTGTCCGATCGGGAGCTCGAGCGACTCATCGACGAGGTCATCGCGACCAACGAGCAGCGTGCCTGACCCGGCCGGCCGCACGGTCACCTACCGCGTCCCTGGTGCCACGCTCACCGAGCGCGAGCACGACGTGCCGCTCGATCACGCGCGCGCGGATGGGCCGCGAATCACGATCTTCACCCGCGAGGTGGCCGCGCCGGACGGTGGCGACCGTCCGTACCTGCTCTTCCTCCAGGGCGGACCGGGTTACGAGGCGACCCGACCCACGAGTCCACCGACCGGCTGGATGAAGCGCGCGCTGGCCGACTACCGGGTGTTGTTGCTCGACCAGCGTGGAACGGGGCGATCGACGCCGGTCGGTTCCCAGATCCCGGGCGACACGCCGGAAGGACAGGCGTCGTACCTGACGCATTTCCGCGCCGATTCGATCGTGCGCGACGCGGAGCATGTCCGCCGGGAGCTCGGTGTGGACCGCTGGAGCGTGCTCGGCCAGAGCTTCGGTGGCTTCACCACGATGACGTACCTGTCGATCGCGCCCGAGGCGCTCCGCGAAGCCTTCATCACGGGCGGCCTGTCGCCCATCGGCCGGCCGGTCGACGACATCTACGGCGCGACCTACCGGCGTCTGATCGTGGCGAACCGGCGCTACTTCGAGCGCTACCCGGACGATCGGGCACGAGTCGACGAGATCCTGCGCCGACTGGAGGACGAGGACGTGCGTCTCCCGTCCAGCGACCGGCTCACGGCTCGCCGGTTCCGCCAGCTCGGGATGTGGCTGGGCGACAGCGCCGGCTTCGAGCTCCTGCACCACGTGATCGAGCTGCCGTTCGCCTCACCCGCGTTCCTGCACGACGCCGAGGCTGGCGTCCGGTTCGGCCGCAACCCGATCTACGCGACCCTGCACGAGTCGTCGTACGCCGACGGCGTGGCGACACGCTGGTCGGCGGAGCGCCTGCTGCCGGACGAGATCACGGCCCAGGGCTCCTTCACGGCCGAGCACGTCTTCCCCTGGATGTGGGAGGACTACGGGGGACTTCGCGATCACCGCGCCGCCGCCGAGCTACTCGCGGAGCATGCGTGGCCCGCGCTGTACGACGCCGATCGGCTGCGGCACAACGAGGTCCCGGTCGCGGCCACGATCTACGTCAACGACCTGTACGTCGAGCGCGACTTCGCCGAGGAGACCGCCGCGACGATCCGCGGTCTGCGGACGTGGGAGACCGACGAGTTCGAGCACAACGGCCTGCGCGCCGACGGCGAGCGGGTGCTCGGCCGATTGATCGACCTGGTGCGCGGACGAGCCTGATCGCGCGCTGATTCAGGGCCGCTCATCGCGACGGACATGGAAAAGCCGGGCGGTCGGATGACCGCCCGGTTTCGACGAGGGGATTGCTACTGCGAGATCGGGTACATCTGGCGCTGGCGCGCCTCCCACTCCTGCGCCGACTTGAGGACGGCCTGGTCGTGGGGGGAGAGATACCGACCGCGCTGTTCGCGGTGGAGCCGCTCCCACTCGGCGCCGTAGGCATCCCACTTGGCCTGCTCGGCGGCTGCCGCGCGGATCTGCTCGGCGGTGGCACGTTCGACGAGCGTCTGCACGCCGGTGCCGACGAGCCCGCCGACGATGCCACCGAGCATCGATGCCGCGAGTGCGACCCCGATCAGGGCGGTCGATGGGCTCGTTCGCTGGGTCTGGGTGAGTTCAGTCACTTGGATTTCCCTTCTTCGTGGCGCTTCGTCGTCGAGCGCCTTCGATGAACCCATCCTCGATGCCGCCGGACCCCGGGGAAATCACGGAAGTCCCTATATCTGAGGCCGCCGCGGGTCTCGCGAACCCCCGGATTCGGCCCCCAGACGTCAGTCCGCGGCGCCCTGGTCGAGGTCGACGCGTGCCAGCTCCGTGCGCGACTGGACCCCAAGGGTGCGGTACACCCGGGTCAGGTGCGCCTCGACCGTGTGGACGCTGATGAACAGCGCGTCGGCGATCTCGCGGTTGGTCTGCCCGGACCCGGCCAGCTCGGCGACCCGTCGCTCGGTCTCCGTGAGTGGGGACCCCGCCGGTCGGCGCATGGCGACCCTGCCGAGCTCGGCCGTCGTCCGCTCGATCCAAACCCTGCTACGCAGCCGGGTGAAGAGCTCCAGGGCGGACCCGAAGGCCGCCCGCGAGGCGCCCTTCTGACGCGAGCGGCGGAGCACTTCACCAAGCGTGAACCAGGCGCGTGCCGTGCGGAACGGAACCTGTAGGGCGGCGTGGATCCGGACGGCCTCCTCAGCGTACCGGACGGCCCCCTCGTGGTCGCCTTCCGCGGCCAGCACCAGCGCCCTGGCACGCGCCACCTCGGCAATAGCGGCCGGCCACGGACGACGTCGAGCCCGTCGCTCCACGGGATCCAAGAGCCGTCGAGCCTCATCGAGTCGCCCGAGACTGATGAGGCTCTCGGCGGTGTACGCCACGATCGACTCCCAATGCAGCGGCGCCAGTCGGCCGAGACCCGGTTCGGACACAACCTTCGAAAGCCGCCCATAGGTCGCCGCGGCGTCGCCAAGCGAGTGGTCCAGCATCGCGAGGGATACCTGGACGGTCGAGCGGAACCAACGGTGCGCCGAAGCCTGAGCGACCAACTCGACCTCCGCCCCGAGCACCCGTGCCGCCTCGACCTCACCGCGCAGGACAAGGAGATGCAGTCGAGTGGCCAGGATGTCCTGGTGGTACGCGCCCTCGACGGTCTGCAGGAGGCCTGCGTACGCCCCACTCGCGATGCGCTCAGCCTCGTCGAGGTCGCCAGCATCGACCTCGATCTCGGCCAGCACGGCAAGCAGGCTCGAGATGCTGGTCCAGTCCCCACTCGCACGGGCGTGCTCGATCAATCGCTCGACTCTGAGGCGACCTTCGGATGGGTCGCCGTGGTAACTGAGGATCCTCCCGAACTGCAGGTCGGGGTGCTCGAGGACCGGCACGGCATCGAGCGGCACCGCGAGGGAGTCTGCGCGCTCCATGAGGTGCCGCCACGGCCGGCCGAGCGAGCTCAGCCACGAGGCGGAGTGGCCCAGCGCCTGACACTCCAAGGATCGATCGCCGAGCTCGCGGGCCAGGCGCAGCGCCAGGAACATGTCGAGACGAGCGCGGCGCCAGCCCCGCCACGACAGATAACCGATTCCCGCAAGGCCGGAATGGATCGCGATTCGGAGCCGCGGATCCTCGACCGCCATCGGCATGGCCCGGCGGTACAGGATATCCGCGGCATCGAGGTCCGCGAACATCAAGGCAATGATCGCCCGCCGGGCGAGCACGTGACCGAGAGCCGAACCTGGCGATAGCTCCGTGGCGGCGAGCGTCAGGATCGTGTCGGCGCGCTCCGCGTCGCCGGCGGCGAACAGGTACTCGGCGGCAGCGATGCGCCGTCGAAGGCGGTCGTCGGCTTCATCCGAGGGCGTCAAGCGGACAGCCTCCTCGGCGAGCGTTGCGGCGACCTCGGGCGCACCCCGGCCGGCGGCGGCTGCCGCACCTTCATCAAGCGCGGCCGCGATCGAGCCCTCAGGACCCAAGGCGGTCCGGGCGAGATGCCGCGCGCGCTCTTCCGGTCCGGTCGCGAAGCCGGCTAGTCGCTCGTGGACCTCGCGGCGGCGGCTCGGCGTTGCGCGGTCGTAGGTGGCCGCGGCGAGCAGCGGGTGGGTGAACCGGATGTCGTCGTCGGCCGTCTCCAGGACGCCCGCGGCCACGGCCCCATCCAATCCGGCAGCGAAGCGTTCGTGTCCAAGCGCGGCTTCGATGACGCGGGCGGTCGGCTGGGCCAGCGCCGCGGCATGCAGCGCCACGTCATCGGCGGCCGCATCGAGCGCCGCCACGCGGGCTCCCACGAGCCCCTCGAGGCTGCGCGGGACCGCGAGCGACTCTGGCGTCACCTGACCCCCGCGGCGCTGCAGATCCCGACCGAGCTCGAGCGCGTAGAATGGCGTGCCTCCCGAGATGGCATGGAGGCGGGTGAGGACCGGCCGCGACAGCTTGAGACCGAGGTGCTCACGCAACAGCGCCGCCGTCTCGTCGACCGACAGGGGCGGGACGTCCCGCCGCGTCATCCGGTCGGCGGGCAGCGTGGTCAGCCAGGCGGGCAGCGGCTCGTCGGGGGCGGCCGCACGACGGGCGAGGAGGAACCCGACTCGATCCATCTCGAGGCGCCGGATCGAGAAGTCGAGCACGCGCGCCGATGCGTCGTCCAGCCACGGGACGTCGTCGATGGCCAGGAGCAGCGGCGCATCCTGGGCGGCGGCTCGCAACAGATGAAGGGCACCCAGCGAGACACCGAGCGGCTGCGGCGGCGAGGCCGCCGACACACGCAGGAGGGCGGCATCCAGCGCCTCGCGCTGTGGTCCAGGCAGGTCCGTCGCGGGTGTGTCGAGCAGCGGCGTCAGGAGATCGCCGAGCGACGCGAAGGCGAGACCCGTCTCGACCTCCGTCGGTCGGGCCGTCACGACCCGATACTGGCGATCCTTTGCGGACCCGACGCCGGCGTTCCAGAGCGTCGTCTTGCCGATGCCCGCCATCCCGGACAGCAGCATCACCGGCGAACGGCCGTCTTCGATCGACTCGAGGAATCCGTCGATCGCGTCCAGCTCGTCCTTGCGACCGACGACCGATGCCATGAGCGATCAGGCCGTGCCGGCCTCGCGTGCCAGCCACGCCTCGCGGGCCACGACGACGGCCAACAGCACGATGAGGAACCCATTCACCGGGTGGAGGGCGGCGATGGTCGGTGAGGAGCCGCGCATCGCGACGAAGACCGACTGGAGCAGGAACAGACCGAAGATCACGGCGGCCAGGATCGTCAACCGTCGGCCGAGCCCGCCGACCACGCCGACGACCAGCAGCAGGATCGGGAAGATCGAGAGGACGTAGCCCGTGTCCCGGTGGGTCACGAAGGCCGTCGGGCTTTCGAAGACGCCGAGGCCCGCGAGGAACACCTGCACCGCCAGGCCCACGACGAATGCAACCGCCACGACCAGGTAGACGGTGCGCGCGATCGAACGCATTCCCCTCACTCCCTCCAGATACGTTGCCGAATCGAACGCCGTGGGTTTTGGCGCTCAGGATGCCCGACCGACATCCCGAACGTCCAGCCGTTTCGCCCGACCGCGGGATACCTGGCATGTGACCGATCGCTACGCTGAAAGCCGGTCTCGATTCGGCCTGACGCCGTAGGGTCGTGACGCAGCGCTTTACTGCTGGTAGCGCTCGACCACCTCCGCGGACCGCTCCTCGGCCTCGTTGGGGTCGAGCCCGGCCGTTGCGCGCGCCTGTCGCTGGTGCAGCAGGTCGTAGACGCGGTCGAGCTCGACCTTGATCTGCTCGAGCCGGTCCTGCTCATCCTGACTCAGGCCCGAGCCATCGCTGGCCGAGGCGTACAGGCGCTCTTCCTCCGCGGACAGGGCGTTGATCGTGTGGAACAGGTCGAGATCCGTCATGGCGTGTCCTCTCGGGTTCGAGCCGCACCCGGCGCAACGACCGATGAGTCCGGCGGCTTCGGTCGGTCTTTACAATGGCACGGCGCCGCACGGAGGTCCTCGCTGCGGCGCTCACCATGCTCGTCAAGGGGGAAGCGTGACCGAGTTCATCGACATCCGGGGTGCCCGCGAGAACAATCTCAAGGACGTCTCGCTGCAGATCCCGAAGCGCCAGATCACGATCTTCACGGGCGTGTCCGGCTCGGGCAAGTCGTCGGTCGTGTTCGACACCATCGCGACCGAGGCGCAGCGCCAGCTCTACGAGAACTTCAGCCTGTTCATCCGCAGCTTCCTGCCGCGCTACCCGCAGCCCGAGGCGGACGCCATCGAGAACCTGAGCATGGCGGTCATCGTCGACCAGAAGCGGCTCGGCGGCGGATCGACCTCGACGGTCGGCACGATCACCGACATCTACACCGTGCTGCGGCTGCTCTTCTCCCGGCTCGGCGAGCCCCACGTCGGCTACTCGAACGCGTTCTCGTTCAACGACCCGCAGGGCATGTGCCCCGAGTGCAACGGCCTGGGCAAGAAGATCGGCGTCGTGTCCGACGACTTCCTGGACCTGTCCAAGTCACTCAACGAGGGCGCGGTCCAGGTCCCGGTCTGGGGCAGCTGGGAGATCGACGCCTACGCCGCGTCCGGCTTCTTCGACAACGACAAGAAGCTCTCCGACTACACGCCCGAGGAGATGGACCTCCTCCTGTACGGCAAGGATCGCAAGTACAAGCTGCGCGATCGGCGACAAGTCGATGAACGCCACCTACCTCGGCGTGATCGAGAAGTTCGAACAGGCCTATGTGCGGCGCGACCTCAAGACCCGCCCCGAGCGGACCCAGAAGGCCGTCGAGCCGTACCTCCGGATGCGCACCTGCCCGCTGTGCAAGGGCGGCCGTCTGAGCCAGGCGGCGCTCGCTTCCAAGGTCAACGGACACGCGATCAACGAGCTCGCCGCGATGGAGGTGGGCCACGTGATCCCGATCATCCAGAGAGATCGAGGGTTCCGTCGCGGCGCCGATGATCGCGACGCTCGTGGAGCGGCTCCAGGCCATGGTCGACATCGGGCTCGACTACCTGAGCCTGGACCGCGAGACGGACACGCTCTCGGGCGGCGAGTCGCAGCGCATCAAGATGGTCAAGCACCTCGGCAGCAGCCTCGTCGACGTCACGTACATCCTCGACGAGCCGAGCATCGGCCTCCACCCGCGCGACGTGCATCGCCTCAACGACCTGCTGCAGAAGCTGCGCGACAAGGGCAACACCGTGATCGTCGTCGAGCACGATCCGGACGTGATCAAGGTCGCCGACCACGTCGTCGACATGGGCCCGGGCGCGGGTGACGCCGGCGGTCGCATCGTGTTCGAGGGTACGTACGCGGACCTCAAGCGGGCCGACACGCTGACCGCCCGATTCCTGCAGCGCTCGCTGCCGATCAAGGAAGACGTCCGCACGCCGAGCGGCTGGCTGCCGATCCGTGGTGCGGCCGTCAACAACCTCAAGGGCGTCGACGTCGACATCCCGACCGGGGTCCTGACGGTGATCACGGGCGTCGCGGGCTCGGGCAAGAGCTCGCTCATCGACGGGGTGTTCCTGCCCGAGCATCCGGAGGCGATCGTGATCGACCAGTCCGCGATCGGGACGTCGACGCGCTCGAACCCGGCCACGTATACGGGTGTGATGGACGACATCCGCAAGGCGTTCGCGGCCGCGAACAAGGTCGATGCCGGTCTGTTCAGCTTCAACTCGAAGGGAGCCTGCGAGACCTGCAACGGGGCCGGGGTGATCTACGCGGAGCTGTCGTTCCTGGGCGGCGTCAAGACGCCGTGCGAGACCTGCGAGGGGCGGCGCTTCAAGGACGAGGTCCTCGAGTACCGGCTCGACGGTCGCAACGTGAACGAGGTGCTGGGCCTCACGGTCGCCCACGCGCTCGAGGCATTCACGCACAAGGAGATCCTCCGCAAGCTCCAGGCCATGAGCGACGTCGGTGTGGACTACCTGACCCTCGGGCAGCCACTGAGCACGCTCTCGGGCGGCGAATGCCAGCGCATCAAGCTCGCGAGCGAGCTGCACCGCAAGGGCAACATCTACGTCCTCGACGAGCCCACGACGGGGCTGCACATGTCCGACACGAGCCACCTGCTGGCGATGCTCGATCGGCTCGTGGATGCCGGCAACACCGTGATCGTCATCGAGCACAACCTCGATGTCGTCCGCAACGCGGACTGGATCATCGATCTCGGGCCGGAGGGTGGTACGCGCGGCGGCGAGATCGTGTTCACGGGCACGCCCACGGACTTGCTACGGGCCGAGCGATCGCTGACCGGCCAGTACCTGCGCAGGGAGGAACCGGCGGCCGCCTGAGCGACCGCCGGGCGGCCCGGTCCAACGCTTGACGAGGAGCATCGATGCAGGTCGAGGTGAACGGGACCCGCCTCTGGTTCGACGTCGACGGTCCCGCTCTCGTCCCGGTGGGCGCGGCGATGCGCGAACGGCCCACGATCGTGCTGCTGCACGGTGGGCCGGGTGGATACGACCACTCGTATTTCAAGCCCGACTTCGCGCCCCTCACGCGCGTGTCCCAGGTCGTGTACCTGGACCTGCGTGATCACGGCCGGTCCGCGCGACACGACCCGGCCGATTGGACCTTCGAGGCCTGCGCGGACGATGTTCGCGCGTTCTGCGACGCCCTGGGCATCGCCAGACCGATCGTGTTTGGCCACTCCCTGGGCGGCTTGACGGCAATGCTGTATGGCGCCCGTCACCCCGGCCACGCCGGAGGCCTGGTCCTCCAATCGACGATGGCCCGGTTCGACCTGACGCGGCTCGCCGAGGGCTTCCGCCGCGTTGCCGGCGACGAGGTGGGCGAGCTGGCCAGGCGCGATTTCGGCGGCGAGCCGGTCACCGACGAGGACTCGGCCCGGGTCTTCACCGCCTTCGGTCCTCGGTTGCCGGACGGTCAGCAATTGGGTCGCAGGGTCGGGAACCCCGACATCGGGGAACCCGGGATGGAGCTGCTCCGCCGCTTCGACGTCGTCGACCAGCTCGGTCGTATCGAGTGCCCGACGCTCGTCTGCGTCGGCGACCTCGATCCGGTCACGCCCGTGGGGGCCGCCCAGGAGATATTCGAGGCACTGCCCGAGGGCATCCGGCGGCTGGAGCTGATGCGAGGCGCCGGTCACTTCCCGTGGAAGGACGTCCCCGATCGGTATTTCTCGGTCATCGCGGGCTTCGTCGAGGGCGCGGCCGGGCCGACCTAGACGCGGGACGTGACCGTGCAAGACTTGCCACACGCAAGGGGGTCACGGGCATGGGTCTTGGGTTCCTCAGCCACGTCCGCCTGGCAATGGTGATCGGCCTGGCTTGCGTGTTGGCTGGCTGCGGGCCAGGTCAGACGCCCATCCCGGCCGGTGCCCAGCAGGTTCATGTGTCCATCGTCGGTTCCGAGGTCCGATTGGAACCCGCCACGGTCTCTGCAGGGGACGTCTACGTCGTGCTCGACACGCCGGGCTCCAGCGTCGGCTTCGCCCAACGGAAACGGACGGCGGCTGAGGCACCCGGTCCCTTGACGGATGCCGACCTGGACCGGCTCGCGCTCGGCGACACCCAGGGAACGGCCATCGGCGGGTTCGATGACACCGGGTGCTCGCCGGAACAGCGGGCCGAGTCCCGCGGCCGGATCGGTCCCTGCGGGAATGTCTTCCAGATCGTCCTGACGCCCGGCAGGTACGCGTTCTTCACCGGCAGCCTCGAGGGTGAGGCTGGCGCGGATCCCCAGTCGATCACCGTCCTCGAGGTCCTTCCGTGAGCGTGACCGGGCGGGCTACTCTTCGGACGTGACGATCACCCGCAGGACCGCGAAGGCGCCGAAGACCGCGCTGCCGACCTTCATCCCGCCGATGCTCGCGACGCTGGTGGCCGTCCCGTTCGACGATCCGGACTGGCAGTTCGAGATCAAGTGGGACGGCTTCCGGGTCGAGGCCATCGTCGAAGGCGGCACGGTCCGGCTCCTGACGCGCGGACAGCAGGACGCCGCAAGGTATTTCGGGCCGTTCCTGGAGCCGCCGACCTGGATCTCCGCGGGCCTGGCCGTCGTCGATGGCGAGGTCATCGCGATCGACGATCACGGCGAGCCCGATTTCGCGCTGCTCCAGGCCCGGATCAAGGGCGGCGGCAGGGGAGACGCGGCGACGCCGTTCATCTACGAGGTGTTCGATCTCCTCTTCCTCGATGGTCGGTCGTTGCTCGACGAGCCCCTGGAGAACCGCAGACGCATGCTGGGCGAGGTCCTGCGCCCCGACCCACGTGTCCGCCTGAGCGAGGACATCGCCGGGGACGGGATCGCGTTCTTCGAGGCAGCGAAGGTGCGTGGCCTCGAGGGCATCATGGCCAAGGACCGTCGCTCGACCTACCTGCCCGGGAAGCGGTCGATGGCCTGGCAGAAGATCAAGATCCGGCCGGAGCAGGAGCTCGTGGTCGGTGGGTACACGCGCGGGACAGGGACAGCGGTGGATCTCGGCGCCCTGCTCGTCGGGGTCTACGAGGCTGGCGCGCTCCGATATGCCGGCAAGGTGGGCGCCGGCTTCACCGCCGACGTCCGAAAGGAGCTCCTGACCGCGATCGAACCGCTGGCAGCCGACGAGTCACCGTTCGCGATCCGACCACCCCGGGCCGCGGCTCGGAACGCCATCTGGCTTCGCCCGGAGCTTGTCATCCGGGCCGAGTTCGCTGGCTGGACCGGCGACGGACTCGTCCGCCAGGCGGCGTACAAGGGCTTCGATCTCGGCAAGGACCCCAAGGCCGTCGTTCGTGAGGCGCCCGGGTAAGGCTCTACCCATCCCGAATCGACGCCCAATCCTGTCGATCGAGAGAAGGGGAGCGATGCAAGCAGCCCTCCAGGAGCGCTACGGCCCGCCCGAAGTCGTCCGCGTCACGGACGTCGAGCGCCCAGTTCCCATGGACGACGAGGTGCTGATCCGCGTCCATGCCGCGTCCGTGAACCGTGCCGACCTCGACGCGCTCGGGCCACGGCCGGGCTTCGTCCGGCTGTTCCTCGGCATGCGCGCGCCAAGGAACCATCGCACGGGCATCGATGTCGCCGATCTCGGCATGCAGTGGCTCGAGCGCCGAGAGGTCGCTTCCGCGCAGGCCGGCCCTGCGAAACGACGCCCGGTGGAGCCAGGCACCCGACAGGTCGACGTCGCGGAACGTCGCGCCTCCGGCGTTCGGCGGGGCCGGATCGTCCTGCGTCGTGACGATCCCGCTGCTCTTCCTGGCCGAGGGCTGGCGACCAACGACACGGTGGGTTTACGGTATGCGCGCGCAGCACGACTGCGTGGCTGGGAGCAGCGGGTACTGCACCATGGTCGAGACACTCGAACTCGGTCGCGAAGCGATGAACCGCCACGCTTGGGCAGAGGCGGTGGACGTGTTCGTCGCAGTCGACAACGACGGCGGCCTCGGAGCGGGTGACCTCGAACAGCTCGGCACTGCGGCCTGGTGGTCGGGGCAGCCTGACCAGGCCACGGAAGCGCTGGAACGGGCGTTCACCGCCTATGCCGACGCCGGCCAGTCGAGCGATGCCGCGCGGGTCGCCCTGGCCCTCGCGTACCAGGGTTTTCGTCGCCAGGCCGGTTCGGTCGGCGGTGGCTGGCTGGCCCGGGCGGCTCGTTTGCTCGAATCGGACCCTGAATCGCCGTCACACGCTCGGATCGCCGTCTTCCACACGCTCGGAGCGCTGATGGAGGGCCGACTGACGCAGGGCATCGAGCTGGCCGATCGAGCGATCGAGCTCGCGCAGAAACACCACGACCCCGATGCCAACTACCTGGCGATGAGCTTCAAAGGCATGGGCCTGGTGTTCGCGGGGGAGCTGGAGGCTGGTCTGGCCTTGATCGACGAGGCGGCCGCGGCGGCCGCCTCGGGACAGCTCGAGCTCCGGACCGCCAGCGACATCTACTGCAACACGATGGCCGCCTGTCGAAACGTCGGCGATCTCAAGCGCGCGAGCCAGTGGGCGGATGAAGGGGAGCGCTGGATGCGTCGCCAGGCGGTGGGCGGCTATCCCGGCATCTGTCGCGTGCATCGCGCCGAGCTCAAGCGACTCCACGGCCGATGGTCCGAGGCCGAGCAGGAGGCGCGCCAGGCCTGCGTGGAGCTCGAGCGCTTCGGGCTCCTCGATGCGGTTGGCTACGCGCAATACGAGGTGGGCGAGGTTCGCCTGCGGATGGGCGACCTGGACGCGGCCGGCGAAGCCTTCGACCGAGCGTACGAATACGGACACGACGCACAGCCAGGGATCGCACTCCTGCACCTGGCCCGCGGCGAGATCGACGAGGCCAAACGCTCGATCGAACGCGCGCTCGCGGCGACAACCAGCGGCGGGGGTGCCACCGACCGCGCGACCCGGGCGCGATTGCTCCCGGCCCAGATCGATATCGCCCTGGCGGCTGGCGACCTCGAGACCGCCGGCCCAGCCGTCGATGAGCTGGAAACGATCGCGACCGACTTCCACCGACCCGTGTTCGAAGCGGGCGCACTCACGGCCCGCGGAGAGCTCTTCCTCGGTGAGGATCGGCCCGCGGACGCATCGCCCCTCCTCGGACGGTCCTGGCGGATGTGGCAGGACACGGAACTGCCCTACGAGAGTGCCCGGGCGCGCCTGCGGTATGCCGAAGCCGAGGCGGCCGCGGGCGACCCAGAGGGTGCTCGCCGGGATCTGCGTGCTGCCCGCAGCGCGTTCGAGCGGCTCGGAGCGAGGCGCGACCTAGCACGCGTCGACGCGGTCCTGGGGGAGGGGTCCGAATCGTCGGCCCATGCCACCCGGCGGGTGACCAGGACGTTCATGTTCACCGACATCGTCACGTCCACCGACCTCGTCGGGTTGATCGGCGATGACGCCTGGGGTGACCTGCTCAAATGGCACGACCGGGAGCTGCGATCCGCCTTTGCGAACCACCGCGGGGAGGAGGTCAAGCGCACCGGCGACGGCTTCTTCGTCGCGTTCGAGCGAGCCGCTGACGCCCTCGAGTGCGCGGTCGACATCCAACGCCGGCTGGCGCGGCACCGCCAGGATCACGGGTTTGCACCCACGGTCCGCATCGGTCTCCACACGGCGGAGGGATCGCGCGATGGCGGCGACTATCAGGGCCGAGGCGTGCACGTGGCCGCGCGCATCGGCGCGGCCGCGACGTCCGCTGAGATCCTCGTGTCGACCGGGACGCTTGGCGAGATGGGCTCGGTCCGTTTCGGGTTGTCCGAGACGCGCCAGCTCACCCTCAAGGGGGTCGAAGAGGCCGTGGAGGTCCGCAGCGTCGTCTGGCGGTAGCGGAGGCGCGAGCTGGGGCCCCGTCGTGGCCCCATCAGTTGGGCGAGAGATCCTCCAGGCGCCACGCCTCCACGAGATCGCTCTTGCCCTTCACGCGCAGCGCGCCCAGTGGCTCGCCGGCCCGGCCGTCTCCGAGCGCCTCCCAGGTCGCCTTGCCGATGACCACCTGTCCCGGCTCGCCCGCCGCCATGAGGCGCGCTGCGGTATTGATCGAGTCACCGATGGCCGAGAAGCTCCGCCGAGCGTCCGCACCTACGACCCCGACGACCGCAGGCCCGGTGTTGACACCGATGCGGAACACGGGCCAGCGGGGATGGGCCGCGGCGACCGGCTTTCCAGCAGCCACGATCGACAGGCCCGTGCGGGCAGCCCGCTCTGCATGATCGGGCTGGTCGCCGCCCGCATTGAAGATGGCCATCACGCCGTCACCCGCGAAGTGCTCGATCACCCCGCCGCCGGCATCGATCGCCGGGACGACCGCCCCCCAGTACTCGTTCAGCATGCCGACGACCTCGGTCGGTGACCGGGTCTCGCTGAACGTCGTGAATCCGGCGAGATCGGCAAACACGACGCTCACCTCACGCTCCTTGCCCGGGGACGCGGCTACATCGGGCGTGACGCCACGGATCCCCTGGGTCACGACCGACGGCAGATACGGCTGGAATGCAGCGTCCAGGCGCCGAACCTCGCGGGCCGTCTCCGTGAGCAGGGCCAGCTCATCGTCCGACGCACCCTCGCGCCGCAGGTCCGACAGCACGCGTTCGGTCGACTCTCCCCGAACCTCCGCTGACGCGACCGACGTCACCGCCGACGCGAACCAGCGATCGACGCTGGCGAGCGTCGCCTCGAGGTAGAGACCCCCGAACGTCGCGGACAGGGAACCGCCGCGACGGTACTCCTGGCGGGCACCAAGGGCGATCGCCGCGAAGGCCGCGAGCATCAGCAGATGCCACTCCCACCAGCTGGCGTGCCAGTTCCGGCTCAGCGACACGGCGATCATCGCCTCGGCCAGCAGCACGTACGCCACGCCCATGCTGAAGGTCACGGCACCACCGCGGTGGCGATAGAACAGGAACGAGCGCCACGCCGAATAGGCGTACAGCGCGACCGCGACGAATGAAAGGAATCTGAGCGGACCGGCTCCCTCGAACGCCGTGGGCGGCCCGTTGAGGGGCGGTAGCCGCGCGATCGAGACGAACGCCCAGACGGCCATCAACGCCAGGAGACCACCGAGCAGGAGCGGTCGCAAACGGAGGACCGTCTGGGCCCGCGGCCCGGCCAGCGGGCTGGTGGACGCCGCCGCGAAGACCGACGCGATGATGAGCCCGACCGGCGTGGCCGTGGCGAACCCGACGTTCGACTCGGCCAGCAGCACGCCCGGCGTCGCGAGGGCATGCAGGCCGAGGAACCCAGCACTCGACAGGAAGGCGAGCGAGATCAGCACGACCCGGGCGTCTCGGTAGCGTCCCGCCGCGATATTGGTCACGTACGCCAGGACGGCATTCACGGCCGCCGCCACCAGGACGAGCCAGAAATGGCTCGGCTCGTGGTGCCATTCCATATCGAGTTCGGGCCGCGCCAGGAGCAGGCCCAGCCCGATGAGCGGCAGCGTCAACGTCAGCGCCGTGACCCACGGGATCCGCGCCGAGTCGCCCACCGGACGGACCTCGCTCGCCATCGCCAAAAGATACGCCCGGCCCGTCAGCGGCCGCGACGTCCCGGCGGCGGGTGACCCCTAGTTCAGCGCCACGACCAGGCTGGACACGAGGAGCACGACCGCGACCGGCACCCAGATCCGGCGCTCACGCGCGCTTCGACTGATCGCGTTCAGGGCGACGGCGACCACCGACACCGCGACGGGGACCCAGACCAGCCACGGCAACCCCGTCGCGATCTCCGGCAGGGTGACGCCAGCGTCCGACAGGACCACGAGCGCCAGCAGCCCGATCACGACGCCCTGGATCATGGCCGCGACCCGCAGCGGGGGAGGGAACCGGCCGGGAAACGATCCGCCCATCGCGTAGACACCCCACGGCGCACCGAGGGCCAGCGCGAACTGGAACACGACGACCCCGATCGCCACGGCGGCGAACAGGAGGGCGGCGGCGGCCTGGATATCCACCCAGGCATCTTCGCAGACCCGTTGCCGGGAACCTCGTCGTGCCTCCGGTCGTCCGGAGGCCGTGACCAACTCGACTGCGAGCTCCCCGCTCGCCCGCTTCGACGCGCTCTTCACGGAGCACCAACGGCCCGTGCTCGCCTACGCGACGCGCCGCACGCCGACGCTCGCGGATGCCGAGGACGTCACCGCGGAGACGTTCACGATCGCGTGGCGCAAGATCGACGCGGTTCCCGTCGTGGATCCCCTCCCGTGGCTCTACGCCGTCGCGCGGCGTGTCCTTGCCAACCACCGCCGGGGCAGCGGCCGTCGCGAACGACTCGCCGCGCTGCTCCGGGTCGAGGACGTCGCCACGCCCATGCGCGCCGGTGACGACCTCGACGGACCCGTGTTCCTCGCCCTGGCATCGTTGTCGCCGGCCGACCAGGAGCTCCTGCGCCTCGTCGCGTGGGAGGAGCTGGGAAACCAGCAGATCGCCGCGGTCCTCGACATCACGCCGAACGCGGTCGCCATCCGCCTCCATCGAGCGCGCGCGCGCTTCGCAGACGCCCTCGCCCGAGAATCCCGGGACGATGACCTGAAAGATCTGGATCCGAGCCGGACATCGGCAGATGTGAAGGGCACGAACGGTGCCGCATGGAACGGAGTGGCGAAATGAGCATGACGAACGGACCCGATCCGATCGACCGGCTCGGCGCTGCCAACCCGACCCGTGCGGACGAGGTGCCCGCCGCGAGTCTCGCCCGCGTGTCGGCGAGGATCCAGGAGCACATCGTGACCGACATCCAGAACACTCCCACCACCGCCCCCCGGCGCCGCCCGTTCGCCCTGTTGGGCGGCCTGGCCCTCGCTGGCGCGTTCGCCCTCGCGATCGCCTTGGGGTCGAACCTCGGCGCTCCGGCGCCCGGCGGCGCGCCGATCGCCGCGAACCCGAGTCCATCCGAAAACCCCGCGGCCGGCGGCGGCGGCCTGGCATCGTGCCTCGTCTACGATCCGGCCAATCTGCCGACGTTCGACATCGTCTTCGATGGGACCGTCACCGCCGTCGATGGCGACCAGGTCACGTTCGATGTCAACGAGGACTGGAAGGGCGCCGGTGACAGCATCACCCTGACCGCGCCCGACACGGACGTCGCGCTCCTGGGCGAGATGCCCGAATTCGAAGCCGGGGGCCGGTACCTCGTGACCGCGGCCGGCTCGAACATCAACGCGTGCGGCTACACGCTCGACTACTCCGCCGATGAGGCGGCCAAGTGGGCGGCGGCCTTCGCCGGCTGACCCGATCTTCCACGGCAACCGCAGACCCCGCCCGATGGCGGGGTCTCGGCTTGTCCGGGCCTACGTGCCGGACGAGGTGTCGAGCGGCGCGGTGTCGTCCGGCCCGAACGCGAAGCCGGTTCGCCGCCAATCGGCGTACTCGGCCACGAGGCCGTCCTCGTCGACCGTCAGGTCGGCCTCGAACGTCCCGCTCGCGTAGCGGTACGTGTACTCGGCGAGTCGGGTGTAGGTCTGGGCGGCCTTGACCGCGGCGAGCTCCGGGAACCGGATCCACGCTGCCTGGATCGTCTGCGACTTCCCTATCGTGAGGCCCAGGCGTCGGATCGGCAGCGTGTTCGTGGACGGGCTGCACCCTAGATCGACGTCGGTGCAGCCTCGAAGGGCGCGCGCCGCCACCCCATCGACCGTCCAGCTCCCTTTGGCGTTGCGCTCGAGGCCGATCGTTCGTGTATCGAACCCGCGGAGGTCGCGGACGTGCACGGCGGTGGTCATCCCGGCACGATCGGTGAGGACGCGGTACTCGACTCGGACGGGCAGACCATCCTCAGAGCCAAGGACCGTGCCGATCAGCGACAGAGCGCCGTCGCGCAGCGTCAGCGTGCAGTGCTCGTCGGTTGCGATCTCATCGGATCGCCGCCACGCCACGCGTCTCGTGGTCATACCCGAATGCCTCCGTAAGGTTGCGTCGAACCTTACTGCTGGCCGCCGACCTCGGCAGCAAGGTCGGCATCGAGCCGGCGCGACGACTCCACCTCGGCTAGAGCTCGACTCCGCGATTGGCCGGTCAGGGCCTCGAGGAAGGCCCCGCGGTCGATCGCGATCAATTCGGTCGGTGTCAGGGCGGTCACCGTCGCCGTCCGCGGGATCTCGCGCAGGAGCGCGATCTCCCCGAAACTGTCGCCGGTGATGAGCCGGCGCTGGACACCACCTGGCGTCGAGACGTCGACTTCACCGGCCAGGATCACGTAGAAGCGATCGCCGATCTCGCCGGCGGCGACGATCGTCCGGCCCGTCTCGACCTCGACCATGGCCGAGCTCGTGGTGAGTCGTTCCAGGACCGTCGCCGAGAGCGGTCCGAACATCGGCACACGTCGCATCGCGCGCAGCTGGCGCGCGCGGCTCGGGACCAGGCGGTCCGCTCGGATCAGCGTCGGCGCGGCGATCGCCACCACGGCGCCAAACGCCAGGCCGCACACGACGATCGCCGCCATGGGTCCGAACGCCACGATGAGCAACGGTACGGCCAACGCGCCTAGCGACTGCGAGGCCATCATGATCGACTCCATGACGCCGAAGACCCGGCTCATCACGTCGTCCCCGGCCAGTCGCTGGGCGAGCGTCAACGCCTCCACGTACACGAACGCCCAGCCGACCCCGGACACCACGACCAGCCCCAGGACCACGATCGGGGTCGGCTCCAAGCCGATCGCGGCGACGGACACGGCGAAGAGGGCGCCCGCGCCCACGTAGATCGCGGCAAGGCGTTCCCGGCCCATGAGCAAGCCCGTTACGCCGGCACCAACGACCGAGCCAAGCCCGGCCACGGCGGCCAGGTACCCGATCGAGCTCTCATCGCCGCCGAGAAGCTCGATGGCGATGACGGTCATCAGGACATTGAACGCCCCCAGGAGGGCGATAGCGCCGCCAAGGATCGCGACGACAGCGAGGAGCCGTCGATCCCCCAGGATCGTGCGCAGGCCGGCGCCAAGCTCGGTGAACAGCCTCTCACGGGGTTGGACAGCCACGGGGACGACCCGTGGGCGAGCCGCTCTGGCGAGCGGAAGGACCACCAAGAACGACGCCAGGGTGAATAGCGCCAGCGCCGCATACACCGCGGCGGCACCGCCGATCCCCACGAGGAGCCCGGCGAGGAGCGGACCGATGAGGGCGCCGAGGCCCTCGACCGCCCCTGAGGCGGCGTTCGCAACGGCCAGCGACTCGGGTGCCTCCGCCACCTCCGGCAGGAGCGCCGCATGGGCCGGCCTGACGAGCGTGATGCTCGTCGCCGCGAGCATGGCCATCACGTACGCGATGAATGATGGGGCGAACGCAAGAGCCACGGCGGCACCGCCCATGGCCAGCGCTACGATCGCGTAGGCGGCGGTGAGAACCTGGGCTCGTGGGCGTCGATCGCCGAACACGGACGCCGCCGGCGCTACCACGACCGACGGGAGAAACACCACGCCGGCGACGATCCCCGCTTCGACCGCGCCACCGCGCGAATAGGCGTACACGAGGAGACCGATCCACGAGGCCCACTCCGCGACGCTGAAGGCAAGGAACGCCGGGACGAGCCGCCGTAGCGCCGGCAGCCGAAGGACCGCATGAACCGTTACCAGGGCGGCAGACACCTGTACCTGGCGCTCAAAGGGTGGCGAGGAAGTCGTTGATCTCCTTGGCCAGCCGCTCGGGTTCCGAGAAGTGGAGGCTGTGATCGCCACCCTGGAACACCACGAGCCTGCCGCGCGGTACCGACAACGCAAGCTCAGTCTGGGCGCGGTCCCAAAGCGCGTCCAACGCGGGGCCGGGCCAGTCGCGCGGCCACGGGGCATTCCCGCTATGCCATTTCGTCCCCGCGACGACAAGGGTGGGCACGTCGGGGATCCCCGCCGCTGCCACGAGGGGCTCGCTGGCGACTTCGTCCATCGGTGGCTCGATGGTCTGGAATGACTCGACCTCTTCGGCGCGTTGCTCTGGTGTGAGCAGCGCCAGCATTCCCCGGTGGAACTCTGGCGTCAGCGTTTCGACGAGGACGAGCCCCTGAACCTCCGACGGGTAGGCTGAAGCGAAGAGGCGGACGTTGTAGCCGCCGAAGGAGCGCCCGACCAGGACATACGGCGGCTCCAGGGCCGCTGCGAGAAGGAGCTTGTGCAAGTCTTCGGCCGCGGTCGCGCTGGTCCGGGGACCGGTTACGTGCCCACTCTCGCCCAGGTTGGCTCGGTCGTAGGTGCACCGTCGATAGGTGTTGTCGATGAGGCCGATGAAGTCCTTGCGGCTGCGGTTCCAACTCGCCCCCGTGCTCCCCGAGCCCGCCTCGAACAGCACGACCGGACCATGCGATCCGCGACACTCCAGGTAGAGCGAGTACCCGCCGACGTCGTACATGCCGGCGAGGTCTGGCTTGCGGGGATCCGTTGTCGATGTCCCCGTGCTCGGGCTGTCCGGTGAACGTGCCGTTGGGCCAGGCGTCGCCGTTGGAACCGGACCGGTCGAACCACATGCGGCCGTGATCAGCGCGATCGCCACCAACGCCACCAGCCAGGCTACAGGGCTCAGGGCTGACCATCTGTCACGGATTCGACCGCGGATCTGCACGGATCGACTCTACGCCCCGCAAGCCGAGCTGCTCGTAGAACCGTCTCGATGCCGCGAGATCCTTGACGGCGAGACTGACCGAAAATGCGCCGAGGTCCATCGGGGTTCTTCCCGGAAGCGGCCATTGCGGGCGGGGCCGCCGACCAAGTGTACCGACGCTTCATGCCTCCGGATGACGCCGAGCGATCCCTGCAACGGAGGTGCAAGCCGGGCTTGGGGGTCGCCGAGGACGGATTGACGGCATGGCGCCGAGACTGGACTCGACCCCCGGAGAATGGAGGCGGATATGTATGAGCGAGAGGCGGGTCGGGGCCAGCAGGATGCCGCGCGATCGAGCCAGCGCCCAGGCGACAGCCAGCGAGACGCATACGACCCTTCGGAACGAGGCGAGATGACGCGACGGGACCCATCGTCGGCGGAGCGCCGCGAAGGGGCATGGGACCAGGGTGAGCAGGGCGGCTGGACGGGATATGTAGTCCCGTATCGCTATTACGGTCCCGGTTATCGCGGCGTCGGCTACTACTCCGTGATGTACCAGGGTTCCGACGGAGGCGACGATCAACCGCAGCAACAGGGCCGGTGGCAGCAGGCGCGGCCGGCCGACAGCCAGCAGTCCGGTGGCCGGTGGACCGGTGGGTTCGCGGGGCGTGGCCCGAAGGGCTACCAGCGCTCGGACGAGCGGATCCGTGAAGAGGTCAGCGACCGGCTGATGGCTGATGACAGGATCGACGCGTCTGAGATCGAGGTCATCGTCAAGGACGGCGAAGTCACCCTGCAGGGCACCGTTGACGACCGCTGGGCAAAGCGACGGGCTGAGGACATGGTCGAACAGGTCATGGGCGTCCGAGACGTCATGAATCAGATCCGCGTGGAACCGGGGGCGGGCGCGAGTTCGCAGAGGACGTCGAGCACGCAACGATCCCGGACGCCGACGTCGACAGGGAGTTCGGCAGGCTCGAGGGACCAGACGACATCCAGGTCTGGCGACGAGCAGGCGACTGGCACGAACGGCCGGCGACGGACGACGACGACGTCCCGCTGACACCGGTCGCGTAAACGATGAGGCCCCGCCCGATCGGGCGGGGCCTCGGTGTGTCTCAGTCCGGGTGGCGGGCGATGGCGTCCAGGTAGACGGCTCGCGCCGCCAGCAACTCCCGGACGCCGTCGACATCACGGTCGAACTGCTCTGATCGATAGGTCGGGTCCGAGATCGCCAACCCGCTGAAGTACAAGCCCACGATCCCTCCCAGGACCGCGCTGACGACGAGCAGCTCGGCCGAGATGGTTCGCGGTTCGTTGGCCAATGAAAACTCGATGACGATGCGCGGCAGGGTCCCGATCCAGCCGGCCTGGACTTCTCCCGGGATGGCCAGCACGGCAAACACCACCAGGAAGGCCATCACGATCAGCGCGACCGCGACGACCTGAAGGAGCTGCGGCACGACGACGAGCAAGGTCAGGTTGCTGCGGTGCAGCCACGAAAGCCGCGGCAGACCGACCAGCGCAGGGCTGGCGACGGCAGCGAGCGGTGCGACCGGTGTCGCCGCCGCGCTCTCGAGGATCGCTTCTCGATGGAGCTCGTCGCCGAGCCGCCTGAACTCCCGGTGGAAGGCCGTGACGACGAACAGCGACGCCATGAGGAGCAGGAAGATCAGGACCAGCGCGAGCTCAGGGGCGCTCATGGCATGGGCGACCTGCCAGATCTCGGCGCCGAACAGCAGGAACACGACGAGGATCACGAGCAGCGGCAACGTGCGCGCAACGAGCTCGACGAGGTGAACCAGCTGGAGCCAGAGTCGCTCGAACGCCCAGATCCCGATCTCGATGAGGCCGAAGCCGATGACGATGTAGATCGCCCCGATGCCCGTCAGGGCGCCGAGCGTGGCCGTGATGGCTTCGGAAACGTTCTGATCGATCAGCGCCGCCGGCAGGGCGGGCAGGAGTCCGATCGTCGCGATATCGAGCATGTCGAAGGTCGAGGGCCGCAGAGCTGCCGGCCGATGACGCAGGCGGCTGACGATCGCCCAGGCGACCCCCATCCAGGCGATCGTCGCCGCGATGCCGAGGACGTTCCAGGCCAAGGGCCATTCCGGGCGGGTGCCCCAGTCCCTGATCGTGCCGACCACGAGCCACAGCGAGATCAACGGAGCCGCCCGCGAGTCCATGGCGCGCTCGGAACTGTAGCCCTCGATCAGCTGCGGAACCCCGCGCCGTGCGAACCAGCGCTCGATGTCGCGCCGAAGCTCCGGCGTGAGCGTGGTCGGGGGCGAGTCCGGCGTCGTCACGGCCCGCAGACTACTCGACCAGGTTTACCGGGGCGCGGATTTGGCGTACAACTGGCGCCATGACCGACGAGGACCTGCCCGCCAGCGAGGCCGCCCGAGCTCGACGTCGCGATCGCGACATGGAGGCCGAGCGGCGGGCATTGCTGCGCCCCGGAATGGCCAAAGTCTTCCGCCAGGTCACCGAGGCCGCGGCGAAGCCGCCGAAGCCCAAGCAGCGGAAGGCGAAGCGCTCGAAGACGTAGCACGTCGCGGCCGATCACCTGACCGATGTCGTACCGTCCGCGCATGTCCTCGAGCATCGCGCTGATCGAGACCGGGAGGCTGCCCTCCGGACACCCGTACGCGCGGATCGGCTCGGGCTCGCGGGTCGTGCTGTCCATCCCCGGTCTGTCGTTTACCGCCGATGTGTCCAAGCCCGCCTCGATCCGCCGATCGTGGAAACGCTGGCTGGAGCCGATCGAGCGGCACGACCTGACCATCGTCGACGTCGGTCGCCGGGCCGACCTCCCACCCGGCAGCTCGTCGGTGGACATCGCCGACGACTACGCCGCGGTCATCCGCGAGCGATGGGGGAGCGCGGTCGGGGTCATGGGCATCTCCACCGGTGGCGGCTACGCGCAGTGGCTGGCGAGCCGGCATCCCGAGCTCGTCGACCGCCTCGTGCTGGCGTACACCGGCCATCGCGTTCCGCCCGACGCGCAGGCGCTCGAGCGCCGAGCAGCCGACCACTTCCTGGCCGGTCGCTGGCGTTCCGGCTTCGCCCTGATGGCACCGTGGGTCGTGCCGGAGCATGCGCGGCTCGCCGGAGCGGTCGGCTGGCTGCTGGGTCCGTACATCGCCGGCCGGCCAACGGACCTGCGGGTCCTCCGGCTCGATGCCGATGCCGACGACCGGCACGACGCGACGGACGCCCTGGGTGGGATCCGCTGCCCGACGCTCGTGATCTCGGGCGGCCGGGACCTGTTCTATCCGCCCGACCTCACACGCGAGCTCGTCGCGGGCATACCGGATGCGCGGCACATCGATTACCCCGATGCCGGTCACGGCCGGGGTGCCCGCTTCCCGGAGGATGCCTGCGCGTTCCTCGGCGCGAACGGCGGCGGTCCCACCGGAGGGTCGTGACGGTCCGGGGTGCTCGTAGCGTCAGGCCAGCGCGACCGTACGGGATGCATGTCAAGCCCCCGGCGACAGCACTGACGAGGCTCTCCGTCGCCGGATGACCGAACATATCGTCATGTCCGTGATCGATTGGTTGCTCGACTCCGACCCTTCCATCCGCTGGCAGGTCAGGCGCGACCTGACGCACGAGCCCCCCGACGTCATCGCCGCCGAGCGGTCGCGCGTCGCGACGGAGGGCTGGGGCGCTCGGCTGCTCGCACTCCAGGCGCCGGACGGCATGTGGGGCGGCCGGCCCTGGTCACAGGACTGGACCGACACGTTCCACGTCCTGGAGCTCCTGCGCCGGTTCGGGCTCGATCCAGACAGCGAGCAGGCCCGGAGGGCGGTCGCCCTCGTCAGCGAACACGTCACGTGGCGGGTTCCTGAGTTCGAGACCCCGTGGTCCGACCACCGCTTCTTCGAGGGCGAGGTCGAGCCGTGCATCAACGGCAACGTCGTCGCCAACGGCGCGTACTTCGGCGTGGACATGTCGACGCTCGTCGACCGGCTCCTGGGCGAGCAGCTGCCGGACGGCGGCTGGAACTGCGAGGTCGAGAACGGTGCGACGGTGTCGTCGTTCGGGACGACGATCAACGTGCTCGAGGGCCTGCTCGAGCACGAGCGGGCAGTCGGTGGATCGGCCGAGGTGGCCGCGGCACGCCGACGGGGCGAGGAATACCTGCTGGAGCGCCGGCTGTTCCGGCGCAAGTCGACGGGCGAGGTGATCGATCCCGGCTGGCTCGGGTTCTCGTTCCCCCACTGGTATTTCTACGACGTCCTCCGCGGTCTCGAGCACCTGCGCGCCGCCGGGGTGGAGCCCGACGAGCGCGTCGCCGAGGCCGTCACGGTCGTCGAGGGCAACCGGGACGCCGACGGCCGCTGGCCGCTCCAGAACGTCCACGAGGGCGATACGCACTTCGAGATGGAGGACGGGGAGGACCAGCCGAGCCGCTGGAACACGCTCCGTGCCCTGCGCGTGCTCGACTGGGCCGGCGCCGCCACCCATGCCGATCGGCGAGCACCCGCCGACGCGGCCGCGCTCCAGTCCGAGCCCGCTCGACCGCGACGCCTGGCTCGCGTCGTTGGCCAAGCGGGGCTAGGGTAGGCATCCGATCACAGGCCCGCGACGGGCCGGGAGGACCCCATGACGACCGAACGCACACCCGTCAATGAACGGCCTTTGATCGACGACCAGCCCGACACGACCCCGTGGGCACTCGCGCGAGAACGCCTCGCGAACCCCGCGCCAGGCCAGACGAGCTGGCTCGCCACCGTGCGACCCGATGGCAGCCCGCACCTGATGCCGATCATCGCCTTCTGGATCGACGACGCGTTCCACTTCGTCGTCAGCGAGGGGACCCGGAAGGGGCGCAACCTCGCCGCGGATGGACGCTGCGTGGTGGCGACCGGGAGCACGACGCTCCCGTCGCTGGACCTCATCGTGGAGGGGCACGCCAAGCCGATCGACGACGAGGCAGCGGTCAAGCGGATCGCGGACATGCTCAACGGCAACAACTGGCCACTGGAGGCGCGCGGCGACCAGGTCTTCGGTCCCAACGCCCCGACGGCCGGGCCGCCGCCGTATTCGATCTACCGGTTGATTCCCTCGAAGGTGTTCGGCCTCCCAGGGATGCTCGGGATGGAGAAGTACGACCGAACCGACCTTCCGAAGCCGACGCGCTGGGAGTTCGACGGCGCCTGAATCATGGTGGCGCAAGCCCGCAGTCGGGCGTCGTGCACAGCTCCAGACCGAGCGCGTCCAGGCCCTCGGCCAAGGGCGTGAAACCGAGCAGCCCACCGAAGCTCCGACTGGTCACGCCGGCCGGCAGTCCGCGAACCAGCACGGCACCGCCTGAGTCACCTACGCCGACCTCGATGTCCGCTGCCGCGACGATGCAGGGGAAATAGTCGCCGTCGGCGCTGGGGTCATGGAGATACTCGCCGGACTCCGCCACCGTGCCGACGCGGTAGATGTCGCGCCCGTTGATCTCGACGGGGTCGCCGATCTCGATGTCCGCGCATGAAAGCGGCGGCGTCGTCGCGTCGATGACGCGCACCCCACCCTCGCCCATGTCGACAACGTTGAGGCGGCCCCACGGGATGCGATCGGGTGCCACGACGAGATAGTTCATGTCCGATGGCCGGCACGTATGCCCCTCGTGCGGGCACGGCGCGAGCACGGCGGCCGGCCCGAACACGCCCCGCACCGTGCGACCGTCGGGGTCCAGGGCCGTCATGCCCTCCGAGGCGCAATGAGCCGACGAGGTGAGGACGATCGTGTCGTCCTTGCTGGCGTAGAAGCCGGCGGCACAGGAGCCCCAGAGCTGGCGCCCGGCCAGGACCGGCGGTTCGCCCGCCGGCACCGTGAGCGACGAGAATGGGTTCCTGACGAACAGGACCCCGACGACGATGATGACTGCAGCGGCCCCTGCGAGCAGGAACGGGCGGGCGCTCAGACGGGCTGGTCGGCTTCGAAGGGTCAGGGCACGAACAGCGACGCCGGCAGCGACGGACCGTTGAATCGATCGAGATCGACGGCTCCGTTGATCCCCGGCACAGCGCCCATGCTCGAGTGCTGCCAGAACGACCAGCCATGGCCGGCCCAGCCGCCGGCCGGGACGGCCGGCTGACTCGCGGTCGTCCAGTGCGCGATCCACAGGACCGAATAGCCGTTCCGCGCGAACCAGTCGGTGTTCGCCATGGACGTGGACCAGAACGTCGGGTTCGTGTAGATGATCGGTCGCACACCAGTCGCGGCCGTGACCTGCGACAGCCACGTCTGTGCCCACGTCGCCAGCGATACCGGGTCGAGGCCGTTGGCAGTCTCGAAGTCGAGCACCGGCAGGAGGTCGCCTGACGCGATCGCGGCATTTCGAAGGAACCAAGCCGCCTCGTTGCCCGCGTCGTTGAACGCCATATCCGGGTTGGCAAAGTGGTACGACCCGACAGACATGCCCGCTGCCCGCGCCCCCGAACTGTTCGCCCAATAGGCCGTATCCGCCGTCAGCGTGCCTGCGGTCGCACGAACGAACGCGAAGCGCTTGCCGGCGGTCGCGACCTGCGGCCAGTTGATCGGCCCTTGGTGGTAGCTCACGTCGATGCCGTCGACGTAAGCGGGCGTCGGCGTCGGGACCGGTGTCGGTGTCGGAGTCGGAGTGGGTTGAACGGTCGGCGTCGGTGTTGGAGTGGGTTGAACGGTCGGTGTCGGCCTTCGCGTGGGCTTCGGCCCCTTGGCCTCTGCCACGGAGGGCGATGCCAGGAAGACGACGGCGACGGACATGGCGAGAAGCCCCGCGAGGAGTCGGTGCATCGGGACATGCTCGCGGGGATGGGCAACCGCGTCAAACCCCCATGGCAGGATTTCCTGGCCCGACCATCGCCGCGGCCGACCCGGTGCGATGATGCACACATGCCTCGGCTGCAGCGCAAAGCCATCGCGACGCCGGGGCCCTCGAGCTCGTGGTCGCCGCGGCTGAAGCGGGAGCCGGGCGGCGGGGCGACTCCCGCCGCGGAGCTCTGGCAGACCTACAGCCACCACGCGGCCCGGATCTTCGGGTCCGGCCCCTCCCCGACGACGGTATTCGGCGAGCGCTCGTTCTTCGTCGCTTCAGGCGCTCCGCATGTCGATCTCAACCAGGCGGCCCTCTACGGCGACGCCGGGGCTGCCGACGCCATCGAGATCGGTCGCCTGGCGGTCAAGTCCGACGATCCCGTGCTCCTGGCACGCTCCGCTGAGGTGACCGCCGAGCTCGAGGAACCACTCGAACAGGCCGGCTTCACCCGGCTTCCGACCGCCGAACATCTCTTCTGCATGCCGGGCACGCCACCGCGGTCCGGTCTCGCGCCCTTCGACGTCAGGCGGATGACGTCGCCCGCGGACGTGGCAGCGATGCAGGCGATGTTCGCCGACGTCCACGACTACGGGCCCGGATTGACCGGTGCGCTGTTCGGCACGCTCGACCCCGCAGACGACGGCCTGTCGTGCTGGATCGCCTGGGACGGCAACGAGGCCGTCAGTCTCGCCTTCGTCACGCACGAGCCGTCGACCCTGGGGCTGTGGGAGGTCATGACTCCCCAGCGTCACCGTCGTCGGGGTGCTGCGCGAACGGTCGTCGTCACCGCCCTGGACGAGGTGGCGCAACTCGTCGGAGGCGTCGAGCGATCGCTGTTTTGGTCCTCGCCCGCCGGTCGACCGCTCTACGACTCCCTCGGGTTCGAGATCGCGGACACCGTGGAGGTCTGGGTCCGCGGAGCCAGCGAGGCTGACCTCGCCGCCGTCGGAGCCGGCTGAGCAGTGCCGATGAGTTTCTGCATGGCCGATGGTCTAACCATCATGGAACCCGACCCGAAGGAGCGATGACTCATGAAGCTGACCGCATCGATGATGCTGACCGTGGACGGCGTGTACCAGGGTCCCGGCGGCCCCGACGAGGACCGGCGCGACGGATTCGAGCGCGGCGGATGGATCGCCGCACACGCCGACGAGGAGACCGGGAGTTTCCTGAAGGCGTGGTTCGAGCGCGCGGATGCGTTGCTGCTCGGGCGCCGGACCTGGGAGATCTTCGAACGGTATTGGCCGCACCACGACGGGGGCGAGGGCGATCCGGTCTCGCACGGCATCAACGTCTTGCCCAAGTACGTGCCGTCGACCACGCTCAAGGATCCGGGCTGGAACACGCACGTGATCGATGGCGACGTCGAGGCGGCGATCCGCGAGCTCAAAGCGAAGCCCGGGCGCGACCTCCAGGTCCACGGCAGCGGCGAGCTGCTCCGTTGGCTGCTCGAGCGCGACCTCGTCGACGAGCTCAACCTGCGGATCAGCCCCGTGGTGGTGGGCGACGGCCGGCGGCTCTTCCCGGAGCGCGGCCCGACGCACGACCTGGAACTGGTCGAATCGCGGTCGACGCCGTCCGGTGTGATGCTCCAGACCTACCGACCGGCCGGCCGGGCGACCTTCGGCAACGCCGACGAGTGACCTCCTAGGGCTGCGTTGGTGCCGAACGGGCTCGGCACGTGCGCCACCAACGGTTCAGAATTCATGCCCCGGAACAAGTCGGAACCAGGAGGTACCACCGATGCGATCCCAAGGCAGGCGCGCGCTCGCCGCGCTCACCGCGACTCTCATGCTAGCCATCCCGACAGCGTCTGTTGGCGCGGGAGACACGGCCGACTATGTCGTCGTCGCCGAGCAGGGCGCGTCCAGCTCGGCCGTCAAAGCGGCGGTCAAAGCGGCCGGCGGCAAAGTGACCGGCCAGAACGCTGCGATCGACACATACTCGGTGACTGCACCGGCCGCCGGCTTCATCTTGGAAGTCAGCGCGTCCGGCGCGGTCGACTCGGCGGCTCATGCGAAGCCGATCGGTTCCGTTCCCGGCGCCGAACCCGTGAAGGAGCTCGTCCCGGACGCCGAAGCCATCGCGGCCACCAACGCCAGCGGCAAAGCGCAGGGCAAGAAGCCAGGCGGCGGAACCACGGCCGGCCTGGACCCGCTCGACGGCGATCAGTGGGGCCTCGAGATGGTCCGCTCCGACCTCGCCCGTGCGGTCAACGCGGGCGACCCCCGCGTCCTGGTCGGGATCCTCGATTCAGGGATCGACTTCAGCCATCCCGACCTCGCCAGCCAGATGGTGCTGAGCCTCTCGCGCAACTTCGCCCCGGACAAGCCGGACATCGACGGGCCGTGCGAGGTTGCGAGCTGCCTCGATCCGGTGGGCACCGACGACAACGGTCACGGCACCCACGTCGCCGGGATCGTGGCCGCGGCGGTGAACGGCCTCGGCATCTCGGGCGTCGCGCCCGGAGTCCGGCTGGTCCAGCTGAAGGGCGGCCAGGACAGCGGCTTCGTCTTCCTCGAGCCGGTGACCAGCGCGCTGACCTACGCGGCCGACAACGGCATCGACGTCGTCAACATGTCCTTCTACGTCGACCCGTGGCTCTACAACTGCCAGAACAACCCGGCCGACTCCCCGGAGGCGCAGGCGGAGCAGCGCGCCATCGTGACCGCGCTGTCGCGTGCGCTGGACTACGCCCACGGCAAGAACGTGACGCTCATCAACTCGCTGGGCAACAACCACGAGGACCTCGGCCACCCGAGGACCGACCTCAGCAGCCCGGACTACCCGGCGGGCGCGAACTACCCACGGACGATCGATAACAACACGTGCCTTAACCTCCCGGTCGAGGGGCCGCACGTCATCGGCGTGTCGGCGCTCGGGCCGTCGACGGCCAAAGCCGACTACTCGAACTACGGGATCGAGCAGATCTCGGTCTCGGCGCCGGGCGGCTGGTTCCGGGACCTCCTCGGGACGCCAGCACACCGGACGAACCCGAACCTGATCCTCTCGACCTGGTCTCGCGCTGCAGCTCTTGCCGCCAACTGGATCGACCCAGTGACGGGCGAGCTCACCCCGGCCGGGCAGGCCGCCGCCATGGTCAGGAGCTGCGTCGACGGTGTCTGCGGCTACTACCGCTACATCCAGGGCACCTCGATGGCGGCGCCTCACGCCACCGGCGTGGCCGCGCTGATCGTCAGCCGCTTCGGGATCAAGGACAACAAGCTGGGCGGCCTCCGGCTGTTCCCGCACAAGACCGAGTTCGTCCTGCTCGAGACGGCAGCCGAGCACGCCTGTCCGACCCCACCGCTTCGGGACTACGGGCCCGAAGGCCGGCCGGATGAGTTCGATGCGCTCTGCGAGGGCGACCTGGAATTCAATGGCTTCTACGGTTACGGCATCGTCGATGCCTACGCCGCGGTGACGGAAAAGCTCGAGCTACCCGACTGACCCTCAAGCCACTCGACAGCCGGCGGTCCCCTCGGGGCCCGCCGGCGTTTCCGATTCCGGACCGCCTCGTTCAGCGGAGCGGCTTGAGTCGGGCGATCGGGATGACTCGGTCGGTCTTTGACGGGTACTCGGCGAACTGTGCATGTTCCGCCACGTGCCGGTTCCACAGGGCGTCGCGGTCGGCCCCTTCCGCGACCGTCGCGTTGGCTTGGAACTTCTGGCCCTCGGCCTCGATCGTCACGACCGGGTTTTCGACGAGGTTCCCGAACCACGCCGGATCCTCGGGCGCCCCGCTCTTCGATCCGACCACGACGTAGTCGTCACCATCGCGCGAGAAGGTCACGACGGCCTCTCTCGGTTCGCCGGTCTTCGCCCCGGTCGTCGTGAGGACCATCACGGCCTGCCCCTCCAAGTAGCCACTCGTGGGGCGGCCGTTGGCGCGGATGTCGGCGATCAGGGTCTTCGTCCAGTCGGCGTAGTCGGTCAAGGGGGACCTCCGGCTCAGGCGGCGCTCGGTTGTCTACGCAACCATCCCACACTCATCGCTGCGGGCGCTCGTAGCGGTCATTGGCTGCCAGTTCATGCGCCTCGCGTTCAGCGGTCCTGCCGAACTTCTCGAGCTCGCCCCGGAAGCTGCCCTCGTAGGAGCCGCGCGAGAAGACCCACGACGAGATCGCAGAGATCCGTCCGATCGTCTCGAACTCCTGGGTGACGCGCGTCCCGGCGCCGTCCGGCGCGAACGTCGCGCTCGACTTGCCACGCAGGACCCAACTGCCGAACCGAGTGGCGAAGCGGCGGGGCCACTCGACTTCGAGGACCTCGGTCGGGCTCTTGACCGGTCCGAAACGGACAACGTAGGTCGTGCCGACGCGATCCACTGGGCCGGAGATGTCCGTCACTCCGGTGACGCCACCGACCCATTCGCCCATGCGCCCGAGATTCGTCCACAAGGCGAACACCAACTCCGGCGGCGCGTCGACATGGATGCTGAACACGTAGTGAGCCACCCGCGGAGCATATCGACACGACTTGACCCCCGCGCGGACGGGCACTTCAGTACGCGCGCCGCCAAGCGGCGATACTGGTACGTACACCGGATCTAGCGCTCAGGGGAGGCATGTCATGGCCAATCTCGTCGTTCACTTCGAGATCCACGCGTCGGAGCCGCAAAAGGTCATCGACTTCTACTCGAACCTCCTCGGCTGGACCTTCCAGGACTACGGCGGCGGCGAGCAGCCGTACTGGGTCATCGATACCGGCGAGGGCGCGATCGGCAACGCCGCCGGTCAACCCGGGCTCGGCATCAACGGCGGTCTGACCCAGCGCGGGGGTCCGCGTCCGGACGTCGGCGCCCCGGTCAACGGCTGCAACATCGTCATCGGCGTCGAGGACGTCGACGGGCTCATGCGCCGCGGCATCGAGCTCGGCGGGACCGAGGCGCTGCCGGCGACCGACTGGCCCGGCATCGGTCGCGGTGGCTACCTGCTCGATCCCGACGGCAACGTCTTCGGCCTCCTCTCGCCCGTCCTCTCCGACGGCACAGTCGCCATGGGAGCCGGCGCAGAGGCATAGCCAGGTCAGGCGATCCGGGGCTACTGGCTCGCGGTTTGAGCGGGGCGATCTGCTGTACGACTTCGACCGGCCTCCATGCGCTCGAGGAGCGCCAGCGTCGTCTGCCAACTGCGGATGGTCATCGACTTGTAGGGGGGCGTCCCGACGATCTTGCCGAGCCGGCTTTTCGTCCGTTGCGGCGCTCAGCCGCTGCGAGTAGATCACGCCCGGGCCCGGCCACACCTCGTCAACGCCCGGCCGCGGGTCGAAGACCTTCATCGCCGTTCGCGCGTCGATTCCCATCAGGAAGACAGCGTCGCTGTGGTACGTCCCCGGATGGTCACCGAAACCCTTCGGCCGCTTCCGGACGACGGCGCGTAGCTGAGCACGCGTCAGGACCAGCACCGCGATCAGCTCGCTGTCGAGCTTGAAGGCCCTGGGAAGCGCTTGCTCGAGCTCTCGCTTGATCGCGGCAGCGGTCCGATCGGAGCTCAGGATCACGTTGCCGCTGGCGATGTAGGTGGAGACCTCGGTGTGTCCGAGCGACTCCAGCAGCTCGCGCAGCGCCGCCATCGGCACCTTGTTCCGGCCGCCGACGTTGATGCCGCGCAGGAGGACGGCGTATCGGGTCATGTGGGCAGCCGTCTCACAGATGCGGCGCGACTCCCTCGCCGAGTTGCTGCATGACCACGACCTGGCGTCGTAGTGGAGCAGCGCCCGAAACCAGCGAGGTGCCAGTCGCGCCCCGCCGGCCGCAGCGGAACCTCAATCTTCACGCGTATACGTGCCGGCAACGCCACCGAGACGCTTCCGGATCCCGTGTAGTCCGCTGCGCATGACCGAGTGATGATTGAGCCGGAAGATGGCGTCGACGAAGGGCAGGGGAGCGAACAGGTTCATCCATCGCCGGGTGGTCCGGATCGCCCAGACGTAGCGAACGACCGTCGTCGAGCCGTCCTCGTGCAGCGACCATTCGCCGACGCCCTGGAGCTCTCCGGTCGCGTCACCGACGATCGACGTGGGGACCTCCCGGCGCGCCACGCGCATGTCGAACTGCAACCGGTACGGCAGCTTCCCGACGAAGGTCATCCGATACAGGGCACCCGTGCCATCCGCATCGGCGTCCTCGAGTCGCTCCACGGCCTTGACCATCGGCCACCACTCCGGCCACGCCTCTGCCGCGTCGATCTCGGCGAAGACACGGTCGATGGGCGCCTCCAGGCGCCAGACCGTCACGAACCGATACGCCGACATCAGCTCTCCCTCTGATACGTAGGTCGGCATCGTATGACGGCGGGTGCCGTCACGCGGCGATCACCAGGCGCGGCCGGTCGGCCGATCCGGGCAATCGTTCAGATCGACCCGTATCCTTGCCCCGCAATGAAGGATGTACTTGCACGTCACGCGGTACGGGTGAGTGGTGATCCCGACCGCTCAGCCGATGCTTTTCGCCCATGGTTTCGGCTGCGACCAGACGCTCTGGCGGTTCGTTGCCCCCGCGTTCGCCGACGGCTTCCGTGTCATCACCTTCGACTACGTCGGCGCTGGTGGGTCGGACCGGAAGTCATACGACCAGGAGCGATACGCCAGCCTGGACGGCTACGCCGAGGACGTGCTGGAGATCTGCCGGGCGCTGGACCTCGAAGACGTGGTGCTGGTAGGGCACTCGGTCAGCGCGATGATCGCCGTCCTCGCATCCATCGCGGAGCCCGCTCGGTTCAGCGATCTCATCCTCATCGCGCCGTCACCGCGGTACCTGGACGACCCACCCGCCTACCGGGGCGGATTCACCCGACCAGACATCGACGGACTCCTGCAGATGCTCGACGCCAACGCGACGGGCTGGGCGGCCTTCCTGGCGCCGATCGTGATGGCGAATCCGGAGCGACCAGAGCTCACGGCAGATCTCGAGGCCACGTTCTGCTCCATCGACCCCGTCATGGCGCGGCAGTTCGCGGAGGTCACGTTCCTGGCGGACAATCGGGTCGACTTGCCCAACGTGACGACGCCGTCGTTGATCGTCCAGTGCGCTCACGACGCGGTCGCCCCGATGGAGGTCGGCGCGTACATGGAGCGCCACCTGCCTGGAAGCACGTTGTCCGTCATCGACGCCACCGGTCACTGTCCCCACGTCAGCCATCCCGAGGCAACGATCGCGGCGATGCGGGACTACCTTGACGCACGACAAGGTCACCGCGGGCTCGCCCATCCGTGAACCTCGGATCGGATGCACTGCCAGCTGGCGTGATCCACCTGTCCAGCGACTTGCGCATCCTCGCCGCGAACCGCGAAATGGGCGCGTTGACCGCTCGGAACACGGGCGAACTCATCGGGGAGCTACTCGACGTGCTGCTCTCCGCACCTTCGCGGATCCTCTTCCAGACCCACGTCTATCCCGCCCTGAAGGCCGACGGCCGCGTCGAGGAAGTGTTTCTCACCCTCGCATCGTCCACCGGTGATCACGTCCCGGTCCTGTTGAATGCCGTTCGTTCCTCGGGATCCGAGGAGCCCGCATATGTAGCCGTGCTGGTGCGGGTCCGCGCGAGGTCTCGGTGGGAGGCGGATCTCCTCGCTGCGACGCGAGCGCTCGAAGGCGAGCGGGCCGCCAGCCAGCGACTCGCCGAAGAACTGGCCGCGACGGCCGCGGATCTGCGCGTCCGACACGCCGAGGAGCAGCGGAACCGCGAGTTCCGCGATGCGTTCATCGGGGTCGTCAGCCATGAGCTTCGTACGCCGATCACGACGATCTACGGGATGAGCCATCTCCTTCGCGAACGCCATGCGTCCATGACCCCCGAGGCCTTGGCCGACCAGCTCGGCGACATCGAAGCGGAGTCCGATCGGCTGCGCCGCCTGACGGAGGACCTGCTCGTCCTGAGCCGCGCCGAGGGTGGCCGGCTGGAGATGGCGGCGGAGCCGATCGTCATGCGCAACGTCGTGCAGGCCGCCGTCGAGAGCGAACGCGCCCGATCCACGACGCACCATTTCACCGTGGACGCACCCGCCGGACTGCCGATCGTCCTGGGCGAGGATGTGTACGTCGGGCAGGTCGTCACGAACTTCCTCAGCAACGCCGTGAAGTACAGCCCACCTGGTACGACGATCCGTGTCGCCCTGTCGAGCGAGGCGGGAGGGATCGCCGTGCGCGTGACCGATGCGGGTCGGGGGCTCCCGCCCCAGTCGCCGGAACGGCTGTTCGACCTGTTTTACCGAGCGCCGGATGTCGTCGGCCAGGCGCCCGGCGCCGGCATCGGGCTGTTCGTCTGTCGCGCGCTCATCCAGGCGATGGGCGGGCGCGTCTGGGCGGCGGCCGCCTCTCCGCCGGCCGAAAGCGGTGCCGAGTTCGGGTTCTGGCTTCCCGCGGCGGCGGAGGACGGTGCGGACGAAGATTGACCACGACCACGCGTTCGAGGACCACGTCGGCGAGTCTCGGCGCATCGATCTCCAGCAGACGTTCTACGAGCCGGCGCACGACGGGACGATGCGCCTCGAGCCCGACCGACCGGCGGCTCCGTTCTCCACGAACGGCGTCGACGGCGCAGCCGCCGTCTCGGCCAGCGACCATACTGCGGTCCAACCCCGCCCCGAACATGCCCCGAGGGGAGCGATGGCCGACACGCCTGCCTCACTTGCTCCACGCGACCTCGATCAGCTGCGCCGAGCGTGCGGCGAAGTCATCACGCCCGACCATGCGACGTACGACGACGCGCGCCGACTCTGGAACGCGATCCACGATCGTCGCCCCGCCGCCATCGTCCGGCCGACCTCAGCCACGAACGTCGCAGCGGCGGTCCACTTCGCTCGCGACCACGACCTCGAGATCGTGGTCCGATCGGGTGGTCATAGCGCCGCTGGACTCAAGGGTGCCGACGGCTGTCTCGTCGTGGACCTCTCGGAGATGCGCGGGGTCGAGGTCGACCCTCGGGCGCGCATCGCCAGGGTGAACGGCGGCGCACTCCTCGGCGAGCTCGACATCGCCGCCCAGGCCCATGGTCTCGTCTGCCCCACGGGCGTGGTGGGCCACACCGGCGTGGCCGGGCTCACCCTCGGGGGTGGAGTCGGCCGCCTCCAGCGGCACTTCGGCCTCACGATCGACAACGTGGCTGCCGTCGAGATCGTCACCGCCGACGGCCGGCTCGTCCGCGCGAGCGAGACGGACGAGCCCGAGCTCTTCTGGGGTCTGCGTGGCGCCGGTTGGAACTTCGGGATCGCGACCGCCTTCGAGTTCCGGCTCCAGCCGTTCGGACCCGACCTTCACCGGGGTGTACTCGCGTTCCCAGCGACCCACGTCCAGGACGTGTGGGCCGTCTTCCACGACTACGCGCTCGGTGCGCCGGATACGGTGTCGATGATCTTCGGGATCGATCGGGCGGGGCCGGACGCCGGCTACCCGGACGATCTGGTGGCCAAGCCGATCACCTACCTGGCCTGGAACCACAGCGGGTCGGCCGACGACGTCGACCGTGACACGGCAGGGCTTCGCGTGGGCCCGGCACCGGTCACCACCACGCTCGGGAGCGCGCCGTACCTGGAAGTCCAGACGGCGCACGACCTCGCGTTTGCGTGGGGCAGCCGGTCGTTCATCCGGAGCCACAACGCCCAGGACGTCCGTCACGAGGCCCTCGACGAGCTGGTGGAGCTCGTCGCGACGGCGCCGGGGGAGGGGACGTTCTCGGTAACCGCCCTGGGCGGAGCGATCGGCCGCGTCCCCGAGGACGCGACCGCCTATGCCGGTCGAGGGTCCGTCTTCGACCTCAGCGCGGACTCGAGCTGGACCGACCCGGCGCTCGACGAGGCCAACGCCGAGTGGTGCCGGCGGGCCATGGAGGTGGTCGAACCGGACCGAGCGCTCGGCGCCTACGCGAATGGCAACTCTGATGTCGGCCCAGACGAGTCGCGCAGGATCTACGGCGACGCGAAGCTCGCACGCCTTGCCGCGCTCAAGCGCGAGTGGGACCCCGACAACGCGTTCCACGTGAACACCAACGTGGCTCCGTAAGACCGCCGATACCGGCTCCGCTCGCCCGATCGCTGCCTTGATGCCCGCGATCGGAGCGACGACGACGACCAGGTCCGGGGCATGATCCGCCCGGGACGCCATCCCTGAACATCGCGCGATGGCGGTACCATCAAGTCGTGACCCAACGACTCCAGACGACCCTGTTTCCGCCTGCCCGACGACCTGCCGAATCCCCGGCATCGCGCCTCCTTGACGTCTCGACGATCTACCTCGAGCCCGGGGTACTGGAGCATGCGCGCGGCGTGGAGATCCTCGAGCGGTACCCGACGGCGAAGCGGATCGAGGTCGCATCCCACTGGCGCATCCCCGGCCTCTTCGGCAACGACGGCAACGTCGAGCGCTGGAACGAGATCAAGCGCACCGTCCTCGTCCTCGGCGTCAAGAAGAGCCTCCGGATCGAGCCGAACGGACGCAGCACGGATTTCCTGGCGCCGTCCACCGCGAATGGCTGCGCGATGGCGTGCGCCTACTGTTACGTCCCTCGGAACAAGGGCTACGCCAATCCGATCAGTCTCTTCGTAAACATCGAGGAGATCGTCACCTCGATCCGTCGGCATGCCGGCAAGCAGGGGGTAAAGCCGGAGCCGAACCAGGTCGACCGGGATCTGTGGGCGTACGACATCGGGGTCAACAGCGACTGTTCCGTGGACGCAGACCTCTCGGACAACGTCCGCGACCTCGTCGACCTCTTCAAGACGCTGCCGAACGCCAAGGGGTCGTTCGCCACGAAATACGTCAATCCGGCACTGCTCGATTACGACCCTCAGCGAAAGACCCGGATCCGGTTCAGCCTCATGCCCGAGGGTGTCGGCCGCTTGCTGGACGTGCGAACGAGCCCTATGCCCGAACGGATCGCGGCCATGGCGTCGTTCCACGATGCCGGCTGGGAAGTCCAGATCAACTTCAGCCCCGTCATCATCACGGACGACTGGCTGGACCGCTACGACGAGCTGTTTCGCGAGATCGACGACACCGTCCCCGAACGGGTCAAGCGCGAGCTCGCGTGTGAGGTGATCTTCCTCACCCACAACGAGCGCCTCCACGAGGTCAACCTCGGCTGGCATCCGACCGCCGAGGACTACCTCTGGACACCCACGAACCAGGAGGCCAAGGTTTCGCAGGGTGGCGGTCACAACGTCCGGTACCGCACCGGCTACAAGGGCCGGATGGTTCGCTCGTTCCTCGAGCTGCTCGAGCGACGCATGCCGTACTGCCGGGTCCGGTACGCCTTCTAGCGCCAGGCCCGGTCCCGGACGCGACCGTAGAAGTGTACGCGGGCTGCGGCTCTGTCGGCCACCTGTAAGGTGCCGCACGCGACTGCATGGGTTTAGACCGGGGCGCAGGATCGATGCTTGCCTCCCATCCCCAGCGAAAGGAATCGACCCATGCTCCGTGTCCTCCGATCCATCGGCATCACACCCGACATGTTCTATCTCGCATCACTAGGTTCGATGTTGCTCTCGGTCATGCTGTGGTTCGTTCCGCGCGGCGGCGACGACGCGGACAAGGGACGGCCTGAGCGTCTTGCGATCTTCGTGGGCCTCTGGCCTCCGACGCTCTTCCTGATGGGGCACGCCCTGCGGGCCGAGGCACCCACGCCGGAAGGTCCGGCGGCGCTCGACTCGGGCATGTCCATCTGACGACAGCCGGGCACGTCCGGAACCGTCGGCTCCTGACCGGGCCTCGCCTGCCTGACACCGAGCGCTCTGTTCGCCTGCTTCGGACCCGGGTCCTGCACGGGCCGAACCGTTGGTCTCGACTGCCGGTCGTCCACCTGCGGGTCGACCTCGGAGCCCTGGAGCACCTGCCCACCAACCTGCTGGCCGGCTTCGGCGAACGGCTCATGGCGACCCTGCCGGGGCTGGGCCGCCACACCTGTTCGACCGGCCGGCCCGGCGGGTTCGCGGACCGGCTGGTGGAGGGCACGTGGATGGGCCACGTCGTAGAGCATGTCGCCCTGGAACTGCAGCGCGCAGCGGGTGGCAGCTCGACCCGCGGAAAGACCCGAGCAGCTGGCCCCGGCGGCGTCTACGACGTCATCTTCGGCTTCGAGGACGAGACGGTCGGACGAGCGGCCGGTGCGGCCGCGGTGGACCTGACCAACGACCTGATCGATGCCCACGGCCCGGCCCCCGACGCCGCTGACCGCATGGTCGAATCGCTCAGGACATTGGCCGAACGCGCGCGATTGGGCCCGTCCACCCAGGCGATCGTCGATGTTGCCCATCGCCGGCACATCCCCTGGACCCGGCTCAACGAGCGCAACCTGGTCCAGCTCGGCTGGGGCGTCCGTACGCGCCGGATCCGGGCCACCGTGACGTCCGAGACGAGCCTGATCGGGGCCGAGATGGCGCGCGACAAGGACGAGGCTGCCGCAACCCTGGAGCGAGCGGGCCTGCCGGTCCCCGGCTGGCGGCTCGCGACCTCCGTCGCGGACGCGCTCGCCCACGCTCGAGCCCTGGGCTATCCCGTCGTGATCAAGCCCGTGGACGGTCATCACGGACGAGGCGTGACGCTGGGCATCAGCGACGACGATGGCGCCGCTGCGGCGTTCGGTCGGGCGGTCGCCTCGAGCCGGCGCCGGCAGGCCATCGTCCAGCGCCAGGTCTCCGGTCGCGATCATCGCCTGCTCGTCATCGGCGGGCGGCTCGCGGCCTGCGCCGAGCGGGTGCCCGCGGGCGTCGTCGGCGACGGCACATCCACGATCGCGGCGCTCGTCGATCGCGAGAACGCGGACCCGCGACGCGGCGAGGGCCACGCCCTGGAACTGACCAGGATCCGGATCGACACGGCGGCCCAGGCGGTGCTCGCCGCGCAGGGGTTGACCCAGGACGACGTGCCGGCCGCGGGGCGGCTCGTCGAACTCGCGAGCGGCGCCAACCTGTCGACCGGCGGCACGAGCATCGACCGCACCGACGAGGTGCATCCGAGCGTCGCGTCGATGGCCGAGCTGGCGGCGCGCGTCGTCGGGCTGGATGTGGCCGGGATCGACCTGGTCACGACCGACATCGGCCGACCGTTGGCCGACACGGGTGGGGCGATCATCGAACTCAACGCAGGGCCCGGGTTCCGGATGCACACCCGACCGACCGTCGGGCGCGGCCGCAATGTCGGCGGGGCCGTCCTCGACCACCTCTTCGGACCAGGCGCTGACGGGCGGATCCCGATCGCCGCGGTGACCGGCTCGAACGGGAAGACCACGACCGTCCGGCTCCTGGCGCACATTCTCGAGACGTCGGGCCTGGCAACCGGGATGACGACGACGGAGAGCATCGTCGCGGCAGGGCTGGTGCTGAAGACCGGCGACATGGCGGGTCCGGCGTCAGCCCGTCTCCTGCTCGGCACGCCGACGATCGAGGCAGCGGTGCTCGAGGTCGCCCGCGGCGGCATCCTGCGCGACGGCCTCGGGTACGACTACAACGACGTCGCCGTGGTCACGAACGTGACCGGCGACCATCTCGGCCTGGACGGGATCTCCACGCTCAAGCAGCTGGCCGACGTGAAGGCCGTGATCGTGGACGCGGTCCCGAGGACCGGGACTGCCGTCCTCAACGCCGACGATCCGCTCGTCCGGGCGATGGCGGCCCGCAGTCGTGGCGCCGTGGCACTGTTCACGACGGAGCGGGAGGGTGGACCAGGCCACCGCGCGGTTGCCCGACACCTCGCCGGCGGCGGGCTCGCCGGTCTCATCGAGGCGGAAGGAGGCACCGAGCACGCGGTGGTCCGACGGGGGACCGAGACGCTCTTCAGAATCGCCCTGGCCGACATCCCGATCACCTGGGGCGGGGCAGCCCGGATGCACGTGGCCAACGCACTGGCCGCCGCCTGCGCCGCCGTCTGCCTGGGGGTCGCACCTGCCGACATCACACGAGGGCTGCGAACATTCGCGTCGTCGCCGGGTCGCGTCGAGCGCCACGTGGTCGATGGCCGCGAGATCGTCCTGGACTACGGCCACAACATCGCCGCCCTGCGATCGATCGGCGACCTCGTCGAGCGCATCGCGAACGGGCGACGGGTCATCGGCGTGGTGAGCATGCCGGGCGACCGGCGCGACGAGGACCGGGTGGCGTTCGGGGCGATGGCAGGAACGCTGTTCGACCGGCTGTACGTCGCCGAGCCGGCGATCCGCGGCCGGCCGGAAGGCGAGGCGGCCGGCCTCCTCATCGACGCCGCGGCCCAGGATCGGGATGGCCGGCCCGCACGCTGCGGGCGACCCGTGTTCATCGCCGATGAGGCGGCGGCTGCGCAGGCCGCGTTCGGAGGCTCCGATCCCGGCGACCTGCTCGTCTTCTGTGTCGCGAACGGGCCCCGGGCGATGGCGGCGCTGCGCGGGCCAGGCGAGTCCTTCGGGCCCGCGGGTCGCGGTTAGCGGCAGCCAGCGGGCGTCCGTCGCGATGCGCTTGCCGTCTGACAGCCGGCTGTAACCACACCGGACCGAACGGCATCCGTCGGCACCGGCCGCCCGATGGATGCTCTTCGCGTCCGATACGACGCCGCCAGAAAGGGCAAGCGATGAGCACGTACAAAGTCGGCTATTTCGTGGGGAGCCTCTCCTCCACCTCCATCAACCGCGAACTGTCGGAGGCGCTGATCAAGCTCGCGCCGGACGATCTCGAGTTCACCGAGATCCCGATCAGGGATCTGCCGCTCTACAGCCAGGACTACGACGCTGACTTCCCGCCCGAGGCCAGGGCCCTCAAGGAAGCGATTGCCGACTCGGACGCCGTCCTGTTCGTCACACCCGAGTACAACCGGTCGATCCCGGGCGCCCTCAAGAATGCGATCGACTGGGCGTCGCGGCCCTGGGGTGAGAATTCGTTCGACCAGATGGCCGCCGCCGTCATCGGGACGTCGGCCGGGCAGATCGGCACGGCGATGGCCCAGCAGAGCCTGCGCGGGGTACTCAGCTTCTGCAACGCGCGCCAGATGACCGCACCCGAGGCCTACATCCGGTATTCCCCGGAGACGTTCCCCGGCAACGGCGAAGTCGCGGACGAGTCGACGCGGGCATTCCTCACCAAGTACATGGAAGAGTTCCGGACGTACATCGCGCGAGTCCTCACCGTCATCCCGCGAACCTGAGGGTTCGCTTCGCTCCAGGCGCCACGGGGGATCAGAGGTGCGGTGCGACCCCCTCGGCGAGTTGCTCCATGACCTCGACCTGCGCGTCGTACTCGAGCAGCGGCAGATGGCTGCGCGCTACGAACTCGACCGGCACGGGCACCTGGCGCCGGATCCCGAGTAGCGTGTCGACGAGCTCGTCGGGCGTGCCGGCGTACGCGGTCCGGCGCGAGAGGAGCCTTTCGTCATCGCCATCGAACGGGGGAGGGGACGTGGCCGGGAGCGGTCGGGTCGCCGACGCCTCCATGTCCGAGTACTTCCAGTTCAGCCCCCAGACGGCGTCGCGGTAGCGGGCGAGCGCATCGGCCCGGGACGTGCCGGGCAGCAGGATCGAGTAGTGGATGAACCGGAAGGTGGACGGGTCGCGTCCGGCCTCCTCGAGCTCGTCGAGCACCCACCCGACTTGTTCGCGGAACTTGTCCGCCGGGGCGTTCGAAAAGATGCCGTCCGCGAGTCGGGCGGCCCGGCGGATGGCCGGCTCGGCGCCGCCGCCGACGAGGACCGGGATCCGGGTCGACGGTGTCGGGCGCACCGCGAGGGTAGGTAGCTGGTACACCGATCCCTCGTGGGTGAACGGCTCGCCGCTCCATGCCTGCGGCAGGATCCGGAGGATCTCTTCCATCGCCACGCCGCGACGCCGCATGTCGGCTCCGAGTCCGGCGTACTCGACTTCCGACCAGCCGAGCCCGAGCCCGAGTGCGAGTCGACCGTGGCTCAGCAGCTGGACGGTCGCCGCATCTTCCGCGAGGCGCAGCGGGTGATGCATCGGCGCGAGGATGACGCCGGTGCCGATCTCGATCCGTGAGGTCGCCTGGGCGAGGGCCGCGCTGACGACGAGCAGCGAAGGCATGTAGCCGTCGTCGACGAAGTGGTGCTCCGTCGTCCAGACCGAGCTGAAGCCGAGCCGTTCGGCCTCGACCGCCAAGCGGACCGTGTCGTCATACGCACGCGTCCAGTCGGTCTCGCCGGGTCGGAGCTGGGCGCTGAGGAGTCCGAATCCGAGGGTCATGCCGGAGAGGCTACTGCCCTGGAGCCCGAGGCGCAGGTCGGCCCGGTAAAATCAACCGGTCCCAGCGCCCGCCGAGGCACATCGCCACGTCATCGAGCGGCTTGCGCAAGCGTCGGAGCGGAGGATCGATCATGGATTGGAAGCTCGAGCTCGTTTCGGTGCCAGTGTCGGACGTCGACCGGGCGATCGCGTTCTACACCGACAAGGTCGGCTTCCATCTCGACCAGGATCACAAGGTCAGCGATCAGCTCCGCTTCGTTCAGCTGACGCCCGTGGGGTCGGCCTGCTCGATCGCGATCGGGACGGGGATGACGGACAAGCCGCCGGGCTCAGTCGGTGGGCTCCAACTGGTCGTCAAGGACGCCGCCGCCGCACGAGCGGAGCTGCTCGAGCGTGGCGTCGAGGTGAGCGACCTCCAGGACATGCCGTGGGGCCGATTCGTGTTCTTCAGCGATCCGGACGGCAATGGCTGGGCGGTCCAGGAGCTCCCGGCTCGGCCTTGATCCGCCCACGACGTCGGGCGGACCAGCAGCGACGCCCGAGACCGCTCGACGGACTGGTGACAAGACCCGCCCCTCCGTCGGAGAACCCCGGACCGTCCGGCCCTCGTCTTCCACCGTAGAATCCGTACGTGAAGAAGATCGGATTCCTCTCGTTCGGACACTGGTCCGATTCGCCGTACTCCCAGGTGCGCTCGGGTGCCGACGCGTTGATCCAGTCGATCGAGCTCGCGGAAGCCGTCGAGGATCTGGGGGCCGACGGCGCCTACTTCCGCGTCCACCACTTCGCGCAGCAGCTCGCGTCGCCGTTCCCGCTCCTGGCGGCGATCGGGGCGCGGACGAAGCGGATCGAGATCGGCACGGCCGTGATCGACATGCGCTACGAGAACCCGCTGTACATGATCGAGGACGCCGGTGCGGCCGATCTGATCGCCGGTGGCCGGCTGCAGCTCGGGATCAGCCGCGGCTCGCCCGAGCAGGTCATCGACGGCTTCCGCTACTTCGGCTACGCGCCCGCGGAAGGCAAGACCGACGCGGACATGGCGCGCGACCACACGGAGGTGTTCCTGCAGGCCCTGTCCGGCGTCGGGTTCGCCCAGCCGAACCCCACGCCGATGTTCCCGAACCCGCCCGGACTGCTCCGCCCCGAGCCGCATTCGCCGGGCCTGCGGGACCGGATCTGGTGGGGCGCGGGATCTCGAGCGACCGCCCAGTGGACGGGCGAGCAGGGGATGAACCTGATGTCGTCGACCCTGCTGACCGAGGACGCCGGCGTGCCGTTCCACGAGCTCCAGGCCGAGCAGATCCGCCTGTTCCGCGAGGCATGGACCGCGGCGGGACACGAGCGCGAGCCGCGGGTGTCGGTGAGTCGCAGCATCTTCGCGCTGGTCGACGATCGGGATCGGGCGTACTTCGGTCGCGGCAACCAGGAGACGGACAAGGTCGGCTACATCGACGCGCAGACGAAGGCGATCTTCGGGCGCTCCTACGCCGCGGAGCCCGACGTCCTCGTCAAGGAGCTCGCCGGGGACACGGCGATCCAGGCCGCCGACACGCTGCTGCTGACCGTCCCCAACCAGCTCGGGGTCGAGTACAACGCCCACGCCATCGAGAGCATCCTCAAGTACGTGGCCCCCGATCTCGGCTGGCGCTGATCAGGTCGAACGCGCCTGGCGTCCGCGCAGATCCGCAATGGATCCACCTGCCGCCGAGCGCCAAAGACTGAGGCATGACGGCGCCGAACGCGCCTCACGTAGACTCGGGTTCTCGGCCGCCGGGTCGCAATCGGGGAGTCGAATGGTGGACGCGCGGTCGACCGGATGAACCCATCCATCGAATGCCCACGCTGCGGCGCCTCGACCGTCGAACGGACGAATTGTGATTCCGGAGAACGCTTCCTCGGATGCAGTCGGTTTCCGGCGTGCCGTGGAACACGACCGCTGGTCGACGGCGCTAAAGCGAGCGCGCCGACACATCCCACCCTTCCCACTCGTCCGGCGCGCCCAACCCGCCCAACCCGCTACAAGCTGAGCGCGGGCGGCCGGGCTCGCAATCTCCCAGATGTCGTCGAGCTACTGGTCGCCCGAGCGATCGGTAGAAACCTGACGCCGATCCAAGGCTGCATCGTCCAAGTCCTCGCTGTCGTGGTCTTCGCAGGCCTCGTGTACGCGTTCTTCGTTTCCGGCCTGTTCATGCGGGTCGTCGAGCCATTCGCTCAGTGGTACACAGACCAGGTGTTCCCCACGCCCACAACAGCGCCCTGATCGGAACGCGCCGGATCGAGGAGTAAGGAGGTTACGCCCGTGGGATCAGTCGAGGAAGCAATCCGGGCGAGATTCAGGACGCCCACGACGCTTCATACCCTGGGGCAAAGAAAGCCTTTCGTCCTTCAGCGCATCGACCACAATGGGATCGTTCTCCTGCTCGGGAAACAGCGGAACTACACGCCGTTGGGCTGGGACTGTCTCGAGGGCATCGTCCCGTTCCTGCGTCGTTACTCCGGATGGGTACCCGCCGGCGGGACGTACGTGGTCGACGGCGAGCTCGGCACGCTCGATGAATACCTGAAGGACTGCATCTCACGGCAGACCTCGCGTTGGGTCGCTGTGGTCCTGCAGGAAGCTGGCGTCGTCGGCGTGGATAAGGGTCCGCCCCTGCGAGTCCGGCTCACCGAACAGTTCAGGTAACCGCTGCTCGACCGGAATCGGGCCTCTGACAGCCTAGGTGGCACACGCGATCGTCAGGATCGCGACATGAACGGTTTCGGTACCGCGCGACACCGTCAATTGCCCGTCGGGCTGCTCTCAGCCGGCTGGGCCGATGGCAATCGAGGCGAGAACCTCGTGGTCGAGGTCCTGGCCGCCGCTGGGGTCGCCCCTCGCTTCAACGTGGCCGGTAGCGTCCTCGACTGCCATCAGCAGTTCGCCGTCGGGCCGTACACGCTCGATTTCGCCTGGCCGAAGCTCAGGATCGGGCTCGAGGCGGACGGCGGGATCCACCAGAAGACCCGCTGCTACACGCGCGATCGCCGCCGCGACGCCTGGCTGCGGGAGCACGGCTGGCTGATGTTCCGCGTCGACATCGAGAACCGCGCCCTGCTCCCGAGCCAGATCGGGCGGGTCCTCGACGTCGTCCGTGCGATGGCGCGCGCATGAGCGCCTCGAGGATGGCGACGGGCGCTGACTAGACTTTCGCTCGACCGAACCGGTTGGGGAACGAAAAAGAGGGAGCGTCGGTGACTGCAGGCACGCCGGACCGCGTCTATCGCGCGATCAGTCGAGTGAGTCATGACAACCGCCGCTACTGGCCGACCCTCGACGTCCCCGTCGCACCACAGCGCTGGAACCGAGAGGATCAGCCCACCATCTACGCGTCGCGCGAGCCGCAAGTCGCGGCAGCCGAGAAGCTTGGGCAACTGTCGAGATCACCGACGCTCCGCTCGGCGCGTGCATTCTGGAGCATCGCGCCGGCCACGGACGAGGTGTTCATCCTATCCTTCGACCCCAGCGTCTTTCGCGCCAACCTCGCCGATCTCACGGGTCTCCCGGACATCGGCGACTTCCTGACGCCGGACTACAAGGCCAGTCAGGAGCGCGCCGCCACCCTGCTCGCAAATGGGATGACGGCATTGCGCGCGCCGTCGGCGGTGTTCTGGCCAGACCTGCACCTCAACGAGGCGTACTTCGTCACACTGCCTGGCCAGCCCCAACGGGAGCAGTTCCCGCAGGTGCACGAGTTCGGCAAGTTCAAGGGTGAGCCTTGACAGTGGGACCTAACTGGGATATGGTCGGGACTCGAATGGGAGTCATCGCATGACCGCCGTCCTCGAATCGGTCAAAGCAACCCAGCAGGCGACCGACCAGAGTTCACTGCTCGCTATCGCCGCCTTCTTCGGGGTTCCTCCCACCGGCGAAGTGATGCAGCAACTCACCGGGAAGGGCAGCTCCGTGCTCGATCGGGTGAAGAACGGAGCCAAGCTCGGCTCGGCCGATGACCGCGCACACCTCGAGGTATTGGCGGCATTCGTCCGGGAGTTGCACGGGTACCTCACGCACGCGATGGGTTCACGCTCGCCCGACGCGCACGGCATGGAACGCTGGCTCGCTGCGGGCCAAGTCGAAGTCGGAGCCCGGACATACCGGCCGATCGAGGCGCTCGCCGATCGAGAACTCGCCATTGGCGCCCTGAACACGCTCCGCGCCACGCTGGACTGACGCCAAACGCTCGTCGCATACACTCCGGCTGAGTCAACGCGAACCTGCGTCGATCGGGGGAGGGGAGAGGTTGCACCTCTACCAGGGCACGACCCAGCAGTTCATCGCCGACGCTACGCAGGCGCGCCTGGCGAACATGCTCTCCGACCGGTGGTTCGACGAGTTCCGCTACCGGCCGTCGCCGTCCGAGGTCACGTCCTGGCGAAACTCGCTCGAGCGCGATGGCGCACGTCCTCCAGGTCGCCGACCTGACCGACCAGGGGATCCTCGTCGAGCTCAAGATGCCGCTCACCTCGAAGCGGCTCGACGTCCTCATCACCGGCTCGAACCCCGACACGAAGCGCGACTCCGCCGTCATCGTCGAGCTCAAGCAGTGGACCGAGGTCGGCCGCTCGAACATCACCGACTGCGTCACCGTCGACTACGGCGGCAGGCCGCGCGACACCTCCACCCGTCGCGCCAGGTCGCGCAGTACCAGCGCTACCTGCTGGACACGCATCCGGCGTTCTCCGACGACCGCGCGATCGCGCTCGACGCCTGCGCCTACCTCCACTACGCCCAGCACGACCCGACGTCGCCGCTCTACCACGCCGACTTCGCGACGCTGCTCGGCACGAACCCGTCGTTCGCCGGCGACCAGTCGGACGCGCTTCGCGACCTTCCTCGACCAGCGCGTCGCCGGCCCGGACGAGGGCGAGATCCTCGAGCGCGTCGCCGCGACCGCCTTCAAGCCGCACAAGCGCCTGCTCGACCACGTCGCCCGCGTCATCCGCAACGAGCCGACCTTCGTGCTCCTCGACGAGCAGCTCGTCGCCTACAACGCGATCCTCGACGCGGTCGGCCACGCCGGCACAGAACCAGCAGAACGTCGTCTTCCTCATCGAGGGCGGCCCGGGCACCGGCAAGTCGGTCATCGCCCTCAACCTCGTCGCGGAGCTCGCCGAGCGCGGCCTCAGCACGCTCCACCTGACCGGCTCGAAGGCGTTCACCGAGAACCTGCGCAAGATCGTCGGCGGCCGGGCCGGCGCGCTGTTCAAGTACTTCCGCGACACCGCGACCGTCACCGACAAGCTCGACGTCGCCATCCTCGACGAGGCCCACCGCATCCGGACGATCAGCACGAGCCGCTTCACGCCCGCGAAGGCGCGCACGGGCAAGTCCCAGATCGACGACATCCTCGACTCGAGCCGGGTCACCGTCTTCTTCATCGATGACCTGCAGGTCGTGCGCCCGGGCGAGGTCGGCAGCACGGACCTGATCCGCGAGGCGGCCGCCAAGCGCTGCGATCGAGGTCCGCGACTTCAAGCTCGAGGCGCAGTTCCGCTCGAACGGCTCCGATTCGTTCATCCAGTGGGTCGACAACACGCTCGAGCTCGACCGGACGCCGCAGGTCCTGTGGTCGATGGACGACGAGTTCGACTTCCAGATCGTCGGCTCGATCGGCCAGCTCGAGCAGAAGATCCGCGCCAAGGCCGGCGAGCCGGGACGACCGCCCGACTCGTCGCCGGCTTCTGCTGGCCCTGGTCCGACCCCGACGACGACGGCCAGCTCGTGCCGGACGTCAGGGTAGGGGAGTGGTCGATGCCCTGGAACGCCAGGGACGGCGTCGGCCGGCTCGGGCCCGGCATCCCGAAGTCGGACTTCTGGGCGAGCGCGAAGGAGGGGATCGACCAGGTCGGCTGCGTCTACACCGCGCAGGGCTTCGAGTTCGACTACGTCGGCGTGATCGTCGGCCCCGACCTCGTCTACCGGCCGATGGACGGGGGATGGGTCGGCCAGCGCGACCAGTCGCACGACCGCGTCGTCCGCCGCGGCGTCACCGAGGCCGAGTTCACCCGCTACGTCAAGAGCACCTACCGCGTCCTGCTGACCCGCGGCCTCCGCGGCTGCTACGTCTACTTCATGGACGCCCCGACGCGCGACTTCTTCCTGAGCCGGACCGAAAGCTCGCGCGGGGCTCTTCGTCACACCGCGGAGACCAAAGCAACCTATGCACGCGATGGACAGTGATGCGTATCTCCGAAAGTCTCTCGAGCGACTTGATCGGAGCCGCCGGCCTGTTACTGCTTGGTCTGCTCGCCGCCGCATGGTTCCTCATCGGCCTTCCGGAGATGCCTTCCCTTGCAAGCCCAATCAACCTTGAAACCGGCCGCCCCTTGGAGGTCACGCTCTCAGCGCAGTCCGCGCCACCTCCAGCCCAAGTCACCGTCCGAATCACTGTCGTGGACGCGAACACGAGTCAGGGAGACATTGCAGCGCTCGTGCAGGTTCGAATTGCGGACAAGCACCTACTCGCCCTTCGTGACGTAGCGACTCCTCCGATCTGCGCGGGGGCCAATCGACGGCGACGGGTACGGTTGTTGTCGTCAGGCGAAACGGACGGCTTGGACTCACCGACGATTGTTACGGGCAACTTGCGTTCGATCTGACCCTCCTACCCACCGAGGGTGGCGCCACGCACATATTGATCGGCCTTGGGTCGGTCGTGGATCGGCCAACTGGCTTCACAGGAGCCAGCTTTGCCACAAACGTGGCGTCGCCCGCGTTCTCCACCCCGCGCGCCTTTCCTGATGACAAACAGTGGTACGCAGCGTTTCCATCGCTCTCCTACGATCGCCTCGTTGAGAGGACTGCGACAGGGTTTGCGTTCTACGCAGACGTGCGCTTTGAGATCGAGCGAGCCGGGCACTCGGAAGCCAGGATGTCAGCGTAGACACCGCGGCCGCCGATGGGAGTGCGCCAGTCTCATTCGTCGTTTCACGGGACGCCGTCACGCGATTGTGGGTGTATGGAGCAGCACTGCTTCCTACCGCCCTCTTCCTAGCGGTTAGTTTGAGTAGCAAGTCCAAAAACCGATCGGGCACTCAACCGGACATCGACGTGCTGAACATCGGAATTTCGCTGCTGGCAATTCTGTCCTTATCGACGTCCTGGTCCCCGCCGAAGCGGAAACGCCAAATCGGGTCCAACGATTGTTGGTCGGCCAGATCGTGGCATTTGTTGTGTGGCCGAGCTGGCGGGATTGGCTCCGAAGATCGCATGTTGCGATGCGTTCGGCCCCTGACCCAGCATCACCCCGCGTAGGGCAAGAACCACCGGCCGATCCGGGAACGATTGATCGGAGACCCAAATGAAGTTGCTCCGGGCCAGGGTTCAGAACTATCGAAGCATCCTCGACAGCGGGTGGTTCGACGTTGAGGAACAGAAGACCATCTTGGTCGGGACGAACGAGTCGGGCAAGACCGCCCTCTTGCGCGCGCTCCAAACACTCAACCCTCCGGCAGGCGAAGGGGAACTGGAGGCCTTTCAAGACTTCCCGCGGTCAGACTATGGACGGATTTCGGGCGGGGCGACATCGCCCCCGAGGATGTTGTCATCGTAGAAGGCGACTTCGCCGTCGATGAGGACCTCCGGGCCCGCCTCGCGGCTATCGACGCAACGATTCGGCATCGTTCAGACGGTCCGGATTGCGCGCTACCTGGCTAACAATCGGCGAGTGTCGATGGACGGAGTAACGTCCAGTGTCCGCTGGCGCACGATGGCGCGTAAGTTTGGATCGGCTCCGCTCCAACGCCGAGAAGGCCGGGGGCCAGGAGGCGACACTCAGGGCATTTGACGTCTTATCGCGTGATTTGGACTCAGATGACTTCGTTCTTGGGGAGGTCGCCGAGAAGCTGTCTGAGTGGCTGCGCGAGTCCGCCCAGGTTTGAAGGCCTCAGATCAGGCCGCTGTTTTGACATCCCTGCTCGAGATTCGAACTGAGTTGCCCGGCCGACACGCTAGGGCTCGCGAAGCTGTGCTCGAAGCAGCTCCCCTCGCTCTTTGTCTATTACTCAAGCTTCACAACCGTGCGGCCCCGAATAACCTGTCCCTTCTAGCTACTCGAATACAGGCGAACGATGTGGACGCCGACCTGGACGCCGGCAATGTCGCTCTGTTCAAACTTCTTCGGCTCGACGCTGCCGAAGTCTCCGCCCAGGGCAAGGCATCGGTCAAATCGGTGACGTCGCAGGAAGACGCCGAGCAGGTACAGAACCAACTGGCCAAACGACAACATACCCTCGCTGAGGCTGGCGAAGGACCTCACTTCGGCCGTCCGAAAGGTATGCGGGGCGAGAAGCACAAACTGGAATTCCGCGCGGATGGCGATTGGGTGCGCGTAGTCGTCGTTGAGAATGATGTCGACATCGAACTGGATCAGCGCAGTGCCGGATTTCTTGTCTGGTTGGTCAGCTTTTATGTCGTCTTCAAGGCGGAAACGGCTGACAACTTGGCAAATGCAATTCTTCCTTCTCGACGAACCAGGACTGAGTCTCTGATGCCCCGAAGCAACGACAATTTCGCGAAACTGTGTCGTCAATCGCGACGGGCAATCAAACGCTATATACGACCCATTCACCTTTCATGGTGGGTCCAGATGAATTGCACCTGGTTCGCGTGGTCGAACTACGCTCCAGGAAGGGCACTCGGGTCCATCAAGGGGTCACCAGCGCTGATCCGGCCGCGCTATTTCCCCTCCAAGCGGCACTCGGGTACAGCATGGCGCAATCGCTGTTTGCGCAGCAGTCCGAACCTCGTTTGTGAAGGGCTCACCGATTTCTGGTACATCGAAGGCATGAGCAATCTGCTGGGCGAACGCAAGCGGCCTTCTCTTCGTGAAGACATAGCGATCGTGCCGGCTGGAGGAGCCAGCAAAGTGGCCTACTTTGCCGTTCTCCTTCGCGCCCAAAAGCTCCAGGTTGCAGCTCTGTTGGATTCCGACACCGAAGGCGAGCATGCGGCGGGCCTGAGCGAGTTCGTGTACGCCCTTGGTCGGGCGCAAATCCTTCGGACAGGCGACTTCACGGCGAAAGTCGGGACGCTCTACCACGGAAGACCTCCGTATGACTCTTGTGCACGTTGCCAAGGCAGAACTTGGATGGGATGTACACAAAGCCGCGCTCTCGCAACCAGAGCGCCCAGTCCTCAAGATTTTCCAGACATCGCATTGGAAAGAACTTCTCCAAGTATCAGTTGGTGAAGGCCTTCGTCAGGTGGACTGGTGCTCATTCGCACAGGGATCTCGACCCCGCTGAGGTATCGAATTGGACCCTTCTCTTCGGTCGAATTAACGAAATCCTGAAGTAGAGGTTTGGAGACGGTCGGTGCTGTTGCGATGCGGCACGAGTACGGATCCGGACCTTCCTGGGAGACCCTAGGTGCGCCTAAGCCTTGAACTGGTCTCTGCATTGGACCTTGAATTCGCATCACACCAGGCGGCCGAGAGAGGCAGTGACTTCTTCCCGCTGACACTTGCGTTTCGCGCCGCGAACAATCCGGACTTCCTCCGTTGGCTTCGGTCGTCTTGGTCGAAGGGGTTTGTCGCCCGAGTCAACCCGAATTCGTTGTCGTGCCAAAGCTCGGCGCCGGTACCAGGCTGGCAGTGGACATGCCCGTCGAAGAACGACTGCTATTCGATGCGCTGTGCGCGCACTTATCGAACATTGCTCTTGGGCAGCTGGTGAATCGGTCAGTTGACTTCGAGGATCGCCCTGCCGCCGAAGACGTCCTCGCGCGAGGCGAAAACTCTCATGTCCTAATGACCGACATCGTCGCGTTCTACGACTACCTTGACCGGTCAAGACTTGCCATTGAGCTTGAGGACATCACTGGGGAAGGAGAGGCAACTTCGGCCCTTTGTGAACTTCTTGACCATGCGATGGGAGATCGGGAAGGAATTCCCCGAAGGGTTGATGCCAACTGCTACGTTCTTGGGCGACGTATACCTGTCGATTGCAGATCGGGTGTTGGGCCGCGGGGGTACGCCAGTGGTCCGCTGGATCGACGACTATCGTTTCGCCGCGAGCAGTCTTAGGGACGCATTTCACCTAAAGACCGAGCTGGAGCTCCAACTTAGGGATCTGGGACTTGTGATCAACTCGGCGAAGACTTGGATGCCAACGCGCGATGAGTACCGAGCGCTCATTGCGAGCCGAACGGGAGCGGAAGTCGACCGAGACCGCTCTCAAGAGCCGAATCGAAACGCGTATTCGAGATGAGTACGAAACCACTGACGCCGAGGACGATCGACCGAAATCGGTTCGAGCCAAGGGCGTCCGAATAGACCCCATCCTGGAGGGACGCAGCTCACAGAGGCTGCTGCGGACGACGCTGAATGGGGCGCGACACCGCAGGGCTATGCGACGAGTCGTCGAATTGAACTCAGCCTGCGCGAACTCGGCCGGACGGGATCCTCGGCGCCGTTGGGAAGGCTAGGTGTGCTTCTGTTTCGGCACCCTCACCTGACGAAACAGGTTTCGTACTATCTGCGCACCAGGATCAACGGCGGTTGGGAAGCCGACACGGTTCGACTTGTGTCGGAGGCCTTGGCGGCCGATGCCTTTCCCTATCCCTGGCAGCGGGGTTGGCTCCTCCACGCACTAATCCCCGCCAAGAAGAAGCCATTGCCCCCAGCGGCTATTGATGTTCTCTGGCAGCGTTCCATGCTGACGATCTGAGTTTTGTTTCGCTGGTCGCGCGGCGATTGTCCTCGCAACCCAAGGACTTCTACCAGCTCGGTCCAGAGCTGGCGCACGCCTTCATCTGCGACGTGGCTAAATCCAACGGTGCGGATCTTGTGGGGGCTGCAAGCCTAATGCCCGAGACGACGGCGCGAGATCAAAACATAGAGTCGGTGCGTCGCGACCGCCTTCTTCTGTCGAGCAATTGCCGAGGCCAGCGCCGACACGAGCGCCATCTACTTGTGATGACATCGGCGGTAAAGAGTGAGTTCTGCACCTGGCTGGTCGCCGAACTTGAGCATTGAAGCCGAACGGGCAATTCGAAGACTTGAACCGCCTTCGAATAGTCATCGCCCGATCACAGGCCACGATCCGTCTGATCCCGAGCCCAACGCGTCGAGCTCAACTCTCCGACTCGGCGGAACTGGGCGTCGTCCGGGCCTTCTCTGTGCTCGAATCTTATCTGAGCGAACGAGCAGACACCATCATTCGTGAGGACCTTCCGGTTCCTGCGTCCCCCACGTCGCTCACAAAATTCGCTCACCTCAACCTCCTAGGGGCTTTTCGCGGCAACTTCGAACGAGGGATGGTTGGCTTCTGGAAAAGGCCTCCAATGTCGATCTGCAGAAGCTTCCCGACGGGTGGAGTAGCGTCGACGAGTTTCGCGAGCTCCGAAATCTCCTTACTCACGGTTTGGGTTACATCCGGCCAGGCGGTGCTCAGCTCCCCAGAGTCTGGCCAAGCGCCTTCGAAAGGTCACGGCAGATCCAGGAACCTTCACCGGAGGGGTCCCGGTGGAGAATGAGGATTTCGATGAAATGGCCCGACTGGTCCGATCGACCGTACTGTGGGTCGATCAGCAAGTCACGTAACGGACATAACTCACCTTCTCCCGGGACCCCTCGCCACCAGCTCATTTGCGGCCCCCAGACGCCCTAGGACGGCCGTGGCGCCGCTTTCCGCTCTTCGATGGCCGTCCGCCTGACTTCGGCGCTCCGGGCGGCGGGGGAGGGCTAGTTTCAGCCTCAGTCGGCGGCTGGCGATCGACGTCGGCGGCCGAGTCACCCGGCGCGACGTTCCGAGGACCGAGGGACTGCGGACCTGCGGTCCTTCCGTCCCCCGGTCAATCTCAGCGTGCGGGTCCTGAAATCGCGGGCCGTCAAGGGCGGCTCTGCCGAGCCGTCGCCTGCGGCGATCGCGGACCCTTGACCGCCCTCGTCCAGATCGATACGCCTGAGGCGGGCGCGAATGCAACCGGCGATGCTCTGGACACCGGAGCTCCGTCCGACCTGGTCGACGCGTCACGGACCAGCCGGCCGCGATCGCGGCCGCGATCGCCTCAGCCCGGGTCACGCCCTGCCGCGTCAGCGATGTCCAGCACCACCGGCCGTCGCGATCGGCGTAGTCGCAACCGAGGTTCCAGACCTGCAATCTCACCAGCGGCATAGCGACATCCTAAACACTCCCACTGTTCACTGCAAGCCCTATTTGTCACGCATATGCAGTCCTGCACCTGTTGAGAGTGTCTATAGGTACGTTTGGTGTGTTGAGACATTGCCTCTGTGTCAAGGCCGCCAGACGCGCCGGAGCCCGAGTGCATCAACCAACACTCGGGCCCCGGGTCCTCACAGCGCGAGTGATCCACCGGTGTCGCCAACCACCGCACTCCGCGAGGCCGCTACATTTACGCCCAGATCGTCAGCTGTAGACGCGGGGCGGCGTGCCGTTCAGGGTGTCCCGATGCTCGTCCGTGAGCGCGAGTTGAGTTCGGATTGGCCAGAGCGCCAGGCGAAGATGCATGAAGCGCCCACAGACCGGGACCTGCCAGGGCGGACCCTCGCCGGCCCAGCCGTGCTCGTACATCATCGGCGACGGGAACTCAACCGACTCAACCGGCGACTCCCCGCAGACCACACAAATCCGCTCGCCGAACCGCCACCGGATCCACGGGTCCACGGGCAATCGCGCCTCTCGAGAGACCGAACCCTCCGCGTCAGCGTTGCGGTCCGGCTGGGCCGCATTCTGGCCCTCAATGGGGTCAAAATCAACCGGACATAACTCACCTTATCGGAAGTGGCATCGGGGACTTCGGAGGGCCCGGAAGTGGCCATCTACCGCGCCGTCCAGCCGCCGTCGACCGTCAGGACGGTTCCTGTGACCATCCCGGCTGCCGGCGAGGCCAGATACAGCACCGCGGCGGCGACATCGGCCGTCGACGCGACGCGGCCGGCCGGGATCCGCTCCAGGACGGACGTGAGGAATACCGGATCGTCCAGGCGCTCCGCCGTACCGGGCGTGTAGACCCATGTCGGGGCGACGCAGTTGACCGTGACGCCCTGTGGCGTCCACTCCAGCGCCAACACGCGCGTCAGGCCGATCACCGCCGCCTTGCTCGCCGAATAGGCCGCGTGGCGCGGGATGCCGACCAGACCGGCCTGAGACGCCATGTTGATGATCCGTCCGGAACCCTGCGGCAGCATCACCCGGGCGGCGGACTGTGAGGCGAAGAAGAGCCCGCGGACGTTGACCGCGAACAGCTCGTCCCACTCGGCCTCGGTCGCGTCGATCGCGTCGTGGTTCGTCCCGAGCCCGGCGTTGTTGACGAGGATGTCGAGTCGCCCGAACGCGTCGACGACCTGCGCGACCGCGCGTTCGATCGACACACGGTCGGTCAGATCGAGCTCGACAGGGGAGGCTTCGCCACCCGCGGCGCGGATGGCGCTGACGACCGAATTGACGCGCTCCCCTGCCCTCCCGGCAACCCCGACCCGAGCGCCGGCCTCGGCGAACGCCATGGCCAGATCGGCGCCGATGCCCCCGGTCGCACCCGTCACGAGCACGACCTGACCCTCGACCGAGAACGAAACGGCGGTCACCGTCGGAGCCTAGCGCAGCATCGAGTCGGTCGCCGCGTCGGTCGTGCCGCCGTAGAACCGCTCCAGGACCTCACCGAACGACGGTTCATCGGGTGCGGCGAGATGGAACAGCGTCATCGACGACCGAACCTTCATCGCGTCGAGGGATCCGAAGATCTGATCGGGGGTCGCTCCTGACGTAGCCAGGACGGCGCCGACGCATTCGCGCAGCCGAGGCCCCAGCACCGGATGGTCCAGGTAGGCCCGCGCCTCGTCCAATGACGCGATGCCGTAGAACCGGGACGTCTCGCTCCGTCCGAGGCCGGCGAGCTGCGGAAAGATGAACCAGATCCAGTGCCCGGTCTTGCGTCCCGCACGCAGCTCGCGCAGGACGCCCTCGTACACGCCCTCCTGGGCCTCGACGAAGCGCTCCAGATCGAACGGCATCGACCCATTGTGCGACGTTGACGCCCGCGATCGCGCACGGGAGGCATGCCACCATGCCCGGATGGAGTCCCCTCCCCCGGCGCACCCCTGGCGCCCGACCCGCGCCGAGCTAGAAGCCGCCGACGGCAGAGCCATCCCCGACGTCATCGCCCCGGGACTCAAGGTCCTGTTCTGCGGCATCAACCCCGGTCGCTACTCGGGTGCCACCGGACGCCATTTTGCCCGCCCGGGCAACCGATTCTGGCCGACCCTCCATGCGGCGGGGTTCACCGAGACCCTCCTGACGCCCTGGGACGGCGACGCGATGCTCGCAGCGGGCTTCGGCATCACGAACCTGGTCAACCGGACGACGGCGACGGCCGCGGAGCTGGGTGCCGCCGAGCTGCGCGAAGGCGCCGTCCGCCTGCTCGCGACCGCGGAACGATACCGCCCGGCGTGCGTGGCCATCCTCGGCATCTCCGCCTATCGGATCGCCTTCGATCGACCGAAGGCCACCCTGGGTCTTCAGTCCGAGCGACTCGGGCCCAGCAGCCTCTGGATCCTGCCCAATCCCAGCGGCCTGAACGCCCACTACCAGCTGCCGGCCCTGGCCGGGGTCTTCCGTGAGCTGCGCGACGCGCTCGACCTCTGACGGACGCCTCGTCGGGGGTCGGACCGTCTCCCGCAACAAACCGAAGCATGACGGTCGGCTCGAAGACGTCGGTCGCGACGAAGGGCGCGAGCCCAGCCTTCGAGGAGCCGTTCGAGTGCCTGACGTTCGAGGAGCCGGGGGGCCGTCTTCGAAGTGCCGGTCGCGCAACCTGGTACCGTCCATTAACCGACCCGGGCGGCCCGCGGCTCATGTCCCGCAGGCGAACGCGAAGTAGATCGGGATGTCGAGTCCGATATGGACCGCCATCGGGATCAGCAGCGATCGGGTCCGCACCGCGATGACCCCGGCAACGAGCCCGCCCACGCCCAGGGCGAGCATCAGGGGCAGCTGCAATCCGATGACATCCGCACCCGAGTGCGCCACGCCGAACACGATGGCCTGGCCCACGACCGCCGGCCCCAGCCCCATGACCTTGGCCGACCAGCCCAGCAGCGCGCCGCGATAGATCATCTCCTCCATGACCCCGTTCGCGGCCGCGAACACGAGCGCCGGCACGAGTGCTGCCGCCACGAGCTCGTAGCCCACGTCGCCAAAGAACGGCCGGGCGAGATACGGGCCGGCGAGCAGCGCGATCGGACCCGACACGAGGAAGCCGACGACAGCCCAGCGCACCCAGCGGCGGGCCGGCGAGCGCAGGGACAGCGACGCCGGGGTCGCCCGCAGGATGAGTACGAGCCCCGCGAGGCCGCCCAGGACGACCAGCGCCTCGAGCGCGCGCCACGTCGCCACGGGCGAGGTGGGGTTCGCGCAGTCGGACCCGTCGAGGGCGACCGTCGGAGCCGGCAGACCGCCCCAGAACAGGCTGAGGGCAACGGGCACCGCGCCAGCCCAGGCCCAGCGAACTGGCGCGTCGCGCCAGATCGCGATCGCCGCGCCGGCGGCCAGCCCGACAAGGACGACAGCGCGCAGCCCCGGCAGCGCCGCGGCGAGCACCAGCAACCCGAGTGGCACGGCAGAGCGCGCGAAGTCAACGGGGTCGCTGGGGAGGTAGCGGCGCGCGGCTCCCACGACTAGCCCTCCCCCGCCGGCACGCTCAGGCGTTGCTGCCGGTGACGATGACGAGGGCCGGCCCGACCGGCCGTTGGCCTGCCAGCAGCCCGGCCCACGAGGCCGCAGCGGCTCCCTCCACGGTGATCCCGAGCTCGTCGGTCAACTCGGCCTGGGCGCTCCGGAGGGCGTCCTCGGAGACCGTGACCATGTCGTCGACCCGGCCGCGCATGAGCTCGACCGCACGCGGGATCGCGACGCGCGATGCGATGCCGTCGGCGTACGTGGCCGCGCTGTCCGTGTCGATCGCTCGACCCGCCCGCCACGAGAGCGTCATCGCTGCCGCGGCCTCGGCCTGGACGCCCAGCACCCGGCAACCGGGCGCGGCATGGCGCAACCACGAGCCCACGCCGTTGATCAGGGCGCCATTGCCGACCGGCACGGCAGCGACCGCCGGCATGGGCAGGAGGCCGGCGTCTACGGCGTCGGTGACCTCGAGCGCGAGTGTCCCGGCGCCCGTCGCGATGCGGGCATCGTCCCCATCGACGAGGAGCGAGGCATCGTGCTCGGCCGCATAGGTCTCTGAGACGACGCGGGCGTCGTCGAAATCTTCGCCAGCCTCGATCACCGTGGCGCCGAGCGCCCGCATCCGGGCGACCTTCGCGCGATTCGCCCGGGTGGAGCAGAAGACCACCGCGGGCACGCCCAGGGCGCGTGCGGCGTAGGCGACGCCCTGGCCGAAGTTGCCCGCGGACACGCACACGATGGCACGGTCCTGGCCGATGCTCCCCTCCCCCGCCAGCGCCGCCATGGCGACCCACGTGCCGCGGCCCTTGAACGAGCGGATCGGGTTGACGGTCTCGACCTTGACCACGACCGGGACGCCCAGGCGCGCGGACAGGCCCTCATGGAGGTACTGGGGCGTGCCGGTGAAGACGGGATCGATCCGATCGTGGGCGGCGCGGATGGCCGCCGGCTCCAGGTCCGGGTGTGCGATCACGGCGCGAGCTGCCCGGGACATGAAAACGCCCGAAGGAACGGCCGGTCCGTAGTTGTCAATACCGATGTAAACACCGGTACCGCCACTTGCGGTCTGGCGCCCCTTCGAGCAAGACGAACTGTATCCGGCGAGGCCGGGGCCTGGGAAGGGGGTTTATCCACGAGTTTGCGAATTGGGTGCGGTGCGGGCTCGCACCGTCCACAGCCCATCCACAGAACCGCACCTCGTCGCCGCCCGCACTCGTGCCACGCGTCTGCCGCACCGCCGTCCTCCGGCGGACAAAAAGAAACGCCCGAAGGAACTCGATCACTAGATGCCCCGATCCATGTAAACACAGATCAGATCACTAGATGTTCGTGCCCCTTCAGGCAAGACCTACCTTACCCGCGCGAGACCCCTGGGACAATCGTGTTATCCACGAGTTTCCTTGCCGGAGCCTTGCATTTCGAGGGCCTGTCCACAGGCTGTCCACAGCCGGGGGACGCGAGACCTCAGCGGCGGCGCAACAGGAACAGGACCCGGACGCTGTCCTCGATCGGCGCCTCCCGCACGACCTCGAAGCGTTCCGACGCGGCGGCCCGGAAGCCGTCGAGGGTGTAGTCGGGGAACACGTCACGACGCGTGGCCAGCAGCCGCCGGACCATGCGGTCCTCCTTGGGGACGAACTCGACGATCGCCCACGGAGCGAGATCCGCGAAGAACCCGAGCACCATCGGCAGCGGCACGTTGCGCGAGATCGCCAGGTGGTGGACGAGGGCCAGAGCCAGCGCGATGTCCGGATCCGCGCGGTCGAGGAGCGAGCGGCGCTCACGACCCGCCCAGCCGATACCCGGGCTCGGGTTCGCGACATCGAGGATGAGCGGCAGGATGTCGGTCCTGCCCTCGGCGCGTAGCTGGCGGTAGTTCCGCTCCGCCGCCGCCGGGTCGATGTCGAATGCCAGGACGCGCTTGCCGGCGTCGGCCGCGATCCGGCTGTACCGGCCGGTGTTGGCGCCAAGATCCCAGAGCCGCGTGCCCGTGGCCTCGCCGACGAACGCCTCCACGAGTCGCGCCTTGTCCGCGGTCGCGGCATCGCCGTAGCTCGTGTGGTCGGCGTAGTCGGACCACTCGGTGCCGGCCGGCTCCCAGCGCAGCCGCTCGACGGTGCCACGCAGGTTCCGGATGAGGCCCTCGAGCCGCTGCCGGCTGATCCGCGCCCCCCGCGCCGCGTCGACGTCGCCCTCATCTTCGCTGCCGGCATATCGCCGCTGGGCTCGGGCATGGAGGTGAACATGCGACAGCAAGCCGAAATTTAGGCGCGTCCGCCACGGAAGAAGGTTGCTGGCGAGATCCAGCGGCACGCCGTCGGGGTCGGCGCGGAGCAAGCTCGCGAGTCGGACGTCGCGTCGGGCGATCAATGCCAGCGGCGCCAGGAAGTGCTCACAGAACTGGCGGTACGCCACCCACGGCGCGCCCTCTTCGAGCGGCTCGAACGAGAGTGAATCGATCAGGATGGGCCGGGCATCACGGAACTGGACGTTGTACGCCGAGGCATCCTTGAGCTGCCAGCCTTCGGCCATGGCGTCGAGCTGCGCGTCGAGCGTCAGGAGCGCGGCATCGCGCAGCTCACCGAAGGTCCACTCGAACGGATAGCTGATGAACTCGATCTTCTCGGGGCGGATGACCGCGTGGGCGTCGGAGCCCTGCGCGCGTTCGATCGAGATGGGCTCGTACGGGATGAGCCGGTCACCCTCGATGAGCCGCTGCTTGAGCGGGCTCGCCTCGAACGCGTCCCACTCCGCCGCGAAACTGCGCTGGATCTGGCGGTAGGGCTGGCCGTCCTGCCAGAAGATGAAACCGCTCGGATCGCGGAACGAGCCGCCGTCCCGCTCGACGGCGCCGGCCGGGGTGGCCGTGTCGGTGCCTGGCACCGCGTTGGCCGGGTCAGCGACCCCGGGTGCCGTCATGCACAGGCGCAGCGGGCTTGTCCTCGCCGCCGCGACGGCGCACCACGTTCAGGAACCGGCCGATCTGGTGCCGGAAGAACAGTGGTATCGCGACTGCGGCCGCGATCGCGGTCTGGATGATGAGGCTGCCGGTGCCCGGATCGATGTACGCGAGTTCAAGCATGTTCGCGGGTCGCTCCGATCTTGGTTAACCGCCCGATAATCCCCTGATGACCAACGATAGCACGGCCTCCCGAGCCACGGCTCAGGCGGGAGGCCGGCTTCGCACGCCCTGGCGCGGCCGGCCGCTCCCCGTGCATCCCCTGCTGCTGGCTGCCTACCCGGTCCTGTTCCTGTACGGGCAGAACCTGGGCGAACTGGCCCCGAGCGATCTCGTCGGACCCCTCGCCGCGATCGTCCTCGTCGCGCTGGCGGCGTTGATCGTCGGTGCGTACGTCGTCCGTGACGGCCGGCGGGCGGCCCTGGTCGTTTCCGCCCTGGCTGCCGCGCTCCTCCTGTACGGCCACGTCGCGGGCCTCCTGGGTCCCCTTGGAGTCCGAGCCGTCGTTCTCCAGGTTGGCTGGATGGCCCTCATCGGGCTCACGGCGGTGTTCGCGATCAAGGCTGGCTCGGATCGACTGGCCCTGGTGACCCGCGGGATGAACCTCGTGACCGCGCTCCTGGTGATCGTCACCCTCGTGTCGATCGTGCCCGCCGAATTCGCTCGCGCGAACCGGAGCGCGGCGTCGGCGACGCCCATCGGAGGCACCGCGGGCCCAGGGCGCGACATCTGGTACCTGGTGTTCGACCGCTACGGGTCCGCCCGATCGCTCGACCTGCTCTACGGGATCGACGACCGGCCCTTTCTCGATCGGCTGAGCGCCCGAGGCTTCGATGTCGTGACCGACAGCCATGCGAACTACGTCAAGACCGCGCTGTCGCTGGCGGCGACGCTCAATCTCGACTATCTCGACGACATCGTCGCCGCGCAGGACCCCGCCTCGGAGGATCACGGGGCCATCTACCGGCACCTTGCCGACCACGCGGTCGGCCACTTCCTGCACGATCGAGGCTACCGCTATGTCCACGTCGGCTCGACCTACGACCCGACCGAGACGAGTCCGCTGGCGGATGTCAACCCACGGATCGATGGCCCGTCCGACTTCGTCGACGCGCTGTTCGACGTGTCGGCACTGCCGGCCATCGCGCGACGGCTGCGGATCCGCACGAACACGCCCGCACGAGAGCGGCACCACCAGGTCGGCCGCTTCCAGCTGGACACGCTGGACGACCTCGTGACCGAACCCGGCCCGAAGCTCGTCTTCGCGCATGTCCTGCTGCCGCATCCCCCCTACACCTTCGCGAGCGACGGCAGGTTCCTGACCGACGAGGAGGACGCGGCGCTGACCAACGCGGAGGGGTACGCCCAGCAGCTGGTCTATCTGCAGGCGAGACTCGAGGCCCTGGTCGACCGTCTCCTCGCGCTGCCGGACGCCGAGCGGCCGATCATCGTCCTCCAGGCGGATGAGGGTCCCTACCCGGTCGACTACGCACGGGATACCGTCGGCTACGACTGGGCCACGGCGGCGACCGAGGACCTCGAGATCAAGTTCGGGATCTTCAACGCCATGTACCTGCCCGGGGGCGAGGCGCCCGCGGTGCCCACCACCCTCAGCTCCGTGAACACCTTCCGGTTGATCTTCAACGCGTACTTCGACGCCGACCTGCCGCTGCTCCCCGACCGGACGTTCACCTCCGCGGGCAAATACCGGCCGTACGACCTCACCGAGATCACGGATCGCCTGCCGAGCGCCGGATCCTAGCCGGTCGCGATGGCCGGCGGCCGGTCCGCGGGTCGCCGGTGCGCGGGCGGCCGGTTCGCGAGCGGACCGCGCGTGATGGTTGACGGCCCGATAATCCCCTCGTGACGACCGAAGCACCGACCCTGCCGGGCACCGCCGATGGCGCGACGGCTCGGCTCCCGGGGCGGATCCGCTCGGCGTGGCGTGGCCGACCTTTGCCCCTGCATCCCTTGCTGCTGGCGGCGTACCCGGTCCTGTTCCTGTACGGGCAGAACCTGGGCGAGCTCGAGCCGTCAGACCTGGTCGCACCGCTCGTCGTCATCGTCGCGGCCGCGCTCGCGCTGCTGCTGATCGGGGCACCCATCCTGGGCGACGCGCGTCGGGCGGCTCTCGGCGTCTCCGCCCTGGCGGCCGCGTTGCTCCTGTACGGCCACCTCGCCGGGGTGCTGGCTCCGCTCGGCGTCAAAGCGGGCTTCCAGCAGATCGGCTGGGCGGTGTTCCTGGTCGTCGTCGCCATCGCCGCGGTCCGTTTGCGCGATGCGCGTCTGGCGGGCATGACGCGCGCGCTCAACATCGTGACGGCGCTCCTGGTCGTGTTCGCCCTCGTCACGATCGTCCCTGCCGAGATCGCCCGCTTCGGGCGCGGCACGACCGCGCAGGCAGCGATCGGCGGGAGCGCCGGCCCGGGCCGTGACATCTGGTACCTCGTGTTCGATCGATACGGCTCGGCGAGCTCCCTCCAGCTGCAGTACGAGATCGACGATCGCCCCTTCCTCGATCGGCTTCGCGCTCGCGGGTTCCAGATCGTGACCGACAGCCACGCGAACTACGTCAAGACGTCGCTGTCGCTGGCGGCGACGCTGAATCTGGACTACCTCGACGACCTCGTGGCCGCACAGGACCCCGCGTCCGACGACCACGGTCCCGTGTTCGAACGGCTGTCGGACCACGCCGTCGGCCGGTTCCTGCGCGAGCGGGGCTACCAGTACGTCCACGTTGGATCGTTCTACGGCCCGACCAAGACGAGCGTGATCGCCGACCGCAACCTGCCGCCCGGCGGACCGTCCGATTTCGTCGCCTCGCTGTACGACACCTCGGCGCTGCCAGCGGCGGCGCACCGCCTCGGCATCAGCCTGGCGGCACCGGCCCGCGAACGACATTACGAGGTCGGGCGGTTCCAGCTCGATACCCTCGACGACGTCGCGGACGACCCAGGTCCGGCATTCGTCTTTGCGCACGTGATGATCCCGCACCCCCCGTACACGTTCGCGAGCGACGGGTCGTTCGTGACCGACGAAGCGGACCGCGGTCGGCGGCAGGCACTGGCGTACGGCGAACAGCTGACCTACCTGCAGACGCGGATCGAGGCCCTCGTGGACCGGCTGCTGGCCCGTCCCGAGGCGGAGCGGCCGATCATCATCCTCCAGGCGGACGAAGGCCCCTACCCCCGCGAGTACGCCCGCAACACGATCGGGTACGACTGGGCGACCGCCTCGACGGACGAGCTGGAGATCAAGTTCGGGATCCTGAACGCGATGTACCTGCCCGGCGATGGCGCGCTGACGCCGTCGACGACCCTCAGCTCGGTCAATACCTTCCGCCTGCTGTTCGACCGCTATTTCGACGCCGACCTGCCGTTGCTCCCCGATCGCTCGTTCACGTCGGCCGGCAAGCTGCGGCCGTACGACATGACGGAGATCACGGATCGGCTGCCACCCCCGCGATCGAGCGCAGTCGATCCATGAGGGCTTCGGTCGCTGCGGTCGTGGGTTCGGCCTGGACCTGCGGGACGAGGCGGCCGGCCAGCTCCGTGGCCTGTTCGCGTTCGACGAAGGCCACGATGCGCTCGAGTGCTTCGGGCGCGACGTGGATCCGGGCGTCGTCGAGGGCGAGCTCCTCGAGGTCCAGTCGGAAGACGTATGACTCGATCGGAGCGCCGCGCGGTCGTTCGAAGGTCCAGTGCGCGACCTCCTCGAAACCCGGCGCGCCCTCGATCGCCGGGATGATCGTGGGGGCCGCGGTCGACGTACCCGTCGTGTAGACCCAGTAGCTCGCGTCGCTCTCACGCAATTGCCCGATGAGCTTGCCCGCCGAGAACGCCTGGAATTCGTTGACGTTCTTTGGCGCGATGTCGATCGATACCCAATCGTCGCTCGCCGGCTGATCGAACACCGTGACGCCATCCGGGGCTTCGGCATCGACCACGACGGTCACGTGGCGGACCTGACGCAGCCTGAAGTCGTCCCGTAGCGGCAGGCCCATCTCGAAGCTGAGGTAGGACCCGAACGCGATCGTGGACCCCGGCTCGGCGTTGTCCCGACCCACGCCACGACGGTGTCGACGGCCTCCTCCCTGGTGGCGACGGTCCGGCGGAAGTCGATAGGTCACGAGAACGGCGCTGGCGCTCACCAGGCCGACGGTCAGCAGGCCCGACCGCGCGTTCGCGCATGGCCGGGTACGTCCGCGGATCGGCGACCGGCGCGGAGCGCAGCGGCGCCGCACCGCCGCGATCACGCCGACGGCCAGCCCACCGATCAGGCCGATCCGGATCCGACCCCGAAGACGTCGGCGACGGCGGCCCCGAGGATCGGGCCGAAGAGCGCACCGACGGCCAGGATCGTCGGCGAGGGCCAGCGGCGGAGGGCCGGCTCGAAGAGCCACAGCCAGCCGGCCGCGGCGATACCCGCTCCGATCGAGAGCTGGGCGAGGTAGTTGCGCGGCGGCTCCCCGACGCCGATGACCAGGATCACGAGCGGGAGGCCACAGATCGTGGCCAGCCACAGGTCTTCCAGGGCTTCGCGCCCGCCCAACGCCGCGTCCCGGCACGCCACGATCGACAGCAGCAGGCCGACCGCGCCGATCCCGCTCGTCACGAGGATCGGATACCACTGGCGGACGTACCCGGCGATCTGTGGCAGATCGATCAGCGCGGTGCCGCGCCCCGCAGCGTGCCCGTGAAGACCAGCGTCAGGCCGGTCACCCACACGATCGTGAGGGCGATCACCAGCCAGGTGCGACGGGACCCTCGAGCCGGCCGCCGAGTCGCTCCCCCGCCTCGGCAGGTCGAGCCGGCTCCCGAGCACCGCGGCCAGCCCGAACACCAGCAACGCGAGGCCGATGGGCGCCAGCGTCCACCCCGGGGTCCCCAGGCGGTAGACCCGTCGGTCACCTGTGCCACGAAGATGAACCACGGTGCCACCACGGCCGTCGCACCCAGGATCAGCCAGCCGGCAGCACGGAGGATCGGCCGCCACGGTTGCCGATGGAGGACCGCCATAAGGACCGGCACCGGTGCGAGCGGCAGGTTGATCTCCTTCACCAGGAACCCGAGCCCAAACACCAGCCCGGCCGCGATGGCAACGAGGCGGAGCCCCGGCGGACCGCAACCAGGCCCAGCGCCAGGTAGGCGACGGCAAGGGTGGCGGACGGGACGTCGAGCCGAGACGTCCTCGTCAGCTCGTGGAGGTAGGTCGTCGCGAGGAGGGCGATCGCCGAAGCCCGCCGCAGCGGTCGGATCCGCCATGCCAGCGCGGCGCTCACCAGGAGCAGGCCACGCCGCAACGCGTTGAGGAACCGCCCCACGACGAGGGGGTCGATGCCGAGCGCGACCGCCGGAGCCACGACGACGGTCGACCACACCGGCGCGTGCGAGAGGAAATAGCCACCGAACACGTTCTGTGGCCCCTGCCCCTCGACCATGCTGTAGCCGATGCCGAGGTAGTTGGCCTCGTCGAAGGTCACCCCGAACGGGGGGGCGAGCACAGGGCGACGGCGAAGAAGATCGCTGACGACGCGACAAGGACGATCGACAGCCGCGGTCGGGGCCGGATCGACATGACTCGGGATGGTACCGGGCGCCATCCGTCTGGACTCCCCCCTCCCGGCAGACGCCGAGCCCGGGCGTGCCCGGCCACGGCCCCCCTAGCCTGCTGCGGCGGCGGCCCCGTCCCGTTGGTCGCATCGGTCGCGGCCTGGGCCCACCGTTCCGACGCCGCCTCGAGCTCGCTGGCGAGCGCCGGCGCCACCCGCCCCACGATGCGGACGTCACGCTCGCCGTACTCGAGCTCGACGGTCCCGCGCTCGCGACCCGCGCGAGCAGCTCACCCGCGGCGTAGGGCAGCGATGCATCGATGTCGACCCACAGTGTCCGAGCAGCGCCGCGATCTCCGCTCGGAGCGTGTCCATCCCGAAGCCGGTCAGCGCGGAGACCAGCACGGAACCCGCGACGGCCGGGGCCACCGCGCTGCCGTCAAGGGCGGCTCGTTCCACGAGATCGGCCTTGTTGAACGCCACGAGCCGCGGCTTCTCCCCGCCCCGAGCTCGTCGAGGACGGTCTGGACCGTCGCCCGGTGCTCCGCGACGTGCGGATCGGACGCGTCGACGACCTCGACCAGCACGTCCGCGCGGTTGACCTCCTCGAGGGTGGCCCGGAACGCGTCGACCAGCTGGTGCGGCAGCTTGTGGATGAACCCGACGGTGTCGGTGACGATCGCGGTCTGGCCGTCGCCGAGCTTCACCTGGCGGCTCGTCGGGTCGAGCGTGGCGAAGAGCTTGTCCTCGGCCCGCGCCACCTCGGAACCGACGAGCGCGTTCAGCAGCGTCGACTTGCCGGCGTTCGTGTAGCCGACGATGCCGACGGTCGGCCACAGGCGCCGGTCCGGCCGCGCGCGGCGGTCGAGCGCTGCTGGCGGACCTGCTCGACGCGCTCCTTCATCTTCGTGATCCGGTCCGGATGAGCCGGCGGTCGGTCTCGAGCTGGCTCTCGCCGGGACCTCGCGAGCCGATGCCGCCCTGGGTGCGCGAGAGGTGGGTCCACAGCTTGGTCAGCCGCGGGAGCTGGTATTCGAGCTGCGCGAGCTCGACCTGGAGGCGGCCCTCGTGGGTCTGCGCGTGCAGGGCGAAGATGTCGAGGATCAGCCGGCTGCGGTCGATGACCTTCACCTTCAGCAGGCCCTCGAGGGCTTTCTGCTGGGCCGGCGACAGCTCGTCGTCGGCGATCGAGCAGATCGAAGCCGGTCTCGCTCTTGGCCGGCGCGAGCTCCTCCGCCTTGCCCTTGCCGATGTACCAGTTGGGGTCGACGTGGCGGCGGTTCTGCCACTCCGCGCCCACGACCTCGGCGCCGGCGGTGGTCGCCAGGTTCGCGAGCTCCGACAGGATTCCTGGGCGGTCCAGCCGTCCTCGTCGCCGGTGTCGACGGCGACGAGGAAGGCCTTCTCGACCGGCACTTCGAGATCGATGAGGCGGGAGGTCATGCGCGTGCAGGATAGCGCGGTCGCGTGATGACGCCCGTGCAACGCCCTGGCGGTCACGCTCGGGGCTCCCCAGGAGGTGCCCGCATGTCCGACGACCGTGGTGAAACGCGAGGTCCGCTCGATCCCGACGACGTCGCCCTCATCGAAGAGATCCAGAGCCTTCAGGGCGAGGAGATGCCCGTCGACCAGGACGCGGTGCTGGAGCCCGATGAGATCGAGAGCCGGCGGACACCGACTCGCTGACCGAGCTCCGACCGGGGTGAGCCTTCGCCGGACCCAGAGGTAGAAGACGGAGATGCCGAGAGCCTCGACGGGCTGGCGCTCGACGACTTGCGCGAGGGCGAGACCGATGACCCGGACGTTGCGACGGAGGAAGGACTCGCCTACGTCGCGCCTTCTGACCCGCCCTTCCGGGTCGACGCCGAGGACCCCGAAGGCATCGAGGTGGCCGGCGCGATCGACGACTCGGGTGAGCTGGATCTGACCGCGCGCATCCGCGACGCCCTCGAGGCCGACAACGCCGCGACGAGCGGGCGACGCGGATCCGACTCGTCATCGGGACACGCGGCTCAACGGCCGTCGTACGTGGGATCGTCGACGACGTTGACGACAGCGACACGATCGCCTCGGTCATCGAGGCCGTGGATGGCGTGGACGAAGTCATCGACGAGACGACGCTCGCCGACGGCTGACCATCGGCGGCGGACCTAGCCGGTCGCCGTCCGGGCAACGGCGAGCGCCCGGTCGAACGGGTCTGTCAGCGTCGCCTCCAGCCACTGGACGTCGGGCTCGCTCCGGAACCACGTCCGTTGGCGCTTCGCGAACGCGACATTGCGCTGGGCGTCGGTCGTCACGGCCTCGTCGAGGGTGCGGCGGCCGTCGGCGACGTCCCAGGCCTCGTGGTACCCGATCGCCGAGAAGGCCGGCAGGTCCGGGTCGTAGCGCTCGCGAAGGGCCACGGCCTCATCGATGAGCCCGTCGTCGAACTGCGCCCGGGCACGGGCCGCGATCCGACGCTCGTGCTCGGCGCGGTCAACCGTCAGCCCGATCCAGGCGAAACGGCCCGTCGTAGCCGAGCGGGGCGGGCCGCGGTCCGTCACCGCGTAGCTCGGCGATCTCCAACGCCCGGAGGACACGGCGCGGATTGGCCGTGTCGGTCTGCGCGGCCAGGGTGGGTGCGAGGACCGTCAGCCGGTCCACGAGCGCAGGCAGCCCGTCGGCGGCGAGCTCCCCTTCGAGTCGCTGCCGCAGCGCGGGGTCGTCCGGCAGCGCTTCGAGGTCCAGGCCGCGCGCGACGGCCCGCAGGTAGAGCCCCGTGCCGCCGACGAGCAGTGCGACGCCGTCGCGCTCGGCCACCCCGGTCAGCACCGCTCGGGCGTGCGCGACGAAGTCGGCCAGCGCGAACCGCTCCGGCGGATCGACGAGATCCAGTTCCTCGTGCGGAACGCGCGCCCGGTCCGCGGCACGCACCTTGGCCGGGCTCGATGTCCAGGCCGCGGTAGACCTGCCGGGACTGGGCCGAGATGACCGTTGCTGGCCGGCCTTCCGCGATGAACGCCTCTGCCAGCCGGATCCCGATTTGGGTCTTGCCGGTCGCCGTCGCACCCGCGACCACGACGAGCGGTGGGGCGTCGGCCATCTGGCCA
>CAWHDR010000002.1:0-86657 GCA_963828165.1 uncultured Chloroflexia bacterium
CGGGTCGGTGCCGAACTTGCGCAGGGCGTCCGACACCGGATCGCCGGCCAATCCGGACAGCTCGGCGTCGTAGGCGAGCTCGAGGCCGGCCCGCCCATAGCGACTCGAGGCGTAGCCCACGACCTGGCTCACGGACTCGCCGCGGTAGACGCGATACAGCTCGCCGTTCGCATCCTTCTCGTTGCGCGCCAGGACCTCGCCGTCGCGGTCGAAGATGGTGCCGCGCGGCACGGTCCGGGCCGCCTGGATGACGGCGGGATCGAGCGGCGAGCGGACGAGCTCGGGCGCCTTGATGACCGCCCAGTAGCCACCCGCCGCGGCCAGGGTTCCGAAGGCGATCGAGAGGGCCAGCGCGACATGGACGATGGTGCGCCCGAGCGGCCGTCGACGGGAGGTCGTCGCCAGCATCAGGCCGTGCCCCGTCGAAGCCGGCGGCGCCAGCCGGTCGCCGTGCTCGGCGGCGGCGGCGGCTCGACGCCACGGTCGGACAGTGCGAGCAGCAGCCCAACGACGACAGCGTTGGCGAGCAGCGACGACCCGCCGTAGCTCACGAACGGAAGGGTCACCCCGGTGAGCGGCAGGACCTTGAGATTGCCGGCCGCGATGATGAAGGCCTGGACGCCGACGATCAGGGCCAGCCCGGTCGCCAGGATCGCCCGGAAGTCGTCGGCCGCGGAGGCACCGATGCGCAGCCCGCGCTGGATGACCACGAAATAGAGCCCGAGGATGGCGATCACGCCGACCAGGCCGAGCTCCTCGCCGAGTGCCGCGAGCGGGAAGTCCGTCTGGATCTCGGGGATCGGCAGCCGGCCGCCGACCATCGGCAAGCCATTGCCGAGACCCGTTCCGAGCAGGCCACCGCGGGCGAACGCGTGGAGCGACTGGACGATCTGATAGCCGGTACCTAGGGGGTCCGCGAACGGATCCAGCCAGATATCGATGCGATCGCGGACATGCTCGAACAGGTTCGCCATCAGCGCGCTGCCGGCCAGGAACAGGACCAGCCCGATCACGACCAGGCTGAGCCGGCCTGTCGCCGCGTAGGTCAGGGCGAGGAACACCGCGAAGAACAGGAGGGCCGCTCCAAGATCCCGCTGGATGACCACGATCCCGAGCGCGATGGCCCACATCGCGACCATCGGCGCGAGATACGGCAGCGGCGGGAGCCGGAGCGGCCCGAGGCGCGTGTCCTGCTCGATCAGCAGGGGTCGGTTCTCTGAGAGGTAACCCGCGAGGAAGACGACGAGGATGACCTTGAGCAGCTCGGACGGTTGACCGCTCACCGGCCCGAGCCGCAGGGTCAGGCGTTGTCCCGCGACATCCGCCCCGAAGATGAACGTCAGGAGCAGCAGGGCGATCCCGACCGCCGCCCAGGTGTACTTGTAGCGCCGAAGCCACGCGTCCGAGCGCACGACGATCGCGAGCGTGGTCGTGACGGCGATCCCGAGGACGAGCCAGACCAGCTGGACATCACCCAGGCCCAGGGCTGATTCGCCTTCGCCCAGCGTGACCAGCTCCTGCGGCAGCCGTTGCATGAGGAGCAACGAGATGCCTCCCAGCAGGCCGACGACCGGCAGCAACACCTGGTCGGTGCGCCGTCCCGCGAGCACCTGGGCGAGGTGCGCGAGTCCAAGGGCGCCAAGGTAGATGCCGAGACCCGGGGCGTTGGCGAGGCCGAACTCGCCCTCCAGCCCGAGACGCAGGGACACGCTGCCGACGAGCAGCGCGATCGCCGCCAGGGCCAGGAGACGAGCCTCCGTCCAGCGCGGCCGTGGACGGATCGGGCCGAGGATGCGCGGGAGCGCGGAGGCGGGCGCGCGACCGCTCGCCGCCGTCACGAGGTGCGGGCTCGTTCGAGACGAAGACGGACCTGCCCGATCGATACCTCATCCCCGAAGCCGAGCGGCGAGACACCGGCGACGGCCCGCCCGTTCACGAACGTCCCGTTCGTGCTTTCGAGGTCCTCGACGTACCAGCTTCGGCCCCGAAACGTCAGCACGGCGTGCTCCGTGGACGCGAACGGATCGTCGATGACGATCGCGTTGTTCACGTCGCGTCCGAGCGTCGTGATCGCGTCGAGGTCGAACGAGCGGCCGGCCTCTGGCTCCCCGGTCGGGGATTCCACCACGACCAGGCGACCCAGCGACGCCCCGGGTTCGCGTGCTGCGGCTCGTAGATCGCGCAACAGTGAGCCCACGACCCTCGCGAGGAACAGGTACAGCAGCGCCAGGAACAGCAGTCGGATGATCCAGATGACGAGCAGGAACGGGTCCATCAGTCGGCGTCCCCGGTCGCCTCGACGACGAGGACCGTGTCCCCGAGCTCGATCCGATCGCCCGCCCCCAGGACCAGCTCGCCGACCGGGGCGCCGTTGACGCGCGAGCCGTTCGTACTGCCGAGATCGGTGTAGACGAGCGTCCCGCGCCGACCCGTGACGCGGGCGTGATGACGGGACACGCGGCCGTCGGCCAGCACCAGGTCGTTGTCGGGGCCACGCCCGATGGTCAGGCTCGAGCCGTCGAACTCGCACAGGAACTCCGCGCCGTCGGGCGGGGTGACTCGCATGCGCGCGGTGGGTGCGCTCGGCCGGGGGATCGTGAAGACCATCGTGTCGGTGGGTCCGCTACCTCGGTCGTCGGCCGGGCCGCGGCCTGCGTCCGTGTCACCGTCGGAGGCATCGTCTGCCTCGAGCTCGGGAAGCAGGTCTCGTCGCTCCCGTCCCGCGATCGGGTCGGCGAACCGGGCCACGACCTTGATATCGGCCCGCTGCACCGTCGTGTCGGCCAGGAGGTCGACGCGTGGGCGGTCCACCAGGGTGAATTTGCGGCTTCGAGCGAAGACCAGCGCGCCATCGGCCAGTTCGGACGCGAGCGACCCGGTCATGTCGCCGAACCCTTCGAGATCGGTGGGATGGAGATGGATCACGAACCGGTTCGGGGCGAGCGTGCGATCGGCGGAAGACAGCCGTTCGGCCTCCATGGCGCGCTCGATGCGGCGCTGCAACTGGATCGGCTGGAGGCGTGCCCGGAACAGGCGCGCGGACGGACGCTCGAAGAGGCGTTCGAAAAACCGCTCGATGGCGGCCAGCGGCGGCATATCGGTCGCGGAGTCTAGCAGAGGGTTCGTTTGCGCCCCCGTGACGCCAAGTTCACCCGGGACCATCCGCAGGACGGCCGAAGTACCCCCGGCGGAGGGGCGCGAAAGTCCCTGCGGTATACTCTCGGCCCTGTTCGAGCCGGTGCGCCCGCTCAACACGTCCAGCGCAAACCCCCGGGGTCCTGATGCCGGAAGTCCTCACCGAATCATTCTGCGAACGCTGCGGGACCCGCTACACGTTCGAGTCCGCGGTTCCTCGGGTCGCCCGCCTCAAGGGTCTACGGGTCATGTCGCGTGGCCTGAAGAATTTCGTCCTGTCGGACGACACGTCCATGGACGAGGCCTTCGCCGCGGCGCGCAACGAGACCGACCGCGAGGTCACGTCGCAACAGCTCGACGCATTCCACAAGACCTTCAACTTCTGCATGTCGTGCCGGCAGTACACGTGCAGCAACTGCTGGAACACGGCCGAGGGTCGCTGCCTGTCGTGCGCTCCGCTCCTCGGCGAGGAGATGCTCGCCGCGCCCTTCCCGGATCTCGATCTCTCGGGCGGCGCGGTGATGGCCGACACGAACGGACACGCCGCGGTCGGGGACGGTCGCGAGGATGGCTCGCCGCTGGACACGCTGGCCTGGCCGACCGCGGACGTCCCCCACGAGGATGGCGCGATCCCGGCCCCCACGTTCGAGGCCGGGCCGACCGATGACTCGGGGGACGTCGATATCATGGCCCGCCTCGCTGGGCTCGGCACGACTCGAGCGGCCGCGTCGGTCGACGCCGTCGAGCCCGACGTCGAGGCTGGGCTACGGGCGGAGATCGAAGCCGCCGCGGAAGCCGAGGCCGCGGCGCAGGCGGAGGCCGAGGCGGCCAGGGTCCAGGCGGAGGTCGAGGCGGCCAGGGTCCAGGCGGAGGCCGCGGCCGAGGCTGAAGCGATGGCCGAAGCGGCCAAGGTCCAGGCGGAAGCCGAGGCAGCAGCTGCGGCCGAGGCCGCCAGGCTCGAGGCGGAGGCCGAGGCCGAGGCTGTAGCGGCGGCCGAGGCCGCCCGGGTGGAAGCGGAGGCCGAGGCTGCCAGGCTGGAGGCTGAAGCCGCAGCGGCGGCCGAGGCCGCAAGGCTCCACGCCGAGGCGGTGGCGATCGCGGCGGCGGAAGCAGCCGAGTCCAAGCGCCGCGCGGAGGCGGAGGCCGAAGCGGCCGAGACCAGGCGTCAGATGGAGTTCGCGGCTGCGGCCGCGTTCCTGGCCGCCGAGAGCCGACGGCAAGCGGAGGCCGAAGCGGCGGCCAAGGCCGAGGCCGCCAGGCTCCAGGCTGAGGCCGAAGCTCGCGCGGAGTTCGAGGCTGCCGAGGCCAGGCGCCAGGCGGAGGCGGCAGCCGCCGCCGAGGCCGAAGCCGAACAGATCCGGGCGGAGGCCGAAGCGGCCGCGCAGGCCGAAGCGGCCCGGCAGGAAGCGGAGGCCGCAGCACGAGCCGAATTCGAAGCCGCCGAGGCCAGGAGGGCGGCGGAGGCCGCAGCGGCCGCGGAGGCGGAGGCTGCCCGACGCCAGGCGGAGATCGAGGCCGCGGAAGCGGCTGCCGCAGCCGAGGCGGAGGCCGCGAGGCTCAAGGCCGAAGCCGAGGCGGAGGAAGCGCGCCTGGCCGAAGAAGCCCGTTTGGCGGAAGAGGCGGAGGCAGCCCGGCTCACGGCAGCGGCCCTCGCGGCCGCGGAGGCAGCCCGAGCCCAGGAAGAGGCAGAAGCCGAGGCAGAGAGGATCCGGGTCGCAGCCGCAGCGGTTGCCGCCGCCGAAGCCGAGGCCGCCCGCGTCGCCGCCGAAGCCGAAGCCGCCCGCGTCGCCGCCGAAGCCGCCCGCGTCGCCGCCGAAGCCGCCCGCGTCGCCGCCGAAGCCGAAGCCGCCCGTGTCGCCGCCGAAGCCGAAGAAGCCCGCATCGCGACGGAGGCCGCCGCTGCCGCCGAAGCCGAAGCGGCCCGCGATGTCGTGGCGCAGCCGACGTGGCAGACGATCGCTCCGGACAGCACGCCCGCCACGCCACCGCCCCCGGGCACGGTCCAACCGGGCGGTCCAGCTGCCCCGGCCGACCAGATCTCCGCAAGCGCCGAGCCGGAATGGCCCACCCAGCCCGAATGGCCCAGCCAGCGGCCCGCCGCAGGGCTTCCGTTCCTGGGCCGGCCGGCCCAGCCCACCGGCGGGATCGAGGCCCTCTGGGCCGAGTCCGCCCGCGAGGTCGCGTCGACCGCCGACCCGGCGGCGCGAGCCGCGGGAGGCGTCCAGCCATGCGTCAGTTGCGGGCTGTCACTCTCCGCCACGGCTCGATTCTGCCGGCGTTGCGGGACCAGGCAGGGCTGACGGACGCTCCGGCGCGACGGACCGGTCGTCGCGGACGCGGACCCACGCCGCGCCGAGCAGCAACACCTGGAACGTGAACGACAGCCAGGCCAGCGCGATGAACGCGGTGGCAAGCGAGCCCGCGAGGATTGCGGCGCTGATCAGGCGTGGTGCCACGAATAGGAACAGCTGGCTGAGGGCCACGATCCCCGCCCCGGCCACGACCGCCGGCAGCCAGAGCGTATGCCACGATGGGTTCCGTGGTGGCACGACCCGGTAGACGATGGCGATCACCATCACGCCGATGGCGGTCACGACCGGCACCGACGCGAGCAGGCGACCGAGGGTAGCCAACGCCGGTGACGCGTTCGGCAGGAACGCCTCGGCTGCCGCCGCGAGCGACCCCCCGACGATGAGCGCAACGATGACGCCGACGAGCCCGGCGACCGAGACGAAGCCCCGCGCCGTGCGGCGGAATACGTCGCGCTCCGGGCGGTCCGTGAACACCCGAGCAAAGGCGATATCGAGCGTCGCGTAAAACTGGCTGACCGTCCATACCAGCCCCACGAGCCCGACCACCGAGGTGACGGCCGCCCCGTCCGACAGGGCCAGCAGGGCCTGATTGACGATGTCCTGGAGCGGTGGCAGGAGTTCGCCGATCGCGCGCGCCAGCCGAGCCTGGATGGTCGGGTCGTCGACGATCCACCCGGCCACTCCGAGCGTCACGAGTGCGACCGGGAACGCGGCAAACAGCGCGGCGAACGCCAGGCCGTTGGCGAGCAGTCCACCCGGCGCACGCCCGTAGACGTCGAGGACGGCCCGCAACAGGGCGACCCGTGGCCGATCGAGGAACCGTTCGAGGATCGCGGCCGGATCCATCGATCGGCGGGTCAGTCCCGCAGCTCCTCGAACAAGGCCGGTTGGACGGCATCTGCCGGCACGCGACGTGGCGCGGCGATCAGCGCCCGGATCTCACCGCGTCGCACGTAGCGGCGACCACCCAGCTTGATGCTCTGGAGCCGCCCGTCCCGTGCCCATCCACCGATCGTGGAGGTCGTGAAGTGCACGTTCGAAGCGGCCAGGAGGGCTTGCGCCTCCGAGAGCGTGATCCAGTCCGCGGCCGACGGCATCGGTCAGTCGGCGTCGCGGGTCGGCGTCTTGGTCGCCGTCCCCGACTTCGATGGCTTGGGCGCTCCCGTCGACGAGTCGCCCGTCCCGGCGGCGGCCGGGACCGCCGGGGACGATTCGGTGTCCGAGCCGGACGATGCCGAATCCTTGGATGAGCCGTCGCCGGAGGCAGTCCCGTCGGAGGAACCGTCGTCACTGCCACCAGACGATGAACCGCTCTTGACCGCTGCGCGCCGCTCCTTCTTGGCCCAGCCGGAGCCTCGGTAGTGGACCGTGGGGGCCGTGATGGCCTTCCTCACGGGTCCCTCGCCACACAGCGGACACGAGGCCGGCGGATCGGCCGCGATGCCGTGGATCACCTCGAAGCGGCGGCTGCAGGCCGCACAGACATAGTCGTACAGGGGCACCCGGGCGGCCTCGCGGTCAGCCGCGCAGCAGGCGCATGCCGCACTTCGGGCAGTAGAACGCCCGCTCGTGTGCGGACGCGAATCCGCAGTGGGCGCAGACCAGCCCGCCGCGGCCCGCCGCGGGCATCGGCCGCTCGACGGCGGTGAGACCCATCGAGTACTGGTTCGCAAGGACGTTGCTGAGGATCCCGGCCAGCAGCTTCGCCCCGATCCGATCCGTGTCGCCGCGGACACCGCGACCACCCCAGCCGACCACGGCGCGAACGATCATGTCGCCGGTCGCCTCGTCCCAGTGCGCGGCGACGCCTCCGAGGACCGCGTTGTACTCCGGGTATCCGCTCGTATCGACCTCGCCGTCCAGCAGCGAGCACACGAACGTGTCGAACGCGAGGTCGATCGCATCGATGGACTCGAGCACGACCAGGGCGTGCCGGGTGATCGGGGAGTGCACGTGATGCGCGTTCAGCCACTGCATGGCTTCGGACGGCCGCGAGATCGTCGGTGTGGCCTGGCTGAATTCGATGGCCAGCGGTTCGACGACCTCGATCTCCGACTTGGCGAGTCCGACCAGCATCGAGGGCAGGTCCGACATCGCCTGCTGTCCCGCCCGCATCCGCACGCCTTCGCTCGTCTTGCCCGCGTAGTAAAGCTTGAGCTGGAACTCCTGGGCGACGACCTCCTCGGGCATCACCGCAGACCCCGTGGGCGCGGGCGTGGCGGCCGTCGCGGCGGCCTCATTGGCGTTCTTGCGCTTCAGGAAATCAAGCGGCACAGATGGGCTCCCCGAGGATCACGTGGATTCGCCTGCATCGTAGCAGGGCACGGGGCACCAGACGCCCGCGCACGAAGGCAGGAACCGGGCTAGCCCCGTTCGAGGATGACGACCTCGAGGCCGCGCAGCTTCAGCGACCCAGAGCCATCCGGCGCGCTGGGATCCTCGTGCGACCCACCGATGGGTAGCCACGGACCGTCGCCCGCCGGACCGAGATCGACCGTCGAACCCTCCCGCACGAAGTTCGCGACGACGAGCGTCGCCTCCGCGTTCGTCTCTCGGAGGTAGGCCAGCACGTCGTCGCCCCCGATGTCGAGACGACGCAGCGCCCCGCGGCGCAGGCTCGAGCGGCCCTGTCGCAGGGCGATCAATCGCTGGTAGGTGGCCAGCACAGACGGCGGATCGGGGGCCTGCGCAGCCACGTTGCGCGTGTCGGCGTCGTCACCGAAGCGGATCCACGGACGACCCGTGGTGAAGCCGTGGCCGGGTTCGCCCGTCCATGGCATCGGGGATCGGCATCCGTCCCGGTTCCACCAGACCCAGCCCTCTTCTACCCGTCGCGCGGGTGGATCGATGATCTCGTCGAACGGGACCTCGACATCGCGCAGCCCGATCTCCTCGCCGTAGTACAGGAACGGCGTCCCACGCAGGGTCAGCAGGACGGCCGCGGAGGCCCGCGCCACGGCATCGGTGTCATCGATCCCCGCCGAGGCGGACAGGCGGCTGGCGTGGCGTGACTGATCGTGGTTCGAGAGCACGACCGTCGGCCAGGTGTCGCCGAAGATCGCCTGACGCCGGTCGAGCAGCGCCGCGGTACTCCGCGGCGGACCACGGGGCCCGAACGAGCTCCCAGTCGAAGACGAGGTGGTTCTGGTTCGACAGGCTGGCCGAGGTCTCCGGGCCGCCGTAGAACAGCTCCCCGACCGACATCCGACCCGGCACCTCATCGACGATCGCGCGGAACCGGGCGATCAGCTCCGGAAAGTCGGGCTGGTCGCGGTCGTACTTGTGCTCCTGGCGATCCCAGGCACTCGACCCCTCCACGACCTCCTCCAACTCCGGGTTCGAGAGCATCTCCGGGTCCTTGAGGAAGATGTTGAAGACGTCGAGTCGAAAGCCGTCGACGCCGCGATCGAGCCAGCCGCGGACCATCTTCAGCTGCGCCTCCTCGACCACCGGGTTGCGCCAGTTCACCTCCGGTTGCTCCACCAGGAAGGTGTGCATGTAGAACTGGTCCCGGGCCGGCTCGTACTGCCACGCGGAACCACCGAAGAACGACAGCCAGTTGTTCGGCGGCAGCGGGTTGCCGTCCGCGTCCCGGCCGGCCGGATCGCGCCACAGGTAGAAGTCGGCGTACGGTCCCTCGCGCGACTGCCGGCTGGCCTGGAACCAGGCGTGCTGGTCGCTCGTGTGGTTCATCACGAGGTCGAGGATCACGCGAAGGCCTCGTGCGTGCGCCTCCCGGACCAGCCGGTCGAAGTCGTCTTCCGTCCCCAGGAGCGGATCGACCGCCGAATGGTCACTGACGTCGTAACCGACGTCGAAGCCCGGGCTCGGGAAGATCGGCGACAGCCAGACGCCGTCGACGCCCAAACCATCGGGTCCCAGGTGATCGAGGTGCTCGATGATGCCCGGCAGGTCGCCGATCCCGTCCCCGTCCGTGTCGCCATAGCTGCGCGGATAGACCTGGTAGACGATCCCCTCGCGCCACCACTCCGTCCCGTGGCGGGCGAGGGACGACGCGGGTGGCGTGACGTCGGACATCCGAGCGAGTCTGCGGGAGGGCGCCGCCGACGGTCAAGAAGGAGCGGGCCGTCACCTCTCGCCGGCATCAGGTGCGCGTCCGTATACTCGGACCGATGGCCCAATCCCCTTCCCTTCGGGTGGACCGCCGACCCGTGCGGGTCGGCGTGGCGGGCCTCGGGGCGGTCGCCCAGGCCGTCCACCTGCCCCTGTTGGCGCGTCTCCCCGGCACGTTCGAGCTCGCCGCGATCTGCGACCTGTCGACGGCGCTGACGACGGCCCTTGGGGAGCGATACCGGATCCCGGCCCAGCACCGGTACCGGGATGTCATGACCATGCTCGACAGCGTGGAGCTCGACGGCCTGGTCGTGCTCACCTCCGGGTCGCACGGTGACGTGGCGCTCGCGGCGCTCGAGCGCGGGCTTGCCGTCCTGTCCGAGAAACCACTCGCGTCGACGCGTGCCGAGGCCGATCGTCTTACGGCCGTCGAAGGGCCCGATCGTGACGGCGAGCGGCTGATGGTCGGGTACATGAAGCTGTTCGACCCCGCCGTCGAGGAGGCGGTCCGTGTGGCCCGGGACCCGGATGCGCCCATGGGCGCGCTGCGGGCGGTCGAGGTGACGGTCCTCCACCCCTCGAGCGAGAGCCAGCTCGCACATGCCCACTTGCTGCCGCCGCCCGAAGACATCGATGCCGCGACACTCGCGAGCCTTCGGGGACGCTCGAGCGACCTCGACACCGAGGCGCTGGGCGCTGGCGCGTCATCGCTCGGCCCGCTGTACAGCGGCATCCTGCTTGGCAGCGTCGTCCACGATCTCGCGGTGGTTCGAGCGGTCGCCGGCGACCCGACCGAGATCGACCACGTTGCGACCTGGCCCGAGGGTGCCTGGCCTCCGTCTGTCGCCATCGAAGGGCGCCTGGCGGGGGACGCGCGCCTCTCGATCGGGTGGCATTTCCTGCCCGACTACCCCGCGTACCGCGAGGACGTCCGCTTCCACTTCGAGCGCGGCTCCGTGGAGCTGTCCTTCCCGGCGCCCTACCGCCTGCACGAGCCGACGGGCCTGGTGGTCTCCACGGGTCACGGCGAGACCCGCCGGCGGATCCTGCTGGATTCGATCGAGGAGGCGTTCGAACGTGAGCTCCTCGCGTTCGCGTCGATGATCACGGATGGCACTCGCGCCCGGTCGGGCATCGCCGATGGCCGTGCCGACATCCTCACCTGCCAGCGCATCGTCGCGCGCCTGGCGCTCGATCGCGGGGTCGAGATCGGCGGTGAGGCCGCCGAGGCCGCGGCGACGACTCCCACCAGGGACGGGACTGCCGCCGCGCCCAGCGCGACCGCATGACGACGGCCAGGCCGGCGACCGGCCGCACGATCGTCCATCTGATCCCGCACACCCACTGGGACCGGGAGTGGTACGAGCCGTTCCAGACCTTCCGATTGCGCCTGGTGGATCTCGTCGACGAGCTGCTGGCACGCATGGAAGCGGACGGTCGGCTGCGATTCACGCTGGACGGGCAGTGTGCGACGGTGGATGACTACCTCGAGGTCCGGCCGGAAGCCGAGCCGTTGATCCGCCGGCTCGTCGCCGAGGGCCGGCTCGCGATCGGGCCGTGGCAGATCCTCATGGACGAGTTCCTCGTCTCAGGCGAGACCCTGGTCCGCAACCTGGAGCTCGGCTGGGCTCGGGCCACGGAGCTCGGCGGCGCGATGCGGGTCGGCTACCTGCCCGACATGTTCGGCCACGTCGCGCAGATGCCACAGATCCTGCGGGGGGCCGGCATCGACCGGGCCGTCGTCTGGCGAGGCGTCCCCGCGGTCGTCGACCGCAACACCTTCGCCTGGGAGTCGCCCGACGGCTCCGTGGTCGAAGCCGAGTACCTCGTGGGCGGCTACGGCAACGGTGCCCACCTCTTCGACGTCCCGGGCCGGCTGAAGGCGAAGCTCGCCGAGCACGTCGACGCGAACGAGCCGTTCTATGGCCGGCACTCGATCCTCGCGATGTACGGCACCGACCACGCGGTCCCCTCCCCTCGCCTCGCGGATCTCGTCGACGCCATCAACGCCGACGACTCGCCGGTCGTCGTCCGGCTGGAGACGCTCGCCGAGTACGCGGCCCGGACGGACATCGAGCCATCGAGGGGCGTCGGGTCGCATTGGACCGGCGAGCTCCGCTCCGGGGCACGCGCGAACATGCTGATGAACGTCACGTCGGCGCGGGTCGACGTGAAGATCGCCGCGGGCCGCGCGGAACGGCTCCTCGAACGGTACGCCGAGCCGCTCACCGCTCTGCACGCCACGGCTTGGCCGGGGCGACCGCTCGAGCTGGCCTGGCGGCGGCTGGTGGACAACTCTGCCCATGATTCGATCTGCGGCTGCGCCCACGACGATGTCGTCGCGCAGGTCCTGACCAGGTACGCGGAAGCGGAGCAGATCGGGCGGGGCGTGCTGTCCCGCACGCTCGGCGAGATTGCGAGCCAGGTCCCGACCGGCAGCTGGGCGGCCATCAATCCCTCGCCCGCTCCGCGCGAGGACTTCGTGGAATTTGACGTGGCGGTCCCGCCGGAATGGGAGTCCGTCGAGCTCCGCTCCGGTGATCGCCGCATCTCGTCGCAGGAATGCGGCCGGGCCGACCCGGTGGTCGCCGATCTCAAGCTCCATGGCTCCGAGATCCCCGAGCTGTTCCGTCGTCGGCGGCACGGCCGTGAGCTGTTCGGGCGCCAGATCAATTCGATCGAGATCCAACCCGACCACCCCGACGGGACGCCGACCGTGCGCGTGTTCGCCGATGACATCGCCGACCCGCCCGAGCTCGACGTCGAGGAGCTGCTCGGCCACGTCGACGCGGCCGTCCTGGCGCGACCGGACGAAGCGTGGCGGCTCACGGTCCGCGCCGCGGAGCGTCGCCGGATCCTTGCCTGTGTGCCGATGCCCGCGCTCGGCTGGTCGGCGATCGAAGTCGTCGCCGGGGGAGCCGCCGATGTGACGGGCCCGGAGCCCGTGGCCGATGCCGTGACCCACGGGGAGCGTCGCCTCGACAACGGGATCGTCGCCATCGAGGTGGACGACGACGGCACGTTCCGGCTCGAGGGTGGGGGTGTGACGCTCGAGGGGGTCGGGCGGATCGTCGACGGCGGGGACCTGGGTGACAGCTACAACTACGGCCCGCCGAACCCCGATGTCATCGTCCAGAGACCCACGGAGATCGAGGTCGTGGCGGGACCGTCCGGCGCGCTCCGCGGGCGCCTGACGATCCGGCGCCGCTTCGAGTGGCCGGTCGGGATCGACCCGCGCGCGCGCGTTCGGACCGACGCCACCGTCCCGACCGACGTCATCACGACGCTCGAGCTCCAGGCCGGCGAGCCCTTCGTCAGGGTGGAGGTGAGCTTCGAGAACCGGTCGCGCGATCACCGGGTCCGATTTCACGTGCCGCTTTCGGAGGCAGCGACGGGGAGTTCGGCGCAGGGCCAGTTCGCCGTCGTCGACCGAGGTCTCGAAGTCGAGGGCGGGCACGGCGAGGTTCCGCTGGCGACCTTCCCCGCCCATGGCTTCGTCCAGACCGAGGGCGTCAGCGCGCTGCTCGATCACATCGTCGAGTACGAGGTCGTCGAAGGGCGCGAGCTGGCGCTCACGCTGCTTCGGTCGTTCGGCTGGATCAGCCGCAACGCCAACCCGTACCGCGAGGACCCGGCAGGCCCGGAGGTGCCGGTGCCCGGAGCGCAGCTGATCGGCGAGCGGTCGATGCGCTTCGCGCTCATGCCCCATGCCGGCTCGTGGGCCACGGCGTCAGTCGTGCCGAACGCCGAGCGTTACCAGCACGGGGTGCTCGTCGTGCGCGGCACGGCACCGCTCGGCGATCAGGTCGCCTCGGGGGCCGCCCATGCCGAGGCCGCCGCCCCGACCGATGAAGGCCTGGCCATCGCGGGCGACGGCATCGTGCTGACCGCGCTCCGGCGCCGTGGCGAGTGGCTGGAGCTGCGAGTGGTCGCGGAGACCATGAGCCCGACGGAGGCCGTGATCCGGGGGCCGTTCGACGAGGCACGCGACGCCGATCTGCTCGGCCGCCCGATGGGCGCGCTGACGAGCGAGCCGGGCGTCCTGCGCCTCTCCCTGCGCCCGTGGGAGATCCGGACGATCCACCTGCGCTCTGCCTGAAAGACGCTCGGCGACGAGCCGCTCGCCGGCACCGCGACTGCGATGCGGCCGCAACGTTGACAGAACATCCGAGCGGACTCTAGGCTCGCCCGTGATGGCAACTTGCCATTGGCCTTTCCAGTCCGCCCGACCCCCAGCGGCGGGAGACCGTGGAGGAGCCGGGAGCGACCGTTGGCAGGCCGACGACCTTCGATGTGAAGCGAGGCGTCGGTCACGCGGCCCGCACCGAGGAGGAGACCGCGAATGGTCATGCGTTCGACCGCAAGTCGCGCCACGTCATGGACCCACCCGACGTCCGGGTCGAGGGCCATTCCCCAAGGAGTTTGTCGATGACCCGATCCTTACGATTCTCCGCGTTGTTCCTGGCGGCTGCCCTGCTGGCGACAGCATGCGGCCCCGCCGGAACGACCCTCCCGCCCGCGAGTGGCGGCCCGGCCGGCAGCGCGCCCGCGAGCGGCCCCGCGACCAGCGTCGAGCCGGGCCCCGCGGGCTCGATCAACGTCCTGTCGCTGTGGGGCGGCAGCGAGGAGCAGGCCTTCCAGGCCGTCCTCGCCGACTTCACCGAGAAGACCGGCATCACGGTCAACTACGAGGCTGACCGCCAGACCTACTCCACGACCCTCCAGTCCCGGATCACCGGTGGCAACCCGCCGGACATCGGGATCATCCCGGGCATCGGCTTCCTGCGCCGATTCGCCAAGGACGGCTCGCTCAAGAAGCTGTCCGACCTGGGCGTCGATACGTCCGGCCTCGCGGCGAACTACCCCGAAGGCTTCCTCGGTGCGGGTTCGGTCGATGGCGAGCTGTATGCCGTCCCGGCCAAGTACAACAACAAGGGCACGATGTGGTACCGCCCCGACCTCTTCACGGAGAATGGCGTCACCACCAACCCGACCACCTGGGATGAGTTCAAGGCGGCGCTCGACGCCAACGTGGACAAGCCCGGAGCGATGGCGCTCGGCGCCAAGGACGACTGGAACCTGACGGACTGGTTCGAGAACATCTATATCCGCCAGGCCGGCGTCGAGGCCTACGACAAGCTGTTCAGCGCCGAGGGCGACTGGGCCGACCCGTCGGTCCAGACCACGGTCACCACGATGCTCGAGGTCATCAACGACAAGTACGTCGTCGGTGGCATCGACGCAGCCGTCGGCCGCGCTTGGACGGACGCCATCGCCCAGGTCTTCAAGCCTGAGCCCGAGGCAGCCGTCTTCTACGAGGGTGGCTTCGTCGGCGGCATCGCGACCGGCCAGACCAACACGGCCCTGGTGATCGGGGAGACCATCGATTGGTTCCCATTCCCGACGCTCGGCAACACCGAAGATGTGACCACCTTCGGTGGCGACGTCGTTGGTGCCTTCACCGACAGCGAGGGCGCCAAGGCCTTCGTCGAGTACATCGTCACGCCCGAGGCCAACCAGGTCTGGGCGGGGACCGGCGCCATCGTGTCGCCGCACAAGGGTGTCGGCACGGACGCGTACCCGAACGAGCTCGTTGTCCGTGAGGCCGAGTCCCTCACGAACGCTGCCCAGATCCGCTACGACGGCGCCGACCTCCTGCCTGCCGGCATCGCCGGTGAGAGCCTGGGTGCCCTGCTCCAGCGCGCCATCCGTGGCGACACCATCGATTGGGCGGACTACCAGACGCGCGTGAAAGCCGCCTGGGACGCCGAGTGACCCTGGGACACACCTGAGGTCTAGCACCCGACGCGGGCGGCCACATGGCCGCCCGCGTCTGAATCTCGCGGGAAGGAGGGCGATCCGTGCAAGCCGATCCACCCGGTGGGATCGAGCGGATGGCAGTCAGTGAGTTGCCACTCGCCGCACCCGCCAAGACGCCGGCTCCCCAGCCGGCCGGGCGGCGCTACGACAAGACGACCCTGCTCTTCCTTGGACCGCCGGCGATCCTGCTGGCGATCTTCCTCGTCTACCCCACGATCTACACCATCGCTCTCAGCTTCAACCGCGGCCGGCGCGGCGAGTTCACCGAGTGGGTCGGCTTCAGCCACTACATCAACCTGCTGACCGGCGACAAGAGCTTCCTCGACGTCGGGGTCTTCCCGCCCGAGGGCGCCATCTGGAACAACCTCCTGTGGGCGATCTTCTACACGACCCTGGTGATCTTCCTGGGGCTCGTCGTCGCCGTCCTGGCGTCGCGTGTGCGCTACGAATCGATCATCAAGGCCGTCGTCTTCCTGCCGATGGCGATCGCGGCCACGGCGCTGGCGATCATCTGGAATTTCGTCTACGCCCCGGACACCAATATCGGCCTGCTGAACGCGATCCTGGATCCGTTCACGGAGCGCGGGATCTCCTGGCTCGGCAACCCATCCCTCGTCAACGCGGCGCTGATCGCCGCCGGCATCTGGGGATCGGTCGGGTTCGCCACGGTGATCCTGTCCGCGGCGCTGAAGAGCATCCCGAGCGAGATCCTCGAGGCCGCCCGCGTGGATGGGGCGACCGAGCGCCAGGTCTTCTTCGGGATCATCATCCCGATGGTCAGCCTGCCGATCTCCGTCCTGGCCGTCACGCTCCTCGTCAACGTCGTCAAGCTGTTCGACCTGATCTATGTCCTGACGAACGGCGGGCCAGGCGTCAAGAGCCGGGTCATCGCGTTCACGATGTATTACGAGTCGATCCCGGGAGGTCAATTCGGCCGAGGCGCCGCGGTCGCGGTGATCATGCTGATCCTGTTGCTCCCGATCATGGCCTACAACATCAGGCGATTCCGCAGCTCGAGGGTGACGTAGATGACGGCTGTCGCAGAGCCGCGGGTGACCGCTCGGGAGCGGACCACCAGCGAGCGGATCGTCCGGTTCCTCAACAAGACGCCCATCCACATCGCCCTGGGGATCATCGCCCTGATCTGGCTGGCGCCCACGATCGGGCTCTTCGTGACCTCGTTCCGACCACGCAGCGACATCCAGGTGACGGGCTGGTGGGAGAGCTTCCTGCAATTCCGGTACACGCTCTCCAACTACCAGGAGGTGCTCAGCGGGCAGGGCATGCTGCAGGCGTTCCTCAACACCCTGCTCATCGCCGTGCCGTCCACCCTCATCCCGCTGGTGCTCGCGTCGATGGCCGCCTACGCCTTCTCGTGGCTGCACTTCCCCTTCCGCGATGGGCTCTTCCTGCTCGTCGTGGCGCTGCTGATGATCCCGGCACAGGTCGCGTTCATCCCGCTCCTCAAGCTGTTTGCCCCGACCGGGCTGCTCAACAGCTACGGGGCGATCTGGCTGACCCACACGGCGTTCGCGCTGCCATTCGGGATCTTCCTGTTACGCAACTTCTTCATCACGTTGCCGCGTGACCTCATCGAGGCCGCCCGCATCGACGGCTCGTCGACGATCGGGATCTTCCGCACGATCGTGGTGCCACTGTCCGTCCCGGCCATCGCCGCCTACGGGATCTTCCAGTTCCTGTGGGTCTGGAACGATCTCCTGATGGCCCTGGTGTTCGTCCAGGACGGCTCGCAGTGGCCCATGACGAAGGCGATCCAGAACCTGCTCAGTCAGTACGGCACGGAATGGCATCTGCTGGCTGCGGGCGCCTTCATCCTGATGGCCGTTCCGCTCGCGGTGTTCTTCAGCCTGCAGCGCTACTTCGTCCAGGGATTGCTGGCCGGATCCGTCAAGTAGGCAGGGTGGTTCCCGCCCCGCCGACCGTCCGGGTCGCCACCTGGAATATCCGGGCGGCCATCGGCCCGCAGGAGCCGTTCCCGCCTGCCTGGTGGCGGCACGTCCGGCGCGATCGGTTCGAACGCATCGCGCAGCAGATCGTCGATCTCGACGCCGACATCGTCGCGCTGCAGGAGGTCGCCCTGCTGACGCCGGACGGCGAGCTGCTCGACCAGCCGCTCGAGCTCGCGCGGCTGACCGGTCGGCAGGTCCGGTATTCGGCCGTGCACGCATTCGCGCTGGTCGAACCCGAGACCGGCCGATCGATCGGCGCCGCGACGTGGGGCAACGCCGTCCTGACGCGGGTGCCGGTCGACGACGGCTTCGCGGTCGGGCTGCCGCTGGGCGGCGACGACGAGGCGGTCGAACCGGAGGGCAGCGGTGGCGTCCTCGCCGGCGTGACCTTCGCCGAGGCGCCGTACGGCACCCGCGAACCGCGCTGTGCGCTGGGCGGCCGCATTTCCGGGCCGTGGGGAGACCTCACGATCGTCAACGCCCACCTCACCTACGCCGGGACCGAGCAGCGACGGGCGCAGGCCGACGAGCTGGCGCGGATCGCCGACGGCCTGGATGCGCCACTCGTGGTGACCGGCGACTTCAACGCGGCCATCGAGGCACCCGCCCTGCGTTCCCTCGCGAGCGCCTTCGATGACGCCTTCAGCGCGGTCGGCATCGAGGCCGGCGACCCGCGCCGGGCCTCGTGCGGGCCGCTCCGGATCGACCACCTGCTCAGCCGCGGCCTGCGGGCCATCGAATGCCGCGTCGTGCCCGAAGCGGGCGACGCGTCCGACCATCTGCCGGTCGTCGCCACGTTCGAGGTGCTGCGGGGCCCTGGCTGAGGCGGCTCAGCCGGCGAGCCGGTCGCGCAACCGTTCCACCTGCTCGGCCAGCTCCGCTTCCCGGGCGCGCGCGCCCTCGACGACGGCGGGTGGGGCCTTGCCCATGAACGACGCATTGGCCAGCCGCTCGCGGGCAGCGGCCAGCCAGCCCTCGGCCTCGGACAGCTCGCGTTCCAGCCTGGCCCGTTCCCGGGCGCTCGCCCCCTCGTCGACCGCGGCGGGCCGGATGGTCGCCTGGATATCGCCGGCGGCAGCCACGACCGTCAGGTCGCCGGGGACTCGGTTGGCATCGAGCGCTTCGGGCGTCAGCTCCCGATGCAGGGGTCGTGCGCGCGCCATCCGCTCGAGCGCCGGCCGCAACGCCTCGAAGGTCGCGCCGAGCTCCGTGGGCACGTGCACCCGGGTCTCGAGCCACTCCCCGGCGGGGAGCTTGGCCGTCGTCCGGGCGTTGCGCAGGTCGCCGACGAGACCGATCAGGGCCGACACCTGGCGCTCGGTCGCGGTGTCCCGCTCCAGGGCGGCCGGCCAGCGGGCGACGATGAGCAGGTCGGGATCCGACGCTCGGTGCGGGATCGCCGCCCAGAGGGCCTCGGTCACGAACGGCATGACCGGGTGGAGCAGGCGCAGGTAGGTGTCGAGCGCCTCGACGAGGGCCCACCAGGTCGCCTCGCGCACGTCATCGGGCAGCGACGCGTCGGCGAGCCGGACCTTGGCGAGCTCCACGCCCCAGTCGCAGAATTCGTTCCAGATCGCGTCGTACAGGAGGCGGGTCACCTCGCCGAACGCGTAGTCCGCCATGGCAGCGTCCACGGCCGAGACCGTGGCCGACGCCCGGGACAGGATCCAGCGCTCGGCCGGCCCCACGTGTCGCGCGTCCGGCGGGCGGCGCTCCGCGTCTTCCGCGATCGAGGACGGGCGGGCCCCGGCGACGAACCGTGTCGCGTTCCACAGCTTGTTGGCGAAGTTCCGCGCGTTCTCGAGCTTGACCGTGCCGAATCGCTGGTCCTGCCCGGCCGCCGACCCGTGGATCAATGCGAAGCGAAGGGCATCGGCACCGGTCTCGTCGATCACTCCGAGGGGGTCCACGACGTTGCCTTTGGTCTTGGACATCTTCTTGCCTTCCGGGTCGCGGATCAGCCCGGACAGGTAGACCGTGTGGAAGGGCTCGGTCCCGGTGAGGTGGATGCCGAGCATCATCATGCGGGCGACCCAGAAGAAGATGATGTCGTAGCCGGTCTCCATCACCGACGTCGGGTAGTAGCGGGCGTAGTCGGGCGTCTCGTCCGGCCAGCCGAGGGTCGAGAACGGCCACAGGCCGGAGCTGAACCAGGTGTCGAAGATGTCCGGGTCCTGCTGGAGCTCGCCGGCAGGGCGCGCACACACCTCGCAGGCGGTAGGGCCGTCCGGGTCCGCGGTGACCGTGACGTGGCCATCGGGGCAGTACCACGCGGGGATCCGATGGCCCCACCACAGCTGCCGGCTCACGTTCCAATCGCGGATGTTCGTGAGCCAGTGCTCCCAGGTCTTCTCGAAACGTTCCGGCAGGATGGTGGTGCGTCCGGACCTCGTGGCGTCCAGCGCTCGGGCGGCCAGCGGTTCCGTGCGGATGAACCACTGCGTCTTGAGCCGTGGCTCCAGCACGTCGTCGCTGCGCTGGCAGCGCCCGACGATCATCTCGTGGACCCGCCTCTCGACGAGGTCGCCGCGATCCGTCAGGGCCTCCACGATCCGGCGTCGCGCCTCGTAGCGGTCGAGGCCATCGAACTCCGTCCCCGTGTTCACCACGGTGGCGTCGTCCGCGAGGATCGTCGGGGCGGACAGGCCGTGGCGCTTTCCGGTCTCGTGATCGGCCTGGTCGTGGGCGGGCGTGATCTTGACCGCGCCCGTGCCGAACGCCCGGTCCACGACCTCGTCGGCGATGATCGGCACGTCGCGGTCGACGAACGGGATCCGCACGCGCCGGCCGACGAGCTCGCGGTAGCGCTCGTCGTCGGGATGGACGGCCACGGCTGTGTCGCCCAGGATCGTCTCGGGGCGGGTGGTGGCGACGACGACGGACCGGTCTGGAGCGGCATCGAGCTCACCGGTCGTCTCGTCCAACAGGTGGTAGCGGACGAGCCAGAGGGTCCCCGTCTCGGGCGTTGGGACCACCTCGAGGTCGCTCACGCTCGTCCGGCAGCCCGGGCACCAGTTGACGAGCGCCTCGGTCCGGTAGGCGAGCCCGTCGCGGTAGAGGCGCTCGAACGCTACGCGCACGGACTTGGCCGAGCCCTCGTCCATCGTGTAGCGCAGCCGCCCCCAGTCCGCCGAGGCGCCGACCCGCCGTTGCTGAGCGAGCATCATGGGCCGCGTCGACTCGGAGAAGGCGACCATCCGCTCGAGGTATCGCTCGCGTCCGAGCGACTGGCGGCTCTCACCTTCCTTGGCGAGGATGGCATCGAGGACGAACTGGGCGGCAATGCTCGCGTGGTCGAGACCCGGCAGGAACAGCGCGGCATGGCCGCGCATCCGGGCGTGGCGGGTCATCAGGTCCTCGACGGTCGTCCGTTGGGCGTGCCCCAGGTGCAGAGAACCCGTCACGTTGGGCGGCGGCTGGGTGATCGTGAACGGCGGCAGCGCCGGGTCGGCGGTCGAGCCGGCACCATCGGGCGCGAACACGTCGGCGGCGAGCCAGCGCTCGTAGATCGCGCCTTCCACGTCGCGCGGGGTGTAGGCCTTGGGCAGATCCGTCATCGCTTCGAGGCTCCGAAAAACAAGAAGCCCGCTCGTCCAGCGGACGAACGGGTCGTGGTACCACCTGCTGGTTCGGTGTCGGTCCCGTGGCGGTCATCCCGCCCGGGCTGGCTCCGGCACCCTCTCGACGCGCTATCGGGCGTCATGCGCACGGCTCGCGAGCGACGTTCACGCCGGTGGATCCGCGCGGCTCGCACCATCCCGCGCTCGCTTCGGGCCGTCCCGACGCTACTCTTCTGCGGTCATCGCCGTGAAGGCGGGGAGTGTAGCACGGGCGTAGGCTCGCTCCGCGACGCCGTGCGAGTCGACGCCCAGACCGCGATCTCCGCTCGCCGGCCCATGCCGAGCTTCGCGAGGATGTGTTCGACGTGCGACGCGACCGTCTTGCGGGTGATCGTCAGCTCCGCGGCGATCTCGACGTTGGTGGCGCCATCGGCGATGAGGCGCGCCACCTCGAACTCCCGGCTCGTCAGCGGGGCCCATGGCTCAGGCTGCGCCCCACGACCGGCCACGCGCAGGACATCGTCGGCCGCGGCAACGATCGCCATGGCCCCGAATCGCGCGGCGATCTCGCGCGCTTCGGCCGCCCGTCGCGCCGCATCGGCGCGCTGGTTGGACCGCAGATGCGCACGGGCCAGGTCGGCCAACGCCCACGTGCCCTCCCAGGATCGTCGGCGCGCGGCCCAGCCCTCGACTGCCGCCGTGAGCGACAACCGCGCCCGGCCGGTCGCGCCTTCGGACGTGGCCAACAGGCCCTCGGCGTGGGCGATGGCTGGCGCGGTCCCGGGGATCGCCCGCGCCCGGATGGGCTCAGCGACCGCATCGAACCAGCGACTGGCGGCACGTGGGTCGTTCAGGGCCAGGTACGCCCGGGCGCCAGTGACGAGGAACGGGTAGAGGTACGCCGCGTCGTCGACCGCCGCGGACGCGACGCGCGCTTCCTCCGCAAGGTCGGCGGCCGTCGCGGCGTCGCCGCGCGCCAAAGCCACCTCGGCCAGGCCCCACAACGCCGGCGACAGGCGCTGGAGCTCCCGCATCCGCGATCCCAGCTCACGCGCCTCTTCGAGTGCGGCCGTCGCGGCCAAGAGCTCACCACGCCCCAACGCCACATAGCCGAGTACGTGGAGGGCGGTGACGCGCGTGGTGATCCCGCCGCGCCCGTCGGCGAGCGCTCGTCTTGCGATCTCGTCCGCATCGGCCCAGCGGCCCACCGCCCAGAGCACGTGCGCCAGGTGCGCGGCCATGTAATGGCGATGGTTCCAGAGCTCGTGCCGTTCGGCCTCCTCGATCCCTTCGCCGAGCCATCGATCCGCCCGGTCGTACTCGACGAGCACCGATGCGCACGAGCCGATCATCCGATAGGCGCGGGCCGCCGGACCGTCGAGGCCGTCGGCTCGCGCCCCGGTCACGGCCGCCTCGAGCAGGGACCAGCCTTCGTCCATCCGGCCGGCGAAGACGTAACACGACCCCGATGGTCGCGGCGGCGTCGTGTTCCGTGGCGCGGTCGCCGATGATCTCGGCCCCACGCCGCGCCTCGATCCCGTACTCCACCGCCTGATCGAGCCGCCGATCCAGCATGTAGGCGGCTGACAGTGCGCTGAGGAGCCGGGCGCGGACCCGGTCCGCCGCGGGATCAGACGACGGCCCGTGGAGCGCCGGGGCCGCCGTGATCTCCTCGAGGGCGCCGCGCAACCGATCGGCCCGCGCTTCCAGGCCGTCCCCGAGCAGGTGGCGGGCCGCGACGAGCGGACCGACCACGGCTGCGGCAGCCAATAGCTCGCCGGCTGCCAGGTAGGCCTCGCGGGCGCGGTCGAAAGCCTCGCTCGCGGCCTCATTGTCGTCGGTGGCTGCCGCGCTCGAGCCATAGGCCTCCAGGATGCGCGCCCGGGTCGCCGGGTCCTGATCCGTGGGTGCGGTCCGAAGGGCGCAGGCATAGAGCTCGCGCGCCTCCGCGTGGGATGACAGCGCCGACGCGGCATCCGCCGCCGCGAGAGCCGCCCCGAACGCTTCGTCGCGCCGGCCGGCCCGTTCATAGTGGAGTGCCAGGAAGGCATCTGCCCCGACGTCGCTTCGACCGTTGGCCGCCTCAGCGATGCGCGAATGGAGCCGACGCCGCTCGGGTTCCGGGATGTCGGCGTAGATCGCGTCGCAGATCAGTCCGTGCCGGAACCCGTACCGCCCCGGAGCGTGGGCCGGCAGCAGGATGAAGTGGTCGGCCAGCTCCGCGAGCGGCGCTGACAGGTCGTCCGGCGCCTGGCCGGTCACGCTGGCGAGTAGCTCGAGATCGAACGACCGTCCGATGACGGCACCCGCCCGTGCCACGCTGGCCGCGGCCTCCGTCCGGCGGGCAAGCCTGGCGAGCACGGCGTCCTCGACCGTCTCGGGCACGTCGGCGTGGCGGACCTCGTCGGCCACCAGGGTCGAGGACCCCGCGAGGACGGCAAGGAGCTCCTCGACGTGGAGGGGGATGCCGTCCGTTCGCTCGTGGATCGCCTCGGCGACATCACGCGCCGGCGGCAGGTCGGAGCCCGTGAGCAACGTCGTCATCGTCGTCGTGTCCGCCGCGGTCAGTCGGTCCAGGCGGACCTCCTCGGCCTGCCGTCGGGCGAGCAGGCGGGAGCGCCACTCCCGCATCGGGGCTCGCGGGAAGAGTTCGTCGCTCCGGTACGTCCCGATGACCAGCAGGCGTTCGTCGGGGACGCGGCGGGCCAGCGCCTCGAGGACCTCGAGCGTCAGGTCGTCGCTCCAGTGCAGGTCCTCCAGCGCCAGGACGGTCGGACCGCCGGCGGCCAGGCCGGCCAGGATCTCGGCGACGTCCAGGACGAGGAGGCGGCGGCGGCGCTGAGGATCGCCGGCGCCGGCTCGCTCCTCCTGGGCGCCAGCGTCCTCCAGGCGTCTGCCGAGCCGGGTCCCGATGTCGGCCAGCGCGGGCTGCCGCTGCATGGCGCGCGCGACATCGATGAGGATCGCGGCCGGGATTTGGATATCGCTCGGATACGCGCCGCCGCGGACCGTGCGGAGGCCGGCGGTCTCCGCGCGCCGCTCCATCGCGCCCAGGAGCCGGGTCTTGCCGACCCCGGCTTCTCCGGACAGCAGGAGGAAGCGCCCCCCGCCGGCCGCGACCTCGGCGATCCGGCGATCCGCCAGCGCCAGGAGGTCATCACGGCCGACGAGCACCGGGCAGACAAGCGGTCGTCGGTCGTACACGCCGAAAGTGTAGGTGACGGTCACGCGACCTCATCGGTCACATGACCGATGACGCTCCCCTGTTCGGGCCCCAGGTTTGCCGCAGTCCACGGCATGGACAGCACGACAGGAGGAAAACGAGATGGCGAGATTCATGGACGTCCATTCGGGGTTCGTCGGCGTGACGGGCCCGCAGCTCCGCGAGGCGCACGAGCGCGACCTCGCGATCGAGCAGGACGAAGGCGTGCACTTCGAGCGCGCGTGGCTCGATCCCGAGAGCGGCAAGGTCTTCTGCCTCTCCCACGGTCCATCCAAGGAAGCCGTGATGCGCATCCACGAGCGAGCGGGTCACCCGACCGCCGAGGTCTACGCGATCACCGTGGAGGTGGAGTGATGCGTCGGTTGCTCATCGGGTCCATCGTGGTCGGCGCCCTGGTCATGACGGCGCTGGCCGGTGCCGTGGGCGCGTCGGCGCGTGCGGATGAGCTCGCGGCCGTTCGGTCGGCCACGGCTCGCTTCCATGATTTCGATAAGGCCGAGGCCGCTGGCTACGGCCTGTTCTACGTCTGCACCGATGAAGCCGGCCTCGGAGCCATGGGGCAGCACTACGTCAACGGCGGCCTCGTCGGGGATGCGGTCCTCGACCCCCGCGCGCCAGAGGCGATCATGTACGAGCCCACACCGGGCGGCGGCCAGCGGCTGGTGGGCGTCGAGTGGGTCGTGTTCCAGCAGGCATGGGTGGACGCCGGCAACACGGGCACGCCGTCGCTGTTCGGACGTTCGCTGAAGCTGGTCCCGTCCCCGAACCGCTACGGGATCCCGGCCTTCTACCAGCTCCACGCCTGGATCTGGAAGCCGAACCCCACCGGCGCGTACCAGGACTGGAACCCGCGCGTCTCGTGCCGCGGCAACGGGGACTGACGCCCGGCTGACACTCGCGTCATAGCGCGGTGCCGATCGACTGCCGGGCGGCGCCGCTACCTTTCCTTAGCGTCGGCGCCATGCGAACAATCGCGTGGCGCCGACATCGCACCACACAAGGCCGGGCTCGGACGGCGGGGCCGATCCTGTCATGAGTGCAGCGACCCACCCTCGCGACGACCCAGGAAATCGGCTGCCAAATGCCTCCGGATATCTCGCGACCAGTGCACGATTCCTCGCCGTCGCGCGCACGACCCAGACAAGTCCGGTCGAGCTGTCGCTGCCCCACCGCGCGATCGCGAGATCCTCGAGCTCCGCGCCCTTTCGGGCGCTGGATCGTGCGGCCGATCCGACATCCCCGATGGTGTTCCAGCATTCGACCTGGATCAACCGACGTAACGTCGCGGAAGCGAGGCCCACATCCACGGAGCGCCACGGCTCCGCCGGGCGTGTCGGCAGTTCGAACGTCCCCGTGTAGCCCGCCAGGCGCCCGAGCCGCAGGACGAGTTCCTGGATCGCGAGATGGCCGGCGTCCGCCGTCGCCTCCAAGGGGTCCTTTCCGCCAAACGACACGATAAGCGGTCGATCGAGGGCAAGGGCGATCCGCTGCAGCGCATCGAGGTCGGGGTTTCCGATTCCCCGCTCGAATTCGACTCTCGACCATACGGCCGAGGCCGGCTCGCATGGCCAATTCGATCCGTGTCCAGCCGCGACGCTCGCGCATCGACTTGATCTCGGAACCGATGCGGGCCTGGAGATCGCGGTTCCGGCGATGGAGATCGATCGCGCGCTGGGGTCGTCTGACGCCGGGCATGATCGTGCCATGTTCATTCTTGGCACTTCACTGGCCGTTAGCCGCGGTGCGCAGCCTCATTCAAGCCGAACAACGAGGCCTAACGGGGCATCGCAGGCCACGGCATGTGCGTACCTGCGTGTACGGGTCCGTCGGTTCCGGCGCGATGACACCTTCGGCCCACAGATATGCTGGAAATGATCACGTGGCGTGCATCAAGGCCAAGTAGGGTCGTAGAGAGGCCCGGCCTCGCACGTGCGTTTCGTGGAGGACGACTCCGCGCTCGGGCACGTGCCCGAGCGCCCCTCGGTTCAGCCGAGTCCCCGGCAACTACCGCGGTCGGCGCCTGCCTTCCCTACGCGCTCTCGGCGCGTTCGGCGAGCCACTCCTCGTAATTCGTCTCATCGACGCCGTCGTCGACGTCCGTCTTGGTGAGCAGCAGCGGGAGCCGGCCCTCGCGGATGGTCTCCTCGGTGATGATGCATTTGCGGATGTCCGTGCGCTCCGGGATGTCGTACATCACCTCGAGGAGCGACTCCTCCACGATCGAGCGCAGGGCTCGAGCCCCGGTCTTGCGATCCAGGGCCACCTCGGCGGCCGCCTTGAGCGCACCAGGTGTGAACGCCAGCTCGACCTTGTCGAGCGAGAGGAACTTCTGGAACTGCCGCGTGACGGCGTTCTTCGGCTCGGTGAGCACCCGGACGAGGTCCTCGGCGCTCAGGGCCGTGAGCGTGACCATCACGGGCAACCGCCCGATGAACTCGGGGATGAGCCCGAACTTGAGCAGGTCCTCGGGCATGAGCTTCTCGAGCACCTTGCCCCGCTCGACCGCGCCCATCGGCGTCTCCGACCCGAAGCCGATGGCCCGCTTGCCCACCCGCTCCTCGACGATCTTCTCGAGGCCGTCGAAGGCGCCGCCGCAGATGAACAGCACGTTCGTCGTGTCGATCTGGATGAAGTCCTGGTGCGGATGCTTGCGACCGCCCTGCGGCGGGACGTTGGCGACGGTGCCCTCGAGGATCTTGAGCAGGGCCTGCTGCACGCCCTCCCCGGAGACGTCGCGGGTGATGGACGGGTTGTCCGCCTTGCGCGCGATCTTGTCGATCTCGTCGATATAGATGATCCCGCGCTGGGCCCGGGCGACATCGAAGTCCGCCGCCTGGATCAGCCGCAGCAGGATGTTCTCGACGTCCTCGCCGACGTAGCCTGCCTCCGTCAGCGACGTGGCGTCCGCGATACAGAAGGGCACGTCCAACACCCTGGCCAGCGTCTGCGCGAGCAGCGTCTTGCCGGAACCGGTCGGTCCGACCAGCAGGACGTTCGACTTCTGGAGCTCGACGTCATCGACCTGGTGGCCGGCATTCACCCGCTTGTAGTGGTTGTAGACGGCCACCGACAGGACCTTCTTGGCCCGGTCCTGGCTGATGACGTACGAATCGAGCGCGTCCTTGATCTGGTGCGGGTTGGGGAGCTTCGAAGCCGCCTGCTTGGGGCGCGGCGTCTCGAGCATCTCCTCCTCGATGATCTCCTGGCACAGGTTGATGCACTCATCGCAGATGTAGACGCCCTGCCCCGCGATGAGCTTGCGAACCTGTTCCTGGCTCTTGCCGCAGAAGGAACAGCGGTAGGGGACCTTGGGTCCCTTGCTGCTGCTGGTGGAGGTCACGTGCCGGCCTGGCTCCCTTGCCTGTCTATTCGCCCTTCGTCGAGCGCTTCGTCTCGGGTGCCGGAGCTTCCACGGGTTCTTCCGCAGCCTCTTCGGCAGCCTTCTCGTCGTGGTGCTGCGCAGTCAGTGAATCCCACTGCTCCGAGTACACCGCGTCGATGATGCCATAGTCCTTGGCCGCTTCGGGAGACATGAAGAAGTCCCGGTCCGTATCCTTTCGGACCTTCTCGAGGGGCTGGCCCGTGTGGCGCGACAGGATCTCGTTGTTGCGCTCGACGAGGAATTCCCACTCCTTCATCTGGATCAGCGCGTCCGGGGCATTGCCACGGAAGCCACCCGAGCCTTGGTGGATCATGACCCGCGCGTTCGGCAGCGCGTAGCGCTTGCCCTTGCGGCCGGCGGCCAGCAGCACGGCCGCCATCGACGCCGCCATGCCGATGCAGATCGTGCTGACCGGGGCCCGCAGGTACTGCATGGTGTCGTAGATGGCGAGCCCCGAATTCACGACCCCACCGGGCGAGTTGATGTAGAGGCTGATGTCCTTCTCAGGGTCCTCCGAGTCGAGGAACAGGAGCTGCGCGATGACGAGATTGGCGAGGTGGTCCTCGATCGCATCGCCGAGGAAGACGATGCGTTCGCGCAGCAGCCGCGAGTAGATGTCGTAGGCGCGTTCTCCGCGGCTGGAGGTTTCGATGACCATGGGGACGAGCATTCGGGATCTCCTGGGCGAACCGTTTTCTTGTGTCTGGGTGGGTCCGTGTCAGCCGGCCCTGGCCGGCACGTCTGTGGGTTGATCGGTGGCGGCAGGTTCGGCGTCGGTCGACCCGGCATCGGATGACTCGGCATCCTGCCCATGGTCATCGCGGGTCGTGGTCGTGGTCGTGGTCGTGCGCCGCGTGGTCGTGCGCGCCGTGGTCGTGCGCTCCGTGGTCGTGGCCGGCCGTGCCCTCCGCGCCACCCACCTGGTCCTCGAGGTGCGGCATCGGCGGGTGCTCCGGATGGTCCGCCAGCCACGCATCCACGATCCGTTCGATGACCCGGCTCCGGCGTAACGTGCTGCGGATGAACGACCGGCCCCGTTCCGAGGCGAAGTACTCCGTCAGCCGCTCGTCGCCAGCGTATCGCTCGCGGCCCAATGCGACCTCGGCGTCGACGTCCGCGTCGGTGACCTCGAGGCTCTCCTCGTCGGCGACCTTCGAGAGCACGAGCAGCGTCTTGGCCCGCTTCTCGGCGTTCGGGCGGAATTCGGCGTGGATGTCTTCGCTGGTCTTCTCGACGGCCTTGAAGTACGCCTCTTCTGTGATGCCCTGGCGCGCGAGCGAGGCCCGGAACTCATCGTGCATGACCTCGACCTCCTGGTCGATCAGCACGTCGGGCAGCTCGACCGTGGCGTTGGCCACCGCGTACTCGATGATCCGGTCCGCGAACCCATGCCGGGCGCGGTCGAGCGCGTTCTCCTCGAGCCGCTTGCGGATGTCGCCCCGCATCTCTTCGAGCGACCCGAACTGCCCGACGCTGGCGATGAAGTCCTCGTCGAGGTCGGGCTGGATCTTCTCGCGAAGCTCCTTGACCTCGACGCTGAAATGGGCGACTTGGCCGGCAAGCGCCGGCTCGCCGTAGTCCTCGGGGAACGTGATGTCGAACTCGGTCGTCTCGCCGACCTTGACGCCGATGAGGTTCGTTTCGAACCCGGGGATGAGGCGCTCCTGGCCGATGATCAGCGGCATCCGCTCGGACGTACCGCCCTCGAACGGCTCGCCGTCCTTGGTGCCGATGAACGAGATCACCGCGTAGTCGCCGTCCTGGGCGCCGCGGTCCTCGACCGGCGCGAGGGTCGCGTTCTGGTCGCGCAGCTCCTCGACGACCTGGTCGACGCGGGCGTCGTCGATGACGTCGATCTCGGGCGCGAAGTTGAAGTTGCGATAGTCCCCGAGGGTCACCTCGGGGCGGACCGGGACCGTCGCCTTGAAGATGAGCGGCTTGCCCTCCTCGGCCTGGACCACCTCCACGTCGGCGTTGCTCAACGGCAGGATCGCCTCCTGGATGATCGCTTCGCGATAGGCGTCCTGCATCAGGTGATCGACCGCCTCGTCGAGCACGACACCAGGCCCCAGATGTCGCTCGAGGACCGGGCGTGGTGCCTTGCCCGGTCGGAAGCCGGGCACACGGGTCCGCCGGGCAAGCGCTCGTACGGCGTCGTTCAGCGCTCGCTCGAGACGCTCCGGGGGCAGCTCGATCTCGAGCTGGACGGTGGACTTGGGGGCCGGGGTACGGGTGACCTGCATCGCCGGGAAGTATAGGGCGGTGACCTGGTTCGGGCGGCCTGCGGGACCGTGACCCTGCGGCCGGGTGCCGAGTATGCCCGCTACACTCTGCGACGGGCGAGTGGCGGAATGGCAGACGCGCCGGCTTTAGGAGCCGGTGCTGCGTGAGCAGCGTGTCGGTTCGACCCCGACCTCGCCTACCACCCCGCGGGCGGCGCCGATGCGACTCCGCGGCTGGTCTCATGGCGTCAGATGCCGGTTGGGGCTGTCTCGTCGGCCGGGCTCGCGGGGTTGCCGTCCTCGTGTTCCTGTCTGCGGACGCGCGCGATCCGTTCCTGGGCGGAAGCGCCGGCCCGTTGGGCACCGTCCCGTGCTCGCCCGACCCCTTGCCCGGCCCGTTCTCGGGCTTCGTTCAGACGCGCCGGGACCCCTTCCGAATCCGGGCTGAACAGGGCGTCGCCGATCGCCTTCGCGGTACGTCCGAGGAGGGGTCGAGCCACCGACAGGAGCAGGATGCTCTTGAGGCCCTCTCGTTCCTTGTGCGCCTTCTTGGCGTAGTCGGCGAAGTCGCGCTCCAGCGCCGCGCCAACCTTCTCGCCGTCGTCACCAAGCTTGCGCAGCGTCTTCTCGACCTCTGGCGGCAGCATGCGCTTGGGCATGGGCTCGGGCTCTCCCCAGATCGCTCGCCGAACGGCCCTGAAGGTGCGCTGCGGACCCTTGAGCGCAAGGAAGCCGACTGCCGCAACGACGCCGACGGCCTTGGCCGGACTCTCCCGGACCCGTGCCGGGATGTCGACGGCCGCGCGCCCAGACGCCCCGAGCTGCTCGAGCTGCGTCTCGAATTCGGCCCGAGCCGCTAGGACCCGGTCCCGGGCGGCATCTTGCTCTGTAGCCACGTGAGGGTCTCCTTGCTGGTCTCGATCGTGTGGGTCGGGAGGAACCGGGCCTTGAGCACGTCGAGATCGACACCGGTCCGGGCGATGTCGGCGCCCATCAGTCCGATCCAGGTGAGGTAGCCCACGGCGATGCCGATGCCGGCCCCGACCTGTGGTCCGGTGTTGACGGCCGTTACGGCGCCGACGAGTGCGCCGAGGACGACGCCACCGAGCAACGCCCCGACGCGTCCGGCCCCGTCGGTCGCGCGCAGGGCCCCGACGAGGCCGCCGATCAGCCCGATGACCGCCCAGATGACCGCCCCGACGACCAGCGGCCGGACACCAGCCTCGATCCCGGGCAGCGCGGCGTCACCGATGGCCGTATACAGCCGGTTTGGAAGCGCCAGCGCCATCAGCACGGACACACCGACGGCCACCAGCAGGCCAAGGATGAATGCCCGGCCGATCCGCGCTCCGCTCATCCCGACCACGGCGAGGCCACAGGCCACCGCGATAGCCGTGAGCAGCAGCACCCCGTGAAGGACGCCCCAGCCCATCGAGCCCAGGAGCCACTCTCCCAGGAACAGCGATGAGCCGATGAACAGGAGGATGACGGCGAGGAGGCCGACCGCGATCGCGATCGCGACGAAAACGACGACCTTGGCGATCTCGCTCTTGATCGCCGCCGCCTCGGCCTTCGCCAGGTCGATGTGGGCCGTCGCGAGGCGCACCGCGGATCCACGGGTGGAACGCAGCTGGGCGAATAGCCCCGGCGGCTTGGGCTTGTGCTCGGGCTGGCGAGGGTCGTCCAGGGTCCTGCTCCATCGCGGGCTTGAGGAGTACCGCCGGCTGGGACCGGGGCCGGCGGCGATGATAGCAGCGCTCGGATGACGCACGGCCACGAGTCGACCCCGGTCACCTCGCAGGACCGTTACGCTGGCGCGCATGTCCGAGCCACCGCCGATCCGTCGCATCCTGACTGCGGAGCTGCTCAGCATCGGCTCGGAGCTGACGGTCGGGGAGACCCGCGACACCAACGCCGCGGAGCTGGCTCGCTCCCTGACCGACGCAGGCGTGACCGTCGGCCGGATCACCGCCCTCCCCGATCGACTCGAGCTGGTCGCGGACGCGTTCGCCACCGGGTTGGGACGCGTCGACCTCGTCGTCAGCACCGGCGGCCTCGGACCGACACCCGACGACCTCACCCGCGAGGCGATCGCCCGAGTGTGGGGTGAGACCCCCGTCGTGGACCCGGACCTCGAGCGCTGGCTGCGCGACCTGTGGGCACGCCGCAACATCCCGTTCCCAGAGGCCAATCTCAAGCAGGCCTGGCGGATCCCCTCAGGCGAGCCCCTGCCCAACCCGAACGGCACGGCCCCGGGCTGGTTCGTTTCGGGGGGGGACGGGCGGGTCGCCATCGCCCTGCCCGGCCCGCCGCGCGAGATGCGACCGATGTGGGCCGACCATGCCCTCCCCCGCCTGCGAACCCACGGGCTCGGTGCGGACGTCGCGGTGCGGACATTTCGCTTGATGGGGATCGGCGAGTCGCAGGTCGCGGAGATCCTGGGTGAGCCGATGCTTCGCAACACCAACCCGGAGGTCGCGACCTACGCTCGGGCCGAGGCGGTCGACGTCCGGATCAGCGCTCTGACCCAGCGCGATCCGACGGGTGTGACCAGGACGGCGGAGGCTCTCGTCGAGGACGCCGCCGCAACGGTCACGGAGCGGCTTTCGGCGAACATCTGGGCCGAGGGCGACCAGACCTGGGCGGGTGCGATCGGGGCGCGATTGGCGCACCGGGGCTGGCGCCTTGGGCTCGTCGAGATCGGCACGGGCGGGCAGCTGATGAGCCTGCTTGGCGACGTCGACTGGATCGGCCTCGCCGAGGCCCGCCCCGACGACGGGGCGATCGAACGTGAGTCCGAGTCCTCCCTGACCGAACTCGCCCACGCGATCCGGATGCGGGCGGGAGTTGAGGTCGGGTTGGCGGTCCGCGCCCGCGAGCGTGGTGGCGACACGGCCGTGACCGTGGTGGTCGTGACCGCTGATTCGGAGCACCGCGAGACGCGCCGCGCATTCCTGGGCGGGAGTCACGGTCGCACCCGCGCGGCCCTGACCGCGGCCGGCGTGCTGTTCACGATGCTGCGGGACGGCGCGGAGTGAGCGATCAGATCACCCGTGCGGCGTCCCGTGGCAGCCGCTCATCGGCGCGCGGTCGCGCCCAGGCCCTCCAGGTCGGTGACCACGATGGCGTCACGCTCGAGCCGGATCAGCCCGTCATCGGTGAATTGGCCCAGGAGCTTGTTCACGCTCTGGCGCGTGCAGCCGACCATCGCCGCAAGATCCGCCTGGGTCAGGTTCGTCCGAAGCCGAAGCGAGCCGTCCCCGAGCGGCAGCCCGCCGTCCTGCGCGAGCCTGACCAGCTGGGCCGCGAGGCGCCCGGTGATGTCGAGGAAGTGCAGCTCCTCGACGTGCGTGGTGAGGCGCCGGAGCTCGCCCGCGATCGAGGCCAACAGGGCATCGCGGACGCCCGCTTCCGTGGCGATGAGTTCCCGGAACCGGTCGCGCGGCAGGATGACCGTCTCGGTCGGCGTGAGGGCCGTGGCGCTGGCCGACCGCGGTGCCCCGTCCAGCAAGGCCAGCTCGCCGAAGACGTCGCCGGGTCGAAGGGTGGCCAGGATGGCCTCGTCCCCGGTCTCCGACGGCAGGGAGATCTTGACCTCACCGCTGACGATGACGAACAGGGCGTCCCCCGGGTCGCCGACATGGAAGATGACCTCGCCGCGTCGGAAGCGACGCGATCGCATGCTCGCAGCAAGCCGATCGAGGGCCTCTGGCTCCAGCCCGCCGAAGAACGGGATCGCGGCGAGCGACGCGAGGACCGGCCGAGGGCTGAGCATGACCGCATCCTATCTTGGCGGATGTCACGTAGGCGACATGCGAACCGAGCGCGGCGGCCCTAGCATTTCCCGTGATGACTGACTCCCCGGGCGCGCGCCTCCGTCTGACCGTGCTCGGCTGCAGCTCAGCCGCGCCCCATGAGGCCACCCCGGCCGCCGGGTTCCTCGTGCAATGGGAGGACACGAACCTGTTGCTCGACGTCGGACAGGGGGTCGTCAGAAATCTCCAGAAGCTCCTCGATCCGCATGAGCTCACGGCCATCGTCATCGGCCACATGCATGCGGACCATTTCCTGGATCTCGTCGGCCTTCGCTACCTGTATCCGTGGGGCGAGCCCGCCCCCGAACCGCTGCCCGTCCATCTGCCGACCGGCGGTCGAGCTCGTCTCGATGCCCTGTCGGTCGCGGTGAGCGAGCGCGACGGGTTCTTCGATGCGGCCTTCGACGCCGTCGAATACGACCCTGCCATGGAACTTCGGGTGGGCGACCTGCGATTGCGCTTCTTCCGCGGCCGGCACTACGTCCCTGCCTGGGGCGTGGTCGTCGAAGCGCCGGACGGCGCTCGCCTGGCGTACACGGGTGACACCGGGCCGTCGGGCGCCGTGGAGGATGCCGTCCGCGACGCCGATCTTCTGCTCGTGGAGACCGCGCTCAGGTCGGCGCAGGACGACGATCTCGAGCGTGGCCACCTGACGGGCGACGAGGCGATCGCGCTCGCCCGATCGGCCGGGGTCCGTTCCGCTCTGCTCGTCCACTTCAATCCCGATCGCCTGGCCGAGCTCGAGGCGACGTGCGCGGCCGCAGGGTCGTGGGTACGCCCTGCCGTCGACGGCCTGACATTGACTGTGAGTCCCGCTCGGAGCGGGTCGGGTGTCAACGGCTCGCCGGCCCCGGATGCCATCGCCGACGCGGCCTCGGAGCCCAGTCCCGCCTAGCCGCCGCCTGGCCCGGCCGAGGCCGCGGTCAGCGCTTTCGCGGCGCGCGCGAGATCGGCCGCCGCGGCAGCGGGATCCGCGGTCGCATTGAGCTCGCCGGCCTGCTGCCAGAACGCCGCGGCCTCCGATGCCGCCCCCAAAGCCAGCGCCGACTCGGCCGCCTCACGCAGCAGCGGAAGGGCTCGGTTCGCGTCGCCCGCTGCCACCCGATGCGTGGCGATCTGTCCCGGGGCCGCAGCCCGTGGCGGAAGGCCCTCCAGGTGGTCGGCCAAGCGGGCGTGGAGCGTGCGTCGCCGGCTCCCCAGCAAGCCCGCGTAGGCGGCATCGCGGATGAGTCCATGCGCGAACCGCCACTTCCCATCGTCAGCCCGCCGGATCAGGGCCGATTCGGCCAGGCGGTCCAACGTCCCGGGCGGCAGGGGGTCGCTGAGCAGCTGCTCGACCAGGTCCTGGCCGAACGTGATCCCGATGATCGAGGCCACGCCCAACGCCTCCCGCCCGGAGGGCTCCAGGGCATCGATCCGGGCGCCCAGCACGGCCCGCAGCGTCACCGGCACGCGGGGTGATCCGGTGTCGGTCATCGCGACCCGGCCATCACGCCACTCGAGCGTCCCGTCCTCCAGGAACGCGCGCACCGTCTCCCCGATGAAGAGCGGATTGCCGGCCGTCCGCTCATGGATGCTGCGGATGCCGTCGGCGTCCACCGCGGCCCTGGCCACCAACGTGGCGAGCCGGGCGGTCTCCGGCTCGGCGAGGCCGCGCAGGTCGATGCGCTGGACGTCGGGGCGGTCGACCCAACCCGGGAGCGCGGTGGGTCGCGTGCCCGCGAACACGATCAACGGACGGTCGGCCGTGGCCTCCACCAGCAGCTCCGCGAGCGTGACACTGGACGGGTCCAGCCAATGCAGGTCGTCGATGATGACCGCACGCGGCCCGGCGATGGTGAGGAGCCGGTCGACGTAGCGCCTCGCGACATCCGTGAGCGCGCTCGCAACCTCGGTCGGGTCGCTGGGCGCGTACGGAGCCTCCTCTTCCCAGCCCGTGAACGAGGCGTCCCGGGCGATCGCCGCGATCGCGCCCCCGAAGCGGCGGGCATCGTCGGGCGCGAGGTCGTCGGTGAAGAGCAGGCGTCGAACGAAGGTGCCCGAGTCGACACCGTGCTCGTCGGCGACGGTCTGCGCGAACAATCGGCCGAACCGGTACGGCTCGCCCTTCCCATACGAGACGTTCTCCGTCCAGGTCCACGCGAGGCCGGCAGCGCGGGCATGGGCTTCTGCGGCGGCCAGCAAGCGCGACTTGCCCATGCCGGCCTCACCGACGACGACGACGATGCCGCCGTGCCCGGTCTGCTGGCACCGGTCGATCGCATCCGTCAGGACGGCCAGCTCCTCGGTCCGACCGACCAGCGGACCCGGCGCGACCGCGCGGAACGGGATCCAGGCGCCCGTCCCGGCCTCGCCCCGCAGGACATGGAGGGTCACCGGCGTCGACTGGCCACGCAGGACGACCGAACCACGTTCTTCGGTGGCGAGGCGGCCACGCGCCGCGGCCACCGTCGCTCCCTCGAGCAGGATCTCGCCGGGTCGCGCGAGTGACTGGATGCGAGCCGCGGTGGTGATCGCCTCGCCGATCAGGCCCAGATCGCCGCCGGAGGCCGAGCCGCTCGCGACGACCTCGCCCGTGGCGATCCCGATACGGACCTCCATGGGCTCGCCACCGTCCGCGACGTCGTGCAACCCGGCGCGGATGGCCATCGCGGCGAGCGACGCTCGCACGGCGTCATCATCGTGACCGCGCGGCCAGCCGAACACCGCGAAGACCGCATCCCCGATGAATTTCTCGCGCGTGCCGCCGAATCGTTCGATCGCGTCGCCCATCGTGGCAAGCGCGACCGTGACCCGGGTCCGGACTTCCTCGGGATCGTGCTCGGCGATCATCCGGACGTAGTCGACGAGGTCCGCGAAGAGCGCCGTGACGATGCGTCGGTCGCCGTGTGCCTCTTCGGGCGGTCGTGCGGGCGAGCGGCTCGATTCGGTGGTGACCGCGGCGTCGAACGGGCTGCCACAGCGATCGCAGAAGCGGGCACGCTCTGCTCCCTGGGCCCCGCACGACGCACAGCGCATGCTCGGGCCCCGGCGGCTCAGGAGATCGAGATGAGCGGTCTGGCGGCGGCGGTCGCGGCCCGCACGCTCATGCGCGCAGCCACCGTCTGGGCGACGGCGGTCAGCGCAAGGGCTGCGGGCCCTGGCTCGCGTTGGGCGACGGCCGGCACGCCGACGTCCCCACCCTGGCGCACGGTGATATCGAGCGGCACGCCGCCAAGGTACTCCAGCCCGTGCTTGGCGGCGAAGCGTTCCCCGCCGCCACGACCGAAGATCTCGGTCAATTCGCCGCAATGCGGACAGGCGAACGCCGTCATGTTCTCGACGACGCCGAGCACGGGCACGCTCATCCGCTGGAACATCGCGAGCGCCTTCGTGACGTCGCTCAGCGAAACCTCCTGGGGCGTCGTGACGAGGACCGCGCCGCTGATCGGGACAGCCTGGGCAAGCGTCAACTGGGCGTCAGACGTGCCGGGCGGCAGGTCGATGACGAGGTAATCGAGCTCGCCCCACTCGACATCGCGCAGGAACTGCTGGATGGCTCCACCGACGAGCGGCCCGCGCCACACGATGGGCTGGCCCTCCGGCACGAAGAACTGGATCGAGATCGTCTTGACGCCGTAGCGCTCGAGCGGCGTGATCTTGTTGTTGGCGCTGGCCTTCGGCTGGCCTTCGATACCCATCATCAGCGGGATGTTCGGGCCCGTGATATCGCCGTCGAGCAGGCCGACCGTGGCTCCCGCCTGCGCGAGGGCCACGGCCAGATTGACGCTGACCGTGCTCTTGCCGACGCCACCCTTGCCGGACGCCACGGCGATGATGTTCTTCACCCCGGGAACGAGTTGCTCGGCCTGGCGCGGCGAGGCCCGTCGGACCATCGCGCCCCACGTGATCTGGACGTCGCTGACGCCGATCCCGGCGAGGACCGATCGGGTGTTGCCCTCGATCTCGTCCTTCAGCGGACAGGCCGGGGTCGTGAGCTCGATCGTGAAGGCAACGGCGTCGCCGTCGATGACGATCGACTTGACCATGTCCAGGGTCACGATGTCGCGACCCAGTTCCGGTTCCTGGACGGCGCGGAGCGCGTCGAGGACTGCCCCTTCGGTGATGACGGTCATGCCTTGGTCGGGACCTCGTTCTGACACAGGAAACGTCGATATCGTACCGCGCCCACGGGAAGTGGCCCGGCAGTGGGGTCCCGGCGACCTACGCAGCGCCGACCTCGTTATCGACGGCGCCGGTCATTCGACGAGCTGGTCGAAGCCGAGACCCGCCTGGACGACCTTCAAGCCCTGGAGCTTCGGCGGCGACTCAATCCGCGAGACGGATGCGAAGCCCGAGGCGTAGGCGGCCATCGGCCACGAATCTCGCACGACCCAAGGCGTGTGATCCGCGCATCCCGCGTCCTTGACACTCCGCGCGATGCGCCCATATCCTCGGCCGCATCCGATGTCCGGGTGCTCGAGTCGGACCGTGTCGTGGAGGAACGCGCGGACGGGCACCTCGCGTCCCCGCGTGGACGCCCCAGCCCACGCCCAGGAGTGCGAACGAACGTGCCCGCCGTCGATGTCAGGCTCCTGGAGGTCGTGAAGCGATTCGGCGACATGGTCGCGGTCGATCACCTGACCCTCGACATCCAGGACGGCGAGTTCTTCAGCCTGCTGGGGCCATCCGGCTGCGGCAAGACCACCACCCTGCGCATGATCGGCGGCTTCGAGGAGCCCACCGCGGGCCTCATCGAGCTGCAGGGCGAGGACGTAACCTGGCTGCCGCCCTTCAAGCGCAACGTGAACACCGTCTTCCAGAACTACGCGCTGTTCCCGCACCTCACGATCTACGACAACGTCGCCTTCGGCCTGCGTCGCAAGGGCGTCAAGGACGCCGAGGTGAAGCGACGCGTCACGGAGATGCTGGAGCTCGTCGAGCTCCCCGGCTTCGAGCGCCGCAAGCCCACCCAGATCTCCGGCGGCCAGGCGCAGCGCGTCGCCCTCGCACGAGCACTCATCAACCGGCCCGCCGTGCTCCTTCTCGACGAACCCCTGGGAGCACTCGATCTGAAGTTGCGCAAGCAGATGCAGGTCGAGCTCAAACGCATCCAGCAGGAGGTCGGGATCACGTTCATCTACGTGACCCACGACCAGGAGGAGGCGATGACGATGTCGGATCGGATCGCCGTCATGAACCAGGGCCATCTCGAGCAGCTCGGCGACCCGGAAAGCCTGTACGAGCGGCCATCGACCAGGTTCGTCGCTGGCTTCCTTGGAATCAGCAATCTGCTCCCTGGAGCGGTCGAAGGCACCGATGGGCGCTACGCCACAGTCCGGATGGCGGATACCACGAGCGTCCGTGCCCCCAGCGCACTCGTGGGCTCGCACGCCGACGTCAGCGTCGGCGTCCGGCCCGAGAAGATCCGCCTTCGCGAGCCCGCGGACGAGACACCCGATGGCCACAACCGGATGACCGGCGTCGTTCGGGACGCGTCGTATCTCGGCGTGAGCACCCAGTACCTGGTCGAGGCTCGTGGCGGGGCGCGTTTGACCGTCTACGAACAGAATGTCGAGCGCACGACCCGCGCCGAGCTTTGGGCCCCTGGCGAGGAGGTCCTCCTGACCTGGTCACCTGATCACAGCTTCGTCGTCGTGGATCAACCCACGCCGGCGGCCGATGGCAGCCCCCCGGCATGAACCCGGACCCCCGATGAGGAGCAGAACCCGATGACGCAGGACCGCGACCCGGCCATCGCAGAACTCACCCGACGTCGTTTCCTCCAGGGCGCGACGTTGACCGGCGCGGCCGCATTCCTGGCCGCCTGCGGGCCGACTGGCGGATCCGGGGCACCTGCGTCCGCGCCGCCCCCAGCCGGGTCAGGCGCCGCCGGCAGCCCAGCGCCCGCGCCCAGCGGGGCTTCGACCCCGACCGGCCCCTTGCATTTCGCGAACTGGGATGCCTACATCGACGTCGAAGAGGACGGTTTGACCTCGCCGACCCTCGTCGATTTCCAGACCGAGTACGACGTTGAAGTGGACTACGCGAACGCGCAGATCGAGGACAACGAGTCCTTCATGGCCACGATCCGGCCACAGCTCGAGGCGGGCGTCTCGACGGGCTGGGACCTCATCGTGCTGACCGACTGGATGGCGGCCAAGGTCGTCGAAGCCGGTTGGGCAGAGGAGATCAACCCGGCGAATGTGCCGACTGCGCTCGCCAACGTTCGCGACGAGCTCAAGGGCCTGCCCTGGGATCCGGACATGAAGTTCCACTTCCCATGGCAGTCGGGTGGCACGGGCGTCGGGTACAACAGCAAGTCGGTGCCCGCCCCGCTGACGAAGGTGGCGGACCTGTTCGATCCCGCGCTGAGCGGCAAGGTCACGCTCCTGACCGAGACCCGGGACACGCTGGCCCTGGTCCACATGGCCCTGCAGGCGCAGGGTCAGGCGTCGGCCAACCCATCAGAAGCGATGACCGTCGACGACGTGCAGGTCGTCCACGACTACCTCAAGCCCCTGGTCGACAGCGGCCACATCAAGGCATTTACCGGCAATGAATACCTGACCGACTTCGCGAGCGGCGACACCTGGGCGGCGCTCGTGTGGTCCGGCGACCTCGCGTCGTCGGCCGGTCCCGACGACGTGTTCGTCTACCCCGAGGAGGGGTCGAACATCTGGACCGACAACATGCTCATCCCCAAGGGCGCCGAAAACAAGTACACGGCCGAGCTGATGATGGATTGGGTCTACGACGTCGACAACGCCGCGCGGCTGGCGAACTGGATCTACTACCTCAGCCCGGTGAAGGGTGTCGCCGAAGCGATCACGAAGCTCGACCCGGAGGCCGGCAGCAACCCGCTGCTGTTCCCGCCTGCGGACGTCGTCGCCAAGCAGCACCCTCTGCCGAACTGGAACGAGGCCGACGAGGCCAAGGTCAACGAGCTCTTCGCCGATCTGACGGGCGTCTAGCCCGGGCTGACGGGAGCCAGATGGTGCGCAGGGGTTCCGCTTGACCCGGCACCGCTGGCTCCTGCCGTACCTGTTGATGGCGCCGGGCCTGCTGTGGCTCGCCGCCTTTTTCGTCCTGCCCAACCTCCAGATGGTCCTGATGTCCCTCTCGACCGGGAGCATCAGCCAGGGCTGGACGTTCGCCTGGGACTTCGATAACTACTTCGGGGCGTTCGGGCGCTTCCCCGACAACTTCCGGAATTCGCTCGTGTACGGCGGCATGGCGACACTGGTCTGCTTCCTCATCGGCTATCCGATGGCGTACGGGATCGCGTTCCGTGGCGGCCGATACAAGACCCTGCTGCTGTTCCTTGTCATCGCGCCGTTCTTCACGAGCTTCCTGATCCGGACCATCTCCTGGCGGATCCTGCTCGGGGACCAGGGGCCGTTCCTCGGCGGTGGTCCGTGACACGCTCGGCGTGGTCCCGCAGAACTTCAGCGTCATCGGGACGCCGCTGGCCGTCGTCGCAGGGCTGATCTACCAGTTCCTGCCGTTCATGGTGCTCCCGCTCTACGTCGCGCTCGAGAAGATCGACAAACGCCTGATCGAGGCTGCGCGCGATCTGTACGCGGGGCCATGGCGGCGCGGCGGGGCGATCGCGGGGTCGATCGCCGGAGGTTCCCTGGTCGCCTTCGTCCTGATGGGTCTCGGTCATGCCTCGTTCGAGGAGGGCGGGGTCGTCGGGTTCGCCGCGGCGGTCGCCGCCGGGGCGGTGGTCGGCGGCCTGATCGGGGCGTTCCTCATCTCCGAATCGTTCGTGCGGGTGACCTGGCCGCTCAGCGTGCCGGGGGTGTTCGCTGGCTCGATCCTCGTGTTCATCCCGGCGATCGGCGACTTCGTGAACGTCGAGCTGCTCGGCAACCCGAAGTCACAGATGATCGGGAACGTCATCCAGAACCGGTTCCTGCAGCAGAACGACTATCCGACGGCGGCCGCCCTCTCGTTCATCCTGATGGCCGGGATCCTCCTCGCCATCTTCATCTACGCCCGCGTCCTCGGCACCGAAGAGCTGACCGGAGGACGATCGTGAGCGCGACACCGGACGTCGCCCCGGGCCTGACCGTCGCGGCGCGTCGGACCCCTGGCCGAGGCGGCGGAGTCCTGCGCGCGTTCGAGCGCTGGGGGGTGCCGCTTTTCACGGGCGCGGCGATCTTCTACCTGCTCATCCCGATCCTGGTCATGATCGCGTTCTCGTTCAACGACCCGCCCGGCCGGTTCAACTTCGTGTGGGGCGAATTCTCCCTCGCGGCCTGGGGGAACCCGTTCGGCCGACCACGGCTGGGCGACGCGCTGACGACGAGCCTCGTCGTCGCCTTCATCTCGACGATCGTGGCAACGGCACTCGGAACGCTCATCGGGCTGTCGCTGACGCGGTATCAGTTCCGCGGACGATCGGCCACGAACCTCTTCGTGTTCATCCCGATGGCGACCCCGGAGATCGTGCTCGGAGCGAGCCTGCTGACGATGTTCGTGGGCACGGCCACCGAGCCCTGGCGGACGTTGACCGGCGGCGCGTTGTTCCCGCTCGGGATCCAGACGATCCTGATCGCCCACATCATGTTCAACATCAGCTACGTGGTCGTCACCGTGCGTGCCCGGATGCAGGGGTTTCCGCGGCACCTCGAGGAAGCGGCGATGGACCTCGGGGCGAACGGGTGGACGACCTTCTGGAAAGTGACGTTCCCGCTGATCCTGCCGGGCATCCTGGCCGCCGGATTGCTCGCATTCTCGCTGTCGATCGACGACTTCATCATCACGCAGTTCACGTCAGGGACCGAGCAGACCTTCCCGGTCTGGGTCTGGGCCAGCATCCGCAACAACCTGCCGCCACAGATCCACGTGATCGGCACGATGGTGTTCGTGGTGGCCGTCGGGCTCGTGGCGTTGAACACGATCCTCACCGGTCGTCGAGAGGCGCGCGACCGCCGGATCGCGCTGGAAGAGGCGGCCGGCGCCAGGAAGGCGCGACTGGCAATGCCCGAGTGACCGAGTCGTCGCCACGCTCAGCGCCAGCCAGTTCGCTCGACCTCCTCAGTCCGAGGTAGGCACCGCAGACAACGCCCCCGGACGAAGTCGCTCCAGGATGGCGCCGTGCAGCCGGCCGTTCGACGCCAGGAACGTGCCCGAATCGATCGCGCGGCGACCCTCGAAGTCGGTGGCGCGACCGCCGGCCTCCTCGATGATCACCGTCGGTGCGGCCGCATCCCAGGACGACAGGCCGACCTCGACCACCCCCTCGGCGGCGCCCTCGGCGAGCAGCGCGTACCCCCAGAAGTCGCCGAAGCCCCGTTCCCGCCAGACGTCGCGGAGCAGGTCATCGAAGCCCGGCGCGAGTCCGGACCCGACGATGTCTCGCCCCGAGCCGTAGAGGATCTGCGCGTCGGCAAGGTCGGCGACACCCGAGACGGCGATCCGGCGTGCGGCCACCCCCCGGTTCCGCGCCCATGCTCCGCCGCCGCGGTGCGCCCACCAGCGCTCGTCGAGGGCTGGCGCCGACATCACGGCAGCCTGGAGGTCCCCATCACGCTCCACGGCGAGGAGCGTCCCGAACAACGGCACCCCACGGATGTAGTTGTGTGTGCCGTCGATCGGGTCGATGTACCAGCGCACGGACGCATCGCCCGCCTCGGTGCCGTATTCCTCGCCGACGAGGCCGTGGTCAGGGAACGCGTCGGCCAGACGCTCGCGGATGCGGGCCTCGATCGCGGTGTCCGCCTGGGTAACGAACGTGTGGTCGGGCTTGGTCGTGATCTGCAGGTCCCGGCGGAAATGCTGCCGGGCGATGTCGTCGGCCTCGTCGCACGCGGCGATCGCGACCTCGAGCCAGCCGCGGAGCTCGGCATCCGTGCCACGCCGGAGCGAAGCGGACCACGCGGGTCCGAAGACGCCCTCGCCGGGCGCCACGTGCTGGTCAGTCATGCACGGATCCTCTCGTTCGTCGGGTCGTACAGGGGCTCGCGGACGACCTCGAAGCCCACCCACTCGCCGAAGAGCTCGATCTCCCCGCGCGTCCCGACGCCGCGGTCCGGCGGAAGGTACGCGTACGCGATCGAGCGCTCGACCGTGAAGCCGTACCCGCCGCTCGTCACCCGACCGACGACCTCGCCCTCCACGCGGACCGGTTCGTTGCCAAGGGCGACGGCGAGCGGGTGGTCGAGGACCAGGCATCGGAGGCGTTTAGCGGGACCCACCGCCTTGGCTGCGACCAGTGCATCGTGGGCCATGGCCGGGACCGATTTGTCGAGCGCCACCGCGAACCCGAGCCCGGCGTCGAACGGGGTCTCGTCAGGCGTGATGTCGGACGACCAGACCCGGTAACCCTTCTCGAGCCGAAGTGCCTCGATCGCCCGGTAGCCGCCCGCGACCAGGCCATGGTCGTGACCCGCCTCCCAGAGGCTGGCCCACAGGACGCGGCCGTATTCGGTCGGCGCGTACAGCTCCCACCCGAGCTCGCCGACGTACGTGACCCGCACGGCGAGCACCGGCACGAAACCCACGGTGATCTCGCGCGCGGTGAGGTACGGGAAGCCGGCGTTCGAGACGTCGTCGCGCGTGACCGCCGAGAGGATGTCGCGCGCCCGCGGTCCCCACAGCCCGAAGCACACCCGGGCCGAGGTGATGTCGCGGACCTCAGCGGAACCATCGTCCGGCAGATTGCTGCGCAGCCACGCGGCGTCGTGGTTGCCGTAGGCGGTGCCCGTGACCAGCAGGAACCGCTCTGGGCCCAGGCGCGTGACGGTCAGGTCGGCCTGGATCCCGCCACGCCGATCGAGCAGTTGGGTGTACACCATCGAGCCGATCGCACGATCGACATCGTTCCCGGCCACACCCTGGAGGAAGGCGCAGGCACCCGGCCCCACGACCTCGAGTTTCGCAAACGACGTTTCATCGAACAGCGCGGCGGCTCGGCGCGTGGCGAGGGCTTCCGCTGCGATCGCGGGCGACCAATGTCGTCCCGCCCAGCCCCGCGGGTCGCAGGCGCTCCAGCGTGTCGCGCCCACCAAGGCGCGGGTCGTCGGCGTTGGGCTCGAACCAGTTGGGGCGCTCCCAACCGGACTTCTCCCCAAAGACGGCCCCGAGGCCCTCCAGGACCTCGAACGTCGGCGACGTCCGCAGGGGACGCCCGGCCGTTCGCTCCTCGTTGGGGTAGTGGATGTCGTAGTAGGTCGCGTAGTTCTCGATCGATCGGGCCAGGGTGTACGCCCCCGACCGATACGCGGACCCGAATCGCCGGATGTCCATCTTCCAGAGGTCCAGCTCGGGTTCCCCTTCGACGATCCAGGTCGCCATCTGCCGCCCGATGCCACCCGCGCCGGCGATGCCGTGGGCCGAGAAGCCGGCGGCCACCCAGAAGCCCCGCACATCCGACTCACCGAGGATGAACTCGTTGTCCGGGGTGAAGGCCTCGGGTCCGTTGATCACGCGGCTGACCCGCGCATCCGCCATCGCTGGGACGCGCCGGATCGCCCCATCCATGATGGACTCGAAGCGCGGCATGTCCGGGGCGAGGAGCTTGCCGTTGAAGTCCGCTGGGATCCCGTCAAGTCCCCAGGGCGCCGGATCTCGCTCGTAGCCACCCATGCACAAGCCCCCGACCTCTTCGCGGAAATAGACGAGGTTGTCCGGGTCGCGGAGCTGGGGCAGGCCGGGATGGACCCCGTCGATCGCTTCGGTGAACAGGTACTGGTGTGCGATCGGGATCAGGGGCACGGTCACGCCGACCATCCGACCGATGTCGGGCGCGAAGATGCCGCCGGCGTTGACGACGACCTCGGCCCGGATCTCCTCCCGCTCGCCCCGATGCTCGACCGTGACGCCCGTGATCCGGCCACGTTCGGCCCCGATGGCGACGACCCTGGTGTGCGGCCGGATCGTGGCTCCGCGCTGGCGGGCGCCCGCTGCGAGCCCCTGGGCGAGGCCGCTCGGGTCCAGCCAACCGTCGGTCGGGAGATGGACGGCGCCCAGCACGCCGTCAGTCGACATCAACGGGAACAGCGACCTGGCCTCCTCGGGGCCGATGAGATCGACTGGAAGCCCGAAGGTCTTGGCCCAACCCGCCTGCCGGCGCAGCTCCTCGAGGCGCTCGGGGCTGGACGCCAAACGAATGGACCCGACGTCGTGCCATGAGGGATCCACGCCCGTCTCGGCCGCGAGCCGGCGGTACAGCTCCGTGCCGTACATCATCATCCGGGTCAGCGTGGCCGAGCCGCGAAGCTGCCCGACGAGGCCGGCCGAATGGAACGTCGAGCCGCTTGTCAGCTCCGCCCGCTCCACGAGCACGATGTCGCGCCAGCCGAGCTCGGCAAGGTGATACGCGATCGAGGTGCCGCCCACCCCACCGCCGATGATCACCGCCCGGGCGTGCTGCATCGCTGCGTGCGTCTCCCCTTCCTGAGCGACACCGATGGGATCCGAGCGACGGACACGGGCATCCGACCCATCGACAGCCTAGCGGGGCGGACGTTCGTGCGTCGGACCCGGTCGTGGACCCAGTGCGGACCACTCAGTCCTGATCGATGGCCCGCGCGTTCACGACGACCCCTGTCCAGAACTCCACGGCCGCCCGTTCGTAGAGCAGCCCCATCCGCAACGTCTGGCCTCGCCAGTGTTCGATCGTCCGCTCGCCGGACCTACCAGGCTGGCGCTCGAGACGTTCGTCCTCCTCGTACGCCGCCAGCTTCGCCTGATGGAGCGCCAGCTGTTGCTCGGCGACGCGCACGCGAGCGTCCACCGGAGCAAGGTCTGCGAAGAAGAGCTGCAGTAGACCCAGGTCGCGAAGCTCGGTGGTCGCGCCAGACGGCCGTTCGAGCCACGAGCTCAGCGCCGCACTCCCGGCGGGGGTGATGGCAAAGAGACGCCGGCGGCGGCCCAATTCTTCGCGGGTCTCCGTGGCCAATCCCATCGCCGCCAGTCGGGGCGGTTCGCTGTAGAGCAGCGTGTGTGGGAAGGACCAAAAGTTTCCAAGGGTGGCCCGGACGTGCTGCTCCAGATCATAGGGCGTTGAGGGTCCCTCTCTGGCAAGGAGGCCCAGGACGAGATACGACGTGGGGGACAGCCGTTCGGTTGACATACTGCGTACCGTACCATACGCTTTGCATCATTCGCTTCGTAGGAACTTCGACCAGAAGCCGGGGAAATTCGGACCTGGTGAGCGCAACAAATGGCGCCCGATTTCTGGACACGAGCCTTTCGGCGCGGACCAAAGGAAGGGTGGTTCTCGATGACCACACAGATCGAACATGCGACGGAGCGCATGCCCCGACGAGCAACGGCGACGCGACTGCGTCAACTCGGCAGTCTCGCCTTCGGCGTGATCCTGGCGACCGTCCTCGTGGCCGCTCCCGTATCAGCTCACACGGTGACCTGGAACGAGGCCACGTACACCACGCCAGTGACAAATCCGTGTCGTGGGGTGAGTTCATGGTATGGCCAGGGCGGCCACACCTGGGCAAGCGGTCAGTACTACGCGATCGATGTCGTCGTCCCGACCGGAACGCCGATCTATGCGCCCAAGGCCGGTTACGCCTGGTATCAGTGGAACACGGGCGGCGGCAACATGATCAATATCAAGCACACCGAGACCGGTGGCTCCTTGACGTCGGTACTCGCCCACCTGAGCTCCGTGCTGATCCGCACGGACGGCGTCACCCAGTGGGTCAACAAGAACCAGTTGATCGGATACTCCGGATCCTCCGGTCAGGTGACGGGCCCTCACCTGCATTGGCAGATGAACGTGTCCGACCATATGTCCGACAGCAATTACGGGGCAATCCTGAACGGCATCCCCGGAGTGATGGACAACTGGTCGCCACGAAAGATCTGTGGAACCGAGGGCGGCGTCTAGCACCCCCGACTCCCTGAACCTGAGGCCGGACCGCCGAGTGGCGGTCCGGCCTCATTTTCATGCGCAGCCTTCGTTGCGGACGGCCAGGGAACGACTCACCGACGAACTGGCCGTCAACTGGCGGGGATCGCCTCGTCGAGGTTCGAGACGGCGGCTTTGAGCTCCTCCATCGCGCCGCCCTGGACCCGGTCGTCGATCTTGTCGATATCGCCGCTCAGCCGGGCGGTCCGGTCCCGCGCCTGGCCGTAGTTGCCTGCCTCGAGCGCCCTCCTGATCTCGCCCGCGCGTTTCCGGAGCGTGTCGACGTCCTTCTTCCGGATCTCATCGTCGGCCGCGACGCCCTCGATCGCCGCGTCGACACGGTCGAGCCTGGTGAAGGCTTCTGCCGCCGGATCGGGCGGCGGTGTCGGTTCCGGGGTCCGTGTCGGCGCGGGGGTTGCCGACGGCGTCGCGACGGCCGACGGGCTCGCGCTGGTGGTCGCGGACGCGGTGGGCGTCGGGTCTGCGCCAGCCCCGCCGCGGTCGCCCAGGAGCGATGTCAGGCCCAGGAGCGCGACCAGGGCGAGCCCGATGACGCCGACGGCGAGCAGGCCGACCGGTGGGCCTGGGCGCTCGGCACGCGTGACACCTGGCGCATCTGCCGGCCACGCCGGGCGGATGTCGGTGACCGTTGCCTCGCTCGGGTCGCTCGGGTCGGCGGCCGCAGACATGGCGGGGACGATCGCGGGTCCGGCACCCGGGCGCCCGCTGGCGCCAGACAGCGCCGCCGCCAATCCCTCGGCCAGTTCCACCGGCGCCGGTCGCGCCATCGGGTCGGCCGTCAGTGCGGCGGCGATCGGCGCGTCGAACGCCGTGCCGAGCTCGGGGACGGTCGACGACACGGTTGGTGCCGGCTCGCCGTGCGATTGGACGAGCTCCGTTACCGCCGTGGCTGGCCTGGGAAGGTGTCCGGTCAATCCCTGGAACGCGACGACCCCGAGCGCGTAGACGTCACTCGCCGGCGTGGCGGGGTCTCCCCGCAGGAGCTCCGGGGCGATGTAGGCAAGCGTCCCGACCGTCGCCCCGCTCACGGTCAGCGAGGTCAGATGCGACGCTTGCTCGGAACGCGCCAGCCCGAAGTCCGCGAGTTGGGCGCGCTCATGGTCGAACAGGATGTTGTGCGGCTTGACGTCGCGATGGACGAACCCTCGAGCGTGCAGGTCCGCGAGCCCGGCCGCGACCGCGCCGATGACGTCGACGACCTCATCCGGCTCGAGGCGGCCGCGGGTGCGCAGTCGGTCCGCGAGCGACCCTCCGTCACACAGCTCCATGACGTAGAACGGCTCGCGGCCGGTGGTGGGGTCTCCCGCCTCCACGTCGAAAACCTTCACGACGCTCGGGTGGGACGTGGCGGCAAGCGCCAGGGCCTCGCGCTCGAAGCGCTGGGCCAGGATGGGATCCGCGGCCAGGTTCGGCAGGAGGACCTTGACCGCGACCTCGCGCTCGAGTCGGAGATCGGTAGCTCGATAGACCGAGGCCATCCCGCCGACGCCGATCGGCGCCTCGATCCGGTAACGCTCGGCGAGTACGTCACCGATGATGGGCATGCCCGGCAGCCTACTCGACGGCGTGCTTCGAGGCGCGCCACGCCGTCATGGACCGCCATCGTCTAGGCTGGCGCGCGCATGTCCGACGAACCGAACGACGACCAGAACGCGCCGAGTCCGACGGCGGATCCGACCGCCGACCCGATTCCGGTTCGGCCAGGGCAGATGCCGCCCGGACGTATCGGCGTCGCGGTCGATCAGGTCGCGCTGGTGGCACTCGTGTTCGTAGCCACGCTGCTGTTGCTCCTGGGCGCGACGCGACTCGTCGATCGTGGGACGGGGTCGCCCGGACCCATCTCCAGCGTCGCCGGGGCGATCGCGTCGGCCAGCCCCACGCCAGTAGCCAGCACCAGCCAGGCACCCGGTCCATCCAGTACGCCCGGTGTCGAGACGAACACGCCGAGCGACCCGCCACTCGCTTCCCCGACCGGCGATCCCGTGCTGGTCGGCGCCGGCGACATCGGACGGTGCGGTTCGGACGACGATGAGGCGACCGCGGCGCTGCTCGACGGGATCGCGGGCACCGTGTTCACAGCGGGCGACAACGCCTACGAGAGCGGCACGGCCGATCAGTTCCGCGATTGCTATGACACCAGCTGGGGTCGCCATCGCGCCCGAACCCGCCCGGCTCCCGGGAACCACGACTGGGAGACGACGGGGCTGGCTGGGTATTTCGGCTATTTCGGGGACGCGGCCAAGGGCCCGGGCGGGTCGTCGTGGTATTCGTACGACCTCGGGAGCTGGCACGTCGTCGTCCTGGATTCGATGTGCGCGAAGGTCGGCGGATGCGACCCAGGATCGCCCCAGGGTGCCTGGCTGGCGGCCGATCTCGCGGCCAACCAGGCGGCATGTACGCTCGCGATCTTCCACATTCCGCGATTCACCTCGGGAGAGCATGGGGACACCCCGGCGATGGACGCCTTTTGGCGGCCGCTGTACGCCGCCGGGGTCGATGTGGTCGTCAACGGCCACGACCACGATTACGAGCGATTCGCTCCGCAGGACCCCGACGGTCGAATCGATGGAAACCGGGGCATCCGCCAGTTCGTCGTCGGCACGGGCGGGGCGCCGCTGCGCGACTTCGCCCGCGTGGCGCCCAATAGTGAGTTGCGGGCGACCATCGGCCACGGGGTGCTCGCCCTGACCCTGCGCGGCGACTCCTACGAGTGGGCCTTCATCGCGGCGGGGTCCGACTTCCGGGACCGCGGGACGACGCCCTGCCACTGACACCGGTCTCGTCCTCGACCGGGTAGGCGCCTGCAGGCTGAATGTCAGCCGGCGACGTCCTCGAGGGCGTGCTCGAACCGCGGGGTCGAGGCATTCGAGCGCAGACGATCGAAATGCTCGCCCGCGTATGCGACGAAATCGACATCGAGCGTGCTGATCCCCTGTTGGAGCACGGCCCACATCGCCTCGCGAAAATCCGACACCACGCGCATCAGCGTGAGGCGCGCCAGGTGGTCGACGCGGCCGATCTCGCCGTACTCCGCCAGCAGGTACGCATCCTCATCGGGCGTCAGCTCGTGGTTGATGCTGAAGTTGCCGAGATCGAAGAACGGGTCACCCATCCCGGCGTACTCCCAATCGACGATCCGGATGCGCTCGCCGTCGTCGATGAAGTTGGCGTTCAGGAGGTCGTTGTGGCACGGCCGCAGCTCGACCGGGTTGGCGAGGCAGGCCGCCTCGATCCGCCGGCCGATGAGCGACGAGACGTCGTACTCGGGTGGGATGCGGACGCCGCGCCCGGCAGCCAGCGCCCGGTACGCCTCGACGATCCGCAGCGGCACGAACAGCCCGGGGATCGGCGGCCCGTCGTGGATGCGCCGAAGCGACTGGGCAACCCGCGCCAGGGTCTCTCGCTGGTGGACCGCCGCGTCACTCACCGGTGATCCGTCGATGAAGCGCGTCACGAGGTAGCCCTCCGGCCGGATGAATGCCGTGACCTCCGGTCCGACGCCGACCCCGGCGGCCGCGACGGTCGCCGCGTGCTCCACCTCGCGGCTGATGCCGAGCAGGTGGGTGTCGTTGCCGGCAAGACGGATGACGTAGCGATCGTCATCACCGGGGATGGTGACGAGGAAGTTGCGGTTCGTGATGCCGCCGCTGAGGGTCGTCAGGACGAGCTCACGCCCGGCCAGCTCCGGCACCCGCTGCATCGCGGCGACGAGCTCGTCGCGCAGCTCGCCGACCAGCACCTCGTCGTCCGTCATCGCGCCCACCCTATCCGAGGCGGGACGAGATGCGGCGCGACGATCGCTCGCCGCGCCGCATCGCCTCCTCCCGAGAACTTCGTGGTCAGCCGATCACGGCCTCGCCGGTGGCGGGGTCGACCTCGACGCGATCCTCGCGGCCTCGGGCCACCACGGCGTAGTACACGATGCCGGCGATCAGGATGAGCAGCACGGTGCCTTCGAAGAACGGGATATCGGGCAGCCACGAGATCGGCTGGCCACCCGAGGTGATGGCGGTGAGTGACGGATTCGTCAGGTCACGTAGGTCGCTCCCGAAGTTGCCGAAGACGGCCGGGTCGCTCCACAGCGCGAAGTTGATGATCATCAATCCACCCCAGACGAGGGCCAGGATGTTGATGATGAGACCCCATCCGCCGAGCTTGAACCATGCCCCCTCGCGCGGCCATCCACGGAGCCGCGCGAACAGCACGCCGAGGTTGCACATGAAGTACGACAGGTAGATCAGACCCGTCGCGCCGGTCGCGATGAGCCCCGGGCTGTCGGTGATGAGGAACGGGATGGCGGACAGCACTCCGACAGCCACGGCCGCGTTGGTCGGAGTCTTGAACGTCGGATTGACGGTGCCCCACAAGGAGCCGAGCGGCATGCGCCGGTCGCGGCCCATCGAGAACATCAGTCGCACGGTGGCCCCCTGGATCGCCAGCGTGCACACGAAGACCGCGACGAGGATGACGAACAGGTAGAGGGAACCGAAGGTGTCGCCGAGCGCCGCCTTGACGGCCGTCGAGATCGGCGATGGATCCGTGAGGGCGGCCGTCATGTCCGGCGTCGCCAGGATGATCGCGAGGAGGAAGACCGCACCGACGATGCCGGACAGCCAGATCGCGGAAAGGATCCCGCGGGGCGCCTGACGGCTGGCATCGATCGTCTCCTCGCCGAAGGTTCCGGCGGTGTCGAACCCGTAGACCACGAACAGGCTCATGAACATGGCGATCGCGAAGACCGGCAGGTAACCACCCGTTTCGGGCGTCTCGATCCCCGCTGTCGTGGTCAGGACAGACAGGTCCTGGACCCGGAAGAACAGCAGCAGGATCAGCGCGAAGACCAGCATGCCGAGGATCTCAGCCGCGACGCCGATGTTGTTGATGATCGACAGGAGACGCGCGCCGGCCCCGTTGATGAACGTCGTCACGAGGAGCGTCAGGAGCGCGTAGAACACGAGGTTGTTGAAGAACGGGATGGGGGATGCCGCCTTCAGGTCGATCCCGAAGATGCTCGAAAGGACCAGCGGGACGGTCCCGGCGACGGCGGTCACGGTGACCACCCCGGCCCAGAAGTAGAACCATCCAGTGAACCAGCCGAGCGTCCGGTTGGCGAGGCGTTTCGACCACTGGTAGATCGACCCGGCGACCGGGAAGTGGCTCGCCAGCTCGGAGAAGTTCAGGGCGACGAATGTCTGGCCCAGGATGATGATCGGCCAGGACCAGAAGAACGCGGGGCCGCCGACGCCCCACCCCAGGGCGATGAGCGTGAACGTGCCAGTCGCGACGCTGATGTAGCTGAACGCGACCGCGAAGTTGGACAAGAAACCAAGGGAACGCTGGAGCTCGGGCTTGATCCCGAGCGAGCGCAAGTGGGCATCGTCGCGGTCGGCGACGTCCTGCGGATTGACCGATCCCGCCACGATCTCCTCCTCGTGCCGCCGCGCTACGGGCGCGGGGACTGACTGTGGGAGTTGACGCAAGGACGCCGGGAATGCCCGCCCTGCGCTCCCTCAAGCGGGGCGGAACTGCGAGAGGATAGCACCACGAAGCGGCCCGTCAACGACGAGTTTTCGCCGCCCGCGGGCCACCTGGGCGAGCCGACGCGACCAGGCCGCGGCTACGGGTCGAGGCGGTACAAGCGGAACGCGTCGTGCTCGACCGGCAGGATCGTGAAGCCACTGAACCCAGCCTCACGCGCGATCGATTCCAACGCGGCGGGCCGCAGGACCGTGCCCGTTCCGACGGACGGCTGATCGGCGAGACCGTTGGCCAGGCACGCGACCACGCTATAGCCGAAGAAGAGCCGTTCGGTCTCGTCGCCAGGGGCCGTGAAGACCTCTGCCACGCGCTCGTCGGCGATCAGGACGGCGCCGCCCGGCTTCAGCAGCTTGCGGGCGGCCGCGAGGACCTTCGCCGGCTGCGCCATGTCGTGCACCGCCTCGAAGATCGTGACCAGGTCGTAGCGACCCTCACCCTCGGCATCGGCGGCATCGGCGTACAGGAATGAGACGAGGTCATCGATGCCTTCGCGCCCGGCGTGCATCCGGGCGCGCTCGATGGAGTCCGCGTCGATATCGATCCCGTCCACCTTGATCCCGGGGAATGCCCGCGCGATCGAGATGGACGACCAGCCGGTCCCGCAAGCCACATCGGCGATCCGGCCATCGCCGTCACGCAGCTTCGCCGCGATATCCGGCAGCGCGGCGATCCAGTCGCCGACGTAGTTCGCGAATTGCGGCCGATTCAGGGCCTCCTGCGCCTCGATCACGTCGGGGCCGTAGTCGGCCCAGTCCACGCCCTCGCCCGTTCGATACGCCTCGAGCAGCGCCGGCATCGTCTGCGCGCTGCCCATGACGAACCGCGCGAGCGGGGCAACGAGCCATGGGCTCTCCGGATCGAGGAGGACCGCGGCATGGCCAACCGGCAGCGTGTAGCGGCGCGCCTCGGGATCGGCGGCGGTGTCGTCCACGTCGAGGATCGCCCCGACCGCCTGGTGCTCGAGCCACTCGCGTGCGTAGCGGGGATGGATGCCGGCCCGCTCGGCCAGCGCGGCCGGCGTCGCAGAGCCGTCCTCGGCCAGCGAGCGGTAAAGACCGAGCCGATCGCCGAGATACACGGCCTGCATGTCCAGCGCGCCCAGGGCGGCGGCCATGAGTCGGCCGGCGAGATCTTCGCGCCGAGCATCGGCAGTCGCGGCCGGCTTCCCGGTGACGGTCATGGAACGCCCTCCAGTCCGGTGGTTCGCTTCGTGGACGTCCGCGCGCGGGTTAGCCGGCTGCGACGGCCTCGCGTAGCGCATCGGGGATCGGTCGATGGACTTCGACCGGTCGAATGTAGGCGGTGATCATCTCGCGCGTGCCGTTCACCCCGAGCTCCGTGAACAGGAACGACAGCTTGCGGCGCTGGGTGGCCAGGATCTCGTCCTTGGTCGCGAGATCCCAAAGCTCGCGCTTGAACGGCCCGATCGCCTTCTTGCGCGTGGTGTAGATGAACTGCTCGTCGGTCTGATCGGGCTTGCGCTCGTCAGCGGCGTTCGCGGGGCACCAGGCCTCGATCTCTCGACGGAGGTCGTCCGGGAACGCGGGGTGGTCGTAGAGCGTGTTCTGGAAGCCGGTCGCGAGATGGATCTCGGCAGTCTCGACCGCGGGGAACTGGTGGAACAGCTCGTCCGGCAGGGTCGACGCACCGTGCTGGACGGCTCCGGACGCCCCGTACTCGCGCCGGGCGATGTCACCGAGATCGCGCAGGACGTCGAAATCGAGCTTGACCTCCGCGACCCCGCCGTCGGGGAGTGGCACGCCGCCGTGGCTCGTGCCGGTCTGGACGCTGACCTTGCTGACGCCGATCGCGCCTGGCATGCGCGCATCCAGCTCGCGCCGGTAGCCATCGAGGTACGCGCGCAACTCCTCGGCATTCGAATTCTGCGACCCGACCTCGCCGATCTCGCCACCGACGCTGACGGTGACCCCGTCGGTCTCGAGTGTCCGGATGAGCGCGGTCAGCTCGGCGGCACGCGTGTAGTTCTCACGCTGCTGCTCGTCTACCGTCGGCTTCGAGAGGTCCACGAGCGTCGAGGAATCGATGTCGATGTTGCGATAGCCGGCGTCGATCGCCAGTCGGCAGGCCCGCCGGATCTCCTCGGTCATCGCCTCGGGGTCGGCGGCGTACTTCTTGGCGTTGAACTGGTAGTGGTCGCCCTGGATGAACACCGGAGCGCGCCAGCCGGCCGCGATCGCCCCGGCCAGGACCGAGGTCGCGAAGTCGATCGGTCGCTGGTACGTGTAGGTCTGCTCGCTGCGCGCGATCTCGAAGATCACGGCACCGACCTCGGCGCTCGCGGCCGCCTCGAACGCCGTGCGCGCCATGTCGAACGTCTGGGCGCGCAGGTTGATCGCCGGCACCGTGAAGCCCGACACCTCACCGCGGCTGCGAGCCGTGTACAGGTCCTGGATGCTCGCGCTGTGCGCTCTGAGCGCCTGACTCGCCTCCCAGACGATCCACTGGGCGGCGGCCGTCGTGGCTTCGTCCGTCGAGAATGCCGCGGTCCAGGCCAGGTCGCGGATCGCGGTCGATCGGAAGGCCGTCTCGTCATCGATGACGAGCACGTCGCCGTCGAGGTGCGCGGCGGTGCGAATGGTCGAAAGCAGGTCGGCGGTCGAGGTCGCGACGTGGGACATCGGCGGGGCGTCTCCTTGGCAGGCGTTCCCCGTCATGGTACGGCGCGACCGGCGGGCAGTGCCGCCGGCCGCGCCGTTGGGCGGTCCCGCCGCGTGCTGCCGTTGGCCATTCCGTCGAGTGCGCTGTTAATCGGCTCCGCCGGGCGATTCGACGCGCTTCCTGCCAGATCGTCACTCAGTGACGCTCAGACCATCGACGCTCGCCGCAGCGCGACATGGAAGTTCGTCAACGCGGACCGGCCATGCGCCCCGCCGGGACGCCTTTCCTGCCAAATGTGCACCACCTGCACCCTCGGCGCGGTCGGTCGGGGGTACGGGTCAGTTGGAGACACGATCTCGAGACCCGACGGCGCGATCCGTGCAGGGATCTGGCCGCAAGACAGCTCGGAGCCATCGATCTGCGGGAGCTCAGATGACCAAGGTTCTCCTAACGTGCATCCCCTGCACCTTTGTCATGTTCCTGAGGTCGTGGGCCACGCCACGCGCGGGCGACGCCACGGCCGGGTCAGATCGTCGGCTTCACGACCATGAGGAAGATGATGATCACGAGCAGGACGCCCAGCATCATGCCGCCGCGCTGGATCTTGCCGACGAGCTCGACCAGCTCCGGTGGCGGACCGGTCGCCCCGGGTGGGGGTGGAGCCGACGAGAGCTCGATGACCCGCTCGACGTACTTGCGCTGGACGATGAACGAATAGCCGTAGGCGATGAGGTACAGGACGATCGCCACGGCGAGCCACCAATAGGCGCGCTCGAACGGATTGATCCCACGAACGGCCATCATCGCGAGCCCCGTGATCGGCAGCGTGAGACCGATCGGGTACACGAGCTTCGACGAGATCGTGTGCGACACCCGCGTCGCGAAGTTCGCATGTTGCGGTTCCGCGCCACCCGCGGCGCCGATGAACGAGAACGCGAATGTCGGACCGAATGCCACGACCGCGCCAAGCACGTGCAGGAACAGCAAGAACGGGAACGTCCAGCTCAGATCCACGGCACCCTCACTCGCCCGGGTCGGCCGGTCGGCCGGCGTCCAGCGAGGATAGCCCCTAGGACACCCGCTTGGAGCGCCGTCCGACGAAGTCCACGAGCACGTACTCGCCGAGCCGTTCCGGCGTCGCGTAGAACGCCCGCCCACGGTTGAGCTTGGTCATGTGGGCCACGAACTCGGCCAGGGCGCGGGACCGCTCGAGCATGAACGTGTTGATCGTGATGCCCTCCTTCGTGCAGCGCTGCACCTCGCGGAGGGTCTCGCTGATCGTCCGTCGCGTCGGCGGGTAGCTGAACTCGACCTGGCCGTCCTCGAAATGGGCGGTCGGCTCGCCGTCGGTGATGACCACGATCTCCTTGTTCGCCGATGCCTCCCGAGCGAGGATCCGGCGGGCCAGCAACAGGCCGTGCTGGAGGTTCGTGCCGTACTCGTAGCCGTGCCACGAGAGCTCCGCGAGGGCGCCGGGCCGGATCTCGCGGGCGTAATACGCAAATCCGATCACGGTCAGGTGGTCACGCGGGTACTGCGTGCGGATCAGCGTGTCGAGCGCGACCGCGACCTTCTTGGCCGCCAGGAAGCAGCCGCGCAGGAGCATCGAGCGGCTCATATCCACCAGGAGCACGGTCGCCGTCCGGGTCAGCTGCTCGGTCCGGTAGACCTCGAAGTCGGCGGCGGTCAGACGCACTCCGCGGCCGCCACGGCGAACCGGCGCGTTCTCCTCGCGAGCGAGCGCATTGCCGAGCGTCCCCCGCAGGTCCAGGTGGAATGGGTCGCCGAACTCGAACGGCTTCGTGGTCTCCTCGCGCTCGCCACCTCGCCCACCACGATCCAGCCGATGGCCCCCGAACGCATCGCGCTCCAGCCGGGCGAACAGGTCGTCGAGCACCTTCTGGCCGATCTTCCGGCTGCCGCGGGGGGTGAGCTCGAGATGCTCCCCGTCGCGGGTCAGGTACCCAGCTTCCTCGAGCCGACGCGCGAGGTCATCGAGCACGTCGAGATCGCGGACCGCATCGTCACCCAGGAGCTCCCGGACCTGGTCGCGATCGATGTCGGCGAGGTCGCCAGGAGCCTCGACGTCGGTGAGCGCGTCCTCCAGCCGTTCCATCGCCTGAAGCCGTGCGATCTGCGCGAGCGCTCCATCGAGCGTGAGGGACTCGTCACCATCGAAGCGCACGCGGTCGCCGAGCCCGCCCGGCATCAGCATGTCCAGGTTCGAGGCGAGCTCGGCGAGGTCCAGCAGGAGTCGGTCGTCGCGCAGGAGCGCCTCCATCATCGACTCGAGCTCGGCGCGCTGCTCCGGGCTCATCGAGCGCATGAGCGACTGCATCGCTGCCATCCGCTGCGCGAGCTGGTCGATGATGTCGTCGAAGCTCTGGGCGCCCGGGAAGAACCGGCCGTGCTTGGCGAGGAAGTCGCGCACGTCCGGGTCGCCGCCACCGATCCGCTCGCGGATGAGCTCGTTGAGGTCGCGGACCATCTCGCGATTCGCGGCGAGGTCCTCGGGCGTCATGGACCGGATGGCATCGCTCATCCCGCCGACGAACTGGTCCAGGACCTGCTTGCCGAGCCGCTCCACGAGCTCGTCGAAGCGGGCACGAGCGTCGGGCTCCAGGAAGTCGTATTCGCGCAGGTCGCGGATCCGCCCGCCGACGTCGCGCGGCAGGGCGTCCAGCTGATCGAGCCGCTTGGCGGCCACGTCGCGAAGCAGCTTCCGGAGGTCGGGGTCGGGGGCATCCGCGGGGCCATCGGCCGTCTCGTCGCCGGAGGCGTCGGGCGCGGGCGCATCGGGCTCGGTCGCGGGCGATGGGGCGGATGACTCCGGCGGGGCCGCACTCGAGCGCTCCAGCCGGCGTTCGACCCCGGCCCGCTCCTGCGCGACGATCTCGTCCAGCTCTCGCCGGATGTCGCCGAGGACATCCCCGAGCTCGAACCGCTCGCGCAGCTCCTCGCGGCGACGGGCCAGTCGATCCATGAGGTCCTGGAGGCCGGGCAGATCGGGCCGCGTCGGGTCGCCGCTGCGCCAGCCACGCTCCATCAGCCGGCGCAGTGCCTCGGCGAGATCGCCGTCGGCCATGACGTCGTTCGAGAGCTCATCGAGGATCTCGTCGGCGCCGAGATCGGGTACCTGCTGGCTCCCGTCCCAGCGCGAATAGCGGGCGCGCCGGGCGAGCGCGGCCAGGATGTCGTCCTCGGCCGCGCCCGGGGCTCGCGCCGGCGGAACCCGCCCGTCGAGATCGCGCGGATCCGGGGTGTAGGAGGTCACCGGTGGTAGACCGTCCCTCCTGGCACGCGCTCCTTGTTGATCCGTCGGGCAAGGTGGAGACCCTCGAGCAGGAACTCCACCGCCGATGCGACGACGGCCGGCTCCTCGGCCCCGTCCGTCACGTCGAACGTGCCCAGATCGCGGACGGCGTCGCGCAGGCCCGGCACTTCGCGCGCCCAGGCCACATATTCGCGCGATGGCGTGCGCTCGCCGGTCTCGACCGTGAAGCCGTCCTCGAAGGCGTCGACGACCGGATCGAGGTCGTCGAGCGTGACCCGACGGGTGAACGTGGCGTACAGCGCCTTCGTGATCAGCCGCTCGACGATGCGCTCCTCGGGCGACTCATCGCCGATGGACTCGAGCTCCACCTTGCCGACGGTCGAGGCGACGACCGCTCCCAGATCCGAGACGCGGGGTGCGGCCAACGACTCCCCGAGCCGGATCGCGCGTTTCAGCGCCGTCGCCTCGAGCACCTCCATGTTCGCCACGGAGACGCGGACCGACACGCCCGACCGCTGGCTGATCTCCGGGGAGCGGCGCGCGAGGTGCGTCAGCTCGGCGACCGCCTCCTCCATGAATGGCGGCACGACCACGACCGGCGAGCCCTCGGCCACGGCGAATCGGTGCTTCTCCTGGCGGACGATCGACATCTCGTCGTCCAGCGTGAGTGGATAGTGCGTCCGGATCTGCGAACCCAGGCGGTCCTTGAGCGGGGTGATGATCCGGCCACGCGACGTGTAGTCCTCGGGGTTCGCCGAGGCGACCACGTACAGGTCCAGCGGCAGGCGGACGGTGAACCCGCGGATCTGGACGTCGCGTTCTTCCAGCACGTTGAGCAGCCCCACCTGGATCCGCTCGGCCAGGTCGGGCAGCTCGTTGATCGCCACGATGCCGCGGTTCGCGCGTGGGATCAGCCCGTAGTGGAGGGTCAGCTCGTCGGAGAGGTAGCGGCCCTCCGCGACCTTGATCGGGTCCACCTCCCCGATGAGATCGGCGATCGTGATATCCGGCGTCGCGAGCTTCTCGGCGTAGCGACGGTCGCGTGGGAGCCAGTCGACCGCGGTCTCATCTCCGTCGCGTTCCACGATGGCCTTGGCGGCCGGGCTGACCGGCGCATACGGGTCGTCGTTGAGCTCACCGCCGCGAACGATCGGGATCCACTCGTCCAGGAGGCCGACCAGCAGGCGTGCCATCCGGGTCTTCGCCTGGCCACGTTCGCCAAGGAACACGATGTCGTGTCCCGCCAGGATCGCATTCTCGATCGCGGGCAGCACTGTCTCCTCGAACCCGACGACCGTCGGAAGCACCTCGGCCCCGGTCTCCAGGCGATCGAGCAGGTTCGACCGAAGCTCTTCCTTGACGGTCCGGGAGCGCCAGCCGGCGGCCCGCAGTTCGGCGGTGGTGGCGGGACGGGCGGGGGTCGGCATGCGGTGACCTCAGTTCGCGATGGGCGTGGCGCCGGCGGCGCTGGTCGTGCTTCGGTAGCCGTCGATCGCGGCGCGCACGGCGTCGACAGCGACGATGCCGGCCTCAGCCAGGCCGGCGAGGTAGTCGCGACGGCGATCGACCTCGAGCTCGAAGTCGCCGGCCTTGCGCCCGACGCGCAGCGCAAGCTCGGGAGTGACGCCCCAGCCGAAGTGCTCGAACCGATCCTGATCCGGGTCCCACGTCGCGAGGACGGCGGGGCCGAGTCGCTGGACATGGCCGTGCTCGTCGCGCGACGTCGGTCGCACGTAGTGCGCGGCGATGACCCGACGAACGCCCTCGCGGATGGACCGCAGGATCAGCACGATCCCGAGCCGCGACAGCTCGTCGTCGCTGAGCTCCACCGGCGGATGGCGAAGGGCGTCGAAGACCTCATCGAGTGAGTCGGCGTGGATCGTGGCGGCCAGGCCATAGCCGATGGTCACGGCCCGGATCGCGATGCGCGCCTCCTCGCCCCAGGTGTACGACGGGAGGTGATCGGAGAACTCGGGCACGACGAGCACCGTGTCGTCGGGGCGGATCGGTGGGGTCGGGGTGTGGGCCGGCTGGTCTCCGCCGCGCGGCCGCCGCCAACCCAGCTCGGTGGCTTGCGGCAGCCAGTCGAAGGTCTCGGTCGCGCCCTGGAGCTCGACCGTCCGGCTGCCCCGCGGCAGGAAGTCGAGGAGGGCGTCGAGGAGCGTGGATTTGCCGACCTGCCGGGCCTCCGCGGCCACGATGACCGGGACGCGGCCCTCGATGAGGACCCACAGCGTCGCCGCCAGCTCCGCATCGAGCGTGCCGGCACGCAGCAGTTCCACGATGGAACGCGGCGTCGGTGGCACGTGCCGGACGGCCCACCGGCCCCGCGCTGGCGAGGTGTCGGCCAAGGGGATCTCCGAACGCTCCAATGGTGGTTCCCCGTTCGGGGCGGCCAGCGTACGGCCGACCCCCTGGAGCGTCAAACGCCGCTCCGATACCTGCCGATCCGCGGCGTCATCGGTCGCCTACCATCGGGGACGTGACCCTCGAGATCGTGCCGCTGACGCCGAAACGCATCTCCGACCTCGGGACCCTGTTCGACCAGGGTGGCGACCCGAAATGGTGCTGGTGCTCGTACTTCCGGGTCCGCGGGCGCGACTGGACGAACGCGTCTGTGGCCGAGAACCGCGAGCTCCTCGAGAGGGCGGCGCGAAGGCGCCACCACGCGCCCGGACTGGTCGCGTACGAAGAGGGCACCGTCGTGGGCTGGGTGAGCCTCGGTCCGCGCGAGGATTACGAGCGACTGGCCTATTCCAAGGTCCTCGCCCCCGTCGACGAGGTCCCGGTCTGGTCGATCGTGTGCTTCGTCGTCGGGCGGCTATCGCGCGGTCAGGGCGTGGCCGGCGAGCTCCTCGCCGCCGCCATCGACTATGCCCGCGCGCTCGGCGCGACGACGCTCGAGGCGTACCCGGTCGACGTGCCAAAGGGCGAACGGATCGCCTCGGCGAGCGTCTACCACGGCACGCTCGGCATGTTCAAGCGCGCCGGGTTCAAGATCGTGGAACGCCGCCGCGCCAACAAGGCCAGCCCGGTCCGGCCGATCGTCCGCCTCGCGCTCTGAGCCTCGGGAGGCCGGCCGTGGGCGCGGGGGGCGGGGCGCTGCCAGGGGTGCCGCCGGGAGCCTGGACCTGCTGACCCTGGCGATGCAGCGGCGCATGCACGCCACGTGTTCATTCCGCGGGCATCGGTGCGACAACGGTCCGGCCGTCGACCCAGGTTCCTGTCTTCGACGGCGCGCTGCACACGACATGCGCAGCGGCACCGACAACGGCGTGATCCCAGGGCCCCATCGACCGTGGATGTCGGCGCGGCGCTGCTTGTCAGCGCGAAAACCCGGCAAATGAACATGGTGCGTGCACGTCGACGTCGTCGGCCACCGGCGGGTCCCGTCGACGGTCGTCGGCGAGAGCATCCGAGCCTCCGATGACGCGCCTACGTCATCTGTCGCGGCCCGGCCATCGTCATCCGACGACGTTGACATGGCCCAGCCCGAACGCCTAGACTGCCCGCTGGCGCGCAAGTCGCACGCCCTCGTCTAGCTCAAAGTTTGGAGGCGGTCTCCGAATGAAGATGCTGCTGAATCTCCGACGCACCGTGGCGCCTATCGGCGCAGCGGATCGCGGGAGATCTGTGCCCATCTCGAGCTAGCCGCAGGCGGCAGGACCGCCTTCCGGACAGAACCCGAGCCGTGGGCCAGATCAGGCCCCGGCTTTTTTGATGTCCCTCCCCTGCCGCCCGGCAGGACCCAGGAACCGACATCACGAGCCGCGAGGCCACCCGACGAAGCGTCGGACGAGGCCCGCGGCTCGTTCTTTCCCCGGAACCTCCCTCCCACCCCACGACCCAGGAGCCACGAAGTGACCGCCACCTTGACCAACCAACTGAAGACGACGACTCCGGTGGCTCGGCCGGCGTCCTCGGCCGTGACGTCGGCGGTGCCTGCCCTGCTCATGGAGGGCGTCAGCAAGTCGTTCGTCGTCGGCCGAAAGCGCAAGCCGGTGGCCGCGATCACCGATGTGTCGTTGCGCCTCGAGCGCGGCGACATCCACGGGATCCTCGGCGCCAACGGCTCGGGAAAGTCGACCCTCATCCGCCTCATCAGCGGGCTCCTGACCCTGGATTCGGGGCGGGTGGAGGTGTTCGGCCACGACCTGGAGCGCGAGGAGATGCAGGTCAAGCGACTGATCAACCGGGTCAGCGTGGACGCCGCGTTCTTCAAGAAGCTCAGCCCGATGGAGAACCTGTTGTTCGCGGCGCGGCTCTATGGCCTCGATGGCAAGACCGCCCGCGCCGACGCGATCTCGATCATGGGCCGGCTCGGCATCAGCGAGAAGCGTGTCGGGCGGCCCGTGGAGCAGATGAGCCGAGGGATGCAGCAGAAGGTCGCGATCGCGCGAGCCCTGCTGACCAGCCCGACGCTCCTGCTCCTGGACGAACCGACGACCGGCCTGGACCCGCGCAGCAAGCTCGACGTCCAGACCTTCATCGAGGAGATCAACCAGACCCATGACGCGACGATCGTCCTGACGACCCACGACCTGGCCGAGGCCGAACGCCTCTGTGCACAGATCACGGTCCTCAACGACGGCCGGATCATCACCGACGGCACCCCGACCGAGCTCAAGGCGCAGACCACGCAACGCCTGGGCCGCGAGGCGTCCCTCGAGGACGTGTTCATGACCTACACCGGCCGCTCCCTCGACGACGACGTCGACGAGGACGAGAGCGGCGACGACGAAGACTGACCGGAAAGGAGGTGAGAACCATGCACTTCAATCAGACGGCCTTGGAACTGGCGCGCATGCGCCAGGAGGAGCTGATCGCGGAGGCCGCGCAAGCGCGCCAACTCGAGCAGCGCCCATCGACCATCCGCCAATTCGTCGGTCGCCGCGTCATCGCGGTGGGCCAGAAGATCGCCGCGGAACCCCATTTCGAGCTGGCTCGGTCCCGATAGGGCCGGGTCAGCTCCCTCGAACCAGGAGATCCTCTCGTGACCATCGTCGCCCATGAGCTGAAGGCCTCATACGCCTTCATCGAGCGCAACTTCTTTCTCACTCGCCGCTACTGGGGTTGGGAAGTCGCCTTCCTGATCTATTCGGTCGCGGGCGCGCTTTCGATCTCGCTCATCGGTGCCGACCAGGGTGATCCCACGCTGTTGCTGACACTGATGGTGGGAGCGATCTTCTGGAACTACCTGTCGGTCGTGTTCAGCTGGATCGCGGAGACCATCTCCGTCGAGCGCTGGGAAGGCACCCTCGAGTACACCTTCATGGCGCCCATCCGGCGCTGGTCGCAGCTGCTCGGATCGGTGCTGTACGCGATGGTCTACGGCCTCGTCCACACGGCCGTGATCTTCGTCGCGCTCGTGCTGTTCTTCCCGCAGCTGGACTTCGCGAACGCGAACCCGACGACGGCGATCGTGTTCATGCTGCTCGGCTCGTTCAGCTTCGTCGGGATCGGCATGATCGCCGCCATCCTGCCGCTGCTGTACGTGGAACGCGGCGCGCAGATGACGTTCGTGCTGCAGTCGTGCCTGCTGCTCGTCAGCGGCGTGTACTACTCGGTGGAGATCCTGCCGGGCTGGATGCAGGTGCTCTCGCACCTGTCGCCGGCGACGTACGTTCTCGACGGAGTGCGGGCCGGGTTGATCCACGGCACGCCCGTCACCGAGCTGCTCCACGACGTGTGGCCGCTCGTGGTGGCCGGCGTCGTCCTCATCCCGTTCGGGTTGTGGGCGTTCGCCCAGGCGGAGCGCTATGCCAAGCGCACCGGCAAGCTGAAGCGAGTGGGCTGAGCCATGACCCTGGCGGCCACTCCGACGGGCCTCGGCTGGGATGCCGGGTGGGACCGGGCCTTCGAGCCGTTCGCGGCCGGAGGCCGGCGTCCCGCCCGGGTCGTCGCCGTGCACAAGGAGACGGCGATCGTCCGAGGCGATCTTGACGGTGACCGCACCGCCACGGTCTCCGGGCGGTTCCGGTTCGACGCGCTCGCCGCGTCCGACTTCCCGGCTGTCGGGGACTGGGTCGCGCTCGAGCCGACCGATGCCGGTGCCGGTGCCGACGACCCCGCCGTGATCGCCGCGGTCCTCCCGCGCCGAGCGGCCTTCGTGCGCAGCGCCGCCGATGCCAGCCGCAGGACCGCCGGGAACCTGGCCGATGAGCAGGTGATCGCGGCGAACGTCGATATCGCGTTCCTCGTCGCCGGCCTCGACGGCGACTTCAACCTGCGCCGTCTCGAGCGCTACCTCGCGGTGGCCTGGTCGAGCGGCGTCACGCCGGTCATCGTGCTCAACAAGGCGGACATCGCCCGCGAGCTCGACGAGCGGCTGGTCGCGGTCGAAGGCATCGCCCCGGGCGTCCCGATCGTCGTGCTGTCGGCCCTGACCGGCGACCACGTGACCGATCTCCTGCCCTACCTCGGTCCCGGCCGGACGTCGGTCGTGCTCGGGTCGTCCGGTGTCGGGAAGTCGACGCTCGTCAACACGCTGTTGGGCGAGCAGCGCCAGGCCACCAGCGATGTCCGCGAGGACGACTCACGGGGACGCCACACGACGACCCACCGCGAGCTGTTCGGGCTGCCGGGTGGCGCCATGCTCATCGACACGCCGGGTATCCGCTCGTTGGAGGTCGCGGGCGCCGATGAGGGCGTCGACACGGCCTTCGATGACATCGCGGAGCTGGCCCTACGGTGCCGGTTCAGCGATTGCCGCCACGAGGGCGAGCCCGGCTGCGCGGTGCGCCGCGCCATCGCGGACGCGACGCTCGGCGAGGACCGTTTCGTCAGCTACCGCAAGCTCGAGCGGGAGCTCGCCCACGCACAACGCCGGGACGACCCGCGCGCGCGGGCTGCAGAGGCCAAACGCTGGCGGCAGGTCCACAAGGCCGTCGACCGCCACATGGACCAGAAATACGGGAGGGAGCGATGACGACGACCGAGGACAACGCGATTGAGCTCACGGACGCGCCGTCGATCGACGGCCTGCGGTTCCGCCGGCCACGAGGCGATGACGCGGACTACGAGGCGATGGCGGCCGTCATCACTGCGGCGAGCCTGCACGACGGACTCGAAGAGATCCAACTCGCGCGGCACGTCCGCGAGGAGTTCGAGATGTCCGTCGGCGTCGACCCGGCTGTCGACGTCGTGCTTACCGAGATCGATGGACGCGCGGTCGCGGTGTCCGGCGTCGAGCGCACCGTCCGGGACGGTGTCGTGGTGTACGACCTGTGGGGCAACGTGCATCCCGACGTTCGACGTCGCGGGATCGGGCGCGCGCTGCTGCGGGAGAACGTCCGACGTGCCACTGAGCGAGCCGGTGGCGAAACAGACGGTGAGGTCGTCGAGATCCGCGCGCACGCGCAGGAGAACGAGGCGGGCAATCGGGCGCTGTTGGATGCCCACGGCCTCGAGCCGATCCGCTGGTTCTTCCTCATGCGCCGCCGGACGCTGGATGACGTTCCGGACGCTCCCCTCCCCGATGGCCTGGAGTTCCGGCCGGTGACACACGACCAGCACCGGGCCATCTTCGATGCGGAGGTCGAAGCCTTCCGCGACCACTGGAGCTCGCGCGAGAAGACCGACGAGGACCTCGAACGCACGCTCAAGCGCGAGGAGCTGGACACGGACCTGTGGGTCGTGGCCTGGGACGGCGACGAGATCGCCGGTGTCGTCCAGAACTGGGTCTGGGCCGAAGAGAACGCGACGCTCGGTGTCGATCGCGGCTGGCTCGAGCACATCAGCGTGCGTCGACCGTGGCGGCGCAAGGGGCTTGGGCGGGCGATCACCGCAGAAGCGATCCGTCGCCTGGCCGCGGCCGGGTTGACCGAGGCGTGTCTCGGGGTCGATGCCGAGAATCCCACGGGGGCGCTCGGACTGTACGAGGGCCTCGGTTTCGGCGTGCACCAGCGCTGGATCACGTATCGCGGCTTCTTGCCCGACTGACCGGTCGTCGGGCGGGGCCCGTGACAGCTCGTGGCATCATCTACGGGGACGCCGCTGGAGGATGTCGATCATGCGGTCCTACCTGATCGTGGCCAACCAGACGCTCACGAGCCAGTCCCTCACGGACGCCATCACGACGCGCCTCTCCGATGGTCCGGTGCGGACCCATGTCGTGGTGCCGCTCAGCCCGGTCGGCGGCCGGCTCACCTGGGACGAGGCCGAGTCGCGGTCCGTCGCTCAGACCAGGCTGGACGAGGTCATCGCGCGTCTTCGCGAGATGGGTGCCGAGGCGGACGGCGAGATCGGCGACAGGGACCCGGTGATGGCCGTCAAGGACGCGCTGCGCGGTCGCGACATCGACGAGGTCATCGTCTCGACCCTGCCCAAGGGGATGTCGCGTTGGCTCGGCGAGGACGTGCCGAGCCGGTTGCGGGATTCCGTCCCGGTCCCGGTCACGGTCGTGACCCAGGAGGGGCCCGGCGCCTAGGCGAAGAGGCGGCCGCCGTCACGCACGAGTTCCAGCCACGCTCGCTCGCGCCCGATCGTCGTGGCGTCGCCGTGGCCGGGCAGCACCTCGACCGCGTCCTCGAGCTCGGTCAGGCGCGCGAGCGACCCGACCATCGCGGTTGGGTCGCCACCGGGCAGATCGACCCGACCCCATGCCCCGGCGAAGAGCGTATCGCCGCTGAACAGCAGGCCGTCGTCTCGGCTCAGCAGGCACACGGATCCCTCCGTGTGACCGGGCGTGTGCAGCACCGTCACACGGATCTCGCCGAACCGGATCTCGCCGCCTTCGGCGAGCTCGACGGCCGGGATCGACGGGATGATCTCGAATGGCGCCGAGATGACCGGTTTCGGGTCGGTCAGCCGGTGACGGTCCAGCGGGTGGACCGCGATCTCCGCACCGGTGTGCTCCGCGACGGCGGCATTGTCCCCGATGTGGTCCCAGTGGCCATGGGTCGACACGATGAGCTTGAGCGTCCAGTCGCGCGCGGCGAGCTCGTCGGCGATCCAGGCGAGGCACGGGGTCGCCGTGTCGATGGCGATCGCCTCGTGCGTGCGCTCGTCAGCCAGCACGTGGACGTTCGTCGCGACCGGCCCGAAGACGCGGTGGAGTCGCTTCATGGGGAGTGACCTAGGTCGTGCCGTCGAGCTTGGATTTCATGCAGTCGAAGGTCTGGCCGATCATCTTGGTGGCCGTCCCCTCGATCATCCGCGCGCCGACGCTGGCGAGAGTGCCGGCGATGTTGACGTCCGCCGCCCAGTCCATCCGCGTGCCGCCGGCCTCGCCGTCGGACAGGCGCATGTGCGCGGTGGCGTCGACGGCGCTGCCCGGAGCCTGACCGTGGGCCTTGATCGTGGCGGCTTCTGGGGCGGTCATCTCGGCGAACTCCATGTTCACGTTGAAGCGGGCGCTGATGAACCCGATACCGACCTTGGCCGACGCCTTGAAATGCGTGTCGTCGATGACCTCGATGGTCTCCACGCCCGGCCCGCATTGGCCTACCTGGTTCGGATCGATGACGAACGCCCAGACGCGATCACGGGGAGCGGCGATCTCGACGGAGCCTTCGAAGTGCATGTGGATCCTCCGGGGTGAGCAACGGGGTCAGCCCGGAAAGGATAGCGGTGGCCGGCCGCCTCGACCGCGGCCGGCCCGGGTCCGCTCAGGCAGCCATCGGCGTCCCTGTCTCGAGGAGCGTCTTGAGGCCGGACACGATGAGCTCGATGCCCCCCGTGAACTCGGTCTCGATGCGCGATCCGGGGGCCATCGCCGTCGTCACCACGAGGCGGGTCGGGTCGCCTGGCTCCGCTCCGCGTTCGATGGCCCAGGTCATCCGAACCGGACCCTCGGCCTCGATCTCGGGCGACCAGCGAGCGTGAAAGGACATGACGACGCGCCGTCCGGGCTCGATCTCGAGCACCTCGCCGTCCGCGGCGATCGAGCCATCGGGGTAGGCATACGCGATCCTGGCGCCCGATTCCCAGGACGAGGAAACGCGCGTGCCGAAGTAGTAGCCGACGGTGTCGTCGCCGTCGGTGATGGCGCGCCAGACCCGCTCGGGCGACGCCTTGATATAGACGGAATAGACGTGATCGACGGGGTCCATCGGTGCCTCCAGCGTTCGTTTGAGGAAGGACATCGCCCCGACGACGGGCTCGGCGAACTTGCCGATCCATCGATCGTGGGCCAGGCGGATCGGCACCGGGTTGAGGAAGTGGCGCTTCTCGCGGCCGACCTTCTGGGTCGTCACGAGATCGGCCGCTTCCAACACGCCCAGGTGCTTCATGACCCCGAACCGCGTCATGTCGGGCAGGGCCTCGCACAGCTCACCGAGCGTCTGGCCATCGCGCTCGAAGAGTCCATCGAGGAGGACCCGCCGACCAGGATCGGCGAGTGCCCGAAAGATCGGAGCCATGTCGTCCGTCACGGGGCGATGTTATGTGACAATTTGGTCACATGTCAACCGATCTGCGGAAAACGGAACGCGCAAGCGACTCTGTTCTCGTCACCGACCGCGCGCCCGACCGTCTCAGCAGGAGTCGGTGCGATCGCGTGGACGCTTTGATAGGCCGCGGAGAGGACATGAACCATCGTTCGAACGTGGGCACGGCGGCGATCTTCCTTGTGCTGCTGCTTGGCGGTTGTAGGGGCGTTGCCCCGCAGGACTCGTGGCCCGTCGGAACGTGCGTCCGAGTGATCGAGAGTCGTGGCACCACCGCAGTGCCGTGCACCGGGCCGCATACGCACAAGGTCATCGCCCTCGCGCTACGCGCCGAACAGTGCCCGAGCGAGACGGACATGTTCTCCCAGCCAGCAGACCCGGACGATGGGCTCACGACCACGTGCTTCCAGTCGCACACGGCAACCGACTAGATCCCGGGGCCAGCAACAAGAGACGACTCGCTAATCTGGCACCCCACGGGCGCCGAACGTGGCGCGAACCCTGCGTGAGACTACAATCCGGCGGCCCTGGGACGAACATCCGCGCGTTACGAACGTGTGCCGAGAGATCGTTAGTGGAGGATCTGGATCTTGGACGGACTCGGCACCGAATGAGCAACGTTCGGGTTCCGTCCGTACGCAGCGGCGGGGCGATCGAAGTCGTGGCGGTCGTCGGCATCCTGGTCGCGGTTGCGATTGCAGCCGCGTGGCTGATCGGGCAGGCGATCCCTCTGGGCTGGGACGAGTCGGTCTACGCCTCGAAGTCACGTTCCCTGCTGACGGACATCCCGTCATCGACGTGGGCCATCTACCGCGCGCCGGGGCTCCCGGTCGTCGGGCTGCTGGGTGGGGCGTTCGGCTTCACCGACGTCAACCTGCGCGCGGTGGCGCTGGTGCTCAACATTGGAGCCCTGGCGATGGCGTGGGCGCTCGCTCGCACCCTGTGGGGTCCCGTGGCGGCGATCGTCGCGCTGCTCACGATCGTCGGTTCGCCCGTCGTCATCGCTGAGATCGCGCTGTTTCACACCGATCTGCCGGCGGCCGGGCTCCTTCTGGCGCTGATGCTCCTCGTCTGGCATGAGTTCGAGCGCCGTGCCGAGCCGAGCCGCCTCCTGATCGCGGCGGCCCCATTGGCTGCGCTGGCCTTCTACATCAGGTACGGATCGATCCTGCCGACCGGCGGCATCGCTGTAGCGGCGGTCGTCCTGTGGCACCGATCGATGCTGCGGAACAAGGGTCTCGTCGGTCTCACGGTCGCGCTCGCCGCACTCTTGTTCGCGCCGCACATCCTCGAATCGATCAGTCGCACGGGTTCGCTGCTCGGGATCATCGCGAGCGCCGGAGAGCAGGTCGACACGTCCGAGCCGATGGCGACCGCCGCTCGATACCTCGGGTGGCTGCCCTCGCAGCTTGCGCACCGGCTCGGTTTCGTCGTCATGGTCGCCGGCGTCGCACATGCGGCGATCGTCGCGGTCGATGCGATCCGGCGGCGCGACCTTGAGCCTGTCGCCCGTCGCTACCTCTGGCTATTCGGCCCGGCCGGGGTCACGACAGTCGGTCTCGTCCTGCAATCGCACGCGGAGCAGCGGTACGTCTTGTTTCCTGTCCTGCTCGCGATCATCGCTGGAGCCGGGGCCGTCGCCGCCGTGGTTGCGTGGCTCAGGGCGCGACCGCGACTCGCGGACCGGCCACGCACGCTCGACGGAGCGATCGTCGTGGGCATCCTCCTCATGGCGCTCATCGCGGGCTCGGTCGGTGCGCGCCGCGCGGCCGTGCTCGTGCGCGTCGGTGATGAATCGCGATGGCAGCCCGCCGTCGGCCGGGCCATCGGCGCAGACGCGGTCGGGCCGTGCACCGCGGTCACGTCGGTCCCACCCATGATCGAGTGGTACTCCCGGTGCGCGGCCAGCCCATTCACGAGCGGCGGCGCGGAAACCCTGGAATCGGGTGGCCCCGACCGACACACGTACATCGTGTTCTCGGACATCGACGAGCGCCGAACATCGCCCAGGACCCTCCAGCGGTATCGGGACCTGCTGGAAGTGCGAGAGGCCGCTGCCATCGCGATCGAGGACGACCACTCCGGAGTCGAGGTGGTTCGGCTGACACCCTGACCTGCCGGTTCTATCGGGACCTCGTCGCGGGGACCGTGGCCTTCGAGGACCCGGGGCCGGACGGCCGCCTCGACTTCGACGGCAACGAGGTGGTCATCGCGACCGCGGCGACTTCGTCCTGACGCCGCGCCTCAGTCGCGCGGTCGAAACCGAGGCGGGACCTCGTTGCGGGCGGCGTTCTCGGCTGCCTCGGCGATCCGGTTGGCCCGCGTCTCCGGCCGCTTCGCCTGCGTGATCCATTCGAGGAGGGCCCGGCGCCGCGACCGGCTGAACGCGTCCCAACGCTCACGCGCCAGCGGCGCAGCGGCGGCCAGGGCCGCGGCCAGGTCGTCCGGCACGACGAGGTTTTCGACATCGTCGAGCCGTGTCCACGAACCGTTCCGCTTGGCCTCTTCGATCGCGGCCAGGCCGGCGGGCAGCATCAGGCCGTCCGCGATCAGGCGCTCGACGCGTGCCTTGTTGGTGCGCGCCCAGCCGCTGGTCGGGCGGCGTGGCGAGAACCACTGGAGCCCTCGCTGCTCGTCGAGCCGCCCGGCGACTGAATCGATCCAGCCGACGCACAGCGCCTCCTCGACCGCCTCCTCGTAACCGACGCTGGTGCTTCCCGAGCCGCGGCGCCACGAAACGAGGTGCACGCCACCCGATGTCGCGTGATTCGCGATGAGCCACTCGCGCCAACCCGCCCGGTCGAACGGCCCGACCATCGGCCGGCCGTCCGGAGCCCGCTCGCCCTCCGTCACGTCGTCCCTCCCGGTGCCCACGTCACGATCCCGAGCGGCAACGGTCGCTGATCGCGGAGCCCGACGCGGCCATCCGGATCCTGCACCATCAGGTCGTCCAGCGCGGCCCGGAAGCGGTGACCAGCCTCGCCGCCGGCCTCGATCCAGAGCTGGCGCCGAAGGTATCCCTCGAGCTCGTCGCGCGACTCGAACCGGCGTGATGCGCGTTCCAGCATCTGGATCGAAGGATCGCGACCCCGCGCGCGAAGCAGCTCGCTGAACTCAGGAAGCGCGGGCAACGGGACGCGAGCCTCGCCGTGGACCGGCGGCCAGCACACGTCGGCGATCGACGATGGCTGGCGCTCCATGAGCATCGCGACACACAACCGGCCCGCCGCCGACTCCATCGCATCGAGGAACGGCCCGATCGCCTCGATGTCGTACCCGACGTGGGCGATGAGCGTGACATCCGCCGCCAACGGCGTTGGATCGCCGGGTGGCCAGCGCGCCCGCACGGAGCGGACGTTGTCGATGTCGTGCTCCGCCGCGATCTCGCGCAGGCCGTCGAGCATCGAGGCGGACGGATCGAGTGCGATCACCTCGCCACCGGACGGCGCCAGCGCGCGCGCGATCGGCAGCGCATAACGGCCCGCGCCCGCCCCGATGTCCAGCCAACGCTCGCGCGGTCGGACCAGCGCCAGGAGCGCGTCCAAAGCCGGTTCGTCGCTTCGCGTCGGGTCGGCGCGGAACAATCCGGTGACGGGTGCATAGAAGTCGGTGCCGTCGGGGACCTCGCGGAAGCGATCGACCTGCTCGGCGTTGGCGCGGACGCGCGCGGCCCAGGTCGCCTCTAGGGTGGCGACGAGGTCCTCGCGGGTGTCGATGTCCGGATTGCTGGGCACGTCGACCGGCACCTCCTGGACGAGCTCCGGGTGTGCCGTGACGACCGGGCCGAGGCCACGGTCGCCGGTCACTGCAGCGACCAGCCCGAATGCGTCGCGGCCCAGAAACACGGGGTTGCGGCCGCCGTCAGCCGCATACACCGGCACGGCGATCGGCCGCGCGCCGTCCCGCGGCGCATCGAGAAGCGCCCGAATGACCTCGACCGACACCATCGGTTGGTCGCCGAGCACGATCAGCGCGCCATCAACACGCTCGTGGAGCGCGTCGATCCCGATCCGGACCGAGCTCGACAAGCCCGGCCGGGATCTGGGTTGTGGACACGCCGCTCTCGACGCCATTCGATCGCCTCCTCGATCGCCGAAGCGTCGTCACCGAGGACGACGACGACGTCTCCGATCCCGGCGTCTGCCAGCCGATCCAGCACGTGCTGCAGCACCGGCCGCCCTTCGAGGGACGCCAGGAGCTTGCCACCCCCGAACCGCGTCCCGGCGCCGGCGGCGAGCACGACGGCCGCGATGGTCCGGGTCGTCATCGAGCGGTCGCGACCGCGCGTTCCTTCATCGGGCGACCCGAGCCGCCGTACCGCTCCGCGACGACCTCGGCCAGGATCGCGAGGGCCGTCTCGGCCGGGGCTCGTCCGCCCAGGTCCAACCCGACGGGTCCGCGCAGACGGGCGAGCTCCTCCTGGCTCACGCCGGCCTCGAGCAGTCGTCGGCCGCGTTCGGCCTGGGTCTTGCGCGAACCGACCGCGCCGACATAGCGGCACTCGCGACGGAGCGCCTCGATGATCGCCGGCTCGTCGAACTTGACGTCGTGGGTCAGGACGGCCACCGCGTCGTTCGGTCCCAGGCCGATCTCGTCGGCGACCTCGTCCGGCCAGCCGACGACCAGCCGGTCGACATCGGGGAAGCGCTCCGGGGTCGCGAACGACGCCCGGCCATCGATGACGACGGTCTCGAAGCCAAGCTCCTTCGCAAGACGGACGAGCGAACGCGCGACCTCCACGGCACCGACGACCACGAGGCGCGGCCGGACCGGATACACCTCGACGAAGAGCGATCGACCGCCGAGCTCCACGGTTCGCGACATGCCGCGCCGCAACGCTTCGGTGGCCGCCTCCACGAGTTGCGCGTCGAGGGTCGCGTCGCCGAGCGTGCCCTCGAGGCTCCCGTCGTCGTGGACGGCCAGCGTGGGTTCCGGTGGGGCGCCGCGTCCCGGCTCGTGCGCACCGAAGTCGGCCGGTGGCGAGTCCCCGGGGAGCGGCGTGATGACGGCCGTGCCGTGCCCACCGGCCCCCAGCGACGCGATCGCCGCCGCTACCGCCGCGGAGGGGACGGCGGGTTCAACGAGGATGTCGATCGTGCCGCCACAGGCCAGGCCCACGTCCCACGCCTGCTCGTCGCTGATGCCGTAGCGGATCACCCGGGCGTGCCCGTCTGCGCGGGCCTTCTCGATCTCCTCAGCCGCGGCGCCTTCCACGCAACCGCCGCTCACCGAGCCCGCGATACGGCCGTCGCTCGCGTACAGCAGCACGGCACCCTCGGGCCGGGGCGCAGACCCGAACGTCCGGACGACCACCGCCCGGCCGACGTCGATCCCCTTCCCTTGCCAGCCCTGGAGCGTGTCGAGGAGCTCCTTCATCGGATTGGCCTCGCCGTGCCGCGGTCGGTGGGTTCGCCGCCCACGACGCCGGGCGGTGCGGTGCCGGCCGCCGTCCCGGCCCCGGCCGCCTCGACCACCCCGGGCAGGGCGGCATGAGCGGCCGCCTCGCTTCCCCGTCGCGTGTCGGCCGAGCGCACGCCGCCCAGGATCTCGCCAAGCCGCTCCAGCGAGGCGACGGTCCCGGCCGGCAGGAAGTCGTCGATGTACGGGTAGGCCGCCCGCATCCCGCCGGCCAGCGGCTGGTAACCGGGGGTCCCGGCCAGCGGGTTGAGCCACACGAGGCGATGACAGTTGCGGCGCAGCCGGGCGGTCTCCGCTGCCACGATCGCGGGGTCGCCACGGTCCCAGCCGTCGGACACGACGATGACCACACCGCTCGATCGCAGCGACCGCCGAGCCCACTGCTGGTTGAAGGTGCGGAAGCTCTCGCCGATCCGCGTCCCACCGGCCCAGTCGTTGACGGTATCGGCGACACGGGCGAGCGCCCGATCGCGGTCCTTGTCCCGCAGCAGCCGGGTGACGCGCGTGAGTCGCGTCCCAAAGACGAACGACTCCGCCCGCACCTCCGACGAGGCGGAGAGCGCCTGGACGAACCGCAACAGCAGCCGTGAGTGCCGCTCCATCGAGCCCGAGATGTCGCACAACACGACCAGGGAGCGAGGCTCCTTCACCGGCCGTCGCCAGACCCACGTCAGCAGCTGCCCGCCCGTGCCGAGGTTGCGCCGGAACATCGCCCGCGGGGCGAGACGGCGGCCATGCGAATGCAGCTCGTACCGGCGGGTCCGGCGCTGCTCGAGCCGCGGGATCAGCGCATCGACCAGGCGCTCGGCGTCTCGCAGCTCGGCCGGGGTCATCCGGTCGAACTCGCGGTGGCGCAGCATCTCGCCGCGCGAGTAGGCGTCCGGCGCGACGACGGCGCCCTCGAGCTCGGTGTCGTCGTCCGCGTCGTCGTCGCCCGCCGACGGGACCGGGATGCCGCGCTCGTCGGGGCTCGCATCGACGCGATCCTGCCCGGCGGTGGGTTCCGCCTGGCCGGACGCCTCGCCCTCGAGGTCCTCGTCGTCGCTCGGGCGCGGGAGCGGCGGAGCCGCGAAGTCGCCGCCTCGGCGCCGGCGCTGTCGCCACCAGCGATCGAACACGGCGTCGTAGATCGGCCGGTCGTCGCGGCGCCGCACGAAGACGGCCTCGCCGGCCGCACGGACCTGCTCGCGCTCACCCATGTCGACGAGGGGCAGGGCCCGCGCGTAATCCAGGGCAGCTCCCAGGTCCACCGCCAGCCCTGCCGCCCGCAGTGCCCGCCCGAACCCGACCGCCTCGCGCAGCAACCGGCGGCCATCGACCTCGTCGCCCCACGGCGCCGTCACGATCGCGGGATCGTTGCCTGCCTGCACGTCGTCACTCTGCCATGAAGTCAGGACTCCGGCGCCACCGGGCTTCGCGGGCCCAAGGGACCCGGCGCTGGAGCGTGCACGACCTGGTATTTCGAGGTGTTGGAGAGGACCTCGACGACGCCGTCGGCCAGGTGGACGTCCAGCGATCCGCCACCGACCCGCAGGTTCCGGATCCTGATCTCCGGCATCCATTCGGGCAGCGCGGGATTGACGTACAGCCGAGATCCGTCGGCGTCCGTCGTCGCATGGAGGCCGCACAGGATCGCCACGAAACGGAATACCGAGCCGGCCGCCCATGCCTGGGGCACGTTTGCTCCGAGATAGGGCACCGGGAAGCTCGCCGGGACCCTGGGCAGGCCGGAGAACAGCTCGGGCAGGCGCTGGCCCACGAGCCGCTCCGCCGCGTCGAAGATGCCCTTGGCCACCTGGGCCGCCTCCGCGTTGAAGCCATAGCGCCGGAACCCGCCGGCGATGGTCGCGTTGTCGTGCGGCCACACCGAACCCGTCTGGTAGGAGAACGGGTTGTAGTACGGGTGGTCGGACGACAGCGTCCGGATGCCCCAGCCCGACCACATGTCGGGCGCCATGAGCCGGCGGACGACTCGCTCGGCGCGCTCCGGCGGAACGATCCCGGACTGGAGCAGGTGGCCCGCGTTCGAGGCGACACTGCGGATCGGCTCCCGGCGCCCGTTGAGCCCCAGGTAGTAGGTGCCTTCCTCCTCCCACCAGAACCGGTCGTTGAACCGGTCAAACAGGCGTTTCGCCTCGCGTCGCAGCCGCTTGGCATCCTCGGGTCGCTCGAGGACGTCGTAGATCTCGGCCATCCGGATCTTGGCGTCATACACGTAGCCCTGCAGCTCGCAGGTCGCGATCGGCAGCGGGGAGAGGGTGCCGTCGGCCTCGACGATCGCGTCGCCAGCGTCCTTCCAGCCCTGGTTGTAGTGCCCGTGCGACGAACGCGTTCGGTACTCCTGAAACCCGTCGTTGTTGCGGTCGCCGTACGTGTCGATCCAGGCCATCGCCGCTTCCGCGTTCGGGAGGTATCGGCGGAGCAGCGCCGGGTCGGCGCTCCAGTGGTACAGGTAGGACAGCACGATGACGAACAGGCTCGTGGCGTCATGCGTCCCGTAGTACGGCTGGTACGGCAGGATCCGCAGCTGGGCGAGCTCGCCGTGCCGGATCTCGTGCGGGATCTTGCCCGGTTCCATGTCGCGTTCCGGGTCGTCCTCGGTCGCCTGCAGCTCCGAGAGCCGGCGCAGTGCCCCCCCGGCGAACTCGGGGAAGCCGGAGATGCCCTGCATCGAGACGATCAGTGAGTCGCGCCCGAAGAGCGTCACGAACCACGGCACGCCGGCCGCCGGGATGAAGACGCCCCGCTCGAACGTCGGGTCCTCCAGCTTGAGCGCCTCCAGGTCGCGGACGGCCTGGTCCCACGCTCGATCCACGATCGGGTTTGGCGTCTCGACGCTGACGTTCGGGAGGTGCTTGGCGCCAACCTTGCGGAGCGGCGCGTCCACGGCGTTGCAGTCGAGCGTCGCAAGGCCCCGCTTGGACGCCGTCACCGGCAGCCATTTCAGGCAGGTATGCCACACGTCCTTGGGCGGGATCGTCGCGACGAACACCAGGCTCCCATTGGCGAACTGGGGCGTCGAAGAGGAGCGCTCGACCGCCACGATCAGGTCGCGCCGGAAGGCGCCGTTGACGTAGCTGGAGCGCAACTCGCCGCGCGAGCGAAACCAGCGCGTGTTGAGCTCGCCGCGGCGCACGATCTCGCCGTGCTTGACGTCGAAGATGTCCGCGAAATCGGACAGGATCGCGATCTCGACGGTCAGCCGGACCGGTCGTCGTGAGTAGTTGACGAGGTCGTAGTCCTCGTGCACGCCGTCGGCCACGGTTCGGTCCAGGCGAAGGGCCAGCGACTGCCGGGGAATCGGGCCGTCGACGTCCACGAGCGCATCGTTCGTAAACTCGAAGCGCGACGAGAAGAACTGGATCGGCGCCGAGCTCAGGAGCATCGGGCGCACCCCGTTGATCCGCACGTCATACCCGGAGATGAACCGGGTGTCGCGGGTGAAGAACCCGTCGTCGTCCCCAACGATCCGTCCGTCGGGCTGGCACACGAGCACCCGGTCGTCGCGATTCATGGTGATCGTCGACGGTCCGATCTGGACCGGGAAGGTCATCGGGTGGGTCGGGCCACTACGCGTTCGGCGAGAGGCGCCGGACCAGGTCCTCGACGCGGCCGCGCCACTCGTCGTCGTCTTCGGTCTCGCCCCAGAGCTCGGCGATCTCCGACCCCGCGAGGACGCGTTCGACGGCGGATCGGGCGCGCGCGGCGTGCTCGGGCGTGATGCTGGGCGCGAGCGCATTCGCGAATCCGACGATATCGTCGCGAAGCCCGTCGACCGGTCGACCGAGGGCGGCCGCGATGACCTCGCCCGCGGCGATGGCGTTCACGTCGGTCGGCGTCTCGAGCTCCTGGGGTCCCAGGGCCTCCTTCAGGGCCGCGTCGACCGCCGCGATCCCGTCCTTCTCGAGCTCGTAGACCCAGTCCGACGCGTCGTCGTTGTCGAACGACGCTGTGCCCCACGCTCCCATCGTTCCTCCGTCAGTCAGTCGTGACGATCAACCGCGGGCCGCGACCTCGCTGAGCATCCGGGCAGCCTGCTCCCCCCGGATCTGGCGGATGTCCTCTTCGTATTTGAGCACAACGCCGAGCGTCTCATCGACGATGGCCGGCGACAGCTCGACGGCGCCCAGCGACAGCAGCGCGGCCGCCCAGTCGAGCGTCTCCGCGATGCCCGGCACCTTCGTGAGATCCGCCTCACGCAGTCGATGGACGAAACCGACGACCTCCGTGGCGAGCCGCTCGGGCGCCGCCGGCACGCGCGCGAGCACGATCTCGAACTCCTTCTGGGCCGTCGGGTAGTCGATCCAGTGGTACAGGCAGCGCCGCTTGAGCGCGTCATGGACCTCGCGTGTCCGGTTCGAGGTGAGGATCACGCGCGGCGGCAGCTCGGCCCGGATCGTGCCGATCTCCGGGACCGTGACCTGGAAGTCGGACAGGATCTCGAGCAGGTACGCCTCGAACTCCTCGTCCGCGCGGTCGATCTCATCGATGAGGAGCACCGGCGCGACGCCATCGTCGTTCTCCAGCGCCTGGAGGAGCGGCCTCCGGATGAGGAATTCCGAGCTGAAGATGTCGTGCGCGGTCGCCTGGTCCGCGCTGCCCCGCGCTTCGAGCAGCCGGATCTCCAGCATCTGGCGCGGGTAGTTCCACTCGTAGACGGCCGTGTTGACGTCGAGGCCCTCGTAGCACTGGAGGCGGATGAGCCGGGCCCCGAGCGACGCAGCCAGGACCTTCGCGAGCTCGGTCTTCCCGACCCCGGCCTCACCTTCGAGGAGCAACGGGCGCCCGAGCTCGAGCGCGAGGAACACAGCCGTCGTGAGCGAGCGGTCGGCGATGTAGTCGCGCCCGCGGAATTCCTCGGTGAGCGCTTCGATCGAGCGCGTGCCCGCCGGCCGGTCGTCACGATCCGCGGTCGGGGATGGGTCGGTCATGTCCGGAATCTACACGGTCGAGCCGGGCGGCCAGTCGGTCAGCCGATCTGGACCGTGACCTCCACCGGCACGGCCCGCCGCGCCAGGTCGTCGACCGGGCAATGCGAACGACCCCAATCGACGATCTCCCGCACTCGCGCCTCGTCAGCGCTCGCCGATTCGACACGCACCTCGACGCGCATGCTCAAGGGTCCTGGCGGCACGGATGCGTCGATGCCGAGGATGCCGCGGTCGTCGGACTCGCTGTCCACCGTGACCTGCAGCCCGGTGAGCTCGACGCCCTCGACCGCCGCCGCGAGAGTGATCAGCGTCGCCACGCAGGATGCGTAGCCGGCACGCAACAGCCATGCCGGCGATGGTGCGCTGCCGGCGCCGCCCACGGCGGACACCATGTCGGTCGTGACCGAGGCGCCGTCCGGCCCATCCACTCGCACGCGCAAGCCGTCCTCGACCACGGCCGTCGCGGCGGAGTCCCGGTAGCGAGCCTCGTCCGGGTGAGCGGAGAGGTACGCGCGCGCAGCCGCCACGGCCGTCGCGATCTCCTTCGATCCCATCGTCTTCCTCCTTGTGCGGTCTCAGCCGTCCGGCGCGTCCAGCTCCCGTGCGTATGGCGGGAACCGGAACCGCTGTGATCGGGTCAGGATCCCGCCGTGGCCCATCTTGGCGACGGTCCGCTCCGATGCCGGTTCTCCGGCCAGGAGGCGCGGGAGCAGCAGGTCCACGGCCGTTGCCTTCGAGTACGCCCCGCACGTCGGCAGGCCCAGGATGGACGTCCCGCCGACCCGGGCCAGCCAGAGCATCGAGCCCGGATGGGCTGGCACGCCCCGCCGCACCACCCGCCCGCCCAGCGCGTCGATCGCAAGGAAGAACGTGTCTCGCGGATCCGTGCTGGCCGAGCCCGCAGTGAGGACTACATCGGCGGTCTCGGCCCCGCGCGTGAACTGCGCGATCGCCGTCTCGACCGCGTCTGCCTCGTCCTCGACGTACACGATGTCGAGGATCTTCGAGCCGAGCCCGTCCACCTTGGCGCGGACGCTCGCTTCGAACCGGGCCCGCGCCGTGCCCCGGATCGATTCCTTGACCACGACCCCGACCCGGCGCTTCAGCAGCTTCGAGACCCACACGACGGGCTGGCTGCCGAAGCCCGCCAGCCGGGCAGCGGCGTCGATGATGCCCGCGTCGACGATGTGCGGCGCGATCTTGACGCTGGCCACGAGGTCGCCCTTCTCGACGACCTGCCCGTCGAAGACGGTGAAGACCTCGAGCGGGTCGAGCCGATTGATGCGGTCGAGCTCCGGCACGAGGACGGTGACTACCCCCGCGGTCGAGGCGACGAGGTCGAGACGGCTCTGGTTCGGGCCACGCGCATCCAGGTTCTCTCCCGCGACCGCCTTCGCCAGCCGGATGGCCGCATCGTCCTCGTGCAGCTCTCCGGGTTCGGCGATGAGGACCGTGACGGGCGGGCCTTCATCGCCCGCGGCGACGGCCAGCAGGTCGTCCTCGGACAGCCGCCGACCCTTGGTCCAGCGCTTACCGCCGACCGTCAGGTCGCGGGTCAGGACCGCATCCACGAGCCTCGCCGGTGCGCGCCGACCAGGAGTGACCTGCTCGACGCGCACGCTCGGGCGACGTTCGCGTCAGGCGGACGGGGCGAGGGCGGCTTCGATCGCGCGACGGGTGTAGACCACCGCCATCCGCGTTCGATACTCGCGACCCGCGTGGATATCGCTGTTGACCGTCTGGCCGTCCGCCGCGTGCTCGGCGGCCGCAGCGACCGCGGCCGGCGAACCGTCGCTGCCCATCAGTGCGTCTTCGACGGCTTTCGCGCGGTACGCCACGTCGCCCACACCGGTCAACGCGACGCGGGCGTGCGAGACGGACCCGCCGGAGCGCGCGACGACGGCGCACACCCCCACGATCGAGTAGCCCGACGCTGGATGCTCCAGCTTCTGGTACGAGCCGGCCGCCCCCGCAGGTAGCGGACCGCGGCGCAGCGACGTCAGGATCTCGTCCGGCGCGATGTCACTCGTGAAGGCTCCCTGCAGGAACCCGTCGAGCGGCACGACCCGTTCGCCCCGCTGCGAACGGAGCACGACCTCATAGTCGAGCGCGAGCCCCAGGGCCGGCAGGTCCGAGGCGGGATCGGCGTGGGCGATGGCCCCTCCGACGGTGCCCCGGTTGCGGACCTGGACGTCGCCGATGCCACGGATGCAATCGGCGGCGAAACCTAGCGGGGTCGCCTCCAGGGCCTCCGCGTACGTCGTGAGCGCCCCGATCTCGAAACCGCCCTCCGAGCGTGGAGCGGGCGCCCTTGAGCTCGGCCAGGCGGCCGATGTCGACGAGCGTCCCGGGCGCAGCCAGTCGCAGCTTCATCAGCGGCAGCAGGCTCATCCCGCCCGCGAGGACCTTGGCGTCCCCACCGGCGAGCGCGGTGAGCGCGTCGTCCAGCGAGGTCGCTCGCCGGTATGCGAATGCCGCGGGGATCATGCCTGGCCTCCCTTCGCATCCTGGATCGCCGACCAGACTTTCTCCGAGGTGTAGGGCATGTCGAGATGGCGGATCCCGAGATCACTCAGCGCATCGATGACCGCGTTCGCGGCGGCCGCGGTCGACGCGATCGCGCCGGCCTCGCCGACGCCCTTCACCCCGAGCGGATTGACCGGCGACGGGGTGACCGTCTGATCGAGCTCGATGTTCGGGAACTGCGATGCCTTTGGCAGCGCGTAATCGAGCATGGAGCCCGTCAGGAGCTGGCCGTCGTCGCTGTAGACGGCGCCCTCCCACAGCGCCTGCCCCACGCCCTGGGCGATGCCGCCGTGGAGCTGCCCATCGACGATCATCGGGTTGATCTTGTTGCCCACGTCGTCGACCGCCACGTAACGGACGAGCTCCACGTGACCCGTCTCCTCGTCGATCTCGACCACGGCGATGTGCGTACCGAACGGCCAGGTGCAATTCGGCGTGTCGTAGTAGGCCGTCTCGTCGAGGTACGGCTCCATGCCCTCGGGCGCGTCGAACGCGAGGTCGAGCGCGAAGGCGATCTCCTGGAACGTCTTCTTGCGGTCGGGCGAACCCTTGACCGAATAGTTCGCACCGTCGATCTCGATGTCCTCGGGGGACGCTTCGAGCATGTGCGCGGCGTAGCGGCGGGCCTTGTCCCGGATCTTGTCCGCGGCCTTGATGGCGGCCGTCATCCCGACCGACGAGGTCCGGCTGCCATACGTCCCGTAGCCGAAGGGCGTGCCCTGGGTATCGGAATGCTGGACGATGACGTCCTCCATCGGGATGCCCAGCTCGGTGGCGATGACCTGGGCGTAGGTCGTCTCGTGACCCTGTCCCTGCGGCGAGGTCCCCACCGTGACGACGACCTTGCCCGTGAGGTGGACCTTGATGTTCGAGGATTCCCACATCGCGGCGCCCCAGCCCTCGCCCACAGCACCGATCCACTTGCTGGGTGCGACGCCGCAGACCTCGATGTACGTCGAGAGGCCCAGACCCAGGAGCTTGCCGCGCTTCTTGGCCTCCGCCTTCTTCGCGGCGAGGTCCTTGTAACCGACCGTCGCGAGGGCCATGTCCATGGCCGGCTCGTAATTGCCGGAATCGATCGCGATCTTGGCGCCGCCGGACGCCGTGTAGAGGCCGGACGGGTTCTCGTACGGGAACTCGTCGGGCTGGATGAAGTTGCGGCGTCGCAGCTCGGCGCGGTCCATCCCGATCTCGGCCGCGAACAGGTCCATCGCCCGCTCGATGACGTAGGTCGCCTCCGGGCGACCCGCGCCCCGATACGCGTCAACGAACGTGGTGTTCGTGTAGACGCCGGTTACCTCGGCGTAGACGTTGGGGATCTTGTAGCAGCCCGCCAGGACCCGTGCGTAGAGCGTGGTCGGGATGCCTGGGCCGATCGTGGACAGCCGCCCGCCGAGATTGGCCAGGGTCTTCACGCGAAGCCCGGTGATCTTGCCGTCCTTCGTGCCGGCGATCTCCAGGTGCGTGATGTGGTCGCGACCGTGGATCGTGCTCTGGTAGTTCTCGCGACGGCCTTCCACCCACTTGACCGGGCGACCGCCGATCGCCTTGCTGGCGAACATCGTGAGGGCCATGTCGGCGTAGCAGTAGATCCTCGAACCGAAGGCGCCGCCGATGTCCGGGGCGATGCAGCGCACCTTGTGCTCGGGGATCCCGGTAACGAAGGCGGTCAGCAGCAGCCGCTGGATATGCGGCGTCTGGCTCGACATCCAGACCGTGTACTCGTCGGTGCCGGGGTTGTACCAGCCGATATCGCCGCGCGTCTCGATCGAGTTCGGGATGAGTCGCTGGTTGACGATGCGCTGGCGGACGACGACCTCGGCGCCATCGATGGCGGCGTCCGTGCCCGACTTGTCGCCGACCGTCCACTCGAACACGACGTTCTTGGGTGCGTTCTCGTGGAGTTGCGGAGCGCCAGGCTCGATCGCCTTCTCCGCATCGACCACCGTAGGAAGCGGCTCCCAGTCGACCGTGATGGCCTCGATGGCATCGTAGGCCTGAGCCTCGGTCTCGGCGACGACCGCGGCGACGCCCTCTCCGGTCCACTTGACGTCATCCGTCGCGAGGACACGCGGCGTGTTGACGTTGTTCTGGATGCCCGCGCTCCCGCCGGCTGGCCAGGCCATCGGCAAGGGGTTGTACGGGATGTCGGCGCCCACGAAAACCGCGACCACGCCCGGCATCGACTTCGCGGCGCTCGTGTCGATCGAACGGATGTTGGCGTGGGCGTACGGGCTGCGCAGGATGGCCATGTGGGTCATCGACTGCAGTTTGATGTCGTCGAGATAGCGGCCTTCGCCCGTGATGAAGCGCGGGTCCTCGGTCCGCTTGATGGGCTTGCCGACGACGTTGGTCGTGGCGGGAGCGTCGAGCACGTCGGTCATCGGTCGTCTCCCCTCACGCGCCCGCCGGAACGGCAGCTTCGCGGTTGGCGGCCGCAGCCGCGCGGATCGCCGCGACGATGTTCTGGTAGCCGGTGCAGCGGCAGATGTTGCCTTCGATCGCGTCACGGATCTCGTCGTCGCTCGGATCGCTGTTGCGGGCGAGCAGGTCGGCCGCAGTCATGATCATCCCCGGCGTGCAGAAGCCGCACTGAAGACCGTGCTGTTCCCAGAAGGCGGTCTGGAGCGGATGGAGCTCATCGGAGCTCGTGGCCATGCCTTCGATCGTGGTGACCGTGGCGCCATCGGCCTGGACCGCGAGCATCGTGCATGACTTCACGGCGCGCCCATCGACATGGACGGTGCATGCGCCGCACTGGCTGGTGTCGCACCCGACATGGGTGCCGGTCAGGTCCATGTCCTCGCGCAGGGCCTGGACGAGGAGGCGTCTGGGCTCGACATCGAGATCCCGCATGGCTCCGTTGACCGTGAGAGAGATGTGTTCACCCACGAGCCGACCTCCTTCGACGTCTGCGTACCAGGCGACCGACCGTCCCGGCCCTCGACGGGATGGCGGTGCCATGCGTCTTGCTGGAGCATGCGGAGCCTCGGGCCGACGCACAGGGGTCGGCAGGAGGTCCGACGATGGTGGCACCGCGAGGTGTCGGAATCAAGTCCGCGACGCGGTCCGTGGTCCCACCCGGGCCTTTCAGGCGGCGGCGACGTCCTCCAGGGCCGCGCCGAGGCCGTCGACGAGCGTGTCGATCTCGCCTTCGGTGATCACGAAGGCCGGCGAGATGTGCAGCGCGTGGCCGCGAAGGACGCGCGTGGCGATCCCGTGACGCAGGGCCGCGGCGACGACCCGCGCCGGGATCCCGGGGTCCGCGGCGAGCCGGTCCGGCCCGATGGCGACGGCCGCGGTCAACCCGACGGTCCGGATCTCGCCGACGAGCGGGAGGGATGCGAGCCGCCTGACCGCGAGATCCAGCACGGGCTCCAAGGTCGCCACCCGAGCGACCAGCCCGTCGCGTTCCAGGATGTCGAGGTTGGCCTGCGCCGCCGCGCAGGCGGCAGCGTGGCCCGAGTAGGTGTAGCCGTGGACGAACATCGGACCGGGCGCTGGGCCGTCCCAGAACGGCTCGCGAACGCGCGGGCCCACGATCACGCCGCCGAGCGGGAAGTAGCCGGAGGTGACGCCCTTCGCGAAGAGGACCATGTCGGGCGCGATGGCATAGCGCTCCGAACCCCACATCACGCCCGTCCGCCCGAAGCCCGTGATGACCTCGTCGGCGATCAGGAGGACGTCGTGCTCGCGGCAGAGCCGCTGGACCTCGGCCCAGTACGACGGCTCGGGCGGATAGACGCCACCGGCGCCGATGACCGGCTCCCCGATGAAGGCGGCGATCTCGGCGCCGCGCGACTCGAACAGCGCTCCGAGACTCTCGGTGTCGTTCGCCCCGACGTTGACGACCTCCTCGATGATCTCGCCGCCATAGCCGGACTTGTTGCCCGGGATGCCGGCGAGTGCCGTGCCCCAGGCGTGCATGCCGTGATAACCGTGCTCGCGGGACACGATGACGCGCTTCTCCGGTCGACCGAGGACGTCCCAGTAACGCCGCGCGAGCTTGGCCGCGGTGTCGACCGCGTCCGATCCGCCCGAGCCGAAGAAGACGACCGCGTCGTCGATGGGAGCCAGCCCCGCCAGCCGCTCGGCCAGCTCGATCGTCGGCTCCGTCGTGTAGGCACCGAACGACGAGTACGCCGGCAGCCGCTTGAGCTGCTCGGCCACCGCATCGGCGATCTCGTGACGCCCGAACCCGACGGCGCAGTACCAGAGAGCCGCGGTGGCGTCGAGGAAGCGCCGGCCGTCGATCGACTCGAGCCAGACCCCGTCGCCCAGATCGGAAGACGATCTCCGCACCCTTGACCGCGTGCATGTCGGCGAAGCCGTGCCAGAACCGTGTCGATGTCATGCGGTCGATGGTAGCGGTGGGCGGGGGCGGGCTGGCGACGGTCCCGTGTCGCGGGTCGAGACGAGCGGGTGACGAGGTCCCCGGATCCCGTCGACCCCGCGCGGGGGAACGATGCCTACCATCCAATGGGCTCGTGGATGGCACGAGGCACAGCGCCCGCCAGAGTCGCGACAAGCCTGAGGCAGACGCGGCCTCAGGTTTGGTCTGCGGGCGGCGC
>CAWHDR010000003.1:0-13548 GCA_963828165.1 uncultured Chloroflexia bacterium
GCCTACCGGCGACTCGACCTTGATCACGTCGGCGCCGAACCAACCAAGCATCTGCGTGCATACAGGACCCGACTCATGCTGGGTCAGATCGAGGACTCGCACGCCGTCCAGCGCCTGAGCGTTCACGAGGCCGACATCGGCGTGTACATCCTGCATACGATTACCTCCTGCGGAGAGCCTACAGCATCGGGCAAACGGTCTCCAGGGCAGCTTGCGTGACGGTTGCGCGTTGCCCTCATTCGCCGGGTGATGCGCGACTCGGAACCGACGGTGGCGTCCTCGGGATCCAGCGGTACATGCCGGCAGCCGCCAGCAGGCCGACACCCGCGATGGTCAGCGGGGCGGCGCTGATCGAGATCCCGCTGATAACCGCGCCACCGATCAGCGGACCGACCGCACTCCCCAGGTCCTGGCAGAGACGCCACGCTCCCAGGAACTGGGACCGTCCGATCGCCGGCGATGCATCTGCGCCGAGCGTCATCATGATCCCGCTGCTGAACCCGTTCCCGGCTCCGAGGGCCAGCGCGACGAAGGCGAGTCCGAGCGCATCGTTGGCAAGCGGGATCACGACATGCGCGGCGGCAAGGATCAGCAGCGACGGGATCGCCGTTCGTCGGCGTCCCAGCCGGTCCATCGCCATGCCGGCCGGATAGAACAGGACCATGTCGACGCCGGCAGACAGGCCGACCAGCAGGCTCGCGGTCTGCGGATCGAGGCCCAGGTGGGCGCTCCAGAGCGGGATGATCGCCTGTCGTGAGGCTCGGACGGCGCCAAGGAGGACGACCGCCGTGCCGAGTGAGCGCAGCACCGGCCAGTGCGCGACAACCACCTGCCAGGTGCTGACGGCGGCCTGACCGCTTGATGCGGACGGCATGTCCGGAAGCCGCAGCATCACCAGGCCGACGGCAATCGCAGCCCCGATCATCACGACGTACGCCCCGGTCGTACCCCAGACCGACATCGCCACGGCGCCCAGCAGGGGCCCGATGAACAAGCCGGTTCGGTTGCTCCCCGCGAGCGTCGAGAGCGCTCGGCCACGACGGGCATAGGGCACGACCTCGGTCACGTACGCCTGCCGTGCGACCCCGAAGATCGCTCCTGCCGCCCCGATCGCGGCCACCCCGAGTGCCAGGACGACGATCGAGCCGGCGAGTCCCGCGGCAAGGGCACCGATGCCTGCAACCGCCGACGCCAGCAGCATCGCGCGTCGTTCGCCGAGCCGTTCGGAGACCGCACCCGCGGGCACATCGGCCACGAGCTGGCCGATCCCGACAAGGGCGACCAGGACGCTGGCGACCGCCAGCGTCGCCACCGAGCTCGAGGGCCGAAGGAACGATTGCCGGCAGGAGGGCGCCCTGACCGATGGCATAGACGGCCGTCGGGAAGTAGACGCTCGAGCGGAGTGAGACCGGCGCCTCCCCTGCCCTGTCCGGCGGGGTCATCGGGGCCCCGATCGTCCGGCGACCTCGTCCGCCGGAGTGGCCGGCGAGTCGTCATCGGTGATGGCGTCGACGGTTCGGGCGTGCGTGAAGGCCCACAACGCGGGGCTGGCCCGGATCGTCGCCGCTGCCGCCACACCGAGCGCGAGCGCGGCGGCGACGACCGCTGGCGCGGGCCCCAGCAGGCCGGCACTGATCCCGCTCTGGGTCTGGCTCAGGGTTCCGGTCCCGCGGCTCACCGTCGCCATGTTCGCCATCACGCGGCCGCGCATGCCCGGTGGGGCGCTGAGCTGGGCGATGCTCAGACGGCTCACCGTCACGAGAGCATCGAGAAGTCCGGTCGATCACGAGGACGGCGAACGACAGCAGGTAGTTGGTCGACGCGGCCAGCGTGACGAGGGCCGCGGCGTAGATCAGCGTACAGGCCAGCACGAAGCGTCCCTGCCGTCGGACCCTCGTGGAGAGGAGGAAGACGACGCCACCGAGCGCCCCGACGGCCGGCGCCGCCAGGAGCCCGCCGAGGCCTTCGGGACCAACGTGAAGGATCTCCCGCCCGATGATCGTGATCATCACGGGGTTCATCTGGAAGAACCCGAACACGATCTCGAGCCGTAACAGGTCGCGAAGGACCGGGGCACTGAAGATGTAGCGGAGACCTTCCGTAAGCTCGCCTCGGAACGTGGACCGAAGGCCCCGCGGCGCCGGGGGAACGGCACGCATGGCCAGGACGGCGCCCATCAGCGCGAGGAACGTGGCCGCGTTGAGGAAGAACGGCGACGCAACGCCCAAGAGACGCGATGGCCGCTCCGCCGATGAGTGGACCGATCAGCTGGGACGTCCGGCCGGCCGTGGAACTGAGGGTGACGGCCTCGGTCAGGTGATCCGCGGGGACCAGGCGCGGAAAGAGCGCCTGCCGGACAGCGCCATCCACCGCCGATACGCCGGCCTGGAAGGCGACCTGCGCGTAGATATGCCACAGCTCCACGCGATCGGTGATCACCAGAATCCACAGGACCGCCGCCGCACCCATGGCCAGCCCCTGCGTCGCGAACAGCAGCTTGCGTTGATCCACCCGGTCGGCGACCACACCCGCAAGCGGGGACACGAGGAACGACGGGACGGCACGAACGAGGCCCAGCACGCCCGTCAGGACCGGCGACGCCGTAAGCGAGTAGACCAGCCACACGGTCCCGGTCAGTTCGATCCAGCGCCCGGTATTCGAGGTTGCATGCCCGATCCAGAAGAGCGCGTAGTTTCGATAGCCGAGCGGGCTGAGACTCCTGGGGAGATGGGCAAGACGGCGCATCGGCGCCTGGTCGCCGGGGTTCATTGCCTTGGGCGGTTCGCGTGGATTGCGTGGAGCCAGTGCCGCACCTCCAACCGCCGGCCGTCGCGGCTGCCACCGACGGCGGGGGCGCCCCGGCGAGACGCCTTGCCTCCGCTCCGTTGGTAGTATACGTTCGCAACTCAGGTTGCATGCCACTTCCATACGAGGTCAGCTTGGACGCCACGACCGCGCACCTCGCCAACTTCGCATCCTCGATGCGCTACGAGGATCTCCCGGCAGACGTCGTGCATGAGGCCAAACGTCGCGTGATCGATACGCTTGGCTGCGGCATCGGCGGCGTCGACGGGCCACCTGCACGGGTCGCTCGCTCGCTGGCCAGCAGGCAGCACGGGACGGCGGGAGCGACGGTCCTTGGGCTGGACGCACTTTCCACGGCCGAGATGGCTGCCTTCGCCAACGGAATCATGGTTCGCTACCTCGACTTCAACGATGGCTTCGGCGGAGGCATGGGTATCGGCCATCCGAGCGACATGATCCCGGCCGTCCTCGCGGTCGCCGAGGCCGAAGGCAAATCCGGAGCGGATGCGCTCCTCGGGATCGCCGTCGCATACGAGGCCGCCTGGGCGATGCAGGTCTCGTTCATGAAGCTCGGCTGGGACCAGGGCGTGTCAATGGGCCTGGGGGTCGCCGCGGGCGCCGGCTCCATCCTGCGGTTGAACGAGACGGAGATGGCCAACGCCATCTCCCTCGCCATCACGCCGAGTCTTCCCCTCCGGGTGACCCGCAGCGGCGAACTGTCGATGTGGAAAGGCGGCGCGGTCGCCCACGCCTGCCGGAATGCCGTATTCGGCGCCTACCTGGCGGCGGAGGGCATGACGGCCCCGGATCGGCCGTTCGAAGGCCGCAACGGACTCTGGGAGCAGGTCACGGGACCGTTCGAGGTGGACGTCGACCCTCGGCGAAAGGGCTTCCGGATCGCTGCCTCGAATATGAAAGGCTATCCCGCCGCTCACATGATGCACGCCGTGGTCGACGCCATGATCGACGTCCGGTCATCGGTGGGGGACGTGGATGACATCGAGAGCATCGATGTGCGCACGTACTCGCACCTGATCTTCGAGAGTGGGGGCGAGCCGGAGAAATGGGATCCGCAGACCCGGGAGACGGCCGACCACAGCTTGCCGTACGTGATGGCGATGGCCCTCCGCGACGGGCGCCTGACGATCGGGTCGTTCGATCGCGAAGCGGTCAAGGACCCGAGCCTGCGTCCGCTCCTGGCGAAGATCCGGATCACCGAGGAACCCGCGTTTTCCGCTGCGCGCGACGATAAGGGTTTGCCCGACAGCGACCCGCTCCGCCTGGGGCTGAGCGAGATCGCGATCGTCAAGCGCTCAGGCGAACGCCACACGGCACGTACGGGGATCACCCGGGGGCACCATCTGAACCCGATGACCGACGCCGAAGTCGAAGGCAAGTTCCGCGGGCTCGCAGAACCCATCTCGAGTTCCGAGCGGATCGAGGCTGCACTCGAGGCGATCCGGGACATGGACTCCGCGGGTAGCGTGGCATCCGTCATCGCTGCGTGGTCGGCCATGGCGGATCCGCGATGAGCGCCGAGCTCGTCGCCCAGATCCGCGCCGATTACGACCGGCTGCTGGGCGGTTGCGAGGAGCTCTACCGGAGCATCGAGTCGAAGGACATTCCGCAAGCCCCGGATGGCTCGGCCGACGATCGCCTCGTGCGCGTGACCGAGCTCATCGAGATCCTCGAGAGCGTGACGTTCGATCGCATCCGCCGGCTCCGCTCGTGAGGGATCGCACGATGGGTGGCGCGACCACCGCGGAGACGTCGGGGGTTACGGACGGCCGTCGTCGCGCAACAGAGGATGAACTCGTCGCCTGGCTGGACAGCCTGAGCAACTGGGGTCGCTGGGGCCCTGACGACGAGCGCGGCACGCTCAACTTCATCGACCCGGGGCGAACCCAGGCGGCGACGCGAGCGGTGACCTCCGGCACCGTCGTCTCCTGCTCGATCCCGATCACCTTCGGGCGCCGTCCTCACGCCGTGACCGGCCGGTCCGGGACCAAGGAGGCGTGGAAGGTCGCGCCGATGCAATTCATGATCAAGGGTGGCGAGGACAGCACGCCCGACAAGGCTGAGCAGGTCTACGGCAGCGACGCGTTCCTGATCGCGCCCCATGGATCCATGGTCACGCACCTCGATACCCCGAGCCACATCCTGTTCAAGGGCACCATGTTCAACGGGAAGCCCGCGACGGCCCTGTCGATGGATGGTGGCGCTGCCGCCGGCAGCGTCGAGCTCGCCCGCGACGGCATCGTCACCCGCGGCGTGCTCCTCGATGTCGCGCGCTCGCAGGGTCGTGACTGGCTCGACGACGGCGAGGAAATCTTCCCGGAGGATCTCGAAGCCGCGGAGCGGCACCAGGGCGTCCGCGTCGAACGCGGCGACGCGCTCCTCGTCCGGACCGGCTACCGCAAGCGCAACCCGTTGGGCCCCGCGACCGATCGCCCCGGCCTCCAGGCCACCTGCCTGCCGTGGCTGCGGGAGCGCGAGGTGGCCATGCTCGGCACGGATGTCACGCAGGACGTCCACCCACACGGCTACCGGGTGGGATCGCCCGTTCACCTGGTTGGCATCTGGGCGCTTGGACTCTGGCTGCTCGACAACTGTGACCTGGAACGTCTCGGTGCCGCGTGCTCCGACCGAAGCCGCTGGGACTTCCTGTTCGTCCTCGCCCCGCTGGTGCTTCGCGGCGGGACGGGATCGCCGGTGAACCCCCTCGCGGTGCTCTAGGTCTCCTCGTCGTACGGGTCGAGATGACCCATGACCCGCCCTTCCTGGACCAGGTGCCGGACGACCGAGGCCGACGGATAGATCCACAGGATGCGCAGCTCCTCGGCGCTATCGTTCCGGATCCGGTGAGCGACGCCCGCGGGGATCAACGTCGCGTCGGCGCGGCGGATCCGGTGACTTCCGTCACCCACTTCGCAGAGGCCGACGCCATCCATCAGCACGATGCTCTCTTCGGAATCGTGGGTGTGCCATGGGATCGCCGTGCCGGCCGGGATCGTCGTGTAGCCGGTCGTCAGGACCGACGAGCCGGTGGCCGTGCCGACCAGCGGCATAGTCCGGACACCTAGCCCCCGGTCGATGGTCGGCAACGCCGCCGCGTTGAGGATCCGCGCCCCGGATGCGGTGACGATCGTCGGCGCGCCTTCTGTCGGGTCATCCATGGCGTGCTCCTCCAATCCATCGCAGCAGCTGTCGATTGACCTCGTCATGCGCTTCGTACTGCACCCAGTGTCCGGCCCCAGGGACGGCGTGGATCTCGAGCCGCGGGAGCGTCTCTGCCAATCGCTGTCGATTGCCGCGGTCAAGCGACACGGTCGGGTCGCGCTCGCCGACGATCACGCCGATCCGCGCCGTGCTCTCCCGAAGCGCATGGACCGGGGCCGGCTCGCGCGTGACCTCCGCCCCGGACAGGCGGGCGAGCTCGGTGTTCTGGCGTTGGATCGTGACGGCGAGGTCGTCGATGGCATGGACATTCGCGATCATCAGGGACGCCAGGTTCGTGCGGTGGACGGCGTCGCGATCGCTCGTCGAGGCCAGGTGACGCCATGCGTGCATCGCTGGCCGAGTCAGCGATGGCAGGAGGCGGCCGGCGCCGATGGCCGTGAACGATCGGACGCGGTCGCCCTCGAGCATCGCCAGGGCACTGCCGACGGACACGCCGAACGAGAAGCCAGCCAGGTCGTACCGCAACGGCGAGGGCACGATCGACGCCAGGCCGTCCTGCAGGATGCCGGCCATCGAGCGCAGGCTGACGGGCGACGGCGGCAGCGCGGAATCGCCCAAACCCGGCAGGTCCGGCACGATCACAGTGTGCCCCGCCGCCAGCGGCTCGATCGTGCGAAACCAATGCCGCCATGACCCGTAGGCGCCATGGAGCAGCACCAGTGGCGGCCCGCTACCCCATCGGCGCCAGATCACCGAACCGCCGGCGCAAGGTGTCCGAAGGATCGTCGAGCGGTTGTCGAGCTCGGTGATGCGGGCGACCGGATCGATCACGGCCGGGTCCGGTGACTCCTGGTTCAGATGCCGGCGAGCATGGCGCGGATCAAGGCGAAGTCGGGTGCGTCCGCCGACGAGGGCACGCACTCAATCCCGAGACCTTCGGAATACACCGGCCGCAGCGAGGCGATGATGTCCGGGAATGACAGGGTGCCGGTCCCCGGTTCGTGCCGACCCGGGTGGTCCGCGAGCTGGACGTGTCCGATCGGTGCGGGGCAGTCCCGGATGACCGAAGGCACATCCTGTCCAGCCATCGCCACGTGATACACGTCCAGGAGCACCCCGATCCCGGCGCGCTCGACCTGGCCAATGGCCTTGGCGAGCGCGGCGACCGTCGGCCAGACATACCCCGCGTTTTCGATCTCGTTCAGCGGCTCGATGACCACGGAAATATCGCGCTCTCGCGCTCGATCGGCGGCCCAGGCGATGTTGTCGAGTGCGGTCACGGCTGCGTCGGCTGGATGCTGGCCGGGAAGGACCTTGCCGGCGAGGGCGTTGACCTTCTTCGCGCCGAGCGCCTCGGCGAACGTCAGGGCTGCCTCCACGCCGCGGCGAAACTCGACGGTTCGGTCGGGGTCGGCCGCGATTTCGCGATCGCCCGCCGCCATGTCGCCGGACGGGACGTTGATGAGATCGACCGTCAGTCCGCGCTCCCGGATGGACGCGGCGACATCCTCCAACGATGCTCCGGCCAGGGCGGTCACCGACGGCCACCAGAATTCGATGTTCCGGAACCCCGCCTCGTCGGCTGCGGCGATGGCGTCCAGCAGGCTGCGATCCCGGAGCGTCAGCGACAGGTTGAGGGTCAGATGCATGATTGCATACTACAGGGATACGCTTGGCCCGACAGCCGAGTTCGCAGGGAGGGCCACGTGAACATGGACCAGGGGAGCCCGCAAGTGAGCGTCGAGGACGGCCAGGTGACGGTTTCGACGACGGTCGCCGAGCCGGATACTGCCGCGGCGATGGGTTCCGGCGACGTTCACGTCCTTGCGACGCCGAGGTTGGTCGCGCTCATGGAATGGGCGGCACGAGTCGCGGTCGAGCCGGCGCTCGAGCCAGGGCAGACCAGCGTCGGGACGTCGATCGCGATCGAGCATGTCGCACCATCCGCGGTTGGCGATCGGATCGAGGTCCGGGCACGCATCACGGCGCATGAGGGACGACGGGTCAGCTTCGAGATCGACGCACGCGACAGCGCAGTGACCACGGTCCTCGCGCATGGGACACACGCCCGGGTCATCGTCGATCGGGAGCGGTTCATGGAGCGCGCATCCGCAGACCGGCCGCGCGCATGACGCAACGCCGCCACGGTTCCCGCTGATGAGGCTCGCCCCAACCATGCCAGCCGCCCTGCGCCGCGCGCTCCAGGCGGCCGTCGGCGAGGGGCATGTTCTCGATGACCCAGCCCTCCGAGCCGGCTTCGAGCGCGACTGGACCGGCCGCTTCGGCGGTCCCGCCGTGGCTGTCGTCCGGCCACGCACGGCCGGAGAGGTCGCGATGGTGCTGGCCCACTGCGCGGAGGCGGGGGTCCGAGTGGTCCCGCAAGGCGGCAACACGGGCCTGGTCGGTGGAGGCGTGCCTCGCGACGGAGAGCTCCTTCTGTCCGTCCGTCGCCTCTCGGCGGTCGGTGCGGTGGATCCGGCCACGCGCACGGTCACGGTTGGCGCCGGCGCGACGCTGGCAGCGACAGCGCTGGCCGCTGACGGCGCCGGCCTGGCCCTTGGCATCGATCTCGCGTCCCGTGACGCAGCGACGATCGGGGGAATGGTCGCCACCAACGCGGGCGGGCTGCACGTCCTCGCTCACGGCAGGATGCGGTCGCATGTCGCGGCCCTGGAAGCCGTGACGGCGGCCGGCGAGCTCATCCCGCATGCATCTGTCAACGAGCTCGTGGGCAGCGAGGGCACGCTGGCGGTCGTGACGAGTGTCACCTTGGGATTGCGTGAGCGTCACGAGAAGGCCGCAATCGCGGTCGTCGGCTGTGCCAGCGCGCTTGCCGCCGTTGACCTGGTCACTCGGATCCGGACTACGTTGCCGTCACTCGTCGCGGCGGAGCTGATGCAGGCCGACGGCCTGCGCCTGGTCGCCGATTACCTAGGCATCCAGCTGCCGTTCGACCCGGTGCCGCCGATCATTCTGTTGCTCGAATGCCGCGACGACCGTGACCCAGTGGACGCCCTGGCCGAGACCCTCGCGGAGGTGGCGGACGACGTCGTGGTCGGCGCGGACGCGGCTGATCGCCGCCGCCTGTGGGCCATCCGCGAAGCACATGCGGAGGCGGTCGCGGCGCTTGGCATCCCGCACAAGCTCGATGTCTGGGTCCCTGGAGACGGGCTTGCCACGTTCCTCGACAGGGTTGGGCCGCTGGTCGAATTGATCGCGCCCGGCGCCCGGACGTTCGTGTTCGGGCACGTCGGCGTCGGCAACCTCCACGTGAACGTCGTGGGTCCGTCCAACGACTCGATCGCCGTCGATGACGCCGTTCTGCGTCTCGTCGCCGCGACTGGCGGGGACGTCGTGGGTGAGCACGGCGCCGGCATCATGAAGTCCCGCTGGCTCGGGTTGACTCGGACGACCGAGGAGCTCGTCGCAGTCGACCGCCGAAAGCGATCCTACGACCCGATGGGCCTCCTCAATCCAGGTGTCGTCGCCGGCGCTCGCCTGGGCCGGCCGGCTTAGTCGCGGCGCTTGGACGAGCGCTCCACATCCGCCCGACTAGGACGGGTGGCGCCATTCCCCAGCCTCGACGTAGCTCGCGGGCGACTCACGCGTTTCACCGAAGGCAGGCAACGGGGTCAGGATCGACAGCCAGATCACGGGCTCCCTGGCATCGGACGCGACCCAGTTCCGGTGTTTGGTGCCTGCCTGGATGACGACGAAATCGTTCGGCCCAGCCTGGTACTCCTCGCCCGCGATCTCGAAGAACATCGTCCCGCTGAAAATGAAGATGTTGTGATCGAACGTGTGGTCATGAAGGCCTCGCGGGGATGACGTCCCTGGGGCACTCCGCTGCACGGAGACGCGGCATGTCGTGGCACCCGAGTCTCGCTCCAGGAGCATCTGCACGCGCTGGTCACCATCGTCGAGGCGCTCAAAATGAACCGGTCTCACGTACTGCACGCGATCGCCTCCCTTCCCAAATTGGCATTCATCGGTTGTGGACGGTCATGCATCGCTCGCCGTTCTCGGACTGACCAGGTCGCCCCAGATATCCAGCGTCTCGCGCGTATCCGGCGACAGATCGAATGCCCAGAGCGCCGCCAGCGCGCGGTCCGCACGTTCCAGGGAGGACTGAGGCGCCACCAAGCCGCGGAACTTCGCCTCGATCTCCCCGTCGGACATCGGATTTAGATGATGACCACGCGGGATGCCGGTTCGGGCCACCCGACGGTCGCCGCTTCGCGTCGTGATCTCAACCTCGCTGATGCCATGACGGGCGGGGTCATCGGCTGGCAGGCTCTGATCTCCGCGAGCCAGCGTGAAGGCAGGCTCTTCGACAACCCGGATTTGCTGCATCAAGGGCCGGAGGGCCGGATCCGAGATCGCCGCGTCAGCGTAGGACGCCACCGTCAGCGCCCGGTCGCGAAGCGCGGACGCCATGACGTACGGGAGGCTGTGATCGGCCGTCTCGCGGGTCTTTGGATCCCATTTCTCGGGTTCGCCTCCGCTCTCGAAGATGAGGTTGGCGTACGTCCGGACTTCGATCGACTCAACGTCGTAGGGCGTTAGGCCCTCCGACAGCTCGAGCAACGCGTGGATGACAGCGTGGGTCATGTGTGCGGCTGGGTAACTCTTGAGGTTCGAGAGTTCCACGGCATACCCGTCCCGAGCCGGATTGATGTCGACCTCGAACGGACCCGAGACCTGCTGCCAAAGCCCATTCCGCCCGTCGAACACCCGATTTGGGCCAGTCATTCCCTTCGCTGCAAGCGACGCGGCGAACACCCCATGCCGTGCTGCGGCGGCCGTCGCCGCGCCCTTCCAGTGCGAGAGCTCTCCACTCCGAGTCACCCTTAACGGGATGCTCGGCGCGATCGCCAGCGCGATTGCTTGAGCCACCTGTCCCTCGCTCAGTCCCAGGACAACGGCCACCCCGGCTGCCACGCCGAGTGCGACCGTGATCCCGTGGTCCCATCCGAGGCGGTTGAACGGGACCTTGATCGCTCGATTCGTCTCGTACGCAGCGATGACCCCGAGAATCGCCTGCGGTCCGGGAGCATGGATGGCGTCCGCGACGGCGAGCACGCCGAAGATCATGTCGCTTGGGTGGCCGGGTGGGGATCCGAAGCCGTCGTTGAAGTCCAGGTAGCGGACCATCACGCCATTCGCAAAGGCAGCCATCTCCGGGGAGCTTCGGCCGGCCAGACCGAGCACGCGCGCAGATTGAGTGGACGTGTGCTCACGGGCAATCTCCCGAGCGATCATCGCGGGTGGCGCGTCGACTCCCCCGACCGCGCAGCCCAGTGCGTCGACGATCCGGCGCTTCGCATGGTGCACGACTGCGGGTGAGAGCTCGGTCCAGCGCACGGTCGCCGAGAAGCGCGCCAACGCCTTCGTCGGCTCGTCGAGTTCCCCCTCAAGGATTGTCCCAGTCGTCACGCGACCGGCTCTTCTGTCGAGGCGCACGATTGCATACCGTCAGCGTACGCGTCGCGTACCAAGATCGCAACGCTTCCTCGCCCCTAACGGCCCAGCAGCTGGTCCACCGGCGCGAAATCGTCCGTCAAAACGACGGCCGAGCCGACGAACGCCTTGACCTCCTCGGGCTCCGTGAGAACCCCGGTCGCGGCCCCCTCATCCCACGTCGCGATGGCGGCCGTGATGGTCGCCTCATCGAGCGGTGTTTCGCTCGCCACGAGCACGAGGTTCCCCCCGCTCAGGCCTTCCAGCGTGGCCTCGCTGCTGATGATCGACACGAACGGAAAGCGAGTCGCGGCAGTAGCCGCTTCGGCCCTGAAGAAGGGGAGCGGCGGGTAGTCGATCAGGTTGGCGACATACATGCCGCCCGGGCGCAGCACGCGCGCGACCTCGTCGAGAAACGCGGTCGTCGTCAAGTGCCACGGCACGGCGAGCCCGCCGAACGCATCGCCGAAGACGAGGTCGAAGGAGTCGGATGGGAGCGCACGGATCGATTGGCGCGCGTCGCCAAGGCGCACGTCGATCCGGTCGCTTGGCTCATATCCCAGATCCGCACTCGCGATCTCGTAGATGCGCGGATCGAGCTCCAGGACGGTCTGCCGCGCCTCGGGATGCATCGCCTCGATATAGCGCGGGAACGTGAAGCCGCCGCCACCGACGTGGAGCACGTCGGGGCCCGGCCCAGCGCGGTTCGGAAGGTCGCCGTGGCGTCGGCGAACCGGCGCACGTAGCCGAAGACCAGGTTGGTCGGGTCGCGCAGGTCGACGGCAGCGTGGGTGAGGCGGTCGAGCACGAGGACCTGGACGTCCGGCTCGGCATCGCGGCTACTGACGGCGATGCAGTAGTAGGCGCTCTCGGTGTCGCACGGCGACGGCTGGGCCACGGCGAGCCCGCCGGTCAGCAGAACGGCGGCCACGATCAGGGCCGCCGGGCCCGCCCTCGTGCGCAGCCACAGGCTGATGACGACCCCGATGGCGGCCAGCCCGATCCGATCGAGACGATCAGGATGCGGGTCGGGACGAGCCCGAGCAGCACGAAGCCGGTCAGGAAGGTGCCCGTGATGGCCCCGACCGTGCCGATCGCCGACAGCCGGCCGACGATCGAACCGCTCGTGGCGAGGTCGGTCAGCGTTCCGCGGACGAGCATCGGCGCCGTGGCCGACAAGATGGCTGCCGGGACGACGAACGCGGTCGTCGCGAGGACGACGATCCCGACCAGCCCCTCACCCAGCCCGATGCCCCCGATCACCCCGACGATCGGCACGGCCGCGATCGCGCTGAGGCCACCGAGGATGAACGCGGGGCCGAGAGCGGCAGCGGCCCGATCGTGTCCGCGATCCTCCCGCCGATCCAGGCACCGAGCGCGATGCCGGCCAGGATCGCGCCGATGATCCCGGTGTACGTCGTCAGCGAGACGCCGACGTACGGCGCCAGGAGCCGCCCGGCGGCGATCTCGAGGACCAGGACGCTCGCGGTGGCGATGAACGTCAGGTAGGCGGCGACGACTGGTGGGAGCCGGCGGTCATTGCCCTCGACACCGACCCTGCCAGGGACGTCTCGATCCTCCACCCGGGCATGTTAGGCGGCTGCTGATCCGCCCGCCGTGACCGACTGGATCTAGTGGACCAGGTCGAAGGCGCCCTCGGCGAGCAAGGTGTCGCCGCGCATGTAGCGCATCAGGTGACGCCCGTCGCCGCCGTGGAGATAGATCGACAGCTCCGCCCGACCCACGAGGCGGCGGGTGGTTGGATCGACCGGGATGTCCTCTCGCCAGTGCTCGAATTCGCGACCGTCTGGCAGCACCTGGATGATGAACATCCGCACGGTGGCGGCATTGGCAGGCTGGATGAGGTCGGCGATCCAGAGGGCCGTCTGGCCCTCGCCAAATTGGCTGGCCGGTGTGGCGATCTCGCCATCGGCGCCAAGCGCGGTACCGAACCGGATCGCACCCGGCACGGTCGCCGGCGGGGTCGCCGTGGGACGCACCGTCGGACGAGGGGTGGCGGGCCGAGGTGTCGCGGGCCGAGGCGTCGGTCGCTGGGAGGGTGAGGCCAAGGGCGTTGGCGCCGGACTCGACCCGGGCCCATCC
>CAWHDR010000004.1:0-8844 GCA_963828165.1 uncultured Chloroflexia bacterium
GGCATTCGGTGCGAAGGCCAGCGGCGCCCGCGAGCTCCCCGTGATGAATGCCGGTCTGCCCGGCGCGGGCTGACGCCGCCACCGTCACCGTTTTCACAAACCCGGGCGCCGCTCTCCTCCTCCGAGTGGCGCCCGGGTCTCCCATCTCGGTGATGCCATGACGGTCAAGCCCGCCGACCTCCACGCTCAGGCCTACTTCGACGATCCATTCCCGACGTGGGAACGGCTGCGGCACGATCAGCCGCTGTTCCACGACACCGTCGACGACCGCTGGCTCCTGACTCGCTACGACGACGTGGCGACGGTCTTTCGCGATCACGAGACCTATTCGACGCGCCCGTACGAGCGGATCTTCACCGACGTCATCGGCCCGACCATGGTCCAGATGGACGGCGACGACCACGACGTCCGGCGGGCGATCGTCGCCCCCGTCCTCGTCGGCCGGAAGCTCGAGACGGGCTACCTGCCGCTCATTGACGCGGTCGTCGGCGACCTGCTCGACCGGCTCCCGACGTCCGGTCCGGTCGACCTGATGGCCGGGCTGACGATGCCGATGCCGCTCAAGGTCATCGCCACGATCCTCGGCATGGAGGCCGATGACGATGCGTACCTCGCCGACGTGACCGCGAAGGTCATCGCGGCCCTGGCCGGCGAAGAGCCGGCGCGGGGCGAGGGCATCGCGACCCATGCACGGTTCACTGCCCACATCGACACGCTCATCGAGGCGCGCTCGGTGGCGCCTGGGCCCGATCTGATCTCGGGCATCGCCCAGGGGCGGACGGAGGCGGGCGAACGGCTGTCGCGGCAGGAGATCGCGTCCTTCATCGCCCTGATGATGGTTGCCGGTGGCGAGACCACGGACCGCGGCCTGGCCAACTTCATCGCGGTCCTGCTCCAGCATCCCGACGTGCTGGCGGCCGTCCGTTCGGACCCGGCGCTGATCGATCCAGCGTTCAGCGAGTTCATGCGGCGCGACGGGGTCGTCGTCTACGAGGATCGCGAGCTCCGTCGGGACGTGGCGTGGTACGGGACGACGATCCCGGCAGGGGCGATCGTCCGCGTGGCGCTCATCTCGGCCAACAACGACGAAACCGTGTTCGCCGATCCGCGACGGTTCGACCTGGCGCGTCCCGACCTGCGCCTTGGCAAGGAGAGCCGTGCCGGCGGTCGCATCGATGGTGTCGCCAACCACCTGGGCTTCGGGCTCGGCAAGCATTTTTGCATCGGCTACCAGCTGGCTCGCGCGGAGATCGTGACGGCGACCCGTGGCCTCGTGGCGCGCATACCCGGCATGCGCTTCACCCCCGGCCAGGAGCCGCGGATGCGGATCGACTGGTTCCACCGTCACCTCGACCACCTCGTCGTCGAGGCCTCGTAGCGGCGTCCCGGCACCGGTACCGGCACCGGCGCGGGCGTCGTGTCGGTCGTCGCTAGTCGAACAGGTAGTGGCGCACCACGGCCTCGTCGACATCGACGCCGAGACCCGGCCCCCTGGGGGCGGAGACCCAACCGTCGTGCTGGTCGATCGGGTTCGTGACGAGCTCGTGCTGCATCGGCGACGGCAGCGGCTTGAGCTCCATGACGAGCACGTTGTGCGATGCCGTGGCGAGATGGAGTGATGCTGCGGTGTTCAGCGCGCTGCTCCACGAGTGCGCGTTCCAGTCCCGGCCAGCGGCCGCTGCTGCCCGGATGACGTTCCACGTGCCGGTCACGCCCTCCGCCTTGCCGGGGTCGATCATGATCACGTCGAGGGCCCCGGAGTCGATGAGGCGACCGAAGTGGTCGCCAGTCCAGCCCTTCTCCCCGGTGCAGATCCGCGTCGAGACCGCCGCGCGGAGCTGGCGGTAGCCGTCGAGATCCTGCTCGACCAACGGATCCTCGAGCCAGAACAGGCCGACCTCCTCGTCGAGCTGGCGAGCCATCCGGATCGCATGCTCCGGCGTCCAGCCGGCCAGTGCGACCACGTCGCAGATCATGTCGACGTCCTCGCCGATCGCCGCCCGAACCGTCCGGGCGATGGCCATGTCGCGGGCCTCCTCCCGCCCGAAGGCGATGTCCAGATCGTGCCCCCAGCCACCCTTCACGATGGTGTAGCCCTGATCGCGGAACCCGGCGAACTCCTCCGCGATGCGATCCAGGTCACCGGAGTGGTAGATCGTGCTGGCGCAGGCCCGCAGCCGACCTTGCTTGGCCCCGCCGAGCATCTCGGTCAGCGACCGCCCTTCGATGCGGCCCTTGAGATCCCAGAGGGCCATGTCGAGCGCCGAGATCGCGAACGTCACGATGCCGCCATTGCCGTCCCAATAGGTGGCATCGCGCATCCGCTGCCACAGCCCGACGACGTCGGTCGGGTCGGCGCCGCTGAGCATGGGCGCGAGGCGGCGCTCGACGATGAGCTCGACCGCGAGCGAGGTCTCCTGGCCACCGGTGATCGCCTCGCCCCAGCCGGTCTGGCCGTCGGCGGCCTCGACCCGCACCAGCGTGAGCGCCCGGATCTTCCCGTCGTTGTTGGGCTCCGGGTAGCGGACCGGGAACGCTTCGATCCGGGCGATCGTCGGTGGCTTCATGCGGACCAATCCGGCCCGCCCGGAGGGGCCTCGAGCAGCTCGATCGACGCTCCGTCCGGGTCGCGCAGGTAGCAGGCGCGCCCTCCACGATACGGACCCCACGGGATGTCGACCGGCGCCGCCGATCGGAAGGTGTCGTACCCGGCGGCTCGCATGCGGGCGAAGTCGGCGGCCATGTCGTCGGTCACGAGGCAGAGATGGGCATTCCCGGCGTTGTAGCTCTCCATGTCGACGACGCCCGGTTCGGGCGTCCGGTACTCGAGCAGCTCCAGGATGACGCCGTTCGGGAGCTGGAAGAACGCACCGTCCAGCACGAGTTCGGAGTAGCCGACGATCTCCCCGACGTATGGCACGTCCCAGCGCTTGCGCATGAGCAGCGGCACTCCGAGCAGCGTCTCGTAGAACGCGATGGACCGGTCCAGATCCGTGACGGCATAGCCGACATGATCGAGTGCTCGGAAGTGCGGGCCTGCTGGATCGGATGGCACGGTGTGGACCTCGGTCTCCGGAGGATCAGTGCAGGGCGAGTCCGCCGGTGACATCGAACTCTGCCCCGGTCGCGTAGGTGTTCTGGTCACTGACGAGCCAGACGATCATCCGCCCGATCTCCGCGGGGTCGGCGATGCGATGGAGCGGGATCATCTCGCGCTCGGCCTTTGCCACCAGCTCGGGCGATGTCTCGTTCAGCAGCATGCCGGTGCGCATCCCGCCCGGGCAGACGGTGTTGACCAGGATCCCGTCGCCGGCACCGTGACGCGCGAGCATCTTGGTCAGGACGGCCACGGCGCCCTTGGACGCCTCGTACAGCGCCGAGGTCATCGTGAACCCGCCCTCGTAGACACCAGTCGACGTGACGTTCACGATCCGGCCCCAGCCCCGGCTGGCCATGTCGGGCATCGCCGCCCGGGCCAGAAGGAACGGCGCGAGGGTGTTGATGTGGAAGACATCGTCGAAGTCCTTCGGCGTGACCGCGTCGAAGTCGCGCCGGTGCAGGATGGCCGCCGCGTTGACCAGCGCGTCGACCCGTCCGAAGCGTTCGATGGTCTGCGGGACGACCGATTGGGCCGCCTCGGCCGAGCCGAGGTCGATGACCAACGGCTCCGCGTCGGCGCCGAGCGCCCGGACCTCGTACGCGACCGTCTCGACAGCGTCGCGCCGGTTGTCGACGAGGCACAACCGGTAGTCGCGCGTCTCGGCCAGGAGGCGGGCGACCGCCGACCCGAGGCCGCCGCCGGCTCCGGTCACGATGGCGACCCGTTCGACGCGGACCGGTTGGTCCCCTTGCTGGCTCGTCACAGCGGCGCTCCTTCGATGGCGATGGCGGTGCCGTCCTGGCCCGCACTCCGATAAGCGGCGTCGAGGATCTCGACAGTGCGTTGCCCGAACCACACAGGTGAGCCGTTGACGCCGACGCCGCGGGCGAGGTCGACGAGGTTCCGTGCGGGAGCCCCCATCGGGTAGCGATCGGCGAGGGGCAGCGTCGGTTCGTCGGTGACCCCGTCATCGGTGTACAGCCGCAGCGACCCATCCATGACGTCGAAATGGAGGTGGCCGGCCGAGCCGTGGATGATGTACTCGAGGGTATCGGTGTGGGACACGGGGACGACAGCCCCGGTGCTCCCGACGACCCCGAGCGCGCCATCCCGGAAGCGGATCGTCAGGGCGTCCACCACATCGACGGCCGCCGGTCCCTGCTCCATGAACGCGGCGACCCGCTCCGGGTCGAGCCCAGTCAGGAACAGCAGCAAGGCGATGCTGTGGGTGAGCTGCGTCTGGCCCTGGCCTCCGCCCGCGAGACGCGGATCCGAGTAGGTGGACTTGAGCGGACCATCGAACTGGTCACCCGCGCCGTAGGCATAGACATCGGCCTCCGGTTCGCCGCGGTACAGGTTGACCGGGCTCGATCCGAAGAACGATTGGACGTACACGATCGAGCCGATCCGGCCCTCCGCGATCCAGCGTCGCGCGGTCAGCACCTGTTCGTTGTAGTGCCACGTGTAGCCCACGACGATCTCGACGCCCGCCGCCTCGGCCGCTTGGATCAGCCGACGTCCGTCCGCCGGGTCGATGACGAGCGGCTTCTCGATGAGGACATGGATGCCACGAGCGATCGCCGCCGCGGCGATCGGGTAGTGATGGATGTGCGGCGTCGCGATGACCAGCGCGTCCATGGGCACCGTCGCCAGCATCGCCGCCGGGTCGTCGAAGCAGGCGTCGATGCTGTAGCGCTGCCGCGAACGGCCCAGGTTGCCCGGATCCGGATCGGCCAGGGCGACGAGCTCGGCAGCGGGGTGTGCCGCCAGCGACGGGAGGTGCGCCGTCCTCGCCCAATGGCCGGTCCCGGCGACGCCGACGCGGACCCGGTCCTGCATGCCCACTCCTTCACGTCCCTACCGGGCGACCCGTCAGCCGGAGAGATTCCCGCCGTCGATATTGATCGACTCGCCGCTGATCCAGCCCGCGCTGTCGGAGACGAGGAACATGATCGTGTCCGCGACGTCGGCGACCGTCCCGAGTCGACGCAACGGGTAGGACGCCGCCCCGTCCGCCAGCACCCGGTCGGCCGGCTTGTCGAAGAGGCGGACCTTCTGCTCGAGCACCTTCTGGCCCATCCCCGTGTCCGACACGGTCGAGGGGCAGACGGCGTTCACGGTCACCCCGAACGGTCCGAACTCCGCGGCCAGCGATTGGGTCAGGCCGACGACGCCGAACTTCGACGCGACATACGTCGAGATGAGGGCGTAGCCCTTCTTGCCGGCGTCCGAGGCGATGTTGACGATCCGCCCGCGCCCGCTGGCACGGAGGTAGGGCATGGCGGCCTGGCAGGTGAGGAACACGCCCTTGAGATTGACATCGAGGATCCAGTCCCACTCGCGCTCGGGGATATCCTCGAACGGCCGGAATTCGAACACGCCCGCGGAATTGACCAGGGTGTCCAGACCGCCGAGCACGTCGGCCGCGTGGGCCACGCCGGCGACGACCGCCTCGCGATCGGTGACGTCCATGACGATCGGGACGGCCCCCCCGAGGCGGGCCGCGGCATCCGCCACGACCGACTCGCGGACGTCGGCGATGGCGACCTTGGCGCCGGCCGCGACGAGTCGTTCCGCGACCGCGAACCCGAAGCCGGACGCCCCGCCGGTGATCAGCGCGGTGCGTCCCGGGGCGATTTCGAACATGGTCGCGAGCCTAGCAGAATCAGGGTTCCGTTGGTATCGTCTGTGGTATCGTTTTCAGGTCGCCGCAGGGCGCCACGGCACGTGGCTGTCGCTGGCTACCCTCCGCGCAATGGAGGAGGAACCGTGTCGAAGTCCCGTTTCGGGATCGACGCGCGCCGCAGGATGGCCGCCTGGCCGACCCTGCTGGCGGTGATGGCCCTCATCGCCGTGGCGTGCTCCGGTCCGACCAGCTCCGCGTCCCCCGCGACCTCTGCGGCACCCGAACCCTCGACCGCATCAGAGGCGCCCGCGTCCGTGGCGCCCTCGGCGGCGGGCGGGGAAGGGGTCCGCATCGGCTACATCTCGGGCGGCGACAGCGATCCCTTCGTGCTGCTCGTGACGAACGGCATCCGCGAGGCGGCCACGGCGGCCGGCGTCCAATTGTCCGAATGCGACAGCGATTTCGCGGCCGAGAAGGCGCTCGCCTGCGCGCGGACCCTCGAGTCCCAGCAGCTGCAGTCCATGGTCAACTGGCAGTTCTACCCCGACTCGTCGGCCGAGATCTGCGAGGCCTACGGCAACCTGCCGACCGTCGCGATCGATACGCCTGAGGAACCGTGCCAGGAGACGTTCGTCGGCGCCGACAATCGTGAGGCCGGTCTGATCGCCGGCAAGGGTCTCGGCGACTTCGCCCAAACCAAGTTCCAGTGCGCCTACGACGCCTACATCTCGCTCGACTTCCCGACGATCGCCGAGATCAATGCGGCTCGCGCGGGTGGGAGCAAGGAAGGCTTCGAGGGCGTGTGCGGCCCGGTCCCGACCGAGAAGTACTTCTCTGTCGATACGTTCCAAGGCGGCCCGGACCAGAACGAGAACTCCCGTCGCCAGGTGACCGACATCCTGACCACCCTGCCGGACGCCAAGACGATCCTGATCATCAGCCCGAACTCGGATGCCGCGGCCAGCGCGGCGCTTGCCGCCGCCGACGTGGCCGGTCGCAAGGACCAGATCTGGATCGTCTCGCACGGCGCCGATCCGAGCGTCCGCGACACGATCCGCAACGAGCCGCAGTGGGTCGGCTCGGTGGCGTATTTCCCGGAGTCGTACGGCAAGCTCGTCATCCCGCTGGCGATCGCGCTGGCCAAGGGCGAGACCGTCCCCGAAGAGTCCCTCGTGACCCACCTGTTCATCGACCGAACGAACATCGACCAGTACTACCCGGAGTGAACCGAGTCGATCTCGCGCGACTCGGACGGAGCAACGAGCCGGTCCGGCGCGGCCGGTCGGCTCGCCGACCTTCTCGCCGCGCCGTTGGCTGAGACCGGGACCGCGGCCACCGCCACCGCGACCGGGCGGTCGCTGCGCGATGTCGTCCTGACGCCGACGACCGCGCGGATCGTTGCGCTGTTCGGCGTGTGCCTCTTCTTCACGATCACGAGCCCGTTCTTCCTGAAGTCCAGCAACTTGCTGAACATCATGCAGAACACGGTCGTGGTCGGGATCGTGGCCGCGCCGCTGACGCTGCTCCTGGTCGCGCGCCAGGTCGATCTGTCGGTCGGATCCGCCGTCGCGCTTGCCGCGACCACCCTGGCCGTGGTCGCCGAGGCCGGCTACGGGATGGCTGCGGCCGTCATGGCGGCGATGGCCGCGGCGATGCTCGTCTCGGTCGTCAACGCCATCGCCATCACGAAGTTCCGGGTGAACTCCATCATCGCCACCCTGGGTACGCTCGTGGCCTTCCGCGGTCTGGCCAAGCTGGAGGGCTCCGGCCGCAACATCCGCGTCGACGACTTCGACCTACTCGGCCGGACGAGGATCGACATCCTCGGCCTCCAGGTCCCGCTCGCGGTCCTCATCCTGCTCGCCGTCCTGGCCATCTTCTGGGTGCTGATGAGCCAGACCCGCTATGGCCGGCACATGTACGGGATGGGTGCCAACCCGAAGGCCGCCCTCCTCGCCGGCATCCGCCTGGAGCGGAACGTCGTCATCGGCTTCCTGCTCACCGGGCTGGTCGTGGGTCTCGCGTCGCTGATCGCGGTGTCCGAGATCGGTGCGGTCGCTCCTACGACGGGGCAGGGGCTGGAACTCCTGGCGATCACCGGGATCATCCTCGGCGGCGCCAGCCTGAGCGGCGGTCGCGGCACGATCCCGGGGATCATCGTCGCGATCCTGATCCTGGCCGTGCTCGACAATGGGCTCACCCTATCGAGGGTCACGTCGTTCTGGCAGGAGGTCGTGCGCGGCACGATCCTCATCGCGGCCGTTGCCCTCGACCAGGCGCGCCTCGCCCGGGGCAAGGCCGACGTGCGGTTCGAGCTGTGATCGAGCAGCCGCTGCTGTCGGTCCAGCACTTGAGCAAGAACTACGGCGCGGTCGAAGCGCTCAAGGACGTCAGCTTCGAACTGCGTCGCGGCGAAGTCGTCGGTCTCGTCGGCGACAACGGCGCCGGCAAGTCGACCCTCGTCAAATGCGTCGCGGGTGTGCTCACGCCCAGCAGCGGCGAGATCCATCTCGAGGGCACGCAGCACCAGTTCGGCTCGCCGGCCGACGCGCTCGCCGCCGGGGTCGAAACCGTGTACCAGGACCTCGCCCTCGTCGAGATGTTCGACATGACGGACAACCTGTTCCTCGGGCGGGAGCTCGTTCGAGGCGGCCTGCTCAAGCCCTTCGGCTTCCTCCGCAAGCGCGAGATGGCGAAGGCGGCCCGACACGCCGTCGCCCAGCTGCCGGCTCGGTTCCCCGACCTCGATGCCCCGATCGACACGATGTCCGGAGGCCAGCGCCAGGTCGTCGCTATCAGCAAGGCCTCGTTCTGGGGGCGACGCCTCCTGCTCCTCGATGAACCGACCGCGGCGCTGGGCGTGCAGGAGTCGGCCGGCGTCCTCGAGATGGTCGCCCACGCGGCTTCCCGCGGCGACATGGCGATCCTTGTCATCGCGCACAACCTCGAGCACATCTTCTCGGTCTGCACGCGCGTCCTCGTCATGCGCCGCGGCTCACTCGTGGCGGATGTGAACGTCAAGGACACGACGGCCGAGGACGTCGTCGCCTATATCACCGGCGCCCGCGCCCGCTAGCGTCCGTCAGGTACGGGCCGCGCTGGCGGGGACGTGATCGCG
>CAWHDR010000005.1:0-274549 GCA_963828165.1 uncultured Chloroflexia bacterium
TCGCCGCGTCCGCGACCCAGACGCTCGCCGAGGCGCTCGCGGGCATGGCGTTCTGCCGGATCGTGCGACCCGGGGCGCCGGTGATCTTCGGGTCGTTCGCGTCATCGATGTCGATGCAGACGGGCGCGCCCACGTTCGGCGCGCCGGAGCCCGGGCTCGTTGCTGTTCGTCCTTGCCGGCCTCTCCCAACGACTGGGCGTCCCCTTCCGGAGCGGCGGCAACTTCACCGCCTCGAAGCTCCCCGACTACCAGGCCGCGTACGAGAGCGCGATCAGCTTCATGTCCACGATGCAGGCCGGCGTCAACTTCAACCTGCACGCGCAAGCTTGCTGGTGCACGCCTCGAAGGCGGACTCGCCCATCGGCTACGAGAAGTTCATGCTCGATGAGGACCAGGCCTCGATGGCCGGCGCCTACCTCGCCGGCGTGGATCTCACCGACAACGGTCTCGCGCTCCAGGCCATGCTCGACGGCGGGCCCGGCCAGCACTTCCTCGGCTCGCCGCACACGCTCGCGAACTTCGAGACCGCGTTCTGGCGCTCCGAGCTGTCGGACAACAACAGCTTCGAGCAATGGGAGTATCGATGGTGCGCGTGACGCCGCGGTCCGGGCCAACGGCACGTGGAAGCGGCGGCTCGCCGCCTACGAGGAACCTGGGATGGATCCGGGGCGTTGCAGGAGGAACTGGTCGCGTGGATGGATCGCCGGAAGGCCAGCTTCCCCGACTCAGACGTCTGACGCCGCGATGGCAGCCGAGGCGCTCGACCGGCCTCGATCAGGCCCTCGGGGCGACGTCGGCCCGATGGCCTCGCGCGGGGTGGTCAGGACGGAGGGCCGGAACGCCACAACTCCCCCCTCTCCCCCCCGCCCTCAACCTCCCCCTCCCTCCCTCCGATGTCCTCGACTCCGGGGCCTGGTCTGGAGCCCGCGCAGCTCCTCGAGCGGGATGTGGCACTTCATCTCGTGCCCGGGCTCGACTTCGACGAGGGGTGGCTCGGTGACCTCGCAGAGGTTCTGGATGAACCGGTGGCAGCGGGTGTGGAAGACGCAGCCAGTCGGCGGGTTCGAAGGGCTCGGGAACTCGCCCTCGAGCCGGATGCGCGACACCGGCTCGCCGTCGACGCTGGGCGCGGCGGAGAGGAGGGCCTCGGTGTAGGGATGGTTCGGGGTCCGGAACACGGTTTCCGAGTCCCCGACCTCCATGATCCGCCCGAGGTACATGACCGCGATCCGGTCGCGAGGTAGCGAACGACGCCCAGGTCATGGGAGATCAGGAGATAGCCGGTCTTGCTCTCGGCCTGGAGGTCGGAGAGGACGTTGAGGATCGCGGCCTGGACCGAGACGTCGAGCGCGCTCGTCGGCTCGTCCGCGACCACGATGCGCGGGTCACCCGCGAACGCCCGGGCGATCGCGACACGCTGCTTGAGGCCACCAGAGAGCTGGCCCGGCTCAGGTCGAGGTGGCGCTGGGTCAGCCGCAGGTCGACGCGAGCTTGTCGACCCGGTCGTCTGCCGCCTTCCCTTCAGGCCGGTGAGCTTGCGCACGGAGCGGCCCAGGATCGCGCGCACGCTCCAGCCGCGATTGAGCGCCCAATCCGGGTTCTGGAAGACGATCTGGATGGAGCGCTTGGCGTCGACGGGGCGTCCTGCCGCGTTCGCCTCGGGCTCATGGTGGTCGAGCTTGATGTGCTCGCCGTCATCGGGACCTTCGATCCCGAGGATCGTCTTGGCCAGGGTGGACTTTCCCGAACCGGACTCCCGACGAGGCCGAGGGTCTCGCCGTCGTTGAGCGTCAGATCGACCCCCACCAGCGCGGGGACGTGTGGCCGCCCTGATGGAAGGTCTTGGAGACGTTCGTCCGTGAGTGGACCTCGTCGCCCTCAGGGGAGATCTGCCCGACGCCCGCCTCGGCTCCGGATGTAGCCGATCCGGTCGTAGTGGTGGCACCGCGTCCAGTGGCCGCCGCCAACGTCCACGACCGGCGGCACGACCGTGCGACAGAGCTCGTCCGCGAGTGGACAGCGGTCGACGTAGACGCAGGTCGGCAGGTCCGAACCGATCTGTGGAAGCGTGCCCGGGATCGTCGCAAGGGCGCGCTGACTTGCGGACCCCGTGCCGCGGGAGCGAGCGCAGCAGGCCCACCGTATACGGGAACTGTGGCCGCTCGAACACCTCGACGGCGTTCCCTTCCTCCACGATCTGCCGGCGTACATAGGCCGACGCGGTCGCAGATCGAGCGGATCACGCCCAGGTTGTGCGCGATCAACAGGACCGCGGCGTTCGTCTCATTGCGCAGGGTCCGGACGAGGTCGAGGACGCTGGCTTCGACCGTCGCGTCCAGTCCGGTCGTGGGCTCGTCCAGGACCAACAGCTTGGGATCGGACGCCAGGGCCATCGCGATGACGACGCGCTGCTGCATGCCGCCCGACAACTGGTGCGGATAGCGGTGGAAGACGCGCGTCGGATCGGCGATGTTAACCGGTCGAGGGCGGCCAGCGCGTTCTTGCTGCGCCTCGTCCTGGCTCTGGCCGAGGACCGTGAACGCCTCGATCGACCTGGGGCCCGATGCGGGTGCTCGGGTTCAGGGCGCCGCCCGGATCCTGGTACACCATCGAGGCGTGCTTGGCGCGGAACTGGCGAACCTCGTCTTCGCTCATCTTCGTGATATCGGCGCCGTCGACCAGGATCCGTCCTCCGGTGATCCGGCCGTTGCGCGGGAGGTAGCGAACCGCCGCGTAGGCGGTCGTTGACTTGCCACAGCCGGACTCGCCGACCAGGCCGTACGCCTCGCCCGGCGCGATCTCGAAGGAGACGCCCCGCAGCACCGGCCGCGGGATGCCTCGAACGAGGTAGGCCAGCGAGAGGTCCTCGACCTTGAGGACGGCCGTGGTGCCAGGTCCGGGTGCCGGGGCCTCCGGCATCGTCACCGTCATTCGGACAGGACCGACTGCAGGCCGTCGGCGATGAGGTTCACCGCGACCACGGTCGTCGCGATGGCCAGTGCGGGAAACACCGTCGGCCACCAGACACCGGTGATCATGTCCGAGTACTCCTGGCTGACCGAGAGTCCCCAGTCAGGCGATGGTGGCTGGAGCCCACGCCAAGGAAGGAGAGCGTCGCCACGGTGAAGATCGCGTACCCGAATCGGACCGTCAGCTCGACGATGATCGGGCCGAGGATATTCGGGAAGGATCTCGCGGACCATGATGAACGCCCCGGACTCACCACGGAGCCGGGCCGCCGTCACGTAGTCGAGCTGGCCCTCGGCGAGGACCGCCGAGCGGACCGTCCGCGCGACGATCGGGGTGAACAGTACGCCGACGACGCCGATGACGACGATCGAGGACGACCCGAGGACCACGAGCGTCAGCAGCGCCACCATGATGACCGGCAGCGAGAGGAACGCCTCGACGATCCGGCTGAGGACGTCGTCGAGAGCCCCCGGTAGAACCCCATGACGAGGCCGATGATGGTCCCGAGGACCCCCGATGAGCGCCGCGGGCGGGGCGACGGTGAAGACGTCGCGAGCCCCGTAAGGACCCGCGAAAAGACGTCGCGTCCCAGCCGGTCCGTGCCCAAGAGGTGCGCGGTGAAGGCGGGGCCGGATTGTCGATCGAGAGGTCGTAACCATCGAATGGATCCCACGGCGTGTACGGCACCTCGAACATCGCGAGGATGGCGCAGGTGAGCCAGAACGCGAGGATCACCATGCCGACCACGAAGCCCGGCCGGTGGAGCAGGAGTTTGAGCGTTTCACGCCGTGCCTGGGCGCGTTCCGACGCGGGCGCCGCCGCGGCGGGTGCCGGTCCGGGAGCGTTGGTCACCGATACCGCCATCAGCGTCCCTCATCCAGGCGCACGCGCGGGTTCATCCACGCGATGATGAGATCGGCGATGAGCGTCGCCACCATGTAGACGATGCCGATGACTACGGCGCCAGCCGTGAGCATGGGGATGTCCTTGCGTTGGGCAGCGAACAGCATCAGCTGTCCCATGCCGTTGTAGTTGAAGATCTTCTCGACCCCGATGATGCCGCCGAACAGGTAGCCGATCTGGACGCCGATGACGGCGACGGTCGGGACCAGCGAATTGCGCAGGACGTGGCGCCGGATGACCTGATCGGTCGAAAGGCCCTTCATCGTCGCGGTCCGCACATAGTCGGACTGGAGAACCTCGATCGTGCCCGCCCGTGCCATGCGCGCGATGTACCCGAAGTACACGATCGCCATGGCCATGGCGGGCATCAGCAGGTATCTGCACCGTGGTGATGAGGCCGGCGCCCGGGGGTGGGTTGGCGAGGACCGGCAGCCAGCCGAGGCCGACGCCCACGACGACCACCAGGAACGTCGCGGTGACGAATTCGGGGATCGAGGACGATGTGACGCCGAACAGGACGATGGCCCGGTCGCTCAGGCGATCCCGCCGGCGCGCGGCGTAGACACCGGCGACGATGCTGATCGGGATCGTCAGCAGCAGGGCCAGCGCCGCCAGCTGGGCGGAACGACCCATCGCCGCGAGGAGCGTGGGCATGACCGGCGCCCCGGACTGGAAGGATTTACCGAAGTCCAGGGTGACCAGGTTGCGCATCGACCGCGCGTACTGCACGAGGATGGGGTCGTTGGTCCCGAGCCGTTCGTTGAGGGCGTCGACCGTCTGCTGCGACGCGAACGGGCCCAGGATCGTTCTCCCGATGTCGGTCGGCAGGACGTTGGCGATCACGAACACGATCGTGGCGAGGAGCCACAGCGTGACGAGCGACAGGGCGAGTCGGCGGACGAGGAACCGGGCCATCGACGACGTCGCCCCTCCCTAGCGGGTGGATGGGGGCGCGGGGACAGCGGCGAGCCGTCCCCGCTTATGGCCCTCGGTCAGACCCTTGACGCGGTCTGGAAGAACATCTGCCCGAGCGCGCTCGAGTAGACGCCCTGGAACTTCTTCGAGAACCCGGACAGGAAGTCGTAGGTGTACGCGATCCCGGCGGGGGTGTCCTCGAGCATGATCGTCTCGATGCGGTTGGCGGCGGCCTTCTGCGCGTCGACGCCGACGGCGGTCTGGAAGTCGACGAACGCGGCGTCGAATTCCGGGGACGAGTACTGCGACGAGTTCCAGGCGCCCTTCGTCCTGAAGGCCGAGTTGAGGAACACGTCCGGCGAACCGCGGTGCCCGTAGTCGACGATGCCGAGTTCGGCCGCACCGGAGCAGGGCGGATCTGCGGGCTCGGCGGGGCACCACTGGGCCCCGTAGAACGTGCCGAGCTCCTCGACCGCCGGGGTGAGCTCGATCCCCGCCTCCTTGGCGTTGCTCTGGATGAGCACCGCGAGGTCCGGGACCTCCTGGAGGACGGCCGCGTGGAGCGTCGCCGTCAGGCCGGTGGCGCCGGCGTCGGCCAGCAGCTGCTTGGCCTTTTCGACGTCGCGCGTCCGCTGCGGGACAGACGGATCGAAGTACGGGTACAGGGAGAAGATGACATGGTCGTTGGCCACCTGGCCCTGGCCCTTGAAGAGCTGCTGCACCATCGCTTCCCGATCGAGGGTGAGCGCCAGCGCCTGGCGGACCCGCTTGTCCGTGAACTGGCCGGTATCGCAGCGCATCCAGATCTGCCGATGGTTCGTCGTTTGCGCACTGAGGGCGTTGAAGTTGGCGTCGTCGAAGAGGACTGCGCCCGAGTTGACGTCGAACTGGTTGATGGCGTCGATCTGGTCGCCCTGGTAGGCCGTGACCATCGGCCCCGGCTCATCGAAGAAGGTGAATTCGACGGTGTCGAGCGGCGTGCTGCCGCCCCACCAGGTCTCATTCCGGGAGTACTTGGCCCCGGTGGCCTGGTCGTAGCTGTCGAGCTTCCACGGGCCGGTGCCGTCGGGCATACCGTCTTGCGTCGTGCCGGCGGCGTAGGCCACCGGTGTGATGAGCGACTGGGCGTTGAATACCGACACGAGGTACGGGAAGTTGCCGTTCGCACCGAGCAGCGTGAACTCCACCGTGGTGGGGTCGACCGCCTTGGTCGAGCCCTTCTCGATCACGCCACCCAGGCCGGCGTTACCAGCCTCAGCGAGGCGGTCCATCGTCGCGACGACGTCGTCGGCCGTGAAGTCGCCGCCGTTCTGCCACTTCACGCCAGTGCGGAGCTTGAACGTCCAGGCGGTGTTGTCGTCATTGGGCGTCCACTCGGTCGCGAGACCGGGTCCGATGTCACTGGTTGCGGGGTCGAGGGCGACCAGGAACTCGAACGACTGGGCGAGGAGGCCATACGCCGAGAGGTCCTGCATCGCGATCGGGTCGAGCGTCGCGGCCGGGCGCTGGACGGCGACCCGGATCGTGCCGCCTGTCTGGCCCGGCGAGGCGGCGCCGGCGCTGGCGGATGCCCCGGGGCTTCCTGCGGGGGTTGTCGCCGCCGAACCGGCCGGTGGGGTGTCGCAGGCGATCAGGATCGCCGAGATCGAGGCCATGCTGAGACCGACGACCGTGCCTCGCTTGATGAACTCGCGTCGCGACAGGCGCCCTCGGGCGAAGGCCTCGACGACGTCCAGCTGTGGCGGTGTGGTCGACCGGCGGACCCGATCGTAGCGGGTGTAGTCCATGGCGGTGTTCTCCTCCTCGACCACGCGACAGATCCGTCGGCGTGCAGTGCACCCTCATCCGGCGGCTCGGTCAGCGCGATCCCCGCCGGAGGTGGCCACGGTACTGGTCCCCTCTTCCGGCTGTCAACGCATCGGCGCATCCGAGATGGGGACGATGCTGTCCACGAAGGGCGTACGGCCCGGCGTACACGACCCGCACCGTGACCTCCCCACCGACCAGGTCGGGGCCGCCCACCAGGTGAACGAGCTTGTTGCCGCGAGTACGGCCGGCGACCCGTGGCAGGTCGGTGGGCTCGTCGCCGTGCGCGTGGGCGCGTGCCGGTGCCACCGAATCCACGAGGACCTCGACGTCCCTGCCGATCCACGCCTCGTTCCGTTCCAGGCCGATCGCCTCCTGGACGGCGAGCAGCTCGTTGAGCCGGCGTCGCTTGGTATCGGGCGGGACGTCGTCGGCGAGGCGCGTCGCGGGCGTGCCCGGCCGCGGCGAGTACGCCGCGGCGAACACCTGGTCGTAGCGCACGGTCTCCAGCAGCTCGAGCGTTCGATGGAATTGCTCCTCGGTCTCGCCACAGAACCCGACGATGATGTCGGTCGAGATCGTGATCCCGGGTACGGCCTCGCGGATCCGGGCCAGCCGCTCGCGGTAGTGCTCGATCGTGTACTGACGGCCCATCCTGCGGAGGACCTCGTCGTCGCCGGACTGGACGGGCAGATGGAGGTGCTCGCAGACGCTCGGGCAGTCGGCCAGGGCGGCGATCAGCCGGTCCGACAGGTCCCAGGGGTGGGACGTCACGAAGCGCAGCCGCGGGATCGCCGGATGCCCGTCGGCGGTGCGCAGTCCGTCGATGGTGCGGATGAGCTCGGCGAGGTCCGGCCGGCCGTGGAGGTCCAGGCGCCGGCCGGCCCAACGCTCGGGGTCCACGTGGGCGAAGCGGGGATCGGGTTCCAAATCGTGCCCGTACGAGTTCACGTTCTGGCCGAGCAATGTGACCTCGCGATACCCGGCCGCGGCCAGGGCGCGCGCCTCGTCGACGATGTCGTCGAACGGGCGGCTGCGTTCCGGCCCGCGGCTGAACGGGACGATGCAGTAGGTGCAGGTCTTGTCGCAGCCGTAGATGATCGGGAGCCAGGCACTGATCGCGGAGCCGCGGGCAACGGTCCCCTCCCCGATGGCCCGGGCACGGGTCGCCGAGAGCCCGTCGGCAACGCCGACGACCGTACGCCCGACCGTGGTCGTGGCCCCGACCGGCCCGACCGCCCCCATCGAGTCGAACGAGCCGATCGCGCCCTGGGCCGAGGCCAACCCGAGGCGGTCAACGAGCTCCGGTTCCTCGTCCGGTCGCAGGAACAGGTCGACGGCCGGAAAGCGCCGGCGGAGCCCGCCCCGATCCGGTTCACGGACGGAACAGCCTGTCAGTACCACTCGCAGACCCGGGTTCGCGGCCTTCAGCTTGGTCAGGTGTCCCTGCCGGCCGATGACCTTTTGCTCTGCCCCCTCCCGGATCGCGCAGGTATTGATCACGACCAGGTCGGCCGTGTCCATCGACGGCGCCTCCGCGCAGCCCGCCGCGAGTAGTCGACCGGCCATCTCCTCCGAGTCGCTGCGGTTCATCTGGCAGCCAAGCGTCCAGACGTGGAAGCGCGGCAACGATGCGAGATCCGGGACGTATTCGGCGAGGCGGGCATCGGCTGGCGCCTCGGGGCTCCGCGGAGCCGCCCTCGTTGTCGGCGCGCTCGCCGGCAGGACTTCGAGCACCGGCAGCGAACGCGGCGATAGGCGGGTGTCACTCACAGCGGCGCCATGGTACCTCCGAGCGCCGGCATCCCCGCTATGCTCGGCAAGACATGGACCTCATCGCCCTGTTCACATCCCCCGAGACCTGGGTCGCCCTGCTGACGCTGACGGTGCTCGAGATCGTCCTCGGCATCGACAACGTCATCTTCATCTCGATCCTCGTGCAGCGGCTTCCGGCGCACCAGCGCGATCAGGCCCGATACATCGGCCTGGGGTTGGCCATGGGAATGCGGATCCTGTTGCTGCTGACGATCTCGTGGATCATCGGCCTGACGCAGCCGCTGGTCACGCTGTTCGATCGTGACTTCTCGTGGCGCGACGTCATCCTCATCGGTGGCGGCGTCTTCCTGCTCTGGAAGGCCACCACCGAGATCCACGAGACGCTCGAGGGCGATGAGGCGCATGCGGCAACGGGCGCAGGCACGGCCGCTCTGGGCGGCGTGCTCGTGCAGATCGTCCTGCTCGATATCGTGTTCTCGCTCGAATTCGGTCCTGACCGCGGTCGGCCTGGTCGATGAGGTGGCGATCATGATCGTCGCCATCGTCGTCGCCGTCGGCGTGATGTTGGTCGCGTCCGGGCCACTCTCGAGGTTCGTCCACGACCATCCATCGGTCAAGATCCTCGCCCTCTCGTTCCTGCTGCTCATCGGCGTCACGCTCATCGCGGACGGCTTCGGCTTCCACATCGACAAGGCCTACATCTACGCGGCCATGGCCTTCAGCGTCTTCGTCGAGGCGCTGAACCTGCGGCGCCGGAGCAAGAGCAAGGCGATCGAGCTTCGCCCGACCTACCGCGTCAAGGACGACGCAGACCCGGCGGCGAGCTGAGCTACCCCGGGATCGCCTGAAGGAGCTCCTCGCCGACCTCGGGCGGCACCCACAGGGACGTATGCGCCTCGGCGTAGGTGCCGAGGTCGCCGTGGTAGTCACTGCCGCCGGTCGAGATGAGCCCGAGGTCGCGTGCGACCGCCCTGACGGCCTCGACGGTAGCCGCGTCGAAGGTTCGGTAGTACACCTCCAAGCCGCGTAATCCCGCTTCGGCCAGTTCGCGCATCACGTCCAGCCGGGTCGGCGCCTCACGGAAATGCGCCAGCACCGGGATCCCACCGGCAGCCGCGATCGTGGCGATCGCCTCCTCAGGGCCCAGACCCTCACGCCGGACATATCCGGGCGCCCCGTGCCCGATGATCCGGCCGAACGCGTCCTCGACCGTCGTCGCGAACCCCGCCGCGATGAGCGCCCTCGCAATGGTCGGCCGGCCCAGGGCGTCGTCGGCACCGACATCGAGGGCCGCCACCTGGGCATCGATGGGCAGCCCGAGCTCCCGCAAGAGCGCCACGGTCCGATCGAATCGCTTGCGCCGCGCGTCCCGCTGCGCCGAGAGCGCCGCCTCAAAGGCCTCATTCCCGGGGTCCATCCCGAACCCCAGGATGTGCAGCTCCCCTTCCCACAACCCCAGATCCCGAGTGACGAGAGCATTGATCTCGACCCCGGGAATGAGCTGGAGCCCAGCGGGTAGCTCCGCGGCGGCCAGCTCCCGATAGCCCGCCAACGTGTCGTGGTCCGTGAGCGAGAACGTCCGCACACCGGCGGCTGCGACGGCCTCAACGAGCGCCGCAGGCGCAAGCACTCCATCCGACCGCGTCGAATGGGAGTGGAGGTCGACCGTCGATGGCCCCGCCGGCACCACTGCGCCATCGAGCGCTCGCGGGTCATGGCGGCGTCGAGGTCGGTGCGGTACAGCGCCGGGCATCGTGCGAGCCTACCAATCCCGTGCCGGAACAGCCGCGTCCAGCCGGCCCGGCAATCTCGTCGCGAGACAGGACGCTTTGCGACAATAGTGTGTGCTAATGTTCCTTGGTGCCGAACTGCCGCCGCCGTCTATGCCCGCATCTCGTCCGACCCTGGCGGTGATCGGCTTGGCGTCACGCGCCAGATCGAGGACTGTCAGGGGTTCGCAGACCGTCGCGGCTGGCCCGTCCGCGAGGTCTACATCGACGACGACCGGAGCGCCTACTCCGGCAAGCTGCGACCCGAGTACCGGCGGATGCTCGATGACATCCGCGCAGGCGACGTCGATGCCGTGGTCGTCTGGCACCTCGATCGCCTGCACCGCCAGCCCAAGGAGCTCGAGGAGTTCTTCGAGGTCTGCAAGGAAGCGCGCCTGACCTCGCTGGCCTCGGTCACCGGCGACACCGACCTCGCGACCCACGACGGCCAGTTCCTCGCGCGTATCCTCGGAGCCGTGGCCAAGAAGGAGAGCGACGACAAGAGCCGTCGGATCAGCCGCAAGCACCAGGAGCTGGCCCAGGCGGGCAAGCTGGCCGGTGGCGGCGACCGGCCGTTCGGCTACCGCTCCGATCGGCGCACCGTCGAGCCAACCGAGGCGGCCGCGATCCGCGAGGCTGCCGCGCGCGTCCGCGCTGGCGACAGCCTCCGCGCCATCGCGTCCGACTGGAACGCCCGAGGGATCACGGCGGTCCGGGGCGGCGCGTGGTCCAACCAGGTCCTCCGTCGGATGCTGCTCAGCCCGCGGCTGTCCGGCCAGCGGGCCTACCAGGGCGAGATCGTGGCGAAGGGCGAGTGGGAGTCGATCCTGACGCCCGATGACACGTCCCAGCTGTCCGCGATCCTCGGCGATCCGGCTCGGCTGACCCGTCGCACCGTTCGTCGCTACCTGCTGTCGGGCGGCCTGCTCCGCTGCTCGTTCTGTGACGCCGTGCTCGTGGCTCGACCACGCGGCGACGGCACGCGCCGGTACGTCTGCGCCAAAGGCCCGGGACTCCCGGCTGCGGCCGCATCGCGATCCTCTCCGAGCCGCTCGAAGCGCTGGTCACCGAGGCCGTGCTGTACCGCCTGGACACGCCCGAGCTGGCCGCGGCCCTGGCTGGCGCAGCGAGCAAGGATGCGGAGGCCGATGCCGCCCACGCGTCCGTGACGGCCGACCGTGCCCAGCTGGAGGAGCTTGCCCGCGCCTATGGCGAGCGCCAGATCACGTTCCCGGAGTTCCTCGCCGCCCGCAAGCCGATCGAGGCGCGGATCGACGCGGGGCAGCGCAAGGTCAGCCGGTTGACCCAGACCAGCGCGATCGCCGGCTACGTCGGCGACGGCGAGGCGTTGCGCGAGGGCTGGGCCGAGTTGCCGCTCACCCGTCAGCGAGCGATCGTGGAAGCCGTCCTGGATCGTGCTGTGATCCGGCCAGCGGTCCGCGGGCGGACCCGTTTCGACCCCGACCGCGTCGATCCCGTCTGGCGGCTCTGACCGAGCAACACCACGATCGAACCGATCGCTGCTCGGTCGACGACCTTCACCGACACGCCCTGCGCCTCACATGTCCGCTCCGCCCACCGCCTGGCCATGTCGCGCGCCTCCGGGGCGCTCATGCCCACGATGCCCACACCGCGGGCGGTCCGTCCCACCGCTCCTCATCACGCGACCGCCAGACCCGCTCGGCTGGCGATGCCCATGTACGTCTCCGCCCACCCGATCACCTCGTCCGCCGATGCCCCGCGGATAGGCACCGTCCTTGGTTGGAAACCTTGGCCGACCTCATAGCGGTGCAGCCCGCTGCCGTCGACCCGGCCGAGATCCTTGCCCATGTACTTGGACAGGTAGCCCGCCGCTTTGCGTGCCTCGCCCAACGTCCCCGCGCCGACCGGTAGGTCGCCGAGCAGGGTGATGTGTACGAAGCCGTGGCCCCAGGCACGACGGATGGCGGTGTAGTGGATGTACCGGCCAAGCGCGAAATGCAGGTGAAAGCGCTCCCCGTCGGCGTGCAGCTCCGGAACCCAGACGTACGGGAACGCCTCTCCAACCTCGCGGCGCAGCCGCCGGACAAACTCGGCGACGTCGCGTCGCAGCCGTCCCGGGTCGGTGCAGAACGGAGGCCCGTACGTAAGCGTGCCAAGCCGGTTTAGGCGGTTCGCCGCGCAGTACCGGCGCACCTTCGCCCTGGCTCGACGCGCTGCGTCGGAGGCGTTGCGATCCGGGTCCGCCCCGGGTGCTCCAGGGCCCGGGTCCTCGCGCCTAACAGATCGGAAGGAGCCGCCACCCTCGGCCGCCTCTGGGTAGAGAGCGAAGCTCCATCGGGCCTCTTTCGGGCCCACGAGTTTCGTCCCAGATTCAAGTGAAGACCGGGTACGGGGATGACGAGTCACACCTCAGCTCCTGACACGCAAACGGACCCTTTCGGGTCCGTTCCGTTCAGGGCGGCTAGCTAGTCATCAGTCAGTCGACTTACACGAGGGCTGTCCCTGCGGGATAGCGTGTCCCTCGTTGCGGCGCGCCCCCGCGCTATCGGGGTTTGGCAGGCCCTAACCACCTAGACCTGCAAGCGCTGTCATTCAATCCGCTGGGCGACCCGTTCGCCGTATCCGATCCTACGCGATAGCGGCGCTTTGCTCAAGGACCGGTGCCTGGCGACGCCGGTCAATCCATCGTGCGCCGTCGGCCGCGCGTCAAGGGTCCGCGGGCTTCGCCCGCCAGGCCCATACCTGCCCTTGACCCGCTCCGCCCTGCGATCGATTAGAGGTGACGCGCCGGCGGGCATGGACTCTCGGTGACGCGGACGCTACGGCCCGCACGGATCCTCGCCAGGGCATGAAGCATCACCACTTTCACCCCGGAGGTTCTCGGGCACATGAGCGTTCGGCGGTTCGTATGGGACCTGGCCGGTCCGCACGACCTCGTGATCCGAGGACACCTGCTCCGGCGGCCAATCACTCGGGCGCCTTGGAAGCCGTTGCACGTCGACTGACACGCCGAGCCAGTCCGAGACCGGGCCAGCCATGGGAGGGGAACGGTCGTGATGAGTCCTAGCGCTCGCCCCTTCCGCCTCGAAAACGCAGGGCGGCTGCGGGGCGCTGGACGCACTCGCCGTGGGGACAGCTCCTGCCAGCACCACAAGCAGCAGAATGCGCAATGTCCCGCTCATGATCGCCACATCCTAGACCCAGGCATCGCTCGCTACAACAGTCGAAAGGCGCGCGCTCTCTAGCCTCCACAGCCCATCAAGTGACTTTCCGGGACACGTTGCGACCCTGACCGCCCTCTCGCCGCCTGCCGCCTACCGTGCGGCGCGCACGATGACGCCCACGACGCAGCCAGTGCCGTTACCCTGCCCCCAATGGAACCGCGAACCCAATCGGAGCAAACCGAGAAGGTCGCATGCGGCAGCCGCATCACCGTCCGCGCGGCCGCCTTCCGTGTGGCCGGCACGATACTGGCGTTGGCTATCGGTCTCACCGGATGCGCTTGGCCGCAATCGGGCCCGAGTACCTCACCGCCGGCGACATTGGCGGAGTTGGGGGTTCCAGCGGCGGACGCGCTGCCGCCGCTCCAAGCGGAGGCATTGGCGGATGGCGCCGTTACGCGGGAGGAGTACGCACAGGGGTTCGCCGCATTTGCCCGATGCGCCGACGACCGGGGAGACCCGTTGGATGTGATGGGAATCGACCCTTCGACGGGATTGGTCCGGTACGGCACCACGCAGCTGTTGGGTGTCCCTGGCAAGCCTGGTGGCGGGCCACAAGGAGGATGTTACGAGGAGACCTTCTCCTGGATCGAGTTGGTGTTCCAGGTAAGCGACCCGGCAGTCCTGGAAAAAGGCTACGCCGACCAGGACGCGCTGTATGCGGCGGAGGGAGCGGCTTGCCTGGCGCGAAACGGGATCGATGCGCCCTCCGAGGTGGACACCCGCACACCAGAGGGACTCGAGTGGCTCGGCCGATACGCTGAGCTCGCCTCCGATCAGAAGTGCTGATGGCAGCGGGGGTCGTCGTTCGTGCCAACCATCGTCTGGTGTCATTGGCGCACGCTTTGCGACGCTTCCGTGGTCTACACGGGAAGGTGACGACGATCACTCGGGCTCCGATTCGGGCCAGCCGGGCGCGCCTTGACATGGATTCCGCACGCCGGCAGGCGCGTGGCTCATGTCATCGCAAACAGTTCCCCGGTGTATGAGCGGCTGACCCAGAATCCGAGCGCTTCGAGGGCGGCCTCCAGTTCGTCGAGCTCTGCAAGGGTGTCCGCTGACGGAAACAGGACTCCGTAGATCCTCAGAGCGTCGACGTCCGTCTCGATCCGTCCGCCGAGCGGTTCGATGGCGCGTTCGAGGTCCGCGCGAGATTTGCCGCCGAAACGCGCGCCGGTCATGACGATGAGCGTACCTCGGGCCATGCAATCGCCTTCGGAATCGAGCATGAACTCTGGCGCCGGACAATCCGCGTCGACCACCACATGAGGCCAGCTCGTCGGGCCGAGGGTCACGAGGCTGACGGAGAGGACCACGAGCACAGCCAGGAGCCACGGCGACCTGCCACCGTGCGCGACGTGGCGAGGCATCCTGTCAGACGGTCTTGTAGCGGGCGGGGGCATCCCGGTCCTTCGATCTCGGAGCGCTACCGTTGAGCATGAGTCGAAGAGCCCCCACATGCAACGACCCACCGCGATGCCTGGTGCGAGCAGGCACGCGTACACACTACTTCTCCATCTTCGTCAGGTGACATTCCCGCACGCAGTGCGACCGTGCGGTGATACGGTCAGGCAGATGGGAGCGACGACCGAGCGCTTGGACTGGCCGCACGTCTATCGCGTCACTCTGCAGGGACTCAATGGAGAGGCCCGCGCGCAGACCGTGCTCACATTCTTCGGCGAGTTGAAGGCCGTCGCGATGGTCGTCCAGGGGCACTCGACCGGTTGGCTGGGACCGAAGAGGACGTGGCCGGTCTACGCCGTCGAGGTGGACGACCTTGGACCGGCGCCGAAGAACAAGGACGGCACGGTTGGCTGCCCTAAGGGTTGCTGGGACGATCGAAGCGAGTTCTAGGTCAGGGGCGCTGCAGACCCCCACCCGACGGCGACGATGCCGCAGGCCTCGGTCAAGGGTCATTGGCGGACACTGTGCGACGCGGGCGATACCATCCCGCAGACGTAGGAGTAGCGTTGACTGACCACGCGCGCGCATATGTTGCCGCTCTCCTTGATGCATGGCAGGCGGGTACGAAGCGACCCCAGGATGTGTTCCGAGACGCCCGGGCGTCCTGGCTCTCCGGAGCCTGGCCGAAGGCGTCTCAGCCCGGCCACGACGCGATCGGCATGGCAGTCCTCTACATCCTTGCGACCGCCCGTGATGCGGGACTGACCGACGGGGATATTCCCCATCTGCGTGCCTATCTGGCCGCGCGCGATCCGGCGAAGGCACAGGAGCAGTTCTTCGCCCACTGGGAGGCGACCGGAACGGCGGTCCGCGAGGCTGCGAGCCGGCGCGAGGACTACTACGGACCGGCGCCGACGGATGGCGTGGACGACATGGAGTTCACGTTCTCCGACCCCGACGACCGCCGACTGCATCAACTGGTGCGAGAGGACCCCGAGACGGCTTGGCCCGATGTCCGAGCACGCCTCTGTGCGGCGCCGCCTCGGGACGAACTCTTTCTACACGACCTTGTCGAGGACCTGATGTTCAACGACCCGGACCGGTTCATCGACCGCATCGAGGCCCTCGCGGGGCAGTGCCCCGCGGCACGCGAGCCTATCGCGCGTGCGTATGTCGGTGGCCGTGCGAGCTCACCCGGTCTCGAGCGCTTCTGGACCCTTCAGGAACGGCTCGGTGGCTGGGGATCGGGGTAAGCCCTCGGGTGACATTCCCGGACACTTTGCGAAGTTGCCGACTTGTTACGGCGAACTCGGGGCGCTGAACGACGGGCCGACGACGACCGGCCGCTCGGGAACGACCCCCGGGTCGACACCCAACGGGACGAATCCTCGCCCCGGCACGTCATGGCCGATGATCGTCTCAAGGTTGTCCGCGTAGACCGGGATCGGGTCGCACTGCGGCCCGCGGCAGCGTTGCTCGGACTCGAGCAGGAACGACTTCGGAACCCAGCCGATGATCCGATCGGTGCGGCCGACGTATGCGATGAAGTCGGGAACCGCGCTCGGATCGACCTCCCCCTCGGCGTTCGCTGGCGGCATCGTTCCGCGGGAGGGACCGAGATGACATGCCGACGAGCCAAGGAGGATGATCATGAGCCCGACCGCCATCGTCACCCAACGCGCCATGCCGCGGACTCTAGCAGCGCACGCGGGGCTCCCTGAATGCCACCATCCCCTGGTGTCATTCACGAACACTTTGCGACGCACTCATCCATCCGCTGGCCGCCGTCCGGGCCTATCCTCGGCGGTATGCCGATAGTCCTCGCCAACGAAGACGGGTCGTACGTCGAACCAGTCAAGACATCGCGGGTCAGCTTGGTAGTGCTCTCCGATGAGTTGCGCCCGCAGCAGATCACGGCTGCGTTGGGCCTCCAGCCGGACGAATGGGCGTTGCGCGGCGAGTTGGAGTCACACCCGCCCGGACGGTGGAAACGGAGCCGCCCGCATCCGCACCACACTTGGAAGCTGGCATCCCGGCTTCCCGAAAGCGCCGAGCCGGAGGCCCACCTCGCCGACGTCCTTGACCGTCTCGGCTCTGCTGCCGATCGCGTCGCGGACCTCAAATCGGACCTCCGAATCCACAGCGTTCGCCTGTGGCTCTTCTTGCAGATCGACAACGAGAACCCCGGTATCGGGCTCGATGCGACCCTCCTTAGTCGCCTGGCCGAGCTTGGCACGGGCCTCGACATCGACGTCTACGTCGACCTCGCCGACGCCGGGCAGTCTGACGCGACCGCCACTGACACTGTCGCGACCGAGTGACATTCGCGAACACTATGTGAGGCCACGAACCAGTCACACCCTCGGGCGGGTCAGACCCGTCTCACCTTGTCTGACCCGTCTCGACGGGCCTGAGCAGGTGCGGAGCCGGCGAGTTCTTCGACCGCGGATGGACCATCCACTCGACGTTGACCGAGGATCGATGAGCTCCGGCGAGTATGCTCGGGGCATGGATCGACTCGAGGTTCGCCTCGTACCGCACAAAGAGAAGAACGATGCGAGGTGGGTTGCGGTTGACCTCCTTGTCAACGGCGAGAACCTGAAGGCTTTGGTCAAGTCTTACGAACAGGCCCGTCGCTACAAGCCGGCCGGCGGCTATGACTCCATCTCACTCGATGGGCTTCTGCCGGCGGCGGCTCGCCGCGCAGGGTCGTCGGACGACTGGCCCGAAGACGGCGAGACTGTCCTCCTAGTCTGCAAGAGTTGCCGGGAGGAGGGCTCCTGGCCGATCCTCGCCCGCGTGACCCTCTTTGAGGATCTCGTTGAATGGTCCGCCTTCGGTCAACCGACCTACCCGGAGCGCGACTACACGGGCCTCCACTTCACCTTCGATCGCCGGCAGTACGACGGTGAGATCCGTCGGGCATTCGGCCAGCCGTAACATCACTCGGGCCGTCGACCGCGGAACTCACGCGGATTCGTAGCGACGAGCCACGATGATCGTTCCCTTGACCAAGTGACATTGACGCACGCGTTGCGACGCGTCGACTATGTCGCCATCACTCACTGGCCAATAACATCCTGAACGTGCCCTTCCGCGTCGCAACTACCGCCGCCCTCGCGTTCCTGCTCGTCACGGGATGCGCGGCGTTTTCGGCGCGGGAGGCGACGGTTGAACCGAGTGACTCCATCGGGATCATCAACGGCTTCTTACTTGCCACTGCCGCTGAAGCCCGAGCGATGGCCTTCGAGGAGATCCCACTCCCCGCGGATGTTCCATCCGTGGAGTGGAAGAACATGGACCCCGTGAAGCTCGCCACCTTGGAGTCGATCCTCACAGGCGTTCCCTACGACGAGGTCATGGATCAAGGCGGAATGGACGCGATTTACGTCGGCGGCCAGGATGGGCCGTTCGCTTTTGGCGTTCGCACCGATCTCAGGGACGCCCTGGCGGCGACGCCATCGGATAAGTTGCATGACGTCTCGGCAGCTTGGCTTCAAACCGAGGAGTGGCAGATGCAGTACGGCGGCAAGGTGCGCGAGTCGGACATTGCAGAGGTTGCGAGCTTATTGGGCGAAGTGGTGACGCTGGCTGCGAGGGCGCGCGACACAGGAGCCAACCTCTACATTCTGGCAACCCTCTAGCCACCGGGTGTCATTGGCGGACACTAAGCGGCTTGAGGGACCAGTATCCTCGTGCCGTGACACTCTCGATGTTCCTGGCGATGCTCGACGAGCGACGCGTCGCTTACCGACTCGATCGGGTCCGAGACTCGATCATGGTTGCCGTCGCCACCCCTGGCTCCCGATGGGAAGTCGAGTTCATGGACGGGGGAACCGTGGAGGTCGAGCGCTTCCGCAGTGACGGAACGATCGGGGACGAGCGAGCCATCGAGAAAATGCTCGCGGAGCTGGAGTAGCAGCTCCGTTCTGGTGACATTCCCGGACCCTTTGCGACCTCGCCGACCTGTAGTCTCGTTGGGTGGATGACCGAGCCCGAGCACATCAGATCGCTGAGTCGATTCCCGTGAAGCAGCGTGCGGCGTAGGTCGCGAAGGTTCTCGCTGCCGCCACCGACGCCTGGAACTGCCGCCCGATGTCCACCTGTTGACAGACCCTGACCTCGACTTTGTCAAAGCTGCGAACATCTTCCACCGATTGCGCACCCTGACCTTGGACGTGGAGCGTGGCGCCAGGACGGACTTCGTTACCTCGTCCTGATGGCTGGAGAGAACGCTGCCAAGGTCGTGGCGGACCCATGGGGCGAACGCTTCAACCCCGACTCAGCGGGTTGGTTTTGGCTGTGCGTTGAGGACCTTCTCGCAATCAGATCGATCGACTCGTTGACCCGCATCGTGACGCCGATGTTGGCCGAGGTCGTGGGCAGTCGGACCGGGTGACATTCCCGGACACTGTGCGACCACGCGGCCTGTACCCTCGTGAGGTGGAAGCAGAGAATGCCGATCAGTCCTGGGCCGTGATGCTCGCCTTCGTTGCGGAACACGGTGACAGCCTCGAGGCTGCCGCGCTCGTCGAAGACTTCATCGATCAACACGCCGATGCATTCGCTCCTCGGATCGAAGAACAGGCGTGGAAGGATCCCTCCTTTGCAGCGCTCGTCGCCAACGCTCACCTGGGCGACATTTCCGGTCCAGGCGTTGGGCGGGTGGCTCGACTTCAGGATGCCCTGTTCGAGCGCGGCGACGTCGGCACCCGGTGGCGGGGCTGGATGCCTCTTGCGCCTGATCAGATCCCGCGAGACGACTCGTAGGCTTCGCCGCTGCTCAGGCGTCATTGGCGAACACAATGCGACCGAGGCATTTACTGCCCGGATGCGACGACAATGGGACGTCATGGGCATTTCCGTCGTCGTCACCAAGGACGTGTTAGAGCCACTTCCCGATGGCCGGACATCGTTCGGCATACGTGACCCGGCCGCCCGCGCGTTGTGGCGGCAACCGGACGGCACGCTTTCCGGAGGAATAGATCCGGTGGGGATGACCGTGTTCAACCGAGGCCAAGTGTCGCGACTACTCCAGGAGTTCCGGGTTCTCGTCGCGCAGTCGGACGAGCGAACTCGTCAAGACCTGGAAGACGCCGCCGCCTTCATCGAGTCCGAGATGGCCGCGATCGGTGCGGGTCTCGAGTGCTACGTCGTATTCCTCGGAGACTGATCGGCAAAGACTTTCAGGTGACATTCCGCACGCTTTGCGACATCCTGATCCCGTCGCCCGAGCGTTTCCCGCCTTTCCGGATGCGGCTGGGCATCAAGTATCGTCAACCAATCAAAGCTGCCTTCCTTTGCTCGATCCTCATGTTCCTCTTGGCTGGCTGCGTCAGCGGGCCAAAGGCTGACGAGCTGCGTGCCGATCCGGTGTTGGAAGTCACCTACCCCGACGACATCGAACTGGCGACCGATGCAGGAGACCCGGGGTGGGCACTCACCCACAACTACTCTGGACATGTCACACGTCTCATGGCGTCGCAAGCCTCGCAACCCGACGTTCTCGCCTTTTACGGCGAGTCCTACGAGTCCGCCGGATGGCTGCCGACAGACGGGTATCTGTCTGGGGACTGCTCCGGCTTTGCGGATACCCACTGGCAGAAGGGCGACCTAGAACTCAGCATCGGTTGGGTGGAAGAGTTGCCCTTCTATCCCTGCGGCCTGACAGAGGAAGAACTCGCCCAGTACGTCACGGTCTACGAGATCACGATGCGATCCACGCGGCCCGAGTAGGCGCGAGCCAGGTGACATTGACGCACGCTTTGCGACCGGTCGGCTCTGTACTCTGATGGAATGCCAACGCGTCCGTGGTGGTTACGCCGGCCCACACCCGCACTTGCACGCGAGCGCCTCGCAGCAGGGTTTTGTCCGGGATGTGGTTCTAGCGATCACATTCCGATTCACTACGACGTGATGAGCCCCGACTACCGCGCGGCACAGCGCGGCGCGTTCATTGAGCGGCACGTCGGCGCTCCGGGTCCGAATCGAAGCTGCCGCAATTGCGGCTTCGCTTCACCATCCTGGCCTGTCCGAACGCTGGAAGCGGGTGTCATTGGCGGACACTGTGCGAACGTGGCGCGCCCTCACAAGGCGCTCGTCGGCGAGTAGAGTCGCTCGATGAGGCCGCTGGCTGTGTTGTGGGTGCTCGTGCTGGTGCTCGCCTGCGCTCCGGCTCCGGCGCTGCAGCCTGATCGCGTCAGGTCCATCGACGCGGCAAGCCTCACGAACTGTAAAGACGCCTTCCGGATCTGGGTCGACGGTGCCCAGGCGCTGAACAGTGCAGACGTCGACCTGACGGAGACACTATTCGAGCAGGAGGTCGTGCAGCGTCGCGTTTTCGAGCTGTGCAGCTTGGCCGAAGCCGAGATGTACAACGTGGAGATGCTGTGGGAGCCGGCGCCGGGCATCAGTCAACCGCTGATCGAGCGCGATTTCCGCACATTCGCCGAAATCGAATGCGTCGACGAGTCGCCTACTCGACGGGACGCGCCTCTGCGCCGAAGTGGGTTACTAGACCGTCTGCTGGGTCCCTCGACAGGAGTCATTGGCGCACGCTTTGCGACCAGGGCGTCCGCGTGCGGCCGCCGTCCAGGGCGTTCGGCCGCCCGTCGGTCGTCGACGGGCGCGTCAGTCAGGCTGGCGCGACCACGGGCTAGACTCGGCCCGTGGAACCAAGGCGATGGCCCATCCTTGGCTACGACGCGGAGCGCGACCTGCCCTTCTACCGGCTCGTCGTGAGCTTCCGCAACGCCGTCGAGCTGACGATGATGTCCCGCGGCTTGCCCCTCGACACCGACCACATCTTTTGGGGGTTTAGCGGGTACGAGCCTCCCCTACGACGGATCCGACACGACGACGAATGGCCAGACGACGATGGCCTCGCCGCATCTCGGGTGCCGAAACGGCCATACGACGGCACGGGTTCCGCCAGCGTCGAGATAGAGCCGCCGGTCGAGGAATTCCTCGACGAGGGACGAGTCCAGCTCAGCTTGTAGACGGCCCTCCAGTGTCCCGGGGCTGATCTATCACCCTTCGGAAGCAATCAGTCCGAGGCCGTCGCTCGGCTGTCATTCCCGGACGCTTTCCCACCACGGGCTCCTCGCCCTGGGCGATGCCGGCACATCTGTCGCGTGATGCGCGTCCGATGCACAGCCACGGTCTCTCGGAGACTGGATGACCACACGTACGACCCTGCGACTCGGTACGACCCTCATGTTGGTTTTCGCGGCCGCGCACTGGACAGCCGGTCCGGTCGCGGCCGAGTGCCCGTTCATCCCGCCGTTTCCGAGGGCCGAGCCAGCCATCCGTTCCGCCGAAGAGGTGATCATCGGCGAACTGGTCGGCGCCTCAGCAGCCGACTTCTACCTGGGACCGAACCAGGGCCCGCGCAGGATGGGCATACGCGTGACCGAGGTGCTGCGCGGCCCGAAGGCGCTCGGAGACCTCGTCGACGTGCAGTACCTCCAGCCCAACTGGCCGTGGATCACGTATCCAGGCGGGAATGGCAAGGCCTTCCCATCATGCACTTACCTGTTGATGGAGGCGGACGTCGGGGACACGATCGCCCTCGCCCTGGGCGCGGTCCAGCCCCGACAGCGCATCGAGGTCCAGGGCGTGTCCTGGATGCAGCCCCGAACGACGTACAACGCGATGAGCAGGATCCGAAGTCCGGCGAATCTCGCCGAGATCCGTAGGATCGCTGGATTGCCCGAGACCGATTCAGCTCCGAAGGTCACGGCCACCAGCGCGGCCCGTGTCGATCTGCCGCTACTTGTCGCCTTTGTTGTCGGGGTCATGGGCGGCGCGGTTGCTCTGTGGCGAACCGGGCGTCGCGAGCGGTCCGAGACCGGCCTCATCCGCAAGTGACATTGGCAAACGCTTGCGAATCACGACTCACGTTTCCCAGCACAGCACCTTGCGAGACCCAAATATCGCCACTGGCGATGGTAGGTTCGGGCTGGATGCAGCGGCCGCCCCAGGCGCTTGAATTGGTTTGAGTCCCGCGGCAGATATCGCCCGGCGCAATATCTGGGAGCGTAAGTTGGCACCGGATGCGTTGGAGGCGCGTCGGTTCGACTACGATCGCCCATGGCGATATCCGGGTGACCGTGAGCTCCGACACGGCTTGGGCGAGGCCACACCAGGCAGGCCGTGGAGGGGTGGCACCGGGCGGAATCCGGGCGCGGAGCCCGCTAGCGGCGAAGCCGCGGAGGGCGGAGGCGCCCGGCATTCGCCCGGTGACAGGACCCCCGCAACGCCCCCGCCCTAGACCTCGACCAGTCTGCTGGATGCGCTCGATCGCCAGCGCCCGACCCGTCGCCGGATCGATATCGACCTGGGTCGCGTTGAACACCACGGGCCCGCTCCCCACCTCGAACCGGGTCGGCAAGGCGTTGATGAACCGCGGCAGCACCGTCGCCGGATCGAAGCCGATGACGCTCCACACCGGCCCCGTCATGCCGAGATCGGTCTGATACGCCGTTCCACCGGGCAGGATCCGCTCATCCCCGGTGACGATGTGGGTGTGGGTCCCCACGACCACGCTGACCCGCCCGTCGAGATACAGCCCGAACGCGTTCTTCTCGGACGTCAGCTCGCAATGGAAGTCGACCAGGCGGATCGGCGGGAGCGGCTCCGGCGAGGACGACTCGTCGAGCAGGGCATCCGCGTCGGTGAACGGGTTTTCGATCGGCTGCATGAACGTGCGGCCCTGCAGGTTGATGACCGCGACCTGCGACCCATCCAGGGCGTCGTACACGCCCAGGCCCCGCCCCGGCACCTCGTGCGAGCCGTAGTTGTGCGGTCGAAGCACCCGGTCCGTGGAATCGAGGTACGGATAGATCTCGCGCTTGTCCCAGATGTGATTGCCGCTCGTGATGACGTCGACGCCGGCGGCCAGGATCGCATCAGCCAACGACGGCGTCAGCCCCATCCCACCCGCGACGTTCTCGCCGTTGGCGGTGACGAAGTCGATCCCGCGGGCGGCGCGCAGCCCCGGCAGCACCTGCTCGATCGCGTGGCGACCCGGCTTGCCGATCAGGTCGCCGATCATCAGGACGCGGCACGCCCCGGGCGGACGCGGCGCATCGCCGTTGGGCGGGTTGCCCAGACGCGTGAGGCCGATCTGCGGGGGCGACGTCGGCGGCGAACGGTCTACGTCGCGTCCCCCATCACCATGAACGCGTCACCTACGACGCCCGGTACAGCAGCCACGGAATCGTGCATCCGCTGCGCCTGCCCGGCCGTGAACTCCGTGTAGCAGGTGTCGAACGAGTAGTCCATGTAGTTGTGGATGGGGTCGGCGCCGGGAGCCGGGCATGTGTCCTTGCCGATCGGGCAGCCGGACGACGGCGTCTTCTGGGCGGGCGTGTCGTCAACGAAGTCGCCGGTCCTGTTGCAGGCGCCATAGAAGGTGTGCTCGAGGTTGAGCCAGTGTCCCGCCTCATGCGTGAGCGTCTCGCCCCGATCGAAGCTGCCCACATAGGCGTCCGAGGCTCCCGGCACGGTGCGCCAGTCGATCACGATCCCGTCCAGGTACGCCTGGGCCGTGTCGGTGATCTCGGGCAGGTAGGCCCAGCCCAGATACGCGCCGCCGCTGGTGGTGTAGACATTGAGCGCGTTGTCTCCGCCTTGCTTCAAGGCCTTCTTCATCTTGTGCTCAGCGCCGCCCGAGCGCGAGGCATACCAGACCGCGTCATCGGTCCGAGTGACCCCGGCGAGCGAGAAGGAGAAGTTCGTCCGGAATCCGCCCTCGCCCCCGCCGAACGTCTTGTTCAGCACCGCGACCTGATCTTGGAGCTGCCGGTTCGCGTGAGATTCCCAAGCGCTCCGTCGGTGATGACATGGAAGTACACCGGGACGGCCGCAGAGAAGTTCGTCTTGGCTTTGCCCTTGGCCGACGCCGGGAGGTCGCGGCGAACCTGGGTGTTGTCGGGTTCACGGAGCTTGCCACCGCGGCCCTGGACCTCCGCCTGCGCCCCGGAACCCCCCGGATCGCAGAACACGGCCGAGGCCCCACCTGCCGACGTACTCGATGCAGCCACCGGCATCGCGGCGAGCGTGGCAGCAAGCACGTAGACGAGTACGAGAGCGATCAGTCGACGCATCACGCGCATGCGGCGGTCCTCCTCCAGGTTCGACGATGGTCTAGATATGCGGCGGCATTCTGCGCGCCCCGAGGGCGTGTCGGATAGGGGCGGTTAGGGATTCGGTGGTGCGGTGCGACACCGGCCACGCGCGCCTACTTCGCGTACTCCACGGCCCGCGTCTCGCGGATGACCGTGACCTTGATCTGACCTGGGTAGGTCAGCTGCTCCTCGATCTTCTTCACGATGTCTCGTGCCAATCGGGTGGCCGTGAGGTCGTCGATCTCCTCGGGCCGGACGAGGATGCGGACCTCGCGACCGGCCTGGACGGCGAACGAGCGCTCGACGCCACCGAAGCTCTCGGCGATCGCCTGGAGGTCCTCGAGGCGCTTGACGTAGGTGTCCATGGTCTCGCCGCGAGCACCGGGGCGGGACGCGCTGATCGCGTCGGCCACCTGGACGATCGGGGCCTCCAAGCAGGCGTATTCGACCTCCTGGTGGTGGGCCGCGATGCCGTTGATGACCTTGAACGGCAGGTTGTGGCGCTGGGCGATCTGGGCACCGATGGCCGCGTGCGGCCCTTCGACCTCGTGGTCCACGGCCTTGCCGATGTCGTGCAGCAGCCCGCCCATCTTGGCGATCTGCACGTCCGCACCGATCTCGGCCGCGATGACCGAGGCGAGGTTGCTCGTCTCGACCGAGTGCCGGAGCACGTTCTGGCCGTAGCTCGTGCGGTACTTGAGCCGGCCGAGCAGCTTGATGATCTCAGCGGGCAACCCCGGGACGCCCGCCTCGTAGGCGGCCGCCTCACCGGCCTGGCGCATGATGATGTCGACCTCGGCACGGGCCTTGGCGACGACTTCCTCGATGCGGCCGGGGTGGATGCGGCCGTCGGCGATGAGCTTCGTCAGGGCGATTCGCGCGACCTCGCGTCGGACGGGATCGAAGCCCGACAGGATCACGGTCTCGGGCGTGTCGTCGATGATCAGGTCGACGCCGGTCGCCTGCTCGAGCGCCCGGATGTTGCGGCCTTCACGGCCGATGATGCGGCCCTTCATCTCGTCGGACGGGAGGTGGACGACGGACACCGTGTGCTCCGCCGTGTGGTCCGCAGCGACGCGCTGCATGGCGGTCAGCACGATGTCGCGAGCCTTGTCCTGGGCCTCTTCGCGGGCAGCGCGCTCGATCGCGCGGCCGAGCTTGACGGCGTCGTGCTCGGCTTCGGCACGCACGGCCTCGAGGAGCATGGCCTTGGCGTCCTCGGCGGCCAGCCCGGAGACCCGCTCGAGCGCCGCGATCTGTTCGTTGATCGCGCGACCGAGGTCCTCTTTGGCCTTCTCCAGTTCGCGCTCGCGATCCAGAAGCTTGCGGTCGCGCTCTTCGAGCATCTCCGCGCGCTGATCGAGCTGCTCGTCGCGCTGGACCAGACGACGTTCCTGCGCCGAGAGCTCGCCGCGCCGGGCGCGGGCCTCCTCTTCGGCCTCGCGGCCGAGCCGCAGCTTCTCGTCCTTCGCCTCGAGGATGAGCTCCTTCTGGCGGGCGCGCGCCTCCGCTTCGATGCGGCGAGCCTCCGATTGCGCCGCCTTCATGCCCTGGGATGCCCACATGCTGCGGGCCAATGCGCCGAGTACGGCTCCGCCGACGGCGGCCGCGAGGGCCACCGCCACGAGGACCGGTGTGTCCATCGGTTGTCCTCCCATCCGGACCGGATCGTGCGGCCGGACGCGTCACTTGAGCGATGGCACGATCGCGTCGGGGTAGGTGACCGGACCCAGAATGGGGTCGAGCCCGGCCCCGCGCCGTCAACACGACGGTCCGGGGCCCCTTCCGGTGGGCCGTGATCGGCCGATTTTCTGTCCGGAAACGCCATCACCGGCGGCTCCGGGAACGATCGCACGTAGCCTACGGCCGACGCTGCGGAGGGTCAACCGAGGGTTACCGGACGGTTGCGCTACCGCAACATGCGCGTTCCCCGCACGGGGCGCGGACGTGAAGAAGCGGCGCCGCTTTCGCGACGCCGCTCCGTCAAGGGCCGCCTGACTCTGGGGGTCAGTGGCCCTGCTTCGTCCTCGCGGCCTTCGCGGCGTGCCGCTCGGCATGCCTGGCCGCCTTCGCCGCTGCGCGCTCCGCCTTCCTGGTGTCGCGGGCGGAGGTGCGCTCGGCCTTGGCGGCGTCGCGCGGCCGCGCGTTCGCTCGGCTTTGGCGGTCGCGCGGGCCAGCCTTCGCTCGGCCTTGAGCGCGGCGCGGAGCTCGGCGGCCGCGGTCTTCTCGTGCTTCGCGGCCTCGAAGTCCGACGAGTCGGCCTCGGTGCACGCTTCGACTTCGGGCTCGGCGACGATCAGCTCGACCGCCGGTTCCGTCGAGGGCTCGTCCGGCGCGACCTCGCAGGCGACGTCCTGGTGGGCGATCCAGCTCACGTAGCCGCCGTGGTTGCAGTTCCTGCCGCCGATGCGGTCGCTGTGCGCGGCTTCGTCGTGGAGATGGCACCGTCGGCGTTCGCGTCGACGGCCATGTCGGCCGCCTCGGCAGCGTCCTCATCGGCGACCGCGACAACGTCCTGGCAATCGTCGTCGATGCCGTTGCCGTCGATGTCCTCGAAGGTCGCGGTCGTATCAACGACCTCGTCGGGGACCGCGTCCGGGCGGCGTCGCGCCGGCGGCGACTCCGCTCAGTGACAGGACCAGAAACAGGGCTCCGATCGTGCCAAGCCAGGTCGATCTTCGTTTCGAACATCGTTGCACTACCTCTCGCCCCGGCTGAAATGATTGCGCCGGCATGCGCCGGAGGGCACGTCGCCCTGGGCCGAGTATCGACCGGGTTTGGCCCCTGCGGGCCCCCGACCTTGGTCCACAACGCGCCCCGGACGGTCGGGCCGACATCGCTCGGTGCGGGGCGGTTCGGAACCGTGGGCGGCATTGCGGGGTGGTGCCGTCCGGCAACCCCGGACATCCGTCGATCTGCGCGATTCGTCGAGCGGCGTCAGTCCTCGGGAACCGCGAGGACGGAGGCGGCCACCTCGCGGCACGTCTCCGGATCGAAGCCGTGGCGCGCGAGCAGCGCGTAGGCGCGCTGGCGGCGCTGGCGCGGGTCCGCGACGCGGGCCAGAGCGCGGGCATTCTTCGCGAGCAGCCGTTCGGCCGCGGTTCGGTCCGCACTGATCGGCCGGACGTCGTCACGATCCCCGTCCCCGCCGGTGCCCTCGCTCGCGGCGAGCGCTCGATCGCGTCGCTCCCCGAGTACGAGGTCGATGGTTTCGCGATCGATGCCCTTGGTGCGCAGCTCCTCGCGGATGGCTCGTTCGCCGCGCGGCCGGGCCCGGTCGCGGGACTCCACCCAGGCCCGGGCGAACGCCTCGTCGTCAAGCATCCCGAGCTCGGTCATCCTGGCGATCGCGCCATCGACGAGGTCGGGCCGATAGCCCGCCCCGGCCAGGCGCCGCCGCACCTCATGGACCGAGCGCGAACGTGCCTCCAGGAAGCGCGCCGCCGCCTCGAGCACGACCGCGGGATCGTCGACCGCGGCCCGTCGCTCCCGACGCTCGGCGAACGACTCCCGTCGCGCCGGGACGGCCGGCCACGCCGGTCTACTCGGCCTCTTCGATGCCCTCGACGGGGATCGCGACCTCGTTGATCTTGCCGCGGATCTGGCGGTCGATGTCCGCCGCGATCTCGGGGCTCGTCTTGAGGAAGTCCTTGGACGCCTCGCGGCCCTGGCCCAGGCGCGTCTCGCCGAAGTTGAACCAGGCGCCGGTCTTGGACACCACGTCCATCGCCACGCCGACGTCCAGCAGGCCGCCCTCCTTGGAGATGCCCTCGCCGTACATGATGTCGAACTCGGCGACGCGGAACGGCGCCGCGACCTTGTTCTTGACGACCTTCACCCGGGCCCGGTTGCCGACCGACTCGGTGCCGGTCTTGATGGTCTCGACGCGGCGGATGTCCAGCCGGACCGACGCGTAGAACTTCAGGGCGCGGCCGCCCGGCGTGACCTCCGGGTTGCCGAACATGACGCCGATCTTCTCGCGCAGCTGGTTCGTGAAGACGAGCGCCGTGTTCGAGCGCGAGACGGCGCCGGTCAGCTTGCGCAGCGCCTGGCTCATGAGCCGGGCCTGGATGCCGACGAACGAGTCGCCCATCTCGCCCTCGATCTCGGCGCGTGGCACGAGCGCGGCGACCGAGTCGACGACGACGCAATCGATGCCGCCGGAGCGGATCAGGGTCTCGGTGATCTCGAGCGCCTGCTCACCGGTGTCCGGCTGCGAGACGAGCAGCTCGTCGACGTTGACGCCGCAGGCGCGGGCATAGGCCGGATCGAGCGCGTGCTCGACATCGATGAAGGCGACGACACCGCCGCGAGCCTGGGCCTCGGCGAGCACGTGCTGGCAGACCGTGGTCTTGCCCGACGACTCCGGACCGAAGATCTCCGTGATCCGGCCGCGCGGGATGCCACCGACGCCCAGGGCCAGGTCGAGCGCGATCGACCCCGTCGGGATCGAATCGACCGCCTGCCGCTCGGCCGAGCCGAGCTTCATGATCGCGCCGCGCCCGAACTGCTTCTCGATCGCAGAAAGGGCGGCATCCACAGCCTTGCCCCGCTCCGCGAGCGCTCGCTCCGCCGTCCGCTCGTCCGTCATCGCCATCCGTTCGTCACGCTCCTCATCGATCGGCTCGACCGGTCAGCGGAGCGGGCCACGATGGCATCCGTCCGGTCGATCAGCCTTCTTCCGTGTCGTCCTCGACGACGACTGGCTTCTCCTTGCGCGGCTTCCGGATCACCTCGACGTTCTGCGGGTGGTTCCGACAGCGGCGACGAGGCTGCGGTTCGGCGAGCTTGGCCTTCTGCTTCTTCTTGGCCTCTTTGCCGGGTCGATCTCGCGAGCCCATCGCTTCGCCTCCGCGTTGTCATGCAGCGTACCGAGCGATCCTTCACGCGGACTGCTCCGCGACTTCACCGCCACTTACCCGGCCCGCGCGCGAGCGCAGATCGGTCATATCGGCGGGGAACGTTCCGGCCCGGATCGAGGCTCGGATCCTGGCCATGAAGTCTAGGGTGAAGGTCAGGTTGTGACAAGTCGCGAGCCGGTAGGCGAGCAGCTCCTTGGCGCGGAACAGATGGGCCAGATACGCCCGCGAGAAGCGCCGGCAGAACAGGCACGGACAGTCCTCCTGGACCGGCGCCGGATCGTCCAGGTGAGCTCGATTGCGCAGGTTCAATCGACCGCCCGGTACCCACAGCTGCCCGTTCCGTGCCACCCGCGCCGGGAGCACGCTGTCGAACAGGTCGACCCCGCGGTGCACCGCCTCGAGCAGGTCGGCCGGAGAACCCAGGCCCATGAGGTAGCGCGGCCGCGGGTCGTCGGCCAGCAGCGGGATCGCGACATCGAGGGCCGCGTCGCGCTGCTCCGGCGTCTCGTCGCCGGCCAGCCCGCCGATGCAGATGCCATCGAATGGGAGGGCCGCGATGAACCGTGTCGACGCCTCGCGCAACTCCGGGTCCAGGCCGCCCTGGACGATGCCGAACATCGCCTGGTCCTCGCGCGTGTGCGCGGCGAGCGACCGCTCCGCCCAGCGGTGCGTCCGCGCGGTCGCGTCGGCAACGACCTCGCGCGGCGAGCTCGGGTAGACCGGCTGGTCGAAGGCGACCGCGATGTCGGAGCCGAGCGACTCCTGGACGGCCGTCGCGTGCTCCGGAGTGAACCGGTGGATCGACCCGTCGAGGTGCGAGCGGAACGTCACCCCGTCCTCGTCGACGACCCGCAGGTCGCCGAGCGACACGACCTGGAACCCGCCCGAGTCGGTCAGGATCGGCCGGTCCCAGTCCATGAACCGGTGCAGTCCGCCGAGCCGCTCGATCCGCTCGTGGCCGGGCCGCAGGTACAGGTGGTAGGTGTTGCCCAGGATGATCGACGCGCCCGCGTCGCGGAGGTCGTCGGGGGTCAGGGCCTTGACCGTGGCGTTCGTGCCGACCGGCATGAACTGCGGCGTCTCGACCATGCCATGGGTCAGCGTCAGCGGCCCGGCCCGTCGCCCGCGTCGAGCCATCGGCCGGCGGCGGGACCTCGACCTCGTACGGGCGGCACGACCGCGCGAACACGGTCTCAGGGCCGGTCACCGAGCGTTCAGGCGCCCCGGCTCGATCCGTCGTCCCACAGCCCGACGGCATGCCGGGATCCGATCGGCGCGGCGGCGGGATCTCGTAGCCGAGCCCGGACAGGTGCGCCCGGCCGAGGTCGGTCGCGATGCGCCCCTGCGGTGTCCGGTCGATGAACCCGAGGCGCAGGAGGAACGGCTCGTGGACGTCCTCGATGGTGTCGGTCTCCTCGGACAGGACCGCGGCCAGGGCGGCGACCCCGACCGGCCCCGAGGCGAACTTCTGGACGATCGCGGCGAGCAGCTTGCGGTCCGCCGAATCGAGCCCCTCGTCGTCGATCTCCATCATGCGCATGGCCGATCTGCGCGGTCGCTTCGTCGACCCGGCCGTCGCCGTGGACCTGGGCGTTGTCGCGGACCCGCTTGAGCAGCCGGTTGACGATCCGGGGCGTGCCCCGTCCGCGCCGGGCGATCGCCTCGCATCGCGGCCGCGTCGATCGGTGACGCCCAGGATCTCCGCCGAGCGCCGGACGATCGACGCCAGCTCGTCGTCGGTGTAGAAGTCGAGCCGGTAGGTCGCCCCGAAGCGGTCACGCAACGGGGAGCTGATGCGGCCCGCCCGGGTCGTGGCGCCGACGATCGTGAACGGCTTCAGGCTGAGCCGCAGGCTCCGGGCGCGAGGGACCCTTGCCGATCATCACGTCGAGGGCGTAGTCCTCCATCGCCGGGTAGAGGATCTCCTCGACGGCGCGATTGAGGCGGTGGACCTCGTCGATGAACAGGACGTCGCGTTCGTCGAGCGACGTCAGGATCGCGGCGAGGTCGCCGGCGCGCTCGATGGCCGGGCCGGACGTGTAGCGGACGTTGACCCCGAGCTCGCGCGCGACGATCGTCGCGAGGGTCGTCTTGCCGAGTCCGGGCGGGCCGTACAGCAGGATGTGGTCGGCCGCCTCTCCCCTGCCCTTCGCGGCCTGGAGCAGCACGGACAGGTTGGCCTTGACCTCCTGCTGACCGATGTATTCGGCGAGCGACCGCGGCCGAAGCGAGCCCTCGACGACGAGGTCCGCCTCGTCCTCGATATCGCCGGACAGGATGTGCGAGACGTCGTCGACCATCGCGCGTGATGGTAGCACAGCGCACGTCCATTTCGCACGGATGTTCGAACGTCTCGGAATGGCCACCACGCGACTAGGCATTCGGGTCTACCATGCCGCGCATGCGACTGTCGCGCCGCTCCGAATACGGCCTCCGCGCGCTGGTCGACCTCGTCCGACACGATGGCGCCGGACCGGTCGCCCTGGGCGCCCTGGCCCAGCGGAACAACCTGCCGACGAAGTTCCTCGAGCAGATCATGGCGACCCTCAAGCACGGCGGGGTCGTCCGCACGACGCTCGGGTCCCACGGTGGCTACGCGATGGCCGCCGACGCGTCGGCGGTGTCGATCGGGCGGGTCATCCGGCTGCTCGACGGGGCGCTGGCGCCGCTCCCCTGCGTCTCGCTGCGCTACTACGGGCGTTGTTCGTGTCCGGACGAGGCGACCTGCCCGCTACGCGACGTGATGATCGATGTCCGCGACGTCATGCTCGAGATCCTCGACAAGGAGAGCCTGGCCGAGCTCGCGGCCCGCGAGGGCCGGGCGTCCATCGACCCACGCGGGCTGCACGAGGACGCCCTGGCCGGCCGCCGGCCGTAGGCTCGGGCCGGCGCTAGTCGCGGAGCAAGCTCCGCAGCGCCGCCTTGACCCGCTCCTCGAGGTTCGTGCCCACGCCGACGTCGGCAAGGGCCGTCCGCGACGCCTCGCGTGCCTCCGCCAGCGAGTAGCCCAGCGCCTGGAGCGCGGCCACGATCTCGCCCTCCCCGGCGGCGCCACCCGGCCCGGACGGGCCGAGCGCCGCGACCCCGGCCGCAGCGACCTTCTCCTTGAGCTCGAAGATGATCCGCTCGGCCAGCTTCTTGCCGATGCCCGGGATCGACACGAGCACGGCCTGATCCGCGGTCATGATCGCGAGCTGGAGATCCGCGATCGGCCGCGACCCGACGATCGCCAGCGCCACCTTGGGCCCGACGCTGTTCACGGTCAGCAGCAGGTTGAAGAACCCGAGCTCCTCCGCGGTCCGAAATCCGTACAGCGCCTGCTGGTCCTCGCGGACGAGGTGGTACGTGTGCAGCTTCAGCCGGCCCCCCGCCACGGCCGAGGCGATGATCGCCGGCGCCGCGAACACCCGGTACCCCATCCCGCCGACCTCGATGACGAGCGAATCGGCCGTGATCGCCCCGACGACCCCCTCGACCGACGCGATCACCTCGTCGCTACGACGCGGTGCGCTTGGCGGCGAGGGCGTCGGCCTTCTCGCGGGCGATCGCCTCGCGCACGGCGCGCTCGTAGCCCGAGCCACCGCGCGTGATGGGCGCGACGGCCGAGCGGTCCATCACGGCCGCCGTGGCCGCGCCGACCCCGGAGCTCTCCGTGTTCGCCGCCCAGACCGCGATCGCGAGCGCGTCCGCGGCGTCGTCCGGTCGGGGGCGCTCGGCCATCGCGAGCACGACCTGGACCATCCGCTGGACCTGCTCCTTGTCCGCCGCCCCGTAGCCCGCGATGGCCGACTTGACTTCGTTCGGGGTCGCTTCGCGGACCGGCACGGCGTGCTGGGCCGCCGCCAGCAGCACGACCCCGCGCGCCTGGCCGACCGCGAAGGCCGTCTGCACGTTCTTCGAGAAGAACAGGCGCTCGACGGCAACCACGTGTGGCTGGTGGAGCGCGATCAGCTCGTCGACGCAGGTGTGGATCGCGTGTAACCGCTCGGGCAGGGACGAATCAGGCTGACGTCACGAGGCAGCCGTGGTCCACCTCGCGCACGCGGCCGCGCGTCGCCTCCACGATCCCGTAGCCCAGCGCCGCGGTCCCCGGGTCGATGCCCAGGACGATCACCCGGCGACCTCGGCGAAGACCTCTTCGGGGATGTCGAAGTTGGCCGTCACGCGCGATACGTCCTCGAGGTCCTCGAGCGACTCCACGAGCCGGAGGGCCTGACGCGCCTTCGCGACGTCCAGCTCGACGGTCTGTTTCGCGACCATCGTGGACTCGGCCGATTCGACGGGCACGCCGGCGCCTTCGAGGGCGGCCCGGACGGCCTCGAGCTCGGCGGGCGTCGTGTAGACCCCGATCGCCTCGTCGTCGTCGGTGTCGACGTCCTCGGCGCCGGCATCGATCGCGGACAGCGTGACCTCGTCCGCATCCAGCCCTGCGCGAGGCACCGTGATCAGGCCTCGCGGCTCGAACTGCCACGCGACCGCACCCGAGCCCGCGAGCTGGCCGCCGGACTTCGCGAACATCGAGCGGACTTCCGCCGCGGTCCGGTTGCGATTGTCGGTCTGGGCCTCGACGAGGACCGCCACACCGCCGGGGCCGTAGCCCTCGTAGACGATCTCTTCGTACTGCTCGGCCTCGCCGCCACCGGTCGCCTTGTCGATCGTCCGCTTGATGTTGTCGGACGGCATGTTCACCGAGCGCGCCTTCTCGATCGCGAGGCGGAGCCGGTAGTTCGCGTCAGGGTCGCCGCCGCCCTGCCGAGCGGCCACGCTGATCTCGCGCGCGACCTTCGTGAAGAGCGCGCCGCGCTTGGCGTCGGTCACGCCTTTCTGGCGCTTGATCGTGGACCATTTGCTATGACCTGACATCGCGGGCCGGAGTATAGCCGACTATCATGGCCGAACCCCGCTCCCTACCGGCCCCGGTCGCACCCTTCCACAGGAGGAACGTCTGGCCCGATGACGATGAAGAGCGTCGACCTGCCCCACCTCCGAAGCGTCGTCCTGGCCGGCCACGCCGGCGGCGGCAAGACGACGCTCGCGGAGCAGTTGCTGTTCAACGCCGGAGCGATCCCGCGGCTGGGTCGCGTGGACGATGGCAGCGCCCACCTGGACTTCGAGCCCGAGGAGCAGAAGCGCCGCGAGTCGCTGAGCCTGGCGGTCGGGACCTTCGAGCACGACGGCACCCGGATCTCGCTCGTCGACACGCCCGGCTACCCGGACTTCGTCGCCGATACGGTCGAGGGGTTCGCGGCGGCCGACGGCGCCCTGTTCGTCATGGACGCGTCCGCGGGCGTCGGGGCGGGGCTCGAGCAGGCGGTCGCCCTGGGTCGCAAGAGCGGGACGGCGGCATGCTTCTTCATCAACAAGTCCGACCGTGAGAACGCCGACCCGACGGCCGCGCTCGATGCCCTCCGAGCGACCTTCGGCGACAAGATCGCCCCGCTCCAGATCGCGATCGGGGCAGCCGATTCGTTCGACGGCCACATCGACCTCGTCCATCGGAAGGCCTACAAGTGGAACGGCACGGACGAAGTCGAGATCCCGATGCCCGAGGAGCTCGCCGACGAGGTCGCGATGCGCCGCGACCAGCTCCTCGCAGCCGCGGCCGAGGCCGACGACGACGTGCTGGTCAAGTACCTCGACGGGGAGGACGTCTCCGACCCCGAGCTCGAGGCCTGCCTGCGCAAGGGCGTGAAGGAAAGCATCCTGGCGCCGGTCCTCGTGGGTTCGGCGGCCAAGGGCATCGGTCTGCGTGCGCTGCTCGACGCCATCGTCCGCTACCTCCCCTCCCCGGCCGACGAGGCGCCCTCCCAGGCCATCGACAAGGGTGGCGCGGACGTCGAGATCCCCGCCGACGAGAACGGTCCCCTCCTGGTCCGGGTCTTCAAGACGACCGCGGACCCGTTCGTCGGCCGGCTCACCTATCTGCGGGTCCTCTCGGGCACGCTGCGCTCCCAGGCGCACGTCTGGAACACGACTCGCGACCAGGACGAGCGGATCGGGCAGCTCCTGCTGCTGCACGGCAAGGACCAGGAGCCCATCGGCGAGCTGAAGGCCGGCGAGATCGGGGCGGTCGCCAAGCTGGCCGTGACCGAGACCGGCGACACGCTCGCCACGAAGGAGCGGCCGCTGCAGTTGCCGGCCCTCGAGTTCCCGGCTCCGTCGCTGCTGGTCGCCATCGAGCCGGTCTCCAAGCAGGACCTCGACAAGATGGGGCCTGCCCTCGCCCGGATGCTCGAGGAGGAGCCGACCGCTCGTCTCGAGCGCTCGGACACCGGCGAGCAGGTGCTCCGGACGATGGGCGAGGCCCACACCGCGGTGATCATCGAGCGGCTCAAGCGCAAGTTCGGGGCCGCGATCGCGACCCACACCCCCAAGGTGCCGTACCGGGAGACGATCCGCGGGACGACCAAGGTCCACGGCCGCTACAAGAAGCAGACCGGTGGCCACGGGATGTTCGGCGACGTCTGGCTGGAGCTGGAGCCGAATCCCGGCGCCGGCATCGAGTTCGCGGAGAAGGTCGTCGGCGGGTCGGTGCCCAAGGGGTTCTTCGCCGGCGTGGAGAAAGGGGTCCGCGAGGCGGCGGCCGAGGGCGTGCTCGCCGGCTATCCCCTGTCCGACTTCAAGGCCACCCTCTACGACGGCTCGTTCCACCCGGTCGACTCGAACGAGCTGTCGTTCAAGATCGCGGCCTCGATGGCGCTCAAGGACGGCGTCCAGCAGGCGCATCCGGCCCTGCTCGAGCCGATCATGGCGGTCGAGATCCGGGTGCCCGAGCAGTACATGGGCGAGGTCAATCGCGACCTGAACGGGAAGCGCGGCCGGGTCCTGGGCATGGACACCGACGGCAGCGATCAGATCATCACGGCGCACGTGCCCCAGGCCGAGCTGTTCTCGTACGCGACGGAGCTGCGGTCACTGGCGCACGGGCGCGGCTCGTTCACCGCGGTCCTCGACCACTACGAGGACGTGCCGGGCCACGTCGCGGAGAAGGTCATCGAGGAGCACCGCAAGACCGGCGACGGGTCGGGCGGCGGGCACGCCGGTCGCTGAGGCGTCCCGCGCGGTCCGGCGGCGGCCGCCCGGTTCCGGGCGACGTCAGCCCCAGGCACATCCCTGGCACAGGCGAGCGTGACCGAGCGCTTCGAACGCCCGATAGCGCGATCTGGGCGCCGGTTCGTGCACGGCTGTCGCGAGATCGTGCCTGGTGATGACGGTCATGATCGGCCGCCGCACGGCTGTGCCGAGAACGTGTCTCGTGGTGACGCGGGCTGGACCTGATCGGGGGCCGACGTCACCGCGAACGGCCGCGCATGGCCTGAGCGAGTTCAAACCGACCCTCGTACAGCGCCCGGCCCACGATCGCCCCGGCACAGCCGAGCGCCTGGACCACGTTGATGTCGTCAAGCGACGAAATCCCACCCGAAGCGATCACCTCGCCGCGACCGATGCGAAGCAGTCGTCCGAGGAGATCCACGTCCGGACCGCCGAGCCGGCCGTCCCGGTCGATGGCGGTCGCCTCGAACGTCGTTACGTCCTGGTCGGCGAGGGCGATCAAGGCATCCTCCGCGCGCACGCCCCGGGCGCCGGCGCGCCACCCCTCCCCGAGCGCCAGACCGTCTCGGACGTCCAGGGCGACCACGATCCGGTCGGGCCCGTGGGTCGCGACGAGGCGACCGGCAAATTCGGGGTCACGTAACGCCGCGGTGCCCACCACGGCGCGGGCGGCCCCCCCGGCGAGCACGGTGGCCACGGACTCGTCCGTCCGGAGGCCGCCCGCCACCTCGACCCGGAGCCGGTCCCCGACCGCTTCGACGATCCCGCGGATCACCGCGGTGTGTGCCGGTTCTCCGGTCCGGGCGCCGTCAAGGTCGACGACGTGGAGCCACCTCGCCCCGGCTTTCGCGAACGACCGGGCAACCGCCACCGGATCGTCGGAGAACGCGGTCTCCTGCTCGAAGTCGCCCTGCACGAGCCGAACCACGCGACCAGCGCGCAGGTCGATCGCGGGCAGGATCTCGAAGTCACTTGTCACCGATGCCTCACCGTGTTATCGTTTTAGCACGCTACTACGTTAGCACGATAGCGAGGTACCACGGGCGATGGCCCAGGACTGGCGAACCCCCGACACGGAAGCGCTCTTCGACGCGATCCTCAGGCTCGATACGCCCGAGGAGGCCGAGCGCTACTTCCGCGACCTTCTGCACCCTGAAGGAGCTCCACGACATGGCCCAGCGCTGGGCGGTGGCGCGCCTCCTCGACCAGGGCATGCACTACGCCGAGATCTCGCGAACGACCGGCGCGAGCACCGCCACGATCACGCGGATCGCGTCGTGGCTCAACCACGGTGAGGGCGGCTACCGCGCGATGCTGGACAAGGCGAAGGCATGAGGGAGCGCCTCCGCCTTGCCGTCCCGAACAAGGGACGGATGGTCGAACCGACCCTTCGGCTCCTCCACGATGCCGGGCTCGTGTTCGACGAGCACGACCGCAGCCTCGTCGCCCGCGTCCAGAACCATGATCTCGACATCCTGTTCGTCCGGACCAACGACATCATCGAGTTCGTCGGCGACGGCGTGGCTGACCTCGGGATCACCGGGATCGACCTCCTGTCCGAGACCGGCGCCGAGCTACCGCGCATCCGCGAGCTGGGGTATGGCCGCTGCCGCCTGGCCGCCGCCGTCCCCAACGACACGCCCTATCGAACGGTCGAGGACCTGCGCGGGCTGCGCGTCGCGACCGCTCACCCCAACACCGCGCGTCGGTTCTTCGAAGCGCAGGGCATCGCGGTCGACATCATCCCGATCTCGGGTGCCGTGGAGGTCGCGCCACGCCTCGGTCTGGCCGAGGCCATCGTCGATCTCGTGTCCACCGGGTCCACCCTCGTCATGAACGGCCTGCGCCAGATCGGCGACGTCCTCGAGTCGGAAGCCGTCCTCGTCGCCAACTCGACGGCCGACCGTGAGCGCCGCGCCGACCTGGACGCGATCGACACGATGATCAGCGCCGTCATCGCCGCCCGCGGCCGGAAGTACGTGATGATGAACGCTCCCGCGGCCTGCCTGCCCGAGCTCGAGGCGCTCCTTCCGGCACTCGAATCCCCCACGGTCATCCCGCTCGCGCACGACGGCATGATCGCGATCCACTCGGTCGTCGGTGCGGACGACGTCTGGGGGCTGCTCCCCCGCCTCAAGGCCTCGGGCGCATCCGGCATCCTCGTGCTCCCCATCGAGAAGATCGTCCCGTGACCACGCCCGCCCCGGCGGAGACAGGGGTGGCGGCTCCGTCGTCGCCACTCCGTCTCCAACGCCTCGACCTGCGGGACGTGGCCGCGGGTGTGCCGGCGGCCGTCGCACATCGTCGCGCCCTCGTGCGACGGGGCGCGGTGCCCGATCCAGCCGTCCGCGAGGCGGCCCGCCAGACCCTCGCCGGCGTCCGCGAACGTGGCGACGCCGCGGTCCGTGACGCCAACGCGCGGGTCGGTGGTGGCAGGGCCGATGGACGCCTCGTCGCCGAGCCAGCCGAGCTGCGCGCCGCGAGGGACGGCCTCGACAAGCGAACGCGCCGAGCCCTCGATCAGGCCATCGACCATGTCACCCGCTTCGCCGAGACCCAGCGACCGACCTCGACCCGCACGGAGATCGCGCCCGGGATCGAGATCGAACGCCGCTGGGACCCGCTGGCCAGCGTCGGCGCCTACGTCCCGGGTGGTTCGGCGCCGTACCCGAGCTCCTTGATCATGACCGTCGTCCCGGCGCGCGTGGCCGGGGTCGATCGCGTCGTCGTCGCCAGCCCCGCGGACCGCGACGGCGTCACGAACCCCGTCCTGCTCGGCGTCTCCGGCCTGCTCGAGGTCGAAGCGTTCGTCGTCGCCGGTGGCGCCCAGGCGATCGGTGCCCTCGCCTACGGCCTGCCCGATGCCGGCCTGGACCCGGTCGACCGGATCGTCGGACCGGGCAACGCCTGGGTGACCGCGGCAAAGATCGAGGTCTGCGGCGAGGTCGGCATCGACCTGCCCGCGGGTCCATCCGAGGGCCTCGTCCTCGCCGCGCCGCCAGCCGATGCTCGCCGCGTGGCCCTGGACCTGCTGACCCAGGCCGAGCACGGCCCCGACTCCCCGGCCATCCTCGTCACGACCGACGCGGAGTTCGCGAAGGCGGTCGAACGGGAGGTCGGCGCCCTGCTCGACACGGCGTCGCGCCGCGACATCCTCGCCCGTTCGCTCGCCGAGCACGGCCGGATCGTCCTCGCCCCGGACCTCGATGCCGCGATCGATTTCGTCAACGACTACGCGCCCGAGCATCTCTCGGTCGATGTCGAGCCGCTCGAACCGACCGTCGCTCGCCTACGCAATGCCGGCTCGCTGTTCGTCGGTCCGTGGGCGCCCGAATCGGCGGGTGACTACGCGACGGGTGCGAACCACGTGCTGCCGACCGGCGGGCTGGCTAGCTCGTCGGGCGGCGCTCTCGGTCGAGAGCTTCGGCAAGTTCGTCCAGGTCCAGCGGATCAGTCGCGACGGCCTGGCGAGCATCGCCGACACCATCACGACCCTGGCCGAGGCCGAGGGCCTGCTCGTCCACCGCGATGCCGTCACTCGCCGCTTCGAGGAGTCCGCATCCGCCGACGACCCGAACGGTACGGAACGATGAGTCCGACACCCGTCACGTTCACGTCGCCGACCGCACCCGCCTCGTACAGTTGGGAGGCGACGGACGAGGAGGTCTCGGCGCGCTACGGTGTGCCGATCGAGCGCGTGGTCCGTTTCGACCTGAACACGTCCCCGGCGCCGCCGGACCTGGCTGCACGCGTGCTGGCGGGGGGCCGGTTCGAGACACCCCTGTCCGAGTACGCCCCATCCGATTATCGGAGGCTCATCGCGGCCGCCGCCGACCGCTACGGCGTGGGGACCGACGAGATCATCGTCGGGGCGGGTGCCGATGAGATCCTCGACATCGTGGGCAAGGTCTACCTGCCACCTGGGAGTACCGCGGTCGTCCCGACCCCGAGCTACGCGATGTACCGCGTGATCACCGAGCAGCGCGGCGCCACGGTCGACGCCGTGCCACGGCTCAGCGCCGCCGAGGGCTACGCCATGGACGTTTCGGCGGTCCGCGCGGCCGCGCGGACGGCCTCCGTCGTGTGGCTGTGCAGCCCCAACAACCCGACCGCGCTGCCGGAACCCGACGGCGCGATCGACACCCTCCTCGCCGGTCTCGCGGAGGACGCCGCCAGCGATGCTCGCGAGCCGGCCATCGTCGTGCTCGACGAGGCCTACGCCGAGTTCGTCGATCGATCGCTCGTCGGCCTGCGTGAGCGTCACTCGAACCTGATCGTCGCGCGTACCGCGAGCAAGGCCTACGGCCTCGCTGGATTGCGCGTCGGGTTCGGCATCGCGCGGCCCGAGGTCATCGCGCGGCTGAACCCGTTCCGACCGCCAGGCTCGGTGTCGACGGTCTCGGTGACCGTCGTGACGGAGGCCCTGCTCGATCCGACGGCGGCGGCGGCCAACATCGCGCGGGTCGTCGCCGAGCGCGAGCGGCTGCGCGCGGCGCTGTCGGCGCTGGGCTGGTCCGTGGGCCCTTCCGTCACCAACTTCGTGCTCGCGGACCTCGGGTCGACCGACCGGGCCGCCGCCGTCGCCGAGGGCCTCCTGCGCAAGGGGCTCGTGCCACGCACCTTCCCGGCCGGCCACCCGCTGGCGGACCACCTCCGGCTCACCGTGCGCGCCCCCGGCGAGAACGACCGGCTGATCGAGGCGGCCCGTGGCCTGGCCGAGGAGGCCACCGCATGACGACCCCGGCCGGCGAGTACACGATCGGAGCCCGAGACGGCCGCCGCGTGTCGGTCGCGCGGACCACCCGCGAGACTGACGTGACCGTCACGCTCGGCCTCGACGGCGCCGGCCACACCTCGATCGCCACGGGCATCGGCTTCTACGACCATCTCCTGGGGTCCTTCGGCCACCACGGCCTGTTCGACCTGGCGATCACGGCCGACGGCGACCTGCAGGTCGACGAGCACCACACCGTCGAGGACGTGGCGCTGGTGCTCGGCGTCGCGTTCGCCGAGGCGCTGGGCGACCGCGCCGGGATCCAGCGATTCGGCCAGGCGAGCGTGCCCATGGACGAGGCGCTCGCCACGGCCGTCGTCGATGTCGGGGGCCGGCCGTACGCGGTCATCGACCTCCCCTTCCGTGGCGAACGGGTCGGGGCGCTGCCGCTCCAGCTCATCGAGCACGCCCTCGAAGCGTTCGCCGCGCGGTCCGGCACGACGCTGCATCTGCGTGGCAGCGGCCGGAACGACCATCACCTGGCCGAAGCGGCGTTCAAGTCGCTCGCGCGCGCCCTGCGCGCCGCGTGCGAGCCAGATCCACGGCGGAACGGCGTCGCCTCGACGAAGGGCACACTCGGATGAACGACGAACGGCACGCGCCCAGGATCGCCGTCGTCGACTACGGGGCCGGCAACCTCGTGAGCATCGAGCAGGCGCTGACGACCGTCGGGGCGTCCGTGACGGTGGCACGGGACGGCGAGGCGTTTCGCGACGCCGACGCCGTCGTCGTGCCCGGGGTGGGCGCGGCCGGACCGGCGATGACGCGCCTGGAGGTTCGCGGCCTCGTTGACCCCATCCGTGCCTGGATCGCCGCCGATCGGCCGTTCCTCGGGATCTGCCTGGGCCTGCAGCTGCTGTTCGACGGGAGCGACGAGGACGGCGCCACGACCCTCGGCGTGCTGCCGGGTCGAACCGCGCGGCTCCTCGATGCCCCGACGCTACCGCACATCGGCTGGAACCAGGTGGTCAGGGTCCGGGAGCATCCGCTGTTCGATGGGATCGAGGACGGCGCGGACCTGTACTTCGTCCACTCGTACGCGGGCGTACCCGCGGTCGGGGCCGACGATGCGGTCCTGGCCCGGACCGAACACGGACGTCCCTTCGTGTCGGCCGTCGCGCGCGGCCGGCTCCTCGGAGTCCAGTTCCACCCGGAACGAAGCGGCACCGACGGGCTGCGGCTCCTGGAGAACTTCGTGGGGCTCGTGGGGGCCCTGACGGCTGCACCGGCCGGGGCGGCCACCTGATGCTGCGCCGCCGCGTCATCCCATGTCTGGACGTCGCCGACGGCCGGGTGGTCAAGGGCACCCGCTTCGTCGATCTCGTGGACGAGGGGGACCCGCCGGAGCTTGCCGAACGCTACGCGCGCGAAGGGGCGGACGAGCTCGTCTTCCTTGATATCTCGGCCGCACCGGAGCGGCGCGGCACGCTCCTGGACATCGTGGAGCGGACGGCGCGCCGGGCGTTCATCCCCCTGACGGTCGGTGGTGGGGTGCGCACCGTCGAGGAGATGCGCGACGTGCTTCGCGCCGGTGCCGACAAGGTCTCGCTCAACACCGCGGCCGTCGCCGACCCGACACTGATCGCGCGGTGTGCGGCCCGCTTCGGGAGCCAGGCGGTCGTCGTGGCCATCGATGCGCGTCGGCGGCTGCGCGGCGACATGGCGGACGTCGCCTGGGACGTCGTCATCAAGGGCGGCCGCGAATCCACCGATCTCGAAGCGGTGGCCTGGGCGGAGCGGGTCGTCCAGCTCGGGGCCGGCGAGCTCCTGGTCACGTCGATCGATCGCGATGGAACAGGCACGGGCTTCGATACCGAACTGCTCCGCGCGATCGCGACGCGCGTCGGGGTTCCGGTCATCGCCTCTGGCGGTGCCGCTGGCCCCGCCGATTTCGTCGCCGCGGTCCGCGACGGCGGGGCGGACGCCGTTCTTGCCGCCTCGATCTTCCACCGCCGGATCCACTCGATCGCCGCGGTCAAGGCGGCGATGGCGCAGGCGGGGCTGCCAGTTCGCCTCGTGCCGGAGGTGGCTGCGTGAGCGAGGTCGCCACAGCCGCCGCAGCCGCCGCGTCCATCGCACCGGCGAACGCTCCCGCGCCCGACGTGCGCTTCGGCCCCGACGGGCTCGTGCCCGCGATCGTGCAGGACGCCGCCGACGGCCGGGTCCTCATGCTCGCCTGGATGGACGCCGAAGCCCTGGCCGCCACCGTCGAGACCGGCGACGTCCACTTTCACTCGCGCTCGCGCGGCCGACTCTGGCGCAAAGGCGAGACGAGCGGCAACGTCCTGCGGCTCGTCGACCTGGCCGTCGACTGCGACGGTGACGCGCTGCTCGTGACCGCCGACCCGGTGGGCCCGACCTGCCACCGGGATACGCGCTCGTGCTTCGATCCATCCGATGCGCCCGCCGAGCGCACCACGCAGGGGTTCGGGTGGCTCGAAACGCTGTGGTCCACCATCGCCTCACGCGCCGAGGAGCGCCCATCGGGGTCCTACACGACCAGCCTGCTCGACGGCGGCGTCGACGCGGTCGGTCGCAAGGTCACCGAGGAGGCCACCGAATTGCTGCTCGCAGCAAAGGACGATGCCACGGCCTCGTCGGATGCCACCAGGGCGGCATTGACCGGGGAGGCGGCGGATCTCCTCTACCACGCCCTCGTCCTGCTGGCCGAGCGCGGCGTCCCGCCGTCCGGCGTGCTCGCAACCCTGCGGAGCCGCCACGCGGAGTGAGCCGGCGGGGCCACGGTCGACGTTGGCGCCACGACCGTTCCAACCGACGCCGGAACGCGCCACATCCCGGTGTTCCCGCGTCGATCGGGGACGTCGTCCGGGGGCGGAAGGCCGTTAGCCTGCCCGGCGACCGATCTCGCGGCGGCGCTTGCCGATCCGGACCTCGAGCCACTCCCCGGCGATGGGTTCCGGGACGAACGCCGGGTCCGACACCCGTGTCCCGTTGATCGTCACACCGCCGCCGGCGATCGTCCGGCGTGCCTCGCCACGCGACGGGAAGACGCCGGCCTCGGCCAGGAAGGCGGCCGTCCCCATCGCGAGCGACGCCGGATCGAATCGAAAGCCGCCGGTCGACTCGAACAGCGACCGGAGCACCTCGGGGTCGTCGATCGGCCCGGACGAGAACATCGACTCGGAATCGCGGATCGCCTCGGCCGCGGCCGCCTCCCCGTGCGTTCGCGCCGTGATGTCGCGGGCGAGCGCCCGTTGCGCCGCGCGGGCATCCGGCCGAGCCCCGGATTCGGCCTCGAGCGCGTCGATCTCCTCGCGTCCGAGCTCGGTGAACCAGCGCAGGTACGTGCCGACATCGCGGTCGTCCGTGTTGAGCCAGTACTGGTAGAAGGCGTATGGCGTGGTCCGGCTCGGATCCAGCCACACCGAATCCCCGACGTCGCTCTTGCCGAACTTCGACCCTGATGGCGTCAGCAGGAGGTTGTAGGCCAGCCCATGCGCCGGATGGGCCTCCTCCCCGGCTCCGCTGGTCCGGCGGATCAGCTCCAGGCCGGCCGTGATGTTGCCCCACTGGTCGGCGCCGCCCATCTGCAGCTCGACGCCCAGCTCCCGATACAGGTGGGCGAAGTCGTAGGCCTGCAGCAGCATGTAGCTGAACTCGGTGAACGACAGCCCACGCTCCAGACGCACCTGGACCGAGTCCTTCGCGAGCATGTACGGGATCGTGAAGTGCTTGCCCGTGTCGCGCAGGAAGTCGATCAGCGACAGGGAGCCAAGCCAATCGAGGTTGTTCACCATGCGGGCCGCGCCGGCGCCGGGCGAAAAGTCCAGGAACCGCTCCAGCTGCGCACGGATGGCGGCGAGGTTGCTTCCCAGCGTCTCGGTGTCGAGCAGGTTGCGTTCCGAGGACCGCCCGGACGGGTCTCCGATCATCCCGGTCCCGCCCCCGACGACCGCCACGGGCCGTCCCCCATGACGCTGCAGCCGGAGCAGCCCGAAGATCGGGACCAGGTGCCCGACGTGCAGCGAATCGAAGGTCGGATCGAAGCCGATGTACCCGCTGATCGGCTCGCCCGACCCGAGGCGTGCGGGCAGCCCTGGCGTCGTGGCGTGCAGGATGCCTCGCCACTCGAGCTCCTCGAGCAGGCCCGAACCCGCGCCCGAGGGGCCCTCCGCCGTCACAGCGCGAGGCTCCAGGGCGTCCCTGAGCGGTGAGCCAAGTACGAACGTCCGTTCACGGACCCTATGCTATCGTGCGGACTTAGATGCAGACCACCCGTGCGCGGCGGCAGCGTCACAGACGCGCCCAGGGTCGCCGGCCCGTCAAGCGCGGGTCCGCCCTCCGTCGCATCCTCATCGCCATCCCGATCATCATCCTCCTCGTCGGCGTGCTGCTGGCCGGGGCGGGTGCGTTGTTCACGGTGGCCGCGTACAACTACTACGCGGCGGGCCTGCCGGACCCCGAGGAAGCCCTCACCGACCTCGACTTCGAGCAGCAGACGATCGTCTCCGACCGAACGGGCAAAGTCGAGCTCGCGCGCCTGGGCACCCTGCGCCGAGAGCTCGTCGAATTCGACGAGATCCCGCGCGAGATGCTCGATGCGACGACCGCGATCGAGGACAAGGACTTCTGGATCAACGCCGGCTTCGACCCGCTCGGCATCATCAGCGCAGGGCTCGACACGATCTCCGGTCGACCGCGCGGTGCCTCGACCATCACCCAGCAGCTCGTCCGCAACCGGCTCCTGCCCGCGGAGGCCTTCGCGGACTCCACGTACGAGCGCAAGGTCCGCGAGATCATCCAGTCGATCCGCCTGACCGAAGCGTATCCGGGCGACACCGGCAAGCAGGAGATCATCACCGCGTACCTCAACAACAACTTCTACGGCAACTCGACGTACGGGGTGAAGGCCGCGGCGAAGGGCTACTTCGGCAAGAAGCTCGAGGACCTGACCCTCGCCCAATACGCGATCCTGGCCGCCATCCCGCAGTCGCCGACCAGGTTCGACCTCGTGCGCAACGCGGAGGAGGTCTGCCTCGACGAGGTCGAGGAGGGTGCCGAGGCCGCCGCGGACGCCGAAACGGTGGACTGCAAAGAGGTCCAGCTCGTCGTGCCCGACACGAGCGAGATCGTCCAGCGCCGCAACTACGTCCTGGACCTGATGCGCACGCGCAGCCCGTTGACCGGCACGAAGCACCGGCCGGCCGAGTACGAGGCCGCCAAGCTCGAGCCGGTCGTGATCGCGAAGCAGATCTCCGCCACCTGGCGGGCGCCCCATTTCGTGTGGCAGGTTCGCGAAGCTCTCTCCGCCATCGTGTGCCCGGAAAACCCCACCGATTGCACCAAGGTCGACACGGGCGGATATCGCGTCACGACGAGCCTCGATTGGGACATGCAGAAGATCACGGAGAAATGGGTCTACGTCGGGTCCAGAGCGCCGCAATCCAAGAACACCCGCAAGATCCTCGATCAGAAGAAGATCCCCAATCGGGAGCGGGGCTGGATCATGAACCTCAAGGGCCGCAACCTCCACAACGCGGCGGCCGCCGTGATCGACTACCGCACCGGTGAGGTCCTCTCGTACGCCGGCAGCGCGAGCTACACGTCCAAGGGCACCAAGAAGTTCCAGCCACAGTTCGACGTGCTGAGCGACGGCTGGCGGCAGCCCGGATCATCGATCAAGCCGATCGACTACGCCATCGGCATCGAGGACGAGGTCCTGACGGCCAGCACGATGTTCATGGACGTCGTGACCGACTTCGGCGGGAAGTTCACCCCGACCCAGGCCGACAAGCTCGAGCGCGGACCCGTCCGCCTGCGCAGCGCCCTGCAGTTCTCCCTCAACATCCCCGCCATCAAGGCCACGATCATGCAGGGCCTCGATCACACCTACGAGCGGACCCAGGACTTCGGGCTGTCCTACCCGGACACGGCGACCCCGGTCCTCTCGATGGGCATCGGGACGCTGGAAACCCACCCGATCGACATGCTCAGTGCCTACGGCACGATCGCCAACGGCGGCGTCCGGATGCCACGCCAGATGATCATGAAGGTGGTCGACGAGGACGGGAAGCAGATCTGGCCGCTCGACGACCAGAAGCCCGAGGGCGTCGAGGTCATCAGCCCGCAGGCCGCCTACATCATCACGGACATCCTCGCCGGCAACACCCAGACGAAGACCAACCCGTACTGGGGCGAGTTCGCCATCTACCGCAAGGGCGTTCGCCGACCCGCCGCCTACAAGACGGGCACCACCTCCGATAACCGCGACGTGCATGCCTATGGCTACCTGGCGCCCCCCAAGGACCCTGACCGGCCGGCGCTGGCGGCAGGCGTCTGGATGGGCAACAGCAACAACGAGCCGAACAAGGGCAGCCTCTCGCTCGATTCGTCGGCGCCGTTGTGGTCCGCGCTCCTGGAGGAAGTGAGCGCGAAATACGGCGTCTCCTCGTTCAAGGCGCCCGGTGGTCTTCAGACTGCGACCGTGGACGCCTTCACGGGCCTCAAACCCGGTCCGTTCACGAAGAAGACCGTCAAGGAGCTGTTCCTGAAGGGCACCGTCCCGACCGAGCGCGAGACCATCCGCGTCTCCCTCGCGGTCGATGACGCATCGGGCCTGCTGTGGCGGGACGGCTGCGTCGGGCCGAAGGTGCAGCGCGGCTTCTTCGATCTTCGCGAGGTGGAGAGCAACTATCCGGCCTGGCAGAAGGCCAACCGCAACTGGGCCTCGCGCGCAGCCCAGGGACCCGGCCGTCGCGGGGGCCCCGAGGGAACCAGGACGTCCTACTTCTACAACAGCGGGTTCCGTCCGTTCGGCAGCTCGTGGGGGGCGCCGTTCGCCCCGCGCACCAAGTGCCCACTGGCGCCGCCGCCGGATCCGATCTGCGATCCGCTGGTGAGCCCGGCACCCAGCGTCCCGTGCATCCCGGCCCCGACCGATGACGAGGATGACGGCGGAGGCGGCAACAAACCGCCGAAGAAGACCCCGAAGCCGCCGGGAGGCTGACGCCGACGAGCCTCGTCAGAGGCTGACGATCGTCGCCCCGTCTCCACCTTCACCGCGCTCCCCGGGGCGCGCGGAGCGCACCAATGGATGCGTCGCCACGGCCTCGCGGACCGCGTCGCGCAATGCCCCCGTGCCCATCCCGTGGACGACGGTGACCGCACCGAGTCCGGCCAGACTGGCGTCGTCGAGGTAGCGACCCAGCGCTTCGAGCGCCTCCTCGACACGGGCCCCGCGCAGGTCCAACGACGATGCCACGCTGCGGGCGCGATCGAGCCGCAGGGCCGTCGCGTTCGTGCTGCCGGCGCCACCGGCAGTCTCGAGCGCAGGCGACGGCCGGCCGAGAGCCGGTTCGAGGTCGTCGAGGTCCACCAGGACGCGCATCCCGCCGGCCTCCAGCGTCGCGCGCAGGCCACCCTTGTCCATCGCCGCGATGCGGCCTTCCCAGCCGCCCGAGCGGCTGCGTGCCCGGTCACCGACCTGCCACTGCCTGGGGTCTGATGGCGGCGGACCCGGTTCCGCCACGTCATTCACGGCCGGGAGCCGCGCGGCGATGGCCTCCGCTCGGTTGACCGCCGCGTCCAGCGTGTCGGCGGTGACCGTCTCCCGCTCGAGGGCCCGACGCGTCTCCGCGAGCTCTGCCCGCAGGTCCTCCACCACGCGATCGGCTTCCAGGCGGGCCGCGCGAACGTGCTCGTCACGTTCGCTGCGGGCCTTGCGGCGCTCCTCTGCGGCCGTTCTCAGCGCGTCGGCGGCGCGAGCCTCCGCTGCGAGGGCCCGGTCGAGCGCCTCGCTCGTCTCGCCCTCGGTTGCCTTGATCGCGGCGAGGGTCGCCTCGAATGAGCGCTGCGCCTCGGTCAGTCGCGATCGGGCGTCGTCGACGATCGCTTCGGGAAGCCCCAGGCGCTCGGCGATGGCGAACGCCTGGCTGCCACCGGGCAGGCCGATCGTGAGGCGATAGGTCGGCGACAGCGTCTCGATGTCGAACTCGACGGCGGCGTTGCTCGCTCCGGGTGTCGTGTGAGCGTAGGCCTTCAGCTCGGCGTAGTGGGTCGTGGCCGCGACGACGGCCCCGGCCCGGATGAAGTGGTCAAGCAGCGCCTGGGCCAGGGCCGAGCCCTCGGTCGGATCCGTGCCCGCACCGAGCTCGTCGAGCAGGACGAGCGTGCCCCGACCGGCCTCGGCGACGATGCTCGTGATGCGGCGAAGATGGCCCGAGAACGTCGAGAGGGATTGCGCCACGGACTGCTCGTCACCGATGTCGGCGAAGACGTCGCGCCAGACCGGCAGACGGCTCCCGGCCGCTGCCGGGATGTGCAGCCCGGACTGGTGCATGAGGCTGAGCAGCCCGAGCGTTCGCAGGGTCACGGTCTTGCCGCCCGTGTTGGGGCCGGTCACGACGAGCGCGGTGTAGCCGTCGCCGATCCGGATGTCGATCGGGACGACGGTGCCGGTGAGGCCCGGATGGCGCGCCGAGAGCAGGATCACCTCGGGTCGATCTGCTGTCTCCGCGCGTGTTCCATCCATGTCGGCACCGAGACTCGCCTTGGCCGCCCACAGGTCGAACCGGGCGAGCGCGTCGAGGGTCTCGCGCAGCGCTGCGGCATTTGCCCCGACGAGCGCCGACAGCTCGTCGAGGATCCGGGCGATCTCGTCCCCCTCGGCGAGCTGAGCCTCCCGCCACGCATTCCCGAGCTCGACCGCGACGAGCGGCTCGATGAACAGCGTCTGGCCGCTGCCCGAGGCGTCGTGGACGATGCCCTTGACCCTGGAACGGGCCTCGGCCTTGACCGGCACCACGTAGCGGCCGTTGCGCAACGTCACGATCGGTTCCTGCAGGGCGTTCCCGAGCTCGGCGCCGACGAGGGCGTCCAGACGGCGGCGCAGCCGGTCGTACGCCACCCTGACCGCGGCGCGCAAGCCCCCGAGCCGCGGCGAGGCCGTGTCGAGCATCTCGCCGACCGGGTCGAAGCTGCGCGCGAGCGTGCTCCGGATCGCCGGCAGGGCATGCAGCTCGCCGACCGAGGTCGCGCAGCAGCGATCGCCGCTCGTCGGCCAGGGACGTCGCAAGCCGCGCGGTCGCATCGAGCGTCTCGGCGAGCTCGAGGAACTGGGCGGCGTCGAGGCGACCGCCCCGGGCCGCTCGTTCGATCGAGGGGCCGATGTCGTGGGCCGCCCCGACCCCCACCCCAGGTCGATCTTCGATGAGCGATCGGGCCTGGTCGGTCTCGTCGAGCCGGCGGGCGACGATGACGGGGTCGGACGCCGGCTCGAGAGCTTCTGCGAGCCGGCGCGACGGAGGGAACGACGTGGCCGCCGCGAGCCGCTCGCGGACGAGCGGGAACTCGAGGAGCGCCTGCGAGCGTGCGTCCATCAGCCGCGCGGGCGACCGACGGCCGGGTGGCCGCCATGCCGCCACGCCGAGGCCGGCCCGGAGACGGAGCGGTGACCCGCGATGGCGAACCGCCACGGACGCGCCGCCCAGGCCTCCCCGGCATAGGCGACCCCCACGCGGGTACCGATGGCGACCTGGTCCGGCGTGACGACGGCTGGGTCTTCCGGTGAACCAGCGTCCGACTCGAGGCGGAGCGGGCTGAACGGATCGCACAGGTCGGTCCCGGTCCACGTGGTGTCCATGCCGAAGGCGGCCCCCACGAGCCCAGGGCCGCTCGCCAGGCGATGATCGGGGGTCCGTTCCAGGCGCTGCCGCGCGGCCACGGCCCCAGCGTCGGTCCGACCAGCGCGCCGGCGACGATCCCAGGCCAGGCGATCGGCCCGCATGCGCTCGATGCCGGCCAGCGGTTCGACGGCGCGAATGAGCACCGCAGACGGCCGGCCCGTCGGCTCGGTGACCACGTTCAGGCAGTCGTACATCCCGTAGACAAGGTACACGTAGGCGAATCCCGGTGGCCCGGCCATGACCCGGTTGCGGACCGTCGACGCAAAACGGGCATGGGAGGCGAGGTCCTCAGGACCCCCATACGCCTCGACTTCGACGATCCGCGCTTCGCGCCGCCCGGTGGGGTCATCGCGAACCAGCCGCGCGCCGAGCAGCCCTGGGGCGACCTCCTCGGGCGGGCGGGCCAGCTTCCCTCGATCGACGACGGTCAGGCCGGCGGGCTCGTGTAGTAGACCTCGATGGAGTCGGGGATGAACAGCCCGAACACCGTGAAGAAGCCCGGGATCAGCGTCGACTGGAAGTAGTCGACGATCTGCGAGGTCTCGAGCGCGTTCCACAACTCGCGCAGCCCAAGCAGCTCGTTCGGGTCCTGGGCGATGCCCGGCACCAGGAAGAACGAGCCTAGGATGATGATCGTCGCGCCCAGGATGATCCCGGCCTCGATCAACCCCAGCACGCCGCCGAGGATCTCATCCGCCCAGCGGGCTTTCGCGAACAGCGGCTGCGGCTTGTACCAGCCCTGTGCGACGAGCGCGAATGCGATGACGGCGGCCAGGAACACCGTGCCGAACCCGACCATGTAGGAGTACTGCCGCGAGAACTGCGACCAGTTGTTGGCCAGGAATGCGCCGAGCGGCTCGAACAGGTTGGCCGAGAGCAGGAACGAGAACATGATCGCGCCGATGCCGATCACCCGGCGGATGGCGCCCTGGGCGAACCCGAGCACGAAGAACCCGATGAAAAAGAGGACGAGCAGCAGGTCGACCGTAGACATCCCGCCGAGGAACTCCCCGAAGTCCACCGTCCCTCCTTGGAACATGAGAATCCGCCCGAACCGTCCGGTCCGGGGCGGCGCAAGGGTAGCAGCGGCTCGCGACGCGTCGCAACCGGGACGAAGGTCGTGGGTGATGGGGACCGTCTGGTGTGGTCTGGGGCAGTCTGGTGGGGTCCGGAGACGAACCCGTTCGGTTTACGTTCGGAGGTGGCCGTCCACGTCGCTGGCGAGGCCCTCGGCGACGTCCGTGACGGCGCGATCGACCTCGTCCTCGGTGAGCGTGCGGTCCCCCGCGGCGAACACCAGGCGGAACGCGAGACTGCGGCGCTCGTCGGGGAGCGGCCGGCCGCGATAGATGTCGAACAGCTCGACCGACGCAAGCAACGGCCCCGCATGGCGGTGGATGGCGGCCTCGACCTCACTCGCCGGTCGGGTGTCGGCGACGACCACGGCCAGGTCGCGCTCGACCACCGGATGGCGCGACGGCGTCCGTCCGAGCGGTACCGCCGGCTGACCCCCCGACAGGCCCGCCACGGCGAGCTCCGCCACGATGACTCGCTCCGCTCGCAACCCGAGCTCATCGATGAGCGCCGGATGTAGCTCGCCGACACGGCCCGCGATCGCGTCCGCAGCGACCGCGCCGGCGGCCCGACCGGGATGGAGCAACGGGTCGTCGATGAGGGGCGTGTACGCGGGCTGCGGCATGCCCAGCGAGCGGGCCACGAGGTCGATGAGGCCCTTGCCGTCGTCGAGGTCGTAGGGCCGGGCCGGGCGGTTCCAGGCGGGGATCTCGGCCGGACCGGTCAGGACGAAGCCGAGCCGCCACCACTCGTGGGTCCCTTCTCCATCGGCCTGCGCCGCGTACCCCTTGCCGATCTCGAAGATCCCGACGTCCGATCCGCCCTGGCGGAGATTCGTGGCGGCCACCTCAAGGAGGCTCCCCAACAGCCGCTGGCGCATGACCGAGTGCTGGCTCGACAGCGGATTCGTCACCGTGACCGGTCGGCCGCCGGCGGCACCCTCCCCGGCGATGACCGGGTCATCCACGGCCGGGAAGCGCTCGACCATCGCGGGCGACACGAGGGCGAACGACACCGCCTCGGACAGTCCCGCCCCGGCAAGGACCTCGCGCACCGTGTCCCGGAGGCGCAACGGCGATGGCCGGTACGACGGCATCGGCGTGTCCGGCAGGATGTCGGGGATGAGCTCGTAGCCACGGATCCGGGCGACTTCCTCGGTGACGTCCGCCTCGATCTCGAGGTCACGGCGCCAGGACGGGACGGTCGCCACGAGCACATCCGCCTCGGAGGCGTCCACCTCGAGCGGGTTCGGGCCACCGGCCACGACCACCCGGGCGCCCGCGGTTGCCGGCTCCGTCGCGACACCGACCCGCGACAACACGGCACGCTGCTCCTCGGCCGATACGTCCACGCCCAGCAGCCGACTGACGCGTGCCGGTCGGAACGGCACGCGCGTCGGCGACGGCTCCGTCGGGTTGCTGTCGATGACGCCCTTCGCCACGGCGCCGCCGGCCCATTCCTGGATGAGCCGGGCAGTCCGATCCGCCCCAAGCCGCGCGAGTCGATGCTCCTGGCCCTTTTCGAACCGGAGGCTCGCCTCGGAGCGGAGTGCGTAGCGGAAGGCGGTGCGGCGGATGCTGACCGGATCGAAGATCGCCGATTCGATGATGACGTCGGTCGTGGCGGCCGCGACCTCGGACGTGGCCGCGCCCATGACCCCCGCGATCCCCAGGGGCCCGGCAGGATCGGCGATGAGCAGGGTCTCCGGCTCGAGCTCGCGCTCGACGTGGTCGAGCGTCTCCATCCGTTCGCCCTCGCGTGCGAGGCGGACGATGATCCGGCCGTCGTGGACGGCGGTCGCGTCGAACACGTGGATCGGCTTGCCGAGCTCCAGCATCACGTAGTTGCTGACATCGACCACGTTGCTGACCGGCCGCTGACCGGCCGCCATGAGGCGCATCTGGACGTGATCGGGTGACGGCCCGACCGTCACGCCGCTCACAGCCCGCGCCACGAACCTCGGACATAGTGCCGGTTCCTCGACGGCGACCGCCAGGCGACCCTCGATCGGATCGCCTCCCTCCGGTGGATCGGTCTCGGGAAAGCGGACGTCCGCTCCGGTCACTGCCGCGACCTCCCGGGCGAGCCCGATCATCGAGAGCGCGTCGCCGCGGTTCGGCTTGACGTCGACGTCGAGGACCACGTCGCCATAGAGGTCCGCCAACGCCAACCCGATCTGGGTCTCCGGCGGGAGGATGAGGATGCCGTCCCCATCGGCGGTCAGCCGCAGCTCGTCGCCGGAGCACAGCATGCCGTTGCTCGCGACACCCATCTTCTCGGTGCGCTCGATCCGACGGTCGCCCGGCAGGACCGCGCCCGGCAGCGCCACCGGCACGCGCTGCCCGGCGACGATGTTGGTGGCGCCGCACACGATCTCGAGCGGCTCACCGCTCCCCACGGACACCCGCGTGAGCGACAGGCGGTCGGCTTGCGGATGGGGTTCCACGCTGAGAAGCTCGCCGACGACGACGTTCTCCCAGTCCGCGCCCCAGCGCTCGAGCCCCTTGACCTCCATCCCGAGCAGCGTCAACCGCTCGGCCAGCTGTTCCGGGGTCAGCTGGATATCGACGTAGTCGCGCAACCAGGAAAGCGGGACTCTCACCGGAATTGCCCCAGGAAGCGCAGGTCGTTTTCCATGTAGAGGCGCAGGTCGCCGACGCTGTGGCGCAGATTTGCGATGCGCTCGACACCCATCCCGAACGCGAAACCCTGGTAGCGCTCGGGATCGAGCCCGCCGTACTGGAGCACGACCGGGTGGACCATTCCGGCGCCAAGGATCGTCATCCAGCCGGTGCGCGAGCAGGCAGGACACCCGGACCCGCCGCAGACGACGCATTCGACGTCGAACGCCACAGACGGCTCAGTGAACGGGTAGTAGCCGGGGCGGAAGCGGGTCCGCTTGTCCGCCCCGTACATGGCCTTGGCGAACTGGTCGAGGAGGCCCTTGAGATCGGCCATCGTCGTGCCCTCGTCGACCATGAGGCCCTCGACCTGGAAGAACTCCGACGCGTGGCTCGCGTCGATCGCCTCGTAGCGGAAGCAGCGGCCCGGGAGCAGGGCACGGATCGGCGGGCGTTCCTCGTGCATGACCCGGATCTGGCCGGGCGACGTGTGCGTCCGCAGAAGGTGGCCCTCGACGTCGACATACAGCGTGTCCCACAGGTCGCGGGCCGGGTGGTCGGGCGGGATGTTGAGCATCTGGAAGTTGCGAACGTCATCCTCGATCTCTGGGCCCTCGTACACGACGAAGCCGAAGCGCCCGAAGATCTCGGCGATCTCCGAGATCGTCTCGTTGATCGGGTGACGGCTGCCGCGCCGGATCGGGCGGCCGGGCGTGGTGACGTCGACCGCCTCGGCGACCAGCCGCGCCGTCAACTCCGAGCCGCGGAGTTCCGCGCCGCGCGCCGTCAGTGCTCCCGTGATGGCGCCCCGGACGGCGTTCGCGATCGCGCCCACCTGTGGCCGCTCCTCGGGCGGCAGGGCGCCGATCCCGCGCAGCACTCCGGTGAGGCGGCCCTTCTTGCCGAGGATGTCGAGTTCGAGCGCTTCGAGCGCGGCAACGTCCGCAGCGGCCGCGACCGCGGCCAACGCCTCCCCCTGGAGCGCCTCGAGATCGCGAGTCAGGTCGGCGAGGTCCACGGTCTAATCCTCGGGCTGATGGCTCGCGGAGCGTCGCCTCGGTCTTCCGAGAGCGACTTCGCAGACGCTTGAGCCGCCCGGAGGCCTACGCGGTCTTGGCCAGCTCGACGATGCGACCGAACGTCTCGCTGTCGCGGACCGCGAGGTCGGCCAGGATCTTGCGGTCGATCTCGATCTTCGCCTTCTTGAGCCCGGCGATGAACTGCCCGTAGGTCAGCCCGTTCTGGCGGGCGGCCGCGTTGATCCTGACGATCCACAGCTCGCGCATCTGGCGCTTGCGCTGCTTCCGGTCGCGGGTCGCGTAAGCGAGCGCGTGCAGCAACGCCTCGCGGGCGGGCTTGATCAGCTTCGACTTCGTGCCCTTGCGGCCCTCGGCGGCCTTGAGCAGGCGCTTGTGGCGCTTGTGTGAGGTGACGCCTCGCTTGACTCGTGCCATGTCGGTATTCGGGCTCCTAGAGGTACGGGAGCAGGCGGCGGACCTGCCGTGCGTGGGAGTGCGGGATCAGGGCCTTGCCGGCGTACCGGCGCGTCCGTCGAGACGACTTGATCTCGAGATGGTGGCCACGCCATGCCTTGACCCGGACGAACTTGCCGGAGCCGGTCGCGCCGATGCGCTTCTGGGCTGCCTTGTGGCTCTTCATCTTCGGCACGGTCGGCTCACTCTCCTGTCGGCACCGGCTCGGGCACCGGCTTCGATTCGCTTCTTGTCGCGGCGGGTGCCGGGGCCGCGGTCGCCGCGGCGGCCGGCGGGGCCGCTGGTTTCGTCTTCGTGGCCCCGTCTTCGGTCGGGGCCTTGGCCGGTGCTGCGTCGGTGGCCTTGGCCGGAGCCGACGCCGCTGTGGCCGTGGCCTTGGCGGGAGCCACGACCGCCTGTGCGGGCGCAGCCGGAGCCTTGGCCGGTGGTGCGGTCGCGGCCGGGGCCTCGACCGTGGCCGCCTCGGTTCCCTCCTCCGCCTCGGCCGGGATGGCCAGGGCGTCGGCGGGGACCTCGTCGACCGCGTGCTTGCGGTCCGGGGCATCGTGGCTCTTGGGCTTGTGGGTCGATGCCATCGTGATGTGCATCGACTTGCCTTCGAGCAACGGCGTCCGTTCCGCTACTCCGTGATCCTTGACTCGATCCACGAACCTGGTGATGAGGTTCCGCCCGATCTCCGGGTGGGTCAGCTCCCGACCGCGGAAGCGGACGGTCACCTTGATCCGATCACCATCTTCGAGGAATTCGATCGCGCGGTGGACCTTGGTATCGAAGTCACCGACGCCGATCTTGGGCGACAGGCGGACTTCCTTGAACGTCACCGAGCGCTGCTTGCGCTTGGCTTCCTTCTCCCGCTTCGTCAGCTCGTACTTGTACTGACCGAAATCGAGGAACTTGACCACCGGGGGTTGCGCCATCGGGGCGACCTCGACGAGATCGTATCCCCGCTCCTGCGCCATCTCGAGGGCTTGCGGCGTGGGCATGACGCCCAGCTGAGCACCCTCTTCATCGACCACCCGAACCTGTGGGATCCGGATCATCTGGTTTACGCGCAGGTCTCGACTGATGGTTCACCCCTTGTTTACTGCTGGTCCATTCGACCGGCATGGGGGCATACGTCCCCCTACCGGGCGAGCCGGCAGGATAGCACACGGGTTCTGAACGCGACAACGGACGGGCTGGACGACGGCCTCGAAAATCCAACCCGAGTTCCCATGCGATCAGCCCCGAACCGCCGGGCTTTCCCGGATATCGCCCGGAGCGATGCTACGCGTCGCCGAGCCAGCCCAAGGCCCCCGCGCGGGTGCTCGGCGGGCCGAACCCTGTCGGAATATCGCTCAGGGCGATCAGCGGTGGTGGAATCGCTCCCCCCGGAGGCATGCGCCGGTTCTCGCCGCGCGTTGCATCGCCGGTGGCGATATCCGGTAAGCCTCGGACGGTTGCGCCGCAACCTCGTGATCCCGACTCTTGATCAGTTCGTGGCGCGACCAGGCCCCCTACGCGATCGTCCGCGCCCGGCTCTCCTCGGCCAGTCGGTCGGCGAACTCGTCCCACGGCTGGGGATCCTGCTGCTCCCCTGCCCTGGTCCGCGGCGAGGCCGTGCGAGCCTCGATCTCGCGGTCGCCCAGCACGACCATGTACGGCACCTTCTGCTCTTGCGCCGTCCGGATCTTGTACTGCATCCGGTTGGATGAGCCGTCGACCTCCACTCGCAGGCCGCGCGAGCGCAGCACCGCGGCGAACTCCTCGGCCGCCTCGAGGTGGCGATCCGCGATGGGGATGACGACCGCCTGGACGGGCGCGAGCCACAGGGGAAACGCCCCCGCGAAGTGCTCCACGAGGATCCCGATGAACCGCTCGAGCGACCCGTAGATCGCCCGGTGGATGGCGATCGGGCGCTGCGGCTGGCCCGCCTCGTCGATGTAGGTCAGGTCGAAGCGCTCTGGCAGCATCACGAGGTCGCACTGGATCGTGGCCATCTGCCACTCGCGGCCCAGGGCGTCATCGATGTAGATGTCGATCTTGGGCGCGTAGAACGTGCCGTCCTTGGGCTTGGTGACGAACGCGACGCCGGTTCGCATCAGCGTCGCGTGGATGAGCTCCTCGGCTCGCTCCCAGAGCGCGGGGTCGCCGATCGCCTTGTCCGGCTTGGTCGCGAACGCGAAGCGCGGCGTCAGGCCGAACCACGAGTACGCCTCCCTGACCTCGCCGAGAATCGCCTCGAGCTCGTCCGACAGCTGGTCGGGGCGAACGTAGACATGCCCGTCGTCCTGGATGAACTGGCGGACCCGGGTCAGCCCGCTCAGTGCGCCGGAGCGCTCGTTGCGATGGAGCCGGCCGAACTCGCTGAAGCGGAGCGGCAGGTCCCGGTACGAGCGCAGCTTCGAGCGGTAGATGATCGTGGATTCGGGGCAGTTCATCGGCTTGAGGCTGAAGAGCTGCTTCTCGCTCTCGACGATGAACATGTTCTCCGCGTAGTGGTCCCAGTGCCCGGACTGGCGCCACAGGCGCTCGCTGACCAGGATCGGCGTCGAGATCTCCTGGTAGCCGCGACGGTCCTGCAACTCGCGCATCGAGCTCTCCAGGGTCCGCCAGATTCGCTGGCCCTTGGGATGCCAGAAGGCCGAGCCCGGGGAGACGTCGTGGAACGAGTACAGGTCGAGCGCGACGCCGAGCCGGCGGTGATCGCGCTTCTTCGCCTCGGCCCGGCGCTCGAGGTAGAGGTCGAGCTCGTCCTGGGTCGCCCAGGCCGTCCCGTAGACGCGCTGGAGCATCGGCCGCTTCTCGTCGCCGCGCCAGTACGCTCCGGCCGTGCCGAGGAGCTTGAACGGACCGATCTTGCCGGTGCTGGCGACATGCGGGCCACGACAGAGGTCGATGAACGGACCCTGGCGGTAGAAGGTCGTCGGCGGCATGGGCGTGCCGTCGCGCTCCGCGGCGGCCGCAAGGTCGTCCACGATCTCGACCTTGAACGGCTGGTCGCGCTCGACGAGCGCGGCACGTGCCCCCTCCGGGGTCTCCTCGCTGAGCTCGAAGGGGTGGTCGGCGGCGATGCTCTCGCGCATCCGTGCCTCGATGGCGGGGAGATCCTCCGGGGTCAACGGCCGCGGCAGCAGGAAGTCGTAGTAGAAGCCGTCGTCGATGACGGGACCGATGCCGAGCTTCGTGCCTGGGAACAGGTCCAGGACGGCCTCTGCCAGGACGTGTGCAGCGCTGTGACGCATCGGCCCGAGCTCACCCGCCGCGCCGTGGTCCATGAGTTCGTCCGCCTCGCGCCGCTCGGGCGCGTCCGGCAGCGCTTCCTCGACCTCGATCTCTTGTTCGTCCTCGACCATCAGGTCCTCCCTGGAATCACGAAACCCCTCGTCCCTTGGCTGGACGAGAGGTCTGCTCCCGCGGTCCCACCGGCCTTCACCGACGCCGATCGACGGCGGTGCGCTCGCGTGTCGCGCTAACGGGCGACGCCCGGATCGGTTCACCGATCGCTCACGGGTGGTGCCGTCCGTAGATCGATCGCCGGGTCTTGCAGCCCTGGGGCCCGGCTCTCTTTGGATCGTCCGGCTCGGAACGGCGTGTCCCGCTCGACGCTCTTTCGATTCGATGTGGTGGGCGACACTGGACTCGAACCAGTGACCTCTTGCATGTCAAGCAAGTGCTCTAACCAGCTGAGCTAGCCGCCCGCGTCGCGGGCCCATTTGCGTCACGTCCTCGCATCTCGTTGGCTCACGGGGTGTTCCACGTCCCGCGACAAGATTCGTGACCTTGGCGTTCCTGAGCCTGCGGCCCGGGAATGCTACCAGAGGCCGGCGCGAGCCGACAACGACGGCGGCATCGGCCGAACCGGCGACCGAGGCCGCTAGCTCGCAGGCTGGCGACCTAATAGGCCGGCTGCGAGACGACGCTCGGCGCGGGGGCGGTCGCGTCGGGTGCCGGCGCGCCTTGCGAACCGGCGCCGCCGCCCGACGGCGCCGTGCAAGCCGCCAGCAGCCCAACGACGATGATCACGCACGCGATGAGGGATCGGCGCATGAAGCGTTCTCCTTCTGGGTTCCGCCCCAACGTTCGTCTCGGATCCGGTACGACGGCCAGCGAGTCGCGGTTTCGGTGATGATGCCCCCGTGGACGGTTACGAGCTCATCGATGCCGGCGGGGGCGCTCGCCTGGAACGCTTCGGCGCGCACGTGATCGACCGGCCACATGGCGGTGCCTACGGCGAGCGGCGGGCGCCCGAGCGCTGGAGAGAGGCAGATCTGCGCTTCGATCGCGACGTGGGGTGGTCGGGGCCGGGTCTGGCGGAGGCCGGCGACGGCTGGGCCACCACGATCCAGGGACTGGAGATGAGCCTTCGGCCGACCGATTCCGGGCAGGTCGGCTGCTTTCCCGAGCATGCGGCCGTGCTGCCGTGGCTTCGAGAAGGTGTCGAGCTCCGGCGCGCGACGGCTCCGGACGACGCTGCCCCGGTGCGGCTGCTGCACCTCTTCGCGTACACGGGGCTCGCGACGCTGGCCGTGGCTGCCGCGGGAGCCGCGGTCGCGCACGTCGATTCGGCCCGGCCAGCCGTCGCCTGGGCGCGGCGCAACGCGGCGGCAAACGGTCTCGGGGACGCCCCCATCCGCTGGCTCGTCGACGACGCCCGGGCGTACGTCGCGCGTGAGCGCCGACGCGGCAGCCGGTACGACGCGATCACGCTCGACCCGCCGACCTACGGCCACGGCGCCTCCGGAAGACCGTGGCGCCTTGACACCGACCTGGACCCGCTCCTCGCCGATTGCCGGGCGATCCTCTCGCCAGACGGATTCCTCCTGCTTACCGCCCACACGGAACACCTGGGTGAGGATCAGCTCGCCGGCCGCCTCGGGCTGGCCCTCCGCCGCGCGGCAGCCGACATCGAGACCGGGGACCTGCGCCTCGACGCGACGTCGGGCGCGAGTCTGGGGCTCGGTGTCTTCGCGCGCTGGGACGGCGCAAGATGACGACGATGTCCGAAGCAGCGCTGGCGAGCCCGTCCAATCCTCGGATCAAGGCGGCCGCGCGCCTGCGGGAACGCCGGGAGCGGGACAAGCGGGGCCTGACGCTCGTCGATGGCGCGCGCGAGCTGCGACGCGCCCTCGAGGCGGGCGTCGAGGTCATGGAGGCATTCGTCTGCGAACCCCAGGTCGCCGGGGAGGACGCCCGGACCGCCTTGGACGAGCTCCGGTCCAGCAACGTGGCGGTGACGACCACCACCGAAGCCGCGTTCGCGAAGCTGGCATTCGGCGACCGGGCCGAGGGCCTCGTGGCCGTCGTACGTGCGCCGTCGCTCGCCCTCGACGACCTCACGTTGCCCGTGGACCCGCTGCTCGTCGTCATCGAAGGCGTGGAGAAGCCCGGCAACCTCGGTGCCGTGCTGCGCAGCGCGGACGGGGCCGGGGTCGACGCGCTGATCGCGGCCTCACCGCTCACAGACCTCGCGAACCCGAACGTCATCCGGGCGAGTGCCGGCACCATCTTCACGGTCCCCATGGCCGCCGCTCCCACGGACGAGGCGCTTCGCTGGCTGCGCGATCGCCGCATCCGCATCGTCGCGGCACGGGTCGATGCCACGGAGGCTTACACGGAGCTGGATCTGACGGGCCCCGTCGCCATCGTGCTGGGCTCGGAGGCGGAGGGGCTCACGGACGCCTGGCTCGGACCGGACATCGAGGCGGTCCACCTCCCGATGCTGGGCGTCGCCGACAGCCTCAACGTCTCGGTGACGGCGGCAATCCTCGTGTACGAGGCGCGCCGGCAACGCACCGGTCATCCGAGGGAGGCAGACTGACCCGATGAGCACGTCCTTCGACTTCGTCGTCATCGGTGCCGGCCCCGGTGGCGAGGCCGCCGCGAACAAGGCCCGCGAGCTCGGGGCGACGGTCGCGATCGTGGACAACCGCTGGTTCGGTGGCAGCTGCCCGCATGTCGGCTGCATCCCGTCCAAGTCGCTGCTCCACGGGGCATACGAGCATGCGAAGAACCCGGCTGCCTACGAATGGTCGCGCGCCTCTGCCCGACGCGACTACATGGTCAACCGCTCGACCGACGCCGACGAGCCTGACGACAGAAGCCACGTCGCGGCGCTCGAGAAGGCTGGGGCGACCGCATACCGCGGCGAAGGCCGCATCACGCGTCGCGGTGTCGTCACGGTCAGCCACGACGACGAGGCGCACGAGCTGACGACCAAGCACGTGGTGGTCGCCGTGGGCTCGGTCTCGAAGCGGGTCGACATGCCGGGACTCGCCGAAACGAAGCCGTGGACGAACGAGGAAGCGACGCTGACCCGTGAGCTGCCACGCAGCCTGGTGGTCCTCGGGGGCGGCCCGACCGGGTGTGAGCTGGCCCAGGTCTATGCGCGGTTCGGGGTGCCGACGACGATCGTCCAGTCCGGTCCGCGGCTCGCCCCGACCGACCACCCGCGCAACTCCGACGTGATCCGCAAGACCCTCGAGGCGGACGGAGTCACCGTACGTACCGATGTCCGCGCCGTGAGAGCGCGTGCTGGCGAAGGTCGCGACGGAGCCCACGTGATCGAGCTCGGCGATGGCTCCTCCGTCGAGGGTCACGCGATCCTGACCGCGGTCGGTCGTCAGTTCCCGATCGACGACCTGGGCCTGGAGCACTACGGCCTGGACGCTTCAGGCCGGACGCCACTGTTCCCGCGTGACGGCCGCCTGCGGATCGCGGACGGCCTCTACGTCGTGGGCGACGCCGCCGGCCCCGAGCTGCACACACACCAGGCGCACTACCAGGGCGGGATGGCCGTTCGGATGGCGCTCGGTGAAGAGGTGACGCCCGACTACCGCGCGCTGCCGCGCGCGACCTACACGGATCCGGAGGCGGCGTTCGTGGGGGTGACGGTCGAGGCCGCTCGGGAGGCGGGTACGGATGCCTTCGAGCTCGTCGCCGACTTCGCGACCAGCAGCCGCGGCTACGGCGTCGAGGCGTCGCTGGGCCACGTGACGATCGTGATCGACCGGGCGAACCGCCAGCTCGTGGGCGCTGCCATCGCGTGTCCCGATGCATCCGCTGCCATCCACGAGTGCGTCGTGGCCATCCAGGCACGCGTCCCGATGGACACCCTGGCAGCGGCAATCCACGCATTCCCGTCGACCTCGCGCATCCTCGACGGCCTCTACGCGGACGCGCTCCGCGAGCTCGAGCGTCCGGGGAGCGTGCTCAAAGGTTGAGCCGAGCTCAGGCTTCGAAGACGACCTCGCCGTCGAGCAGGACCATCGCCGGGACGTGTCGTCGACAGGGGGCCGCCGGGCGTGACCGGTTCGTCGATCGCGGCGGCCGGGATGACCACGACATCGGCACGCTGGCCGGCGATCAGGCGGCCGCGGTCGCGCTCGCGCGCGGACATCGCAGGGTCGACGCATGCGGCGCGCAACGCTCGGTCGAGGGTCAGGGACTGCTCCTCCGCGTAGATCGGGGTGCCGGCCGGCCAGCGTGGGTCCTCGCGGCGGACGGCCAGGGCGAGGCCCGGCCACGGGTCGTACGACTCGACCGGCGCATCCGTCCCGAACGCCATGACGGCGCCGGTATCGGCGATCGACTTCCAGGTGTAGGCCGTCGCCTCGGCGCGGTCGCCCCACAGCTTGCGCGCCTGGGCAGCGTCCGAACCCAGGTGGACCGGCTGCACGCTGGCCGCGATGCTCGCGGCTGCGAACCGCCCGCGATCGTCCGGATGGAGCATCTGGACGTGCTCGATCCTGGGCATCAGCGGCGCCGCCTTCGCGCCCGGCGTGAGGACGTCGAGCGCCGCCCGGACCGCGGCGTCACCGATCGCGTGGATCTGGGTGGCGATGCCCCCGCCGGACGCCCGCGCGACGAGGTCGGCGAGCGCGTCGGGCTCGGTCATCCAGACGCCGCGGCGGCGGTCGGGCGGGAGCGGCCGATCCGCCTCGGGCTCGATGTCGGCCAGCAGCGCGGCCGTGCGCGACCCGAGCGAGCCATCGGCGAAGCACTTCTGCCAGCCCACCTTGGCACGGCCCATGGGGTCGCTCCCGAGCGCCGTCCCGCTTCGAAACCCACGCTCGATGGCGGTCGCCAGGGAGTCGTCGCGCAGACACGCATGGACCCGCAGAGGCAATCCGCCGGACTCGGCCAGGCGCGCGTAGACCGGGAAGGAGTACGAGAGGTCCGGGTCCGGGGCAACGCCACCAGGATCGTGGCAGGCGACGACCCCGAGCGACACGAGCTCCTGCCCGACCTCGACGATGGCGGTGGCGAGGTCGTCCGGGGTGAGGGGCGGGACGTGGATCGTCACGAGCCGCGTCGCCGCCTCGTAGAGCACGCCCTCCGGCGTCCCGTCGGGCGCGCGACGCACCACGCCGCCCGGCGGGTCATCGGCACCGAAGTCGGCGGTCGCGAGCGCAGCGTGACTGGCCCACAAGGCGTGGTGGTCATGCGCCCACAGCGCGGCGCGGCGGCCTGGCGCGACGGTTTCGAGCTGGTCGGCGGTCGGCCAGCCATCCCATCGATCGCTGTCCCAGCCGTGGCCCTCGAGCCAGGCGTCGGGCGGGAGGGCCTCGTGGGCGGCGCCGAGGCGAGCCAACCCGTCGTCGAGCGATGGCGCGTCGGTCAGGTCGACCTGGCGCCTCGCCATCGCGGCCTGCGCGAGGTGCAGGTGCGCGTCCGTCAGCCCGGGGATCGCGACCTGATCGGGTTCCAGGCGGATGCGCTGCGTGAACGGATCCGCGCGGGTCTCGAGGAAGATCTCCGACCCGGCGAAGGCGATGCGACCGTCGCGGATCCCGATCGCCTCGACCCAGCCGAAGCCCTTGTCGCCCGACAGGGTCGCGATGCGGCCGGTGATGAGCGTCTCGAGGGGCATGGCCGGTCAGCCTAGCGGCTCGGGCGACTCCCGCGGTGACGGTTCCGACCCCGCCGGGTCCGCGCAGCAACCCCGCCAGCGCATCGCGCGACATCCCCGCGCCGAGACCGAGCGCCAGCGCGACGCGGGTCTTGATCGCGCACAGCGTCCCCACCCGCATCGCGCCGGCGCGGACCCACGTCCCGCCGCCGCCTGGGAACGCGTAGGCCGTCGAGACCGGCCCGGCCGGGCAGCGCGACGCCAGCGCGACGACGATGCCCGCGACCATCGCCCGCTCGGCGGCCGCCAGCCAGCCGGGTGACGTGTTCCCGGCCCCCGTTGCCGCGACCACGATGCCGTCGGCCCCGGCCGCGACGGCCGCATCCAGGAGTGACCCGTCCGAGCCGATCCCGGCCGTCAGCAGGTGGACCCGGGCGCCAGCTGTCGGCACCGGATCCAGCCGCCGGCGCGGCCCGCGAGCCCGGTCCGCCACGACCCGGCCGTCCGCCACACGCCCGAGCGTGCCGCCGTTGGGCGACCCGAACGTCGTGAACGCGGTCGTGTGGAGCTTCGTGACGTCGTCCGCCGGCTCCAGCGATCCGGCGAGCGTCACGACGACTCCCGCCTCGCGCAACTCGGGCGACACGGCGGCCGCGACGGCATCGCGCAGGTTCGCCGGGCCGTCGAAGCCCGCCTCGTGCGGCGCGCGCATCGCGCCGGTCACCACCACCGGCTTCGCCGAGCGCAGGACGAGGTCCCAGGCGAAGCTCGTCTCCTCGATCGTGTCCGTGCCCTGGACCACGACGACCCCGTCGATCGCGGGGTCGTCCAGGGCGCCCTGCACGACCCGCCCGATCTCGAGCACGTCCTCGAACGTGAAATGGCTGGCGGGGGTCAGCCCACGGTCGATCGGGACGATCTCGGCGATCTCTTCGAGACCGGTCGTCCGGGCCAGGATCGCAGCGCCATCGAGCGCGGGGACGTTGCCGCCCGCCACCGGGTCGAAGCCCATGCTGATCGTGCCGCCCGTGAACACCATCGCGACCCGGGCCATGGTCGGCTCGGCGTCAGGCGCGGTCGGCCGGGTCGGACGGACCGATCCGATCGGTCGGCTTCGTCCGCGTCCGACGCCGCCATGTCGATCTCGACCGTCTCGTCCTGCTGCTGGGCGGGGTCCGGCGCGCTCATCGCGACCGGGTCGACCGGCGGCGGGAGCTTGCTCTGCGGGGCGTCCGGGTCCTCACGCCACTTGGGCCGGTCGGCGCCCAGCGCAGCGGCGAGCGGATCCTCGAAATGGGGGTCCGCGCTGGCGCCGGCCACGCCCAGATTCGGATCCCGCAGGAACACGCTGGCGATGCCCGACGCGAGGACACCCACGCCGACCACGAGCATCACCGTACCCGTCCCGATCAGGTCGGAGATCGGTCCCACGACGATGATCGGCAGGAAGCTCGACACCGAGACGAGCATGTTGAGCACGCCGAACACCCGGCCGCGGACCTCCTCGGGCAGGTCCTCCTGGAGCTGGGTCTGGGCGGGGATCGCCACACAGCCGTACGCCAAACCGGCCACGAACGCGATGAACACGACGATCGCCAGCAAGGAGGTCAGGGCCGACAGGTCGAGCAGGCTGCTCGCGGTGTCGGCGCTCTGGAGCAACCGGCTGATCGGCCCCGCGATCGAGAGCAGCGCGAGCATGATCCCGAGCGTGATCAGGCCGCCCTCGATGACGCGCCGGCGCGGGAGGAACTTGCCGTACGCGTTGAGCAGCAGGATGCCCATCACGATGCCACCGCCGAGCGGCAGCACGATCACGGCGAAGTCCTTGGGCTCCAGGCCGAGCGCGGTCTCGGCGAAGTCCGGGCCGAGCACACCGAGCACGCCGATCAGCGAAGCGGTGATGCCCAGATAGAGGAGCGACCAGCCGATCGACCGGTTCGTCCAGATGAAGCTCAGCCCCTCGCGCAGCTGGGCGACGGTCGATCGGATGGCTTCCCGGGTCGCCCCGACCGGATGCGCACCGGTGTCGGTCGGCGCGCGTGCCGGCGGCGGCGACGGCGGAAGCGTGAAGCAGAAGACCGCGGCGAGGAAGTAGAGGGCGGCCACCACGATGATCACGGCCTGCGGGCCGGCGACGTTGATGACCAGCGGGCCGAGCAGGGCGAACCCGATCGCGAATGCCGCGTTCAGGGTGATCGTGAACACACCGTTCGCGGCGAGCAGCTGGTGACGCGGCACGACCTCCGGGATCATCGCTGCCTCGGCCGGCGCGAAGAAGACCGTGACGGTCGACACGAAGATGTTCAGCAGCAGGATCAGCAGGAAGTGGTCGCCGACCAGGAACAGCCCGACGATCGCGAATCCGCGCAGGATGTTCGTCGTGATGAGCACCAGCCGCCGATCCACCCGGTCGACATAGACCCCGGCCACCGCCGAGAACAGGACCGCCGGGACCAGGAACGACAGGATCAGCAGGCTGACCGCGGTGTTCGGCTGCGTCGACGACACGATGACCGTCAGGCCGAACAACACCATGTTGCCGCCGATCTGGGTCGTCGCCTGGGACAACCAGAGGCGAAGGAACGAGGCGTTGCGGAAGACCGCCAGCGCCCCTTCCGACCCGTTAGTCATCGGCGGCGTCGTCCCGGCCGCTCCGCCGGTCGACTCCGCGGATCCGGTCATCGGCCCTCGTCCGTGGCCGGCTCAGGGGCTCTCGCGACCGCGGCGTTGAGTGCCATGTCACCGCGTTGCACGAACTCGACAAATCTCCGCTCGAGCGTCGCTCGCGCCAGCAGCACGTGCCGGCCACACGTCTGGCAGCGCAGCCCGATGTCCGCCCCGAGCCGGTCCACGAGCCAGGAATCGCCCCCGCACGGGTGGCTCCGGCGAAGCCGCAGGACGTCGCCGAGCAACAGGGTCAGGACGGGTCGGACCGGCACGGCGGACAGGCTATCAGAGCCGCGGGCGGCCGTGCCCCGGGACCAGTTCGCGGTCCGTCGCGGGGACGTCAACACGGTCGAGCGGCGTGACTTCCACCACGACATCCGGCAGGGTCGCGGCGAGCTGCGCGATGATCCCGCCCGACCTGGTCAGGGACCCCGTGAGCTTGTCCGGTGCCCCGATCGCCGAGAGCTCGAAGGGATCGCCGAGGGGGACACCATCGACCGTGACGGCCCCTGCGGCGCCCATCGTGACGACGCCAGGCACGAGCCGCACGGACTCGACGGCGATCGCCTCGGCGCCGGCGTTGCGAAGCTCGTTGACGAGATCCTCGACGCCGCTCCCGTCGATCGGGCCGCGGATCGTGATGACGATGCCCGGTCCGGTCGCCGGATCGATGCCCGCGTACAGGCGCACCCGGCGCAGGTCGGCACGCAGCTCGTCGACCGACGCCTCGCCGCGCTGCGTGTTGGCGGTGAGGGTCGCGAGCTCGCGCTCCAGCGTCCCGATCTCGCCGCGCAGTCCGTCATTGCGGTCGTTCAGATTCGCGACGAGCACCGTGAGCTCCTGCGAGGACAGCCCGGCGAAGGCTGCGCCGCTCGCCTGGGTTCGAAGCTGGACGATCACGAGCAGGCCCAGGACGAAGGCCACGGCCGCGATGGTGAGCTGGTTGCGCAGTTGGTGCATCGGTCAGTCGGCCGGTGAAAGCGCGGCTTCCGGGGACGGCTGGGGTCGTGCATATCGCAGGGTGACCGTGCCGGCGAACGCGGGCATGTCGACCGACTCGGGCTCCGCGATCGAGACCCGCAGGCCCCACGCCTCGGCCCGGGCCCGGATGAAGTCGACGAATCCGGGCGAAGCGCTCAGCCGCGCATACAGGTCGTCCGGCCCGATGGCCGTGACCTGGAACGGGCCGGCCAGGTACGCCGAGTTGATGAGGATGGACGGGCCGATGTCGATCACCGCGGTCGTCGGCGTCATGCGCTCACCGTTGACCGCGATGGCTTCCGCTCCGGCGGCCCACAGCTCTTCCACGATCGTGCGCAGGTCGCGTGCGCCGACCAGCAGGTCCGAGGTGTTGCCTTCCGGGTCGGCCGGTTCGAGAGAATCCTCGAGCTGGAGGACGATCCCGGAACCGGTGAGCGGGATCAGGCCGGCCGCGATCCGCGCGGCCTCGAGCTGGTCGTTGAGGTCGCTGACCAGGGCCGCGGAACCCTCGCCCGCCTGCTCGGCCGCCTGGATCCTCGCGCGAAGATCGAGGATGGACGTCTTGAGTGCTTCCTGGTCGGCCTGCAGCTCGCTGGCCGTCTCGACGAGTGGGGAGCGCTCCTGGGTCGTGTAGCGGACCCGCGGTCCCTCAGCGGCGAGTTGCGCCGCCACGAGGAACCCGAGACCCAGCAGGGCGACCCCCAGGGTGACCTGCCAGCTCGGGATGGCGCGCAGGCGGGCTCCGACGGTCACGGCATGGCGCCGGGTCGCCCACGGCGGGAGCGCGACCAGACGAGCAGCCCGGCGGCGCCGAAGACGGCCACCGCCACGATCCCCAGGACGAGCGTGGAGTTCCCACCGAGCGGCGCGCCGTCGCCGGTACCAGCGCCCGCGCTGGGGATGGGCGCCGGGGCGCCGGGCACGGGCGTCGCACCGGGGACCTCGCCGGGGGCGCCCCACGCGGATGGCCTGGGCCCTGGCGGTGCCGGCTGTGGCCCGTGTCGCTGGGGCACGACCGCATCCAGATCGGCCAGCCACGCCGCATTGAAGGCGGCCGTGTCCATGCCGATGGCCGCCTGGAAGGCCTCGTCGTCGGTCAGCCCATCCGCGTACGACCCGATGAGGGCGACGAGCGCGTCCTGGTCGTGCGTCCGGATGAAGAAGTCGACGGCGCTGACGCTCTCGGCGTAGGCCAGGAAGAACCCATCGCCGGTCGGGAACTGGCCGGTCAGCCCGTCGAGCGGGATCAGCGTGCCGGCGCGTGCCGCCGATTCGACCGCCGAGCGGTCGCCGGGGTCGTACGACTGGCTCTGATAGACCGCCAAACCTTCGTTGAGCCAGCGCGGGGGGAAGTGGTAGGGGTTATCGACGGCTGTGTCGAAGACGAGGTGGACGAGCTCATGGCGCACGACGATCTCGTCCCAGCCGACATCGGTCGCGCCGACGAGCGCGAACAGCGTCCGGATCTCGGCGTTCGCCTGGCCGCCGACGTTCTCGCGGGTACCCGGGCCAAGGGCGTCGTAGAACGGATCCTGTTCGGCGTAGATGAAGAAGTCGATCGGTTCGTCCTCGGTGACGCCGAGCAGGTCCGACGTCTCCCGTACGGCTTCCTCGGCGATCCGGAGGGAGCGCTCGCCGAATGCGGTGTCGCCCTCGTACCAGTGGACCGTGACGAGGTCGCCGCGGGCCGTCTTCCAGTCGAAGCGCTCGTCGGCGTAGACGGCATCCACCTCGGGACCGAGCACCGGGTCGCCATCTTCGGGCGTGATCCGCCATCGAGCGGACACCGGGGTATTGGGAAGGATGTGGCCGTCCGCGGCGACGCTCAGCTGGTGCCGCAGCGTGGTCGAGCCGATCGTGGTGGGTGGCGGCAGCTCGACGACCAGGGGCGAGGCGTCCGCGAACGTCAGCAGGACCTCGACACGCGCCGGCGTCTCGTCGAGCGTCACGGGCTGGGTGAGGTCCACGCCCTCGCCGAAGTTCGCATCGATGGTGGGCGTCCCGAACTCCGGGTCCGCGGCATGGACCGGGGTGGCGGCGGCACCTGTCAAGGCGGCGAGCGCTGCGAAGCGTCGCCGCTGCCGGGGCAACGACCCATCGCAGTCTCCGCGCGCCGTGATGGCGACCCCCCACGGTCACGGCTGGCCCCACGCCAGTCCGGCGAAGCGCAACGAGCCCAGGCCGTTCTGCCCGGCCCCGAGCAGCCCGTCCCGGGCCAACGCCCACCCGGTCCCGTAGGTGATCGGGACGACCGGCGCGTCACGCTGGACGACGTCCTCGGCGCGGTCGTAGGCGGCCGCTGCCGCGGCCTCGTCCGTGGTCGCGCCCGCCTCGAGGATCGCGGCGTCGAACTCGTCCGAGGACCAGCGGCCGTAGTTGTTCGTGGAGCCCGTCCCCAGCAGGACGCCGAGGAAATCGTTGCGGCCGGGATAGTCGGCGACCCACGACAGCTGCCACATCTGCGGCGGGTCGTTGTCGAGCCGATCGAAGTACGTCCCGAAATCCATCACCTCGGAGTTGAGCGTCACCCCGAGCTCCCGCTTGATCTCGCTCACGACCGCCTCGTCATAGGGCGAGCCGCCGGTCAGGAGCGTGACCTCCGGGAAGCCCTGGCCACCCGGGAACCCCGCATCGGCGAGGAGCGCGCGGGCGGACTCCGGGTCGTGGTCGGGCAGGACGTCGCGATCGCTCCGGTCCGGGATGCCCGGCGGGACCATCGATGTCGCGACCGATCTCGGGTTCGGACACGGACAGGAACGCGATGCGTCGCCAGTCGACGGCGCCCGCGAAGGCACGCCGGATGCGGACGTCGTCGAACGGCGGGCGGCTGGTATCGAACCCGTAGAAGTCCGTCGAGAGCGATGGCACCTCGCGGAGCTGCGGCCCCAGGGCCGGGTCGTACGCGATCCATGACGCATCGAAGGCGGAGATGCCGACGTAATCGAGCTCGCCCTCCTCGAAGGCGTCGACGCCACTGCCGCCGCCGAGATCCGTCACGACCGTGATCTCCCCGATCGACGGCGTACCGGCCCAGTACGCGGGGTTGGCGCGCAGGACCATCGTGCCCTGGGTCAGCTCGGCGAGGGTGTAGCCGCCACTGACGACGAACGAATCTCCGGCCTGCAGCGCCGCGGGCTCGCTGCCGACGCCTGGCGGGACGATGCCGAACGTGGGGCTGGCGACCACCGTGACGAATTCCGCAGCCGGCCGCACGAGATCGACGACCACGTCGTTCGCGGCCTCATCGGCGGTGAGCCCGACGCCGTCGGCGTCACCGTCGCCCCGGACGTAGTCCAGCGCTCCCTCGACATCGAGCATGAGGGTCGCCAACGGCGAGGGCGCGGCGGGATCGATGATGCGGAGCCAGCTCCGGACGACGTCCGCAGCACGTAACGGCGTGCCGTCGCTGAACGTGAGATCCGGCCGGATGTGGAAGATGACCCGGCGTCCGCCGTCCTCGATGCGCCAGGATTCTGCGAGGGCCGGCCGCAGCTCGAGCGTCTCGTCGAACGTCGTCAACGTCTCGAAGAACTGGGCGATGACGGCCGCGCTCCCCGAGTCACCGGTGGCCGCAGGGTCGAGACTGGTCGGAAGCCCCAGCCCGATCCGGGCAGTTCCGTCACCCTCCGCGGCCGGGGCCTGGGAGCAGGCGCCGGCAAGCAGTGCGCCGGCGAGCAGGGGGACGAGCAGGGCGGTCCGGCGCAACATCGGCCGGAGTATACGGGTGATGCCCGCGGAACCCGCGGAAGCGTGACCGGGCCGTCTCGGGGGCTCGTTCGCGGCGGGCGTGAGATGAGGCCCCGCAGGCCCACACCGCCGGGGGAACGATGCTTTGCCCGCGAGGCCTCTGCTGCGATAACGACTCAGCTTCGCCGTCGTTAGGGCCGGTCGGGGCGAGATTCGCGGATTCGTTGGCTCGGACGGGTCGGCGAGGGGGGCGGGCTACGATGTCGGTGTGACCCTGAGCCTCCGCAACACCCTCACCCGGACCGTGGAGCCGGTCGTGCCGCTGGAGACAGGGCGTGTCCGGATGTACACCTGCGGCCCGACCGTCTATCGCTACGCCCACGTCGGGAACCTGCGCTCGTACCTGCTCGCCGACGTCCTTCGGCGGGTCCTCGTGTATCACGGGATCGAGGTGTTCCACGTCAAGAACATCACCGATGTCGGGCACCTCCGAGACGAGCGGTTCGATCGCGGCGAGGACCGCATGCTGGCGGCCGCCGGCCTCGAAGGCCGCTCGACGGCCGAGATCGCCGACGCCTACGAGGCAGCCTTCCACGCCGACGAGGCGTTCGTGAACATCCTGCCCGCGCATGTATTCCCCCGAGCGACCGAGCACATCCCCGAGATGGTGGCCCTCGCCGAGGCCCTCGAGGATGCAGGGCACGCGTACGAGTCACCCGACGGCAACGTGTACTACTCGGTGTCGTCATTTCCCGGGTATGGGCGGCTGTCGGGCAACACACTCGACGACTTGCGCGCCGGTCACCGCGGCGACGTTGAACCGGACAAGCGCGACCCGGCGGACTTCGCCTTGTGGAAACGTGCCGGCGAGGGACGTGCCCTGAAGTGGCCGACCGCGCGCTGGGGCGAGGGCTATCCAGGCTGGCACCTCGAGTGCTCCGCGATGGCGCGGCGCTACCTGGGCGACCGATTCGATCTGCACACGGGGGGCATCGACAACGTCTTCCCGCACCACGAGGACGAGATCGCGCAATCCGCGCCGCTCGTGGGCGGCCCGCCCGCCGCGGTCTGGGTCCACGGCGAGCACCTGCTGATGGCCGGGCGAAAGATGGCCAAGTCCGCCGGCAACTTCCAGCGCGTGACCGAGCTCGCGGAGCGGGGCCTCGATCCCCTGGCGTTCCGCTACCTCACGCTGACGTCGCGCTACGGGCGGAAGCTCAACTACTCGGACGAGTCGCTCGACGCGGCCGCAGCGGGGCTCGCGTCGCTCCGGGCGCGGCTCGCGGCGCTGGGCCCGCCTCCTGCCGACGGCCCGTGGTCAGCCCCTTCCGTCCTGGAGGCGGGCGCGGCGGGCGACCGCCCGGTGGGATCGGCGTCGGGAGTCGCCGGGTTCGGGGGCACAGCCCGGTACGTCGTCGCGGATCGCGCACATGCGCCCACAGCTCCCCTGTCCCCTGCGGGCCGAGAGCTCCACGACCGGTTCGTCGCCGCGCTCGACGACGATCTCGACCTCCCGGGCGCGGTGGCATGCGTGCGGGAGATCCTCCGCGCCGATCTGCCAGCGGACGAACGGCGCTGGCTCGTCCTGGATGCTGACGCCGTCCTCGGACTGGACCTGCACCGCGTCTGGGAGCCCGTGGCGGACCGCGCAGGCGCTGCCGTGCCATCGGAGGTCAGCCACCTCGCAGCGGCGCGCGACGAGGCCCGGGCCGCGCGCGACTACGCGCGAGCAGACGACCTCCGCCGAGAGCTCACGGAACGCGGCTGGGACGTCGTAGACGGGCCTGGCGGCTCAGAGTTGCGGCGCCGCTGACGTCCGGCCCAGTCAGGCTCGATAGCGCCGGCGGCAGCGTGAGCCCGAACACCCTGGCGAGTGCATCCATGTCCCGCCGGTCGTGGTCGCGGGGCTCGTAGTGTGCGTGGAACGCGAGTTGCAGGTCGGGGGTCGCGCACCGGACCCGCCGTCCGGCGATCTCCCCATCGGCATCGAGGCTGCCCGCCGGATAGTGGAACACCTCACCGGCCAGCCCGGTCTGGACGCCGGCCCCGGATGGCCCCCACTCGATCGGGTGAAGGTCGATCCGGCCGCCATCGCTCTCCACGACGACTCGGGCCGGCCGATCGTCGAGCGATAGGACGTATCCCAGCGGCCGCACCGCCTCCATGGCCCGGTCGATGGCCTCTGCTGCCACACCCAGGTCGAGGTCGCCGTGCTGGCGGGTCTCCCGACGGAGCAGTGCATCGATACCCCACCCGCCCGTGATCCCGGCCCGGATGCCGGCGGTCTCGAGCGCGTCGAGGACCCGGAGGACCTCGGCGCCGCCCATCCCGGCGGTTCGCACCTCTCAGCCGCCTCCCGGCCACATCTGGACGTGCTGAAAGTCAGAGTTCCGCCACGCGATGGCGGCCTTTGCCAGCGCAGCCCAGGCTTCCGATTCCGTGGGCCCGCCGACCACCACCCGTGTCGAGTTCCGCCCGTACATGAACGACGCACGGATCGTGAACGGCTCGCCGGATCCGGGCTGCCCAGCCGGTCGGACCGGATCGGCCGGGGACGCCGCCACCTCCGCCGCGGAATCCACCGACTCGACGACGATGGCGATGCCCAGCGTGCGCTGCAGTCGCTCGATCAGGTCGGGCCCCGTGGGCGGCTCCGGCTCGTCACTCGCGTCCTTTGGCCGCCCGAAGAAGAACAGGACCAGCGCGATGGATCCGATGACGATGAATGGCACCTGCCATTCGAACTGCATCAGGGCACGCCCTTGTCGGTCGACTGGTTCACGACCAGAAGATCCCGCCGCGAGCCAAAGCGGTCGATGATCCGGTAGAAGTTGCGCTTCGACTGTCGATCACGTTCTTCGTCGGAGAGGCTCGTCCAGCCGCGATGTTCGTGCCGCTCGAGCGGCAGCCCTTCGATGCGAACCGCGCGTCGTGGTTGCTCGTCGTCGTCGGCGCCATCGCGCAGCACGAGGCTCCACCAGATATCGAGGTTCCGATAGAACCGGAACCGCTCATCGAGCGGGCCGAAGGCGGCCGCATCAGAGCGCCGGAACGCCTGGACGTAGCCCTCGATCGCATCGACATCGCCGGGCGGAGCGTCTTCGAAGGTGCGCAGGTCCGTCGAGGTGATCCCCCAGCCTCCGACGACGGCCACGGCCTCATCGTCGAGGGCGCGGACCAGGGGCGTCACGAAGTCGCCGGTCGGCGCGAGGCTGGTGTCGAGCAGAACGACCACCGGCGCCTCGACTCGGCGGATCCCGATATTCGTCGCCGCTGCGTGCCCCAACCGCTCCGAGGTCCACACGAGCTCGACGGGGAGATCGGCGCCTTCCCCTGTCGACTCGATCGACTCCAACGCCGCCGCCTGCTCCTCGGATGGCCCGTCGGCCACGATCACCACGGAGGTACCGGCGGGCGCATGCGCCCGCAGGCCCGCGAGCGCCCGATCGAGATCCGCCGGCCAGTCGGTGGCCACCAACACGACCGATGCGAGGCCGACGGCCTCATCCTCGAAACGAGCGGGAACGTTGCGCGATGCGCCATACCGAACTCGGGCGCCCTCGTCGACATCCGGCGGGGCGGTCGGCGAAAGCGCGAAATCGGTGCCGCGATCCACGATCGTCCAGCCGGCCGCCTCGATCTCGCCGCGCAGCCGGTCGGCCAGGGCCCAATCGCGCGCCGCGCGGGCGCGCGCTCGATCGTGCGCCGCCGTGAGCACGGTTTCCGGGATGTGGACCCGTGTCACGGCAGGGTCAACTGCTCCGCCGCGCCAGCGTGAGGTAGTACAGCAGGGTCAGCACCGAGGTGATCGCCGCCGCGACGTACGTCAGCGCCGCCGCCGTCAGCATCGATTGCGCCCCGCGCTTCTCATCGGGCGAGGTGATGATCCCGGTCGAGTCGAGCATCGCCAGCGCCCGCCGGCTCGCGCCGATCTCGACGGGCAGCGTCAGGATCGAGAACAGCACCGCGATCCCGAAGAACAGGATGCCGAGCGTCACCAGCCCGGCGATCTGGAGGATCAGGCCCGCGAAGATCAGGATGTAGGCCACGTTGGGGCCAAGGCTGGCCGCCGGGACGAGCAGACCCCGGAGCTTCATCAGCGCGCTGCCCTCGGCATGCTGCTGGGCATGACCCACCTCGTGCGCCGCGATCGCCATGGCCGCCACGGTCGGCTGCTCGGCGACCGCTTGCGACAGCCCGAGCGAGCGGTCGCGTGGATCGAAATGGTCGGACAGGTTGCCGGGCACCATCTTGATGGCCGTGATCGCTTCCTGGCCGGGCCTGTCGCCGAACGTCGCACGCTCGCGCAGGAACTCGGCGATCTGCGCACCACTCAGGCGCGCGCCGTTGGGGACGCGGTTCCAGCGCCCGTACGTGGACCGGATGTAGAGCTGTGCTCCGCCGGCGATCAGCAAGGTCGCGACGATCAGGCCGATGTACAGGGGATCGAAGAACACGAAGTCACTCCAGGCTAGGTTGGTCCCGAAATCCTACGACGGGCGGCCTTGCGGCGCCGTAGCCACGACCACCACATCGCCTTGACGACTTCGATAGGTTGCGTGCATGGAGCACGCGATGCCCTCGATCGCCCGCCTCGCCCTTTCCGCCACGGTCCATTGCCTGACCGGCTGCGCCATCGGGGAAGTCCTCGGACTGGTCATCGCGACACAGCTGGGCTGGCACGATGCGGCGTCGATCGCGCTCGCCGTCGTCCTGGCGTTCGTGTTCGGCTACGCGCTCACGCTGCGGCCGCTGCTGCGCTCCGGGGTCGCGGTCCGCGCCGCGCTGAAACTGGCGTTCGCCGCGGACACGCTGTCCATCACGGTGATGGAGATCGTGGACAACGCGATCCTGCTGGTGATCCCGGGGGCCATGGACGCGGGCATCACCGACGCCCTGTTCTGGGGCAGCCTGGCGATCGCCCTGGCGGTGGCCGGCGTGGCCGCGTACCCGGTCAATCGCTGGCTCATCGCGCGCGGCCGCGGACACGCGGTCGTCCACGGCCACCACTGAGCCGGATCGCCATGGCCTACACGCGGACGATGTGCAACCTGCCCCGGCGTTCGAAGCGGAATCCGGGCCGTCCGGCGAAGTACTCGTCGACGGCCGTCCGGCAGCCTGACCACGTGTCGTAGTCGTCGATCACGAAGCGACCACCGACCGACAGCAGCGGCGCGATCCGCGTCAGGCAGGTCATCGTCGAGGCGTACCAGTCACCGTCGAGGTGGGCCAACGCCACGGGCTCATCGAGGGCGATCGTGTCTTCGAACAGGCCCTGGATGAGCTCGACGTTGTTGGCCGCGATCGGCAGGTCGTGTCGCGCGAACGAGTCGGTGACCTCGGTCAGGAGCTCGTCGCGGTAGCCGTAGTACGTCTCACCGGCGATGCCCCTGGACCGACCCTCGACGATCGTGGCGTAGCGGCGATGGACGTCCTCGCCATCCCGCTCGCCCGGCGGCGGGATCATCCCGAACACGTCGTAGACCTTCATCGGGCGTGCGCTCGACTTCGCTGCCGCCATGGCGATGGCCGAACCGCCCCGTGCCGTGCCGGCCTCGATGACGAGGCCGTCGATCCCCTCGGCTTCGATCGTTTCGACGGTGGCGGCGAGCGTCCGCAGGCCGGGCGCCCCGAGGTAGCTGAGGTGCTCCTCCTGCACGGCGGCGATGACGCGCTCGACCTGCTCGGGCAACGGACCAGCGGCCGGACCGATCTCGATCGGGTTGTAGAGCGAACCGGCCGGTCCGGTCGCGCCGCCGTCCGCGGTCGGCGGGGAGCCCGCTCGGTCACGAACGCTGGCGGCGTATCCCTGCCACAGGTCGCGCCCGTAGGTCAGCTCGGGATCCCACGGCTTCCCGAACGTCGCCCAATGGATGAGGCTCGGGTCGGGCACGTCCTCGAGCACCGGCATCGCGTTCCAGCGTGGCTCGAGGACGGCGCGGTTCGGTCCCGCGTACGCCAGCATGATGTCCTGGTCGTGCAGCCCGTAGCGCTCCACCCACGGCAGGTAGGTGTCGGTGAAGTCGTCCCGGCGCATTCGATCCAGATCGAGGACCAGCACGCCGGCGTTCAGGGCCGCACCGCCGAAGCCATGGTCTCGGCCCATCCGTCGTCGGAACTCGGTCGCCGACTCCTCGGCGACGCGGCGGGGTGCCCGTTGCCACTCGCTCGCCTCGCTGACGTTGGAATCCCTCGCGGCGATCGGTCGACCGGCGAGGTTCGTGGACGCCAGCCGGCAGATGTCGTCGAGCACGAGCGTGTCGATGTCGACGTAGACCACGCGATCGATCTCGTCGAGCAGGTGCGGCAGGATCAGCCGGTCGAGCGTGGAGATCGTGATCCGGGTCGGGAGGCGCTGGGGCCTCCCGGCGGAGTGGTACGCGATCTGGTCGCACGGCACGAACGTCATCGGGAGCGACGGGAACGCGCCGGCCAGCCACACCTGGTACGCATCCGACAGGCCGCGACCGAGGACCCAGAGACGGAGCGGTCCAGAGGCATTCGCGACCATCGACTCGATCAGCACCGGCGCCTGGGACGTCAGGTTCTGGTCAAAGCAGAGGACGACATCGGTGATGGCCTTCTCGTCGACCATGTCGTGCGGCCCGAACCGCCGGCTGCCGGCCTTGCTGGTTGCGACCGCCGCAGCCACGTCGACGGTCGTCGGGGGATCGGTTACCGGAGACTCGAATCGGGCCTTCGCCTCGGCGACCTGGCCGCGAGTCAATTCGCGCCAGAGGTCGTACACCTCGCGCTCCCCGGCTCCCGCCAGCACCGTCTCGAAGGTCGTCGCGAGGAGGTCGCGGATGCCGTTCCGGAGCTCCACCAGGCGGGCGTCGCCCGGCTGCAGGCCGGTCAGGCCCGCGAATCGGATGTCGCCGGGACTGGGGTTCTCGAAGTCGACCGGAACGCCGAGTGCGGTGAGCGGGAGATACGCGTGCAGGCGCCCAGTGACCGCTCGATCGAGCTCCCGCTGATAGGCCGCGAGCACCGCGCTCGCGTTGCGGACACCGTCGGTCAGGGAGGTGTACCGATACTCGTCGGCCTGGTGGCTGTAGTGGCGGACCTTGCGGACATCGCGACCGGCGGCCTTGGTCGGACGATCGATGACCCCGACGACGCCGTTGCCACGGTATGCCGCTTCGCGCGGCGGGAACAACATGTCGAGTGTCGTGGTCAGGCAGCCGCTGAAGAACGCGTCGATGCCGGCGCTCAGCAGCAGGAACACCGTGCTCCAATCGCGGCAGCCGACCGGTCCGTGCCGGCGCAGGTAGTCCTGGGCCTCGTCGGTCAGCATGTCCAGCCGATTGACGTGGAACGAGATGAACAGCGGGCGGATGTTGGGGTGGTACGGGAAGTCGTACCGAAGGTCGAAGAGCGGGTGCATGTGCCAGCCGAAGGCGATCATCCAGGTTCCTTCAGGGACGTTGCCGCCGCTGCTGAACTCCCGATCGACCGGTACGAGGTGCACCGATCCCTTCGCGTCGGGTACGCGAAGATCGGGCTGGATCCGTTCCTGAAGCTCCGTCGCCAGCGCCCCGAGCCCGTCGTCGCCGGAGAACGTCACGTCGGTGTGCCGGGCGAGGTTGCCGAGAAGGGCCAGCGTCTGGATGTAGTCGCCGAGATTGCCCGATGTCAGCAGGTGATCCGGTGTCTGGTAGCCCATGACCGCGATCGGGATCGAGCCAGCCGGGACCTCCCGTGGTCGGAGGTCGAGCCACCCCTCGATCAGGGTCCACGAGTATCGCCGCGGCTCGTCGAGATCCACCGATGGGCGCCGACGGAGCTCCGCCACCAGTTCGGCGGCACGTTCTCGCTCCCCGAAGACGAGGAAGCGACCGGCGAGGTCGACCAGGATGTCCGCGGGCATGGTGTCGGTGGGAGCGCCGATGGTCAGTGCGCGCTGACGGGCCTCGGCGGACCCGTCGGCCAGGGCCCCATCGACCGCTTCGACCGGGATGAACGTCGCCAGCGCGGCGTCCTCGAGATCGCGGATCCTGGTCCAGGCCCGAACGAATTGCCGTCGACGATGCAGGAGCAGCGCATGCCCCATGGCCGAAGCGGCGGCGCCACCTGGCAGGCCGCCAGCGCCCTCGGCGATCGCCCAGGCGTCGCTGAACTCCTTGGCTTCGGCCAGGGTCGCCACGCTCCGGGTCACGGCACGCTCGAGCGGCTCGCCACGCGCGATCGCCTCGGCCAGGACGGCCTGGCCTCGTTGCCGGCCCGCCTGCTTGACGGCCTTGGGCGCGACGGCCGGGTCCAGGCGTGGCCGCTCGGTCAGGGCGCCCGGCCCGAACACCGCCTTGGCAAGTCGCGACCACTCGCCGACGTACCAGGAGTCCGGCCGCTTGGTCCCCGCCGCGAGACCAGAAGCGTGCGTCGTGGCCGTCCCGGAGGCCGGGCGGCCGGTCCGGCTGCGGACCACTGATGCGGCTCGCCGCCGCACCTTGCGGAGCGCGTCGCCCCTCGTCTCGGAGCGTCCGAGGTCCGCCAGCAATCGACGGACGGACGCTACTTGCCTGGCATTCACCGCCTGGATCCCCGTCGATTCGACTGACCTGCGAGACCGCTCACGACGCGTGATCCGACGGATGGTGCACGGGCTACCTCTGCTTCGTGGCGACGTTCGATGGGGCCGCGCAAGAGTGTAGTCGGCAGCCTCAGCCCGCGGGTGAGCGCGGGTACGCTGCCGCTGGCTGCGTCCTAGACCGCCGCTACAGGATGCGGCGCTCGCCGTCGGGCAGCCGCGCCCACCAGTGGCCGTAGCGGCGGTACACCCCGGGCTCGCGGTCAGCCAGGAACGCGCGCAGTGCGCGTGCCTCGGCGTCCAGGCCGGCCCACGCGTCCTCGGCGACGGGATGGAGCGCGGTCACCTCGATGCCGTCTTCCACCGGCCGCCATACGCCGGCCACGTACCCGTCGACGAGGACGGTCGGGAGAACGTCGCCGTTGGTCCGGATCACGTGGCGACGCAGGTCTTCCGGGATGATCCGGGCGCGGTCCGCGTACGCCAGCAGCGTGCTGTCCCACATCGCCATCAGCCGCGGCGGCGCGGGCGTTCCCTCGCCGGGGAGCTCGCCGTCGGGCACGTCCAGGAGCACGACGCCATCCGGCCCATCGAGCGTGACGAGCGCGTCGCCCAGCGCCTGGACCGCCTCCCGCACGCGGCCACGGGTGATGAGCGCGAATTGCGCGACGTCGGCGACCGTGGCCGGCCCGAACCCCTCGAGATAGCGCACGACCAGGTGCCGGAGGGACGCCGCGACGTCGCCCGGCCGGCGCAGATCGCGCGCCGCCAGGAACGCCGGCGCCTGCCCGAACGACCAAGGGCCCCCGGTGGGTGCCAGCACGAATGGCGCGTACCTGCGGAGGGCCCACCAGACGCCCGGCCGGGGCAGGACACCCAGCCGCTCATCCAGCCAGGCCTCGATATCCGCGTTGGAGCGCGGCTCCGACGCGTATGCCAGCAGCGGCGGCACGAGGGCGTCGGCATCCTCGACCGACAGCCCGGCGATGGTGAAACGGGTGTCGTCCAGCCGCGCCGCGCGGAGAAGCGGTTGCATCGCCTCGTGGAAAGCCGGGTAGTCCGCGGCGTCGACAGCGTGAAGTGTGGAGCGCATCTGGGTCGCCTTGACGATCGCGTGGGTGGCGAACGCCCGGTCGAGCTCCGCGGGATCGAACGGGCTTAGCCGGTTCCAGAGCGCGATGTACGGAGACGGTGGCGCCTGCGCCTGGAGCGCGACCACGCGATGGACAGCCTCCACGATGCCGAGTCGCCGCCGGCGGAGGAGGAGCTGGCGCGCGAGCGTGGCCCGGTTCAGCGCGCGAGGAGTCAGCGGCGCGCGGGCATGCTGCGGCGTGTCCGCTGGTGAAGGCGTCGCCATCACATTGGTTCGATCTCTGTGGTCTCGACGGCACAACCGGCGTCGTGGACGCGCAAGACCGCGTGCGTGAGGCTCCCCGAAGCGATGGCCAAGGTCCCTTCGCAAGGGACTCCGTTCACCCGAAGGCTCACCAGCCCCGGAAGTTTGATCAAGCTCGCCTCGATGGCGGCGCCGCTCGGGATCCGGGTGGTCTGCGCTTCGACGACGAATCCCTCCGGCAGCGCGACGAATTCGATCACCAGCGGCCTCGTCGCACGCCGGGGATCTCCCTCGACCAGCGCGCTACCTGGGCCTGGCTGGTTCTCAGTCCCAGCAATGTGCGTCTCCCCTGGCCCGATGCCGGGCAGATAGCCGCAGGCGGCCGCGGTCAGCGAAAGCGCGATCACGGGAACGAGACGGCGGTTCCGAGAGGTATTCAGCACGCTCCTGATCCCTCGAGGGGAACTGCGGTCGTCCGATCCCTGATCACGATGGTGGCGCATCGACGGCGGCTCGCAATGCACTCCCGCCACGCCGCGCCGGCTCTCGCGGTGTGTTGGGCGTGGCGCCCCCGGACGGATTCGAACCGCCGACGCAGGCCTTAGGACGGCCTCGCTCTATCCACTGAGCTACGGGGGCGCGGCCGCCATCGTACCGCCGAGATCCCGGTTTCCGGCGCCAACGCTCGCAGGATGCTCACGTACGATGCTCCGATGACCACGGAGGTGATCGTCGTCGGCGGCGGGATCGTCGGTTGCGCCACGGCCTACTACTGCGCTCGCGACGGCATGCGGGTGACCCTGCTTGAACAGCAGACGGTCGGGTACGGCGCGTCCGGCCGCAATGTCGGCTTCCTGTGGCTCCACTGTCGCACCGCTGGCTTCGCGCTCGACATCGCGCGGGCCGGCCGGACCCTGTATCCGGAGCTCCTTCAGGAATTGCCGGGCGGGTTCGAATTCCGACCAAGTGGCGGGCTGATGTACTTCACCACCCCCGAACAGGGCGCGGTCTTCGAGGAGTTCGTCGCCGCGCGGAGGAGCGACGGCCTCGACATGACCCTGATCGACGGAGCGGAGGTGCGGCGCCTCGTGCCTCCAATCCGCGAGGACGTCCTGGGCGCGAGCTACTGCGGCGACGATGCGCAGATCGTGACGTCCACCGTCGTCGACGCCTTCGCCCGTGGCGCGATGGCGGAGGGTGCCACGATCCGCGAGGGTGTCACGGTCGAGCGGCTGGTCGTCTCGGGCGACCGGGTCGAGGCGGTCGAGACCGATGCCGGCCGATTCAGCGGTGATGCGATCGTCGTCGCCACGGGCGCATGGAGCACCGATCTGCTGGCCGATGTCGATGTCGATGTCCCGATCGGCGGCGAGCGCCTGCAGGTCGCGATGACCGGACCACAGCCGTTCTGGATCGAGCCGCTGGTGTTCGGTCCGAACGCGACCAAGCAATACGCGCTGTTCCGCGACCTGCCGTCGTGGGACCCGGCCGCATTCACCACCCCGGGACAGGATCGCGATGGCCTCGTCCTGCTGCCGCTCCTGGTCCAGCGGGCGTCCGGCGAGCTCAGCGTCGGATGCGCGACGGACTATCCGGGCGAGCTCGATGCGCACCCGACGCTCGCCGGGCTGGCACAGATCGCGGACGGGTTGACGGCCGACTTCCCGTCGCTGCGCGACGTGCCGATCACCCGGACGTGGGCCGGCCTCCTCCCCTTCACCTCCGACCACGCGCCCGTCATCGACGAGGTGATGCCCGGCCTGTTCGTCGGCGCCGGCCACACCTTCGGGAACACCGCGGGCCCGGTGACGGGCCGCGTCCTGAGCCAGCTCATCGCCGGCCAAGAGCCCCAGTTCGACATCAGCGAATGTCGCTACGGCCGCCCGCTCGACCCCATCGTCGTCGGCGCGCCGACGCACTGGTAGATCGCGGCGACCGGCTGCAAGGAGCGGAACCCGTTCGGGATCCCGGGCGTCCCGACGCCATGACCGCCGTGCCTCCCTACGGCGGTCATTTCCATCATCGGGGCCGGACGCGGTCGCCACGTACAATCCGAGCGCGATGTCCGGCACTCCCCTCCCCGACCTGATCCTGTACGGCCGCGCCGATTGCGGGCTCTGTGATGAAGCCCGCGAGCTGCTGCGAGCGCTCCTCGAGGAGCGGCGCCAGGGAGCGCTCCCGACGCCGCCGCTGCGGGAGGTCGACATCGAGTCCGATCCCGCCCTCGAGCGCGCCTTCTTCGCAGCGATCCCGGTCGTCGAGCTCGGCGATCGGCGGCTCGAGACCGTCACGAGCCTCGCCAAGGTGCGCCGCCTCCTCACCGACGTCCTCGACGGCGATGTCGCCGCGCCGACCAACCCGGAAGCCGCAACGACCGCATGACCGGCGGCACCGACCTCACGATCCTCCTGGCGCTGGCGGCCGGGGTCATCAGCTTCCTGTCGCCATGCGTCCTGCCGCTCGTGCCCGCGTACCTCGGTCAGCTGTCCGCGATCGCCGTCGCCGGTCGGGCAAGCGAGATGACAGCCCCGAACCGATGGCTGGCCGTTCGCCACGCCTTCGCCTATGTCGCTGGATTCGGTGCCGTGTTCACGCTCCTGGGCGTCACCGCGACGTACCTGGCTTCCGGACTCGCGGCCTACATCCCGACCCTGCGCGTGATCGGCGGGCTCATCCTCATCGTGCTCGGCCTGAACCTGGCCGGGATCCTGCGCATCGCCGCGCTCGAGCGCACCTGGCGCCCGCTCGATGCCGGCGCGGCCGGCAGCCTGGCCACGACGACGGGCTCGATCGCCCTCGGGACGCCGGGCCGGCCGCCCGGCACCGGGACCAGCCTTGGAGATCGTCTCGGTGGGCGGCTCATCGGCACGAACGGCGGCCTGCTCGCCTCGTTCGGACTGGGAGCGATCTTCGCGATCGGCTGGAGCCCCTGCATCGGCATCATCCTCGGTGGGATCCTGACGATGGCCGCCACGACCGGCACGGTCGTGGCGGGCGCTGTCCTCCTCATCGCCTACACCCTGGGTCTCGGGTTGCCGTTCATCGCGATCGCGCTCGTCTACGACCGCGCGCCCGGGCTCATCCGTCCGCTCGTTCGCCACGGCCGCACGGTGTCCCTCATCGGAGGCCTGCTGGTGGCCCTGATCGGCGTGGCGATGGTCTTCGACTGGCTGTCGCTGATGCCGCGCTACTTCACGTTCCTCACGGCCATCTGAGCGGTCTGTGGCCGAGGAGCGACCCGGGTTCAGCCACAAGCGCGAGCGCCACGGCCTGATCGGCCCGTTCAGCGGTCGCCAATTGCTCCTCGGGGCCGTGGCGATCGCGATCGTGGCGATCATCGGCGTGGCGATCACGACTCCGCTCGGCAACACCTCGATCGGCCCGAACCTCGTCAATCCCCAGGCCACCCCGTTCATCATCGGGGAGGCGCCGGCCCAGGGCCTGCGGGCGGGCGAGACGGCACCCGAGCTCGCGACCGTTCTCGTTGACGGCACGACCTATCAGCTGACCGACCTCGACGGCCGGCCGATCCGGCTCGACGCACTCCGCGGCAAGGTCGTGTGGCTCAACTTCTGGGCGTCGTGGTGCCCGCCGTGCCAGCAGGAGACGCCGATCTTGCGCGCGCTCGATGCGAAGTACCGCGACCAGGGGCTCGCGATCGTCGGTGTCAGCGTCCAGGAGACGACTCCGACCGACGTGAGCGCGTACGCCGACCGGTACGAGCTCGACTACACCATCGGCTTCGACGGATCCGGGCACATCCTGCGGACCTACCGGGTGTTCGCGCTTCCGACCCAGTTCTTCATCGACACGAACGGTGTCATCCAGCTCGTCCTCAACGGCCCGGTCGACGAGGCCGGGGCGTCGGCCCTGATCGAATCGATGCTTGGCGCCGTCCCGTCCGAACCGGAGCCGTCGTAGGGCGCCGTCCCCCATGATCATCGCCATACTTGTGGCGAGGTGAGGCGATGAACGCGATCGACGTCCTGACGTACGGGCAGAAGACCATCCTGGCGACGATGAGCCGTTACCGGCCCGACGACTGGGACCGGATCGCCCTCGGGGTCTGGACGGCGAAGGACCTGCTCGGGCACCTCGGGGCCTTCGAAGTCCGGTTCGCGGACATCCTCGCGACGTTCGTCGGCGCACCGCCAGTCTCCGACCTGATGCGTGCGGACCCACGCACGTTCAACGACGACCAGGCCGCGATCCGCAAGGACTGGACCATCGAGCAGGTCACCCACGAGTTCCTCGACGCCAACGAGCGGGTGATGACCCACGCCGCGGCGATCACGCCCGAACGCTGGCGCGAGGTCGGGACCATCCCCTGGTACGGCGCGGAGTACTCGCTCGACGACCTGCTCGTGTACCAGATGTATGCCCACAAGCGGGAACACGATCCGCAGCTCAGCGCCGTCCTCGAGGCGCCGGACCGGTAGGGTCAGACCGGCTCGAACCGGAAGCGGTCTCGATCGCGCTCGAGGCGGCCGACTGGCCGCTTCGACTCGTGCGACAGCACGATCAGCCAGCCTTCGTCGACCGCCTGCGCGAACAGCTCGAGCTTGCGCAGCACCGAATCGAGCGGGAAGTCGTCGAAGGACGTGACCCAGCGTGGGTTGGCGCCCCACGGCCGCATGAACAGGTCACCGAAGAACGCCACGGTCCGTGAGCCGTCGCCAGTGCCCCGGACGATCACGGCCTGGTGGCCCGCGGAGTGTCCACCCGTCGGCACGACGGTGACGCCGGGGAGGATCTCGCGTTCGCCCTCGGCCCAACCTTCCGAGCCCCAATCGTGGACGAGCCGTAGCTCCGGCTGGACGTACGAAGCCACGACGCGCGGGTTGTCGCCCAGCGCCACCTCCCATTCGGCCTTCTGGGCGACGACGGTGGCTCGCGGGAACGCGCGCGAACCGTCCGTCAGCAGCAGGCCGCCGGCATGGTCGAAATGGAGGTGGCTCAAGGCCACGACATCGACGCTGTCGGGGGCGAAGCCGGCGGTCTCCAGGGCCGGCACGACCGGCGGGCCCTCGTAGACTCGCATCGCCCTCGTCTTGTCGTCGACCCGCTCGCCGATGCCGGTCTCGACCAGCACGCGTCCGGCCGGCGTCTCCACCAGCAGGCAGTTCAGCGCCTGGAGGAGCCGATGCTCATGGTCGATCTCGTCGGTGACGAGGCCACCCCACAGCACGCGCGGCACGGGGCCGAAGAGCGTGCCTGCGTCCGATCGGAAGGTCCCGGCCTGGACGAGCGCGACGCGGGTCCCGCCGCCCAGCTCGGCCTGCCATGGAACCGACTCGTTGAGCGCCACGGGATCAGTCCTTCACGAAGTCCCGGTGGAAGGCCGACGCCGTCGGCTCCTTCTGGCCCTGGTAGCGCGAGCGCAGCTCGGGCGACCCGTACGGCCGATCGACCGGGGACGACATCGTGAAGAACGAGATCTGCCCGATCCGCATGCCGTGGTACAGCGCGATCGGCAGCGTCGCGACATTGGAGAGTTCGAGCGTCAGGTTGCCCTTCCACCCTGGGTCCACGAAGCCCGCCGTGGAATGGATCAGGAGCCCAAGTCTCCCCAAGGAACTTTTCCCCTCCAATCGCGAGACGATGTCGTTCGGGAGCTCGACGAATTCGAGCGTCTGGCCAAGCACGAATTCGCCGGGGTGCAGGATGAACGGCTCGTCGTCCTCGATCGTCAGCATCTCGGTCAGGTCAGGCTGGGGGGCGCGGACATCGATGTAGGGGTAGCGGTTGTTCCGGAAGACCCGGAACGAGCGGTCCAGATGCAGGTCGACCGACGACGGCTGGATGTCTTCCGGGTCGTAGGGCTCGATCCTGATCGTTCCCGCCTCGAGCGCGGCCCGGATGTCGCGGTCCGACAGGACGCTCACGCAGCGCCCCCGTTGCCCTTCTCGTTGTAGAGCGTGTCGACCTCGCGCTTGAGATCCTCGAGGTCCTCGAAGCTCTGATACACGCTGGCGAACCGGATGTAGGCGATCTGGTCGATGCCCCGGAGCGCCTCCATCGACAGCGCGCCGACGCGAGACGAGGGGACCTCGGTGACACCGGCGGCGCGCAGTTCCGCCTCGATGCCGTCGGCTGCGGCCTCGGCGGCCCCGTCTGGGACGGGCCGGCGCGTCAACGCCTTGCGCAAGCCGGTGACCAGCCGGTCCCGGTCGAACTCCTGGCGGGTGCCGTCACGCTTGATGACGACGAGGCGGGCAGCCTCGATCCGCTCGTAGGTCGTGAATCGCATCGTGCAGGCGTTGCATTCGCGCCGGCGCCGGATGGTGGCGGAATCGTCCAGATCGCGCGAGTCGACGACGCGGGTGTCCCGCTCGCCGCATTGGGGGCAGCGCATCGCTCTCCTGTCGCTCCGCACCACTACCACTTGTGGTGTGCGACGAGGATACCACTACATGGTGTGGTCAGAGCGCGGCTCGCGCAGTGCTCGTGGTTCCGGCGGCGCCGGAGCGAGGGTCGCGTCCATGGCCTCGGCACGAGCCGCGTGGGCGTGGATGGCTTCACGGGCGTGAACGAGGTTGAGGTACCCGCGCTTGATCGAGGTCTGGGCTTCCAGCTCCCGCCCGCGACGGATGGTCTGGGCCAGGATCGTCGCGCCATGGCCGACCATCGCGAGGGCGCGATCGGCGCGTTCGAGCTCTGCGACCAGGTCGTCGCGGATCGACTCGGCTGCCGGCGGGCCATGCAACGCCCGAGCCTCATCGGTATAGCGGGAGATGGCGTCGGTCGCGGCCTCGATGGTCGCGCCGATCGTGGCAGCCCCCAGCTGCTGGCGACGGACGGCGTCGATGCGGCCGGCGGCGCCCTCGAGCGACTGGTCGATGCGGCCGGCGAGCTCGCGCACGGATGAGCGGAAGCTCTCGACCTCGCGGGTCCGGGCCACGATCCGGCCCGCTCGCCGAAGGACGATCGCGAAACCCACGGCGAGGATGAGGAACGCCGCCAGCGGCAGCAGGATGGCGAGCTCGGTCACCGGTGTCGTCCCCGAGGCCGCTGGGTCAGCCCGACCGTTCGCGCAGCTGCGCGAGGATCGCCTGGCCGACCTCGACGAGGTCGCCCACCACGACCATGTCCGCGAAATCCGCGATCGGCGCGTCCGGGTCGCGGTTGACCGCGACGATCGTGGAGGCGGTCTGCATCCCGACCTTGTGCTGGATGGCACCGCTGATGCCCATCGCGAGGTACAGCTGTGGCTTGACGATCTTGCCGGTCTGGCCGATCTGCTGGCTATACGGGATCCAGCCTGAATCGACCGCGGCCCGCGTCGCACCTACCGCGCCACCCAGCGCCTCGGCGAGGTCCGCGATGAGGCCGAATCCTTCCGGCCCGCCCACGCCACGACCGCCGGCGACGATGATCCGCGCGTCGTCGATGGACGCGGCCGCGCCCTGCGCCTCGATGCGATCGACGATCGGGACGGCGGGCTGCGTCAACTCCCCGGTCGGGGCCACCGTCTCGACGTTGCCGGCGCTGTCGGCGGCCTCAGCGGTCACCGTGTTCGGGCGGATGGTGACGATGCCGCGCCCGTCGGACAGGGCGCTCTCGGTGATGAGCTTGCCGCCGAACACGCTGTGGGTCGCGATGGGGCCGTCCGGCGATCCTCGCAGCGCGATCGCATTGGCCAGCACGCCGCGGCCGGTCAGGGCGGACAGGGCGCCGGCGAGGTCCCGTCCTTCCGGCCCAGCCCCGGCAAGGACGACGTCCGGGTCGTGCTCCTCGAGGAGCGCGGCCAGTCGCTGGGCCACGATCGTGCCGGCGGCGTGGTCGGTGGTCGTGGGTTCCGTGACCGCGAGAACGCGGGGCACGAAACGAGCGAGCTCCGCGGCTGCAGCGGCCGGATCCGCGCCGATCACGACGCCCGTCACCTCGGCACCGCCGCTCTCCCCGGCCAGCGCGCGTGCCAGCGTCGCGACCTCCGTCGAGAGCTTGGCCAACGACCCGTCCGCCGCGAGCTCGCCGTGGACCCAGATGCCGGCCATCAGATGAGCCTCCGCTCGGCGAGGAGCGCCACGACCTGGCGTGCGGCCTCGTCTGGTTCCTCGCGGACGACGCGGGTCGGGGCGCGCGGCTCGGGCGCGCGAGAGTCCACGACCTTCGTGGTCGCGCCCGCCGTGCCGACGGTGGCCGCGTCGATCTCCAGATCCGCCAGGGTGAGGGTCGTGATCTCCTTGTTGCGCGCCGCCATGATCCCCTTGAGCGACGGGTAGCGCGGCTCGCCCAGGGCCTGGGTGCCGCTGATGAGCGCCGGCATCGGCGCCTCGAGCACGTCGTACCCCGACGCCGTGATGCGGTTGACCCGGACCTTGCCGGTGGCGGTGTCCGGCTCGATCGAGGCGGCATAGGACAGGTACGGCAGCCCGGCCAGCGCCGCGACGCCCGGAGCGACGACGCCGGCACCGCCGTCCGACGTGTCCACGCCGGCGAGCACGAGATCGAATTCGAGGGTCTTGAGCGCGGCGGCGAGGATCCGTGTCGTGGCGACCGTGCACGAGCCGCCGATGGGTGGGTCCGTCACGAGCACGCCGCGCGTGGCGCCCATGGCCAGCGCCTTGCGCATCGTCTCGGGCGCGGTTGCCGGGGCCATCGTCAGCAGGACGACCTCGCCGTCACCGGCCGCCTCGACAAGCTTGAGCGCCTTCTCGAGGACGTACTCGTCATTGCCGTTCACGACCGCTGGGCTGTTCGTCCGATCCAGGCGCCCATCGGCGCCCAGCCGTTCACCACCCGACGCCGGGTCGGGGACGGGCTTGGTGAGGACGACGATTCGCACGAGCCTTGGACCTCCCGCCGGTCAGCCGCCCTTGCCGAGCAGTGCCCGTGCGATGACCAGCCGTTGGATCTGTTGAGTCCCCTCGTACAGCTGCGTGATCTTCGCATCACGCATCATCCGCTCGACCGGGAACTCATCGATATAGCCATAACCACCCAGGACCTGGACGGCGTCGGTCGTGACCCGCATGGCATTGTCACCGGCCACGAGTTTACACAGCGCCGACCACCGACTCGCGTCGGGAGCGCCCGCGTCGATCTCGACGCAGGCCTTGTACAGCAGCTGACGTGCGGCTTCGGTGCCCGCGTCCATGTCCGCCAGCATGCCGCCGATCATCTGGAAATCCCCGATGCGCTGGCCGAACTGCTTGCGGTCCCGCGCGTAGGCGGTCGCGACCTCGAGGGCGCCCTGGGCGATACCGACGGCCTGCGCCGCGATCCCCGGCCGGCTGCGGTCCAGCGTGCGCATCGCGATGTCGAAGCCGTCGCCTTCCGCGCCGAGGAGGTTCGCCGCGGGCACGCGGACCTTGTCGAAGGCGAGCTCGGCGGTCGGGCTTCCCCGCAGGCCCATCTTGTGCTCGATCCTGGTGACCGCGAAGCCGTCGGTCGGGACCTCGACGACGAATGCGGACAAGCGCCGATGGCGCTCGGCCTCCGGATCCGTGACCGCGAAGACCACCAGCAGATCCGCGACCGAGCCGTGGCTGATGAACCGCTTGGCCCCGTCGATGAGGTAGTCCTCGCCGTCGCGGACGGCCCGGGTGCGGGCGGCGGCGACGTCGGAGCCCGCCTCGGCCTCGGTCAGGGCGAACGCGATGAGCTGCTCACCGCTGGCCAGCTTCGGGAACCAGCGGGACCGCTGCTCGTCGGTGCCGGCGATCGTGATCGGGAGCGAGCCGAGCTCCTGGACCGCCAGGATCAGACCAGTCGTCGCGCAGGCCCGGCTGAGCTGTTCCACGGCGAGACAGACGCTGAGGAGCTCGCCACCGAGGCCACCATGCTCCTCCGGGAACGGCAGCGCCAGGATGTCGTGGTCGGCGAGAAGGCCCCGCAGGTCCTCGGGGAATTCGGCGGTGCGATCGATGTCCGCCGCGCGGGGAGCCACGCGCTCGTCCGCGAGCACGCGAACGGCGTCGCGGAGCATCTCGTGCTCCTCCGTGAGGCGGAACGGCCCGGGGGCGCGGTTCGCGGTGGTCACCGGCGGCATCGTACCGCGCGCCGCGACGGCGCCGGCAGCGTCGGGTCGGCGTACGCTTGGCGGACGTCGGCGAGTCGGGCACGGGGGCACGGCTCCAGTCGACGGGAGACGACCATGGACCAGAGCACCCAGATCCTGGCCCTTGTCCTCATCGCCGCCGTGGGGATCGTCGCCGTGCTGTCGATCCTGCGCCGTGACCGGGTCGCGTCCGAGGGACCGCCACCCGAGAACCCCTTTGCCGTCGCCACGGAGGGGATGAAACGTTGTCCCTCGTGTGGGATGGGGAATCTCGTGACCGACGCCAACTGTTCCAGCTGCGGGACGCGGCTGCCCGGCTGACCGTGGGTCGCGGCCGTCGACGTGACGCCCGTGCCACTGCAATGCCCTCGCAGCGTGCAACCCGTCGCATGTGACGGCGCGATCCCGCATCGCGGGGCATGATGGCCGCAGCGGGCAGCATCTGACGCTCGGTCGATCGAATATGGCCGCCTGAGACCGAGTCGAGCTACTGGCGAAACCGGCCCGTCGCACTCCGGGAGTGTCGATGCGCCGGCGCGCCAGCCATGCGATCCGCCCAGTCGATCACGGCGTCGTGCGGTTTCGCGTGGCAGCCCTGTTCGCGGCCCAGTTCTTCGATCTCGGCACGTTCTCGCTGATGGTCGACCGGCACGGTATCGCCGCAGAGGTGAACCCGATCGTCGCGCAGGGCTTTGCCGATTGGGGGCTCGTGCTCGTCGTGGTCGCGAAGCTCGCCCTGGTCGTTCTCGTCGGCTCCATCGTGGTGCTGCTGGCGGGGAACCCCACGCGGCGGGTCGGCCTCGGCCTGGCGGCGGTGGTGTCGGTCGCCGCCGTGGTCGCGGGGTTCGTGGGTGGAGTCTCGAACCTCGCGACGCTCTGACGGGCCTAGACGACCGGCAGGCGCCGGTCCTCGGGGATACTCGCCAGCCGGGCGGCCAGGACCTCGCTGACGTCCAGGGCGGCGACCCCGGCAGCCCCCTCGGCTGCGGCCAGGCCGTCGGACAGCATCACCATGCAGAACGGGCAGGCCGTCGCGACGGTCGTCGCCCCGGTCTCCAGCACCTGTCGGGTCCGTTCGGCGTTGATCCGGGTGCCGCGCGTCTCCTCCATCCACATGCGCCCACCGCCGGCGCCGCAGCAGAACGTGTTCTCGAACGACTTCTCCATCTCGACGATATCGGCGCCGGCCGCACCCAGCACGTCTCGCGGAGCCATCGTCACGCCGTTGTAGCGGGCCAGATAGCACGAGTCGTGGACGGTCACGCTGCCAGGTCGGTGGTCGCCGGTCTCCGACGTCGCGTCCTCCGGCAGGGTGGCAAGGCGCCCCGAGGAGACGAGCTCAGCCAGGAACTGGCTGTGGTGGACGATCCGGAACTCGCCGCCCAGCTGGCCGTATTCGTTGCCGATCGTGTTGAAGCAGTGCGGACAGGCGGTCACGATCGTGCGTTCGCCCATCCGGTAGCGGTTGAGCGTGTCGACGGCCGCTCCCGCCAGCATCTGGAAGACGTATTCGTTGCCCATCCGGCGGGCCGGGTCGCCGGTGCACGATTCTTCCTGTCCCAGCACGGCGAACGGGACACCCGCGGCATGGAGGCACGTTGCCACGGCCCTGGCGACCTGCTGATTGCGCGGATCGAACGCCGCAGCGCAACCGACCCAGTACAGGACCTCGAGGCCGTCGAGCTCGTCGGCCGCCGCGACCGATGCCACCGTCCGCACCTCGAACGGCAACGGCCGCGTCCAGTCCAACCGCGCCGACGCCGGCTGCCCCCACGGGTTGCCCTGGCCCTCCATGGCCCGGAACGCGGGCGTCAGCTCCTGCGGGAAGCGGGAGTCTTCGAGGACCAGGTTGCGGCGCAACCCGACGATCTTGTCGACGTGCTCGATGAGCACCGGGCAGGCTTCTACGCACGCCCCGCACGTCACGCAGTCCCAGACCGCGTCGTACGGGATCGCCGTGTCCACGATCGGCTCGGCCAGGGCGACCGCCGCGGGACGGGCGTCATCGAGCCCGTACGTCTCGCGCACGATCGGCGAGTTCGGGATGAGGTTCAGCCCGGCCTCCGCGTCGACCGACATGTCGCGGATGCCCATGATGAAGGTCTTCGGGTTGAGCGGCTTCCCCGTCGCGTGCGCCGGGCAGGCTTCCTGGCAACGGCCGCACTCGGTGCAGGTGAACCCGTCGAGGAGGTCCTTCCAGCCGAGATCCTGGAGCGTCTTGAGCCCGAACGTGGCGGTCTCGTCCTCGAGATCCATCTTCGGCAGCTCGCCGCGTGGCGCGAGCTTGCGGAACCAGATGTTCGGGAAGCTCGTGGCGATGTGCAGGTGCTTCGAGAAGGGCAGGTAGCACAGGAACGCCGCGACGATCCCGATGTGGGCCCACCAGAGGGCGGCGAACAAGGTCTCGAGCGTTGCCGGCGAGAACGACGCCCGGAACGGCGCCGCCAGCGCGGCCGCCACGAACGCCCCTGGTTGGTCGCCGTGCGCCGCGAACTCGAATGCCTCGGCCAGGAGCTCGGTGGCCACGACCCCGCCGATCATCGCCAGGATCACGAGCGCGTCGCGGTTGAAGGTCAGGCGGCGCGGCTTGGTCACCAGTCGACGGAAGAACGCCCAGCCGATCGAGAGCAGGACGATGACGGCGACGATGTTCTGCATCGCGCTGACGAGCGTCCACAGCAGGCCGTCGAACGGGATCGACAGGACCTGCTCGATGATCCCGCCGGTGACGACGTTCGCCGTCCCGATCGTCAGCAGCACGAAACCCCAGAAGATGCCGGCGTGCATCAGCCCGGCCCGGGCATCCTTGAACATCTTGGTCTGGATGAAGGCGTAGCGGATGAGCCCCACGACCCGGCGCGGCACGTCGGCGAAGGGACTCGGCCCTTCGGCGCGGACCGCCGCGAACACCCGCAGGTGGCGGGCCATCGCGAGACAGAAGAAGGCGACCGCGCCCCAGAACAGCGGGAAGACGAGCGGGTAGAGCGGGACCTCGGCGAAGGGGCCGAAGAGCGTCACGCGGTGGGGTCCTGGCCTTCGTCGTGGTCGTGTGGTCCAGCCAGCGTCTCCACGGCGTGGTCGAGCACGCCCTCGATGGCCGCCAGCGACTCCATGGCTCCACGCGGGCTGCCGGGCAGGTTGACCACGAGGGTCCGGCCGATGACGCCGACGACGCTGCGCGACAGGTCCGCGTACGGGGTGCTGAGGCGGCCCGCGGCGCGCATGGCCTCGGCCATTCCCGGGACCTCGTAGTCGATCGCGGCCTTCGTGGCCTGCGGCGTCACATCCCGTGGGGTCAGGCCGGTGCCGCCGGTGGTCACGATGAGGTCGTGGTTCTCGGCCGTCGAGCGCAGGACGTCCGTGAGCATCTCCTGCTCATCCGGCAGGACCGCTCGCTGGACCGTGTATCCGAGGGCCTCCAACCGCTCTCCCACCCCGATGCCGGAGGTGTCCTCGCGGACGCCTTCACTGACGCGGTCACTGGCGGTGATCACCACGGCCCGCTTCATCCCGGCCGCCTGCTCCCGGTCCGGCCCCCCTGGCGCGGCGGCTTGGCGATGCGGCCCGCGCCGCGAGCGCCCGGCTGGTGGACCGGAGCGGCGGATCCGTCGTAGCCGGGCGGATCGTGGCGCACCCAATCGCCGCTCTTGCCGCCGCTCTTGGCGATGAGCCGGATGGCACCGATCGTCACGCCGCGCTCGACGCCCTTGACCATGTCATACACGGTCAGTGCGGCGACCGAGGCGGCCGTCATGGCCTCCATCTCGACCCCGGTCTGGCCGGTCGTCGCGGCCTCTGCGCGGATCCGCAGCAACCCGCCGGCCCGCTCCGGGGTGATCGAGACCTGCAGGTCGGTCAGCGGCAAGGGGTGGCAGAGCGGGATCAGGTCGCTGGTCTTCTTGCCGCCCATCACGCCGGCGAGCTCCGCTACGCCAAGGACGTCGCCCTTGGGCCCGCCGCCGTCGATGACCAGGCTGAGCGTCTCGGCGGACATCGACACCGTCGCCTCGGCGACGGCGCGTCGCGCGGTGATGGGCTTGTCGGACACGTCGACCATGCGCGGCCGGCCGCCGCGGTCGACATGGGTCAGGCGGCGGCGCTCGGAGCGTGGGGCGAGCGATCGGCCGGCCTTGGGGTCCATCACCACCCGAGGATAGCGGGCGTGGCCACCGGCCGGGAGCGCGTCAGGTGCGATCGAGCCACCAGAGCTCCACCTCGGCACCGGCCGGCAGGCTGTCGTCGGACTCGGGAATGACCGCCAGGGCGTCGGCCGTGGCCAGCGCCGACAAGACGTGACTCCCCTGTCCCCCGGCGCCGCCGGCGAGGGACGCGTGGACTCGGCCACGATCGTCGCGCCTGGGCGAACCGGCCCCATCGCGCTCCACCGCCACGCGGACGAACGCGCGCCGACCGCTGCTCTTCGTGACCGGATCGCCCAGGACAGCGCGGTCGATGGGGCGGAAGAGATCGTCGTCACGATGACCGGCGAGCCGGCGGATGGCCGGACGGACGAACAGCTCGAAGGTGACGAAGGTCGAGACCGGGTTGCCCGGAAGCCCGAACAGGAGGGTCGCGGGCCGTTCGTCCGTCCCGTCGTCGCCGGGCGCTCGTCCGGTCCCGAAGGCGAACGGCTTCCCGGGCTGGACCGCGACGCGCCACAGGTCCACGGTCCCGAAGGCCTCGAAGGCGGCGCGGACGACGTCGTACGGTCCGACGGATACGCCGCCCGAGACGATCAGGGCATCGGCACCGTCGATCAGCCCGGCGCAGATGCGGGCCTTGACGTCGTCCAACCGATCCTTGGCGATCCCCAGGACCCGCGGATCGCCGCCGGCCTCCTCGACCAGCGCGACGAGACCCGGGCCGTTGGCGTCCGGGATGCCCGCCGGCCCGAGGTCCCTCCCGGGCGACCGCACCTCGTCGCCGGTCGCCAGGATCCCGACGATCGGACGCCGATGGACGTAGAGCTGATCGAGCCCGACCCCGGCCACAAGACTGAGGGCCGCGGGCGTCACGACCGTGCCAGGGCCCAGGATCGGGGTTCCCGCGGCGAGATCGCTGCCCGCCCGGCGGATGGAGCCGCCTGCAGGGGTCGCGGTATGGACCAGCACGCCCGCCGGGAGCGGACCCGTCGCGTCGCGGCCGCGCGATCCGGCGGGCGCACCTGCGGCGTCGAGCGGCGTGGTCGCCTCCACCGGAACCACCGCGTCCGCGCCCGGTGGCACGGGGGCGCCCGTTGCGATGCGCACTGCGCTGCCGCGCTGGACCGTGACCTCGGGCGACTGCCCAGCCCGGACCTCGCCGATCACTTCGAGGCGAGTGGGTTCGTCCTCGTTCGCCCCGTCGACGTCCGCGGCCCGAATGGCGTATCCGTCCATCGCGGAGTTGTCCCATGGCGGCAGCGCGATCGGGCTGGTGACCGTCTCGGCGACCACGCGGCGGCGCGCCTCGATGAGCCAGACGACCTCGGCTGGAGTCGGGTCGGTGATCGCCGCAAAGACAGCGCCTCGGGCCTCCTCGACGCTCAGCAGCCGGTCGGTGCTCACGACGCTGGGGCGCCTCCGGTCCGCAGGCGATCGCGGCCTCCCGCCTCGGCGATGGCCTTGGCGACGGCCCGTCTGGTCACGATGCCCGTCAGCGCACCGGCCTCGAGGACCGGCAGCCCGTCCAGGCCGCTTCCGTGGAATCGCTCGAGCGCATCGCGAAGGGACGTGTCGGGCCCGACGCTTGGCATCGCGTCACCGGTGACCATGAGGTCCTCCGCGCGGGTACTTGCCCACCGGTCCCGCTTGATGCGCCGGATCTGCTTCGCACCGACCATCCCGAGGAGGTCCGCGCCGCGCACGACGGGCACGGATGACTGCGCGGAGCTGTCGAGGATCTGATCGGCGAACGTATCGAGCGTCAGGCCGGGCGGAACGCCAGTCACGTCGTGATCCATGACATCGGCCACGCGGATGCCATCGAGCATCACGTCGACCGCGGCGCTGCGCTCGACCGCGCTGGCGCTCGAGACGATGAACCAGCCACACACGGCGAGCATCAGACCGTCGATCGAATCCACGATGAGGATGCCCACGATCCCGCCCGTCGCGAACAGGATCCCGAGGTAGCGGCCGGACGAGGCCGCGATCTGCAGGCCGCGGGCCGGATCGCCCGTCCGCGCCCAGGCGAGACCGCGGACGATGCGGCCGCCGTCGAGCGGGAAAGCCGGCAGCAGGTTGACGCCGCCGAGCAGGAGGTTCATCACGCCGATCACCAGGGCGACGCGCCCGATGACGTGCACGGGTCCGCTGCCGGCCAGCTCGCCGATGAGGGTGATGACCAGGAGGCCGGCCCCTGCGATCAGGCTTACGAGCGGCCCGGCAGCCGCCACGAGGACTTCGTCGCGGGGTCGGGCGGTCTCGAGACGGGATGTCGCGGCCCCACCGAAGAAGTAGACGATGACGGGGCTGCCCGGCAAGCCGACGTGTCGCGCCGCGAGGGCATGTCCGAGCTCGTGGGCCAACGCCGAGAGGAGGAAGGCGGCCGCCACCACGGCCCCGATGACCCACCCGCCGGCAGCGCCGATCTCCGGGGCGATCACGGTGACCTGCGTCGCGGCGGTCACACCGATCACGGCCAGGATGATCGCCCACGAGACGTGGACCCGGATCTCGAAGCCGAACAGGCGCGCGATCGGCAGGGCATTCATCGTGAGGGACCGGTCGCACTCATCGAGGTAGCGTTTCCCTCGGCGACCCCGGCGGGGCGTCCCGCAGCCGCGCGGGCGTCCGCCGCGGACACGCGGATCGTCGCGACCGCGACGACGACCCCCGCCAGCACGATGCATACGCCGCCGACGACGATCGCCGTCTCCTGCCAGAACTGGAACGGGAACAGCTGGACGAGCCGCTCGGTGGCCGGATCGAACGTGTACGAGCCACCGGCAAAGAAGATCCGATGGAAGATTTCGAACAGCGCGTCGAAGGCGACGAACGAAGCGATACCGCCCAGGATCAGGATCGAAAATCAGGCCCAGCGCCCCGCCAAGCACGGCCACCCAACTCTGCGTCCGCTCGGCGCCGCGTCGGCGGATGGCGATGAGGAGCGCGACCGCCGCCAGCGACGCCGCAACCGCGAAGAAGCCGATGAACACCCCACGCACGTCCCGCATGTGCCCGCGTTCGCGCTCGTTGAGCACCGGCGTCCCCGCCACGGCGACGTCGAAATCGGGCGGGCCGACGACGAGGTCGGCAAGGATCGCGTCCGTCGCGGCTCGCAGCTCAGGCTCGGTGAAGCCGGTCCAGGCAGTCGCCTGAGCACGGCCTTGCTCGAAGGCGACCCATACCGGGTTGAGGAACAGCGGCAGCGTCACCGCCACGATCGCCAGCGCCGTCGCGATGCCGATCAACACGTTGGCGGCCCCGCCGCGTTTGGTACGCACGGAGGCATCGTAGTCCGTCCGGGCGAGGAGACCCGGCGATGACCCGCTATTCGTCCTCGAGCGTGCGGGCCTGTTCCCACCAGCCGGCGATCGTCGCGTCGCTCGGTGGTTCTTCGTTCAGCTCGATCGCTGCCTGCAGGATGCGGAGGCGAAAGGCGTCGCCGGACAGGGAAAGGATGTCCCGCAGCCCCTCGATCCGGGCCTGGATCAGCAGCTGGTGGTCGGCCGGCCCGAAGCTCGCGAGGTTGAGCATGAGCGCCTCGTCGCGCCAGGTGAGGACGTCGTTGGTCGTGGCGTCGAGCTGGTCGGCGAGGTACTGGCGGCGCGTCGCGGTCTCGGAGCGCTCGAGCAGCAGGCCCGTGGTGAACGTGCCCTGGCGTTCCAGTTTCTCCAGCAGGACCGGTTCGATGCGGGTGAGTTCGGTGATCGGCGGCATGGCGGCATTATCGGCCATGCTTCGAGCGGCCACTGGGCACCTCTGCACTCACGTCGTGGCGGGTCGAGTCGTGCTCGTCATCGCACTGCTGTTCGTGGCGTCGGCTTGTGCCACGGATGGCGACGTCGAACCGCGTGCCGTCAGCGCCCCGCTCCAAGGACCGTGGCGACCGGTCCCGATCGCCCTGGTAGGGCCGATCGTCGAAATCGTGGATCGTGCGTGCCGCGCGTCGATGGACGAGTTCCCAAAGGAGACCCGGTGGACGTCATCGACGCACGCGGCGCCGGTCGCGTCCAGGCAATCCGCCCCTGGGGCTGGCGTATCGTGCTCGCACCGTAGGGACGCGCCCGGTCCTTTGACACTAGGTCGACTGCCCTAACGCGACGCCGCCATGGCGCCATGCGGGTGCAAGTGCAGAGCGCTCGCAGTTGCCGCGCTCGCAGTCTGCCACCCGGCTACTATCCACTGTCCAAGCGGACGTCGTCGGCCGCCCGCATCACCAGTGGGCCACCGGCACAGCACGGGAGCGAGCCATGCCCCCCCGAAACGCCTCCCAGATCCTTGCCGAATGGCACGAGCTCGCCATGGAGCGCGATGAAGCCACGGACGCCGAGATCGCCGACGGGCTTGCGGCGCGGATCGAGCAACTCCGCCGCGAGTACATCGAGGGCGTTCCGCCTGAGACACACGGCACGCAGCGGCCGGTCAACGAACGAACGGGTGAAAACCTCCGCTGACCGCTCCGGGATTCGGGCGGGTGCTGCTCGCCCGACCGCATGAAGAGGGGCCCGGCCGCCCCGTCTCAGGAATGTGGCCGAGCCCAGGTCAACGGACGTCGCTCCAAGGCCTCCAGGGGCAGGACTGCCGTCGCCGACGTGACGCTACGGGCGCGGAGGATGCGCCGCCAGTCCAAGTGCGACTCGAGTCATTGCACCCGCGTAACAGGGTAGCGTCCTCCCGTCGCCGTTCGAGCTCGTGCCATTCCCAGGGCCTGCGCGTGTTTCTCGCTGCCGACCGATAGCGCTTGCCAGCGCGACCTTCACCCTCGCGCCGCGTGACCGACGCCGGGAGACGGCCGGACCGGCGCTTCACGGCGACAGGCCGAGAGTATGGTGGGCCGACCCCAGACGGATCGGGATCGAGGAGGGCGAGATGCAACCTGGCGAACACGACGAGATCCAGGCCATTCGGGCCGAGTTGGAGGGCCTGCGGACGCAGATCGATGCGGTCGGCTCGGCTGCCGGCCCATCATGGTGGGCACGAGCGACCTCCCGGCCGAGGCTGGCCAAGCGCCTCACCCGCGTCGCGCTCGTCGGCTTGATGCTGGCGCTGCCGGTAATGGTCAGCGCGAGCCACCAGTTTACGGACGTCCCGACGTCGCACACGTTCCACACCGCCATCTCGCGGCTGTACGGGGCGCGACTTACGACCGGGTGTTCAGCCACGAAGTTCTGTCCGGGCGCGAACGTGTCGCGCGGCCAGATGGCGGCGTTCCTGAACCGCGGGCTCGGCCGGGCGTCGGGCACGTGGAGCGCGACCGGGATCGCCAATGACTGGGTCGCCATGGACGACAACGTGTTGGGCGCGATCAGCCTCTTGCACGGCGGAGCCCCAGGTGGGTCCGGTCACGTCCTCGTGACAGCCAGCGTGTCGGTGTACACCAAGCGTGCGGGAACGTGCCCCTGCGAGCTTGCCGTGTGGCTCATCAACGAAGACACCGGTGAAGAATCTCCAGGGTCGTTCCAGATCATCCAAGACGTGCCGGGCCCCCTGGACGAGACCGACACTGCGTGGTACTCGGGTGCCGCGTCGAGCTCGTTCCTCTTCTGGGTCCCGTCCGGTGTCAGCAACACGTATGTTCTGGGGGCGTCCGTGACTCCGACCTCGGCGCCCGGCGGCGACACGTCTGGTGCCGAGTGGAGCATGTCCGCGGTGTATGTCCCCTTCGGTGGGGACGGTGGCAACCCATCCCTCAACAGCACGCAGGGTGTCGACGGCCGCCGCCGTCACTGACCGTCTCCCGTCCGGACCTCGGCGGCCAGCCGGGGTCCGGACACCTCACGTTTCGCGCGACCAGCGCATCGGGCCGACCTTGCGGCCCGCGGCCGAATCGGCGATCAGCGTCTCGAGCCGGCGCGCCCGCGTGGCCGCCTGCTTTGCGCTGGTCACCCAATGCGTCACGGCTCGGCGGTATGAGGGCGGTCGCGACTCCCAGTCTGCCCACGCCCGCCCCTCGGCCCGGAACCGCGCCTCTTCCTCAGCGGTAAGCGTCGCCTCGGGCTGCTCGTACGAATAGATGGCGGTGTTGGCGTCGGATCGGGCCTCGAAGGCGGCGATCCCGGCCGGCCACATCCGCCCTTCCTCTGACAGCGCCGCGACTTTCGCCACGTTGATCGCGCTCCAGGTGCTCCCCCTGCGGCGCGGGGTGAACCGCTGGACGAATGAGGTCTCGTCGACGCTTCGGCGGATCCCGTCGATCCAGCCCACGCACAGGGCTTCGTCCACGGCCTGCGACCAGTCCACGCTCGGGCGCCCGCTGGCCTTGCGGTAGTACCCGAGCCACAGCTCGGCGGCGGTCTCGTGGTTGGCGTCGAACCAATCGCGCAGTTCGTCCGGTGTCGCGAAGAACCGGACGTCGTGCGGTTGCGGGCTCGGGCTCAAGCGGCCGCTGGATCGCGCGGCGAGGTCCTCGCGCGCTCGTGCTCGCTCAGCTGACTTGCTCCATCTCGCGGAACAGTTCCTCGAACTCCGGCGCCATCGCGGCAAAGACTGCGAGGCCCAGGATGATCGCCAATCCGACGGCGATCACGATGAGCACCAGGCATCCGATGACGACGGCTCCATCGCCGCTCGTCGTGGAGCGGATGACCAGCGAGTTCGCCCACTTGTCATGGAGACCCTGCCGCCGGTCGTTGGTGATCGCCGTAAAGAACAGGAACAGCGAGAGCGCGAACTGCGCGATCCCTGCAGCCGACTGCAGCGCCGGCACGAGGATCAGGAGTGCGAGCGGAGCCCCAAGGGCGATGAACCGCTTGGTCGCCGCGGTCAGGGACATGCCCGCGCCCGTCGCAGCGTCGACCACCTGCATCCGCAGACCGCGCATGCCGGGTGTGGCGCGCGCTCCGCTGGTCCAGAACCCGACGAAGTACAGGAACTGGATCGCCACGGAGATCAGCGTGACGAGGATGAGCGCCGGCGTGACCGCCATCACGAACGACGTCTGGGCCGCGGGCGTGCCCGACTCGGCCGCATCGATGGCCTGCTGCATCATGCCCCGGTAGTCCACGACCAGGAGCGTCAGGATGGTCGGGATGATCGAGACGATGAGGCCGTCGATGAAGTAGGCCACCAGCCGGGCGCCCATGCCCGCGATGACGTACCCCTCGCGACCCGGGGCCGCGCTCGCCGGGGGCGGCGCCTCCCAGCCGACCAGCGGGGCGGCCGCGGCGGCCGATGGATCCGTGGATTCCGGGGGCACGGTCGGGCTGGCGCTGATGATCGGGCTCGCCGGGGGAGGCGTCGCGTCAGACGGTGCGGAGACGGGTGGGGTCGTGTCGCTCTGCGCCCACTCGGGCTGCCTCGGTTCGGCCGACGTTGGGTCGGTTGGGGTTGCGTCGATGGGCGTTGCGTCGGTCGGCGCCGGCACCGGAACATCGAGCGGGGCCGGCTGCGTCGGGGTCGACTCGGCCGGTGGCTCGGGCGGTGTCCAGGCGATGGTCGGCTGGTCCTCCGGCGGGACGGGATCGTTGGGACCCGTGTCGTCGGGCCGACGGTCCTGATCGTCGGGTGGCTGCGTCATCGTGCTCCCCTTCCATGCGTCGACTCCGGTGCCATGATAGGGGCCAGAATTCGACGTCGGAGGCATGGATGGGCACGGATCACGGCGTAACCCCGTCGGAGGGCGCGACATGCGCCCGCTGCGGTGAGTCCATCGCGCCGGGGTCGCCGCTGTATTCGGACCATGTCCGCTCAGCGGACGGTCAGCTCCGGTGCGCGGAGTGCGAACGAGCCGGGCGCGGCATCGTCATCCCGGACATGGAACGCTCGGACGTTCCCATCACCCAGCCGAACACGAACTTCCCCAGCTCGCACTGACCCGCGTCAGTGCGGGTGCCCGGGAGCTGCCCAAGGCCTCGCCGGAAGGGCGAACACGTACGTGTCCTTCACCTCGGCGTTCTCGAGCTCGAGGGTCGTTCGTACGCGATAGGTCGCCAGTTGCTGGAGCCCGGGAGGCAGGTATTTCCGCCCCGGGTCGCCGATCAGCACCCGCGTGCCACGCGACGCAGCGACACTGAGCCATTCGATCACGCGGGTTCCCATCGTCTGCTCGTAGCAGACATCGCCCGCCAGGATCACGTCGCATGCCGGCGGTGGCTCGCTGAGCGGGTCGACGCGCGTGAACCCGACGTGGACGCGGTTGATCCGGGCGTTCAGCGCGACGGCCGCCTCGGACAGTGGATCGATGTCGAACGCCCGGACCGAGCTTGCCCCGGCTTGCGCCGCGACGATGGCGCACAGGCCGGATCCCGAGCCCACGTCGACGACACGCTGGCCAGCGACCTCGTCCGGATGCTCGTCAAGGTAGCGCGCGATCCCGAGTCCACCAGTCCACGCGAAGGCCCAGAAGGGCAAGCCCGGGTCGGCCTGCCCCAGCTCCGCCCCAGCGAGGCGCGAGGCGACGGCGACATCGTCGGCGAGGTGGAGGCGCACGCCCGGGAGGTCCGGCACACGCTGGAGGCGCGTCATTCGCCGAACGAAGGCGCGACGGTTGGCCGGTGATGGACGGGGCATCGGGTCAGCCCGGCCGCCGGTCAGGGTCGCGTCGGTGGTGGTTCCGCGCCTGGCCGCCGGCGTGGGGACAAGGTGAGAACGGGGCTCGGCGGTCGTCGGAGGAGACTGGCCGAGCCCCGCGTCGACGGGCCGCCACAACCCCCAGTGGCGGGACGGCCGTCGCCGATGTCGGACTCTACGACCGGGGGGTCATCGGGCGTGAGGCACGGCGTCGGACGGATCGTTTCATGCGCGTCACAGGCGTATCGTGGACGGCCCGGTAGGGCACTCCCGGGGTCGCCTGCGTATCCGAAAGCCCAAGTGCACCGCCGGGAGCGTCTGGCGCGGATGTTCGATGCGGACATGTCCCCATTCGTGGGCAGGGTTACAGGCCCTGGAAGCGCCGCCGGACACGGCTGAGAAGGGACGGGCCCCCGGCCGGGCGCTGCAGGACCTGAAACTCCCCTTCGCTCCGGAAGCCGAGGCTCTCGTACAGCGGTTTCCCCATCGCGGTCGATTCCAGGACGGCGTGCCGAACACCTCGGGTCCGGGCGTCGCGGAGGACCTCGACAGTGACGGCCCGCCCGAAGCCCATGTGTCGGGCCGCCGGCAGTGTCGCGATGCTGTAAAGACCGACCGTCGACCCGACAACGACCGCTGTGGCGGTAGCCACGGGTTGGTCCATGTGCCTCGCCACGACCGTTCGGATCCCGGTGTCCGGATCGGCGAGCGATGCCAGAGGTGACGCAAGGACGCGAGCTTTGCGGGAGGACATGCCGAAACTCCGCAGCGACAGTGCCTGCGCCTCCACCATCTCATTCCTATCGGTGACATACACCAAGTCAACTTGGGGGATCCGCTCCCCGATCGGCAACGCTCGCAGATCCAGGACCATCGCGGGGGTCGCCTCCGGCGAGCGAACATAGCCAGCTCGCCGCAACCTTTCCGTCAGGTCGCTCGGCGTTGACTGCTCGTCGAGCCACCAGGACGAGCCGACGCCGGCGCTGTCAAACCGCTCGATGATCGATCGAATCCGATCTGGAGTTGGTCCCAGCCTCGGCCGCATGACTCGATTGACGACGGGAAGGTCGACCGAAGTAACGGCCGATGCAAGGTCCGGTTCCCATTCGACGGCGTCAGTCCGAGCCGGAAGCAGGGCCCGCGCGTACGCCAGATATGTATCGACCAGCGCATCTATCGGATCAATGCCGGGCGAAGGTGGGCGGGATGTTCGGCCCCGCAAGCGAGGGGCGGGGTCGCTGGCATGCGAGCTGGCGTGACGGGGAGGCCGGCCGGCCCGGCGTCGGAGTTCGCCATCGATCACTGCCGAAACCACAGGCTCGTTGTGGGCAGGGTGGCACAGGGTGGCGAGCACAGCCACGACCGCCACGGATACCGCGCCGCGCAGGGTTGGGCCGACCGCTACTCGCCTGAGGGCCAAGTAGACCCAGGCAAGAGGGCTCCGTGGGCCGACCGCGCGTACAGTCGAGGCCGGTCGATGGCGCGAGCTCCGGACCCAGCCGACACGCTTTGCGATTAGGAGGTAGCGCGGCACGTAACGGGCGAGCTCGATCACCGCATCGTCCTCCGTGTTGCCGCCCCGGAGACCTGGCAGTCAGCCGCGAGGACGACCCAGCACTTGCCCCGCTCAGGCAATTCGAGCACCCGCACCTGGGATGTCGTCGGTTGATGTGTCGCAGGGCGGCAGCCGACCTCGTACGTGCAAATCAAGAAGCCCCGCTCGGTACGGCCTCGATGGCTTCGAGCGCCCCACTCGCTACGTCGCACACCCTGCAGCGGTTCGCGGGGGGCGGTCCGTCCTTCCCGGCCCAGACGGCTAGGACGTCGCCCGATGAGTACCACAAGCCGCACGCTGCAGTGCTGCTCCTCGATCGGCGCGACGACGGCGGCACCGGCCTCAGGTGCCAAGGTTGGCCGTCCTTCCAGCCACCGGAACGGACCCATTCTCGAGCGGCTGTCATGGTTGGCTCCCCTCTCAATTCGGCCGGCGACGCCGGCCCCGAGGGGCGAGGCCGCGTCGCCGAACCCCAATCTAGGGGTGGCGTCAGTACGGCGGTCCTTGCCCACCTCCGGTCGGGACTTGCAGCCGCGCGACAGCAACGCCGACGCCATACGCGCGCGGTCTTGCCGCCGGTCGAAGCGCCACGCCTCGCGCTCGTACCAGGAGCGGTCCTTCACCTTCGTCCAGCCCGCAAGGAGCCATCCCGGTACGTCGAGGTCCGATCCTTGAGGACGATGCCCTCGAGCCTGCCGTCCGATGACGGGGAGCCGAGGCTCTCGCTGAGCCGATGACGGTGTTGTTCGGATTCGGACGCGGATCGCACGTCCGAACGCTACTCGCGACCGCTGAGCTGTCACGCCACCGGGCTACCCTCGGTCGGTGGCGCGTCACGTCAGCGAGGAACGCAAGCGGGCAGCCGCCCTGCAGTCGGCTCCGGCGGATGGTTGGCCGCGGTGAGCGACCGGGCTACCGGCTCCGGGCCGCTCAGGACGGCGCATGGACGGTCGTCGGCCTTCCCGGCGTCACGGTGACCGCCGAGACAAAGAGAGCCGCCCTGACGGCTGCCAGGACGGCTATTGCTGCGGTGCTCGAGGTGCCGCGGGACGCCTTCGACCTCGAAGTGGCCTAGGCGTCCCGCGGGTCGGATCCTTCGCGCGTGGGCGGATCGCCCACGATCGCTACGGACCAAGCTCGACGGTTCCCGTGATCGGTTCCATCGCTGCTCGGATTTCTTCCGTCCCCGAGAGCGCGATCATGTCGTCGAAGAACGCCTGGCAGCTGGCCGACCGCGGGTCGTTCATCTGCCACGCGAAGATCGCCTCCACCGGGGATCCAGGCTTGAGAACGATGGCGGCCCGCGTGCCCGCCGGTGCGTCGCTGTTCGTAGACTCCGTAACGTCACCGCCGATCCAGAGCAAGCCATCGATGGTCCGCTCGCACTCGAGATCGACGGTGTAGCCGCCCTTGGTTCTTTGGGACACGATCATGCTCCCGGTCACGCTGGAGGCCCCACCGGTCGCATCGAGATCGACGGTGTAGCCGCCGCCCACCTGAGCCGTGAAGGTGCCGCGGGCGAGCAGCCCCTGGCTCGGCGATGGCGATGGCGCGATCGTCGGCTGCCCGCCGACTCCGCCCCGACCCGGAAGGAAGTTGTAGCCGACCACCGCGACGACGAGGACCGCAGCGGCGGCGGCGAGCAGTTTCGCGTAGGTACTCATAGGGTCTGTCCTCCACGCCAGCCACCAGGACCGGCGCTGTGGCGTCGTGTCCACCTCGTCGAGGGCGCGCAGGAGCACGCGCTCGGCGTCCTCGTGCGTTTCCTCGCGAAGCCACGACAGGACGATGCGCGTGGCGGGGTCGCGTTCAGTGGTCATCGGATTGCCTCCGCTGCCGCCGGACGCGCGTCGGCATCGAGTGCCGCCCGCATGGCGCGCATCGCGTGATGAAGTCGGGAGTGGACGGTGCCGACCGGGATCTCCAGGATCTGTGCCACCCGTTCGACGCGAAGGTCGGCGTAGTGATGCAGCACCAGCACGGTCCGGTGGTCGACCGACAGGCGTCGGATGGCCGTCTCGAGCTGGTCTCGCTGGATGATCGCGTCGAACCCCCCGGACACCGACGGCTCGTCAGCCGGCAGGATCCGCAGGTTCGGTGACCAGGCGCGCGACCGGCGTCCCTCCGTGTAACAGGCACGCACAAGAAGCCGGTACGACCAAGCGTCAAAGCGCGCCGGATCGCGAAGTTGGGGAAGGTCCCGCCAGATCGCGACCAGCGCCTGCTGCGTCGCATCCTCGGCGAGATCGATGTCGCGCAGGATCCTGTGCGACAGGGCGAGGAACCGCGTGGCGAGCTCGGCGGCGAGGAGCCCGAAGGCTTCCCGGTCGCCGTGCTGCGCCTGCTTCACGAGTTCGGTGTCCACGTCCCTCATCCCCAACGTGGCGACGGTGCGTCCGACGCCTTCGTAGGGTATGGGCCTCTGGCACCCGTCGGACCTTCAAAGTTCGATCGGCCTTCATTGAATCTTCTCGCCCTTCGACAGCGCATGGGAACGCCCGGAAGGCTGTCGCGCCGCTCCGGGCGTCAGACCTCACCTACCGCCGGTCGAAGCGCCACGCCTCGCGCTCGTACCAGGAGCGGTCCTTCACCTTCGTCCAGCCCGCACGGGAGCCATCCCGGTACGTCGAGGTCCGATCCTTGAGGACGATGCCCTCGAGCCTGCCGTCCTGCATGGCGTCCACGAGCGCCGTCGAGGGGTCGACGAGCGGCGAAAGCTCCAGCGGCAGCGCGAACGCCTGAGCGAGCAACTCAAGACGCATCCGCCGTTCGCTCCAGGCGTACGCCTGTTGGTACCACGTGGTACCACGATTTACCGCACGAACCCCTTGGCTCGTGCTTTTGTGCGGGGGAATTGGTCGGGGCGGCCGGATTTGAACCGACGACCACCAGTCCCCCAGACTGGTGCGCTACCAGACTGCGCCACGCCCCGACGAAGCCCGCAGTCTAGCACTGTGCCGCGCTAACCCAGCCCGCCCAGCTCGTCCTTGGATTCTCGCGCCAGCAGGTCGATCAGGCAGCGCTGGACGCTCTTTCCCTCGAACAGCGCCGCATGGACTTCCTGCGCGATCGGCATCTCGACCCCCAGGCGCTCGGCCAGGGCGAGCGCCGCTTCGACGGTGTAGGCGCCTTCGGCCGTGCCCGGCAGCGTGGCCTCGATCTCGGACCAGGGACGGCCTCGCGCCAGCTCCTCGCCCAGACGGTGATTGCGCGAGAGCGTCGACCCACACGTGGCGATGACGTCGCCGATCCCCGCGAGCCCCGCGAACGTGAGTGGGTTGGCTCCGGCGGCCGAGCCCAGACGCATCATCTCGGCCAGGCCTCGGGTCATCAACCCGGCCTTGCCGTTGTCACCGAATCCCAGGCCGTCGGCGGCGCCCGCCGCGATCGCCACGATGTTCTTGAGGGCCCCGCACAGCTCGACACCCAGGATGTCCCGGTTCACGTACAGCCGGAACTCGCGCCGGCCCAGCCGCTCGGCGATGCGGGTCGCGAGCTCGATGTCATCGGCAGCGACGACCGCCGACGCGGGCAGGCCCCGGGCGATCTCCGCGGCGAGGTTCGGGCCCGACAGGGCGGCCACCCGAGCCGGCGCGATCCCGCTGGCCTCGGCGATGACCTCGCTCATGCGGAGCAGCGTGCCGCTCTCGAGCCCCTTGACGACCGACAGCACGTCCGCGCTCGTCCGGATGTGGGGTCCCATCTTCGCCCCGATGTCGCGCAGGTGCGGCGATGGCGTGGCGAAGAGCACCAGGTCGACGGCGGTCGCGAGGTCCGCCGGTTCCGCCGACGCGACGAGTGTGTTCGGGAGCTCCACGTCGGGCAGCCGCCGGTCGTTGCGTTGGGTCCGATTGATCTCGTCCGCCAGCTCCGGGCGGTGGCATACGAGGAGGACCGGCTCGCGCTTCGCGACGATCGCCGCGAGGGTCGTGCCCCAGGCACCGGCCCCCACGACCGCGACACGCGGACCCGACATCAGCGCGACCGGCGGGTCTTGGCGGCGCTCGGCCGTCGAACGGGCTTGACCTGCGCCGACCGGCTCTTCTTGCGGCGTGGCAGCTTCACCGATGCCCGGTCGCGGAACACGAGACGGATGGGCGTGCCGTCGAACCCGAATGTCTCGCGCAGCCGGTTCTCCAGATAGCGCCGGTACGAGAAGTGGATCAGCGACGCATCCGAGGCGAAGAACACGAACGTGGGCGGGCCGATCGCCGCCTGGGTCGCGTAGAAGATCTTCGGGCGCCGGCCGCGGACCGGCGGGGGCGGCGTGCGCTCGAGCGCGGCCATCAGGACCCGGTTCAGCTCGCCGGTCGGGATGCGCCGGCGACGCTCGGCCCAGATATCGACCGCGGCCTCGAGGACACGCCCCACGCGCTGGCCGGTCTTGGCGCTGATCGACACGATCGGGGCGAAGTCGAGGAACGGCACCTCGTTGCGAATCCACTCGATGTACTGGTCGAAGGTCCGGTCGGTCTTGTCCGCCACGAGGTCCCATTTGTTGACCGCCACGACCAGGCCCTTTCCCTCCTCCACCGCATAGCCCGCCACGTGTGCGTCCTGTGCGGTCAGCCCCTCGACGGCGTCCACGACCAGGACCGCGACATCGGCGCGCGACAGGGCGCTCAGCGCGCGCAGCGTCGAGTAGCGCTCGGCGGCGGGACCGGAGGCGACCTTGCCGCGCCGCTTGATGCCGGCCGTATCGATGAGGATGATCTCGCTCCGGCCCCAGGCGAGCCTGGTGTCGATGGCGTCGCGGGTCGTCCCGGGTGTCTCCGAGACGATCGCCCGCTCCTCGCCAAGCAGGGCGTTGAGCAGGCTCGACTTGCCGACGTTCGGCCGTCCGACGAAGGCGATCGAGGCGGGGCCGGTATCGGCCTCGGCGGCGATGGCCGCATCCCAGCGCGCCGCCTCGGCGGACTCGGACTCCTCGCCTTCGGCGCCCTCGGCGCCCTCGGCGCCCTCATCGCCATCCGCCCGATCGCCCTCCTCGGGCTGGTCCACCACGAACGGCTCCAGCCGTCCCGCCGCGACCTCGTCCGACCACGCTTCAGCCTCGGCCTCGCGCTCCTTGCGCGCCGTCTCCTGCGGCGTTTCCGGGGGCAGGGCCCAGACGATCGCGTCGAGCAGGTCGCCCGTGCCGCGCCCGTGCGAGGCCGAGATCGGATAGGTCTCCTCCCAGCCGAGCGCGTAGAACTCCATCCCTTCGAGCTCGCGCTTCTCGTTGTCCGCCTTGTTGACCGCGACGAGGACCGGGGCTGGCGCCCGGCGCAGCAGCTCCGCCGCCTCGCTGTCGGCGGGGGTCAGCCCGGTCACGGCGTCGACGACGAAGACGATGACGTCGGCCTCGGCGATGGCGAGGCGGGCCTGCTCCTGGACGCGCGCCTCGATCGGGTCGTTCGGGTCGAGCTCGAGGCCGCCGGTGTCGACGAGCACGAACCGGCGACCGTTCCACTCGGTGTCTCCGTAGAGCCGGTCGCGCGTGGTCCGGGCGCGGTCTTCGACGATCGCCGTCCGCGATCCGAGGACGCGGTTGAAGAGCGTGCTCTTGCCGACGTTGGGACGTCCGACGATGGCGACGACCGGGAGCGCCCCGCCGAGCCGTGTCGACGCGGCGGGCGTCGGTGTACGGCGCGTCACGATACTGACGCGCAGCGCTCCGAGGCCCGAGGCGACGCCATGCTAGCCATCGGTCCGAGGATTCACCGTCAGGCGGCGCCGGAGGTCGGTCGCGCGGTGCTCGGGAGGGAGGTGGTTCGGCCGGCCGGCGTCGCGGCCACGGCCAGGGCGGCCCCGGCAAGCTCCGAGGCTCGCGCCTGCACGTCGGGCGTGCCCGCGATCTCGAGGATGTGCTGGGCCACGTCGCGCAGGTCCTCGATCGGCGTCGACGTGCCGCCGGTCACCCCGACGACACGCGCCGTGGCAAAGACCTCGGGGTCGGTCAGATCACGGACCCCTTCGACCTGGATGGCGGGCGTGCCCGCGATCTCGCACAGCCGGGTCAGCTCCTTGGTATTCGCGCTGGAGCGGCCGCCGACGACCACCATCAGGTCGACGTCCTTGGCCGCCTCCATCGTGTCCTGCTGGCGACGGATCGTGACCGGACAGACCGTGTTGACGATCTTGAGCTCGTGGGCACGCCCGACCATGAACGCGGCGAGCTTCTCGAACTTCCAGGGCGGCTGGGTCGACTGGCTGATGAGTGCCATCCGCTTCTTGCGCGGGATGGCGGCCTCCCATTCCTCTTCCTCGTCCACGACGATCGCATCGGGGGCGAAGCCGAGCATGCCCACGACCTCGGCGTGCTTGGGGGTCCCGAGGAGGACGATCGTGTAGCCCTCCTCGACGAGCTTCGTGAGCTCGCGGTGCTCCTGGATGACCCAGGTGCAGGTGCCGTCGATGACCTCGAGACCGCGCGTTTCGGCGCGCTCCATGACGTCCGGGCGCACACCGTGGGCCCGGATGACGACCGCCGCGCCGTGGTCGACGTCGTCGAGGGTCTCTACGGTCTGGATGCCCAGATCCTGCAGGTCGCGGACGACGCCCTCGTTATGGACGACCTGGCCGAGGGTGTGCGTCGCCTTGCCGGCGGCCGACGCCTCCTTGGCCTTGTCGATCGCTTCTCGTACGCCATAACAAAACCCGGTGCGCTTCGCGATCCGGACTTCCTGAACAATTCCCACGTGTCGATTATCGCACGGGGCCCCCTCAGACCCGATAAACGCCTTGTTGGCGCCCGGGGAGCAGGGCAGCGATCCGACGCATGATGAGGTCCGTCGCCTGAGCCTTGGCCTCCGCTTTCGCGACATCGGGCGGTAGCACGTCGGCGAGGCGGAACGGGGAACCGACGCGCACGGTGACCCGGCCGCCGGGGTGCGGCAGCAGCCGGCCGCGCGGCCACACGCGGTCGGAACCCGCGATCCCGACCGGGACGATCGGCGCCCCCGTCCGCAGGGCCAGCGACGCGACCCCGTCACGGCCCTCCTGCAGCGCTCCGTCGGGGCTGCGTGTGCCTTCGGGGAAGACGAACAGGACGTGGCCCTCGTCGAGGATCCGCTTGGCCAGCCGATACGCGTCGACGTCCGCCCGCGAGCGGTCGACCGGGTGCACGCCGCCGTGACGCGCGAGATACCCCACGACTGGCCACGCGAAGAGCTCCTTCTTGCCCAGCCACTGGAGGCGCCGACCGATCTTCGGGATGAGCCACGAGCCCAGCACGACGGCATCGAGGTTGGAGGCGTGGTTCGCGGCGATGATGACGGGACCGTCGCGCGGGATCTCATCGAGCGCGCCCTCGACCGACAGGCGCGTCATCGCCCGCCCGAACAGCCGCCCGCCGAACGTCAGCGTCGCGATCAGCGGCGTGATGGAGCTGTCGAGCGGGGTCGGGCCGACGGGTTTGGGATCGGGCGGACCGGTCACGGCCCGTCGTTCGTGGCTTGTGCCGTCGGGGAGTGCCGTGCCTCGGCGTCCCGGATCGCCCCGACCACCGCCGTAACGGTCTCCTCGAACTCGTTGCCGTCGGTCGTGATGATCCGGGCGTCCGTCGCGATCCGGAGCGGCGCCACCTGGCGCGTGGCGTCCAGGTGATCGCGCCGGCGCAACGCCTCGAGGATCGCGGCGGCGGCCGCGCTATCGGGGTCGAGGCCTCGTTCCTCGGCCCGGCGCCGGGCTCGCTCCGTCACCGACGCGTCCAGGTAGACCTTGAGGTCGGCGTCGGGCAGGACCACGGTGCCGATGTCGCGACCGGCCATCACGATCCCGCCACCGGCGGCGAGGTCGCGCTGGCGCTGCAGGAGCGCCGACCGCACCTCGGGGACCGCGGAGACGGCGGAGACCGCCGAATCGACCGCTGGCGCGCGGACATCCGCCGTGTGATCGATCCCGTCGACGAGCACGCCGGCCAGGCGCCCGTCCGGGTCGCTCGCGAGCTGCACCTCGTCCACCAACCCCACGAGGCCCTCGGGGTCGTCCACCGAGACGCCGCGGGACTCGGCGAGCCAGGTGACAGCGCGGTAGAGGAGGCCGGTATCGCAGAAGCGGTAGCCGACCTCCCGGGCAGCCGCCGCTCCCACGCTGCTCTTGCCCGACGAGCCAGGCCCGTCCAGGGCCACGACCAGGCGTCCCATGGGGCGCAGGATACCGGTCACTCGCCTTCCGACCCGGCCAGCACGCTCTCCAGCAGGGCCACGAATTCGTCCCGCGGATCGACCGCGAGCTTCCTGCCGTCCTCCCGCGACCAAGCGGGGACGTCGTCGCCCCCGAGGAGTCGTCGGAGGAAGCCCATCAGCGGGCTTCGCGCGCCGGAGACCCCGAGCGCTCCGTGGTCGGTGGCCGTGACCGTCCGCCGCCGGGAGGGCGGGACTTGCCTGCGCCGGCGCCGAGCCCGCGGATCTCGGGCGCCTTGAGCTGGCGGACGACCCCGCTGCGCAGTCCGTCGATGCGGACCGGTCCGATCCGGACGCGCACCAGGCGCTGGATCGGCGCCTCGACGGCGCCGAACATCCGTCGCAGCTGTCGCTTCCAGCCCTGGGTGAGGGTCGCGCGGTACCAGGTGAGGTCCGGCGACGGCGTCGGTCGGAGGAGCTCCGCCAGTCGCTGGGCCTCGATCGCGGTCATGGGTCGGAGCGCACCCAGCGTGGCGAGTCCTTCGGTCAGCTGGATCCCGGCCTGGAGGGCATCGGCCTGCTGGCGGTCCAGCGGCGCCGCGAGCCCGATCGCGTACTCGCGCTCCACCCCGTGACGGGGATGGAGCACCTTGTCGGCCCATTCGCCGTCGTTGGTCAGCAGTAGCATCCCCTCCGAGTCCTGGTCGAGGCGGCCCACGGGATAGAGCCTCGCGCCGTCGGGCACGAGGGCGGTCGGGATGAATTCGAGGACGGTCTGGGCGGCGTGGCGGTCCTGGGTCGTGGAGGTGACCCCGGCCGGCTTGTGCAGCAGCAGATGGGTCATCGCCGCGGCGCTGCCGATGATGTGGCCATCGACGGCGATGACGACGCGATCCGGGTCGACCTGGGAGCCCACGGTCGCCCGCTTTCCGTCGACCGTGACCCGACCGGCGGCGATCATCGATTCGGCCGCGCGGCGCGACGCCACGCCGGCCGCGGCAAGGACCTTCTGAAGCCGCTCGGTGGCCATCAGGGGTCGGCTCGGTGGTCTTCCCTGCCGACCGGCGCTCCGGCCGCATCGTCGCTGCCAGTCTGGTCCGTGGGGTCCGCCGCGCCGGCGGCCGCCGCCCGATCGAACAGCGGTTCGGTCATCGGCTCGCCGCCCTCCTCCGCGAGGCGCGCCGCGACGTCGCCATCGAGCGGGGGCAGCTCTTCCAGGCTCGTGAGCCCGAACCGCTCGAGGAACTCGAAGCCGGTGCCGTACAGGAATGGTCGACCTGGCGCCGCGGACCGGCCGAGCTCCACCAGGAGGCGGCGATGCAGCAGCGTCCGCACGGTGTAGTCCGAATCCACGCCGCGGATCCGCTCGATGGCGGCCTTCGTGACCGGCTGCCGGTACGCCACGATGGCCAACGTCTCGAGCGACGCCGGGGAGAGGCGGACGGCATCCGCGCCCACGTAGCGGGCGACGAGCGCACCTGCTTCGGCGGCCGTCGCCAGCTCGACGCGGTCGCCGTCGATCAGGAGGCGCACGCCGCGGTCGCGCAGTGAGACCTCGAGGTCGCCGAGGCGTTCATCCACCGTGGCGCGGTCGGTGCCGGCGAGCGCGGCGATCTCCCGGCGGCTCAATGGGCGTTCGGCCACGAAGAGCAGTGCTTCCAGCGCGGACTCCGTGAGCTCGATCGGCGGGCGCTCGTCGTCCGTCGGCGCGCCATCGACACGCGCGGGGTCGATGGGATCGGTGGCGGCCAGCTCGAACGCCTCGTCGGTCACGCGAACGACTCCAGGGTCTCGTCGAGGGGCGCATCCTCGGTATCGGGCGTCGGCGCGAGACCGGCAGCGGCGCGCTCCTCGGCCGTCGTCGCGCGGGCCACGATCGGGCCCCACGGCTCGGCTTGCTCCACCACGATCTCGCGCCGCTTCATCAGCTCGAGCATGGCCAGGAACGTGACGGCGATCACCACGCGGTCGCGGACGCCGGCGAGCAGCTCCTGAAGGACCACGGACGGTGCGCCACGGAGGGCGGCGCGGATGATGGTCGCCCGCTCCGTGAGGGTGACCACGCGCTGCATGACCTCGGCCGGCGGCGCTAGGGGCAGCACGATCGCGGCGAGATGCGACACGGCGCTCACCAGCCGGGCCGGATCGAGCGGCGGCGCATCCGCGGGCCGTGCTCCGGCCAGACCGGCGGCGCGCGCTGCTCCTGGCTCCCGGCGAAACAGGCCGATCCGCAGGAGCGCGCCATCGGCGAGGCGCTGCCCGGCATCGCGGTACGCGCGGTAGAGGATGAGCCGGGCGCGAAGCTCGGCCTCGGGATCGGGGCCCTCGTCGGCGATCGCGGTGGGGTCGGCCGCCGTCTGTCGGGGGAGCATGGCGCGGCTCTTGATGAGGATCAGCTGCGAGGCGACCGCGACGAACGAGCTCACGTTCCCGAGCCGGTCCGATTCGAGCCCCGCGAGCGCGTCCAGGTAGGCGTCCGCGAGACCGCCGAGCGGGACGGTCAGGACATCGAGCTGACGGGCCTCGATCAGCGACAGCAGGAGGGCAAGCGGCCCATCGAATTCCGCGATCTGGACCTGGGTGGCGGTCTCCGGCCGGCGACCGTCGCCGAAGCTGACAGCCGGGGTGCCGCGCGCCGGCGCAGGGGTCGGCGCCATCACGGGGACGCCCGGGCCGCTGGCCCCCGACATCAGTTGGCCTCGTCCGCGAGCTGGAGGAGGCGGCCCGCCTCAGGATCGACCGGCGCATCCTGGTGCCGGATCAGCTCGACCGTCCGCGGCGAGCAACCGGCCGCGCTCGCCAGCGAGGCGGAGACCTCGGCGTGGGCGCGCAGCCGGGCCTGGGCGGCGCGTGCCGGCGGCAGCACCCCGGCGACCCGCGGGATCCAGCCTCCGTATCGCTGGCCGAGGGCGTACACCACGCGCGGCCACACCCCGGTCAGCCCCTTGCCGGCATCGTGCAGCAGGCCGGCGAGCAAGACTTCCGGGTCGGTCAGGCCGTCCGCCCGGAGCGTCGCCACGACGTCCAGCCCGTGCCGCCGATCGGCGACGTGCATGCCGTCGAACAGCGCGAGCTGTGGATCGGTGAGCCAGGTCTCCAGTCCCGCGCGTTCCGCCGGCCCGACCGAGGCCCGCACGTGCGCACGGAACTGGCGCGACCTAGAGCCCCACCAGGAGCCCAAAGAGCCCATCCAGGATCGGCCCGATGATCTGCCCACCGATGGAGGCGCCGGGCGGGATGAAGAACAGCAGCAGCAACAGGATGAAACCGTACTGCTCCAGGACCGGTCGCCACTGCCAGGCCATGCGCGGCGGCATGAAGGCGAACAGCACCTTCGAGCCATCGAGCGGCGGGATCGGGATCAGGTTGAAGATCATCAGGACCAGGTTGATCAAGACGAAGATCGGGAGGGCCCCGCCGATGAATCCCTGGCTGTCCACCTCGAAGATGAAGCTCGGGATGGAATCCCAGAGCGTCGGATTCTCGATCAGGTAGCGGAGCGGCAACGCCGCGGCCGCGGCCAGGATGAGGTTCGAGAGCGGGCCCGCGGCGGCGACCAGTGCCTCGCCCCGCCGGCCACCCGAGAGGTTCGATGGGTTGACCGGGGTGGGCTTGGCCCAGCCGAAGCCGAAGCTCCCGCCAGATCCCAGGAACGTGACCGCGAGCAGGATCCCGCCGAGCGGATCGAAATGGACGATCGGGTTGAGCGTCAGGCGACCGAGCAACTTCGCGGTGCCGTCACCGAGGCGGTACGCCGCCAGTGCGTGGGCGAACTCATGGACCGGGAAGCCGACCAGGAGCATGATCGCGACCGCGATGGCGATCGGTAGGAGGTCGTCGGGCACAGGATCCTTTCGGTACGAGTCGCGCGTATCGTAGCCGCGCTGGCCCTCGAGCTCCGACCCGGACCTACAACCGGCTGAGCAGGTCCGCCTTCTTGCGGTCGTACTCCTCGGGGCTGATCGCGCCCCGGTCGCGCAGGTCGGCCAGGCTCGAGAGTGTCCTGGTCAGCTCGTCCGAGCTCAGGGCCGCGTTCGGCGGCCGGCCGGGCGTGTCGGCCGACACGGTCTCGTCCCCGTCGGTGGCGGCGCGCGCCGCCGGCGCAGCGACCGGCCGCGGTGCCTCGGTACGCAGCGGCGGGCTCGGGGCGTACCCGGTGCCCGCCACATCGCGCTCGTACTCGTGCTTGGCGTCGAGCATGGCCTTCTTGAACCCGACCGGGTTACGGATCATGCGGAAGCGCTCGACGCCAGTCTCCGCGGCGGTGAGGATGTCGAGATCGCCGAAGCCGAACATCCGCCCGAACACGGACTGCGAGAGCCGCGCGTCGTTGATCTTCTCGAGCGAGCTGTCCGTGGAGGTCTTGTTGAGCACGCCGGCGACCTGCAGGACGCGCCGGTTCGTCAGCACGTACTCCTGGTTGAGGTAGCGGAGGATGTGCCAGCCGAGCACGCCAAGTCCGCCGATGACCAGGGCCGCGACGCCGATGCCGACGATCCCTCGCTGGTCAGGCCCGACGTTCTGGCTCAGGACCAGCAGGACGAAGCCCAGGATGATGGCGCCGACCGCGATCTTCGCGCCCCACACGAACACGAACCAGTGCTGTTTCTCGCGGTGGGCGATCCGCTCCCCGGTCGAGAGCAGTCCGTCGGCGTAGCTCATGCCCCGTGTCCCTCCTGGCGATCAGGCCCGCGGATGGGCCCGGCGATAGACATCCCGGATCCGCTCCCCGGTCAGATGCGTGTACAGCTGGGTCGTGGAGATACTCGCATGACCGAGCAACTCCTGGACGACCCGCAGGTCGGCCCCACCCTCGAGCAGGTGCGTCGCGAACGAGTGCCGGAGCGTGTGCGGGCTCACCCGGCCGCCGAGGCCGGCCCGCCTGGCCGCCGACGTCACGGCCGCCCAGGCCGCCTGCCGCGCGAGCCGCGCCCCGCGATCCCCGAGGAACAACGGTCCGCCGCGGACCGGCGACACGTGACTGTGGGCGAGGAGCGCGGGCCGCGGTCCATCGATCCAAACGATGAGCCAGTCCAGGGCGATCTCGCCGATGGGGACGAGGCGCTCCTTGTCGCCCTTGCCGATGACGCGCACGAACGCCCCCTCGAGCGACAGGTCCTCGCGATCGAGGCCGACGGCCTCGCTCACCCGCAGGCCTGCCGCGTACAGCAGCTCGAGCAGCGCCCGGTCGCGCACGCCGCGCTCGGACGCAGCCTCGAGCAGGCGCTCCACCTCGCCGACATCGAGCGTATCGGGCAAGCGTCGGCTCTGGCGGGGCAGGTCCAGGTGGGTCGCCACGTCTACGTCGATCAGGCCCTCGCCGAACGCGAATTGGTAGAAGCCCTTGAGCGCGGCCGCCCGCCGCCGCAGGCTCGTGGGGGCGAGGCCCGTATCGCCGCGGCGTCCGCGCTGGGTTCGGGCCGCGAGATAGCGCACGGCCGGGTCGGGCGAACGGGCCCACGCACCGTCCTCGCCCAGCGACCCCCCGAAGTCCGTGAGATCGCCGCGGTAGGCGCGGATCGTGGCGGGCGCGAGGCCCCGCTCGACGTGAAGGTACGCGAGGTAGTCCTCGACGACCCGCTCGAGGGAGACGGTCGTCACGCCGGCCGGTCGGCCCCTGCCGAGCCGACGGCCGCTCCCCCGCCCCGCCAGGCGTCGGCCCGGTCGAGCAGCTCTCGCGCCGACGCCAGGGCCGCCGGATCGCCCGGACCGCCACCGAGCATCGCCGCGAGCTCGACGATCCGTCCCTCGCGATCGAGACGCTCCACCTCGGTGACGGTGCGGCCATCGCGCTCGCGCTTGGCGATGCGGTAGTGCGCGTCGGCGTGGGCCGCGATCTGGGGCAGATGGGTGACGCACAGGACCTGGTGTCGGCGAGCCAGACCCCACAGGCTCCTGCCGATCGGGTCGGCGCTGCGTCCGCCGATGCCGCTGTCCACCTCGTCGAAGACCAGCGTGGGCGTCGCGTCGGCTTCGGCCAGGATCCGCTTGATGGCGAGGGCGACCCGGGACAGCTCGCCGCCCGACGCGATCTTCGCGAGTGGCCGCGCCGGCTCACCCGGGTTCGGGGCGAGGCGATAGACCACTTGGTCGACGCCGGCCGCATCGAAGGCGACGGCGTCGCCATCGACCTCGACCGCCGCCTCGCCGGCGCCCGCCGTACGGCGCCCGACCGCCACTTCGAAGACGTCGGCCGGGAAACCCAGCTCCTCGAGGACCTCCCCCACCGCCGACCCGAGGCCCGTCGCCGTGCCCCGACGAGCCGCCGACAGCGCCGTCGCGGCCGCCGCGACCTCGGCCAGCCGCTCGGCATCCTCTCGCTGGCGGCGCGCGCGCTCTTCGTCGAGGCCGCGCAGGCGATCCGCTTCGAGGGAGGCTTGTTCGCCGTGCGCGATGACCGCCGCCTCGTCGTCGCCGTACCGTCGAAGGAGCCCGTGGATGACCCCAAGCCGAGCATCGAGTTCGGCGACTGCGCGCGGATCGTGGTCCACGCTCTCGGACAGGCGGCGCGCCTCCTCGGCGACGTCGGTCAGCTCCGCCTCCAGGCCGGCCAGTCGTTCGGCGAGCGGTTCGAAGCGCGGATCGAGTCGGGCCAGTCCGCGGGCCTCCTGCAGGGCGACCGCTGCGGTGTCTCGGGCGCCGGCTCCCTCCTGGGTGAGCGCTTCGCGCAGGGACGCGGCGCCCCGGGCGATCGCCTCGCCATGCTGCGCCGCCGTCAGACGGCCGCGGATCTCGTCCGCCTCGCCAGGTCGGAGGTGCGCGCCCGCGATCTCGGCCGCCTCGTGTTCGAGCAGGTCCAGGCGGCGGGCAACCTCTCGCGGATCCAGCGCGGCCGCGTCGAGCGCGGCCCGGTTCTCGCGCCAGCGCTCCACGGCACCCGCCATCGTCGCGCGCAGCTCGCCGTGGCCACCGAAGCCGTCGAGCAGATCGCGCTGCCAGCGCTCGTCGAGCAAACGTCCCTGGTCGTTCTGGCCATGCACCTCGACCATGGCGCCGACCTCGTCGGCCAGGCGGGCCGCCGTCACCGTGGCGTCGTCGAGGCGCGCCGTGGACCGGCCGCTCGCCGCGACCTCCCGGACCGCGATCAAGGGCTCGGGCATGCGATCGAACAGGGCCTCGACCCGCGCGGCCTCGGCGCCGTGACGCACCAAGCCGGTATCCGCGCGGGCCCCCATGGCCAGCCCGAGCGCGTCGATCAGCAGGCTCTTGCCGGCCCCCGTCTCGCCCGTGATGACGTTGAGACCGGCGTCGAAGGCGAGGCGCAATCGGTCGATGAGCGCGAGGTCGGAGACCGTCAGCTCCAGGAGGCGCCCCGGGGTCGCGGTGTCGTCGCTCACGACGGCAGCAGCTCCACCTTGTGGCGTAGCAGGTCCCAGAACGAGAGGGCGCCGCGCGGGTGCAGGAGGCGGACCGGTCGTTCCAGCGCCCGCACCTCGACCACGTCCCCGACGGCGATCTGCAGGTCCTCGCGACCGTCGACCGACACCAGCGCCTCGTGCGCGTCGACGACGCGGCAGCGGACGACCTGCTCGGGGCCGACGACGACGGAGCGGAAGGCCGACAGGTAGGCGGCGATCGGGGTGACGATGAGGTTCCGGCTGACCGGGTCCAGGATCGGACCGCCGGCCGAGAACGAATACCCGGTGGAGCCCGTCGGGCTCGCGACGATGAGGCCGTCCGCGATGAAGGTCGCGAGATGCGTGTCGTCGATGGAGACGTCGAGCCGGCACACCCGGGCCAGCGATCCCCGGGCGATGACGATGTCGTTGAGGGCCATGTGCCGGTCGGCGTCCCCTGCCCCGCCGCCTGAGGCACGCAGGATGCGGCCTTCGATGACCATGCGTTCGTCGAAGGTGAACTCGCCGGCAGCGATCCGTTGGAGCACGGTCTCGAGGTCGCTGGCCTCGGCCTTCGAAAGGAAGCCAACCTTGCCGAGGTTGATCCCGAGGATGGGGACGTCCACCTCCGCCACGGCGCGCGCCGCCCGGAGGAACGTGCCGTCGCCACCGAGCACGATGAGCGCGTCGGTCGTCGGCAGCTCGCGCAGGAGTCGTTCGGTGTCGCCGGCTGGGCACTGCCACTCCCCGATCCCTCGCATCTGGCACCAACCCGCAGCTCGCGCGGCAAGCTCCGCGGTCGGCTCCTGGGTCGGGTTGTAGGCGAACCCGATGCGCGCGACGGTCATGGAGTCGTGACCTCGGCGATCCGCTCGCCGATCTCGGCGCAGCCGGGGCCGGGCGCAAGGTGGATGAGGAACTCGCGATTGCCCTGGGGACCGAGGATCGGTGAGGCGATGACCGCGCGCGTGCCGAGGCCGTGTTCCGCCGCCACGGCGACGATCCGCTCGATTACCTCGCGGTGGATCTCCGGATCGCGCACGACGCCGTGGTCCGTCCGGCCCTTGCCCGCCTCGAACTGCGGCTTGACCAGGGCCACGATCGGCGCTTGCGGAGCAAGCGTGCTGACCACCGGCCCGAGCACCTTGTCGAGGGAGATGAACGAGACGTCGACGACCGCGAGATCCATCGGCTCCCGGAACGTCGCGCCGGTCAGGGTCCGTGCGTTCGTTCGCTCCATCGAAGTGACCCGTGGGTCGCGACGGAGCCGCTCGGCGAGCTGGCCACGACCGACATCGAGCGCGTACACGTGCCGCGCGCCGCGCTGGATCAGGACGTCCGTGAACCCGCCCGTCGAAGCCCCCACGTCCAGGACGGTCAGCCCGGTCGGGTCGATCCCGAACGCGTCGAGCGCGGCTGCCAGCTTGTGCCCGCCACGGCTGACGTACGGATCCGGCTGGGCCACCTCGATCGCGGTCGCGGGGTCGAGCGCGTCGCCGGGCTTGTGATCGAGGCGCGCCCCGTCACCGTCCCCGACCCGGACCTTGCCCGCCAGCACGAGCGCCTGCGCGCGGCTGCGCGTCTCCACCAGCCCGCGCTCGACCAGCAGCTGATCGAGCCGGACGCGCGCGCTCCGGCGCTTGGGTCTGGCGACGGGATCCGGGGTCACGCCCGTATCGTGGCACAGCCCGCTCTCCCGGGGCTCAACGACGGGTCGCGCGGGTCAGCTGGTGGCGACCTCGGAGCCGGAGCGTCCCGGCGTCGCCTGCATCGCCGCCAGCGCCTCGCGCACCTGGTCGGCGAGACCCGGGGCATCGAGGCGGAGCAGGCGACGGAGATCCGCCACGGACCCGTGATCGACGAACCGGTCGCCCGGGATCCCGACGACCCGCACCGGCACGTCGCGGTACGACGGATCGGCCAGGCGTGCCTCCTCGAACAGCTCGAGCACGCCGCTCCCAAAGCCACCGGTCACGACGCTTTCCTCGAAGGTCACGACAAGTCGCTTGCCGCGCGCCGCGTCCAGGATCAGCTGCCGGTCGAGGGGCTTGGCGAAGCGGGCGTTGATGACACCGATCGACCACCCCTCCGATTCGAGCGCCGCCGCGGCCTCCACGACCCGCGCCACGATCGGCCCGAACCCGACGAACAGCAGGTCCCGGCCCTCACGCAACGTCTCGGCCTGCCCGACCGCGAGCACCGCCGGCTCCACCGGCGCCAGCCCGAATCCGGCATCGCGCGGGTAGTGCAGGGCAAACGGCCGATCCTGGGCCAGCGCCGTGTGCAGGAGCGAACGCAACTCCTGCTCGTCCTTCGGCGAGGCGATCACGAGGTTCGGCAGCTGGCGCTGGGCCGGCAACACGAACATGCCCTGGTGGCTCGTGCCGTCCTCGCCCACGAGACCTGAGCGATCGACGGCGAGCAGGACCGGCTGATCGTTCTGGCAGACGTCGTGGACGGTCTGGTCGAACGCGCGCTGAAGGAACGTGGAATAGAGGGCCACGACCGGACGCATGCCGCCCATCGCGAGGCCGGTCGCCAGCGTGACTGCGTGCTGCTCGGCGATCCCGACGTCGAACACGCGATCCGGGAACACCTCGGCGAACTTCGACATCCCGGTCCCGGTCGGCATGCCCGCGGTGATGCCGACGATGCGGCGATCCGTCCGGGCGAGCTCGATCAGCTCTGCCGCGAACACGGCCGTGTAATTCGGGTGCTTCTTCGGTGCTGCGGGCTCCGGGGTCGGTGCCGCCGCGTCGTCGGCCATCGTTTCGGTCGGCATCGAGGCGGGGGCCGCGACCATCGCCTTGGCACTGCTCTTCGCCTTCGATCCGTCGTAGGCGTCCGTCTGCGGCGTGAGGGCCATGGGCGGCAGTGCGGCGCCGTGGAAGCTGACCTGATCTTCGATCGCCGGCCGGAAGCCGCGGCCCTTCTGCGTGCGCACGTGCACGATCGTGGGCCCCGGCAGCGAAAGCGCGGCACCGAGCGTTTCGATCAATGCCCGAAGATCGTGCCCCGGAACGACGCCGATATAGGTCAACCCGAGGTCCTCGAACAGCTGACCGGGCTGGGCGAACCGGACCACCGAGGCCCGCAGTCGCTTCGACAGCTCGAGGATGTGCGGGCCGAGGACGGGCACGCGTTCCACGGTCCGGTCGTATGCGCTCTTGCTCTGGCGCCAGGCGCTCGACAGCTTGATCTGCGAGAGGTACTTCGAGAACGCACCGACGGTCGGGCTGATCGACATCTCGTTGTCGTTGACGACGATCAGCATCTGGGTCTGACGCTGGCCGATGTCGTTGAGCGCCTCGAGCGAGAGACCGCTCATCAACGCCGCGTCCCCGACGACGACCGCGATGCGTTCCATGCCATGGCGCAGGTCGCGTGCCTCCGCGAGGCCCTCGGCGATCGAGAGGCCGGTTCCGGCGTGGCCACCGTCGAACACGTCATGGGGCGACTCGCTCCTGCGCGGGAAGCCACCGACGCCGTCGAGCGCGCGCAGCGACGAGAAGCGGGCCAGACGGCCGGTCAGCAGCTTGTGCGGGTACGCCTGATGGCCGGTGTCCCAGACGATCCGGTCGCGCGGCGACTCGAGCAGCCGGTGGAGGGCGATCGTCAGCTCCACCACCCCCAGTGACGAACCCAGGTGACCGCCGGTCTCGGCGACGGTGCGGATGATCGTGTCGCGGATCTCGGCGGCCAGCTGCGTCAGCTGCGTCTCGGACAGGCCGCGCAGGTCGGCGGGGCCTTGAAGCTCGGAAAGGATGGACAAAGTCGGAGCGCTCCTGTGCTGTCCCCTCGCGGCAGTCTACTGCGGCTCGGTCGCCAAAGGGCCCGCGAGGGCCGCCAGCATGATAGGTGATACCTCCACGGAGCAGGTTTTCAGCGACCGGGTGGGTGGACCCATGCCCTGACGGATGGGTCGTCGCGTTTGGAACGGCGTCCTCCCCGGAACGCCCGCGCGCATCGCGATCGGCCGGAGCTCGTCAGCTCTCGTCGACGCCGCCTTCGGCCGTCACGTCGATCGTCTCGAGGCCACCGGGCTTGGCGACGAGCTGGCGCATCCGGAGCTCGGCGCTCCGGAGCAGGGTCTCGCAGCGCTCGAGCAGGGCCGCCCCTCGCTCGTGGAGTGCCAGCGTGCGCTCCAGCGGGAGGCCGCCAGTCTCGAGCTCGGCGATCGTCCGCTGGAGCTCGGCCAGGGCGTCGTCGAAGGTCAGATCGTCGATCGGCGGCGCCGCGTCAATCGGTTCCGTCACCGGCATCCTCATCCTTGGGTTCGGAGACCCGCTCGCTCATGCGCCCGATGCGGGGGGCGACCAGCATACCGACCACGACCCCGACGATGGCGACGACGGCCACGAACCCGACGAAGACGAGCAGCTCGCCGATCACGTGGCGTCCGCCTCGTCCACGGTCGCGGCGATCTCCCCGCGCGCGACGCGGATGCGCAGCCCGGTACCGGGTGCCGTCTCGCCCGGGTCTCGGACGATCGAGCCGTCCGGTTCCCGCCGCACGATGGCGTAGCCGCGCTCGAGCGTGGCGGAAGGACCCAGCACGGCCAGGGCCGCGGTCGCGGTGTCAAGCGACGAACGGGCGAGCGCGACGCGTGTGGCCGACTGGCGCGGCAGCGACATGGCGGCCGTCTCCAGCGCGGCCCGGGCGGCGCTCAGCCGAGCTGCGGTATGGCGCGGCAGGGCGATGGTCGCGGCGTCCAGCCGGAAGCGCTCCCGCCCCAGGCGGGCCTCGACGGCGCGCGTGGCGCGGTCGAACAAAAGGCCGACCTGCTCTCGGGCGGCCGCCAGACGCGCGGCCGGGCTGACCCGGTCCAGCGCCCGTCGCTCCACGACGAGGTCGCGTGCGGCCGTGGCAAGACGACGTTCCGTGGCGGCACCGAGGCGATCGGCGGCCCGACGCAGGGCGCCGGCCATCTCGAGCCGGTCGGGCACGACGATCTCGGCGGCGGCCGATGGCGTGGGCGCGCGAACGTCGGCCGCGAAATCGGCCAGCGTGACATCCACCTCGTGGCCCACGCCGCAGACCACGGGCATCGGGTGCGCCACCACCGCTCGGACGACCCGCTCGTCGTTGAACGCCCACAGGTCCTCCAGCGAACCGCCGCCGCGGGCGAGGATGGTCACGGCTGGGGCGTCGTGGTCGCGGCCCTCCTCGCGGCAGTTCGCGGCGTAGCGCTCCACGCGACGGAACGCGGTCACGAGGCTCGCGGGAGCGCCCTCTCCCTGGACGCGCGCCGCGACGAGAACGACCCGGACGAGCGGCCAGCGGCGGGCCAGCACGTGGCTGATGTCGCGCCAGACCGCGCCGGACGGGCTCGTGATCACGGCGATGGTCGCGGGGCGCACGGGCAGCGTGCGCTTCCGGGCCGTGTCGAACAGCCCCTCCGCCGCCAGGCGGGCCTTGAGCGCCTCGAACTTGAGCGCGAGGTCCCCGAACCCTGCCGGCTGGATCGAATCCACGTACAGCTGCATGGCGCCGGTCGGCTCGTACAGGTCGATGCGGCCGTGGACCACCACGCGCAGCCCGGCCTGGGCCTGGAACGCGCTCCGTCCGCGGTCGTCGCGGAACCAGACGCACTGGAGCTGGTTCCGATCGTCCTTGAGGGCGAAATAGGCGTGGCCGGCGGACGACACCGTGACCCGCCCGATCTCGCCCTCCACCCACAGGTCGACGAGCCGGGGATCCTGGCGGACCGCTGCGCGAACGGCGCGGGTGACTTCGCTGACCGCGAGGATCCGGAGCCCGAACGTACCGGGCGCGGTACCGCCCGCAGGCGTGCTCAGGCCAGACTCGCCCGGTGGCGTGGATGATCGCCCAGAACGTGTCCGAGGCGGGGTGTCGTCGGCATCCGAGACGGCGTCCCAGCCCGGCAGGGCCCAGTCCGGCGGGTCGGAACCGCGCGCGCTCAACTAGAAGCCCGATCCTCGCTCGCCATCAGAGCCGCGTCTGGTACTCCCCGGTCCGCGTGTCGACGCGGATGGTGTCCCCGGGCTCGACGAAGATCGGGACCTGGACGACGAGGCCGGTCTCGGTCGTGGCGGGCTTCCGAGCCCCGGACTGGGTGTCACCGGCGAAGCCCGGTTCCGTCTCGACCACCGCGAGATCAACCGTCACCGGCACCTCGACCCCGATCGTCTCGCCCTGGTAGCTCGTGCGATCAAGCGTCATGCCGTCCTTGAGGTACTGCGCCGTCTCGCCCAGCTGATCGGCGGTGAGGATGAACTGGTCGTACGTGTCGTTGTCCATGAAGTGGTAGTCGCGGTCGTCGCGGTAGAGGAACTGGACCGGCCGCTTCTCCATCGACGCACGTGGCCACTTCGTCCCGGCCTGGAACGATCGCTCCACGGTCTGGCCGCGCTTGATGTTGCGCAGGGTGATGCGGACTTGCGCCGACCCTCGGCCCATCTTGATGTGGTGGTAGTCGAGGATCTGCCAGAGCTCGCCGTCGAGCTCGATGGCGACGCCCTTCTTGAGTTCGCCGGTACTGATCATGTGGTGGTGGGCTCCTGGGGTCAGACCGCCGGGGCACGCGGCGACGGGGCCGGGGGTGGTCGGGGTCGAGCCGACATTCTAGCCGACGGCCGCGGCCCGCTCGGGCAGCGCCATCAGCCGCCCCCGGCGTCGGCCCACATGACCGTCACACTCTCCCGGCCATCGACCTCACCCGCGATCCCGGATCAGGGAGCGCAGCCGGACCTCGTACTCGGCCGTGTCGATCTCCCCGCGCGCCAGCCGGCCCTTGAGCTCCGACACTGCGGGATCCTCGCGGGGCGCACTGTTTCGACGGATCGCCCAGACGATGAGCCCGACCACGAGACCCGTGATGACCAGCGGGATCAGCAGGGTCGCCGCCATGAGCGGCATGAACCAGTCGAAGATCCCGACGTCCACGGCCTTCACCCCTCGTTTCGCGACGCAAGCGCAGCCGGCATCATCGCACGCTGGAGTCGCCATCCACGACATCCCCTGCTAGCATCCGACTCGGCGTTCCTCACGCCACACCTCCGACCCGGCGCCCACGCCGCCGGCCCGTGGAGGCAAAGGGGCTCCGCCTCGGGGTCGTCGGACCGTGTGCCACGATCGATGGCTCGGGAGCGTGGGTCCTGGGGTCGTTGGTCGGAACGAGGAGCACACGATGACGACCGACAAGGCGCGCAAGCGCGCCGTTCGCACCCGGATGACCAAGACCGGCGAGCGCTATGCCGCTGCCCGGCGACACGTCGTCGCGGACGAGGGGCCAGCCACCCCGCCACCCCTCCCGACGCTTCCGCCGCGCGTGGCCGATCCAGGCATGACCGAGGCCGCCATCGCGACCGGCACCGGAGCGGGCTGGGACCACTGGTTCGGTCTGCTCGACGGCTGGGGCGGTGCCGAACGCTCGCACACGGACATCGCGCGGTTCATCCGCGAGGAGCAGGGCGTGAGCGGCTGGTGGGCGCAGGCGGTGACCGTCGGCTACGAACGGGCTCGCGGGCTGCGCGCGATGCATCAGACCAAGCGCGGCTTCGAGGTGAGCGTCTCCAAGACCGTGGCCGCGCCACCGGCGGACGTCTGGGCCGCGTTCCTGGAGCCCCGAGGCCGCCGCCGCTGGATCGAAGCGGGCACGCTCGGCAGGCGGCGGACGACCTTTGCCATCGGCCGCTCGACGTCGTTCGCCGGCCCCGACGGAACGCGGGTCGCCGTGGCGATCGACCCTCGCGGGGATGACCGCGCGACCGTGACGGTCACGCACGAAGGGCTCGCGGATGCCGGGGATGTCGCGAGACGACGCGCCGCCTGGCGAGACTCGTTGGGCCGGCTCGCGGCGCTCTACGGAGACCGCTCGGCCCCGAAACAGCCGGCCAGTCGCACGAAACGGTCGGCGCCGTAGCGGACTGCGTGGTCGGGGCCGTCAGCCGGCTCCGACCACCGTGACCTCGCTCGGGAACCGGGTCAGCCGCTCGACGCGGCCGGCCGGAGCATCGATGGCGATGAGGTCCTCGATGCGGACGCCCATCTGGCCATCGAGATAGACCCCGGGCTCGACGGAGAAGACCGTCGGGCTCGGGAGGGGTGTCTCCGCGGCGGCCTTCCCGAGTGACGGGGCTTCGTGGGTGGCGAGACCGATGCCGTGCCCGGTGCTGTGGCCGAAGTGGTCGCCGTGTCCGCCTTTGTCGATGACCGCACGGGCGATCGCGTCCACGGCCCGGCCGCTGGGTATCTCCCCTCCTCCGCGCACGGCCTCATCGACCGCGCTGATCGCCGCCGCCTGGGCGCTGGCGACGAGCTCGTAGATCTCCAGATCCCGCGCCACCGGATCGCCCACGAACAACGTGCGCGTCATGTCACTCCGGTACCCCTCGACCTGCGCCCCGAAGTCGAAGAGGAGCACCGAACGGTCCAGGACCGGTCGGTCGCCGGGGGCACCGTGGGGCAGGGCCGCTTCCGCACCTGACAGGCAGGCGACGTCGAACGCGAGCGCCTCCGCCCCACCGGTACGCATGTGCCATTCCAGCCGGAGCGCGAGCTCCGCCTCGGTCACGCCCGCACGGATCTCCGGCAGGAGCGCCGCGAGGGCCCGGTCGGCGACCGCACACGCCGCCGCGACGCGTTCCAGCTCGGCGGGCTCCTTGACCGCTCGATCGGCCTCGATCCAGCCCTCGACCGGGACGAGCTCGATGTCCGGCGCCGCGGCGGCCAGGCGCTCCCACGCCGCATGCGACACGAACCCGGCCTCGACGCCGACCCGGCGAGCGCCGACGGACCGCACGATCTCGAGCCAGCGTTCGGGCAGGTTGCCGTAGGCCTCGAACAGGCGCGTGTCCGGGGCCTCGCGCCGGGCCTGGATCGTGTAGCGCGAATCGGCGAGGATCACGACCTCCTCACCCGAGACGAGGAACTGCCCGGAGTTCCCGGCGGACTTCTCCTCGCCCTCCGCGAGCGTGAACCCCGTCAGGTAGCGCATGTGCTCGCGCCGGACCCCGAAGTAGGCGTCGATGCCGGCGTCGGCGAACCTCGCGCGGAGGCGGCCGAGTCGAGCCGGGCGCGCCACACGATCGGACTCGGACCAGGCCTCCCGCTGCGCCGTGCCGGGTGGCGCGGCGAAATCCTCGGGGCGGGGCGACGCGCCCCGCGTCGCCCTCATCAGGTGTAGCCGTGTTCGCGCCGGTTCGCGTTGTGCTCGTCGAGATTCTTGGCGAAGACGTGCTTCCCGCTCTCGTCCGGGATCGCGAGGAAATAGATGTACTTGTCGGCGGTGTCGGGATGCAGCGCCGCGTCGATCGATGCGAGGGTCGGCGTGTCGATCGGCGCGGGGATGAGGCCGGGCTGCGTATACGTCTGGAAGCCGAGCAGTTCGTCCGGGAGCACGATGTCCTTCATCCCGATGTCCTTGGGCACGGTCCAGAACCGGTAGTCCTTCCAGGTCTCGAACTCGAGATCCGAGAGGTTCATCGTGTCGACGGCATAGATGACCGTCGGGTCGGCATTGAAGATCTTGTTCCTGATCCCCGGGATGCCATCCAACCGGTTCTGGTACACCCCGGCGATCAGCGGCTTTTCCTCGTCGAGCTTGGCTTCGCGTTCGACGATCGAGGCGAGCGTCAGGACCTCGTAGAACGACAAGCCGCGCTCTTGCGGGACCGTCAGCTTGGCCTCCGTGACGGCGCCGATGAAGCCGTCGAGCATCCGGCGGATCAGCTCTTCGGGGGTGGTGTCGGGCAGCACGCGATAGGTCCCGGGCCAGAGGAACCCTTCCAGCGACGGTGTCGTGCCCTCCGGGACGTCCTCCAGGACCTTCTCCAGCCACGGGTAGTCCGCGAGCAAGGCGGCGGGCGGTTCCTTCGCCAGCTCGTAGAACTCGCGCGGGTCCATCTCCAGGGCCGGCACCGTCTGGAGCAACGCCGTGATCTGCTCAAGACGCAAGCCGGTTCGCAGCGCGATCTCCACGTAGGGCACCTCGGGCGGCGCGAGGAGCGCTACGACGAGCTGCTCCGGAGTCATGTTGCGACGAAGCACGAATGTTCCCTGCTGGAGATCGCCGGTCAGCTCACGGTCGCTGGCGATGAACACGAAGGCGCGTGGGTCCTTGATCAGGCCACCGGTGCCCAGACGCATGGCGATGGTGGTGGCCGTATCACCCTCCTCGACGAGGAACTCGACCTGCTCCGGGTCGTCGGACACGGGCTCCGTGAGCGATTCGCCGAGATCCTCGCGCACCAGATCGGCGACGAACGGCAGGTTGAGCGCAGCCGGGCTGTCCGCGGCCCACGTGAGGATCGCGTTGTTGACCAGGGGTCGCAGCGCCGTCAGGCCGATGAGCAGCACGAGGCCGGCGAGGACCAGGGTGAACACGAGGAACTTGACGACGCCGCCCAGGCCGCTTCCGCCGCGGCCACCGCGCCGACCACCGCCGTTCCCATTGCCGGCTCTGCGTGACGGCTCGTAGGCCTCGGGCACGTAGTCGGTGGCATACGCGTCGGGGTCGAACCTTCGGCCGTGGGGCTGGCGCCGGTCGCGCGGGCGTCCGCCGGAGCGGATCGTCATGTGGTGGTCTCCGGTGTGCTGGGTCGGGGACCGGGCGCGGACCCGGCATGTCGCATGTCGAGGGCATCTTGCAGGATGACGGCGGCCGCTTCGCGGTCGACGCGCGCCCGGTACTCATCGCGCTGGTGACGCGACGGTGGACCGCCCGAGCGACCGCGTTTCATCGGTCCAAGGCGCGTCTCGGCGACGTGGCTGCTCAGCCGCTCATCGTGCAAGGTGATGATGACATGGTCGCCCAAACGGGCCCGCATGTCCTCCACCCATGCTCTGGTCAGCGCGGCCTGGGGACCCTCGTGCCCGGCCGCATCGATCGGGAGCCCCACCACCAGCTCGGTGATCTCGTGGGCATCGATGAGCGCGAGAAGCGCATCCGAATCCATGTCGGCGTGGCGGCCGCGGCGAAGCGTCGTCAGCGGACGCGCCCCGACGTCGGGGCCGTCGGCGATCGCGACGCCGATGCGTCGCTCCCCGAGGTCGAGGCCGAGCGCTCGGGTCACGGCGACGCCTCGGGTTCGCCGCTCGGTGTCTGGTCCTGGGCGGGGTCGGAAGTCGTGATCTCGACCCGTGACTCGATCGTCGGGACGGTGCCGACCCAATCGGGCCAGACCGTGAGCTGGGCATCGCCGTACCGAGCCAGGATCTCGCGCGCCTGGGCGAGCGGCTTGCCCATGATCTCGGCCTCGATCGCATCCGAATCGAGCACGAGGACCTGGCGCGCCGTGACCACGACCGGGAAGGTGATGACGCCGCCGGAGATCTCGGCGGGTGCGGGGACCACTTGCCCCGAGCCAGGGATCAGCTCGTAGCCCGGATCGACGCTCGACGCGATCCGGGCCTCGGCCACGGTCTGGACGGGCGTCGTGTCCACCGCCACGACCGTCCCGGAGGCGGTCGCCGACAACTCGAAGGATTCGACCTCCTGTCCCACGAGCGTGGCCGGGTCGACGCCGTAGACCGGGGCGCCGAGGGTCTTGGTCTCAGGGAATACTGTCGTCGCGTCGCCAGGGAGGGCCGGGTCGTCCAGGCGCTCGTCGAACGCCGCGCTGAGCTGGTCGGTCAGGGCCGCGGTCGCCTCGTCGACGTCCTCCTGCTGGACCCGCGGGAACTCGGTCCGCTTGCCACCGGTCGTCGCCTCAGGATTGGTCACCTTGAGGAAGAATGGCTCTTCGTCGCGCGGGACCGTCGTGATCGCGCGCGGTTCGACGTTCCCTTCCGGGCCCGCATCCACCGCCGTGACCGTGACGGAAGCGCGGCTGGGGACGATCGTGAGCCCGACGAGCTCGGCAGGTGGGACACGCACCGCGCGGTCGGTGCGAAACCGGATCCCCGACCCCGTACTGACGACGCTGCCCCGCGGCACGGTGTTCGAGCTGGTCGGGTCGAGGTTGTCGAACCGGACGCTGCCCGTCGCCTTGGCCTCCTCGATCCGCTTGCCGGTGGCGGGAAACGTGTCGCTGGCTTCGACATCGATCGTGACCAGCTGGGCCGGCACGACCGGCGGCGTGGCGCCCGCATCCGGCGCCGTGGCGGTGACGCTCGCGACGATCCGCAGCGACTCGGGGCCGATGGTGCCTTCGCGGGGCGCGATGACGGCGGTCGCCGTCGGGAGGTACAGGAAGGCGGCCGCGCCACCAACGACGAGGGCGAGCGCGACCACGGCCAGCCCGATGACGAGCGGCGTACGACCGATGGACGGGCGGAATGCCCGGCCGACCGCCTCCGGCCGGATCGCCCCGGGACGGTCCCCTTCGATGGCCGGCGTGTCCGCGACGACCCGCGCCGCCGGGATCGCGGCGGGCCCCCGACCGGCCCGTTTCGGTTCTCCCCTCGGCGGTGCGGACGACCGCGGTCCTCGGTCGGTCGCTGGGGTGGTACCCGCGTCCATGCCTGGGGTCGCCATCCCAGCACCCGCGGCCGCGCCGCCAGCCATCGCCGCACCGGCAGACGCCGCAGACGCTGCGGCCAATGCCCCTGCGGCCGCAGCGGCGCCGGCGGAGGACCGGTCCTTGTCCGGCGTGGCGTCGGGCCGATCCTTGTCCGGCGCGCGCGCTTTCGACCTGGGCGTCGCGACTGTCTCGCTGACCAGGGTCCCGTCCGTGAAGTCCTCATCGCCGATGGCGGCGTCGTCATCCGGCCCGTCAGCACCCGACGCCACGCCGGAAGCGACCGCCCCGGCCAAGAGCCCGGCCTCCCCCTCGGTCCCGGAGCGGTCCTCGTCCAATGAGGACTCGTACTCGCCGACGGTCGCAAAGATCGGCAGGCCCGCCGACGCGGCCAGTGCCCGCGTGGCGCCGTCTCCCGCCACGATCGAGAGCCGCTTGCCGTTGGTCAGCGCATCGCGCGCCAGGAGACGGAAGTTGATGCGCGAGGTGGCCACCCGCGAGCCGTACGGCAGCACGACCGCCACCCGGCTCCCCTCCGACGATCGGATGCGAGCCGCCGCCGAGGTGATCTCGTCATCGATGTCGAGGTAGATGACACCGGCCATCTCAGACCTTCATCGCGCGCAGGACGCGCCGCAGGGCGACGTCGAGGGCATCTTCCGACGTCTGCAGCTCGATCGCCTGGTACGCCAGCCCAAGCGGCGTGACGTCCTGCTGGTCCACGAGCAACGCCGTCGCATCGATCACGGTCTCGATCAGGTTCGGCGCCATGACGATGACCTCGGGCGGCCGGGCGAAGGGCATCGGCTTCCAGAATGCCTCGGCTGCCAACGCCGCCTGCACCTCCGGGAGCCGCGAGCCACCACCGCACAGGTAGATGCGCGACGGCAGCAGGTCGCCCCCGGACAGCTCCTCCATCACGAGCTCGACGCCGGCCGCCCAGACCCGTACGTCGTCGCCGATGATCCCGGCCACCTCGTCGCGCGACTCGACCGGCAGCCCGCGCGCGTAATCGACCTTGAGCGCCTCGGCTCGGGGAAACGGCAGGTCGAGCCGGTCGGCGAGCGACTTCGTGAACGCCCGACCGCCGAGCGCGAACATCCGCGTCCCCTCGATGCCACCCTGGCGCACGAGGGCCACGTCGGTCGTCCCGCCACCGACATCGACGAACAGCGCTCCGCCCTGGCGGACCTGCTCGAGGCCGAGAACGCGTGCCACCGCATAGGGCTCGGCGACGATCTCGAGCAGCTCCAGGTCCAGCTGCGAGGCCACGCTCTGCAACGCCCCGAGGTGCACGAGTGGCGCGAACGCGTTGAAGATCCCGATCTTCACGTGGCGGCCCTGGAATCCCACGGGGTTCGTGAGCGCGTAGCCGTCGATGGCGGCGCCAGTCACGGCCGCGTGGACCAGCCTGACGTCGACGTGCGGCAGCCCTGTCTCCCACGTGATCGCCCGTTCGGCCTCGCGGAGGGCCTCGCGCTGCACGGAGTCGATGAGCTTCTGGAGCTCGTTCTCGGTGATCGGCTGGTCCGGCTTCTTGCGTTCCTGGCTGTGGGTCGTGGTGAAGCCCTTCACCAGCTCCCCGGCGATGCCGATCACCACCTGGCTCGGCCGAAAGCCCGCCATCTCCTCGGCTTCCTGCAGCGCGATCGAGCAGTTGTCGACCACGGCCGCGATATCCGCGACCGTTCCAGACTGCATGTGCGCGAGGCCCTGCCGCTTGCGGCCCACGCCGCGGACCGTGCCCAGGCCCGAATCGTCGATCTCGAAGACGAGGGCCTTCGCGAACTCGGTGCCGATGTCGAGCGCGGTGCAGACGGCGAGGCTGTCGCCCTCATCCCGTTGCCAGATCTTGCGCCAGAAGGCCACGTTCAGGCGTTCCAGCCGGGCACGAGGGAAAGCCCCGCGAGCCGCGCGAGCGACGGCATCGTCACCCGGCCTCGAGCTGCCGGACGATCGCTCCACGGATCGAGGCGAGCGCGTCCGCGATACCCGCGCGGTCGGTGCCCATCCCCTGCGCCATCTGGGGGCGGCCGCCGCCCTTCGCCCCGATCGGCGCCGCCGCGGCCTTGACGAGTTCGCCCGCCGAGATCCCGCGTTCGACGAGATCGTCCGACACCGTGACGAAGAGCTGCGGGGCGTCCGCATCGAGCAGCAGGGCGATGACGCCCGACTCGAACGCTGCGCGGACCGCCTTTGCTGCGGCCTTGAGCGCCTCGGTCAATTCGTACGGGATCGCGGCCGCGACCAGCCGGACGCCCGGCGCGACCTCTTCCGATCTCGCGGCCAGCTCGGTGGGCTGCGGCACACCCGAGGCCGCGCCCGCCTTCAGGCGGCGCTTCGTCTCTCGGAGCTCGTCCAGCAGCGCCGCGATGCGGTCCTCGACGGCGTCGATCGTCTGTGCACCGACCGCTTCGACGACGCGCTCCAGCGTCTCGCTGCGCTCTCGCGCGAGTCGATCGGCCGCGGCCCCGGTGACGGCCTCGATGCGGCGCATCCCGGAACCGATGCTCCGCTCCCCGGTGATGTTGAAGCCACCGATCTGACCGGTCGCCCGGCAATGGGTCCCACCGCACAGCTCGAAGCTGTAGTCCTGGACTCGGATGGTCCGGACGGTCTCGCCGTATTTCTCGTCGAAGAAGGCGTCGGCTCCCTGCTCGATGGCTTCGGCCATCGGCATGAACGCGATCGTCACGGGGCGATCGTCGCGAACGATGCCGCGGACCTCGTCTTCGATGGCCTGCTTCTCGTCGTCCGTCAATGCCCGGTCGAACGGGTAGTCGAACCGCAGGCTGTCGGGGGTCACGAGCGACCCCGCCTGTCGCGCCCCCTCCCCGACCACGTTGCGCAACGCCCGGTGAAGCAGGTGGGTGCCCGTGTGGTTGCGCATCGTGTGGGCGCGACGTTCGGCATCGACGATCGCCTCGACGGTCTCGCCGACGCGTAGCCGGCCGTGGAGCGTGCCACGTTGCACGATCAAGCCGCCGACCGGCTTCTGCGTGTCGGTCACGGTGAACAGCTCGCTGCCGCCGCCCGGTTCTCGGATCGTCCCCTGGTCTCCGACCTGCCCACCGCCCTCCGCGTAGAACGGGGTGCGGTCGACTACCACCTCGGCTGCGCCGTTCCCGGTCAGCTCGTCGAATTCCACGCCGTCGCGCACGATCGCCACCACCCGGCCCTCGGCGGTGGTCGTCTCGTAGCCCATGAACGCGGTGTCGCCGTGGCGTGCCTGGATGGCGCTGTACAGCGACGTCGATTCCGCGTGCCGGGCGAGGTCGGCCTTCTTGCCCGAACGGCTGCGCTCCCGCTGCTCCGCGAGCGCGTCCTGGAACCCGGCAAGGTCGACCGTAAACCCGTATTCCGCGGCGAGCTCGACGGTCAGGTCGACCGGGAACCCGTACGTGTCATGCAGCCGGAACGCGACGTCGCCGTCGAGGGCCGGTGCATCGCCCGGCAGGTCCTCCGGCCGGCGTCCGATGACGCGCTCGGGCGTCGTCCCGCCGAACGCATCGCGGATGGCCCCGTCGAGCAGCTTCGAGCCGGCGTCCAGGGTCCGGGCGAACTGGGCTTCCTCGCGCAGGATCGTGACCAGGATCGCGTCCCGCTTCTCGGCCAGGTGCGGATAGGCCTCGGCCATGGTGTCGATCACGACCGTCGCCGTCTCGGCCATGAACGGCTCGCGCCGACCCAGCAGCCGGCCGTGGCGAACGGCTCGACGCAGGATGCGACGCAGGACATAGCCCCTCCCCTCATTGCCCGGAAGGACGTCATCAGCGATGAGGAACGTGACGGCGCGGGAGTGGTCCGCGATGACCTGGTAGCTGAAACGCTCCTGCTCGAAGGCGTCCGGGTCGTGACCGAGCAGCTCCTGCATCCGGGCGTGGATCGGCGTGAACACGTCCGTGTCGTAGTTGGTCGGTACCTGCTGGAGGACGCTCGCGAGGCGCTCGAGACCCATCCCGGTGTCCACGCCTGGGGCCGGCAGCGGCACCAGCGAGCCGTCGGGCTGCAGATCGAACTCCATGAACACGAGGTTCCAGATCTCGAGCCAGCGCGGGCACTGCTCGCTGTGGTCGGGCACGCAATGCGGGCCCTCGCTGAGGTGTTCTCCGCGGTCGAAGTGGATCTCGCTGCACGGCCCGCACGGCCCGACGTCGGCCATGCGCCACCAGTTCTTCTCGTCGCCCTTGGGGAAATCGCCCCAGCGGACCAGGCGCTCTTCGGGCAGGCCGATCTCGTCGCGCCAGATGTCGAAGGCGACGTCGTCCGTCGTGTAGGTCGTGGCCGCCAGCCGTTCGCCCGGGATGCCCAGGTCGCGCGTCAGGAAGTCCCACGCGTAGTGGATCGCCTCGCGCTTGAAGTAGTCGCCGAAGCTCCAGTTGCCGAGCATCTCGAAGAGCGTGTGGTGACGCGGCGTGCGGCCGACCTCCTCGAAGTCGTTGTGCTTGCCGGCCACGCGCAGGCAGCGCTGGTAGTCGACCGCGCGCTGGTAGCTGCGCGTCTCGGCGCCGGTCAGGACGTCCTTGAACTGGACCATCCCGGAGTTCGTGAACAGGAGCGTCTGGTCACCCGCCGGCACCAGGCTGGCGCTGGGCACGGGCGTGTGGCCTCGCTCGGCGAAGAACTCGATGAAGCGCCGCCGGATCTCGCCGGACGGCAGGGACGTGATCCGGGGATCGCGGGTGACGGGTGGGGTCGGCATCGGCCGCAATGGTACCGAACCGGACCGGGCCATCTCTGTTACGCATCCGCTACCCCGCTTTCGGAAGCGCTGATGCCCTGGCCAGCCGCGATCGGTCAGGGTCGTTGCGTGCGATACGCAGCACAAGGAGATGTCATGGCCTTTGTCCGAAAGTGCGAACAATGCGGGAACGTCGACGCTCGCCAGAACTGGTCATCTGCGGCAGAGGCCGCGGACCAGGGAGCGTTCCAGAAGTGGACGTGCCCCACTTGTGCCTGGACGGAGTTCGACCTCGTCGAGGAGTCCGAGGCGACGCAGGCCGCCGCGCCCTCCCGCTGATGCCCGTCCGCCCGCGTTCGGGCGGACGACGTTTCATCGCCGTCTCAGGGGACTCTCAGTGCGACCGGGACCATGCCCGGGACCGATCCCCACTCGTCGACGTGTGGCGACCCTCCTGAACGTGACCCAGGACGGCGACACGTACAGGACCACCTTCGAGATCGCCGTCCAGCTGGCCTGAACCTAGCGCGGCGGGCTGCCCCGAAGGCTGCGCCAGATCCGCGACCCGGCGATCACCGCACCGATCAACGCCCCGATCGTCAGGCCGCGCAGGAACCTGGCCTGCTCGGGCGTGCTCACGTCCGCCGCTCCGCGGATGGGCCGAGAACCGCAACGACGGACACGAGCCCGATGCCGACCCAGGCCACGATCGACGCGCCGAGCAGCTGGTAGTCGCCGAGCGTCGCGAACTCGATGCCGAGTCGACCGAAGATCGCGTCACCGGCCCACGCGCCGAGGATGGCCGCCCCCACGAGCAAGGGCAGGCGGCCGCCCGCGGTGCCGCGGATCGCCACGGACAGGGCCGTGTGGAAGATGCCGACCAGCACGGACAGGACCAGCGAGGGCTCCAGGCTCACGCCGGAGCAAGGATCCCGGCGCGATCGGGCGAGGCCGTCTCTGACGTGGCCGCCCGCTCCGGCGCCTCGATGCGACCGCCGCCGATGACCTCGTCGCCGTCGTACAGCACGGCGGCCTGCCCGGGGGCTGCGGCCCAAACGGGCGTCTCGGTGACGACGGCCCAGCGCTTGTCGCCGAGGGAGCGCACGGTCGCGGGGATGAGCGTGGCGCGGTGGCGGATCCGGACCGTGGCCCGGAACGGTGAGACGGGCACGTCCGGCGCGATGAACGATGCCCGCTCGATCGTGAACTCGCGCGATCTCGAGGTCCTCACGGCGGCCCAGCTGGATCGTGTTGGAGCGCGGGTCGATGCGCGAGACGTAGCGCGGCTCGCCCAGCGCGACCCCCAGGCCCTTGCGCTGGCCCACGGTGTAGCCGGCCGATCCCCCGTGCTTACCAACGCTCGCACCGTCCACATCCAGCAGGGGCCCGGCCTCCGGCGTCCATCCGGCGCGCTCCCGCAGCGCGTCCCGGTAGTCACCGCCGGGCACGAAGCAGATCTCCTGGCTCTCGGGCTTGTCCGCGGTCACCAGCCCCAGTGAACGCGCCACGGCGCGCACCTCGGGCTTCGTCAGCTCCCCAAGGGGGAAGCGCGCATGCTCGAGCTGGTCGGCTCGCAGGCCGTACAGGAAATACGTCTGATCCTTGTCCTCGTCGCGTGCCCGCAGCAGTCGCGCCCGCCCGTCTTCGTCGACGGCCCGGCGAGCGTAGTGACCGGTCGCGACCGCCTCGCACTCGTACAGGTGACGAGCTCGGCCGAGCAGCGCCCCGAACTTCACGTAGGTGTTGCAGTCGACGCACGGGCTCGGTGTCCGGCCGTCGAGGTAGGCGTCGAGGAAGGGCGCGATCACCCCGGCATCGAACTCGCGCTCGAGGTTCATGACGTAGAACGGGATGTCGAGCTGCGCGGCGACGCGCCGGGCGTCATCGGCGGCATCGAGCGAGCAGCAGCTCTTCTTGAACTCCGAATACGTGTCGGCGACGTCGTGCAGGCGCATCCAGACCCCGACGACGTCGTGACCTTGCTCGCGCAGGAGCGCCGCGGCGACCGACGAGTCGACCCCGCCGGACATCGCCACCAGGATGCGGCTCATACCCCGATCGCCTGCCCGAGCGGGTCGCTGGCGACGCTCGCACCCCCGACGCGCATGGACGCGATGACCCGGGGCACGACCTCGCAGGCGACGGCGACCTCCTCGTCGGTCGTCGTCCGTCCCAGGGACAGGCGCAGCGCCCCGCGGGCCTCTTCTTCCGGGTAGCCCATCGCGGTCAGCACGTGACTGACCTCGGTCGAGCCGGTCGTACACGCCGAGCCCACGGAACAGGCGATCCCCTCGAGGTCCAGCGACATCGACACCGACGCCCCGTCCGTGTCGCGCGCGATGATCGAGAGCAGCCCTGGCAGCCGCTGCTTGGGATGGCCGGTCGTCTCCGTGCCGGGCGTGGCCAGGATCGCCTTGGTGAGCCGCTCGCGATGGCGGCGCAGGCGGCCGACCGTCTCCGATCGCTCGGAACACGACAGGTCGTACGCGGCGGCCAGGCCGACCGCCCCGGCCACGTTCTCCGTGCCCGCGCGGCGGTGGCGCTCCTGGGTGCCGCCCTGCTGCTGGGCGAGGATGTGGGTGCCGTGGCGGACGAACAGCGCGCCGACGCCCTTGGGCCCCTCGAACTTGTGGGCCCCGAGCGACACGAGGTCGGCATCCAGGGTGCTCAGGTCCAGATCGACGTACGGGGCCGCCTGGACGGCATCGACATGGAGGAGGACGCCCTTGCGCGCACGAACGACCTTCGCGATCTCGGCCATCGGCTGGATCGTGCCGACCTCGTTGTTGGCGAGCATGATCGAGACCAGGATCGTGCGGTCCGTGAGGGCCGCCTCGAGCTGGTCCGGATCCACCCGCCCATAGCGGTCGACCGGGAGCTCGACGATCTCGAAGCCGAACTTCTCGAGGTGGCCCAGCGTATGCCCCACGGCGTGGTGCTCGATGGCCGACGTCACGATCCGATGGCCGTGCGCCTTGCCGGCCCAGGCCGCGCCCTTGAGCGCGAGGTTGTTCGCTTCGGTGCCACCCGACGTGAAGACGATCTCGCGCGGCTCGGCGTGGAGCCGGGTCGCGACCCGCTCGTGCGCTTCGTCGAGGGCCGCCCGGGCCGTGCGGCCGAACGCATGCGCCGACGACGGATTGCCGAAGGCTTCCGTCAGGTACGGGAGCATCGCATCGAGGACCTCGCGCCGGAGCGGGGTCGTCGCCGCGTGGTCGAGATAGATCGCCATCGGGCGGATTGTACGCTCGGGCGCCCGGGTGCCCCGCAGGGGGCGCCCGGAGGCCGTCAGTGGTCCGCTAGGGCGCGTACTCGAGCGCCCGCTTCAGGAACGCCGCCATCTGCCCGCGCGTCACGCTGGATGTCGGGCAATACCGCCGTGTCCCGCAGCCGCCGGTGATGCCCGCGGCAGCCAGTCGGTTGATCGAGGACTCGCCGGTCTTGCCGTCGTCGTCATCGAAGAAATCCGTGCTCGTCGCGGGCGGATCGAGCTCCTTGTCGAGGAAGATCGCCATCTCGGCGCGGGTGACGCGGCGGGTCGGGCAATAGAGCGTGGGGCTACCGCAACCGCTCGTGATGCCGGCCGCCCGCAACGCGTTGATCGAGGATTCGCCGGAGCGACCCTCATCGTCGGTGAAATAGTCGGTGGCGGTCGAGGGATGATCGAAGGCGCGCACGAGGAAGATCGCCATCTGCTCCCGCGTGACGGCTGCCGACGGGCAGTACCGGCCGCTCCCGCACCCGACCGTGATGCCCTCGTACAGGATCCAGTGGATGCTGTCGAGGAACGTGGAGGTCGCGATGTCCTTGAACTCGGGGGCGATGACCCGATACAGGGAGCCGTTGAGATCGGTCAGGTAGAGCTCGCCGGATTCGCTCTCGCCGAACGAGCTGATGTTGAGACTGGTGTCCCTGCGAACGGTGATCGTGCTGCTGCCATTCCCCATCGTCCAGATGCGGCCGCTGCAGAAGTCGCCGAACACGTAGAGACCCTGCAGGTCACGGTGCGTCCCGCGGTAGACGTAGCCGCCGGTGATCGAGCAGCCCAGTGAGTGCGTGTACTCGGCGACCGGCAGGATGTCATTGGCCGGGGGCGTACAGCCCGAGACCCGGCAGTGCTTGCCTTCCATGACGTCCCAGCCGTAATTCCCGCCGCCCGCGAAGCTGTTCAGTTCGCGGTTGATCTCCTCGTAGCGGTCCTGACCGACATCGGCGATGAAGAGATTCCCGTTGGCGCGGTCGAAGGCGATGCGCCACGGGTTTCGCATCCCCCAGGCCCAGATCTGGTCGGCGCCGGTCTTGCCCACGAACGGGTTGTCGTCCGGGATCGCGTAGTTCGGGTGGCTGGAGGGGCCAGCGTGATTGACATCGATCCGCAGGATCTTGCCGAGCAGGACATTGCGGTCCTGGGCGTTGTTACCCGGGTCGTTGGCGCCGCCCCCATCGCCCACGGCGATGTAGAGGTAGTTGTCGGGGCCGAAGGCGAGGCCACCGCCGTTGTGGTTCGTATTTGCGCTGTGCTCGATGCGCAGCAGCGGGACCTCGGTCGTCAGGCTCACGGCGGTCTTCGTTGAGTTCGCGGTCAGCTTACTGACGATGATGTCGCCATCGGTCCTGGTGTAGTAGACGTACAGCAACCGGTTGGTCTCGAAGTTGGGATGGAACGCCAGGCCGAGCAGGCCTCGCTCGCCACCGGCCCTGATCCTCGAACTGATGTTGAGGAAGGTGCCCGTCACTGCGCCACCCTTGACGACGCGAACCCGGCCGCCGCGCTCCACGACGAACAGGCGGCCGGAGCCATCCTCGGCATGGGTCACCCCGAGCGGGCTGCTGAGGCCGCCGGTGACCTTGACCACGGTCAGCTGTCCCGAAACGAGCGCCGCTGGCTCGATGGTCTCGGTGGTGCGCTCAACGGGCGCCGCGACCTGGGGCTCGTGTGCGGCCACGGGGATCACGCTGACCACGGTGGCGGCAGCCGCCAGGATGGCCGGCAGGACGGTTCGCAGGTGGCGTCGGGTCATCATGGGTTAGCCCTCCGGTGGAGCCGCGAATGCGCGGTACAGGAATGCGGCCATCTGGCCGCGGGTGACACGTTCCTTGGGGCAGTACAGGTCCGGGCCGCAACCGCCCGTGATGCCGGCTTCGAACAGGCTGTCGATGTCGCGCTCATGCGTCGATCCGTTGTCGTCCCTGAAATGGTTGGGGTTCACCGCCGGTGGCAGGTCGAGCGTCCTCACGAGAAAGCTCGCCATCTGGCCGCGGGTGACCGTGTCATGCGGGCAGTAGCGGCGGACGCCGCAGCCACCGGTGATGTGCGCAGCGGCCAGCCGATTGATCGCCGCCTCGCCGGTGGCGCCATCGTCGTCGTCGAAGAAATCCTCGTCGGTCGGCGGCAGGTCCGTCGCGCGGTCGATGAACATCGCCATCTGGGCGCGGGTCACGGCATTGCCGTAGCAGTACATGTCCACGAAGCAGCCGGTGGTGATCCCGTTCGCGAACGCCCACGCGATGTGGGTTTCGAACGTCGTGCCCTTCCAATCGTTGATGCAACCGGTCCCGCGACTGACCACGGATACCGATGTGCCGCTCGAGCCGAACCGCACCTTCGTCCAGCCGCACCGCCCCGTCTCGTCCTCCTCGAGGAACCAGTCGTTCGGGTCGGACATCGCGCGGACCGTGTACGTCCCGCCCGGCAGTCCGGTGATGTCGATCCACTGGTGCGGGAGGCTCCAGCGGTACGTATCCGCCCAGCCGACCGAGATCCCGGTCCGCGACGTCAGGGCCGTCCGGCCACCACACCACGATTCGCGGTAATGCGGACTCCCCGGCGAGCGAGGCAGGCTGGGCGACCACAACGTCGTATCGAAGAAGCAGAACCCGACCTTGCGGTCGGTCCTGGTGCCGTGACCGGACCACAGGTGGTACGCCATCATGCTCTTGACGTGCCAGTGGTTGTGGCCGTCGCCCCCGTACATCAGCGTGGCCTCGGTGTCCATCCGCCGTTCTCCGCCGGACGTGTTGTCGATGACCTGCCGTACACGCCAGGGAGACGAGCTACTGGTGCGCTGCGCCAGGATCTCGATGGGGCCGGCGCCCTTGTTGATGAGGATGCCCGTGAACCGCAGGAGTCGCCGGCCGTTGCTGTTGACGATCCGGAACTGGGACGGGCTGGCCGCGCTCAGGTCGGGGAGTCGGTCGGCCGCCGCCGCGGCCTCAGGCGTCGCCCACGTTGGCACCAGGGCGATGAGGGCAAGGGTTGCGGCGAACAGGAGGCGTCGGACGGACCCCCGGCCCGTTTGGCGCTTCGTCACCTCGCCACCCTACACGGTCGGGCAACCCCCGCGCTGGCCGGTCCATCCCCGTAGATGGCGTACCCGGCCGGACGTGCCAGGTCAGCCTGCGGGCGCCGCCTCGCGCTCGGCGGCGCGTCGGAGGTCCTCGGCGCGACCCACCTCGCGACGTCGGTCGTGCTGCGACAGTGCCCGCTTCCGCAGGCGGATCGATAGCGGCGTCACCTCCACGAGCTCGTCGCCCGAGATGAACTCCAGGGCGCTCTCGAGCGTGATCGGCCGCGGCGGGGTCAGCCGCAGCGACTCGTCGTGGGAGTGGGTCCGGATGTTGGTGAGCTTCTTCTCCTTGGTCGGGTTGACGTCCATGTCGCCCGACCGGCTGTTCTCGCCGACGATCATCCCCTCGTAGACCTCCACGCCGGCACCGATGAACAGCTCGGCTCGCTGCTCGAGGTTGAACAGGCCGTAGGAGTTGCTCGTCCCGGCCCGATCGCTGACCAGCACCCCGTTCGTGCGATGGGTCACCTCGCCCGCCCACGGGCCGTAGCCCTCGCCGATCTGGTGGAGGAGCGCCGTGCCGCGAGTATCGGTCAGCAGCTGCCCGCGATACCCGATCAGGCCGCGAACGGGCAGCACGTACTCCATCCGGACGCGGCCGTCGGCGTCGGTGCTCATCTGGTCGAGACGGCCCTTGCGGCCGGCCATGGCGCCCTGGATCTCGCCGATGTAGTCGGGCGGGATGTCGATGGTCACCCGCTCGTACGGCTCCTGCATCTCACCATCGACGGTCCGCAGCAGCACCTCGGGTCGGGAGGCCGTGAGCTCGAAGCCCTCGCGGCGCATCTGTTCGATGAGGACCGCGAGCTGGAGCTCGCCCCGGCCGCGGACCTCGAACGCCTCGGCCGTCTCTGCCGGCCGGACCTCGATCGACACGTTGCCGAGCACCTCCTTGTCGAGGCGGGCCTTGATCTGGCGGCTGGTGACGTACTTGCCCTCGCGACCGGCGAGCGGCGACGTGTTGACGCCGAACGTCATCCGCAGGGTCGGAGCGTCAACGTCGAGCCGCGGCAACGGGCGCGGGTCGGCGGGGTCCGTCAGCGTGTCGCCGATGGTCACCTCCGGAAGTCCGGCGACGCTGACGATGTCGCCCGGGCCAGCCTCGGTGATGTCGATGCGGTCGATCCCGTGCGCGGTCTGGAGGCTCGTCACGACCCCGCTCAGCGTGACGGTCCGGCCCGGCTCCACGGTCCCGGCCGTGTCGTCCGCCTCTTCGCGAACGATCGTGATGCGCTGGCCCACGTTGATCCGGCCGTTCCAGATCCGCCCCACCGCCATCCGGCCGACGTAGTCGTTGGCGCTCAGGTTGGTCACGAGAAGCTGGAGCGGATGATCGGGCGTGTAGGTCGGTGGCGGCGTGACCTCGATCAGCACGTCGAACAGCGGGTGCAGGTCCTCCCCGGGCTCGTCGAGCGACGTCGTGGCCGTGCCGGCCTTGGCGTTCGTGTAGAGGACCGGAAAGTCGATCTGGTCCTCGTCGGCGCCCAGGTCCATGAACAGCTCGTAGACCGCGTCGAGGACCTCGGCCGGACGCGCATCCGAGCGATCGATCTTGTTGATGGCCACGATCACTGGCAGTCGCCGCGCCATCGCCTTCTGGAGCACATAGCGGGTCTGTGGGAGCGGACCCTCGGCGGCGTCCACGAGCAGCAGCACCGAATCGACCATGAGCAGGGAGCGCTCGACCTCGCCGCCGAAGTCGGCGTGTCCGGGGGTATCGACGATGTTGAGACGGATGTCGGCGTAGTCGATCGTCGTCTGCTTGGCGAGGATCGTGATGCCCTTCTCGCGCTCCAGGTCGCCCGAATCCATGACCCGATCCACGACGGCCTGGTTCGTGCGGAAGGCGCCGGTCTGGCGCAGCATCGCGTCCACGAGCGTGGTCTTGCCGTGATCGACGTGGGCCACGATCGCGACGTTGCGCAGGTCCTCGCGGCTGGCCGGTGCGTCGCTGGTGGCGCTTGCGGGGGGGCTGTCGGGCACGGTGGGGCGGGACTCCGGGTGCTGGTGGGGACGGCCGATTGTCCCACGGAACGCCTGCTAGCATCGAGGGCCTCATGACCGTTGCCGCCGTGATCCTGTCCGCCACCGCGCCAGGCGCCGTCGCAGACACGCTGGGCCAACCGCGCGTCCGGCGGCTCGTGGACATCGCCTGGTCGGGCGGCGCGTTGCCGGTGGTCGTGGTCTCGCCGGACGACGACGGCGCGGTCGCGGCGGCGCTCGTCGGGAGTGAGGCAGTGTTCGGGGCTCCAGCCGCGGCGGAGGCTGGTCCCGCCGGTCAGATGGTCCGCGGCGTGGAACTCGCCCTGGCCGAGGTCCGCGAGACGAGTGCGGTCCTGGTGTGGCCGGCACGGATGACCTGGGTCGGACCCGAGACCGTGACCTCGCTCATCGAGGCGCACGGCACGGACACCGCCACGATCCTGCGACCGGCCTGGGACGGGACCCCGGGCTGGCCGGTGCTCGTCCCGATCGAGAACCTGCTTGCCCTGCGCGGCGTGGCGGCGAACCGGATGCCGGCGGATGTGATCGACGAACTCGCTGCCGCCGCACCGTCACGGATCGTCGAGGTGGGCGACCCGGGGGTCGTCCACGACGCCGAGACTCCGTTCGCCGACCTGCCGCCGTACGACGGCCCGCCCGACCCGCCCGCCGGCCACACCCATGAATGGGGCGACGGCGTGGACGGCGTCGAAGGGGACGGCGTCGACGAGGGCGTGCCCGGGGAGGGCCGCGGCCTCGCGCCGTTCCCGCAAGCGGCCGACGACGCGGCGGTCGACGCGGACTGAAGCCGGCGCGCTACCAGGAGCAGGACGACGGCGGCGAGGAGCACCCAGAAGACCACGAGACCCGGAATGGCGCCCGGGACGAGCACCGGCTCAGCACCCGGGTCCGACGACGGGTCCGCCGGCGGTTCGCTCACGCGCGGCGATCACTCGATGGCCCGCACGGTCTCGTCGCGGCTGCGAAGCCCGTCCCGCAACCGCGCGAGCGGGATCGTCGCGACCGCGATCCCGCCGATGACCAGCGCCACTCCGGCCAGCTGCGCCGCCGACGGACGCTCGTCGAGGAGCACGACGCTCAGCAGCACGGTAAGCGGGGGCTGCACGAGCAGGATGATCGACGTGACGACCGCCGGTAGGCGCGGCAGCGCCAGCGAGATGCACAGGTAGCCGATCGACTGCGACGTCACCCCGAGCAGCGCGAGCCAGGCGAGGCTGGGCAGACCCGGCGTCAGGTCGAGGTCACCGATGAACAGCCCCGCCGTGCCCGACACCAGCGCCGTGCCGATGGTGGCGATCGCGACCGGTCCGGCCGGCCGCCGTGGGTCCCGTCCGCCCATCCGGATCAACAGGAGGTACCCGGAGTAGCACAGCGCGGTCGCGAGCCCGAGCACGACCCCGAGGGCCGGGTTCGCGCCGTACGCTCCCGCGCCGACGACGCCGGAGATCAGCACGACGCCGGCGAGCACGACCGGGACGGCGATCAGCGTCGCCCGCGACGGCCGCTCCCCGAAGACGAGCCACGCGACGACGCCCACCACGAGGACCTGGAGATTGCCCAGCACCGTCGCCAGACCGGCCCCGACGTACTCGATGGCGTGATGCCAGAACATCAGGTCGCCGGCGAAGAAGATGCCGGCGATGACCGCGAAGCGACGCGCCCGACCCGGCAGCGGCCCGTAGCGCCGATGTTCTGCCCAGGCCACGACCAGGAGCAGCGGCAGACCGAAGACCGCCCGATAGAACGTCCCGGTCGAAGGCGACACGTCCGCGTAGCGGTAGAAGATCCCCGAGAACGAGATGCACAGCGCCCCGATCAGGGCCGCCATGCGCGGCCGGCGCGCGATCGCGTCGAGCGCCGGGATCCCGAGGTCGGCGACGGAGCCCGCGGTCAGCCGTCGACCTCGCCCGAACCGTCGCGCCCCACGCTCAGCCTTCCGCGGCCGTCTTTGGCGGCAGGCCCACGAAGCGCAGGCCGAGCTCCTCGAGCTGCTCCGGCTCGGGTGCCGAGGGTGCCTCGAGCATCGGGTCGCTGCCGGATTGGGTCTTGGGAAACGCCATGACCTCGCGGATGTTCGTCTGACCCGACAGGAGGGCCGCCCAGCGATCGATCCCGAGGGCGATGCCACCGTGCGGCGGCGCGCCGAACTCGAACGCGTCCAGGACCGCACCGAACTTGTCGCGCATCCCGTCGAGCGACTGGCCCTGCAGCAGGAAGCTGCGTTCCAGCAGGTCTCGCCGGTGGATCCGCACCGACCCGCCGCCGAGCTCCCAACCGTTCAGCACCAGGTCGTACTGCAGCGCCCGGGCCCGGCCGGCCGGATCCTCGGGTGATGGCCTCGCCGGGTCCCCGGACGCCGTCACGAGCAGCTCCTCGTCCTCGGGGACCACGCCGCTGAACGGGTTGTGGGTCGCGTCCCAGCGACCGAGCTCCTCGTCCCACTTGTACATCGGGAAGCGGTTGACCCAGGCGTAGGCAAGGACGTTCGGGTCTGCGAGCGCCAGGCGCTCGCCCAGCTCCATGCGGAGGCGACCCAGCACGTCGGCGGTGACGGCGGCGTCGTCGGCGACGATCAGGATGAGGTCGCCCTCCCCCGCCCCGCTCAGCTCGATGATCGCGCGTTGGGCCTCGTCGGACAGGAACTTGGCGATCGGGCTCTTGATCTCGCCGCCGGGCTCCATCGCCAGGTACGCGAGGCCCTTGGCCCCGAACCGCCGGGCGCGCTCGGTCAGCTCGTCGATCTCGCGGCGGGTGATGCCGGCCATGCCCGGGGCGACGATCGCCTTGACGCGGCCGCCTGCCGCCAGCGCCTCATCGAACACGTTGAACCCGGAAGCTGGCGTCAACGCCGGCGCGAGATCCACGAGCTCCATCCCGAACCGCACGTCCGGCTTGTCACTGCCGAACCGTTCCATGACCTCGTCGAACGTGAAGCGCGGGAACGGGACCTGCTGGAGCGGGCGCTCGGGCGTGGTCGCGTTCGAGACCGTGATGGCCATCCCCTCGATGAAGACCATCACGGTCTCTTCGTCGACGAAGCTCATCTCCAGGTCGAGCTGGGTGAATTCCGGTTGCCGGTCGCCGCGCAGGTCCTCGTCGCGATAACAGCGGGCGATCTGGAAATAGCGGTCGATGCCGGCGACCATCAGCAGCTGCTTGAGCTGCTGGGGGCTCTGCGGGAGCGCATACACGCTGCCCGGCTGGAGCCGGCTCGGCACGATGAAGTCGCGCGCGCCTTCGGGCGTGCTCTTGATGAGGGTCGGCGTCTCGACCTCCACGAAGCCGTTGGCGTGGTGGACCTCGCGGATCGCCTGGACCATCCGGCTGCGCAGGAGCAGGCGATCGGCCATGGGCTGGCGGCGGATATCGAGGTAGCGGTACTTCAGCCGCAGGCCCTCGTCGACCGGGGCGTCGGGCTCGTTGATGTAGAACGGCGTGGTCTTCGCCTCGGACAGGATCTCGAACTCGGTCGTCTGGAGCTCGATCTCGCCCGTGGGCAGCCGTGGGTTCTCCGTGCCCGGCTGTCGCTTCGCGACGGCGCCGCGGACGGCGACGACGAACTCGCTCCGGACCCGGCTCGCCGTCGCATGGGCGTCGGGCGCGTCGGCCTTGTCGACGACGACCTGGGTGATCCCGTGGCGGTCGCGCAGGTCCAGGAAGATGAGCTGGCCATGGTCGCGGCGGCGATGGACCCAGCCCGCGAGGCGTGCCTCGGTCCCCGCGTCGGCGGCGCGCAGCTGACCGGCGGTATGGGTGCGGTAGGGCGTGGCGAGGCTCGGGTTCGGGTCAGTCATGGCCGCGCCATCGTAGCGGCTGGGCCGCCACGGGACCGTGACCTTGCAAGGCGGCCGTCACCCGGCGACGTCGGGCGCGAGCGCCTTGCATCGCCCGTGCCGCCACCATCGGCGGAACGCCACACCTGAATGGAGGTCCTTCGTGGGCAAGTTCCTGCTCGGCTTCGTCGTCGCGATCATCGTCGTGCTGTTCATCGTCGCTAGGTGCGTCGGCGCGATCGTCTAGCGCGCGGTGCGTCGCCGTCAGCGCTCGCTGCCGTGGCGATGCGCGTCGTGCGCCCGGGCGATCTCCCGCCCGACGTCGACGACGCGGATCGCCTTCTGGGTGCCGGCCGGCAGGTCCCGCAACTGGACGTCCCCGTGAGCCAGCTCGTCGCCGACGATCACCGCGAAGTGGGCGTGCTCCTTGGCCGCCGACTCCAGCTGCTTGCCGAGCTTGCGACGCCCGAGTTCCGCGCGGGCGGTCACCCCAGCCGCGCGCAGGTCCGTTGCGATGCGCAGCCGCGTGACGGTGTCGTCCGGATCGGCACCCACCACGACCACGGTGGGCGCCGCGTCCGCCGCGATGTCCGCGGCCTGTTCCGCGAGCGCCAGGAGCAGACGGTCCAGCCCGATCCCGAAGCCGATCCCAGGCGTCGGGCGCCCGCCGAGCAGTTCCACCAAGCCATCGTACCGGCCGCCACCACCGAGGGCCTGTTGCTGTCCTTCACGGCCTGAGACGTAGAACTCGAACGCGGTCCGCGTGTAGTAGTCCAGGCCGCGGACCAGGCCCGGCTCCACCCGATACGGCACGCCAAGGGCGTCCAGATGAGCCCGGACGCTCGCGAAATGGTCGGCACATGCGTCGCACAGGCGGTCCGTGATCTTGGGCGCGCCGGAGTTGAGGGCCGCCATGGCCGGGTCTTTCGAGTCGAGCAGGCGCAGGACGTTGCGCTCCAGCCGGTCGCGCTCGATCGGTGGCAGCTCCGCGGCGTGCGCCCGGTAGTAGTCGGTCAACGCGGTCACATAGGCCGGGCGGCAGGACGCGTCGCCGATCGAGTTGACGAGGACCTCGACGCCGGTCACACCGGCGTCGGCGTAGAACCTCGTCCCCAGCTCGATGACCTCGGCGTCGACCGCCGGTCCAGGATCGCCGATCGCTTCGACGTCGAACTGCCAGAACTGCCGATAGCGGCCGGCCTGCGGACGGTCGTAGCGGAACATCGGGCCGATCTCGTACAGCTTCACGGGCTGCGGCCACGTCTGGAGCCCGTGCTGGACGTAGGCGCGCACGATCCCGGCCGTCGGCTCGGGGCGGAGCGACCATGATTCGGCCTCGTCGGAACGGGGCGCGATCCGGAACAGCTCCTTTTCGACGATGTCCGTGACTTCGCCGACGCCTCGCTCGAAGACCGCCGCCTGCTCGAACATCGGCGTCTCGATGCGGCCGTAGCCGTAGCGGGCCGCCAGGTCTGCGGCGAGCCGCTCCAGGCGGGTCCAGGCCGCGGTCTCGGGTGGCAGGAGGTCGCGCGTGCCCCGTGGGGCCTTGAACGTCTGCATCGATGCGGAGTCTAGGCCGTCAGGCCCGTGACGACGGGGACGTCAACCCAGGTCGCGCTGGACGTTGATGACGTCCTTGAGGTTCTCGATGCGGCCCATGACCCGGGCCAGCTGCGACACCGAGTGGACCTGGAGCGTGGCCGTCACCACGGCCGTGTGATCCGGCGTCACCCCCACGGACGCGGCCACGATGTTGACCTTGTTCTCCGCCACGACCTGGGTGATGTCGCTGAGCAGTCCGGTCCGGTCGTAGGCCTCCACCCGGATCGCGATCGGGTAGGTCTGCGTGGCCTCGGCCTCCCACTCGACGTCGATCAGCCGGCTGACCTCTCGTTCGTTCACGACCGTCGGACAGGACTGGAGGTGGACCGTCACGCCCTTGCCCCGGGTGATGAAGCCCACGATCGGGTCCCCGGGAATCGGCGAACAACACTTGGCGAACCGGACGAGCAGGTCGCCGACGCCCTTGACCCGCACGCCGCCGGTGCCGGGTCTGCTGGGGCGGTGCGACGGTCGGGAGCTGGCTCTGGCCATCGTCGACCACGCCGAGGCGCATGACCACCGTCTGCGGCCCCACCGCGCCGTACCCGATCGCCGCGTAGAAATCGTCCGCCGTCTCGTAGTTGAACTGCCGACCGACCTCGGCGATCTTGTCCTGTCCGACGGCCCCGACCGATGTCCTGGCGAGGCGCCGGAGCTCGCGCTCGAGCGACTCCTTGCCGTGGCTGATGTTCTCGTCGCGGTCCTTGCGCTTGAACCACTGCCGGATCTTTTCGCGGGCGTGACTCGTGCGCACCACGTTCAGCCAGTCGCGCGACGGACCGTGCTCGCCCTTCGTGGTGACGATCTCGACGATGTCGCCGTTCTTGAGTCGGTAGTCGAGCGGAACGAGCCGGTTGTTCACCTTCGCGCCGATCGTGCGGTGACCGACGTCGGTGTGGATGCGGTAGGCGAAGTCGAGCGGGGTCGCGCCGGCCGGCAGGTCCTTGATGTCGCCCTTGGGCGTGAACACGAAGACCTGGTCCTGGAAGATATCGAGCTTGATGCCCTCGACGAACTCGGTCGCGTCCGACTCCGAGACATCGCGCTGCCAGTCCATGAGCTGGCGAAGCCAGGCGAGCTTGGCGTCGTACTCGCGGTCGGACTTGGTGCCTTCCTTGTAGCGCCAGTGGGCCGCGATCCCGACCTCGGACACCTGGTGCATCTGGTGGGTCCGGATCTGGATCTCGAGCGGCTTGCCGTCGATGGCGATGACCGCGGTGTGGAGCGACTGGTAGAGATTGTTCTTGGGGACGGCGATGTAGTCGTCGAACTGGCCCGGGATCGGTCGCCAGATGCTGTGGACGATGCCGAGCGCCGCATAACACTCGCGCACGTCCTCGACGAGCAGGCGGATGGCGTAGACGTCGTAGATCTCGCCGAACTCCGCGCTCTTGCGCTGCATCTTCTTCCAGATGCTGTAGATGTGCTTGGGTCGCCCTTCGACGTCGGCTTCGATGCCGGCGGCCTCGAGCTGCGGCTTGAGCTCGGCGATCGCCCGGTCGATGTACGTCTCGCGACCCTTGCGCCGCGTGTCGAGGAGCTTGGCCAGCTCCCGGAACCGCTCCGGCTCGAGTGCCTTGAACGCGAGGTCCTCGAGCTCCCACTTGATCTGCCAGATGCCGAGGCGCTCCGCGAGCGGCGCGTAGATCTCCATGGTCTGGCGCGCGATGCGCTGCTGCTTGTCCGACGGCAGGCCGTACAGCGTGCGCATGTTGTGGAGGCGGTCGGCGAGCTTGATCAGGACGACCCGGATGTCCTGGGCCATGGCCAGGAGCATCTTTCGGATGTTCTCGGCCTGCTGCTGCTCGTGGCTGTGGGTGCTGAACCGGGACAGCTTGGTGACGCCGTCGACGAGCTGGGCGACCTCGCCGCCGAAGCGTTCCTCGATGTCGGTCAGGCTGTACTCGGTGTCCTCGGGGACGTCGTGCAGGAGCGCGGCCTGGACCGCGATCGGGTCGATGCCGAGCTCCGCCACGATCTGGGCCGAGGCGATCGGGTGCGTGACATAGGTCTCGCCGGTCGCACGATGCTGGCTGACGTGGGCCTCGACGGCCAGGTCGAAGGCGGCATCGACAGCCGCGAGGTCCGCGGTCGGGTGGTGTGCGGCGATCGACGCCTTGAGCGCGGTGCGCAGGGCTTCGAGGTCGACTTCGCCGCCGGCAGTCGCGCGCGACAGGACCTGTGCCCGCCGCGGCCCGCGACGCTTCGCCGACTTCGCCCGAGCCGGCTTCTCGACGACCGCGGCGGCGGGCTTGTCCACGACCACCGGGGCAGGCTTCACCGGCACCTTCTCGGCGGCGGTCGGTTTCCGGGTGGTCTTGGAGCGGGGTGAGGTGGCGGCCATGGCCCGAAAAGGATAGCAGCGGACCCTTCGTGCTCAGGGTCGCCGGTCGTCCCGGGTCAGCCCCGGTACCCGAGGTCCGCCAGCAGTTCGAGCGCGATGGCGCGTTCATCCCACGGCTGTTCGCCGTCCGGGCCGATGATCGAGCGCTCGTGGCCCTTGCCCGCCAGCAGCACGATGTCCCCGGGCCGAGCGGCCTCGAATGCGCTCGCGATGGCCGCACGACGGTCGGCGATGACCTGCAGGTCCTGACCGCGTCGTCGTCCGGCCGTCTCCGCGCCCCGGGCGATCTCGTCGAGGATGGCCTCGCGTTCCTCGCCGCGTGGATCCTCGTCGGTCACGACCACGAGCCGCGACCGTTCGCCCGCGATCCGGCCCATCTGCGGCCGTTTCGCGGTGTCCCGTTCGCCCGCCGAGCCGAAGACCGCGATCAGGCCCCCGCCGCGGGCCGCTGCGGCCGGCGCCAGCAGGTCCAGCACGGTCTGGAGCGACGCCGGGCTGTGGGCGAAGTCGACCACGACACCGAACGGCTGGCCGGCCTCGATCCGCTCCATCCGGCCTGGCACTCCCTCGAGCGAGGCCAGGCCGGCGAGGACGGCCGCCTCCTCCAGGCCAAGGACCTCGCCGAGGGCGACGACCGCGAGCGCGTTGTGGACATTGAAGCGGCCGGCCAGCAGCAGCTCGAGGGTCGCAGTGCCGCGGGGTCCCTCGACGTCGGCGCGCAGACGGTCGGCGTCCTCGGTGATGCGGATGGCGCGGACGTCCGCCGCGGGTTCCGTGCCGTACGTCACGACATGCGCACCGGCGTCGCGAGCCGTCCCGATGAACGCACCCGCGGACGGGTCGTCGATGTTGACGATGGCCGCCGGAGCCACCGGCCGCGGCTTGCGCACGAGCCGCGCGTCGCGCAGGCGATCGAACAGCGACAGCTTCGCGTCGCGGTACGCCTCCCACGTGCCGTGCAGCTCGAGATGCTCGTGGGTGAGGTTCGTGAGGATCGCGATGTCGTAGGCGACGCTGGCGACGCGATCGAGGGCCAGCCCGTGCGAGGTCGTCTCGATGACGGCCAGGTCGTCACCGGCGTCGACCATGGCCCGGAGCGTCGCCTGGAGCTCGGTCGCCTCGGGGGTCGTGGCGTGTGCCTCGTGGGCGTCCGTCCGGCCACCGATCCGCGTCGCGATGGTGCCGATCATCCCGACCCGCCGCCCCGCCGCCTCGAGGGCTGCGACCGCCAGGTAGGCCGTCGTGGTCTTGCCGTCCGTGCCGGTGATGCCGACCACCGTGAGCTCGTGCGACGGATCGCCGTACCACCACGCTGCCGCACTCGCGAGGGCGGGCCGCGACGCGTCCACGACAAGCTGCGCGGCGGCCACGTCGGGGAGTGGTCGCTCCACGATCAGGGCGGTCGCACCACGATCGGCGGCGGCGGCCGCGAAATCGTGGCCGTCGACGTGCTCGCCGGGCACGGCCACGAACAGCGCGCCGTCGCCCACGGTGCGCGAATCATGGGTCACCGATGTGACGGCGATGTCGGCGAGCGCGGCGCCGCCGGCGGCACGTCCGTCGAGGCGCGTGCCGCGGAGGCGGTTCGCCGCGGTGAAGCGCGCGATGAGCTCGCTGAGCGGGCGGCTCGCTGGCAAGTCGCTGCGGTGCGAGGGATCGCTCACGTCGGGCGTGCCGTCATCGACGCACGAGCCTGGCGGCACGCGCCGCGGCCCGTCCCGCGAGATAGCGCCACGGTCGGATCACGCGCTCATGGGCCCCGGTCATCTCGACCCACTGGGCCCCGAACGAGCGCTTGTGCTCGTACAGGCCGAACATCGGCTCGCCGTCCACCGGTTCGCGGTGGTACGGCCCGATGTCGACCCCGCCCAGGTCCATCTCCGTGCAGCGTTCCCGGATGGCCAGCTGGATCGCGCGCCAGCGCAGCAGGTGCATCAGGCCCGGATGGTCCGTACGCGCCCCCGTCCGATCCGCCGAGTGGACCGTGGTCAGGCGCCCCCCATGGCGGTACAGGACCAGTCCGCCGATCGACGTCCCGGCGTCGTCGTTCACCTCGAGGTAGACGAGCAGCCCCTGGTCATGGGCGAGCTGCCACCACGGGACGAAGGCCGTGCGCGGGCCGAACTGGAAGCCGCGCCGGCCACCCGTCGATTCGAGCAGCGAATAGAAGCCGTGCAGGGCCTCGCCGAGCGGGCGAGCGGGTGGGTCGAACTGCCCCTCATCGTCCGTCCAGCCGGCGGTGTCGTAGCGCGCCACCCGCAGGCCGGCCCGTTCGGCGCCGTTGACGCGCTGGCGAGTCGATTTCCCGAAGCCGGCGCGGATGTCGTCGTCAGTCGCATCCGGGGCCAGCGGCAGTGAGATCCGATGGCGCGACGGCTGGATCTCGGGGATCGGCCGGAAGCCCGACCGGCGGATGCGGTCCCCGTAGCCGGTGTCGGCCGGGAGCTCGGTATCGCTGGCCAGGACGTCCACGCCCCGACCGGCCAGATAGTCGGTGACGGCCGCGAGCCGGTCCGCGGTCGTCTCGGCGGTCTCGCCGGCGGCGATGGGTCCGCGGGGCAGGTACGCGCTGGAACCGCCGATGAACGGCCACGACCGTTCGAGCGCGAGCACCGCGAACCCGTCGTCGAAGCGCAGGAAGCGTGGCCGCCACCCGGAAGCCTCGCGATGCTCCGCCCAGGCCAGCGACTGGTAGACATGGCCGCCGGGCGCCCCCACGGCACGCCTGGCCCAGTCAGCCTGCTCCTCCGGGGTGGCTGGGGCGGACTCCGCGACGTTCACTCCGCGCCGCCGAATGCGGAGGCACTCCCGCCGCCGCCCAGGCCGTGACGCCGGCGCGACCACCAGACGCGGGCACGACCAGCCGCCTCGTACACCGCACGCCCGAACGGGTCGAGCACGAGGTCCCACGCCCCGATGTAGCGGACCTCCCGACCTCCGAAGCCGGTCTTGAAATGCGCGATGCCCCCGGTCGCGAGGCCCCACAGGTCGTAGCTCGTGGCGCCTTGCTCGCGGGAGGTCCGGATCGCCTCCCACTTGAGCAGGTAGTTGGCCCGGCTCTCGGCACCGGCCTGGGTCATGCCGCCGTACGGCTCCACGACCCGCGGTCCGCAGCGGACGAGGAAGAGGGTCGCGAGCGGTTCGCCGTCGGCGGCTTGCGCGAACAGCAGCCGGGCACGGCCCGCCGGTCGATAGGCCTCCCAGACATCGCGGTAGGCCCGCTCGGTCCGGATCAGGAACCCGGCACGGTCCGCGGTGTCGCGGTAGATCCGGTAGAACTCGCCGAGCCGGTCGCCCTCGGCGTCCACCACGACCACACCGCCGCTCTTCGCCTTGTTGACGTACTGGCGCCATTTCTTGCGGAGGTCGCCCCACAACGCCTCCTCGTCCGCCCGCAGGTCGATCATCCGGGTCGACGACGGCTGGATGGGCGCGGCCGGTCGCCAGCCTGCCTCGCGCAGCGCCGATCGCAGCGATCCGTCGGCGTCGAGATGGGCGTCGAGTTCGATCTCCGGGTCGATGCGCAGGTGCGACACCCGCCCGGCGGCCGCCGGCAAGTCCGTGCGGATCGCTTCCGTGAACGCGCCGATCTCGTCCGCCGACCACGTCTGCGCCACGGGACCGCGCGGTGCGTAGGCGAACGCCCACGGCAACGGGCGTGGACGCCGGACGAGGACCTGTGCCCCGATCGCATCTCCGGCTTCCACCCGGTGCGCTGACCAGCCATTGACGGCCTTGACCTGCGCCCATGCCTTGAGCTGCAGATAGGATCCGGGGTCGCTCGACTCGACGAATGCGTCCCAGTCGCTCGGGTCGGCGGAGGCCGTCACGACCGGCGCGGGCGGCGAAGCGCGTCGACCATGATCCCGACGATAGAGCGCAGTTCCTCGATCCGCAAGGCGAGCGCGGCGACCACGAAGACGGCCCCGAAGACGGCGGTGACGATCACCATGACGCCGATCAGGCCGGGCACGTTCGCGAAGCCGCCGGCGCCCGGATCCGGGGCCAGCAACGGACCGACGTTCTCGTGGGCGACAAGACCCGCCAGGCCAGCGATCGCCGTCGCCAGGAGGACGCGCAGCCCGAGCCAGGCGACCGCCGCGAACCCGAGCTGCCCGACCCGACGACGCAGCAGGACCAGCAGGAACGTCGCCTCGAGCCAGGCGGCGACCGCGATGGCGAGGGCGATCCCCGGCAACCCCAGCGGCTCGACCAGGGCAACCGCGAGGGTCGTGTTGATGAGGACGGCCATCACCGCGATCGCCACCGGCGTGCGGGTGTCGTGGAGCGCGTAGAACGCCCGGGCCAGCACCGCGATCAGGGCATGCGCGACAAGCCCGACGAGGAATGCGAGGAGGGTGTCGGCGGTCAGCTCGATCACCGACCGGGGGAATCCGCCGAACAGCACGGCGACCGTCTCGACCCGCAGGATGGCGCCGATGACCGCGATCGGCAACATGAGCACCGTGAGGAAGCGCAGCGCGCGGGTCAGCAGGTCGACGAATTCGCCGCGGTTGCCCGTCGCCACCTCTCGCGACAGCGACGGGAAGAGCACGACGCCGAGCGGGACGCCGATGACCCCGATGGGGATCTGGAGCAGGGTGAACGCGTAGGTGAAGGCGGTCACGGCGCCGAGGCCAAGGCCGGTGGCCAGGCCCGTCACCACGAGGAACGTGATCTGGGTCGCCCCCAGGCCGATCGCCCGCGGCGCCATGAGCCCGAGGGCCTTCCGCGCGGCCGCGTCGGCCGTATCGATGAGGGGCTGGTAGTGGAACCCGATGGCACCCAACGGGGGGAGCTGGACCAGGAGGTGGCCGAGTGACCCGACCACGACCCCGATCGCGAGCCCGACGGCACCCATCGACGGAGCCAGCACGATCGCGGCGCCGATGATGGCGAGGTTGTAGACGCTCGGGGCGACCGCAGCGGCCGCGAACCGTCCGCGTGAGTTGAGCACGCTGGTCGCTACCGCGCCCATGGCCAGGAAGATCGGGCTCAGCACCATGATCCGGGTCAGCTCGATCGTGCGGGCCATCGTCGGCGCATCGAAGCCGCCCGCGTAGGCGGGCACGATGACGTCGGCACCCACGAAGACGATCACGCCGAGCACGGCCAGTGCGACGAGCATCAGGTTCGTGACCGTCGACACCACGCGCCACGCACGTCCTTCCCCGTCGCTCGCCGTCACGCTCGCGAGGACCGGGATGAGCGCGGACGACAGGGCCCCCGCGGCGACGAGCTGGAACATCAGGTCGGGCAATCGGAAGGCGGCGAAGAACGCGTCCGAGCTCGGTGGTGGGAAGGGTGTTGCCGATGACCACGAGGCGCACCCAGCCGAGCACGCGAGAAAACAGGAATGCGCCCGAGACGATCATCCCGGCGCGGGCCAGGGTCCGTGCTGCGGTCACGGCCCGTCGCCCCGGCGCGCGCGCGGATGCGCATCGCGGTAGGCCGCCGCCAGGCGACCGGGCGATACGTGCGTGTAGATCTGGGTCGTCGCCAGGTTCTCGTGTCCGAGGAGCTCCTGGACGACGCGCAGGTCCGCGCCGCCGTCGAGCAGGTGCGTCGCGAAGGAATGCCGAAGCGTGTGTGGCGATACGCCCTGGGGGAGGCCGGCTCGGCGGCACAGTCGGTCGAGCCGGTACCGCAGACCGCGGACCCCGAGCGGCGCGCCGTGGTGGTTCAGGAAGACCTCGGTCGGCGCCGGGTCGGCGTCGCCGGCCGGGCGGCGGTCCAGGAGGATCGGGCGGCCGTGGTCCAGGTACGTTGCGAGGGCCGCGAGGGCCGGCCGGCCCAACAGGCCGATGCGTTCCTTGCGGCCCTTGCCGATCACCCGGATCTCGCCGCGGCGCGGGTCCAGTGAGCCGAGATCCGCGGCGGCGAGCTCGCTGATCCGCAGGCCCGCGGCATAGGCGGTCTCGACGAGCGCTCGGTCGCGCAGCGCCAGCGCGATGGCGACGGCGATCCGATCCGGGCTGGCCGCCTCGGCTTGGGTCAGCTCCGCATCCACCGCGGCGAGCAGGCGGTCGACCTGGTCGACCTCCAGGACCCGCGGCAGCCGCCGCGGCAGCCGCGGCGTCGCGATGGCGCCCCATGGGTCACCGGCTGCGAGACCCTCACGGGCGGCCCACCGGTGGAAGGACCGGATCGCTGCCAGCCGCTGGGCGACGGTCGTCCGTGCCGCGGTGCTCCCGAGATGCGCCAGGTACGCGCGCAGGTCCGAGCGCGCGGGACGCGCCCAGTCCACGCCACGTTCGAGGAGCCAGGAGAGGTACGCCCCGACGGCCGTGGCATAGGCCCGGATCGTGTGCGGTGAGGCGTCGCGAGCCGCGAGCGAGCGGAGGAACCGCTCGAGCGCCGGATGGGTCGCAGGATCGCCCGCGACCGCGCTCACGCGCCGGCGGCCGGTTCGGTCGGGGCCGCCCGTCGTGTGCTGCCGCGTGCGCCGCCGCGGGTCGTGCGGGTCCGCCCGCCGGCGCGGGCGCCACCGGACCGGCCGCCACGGGCGGGTCGGGCCAGCGCGGCCGGATCGGCCGGGCCACCCGGATACCGCTCGCCAGGGACGATGGTGTCGGGGGTGGCCTCGCTCGCGGACCCGCAGATCAGGCAGATCGCGGCCTCGCCCTTGCGTGCCAGCGGGCCATCATCGACATCGTGCGACCCACCGAGCGGTTCGTTGTTCGTCGTGAAGTCGCACTTGGGGTACTTGGAGCACCCCCAGAAGACGTTGCCGGTCCGTCGCGCGCGACGCGGGACCAGGATCCCGTCCTTGTTCTTGGGGCAGACGACCTCGAACGGGAGCGGATCCGGCGGCGGCGGACCCTCCTTCTTGATGTAGTCGCACTCCGGGTATCTGGAGCAGCCCAGGAACGGCCCGTAGCGCCCGTTCTTGCCGACCAGCGTGCCCTCACCGCACTTGGGGCAGACCTCTCCCTGGCCGTCCTGCGGTGGCGGGAGGTCTTCGGGCAGCGGTCGCGTCTCCTTGTGCTCCGGGTAGAGGGAGCAGGCGAGGAAGCGTCCGTTGCGCCCGAAGCGGATGACCATCGGGTGGCCCTCAGAGCACACCTCGTCGGTCTCCTGCACCGGGCCGGGCCGCGCCGCCGCGGCGTCGATCGCGTCCGTCAGCGGACCGTAGAACGCGCGAAGGAGCGGCACCCAGGCTCGCTCCCCGGTCGCGACCTCGTCGAGCTCCTCCTCCATCCTCGCCGTGAACGCAACGTCCACGTAGTCGCCGAAGTTTTCGACCAGGTAGTCGGTGACCACCATGGCCAGCGGATCAGGCCACAGGCGGCGCTCCTCGACGCGCACATATCCCCGGTCGACGATCGTCGAGATGGTCGCGGCGTAGGTCGACGGCCGTCCGATCCCGTGCTCCTCGAGCGCCTTGATCAGGGTCGCCTCCGTGAAGCGCGGCGGCGGTTCGGTGAAGTGCTGGGTCGGGGTGACGTCCCGCACGCTGGTGGCGTCGCCCTCGGCCAGGGTCGGCAGACGGCCGCTCCCCTCCTCGTCCTCGTCGGCGTCGTCATCGCGACCCTCCGTGTAGACGCGAGCGAATCCCTCGAACAGCGTCTTGGTCGAGCTGGCCCGCAGCTCGTACGGTCCGTCGGCGAGCTCCACGGTCGTCGTCTCGAGCTCCTTGGGCGCCATCTGCGAGGCGAGCGCGCGCTGCCAGATGAGGCGGTAGAGACGCAGCTCCTCGGGCTTGAGCGTGCCTTCCAGTGAATCGGGATCGCGCCGGAACGACGTCGGGCGGATCGACTCGTGCGCCTCCTGGGCACCCTTGGACTTCGTCTTATAGACCCGACCCTTCGGCATCGTGAACGGGTCGCCGTAGCGGGCGGCGATGACCTCGCGTGCTTCGCCCATCGCGATGCCGGCGATCGCGGTCGAATCGGTTCGCATGTAGGTGATGAGCCCGTCGGGCGTGTCAGCGCCCTCGTACAGCCGCTGGGCGATCGACATCGTCCTCTTGGGGCTGAACGAAAGCTTCCGGCTCGCCTCCTGCTGGAGGGTGGAGGTCGTGAATGGTGGTGCCGGCGATCGCTTCTGGGTACGAACACCGATCTTGCGCACGACCGGCTTTGCCTCGCGCAGCGCGGTCACGTGACGCTCGGCCGTGACCTCGTCGGAGACATCGAGCGCCTCGCCGTCGATCCGGACGAGCTCGGCGGCGAACGTGTCGCCGGCGGCCGTCGCGAGGATGGCCTCGATCGTCCAGTACTCGCGAGCGGTGAACGCATCGATCTCGCGCTCGCGCTCGACCACGAGCCGGACCGCTACGGACTGGACGCGGCCGGCCGACAGGCCGCGGCGTACCTTCTTGCCGATGAGCGGGCTGAGGGTGTAGCCGACCAGCCGATCGACGATGCGGCGGGTCTGCTGGGCGTCGACGAGGTTCTGGTCGATGTCCCGCGGATTGGCGAACGCGTCGCGGATCGCGGACTCCGTGATCTCGCTGAAGGTCACGCGCCGGGTCTTCGCGACGGGGACGTGGGCGGCCTCGGCGACGTGCCAGGCGATCGCCTCACCTTCGCGGTCGAGGTCGGTCGCGAGGAAGACGAGATCCGAGCTCTTGGCTGCCTTCTCGATCTCGTTGACCTGCTTGCGCCGGTCGTCGTTGATGACGTACTCGGGCTCGAACTCGTGATCGACGTCCACGCCGAACTTGCCCTTGCCCGGGTTCTCGGGCAGGTCGCGGACATGGCCGTAGGACGCGAGGACCTTGTAATCGGTCCCGAGGTATCGCTCGATGGTGCGCGCCTTGGCCGGCAATTCGACGATGACGAGGTTCTTTGACACGGCCGGGAGTGTAGCACCGGGTCCTTCGCGGACCCTTCGCTCATTCGAGGGGCCCGCGGCGTCCGTCGGTCGCGCCCGAAGGGCGCGCGGCATCAGACCTCGCGGATGCGTCGGAGGAAGTCCTCGTCGATCTCGAGGTTCTCGTCGTCGTCGAGCGACTCGGCCGGGGGCGCCGCCACGGGTACCGCGACCTCGACCGCGACCTCGAGCTCGGTGCCGACGAGGGACCGCGGTGGGATCTCGACGAACCGAACGTGGAGGTACGGGAAGAAGAAGACCGCGTTGATGTCGTCGATGAACACCGGGCGCTTGCCGTCGAGGGTCTTCATGTTCGTGCAGCGGACGCCCAGGTCGAGGGCCGTCGGGAGCTCGAACAGGTCGACGACGACCGGCTGCTCGTTGTTGAGGTGGAGGACGGCGTTTCGGATCATGACCGCATGGTGGGCCGCCGCAACGCCCTTTGGAGTGGCCCGATGGTCCCGTCTAGGGGTGGTAGAAGTCGACGACGAGCCGAACGCGCCCGCCCGACACCCACACGCCGATGCCGGCGCGGTCGTACTGGCTGTTCATCATGTTCACGTAATGGCCACCGTTGTAGGACTTCTCGCTCTGGAAATAGAGATGGCTGCCGAGGACGGCGCCCCTCGGGTTGCCGGAACGGCAGCCGAGGTTCTCCGCCCAGCGGTAGCTCGTGTAACCGGCGCGGCGCAGACGGTCGCCCGGGTTGCCGCCGATGAAGTGGCTGCAATCCGCCCCGACGGCCAGCTTCTTGGCGTACGGCCGCGCGACCTTGCTGCTGATGCCGCTGTCGAGCCTGAGCGGGGCGACGTTTCGGCCACCGGGGCTGCTGCAGCCGCCACTCGACGTCACCCAGCCACCGGTCCGTGTGCAGTTCATCAGGCCCAGGTAGAACCGTTCCACCGACGCCCAGCTTCCTCCGCCGACGGAGCCACCGCCGCACCGCCACCGCCACCGCCGCCACCGCCCGATCCGCCGCTGGGCGGTGGGTCGCTGGTCGTTTGCCGTGCGACCGGCTTCAGCTCGGTCCGGAACGCGGCCTGCTCGGCGGCCTTGAGCGGAACGCCGTCGGCGCTTCGCGCCGATCGGGCGACGGTCGCAACGACCCGCGTGTCGTAGGCGAATGATTTGGCCGGGTCGAAGACGAGGACCGTGTCGTTCTCGGCGAACGTGACCTTGCCCTTGATCGGCTTCCCGGCCACGAGGACCTTGAAGGCCCGCTTCACGGAGGCGCGGTCCATCTTCTGGCTGAAGCGCACCGAGATATCCGTGGGCCGCGCCACGTCCTGCGTGCGCGCCGCCGGCCGGAAGCGAACGACCGCCGGGGCGACGGCGGTCCTGACCGCCATGGCGATGCGCTCTACGGGGACGCCGTCGCGGTCGGTGACGCCCTCCACGATCAGCGTATAGCGGGTATCGGCCTTGAGCGCCTTGTTCGGCGTGAAGACGTAGCGCGGCAGACCGTCGACGTCCGACTCGACCGTGAGCTTGCCAGGGACCGCGGGGTCGAGCCGAACAGCCGTTGCCACGCTCGCGGCGTCCACGGGGCGATCGAACCCGACCGAGAACGTGGTATCGAGCGCGACCCGCTTGGCAAGCTTGTCGGTCGCCGCGACCACCGGGGTCGTCGGCCCGCGGGTCAGGAACGCCGCCCGCACGGGCTTCGTCAATGGCCGGCCCGTCCCGGCGAGCGCGCCCGGCTGGACCGTGATCGTGTGATACGTGTCAGCCGCCCAGTGCGCGACCGGCACGATGGTCACGGCCGTGTCGTCCTCGTTCCAGAGCAGCTCGACGGCGGTCGGTGGCTCGACGACCAGCGCGGCCTCGACCGACGCGCGCTCCATGGGGGTCGAGAATCCGACGACCGTAGCGGCCTGGAGCTCGACGCCGGTACCGACCGAGGTCCGGAATGCGGCCTGGGTGAGGGGCACGATATCGGTCGGTGGGGTGGCGGTCGTGAGGGTGGGCCGAACGAACGCCACGACCCCCAGTCCGAGCGCTGCCCCCAGGCTGAGCGCGACGGTCGCGCGCACGATCCCCGATCGCCGCAGGGCGGTGGCCGCGTAGATCGCGGCCAGCACCGGGACGGCGAGGATCGCGATGATGAGCTTCCGCAATACCATTCCCTGACTGGGTCAGTGGGGAGCGGCGGGGAGACATCCGCGCGGCCGCTGCGTCTCGTTGGGGCGTGACGCGTGACCGAGGGTAGCACCGACCTGGCAAGCCGGGCAACCCTACGTTGGGCAGGGTGGCTCATCGTGGTCTGATCGGGGAACGTTCGCCCAGGAGCGGACCAGCAGGCCGATAGCGCCCGTGGATCCCCACCGCGAGACCGCGGCGCTCGAGCAGGACGAGCGCGGTGAGGACGGTCGCGATCGGCAAATCCGTGACGGCCACGAGCTCGTCAACCGTCACGTGGCCGGCGACCAGCTGGGCGGCGATCCCGCCCTCGACCGCCCCGAGTGACTGCGTCGTCGCCGCCGCGACCGCGTCGCGCATCCCCGCGATCGGGCGGGCGAACCCCAGGTCCGCGATGAGCTGCGGGACGCCTGCGACGATGTGCGCCTCGTGCTCCCATTCGCGCAAGAACGCGAGGCAACCGGCCGACGCGGGGGCGTCGAGGCTGCCCGGCACGAGATAGCACGGTCGACCCTGCTCCAGCGCCCAGGATGCCGTGATGAGGGCGCCGCTCCGGGCTGGCGCTTCCACCACGACCGTCGCATCGCTCAGGCCGCTGATGATGCGGTTGCGCCGGGGGAACGTTCCGTGACTCGGCTTGACGTCCGGGGCGAGCTCGGAGACGACCGCGCCACCGCCGGCGATGATCGCTGCCGCCAGTCGCGCGTGCGACCTCGGCGCAACGACGGCGTGACCACCGCCGATGACCGCGACCGTCGTCCCGCCCGCTCGGACCGTGGCTTCGTGCGCCACGCCATCGATCCCGAAGGCCAGCCCGGACACGACCGTGGCATCTGCCGCGACCAGCGCCGTCGCGATCCGGCCCGCGGTCGTCCGACCGGCGGTGGTCGCGCGACGCGTCCCGACGATCGCGGCGGCCCGCTCCCGGCTCAGGGCGGCCGGGTCGCCGGTCACGAACAGCACGTGCGGCGGCATGGCGATCGAGGCGAGACGCGACGGATACGTGGGCTCCTCGACGGTCACCACCCGGACGCCGAGCGAGCGGACGCGCTCGACGATGTCGGTCGACTGCTGGGCGGCCACAGCGATGGCGCGCGCGACACCGGCATGGATCGGGGCCTGGTCACGCCCGTCGGCTCCGCCCGAGCGCGTCGCCATCAACCGCTCGACGCCAGCCGACCCGGCTGCGACCTCCATGATGGCGCGGCCGGTCCCGAACTCGGCGAGCAGGGCGGCGAAGCCCACCGGTCCCAGGCCATGGGCGCTGGTCAGAACCGTCCAGGCATCGCGCTCGCTCGCGTACGGGTCGGTCGGGTCGTCGGCGATCGGTCGTCGGCCATCCGGGTCGAGTGGCTGGACACCGCCATGGGCCGCGGGCGGCGAACCCGTAGCCGACGGAGACGGCCCGCCGCTGCCGACGCCGAGCATCAGGACGCCAGCGCCTCGGCGGCGCGCGTCGCCGGCGAGCGGTACCAGGCGGCCTCGTCGAGGTGGACGGCCTCCACGCTCATCGAGCCATCCAGGTCGGCGATCGTTCGCGCCACCCGAAGCAGCCGTTCCGTGCCGCGACCGGACGCGAGCTCGTCGTCGGCGAGGGCGACCACGCGCGCGGCCGCCGCGGGAGACAGCCGGCAGGCGCGCCGGAGGGTCCTGCCCCGCAGCCGCCCGTTGAGAATCCCGCGATCAAGCGCCGAGCGAGCCCGCGCCGCGGCGATGCGCGCCCCGACGGCTGCAGACCCTTCCGGATCCCGTACGGCGACGATCGCCCCGGCCGACATCCGCGGCATCATGACCCACAGGTCGATCCGGTCACGAAGTGGCCCGGACACGCGGCGTCCATAACGCTCGATGTCGCCCGGGGTGCAGCGGCAACGCCCTTCCGGCACCGTGCCCGCGAACCCGCACGGGCACGGATTCATCGCGGCAACCAGCTGGAAGCGGCACGGGAAGGTCATCGTGCGGCCGGCTCGCGCGATGACGACCCGCCCCTCCTCGAGCGGCTGCCGGAGGGCCTCCAGCACGTCCCGGTCGAATTCGGCCAGCTCGTCGAGGAACAGCACGCCCAGGTCCGCCCTCGTGATCTCGCCGGGCGTGATGCTCGGGCCGCCACCGACCATGGCCGCGTAGGACAGCGTGTGATGCGGCGATCGGAACGGCGGCCGGCGGTGGAGCTCGCGCACGGGTCCCTCCCCGGCAGCCGATGCCACGATCGACACCGACAGCGCCGCCGCGTCGTCGAGCGGTGGCAGCAGTCCGGGGATCGTCCGCGCGAGCAGCGTCTTGCCTACGCCGGGCGGACCGATCATGAGCATGCCGTGGCCGCCGGCGAGGGCGATCTCGAGGGCACGCCGCGCCTCGAGCTGGCCACGGACCTCGGCCAGGTCCGGGACGGCAGGCGCGCCACCACCGGCACCGTGGTCGGGCGCGTCCGTGGCCGCAGCCGTGTCCGAGATCGTCACGCGGGGCATCGCCACGAGCGCGCGGCGGGACCGGCGGCCGCGCACCGCGACGGTCGCCTCGGCCAGGGTATCGACGGCGACGACCTCGACGCCGTTGACGAGCCGAGCCTCGTCGGCCGCCGAGGCCGCCACGACGACCCTCCGGACCCGCTGGCGCGCCAAGCACGCCACCATCGGGAGGATGCCGGGCACCGGACGCACCTCGCCGCCCAGCCCGAGCTCGCCGATCAGCGCGACAACGGCGCGGTCCGCGCGCACCTGCTCGGAGCCGAGCAGGATGCCCAAGGCCATCGCGAGATCCAGGGACGCACCGGTCTTGCGTAGCTCTGCGGGCGCAAGATTGACGGTGATCCGGCGCGGCGGAAACACGAAACCGGCGTTGCGGATCGCCCCACGAACCCGTTCGCGGGCCTCCTGGACCGCGGTGTCCGCAAGCCCGACGATCGCGAAGCCGGGCAGCCCCGGGGCGACGTCGACCTCGACCCGGATGAGCCGCCCGTCGAGCCCGTGGAGGGTGGCGGACGGGACGACAGCCAACATGGCGCCACCCTAGCGACGCTCGCTCACCCCGCCATTACCGGCCGCTCACCGGCGGCTCACCTCAGCGGGCGGTGACGGTCTCGGCGGCGGTCGCCTTGTCGATCGCGCGGGCGAAGTGCAGCAGCGACGCCCCGAGCGGCGAATCGGCTTTCGTGAACATGAACGGCGCCCCGGAGTTGAGGGCGCTGATCGCTCCCCGGTACTCGTTCACGACCTGGTGGTCGATGGTCCGCTTCAGGGCGCCCTCAGCGTTCTTGACGTTGATGCCGGTGAACGCATTCGACCGGTTGAGCACGAGCTGGACCTTGTTCGGCGGGTACCCGAGGTGGTTCATCGTCTCGAGGATGAGCCGGACGTTCTTGAGGCAGGACAGGTCGGCAGTCATGACGACGAACACCGTCTCGGCCACCTCGAACACGCCGAGGTTGACGTCGTCGAGCCGCTTGTCCACGTCGACCAGGATGTAGTCGTACATCGTGGTCAGGTGCTCGGTGATGATCGGGAGGTGCTCCGGGCGCACGAGCTCGGCGGTCTCGGGCGACGGCGGGGCGAGCAAGAGATCCACGCCGGAGTCGTGCTTGACCATGACCTGCCGGATGAACTCGGCGTCCATCGACGGGGCCGTCACGACGTCGACGACGCTCTTGCGGTCGAGCCCGAGGTCCAGGAACACCCGATGGTCGCCGAACTGGAGGTTGCCGTCGACCAGGCAGACCTTGCGACCGAGTTCGCGATGCAGGGCGATGGCCGCGTTGATCGCGATCGTCGTCGTGCCCACCCCACCCTTCGCGCCGTAGAACGCGAGGATGCGGCCCATCGGCGGTCGCGCGAGCAGCGCATCGCGTGGAGCGAAGCGCGCCAGGAGGCTTTTGATGCGGGCCAGCAGCTCGGCCGGGTGGAACGGCTTGATGAGGTAGTCGTCTGCGCCGGCCCGCAATCCGCGGACCTTCTGCTCCACCTCCCGCTCGGCAGTGAGCATGATGATCGGGACGTGCGACGAGCCGCCCTCTTCGCTGCGGATCTTGGCCGCGACCTGGTAGCCGTCGAGCTTGGGCAGCATGACGTCGAGCAGGATGAGATCGGGCTCTTCCGCGCCCCACAATCGGAATCCCTCGGCGCCGTCCCCGGCGATGACGACGTCATAGCCCTCCTGCTTGAGCGTGTACTGCAGGAGACGCTGGACATTCGGGTCGTCATCGACGACGAGGATCTTTGCGGCCATCAGTCCTCCACGGCGGGTGCGCGGGCACGGGGGTCGCCGGGTGGGCTCCCCGGCGCGGCGATTATAGGGCTGGACCCCGCCGCACCGACATCGTCGCCGCGCCCGCGGCGGAACGCAAGGCGAAGGAAGTCCGTGACCCGTCGCTCGTAGTCATCGGGCGCGACGGCATGGCCGCCGCTGTGCCCCGCGCCCGGGACGATCCAGTGCTCGGACGCGGGCCCAGCCAGCGCGGCCAGCCGTCGACCGTCCGCGATGGGCACGGTCGTGTCGGCCCCACCGTGGATGAGCAGCAGCGGAACGGTCTCGAGAAGGCCGATGACCCGCGCCGGCTCCGTCGCCCGCGGATCGGCACCGAGCACGCGCGTCGCGCCATCGAACAGGCGCGCGGCCATGAAGCGCCCGGCCGGACCACGGATCCGGGTCCCGACCGGGATCTCGAGCTCCGGCGCCGTCGAATCGGCGACGATGCCCACGACCGCCGGGCGGGGCGCGACATCGACACCGCGCGGTGCTGTCGGATGCCCGTCAGCGGCAGCCAGCGTCCCGTCGCCCAGGACGGCCACGGCTGCGATCGCCGCGATGCCACCCATCGATGTCCCGACCATGGCGACGCGCGTGATGCCCCGCTCACCCAGCCATGCGAGGGCGCCCGCGACGTCCTCAGTCTCGAGCAGGCCGAACGTCGATGGCCCATCGTCCGAGCCCCCGTGGCCACGAAAATCGAGCCCGAGGACCCCGGCGGTCCGCCGCAGGAAGGGCGCGTACTCGACGAGGTCCGGCGCGATGGAGCCCGAATAGCCGTGCAGCAATAGCACGGCCTCGTGCGGATCAGGTGTCCAATCTGCGGCGGAACCCCCCGCCGGCAGCCAGCGCGCGGCCAGCCGAAGTCCATCGCGCGCCCGTAGACGGACGACCTCCCCGCCCAGCTCGTCGAGTGCCGGGCCGAGCGCCTCCTCGCCGGGACCGACTCGAGGCGCGGTGAGCAACCGGTCCACCGCGCGCCTCGAGACGGCCCGCAACGTGATGGCCGAGACCGCCGCCGCGGCAGCGGCCCCGGCGATCCGGCGGATCACCCGGCGGTCAGATCGGTGCCGGGTCCGGCCGGAGGTGGCGACTTCGTCTCGGCGGTGGTGGCCGCCACGGGTCGGGCGGTCCGACTCACGCTTCCGGTGTCGCCCGCAGGTTGGACGAAGTCGAGGAACGGCTCCAGGAGGCGCGTGAATTCGAACGGGATGACGAACTTCGTCGATGGGCTCGTGCCGAGGGCCTTGAGCGCTTCGAGGTACTGCAGCGACATGGTCTTCTGGTCGACCACCGCGGCCGCTTCGTAGATCCGGGTGAGGGCCTGACCGAAGCCTTCGGCGCGCAGGATGGCCGACTGTCGATCGCCCTCGGCCCGCAGGATCTCGGCCTGCTTCTGGCCTTCGGCGACGTTGATCGCCGCCTGGCGCGAGCCCTCCGACTCGGTGATGACGGCGCGCCGGGTGCGCTCGGCGGAAAGCTGGCGGTTCATCGCGTCCTGGACGGCGACCGGTGGCGTGATCTCGCGGATCTCGACGGTCGTGACCTTGCCGCCCCAGCGTTCGGTCACCTCATCGAGCTTGACCCGCAGCACCTCGTTGATCTGCTCGCGCTTGGATAGCACCTCGTCGAGCAGGATGTCGCCGATCACGGCCCGCAGGGTCGTCGTGGCCACGCCCTGGAGAGCCCCGGGGAAGTTGACGACGTTGACCACGCTCTTGAGCGGATCGCTGATCCGCCAGTAGATCAGGAAATCGACGTTGATCGGGGCGTTGTCCTTGGTGATCGTCGTCTGGCTGGGGACTTCGATGAACTGCTCGCGGACGTCGACCTTGACCGGCCGGTCGATGACCGGGACCAGGAAGCGCAGACCGGGCTCGCGAACCATCGACTCGTTCGTCTTCCCGAGTCGGAAGACGACCATCTTCTCGTATTGCTGGACCACCCGGATCGACAGGTAGACGATGACCAGCAGGACGACGACGACGAAGGCGACCGCGGCAGCCGTGGCCGGGATGGGGAACTCCATGGGATCTCCCTTGCTCAGGATCGTGACGATGATGACGGGTCGAGCTCGACGATGACGGTCAATCCGTCCGTCGCGACCACGCGCACGGGAACGCCGCGTTCCAGCGGCCGGCCATCAGCGGTCCTCGCCGACCATTCCTCACCCGCGAGGTAGACCGAGCCGAGGGGCTCGATCGATCGGCGCACGACGCCGGTGACCCCCGGCGCAATTGACGAGGCGCTGCCCACGAGGCCGGCTGGTGCCGGCATGGCGCGGGTTCGGACGGCGAACGCCACGATGAGCAGGAAGAGCACGGCCACCGTGACGGTCGTCGTCGCCACGACCGGTGTCGCGACGCGGACCAGCGGTTCGAACGGGTCTCCGGGCTGGGTGAAGAGGGCCGATGCCCCCAAAGCGAAGCACACGATGCCGCCCAGGCCGAGCAGGCCGTGGCTGGTCACGGTGAGCTCCAGGCCGATCAGGATCATCGCCAGCACGATCAGCAGGAGGCCCGCGATGTTGAGTGGCAGGCTGCCGAAGCCGATGAAGGCGAGGATGATCGCCAGGGCGCCCAGGATACCGGTCACGAAGTTCGGGTTCTGCAACTCGAAGAGGATCCCGTAGAAGCCGATCGTGAACAGGATGAACGAGATGTTCGGGTCGGACAGGAGGTGCAGGAACTCCTGGAACGGGTTCATCCCCAGCTCGTCGACCGTGGCGCCGGCGAGGTCGAGCGTCTCCGGCTGACCGTTCACGGTCACTGTCCGGCCGAGGGCGAAGGCGACGACCTCATCGATCGAGCCCGCGATGCCGTCGATCGCACCGACCGCGAGCGCTTCGGACGCCGGCGAAGAACGGGCGTCGCGAACGGTCTCTTCGGCCCAGTCCGCGTCGCGGCCGCGCGTCTCCGCGATCGAGCGGATGCTCGCGATCGCGTCGTTCAGGACCTTCTGGCCAAGGTCGCCCTCGATGTCCTCGCCCCCGCCGCCGACCGGTGTGGCAGCGCCGATGTTGGTGCCCGGAGCCATCAGCGCGATGTGTCCTGCCAGCGTGATGAACGTCCCGGCGCTGGCGGCCCGGGCGCCCGAGGGCGTGACCCAGACGATCGTCGGCAGCGGGGCGTCAAGCAGCGTCGACACGATGCGCTGGGTCGCGTCCAGGCTGCCGCCCGGCGTGTTCAGCTCGATGACCACGGCCTCGGCGCCTTCGCGCTCGGCGTGGGCCACTCCCTCGGCGAGATACCCGGCCATCACGTTGTCGACGATGCCGGTCGCCGTCAGGACCACGATGTTCGAGCCCGTGCCCGGCACCGGTGGCTCCGCCGATGCGCTCGGTGATGCTTCCTGGGCCGCTGCGCCGGTGGCGGCGAGCATCTCCAGGGCGCCCAGCGCCAGGGGAAGCATGAGCACGAACGGAGCGAGGCGACGGAACACGCTGAACCTCCGGTTCGCGCCTATCGTATCGCGGCAGCCTCCAGCGCCTCGAACACGAGCCGGCTCCAGGTCTCGAGGTCGTCACTGACCGCGGCCACCTCGCCGGGGGTCGCGAACGCACCCGTCAGCTTGTCGTGCTCCCGGACGCTCACCGGCCGGCCAACGGCGTCGGCCACGAACACGACACCCAGGTGGACCGCCCCGACGTCCGTCGTGTCGTCGTTGAGCAGCGCCAGCGGCTCGAATGCGGGTTCGAAGTCGGCGTCGAGCTCCTCGCGCCATTCCCGCCGCAGCCCGCCGAGCAGACCGTCGTCGCCGGGGTTGAGGTGGCCGCCGACCCCGATCGACCAGCGGTCGTGGAGGCGCTGATCGGCACCCGCCCGCGTCCGGCGCATCAGGAAGTAGCGGTCGCCGTCGCGCAGGACCAGGTACGGGATGATCTGTTTGTGCGTCGGGTCCTGCTCCATCGCATCACGCGGCGCATAGCGGCCATCGCGGGCGATGACCTCGAGGAATGCGGCCAATCCGTCCGAACGCAGCCCATGCCAGCCGGCCGCATCCGGGCACAGCTCGCGGGCGACCACGAGGACCTGCTCGCCGCTCATCGAGGCATCGCCTCCAGTCGTTCGCGGGCGGTCCGCAGGCGGTCGGCGATCTCGCTTGCATCGGGCCCGCCGGGGCGTTCAAGCTCCGCCAGCCACCCGTCGAGCGCGCTGATGAGGTCGCGCACCCGTGCGGCGAGCGCGGGGGCGTTCGTGGCGATGATGCCGGCGCCCATCTTCACGTCGCCGCGCGCCAGGCGGGTCGTGTCACGCCAGCCGGTCGCCGCGAGGTCGGCGGCGGTCGGCCAGTCACCGGACGGGCCAGCCGATGCTCCCCCGGCGACGGCCTCGACGAGCGCTGCCGCGACGACGAGGGGCAGGTGGCTGATCCCCGCCACGGCCCGGTCGTGGGCAGCCGCCCCGAGCCGGACCGGTCGCGCGCCGCACGCCCTGGCGAAGTTCTCCACGCGCTCGATCGCGGCGGCATCCGACGTGGGCACGACGACCCATGGCCGATCGAGGAACAGGTCCGCGCTGGACGCCTCGTAGCCGCTGGTCTCTCGCCCGGCCATCGGATGGCCGCCCACGAAGCGCAGCCCGAGCGCGGTCGCGCGCAGCACGATGGCCTCCTTCGTGCTTGCCACGTCGGTCAGGACCGCGTCCGGGTCCAGGAGGTGCCGCCACGGACCTGCCAGCTCGTCGAGCTGTGCCAGGCAGTCCGGTGCCGGGCCGGCCAGGACGACGAGGTCCGCCCCATCGATCGCCTCCTCCGGCGACGCCGCCACGCGATCGATGACGCCGTCCGCGAAGGCGGCCCCGGGCCCGCGACCGGAGGGCGTCCAGGCGGCGATGGACCACGGCACCTTCAGCTCCGGCGTGCGGGATGCGCGGAGGGCACGAACCACCGATCCGCCGATGAGCCCCAGCCCGAGCAGCCCGATCCGCATGCCCGCGAGTATCGCAGCCGGTTCCCCGTCGCGTTGTACGGCGGTGCTACCATCGCGCCCGGAGCGCGCGAACGTGGTTCGGGGCGTCCTCAGACCTCCAGGCACGGAGGACAGCTTGACCGCCGACACCAGGCCGATCCGGGTCTTGCTCGTGGACGACCATCAGCTCCTCACCGATTCCCTGGCGCGGCTGCTTGCCGCTGAGCCGGACATCGAGGTCGTCGGAGTGGGTGGGAGCGTCGCCGACGCGAAGCTGCTCGCCCGTGAGCGGATGGACGTCGTGCTGATGGACTACCGCCTGCCGGATGGGACCGGCGCCGAGGCCACCCGGGCGATCAAGGCACGGTGGCCGAGCGCACGCGTGGTGATGCTGACCGCGGTCAATGACGACGAGACCGTCCTCGAGTCCATCCAGGCAGGAGCGGACGGCTATCTCACGAAGGATCGGGCCGTCGACGACGTCGTCGCGACCGTCCGCAGCGCCCGAGCGGGCGAGACCCTGCTGCCTCGTTCGGTGATCATCGGCATCGCTCAGCGGGTCGCGAGCGCACGCGACCGGCAGCCCGAGCGGCCCCCGATCGAGGCCCTCACGGCGCGTGAGCTCCAGGTCCTGCAATCGTTGGCCGAGGGACTCGCGACCCCCGACATCTGCGAACGGCTGTTCATCTCGCGGAACACGCTTCGGACGCACGTGCAGAACATCATGATGAAGCTGCACGTGCACTCGAAGCTGGAGGCCGTGACCGTCGGCCTGCGCAACCGGATCATCGATCCGCCGCGAGCCGACGACCGCCTTTACTGATCCGGGCGGCGGCCCGACGTCGAACTAACCCGCGCGTCGCCGTCGCCGCACGCGAACCTCGCGACGCTCGGCGACCCGCCGTTCCTCCTCGTCGGGGGGACCTGGATCGTCCGGCGGATTGACCCGTCGCGTCGTCCCGCGCCGCTCGGTCTCGCGTCGCTCCGGGTTCAGGTTCGCACCGCAACGTGGGCAGCGTCGCTCCTCGGCGAAGAGCGATTCGAGCGGCGAGACGGTGTACAGCTGCCGCCCGCATTTCCAGCAGGCGAGTCGCGGCATCAGCGCGCCTCCTCAGCCGACGCCGGGCAGGGCGGCGAGCGCCGCCTCGACCTTCTCGGCCGGGTACTCGTAGTCCTCGAGCGAGCCATCCAGGTAGCGCTCGTAGGCAGACAGGTCGAAATGCCCGTGGCCGCACAGGTTGAACAGGATGACCCGCGCCTCGCCGGCCTCCTTGGCCGCGTTGGCCTCGTCGATGGCGACCCGGATGGCGTGGCTCGGTTCTGGAGCCGGCAGGATGCCCTCGGCGCGGGCGAAGGCGACGCCCGCCTCGAAGCTCGACCGCTGGTGGACGCTGCGCGCTTCGATGAAGTCGTGCTCCTTGAGCAGGCTGACCAGCGGCGCCATGCCGTGGTACCGGAGCCCGCCGGCATGGATCGGCTCCGGGATGAAGTCGGAGCCGAGGGTGTGCATCTTCACGAGCGGCGTCAGCTTCCCGGTGTCGCCGAAGTCGTAGGCGTACACGCCGCGGGTCAGGCTCGGTGCCGCCTCCGGCTCGACCGCGATGACCCTGTGCGTGGCGCCGTCGCGGAAATTGCGGCCGAGGAACGGGAACGTCAGGCCGGCGAAGTTCGACCCACCACCCGTGCAGCCGATGATGATGTCCGGTGACTCCCCGGCCATGCCCATCTGCTCGATCGCTTCCTGCCCGATCACGGTCTGGTGCAGGAGCACGTGGTTCAGCACGGATCCCAGCGAGTACTTCGTGTCGTCGCGGGATGCGGCGTCCTCGACGGCCTCGCTGATCGCGATGCCCAAAGATCCGGGGTTGTCGGGGGTCTCGCCGAGGACGGTCCGGCCGTAGTTCGTGGTCAGCGAGGGACTGGCGACGACTTCCGCACCGTAGGTCTCCATGAGGATCCGGCGGTACGGCTTCTGGTCGTAGCTCGCGCGGACCATGTAGACCTTGACCTCGAGCCCGAAGAGGGCGCCGGCGAACGCCAGGGCACTCCCCCACTGCCCCGCGCCGGTCTCGGTGGCCAGGCGTTTGACGCCTTCCTGCTGGTTGAAGAACGCCTGCGGGATGGCCGTGTTGGGCTTGTGGCTACCGGCCGGGCTGACGCCCTCGTACTTGTAGTAGATGTGGGCCGGGGTATCGAGCGCGCGCTCGAGTCGATGGGCCCGATAGAGCGGGCTGGGCCGGTACAGGCGGTAGGCATCGCGGACGGGCTCGGGGATCTCGATCTCTCGCTCTGCCGACACCTCCTGCCCGATGAGCGCCATCGGGAAAAGCGGGGCGAGGTCGTCGGGCCCGATCGGCTGCCCGGTCCCAGGGTGGAGCGGCGGGAGCGGTGGCACCGGCAGGTCCGCCGCGATGTTGTACCAGGCGCGCGGGATCCGGCTCTCGTCGAGGACGAATTTGGTCTGCCGCGGATCCGAGGGCGCCATGAGAACCTCCCGATATGGTCCGGCCGAGGGGCCGGGACGGGGAGCCTAGCGCCCGCGGACGCGGCGGCGCAACCGCTCGGGCCGGGTGGCGTACGCGGCGGTCGCGGCCAGCAACGGCAGGACGAGGATCACGCCGTTGTCCGACTTGCCATTGCCCTTGCCGCATGGCCGGTCCGCCGAGCCGTTGCCCTTGTTATGGCCGGGTGGTCCGGCGCCCTTCTCGGGACACGGCACCTTGCCCTTCGCGGCCTTGGGCGGCTTCGGCTTGGGTGGCTTCGGCTTGGGCTTCGGGGTCGGCTTGGGCGTGACGACCGCCGGCTTCGGGGTCGGCTTGGGCGTGACCCTGGGTGTCGGCACCGGGGTGACCCGTGGGGTCGGGCGCGGTGTCGGTGCGGCGGTGACCCGCGGTGTCGGTGCGGCGGTGACCCGCGGTGTCGGTGCGGCGGTGACCCGCGGTGTCGGTGCGGCGGTGACCCGCGGTGTCGGTGCGGCGGTGACCCGCGGCGTCGGTGCCGTGGTCGGGGCCGCGGTGACCGCCGGCGTCGGGGCGACCTGGCCGGTGGGGACCGGGACCGGTGTGACGACCGGCGATGTGATCGGCCCCAATGACGCCGTTGCCGTGGCCGGTGACGCGAGCGGGGCGGAAGCCGACACCGACGGACCGGGCACGATCGAGGGGGACGCGCTCGCCGGGGACGGGCCCGCGCTCGAGGACGGCTCAGCGGACGGCTGCCCGGGAGGCGATGTCGGACCGGGAGGAACGAGCCCGTCAGTGGGACCCGCCTCGGTCGGGGTCGGCGTGGGGATGGCGGCGATGTCCGTGGGACGCTGTGATGCCGCAGCCTGCTGCTGGAGCTCCACGCCACCGATGCCGAGCGCGATCGTCGCGAGCACGAGGTTCAGGACGCCGAGGCTGAGGATGAGCCGGACGCGCTGACCCGGTGTCACGACGATGGAACCCTCCTCCTGGGCCCGGTCAGTGCGCCCCCGGGATCGGTTGATGGTACACGGCATCGGCCTCCGGGGGCGTTGCCCCGAGGGGCACGGAGGTCACGGGGACATATCGAGCCGGACCGCCGCCGGTGACGCTTTCGAACAGGCCGAGCACGTCCAGGCGCGCCTCGATTCGGCGATCGGTCATGGCCTTGGACAGCCGATCTGCAACGAGCGCACCGGCGGCGACACCGTCCGATCGAGCGAGGGTGAGGTGCGCCCGGAACGGTCGGAGATCGGGCTCCCAGCCCGCGGCGACCAGCGCGTCGTTGAGCTCGGCCGATAGCCGTGCGAGCTCTTCGGTACCCGCGGCGACACCGATCCAGAGCGCTCGAGGCCGACCCCCCGGTGGGAAGGTCCCGGCGCCGCCAAGCTCGAGATCGATGGGGCCCGGGGTGGCGGAGGCGACCGCCCGAACGGCGGACGCCGTCGGCTCCAGGCGCTCTTCTGCGGTCGGGCCGAGGAAGCGCAGGGTCAGATGCAGGCCGTCGAGGCGGACCCAGCGGACATCACGGGCTCCGTGGGGCAGTGCCTCGGCCCGCACCTCGTCGACGATCGAACGAACGGCGTCCGCGGCGACGTCGGGGAGTGGCACCGCGATGAAGAGGCGCCGGCCGGGTATGCCGGCGTATGGGTCGCCCCGCCGTTCGCGGCTCGGACTCAAGGCCGCTCGACGGCGCCCTCGCGCACGGTCCCGTTATGTGCCTGGGATGCCCGAGAAGCCTCCTCGAGCCGCGGCCCGCCGCGGCCCTCGACCTCACGGTTCCACGTCGCTCGGTCGTCCCGCAGGACCTGCAGCGCGGCTTCCTGATCGCGCCATCCGACGACATCCACCGCCTTGTCCTCGAGCGCCTTGTAGGTGTTGAAGAACTGCTCGATCTCGACCAGGCGATGCGGGCGGACCTGCTCCAGTCGCTCGATGTGCTGCTGGTGGGCATCGCCGATCGCGACGCACAGCACCTTGAAGTCGAAGCCCTTCTCGTCGCGCATCTCCAGGCCGCCGATCGGGCGCGCCCACACGTGACAGCCGGTGAACGTGGGTTCGTCGATGACGAGGAGTGCGTCGGTGTGGTCGCCGTCACCGGCGCGGGTGCCCTCGATGAAGCCGTAATCGAAGTTGTAGAAGACCGCGCTGCTCAGCACCCGGTCCAGTCGGAAGACCCCGACCTCTTCGTCGAACTCGTACTTGTTGCGCGACCCGCGCGGGATCTCGACGACGATCTCGACAACGTCCGGATAGGGGCCGGGACTCTGCATGCCGCCACGATACCCGGCTCGGTCATCGCCGGCCGACATGGGCCGTGGGGCCAGGAGCGTTCAACGGGCGCAGGAACGGCGCCTCAGCCGCGTTCGGCTCGCTCTACATCCCCGATCGATACGGGAACAGGCCCCTCGGGTGCGCTTTGGTCGTCGGTTGGAACGCTGGTGGCCCCCAACGAGGTCCAGGGCGCCGACTAGTCGTTGTAGAGGCGTTCCTCGATGAGCTTCTCCTGGACCGTTCGACCGTTCGGGTCGAAGCAGGAGAACTCGAAGTGCTTCTCGAACTCGAGGTCCACGTTGTCCTGGCCGCCACGGTTCTTCTCGACCGAGAGGATCACCCAGTCGCGGAAGCGCTGCGCCTGGTACGGGTTGAACTCGATGTTCACCTTGGCGACGATGTGGTACTTCTCGTTCATGATCAGGATGATGTCGGCTTCGTAGTTGATGGCCGACGAGCCGCGCAGGTGGAAGTTGCGCAGGCGCGAGGCCTTGAGGCCTTCCTTGTCCGCGGCCACGATCGCGACCATCGGCACTTCCTCGGACAGCGCGATGTCCTTGAGGCCGTTGACGATGTAGGTGACCTTCTCCGACTCGTTCTCGGGCTCGGGGATCTGGGGCACCTTCTGCATGTAGTCGACGAAGACCACGAGGCGTCGCTCACCCGACAGCTCACGGTGCTGCTGCACGAGCTTGCGGATGTTGTCGATCGTGCTGGCCGTCTGCGAGCCCCGCAGGAGGTACAGGTTCTGGCCGTAGCGCGCGATGCGATCGAGCGACGGGCGCAGCCGCGGGTTGTTGGCGAGCTGCGGCGCGGGGCCCCCTTCGGCCATCCACGTCCCGAGGATCTCCTTGCGGACGTCCTGGATCTTGATCGCGCCGGTCTTGTGCGGCAGGTGGGCGAGGGCCGACTCCATGGCGATGAGTCGGTTCATGAGATAGGCCTCGTCGTGCTCGAAGCACAGGTAGAGCACGTTCGCCTGACCACCGGATGCGATATTGCGGGCCATCTGGAGTGCCATCGTCGTCTTGCCCGTGCCCTGGGCCCCGCCGATCAGCATCAGCTCCCCGGCGCGCAGGCCGAGACCGATCGTCTTGTCGAGCGGGGTGAAGCCCAGCGGGACCGGCTGGTACTCGGCGAGATGCCCGGTCGTGACCCGCTCGTTGAGATCGCCCAGGACGTCGAGCGCGGAGCGCGGCGTCATGCTGCCGTTCGCGGTGTCGAGATGCCAGTCACTCGTGGGAGACGGGACGCTGGCGGGTTCGGTCGAGGGTTCAGTCTTGATGGTCACGCGGTGATGTCCTCCCCGAGAGGCATGCGTTCGAAGCCGCGGTGCGGCCGCCGTAGCGTAGCACCGGCGTCACTGGGACTCACCCACCCGGAAGTGCTATCCCGGACCCCGTTCATTCGGTCGCGGCGATCTCGTCGAACGTGGCGACGATCGCCCGGATCGCGCCCTCGTAGTTGGCCAGGGACATCCATTCGTCCGGGGCGTGGGCGTTGTCGTCCGGCTGCGCGAAGCCCAGCAAGACGACCGGTAAGCCCAGGATCGATTCGAAGCTGGCGGTCACCGGGATCGACCCGCCCGCGCGGATGTAGACCGGCGCACGGCCGAACGTGGCCTCGAGCGCCCGCGCGGCAGCCCTGGTCATGGGATGGTCGAGGGGCGTCCGGCTGGGCGGCCCGCCGCCCAGATCCTGCACCGTGACCCGGACGCCGGGCGGCGCGATCTCGAGCACGAAGTCGCGGAACTTCTCGAAGATGTCGTGCGGCTCCTGCGCCGACACGAGCCGGCAGCTGACCTTGGCGTGGGCATGGGCGGGGATGATCGTCTTGGTGCCGTGCCCCTGGAACCCGCCCCAGATGCCGTTCACGTCGAGCGTGGGGCGCGTGGCGCGCCGCTCGAGCGTGGAGTAGCCGACCTCGCCGACCAGGTCCCCGAGGTGGCGGCGCTCCCGGTACTCGTCCTCGTCGAACGGAAGCTCGGCGATCTCGGCGTGCTCTTCGTCGGTGAGGGCCTCGACGGCGTCGTAGAAACCAGGGATCCGGATCCGGCCGTCCGGGCCCTTGAGCGCGGCGATGATCTGGGCCAAGGCGTTGGCCGGGTTCTGGACCGCCCCGCCGTAGCTGCCCGAGTGGAGGTCCACGGGCGATCCCACCACATCGAGCTGGGCATACATGAGGCCACGCAGGCTGACCGTGATCGCGGGGATGTTGCCCTCGAAGAACCCGGTATCACTGATGATCGCGACATCCGCCGTCAGCCGGTCGCGGTTCGCGGTGAGCCACGCGTCCAGGCCCTCGGATCCACTCTCCTCGGCGCCCTCGAACACGTACTTGACGTTGATCGGGAAGCCGCCGCGCGTCGCCAGGACCGCGGCCGCCGCCATCGCGTGGGCGTGGATCTGGCCCTTGTCGTCTGCGGCGCCTCGCGCGAGCATCCGGCCATCGACGGCGGCCGGCTCGAACGGAGGCGACGTCCACAGGTCGAGCGGATCCACCGGCTGGACGTCGTAGTGCCCGTAGACGAGCGCGGTGGGCGCCCCTTCAGCGTGCAGCCAGTCGGCGTAGACGACTGGGTGGAACTCGTCTCCTCGACCGCGACGTTCTCGAGACCGGCCGTCCGGAGGGCATCCGCGAGCCACTCGGCGGCCCGGCGCACGTCTGGGGCGTGTTCCGGCAGCGCTGAGATGCTGGGGATCCGGAGGAACTCCTTATAGCTCTCCAGGCGGGCGTCCTGCGTCGCGTCCAGGTGCTGGTCGACGGAGAGGGGCGTGGCGGTTCGGTCGGGCATCGTCAGAGTCTATCGAAGGTGCCTCTTCGCGGGCGGCTGGCCGAGAATCGAAACGAGCGAGCCAGTCGGCTCGCTCGTGCTCGAGATCTGGGAGTTGGCTTGGTTCAGGCCGGCTGCGGGTTCGGCTCCGGGATGGGCTGCCCTGGGCCGACGACGGCCGGGCTGCCGTGGCCATCGTCCTTGGGCGGCATGTCGGAGAACAACGCCTCGAAGCCCTCGCTGTCGACGGTCTCCTCCGCAACGAGCTTCTCGGCGAGGGCCACGAGCCGATCGCGGTGGGTCGTGAGGACCTCCGTCGCCCGCTCGTATGCCTTGTCGATGATCGCCCGGACCTCTTCGTCGATGACGCGTGCGACGTCGTCGCTGTAGTTGCGCTGCTCGCCGATCTCGCGGCCCAGGAACACCAGCTCGTCGCGCTTCCCGAAGGACAGCGGGCCGAGCTTGTCGCTCATGCCGAACTCGGTGACCATGCGCCGCGCGAGGTCGGTCGCTTTCTCGATGTCGTTGCTGGCGCCGGTCGTCGTGTCGCCGAAGATCATCCGCTCCGCGACGTTGCCGGCCAGCAGGCCCGCGATCTTGTCCTCGAACTCGGTCTTGGACTGGAGATACCGGTCTTCCCGGGGCAGGGCCATCGTGTAGCCGAGGGCCATGCCGCGACTGATGATGGTGACCTTGGCGACCGGGTCGCACTTGGGCAGGATCCGCTGGACGACCGCGTGACCACCTTCGTGGTAGGCGATGATCGCCTTCTCCGCGTCCGAGATGACCCGCGACTTGCGCTCCGGGCCGGCGATGATCCGCTCCAGCGCCTCCTGGAACTCGGACATGCCGATGACCTTCTTGTTGCGGCGAGCCGACAGGATGGCGGCCTCGTTGACGAGGTTCGCGAGGTCGGCGCCGGAGAAGCCCGGCGACTGGCGCGCGACGCCTTCGACATCGACGCCCTTGTCGAGCGGCTTGCCCTTGGTATGGACGCGCAGGATCTCGGTCCGGCCACGGATGTCGGGGCGGTCGAGGATGACCTGGCGGTCGAAGCGGCCCGGGCGCAGGAGGGCTGGGTCCAGGACGTCCGGCCGGTTCGTGGCGGCGACGACGATCACGTTCGTGTTCGTGTCGAAGCCGTCCATCTCGACCAGGATCTGGTTGAGGGTCTGCTCGCGCTCGTCGTGCGAGCCGCCCAGACCGGCGCCACGCTGGCGGCCGACCGCGTCGATCTCGTCGACGAAGACGATGCACGGCGAGTTGCGCTTGGCCTGGTCGAACAGGTCGCGCACGCGGCTCGCGCCGACGCCGACGAACATCTCGACGAACTCAGAGCCGGAGATGCTGAAGAACGGCACGCCGGCCTCACCCGCGACGGCGCGAGCCATCAGGGTCTTGCCGGTGCCGGGGGGCCCGACGAGCAGCACACCACGCGGGATGCGCGCGCCCAGGGAGTTGAACTTCTCCGGGAACTTCAGGAACTCCACGACCTCCTGGAGCTCCGTCTTGGCCTCGTCGACGCCCGCCACATCGGCGAACGTGACGACAGTCTTGTTGCCGAGGAACATGCGCGCCCGGCTCTTGCCGAAGCTGAGGGCTTGATTGTTGGTGCCCTGCGCCTGTCTCATCATGAAGAAGATGAAGCCGCCGATGATGAGCAGCGGCAGGACCGCCGTCAGCAAGAGGCCGAGCCACGACGTGTCTGGCGCGGGGGTCGCCTTGAAGATGTCGGGGCTCAGGGTCAGGTTCGTGCCCTCGGCCGCCTTCTGCATGTCGCCCCACACGTCGGTCAGGATCGTGGGAACGGTGACGGTATAGGTCTGGGCCGTGGAGCCGGTCTTCTTGACCGTCAGGGTCGTGCCCTGCTGGGTGACCTCCGCGACCTCGTTAGCGGCGACATCGCCAAGGAATTTGGAGTAGCCGGTGGTGACGGGCTGCGAGCTGGACGTGATCCACGTGAACAGCAGCGCAGCCGTCCCGACGACGAGGACCAGCATCACGATGCCGTTCCGGAAGAACTTCGGGTTCAAGAGGGGGGCCTCCGGGTGTGAGTGGGGCGACGATCGAGCGTCGCTCCGTGGGGCGAGTATAGCGTCGGACCCGAACCGGGCCCCCTGACGGATGTCCGGCCGTCAATCAACCCTACGGACGGATAGCAGGCGCGGATGGCGACGCCGTCGAGCGTGAAGAAAACGAAATGACCCGTCGATCGCCGGTGAGGGATGTCGTGGGTTGGTAGCGGAGGGCGGATTCGAACCACCGACCAAGGGCTTATGAGTCCCCTGCTCTACCACTGAGCTACTCCGCCGCTGCTATCAAGCTTATCGAGCGTGATGCGGGGCGGCAAACGCCGAGAAACGGTGGCCGCGGCGACCGGCGAGTGGTCATCGCGGAAAGAGGCCGGAAATAGGATCGACCGTCTTGACGGCCGACCGCCCTGTCAAGCACCCACCGCTTCGGTGGACGTGATGGGCTAAGGTTCTGGCCTATTGCCCTTGCCTCGTCCTGGTCGACCGTCACTGCGGGACTGCCCGGAGGTTGGAGATTGGCACCGCGGGTTCTCATCGCCGACGACGAGCGGCACATCCGGACGCTCATCGAGCAGTCGCTCGAGGAGCTCGAGGATGAAGGGGTCGAGCTCCTCACCGCATCCGACGGGGCGGAGGCCCTCGCGGAGGCTGCGCGGCATCGGCCTGAGCTGATCTTCCTCGACATCATGATGCCGAACCAGAACGGCTTCGAAGTCTGCCGGGCGATCAAGCAGGAGCTCGGCCTCCGCGACAGCGTCGTCGTGATGCTCACCGCCAAGGGGCAGGCCTACGATCGCGAGCAGGGACTCCTCGCCGGAGCCGATCAGTACATCACGAAGCCGTTCGACCCTGACGAGCTTCTCGAGATTGCGCGAGCCGTTCTCGACCTCCCCGAGGGAGCATCACGGATATGAAGCGCCCGCTGGTCGCGAGCCGCAGCCTTCCCCTCCTCGCCGTCGTCATCCTCTCGGCCTGCTCCGCCGTCGGCGCTCCGGGCCCGACGGCCTCGGAGGCCATCAAGGTCGCCGTGATGATCGACTCTGGGAGCGAACGGGACAAATCGTTCAACGAGTACACCCTGCGGGGCGCTCGTGAGGCTGCCGAGGAGCTGGGCTTCGAGTTCGCCTACGTGACCCCGCAGTCCGCGACGGACTACGCGGATACGCTCGAGAGCATGATCCTCGCCGAGGATCCGGACCTGGTCGTCACCGTCGGGTTTCGGATGGGCGAGGCGACAGCTCTCGCGGCGCGGGCTCATCCCGACCTCCGGTTCGCCATCGTGGACAACGAATACCAGCCGGGACTGGGGTGTCCCGAGACCGCCGCGGACTGCTATGCGGACGGCGGGCTGTCGACGGTCACCAGCCTGATGTTCGCCGAGGACGAGGTGGCCTACCTCGCCGGCACGCTGGCTGGCTGCATGACCGAGACCGGGACGGTGGCGACTGTGGCCGGGGTGGAGATCCCGCCGGTCGTGCGACTGCTCACCGGCTTCGAGAGCGGCGCCCGCTCGGTACGACCAGACGTCGTGACGCTTCACGAGTACATCCCGGACTTCAACGATCCGGACACGGGCAAGGCGGTCGCCCAGGGCTTCATACGCCAGAACGCCGACGTGATCTTCGGCGCGGGCGGCAACACCGGGAACGGGGGCCTGTTGGCGGCCAAGGAGGCCGGCGTGATGGCGGTCGGCGTGGACGTGGACCAGTACCACACCTACCCGGAGGTGCGCGAGGTCCTGCTCACATCCGCCGCGAAGAACATGGACGTGGCGGCCGCCACCGCCGTGCGCGACTTCGCCGCCGGCCGACTGGAGGCGGGTATCCGCCTTTCGACCCTCGCGAATGGAGGCATCAGCCTCGCGCCGTACCACGACTGGGAGGACCGCATCCCCCAGGATTGCAAGGACATGGTCATAGAGGCCGAGGCCGCGGTGAAGGCCGACCCGACGATCACCGGCGGCAAATGAGCGGAGCCTCGCCACCACCGCCACCGGGCGCGATCCCGGCGGCGGGCGACGGAGTGCCGCCACGCGATCCGATGGGCCCGTTCGTCGTCGTTGGATCATTGGCCGTCGCGGTGGCCACGGTCTGGATGGGGCTCGCCCTGGTCGGCTCACTCGAGACAGGACAGAGCCAGTACGCCGCGCTGGCCGCGATCACGGCGACCATACTTGCCACCAACCTGGCCGCCCTGCTTCTCGCGCGTCGCCAGGACCGAGCCGGACCGGCGATCTGGCTGATTGCCGTCAGCCAGCTGGTCGGGGCGGTCGCGGTCTCATTCGTCGTCGCCGACGTGTGGCTCCTCGGCCTGTTCCTCCTGGCGATCGTGCCCCTCGAGATCGCCACCGCCGACCGACCGCAACGCATCCCCCTGGCAACAATTCTCGCCCTGTTGGGAGCGGCGAGCCTGGTGGGCGTCGAGCTGCTCGATCCCCCTGGCCGACTGCCCCTATTCGCCGAAGAACCGGGGGTCATGGCACTCCCTGCTGTGGTCCTGATCGCCCACAGCGCCAGCCTCGCCTTCCTCTTCTGGCGACTGCGCCTGAGAGGCGACGCGCCCCACCATGTCCGACTCGACCTGGCGACACAGCTTCCGCTCGTGCTGACCGGCATCTCGGTCGTGTCGATCCTCCTGGTCTTCGGAGTCCTGATGTTCCAGATCCGCGATTTACAGATCGGGGAGGTCGAGCGGACGTTCCAGACCCTTGCCGACATCCAGGCCGAGCGCGTGGGGAACGCGCTCGATGAGCAGATTCAGATCCTGATCTCGCTGGGCAGGCGAAGTGCTGTCCTCTTGGACGCGCTCGTCGCGGCGAACGCCGTATACCCGGATGCGGAGGCCGACCGGCAAGCCCTGCTCGCGGAGCGCCAGCGACAGTGGCAGTCGGAGCCGGACACCAGCGAGTTCGTCCTGCGCTACCGAAACAGTCCGGAGGCCCTCGAGCTGAGCCGGTTCCGTGGGGAGGATCTGCTGCACAACAACGTCCTCCTCACCGACCGCGAGGGAGGCCTCGTGGCTGCTCAGGGTGAGAAGCCATCGCGGTTCTCCTTCCAGGACCAGGGGTGGTGGCGAGCCGCCTGGGACGACGCGCAGGGCAGCGTCTACCTAGGCGACCTCAACCTGAACATCGAGGCCGGTACGGCCTCGATGTTCATCGCGGTCGGCGTGCTCAATCCGCAGACGAACGAGACGATCGGCGTGCTCTTCTCGCGCTATGACCTGAGCGGGGTCCAGCGTGACATCGCGATCGCCAACGACCAGCTCGACGCGGCCGTGCACCTGCTGTCTTCGGATGCGCTCCTGATCGCCGGACCCAACCCGGAGGCGGTCGGCCTGCCCGCTGCGATCGAGCTCCCCCAGGACGGAACGGGGGCGACCGATCCCGAGCCGACATCGGACGTCGTGGCTCGGGCACCGCTGACGACGACCGGCGTGGTCCATCGGGATGCCCTGCGGACGCTGGGATGGCGGATCTCCGTCAGCGACTCTCAGGAGAATGCATTGGCCGAGGTGACCCGCTCGACCGAAGTGGCGGCCCTCGTGGGGCTGCTCGCAATCGCGCTCGGAGTGATGGCCGCCACCGCCGCCGCGCGCCCGATCACCCGACCGATCGAGGCCCTCACCGCGACCGCGTCGGCCATCGCAGCGGGCGACCTCGACCAGCGGGCCAGCCCGGCGGGCCCGGTCGAGCTGACGACCCTCGCCGAAGCGTTCAATACGCTGACGGCTCGTCTGCGGTCCCTGATCAGCGGCCTGCAGGACGAGGTCGCGCAGCGAACGAGCCAGCTCCAGGCGCGCGTGGAGCAGCTCGCTTCCCTCAACCGGATCACCCAGACCGTCTCCTCGGTGCACGACCTCAAGACCGCTCCGCCGGTGGTTGCGAAAGAGCTCGTCGAGTTGTTTGACGCTCAATACAGCGGCATCGCTCTGCTGGACGGCATCCCGCTGCTGGACGGCAATCGAGCCGCGCTCAGCGTCGTCGCGGAGTACGTCCGACCCGGCACGACAGCGGACGCCGGCGCGCTGACCCGGCTCATCACGGACAATGCCCTGTCGACACACTCGATCACAACAGGACGCTCGTTTGTCGTTGCCACGCACGTGGACCCCCTCGCCGCCCCAGTCCGGGATCTTCTCGCGGAGCTGGGGACCACGTCGCTCATGGTTGTCCCGCTCCTCTCCCGCGGAGCGGTCATCGGTATCCTTGCCATTGCCGCGGACTCGGCTGACCGCGAGTTCACGGCGAACGAGGTGGCGCTTGCCGAGACGGTGGCCGGCCAGATCGCAAGTGCCGTCGAGAACTCGCGCTTGTTTGCCGAGATGCAGGACGCTAAGGAGGCGGCGGTCGCCGCGAACGAGGCCAAGAGCGTCTTCCTCACGAACGTCAGCCACGAGCTTCGGACGCCGCTCACCTCGGTCGTCGGGTTCGCGAAGATCATCCGCAAGCGGCTCGAGGAGCGAGTGTTCCCGCTGATCGAGGACGACGATCGTGGTGCGGGCCGCGCGGTCGAGCAAATTCGGGCCAACGTGGACATCATCGTCGCCGAGGCCGAGCGACTGACGACGCTCATCAACAACGTCCTTGACCTTGCCAAGATCGAGGCGGGCAAGGTGGATTGGCAGATGGAGCCGGTCCGTGCGAACACGATCGTCGATCGCGCCATCGCGGCCACCGGACCGCTCTTCGAGGAGAAGGGACTTCGCCTCGTGCGCGAAGTCGCCGATGACGTCCCGGAGGTCATCGGCGATCGGGACAGCCTGATCCAGGTGGTGATCAACCTGCTGTCCAACGCCGTGAAGTTCACGAGCGAGGGGATCGTGACCTGTCGGGTCCGGAGGCATGACGCGGAAGTGGTCATCAGCGTGACGGACACCGGCGCGGGGATCGCGGAGGCCGACCAGCCGCGGGTCTTCGAACAGTTCGCGCAGGTAGGTGACACGCTCACGGGTAAGCCGTACGGTACGGGTCTCGGGTTGCCCATCTGCAAGCAGATCGTCGAACGCCACGGTGGCCGCATCTGGGTCGAGAGCAACCTCGAGGCCGGCAGCACCTTCTCGTTCACCCTCCCGATCCCCAAGCACGGAGAAGACGAGTTCGAGCCGGGCGCCGAAGGTAAGGCGCCACCGCCAGTCGCTCGCGCGGCGCGGCTTCGATGAGCCCGCCGGTGCAGCCCCCCGCGCAGCGAGGGGCGGCGAGCGCGCGAGCCGATGGTATGAACGCGAAGCACAGGCGCCCACGACGGGATGAGCCGGTAGCGCTGCGGCGCGTGCTGGACCGTCGGACGATCGAGGCGTTCCTGGCGGGGGCCCTTGGAGCCCAGTCCTCGGCAGAGGTCGTCCTGGTCGACACCGACGGCACTCCGTTCGCCGGCGGTGGCAAGTGGCTGACGCCCCGCATCTCGCAGGTGCGCCGCGCCCTCGCGGAGGCAACCGACGCCGTGTCCGTGGCCGGGATGTCCGTTCGTCCCCTCCACGCGCATTCTCGACTCGTGGGCGGGCTCGTCGTCGAGGGTTCTGCGGCCGACGACGTCGTCGACCTGCTCCAGGACGCGCTCGGCATCATCGTGGGTCAGGCGCTCGACGCGCGGGACCTCGGACAAGAGACGTTGGACCGGTACCGCGAGATCAACGTCCTGTACCGACTGGGCGAGACCGTCGGTGCGCTGCTCGATGCCGACGAGATCCCCGGTTTGCTGCTGTACGAGGCCGAACATGCGATCAAGGCCGACGCCACGGCCGTGCTGCTCGAACCGGGCGAGTCGCGGCGGGTGGCCGCCAGTGCGGGAACGGCGCGGTTGTCCCAGGAGATGATCGAAACATCGTCGCGCCTGATCGATCAGGTCGTTGAGATGGGCCAGCCGAGCATCATGGCGTCACCGGCGATCGCATCGGCGCACCTCGGTTCGCTGCTTTGCGTACCCATCCGGGCCCGGGACAGGCCGATCGGGGTCGTCCTGCTCGGCCGGCGCAAGGGGCGGGCCGTGTTCAGCGCCGGCGAGGAGAAGCTGCTGCTCGCCATCGCCACCGAGGGCGGCGTCGCGTATGATCGCGCGCTCCTCCTCGACGAGCGGGTGCAGCGCGAGCGTCTCGAGGAGGAGCTCTCGGTCGGCCGTCGCATCCAGCTCAGCCTGCTACCCGCGTCGTCCCCACACCACGCCGGCTGGGAGTTCGCTGCCGTCTACCGCGCAGCCCGGCAGGTTGGTGGCGACTTCTACGACTTCATCGAGACGCCTGAGGCGCCCGGAACGCTCGGGCTGATCATCGGGGACGTGACGGGTAAGGGGGTGCCGGCCGCCCTGTTGATGGCGTCCACCCGGGCGATCCTACGGGCGTCTTCCGCCGGGCGACCGCCGCCATCCGTCATTCTCGAACGCACCAACGAACAGCTCCTCCGCGACGGCCGCGCCGGCCTGTTCGTGACGGCGTTGTACGGCAGCCTGGACCTCATCACCGGGGATCTCGTGTTCGCCAGCGGCGGTCACGATCCGCCGCTGTGGATCCGCGGCGACGCGCGGCAGTCGCGCCTGTTGACCACGCGCGGCACGCTCCTCGGCGCCTTCGGCGCGATCAGACTCGAGGATCGGCACATCCGACTTGCTCCAGGCGACACGCTCGTCCTCTACACCGACGGCGTCACCGAAGCGCGCGACCGCGTGGGACGACTCTTTGGCGAGCGTCGCCTCAGGGCAAACCTCACCGCGAATGCCGCCGGGAGCGCGGAGGAGACCGCCCAGGCGGTGCTCAACGCGGTATCGGACTTCGTCGGCAACATTCCGCCCTCCGACGACCTGACGCTCGTCGTCGTCAGGCGGCAGGGCGCGCATCCCTGACCTTCCGCGACCGGTTTGCGCCCCAACCACGACGCAACCCGCGGACACCCGAGCGCGGCGAAGCGGGGGTTCGAGTGCGAGCGGCTGGCGCCCGATGCGGCGAGTAGACCTTCGCTCGCCGCTTGGAGGCGCGATACGGGTCCACGTTTCGAGCGGGATTCGGTTATGCGCTGAATCGGAGTTATGTGCTCTTGAGTTCGTCGTCGATAGAGCCCATACCTGAGCACATTCTCGATCAGATCCCACTCAGAAAGCACAGCGGATAGATCGGCGGGCTTATGAGTCCCCCTGCTCTACCACTGAGCTACTCCGCCGTGGCAATTCAAGATTACCGAGCGTAAACGGCCTCGGCAACCGCTGGAAATGCAGCACATAACTATCGAACAGCACATACCTGTTCTCACGGATGTCAGCTTTTGCCGACGACACGGACGTACCATCAGGTGGACAGGGCACGATGTGCCATGAGCTGGCACTCGGCGATTGAGCGACCCCGGAGGGCCTCCCAGATGCGAGCAATGGTGGCTGAGAGCTCGGCCCCCGGCAGGATCGCGTTGCGGGAGGTTCGGGAGCCGGTGCCGGCGCCCGGTGAAGTGCTCGTGGACGTGCGTGCATTCTCGATCAATCGGGGCGAGATGAGGATGCTCGGAACGGCTAACGACGGCTGGCGTCCCGGATGGGACTTCGCCGGCATCCTGCGGTCCGACGTCGAAAACGGCCTGAAAGCTGGCGCCCGGGTGGTCGGCATCCGGCGAGGCGGGAGTTGGGCCGAGCAGGTGGCGGTTCACGAAGGATGGATCGCCGAGTTGCCTGGTGGAGTCTCCTTTGCTCAAGGGGCGACGCTACCAACGGCCGGCCTGGCAGCCCTGCGCATGCTGAGAATGGGACCATCGATCCTCGGTCGCCGAGTCTTGGTGACGGGGGCCTCGGGCGGTGTCGGTCGGTTTGCCATCCAGCTGGCCCACCTCGGTGGCGCGGAGGTAACGGCGATGGTCAGCAGCCGATCGGCGCGGGCCGGGGGCCTTCGCCAGCTCGGTGCCGATGACGTGGTCTCGGACGTCGACCAGCTCCGGGGTCGTTTCGACCTCATCCTCGAGTCGGTGGGAGGCGAAACGCTCGGCCGACTCGTCACCAAAGTCGACGCCCGAGGGACGCTGATCATGTTCGGCAACACCTCCGACGAACCAACCACGTTCAACGTCCGCGACGTCTACAACGATGCCCTCGTCCGTCTTCAGGGGTTCGAGTTGTTCTTCGGTGGCGATCCGTTCGGTCGCGACCTCGGGTACCTCGCCTCACTTGTGGCCGACGACAAGCTCGATCCTCAGCTCGGTGCTGAGCTGCCCTGGGAGGAGATCACCGGGGCGATGGATCGGCTGCAGAATTGGGACGTCGCCGGGAAGGTCGCCCTCACGCTCGGCGAACCCGCGGGTTGAGCGTCAGTCGACGTACTGAAGAGGCACGACCAACCTGGAACCCGCCACGACATTCGAGGCCGCCGAAGCCGTCGCCGCGGCAGAACCGGGATCTTGGTTCGGGCGGACACGGTGCCAGATTACCGAGCGACCGCTTGTGCCGTTAGGTGAGACGATGGCGAATCAGGTATGAGCTCTATCGGAGTTATGTGCTCTTGGCTCGACCGCCGATAGAGCCTATAAGTCACCCGATTCGTGCTTGGGTCCCACTCGGGAAAGCACAGCGCATCGAAGAAGTGACTTATGAGTCCCCTGCTCTACCACTGAGCTACTCCGCCGTGGCAATTCAAGATTACCGAGCGTAACCGCCTCGGCAACCGCTGCCCGTTGCAGCGCATGACTATCGAACAGCGCATGACTCCCGACACGGTGCCAGGACGTCAGCGTCGCCCCCGGTGGACGGCGGAGGTGTGGCCTTTACCGAGTCGTCAGCCGGCGACGGCGAGTGTGGGCGCTTTGCGAGGCGTCGTCGCAGAGGCCGCTCGTGGCCTTGAGTCCTCAGGCCGGAACCAGCCCGGCATGTCCCGGACCAGGTCTGGATCGCCGTACAAGGCGACCGACGCATCGGCGATCGCCGAGCCCCACGTCTGAAGACCCCGCGAGATCGGATAGAGGGTCGTGGCGTCCGCCTCCACGTGGACATACCGCTCGGGTGGTAGGCCCGGATCGTCGAAGCAGATCGACGGCAGGGCGCCCCGCTCGAGCACGAGCCAGATCTTCTTGGCACGCAGCCCGCCGACCTCGAACTCGAGGACCGCGCGCCGCTCGGGCGCGGTCGACGGGTCGGCTCGATGGGTCATCCACAACATGATCACGTCGGGATCGCGCTGCACCATCGCGGGATCCTCCGGGACCCAGCGCTCTGCCCAGCTGTGGAGCGACATGAGCGTCGGGACGAGCTGCTCGCCTGCCGGCGTGAGGCGGTGGGGTGCCGGGCGCGCCGGTGCAGAACGGCCGGTGCGCTCGATGATGCCGAGCTCCTCGAGCTTGCGCAACCGCCGCGCCAACACCGAGCGCGAGATGCTTGGAAGCGTGTCGGCCAGGGCGTTGAAGCCGAGCGACCCGTGGCTCGCCAGCTCGCGGACGATCAGGAGGCTCCAGCGGTCTCCGAGGTGTTCGACCGCCTTCGTGAAGCTGCAGTAGTCGCCTGACCCCTTCATGGCTACATTCTCGCACCCACGGCAAAGCGCAACAGTTCTTCGCGAGAACTGTTCAGCTCGATGGCGGCGTGCCTATGGTCCCTCAAGAAGCGTACGGGTAGCGGCCGGTCGGACGGCGGGTGCGGCGTGCAGGAGGTCAACGAGATGCAGATAACCACTTTGCCCGAATCGGTCGACACTCTGATCATCGGGGCCGGCCAGGCCGGGCTAGCGACGTCATGGATGCTGGGCGCTGCCCGCCAGGAGCACCTCGTGCTCGAGCGGCGCGACCGGCTCGGCGGAGGTTGGCAGGACCGCTGGGACGCGTTCACCCTCGTCACCCCAAACTGGATTGCCTCGTTTCCGGGTTGGCCCTACGACGGCCCCGACCCGGACGGCTTCATGGGCCGCGATTCGATCGTCGAGCGCGTCGCCCGCTACGCGCATGTCGTCGACGCGCCGGTCGCGCTCGGGACCGCGGTCGAGCGGCTCACGCCGGCGAAAGGTGGCCCATTCCGAGTGAGGACGAATCGCGGCGACATCACCGCGCAGCGGGTCGTCGTCGCCACCGGCAGCTACCACGTCCCGCAGATTCCGCCGCCGGCTGCGCGCATCGCACCGAGAGTCACCCAGCTCCATTCGCACGACTACCGAAACGAGTCGATGCTGCCCGAGGGCGCTGTCCTCGTCGTCGGATCCGGCCAGACCGGCGTGCAGCTCGCGGAAGAGCTGTCCGACGCCGGACGCCGTGTCTACCTCTCGGTCGGGGCGGCCGGCCGAGCGCCGCGGCGGTATCGCGGGGTCGACATCTTCGGCTGGCTCGCCCAGATCGCGCGGCGGGGCCCAGAGTTCGGACTCGGCCTCCCGACGGTCGACGTGCTCCCGGACCCGAATCTGAAGTTCGCCGCCAACCCGCACGTCTCGGGACGAAATGGTGGCCACGATACGAACCTTCGGCGGTTCGCAGCGGACGGGATGCAGCTCGCCGGACGCCTCGTAGCGGCCGACGGCGAGCGCGTCACCTTCGCCGACGATCTGCCCGCGAAACTCGTCCACGCTGACCGGTTCTTCGACGATCACCTGCGGGACCTGATCGAGACCTTTATCGATAAGGCCGGCCTTGACATGCCGCCGGACGACCGCGTGCCATTCGACTACGAGCCGCGTGCACTCACCGAGCTCGACCTGGAGAGTGCCGGGGTCTCGACGATCATCTGGGCGACCGGCTACGCCCTCGACTACGGCTGGATCGATGCCCCGATCTTCGGCGAGCGCGGCTATCCACGGAACGAGCGTGGCGTGACCGAGATTCCCGGCCTCTTCTTCGTCGGCCTGCTCTGGCAGCACACCCAAGCGTCAGCGACCCTCGTCGGGCCGGCCCTGGACGGGCCGTACGTCGCGGAGAAGTTGACGATGGCGGCTGTGTGAGTACGCGCAGTCACAGATCCATCCCGTTTCTAGGCTCGCTGGAGTGAAGGTACGGATTAGATATGCGCTCTATCCGAGTTATGTGCTCCAGGGTCGACCACCGATAGAGCCGATAAGTCACCCTGTTCGTGCGTGGTCCCACTCGGGAAAGCACAGCGGATAGATCGGCGGGCTATGAGTCCCCTGCTCTACCACTGAGCTACTCCGCCGCACGTTGAATCTAAACGAGGCGGGTCCAGAGCGGCAAACGCGGTCCCGATGGCCGACCGCCGGCGATCGCCTACTTGCCGGGCGCCTTGTACTTGATCGACTGGGCCTTCTCGAGCGCCGCCAGCGTCTCGTCGACGGTGAGCAGCACGGTCGTCTCGAACGAGCTCAGGGCTCCGCCCGCGCCGATGGCGACGGCGGCCGCGGCCATCGACACGTTGTCGGGGGCTTCCCAGAGGTTGTAGGCATCGTGGTCGCCAAAGGCGTACCAGAAGCCGTGCAGCTTGCCGCCCACCGATTCGATGTATTGCTGGGCGGCAGCCCGTCGATCCTCGGGCTTCTTGATGAGCCGCGCCCACGTTTCCGGGGTGTAGCTGAACCGCGTCAGGTACATCGGCATCGATGCCTCTCCTCTTCCTGTTTGCTGGAATGCCGGCCGACGAGCTAGCCCGTGCCCACCCGCGTGATGCCCACCATCCGATGGTAATGGGACACGAACACGTCCCGGTGGACCACGGCCCCAGCGGCGTTACGGACCGTCCGCGTGATCGACACGTCCTTTCCGTCGACGGGCCACTCGATGCGCTCGCTCTTCCCGCGTGGCAGGGACGACGTCTTCTGGACGGTGTCATAGCCGCCGACGACGTTGCTGACGCTGGGCCGACTCCAGGAGACGGTCCGACCGTTCGGGACGCTCCAGATCTCGAACCGGACCGTGCCCGGCGACGCGAAGGCCTTGATCAGGACCGGGTGCTTCGTGTCGTTGCGGAAGCGCATCGACTGCGATCCCGAGACCGTGGCATCCAGGCCGAGCGGATAGCGGGTGATGTAGTACCAGTGCGGTGAACGGGTCACGATCTGGAGACCGGCTCGCGCGGCGGCATTGAAGAGCGTCGTCGAGGTGGCACAGATCCCACCCGCCAGGGCCTTGCCCTCGACCGAGTGACCGCCCACGATGGCCCCACCGAGGCGGTAGCCGGTCCGGAAGCTGACTTCGCCGATCGCGTCCCAGAAGTCGAACAGCGCCCCGGGTTGGACCACATAGCCATCGAGCCGACGCGCGGGGATCGAGATGTTCGCGGCGAACCCGTTGTGGGCACTCGGGGTGTAGTAGGTCGACCAGCTGCCCATCAGGAGCACCATCGGTGCCTTCTTCTTCGCCTCTTCCGTCGACAGCTTCGGGGCGACCTGCATCGTCTTGACCTTGACCGCGTTGTCGGTCGCCGACCCCTCGAGCCGCGCGGCGAGCGCCGCCACGACGCCGCTGGCCGTGGCCTTCACGTCGAGCGCGCGTCCGAGCCGCGATGCCGTGACCCCGAAGACGCCACCGGCACGCGTCCGCAGGTAGCGTGCCTCGGTCGGGGCACGGTGGAGGTCCTTCGCGAAGCGCTTGACGACGGCCGGCACGCCGGCCGGATCGAGGTTTGGCGCATAGGCCGCGCCCAGACCGTCGAACGTCATCCACATGCGGATGCGCGCCGCCCGGATCTCCCATCTCTGCTTGCCGTGGGTGAGGACGAGCTTCGTGGCGATCCGCTCGGCGACCTCGTAGGCGCGCCGGGCGTCCGCGTCGCTGATGGCCGGGGGCACCGGGACGCTGTCAGCCGAGAAGTCGAGGGCCGCCGGCGACGCCGGATCGAGGAGGGCCGCCGTGATCGCCGGAGCGATCCCGCTCGTGTCGACTTCGACGCCGTCGACGGCCGTCGACATCGTCAGGGCCTCCCTGGTCGAGCTGACGCCGGCGTCCCGGGGCTGGCGGTATCCCCGCTCGGCGAACGCCGCCAGCTCGGCCGCGAGGCGATCCGCTTCGAAGCTCAGGAGCGTCGGCATCGAGACGGGTCGGGTCAGCTGCCGAACCCCTTCGAGCGCCTCATCGAAGCGCGTGCCATCGCGACCCACCGCAGCGGCCCGGTCGAGCATCCCGTCGAAGTCGACCTCGCGAGCGACGACGGCGTACGGGATGACGGCGTAGCCGGTTCCCGAGCGCACGGTGACGGCCCCATCCTCGAGCTTGCCCAGCGCCGAGCCGAGCGCGAGACGGGCATCGGCGCGGGTCATGCCACCGATCGCGACGCCGCCGACCTGGACGCCCGGCAGGATCCGATCCACGTACGCCTGCCGGAACGCGATCACGCCCAAAGTCACCAGCAGGACGCCCAGCAACGCGCCGAACACGAATCCGCGGGCTGTGCGCCCCGGTCGCGGGATGCGCAGCGCTCGGACCACTGGTGCTAACGGACGGGTCACGGCCATCGGGCGAACACCTGCCTGGGACGCGGGCCATACCTGCGTCAGGTGTGGGAGCCTACGACACCCGCGTCCCGGCGAGAAGGGGGTAATCCGGGCGCGATCGCCCGCGCGTCACGAGGCGAACGTGTCGCAGTCGTCCGAGTTGCCGCTCCGGTAGCCCGCCGTGAACCATTGGACGCGCTGCTCGGCCGAACCGTGGGTCCAGGATTCGGGGTCGATCCGGCCGGTCGTCGCCTCCTGGATCCGGTCATCGCCGACGGCCTGGGCCGCGCTCACGGCTTCCTGGACATCGCCGGCCTCGAGGTCCGACGCAGCCGAATGGGCCCACACGCCCGCCAGGCAGTCCGCCTGCAACTCCTGGCGCACGGAGAGGTCGTTCGCCTGGCTCGGGTCCTGCTGCGCGAGCTCCTGCACGCGCTGTGAGATCCCAAGGACCGTCTGGATGTGGTGGCCGTATTCGTGGGAAATGACGTACGCCATCGCGAAGTCGCCGCCCGAGGCACCGAACCTCGACTCGAGCTCATCGAAGAAGCCGATGTCCAGGTAGACCTTCTGGTCCGCGGGGCAGTAGAAGGGTCCGGTCGCCGACGAGGCCGGGCCGCAGGCCGACTGCGTCGAGCTTTCGAACAGCACCAGCTTGGTCTCGGGATAGTCCTTGCCGGAGGTCCGAAACTGGTCCTCCCAGAACAGTTCGATCGACTCGACGATGTAGGCGATCTGCTGGTCGGTGTCGCTCTGGGGATTCAGCGTCCCGCCGGGCTCGGCCGCGCCCCCACCCAGGCCGCCCAGACCGGGGATCCCGCCACCGCCGCCACCGAGGATCCCGCTGAACAGCAGGAACAGCACGACGACCACGATGATGGTCCCGATCCCGCCGCCGGCCTTGCCGCCCGGGATCGGGATGGGGATCGCCTCCGCCGCCTCCGCCGCCCCCGAAAACGTCGCCCAGGCCCCCACCCGTGCTCTGGCCACGCCGATCCTCGATCCGGCCGAAGCCGGTGTTCCGCTTCCATTTCATGACGTGCTGGGGTCTCCTCGACGCAAGTGCCGACAGCGTACGGCCGGCGGCCGCGACTGCGTGTCGCAATGCCGGCGGGCAGCCTTGCAGCAGCATCGCGTGGCGGTGCTCACGGAGGACGCGCTCAGACGACTTCGTGCAGGCGCCCGGTCAGGACGTCGAACACGAGTCCATGGACCGGCACCCGCCGCAGGAGCTGGTGTTCGCGCAGGAGTGCGACCTGGGCCCGCACGCTCGCGGCCAGGTCGCTGAATCCGCCGAACTCGAGCCCGATGTCCTCCGCCGTCACCCCGACGGCGGCGGCGAGTCGCTCGCGCAGGGCGGCCTCGTCGACGTCGTGGAGACCGCAGCCCGTGTGCTGGATCACGACGATCTCGTCCGTGCCGAGGAGCTGCTGGCTCACGATCAGCGAGCGGATGACGTCATCGGTCACGAGCCCGCCGGCGTTGCGGATGACGTGCGCGTCACCCGTCCGCAATCCGAGCGCCTCCCCGGTGTCGAGGCGCGCGTCCATGCAGGCCACGATCGCGAGACCACTCAGGGGCGCCGCGGTGAGCGCCGACCGATCGAACGCTTCCGAGTACCGCTCGTTCGCCTCCAGGAGCCGCGCGTACTCGGCACCGTCGGTCATGCCCGGTCAGCTTCCTGCGCGCCGCGGATCAGGCCGACGGACCCTGGCCACCGGCGTAGCGCTCGATCAGCTCACCGATCGTGAGCCGGCCGTAACGCTCATCCAGCTGCTCCCGGGCGATCCGCCACATCGTGCGGAGCGGCCGTGGACCGGATCGCTCGAGCTCATCGAGGCGGACCGCGGCGAAGCGCTCGATGCCGGGCACGGCACGCAGGTCGGCCGCCAGCCGGGTCGCGGCGTCGTCGACGGTCGATTCGCGGGTGATCCCGGCCGAGGCCGGTCGAGCCGGCCCGGCCGCCGTGTCGCTGCGCGGGGTGGGCGGCGCCGAGGCCGCACGGACGGCGCGCTCTGCGTCGGCGATCGCGGCGTCCACGGATTCGGGCGTGGTGAACCGCGGCGTCGAGGTACCGGCCGACGTCGGCGGCGTGGCCGGCGTTGCCGGCGTTGCCGCGCTCGCTGCCGGGCTGGTGGTCGAGGGGCTTGCACCAGTCGTCGCCGGACCTGCTGCGGGCGATGCGCCGCTCGCCGAGGCGGCACCGCCGGTCGCCGATGTCCCGCTCCCGGATGCGCCGCTCTTCGACCCGCTCGGCGGTCGCGTCTTCGAGCCACCAGATCCCGACTGCGAGCCGCTGCCGGCGCCACCCATCGCCTGGCTGAGCATCTCCGGAATATCGATCCCGGTCAGGCCCTTCACGGTCGCGCCCGCCTCGGTGACGGTGCGGGTCACGTTCTTGACCATGTCGGACGCACCGTCGTTGGACAGGACCGTCAGGTGGTCGATGTTGCCCATCGGCTCCGCGGCCGCCCGGACGATGTCCGGCAGCTGGGAGAGGACGGTCTGGATGATGGCCGCCTCGTTGAACTGGCGGTAGGCGTCGGCGCGCAGCGCGAGGGCCTTGGCCTCCGCCTCGCCCTTGGACAGCACGATCCCGGCCTCGGCGTTGCCCTCGAGCGTCGTCTGCTTGGCGACGGCCTCGGCGGTCACCTCGACCACGCGGGCCTGCGCCTCGCCGGCGAGCTTGACTCGCTCGGCATCGCCCTGGGCCTGGGCGATCGCGGCGCCCTTCGCGCCCTCGGCGCGGCGGATCTGTGCCGCGGCGTCTGCCTCGGCGGGTCGGACGGTCGTCGCGACCAGTTCCTGTTCCTTGCGCGCCGCCTCGAGCTGGGCGAGCTCGGTCTGCTTGCGGGTGACTTCCTGCGTCGCCTCGGCCTCGGCCAGTGGCCCGGCCTGGGCGGCACGTGCCTGCGCCGCAGCGGTCTGGGTCTCGGTCTCGGCGCGTCGAAGCGCGACGTCCCGCGACGCATTGATCTTGACCTGCTCGGCCTCGGCCTCGCGAACGGCGGCCTCCTGGTCGGCCGACGCCTTGGCCATGCGCGCATCGCGCTCGCGGCGAGCCGTCTCCTGCTGGCCGATGAGCTCCATGTAGCCGGACTCGTCGCGGATCGCCTGGATCGTGAAGGAGTCGATCTGGAGGCCCGACGTCGCTAGGTCACCCTTCGCCGCGTCCTGGACGGCCTGCTGGAACTTCATCCGATCGAGGTTGAGCTCCTCGACGGTCAGCGTGCCGACGATCGAGCGAAGGGAGCCCTCGAGGACGTTCTTGACGATCGAGTCGACCTGCTCCTCCTGGGATTCGAGGAAGCGCTCGGCGGCGTTGCGGATGGACTCGTCGTCGGCACCGATCTTGAACGTCGCGACGCCCTGGACGGCGACCTTGATGCCCTGCCGCGTGACCGCATCGGCCAGGTTCACGTTGATCTGGCGCGCCGTCAGCTTGAGCTTGCCGACCTTGTGGACCAGCGGCAGGACGATGACGCCGCCGCCACGCACGACCTTGAGGTTCTTGCGCCCGTCGGGCGATCGATCGCGCTGACCGCTGACGACGAGCGCCTCGTTGGCGCCCGCGACCTTGTAGCGGCTGCCGATGTAACTGATGATCAGGACGACGATGACGATGATCGCGAAGATCGGGATCACCCCTCCGCCGATGAACTCGAACACGCCGTCAAGCATCGGTCCCTCCCTCATGCGCCGAGGCCCCGGCCGGCGGCGTCGTCCATTCCACGATGAGTCCCGTACCGCCCACGCCCGTCACGCGGGCGACGGTGCCGGCCGGGATGTCGCGCGCCGCGGTGGCGCTGAATTCGTGTGTCTGGCCCTCGGCCTTGACGAGCACGCTGCCGTTACGGCCCGCCGGGATGCCGACCTGGACGTAGGCGTCCTGACCGATGAGGTCGCTCGTAGAGAACGGCTGAGGCGCTTCGGCTCGTCGCAGGGCACTAAAGATGAAATACGCGATCGCGAGGCCGACGATGCCGAAGCCCGCACCCCACAGCGCGGCCTGGCCGCCGTGGACGTCGAGGACCTGCGTGGCGAAGAGCCCGCCGACGCCGAACATCGACACGAATGACAGCAGCAGCGGCATCAGGCTTACGCCGCCCACATCGAAGTCGAAGACCGCCCCGAGGATGTCGTCGACGAGGACGGTGATCAGCAGCAGCCCGCCACCCACCAGGAGGCAGACGACGAAGACGAAGTCCTCGACCGGGATGTCGATCATCGGCGTCGCGGCCTCCCTCGTCCGGCGCGAGCGCGTCGGGAGGACAGGATAGCGACCCGCGAACCGGCTGCGCGTCCGAACGCGCGGATGGTCAGTCGGACGGGCCGAACAGCACCGTCAGCCAGCGTTCGAGCGGCGCGACATCGTCGGTCTGGGCACCGATCCGGAGGGCCGCCGAGCCAGGCGCGTCCGGGGGCAGGGCCGGGGCATCCTTCTCGAGCGTGAAGGCGATCTCGCGCGCGCCGCCCAGGCCGTAGGCTCGGCCCTGCTGCTCGACGTAGCGCTGGCGGGCGATGAGATCGAGCTCTCGCTCGAGCGCACCGACCTCGATCCGGAGGGCGGCGTTCGCCGACGCGATGTCGTCGGCGCGGGCCGTCGCGGCGGATGCTTCACCCACCTGACGAGCGAACGCGATCACGATCCAGGCGGCCAGCATCGCGCAGGCCAGGATCCCGATCCGCCGGCGCGTGATGCCCGCGATCGGCAGCGCGGCGAGGTCCGGAGCGGTGGTCTCGCGGTCCCGTGCGCCCGGATCCAGGTCGGACGCGTCGTCGGGTTCGAGGCTCGAGCGGCGGGACATGGCGGCGAGCGTAGCTACGTGCAGCTGGGGTGTCAACCGCGCTGGCGTGACAACCAAGCTGTCACACGAGCGCGGCAGCGTGGGCGTAGACTGCCGCCGATACCGAACATCTGTTCGGATACAACTCGGGGAACCCGACGATGCGCCTCTACGCCCCTGCCGATCCCACGACCGTCCTGAACGGCCTCCTCGAGGAGCCGTCCCTCGCTCGCGGCGTCGTCCATCACGCCGTCCTGCCGCCGCGCGAGGCGATCCATGCCCCGATGCCGCCATGGCTCGACCCGCGCATCGTGAACGGTCTCGCCGGCCGCGGGATCGAGCAGCTGTACTCGCACCAGGCCGAAGCGATCGATGCGGTCCATGCCGGCGAGGACGTCGTCGTGGTCACGCCGACGGCTTCGGGAAAGACGCTGTGCTACGCGCTGCCGGCGCTCCAGGCGATCGCCGAGGACCCGGCGGCGCGGGCGCTGTTCCTGTTCCCGACGAAGGCGCTCGGCCAGGACCAGGTCACGGAGTTCGGGGAGCTCTCGGCAGCGGCCGGGCTGTCGATCATCACCTCGACCTACGACGGCGATACACCCGCCCCGATCCGATCCGCGGTGCGCGCCGCCGGGCAGGTCGTCGTGACCAATCCGGACATGCTCCATTCGGCGATCCTGCCGCACCACACGAAGTGGTTCCAACTGTTCGAGCAGCTCCAGCTCATCGTCATCGACGAGCTCCACACCTACCGCGGCGTGTTCGGCAGCCACGTCGCGAACGTGCTGCGGCGGCTCCTCCGGATCTGCGCGCACTACGGCAGCAAGCCGATCATCGTGTGCTGCTCCGCGACGATCGGGAACCCGGGCGAGCTCGCCACGATGCTGACCGGTCGATCGGCGCGGCTGGTGGACCGGAACGGGGCCCCGGCCGGCGAGCGCCACGTACTGCTCGTGGATCCGCCGGTCCTGGAGCCCGCGAGCGGCGCTCGCGGTTCGGCCGTGACGCTGGCGCAGCGATGGGCTTTGCCCTTCCTGCGCGCCGGCCGCCAGACGATCGTGTTCGGTCGCTCGCGCGTCGCCGTCGAGCTGCTGCTCACCGGTCTGCGCGAGTCGTTGCGGGAGAGTTACGGCCCGCGCAGCCGCATCCGGGGCTACCGCGGCGGCTACCTGCCCACCGAGCGTCGGGCCATCGAGCACGGCCTGCGCGACGGGGAGATCCTCGGGGTCGTCTCGACCAACGCGCTCGAGCTCGGCGTCGACATCGGACGGCTGGACGTGTCGATCCTGGCCGGCTATCCGGGTTCGGTAGCCGGAACGTGGCAGCAGTTCGGTCGGGCCGGCCGGCGGCAGGGAACGAGCGTCGCGATCCTGGTGGCGTCGGGCGCGCCCGTCGATCAGTACGTCATCCACCATCCCGAGTTCCTGCTCGAGGGGGCGCCGGAGGAGGCTCGGCTCGATCCGGACAACCTGCACGTCCTGCTCGCGCACCTGCGCGCGGCGACCTTCGAGCTGCCGTTCGAGCCGGGCGAGGTGTTCGGGCCCGGCCCGGCGGACGACCTGCTCGGCTTCCTCGCCGAGGAACGCCATGTCCGCCAGGCGGCCGACGGCCGCTGGTACTGGTCCAGCGAGAACTTCCCGGCATCGGAGATCTCGCTCCGGACCGCCGCGCCGGAGAACGTCGTGATCATCGACACGACGCCGGACCGCCCACGGGTCCTTGGCGAGGTCGACCTGTTCAGTGCCCAGGTCCTCGTCCACGAGCGGGCGATCTACATCCACGAATCGGTGCAGTACTACGTGGACCGGCTCGAATGGCACGAGCGCAAGGCGTACGTCCACAAGGTCGACGTGGACCACTACACCTATGCGAACCGGGCCGTCACGCTCAAGCCGCTCGAAATCTTCGCGGAGGCTCCCGCCACGGGCGGCCGGCGGATCCACGGCGAGGTCATGGTCGCGAGCCTCGTGACCCTGTTCAAGAAGCTCAAGTTCCTGACGGACGAGAACGTCGGCTGGGGTCCCATCGACCTGCCGGAGCTCGAGCTCCAGACGACCGCTTACTGGCTGACCGCCGAGCGCGTCCGCGACCACTGGCGCCGGGACGATCTCGATGTCGCGCTGCTGGGCGCCGGGCGCGCGATCCAGACCATCGCCGCGGTCCTGCTGATGGTGGACCCGCGCGACCTCGGCCTGGTGACGCAGGTCCGCTCGCCCCACGCCGAGGAACCCACGATCTACCTGTACGAGGCGGTACCGGGGGGCATCGGCCTCGCACCGCGCCTGTGGGACCGGCACGACGAGCTGCTCGCCGGCGCAGCGGCGTTGATCACGGGCTGTGGATGCGACGGCGGCTGTCCGGCATGCACCGGTCCGCGGCTGGAGCCGAACGTTGATGCTCGGGCACTCGCGCTACGCCTGCTGCGCGAGCTGGGTGCCCGGGCTGATGCGGCCCCGCCCGTCCTCGCGACGCCGGCGTGACGACACCGGTCGCGGACGGGCCCTCGTCCGACCTGGCCCGCCGCCTCGAACGGTTCCGGGCCGCGGTCCGGGTCGCGCCCGGCAACGAGACCGATCCCCTCCCCCACGCGCCCATCCCGACCGCCGACCTGGCGTCACGCCTTGCCTCGACGCTCGACGGCGAGATCGTGACCGCCCGCGGGGGCCGGTTCGTCCGGGTCGAGGGCCGCTCGGTCGACATCCCGGTGGATCGGCCGCGATTGGCGGGACTGCCCGGTCAGCCGCCGGCGGACCGCCCGCTGGTCTGCCTCGACACGGAGACGACGGGCCTGGCGACGGCCGCGGGCACGGTGGCGTTCCTGATCGGGCTCGGCTGGTGGGAGCGCGAGCGGTTCCGGCAGGTCCAGCTGCTGCTGCCCGACCACGCGGACGAGGGGGTGCTGCTCGACGAGCTCGCCCGGCATATCCCGCCCGACGCCTGGCTCGTGACCTACAACGGCCGCGGATTCGACTGGCCGTTGCTCGTGGCCCGCTACCGGATGGCCCGACGCGCCGCGCCCGTCCACGACGGGCACCTCGACCTGCTGCCCATCGTCCGGCGCCTGTTCCGCCACCGGATGGACGACGCTCGGCTGCAGACGGTCGAGCGCGTGCTGCTGGGGGTCGAGCGCCACCACGACGTCGACGGCTGGGAGATCCCGGGGCGGTACCTCGGATTCCTGCGGGGCGGGCCCGCCGAGCCGCTGGCCGCCGTCGTGCGCCACAACGACGAGGACGTCCGATCCCTGGCTCGCCTCATCGCGTTGCTGGACTCGGGCTACACCTCGCCCGAGGCGCGCCGGGACGCCCCGATCGGCGACGTGGCGGGCCTCGCCCGGGCATTCGTGCGGGCACGGCGTCCCGAGGAGGCCCTGGCCTGTCTCGACGAGGTCATGGAGCGGGCCGATGCGCCGCTGCCGGCAGTGGTCGAGGTCACGAGACCCGTGGTCGCGATGACGCCACTGCGGACCGCGGTCCCCTGGTGGGCGCCGCAGGCGCGGGCCGACTTCGGCGGGCCGCCGCGAAACCGTGACCGCGGACCATCGAGCTGGCACCGGACGGCAGCCTTCGCCGCGACCTGGGACGCGCAACGGGTGGCGCTCGACCGGGCGCATCTCCTCCGCCGGCTCGGCCGGTTCGCCGATTCGGCCGAGGCGTGGGCGGGCGTCGCGGCCGGACCGGGACGCACCGCGATCGTCGCCTGGATCGAGATCGCGAAGCTCCGCGAGCACCGCCTGGGAGATCCCGCGGGCGCCCTCGAAGCCGCGCTCCGGGGCGTCGCCGCAGCCGACCGACGGCGTCACCTCGCGCTGCCGGAACCCGCGCTCGAGGCGGACCTGCGTCATCGACTGGCCCGGCTGCAGCGGCGGCTCGCTCCGCGTCGCACGGTCGCCTGACCCGTCGAGCTCGGGCTGCTCAGGCCTCCGCGTCGAGCGCGGCGCGGACCGGGCCGGCGAGCGCCTCGAGCGTGGGGCGATCGAACGGCGCCGGCCAGTCGAACATCACCGCGCCGAGGCCAGCGTCGCGATACCGGCGAAGCTCGGCGACGACCGTGTCTACCGGCCCCGTAAACGGCGAGCCCATCGCCATCCTCAGCGCGTCGTCGCGCGACATCGCCTGGTGCTGGAGGGTCGCGGTCAGCGCCTCGACGGCCTCCTCCCGGGTCGGGCGGATGCACGGCGCGGGCAAACCAGCGGTCCGCTCGATCGTCGCCGGATCGCGACCGACGACTCGACAGTGCTCGTCCAGGATCTCGCTCCGCCGGTGGAACGACTCGGGTGAGTCCTGGTCCGCGTTCCAGATGTCCGCATACTCGGCCACGAACCGGAGCGTGCGCTTCTCCCCGCTCCCGCCGATGGCAAGCGGCAGCCGCTCCTGGATCGGTGGCGGATCGTTGCGGGCATCGACCGCCGAGAACCACTGGCCGTCCCGGGTCACCGACTCCCCGTCGAGAAGGCCGCGACAGATCGCGGCGGCCTCGCCCATCCGGTCGAGCCGCCGGCCAACGGGCGGGAACTCCCACCCGAACGCCTGGTGCTCCCGCTCGAACCAACCGGCTCCGAGACCCAGCGCGGCTCGGCCCCCGGTCGCGTGGTCCAGCGCCGTCGCCATCTTCACGAGCAGCCCCGGGTTCCGATACGCGGCGCCCGAGACGAGGCAGCCCATCCGCGCCCGGCTGGTCACGCAGGCCCAACCGAACAGGATCGACCAGCCCTCGAAGACCGGGCCGTCGAGGTAGCCCAGCTCGCCGACTCCCGCGGCGGCCTGCGGGAAGAAGTGGTCGTTGCTCCAGAGGTCGTCGAAGCCGAGCTCGTCGATGTCGTGGCCGATGGCCATCAGCTCCGGCCAGGTCACGTACTGCCCCCAGACCTGGAACCCGAGGCGAAGGCGCGGTGGAGCCATCGTCAGACCTCCGACACGCTGACGACGGCCCCGGTCCGGGCGGACTCCTCGGCGGCCTCCATGACGCGCAACCCGCGAACCGAGTCGAGCGGATCGACCGGGCGTTCGCCGGTACCCCGGACCGCATCCCGGAAGCCCTCGTAGTACCAGCGGTAGTCGCCGCGGTCCGTCCGGACCGGCGTGACCGAGCCATCGCTCGCGTAGATGCGGCCCCATCGCTCGGGCGGGTCCTCCCCGAACCCGGGATCGTCCGGGCGCATGCCCGCGAGGAGCTGGTCCTCCTGGGGATCGGCGTCCTCCTTCACGTACTCGCCGCCAAGACCGCGGATCCGGAACCGCGGTCCGGTTCGCGCGGCGATCAGCGACGTCCACAGCCGCGACCGCACGCCGTCGGCGTGATCGATGGCGAGAAAGGTGGAATCGTCCACCTGACTGCCGGCCCGGCGCCGGTCCATCTGGGCGAACACTCGGCGAGCCGCACCGAACAGGACCAGGCTCTGGTCCACGAGGTGCGCGCCCAGATCGCGATGCGGGCCACCGGCCTCCTCGGCGGCCTCGCGCCACTGGTCACCGACGACGCCCCATCGCTCGAACCGCGCCTCGAAGCTGTCGATCTCGCCGAGGGTGCCCGCCGCGAGGAGCGACCTCACGGTCAGGAAGTCACCGTCCCCGCGCCGGTTCTGGTAGACGGACAGGATCCGGCCCGAGCGGTCCGCCGCCTCAAGCAGCGTCCCGGCTTCCGGGACATCCATCGCGATCGGCTTGTCGACCACGACGTGCCGCCCGGCCTCCAGCGCGCGGATCCCGATCGGCACGTGGGACCGGTTCGGGGTCACGACCACGACCATCTCGACGTCGCCGGAATCCAGGAGCTCGTCGACGGTCGCGACGACCGTCGCTCCGGGGTGCTCGGCCGCTGCCTGCGCCTGCCGTTCCGGGTTCGAGGTGGCGATGACGGCCAGCCGCAGGCCATCGACCGCGTCGATGTAGGGCGCATGGAACAGGCGGCCGGCCAGCCCGTAGCCGACCATGCCGACACCGATCGAGCCCCGCGACACCATCGTTCGTGCCTAGCCGGCGAGGTAGGGCGTGGCGACCTCGCAGAAGCGCTCGGCGACTCGCCGCGCAGCGGCCTCGTCGTCGCTCATGCGCAACCCGAACGGCGCCAGGTTCGCGTCGAAGACGCCGATGCCGATGCTCAACGAACGTGCGAGCAGGGCGTCGGTCACCGGCAGCATCCCGCGATGGTATTCGGCGTCGCCGGCGCCGAAGCACGAGCAATCGAAGGGGCAGCCCTTGCCGCTGACCGTCCGCCGCTCGAGCAAGTGCTCCATGTTCGAATAGACGTGCCAACCGGACGCGTCGAGCGTGATCGAGCCGAGCTCCGTCGCGACGTTCCGCGCGATCTCCGCGGACGGGAAGGTCACGACGAGGTGCGTCGCGAGGTCGCCCTCGGGATCGACCACCGTCCGAAAGCCGAGCCCGGGAAGCTCCGCGATCGTCGATTTGACGATCTTCTTGTTCGCGCGGAGATGTGACCGGATCAGGTCGAGCTTGCGGACCTGGGCCAGCAGGACCGCGCCCGACAGCTCCGTCATCCGGAAGTTCATGCCGAGGAACGGACGCTCCGCGTACTTCGAGCCGAGGCGGTTCGGCGCGTGACCCTGGTCGTGGATCGCGAACAGCCGGCCATACAGGTCCTCGTCGTCGGTGACGATCATCCCGCCATCGCCGCAGGTGATGGTCTTGTACTCGTTGAAGCTGTAGACCCCCGTGGCGCCGATCCCGCCGACTCCCTGGCCCTGATACGACGCGCCAAAGGCCTGCGCGCAGTCCTCGATGATCGGGATGCCGTGGCGGTCCGCGACATCCTTCAGCTCGTCGAGCCGCGCTGGAGCCCCCAACATGTGGACGACGATGATCGCCCGCGTGCGGGGCGTGATCCGCGCCTCGACGTCGGCCGGATCGAGGTTGAACGAGTCGTCGATCTCAGCGAGCACCGGCGTCGCCCGGGCGTAGACGATGGCGGAGATCGAGGCGACGAACGTGAAGCCCGGCACGATCACCTCGTCGCCGGGCCCGATGCCGAGGCCGAGCAGCGAGATCCACAGCCCGCCCGAACCGCCGCCGCTCAGGCCCAGGGCGAACTTGACCCCGGCGAGCGCCGCGATCTCCTGCTCGACGTGACGCACCTTCGCCCCGAAGTTCGGATCGTCGGCGCTGCCGTAACGGCTCAGGGAGCGGCTGGTGAGGACCTGCATGACCTCGGCGATCTCTTCCTCGCCGATCAGCTCGACACCGGGTCCGGGCATGCCGGCTCTCCCCTCTTTCCGTGCAACCGATTGCACGGCACCCTACCAGCACGATAATCTGACCGTCAACATCGGAGGCTGGCGAGACGAGCGGAGGGTCGGGAGCGACGTGAGCGATCTCCTCGAACGAGTGGCGGGCGCGCCGATCACGTGGGGCGTGGACGGTTCGCCGGGCTGGGGCTACCTGATGGGCCGGGACCGGGTCCTGCGCGAGATGGTCGAAAGCGGTCTGTCTGCGACCGAGCTGGGTCCCGACGGCTACCTGCCGACCGATCCGGCAGAACTCCAGGACTACCTCGCGCAGTTCGACCTGAGCATCGTGGGCGGCTTCGTGCCGGCCCTGCTCTACCGACCGGACCAGATCGAGGCCCAGCTCGAATACGTGACGCGGGCCGCTCGGCAGCTGGCCAGCACCGGCTCCAAGGTCTTGGTGCTGGGACCGTCGTCGCATCACCCCGGGTACGACACGTCGGTCGACATGGACGACGACGAATGGACGGCGTTCCTCACGAACCTGCGGCGCCTGGAAGACGTCGTCACCGACGCCGGCCTCGAGACCGCGCTCCATCCGCACTGGGGCATGGCGATCGAGACCGGCACGCACATCGACCGATTGCTCGAGTCGTCCTCGGTCGGGCTCTGTCTCGACACGGGCCACGTCTACCTGGCCGGCAGCGATCCGGTCGATGTCGCGCGCTCCGCGCGCGGTCGCGTCCTCCACGTCCACCTCAAGGACGTCGATCCGGCCAAGGCCGCCCTCGTCCGGAGCGGCGAGATGCCCTTTCGTGAGTCTGTCATCGACGGCCTGTTCGTGCCCCTCGGGCAGGGAGGCGTCGACATCGCCGGCGTGATCGCTGCACTCGAGGCCGACGGGTACCGCGGCTGGTATGTCCTCGAGCAGGACGTGTCGCTGAAGGGCGAGCCCCCGGTCGGCGAGGGCCCGAAGGCCGACGCGGTCGACAGCGTGGCGTACCTGAGCAGTCTGTCCGGGGCTCCTGCGTGAGCCAGCGGGCCCTGAGCGACCTCGAGGCGACCTGCGTCCTCCCGGCGCGGGCCCGACTGGGTGAGTGCCCGACCTGGAGTCCCGATGACGCGCGGCTCTACTGGATCGACATCGACGATCGGGCGATCCACCGCTACGACCCGCAGTCCGGGCTCGATGAGCAGCGTCCGACACCGGGACGCCCGGGCTCCCTGGCCCTCACCGCCACCCCGGGACGACTCCTCGTCGCGCTGGAGGGCCGGCTGGGGTTCTTCGACTGGCCATCGGGAGTCTGGCGCGATTGGATCGCGCTCGAGCCGGAGGGCTTCGGCAATCGCCTCAACGACGGGCGTTGCGATCCGGCGGGGCGCTTCTGGGTCGGCTCGATGTTCGATCCGGCTGTAGCGGGCAATGCCACGGGGATGCTCCATCGGATCGAGCCGGACGGGACGGCGGTCACGGTGCGGTCGGGGATCGGCGTGGCCAACGGCCTCGCATTCGCCCCGGACGGGCGAACCATGTACTTCGCCGACACCCCCAAGGAGACGGTCTGGGCGTACGACTACGACGTCGATACGGGCGAAGCCAGGAACGAGCGGGTCTTCCTCGATTTCGAGCCGTTGCCTGGCCGCCCGGACGGGGCAGCGGTGGACGAGGCCGGCTGCTACTGGATCGCGGCCGTCATGGGCGGGTTGGTCCTCCGGGTGACGCCGGCCGGGGACATCGATCGGCGGATCCGGGTGCCCGTCGAGAAACCGACGATGCCCGCGTTCGGCGGGCCGGGTCTGTCGACCCTGTACATCACGACGATCGGTGGCGGCGGATCCCACGAGGTCGACCCGAGCCAGCCCGACGCGGGTGGCCTCTTCGCGCTCGAGCCTGGTGTCAGCGGGCTGGTAGAGCCGCGGTTCGGCGGCGGTACTGGCGCGGGGGTGATGTGACCGCGACGACGCCGCCGGTCTGGTTCGAACGCCCCGTGCTCGCCGAGGTGGCGGCGAACGTGGCCGGCCGATGCACGATCCTCGGTCCCGCGACTGCGGACGACCCGTTCGCAGGCGTCGGCGCCGCTGCGGCGGCGGTCGTCGGGGCCGCGCCGTTCGGCGAGGTGGCGATGGAGCGCGCCCCGGGGCTGGTGGTCATCGCCCGGACCGGCATCGGCTACGACGCGGTCGACGTCGCCGCCGCGACCCGGCGCGGGATCCTGGTCTGCAACACGCCCGACGGCCCGACCATCTCGACAGCCGAGCATGCCGTGACGTTGATGCTGGTCGTGGCAAAGAACGTGAAGGCCGCCGAGGGCGCGCTCCGGACCGCCAGCGCGATCGGCTACTACAGCCGTCACGACGGCATCGAGCTCGACGGCAAGGTCCTGGGCCTGGTCGGCTTCGGCCGGATCGCGCGGCATGTCGCCCGGATCGCCGGTGGCCTCGGGATGCGCGTCACGACCTTCGACCCTTACCTCCCCGCCTCCGCCCTACCCGCCGGGATCGACCGCATGGACACCTTCGACGCGCTCCTCGGGGTTGCCGATGTCGTGTCCGTTCATGTCCCGCTGACCGACGAGTCCCGCGGCCTCTTCGGCGCCGCCCAGTTCGCGGCGATGAAGCGTGGAGCCGTGTTCATCAACACCGCGCGTGGCGGACTGGTCGACCAGGATGCCCTCCTCGGAGCGCTCGACGACGGCCACCTGTTCGGGGCGGGGCTCGACGTCACCTCGCCCGAGCCGCTCCCCGCGGGCCACCCGTTGCTGGGCCGAGACGACGTCGTCGTCACTCCGCATGTCGCCTCAGCGACCGCGGACGGCAAGGCGCGCATCTTCCGGCTCGCGTTCGAGCAGGCGATGGCCGCCGTCCAGGGGCGGCGGCCCGAACACCTGGTCAATCCCGAGGTCTGGGAACGCAAGGCAGCGGTGCCGTACGCAGGGGTGGGCAAGTGACGAAGACGATCGGGATCGGCGTAGTCGGTTTCGGATGGATGGGCCAGGCGCACAGCCGCGCCTACCGCGACATCCCGGTCTACTTCCCGGAGACCGGGATCCAGCCCCGGCTGGTTGCGGTCGCGGACAACGTCCCCGCACGCCTCGACCTCGCCCGTGACAATTTCGGCTTCGAAACGGGGCATCTCGACTGGCGCGAGCTCATCGCCCGCGATGACGTCGATGTCGTCGACGTCACCGCGCCCAACGCCCTCCACCGCGAGATCGTGGAAGCAGCGGCGGCTGCGGGCAAGCACATCTCGTGCGAGAAACCGGTCGGCATCGATCCAGACGCGACCGCCGCCATCGAGTTGGCCGGACGGCGGGCCGGCGTCGTCACGGGCTGCGGCTACAACTACCGCTGGGCGCCGCTCGTCCAGCACACCCGCCAACTGGTCGCCGACGGGCGGCTCGGCGACCTGACCCACTACCGCGGGCGGTTCTTCTCGATGTACGGACGCGACCGGCTCGGCCTGCTCTCGTGGCGATTCCTCCAGGAAGAGGCGGGCTACGGCGTCCTGAGCGACCTCATGTCCCACGCGATCGACATGGCCCAGTTCCTGTGCGGACCGATCAGCCGGGTCGTCGCGGTCAAGGAGACGTTCATCAAGCAACGGCCCCTGCCGACGCCCGGTTCCGGCACGCATTACGAACGGGGCAAGCCCGGCGACCCGACCGGCGCCGTGACCAATGAGGACTACGTCGGCGCGCTCGTCGAGTTCGAGAGCGGCGCGCGCGGCACCCTCGAGTGCGACCGTTCCATCGTTGGGCCGCAGAGCTCCATGGCTTTCGAGCTCAACGGCTCCAAGGGCGCCGTCGGGTGGGATCACGAGAAGCTCAACCAGCTGCGGTTGTACCTTCCCGAGGAGCAGCCCAACGACGGGTTCATCGAGGTCCTCGGCGGCGACGCCTTCCCGAATCACGGGAACATCGTCCCGGGCGGCGGCAATTCGATCGGCTACGAGGACATGAAGCTGATCGAGGCGCTGGCGTTCCTCAAGTCCGTCGTCGCCGGGCAGCCCCACGACCCGGGGTTCACCCAGGCCCTGGCCAACGCTTCGGTCGCCGCCGCGATGGTGCGCTCGTGGTCGTCGGGGGCATGGGAAGACGTCGTCAGCCTGCGCATCGATTGAGGTACGCGCCAGGATGCTGAAGAACCTGACGAAGGCGAAGCTGGCCGAAGGAAAGGCCGTCTTCGGCTGCTTCGTCCGGACCGCCGAGCCGTCGCTGATCGAGTACGTCGCCATGCTCGGCTGGGACTTCCTCGTGCTCGACGCCGAGCATGGGACGCTCCTGCCGAACCATGTCGAGGACCTGTGCCGGGCCATCGAGCCGCGCGGCGTGACGCCGATGGTGCGGGTGACGACGAACGACCCGCCGACGATCCTGCGCTACCTCGACACGGGCGCCCACGGCGCCCACATCCCGTGGGTCAACAGCGCCGCCGAGGCCGAGCGTGCCGTGCAGTCCGTGAAGTACTCGCCCCGCGGCATCCGCGGGCTGGCCGGCAGCCGGGCGTCGGAGTGGGGGCTCCGCGAACCCCTGAGCGACTTCGTCGGGCGATCCAATCGCGAAACGCTGATCGTGATCCAGGTCGAGACCCAGGACGCCGTCGACGCCATCGACGACTACCTGGCGATCGATGGCGTCGACGTCCTGTTTCTCGGGCCGACCGACCTCTCCCAGTCCCTGGGTCACCCGGGCGACCTGGGCCATCCCGACGTCCTGGCCGCCATGGACCGCGTCGCTGAGGCCGTCGTCGGATCGGACAAGGTCCTCGGGATCTACGCGGGCACCGCCGACATGACTCGTGAGTGGCTGGACCGCGGGGCGCGCTACTTCACGACGTCACTGGAGCCATTCCTACGGGATGGCATGACCCGGCACCTGCAGCACGTTCGAGGATGACGAAGCCATGAAGACGATCCGGCTGACCACCGCCCAGGCCATCGTGCGATGGGTGCTCGCGCAGCGGACGAGGATCGACGGTGAGGACGTGCCGATCTTCGCGGGCGTCTTCGCGATCTTCGGCCACGGCAACGTGACATCCCTCGGCGAGGCGCTCGAGCCGGTCCAGGACGAGCTGCCGACCTACCGCGGCCACAACGAGCAGTCGATGGCCCTCGCCGCGGTCGCCTACGCCAAGGCCATGCGGGGTCGGCGGATCATGATCGCGACCTCGTCGATCGGCCCCGGCTCGACCAACATGGTGACTGCCGCTGCCGTCGCCCACGCCAACCGCCTGCCGGTCCTGCTCTTCTCCGGCGACACCTTCCAGCACCGCATCGTCGACCCCGTGCTCCAGCAGGTCGAGCATTTCGACGACCCGACGCTGACGGTCACCGACACGTTCAAGCCCGTGAGCCGCTACTGGGACCGGATCACGAAGCCCGCCCAGATCGTCCGGTCGCTGCCGCAGGCCCTCGCCGTGATGCTCGACCCGGCCACGCGCGGCCCGGCCTTCTTCGCCCTGCCACAGGACGTCCAGGCCGAGGCATACGACTTCCCGGAGCGGTTCTTCGAGCCGAAGGTCCACTACATCCGCCGGCCTGGCCCCGATCCGCGCGACGTCCAGGCGGCCGCCACCCTCATCAAGCACGCCCAGCGACCGCTGATCGTGGCCGGCGGAGGCGTCCATTACTCCGGCGCGGTCGACGTCCTGCGCTCCTTCGCGGAGCGCCATGCCATCCCGGTCGTCGAGACCGTCGCGGGCAAGTCGACACTCACGCACGACCATCCCAACTACGCCGGCCCGATCGGGGTCACGGGATCGACCGCGGCGAACGCCGTGGCGGAACGGGCCGACGTCGTCATCGCGGTGGGGACGCGGCTCCAGGATTTCACGACGGGCTCCTGGTCCGTGTTCGCCGATCCGGATGTCCGGTTCGTGGCGGTGAACACGGCCTCGTGGGATGCGCACAAGCAGGGGGCGCAGCCGGTCGTCGGCGACGCCAAGGTCTCGCTCGAGGCGATCGACGCCGCCCTCGGCACGCACGCGGCACCACCCGAGTGGCTGTCGACGGCCGACGAGCGCATCGCCGAATGGCACGCCTATCTGGATTCCTGGTCCGGGCGAACGCATGACGGCCCGCCCGCCTATGCCGAGGTCATCCAGGTCATCAACACGGCCGCCGACCCCGCGGACTACATCGTCTCCGCGGCCGGTGGCCTGCCCGGCGAGCTGAGCATGGGCTGGCGCTCCAAGGGGATCGGGACGTTCGACTCAGAGTACGGCTACTCGACGATGGGCTACGAGATCGCCGGAGCGTGGGGCGCGCGGATCGCCCGGCCGACGGGTGAGGTCATCGCCTGGGTCGGCGACGGCTCGTACCTGATGATGAACTCGGACATCTACTCGACGGTGATGACCGGTCAGAAGGTCATCTTCATGGTCTGCGACAACGGCGGCTTCGCGGTCATCAACCGCCTGCAGGTCAACACCGGCGGAGCCGAATTCAACAACCTGCTCCGCAACACCAATCACGAGCGCTACTTCCAGGTCGACTTCGTGAAGCACGCCGAATCGATGGGCGCGATCGCCGAGCGGGTCGAGACCATCGACGAGCTGCCGGCGGCGTTCGCCCGGGCAAGGGCCGCCGACCGGAGCTACGTCATCGTCATACCTGTGAGCGAATACACCTGGACCGAGGGCGGTGCTTGGTGGGAGGTCGGCGTGCCCGAGGTCAGCGAACGGGCCGCGGTCCGCGCGGCACGTGAGGACTGGGCCGCCAAGAAGCAGCGCCAGCGCGTCGGCGTCTGACGGCGATGGGCGACTTCGACGACCGGGTGGTCGTGATCACGGGCGCCGCATCCTTCGTGGGCGAGGCGATCGCCGCCGACCTGGTGGCCGCCGGCGCCCGCGTGGTCCTGGGTGACCGCGATGCGGACCACGGAGCGGCCGCGGCGGGGCGTCTGGCCGACGCGGCGCGTTTCGTGGCGACGGATGTGTCCCAGGATGCCGACCTGGACCGGCTCATCTCGACCGCGCTCGACGAGCACGGACGGCTCGATGGCGTGGTCGGGGTCGCCGCAGACTTCGAGGACCAGCTCCTCGGCAGCACGCGCGAGCTATGGGACCGCGTCCTCGACGCCAACGTCGGGTCGGCCGCGATGCTCACGACGAAGGGAGCCGCGGCGATGACCGCGGGCGGCGCGATCGTTCACATCGCCTCGGTGAGCGGACATGTCTCCCAGCCGGCCCACGTCGTGTACAACGTGTCCAAGGCGGCGTTGCTGATGCTCGTCAAGAGCTCGGCGCACCACCTCGCCTCGCGCCGCATCCGCGTCAACGCGGTCTCGCCCGGCTGGATGTGGAGCCGCAATATCGAGCGGCGCTACGGCACACGGGAACGGGCCGACGCCCTGGCTGCGGAGTTCCAGCCGCTCGGCCGGATGGCGGATCCCGAGGAAGTGGCCCACGCGGTGACGTTCCTGTTGTCGGACCGTTCGTCGTTCATCACCGGTGCCGAGCTGCTGGTGGACGGTGGCTACTCGACGATCGGTCCCGAGGCGCTCGGCCAGCCGTTCGAGAAGGTCCGGACGATCGTCTAGCGTCAGCGGCGCGAGCGCGCCCGGACGAGGTCGTCGAGCTTCTCCCGACTCGCGGCCATGTAGGCGGCCAGCCGCGCCCGTTCGCCGGGTGAGCGGACCGTGGCGATCTGCTCGACCCACGTCCTCGCACCGTCGATGATCGTGCCGATCGCGGCCGCGTCGTCGGGCGCGAACGCCGGCTTGCCGGGGATGTCCACGTACACCGGGGAGCTGTGAGCGCCCATGCTCGTGGCAAAGCCCGAGTGGATCTGCTCGCGGCTGGTGACCCGCGCGGCAAGCCATCCGCTCGTCGAGATCGTGACGCGCTCCGCGAGGCTCGCCCGATCGCTCCCTCCCGCGGTCGTGGCCGCGATGACGACGCCATCGCGGATGAGCTCGAGGCGATCGATCACCGGTTGCGCGGCCGACGCGGCGGCACGCACCTCGACCGATCCCCCACTCCGCCCAAGCGTGATGACGTCGCCCGGCCCGCAGCCGTCGACCTCAAGGTCGACGAAGGATCCCGACGATACGAACGTCCGCCCCGCCCGTACGGCGGCCGCCCAGGTCTCGAACGAGATCGGCGCGCCGGGGTCCAGGCGGGCGTAGGTCCGGACGGCCCCGAGCGGGATCTCGGCCGACATCTTGTCCGTGCCACCCACGATCGGCAGCCGGAAGCCGCAATTGAGGAAGCGATACCACTCGCGGATGGACGGACCGTCGATGTCCGGCGTGAGTGCCTGCATCTCGACCGCGTCGATCTTGCCCGAGACGATATCGGCGGCGACCTCTCCGTACGGCAACGGGAAGTGGACGGCGAGCGCCAACCCGCCCTGCTCGCGGGCCGCATCGGCCCAATCCGCGATCAGGCCGGTGAGCGGATCGCCCAGGCGGGCCTCCGGAGCTCCGGCGCTCGCCATCGGGAGCACCGCGTCCGATGCGCCGAGCAACCCGATGTGACCGAGCATGTTCTGGCGGTTTTCGCTGCCCATGACCACCATGTGGCGGCCGGTCGGGTCGGTGACGACGGCGGCCGGGAGGTCCGCGCCGCTCGTGTGATGGTCGCCCCACTGCGTCGCGAGCAGGTTGACGATGGCCACGCCCTCGGCCCGCGCCTGGAGCAGGGCCGAGGTCGGCGAGATGAAGTGGACGTGGCAGTCGACGGTGATCCAGTCTGGGCCGGCGGGGCCCGCGACCGGCTCCAGCGCCAGGACGAGCGGGGCGCGGCTGCGATCGCCGTTGCCGTCCGCGCCAACCTCGATGGAGCGACTGAGCGGGCGGTAGCCGAACCCGCGCACCACCTCGACCTGCACGGCCCCTTCCGGTAGCTCGATGGGGAACCGGCCCGGGACGTAGGCGTAGGTCGCAGCGCCGAGGACCAGGTCCGCGCCGGTGTCCTCGTTGAGCCCCGGGTTGATCTCGTCGCGGTGGCCCATCGGAGGGAGATACCGCCCGTCCGCCGCCCGGAACCGGACACGAGCCGGCATGACGTCCCCGGTCGTCGCGTCGACGATCTCGACGTCCAGCCGGCGGGTCGGCGTCCGCAGCGATTCGATGGTGACGGCGCCGAACCGCTTGCGTGCGCCGTCCGCCGGCAGGCGGCCCGCCGGTACGAGATCCTCGCCGACGGCGATCGTGGCGTCGTCGGTCATCGCGAGGTCGACGAGCGTCGCGGTCGTTGAAGGCCCGTCATCCGCGAGCGGCGTCCCCCATCCCATGACCGCGCCCGACTGCCCACGGTCCGGCTCGAGCGTCGGCGGCGCGGGGCGCTTCCGGAACACCTGCCCGAGGTCCACGGCAACCTCGCCGGCTGCCACTGACTTGCCCTCGATCCGGAGCGTGCGCCGCGGCTCGAGGACCAGGGGCGAGGCGGCCCCGCGGAATGTCGTGACTGCGGCGACGACGACCCCACCTCCGGCGTCGAGCGACGCGAGCGGTTCCATCCGCAGTCGGACGAGGTCGCCGGCACCGTCCGGGATCTCGATCGCGTGCAGCCACAGGGCGATGTCGCCCGTCGGGCTGGGCACCGAATCGGCTACTCCGGTCTGCGCGGGACCCCAGCTGCCCGGCAGGATCCCGAGCAACCCGGCGTGCCCGGGCTCTGCGTAGCCACCCACGGGCATCGCGGGATATGGCCCGCGCCAGTCGAGCGGCGTGTCGATCCTGTGCGCCACGGCGGCGAAGGCGCCCTGACCCCAGCCGATGATGCCCTCATTCACCTCGAAGCGGCGGCGCATGATTCCGGAGATCTCCCGCCCCGACGCGAGTTCCACGGTGTAGCGGGCCAGCGGCTGGCCGACGGGCGTGACCCAGCCGATCGGCAGGTCCGCCGGACGACCCGCGACCGGGTCGCGCCACGCGTCGCAGAAATGGGCCACCACGACGTGACTGGCCGGACCAGCCGCGCGCAGGTCGACGACCACCTCACGGTCGAGCAGGAGCCAGCGGCGCTCGCTGGTCACAAGGGCGAGTCGGAACGGCAGGCCTCGGAAGACGGCTCGGCCCGCCGGCAGCCGTCCGATCGCCTCGCGATAGCCCGGATGGAGCCGCGCGCCCAGCTCGCGGTCGCTCGTGTTGCGCTTCCGTCGCAGGTCGACCGGGGTCGCCCGGGGCGTCGATCGCGGCAGTGTCATCGACGCAGGCCAGAGGTCGCGTTCGTTCGCCGTGGCACTCGCGATCACCCTCCGCGACAACCTGCGTTGACCCTCTCGCGTCGGTATGCTAGCGTCCGCGCAACCGATTGCACAAGTCACCGAATGCACGCGAAAGCGGAGGGGCATCGGTCAGTGGGTGCCTGCGCTACACCGTCCGGCGAGCAGCCCCGGACGGACGTGATCATCGTCGCGCCGCCCGTCTGGGCGGCTTAGACGGGCCGGATGCGCCGACCCCCTGAACGTCGGGTCGTCCTCGCGGACGTCGCCCGGCTCGCCGACACCTCCGAGGCGACGGCGTCGCGCGCCCTCAAGCACGATCCCAGGATCGGCGAGGCGACCCGCGCCGCCGTGCATGCCGCAGCCGCAAAGCTCGGCTACGTCCCCAATGCCGCGGCTCGCAGCCTGCGGGCGCAACGCACCCACATCCTGGGGATCCTGCTCGACGACCTTGCCGACCCGGTCCACGCCAAGGTCGCGGCGGGCTTCGAGGAAGCGGCCGCCAGCCAGGGCTACGCGGTCTTCATCATGACGGGTCTGCACGACGGGGCCCGCGAACAGCGGGCATTGACGGCCTTCGTCGAGCACCGCGCCGACGGGATCATCGTCGCATCCTGCGTCAGCGACCCTGCCGACGTGCTGGCCCGGGTCCGGGCCGATCGCGTGGTCTTCGTCCAGCCGGACTACCCGGCCCTCGCCGACGGCGCCGAGCCGCCAGCTCGCGGCGTCGTCCGGACGGACGACCGCGCGGGAGTGGCTGCGACCGTGCGACACCTCGCCGAACGTGGGTACCGGCGCCTGAGTTATGCCGGCCCGAGCGGCTGGTCCTCCAATGCGTGGCGGCGTGCAGCCGCCACCGCCACCGTCGAGGAGCTCGGACTCGGACCGCTCCGCTTCATCGACGTCGCCGTGGACGCCTGGCGGGATGCGTCGGGCCTGGCCCTGACCCTCGCCGCCGAGCCTCCCGACGCCGTGCTGTGCTACGACGACAAGCTCGCCCTCGGCCTGCTCGACGCGCTGCGCTCGACGAGCCTGGCGGTGCCCGAGGACCTGGCGGTGGTTGGCTTCGACGGGATCCCGGCGGCTCGTCAGTCCTGGCCACGGCTGACGACCGTGGAGGTCCCATCCGTGGAGGTCGGCCGACACGCGGTCGAGATGTTGATCTCGTCGGTGCGCGATGGCCGGATGCCGGCCTCGGAGGTCCTCCCGGTGAGCCTGGTGGTCGGCGACAGCACGCCGCCGCGCGCTCCGCGGAGCGACGGCCGCAGCGGGCGGGCGGCGGTCGCCAGCACCCCCGGACGCGGATGACCGGGCCCGGCGCCGCACCCGCGATCGAGCTCGTCAACGTGACGAAGCGCTACGGCGAGGCCGTCGCGCTCGATGGCGTCTCGCTCCAGATCGAGTCGGGCGAGTTCTTCTGCCTGCTGGGCCCGTCCGGGTGCGGGAAGACCACCACGCTCAACCTGATCGGCGGGTTCATCCCGCTCACGTCTGGCGAGCTGCACATCGACGGGCAGCGGGTCAACGACCTGCCCCCGCACCAGCGCGACGTGAACACCGTGTTCCAGAACTACGCGCTCTTCCCGCACATGTCCGTCGCCGACAACGTCGCGTTCGGGCTGCGGATGGAAAGCCTGCCGGACGACGAGATCGGCCGGCGCGTCGGCGAGTACCTCGAGCTGGTCGGCCTGGCCGAATACCGCGACCGGTACCCAGGCCAGCTGTCGGGTGGACAGGCGCAGCGGGTCGCCCTTGCCCGGGCGCTCGCGAAGCGACCGACCGTCCTGCTCCTCGACGAGCCGCTGGGAGCGCTCGATCTCAAGCTCCGCAAGCAGATGCAGGTCGAGCTGGCGCGGATCCACCGCCAGGTCGGTACGACCTTCGTGTTCGTGACCCACGACCAGGAAGAGGCCCTCTCCATGGCGACGCGGATCGCGGTCATGGCCGGCGGCCATGTTCGCCAGATCGGGACGCCGCGTGAGATCTACCTGGGGCCGGTCGACCGGTTCGTCGCCGACTTCATCGGCGAATCGAACTTCCTCGACGGTCGCGTCGCCTCGAACGGCCAGGGACCCGCCTTCCAGCTGAGCGACGGGACGGTCGTCCCCATCCCGACGGAGGCCGGAGGGACGCAGGACGATCGAGTGGCGTTGATGATCCGGCCCGAGTCGGTCGGCGTCGGCCGGGCGGCGCCTCGCGGAACGACGCCGAACGTCGTCATCGACGGCCGGGCAACGAACGTCGCATTCATGGGTAACCACACCAGGATCACGGTCCAGACCGACGCCGGGATCCTCGTCGCGCTTCGGTTCCATGGCGAGTCGGACGAGCAGGCTGTCGAGGAGGAGATGTTGGATCAAGAGGTGCACGTTTGGTGGGATCCGCGCGAATCAACGGTCGTCGCAGCCGGCGACCTTCGGGGATCGAAGGAAGAGTCTCGAGGAGGTCCTGAGGGATGAACGCGATCGACAATCAACTGTCACGGCGTCGATTTCTCCAGGCGTCGGCGGCCGTCGGAGCCGCAGTCTCGCTGGGCGGGATCAGCGCCGCCTGCAATGCCATCGGCGGGCCGGCGGTGACGGGTGGGACGTTCAACTGGATGACCTGGGGCGACCACTACATCGACACGCAGCTCAAGGCCATCGAAACGTCCGACAAGATCGTGGCCCAGATCAGTGAGCTCGCCGGCAACGCCGAGGGGTTCGCCAAGCTGAAGGAGGTCAAGGGCGAGCTGGACATGATCTCGGGCGACGCCCTGTGGGTGCCCGATGCCTACTTCGCCGAAGGGCTCATCGAGCCGTTCGACATCGGCTCGCTGAAGGTCTCCTCCCAGCTGTACTCGTTCGCGCGGGAGTTCGACATCTGGACGACACCCGACGGCTACCTCGGCTACCCGTTCGGCTGGTCGCCGATCAGCATCTACTACAACGTGGCTGAGGTCAGCCCGGCACCCGACTCGTGGGCCGTGCTCCTCGATCCCAAGTACAAGGGGCGCATCGTCATCGAGAACCAGCCCGAAGAGATCGTCGCGTACATGGGCAAGGCCTCCGGCGTCGACGACGTCTACAACATGACCGACGACCAGCTCGCGACGGTCAAAGGACTGCTCGAACAGCTCAAGCCCAACGTGCTGAAGTTCGCGCAGCAGGCCACCGACAGCGTCAACGCCATGACGACCGGAGAGGCGTGGCTCATCACCGGCAACCTCGGCAACGAGGACCGGGTGAAGGACGCCGGAGGGCCGGAGATCAAGGGCTTCATCCCCAAGGAAGGCACCGTCGGCTGGATGGATGCCGAGATGATCGTCAAGGACGGTGCCAACAAGGCGCTGCTCTTCCCGTACCTGGAGAAGGCCGAGGTGGCCGAGAACATCGCCGCCAACTTCATCACTCATGGCCGACCACTCTTCAACGAGGCGGCCTACCAGGTCCTGGTCAATCAGGGTGAGCAGGACCGTGCCGACCGGTATCTCTACAACAAGGCCGAAGAGACCCTGGCCAAGACGACCCTGAAGGGCCCCGGTACCTCGACCGAGAAGTCGATCCAGCTCTTCAACGAAGTCTTCGGAGCGTAGTCCGCCGACCATGGCGACCGAGATCGTCGGCGGGACCGCACTGGCCCCGCCGACGGCGATCGGCTCGAGGCGGGGTGCCCGCCTGCGTCAGCTGGCGCCGTTCGTTCCGGCGGCGGTCATCATCGTCGGCCTGTTCCTGGTTCCCCTTGCCTTGATGTTCGCGTTCTCGTTCTGGTCGACGGACGAGAATCTCGATGTCATCCCCGTCTGGACGCTCGAGAACTACCAGAACTTCTTCACGAACCCGACCTACGTCCGAACGCTCTTCAAGACCATGGTGATCGGGACCGGGGTCACCGCCGTGTGTCTCGCCGTCGCGTTCGCCGTCGCCTACTTCCTGGCTCGCTACGTTTCGCGGCAGTGGGCGCGGATCGCCCTCCTCGTGATCATCGTCCCGTTCTGGACGAGCTACCTGCTTCGCGTGTACTCATGGCAGGCGATCCTGGGTGAGCGCGGCGCCCTCAACCAGGTCCTCGTGGGGCTCGGGATCATCGATGAGCCGTCACTGCTGTTCGTCTACAACGACTTCGGGACATTCATCGTGCTGGTGTACCTGTACATCCCGTTCGCGGCCCTCGTCCTCTACGCGTCGCTCGAGCGGTTCGATTTCACGCAGCTGACGGCAGCGCAGGACCTCGGAGCGAGCCCGGTCGCCGCGTTCCGACACGTGCTGCTGCCGCAGATCCGGCCGGGCCTGATCACGGCCTGCATCTTCGTCTTCATCCCGATCCTGGGCGAGTTCCTGACGCCCTCGATGGTCGGGGGCGCCCAGGGCCTGCTGATCGCCAACCTCCTGGCCAACTTCTTCAAGAACGCGCTCATCCCCGAGGGTGCGGCCGTGGGATTCCTGATCGCGGCATTCGTCACGGTGCTGCTGATCGTGTTCCGTCGTTACCTCCGGGTCGAGGACGTGGTGGTCCGTGGCTAACCGGGTCGATCCGCTCGAGACGATGCCCGTCAGCCGCCACGGGGGCACGGTGCGTTGGTCGTTGCGGCTGGTCTTCGGGGCATTGATCGTGTTCCTGTACCTGCCGATCGTCTTCATGATCGTCTTCTCGTTCGACGAGGGCGCCACTCCGGGCCTGCCGATCACGGGCTTCACGCTCCACTGGTACGAGGCGATGCTCAACAACCGGGTCCTGCTCCGGGCGGTGGGCAATTCGGTCATCGTGGCCGTCATCGTCTCGATCCTGGCGACGATCATCGGGACGATGGCCGCCTTCGTCCTGGTCCGCGCCCGCGTCCGCTTTCCGAACGCCATGCGGATCGCATTCACCCTTCCGATCATGGTCCCAGGCGTCCTGATCGGCGTGTCGTTGCTGATCTACTTCGCGCGGGTGCTGGACCTGTCCCTGTCGCTGGCGACCGTGATCGCCGGGCACCTCGTCGTCACCGTGCCGTTCGTGGTCCTCATCGTCGCCAGCCGGCTGCAAAGCTTCGACCGGTACCTCGAGTGGGCAGCCGCGGACCTTGGGGCGTCACCCCGCCAGGCGATCCGGCACATCGTGCTGCCGCTCATCGCCCCGGCGATCCTGGCCGGCGCGCTCATCAGCGTGACGCTGTCGATCGACGAGTTCGTCATCACCTGGTTCACGGTCGGCTCCCAGCCCACCCTGCCGACCTTCATCTACACCAGGGTGAAGTTCGGAGTCACCCCGGAAGTCAACGCCGTTGCCACGGTCATGCTGGTCGCGACCCTCGGGACGCTCGGTCTGGCCGGGGTCGCGCTGGGACGCGCCCGGCGCGTGACCGGGCGGATGCGGCGGCGGCGGCAAGCCCCCTGATGCGGGCCGCGGTCTTCAAGGGCGCCGGCGTCCTCGCGCTCGAGGACGTCCCGGAGCCGGTCGTCGAGGCGGACGATGACGTGATCATCGAAGTCGAGGCGTGCGGGATCTGTGGCAGCGACCTCCAGATCCTCAACGTCCCGCCGGGTCACCCGGCGGACCCCGGCGTGATCCTGGGTCATGAGTTCATCGGCCGCGTCCGCGCGTTGGGAAGCAGCGCGGGTGCCGGCGCGCTCGAGGTCGGCCAGCGCGTCGTCGTCGACCCCGACCCAAAGTGCGGCATGTGCGGTCCGTGCCGCGCGGGACGCCCGGCCAGCTGCGAGAACATCCGCGCGCTGGGCGTCTTCCAGCATGGCGCACTGGCGCCGCTGATCAAGGCGCCGGCCGAGTTCACGTTCCCGCTCTCGGACGCGCCGTCGTCGGCGATCGCGTCGCTCATCGAGCCGCTGGCGTGCGTGGTCAACAGTGTCAACAAGGCGAACCCACGGCCTGGTGAGTCGGCGATCATCTTCGGCGCGGGTGCGATCGGCTGCCTCTTCCTGGCGATGTTCAAGGCGGCCGGCGCAGCCCCGGTCATCGTGGTCGAGCCGCAGGCCCCACGCGCGGCCGTCGCGAGGGCGGTCGGAGCGGACCTCGTGGTCACGCCGGACGAGCTGGACGCCGCTCGCCGTGCGCTCTTGCCGCATGGCGCGGATGTCATCGTCGATGCCGTGGGCAGCCAGCTCGGGACGGCCATCGAACACGCGGCTCTCGGCGGGCGCATCGCCCTGTTCGGGATGAACCAGACGGCTCGACCAGCGGTCGAGCAGTACACGATCACCGAGCGCTCGCTGTCGGTCCTCGGCACCTACATCACGGCCTTCACCTTCCCGACCGCGATCCGGCTGGTGGAGGGCGGCACGCTGCCGCTGGAGCCGATCGTGACGCATGTCCTGCCGCTGGACCGCGTGAGTGAGGGGCTCGAGCTGTTGCGCTCCGGGACGGCGACCAAGGTGGTCATCACGCCCGCCGCTGCATCGGCTTCGTGAGCGCGCGGATCCTGGAGTCAGCCTCCAGGCGGCCGTCCGGGGGGCCGCCCGGTTCAGGCGCTCCGTCCTGAACGGCTGAGCGCCGGTCAGGCGGGGATCGGCGGCGCCCCGACCGTCTCCATGATCCGCTCGGGATCCGCGAGCACCTCGCGGATGGTCGCTGCGTAGGCCTCGATCACCTCCATTGGCTGGACGAAGATCGGGTGCTTCATGTCGCAGATCACGAGCGACGAATCGAGCAGTGCCGTCGCCTCCGGGTAGTCCGCGACGTCATACGTGATGTCGCGGCCGGCCGGGGGCTGGGTCCACGGGAACTGGCCGCCGAAGCCCTCGCGGTTCTGGAAGACCGGGAAGGCCGGCGCCGGTTCGGTATGCCACAGCTCACAGCCGACGCCGAGCGCCTGCAGGGTCTGGCCGAGCGCATCCCGGAAGACGGTGGGCTCGAGGTGACCGAGACCGATCGCGGCGGGATCCAGGCGAACGCGGTACTCGTAGAAGCTCGATGTTCGATCCGGCGGGATGTACGGCGGCGTGATGCCCGGCAGGTCTGTCAGCTGCTCGGTCAGGTACGCGGCGTTCCGCTGACCAGTGGCGACGTACTCAGGCAGGCGCTGCAGCTGCGAGCGCGCCAACGCCGCGGGCATCTCCTGGTGGCGATAGTTCCAGCCGACCGAATGCACCGTGTAGGGCCGGAAGTTCCAGCCGGTCAGCTTGCCGAGCTCCGGGATGTCCTCGCCGAACGTGCGCAGCCGCCGCGCCCGCTGGATGATGTCCGGATCGTCGGCGACGAACAGGCCGCCCTCGCCACCGGTCAGGATCTTGCTCGAGTTCAAGCTGTAACAGCCGACCGTGCCCATGGACCCGACCTGGCGTCCCTTGTACGTGGCGCCGTGCGCCTGGCAGGCATCCTCGACGACGTGGAGCCCGTGTCGGCCGGCGATGTCCAGGATCTCGTCCATGTCGCAGGGCAGGCCCTGGATGTGGACCGCGATGATCGCCCGGGTCCGCGGGCTGATCTTGGCCTCGATCTGGCGGGCGTCGAGCGTGTACGTCCGCGGATCGATGTCGACGAAGACGGGGATGCCGAGCTGCTGGAGGATCGGTTGCCACGTCCCGGCGAAGGTGAACGAGGTCGTGATGACCTCGTCGCCCGGCCGCAGGTCGATGCCGTAGAGAGCGGCATGGATCGCGGCCGTTCCGGAGTTGAAGAGGAGACCGGTGGAGCGCCCGACGAACGCGGCCCATTCGTTCTCGAGGGCCGTCGATTCTGGCGCGCCGACGCCACCGAGGATCTCACGGTCGAGCACCGCCATGACCGCGGCCTTGTCCTCAGGGCGGATGTCGGGCCAGCGGCGCTTCAGCCCCTCGGGGACACGGGTGCCGTTGCGGGATTCCATGGGTGGGGGTCCGTTCTGGTGCGGCGTGACGGTCGCTCGATCGTACAGCACGGCGCCCTCGCAGAAGGGGCCGTCCCGCCCCTTACGCGGTTCCGTTCCGGCCGAACGGCAAGCGCGGATCGACCGCCTGATCCGCCCAGCTCGCGCGGACCCAGGCATGTGCCGGGTCGTCGCAGGCACGCCATTCGCGCTCGCCCGGTCCCGCCATCACGTTGAGGTAGTAGAGGTCGTATCCCGGGGCGGCCATCGCCGGGCCGTGCCAGCCGTGCGGGACCAGGACGACGTCGCCGGTCCGGACCGTCGTGAGCAGGTCGATCGGGCGATCGGGCGTCCCGTAGACGTGCTGGTACGCGAGCCCGGGGCCCCCCGGACCATCCGCCACGACGTAGTGGTAGATCTCCTCGAGCTCGGTCTCGTCCGCGCGTTGCTCATCGTGCTTGTGGGGTGGATACGACCCCCAATTGCCGCCCGGGCTCAGCACTTCGACGGCGATGAGCCGGTCCGCATCGAATCCGTCCGGCCTGGCGAAGTTGCGGACCTCGCGGGAGCTGACACCCGCCCCGCGCAGCTCGATGCCGACCGCTGACGCCGGCACGTGGCGCACCGGATAGCGCGGCTCGGCGCGGGCGGTCGTGACCGCGAAACGGCCTCCCGCGGCGCTCTCGACGTGGATCGCCGTCCCCGGGGGCGCGTACAGGAAGTCGGTCGGGCCGGCCCACACGCTGGGCCGCCCGGCCAGGCCATAGCGCTCACCGTCGGCCACGACGTCGAACGTCCCCTCGAGCGGGAGCACGGCGACCTCGTCGACTCCGGTGTCGAACGCCAGCGAGCCGCCCGGTTCGAGGACACCGACGCGTAACCCCGAAAAGCTCCAGCCCGCCGACTCAGGTGTCAGGACCACAGACCAGCCGTCCGCCGCCAGCGATCCGGCGGGGCGGTAGAGGTCTGTCGCGACCTCGGTCACGACGGCGTCGCGAGATCCGGATTCGGGACGAGCGCGTCGGCGACGTGGTGGAGCAGATCGTGATACGACCCGACGAATGCCCGGAGCGTCCGAGCGCTGGGACCGAACGTATCGAACTCATCGGGCGTCATGCCATCGGGCTCGTAGGCGCGGACGAAATCCGGGAAGCGGCTTTGCAGCTCGTCGAGGATCGCCGGATGAATCGGGTCGTCCATCCGCGGCCGAACCTCGATCGACGATGCATTGAACCGGCGCTGCCAGGCGGCCGGCATGGTCAGCACGACGTCCCCGCCGATGAGCTCCGACCAATGCAGGTGGTGCCGGATCGCGGCCCCCAGCGGTCGGGCCCGGAGGCCGCGCGCCCGGAATTCGGCCACGGTGCGCTTGAAGACGGCGACGCCGGACCACGGGATAGCCGCTGGGTCCGCGACGATCCCATCACGTTCGGTCTGGACCTTCAGCCAGTCCTCGAGCCGGCCCATCATCACCGTGATGACCGGGCCCATGTCGTCCACCGGCAGGCCCTTGGCCTCGCGCCGTCGCAGACCGCGCTCGACGGCCTCGCCGGCCGCGACGGCCTGGGGGACGCTGAAGGACACCGTGGCGTTGACGTTGACACCGCGGTAGGTCGCCTCCTCCATGACCCGCACCCCGACCATGGTGGCCGGGAACTTGACGATGATGTTGGGCGCCAGCGAGGCGAAGTGCTCCCCCTGAGCGAGCATCCGATCGAACGAGCGGAACAGGGTGGGATCGGTCTGCATCGACAGCCGGCCCCCCCGCCCCCCGGACGCCTCGAAGGCGGGCAAGAGCAGGGGCGCTGCGCGGAGCGACATCTCCTCGACGATCGCCCAGGCCAGATCGATCTCGGTGGCATCCGGGAGCTGTTCGGCGAGTGTCCGGACCCGGCCGCGCCAGCGCTCCGGATCGGCCTTCCAGACGTCCACCACGATCGTCGGATTTGCGGTGGCGCCGACCGCCCCGAACGAGATCGCGTATTCAAGCTCGTCAACGGCGCAGGAATCGTTCCAGATGTCGGTTCCGGTCGTGGCGATCGTCCGCCCGAGCGGGCTGTCCGCGAGCGCCGACCCGGCGCCCTTGACCATCGTCTCCGCAGGCCCTGCCACGTTCCATCCTCCCGCCGATCCGGCATTGACACTCGTTGGGGCCTACGATACCGTCCGCGGACAAGCGTAATCGATTACGTCGCACGCGCAAGGAGGGGCGTTGACCCGGTCGTCAGCGCGTCGCGCAGGCACCAGCCTCCCGTCCGCGGCCGCACGCACGTCGGTCCCAAGCACGGCGGAGGGAGCCTGCGGATGAGCACCGTCACCGCGTCCCGCGTCCAGCCGCGGCTGTCGCTCCGACGCCCTGGCGACGCCTTGCCACGTTCGTCGATCGGGACCGCGCCCATGCTCTGGAGCAACGCCGACGGAACCCCGCGCGACGGGACCGACGCGCTGGCGATCCTCGATGAGATCGCCCGGGTCGGGTATGAGGGCACCCAGCTCGGCGACGGCTTCCCGGAGGGTGCCCCGCTCCGGGAAGCCCTCCACGAGCGAAGGCTACGCCTGGCCGAGGTCTACGTCCCCATCCCCGCGACCGTCGACGGCCCGGCTGCCGACGCGCTGGCCATCGCCGAGGAGCGGCTGCGGCTGCTGCACGACGGCGAAGGCGAGGTGCTGTGCCTGGCGATCGACGGATCCCCCGATCGCGACGCGGCAGCGGGCCGGGCGAGCGAGCCCGGCACGCCGGTCCTCACCGACGCTGGCTGGGCGTCGCTTGTCGAGCTCATCCACGCCATCGCGGACCGCGCGGCCCCGCTTGGCCACCCGGTCGTCTTCCACCCGCACGGCGGGACGTTCATCGAGACCCCGGCCGAGGTCGAACGGCTCGCGGCCTGCACCGACCCGGAACGGATGGGGATCTGCCTGGACGTCGGGCACTACCTGGTCGGTGGCGGCGATCCCGTGGCGGCGATCCGCGCCCTCGGCGATCGGGTCGCGCATGTGCACCTCAAGGACGTCGACCCAGCGGTTCTCATCGGGCTGCAGACCGGCGCCGTCGACGGACTCGGTCATGCCATCCGCGAGCGGGTGTTCACCGAGCTCGGGGCCGGGATGCTCGACCTCGACGGCGTCATCACCGCGCTCATGGAGCTCGACTACGCGGGCTGGCTCATCGTCGAGCAGGACACGACCTGGGCGCCACCGTCGGAGAGCGCGGCGATCGGACGGCGCGTGCTCGCGTCGACGTTGCGCCGGCTCGGCAAGGAGGCTCGGAGGCTCGGCGGGCTCGGCGGGCTCGGCGGGCTCGGCGGGCTCGGCGTGAGAGTCGCGCTTCTTGGTGCCGGGCGCATCGGCCGCCTGCACGCCCGACTCCTGGGCACGACCCCGGGCATCGACGCCCTTCTCGTCGCCGACGTTGACGCCGCGCGTGCCGGCGAGGTGGCGAGGGAGGTCGGGGCCACGGTCGCCGCGTCGATGGACGCCGCCCTCGACGCGGCGGACGCGGTCGTCATCGCGGCCGCCACCGGCGCCCATGCGGAGCTGATCCGCGCATCGATCGGCCGCGGCCTGCCGACGTTCTGTGAGAAGCCGCTGGCCGGCAACCTCGACGAGACGATCGCCCTCGCCGCGGACATCGAGCGGTCCCGAGCGGCGTTCCAGCTCGGGTTCCAGCGCCAATTCGACCCGGCGTACCGCGAGGTCCACCGGCTGATCCACAGTGGCGAGCTCGGGACCCTCTACGCGGTCCGCCTCGCGGGCCATGACCCGGAGCCGGCGCACGAGGCGTACATCGCCCAATCCGGCGGGATATTCCGCGACTTCTCGATCCACGACTTCGACGTCCTGCGCTGGATGACGGGCTGCGAGGTCGAAGAGGTCTACGCGGACGGCGGCGTCCGCGAGTTCCCGGTCTTCGCGAAGTACAGCGACGTCGACACGGCGGTGGTCACGCTCCGCCTCGCCGATGGCCCATTCACGGTGATGACCGTGACTCGTCACGATCCGCTGGGGTACGACATCCGGGCAGAGATCTTCGGCTCTCGCGACAGCGTCGCCGTCGGGCTCGGGCCGCAGACCCCGTTGCGCTCCGTGGAGCCGGGTGTTCCACCGCCTGCGGGACCGGCGTGGAAAGACTTCCTCATGCGCTTCGAATCGGCCTATGCTGCCGAATTCGTGGCGTTCCTCGCGATGGCTCGCGGCGAAGCCCCGAGTCCTTGCACGGCACAGGACGGCGTCGCCGCATTGCGCGTGGCGGAGGCGGCCGATCGAGCGCTCCACGAACACCGCCCCGTGCGGCTCGCGGAGATCCCCGGCTGAGGGGCCGGAGGAAGGAGGTGTCCATGGCGGCCCTCGGTGGCCGCGTCCAAGCAGCGTTCCATGGGACTCGCCCGCCGGGCGGGACTCGCACTGGGTCCGTGGCATCCGCCACGGTCATTGGAGGAGAACGAACGGCATGAATCTGCGAACCAGGACGCTCGCGGCGCTCGCCGTCGGGGCGATGATCGTCGGAGCCTGTCAGGCGGGGACGCCGACCGGAAGCTCTGCGGCCGGAGGCCTCGATGGTGCGCTCGTCAAGCGCAGCGATATCAAGATCGAGTACGTGACCCACGGCCAGGCCCAGGACGGCTTCTGGGGCGTGGTCCGGAACGGCGTGAAGGCCGGAGCGGCCGACATGGGCGTGACGGCGACCTACAACGCTCCGAGCGCTGAGAGCGACATGCCCGGCATGGTCTCCCTCATCGACGCGGCCATCGCCAAGAAGCCCACCGGATTGGTCGTTTCGATCCCGAACCCCGACGCGCTCGGGCCGGCCATCCAGAAGGCCGTCGACGCCGGTATCGCGGTCGTCTCGATGAACTCCGGTTCGGACGTGTTCCGGGAGCTCGGCGTGCTGGCCCACGTCGGTCAGACCGAGTACGAAGCCGGCCTGGGCGCCGGTGAGCGATTCAAGGAGGCCGGCGTGAAGAACGCCGTCTGCTTCAATCAGGAAGTCGGCAACCAGGCGCTGACCCTCCGCTGCAACGGGTTCTTCATGGGCCTGACCGGCAGCGAGGAAGGCGAGGTCCTGACCGGCAACATCTCCGACCCGGCCGGCATGCAAGCCTCGATCGAGGCGGCCCTCCAGGCCGATGCGACCATCGACGGCATCCTGACCCTTGGACCCTCCGTGGCCAAGCCGGCGCTCGACGCCGTCACGGCGTCAGGCAAGACCGTCCATCTCGCGACCTTCGACCTCAGCGCCGACGTGCTGACGGCGATCAAGGACGGGAAGATGGACTTCGCCATCGATCAGCAGCAGTTCCTCCAGGGCTACCTGCCGATCGTCATCCTCACGAACTACGCGGAGACGCGGAACCTGCCGACCGGTAACGGCCAGGGGCTGGTCATGACCGGCCCGGGCTTCGTCACCGCGGAGAACGCCGAGGCCGTCATCGGGCTCGCCGCCAAGGGTCTCCGCTGACGTAGTGCTTGCGGCCGGCGTACCGGCGCAAAGGGAGGGACCGGCACGGTCGGTCCCTCCCGAACACCTCGGAGGGAACCATGGCGAGCACGACGACCACGGCCCCGCGAGCCCCGGGCTCGGACCGACTTCGAACCGTCTCCCTGACCCAGCGGATCCTCGCCCGCCCGGCGGCGGGCGCATTGATCATCGTCGTGTTCGTGTGGGTCGTCTTCGCGGCGATCTCTTTGGCCCGTGGGAACACCGCCTTCATGGGCATCCCGGGCACGCTCAACTACCTGGACGTCGCGGCCCAGGTCGGGATCGTCGCGACCGCGGTCGCCCTGCTCATGATCGCGGGCGAGTTCGACCTGTCGATCGGATCGATGGTCGGCTTCGGCGGGATCCTGATCGGCATCGGGGTCACCATCTGGGGCCTGCCGGTCTGGCTGTCGATCATCATGGCGATGATCGCGACCACCGTTCTCGGCGTGATCAACGGCCTGATCGTGGTGCGGACCGGGCTCCCGTCGTTCATCGTCACGCTGGCCACGCTCTTCATCATCCGTGGCGCCTCGTCGGTCCTGACGTCGACGGTGACCAACATCACGTACATCCCGATCGACCCGACGCGCATCGAGGGTGACCCTCTTGCGGAGATCTTCGGTTGGAGCATGCCGGTAACCATCGGTGATCAGACCGGGACCCTGCAGGTATCGATCATCTTCTGGATCCTCATCGCGATCGTGGGCATCTACGTGCTCGGCCGAACGCGATTCGGCAACTGGATCGCGGGCGTGGGCGGCTCGGCCGGAGCGGCGCGCAACCTCGGTGTCCCCGTGGCTCGCGTCAAGATCGCGCTCTTCGCCATGACGGCGTTCTCGGCATCCATCCTGGCGGCGATCCAGAGCGTACGGTTCAACTCGGCCGACATCCTGCGCGGCACTGGCATCGAGCTCGACGCGATCACCACCGCGGTCATCGGCGGATCGCTGTTGACGGGCGGCTACGGCTCGGTCGCGGGCACCGCGCTCGGTGCACTCGCGCTGGGGATGGCCCGCCAGGGCATCGTCTTCGCCGACATCAATGCCGACTGGTACAAGATCGCGATCGGCACGCTGCTGCTGGTGGCGGTCGTCCTCAACAACTGGATCCGGCGTCGGTTCGCCGGACTGACCTAGGAGGGCTGACCATGGACCCCACTCCCATGACCGACGCCCTCATGGAGACCGCGCCCGCTGCCGCCGCGGACCAGACTCCGTTGCTCGAGGCGCGCGACATCTCGAAATACTTCGGGGCGGTCGTCGCGCTCGAAGGCGTGTCCCTGCTGGTCAAGGCGGGCCAGGTGACGTGCCTGCTCGGGGACAACGGCGCCGGCAAGTCGACGCTGATCAAGACGCTGTCCGGCGTCCATCGCCCGGACAAGGGCACGCTCGCGGTCGATGGCCAGGCGGTCGAGTTCGGCTCGCCGCGCGACGCGCTCGATGCGGGCATCGCAACGGTGTACCAGGACCTGTCGGTCATGCCGCTGATGAGTGTCACTCGCAACTTCTTCCTCGGCAACGAGCCGACCGTCGGCGTCGGACCGTTCAAGCGGTTCGATCTGCCCAAGGCGGCCGGGATCGCCAGGGAGGAGATGAAGCGCATCGGCATCGACGTGCGCGACACCGACCAGGCGGTCGGAACGCTCTCTGGTGGCGAGCGGCAGACGCTGGCGATCGCCCGGGCCGAGTACTTCGGCGCGCGGGTGCTCATCCTCGACGAGCCCACGTCGGCCCTGGGTGTCAAGCAGTCGGCGATCGTGCTGCGCCACATCGTCGCCGCCCGCAATCGCGGGCTCGGCGTCATCTTCATCACCCACAACGTCTCGCACGCGCTGCCGATCGGCGACACGTTCACGATCCTGTCTCGCGGCCGGACCGGTGGCCAGTTCGACCGCGGCGACGTGGATGCCGACCAGTTGCACAGCCAGATGGGGGGCGGCGACGAGCTCCACGAGCTGACGCGCGAGCTCGAGGCTCTTGCCATGAGCGAGCGCCATTCACCGCCCGCTGGGCCCGCTGCGCCGGCGCCGCACTGAGCGGGAGGCGCGCGCACCCGACCTCATGACGGCGACGATCGGCGACGTCGCGCGTCGGGCGGGCGTCTCGACCGCGACGGTCAGCCGGGTGCTGGCCGGCCTCGGTGGAGCGCGCGCGGAGACACGCGAGCGCGTGCTTGATGCGGCCCGCGCGCTCGACTACCGGCCGTCGGCGGTCGCCCGCTCGTTGAAACTGCGGACCACCAAGACCCTCGGGCTCATCATCACCGATATCGAGAACCCCTTCTTCCCGCAGCTCGTGCGCGCCGTGGAGGACGTCGCCCGGGAGCATGGGTTCGTGCTCCTGCTGTGCAACGCCGCCGACGACCCGGATCGGGAGGCGTCGTATCTCGACCTGCTCGTCGACCGGCGGGTCGATGGCGTCGTGATCGCCGTGAGTGGCCTGGGCGTCCGCCACCGGGAGTGGCTGGCCGAGCCACCGCTGCCGGTGGTCCTCGTCAACACGACGGCGCCGGGGCTCCCCCACCCATCGATCGCGTCCGACAACGTCGACGGTGGGCGACAGGCCGCGGCGCATCTGCTCGACCTCGGCCATCGGCGGATCGGTGTCCTGACCGCGGGTGCCCGGCACGCCGCCGCCCCGGAACGTGTGGCCGGCGTGCAACGAGCCTTCCAGGATCGCGGGCTGGACCCGGCGTCGGTCCCGATCGTCGTCGGGGAGCCGGACGTCCATGGTGGTGAGTCGGGGCTGGGCCGACTGCTGGTCGAGGCACCCGACACGACCGGGGTCGTCGCCTACAACGACCTCATGGCCATCGGGGCGATGCGTGCGATCCGCGCGTGTGGGCGCACCGTTCCGGACGACGTCAGCGTCGTCGGCTTCGATGATGTCGCGATCGCTGCCTACACCGATCCACCGCTGACGACCATCGCCCAGGCCATCGGCGAGCTCGGGCGTTGGGCGGTCGAGCGATTGGTAGAGCGTCTCTCGGATGGCGGAGCGGCGTTCGATGGGCACGAGCCGGCGGGGGGCGAGCCCAGAGGCTCGGCACTGCCTGGGGCTGTGTTGGCGGTCCGGCTGGTGGCGCGCGGCTCCAGCGGTCCGCCGCGCGAGGCTTTCACGCTGCGGGTCTGAGCGCAGTCCGCGAGCCTCCGCCGGGACGTGCCACACGGGTTCCCGCGGACACGCCGAGCCCGATCACGCAGCCGGCGGGCCCTCCGACCAGAACCTGCTGGCATCCTCAGTCGGGATCTCGCTGACCGTTCCGGGCGCCGCATCGCGCTCCAGGCGAGTCCTGACGGCCACCAGGTCCGGCACACCGTCGAGGCCCCAATCCTCCACGACCAGCGAGCCGGCCGCCGCCGCGAATCGCAGGTCCAACGCGTCGCGGATCGCCCGACGCATCGTCGTGTGCACGCCCCCGGCAGCCTCGCTGCCGGCCGCCCGGATCCCCGAGGCGTGGAGCGCGGCGAGGAACGTGTCCCCTGCCCCGGTGGGATCGACCTCATCGCCGCTGGCGGGTGGGCGGTAGCGGAGCATCTTCGGCGGGTCGACCGGGCCGAGCCGGACCAGCAGGCCGCCCGCGGCGCCCTCGGTCACCAGCAAGTCGGCTCCCGGTCGCAGGAGGCGCTCCAGGGCCAGCAGCGGGACGTCTCGCGGAACGTCGTGGCGGCTGACACCGATGAGATCGGCGCGCTCGAGGATCGGCGACGGACGCGGCGCCAGCCGGCGCACCTGCTCGCCGGGGCGCAGGTCGCGCAGGAACCCTTGCCACGCGACCGCGACGTGCGCCCCTGGTGGGACGACCCGCGCCCAGTCGTCGCGGACCTCGCCGGCAACCGGCACGACGGACCAGCCGGGCGCAGCCATCCATGCCGGTGGCAGGATCGCAAGGGGCAGCGGGACGCCGGGCTGGACGCACGTCTGCACGCGACCGTTCTCGGTTTCGACGTTGTGGTAGATGGGGCCCTCGGGCAAGTCCACGCGAAGGATGTCGACCCCGGCCGCCCCCAGCATCGTCAGTTCGGCCGCATCGGCGGCGTCACGGTCGACGCCGACCACCGCGGCGGTCCGCAGCCCGAGCCTCGCCGTCGTGAGCGCCGCGTACATGACGCCACCGCCGATGCGCCACCCACGCGGGTCCTCGGGCGCGACGTCGCGACAGGCCGAACCGACGTGTACGACCTCGATATCGGGTCGAGTCATCCCACCTCCCCGCGTATACTGCCGGACCCAGCCAGCGAGGACCGAGCGAGCCGTGTTCTTCTACGAGCTGCACGAGGGCGACACCGAGATCTACTCGGATGTCCTGGTCGTCAGCGAATCCGAATGGGAGCCGCAGGAGTTCTTCGAGCTCGTCCAGCGCATCCGCCACGATCTCAAGGAATACTCCGAGGACACGCTCATCGAGGCGATCGCCATGATCCTCGAACGTGACCATGGCTTCGTGTTCGTCAACGACGAGCGCCTCGTCGCAGCCGTGAACGTCTCTACCGAGGACGCCGACAACTTCCTGGCCGACCTCGATGCCGCCTACGGCGACGAGGATGACGACGACGACGATGACGATGACGACGCGGAACCGCGCGGCGACTACCGAACGCTGCTGGCGGAGCTCGACCTGGACGACAAGAGCCGCTCGAACTAGCGGCCGCCGGACCGAGGCACGCACGGCAACCCGGCCCCAACAACCTGCCAAAGGTGCACTCCCTGCACTTTCGGAGGCCAGCCCGTCCCTGACGGCCGGCTCGGGATCGTTCCGGAGCCTCCGTCGAGCCGGGCCCCCGCACGAAAGGCCGAGTCCGGTCGCCCGCCGGCGCCACCGAATTCGCACGAAGGTGCATCCCATGCACATCTGTCAGTGCGCGACGTGTTTGTGGGCGGCCTACCCCGCTGTTCCTGCCGGATCGGCATTGAGTGGCGGCGAGGACCACGCCACCCGGGAGGCAATGCCGCCTGCATATCACACGCGGCGGCCCATCCCGCCGGGCTTGAATCGGCACTGATCCGCCCATCGTGCCCGAGCGTCATGTGGTGACGATCTGGCAGGAGGACGGGCTGGCTGGCGCGCCCCGCCCGGACCTCAGCGGCTGAACAGGATCTCGAGCACGTCCCCGTCCTTGACCCGGTAGGTCTTTCCCTCCGACCGCAGGCGCCCCGCCTTCTTCGCCTCGCCCATCGAGCCGAGCTTGAGCAGGTCCTCGTAGGCGACGGTCTCGGCACGGATGAACCCGCGGGCAAGATCGGTGTGGATGGCGCCGGCAGCGTCCACGGCCGTGGAACCGTCCGGGACCGGCCAGGCACGGACTTCGTCAGGGCCTGCGGTCAGGAACGAGACGAGCCCGAGCAGCCGATAGGACAGGGCGATCACGCGATCGAGGCTCGACCCGGCGATACCGAGCTCTTCCATGAACGTCGCCGCCTCGTCGGGCTCGAGCTCACCGAGCTCCATCTCGATCTTCGCCGACAGCGCATCGACCATCGCGTGCTGGTGCGGGTAGCTCGCGACGATGCGCTCGACGAGCGCGGGCGCGGTCGCGAGGTCGCCCTCCCCGACGTTGAGCAGCACGAGCACGGGCTTCTCGGTCAGGAATCGGAACCCGCGGATCGCCTTCGCGTCGTCGGCATCGAGCCCCAGGTCCCGGATCGGCGTTCCCGCCTCGAGACCTTCGTGGATCCGGCGCAGCACGACCTCTTCGCGCCCCGCCGCCTCGCGTTCCGCCTGGGTGCCGTGCTGGCCGCTGCCCTTGAGCCGCTCCAGCCGGCGTTCGGTCATCGCGAGGTCGGCGAGCGTGAACTCGAGGTCGAGCTGCTCGAGGTCGCGTGCGGGATCGACGCTGCCGGCCGGATGCGGATTGGCCGGATCCTCGAACGCGCGGACGACGTGCAGCAACGCGTCCGAGTCGCGAAGCCGCGCGAGGTGGTCGGCGGGTAGCTCCTCAGTGCCCACCCGGCCCTCGGACGAGGCCGGCGGGGCCGGCAGGTCCACATAGGTGACGTCGGCCTGGACGATCTTCTTGGGCTTGAAGATCTCGGCGAGCCGGTCGAGCCGAGCGTCGGGCACCTTGACGACCCCGACATTGAGCGTGACCCCACCATAGCCCCCGGTTTCCGCGTGGCCGCGGGTCAGCGTATTGAACACGGTCGTCTTGCCCGAACCGGCAAGGCCGACGATGGCGATCTGCATGGCCGCGATCGTAACGGCCGGGGCGCGATGACGGGTGGGACTAGTACCCGGCCTCGGGGTCCACCACGTTGAGCAGCGGCTCGCCCCTTGCGAACCGGCGCAGGTTGTCGCAGAACAGCTCGACGCTGCGGTCCAGCACGCGGCCGCTCGACCAGGCGGTGTGGGGCGTGACGATCACGTTGTCGAGGTCGTAGAACGGCGACGTGGCTGGCAGCGGCTCGTCGCGGAACGTGTCGAGCACCGCGCCGCCGAGCGGGCCGTCGTGCAGGGCACGGAGCAGCGCGCGCTCGTCGATGAGCCGGCCGCGCGCGACGTTGATCAGCCACGCCCCGGGCTTGACCATGGCCAGCGTCTCGTCGTTGATCATCGAGTCGGTCTCGGACGTGAGCGGGGCCGCCAGGACGATGAAATCGGACTCACCCAGGAGCTCCGGCAGCGTGTCGGGCCCACCGACCCGGTCGAGCATCGCCTCTCCGAATGAGCGCTCGTCCTGATCCCCCGCTGAGACGCTCGCGTCCTCCGCCCTGGCTGTGTCCGCGACCGTGTCCGGTGCCGCGCGCGCTGCCGCTGCCCGGCGATCGGCGCACGGCGACGACGCGGCAGCCAAAGGCGGTCGCCAAGGCCCCGACGGCGCGCCCGATCGAACCAAGCCCCACGATGCCAACCGTCACGTCGCGCAGCTCCGCTCCCTCGAGCGGCTGCCAGGTCCGCTCTTGTTGGAGATCGAGGAGCTGTGGCAACCGCCGGCTCACCGACAGGATCATCATCAGGACGTATTCCGCGATGGGCCGGCTGAACACCCCGCGGGCGTTCGTCACGACCACGCCGCGTTCGAGTGCCGCCGGGGTGAGGGCGCCCTCGACGCCCGAGGTCGCCGAGTGCACCCAGGCGAGCTGTGGCGCCCGCGCGAGCAGCCGGTCGAATGCGTCCGGTTTCAGCCAGCCGCGGAGCATGACCTCGACGTCATCGACCGGGCCGTCGGCGAGGCCTTCGACGGACACCGTCACCAACCGGGCGCCGGGAGCCGCAGCACGGATCCGCTCGAGGTCGCGCGACCGGTAACGGGCGGACAGGATCGGGCTCAGCGCGATAGCCGCGGGCGCACCGCCCGGACCGCGGCCGGGTCCCGCGCCGGTCACGAAGCGCTCGAGGGAGCCGCCGGCGGGCCATCGAGGACCCGCGTGATCCAGCGCTCGGGCTGCTCGATCTCCCCGTCGCGCGGTAAGGTCTCGGGTCCCTCCCAGAGGCGCGCGAGCGCTGCCTTCCCGCGAGCGTCGGCGATGGCGCGGACGAAGATCTCGCCCTTCTTGTACTGCTCGAGCTTGAGGTCCATCCCGGTCAATCGGAGCATCGCCCGCTCGAATGGCGTGCGACGGGTGCGCCGCTCGTGGAAACGGGAGCTGATCTGTTCGACCCCGGGCACGAGATCGCGACCGACCTCGTCCATGACGTAGTCGCTGAAGCCCTCGAGCAGGCTCATCACGGCCTGCGTCTCGCGGAACAGGCGGCGCTGCTCCTCGCCCATCAGCCGTTCCATCCAGTGCTCGCCGCCGCCCTCTCCGCGAAGGGCACGTCCGACCCCGTGCATCGCCTCGCGGCCGAAGCCCCGGACGTCGCTGCCGAACAGGCTCAGCTGCCGCTCCAGGCGGGACGCAAGGTATGGCCGCAGCCACGGGTGCGCCTCGAATTCGAAGGCGTGGGTCGTCTCGTGGAGGGCGATCCACGTCCGGAACGGCCCGAGTGGCACGCCGAGGGCACGCGCGGTCTCGCGGATGTTCTCCTCCACGAACAGCAGTCGGCCCGGTGCCGCCTCCGCCGACAGCAACGCGATGTCGTACTGGCCGAGCACGCGCCGGCCCATGAAACCCAGCAGCAGGCCCAGTTGGCGGGTCGTGATCCAGCGATTCGCGAGCGCCATGGTCGCCTTGGCGAGGCCACCACCGGGCGGGATCACCTGGTCGAGCAGGTCCTTCTCGAGCTTTCCGATGAGCGACGCGAACGACGCCGTGTTGGCCCGCACCCAACCCGCCCGATCGACCACCCCGGAACGCTCCACCACGCCGGGGAGCTCCGTCCCCAGGGCGCTCGACAGCGCCGGCACGATCCGGGTCATCGCCTCGGCGTACGCCGGCTCGGCGGCACGAAGCTCGGCAGTGCCGAGCGCGCCCGGCGCCCCCTCCAGTCGCCCGATCGCGAAGCGTTCCACGGCCGGCCAATCGACGAGGCCCTCGCGCGCGGTCCGCTCCATGCGCCGGCCGACCACGGTCGCGGCCGCCCCGAGCGCCGAACCGATGAGGATGCCGGCCTGCCAGGCACGGTCGTCGCGCCAGGACGGTCGGCGCTCTCGCCGCGTCATCCTGCGAGCACCCCGAGCTCGACGGATTCCACGTCGGGAAAGTCCGTGCCGAACAGGCGGCCGGCCAGGGTCCCGAATCGCTCGGCGTCGCCGGTCGTCAGCTGGCGATGCGTAGCCGGCTCGTCGGCGCTCCCCTCCAGCCCGTTCACGCTGAGCAGCTCGGCCAGGGCCGAGGCGGTGGCGGTGGCCGAATCCACGATGGCCACGCCCTCGCCGACGATGCCCGCGATGATCGGGCTCAGCAGCGGGTAGTGGGTGCAGCCCAGCAGCAGCGTGTCGATCGTGGCGCCGGGCGGGCGGGGAAAGATCGACTCGCCGTCGGCATCGCGCTCGCCGAGCAGCGCCGCCAGGCTCGCTGCCACGGTCGCCTCCGCTGACGGCCCGGACAGATCGCCCGCCTCCACCATCGGGACCAGGTCGGGCGTGGCGTGCTCATAGACCTCGACGGCCGGGTTCTCGTCCTTGATCGCGTTGAAATACGCGTGGGAGCGGATCGTGGCCGGCGTCGCGATGACCCCGACACGGCGGTTGCGGGTCGCCAGGGCCGCCGCCGACGCGCCCGGGCGGATGACGCCCAGGACCGGCAGGTCGTAGCGCCGCCGGAACGCCGCGATGCCGACCGCCGTGGAGGTGTTGCACGCCACGACGAGCGCCTTGACGTCGCGCTCGACGAGGGCATCGAGCGATTGGGTCGAGAAGGTCAGGACCTGCTCGTCGGGCCGGACGCCGTAGGGCGCCCTGGCATTGTCGCCGAGGTAGATGGTCGACTCGTGCGGTGAGCGCCGGACGATCTCACGCAGGACCGTCAGACCGCCCACCCCCGAGTCGAAGACACCGATCGGTCGGGGATCGGACACGACGGCCTATTGCTGCCCGGCGCCCACGGGCATGCGCGCGGCGCCCATGAGCTCGGTGGCGACCCTGGCGATGTCCCGGCTCACGGCGGCATTCGGGTCGGCGAGGACGAACGGCACGCCTTCGTTGTTCGAGCGGACGACGAGCTGGCCGTCGGATACGACGCTGTGCTCGGGCACGCGTCCGAGGGCCTTGTTGAGGTCGTCGGGCGCGATGCCGCCGGCGCTGTCGGCCCGGTTGATGAGGTAGCGCACCTTGGAGGCGGGGTAGCCGATCGAACGGAACGTGTCGGCCATCGCGATCGTATTGTGGATCGTCGTCGAGTCGTACGTGACGATCTCGACGATCGTGTCACTCGCGTCGAGGAACGCGAGGTTGATGTCGTTGATCTGGCTCGACATGTCGATCACGATCGAGGTGTACACGCGGCGCAGAAGCGACAGGATCTTGTCGAGGTCCCGCGCGGTGATCATCTCGGCCATCTCGATGCGCGGCGGCGCCAGCAGGATGTCGATCCCGGACGGGTCGCGCCAGAGCACGTCGGACAGGTCCAATTCGGAGATCCGGTCCGTCGGCAGGTCGAGGATCGACGGTGCGTCGTGGGGGACCTTGAGCAGCGAGCGCAGGTCGCCGAACTGGACGCTGCCGTCGATGAGCACGGTCTTCTGGCCGAGCTGGCCCATCGCGACGGCCATGTTGAACGCGATCGTCGTCTTCCCGACACCACCTTTCGGGGCGAAGATCGAGAACACGCGGTTCGACTCCGTCGAGGAGGTCGCGTCGAACTCCTTGCGGACCCCGGAGATCCGGTTCATGAGGTCGAACCCTGAGAACGGCATCGCGAGGACGCCGTGGATCCCATTGGCGGGGTCGACCTCGACCGGGTTCTGCGGAACGGTCAGCACGATCACCGGCACGTTGAGCTTGGCCTCGTGGATCTTGTCCACCAGCTGCGGGCCCTTGATCCGGCCCTGGAGCAGGTGATCCACGAGCACGACGTCGGGGCGCAGCTCGCCGATCTGGGTGAGCGCCTTGCCTCCGTCCGTCAGGACATCGAGGACCTTGACCGTCTGCTGCGCGTTGAGCAGGCCGCGGATGTACTGGGCGACCTGCGGGACGTCCTCGACGATCAGCAGCCGGGTCTGGTCAGTGCGGTTCGACATGCGTTTCGACGATACCATGCAGCCCGAGCACGGCGGGCCGGTCCTGCCGGTCAGGTCGGGAGCTCACGACGCGGGGCTCGGGACGTTCAGTTCCGCTCGGCAACGAGCACCGCCCGCTCCGATCCCGGACCGATCGGCGAGAGGTCGTAGCCGCCGGCCACGATCTCCACGCGCAGGCCGGCCTCGCCGGCGAAAGCCGCGAGCTCGTCCGCCGAGACGAGCCGGAGGCGGTCGTGCCGCACCCATCGACGGGGCGCCTCACCCTGACGGCCCTCCTCGTAGATCGCGCTGAGGTTGACCGTATTCGTGGCAGCGTCGTGCTGGGCGGAGCCGGCCTTCGTCACCACCGCGCCCGTGTCGGGGTCCGTCCGCGGCCACTCGAGCATGATCCGGCCGTCGAAACGGGCGAGATCGTCGGCGTCGGGCAGCCAGGCGTCGACCGCGGCGAGCCCGCCCGGAGCCAGGTGCGCGGCGAGGGTGCGGAAGGCAGCCCGCTGGGCATCGCGGCTGGCCAGCAGCATGATCGAGTTCAGGGCGATGAACGCGAAGGCGTATCGACCGGCGTCGGGCAGGCTGCAGATCGAGCAGGTCCGCCTCGACGAAGGCCAGGCGGTCCGGCAACACCCCGGCCGCCTCGGCACGGGTCCGGCCACGGTCGACCATGGCAGGGTCGATGTCGACGGCCGTGACCTGGTGACCGGCGCGCGCCAGCGGCACGGCGAGACGACCGGTCCCGGCCGCGAGCTCGAGCACGGGACCGTCCGCCCGGTCGGCGAGCGCGAGATACAGGTCGAGGTCGCCCGGATCGTCCTGGAGATCGAGATCGTAGAGACGGGCGAGGGCGGCCGCCGTGGCGGGATCGGGCCGGTCGAGCATGATCCCCGATGCTAGCGGGTCGCCCGCTCCACGGGCGGGTCCCATCGGACCGAGGTCCCATCACGGCGGCGGACGGCGAGGGCGCTGATCGCCTCGAGCGCCGCCCGGTTGGCGGCCATCGCCGTCGTCTCGGCGTGGTCGTATGGCGGCGACACCTCGACGATGTCCATGCCGACGAGATCCACCGCCGCGACGATCTGGCGGATGGCCCGGAGCACTTCGCGCGTGAGCATGCCGCCCGGCTCGGGCGTGCCCGTGCCCGGAGCAAGGCCCGGATCGATCACGTCGATGTCCACGCTCAGGTAGATGAAGTCGGGGCCGTCCAGGGCTTCCTCGATCGCCTGGGCGACGACGGATTCCGCGCCACGCTCCTCGATCTCGTGCATGAAGTGGTAGCGGAGGCCCTGCTGCTGCATCCATTCGAACGTCTCGACCGGCGGCCAGTAGCCGCGCAAGCCGACCTGCACGAAGTTCTTGCCGTTGACCGCACCGGATTCGATCAGACGGCGCATCGGCGTGCCGTGTCCCGCCAGGACCCCCCAGTCGTCGTTCGCCGTGTCGGCATGGGCGTCGAAGTGGACGATGCCGATGCTCCCGGGGCTGCGCACCTCGGCCACGGCCGTGGCGCTCGGCCACGTGATCGAGTGGTCACCACCGAGCACGATCGGGATCGCCCCGGTGGCGGCCACGTCACGGACCTTGCGATAGATGAACGCGTGTGCGCGCTCGATCCAGGCGGGCACGATGTTGGCGTCGCCGGCGTCGACGACCTTCAGGACCTCGAAGGGCTCCACGCCAAGCTGAAGGGAGTTGATCGAGCCTGACGTGTACTGCGCCTCACGGATGGCGCGCGGGCCGAACCGAGCGCCCGGCCGGTGACTCACGGCGTCGTCGAACGGCGCGCCGATGATCGCGACGTCGACGCCCTGGCGGCGCAGCTCGGCGGGATCGGTGATCCACGGCAGGTTCATGAAGGTCGTCGGCCCGACGTAGGTCGGCAGCTCGTAGTCGCTGAACTCCTCGAACGGCTGGTCCCAGCCGTTGGCGGCGGCGAAGCCGCGATCGGGGTCGTGGGGGCGCTCGGCCACGTGATTCCTCCGGAGACGGGCGCGGGCCGACGGTCGTGGCCGCGTCAGGGATCCATCTCGCTGGGGGCGCCGCCGGTTCGAAACGAGCGTCCAGCGGGGCGCGCCGGACTCGATGGTAGCACCGGCCCGGAGTGGTGATGTTGGCCGAGTTCAGGCCTGGTGAGGCTTGTTGATAGTCGCCTGCAACCAAGGACCAGCCGGGTGGCGTTCGTCCCTCGCGCATGGGTGGCTATGGTGGAGGCCCCCCTGACAAGGAGATGCTCGATGCAAGCGACACAGCCGGGCCGGACCGCCTCGCCGGTCGACAACCGCACCTACAACGTCATGCAGGCGCTGGTCTCGAAGCTCGAGGCCATCGAGGCGTATCGGAAGTACTCCATGGACGACGGCGGCGAGCTGTTCACCCAACTCATCGCAGACGAGGAGCGCCACGCGCAGCAGCTCCTGGACGAGCTCCGGGGCTGCCTGAACGCGTCCTGACTTCGGGCCGCACCTGTGGCGTCGACGGCATCAGCAAATCGGGGAGTCGCTGCGCCTCCGGATGGCTGCGAGATCCTGTGAAGCTGTTGGGTCATCCGGAGTTCGATAGCGCGGCTTGCACCGCCCTCCCCGAGGTCGTCATCGCTTGGGCCGGTCAACGTGACGTCAGCTGGTCGGTACAGGTAGGCGCCACCGCGTGTTCGGTCGGTTTCCGCGATGCGCCCGAGTACAACACGAGGTCGCGTCTCATGGGATCTCGAGGCGGCCATCGACCGGATTCGGCGGCAGCGTATCGTCAAGTCGTCGAGCGGAACTCCGCCCAGGCCGCCTCGACGAGGGCCGGATCGCAGAACAGCTCGACCGCGGTCTGGGCCACGAGCGTCGCTGCGAGCAGCGTCGTCTCGTCCGCGCGCGGCGTCGCAGCCGCGTCGCGGAACAGGATCGAATGCCCCGGGACGCCCTCGTCGCAGATGGCGAGATCCGGGTGGATCGCCGGGCAGACCCAGCTGACGTTGGCCATATCCGTGCTGCCGGCGTTGGGGTCGTCGCCCATGTCGTCGATGCCGTAGGCGGCCATGTTCGCCCGAAATCGATCGGCGAGGACCAGGTTGTTGCGCATCGTCGTCGCGCCCCCCGACACGGTGACCTCGACCGTCGTCCCGGTGGCCAGGGCCGCGGCCTCGCACATCTCCCTGAAGCGGGTCTTGATCTCGTCGTAATAGGTTTGGTCGTCGCTGCGCAGCATGAACCACGCCGAGGTCCGGTCCGGGATGATGTTGGCGGCCGTCCCGCCTTCCCGGATGATGCCGTGGACCCGCGAGGTCGGCTTGAGCTGCTGTCGCCACAGTCCGACCGAGCTGAACAGCGTGATCATGGCATCGAGGGCGTTCCGCCCCTTCCACGGATCGGCGGCCGCGTGGGATTGCAGCCCGCTGAACACCACCTCGACGTCCTCGGACGCGAGGGGGTGGCTCTCGACGTGGTTCCGGTCGCACGGGTGGTACAGAAGGGCGGCATCGAGACCGGCGAACAGGCCGTCGTCGATCATGATCTGCTTGCCGCTCCCCCGTTCCTCGGCCGGTGTCCCGAGGAACACGATCTCGCCCGCGAGGTCGTCGGCGACCGCGGCCAGGGCGATCGCCGCGCCGATTCCCGACGCGGCCATCGTGTTATGGCCGCAGCCGTGGCCGAGACCCGGCAGGGCGTCGTACTCAGCGAGGATCCCGATGCGTGGGCCGTCGCCGCGACCACCGGGGAACGTCGCCCGGACCGCCGTAGCGAGGCTGCCCGCCGGGTGTTGGACCTCGAACCCGTGTTCCCGGAGGACCTCGGCGACCCAGGTGGCCGCCCGGTGCTCCTCGAAGGCCGGCTCCGGGTTGGCGTGGATGCGGTGGGAGAGGTCGATGATCTCGGCGCGGGCGCTTTCCACGGCGGCCGCGATCCGGGCCTTGAGATCGACGTGTGGCTCGGCGGGTCGAACCGCGGTGCGGTCAGGCACGGATCCTCCGAAGCGATGGGTGGGTGCGGCGCGCCAGGGCCGCCGGCCGATGGTAGCGTCGCTCGGAGGACCAGGTGTCAGCGTTCCGCCGAGAGCGTCGCCTCCGCCACCGACGCGAGCGCGAGGATGAACAGCGCGATCGGCAGCTCGAGCGCTCCCTGCAGGCGAAGCACGATGAAGATCGCCACGATCAGCCCGACCCAGCCGCCACGGCGTGCCGCTCGGGTCCAGTCGCCCTGGTAGGCGATCCGGCGGTGTCGTCCGAAGACCAGGAGCCAGGCCACCGGGGTCGTCGTGAGGCCCACCGCCAGCCCGATGAGCACCGCCCCGATGAACCCTGCCACGGGATCGGCGATGGGATCGCGGGTCGTGACGATCAGGCCAACCAGCAGCCACACGACACCGGCCGCAGCGAAGATCGCGAGGTTGAGCAGCCGGTCGCGGGATTCCATGCGCAGCGAGTCTAGGGTGTCGGCTCCGTCCCATGCCCATGGCCGCAGGAAGCGCTCGAGTCGCATGATCGATCCGTGCCCTCCATCAGCGCGAGCGAGCGTGGGCGCTCCCCCGGACCGGGCACGATGGCGGCCCTCGTCCGGCCTGTCACCTTGGGCGAATGACCTATCGGGCGCCGGCCACGCTCGATGGGCAGATGTCGCGGAACGGGCACCACGAGCAGGCCATCGCGTCCGGCGTAGCCGTGTAGTCGCGAGCCCGGATTCCAGCGGCTGCCGTGGCGATCCGCTCGCGCGCCTTGGCGAGCCGCTTCGGGTCCACGTCCACCTTCCCGACGAGCCCCGAATCGAGGAAATGAAGCGCGACCTTGTCCGGCAGCCGGCCCGTCATCGCCTCGTACCCCATCGCGTAGATCTGCAGCTGCAGCGATTCTCGGGCACGCTGGCGGGCACGAGCGGGGTCGCGCAGGTCGGACGACTTGTAATCCGTGATCGTCACGTGCTCACGGCCCAGGATCCCCAGGGTCGGGGTGACGTGGTCGGCGGATGGCGCTGTCACGTCGAGATCGGCGGGAGCCTCGCCGGTGCAGCGGCTCGACGTCGACCCGGTCCCACCGGCCGCGGACGCGGTCGCCGCCCAAAGAGAAGCTGAACTCGCGCTCGACGTAGGTCGGGATGACCGCGCCCGGAAGCATCTGCTCCTCACGGAACCGGCGCAGGGCCACTCGGGCCCCGGCCAGACGTGCCTCCTCGTGTTCGCGGCTCACGAATCCCTCGTTCGACCAGGCCGAGTCCAGGACGTCGTCGAGCTCGGCCTCCGACATCACGTGCCCGCGGGCATGGCGGTGGTGAAAGAGCTGGACCACCTTGTGCATGGCCGACCCGTACACGAGCGCGTGATGCGGGGCCGTCGGGACCCGCAGGACGTGGCCGTACTTGTACTTGAGCGGACAGGTCAGGTACGCGTCGATCTGGCCGAAGCTGAGGCTGAGCGGCTCGTCGATCGGGCCGCGTTCCGCCTCGACCGGGGCATCCACGGCGGCGAACGACGCGAGCCGCTCCTCCGCGGAGGCCGGGGTGAGGCCCGCACCCGGCGTCGAGGCAGCGGGCAGGTCGAGCGCCTCCAGGACGAACGGTGAGACTCGGCGCGCACGGGCGCCTCCGTAGTCCGCGGCGTGCGACAGGATCAGTTCGTCCCGGGCCCGGGTCATCGCCACGTAGCACAGGCGCCGTTCCTCGGCGAGGGACCGCTCCGCGGTCGGCGGATCGCCACGGCCCAGACCGGCCGGCAAGGTCAGTGCCTCCCCTCGGCCGTTGCCGGGGAAGCGACCCGCCACCATCCCCGGGAGATAGACGACCGGGAACTCCAGGCCCTTCGCCTTGTGGATCGTGAGGACCGCGACCGCATCCGCGTCAGGGTCGAGATCGGCGGTCGCCGGGTCGTCGCCCGCTTCGATGAGCGTCTGCAGGTGGCCGGCCACGAACATCGCCCGGTCGTCCGCAAGGAGCGCCGACTGGGCCCGGATGATGTCGAAGAATCGGGCGACGTTGCCGAGGCCCTCTTCGGCGGCAGTGGTCGGGGTCCGGGCCAGGCGGGCGAGCATCCCGCTGTCGCGAAGGAACGCGTAGAGGACCTCCCCGGCCGGGCGGTCGTGGGCCATCGCGGTGTAGCGGGTCACGTCCACGACCAGCCGATGCACGCCCGCGCGGGTCACCGGCGAGACTCGCAGGATGCCGGGCTGCCGCTCGAGTTCGTCGAGGGTCGCCCAGACCGAATGGTGGCGTCGTCGCGCGGTGTTCACGATCGCCGTGAGGTCCTCGCCACCCAGGCCGTAGACCTCTGACGATGCGAGCGCGTACAGGTCCACGCTCGATTCGGGGTCTGCCACCGCTCGGAGGAATGCCATGAGCAGGCGCACCTCCGGGCGAGCGTACAAGCCGGACGAACCGGAGAAACGCCACGGGATCCCGGCCACGTTCAGCGCCCGCAGGACCGGGTCGGCGTGGCCGTTGGCGCGGACGAGGACAGCGTGGTCGCGTGGTCTTGCGCCGGCGGCGATCCGAGCCGCGATGTCCGACGCGATCCAGTCCGCCTCCTCCGACCCGGTGGTGAATGCCTCCAGCCGGACCGGCGCCGCGCCCGGTTCGCGCCGCTCCGGCTTCAATCGCTTGCTGATGCTGGTCCGGACCTCGAGGCGATCCGGATCGTTGAACCGAACCAGCCGGTACGAGGCGTCGAGGATCGGCGCGAGCGACCGATAGTTCCGTCGCAGCACGACGGTCCTCGCGCTCCCGTATCGCGCCTCGAAGTCGAGGATGTTGTCCACCGCCGCCCCGCGGAACGCATAGATCGCCTGGTCGTCGTCGCCGACGACCGTGACGTTGCGGTGGGGCTCCGCGAGCAGCGAGACGAGCTCCGCCTGGGCCCGGTTGGTGTCCTGGAACTCGTCGACCAGGATGTACCGGAAGCGGCCGGCGATGGCCGTGCGTGCCGCCGCGGAGTCCCGCACGAGTCGCAGCGCGAGCGCCACCTGGTCCCCGAAATCGATGAACCCGTTGGCGGCCAGCAGCTCCTGGTACCGGCCGAACGCCCGCGCGAGCTCCAGCTGCCGGCGACTGTCCTCCGCTAGCGCGGCTGCAGCCTCAGCCCCCGAGCCTCCGGGCTCGCTCATCCCGGCGAGTGCCTGCGCCTCCGCGGCGACACGGTCCGCATACGTCGAATAGGTCGACGGGGTGATGTCTTCGTCCTTGCAGCGGCTGAAGAGTGTTGCGAGGGCGCCCAGGAACCGCGTCGGGTCGCCGAGCGGCCGGTACTCCTGCAGATCGAACTCGTAGAGATGCTCGCGCAGGAAGATCACGACCTCCGCCCGCGACAGGACGCGGACATCCGGCGCCAGCCCGAGCTCGAGCGCGTACTCGCGGATGAGCCGGTCGCCGAAGGCGTGGAAGGTGGCGATGGAGGTGTCCGTGTAGCCATACGGGACGAGCTGGTCCACCCGGACCGCCATCTCGTCCGCCGCCTTGTCCGTGAAGGTCAGTGCGAGGATCTCCGAGGGCTTCGCCCGACGCGAAGCGATCAACCACGCGATCCGGCGCGTGATGACCTGGGTCTTGCCGGTTCCGGCCCCCGCGACCACGAGCATGGGCCCATCTCCGTGCGTCACCGCGCGGAGCTGATCTGGGTTCAGCCCGCCGAGCAACGCCTCCATGCCGCTCTGGCCCTCCGTCACGCCCGTGGCGGGCGGGTCCATGACCGGGACGAGCTCGCGCCAGGCGGGGATCTGCTCGAGCGGCATCGGCCCGCGCCGGCGAGCGCGGACGACCGGTCGGGTCACGGTGATGGGGATCCGGGCGGGCGTCGGGTCAGCGATGGGGGCCATGTGCGCACCTTCGCCGACCGCTGTGACACCTAGGCTGTCAGGCGCTGGCCTGACGGATGGCCGCGCTCTCTTCCTCGGACAGGGCCGCATCCGAGCGGCCCGCGCGGATCGACTTCGCGTACACGCGGGTGCCCTGCCGGGCGTGAAGGCTGGACAGGACCCAGCCGTTCCCCTCGGCGTCGAGAAGGGCCAGGGCGAAGCTCTGATTCCCGCCGGTCTCCTCGAACGGGTTGTAGCGCACGAGCCCGACCCGCTGGAAGGCGCGCAGCCCCGCTGTCTCCAACGCCTCGGTCCGGGCCGTCAGTCGTTCGACCTCCCGGGCGACGCCGTGGACCTTCTCGAGGTGCGCCCCGAGCACGTCCTCCAGGCTCTGCCCTTCCTCCCCGCGGGTGATGCCGCGGAGCCGTCCGTCCACGCGGCCGACGCGCCTTGCCAGAAGGATCACCAGCAGGAGGAGTAGGAGCATCGCAACGGCGAATGCCGCGACCACCGGGCCGAGATATGGCTGAACAAGGGCGTTCAGATCGATGGGGTGGGTCCTCCAGGAAGGGTCGTCCGAGTCTAGCAGGGCCTCCTCACCCGCCACGCACCCCGCGGCCGACGCCGGAACGGGGTGCTATCCTCTGCCGCTGGCGGATGCGTTCGCGCGCTCTCTTCGATCCGACCGCCACCAGGAGGCCCTTCGAACCCATGGCCAAGCGTGCCCGCGGCACCACCCGACCCGGCCAGCGCGCCCCGCTCCAGCGCTCGAGCTCGTCGGCCCGCCAGCCCCTCGCCGTTCCCCCGCTCGGGAGCCCGACGGCTACGCCTCGCCCAGCGACGCTGACCCCGGAGGAGGAGGCGCGCGCCGCCGAGATCGAGGCACGACTCGTCGCCGCCGAACGCTCGGCCGAGGAGGCGGCCCGCCGCCAGGTCCGCGGGCGACGCGTCACGGAACGTGAGGTCCCGGTCCGTACCGGCTCGATCGCGGTGCGCGCCTCAGAGGAGTACGCCTACGTCATCCGCGACGTCAAGCGGATCGCGCTGATCGGTGGCTCGATGCTGGTCCTGCTGATCGTGCTCTGGGTCCTGAGCCAGGCCGGCGTCGCACCCATCGCGGCCTGATCCCCGGGGACGTTCCGGCGGCCGGATCCTCAGGCCGTCGCGGCGGCCCGCCGCGCCACGCTAGCGGTTGCGTCGCAGCCATTCCTCCGCCATCGCCACGTAGGCGTCGATCGCGGCGCCAATCGCTTCCGAGGATGGGGTCCATGTCGCTTGATCGGGATCGGCCAATCCGTCCAATTCTCGTTCGAGCCGATGGAATTCCGTCCAAACAGAGCCGCCGCGCACCCTGGCAAACACGGCTTCGCCAGCGTCGGTCAGGTCGAAGGCTGATCCCTGCTCGGACACCAAACCGGCGTAGATCAGCCGGTTGAGGCCGCCTCGCAACTCGTCCTCTGTCGGGATCGCGTGGTTGACCCCGTCGGCGGCGGCCACGAGATCCGACAGGCCGACCGGGTCGGGATCTCTCGGCGAGACGGCGATCGCCTGGAACATCCATGCGTCCACGGTTCGCTGCTTCATCGCGGGCATTGTGACCCTGAGCGCGGGCGTCCATCGCATCTAGACTGGCCGCATGCCCACCAACCGTCCCAAGGCAGGCGGCGCGAAGCCCCAAACGCTGTTCCAACCGCCGCCTGGCGCGCAGCCGCTGGCCGCCCGGATGCGTCCGCGAAGCCTCGATGAGTTCGTCGGCCAGGGGCACCTCGTCGGCGAACGCGGTCCCTTGCGGCGCAGCATCGCGCGCGGTCATCTCGCGAGCCTCCTCCTGTGGGGTCCGCCCGGAACCGGCAAGACGAGCCTCGCGCGACTGCTGGCCGGCGAGATCGGCGCCCATTTCTCGACCGTCTCCGCCGTCATGGCCGGTGTCGCCGACGTCCGCTCACTGATCGCCGAGGCACAGGATCGGATCGCCCTGCATGGCACTCGCACCGTGCTCTTCCTCGACGAGATCCATCGGTTCAACAAGGCTCAGCAGGACGCCCTCCTCCCCCATGTCGAGGACGGCACGATCACGCTGGTTGGCGCGACGACCGAGAACCCGTACTTCGAGGTCAACTCGGCGCTCCTGTCGCGGATGCGGGTATGGCGGCTGGAACCACTGAGCGACGAGGACGTCGCGACCGTCGTGCGCCGCGCGCTCGACGACGAGGAGCGCGGCCTCGCCGGATCCCTCGGACCTGAAGGTGGCGTCAGCCTCGGCCAAGACGCGTTCGATCATCTCGTCAGCCTGGCCGGTGGCGACGCGCGTGCGGCCTTGAATGTCCTGGAGGGCGCGACGGCTCTGGCGGAAGGCGAGGAGATCCGTGACAACGACGGCAAGGTTGCCCCGCGTCTCGAGGACATCGAGTCGGCCGCGCAACAGCGCGTCCTCGCCTACGACCGCGCCGGTGACGGTCACTACGACACCGTGTCAGCGTTCATCAAGAGCCTGCGCGGCAACGACCCGGACGCCGCGCTGTACTGGCTCGCGGCCATGATCGCGGCCGGCGAGGATCCTCGATTCATCGTCAGGCGGCTGATCATCAGCGCGTCGGAGGATGTCGGGAACGCCGATCCCAGGGCGCTCCAGGTGGCCGTCGCCGCGGCGCAGGCCCTCGACCACATCGGCCTGCCGGAGGCGCAGTACGCCATGGCCCAGGCGACCGTGTTCATCGCGCTATCGCCCAAGAGTGACTCCGTGGGACGCGCATACCTCGCCGCGATGGCCGACGTCATGCGGCTAGGGTCTCTGGCGGTGCCGAACCACCTGCGCACCGCGGGGGACCGGCGGATGAAGACCCACGGGATCGGTGTCGGCTACCTCTTCCCCCACGACTTCGAGGGCGATGACGTCGCGCAGCAGTACCTGCCCGACGAGCTGAAGGGCCAGCGCTACTACGTCCCGAACGACCAGGGTCACGAGGTCGCGATCGCGGCCAGGATGGCCGAGCGGGAGGCCGCACGGCAGGACAAGCCACGACGCAAGAAGCGATCGGATCCGCCAATGGCGTCGATGAGCGACGGCGTGAAGGGCAGCATGGAGAGCCGCAAGAAGCTGGCCGAGACCCAGAAGAAGGACGCGGGCACATAGACAGGCCCCGATGCCTCGACCTCGTCGCTTTGTAGGTAGGGTTTGAGTGCGGCGCGATCAGCTCGTCGTGTGTCGGGCCGCCGACCGACGCGCTCATTGTGGATCGTCGATCCCGATCCGCCACAGCGTGTCATCCGCGAAGTTCGCCACCCAGAGCGATCCGAATGCCAGGGCCATGTCACCGCCACCTCCGGACGCGGGATACGTCGCCACGACCTCTCTCGTTCGTGTGTCGATCCTGGCGATGCTGTCGTCGGACGTTCGCAGCCAGATCGCGCCGTCCGCGGCGTCGATGTACAGATCCCAGTTCTGCGTCTGCTTGGTCAAGCCAAGATCTATCCGTTCCACGGCGTCGGTCGCCGGATCGATCCGATAGACGCTGCCATCGGCGACGCTGCCGACCCAGATGGCGTCCTCACCGACAGCCATCATTCCTGAACCCTCGGTAGGCGGTCCGACCAGAAGCGTCGCTACGACCTCGTTCGTCTCGGGATCGATCCGCTGGACCGTCCCATCCGTCACGTTGCTCACCCACGCCGATCCGAATCCGTACGCCAGGTACGTAGGTCCCGCTCCCACGGGAATTCGCTCTGCAAGCTCGTACGTACCAAGGTCGAATCTGCCAATCGCACCCGGGGTCGAATATTCGAGGACGGCCCAGAGGGACTCGGCCCCGAACGCGACGGACAAGCCCGGCCACCGTTCAGAGCCAACCACCGCGTTGGTCAGCGGATCAACGCGGAAGGTGCTGTTGAAGTTGCCGCACGAACTGACCCAGATCAGTTCGTCGCCGAAGGCCAGCTCGCCGCATTGCTCGGTCCCCATGACGATCTGTTCCTCGATCGCATTCGTGTGGGGGTCGATGCGGTACAGGAGCGAGCCACGGTGCGATGCAACCCAGACGGACCCGTATCCGACGCCGACGGCGGTCGGCGCCCCACTCAACCTGATGACCTGGTCAACGCCGACCGGCAAGGTGGTCGGCCGCGCGGTGGCGACGCCGACGGAAGCTGGCGAGCTCTGCGCCGCATCCGGGGACGGCGCGGCCAGCCCTTCCGATGGACTCGCTGAGGACGGAGCTCCGCATGCCGTGAACATCAGGGTCGCGACGAGCACCGTCGTGGCGGTATGGCGGAGGCAGTTCATTCGTCGATCCCGATCCGCCACAGCGTGTCATCTGCGAAGTTCGCCACCCAGAGCGATCCGGATACTACGGCCATGTCGCCCCCACCGCCGGCTGCGGGGTAGGTCGCCACGACCTCTCGCCTTTGTGTGTCGATCCGGGCGATGGTCTCGTGTGACGTTCGCAGCCAGATCGCGCCGGGGGTGGCCTCGATGAAGAGATCGAGGAACTCCGTCTGCTTGGTCAGTCCAAGATCGATCTGTTCCACGGCGTCGGTCGTCGGATCGATCCGATAGACGCTGCCATCACCGACGCTCCCGACCCACAGGGCGTCGTCGCCGACAGCCAGGTTTCCCGAACCCGTCACGCCTGGCGGCCCGACCAGATAGGTCGCCACGACGGCATTCTTCTCTGGGTCGATCCGCTGAACCGTTCCATCGGTCCAGTTGCTGACCCACGCCGATCCGAATCCGTACGCGAGAAAACCAGATCCCCCGCCGACGGGAATGCGATTTCCGAGGGCGTACGTACCGAGATCGAATCTGCCAACGGTCCGCGGATCGAGGACGGCCCAGACGGAGCCAGCCCCGAACGCGACGGAATAGCCGGGCCACCGGTCGGAGCCGACGACCCTGTTCGTCAGTGGATCAACGCGGAAGAAGCTGTTGAAGTTGGTGCAGGAGCTGACCCAGACCAGCTCGTCGCCGAAGGCCAGGTCCCCGCATTGCTCGCTCCCGATGTTGACCTGTGCCTCGATCGCATTCGTGTCGGGATCGATGCGGTAGAGAAGGGAGCCACGATGCGATGCGACCCACAGCGACCCGTATGCGACGCCGACGGCGGTCGGCCCCCCGCTAAGCCGTATGACGTCGTCAACCTCGTCAGGCAACTCGGGAGTCGGCCGCGCGGTGGCGACGCCGAGGGAAGGTGACGGACTCGAGGGGCGCTGCGACGCGCCCAGGGACGGAGCGACCTGCCCTACCGATCGGCTCGTGGTGGATGGAGCAGCGCAGGCCGCGACCAGGAGGGTCGCCACGAGCGCTGTCGTGCCTGTCCGGCCGCGCCAGATCATGCCAGGACGTCGCAGATGCGAGCGTTGTATCCGTGCCGACCCGCTTCGAACAGCGTGTCTCCCGTGGGATCGTCGATGACCGAGATTCCCGCATCGAGCTCGATCGTGCCAATTCCCGGAACGGTCGTCCGGCGCACGAGACCGATGAACGTCAGACGACCGGTCGCTGGCTCGAAGACCCGCGTGAAGTGACCGGTATACGGCAACGTCCTGCCGGTCATCGAATTCTTGAGCGTGCCTGCGAAGTCGACGTGCCTCCGCTCGAGGATCACGTTCCCGGCTTCGTCGAGGGTCGTGATGCTGCGCCGGTTGATCGTGGCGCTGTAGAGGACCTCGAAACCCTGGGCGCAAGGCTCCTCGAGAAATGGCACATCCACCCGGACCTGCACGACCTCGGTGATCGAGGGCGGCGAGGCGCTCGCCGTCGCCGCCGTGGCAAAGAGCAGCATGCCGGCCAGGCCGATGGGAGCGAACCGATGCATCGTGGACCTCCTGTCGATTTCGACGAGCCAGGATGCCCTGGCCTGGAGGGATCGTCGCCGGGAGCCCTTTTGACGGGCTTCCGAAGCGCTTTCGTTGTCTAGACTCGGACTGATGACGTCGCTTGAGTATCGTGTCCTCGGGCCTCTCGAGATCGTGCGAGGCCCGGAACGCCTCGCCCTGGGACCGGCACGACAGCGTGCGGTCCTCGCCATGCTCGTGCTTCGACACGGAGAGGTTGTGTCGAGCGCCTCCATCGTCGAGGGGATCTGGGGCGACGAGGCACCACCATCGGCTCGGGCTGTGGTCCAGGTGCATGTGTCGAATCTGCGCAAGATGCTGGTGGAAGCCGGCCGGGCCGAGGCGCTCGTCACGCGATCGCCCGGGTATGTCCTGGACCTGACGGCTGACAGTCTCGATCTCGATCGGTTCCGGCAGCTGGCCAGTGAGGCCCGGAGCAGCGCAGCCAGGTCGGACGTTGCCAAAGCGTCAGAGCTTTTCCGCGCGGCGCTCGCGATGTGGCGCGGCGAGCCCTTGGCGGACCTTGACGAACCATTCGTGGAGATGGAGCGCGCGGGACTTCAGGAGTTGCACATCGCCACCCTCGAGGAGCGCATCGAGGTGGACCTTGCGCTCGGTAGGCACGCGTCTCTCATCCCCGAGCTTGATCGACTCACCTCGGTGCATCCCTATCGTGAGCGGCTTCGCGCGCTGCTGATGCTCGCGCTGTATCGATCCAACCGCCAGGCAGACGCGCTAGCTGTCTACCACGCCACGCGTACCCGGTTCTCGGAGGAATTGGGGATCGATCCCAGCATCGCGCTGCAGGAGCTTGAGATCGGCATCCTCCGCCAGGATCCTGCTCTCGACCTGCGACGGCCAGACCCGAGGAATTCGTCGATCGATGAGGATGCCGCTGACGCCACCCGAGTGCGTGGTCGGCCAACGAGCGTCCGTGACCGAAGACGGCGGGCCATCTCCCTGGGCGCGGCCGCACTGGTCGTCGTCGCGGGCCTGCTCGTCGCAACTCGGCCATCGACGCATGTGCGACCGGTTGCCGGATCGGTCACCATCGTCGACGGCCCTTCGCTGCAGATCACCGGGAGCATCCTCGTGGGGGGAGGACCGGGCATCATCGGGGCCGGTGAAGGTGCGGTGTGGGTCGCGAACGACCTCGACCGCACCGTCGTTGCCGTCGATATCGCTACGGGTCGCACGACGGTTCGTGGCATCCCTGCCGTTCCGACGGCACTGGCGGTCGGCAGCGAGGCAGTGTGGGCCGGTCTGGGCAACACCGGATCGTTCGTGCGGATCGCCGCCGATGGCAACGAGGTCGTGGGGCCCTACGAAGCTGGAGAAGGCGCCACGGGTCGGGCCTCCCTGGCCGCCGTCGGTTCCACCCTGTGGATCGGGCTGCGTGATGGGACGCTTCGTCGGTTCGCTCCCGGCGATGCTGCCCCGGTCGTAGTCGCGGATGGGCTCGGGGATGCCGAGGCGATCGCCGCCGACGATGCTGCCGTGTGGTGGGCCGGGGACCAAGAACCGATCGTTTACAGGGTCATTCCGGGCGGCGACACACAATCGTTCACGCTTCGCGGTGAGCTGACGGCGATCGTCCTGCACGATGGGGCCGCCTGGGTGGCGTCACGGGATTCACACATCTGGCAGCTCAGCCCCGCATCAGGGACGGTTCTCACTGGTGTGGCACTCCCATACCCGGCGATCGCGTTGGCGGCGAGCGAGACCGCGCTTTGGGTGGCAAGCGCCCAGGGTAAGGCCGTGTTCCGCGTCAACTGGACTGATCTGGCCGTCGACACGGTCCGCTTCGAGTACGAGCCCGGCGGCATCGCCATCGTCGGCGACCAGGTCTTCGTCTCACTGCGCTAGGGATCTGGACAAGCACTCGGCTGCCGTCTTGGCGGGATCCCCATCGTGGTGGCAGGTCGACCATTTGGCCCTGGCGCTCGGGCGAGCGCGGGCCAAGCGGTCCCACAAGTGGTCGTTCTGGGCCTGAGACCGGACCCATAAAGGGGCGACCGGGGTCGCGCCCACGGTGGCTTGGCGCATCGGACGCATCAAGGCTCGTGAGCGGACGGTGAGGGACTAGCATGGCCTCGCCGGCCGCCGGGTACAGGCTCGGTGGCGGTCGATCCGATGGAGGTGGGCGCGGATGCGACGCAGAATTCGTCTTTCTCATGTCCGTGGTGGCGCTGATCGTCGCGTCGACGGCGGCCGCCACGGGCTCATTCGCCGGAAAGCCGGCGCCGCCGCCGACTGGTCTCTATCCGGACCTTCGCGCCGTGGTGCCGCAGCAGGTCCAGCTGGTCAATCAGCAGCAACGCGAGTGGCTGCGCTTCTCGAACGGCATCGCCAACACCGGCGCAGGTCCCTGGGCCTTGCGACCCGAACCGCCACCTGCGTCGGCGACGGACGTCGTCAGCGCGGTGCAGGAGATCCGTGACTCGGGGGCCCTGTTTCGCTGCGGGACCCAGCCGAAGCAGGTCAGCGCCTGCCACAACGTGGTGTCGGAGACCGTGACGGGAACCTTCGTCTTCCATCCCACCCACAACCACTGGCACCTCGGTGCCGTCGCCCTCTTCGAGGTCCGCAAGGGCAGCCCGACCGGACCGGTCGTCGGCGGCCTGTCGAACAAGACCTCGTTCTGCCTGATCGACCTGTACAAGCTCGATGGCAACTCGCCGACCAGCGAGAAGGTCTTCTGGGACTGCTACACGAGCTACCAGGGCGTGTCAGCCGGCTGGGTGGACCAGTACCACCAGGCGACCGACGGCCAGGAGCTCGACATCACGGGCATCCCGAACGCGACCGACTACTACCTCGTGACGACCTCGAACCCCGACGGCAACTACGTCGAGTCGAACGTCTCCAACAACAGCGCGTGGGTGAAGTTCACCCTGGGTGCGGGCAGCAACGGCAACCGCAAGATCACCATCACGGCGCACTCGACGTGCGACAGCCCCGGCATGTGCGGCGAGGTCAGCGCGAACCGCTGACGTCGGGTCCGGCTAGAGAAGAGCCCGCCGTCCGGCGGGCTCTTCGGTCATGGGGCTTTGCAGGGCCCGGCTCAGTCGTCGTCGCCGTTGCCGTTGCCTTTGCCCTTGCCCTTGCCATTGTCCTTGCCGGGCTTGGTGTCCTCGGGCGGTTTCTGATCGGCCTCTTCCGGTGGCGGTGTCGGCGTCGCGTCCGGCGCCGGGCTGCGCGTCGCTGCCCCTGCGGCCGCATCCGGCTCCTGGTTCGGTGAGCTACCGGCCGCCATGCCGACCACCAGGGCGAGTGTCAGGCCGCCCACGATGCCTGCCATCGCCAACGCGCTGCGAGACGGTTTCCGCTGGAGTGTCGGGAGGGCGGAAGACGCCACCGACCCAGGGCTCGGGTCGACGCCCGGTGGCGCGACGATGGCCGGCGACGCGGGGGTCGCCGGAACCGCAGCCGCGGCTGGAGCCGCTGGGACGGCCGATACAGCGGCCGCAGGCGCCGGAATCTCGACCGGCGAGGCCGCCACCGGGAGCGCGATGACCTCCGTCGGTGCCGAAGGATCGGGCGGGATCTCCACGGCGCCGGGCACCCCCGGCAATCGATGGAGGTCGGCTGCCATTGCCGCCCCATCCGCGAATCGGTGGGTGGGATCGCTCGCCAGCGCGCGGGCCAGGACGGCCCAGGTCGCGTCCGCGAGTCCGTCCGGGCGCGTCACCGGCGTGGACGCGGACGCCACGCGAGCGGCCAAAGTCGTGGCCGGAAATGCGGCGACGCCGGTCAGCATCTCGTAGAGGACCGTGCCGAGCCCCCAGACGTCGGTGGCGGGCGTCGCGGGTTCCCCGGCGAGCCGTTCTGGGGCCAGATAGCGGAGTGTCCCCACCACCCCGTCGTCGGCGGTGAGCGCGGTCGCATCGGTCAGACCCACCGCGATCCCGAAGTCGGACAGCCGCGCGACCCCGTCGACACCGATGAGGACGTTGGCTGGTTTCAGATCCCGATGCACGATGCCGCGCTCGTGGACCGCCGCCAGCCCGTCGGCCACCGCTGCGCCGACGGCGAGGGCCTCAGACTCGGCGAACCGGTGCCCGTCAGCCGCAAGCTCGGCGACGGAGCGGCCGGCGACGAAGTCCATCACCAGCGCCGGCTCGTCCTCATCGAGGATGGCGTCTCGAACGGCCACGACGTTTGGGTGGCGGATCGCCTCCATGGCGGCGGCCTCGCGACGGAATCGTTCGCGCGCGCCCTCGTCCTCGATCAGGTGGGGGTGCAGTCGCTTGATCGCCACGACGTCGCCGGTTCGCTCATCGTGGGAGCGCCAGACCGAGGCCATGCCGCCCACGGCGTGCGCTTCGAGCAGGCGGTATCGGCCTCCCAGGAGTCGTCCGTCCATCGGGTGCTTGTACCACGCAGGGCGTTTGCGGCGCGATGACCCGAGCTGCTGGAGCTCGTTGCAAGCCCCTGTCAACCGCCTCGCTCTCCGCACGCGCGTCGCGCCATGCCCCGTCGGGGCGTCACACTGGCCACGAGCGCGGCAGCGGGCCGCGACGGAGGGAGACGACCGTGACGCGATCGCCCGTCGCCGCCGCCTGGGACCTGATCCATCGGTTCGTGCCGCGTGGCGCCATCCTCCTCTCGTCGCTCACGTTCATCGGGTACTTCCTCGGGCTGGTCCGCGAGCGGATCCTCAGCCAGTCGTTCGGGATCGGTGACGAGCTCGACGCGTTCAAGGCCGCGTTCCTGATCCCGGAGCTGCTGTTCAGCGTCATCGTCGCCAGTGGGCTGGCGGCGCCCTTCATCCCGATCTTCACCGGCCTCAAGCGGGATGACGGGCGAGCCCGCGGCGCACGACTTCGGCAGATCGGTCCTGACCCTCGCGGTGCTCGTGATGGGGATCGTGTCCGTGATCCTGTTCATCGTGGCCCCGCTTACCGCGGACCTCGTGGTGCCCGGGTTCGACGCGGACAAGCGGGAGCTGTACATCGACCTGTTCCGGGTCATGTGCTTCACCCAGGTCCTGTTCGCAGGGTCGATGGCGCTCGGAGAGGTCCTGATCGCCGAGCGGCGGTTCTTCTTCTACGGGGCGGCGCCCCTCCTGTACAACCTGGGGATCGTCATCGGAACGGTGCTCCTGGTCGACGAGATCGGCATCTTCGCGCCGGCGGTCGGCGCCGTCCTCGGAGCGTCGATGCACCTCGGCATCCGGCTCATCGGCGTCACCCGCACGACCTTCCGCCCGTGGCCGCGGCTGCACCTGCGGACGGCCGCGATCCGGGAATTCTTCCGGCTGCTGCTGCCGAAGGCCGCCGGAGGCCCGCTCGATCCCTTGATGTTCATCTTCTTCACGAGCCTGGCGTCGACGATGGCGGCGGGGAGTGTCACCGTCGTCGATCAGGCCCGCAACTTCCAGAGTCTGCCGGTGAGCCTCATCGGCGTGACGTTCGCCTTGGCCGCGTTCCCGACGCTGGCGGTGCGGTACGCGGCGCATGACCGTCGAGGGTTCACGACGATCGCCGTCCGCAACGGCATCACGATCGGGCTCCTGACCATGGGAGCGGCGATCGGCCTGATCGTGCTGGGCCCCTTCGGCATCGAGGTCCTGCTCGGGGGTGGCGAATTCGGCGCCGACGACGTCGCGCGGCTTTCGCAGACGCTCGCGGTCTTCGCGCTGTCCGTGCCGTTCGAGAGCCTGGGGCACCTGTTGAGCCGGGCGATCTACGCGACGCACCACACCCTGTGGCAGGTGGGAGCCACCGTCGTCGGGTTCGCGGTCACGGTCACGACCGCGCTGATCCTGGCCCCGAGCCTGGGAGTCCTGGCGATCCCGCTGTCGTTCCTGCTGGGGAGCGCCGTGCGCTTCGTGCTGCTCGTCGCGGTCCTGGCGCGGCGGATCCGACGGATACCGTCCGCGCCCCTCGCGCCGGCCGACGTCGCCTAGGCGGCGGCGCTAGACGGGGATCGTCGGGGCGACCGTGATGTATAGCCCGTCGCGATCGGGGTACGTGCCCTCGGGCCGCTTCCACTCCAGGAAGTTGCGCTTCATCTCGGCCGCATCCTGGAAGGTGCCCGGAGGATCGGACCGTCCCCAGATCGAGGAGATCCGCGGGTACCACGGGTCCAGGATGTAGGCGCCCTTCATCTCCGCGTCCTTGAAGATCGCGGGGTCGCCGTCGGCTTTGTAGCCGGTCATCACCCAGGTGTGCGCACCTCTCCAGGCGAGCAGGATGACCGGCGCGCCCGTCTCCTGGATCGCGACCGCCGCGTTGCGCAATGCGCCGCTGCGTGTCTCGAAGGCTCGGACCTCGTATCCGGGCGCGCCATAGGCCTTCAGCGCGAGGGCCATCGCCGCGGGACCCCAGTCCCCGTTGTGGCTATCGTCGTACGACTCCCAGCGGCGCACGCGCTCCGCGATCTCTCGCTGCTGCCCAACGTCCGTGTCCACGAGGCCAAGCACCGCAAGGACCATCTGGACCCCAGCAACGGCGCACCAGTCCTTGTGGTCCTGAGATGCAAAGACCGCCTTGGGGTTCTTGACGATGTCGACGTCCATCGCGACCCGCTTCGGCTTGGGCGTCGGGGTCGGCGTGGGGTCGGGCGTCGGCGTCGGTGTCGCCCCCGGGGCAGGGGTGACGGGCACCGGCGTGATCTCGGGCGTGGATGACGGGGTCTCGGGCGGGTCGGTGATGCGCACCGTGGCGACGGTGGGTCGGTCTGGAGGCGGACCCGCGAAGAACCGGTCGACCCGGCTCAGGACCGATTGCCAGCGCTCCCCTGCCCCGAAGGCATCGGTCGCGACAGCGAAGGTCCCGATGCTGCCACCCACGAGCGCCAGCACGACGACACCGACCACGAGGCGGCGCAGTCGCAGGCGGCGGCGAGCACGGGGCATGGGTCGGGTCACGGTACGATCACTCCGGAAGGGGCACGGTTCTTGACGCTCGGCGATGTCGCGATGCGACGCCGCGACTGGGGCAAGTGTCGGCCAGACGCACGAAACCTGCTCCGCGCCGGACCGCGCCGTTCGTGGCACCATCACGGTCAGGCCCTCCGCACCGCCACGCCCCCCGCCCGTGGCCGATGATCGCCCGCCCAGCCAAGGAGCGTCCCGTGGACCGTTTCGAGCCCAACCTCCGCATCCCGGGCCCCACTGCCCTTCCGCCCACGGTGCGCGAGGCGGGCGCTCGCCAGATGATCAACCACCGAGGCCCCGAGTTCGCGGCGATGCTCGCCCGCATCCTCGAGGGAATGAAGCCGTACTTCGGCACGACTTCCGATGTCGCGATGATCTCGTCGGCGGGCTCGGGCGGGCTCGAGGCCGCGATCGTCAACACGCTGTCGCCGGGCGACCGGGTCCTGGGCGTGAGCATCGGCTCATTCGGCGACCGGTTCGCCAAGATCGCCACGGTGTACGGCGCCGACGTCACCCGGCTTGATGCCGAATGGGGTTATGCGGCCGCAGCAGACGAGGTGCGCGAGCGACTGCGCTCGATGCCCGAGGTCAAGGCCGTGCTGCTCACCCACAACGAGACGTCGACCGGGGTCATGAACCCCATCGCGGAGCTGGCAGCCGCCGTCCGCGAAGAGACGCCGGACGCCCTGATCCTGGTCGACAGCGTGTCCGGCCTCGGCGCCGTCCCCTTCCGGATGGACGACTGGGGCGTCGACCTCGTCGTCACCGGTTCGCAGAAGGCGTGGATGGCCGCGCCGGGTCTGGCCATGATCGCCGCCTCCGCGCGCGGCTGGGCGGCGATGGAAACGGCTCGCATGCCGCGCTTCTATCTCGACCTGCGCTCGCATCGCGACGCGGCCACGAATGGGCAGACGCCGTTCACCCCGGCGATCGCCGTCGTCTACCAGGTCGACGAGGGGCTGCGGTTGATGGCCGAGGAGGGTGCCGAGAACATCTTCGCGCGCCATGAGGCATGCGCCGCGGCCGCTCGTGCCGGTCTCGTGGCCCTCGGTTTCGAGCTGTTCGCTGACCAGCGCCACGCATCGCGCACCGTGACCGCGGCGAACGTCCCCGACGACCTCGACTGGAAGGCGTTCAACGCCGAGATCAAGCGTCGTGGCGTGGTCCTCGCCGGTGGTCAGGGCAAGCTGACGGGCAAGATCTTCCGCCTGGGCCACCTCGGGTCCGTCACGCTCGAGGAGATCCTCGGGGCGCTCAGCACGCTCGAGATGGCGGCACTGGCCAGCGGCCGGACGGTCAGCCCCGGTGCGGCCGTCGCGGCCGCGCAGGTCGCCGCGCTGGAATCGTACGGGATCGTCGCGGGAACGGCCGCCGCGGCCGGCGCATGAGGGTCCTCGTCGCCGAGGAGATCGCGCGCGAGGGCATCGAGATCCTCGCTGCGACCCACGAGGTCGACGAGCGGCTGGGCTGCACGCGCGAGGAGCTCGCCGGGCTCCTCCCCGACTATGACGCGCTGATCGTGCGCAGCCAGGTCCAGGTGGACGCCGAGCTCATCGCCGCGGGCTCGCGGCTGGTCGTCATCGGTCGCGCGGGGGTCGGGGTGGACAACGTCGACCTCGACGCAGCCACCCGCGCCGGCATCACGGTCGTCAATGCGCCGACCGGGAACACCATCGCCGCGGCCGAGCACACGCTCGCCCTGCTCTACGGCGTCGCCCGCCGAACGGCGGCCGCCGATGCCTCGGTCCGTCGGGGCGAGTGGAAACGCTCGCAGTTCACCGGGCTGGAGCTCCGCGGCCGGACGCTCGGGATCGTCGGCCTGGGCAAGATCGGCCTGGCCATCGCCGACCGCGCCAGGGCCATGGAGATGGTCGTCCTGGGTGTCGATCCATACGTCACGCCCGAGCAGGCGGCCAACCATGGCGTCGACCTCATCGACTTCGACACCATGCTGGCGCGCGCGGACGTCGTCACGATCCACGTGCCGCTGACCCGCGCGACGAAGGGCCTGATCGGACGGGCGGCGATCGCCAAGCTCAGGCCCGGTGCGATCGTGCTCAACGTCGCCCGCGGCGGCATCGTCGACGAGGCGGCGGTCGCGGAGGCGCTCGAGTCCGGTCACCTCGCCGGCGCCGGCATCGACGTCTTCGACGAGGAGCCACCGACCGGATCACCCCTGCTCGGCGCCCCGAACACGCTGCTGACGCCGCACCTTGGCGCCTCCACGGCCGAGGCCCAGGTCCTGGTCGCCGAGGAAGTGGCGGGTCAGGTGCTCGAGGTGCTCGACGGAAGGAGCGCCCGCTACGCGGTCAACGCGCCGCTGCTCACGCCCGAGACGGCCCGCGCGATCGGCCCGTATCTCCCGCTCGCAGAGATCCTCGGGCAATTCTTCGCCCAGTTCTCGCGTGGCGGCGTGAAGACGCTGACGCTCGAGATCGCCGGCGAGCTCGCCGAGCACGACGGCACGCCACTCACCGCCGCGGTCCTGCGCGGGCTGCTCGAGACCGTCACGACCGAGCGGGTCAACCTCGTCAACGCCGGAGCGCTTGCGCGGGCCCGCGGGATCACGCTGGTCGAGCGCAAGACCTCGGATGCGGGCGCGTTCGCGTCCCAGCTGGCGGTCTGGAGCGAGGGCCGCAGCGGTCCGGTCAAGGTGGCCGGCACCGTGGCCGGGGGTGAGCCCCGCATCACGGGCCTCGGCGAGTACCGCCTGGACATGGAGCCGGCCGACGTGATGCTCATCACCCGCCACACGGACAAGCCGGGGATGGTCGGGCGCATCGGCGCGATGCTCGGCGAGGCCGACGTGAACATCAGCGCGATGCACCTTGCCCGGGTTCGGCCTCGTGAGGATGCCCTGATGATCCTGGCCCTCGACGATGACGTGCCCAAGGCCGTCGAGGACGCGATCCGGGCCCAGGATGCCGTGCTCGAGCTGTGGGCCATCCGGTTGGGTCGCGAACACTGAACGTGGGCGACGACACGGACGCACTCATCCCGGACGGCCTCGACGCGACCCTGGTCCTCGTCCGTCATGGGGAGTCCGAGTTCATCGTGGAGGGCCGCTTCCAGGGCCAGGCGGAGACGCCACTGTCCCCGACCGGGCTGCGCCAGGCCGCCCTCGTCGCTGAACGCCTGGCGCATCCTCACGACGCGCCGGCCCTCCCGCTGCCGGAGGGTCCGCTGCGAGAGCTCGTCCACTCCCCGCTGCGGCGCACGGCCCAGACGGCCGATGCCGTGGCCACCGCGATGAGCCCCGCGCCGGTCGCCCGGCCCGACCCCGGCTTCCTCGAGATCGGGCAGGGTGAGTGGGAGGGCCTCCACCGGGACGAGATCGGCGCCCGCTACGGCGACACGCTGGCGGCCTGGCGTCGGACGCCGACGAAAGCGTGGGCACCCGGAGGAGAATCGTTGGCACAGGTCGCGGCGCGCGTCCGGCCGGCCCTCGCCGGGGTGCTTAGCGCGCTCGCCGAAGGCGGCACGCCCGGCACCCTCGATCGCAGCCAGGTGGCGGGCTACGGCGACGAGACGCCGGCCGACCTGCCCTGGTCGATCGTGGTCGCCCACGACGGGGTCTTCAAGATCAGCCTGTTGACGCTGTTCGACCTGCCGCTCGAGCGGTTCTGGATGTGGACGATGGATCTCGCCGCGATCACCGTCGTCGAGTTTCGCGGCGGTCGGGCCGTCCTGCGTGCCCACAACCTGACCGGGCACCTCTCGGCGCTGCTCGACGAGGCGGCCCAGGAAGCCCAGGAGCGACGGAGCCGCAGCGGGGCGCTCTAGGGGCGACCTCCCAATGGCGGGTGGCCCGCGCGGGCGCCGGTGTTCAGCGACTGCGCGAACGGCGAACGCGGCGGACGAACAGTCGGAGCAGGCCGATCCGCAGGCGTCGATGGGCCTCGCGCAGCGACCGCATCCGGTCGTCCGTGAGGACCCGCGCGCCGTACGCCACCTCGACCTTGGCGTGAGCCACCGTCTCGAGCTCCGGCCTGACCGTAGGCACGAGGTCGCCGAGCGAACCCGCGTACTCGTAGACCGTCTGGTTCGGCCGCGGCGCGTATCCCAGCCGCGACGCCAGGCGGGTCACCGCACCGTAGGTCCCGTCCGCCGACACCGGACCGCGCGGTCCCCGGCGCCATGCCACGGCGGCCACAGCCGCGATGCCCACGCCGAGCAGGATCGCCACGGCGATCAACGGCCCCGCCGCCCCCGGCGTCCTGGGTCCACCGGTGAAACTGCCGCCGGGCGGCTGGTCGCGCGGCAGGGTCTCCTGGGGACGCACGAACCCGGGACTGCGCGAAGCACCCGGGCTCGCGCTCGCCTCGGGTCGTCCTGATGGCAGTGGAGCCAGCCGTGGGCCGGGACCACCCGTGGGGTCGAAGTCGACCCAGCCGTGACCGGGGAAGTAGACCTGGACCCAGGCGTGCGCGTCGCGGTTGCGCACGACCGAGGTCCCCGATCCGGGCTCACCATCGCCCGGCAGCATGCCCTGGACGTAGCGCGTCGGAACGCCCATCTCGCGCAGCAGCACGGCCATCGTCGAGGCGTAGTACTCGCAATAGCCGCGCTTGATGCGCGCAAAGCACTCGACGATCGAGATGTCTGAGCAGTCGTGGTCGCGGACATCGGTGTCGTATTCGAACCGTGCGGGATCGCGCAGGATGTCGCGGGTCGTCGCGGCGAGGTCGTACGGCGTCGCCTGAGCACCGGCCTCGGTCCGGATCTCGGCCAGCAAGGCACGCGACGCGTCCCCGAGCGCGTCGGCGGCGACGGTGTCGGGACCGTACAGGGCCAGGATCTCGGGCGGGTAGTCGGTGCCCGCGCCGCGCAGGCGGGAGGCGGTTGGTCCGCCGTCGGCCTCGGACGCCGGGACGAGTGCCGTGATGGTGTACGGAGCGTCGGACGCGTCGCGCCGGATCCCCTCGAAGTAGCCGCCCTCGCCGATGACCATGACGCCGGCGGCCTGGTCGACCGAGAAGGGCATGGTCGGTGTGAAGACCTCCGAGCGTGGGGATTCGAGGGTGATCGTCAACACGACCGCGCGGCGACCGTCGAGGCTCACCTGGTCGGCGGTGTTGCCGAGGAGCTCCTCGCCGGGCCCACGCTGGATGAGCCCAGGCTCGGTTCGTCGCCACCCCGTCTTGTCGAACGTGTGGTAGACCGCCGCCGCCAGGAACGGGATCTCGTCTTCGTCGGGAGAGATCTCGATCGTCAGGAACGGGCCGTCATTCGTCACCCAGGACCCCGTGATGCGCGCGTTCGGCCCGAACGACGGCCCGATCGAGCGGCCGGAGCCGGACGACGGCAGGAACGGCTCGAGGGCGCGCGACCACTCGAGCAGTCGACCGCCCATGTCCGTCCATGCCCCCGCCAGCGGCGCTGACGCGGCGACATTGGTCAGGAGCAGCGATCCCACGACGGCCATCGCGATGAAGATGGAACCACCGCGGAGATAGAGCCCGGAGATCGCCGACGGGTCACCGATCCGGCGGCGCAGCCAATCGGACTGCTCGTCGAAAGTGTGGAAGCGCACCAGCAGGAAGAGCGCCGACACCGAGTACAGGACGACGAACACCATCTGGTCGCGTGTCGTGAGCAACATGTTCCCGAGCAATAGCAGTCCGATGGCGGCCACCGCGTTGAGCGGCCGCCGATGGCCGAATGCGGCATAGCTAGCGAACTGCGATGACGCCCACACCAGCAGGCCCAGCACCAGCAGGTGGTGCCCGTACTGGAAGGTCGAAAGCTCGCGGTTGACGACGAGATCGATCCACGCGATGACGGTGCTGTCGGCCGTCGCCAGGAAAAGGACTCCGGGGCTCGCGCCGTCGGGGATGAGGACCCAGCCGACCAGCAACGGGGTCAGGAGGCCGGCGAAGACGGCGCCGATGAGGTGGGTCGTCCAGCGGCCCCACCCCACGATCGGCCCGATGGCACCGATGGCGACACCGCCGAGGGCCGCCCAGAACAGGAAGTCCGTCGTGTCGCCGTCGCCGAGCACGAGGACGACGTCGTCCAGTGACCAGGCAAGGGAAAGACACATCGCCGCCACGAGCACCAGCGCAAGCCAACCCTGCGCGGGTGCGATCGCCAGCCGAGACCAGCGCCAGTCCGGCCGGTCGAATGCGAACTTCATCGTGCCAGCATCTCGCCCAGCTCTTGGCCGGGGACGATCGTGAACGCCGGCAGCTCGTACTCCGCGAGGGCGTGCCGCAACGCGCGGGTGCGCTTGGCGGCCGCCTCGACGGCCTCGGTATCGAAGATCGGCCGATCGCCGGAGAGCGCGGCTCGTGCTTCCACCTCGGCGCGGGCGTACGCCGTCGCATCGACGGTGACGACCACACACGCGACACCGCGGGTGCGCAGGGCCGCCAGCGGGCGGACCCAGGACGGGTCGAGCGAGGCGGTGATGATGACGGCGGTCATCCCGCGCCGTAGCCGGCCGACCGACGCGATCAGGGTCTCGACGAGGGGCGACGCGGAATCGGCCTCGACCGCCGCGAGCAGCTGCATGACCTTCTGGTGCTGGCGTCCCCCGCGGTCCGCCGGCAGGTACGCGGTCCGGGCGGCATTCACGGTCATGCCGACAGCGCGGTTCTCCCCGAGGGCCTTGTCGGCGATGGACGCGGCCGCCCGGATGGCGGCTTCGGTCGTGGATTCGTCACCGTGCCCGGCCTGGATGCCGCGCTGGAGGTCCAGGATGATCCACGCGTCGGCGGTCTGCTCCAGGTCGAACTCCTTGACCTGGATCTCGCCGTGTCGCGCGGTCGACTTCCAGTGGATGCGGTTCATGCTGTCACCCGGGGCGTATGGCCGGACGCTCGTGGCCAGCGGCGTGGTCTGGAGCGTCCGTTCCGGGGAGGCATGACTGCCCTCGAGGCTCGCTGCAGGGAGCTTCCACATCGGCAGCGGCTCGAGCCGGGGGTAGACCACCACGCTGACGCCCTGCCCGACCGTGGCCGCGGCCTCGAAGAACCCGAACGGGTCGCCGGTCCGGATGTGCAACGGCTCGATGCGGAAATGCCCGCGCCGGGTAAGGGGGGTCCGGATGAGCCAGGATCGCTCGGCCATGGCTCCAAGCGTGATGGGACGGCCGGGGAGGCCACCGGGGAGTGTCGTCGGGTTATGGACCTCCAGCCACGGCTTCGGGATGCGGCTTCCGTTGCGCAGCGTGTAGGTCACGCGCATCCGGTCCCCGACGTGTCCGTGGAGCTGGCTGACGGCGTACCCGGCCTCGAGATCCGTGAGCCCAAGCCGAACGAGGACGTACGAGCCCCCGACGACGAAGATCCCGAGATAGAGCAGGTAGAAAAGGAAGAGCTGGCCGGTCGAGAACGCCGCGACGACCAGCACCGTGACGAGGATCAGGGCCTGCAGCCGTCGAAACATGGTGCCCGCCGGGTGCCGCTCGGGACGCCTGGGTGCCGCTACGCGCTCGGGGCGGTCTTGCCCGCCGCGGACGGCCGCAACTCGGTCGGGCCGCCGCCCATCGGGCGGATGCCGTCGATCGCCGTCGAGTCGAGGATCTCGCGCACGACCTGACCCGCCTGGACGTCGTGGATCGACGAGCTCGTCTTGATGATCAGGCGGTGGGCGAGCGCGGGCTCGGCGAGGGCCTTGACGTCATCGGGGATCACGTAGTCGCGACCCAGCAGTCCCGCCAGCGCCTGACCCGCTCGGTAGAGGGCGATCGAACCGCGCGGCGACGCCCCGAGGTAGACGTCGGGATGGTTCCGCGTGGCCCCGACGACCCGGACGATGTAGTCGGCCACGGTCGAATCGACATAGATCTCGCGAACGGCCTCCTGCATCGAGCGGAGGTCCTCGACGCCGAGGACTTCCTCGATGTCATCGAGGGGGTGGGTGCGCTTCTGCTCGTCGAGGATGACGATCTCCTCGATGGGCTGCGGATAGCCCAGCCGGATCCGCAACATGAACCGGTCGAGCTGCGCCTCGGGGAGCGCGAACGTCCCCTCGTACTCGATCGGGTTCTGGGTCGCGATCACGAGGAACGGGTCGGGCATGGGATAGGTCGTGCCGTCGATCGTGGCCTGGCGCTCCTCCATGGATTCGAGGAGGGCGGACTGGGTCTTGGGGGTCGCACGATTGATCTCGTCGGCGAGCACGACCTGGCTGAAGATGGGCCCCGGTCGGAACTCGAATTCCTGGGACTTCTGGTTGTAGATCGAGAGACCGGACACGTCGGACGGGAGCAGGTCCGGCGTGAACTGGATCCGGCGGAAGGAACAGCCCAGGCTCCGGGCGATCGCCTTGGCAAGGACCGTCTTGCCGGTGCCCGGCACGTCCTCGATGAGCAGGTGACCACGACACAGGAGCGCGACCAGGGCGAGCCGCACCTCGTGGTGCTTGCCGACGATCACACGTTCGACATTGGCGAGGACCTTGTCCCCGGTTTCCTGGATCTTCGTCATCGGCCTCTCTCGCGGGGGCGGCAATGATGTTGTGCCGCCGTTGCTCGGGCGTTCGGGGGTGCGACGTTCCACGCTCTGGGAAGGTGGTGTCGAGGGATAGTACGTCGGACGCGTCAATCGGGTTCCCGGCGGCGTCCCTTGTTTCACCCCCGGAACAGCGTCAGCCCACCGACCCACGCGGTCATGAGACATCCGGTCGCACCCATCACCGCCAGGAACGGCTCGCCACCGGCCCACGCGGCGATCGCAACGCCGCCGAAGAGCGCGGCAAGGACGACCGCGATCGCGGCCATGCCGATCCGCTCGATCATCGGACGACGCTCCCGCGCGGCTTGGGCATCGGCCGGGCGGGACGGGTCCGCTGGCCCCCCGGGATCCGGTCCGTCCGCAGGGTCGGTCGGGTCGGACGGCTCGGTCACTCTGACGAATCCAGCCACAGCTCCATGAGGTTGCCTGCCATCGGGGCCGCCACCTCCGCGCCGCGACCGGCCTCTTCGACGAGGACGGCGATGGCCACCCGGGGCGCCTCCGCCGGCGCAAAGCCGATGAACCAGGAGTGTGGCTCGCCACGCCCGCCGAGTTCCGCCGTCCCGGACTTCCCGGCCGTCGTCACGCCCGGCACCTTCGCACCGGAGGTGTACTGCCGGCCGCGATCGGTCTCGACCGCGGCGACCATCGCCTCGTTGATCGCGGCCGCGTCTCCGCCGTCGATCACCCGCCGGACGGTGTTCGGGCCGATCGTCCCCGTCCCACGCTCGCCCGTGATGGCCGTCACGAGCCTGGGGCGGCGCAGCTCCCCGCCGCTTGCGATTGTGCTCGCCACCAGCGCCATCTGCAGCGGCGTCACGAACGTCTCGCCCTGGCCGTAGGCGGCGTTCGCCAGCTCCACGTCGTCGACGAAGCCACCCGGATCGTCGCCGTTCCCGTTCGTGACCTGCGAGATCGCCGTCGGCAGGTCGAAGGGGAGCGGCGCCCCGAAGCCCAGGCGCTCGGCGTAGTCGACGAGGTCGCCTCCCCCGGTCTCCAGGCCCGTGAGGGCGTACCAGATGTTGCAGGAGACCTGGGTCGCGCCGACGAGGTCCAACCGTTCCGAACCCGTGAAGAGATGATGACCGTCGCGGATCCGGAAGCCACTCACGACGAGGCCATCCTCCTCGGCCCCGGGCTGCTCCGCGTAGGTGGTTCGCGGCGTGATCGCCCCCGATCCGAGGCCGGCGATGGCCGTGACGATCTTGAACACGGAGCCCGGCACGTAGCGCCCGAGCGTGGCACGTGGCAGCAGCGGCTCGTCCTCGTCCTCCTGGAGCGCCTTGAACGTGCGGTCGGCGGTTGCGGGGTCGGCGAGCGCCGACGCGGAGTACGTCGGGGTCGAGGCCATCGCCAGCACCTCGCCGTTGCGCGGATCGAGCATCACGACCGCTCCCTTGCGATCGCCGAGCGCGCGTACCGCGGCACGTTGCAGCTCCAGGGACAGCGACAGGGTCAGGTCCTTGGGGTCGTAC
>CAWHDR010000006.1:0-24105 GCA_963828165.1 uncultured Chloroflexia bacterium
GTCGCAAAGCGTCCTGTCTCGCGACGAGCTTGCCGGGCGGCTGGGACGCGGCTGTTCCGGTGCGGGATTGGTAGGCTCGCACGATGCCCGGCGCTGTACCGCACCGACCTCGACGCCGCCATGACCCGCGAGCGCTCGATGGCGCAGTGGTGCCGGAGGGGCCATCGACGGTCGACCTCCACTCCCATTCGACGCGGTCGGATGGAGTGCTTGCGCCTGCGGCGCTCGTTGAGGCCGTCGCAGCCGCCGGTGTGCGGACGTTCTCGCTCACGGACCACGACACGTTGGCGGGCTATCGGGAGCTGGCCGCCGCGGAGCTACCCGCCGGGCTCCAGCTCATTCCCGGGGTCGAGATCAATGCTCTCGTCACTCGGGATCTGGGGTTGTGGGAAGGGGAGCTGCACATCCTGGGGTTCGGGATGGACCCCGGGAATGAGGCCTTTGAGGCGGCGCTCTCGGCGCAGCGGGACGCGCGGCGCAAGCGATTCGATCGGACCGTGGCGCTCTTGCGGGAGCTCGGGCTGCCCATCGATGCCCAGGTGGCGGCCCTCGATGTCGGTGCCGACGACGCCCTGGGCCGGCCGACCATTGCGAGGGCGCTCATCGCGGCGGGGTTCGCGACGACGGTCGAGGACGCGTTCGGCCGGATCATCGGGCACGGGGCGCCCGGATACGTCCGGCGTGAGGGTCTGGGCCCTGAGGAGGCGATCGCCACGATCGCGGCTGCCGGTGGGATCCCGGTGCTGGCGCATTTCCGTGAGGCGCCGACCCGGCTGGACGTGATGCGCGAACTGGCCGAAGCGGGATTACGCGGCTTGGAGGTGTACTACCGAACCTTCGACGCGGCTACCGTCGAGGCCGTCAGGGCGGTCGCACGCGACCTCGGGCTCATCTCGACCGGCGGCAGTGACTACCACGGCGACCTCGGCACCTACGCCGAGGCGCATACGTCCCTGTGGGTGCCGCCCGAGGTCGGCGAGGAGCTCCTTCAGGCGATCCCGGGGTAGCTCAGCTCGCCGCCGGGTCTGCGTCGTCCTTGACGCGGTAGGTCGGGCGAAGCTCGATCGCCTTGCCCTTGCTCCGGCGCCGCAGGTTCAGCGCCTCGACGAAGACGCTGAAGGCCATGGCCGCGTAGATGTAGGCCTTGTCGATGTGGAAGCCGAAGCCGTCCGCGATGAGCGTGACGCCGATGAGCAGCAGGAACGAGAGGGCGAGGATCTTGACCGATGGATGGTCGTGGACGAACCTCGAGAGTGGCCCGGACGCGACCAACATCACGCCGACGGCGACGACGATGGCGACGATCATGATCGCCACCTCATCGACCAGGCCGACCGCGGTCAGGACCGAATCGAGCGAGAACACGATATCGAGCAGGACGATCTGCACGAGCACGCTGCCCAGAGCGGCCGTGCCTGCGCCCGTTGCCGCATGCGCCTCATCGCCCTCGAGCGTCTCGTGGATCTCGGTGGTGGCCTTCCAGAGCAGGAAGACGCCGCCACCGATGAGGATGACGTCGCGCCACGAGAAGTCACGATCGAACAGCGTGACGAGCGGCTGCGTCAGGCCGATGATCCACGAGATCGTCAGCAGCAACAGGATCCGCATTCCCATGGCCAACCCCAGGCCGATGTATCGGGCCTGATCGCGCTGGTGCGCCGGAAGCCGCTGCACGAGGATCGAGATGAAGATGACGTTGTCGATGCCGAGGACGATCTCGAGCACCGTCAGCGTCAGCAGGGCGACCCAGGTCTCGGGGATGTGAACAGGGCGATGAGGTCCATGTCTTGCCGAGCATAGCGGGGATGCCGGCGCTCGGAGGTACCATGGCGCCGCTGTGAGTGACACCCGCCTATCGCCGCGTTCGCTGCCGGTGCTCGAAGTCCTGCCGGCGAGCGCGCCGACAACGAGGGCGGCTCCGCGGAGCCCCGAGGCGCCAGCCGATGCCCGCCTCGCCGAATACGTCCCGGATCTCGCATCGTTGCCGCGCTTCCACGTCTGGACGCTTGGCTGCCAGATGAACCGCAGCGACTCGGAGGAGATGGCCGGTCGACTACTCGCGGCGGGCTGCGCGGAGGCGCCGTCGATGGACACGGCCGACCTGGTCGTGATCAACACCTGTGCGATCCGCGAAGGGGCGGAGCAGAAGGTGATCGGCCGGCAGGGACACCTGACCAAGCTGAAGGCCGCGAACCCGGGTCTGCGAGTGGTACTGACAGGCTGTTCCGTCCGTGAACCGGATCGGGGCGGGCTCCGCCGGCGCTTTCCGGCCGTCGACCTGTTCCTGCGACCGGACGAGGAACCGGAGCTCGTTGACCGCCTCGGGTTGGCCTCGGCCCAGGGCGCGATCGGCTCGTTCGACTCGATGGGGGCGGTCGGGCCGGTCGGGGCCACGACCACGGTCGGGCGTACGGTCGTCGGCGTTGCCGACGGGCTCTCGGCGACCCGTGCCCGGGCCATCGGGGAGGGGACCGTTGCCCGCGGCTCCGCGATCAGTGCCTGGCTCCCGATCATCTACGGCTGCGACAAGACCTGCACCTACTGCATCGTGCCGTTCAGCCGCGGGCCGGAACGCAGCCGCCCGTTCGACGACATCGTCGACGAGGCGCGCGCCCTGGCCGCGGCCGGGTATCGCGAGGTCACGCTGCTCGGCCAGAACGTGAACTCGTACGGGCACGATTTGGAACCCGATCCCCGCTTCGCCCACGTGGACCCCGAGCGTTGGGCCGGCCGGCGCCTGGACCTCCACGGCCGGCCGGACCTCGCCGAGCTCATCCGCACCATCGACGGACTGCGCACCTCCGACGGGCATCCGGCGATCCCGCGGCTGCGTTTCGTGACGTCCCACCCCTGGGACCTGTCGGACCGGCTGATCGCCGCCCTGGCCGACTGTCCGAGCGTCTGCGAGCACCTCCATCTGCCCGTCCAGTCCGGCGACGACGAGGTCCTCCGCAGGATGGGCCGTCAGTACACGATCGAGCACTACCGCGAGCGGCTGGCCCGGATCCGCGAGGCCGTACCCGGGATCACGATCTCGACCGACATCATCGTCGGCTTCTGTGGCGAGACCGAGGAGCAGTTCCATCGAACGCTCGAGCTGCTGGAGACCGTGCGCTACGACCAGGTGTTCGCCGCGGCGTACTCCCCGCGGCCGGGCACGCCCGCGACGCGCCTCGCCGACGACGTCCCGCCCGATACCAAGCGACGCCGGCTCAACGAGCTGCTCGCCGTCCAGGAGGCGATCGGCCTGGAACGGAACGAGGCGTGGATCGGCAGGGACGTCGAGGTCCTCGTGGATTCGGTGGCACCGGCACGCGCCCACGCGCACGGCGACGAGCCCACCGACCTGCCACGGGTCGCCGGCCGTACTCGCGGCAACAAGCTCGTTCACCTGGTGGGCGGCCCCGACCTGGTCGGTGGGGAGGTCACGGTGCGGGTCGGGTACGCCGGGCCGTACGCCCTTCGTGGACAGCATCGTCCCCATCTCGGATGCGCCGATGCGTTGACAGCCGGAAGAGGGGACCAGTACCGTGGCCACCTCCGGCGGGGATCGCGCTGACCGAGCCACCGGATGAGGGTGCACTGCACGCCGACGGATCTGTCGCGTGGTCGAGGAGGAGAAACACCGCCATGGACTACACCCGCTACGATCGGGTCCGCCGGTCGACCACACCGCCACAGCTGGACGTCGTCGAGGCCTTCGCCCGAGGGCGCCTGTCGCGACGCGAGTTCATCAAGCGAGGCACGGTCGTCGGTCTCAGCATGGCCTCGATCTCGGCGATCCTGATCGCCTGCGACACCCCACCGGCCGGTTCGGCGGCGCACAACCCCCGCAGGAAGCCCCGGGGCATCCGCCAGCGCCGGCGCCGCCTCGCCGGGCCAGACAGGCGGCACGATCCGGGTCGCCGTCCAGCGCCCCGCCGCGACGCTCGACCCGATCGCGATGCAGGACCTCTCGGCGTATGGCCTCCTCGCCCAGTCGTTCGAGTTCCTGGTCGCCCTCGACCCCGCAACCAGTGACATCGGACCCGGTCTCGCGACCGAGTGGACGCCCAATGACGACAACACCGCCTGGACGTTCAAGCTCCGCACTGGCGTGAAGTGGCAGAACGGCGGCGACTTCACGGCCGACGACGTCGTCGCGACGATGGACCGCCTCGCTGAGGCTGGTAACGCCGGCCTGGGTGGCGTGATCGAGAAGGGCTCGACCAAGGCGGTCGACCCCACCACGGTGGAGTTCACGCTGCTCGGTGCGAACGGCAACTTCCCGTACCTCGTGTCGGTATTCAACGCCCAGTCGCTCATCACACCGGTGGCCTACGCCGCCGGCACGACGCAAGACGGTATGCCCGACGGCACCGGCCCGTGGAAGCTCGACAGCTACGACCAGGCCACCGGGGCCAAGTACTCCCGGAATGAGACCTGGTGGGGCGGCAGCACGCCGCTCGACACCGTCGAATTCACCTTCTTCGATGAGCCGGGGCCGATGGTCACGGCCTACCAGGGCGACCAGATCGACGCCATCAACCAGTTCGACGTCAACTCGGGCGCAGTCCTCTTCGACGACGCCAACTTCAACGCCCTCAGTGCGCAAACGACGAACCATCGGCAGATCTGGATGCGCTGCGATACCGGCCAGTTCACGGACAAGCGGGTCCGCCAGGCGCTGGCGCTCACCCTCGATCGGGAAGCGATGGTGCAGCAGCTCTTCAAGGGCCAGGGCCAGGTGGCCAACGACCATGTGATCTTCTCCCTGTACCCGTACTTCGATCCGTCTGTCCCGCAGCGGACGCGCGACGTCGAAAAGGCCAAGCAGCTGCTGGCCGACGCCGGCGCCACCGGCCTGACGGCGACGCTCCACGCGGCCGTCCTCCAGGAGGTCCCGGACCTCGCGGTGCTCATCCAGAGCAACGCCAAGGAGGCGGGGATCGAGCTCACCCCGGCGGTCGAGGAACTCGGCACGTTCTACGGGGCCCAGTGGTGCCCCGCCGAGCCCGCAGATCCGCCCTGCTCCGGTGCGGCCGAACTCGGCATCGTCGACTACGGGCACCGCGGTTCGCCCGACGTCTTCCTCAACTCGGCCTTCAGGACGAAGGGCGCCTGGAACTCGTCGCAGTACTCGTCCCCGGAATTCGACGCCGCGTTCGTCGACTTCCAGACCGCCGTCGGCGTCGACGCGCAGAAGGCCGCCGCCAACCGCATCGAGACGATCATGCTCGAGGACACCCCCGCCGGGATCGCGTACACCTACGACTTCCTGTCCGGGTTCTCGAAGAAGTTCCAGGGCGTCTACTCGAGCGCGCTCGGGCAGATGTTCTTCCAGACCGCGTCAAGGGTCTGACCGAGGGCCATAAGCGGGGACGGCTCGCCGCTGTCCCCGCGCCCCCATCCACGCGCTAGGGAGGGGCGACGTCGTCGATGGCCCGGTTCTTCGTCCGCCGACTCGCCCTGTCGCTCGTCACGCTGTGGCTCCTCGCCACGATCGTGTTCGTGATCGCCAACGTCCTGCCGACCGACATCGGGAGAACGATCCTGGGCCCGTTCGCGTCGCAGCAGACGGTCGACGCCCTCAACGAACGGCTCGGGACCAACGACCCCATCCTCGTGCAGTACGCGCGGTCGATGCGCAACCTGGTCACCCTGGACTTCGGTAAATCCTTCCAGTCAGGGGCGCCGGTCATGCCCACGCTCCTCGCGGCGATGGGTCGTTCCGCCCAGCTGGCGGCGCTGGCCCTGCTGCTGACGATCCCGATCAGCATCGTCGCCGGTGTGTACGCCGCGCGCCGGCGGGATCGCCTGAGCGACCGGGCCATCGTCCTGTTCGGCGTGACATCGTCCTCGATCCCCGAATTCGTCACCGCGACGTTCCTGGTGGTCGTCGTGGGCGTCGGCCTCGGCTTGCTGCCGGTGCTCGCCAACCCACCCCCGGGCGCCGGCCTCATCACCACGGTGAAATACCTGCTGATGCCCGCCACGGCCATGGCGATCGTGTACTTCGGGTACATCGCGCGCATGGCACGGGCGGGCACGATCGAGGTTCTCCAGTCCGACTATGTGCGGACCGCGACGATGAAGGGGCTTTCGACCAATCAGGTCATCCGGCGCCACGTCCTGCGCAATTCGCTGGTCCCGACCGTCGCCGTCATCGGCGTCCAGATCGGCTACCTGTTCGGCGGCATCATCGGGGTCGAGAAGATCTTCAACTACAACGGCATGGGACAGCTGATGCTGTTCGCTGCCCAACGCAAGGACATCCCCATGCTCACGGCTGGGGCCGTAGTGATCGGCATCGTCTACATGGTGGCGACGCTCATCGCCGATCTCATCATCGCGTGGATGAACCCGCGCGTGCGCCTGGATGAGGGACGCTGATGGCGGTATCGGTGACCAACGCTCCCGGACCGGCACCCGCCGCGGCGGCGCCCGCGTCGGAACGCGCCCAGGCACGGCGTGAAACGCTCAAACTCCTGCTCCACCGGCCGGGATTCGTGGTCGGGATCGTGATCCTCACGTTCTGGGTCATCTGCGCCGTCCTCGCGATGTTCGAGGTGCCGTACACGCCGTGGGATCCATTCGATGGTTACGACCTCTCGATCGACAATCCGGCCCCGCCGTCACCTGAACACCTCATGGGCACGGACCGGCTGGGACGCGACGTCTTTTCGCGGGTCCTCTACGGCGCTCGCGACGTCTTCACCGTCGCCCCGCCCGCAGCACTCATCGGAGTGGTCCTCGGGGCTCTCCTCGGCCTCGTCATGGGCTTCTACCGGGGGATCATCGACGACGTCCTCAGCCGGATCGTGGAGGCGTTCCTCGCGCTGCCGGTCATCATGGTCGCGCTGCTGACGCTCGTGGTCCTCGGGTCGTCGTCGGTCGTCGTCATCGGCGTCGTCGGGATCCTGTTCACCCCGATCGTCGCGCGGACGGTCCGGTCCGCGGTGCTCGCCGAGCGCCAGCTGGATTACGTGACCGCGGCCCGGCTGCGTGGTGAGTCCGGCCCGTTCATCATGGTCCGCGAGATCCTTCCCAATATCGCCGGACCGATCGTCGTCGAGCTGACGGTTCGGTTCGGGTACGCGATCTTCACCGTCGCGACGCTCTCGTTCCTGGGTGTCGGTCTCCAGCCCCCGTCGCCGGACTGGGGCCTGTCGGTCAGTCAGGAGTACTCGAACATGATCAGTGGCGTCTGGTGGCCGACCGTGTTCCCCGCGCTGGCCATCGCCACGACCGTCGTGGCGGTCAACTTGATCGCCGACGGCCTGCAATCGGTCCTGTCCGAATGACCGCCACGGTACCGGCCCCCCCGGTCCCCGAACCCGGCACGACGGCCGCCCTGAAGGTCGAGGACCTGTCGCTCGCCTACATGGTCCGCGGCATCTTGCGGCCGGTGTTGCGTGGCGTCTCGTTCGAGATCGCCCCGGGCGAGGCGTACGGCCTCGTCGGCGAGTCCGGCTGCGGCAAGTCGACGACCGCCTACGCGGCCGTCCGCTATCTCCCGCGCAACGGCCGGATCACCGGCGGGCGGATCCTCATCGACGGCGCCGACATCACGAAGATGGGCAGCGACGAGGTCCGCCAGTTCCGGGCGAAGCACGCTTCGATGGTGTACCAGGATCCGGGCGGGGCGCTGAACCCCAGCACCCGGATCGGGACCCAGGTGATCGAGGCGTTCACGGTCCTTGGCCAGAGTCAGGACGAGGCCCAGAAGAACGCGCTGGCGGCCCTCGACCGGGTCAATATCGCCGACCCGATCCGCGTCTTCAATCGCTACCCGCATCAGCTCTCGGGCGGGATGCAGCAGCGGGTCGTGATCGCGATGGCGCTGGCCTCCGAACCCCAGCTGCTCGTGCTCGACGAGCCCACGACCGGTCTGGATGCCACGGTCGAGGCAAGCGTCCTCGACCTGGTCCGCACGCTGCGCAACGAGACGAATGCCGCGGTCCTGCTCATCGCCCACAACCTCGGCGTGATCCGCTCCCTGTGCGATCGCGTCGGCGTGATGTACGCGGGCAAGATCGTAGAAGAGGGCAACGCCGTCGAGGTGTTCGAGCGCCCGCAGTTCCCCTACACGGTGGGTCTCCTGCGGTCTCTGCCGCGCCACGGGGTGCGCAAGAGCCAGCGTGCGCTGGCCACGATCCCGGGCACGCTGCCGCAGATCGGGACCGACCTGCCGACCTGCGTCTACGTCGATCGGTGTCCGCTCGCCGACGAGCTCTGCCGCACGGTCGTCCCGCCGGTCGTCGACGTTGGCGTAGGCCACTGGACGCGCTGCCACCACTACGACCGGATCGGGGACATCCCGGAGCCCGACTCGGGCGTCGGCCAGGTCGCGACCGAGGGTGCCGAGGTCCTTGCCCTGTCGAACGTGTCAAAGACGTTCCATCAGAGCGGGCACAGCGTTCCGGCACTCGTCAAGGTCGACCTCACGCTCAATGACGGCGAGACGCTAGGCCTCGTCGGCGAGTCCGGGTCGGGCAAGTCCACGCTGGCGAAGACCATCCTCGGCATCGAGGGGCCTGACACCGGGAGTTCGATCCAGCTCGACCATGACGAGCTCGACGCGAGCGCCTCCGGCCGGCCGGTCAAGGCCAAGCGCTCGATCCAGATCATCTTCCAGAACCCGGATTCGGCGCTCAACCGAGGCTGGAGCGTGCGCCAGATCCTGGGCCGGTCCGTGCGCAAGCTGACTGGGCTCAAGGGCAAGGCCGCGGACGACCGCGTCGACAAGCTGGCCACCGACCTGCGTCTCACCCAGCGCCACCTGGACCTCAAGCCGGGCCAGCTGTCGGGTGGCCTCAAGCAGCGCGTGGCGATCGCTCGCGCGTTCGCCGGGGACCCCCGCATCGTGGTCGCCGACGAGCCCACAAGCGCGCTCGACGTGTCCGTCCAGGCCGCGATCCTGAACGTCCTGTCCGAGCTGCAGGCCGAAAGCAAGACCGGCTACCTGCTGATCTCGCACGACCTGGGCGTGGTGCGCTACCTCGCCGACCGGATCGCGGTGATGTACCTCGGGCGGATCATGGAGGTCGGCGATTCGGAGACGGTCTTCCGCGGGCCCAACCATCCGTACACCGAGGCGCTTCTGTCGGCCGTGCCCAGCGTGGACGGAGAGCCCGCGGCGCGCATCCGGCTCGAAGGGGAGATCCCGAGTCCCGCCAACCCACCCAGCGGCTGCGTCTTCCATACGCGCTGCCATCGGTTCATGCAGGGCATCTGCGACGTGACCGAGCCGCCGCTCATCGAAGTCGAGCCCGGGCACCAGATGAAGTGCCATATCCCGCTCGAGGAACTGCGCGTGCTCCAGACGAAGGCGAGGGTCGAGGACATCGTCCTGACGACGCCGCCCGAGGCCATCGAGGCCGCTGTCGCGCTCGAGGTGGAAGGCCCGCCGGCAGATCCCGCCTAGACGTCCGAGTCGGGGAAGCTCGCCTTGCGCTGATCCATCCAGGCCACGAGCTCTTCGTGGACAGCCTCGTCGAGGAGCGGCTCCTCGTACTCTGCGAGGCGGCGCTTCCAGGCGGCGTTGGCACGCTGCGCAGCATCGTGGCCGCCGTTCAGCTCCCACTGCTCGAAGCTGTTGTTGTCCGACAGCTCCGAACGCCAGAACGCGTTCTCGAAGTTGGCGAGGGTATGCGGCGAGCCCAGGAAATGCTGGCCCGGGCCGCCGTCGAGCATCGCCTGCAGCGCAAGGCCGTTCTCGGACAGGTCGACGCCGGCGAGATAGGCCCCCGCCATCGAGGCCTGGTCCTCGTCGAGCATGAACTTCTCGTAGCCGATGGCAAGGCCGCCTTCGAGCCAGCCCGCGGTGTGCAGGTTGAAGTTCACGCCGGCCTGCATCGTGGCCATGAAGCTGATCGCGCTCTCGTAGGCCGCCTGGTAGTCGGGCAGCTTGGAGGCCGTGAAGTTGCCGCCGCTGCGGAACGGCACGCCCAGCCGGCGAGCGAGGGCGGCCAGCACGAACAGCACGAGCTGGGGCTCCGGGGTCCCGAAGGTGGGCGCGCCCGTCTGCATCGACATCGACGAGGCGAACGAGCCGAAGATGACCGGCGCCCCGGGTCGCACGATCTGGCAGAACGCCATCCCGGCGAGCGCCTCGGCGAGGGTCTGGGTCGCGGACGCGGCGACCGTGACCGGGGCCATCGCGCCGCCCAGGATGAACGGGGTGATCAGCATGATCTGGTTGTTCTCGGCATAGACCTTGGCCGAGCCCAGCATGTTGAAGTCCCACGACATCGGCGAGTTCGCGTTCGCGAGACCCATGATCACGTGCTCGGTCTCGAGGGTCTCCGGTCCGAACGCGATCTTGGCCATGTCGACCGAGTCCTGGGCGCGGCTCGGATGCGTGACCGAGCCCATGAACGCCTTGTCCGTGTAGCGGATATGGCTGTAGACCATCTCGAAGTGGCGCTTGTTGACCGGCAGGTCCGTAGGCTCACAGAGGGTGCCGCCGCCGTGGTGGAGGGTCGTGCTCGTGTAGGCCAGCTTCACGAAGTTGCGGAAGTCCTCGATCGTCGCGTAGCGCCGCCCGTCGTCGAGGTTGTGGATGAACGGCGAACCGTAGGTCGGCACGAGGACCACGTGCGGGTCGCCGATCACGACGCTGCGATCGGGGTTCCGGGCACGCTGCGTGAAGGTCCGTGGCGCCGTGGCCTGGACCAGCGAGCGGCACATCCCGCGCTCGAAGCGGACGCGCGAGCCCTGGACGTCGGCCCCGGCCGTGCGGAAGATCTCGACCGCCTCGGGGTAGTTGACCACCTCGATCCCGACTTCCTGGAGGAGGGTGTCGGCGTTGTGCTCGATCGCCTCGAGGCCCTCGGCGGAGACCACCTCGACCGGTGGCAGCCTGCGGGTCAGGTAGGGCAGGTGCTCCATCGACCGCGCGAGGCGCTCGGCTTGTCGGGCCGTCCGGCCCCGGCGGCCGGTGCGCGGTTCGGGCGCCTCCGTGGTGGTCATCTCGCGTCACCATACATCGCGTCCGCGCCCGTAGTCGCGTCCCTTACAGCCGCCGCGCGAGCTCGCGGCCCTCGTAGAACGCCAGGCTCGCGCGACGGGGCGCCACGCAGTCGCCGATCTCGTGGAAGGCGATGCCCGCAGCGGTCAGGTCATTCGCCAGCGAAGTCTCCGCGACCGGGGTCTCGGCGATGACCAGCGTGTCCGCGGCGAGGCGTTCGGTGGTGCCGGTGAGCGTCGAGCGGAGCGTCGCCCCGTCCTCGTCCCAGGCGAGGACCACGGTCTGGGGTCGCATCGTGCCGCCAGCGGCCGAGAACCGGCCCCGGAGCGGGACGTCCGCCGCGCTATGGAACAGACCGCCACCGACCACCCCGGCCGGGGTGACGACCGTGACCTCATGGCCGGCCTCGGCGAGGTGCAAGGCCGTTCCCAGCCCGCGCCAGTCCCCGAGGTCGTCGAGGAGGAGCACCCGGGCGCCCAGATCCGCCCCGCCAACGAGCACGTCGTGGATCGACACCGCGTCGGGGCGTTCCGCGCCGGGCAGACGATCGACGGTGGGGAGCGCCCGCTGGAACCCGGTCTGCGGCGGCCGCGCTCCGGTGGCGAGCACGACCTCGTCCGCACGCACGGCGGCGACCTCCGCGAGGGTCGCGACGGTCCCGAGGGCCACCTCCACGCCCAACTCCTCGAGCCGTCGCCCGTACCACGCCAGCAGGTCGGTGATCTGGCCGCGCGACGGTTGTCGGCCGGCGAGCCGGAACTGGCCGCCGAGTTCCTCGTCACGCTCGAGCAGCGTGACGCGATGACCTCGCTCCGCGGCGACCCGTGCCGCCTCGAGGCCCGCCGGCCCGCCGCCGACGACGAGCACGCGGGACGGCGTCACCGCCGGCGTGAATCGATCGCCGCCCCACTCGAACTCGCGACCCGCAGACGGATTCACCAGGCACGAGATCCAGTAGTCGCGTGAGCGGCGGCCCCAGCACATCTGGTTGCACGAGATGCACGGACGCACGTCGGCGGCACGGTCGGCGCGGGCCTTGGCGACCAGGTGCGGGTCGGCGATCTGGCCGCGCACGATGCTGACCAGGTCGGCATGTCCGGCCGCCAGGACCGCCTCGGCTGCCTCGGGGGTGCGGATGTGGCTCTCGGCCTGCACGAGGGCGTGGATGACGACGCGCTTGAGCTCGGCCGCGAAGGGAACACCGAGCTGCTGCTCGTACAGCGAGACCGGGATGATCGGGTAGAAGTCGAAGTAGGAGCCCGTGCCGCACGTCACGTAGTCCATCGCGCGTCGCTGGTCGTGCCAGGCGACGATCTCGGCCAGCTCCGCCATGGACAGGGCAGCGGGACGACTCCTCGTCCATGCTCACGGCGAGGCCGATGATGAAGTCGTCGCCGCACGCCGCGCGGATGCGGTCGAGGACGGTCGCCGAGAAGCGCATGCGCCCCTCGAACGAGCCACCCCACGCATCGGTCCGGCGGTTCGACCACGGCGTCCAGAACTGGTCGACCAGAGCGTGGTAGGCGGCGAAGATCTCGACCCCGTCGAAGCCCGCGTCCTGAGCGCGAAGCGCGCTCGCGACGAAACCCTCGATGACCTCGTGGATCTCGGCCTCGGACATCGCGTGGCTGCCGTCGGCGTCGTGGTAGGACGGGAGCCCTGACGGTGACCAGTTCGGGGCGAACGAGTTGTCCGCGTCGCCGTGCTGCCCGACGTGGTACAGCTGCTGGATCATCACGACGTCCGGATTCGCGTCGCGACAGGCGTCGGTCAGGCGGCGGAAGTGGGGGACGACCGCATCGTCGTCGTGGAGGAAATTGCCGCGGGTCAGGACGGCCGTCCGGTGGACCGGGACCGGCTCGACCACGATCATCCCGGCGCCGCCCAGCGCCCGCTCGCGGTAGTAGCCGATATGCCGATCGCCGGGCAGCCCGGCCTCGGCCATGTTCGCCGTGTGCGCCCCGAACGTGATGCGGCTGGTCAGGGTCTTGTGGCGCAGCGCGACGGGCTCGAACACGTGCGGGAAGGGCATCGCTCGTGCAGTATGGCCAGATGGCCGACGCCCCACCGCTCGTCGTGGTCGCGGGTGCGACGGCGACCGGCAAGACCGAGCTCGGGATCCGGCTGGCGGAGGCGTTCATCGCGGAAGGCCGGCCAGCGACGGTCATCTCGGCCGATTCCCGGCAGGTCTACCGCGGCCTGGACATCGGCACGGCCAAGGTGCGTGCCGCGGACCGGGCGCGCGTTCCGCACGAGGGACTGGATCTCGTCGATCCGCCGGAGCGGTTCGCGCTGGCCGACTTCGTCGCGCACGCCCGAGCGGTGCTGACCGGGGTGGCCGAGCGCGACGGCGTCGCACTGCTCGTCGGCGGCACGGGGCTCTACCTGCGGGCCGTCGCGCGCGGCCTGGACCTCGAAGCGCTGCCGGACGACCCCGCGCTGCGGCAGCGACTCGAAGGGGAGCTCGCCGCCGACGGGCTGCCTGCGCTCGTGGACCGGCTGACGGTCCTCGCACCCACCCTGGCCGCGCAGACCGACACGGCCAATCCGCGCCGTGTCCTCCGGGCGTTGGAGATCGCCGAGCTACGCGGTGACGGACCGCGGCCCGCCCCGCTCGGCTACGACGGGCCCGTCGCCTGGATCGGGCTGACGGTTGACCGCGCCGAGCACGAGCGCCGGATCGCGGCCCGTGCCCGGGCGCAGTTCGACGACGGGCTCATCGATGAGGCCGTGGCCCTTCGCGAGCGCTACGACCCGGACCTGCCGGCCTTCTCGGCGATCGGGTACCACGAGGCCTGGGACGTCGCCGACGGCCGCCGCACCCTCGACGAGGCCGTGACGACCGACGCCCAGCGCAATGTCGCGTTCGCGAAGCGCCAACGGACGTGGTTCCGGAGCGAGCCCGACGTCCAGTGGCTGGAGGCGACGCTGACGGACCCGTTCGACCGGGCGCTCGCCGTTGCCCGGACGGCGACCGGCTAGGTCCGCCGCCGATGGTCAGCCGTCGGCGAGCGTCGTCTCGTCGATGACTTCGTCCACGCCATCCACGGCCTCGATGACCGAGGCGATCGTGTCGCTGTCGTCAACGTCGTCGACGATCCCACGTACGACGGCCGTTGAGCCGCGTGTCCCGATGACGAGTCGGTCCGCATAGCCGCTCGTCGCGGCGTCGGCCTCGAGGGCGTCGCGGATGCGCGCGGTCAGATCCAGCTCACCCGAGTCGTCGATCGCGCCGGCCACCTCGATGCCTTCGGGGTCCTCGGCGTCGACCCGGAAGGGCGGGTCAGAAGGCGCGACGTAGGCGAGTCCTTCCTCCGTCGCAACGTCCGGGTCATCGGTCTCGCCCTCGCGCAAGTCGTCGAGCGCCAGCCCGTCGAGGCTCTCGGCATCTCCGTCCTCTACCTCTGGGTCCGGCGAAGGCTCACCCCGGTCGAGCTCGGTCCGGGTCGGTGTCCGCCGGCTCTCGATCTCATCGGGCTCCAGCACCGCGTCCTGGTCGACGGGCATCTCCTCGCCCTGAAGGCTCTGGATCTCTTCGATGAGGGCGACGTCGTCGGGATCGAGCGGCCCTCGCGTTTCACCACGGTCTTCGGACATGCGGGCACCTCCTGGGGAGCCCGAGCGTGACCGCCAGGGCGTTGCACGGGCGTCATCACGCGACCGCGCTATCCTGCACGCGCATGACCTCCCGCCTCATCGATCTCGAAGTGCCGGTCGAAAAGGCCTTCCTCGTGGCCGTCGACACGGGCTCCGAGGACGGCTGGACGGCCCAGGAATCCCTGTCGGAGCTCGCGAACCTCGCGACCACCGCCGGGGCCGAGGTCGTGGGCGCGGAATGGCAGAACCGCCGCCACGTCGATCCCAACTGGTATATCGGCAAGGGCAAGGCGGAGGAGCTCGCGGCGGCCAAGCGCGAGACCGGGTTCGATCTCCTGATCACGGACGACGAGCTGTCGCCGGCCCAACAGCGAGCCCTCGAAGACCTGTTGCGGGTGAAGGTCATCGATCGAAGCCGGCTGATCCTCGACATCTTCGCCCTGCACGCGCAGACCCACGAGGGCCGCCTCCAGGTCGAGCTCGCCCAGCTCGAATACCAGCTCCCGCGGCTGACGAAGCTGTGGACCCACCTCTCGCGCACCCAGGGCGGGATCGGCTCGCGAGGGCCCGGCGAGAGCCAGCTCGAGACCGACCGGCGGATCATCCGGACCCGGATCTCGAAGATGAAGGAGCGCGTCGAGCAGGTCCGCCAGCAGCGCTCGACGGCGGCGCGCGGCCGTGACCGGCGCCTGTGGCCGACCGTCGGCATCGTCGGCTACACGAACGCCGGCAAGTCGACGCTGCTGAACACGCTCGTGGGTTCCGAGGTGGCCAGGGCCGAGGACAAGCTCTTCGCCACGCTCGACCCGACGAGCCGCCAGGTGAAGCTCGGCGAGGGCCAGACCGCGATCGTCACCGACACCGTGGGGTTCATCCACAAGCTGCCGCACCAGCTGGTCGACGCGTTCCGGGCGACGCTCGAGGAGGTCAACCGGGCGGATGTCCTGGTCGAGGTCGTTGACGCGTCCGACCCACACGTCAAGGAGCACCGGGCGACGGTCCAGACCGTCCTCGACGAGCTCGGGGCAGGGGAGAAGCCGCGGCTCCTGGCCTTCAACAAGGCGGACCTCGTGGAACGAGCCGCGCTGGACGGCGGCGCGGTCGCGCCGGCGGTCGCAGGATCGGTGCTGGTATCCGCACTGACTGGCTTCGGGATGGACACCCTCCGGGCCGAGATCGCAGCGCTGCTCGGAACGTTGTGGGTCGATATCGATGCCGCGTTGCCCTACACGGCCGGGGAGCTGCTCGCCCGGGTTCGCGAGCGCGGGACCGTGGAGCTCGAGTACGGCGAGCGGGACGTGCGGATCGTCGGTCGGGTGGCGCCGGCACTCGCCAGCGAGCTGGAGGCGGAGTCGGATCGCTGGGCGCTGGCCGCGACCGAGGCGACGAACGGGACGGGACCGACCGCCGCAGCAGGCTAGGCCGGGCACGCCCGGGCTCGGCGTCTGACCGCCACACGAATGGCGCCCGGTACCATCCCGAGGTCATGTCCATCCCAAGCTCGGAACGGCGGCTGTCGCTGGCCCTCGTCGCGGCGTCGGCCATCGTCTTCGCCGTCGTGCTGGTGCTCGCGCCCCCGTTCGCGGTGACCTTCGACGAGGCCCGCTACGTTGGCGTCGGCTACGGCATGGTCGAGGGGCAGGGGCCGCAGACCGTGTTCGGTGGCTACTTCCTGCCGCACGCGCCCGTGTGGTCGACCCTCGTCGTGGCTCCGGCGGTCGCGCTCGGGATCGACCCGCTCGTCGTGGGGCGGTTCCTCAACGCGCTGAGCGGCGTAGGCCTGCTCCTCGTGAGCGCCGCACTGGGATGGCGGATCCGGCCGGCTGCCGGCGGGCTTGCGGCCATCGCACTCCTGGCGACGACCTACGTGCACGAGCTGACCCGGACCTCGCGCCTGGACATCCCGTCGGCCATGCTTGCCGTCGCCTTCCTGGCGATGGGCCTCGTTGCCGTCCGGCGGGGCTCCACCTCGTATGCCATCGCAGCCGGGCTGCTGTTCGGGGTGGCGTTCCTCGTCAAGGAGATCGCCCTGCCGCTCGCACCCGTGCCGATCCTTGCGGCCGTGCTGCATCGGCAGCCGTGGCGGCCGATCCTCCGTGCTGCAGGCTGGCTGATCCTGGGTGCGACGGCCGTGGTGGCACCGTGGTTCATCTTCGTGGCACAGGTGACCGACGAGGTCTACCGCCTGGGGACGCCGGGGTGGACGCTGGCACCCATCGGCGTCGCGTTGCTGGTGTTCGGGCTGGCCGCGGTGCTCGGGAGCCGGCTCGACCTGCCGAGGGCGGGGGAGCGGCTCGGCGGCCGGCTCGAGGGTCGCCGTCGCACCTGGCTGGTGATCGGCCTCACGATCGCGTGGGTGACCGGCCTGACGCTGGTCTTCACGGGCACGCTGGCGGGGCGCGGCACCGCGCTGATCGATCTGCCCCAGATCGCCCGGTACGTCCGCGAGTGGTATCCGATCCTCGTGACGAGCGGGATCGGCGCGGTCGGCCTGCTGCTGTCGATCGTGGCGCGCCGGGACGCGGCGTTGGGCCGGCGCGAAGCCCTGGAAGACCTGTGGCTGGCCACGGTCTGTGGCCTGCCGCTCGTGATCCTGGTCATCGGCGTCGGGGAGGCGCCGCGCAACTACCTGGCCCAGCTCGCGATCGGAGCGGGTATCGCCGCGGCCGGGTGGCTGTGGCTGTTCGAGACGGCCCTCCGCCGCTGGCCCTCGCCGACGATCCTGGCGGTCGGTGCGGTCTTCGGCCCGATCCTCGGGGCCGCCGTCGCCGACGTCTTCGGGGTACGGATCCGGATCGGCCTGATCGGTGGGCTGGCCGTCGGCGTGATCGCGGCTGGTGCGGTCGCCGCTGCGCTCCGCGCCGGTCGCCTGGGTCCGCGGACGGACCCGGCCATGCGCGAACGCGCGGTCGCGGCCCTGCTGACCGTCGGCCTGGTGAGCGCCAGCGCCGTTCTCGTGACCTCGATCGACTTCCGCCGGACCGTCGCCACCAGGGAGGAGGCCGTCGACACCGTCGTGGCGTGGGTGCGGGACAACGCCGAGCAGGGGTCCACGATCGCCTTCGGGTCCTACCTCGGCTTCGAGATGGGCCTGCCGCTACGGGACGACTTCAGGCTGCGTCAGGTCCGCCACGTGACCGTCGTGGTCGATGCCGAAGCGCCGGATGGCGTCACGGTGTTCGATCAGCCGGCGAGCGACGATTGGGTATCGATCGACATCGCGCCGAAGAACGTCAACGAATTCCAGGCGTTCTCGGCGGGCAAGCTCATCGGGCAATTGCGTGAGAGCGACGCGAGCTACTGGGTCTACACGACGGGTACGTCGACCGCGGCCCCCACGATCATCCCGGCGATCGAGGGCGCGCCGGGTTTCGAGGAGGTCGCGCACTGGACCTTCGAACGACCGCGCGGCGCTCCGATCGAGTCATACGTCTTCCGACTGGACCTCGAGGAGCTCGCCCTCGACGACGCCCGGATCCACGTCGCGCCCGAAGCACTCGAGCGCATCGTGGCCTTCGTCGAACGCGAACAGGCCACAGAGCTGGCCGGCCGCCTCGTCCCGCAGGTCCAGGCCGAACCCACGACCGCAGCGACCGAAGCCCTCATGGATCGACTGCGCTCGATCGCGGGGGTGGCAGCCGATCCGTGATCTCCGTCATGTCGTACGGCCGCAGCTTGCCGGCCGACGTGAACGAGCGATCGGGGAGCAACGGCAGGTCGGCGTCGAAATAGCGGTCGAACAGCAGGCGGAAGGTATTGACCGAGCTGAGGGTCGTCGACGGCGTCAGCGCGCCATCGCCGGGCAGGTACATCGCGTTCAGGATCCCGAACTTGATCTCCAGCTCGTCCGTCGAGGCGGTCGCCCAGTCGTACCCGATCGTGTTGCGGGCGTACTCGCGGGGGTAGGGGCCTTCGTCCGCCTGGAGGATGATGATCGGCCGCTCCGCCTCGGGACGGGCCAGCAGCCGGTCCACGAGGGCCTCGATCCGCGTCTGCAGGTAGGTCAGCTGTTCGCCGTACGCCAGTGCCTGCCGGCGACCGCGGTCCGCTTCGTCGGTCACGAACGACCCGTCGCTCGCGAACGTGTACGGGGGGTGCGGGATCATCACGTGCGCAAAGACGAATGCCGGACCTGGGTCGTCCGCGACGTCGTCGAGGGTATCGAGCTGGAACCGCCCGACCTCGTAATGTCGTTCGCGGGCCGGTGCCGCCAGGCTGATGCCGAGGCGGTGCGCCGCCGCTGGCAGCGCCGAGGTGTCGTACAGCGAGGCGACGAAATCGGACGGTCCGCCGGGCGGCAGGTTGCGGTCGGCGATCACGCTCGTCTTGGTCGGGCCGTAGAACGATCCAACGTGGACGTACTGGTAGCCCCGCTCGCGCAGGAACCGGCCGACGGCGTGGTCCGACAGCCGTTCGAACACGGGACCGTGGTCGTCGGACGCGGGGTCCTGTGCGGCCACGAGGTCGTCGAGGTAGTCCAGATTCAGCGTCGCCGCCAGCGACAGCGACGTCTTGACGTAGTTCGCGTGGCTGTCGGTCACGATCTGGAACCCGCGAGCGCGAAGCCGATCGAGGAAGGGGCGATCGTCGATCTCGTACTGCAGCTGGAGGGAGCTCGCCGAGCCGTATCGATCGAACACGAGGTACCAGATGTCACGGCCCGGGCCGGCGCTCCCGCCGATCGCTGCCTGCGCGGTCGTGCCGCGCCCGAAGCGGGCGATCTCGGCAGGGACGATCGTGACGAGGGCGAACACGACCAGGAGCGCCGTCACGATGTTGAGCGCGCGCGTCATGCCCGCCAGACGCGCATCGCGCAAACGGACCGCGGCGATGGCGACGACGACCAGGAATACCGCCCAGCCGATCTGCTGGAAGCCCGCTTTGACGCCGAGCGGAGCCAGCACCCCGGCGAGGTGGCCGTACAGGAGCAACGCGGCCGCCAGAGCGGAGACGCCGAGAGCCGCCCGACGCGCGTCGCCCAGGATGGGTGCCCCGATCAGCAGCAGCGCGAGCGCGGCCGCGACGATGACGACGAGCGGTGCGACCAGGTCTGACGGCTCGAGCTCGCCCAGGTTCTGCCCGTACAGGAACAGGACCGGGTACGCCGCCAGCAGCAAGGGATGCAGGGGCAAAGGTCGGCCACGCCACGCCGAGCGGATCCGCCCCGGGAGCCGAGCCGTCGCGCCATCGGCGGTGCCCGGCAGGGTCGGTGCTTCGGTCGTCACGAGGGGATTATCGGGCCGTCAACCATCACGCGCGGTCCGCTCGCGAACCGGCCGCCCGCGGACCGGCGACCCGCGGACCGGCCGCCGGCCATCGCGACCGGCTAGGATCCGGCGCTCGGCAGGCGATCCGTGATCTCGGTGAGGTCGTACGGCCGGTATTTGCCCGCGGAGGTGAACGTCCGGTCGGGGAGCAGCGGCAGGTCGGCGTCGAAGTACGCGTTGAAGATCAACCGGAAGGTGTTCACGGAGCTGAGGGTGGTGGGCACCGCGGGCGCCTCGCCCCCGGGCAGGTACATGGCGTTGAAGATCCCGAACTTGATCTCGAGGTCCTCGGTCGCCGCCGTGGCCCAGTCGTAGCCGACGGTATCCCGTGCGTAGTCGACCGGGTAGGGACCCTCATCCGCCTGGAGGACGATGATCGGCCGCTCGGCGTCCGGCAGCGCGAGGAGACGGTCGACCAGGGCCTCGAGTCTCGCCTGCAGATAGACCAGCTGCTGGGCGTACCCCTCCGCGTTGGTCAGCGCCGCGTCCTCCTCGTCGGTCAGGAACCTGCCGTCGCTCGCGAAGGTGTAGGGGGGATGCGGCAGCAGGACATGCGCGAAGACGAGCTTCGGGCCGGGTTCGGTCACGAGGTCGTCCAGCGTGTCCAGCTGGAAGCGGCCGACCTGGTGGTGCCGCTCTCGTGCGGGCGTGTTCGTGCGGATCCGCAGCCGTCGCGCGATGGCCGGCAGTGCCGACACGTCGAACAGCGCGTCGACGAAGTCGGACGGGCCATCGATCCGTGGGTTGACATCCGCCAGCGGACTCGTCTCGGTCGGGTCGTAGGTCGAGCCGACGTGGACATAGCGGTAGCCTCGATCGTGCAGGAAGTGGCCGACCGCGTGGTCGGCAAGGTGCCGGTAGATGGCCCCGTGATCCTCCGAGGCGGGGTCCTGCGCGGCGACGATGTCGTCGAGATAGTCGAGATTGAGCGTCGCCGCCAGCGACAGCGCGGTCTTGACGTAGTTCGCATGGCTGTCGGTCACGACATCGAAGCCTCGGGCGCTCAGCCGATCGAGAAAGGGCCGGTCGTCGATCCCGTAGAGCAGGTCGAGCGATCGGGCGGACCCGTAGCGGTCGAACACCAGGTACCAGATGTCGCGCCCTGGGCCCGCGGTGCCTCCGATGGGCGTCGCCGACGCCGCGCTCCGGTTCGCGCGAGCGAATTCGGCGGGCACGATCGACACGAGGGTGACGATCACCAGGAGCGCGGTCACGAGGTTCATCCCGCGGGTCACCAGGGCCAGTCGATCCGAGCCAGCCTTGATCGCGAACACCGCCGTGAGCCCGATGAGGGCCATCCAGCCAACCTGGAGAACGACGGCTCGGACTCCAAGGGGACCCAGGAGGCCCGCGACGTGGCCGTACAGGAGGAGCGCGGCAGCCAAGGCGGAAACGACCAGGGCCGCCCGCCGGCCGTCACGGACGACGTACGCACCGACGATCAACGCCGCCAGCGCGGCGAGGACGATCGCGGCGAGGGGTCCGACGAGATCGCTCGGGGCCAGTTCGCCCAGGTTCTGCCCGTACAGGAACAGGACCGGGTAGGCAGCCAGCAGCAGGGGATGCACGGGGAGCGGCCGGCCGCGCCAGGGCGTGCGAAGCCGGCCTCCCGCCTGAGCCGTGGCTCGGGAGGCCGTGCTATCGTTGGTCATCAGGGGATTATCGGGCGGTTAACCAAGATCGGAGCGACCCGCGAACATGCTTGAACTCGCGTACATCGATCCGGGCACCGGCAGCCTCATCATCCAGACCGCGATCGCGGCCGCAGTCGCGATACCACTGTTCTTCCGGCACCAGATCGGCCGGTTCCTGAACGTGGTGCGCCGTCGCGGCGGCGAGGAAAAGCCCGCTGCGCCTGTGCATGACGGCACCCGGGGTCGCTGACCCGGCCAACGCGGTGCCAGGCACCGACACGGCCACCCCGGCCGGCGCCGTCGAGCGGGACGGCGGCTCGTTCCGCGATCCGAGCGGTTTCATCTTCTGGCAGGACGGCCAGCCCTACCGCCAGATCCAGCGCAGTTTCGCGGCGGAGTGGGACGCGTTCGAGGCGAGCCCGCTCAAGCAGCGGCTCATCGAGGGTGACCGGCTCATCCCGTACGAGCCCATCTCGATCGAACGCGCGCAGGGCTCCGACGCCCACGCGGTCATCCGCCCCGAGAAGATCGAGTTCATCAGCTATCCGTTCGAGTGGACCTTCGGTGAGCTGCGCGATGCCGCGCTCCTGACGCTCGACGCGCAGCTCGACGCCATGGCCGAAGGCTGGCAGCTCAAGGATGCCTCGGCGTACAACGTCCAGTTCCGTGATGCCCGGCCCATCCTGATCAATTCACTCTCGTTCGAGCCGCTCGAAGAGGGCGCGCCGTGGGTGGCGTACCGCCAGTTCTGTGAGCACTTCCTGGCGCCGCTGGCATTGATCGCCCGACGCGACGTCCGACTCGCGAGCTTGCTCCGCGCCGACCCCGACGGCGTGCCGCTGGATCTCGCCAGCAACCTTCTTCCGTGGCGGACGCGCCTAAGTTTCGGCTTGCTGTCGCATGTTCACCTCCATGCCCGAGCCCAACGGCGATATGCCGGCAGCGAGGATGAGGGCGACGTCGACGCGGCGCGGGGGGCGCGGATCAGCCGGCAGCGGCTCGAGGGCCTCATCCGGAACCTGCGTGGCACCGTCGAGCGGCTGCGCTGGGAGCCGGCCGGCACCGAGTGGTCCGACTACGCCGACCACACGAGCTACGGCGATGCCGCGACCGCGGACAAGGCGCGACTCGTGGAGGCGTTCGTCGGCGAGGCCACGGGCACGCGGCTCTGGGATCTTGGCGCCAACACCGGCCGGTACAGCCGGATCGCGGCCGACGCCGGCAAGCGCGTCCTGGCATTCGACATCGACCCGGCGGCGGCGGAGCGGAACTATCGCCAGCTACGCGCCGAGGGCAGGACCGACATCCTGCCGCTCATCCTCGATGTCGCGAACCCGAGCCCGGGTATCGGCTGGGCGGGTCGTGAGCGCCGCTCGCTCCTCGACCGCGCGGATCCGGACATCGCGCTGGCTCTGGCCCTCGTCCACCACCTGGCGATCTCGCGCAACGTGCCGCTGCCGATGGTGCTCGGGTTCTTCGCGGATCTCGCTCCGTGGGCGATCGTCGAGTTCGTCCCCAAGGAGGACCGCATGGTCCGGCGGCTGCTGGCCACGCGTCGCGACGTGTTCCCCGACTACACCCTCGACGGCTTCCGGGCGGCCGCATCGGAACGTTTCGAGGTCGTGCGGGAGGCGCCGATCGAGGACAGCCTCCGGGTCCTGTTCCTGTTGCGCCGCCGCTGAGGTCTGCGTCCCCGGCTGTGGACAGCCTGTGGAGAGGCCCTCGAAATGCAAGCCTCCGGCAAGGAAACTCGTGGATAACACGATTGTCCCAGGGGTCCCGTGCGGAGAAGGTAGAGTCTCGCCGAAGGGGCACGAACATCTAGTGATCTGATCTGTGTTTACATGGATCGGGGCATCTAGTGATCGAGTTCCTTCGGGCGTTTCTTTTTGTCCGCCGGAGGACATGGTGCGGCAGGCGCGTGGCACGAGTGCCGGGGCGACCAGGTGCGGTTCTGTGGATGGGCTGTGGACGGGCGAGCCCGCACCGCACCCAATTCGCAAAGTCGTGCATAAACCCCTTTCCCAGGCCCCGGCCTCGCCGGATACAGTTCGTCTTGCTCAAAGGGGCGCCAGACCGCAAGTAGCGAGAGCGGCGTTTACATCGGTATTGACAACTACGGACCGGCCGTTCCTTCGGGCGTTTTGATGTCCCGGGCAGCTCGCGCCGCGATCGCACACCCGGACCTGGAGCCGGCGGCCATCCGCGCCGCCCACGATCGGATCGATCCCGTCTTCACCGGCACGCCCCAGTACCTCCACGAGGGCCTGTCCGGCGCCTGGGCGTCCCGGTCGTGGTCAAGGTCGAGAAGTCAACCGGATCCGCGCTTCAAGGGCCGCGGCACGTGGGTCGCGACGGCGGCGCTGGCGGGGAGGGGGAACATCGGCGAGACCGTGCCATCGTGCGCGTGTCCGCGTAATCTTCGGCCAGGGCGTCGCCTACGCCGCACGCGCCCTGGGCGGGCCCCTGCGGCGCGCTTCTGCTCCACCCGGGCGAATTGCGCCAAGCACTTGACCGCACGCGGGCGCCGGCGCCACGGTGATCGAGGCTGGCGAAGATTTCGACGACGCCCGCGTCGTCTCAGAGACCTATGCGGCCGAGCACGATGCCACGCTCCTCGTCGATGGGGACGATGCCCGCATCGCGACGGGCGCCG